>NZ_JACJIH010000001.1:0-3002985 GCF_014138825.1 Nesterenkonia sandarakina | reverse complement strand
GCACTCAACCGCGCTGACGTGCAGTTTTAAAGAAACCCCCTACTCAGGCGGGGCAGTATTACGTACTCGTAATGAATAGGTCGCCGGTTCGATTCCGGCAGGCGGCTCCAGAAAAGGTTCTGAGCTTGAGCTTTGATGGTTCTGATGGATTAACCGACAGCCCGGAATCCACGACTACGCTCGAGATGTAGTCAGCACACAAGAAGAGAGGCCCTGCTCAACCGAGCAGGGCCTCTCTTCTTGAAACTGGGTCATCTCGCGGACCTGCTACGAATTAGACCAGCCACCGTGGCAACGGCGAAGATCGTCAACCAGGCGACGAGGACCTGACCGCCAGTGAGGGCTAGTTCTTCAGGTCCAAAGAACATCCATCCGATGAGGAAGATCCCCGGGACTCCTACGAATACCTGCCAGGTAGTCCAAAACGTGCGTTTCGTCGGGTCTTGAGTCTCAGTCATGGACATGACGCTCCTTTCCGTCGGTCAGGCTGCCAGAGTAGCGAATCGACCTTCATCCGCAATCTCGATGCTTGCCGAGGCTTGCGAAGAGCTTCCGGAGAGGCTACCGAGACCGATTGCGTTAAGGGCAACTCCCACTGCCCGGGGGTTGTTCATGATCCAACGCTGGATGACCTGTGCGCTAGCACCACCGCCTACGCAACCCACGACGGCGTTCGGCTCCGAGTTCTGGAAGAACTCAGCCAACACCTCGGCCAGGCAGAGATTACCCGCGATGTGATCCTGGCCCAATAAGCGGCCAACACCGTCGGGGAAAACCTTAACCAGCCGGGAGTACTCAGTGCCCGTCGGCAGGTCCCCTTAGCCCGTCATCCCCCAGGGCTCTTCGCCGCTAGTCAGAGGTCTGGAGGAGCGCGTAGACCCGAGACGGGCTTGCAGTTCCCTCCACGATCGGCAGCGGAGCGACCACCAGCATCGCCCCCACAGCCGGCAGCTTGTCCAGGTTCTGCAGCGAGGTGATCCCGTATTTATCATTACCCAGCAGGTGATAGTGGACCGGGAAGGGCGGGTCCAGTTCGGCGCCGCGGCCGGCGTCGATCCCGACGGTCTCCACACCGATGCCGGAGAGCGAGGTCTCTTCCGCGAGCCACAGGGCTGCCTCAGCCGAGATGCCAGGGGTGTGCGAGCCGGTCTCGTCGGCATTGAGGAACGCTTCCTGGTCCTGGGAGAAGCGGTCCCAGCCGGTGCGCAGCAGCAGCCAGCCATTCTTCGGCAACGGACCGTGCTCGCTCTCCCAGGCGCGGATGTCATCGATCTGCAGCAGGAAGTCAGGATCCTGCTCGACCTGCGCCCTGATGTCGAGCACGGCGGCCGGCCCGATCAGTCGCTCGGGCGGGATCGAGGCCACATCGTGACCGCCCTTTCCTGAGATCCAGTGGACCGGTGCATCGAGATGGGTCCCCACGTGCTCGCCGGTGTGGATGTTGTGGTGCTTCCAGAACGGACCTGGTGCGTCGTACTCTGCAACCTTGTCCAAGCTGAAGTCGATCAGGTTGACGAAGGGCTCCGGCAGCTTCAACGTCGGCGTTGAGGCGGACAGCGGAGTTGTCAGGTCAACGATGCGCACGGAGTTCTCGGACAGCCCAGCGATCAGCGCGTTGACTGCGGTCATGTGGTTCCACCTTTTTCTGGTCGGGACGCTGCTGGTGAGGATATCGGAGCGTCAGTGGCCCTTGAAAGCCTCTGCCAGCCACCAGGAGCCTCCATCGTCTGCGATCTTCGCGTCGATCACCATTGGTCCATCCGGGTTCGACGCGACCCATTCACGCAGCGGCGCGAGGTCGTCCGTGGAGCGGACGGTGAATCCTTGGGCGCCGAATCCTCGGGCGATCGCGGCGATGTCCGTATCGGGGAACGTCACCGTCGTCAGGTCCTGCTCCCGGCCGAAGTGGTGGACTTCGGCGGAGTAGGCGGCGTCGTTGTAGACCACCACGACCAGTGGCAGCTTCAGACGCACAGCGGTCTCCAGTTCCTGCACGGCCATCAGGAAGCCGCCGTCTCCCGTTCCCAGAACCGGCATCCGCGAGGGTTGCGCCACAGCTGACCCGATCGCGGTGTACAGGCCGAGTCCGATCGACTGGAACGCCTGGGTGAAACAGAATCCAAACTCATCCGGGACGTCGAAGTACTGACTGGGGTACCCCATGAAGTTTCCGGAGTCGATGCTGACGATGCGCTCGGCGGGAAGAATACGATTGATCTCCCTGGAGAGCTCCCGCGGATCCACACTCTGACCGTGAGAGCCAAGGACCTCGGTCGAGGTCTGATCCCAGCGCGCACTGGCAGCGATGCGTTCTTGCACATCACGGGTGCGGTAGCGGAGCTTCTCCCGGTCACCACACCCTTCTAGCAGCGCCTTGGCCACGGCGGCAGAACTGCCGAGGATCGGAATGTCCACCGGCCGATGCGCCGCGAGCGCGGAGTCCTCCACGTCTACCTGCGCGACCACAGTGTCCGGACCGATGAGCTTCCCGTGCCGGGTGGTCCACATATTCAGGGCACAGCCGAACGCCACGATCAGGTCGGCGTTGCTGATCAACTCTGCACTCAGAGGCGATGCGAAGCCCCCGGAGATGCCGAGACTGAAGTCATCGTCGTTGAACAGCCCCTTGGCGACGGCGCTGGTCGCCAGCAGCGCCCCGGTCGCCTGAGCCAGGGACGCGATCTCCCGTTTCGCCCCGCGTGCACCACGCCCAGCCAGGAACACCGGCCGTTCGCTCCGCGATATCGCCGCTATGAGCGGCTCAAGCTCGTCCTGGGTCGGCACGATCTCGGGACAGGGATCCACGCCGAGCTGCGGGATCGCTCCGACCGCCACTGCTGCCTGGAGGTCCAGGGGAAGGTTCAACACCACAGTGCGGCGATCTCTGAGGGCTTTCCGGTATGCCCTAAGCGTGTCTGCGAGCGCCGATTCCGCGGAGTGGACGCGCTCAGCCTCGGCGCCCAGAGCGCCGGCGAAGCCGCTCTGGTCCATAGCGAAATTGGAATGAACCTGGTGGGCGGCGGCCTCGGCGGCCAGCACGACCATCGGGGTGCGCGATTTCGCGGCTTCAGCAATCCCAGTGCCGGCGTTGGTCAAGCCGCAGCCCTGGTGCAGGCTCAGCACGCTGACCTGACCGCTCATTCGTGAGTAGGCATCCGCCATGGTCGCCGCACCTCCTTCATGCCTGGCTGCGATGAAGGGGACTCCCGCCTCACGCAGCGCGTTGGTGACGACGAAATTGCCGCTGCCGACAACTCCGAATGCGTGGCCCACACCAAGGCGGGCCAGGTATGCGCCGACCTGCTCTGCGACGGTCGTCATCTGATCTCCTTCTTCGCGGAAAAGCGGTCGTGCCCTGTTCCATGACCGGCGGACGGGTACCCGAGGGCCAGCCTACGACTCTGACGAGGGACTGCTAGGCAGGTCTTTCAAAAATAGGGATGCTAAAGCGGATTCAAAGTTGTTCGACAAGCGTTCTTCTGCGGCTAGGATGACAACTATAGGAAGATGCATAACTGCGAGATGCCCTAGGTCTACTCGGTTCGCGAACAGACAGATGCAAGGTAAAGATATGAGTCGAAAAGCACTTATCGCCAGTTTGGCGACACTCACTCTCGTGCTGAGTGGTTGCGGTGAGGACGAGGATGAGCGAGCCCGCACGGTGGATGCTCCCGCTTCGGATGCATCAGACGCCGGGGCAGAGGACAGCGAGGAAAGTCAGTCCGCGTCAAGGGACGTCGATCTCGAGGCTGCGCTTCTCACCTTGGATGACATGCCGACCGGATGGACTACAGATACCGTCGAGGCCACTGGCAACGACAGCGACTCCGCCACGCTCTGCGGCGCGGAGCTGATCGAAGAAGTGGAACCGGCCGGAGAGGTGAGTGCCGACTTCTCGGCAGGAGACTTAGGCCCACTGCTGGGCCACTCCATCTTGGAGTACGAGGACGACGAAGCCGCTCGAGTGCTCACCGACTTCGCCGACGCCCTGGACGGCTGCGAGGAGTGGACCGAGGAGACCGACGAAGGCCCGATGACGCTTCGCCCTACCCCCCTGTCCTTCCCTTTGCTGGGTGATGAGACCGTTGCCGTCCGCATCGATGCTGCCAATGAGTTGGTGGACATGACCATGGACATGGTCGTCTGGCGACACGGCGACACCCTCAACATCATCACGATGATGGAGGCGTTCGGCACCCCGGACGGCGAACAGACTGAGCAGTTCGCGACCCTGGCGGATGAACGGATTGCCTCACTCCTCTGACAGGTTGTACTGCCGGGGCCCTGCCTCTTGAATCCGACCGGAACGCGCATAAGACTGCGTGAATGACTAGTCACCTGCTCACCTGGTCCGGCATCGATGATCCCGACCGGCTCGACCACGCCTGCGTCGAGATGGATTCGACTTCGATGCACGCCGTCGGAGGCTCCCAGGCGCGCCACTTCAGCTCGAGCTGGGAGCTCGAGATCGGCGAGGACTGGACGACGCGATCACTGCATGTGACCACCCGCGGGTTCGGGTGGTCACGCTGGCTGGAGCTCACCCGCGCCGAGTCGGGACGGTGGTCTACCGAGTCCGGCGGCCGGGGCGACACCAAGCTGCCCCCGCCGGGCCTGGAGGAGCCCGCCACCCTGGATGACGCCATCGACTGTGATCTTGGTCTGTGTCCGGTCACCAACACGATGCCGATCCGCAGGCTTGGTCTCTTGGACCGAGACGTGCCCTCCACCCACCTGGTCATGGCGTGGGTGGAGATGCCCTCGCTGCGCGTGCAGCGCAGTGAGCAGGTCTACGCCTCGAAATGGACCGATGAGCGCCGGTTGGTGAAGTACAGCACTCTGCGCGGCGACTTCAGCGCAGACCTGACCGTGGACTCCTATGGACTGGTCATCGACTACCCCACGCTGGCCCACCGAATCTCCAGCGACGAGTGATCAGCCCGCCAGCACCAGGCCCAGATGCTCGGCCAGCGAAGGGGCCAGCTGGACCAGCTGTTCCTCACTGATCACCGCACCCTTGAGCCCGGAGAGTCCGACGATCCGGCTCAGCTGAGCGCCACGCAGATCAACATCTTTGAACCGGGCGTGACCGACCTCCAGGGTCTCCACGGTGCACTCGGAGAACTTCATGCGGGTGGCGAGGGCACCGGAGATGTCCAGCTCGGTGATCGTGCAATTCTCGAGGAGCACATCGCTGAGCACGGCGCTGCGAAGGTTCACCAGATCCAGCTTGCACCCGCGCAGCACCAGGCCGGTGATGCCGGTCTCGTAGAGCTCCGCGACCCCGAACCGGCTGGCCTCGATCACGACGTCGCGCCAGGTGGACCGCGGAGCCTTCAGATGTGGTGCGCTCACCCGCTCCCAATGGGATTCCGCCACCGAGGCCGCGGAGAGGTCCGCCTCCGCCAAGGTCACCGAGCGCAGTCGGCATTCGGTGAGCCTGCCTCCGGAGAGATCCACCCCGGTGAGGTCGGCGTCCTGAAGGATCAGATGATCCCCCTGACCGGTGCGCTGCAGCTCCGCGGCGCTGCCGATCTCGAGCTGGTCCAGTCGCGGGGTGCGGAATTTTGGGGCCTGGAGTTTCGTGGCCTGGTGTTTCGGAGCGGGGATCGGGGCCTCAGTCGATCGCATCAGTCTGCCTCTCAGTCGCGCCCAGCCTAGCCCGGTGCTCAGACATGGCCCGGTGTTACAGTGCCAAGATGGAACTTCGAGTAGCTGCCTATGCCGTGATCACGGACCAGGATGGGCGGATGTTGCTGCCGCACTGGCATGTCAGCGGCACCGCCAAGGGGTGGACGCTGCCCGGCGGCGGGCTGGACCCGGGCGAGGACCCTGCCGACGGCGTCGTCCGTGAGGTCTTCGAGGAATCCGGTTATCAGGCCGAGGTGCAGGAGCTGCTGGGGATCGATAACTTCATCATCCCCGGTGAGCGCCGGATCCACCCGAGCGAGCGCGGCACGCCGCTGCAGAATCTGCGCATCATCTACCGGGCGCGGGTCACGGGAGGCTCACTCACCGTGGAGCCGGAGGGGTCCACGGATGATGTGCGCTGGTTCAGCCACCCCGAGATCGACGCCCTGCACCGGGTGTCGCTGGTCGACGTCGGGCGCCGCTTCGCTGGTCTGCTGACCGACGCCGCGCGCTGACCCACGCTGAACCCCCGCTGTCCCATGGCTGAGCTCACCGGGTCAGCCGCTGCTCAGACCGCCGCGTCGGAGGCGTCCTTGAGCGCCTCCTTGACCTGATCGGCCCGGCGACGCACCGCTACCAGCTCCCCGTGACCCAGGCGCACCATGGCCGCGGCCTCCGCGGTCGTGGCCAGGTGGTTCGCGGCCCGTGAGAGCGAGGAATGCAGCTTGGTGGCTCCACCAGGCACCTGCAGGCCGTCGCTGAAGTGGCTGATCTGCGCCCTGCGGCAGAGCTCGTAGACGGTGTCCAGCCGTTCGGCAAGCTCGTCGCCGATCAGCACCAGCTGGCTGTAGGTGGCGTCGTCCTTCACGCCGTCGATCACCTGGTGGTACCGATCCAACCCGCGCACGTAGCGGTCGTGGGCCTGCCGCCACAGCCCCTTGCCCAGCTCTTTGTCCAGGCGGCGGGCGCGGCGGCGGCGGGGAAAGAGCTTCATCATGATGCCGGTGAGTCTATCGAACCCGGACTTCGGCCAGGCACCGTGGCCTCATGATCCGTAGCAGTCTCCCCCACGCGTTGAGTGGCGGATTCTGCGGCTGTTTCGGCCCGAGAACCCGGTCAACTGGTCGTGGAATCCGCCGCTCAACGCCGGCGAGCGGCCCGGGAGGGGTCACTGCGTGGTGAGCAGGATCTTGCCGGTGTGGCTGCCGGAGTCGAAATACTCCTGGGCGGCGGCGGCCTGATCCAGCGGGAAGGTCCGGTCGGTCTGGACGGCGATGTCCCCGGACTCGATCAGCGGCCAGATCTCCTCCCCCACGGCCTGGACGATCTCGGCCTTGGCCTCGGCGTCCCGGGCGCGCAAGGTGGTGGCGATGATCCGCAGCCGCTTGGCCAGCATCAGACCCAGGTCCAGCTCGGCGCTGCGCCCACCCTGGAGCCCGATGATCACCAGCCGACCGGCGGTGGCCAGGGAGCGCAGGTTGGTCTCCAGATACTTCGCCCCGACGACGTCGAAGATCACGTCCACCCCGCGCCCATCGGTGAGCTCCTGGATCCTGGCCGCGAGGTCCTCCTCCCGGTAGTTGATCACCTGATCGGCTCCGAGTTCGACGGCGAGGCTCGCCTTCTCCGCCGAGCCGACCGTGGTGAGCACCTGGACCCCCAGAGCGCGCAGGTATTGCAGCGCGAAGGACCCGATCCCTCCGGTGCCGCCATGGACCAGCACCGTGTCTCCTGGCCGGACTCCTGCCTCCCCGCGCAGATTCGAGTGCACCGTGGCGGCGACCTCGATCAGGCCCGCGGCGTCGGTGAGACTGACCCCGGCCGGGACCGGCAGCACGTGCCGGGCGTCCACGGTGACCTTCTCGGCGTAGCCGCCTCCGGCCAGCAGCGCGACCACCTGCTTCCCGACCAGTTCCTCCACCGCGACGCCGCTGCCCTGCCCTGCGGCGACGACGTGGCCGGAGACCTCCAGCCCGGGGGTCTCGGAGGCTCCCTTCGGCGGCGGATAGACCCCGAGGCGCTGCATCACATCGGCCCGGTTCAGCCCGGCTGCGGCGACCTCGATCAGCACCTCACCGGTGCCAGGAGTGGGATCCTGCTGCTCGGTGAGGCTGATCACCTCGGGACCTCCGGCGTCCTGGTACTGGACTGCTCGCATGCGCACGCTCCTCAACTCGATCCGGCTCTGGGACTCACGTATAGTCTGTGTCTGGAGTTTTCCACGAAACGCTGGGGAGCTCCATCAGGGCTGAGAAGTCCAGGAGCGCTGTCCGAGCGGCCGAAGGAGCTGGTCTTGAAAACCAGTGTGCGGCAACCCCGTACCGTGGGTTCGAATCCCACGCGCTCCGCTCAATGATGAGGTGGGGTCCCGAGAACGGGGCCCCACAGTGGTTCCCGAGCAGGTCTCCCGAGTTGCGTCCCGCACCGAGCACGCGGACACCGGTGGTGAGTCGGAGGTGCGGATGCGCAAGGACACGGCCGGTCCCGGACTGCTGAGCGTGCTGCTCGGTGCGGTGGCCGTCGGCCCGCTGCTGCTCTATGGGCTGAGCGCCACCAGCGAGGAGATCATCACCGACCTCGGCATCAATGAGGCCCAGTTCGGGCTGCTGGCCACGGTCTGCTTCGCCTGCGCCGCCGTGGGCAATGCCACGCTGGGACGCCTGGCCGACCGGCACTCAGATCTCGCGCTGATGACCGTGATCTTCCTGATCGCCTCGCTCGCCCTGGGTCTTGCCGGGGTCCCCGGCGGCTACCTGGTGCTGGTGATCGCCGCCGGGCTCTCCGGCATCGCGCAGTCCTTCCCCAACGGGGTCACCAACCGCATCCTGCTGGAGCGGGTCCCGGCCAGCAAACGGATCGGCTGGGTGGGGGTGAAACAGTCCGGGGTCCAGGTCAGCCAGCTCGTGGCCAGCCTGAGCTTCCCGCTGCTGGCGGTGCTGCTGGGCTGGCGCGGCACGGCGCTGCTCGCGGCCCTGGTGCCGCTGGTCCTGCTGGCGGTGACCTGGCGGATCCTGCGCAGGGTCCCGCCGCTGCACCCCCGCCGCGACGCCGCGAGTTCCCCCGCCGCCGGCGGCCCCGGCACCTCCGGGGCGCCCGGATCCAAACCCGGGTCCGATACACCCAGTGACTCCGGCGCGAGCAGCGAGACCTCCGAGCCCCGCCCCGCGGCGCCGCGCGGTCATTCCGCGGCGGTCTGGGCCCTGGCGGCCTTCGGCTGCCTCAACGGGATCGGGGTGCAGGCGACCAACGTCTACCTGCCGCTGTTCGCGGTCCGAGAGCTGGACTTCTCGCTGGTCCTGGGCGGGGCGACGGCCGCCGTCGCCGGTGTGGTCGGTGTGACCGCCCGGATCGGCTGGGCCCGGGTGATGGCCCGGGGCGCCTCCGGACCGCTGCTGCTGCTGGTCCTGGCACTGACCGCACTGGCCGGCGTCGGCGCGTTCCTCGGCGCCGATGCCACCGGCTGGCCCGCGCTGCTGTGGACCGCGGTGGTCCTGCACGGCGCCTCCGCCCTCGGGGTCTCGGTGGTGCTGATGAGCGTGCTGCTGCGCAGCATCCCCTCGACGAAGATGGCCTCCTCCTCCGGGGTGGTCACGGCGGGGATGTTCACCGGCTTCGCGATCGGACCGCTGGGGATGGGCCTGCTGGTCAGCTCCGCGGGAGGATTCACGCTGGGCTGGATCGCAGTGGCAGGGGTCTACCTGCTCTCCACGCTGCTGGCGGTGCTGCTGCTCAGCCGGCGTCGCCGGTCTTCGGGTCGCTGAGTGATCCCAGAGCGATCGCTGAGCCGCAACGTACCGGTGACAGGGTCCGCGCGCGCAGTACAGTGACACCTGAGCAGACCCTACCCAGGAGGTCACCCATGACCGGTCACACGCCCCCGCAGGACGTCCAGCATGCCGCCCAGCGGGCACTGAGCTGGATCGATGAAGGAAAGGCCGGGAAGGGATTCACCGACACCGGCCGGAACCGGGCGAAGGAGCTCGCCGAGGGCGCCGAGGTTCCGCTGGAGCACATCCACAAGATGCGCCAGTACTTCGCCCGGCACACCGTGGACCGCGACGCCGAGGGCTTCCATCACGGCGAGAACGGATACCCCACTCCGGGTCGCGTCGCGTGGGACGCCTGGGGCGGAGACCCCGGTGAGACCTGGGCCAACCGCGAGAAGTTCGACGACGCCGACTGATCATCCACCGCAGCACTGATCCTCCACCGCAGCAGAGAGCAGGCACACCCCATGGCATTCAGCAAAGGCGACAAGGTCTCCTGGAACACCCCGCAGGGCAAGACCCACGGGACCGTGAAGAGCAAGCACACCAAGGATCTGGAGCACCAGGGCCAGACCTTCCGGGCGTCCTCCGAGGACCCGGTCTACCTGGTGGAATCCGAGAAGACCGGCGCCGAGGCCGCGCACCACGAGAAGGCACTGGATAAGGGCTAGCCGTTCCGGACCAGGCCCGGCCGCAGGGTCAGTCCTGGGCGGTCGGGTCTGGTTCGGTCAGGGCCGGGCGGTCAGGTCTGTCTCCTCAGGCCTGCACGCTCAGGCTTGGTTGGCCGCGATCCGCGAAGGTGACCGCACGAAGAACGCCCCTGCCACAGCCGCCAGGGAGACGATTCCTGCGATCATGAACGCCGACTGCGCTCCGGAGGCCTGGGCAGCGATCTCGCCGAGGGAACCTGACTCCTGGCTGGCGACCCGGGACATGGTGGTGATCAGGACCGCCACGCCGACGGCGCCGGCCACCTGCTGCAAGGTGTTCAGCACCGCGGAGCCGTGGGAGTACAGGCTCGGCCGCAGCGCGCTCAGCGAGGCCGAGAAGAGCGGGGTGAAGGACATCGCCAGACCGAAGGACATCCCGATCTGGATGCTGGTGAGCAGCGCGACCGAGGTGTCCTCCCCGACCATGGAGTAGGACCAGAGGCCGGCGGAGACCAGGATCGTCCCGGGAATCAGCAGCGGCCGGGGGCCGCGGGCATCGTAGATGCGACCGACGATCGGCCCGAGGACGCCCATCACCACGGAACCTGGCAGTACGATCAGTCCGGCCTGGGTCGCCGAGAGGCCGACGACGTTCTGCAGGTAGAGCGGCAGCAGGGTCAGGCTGCCGAACATCGCCAGCGCCAGGACGGACATCACCACGACCGCCATCGTGAAGTTCACCGAGCGGAACACCCGAAGATCCAGCAGCGCCTGCTCGCGACGCTGCAGCCGCAGCTGACGCCACACGAACAGGACCAGCGCCACTGCTGCGGCGCCGAGCATCAGCGCCACCAGGCTGGTGGGGGTCTCTGCGGACTCGGTCCCGTGGGCGCTGCCGAGCTGGCTCAGCGCGAAGACCGCGCCGCCGAAGCCCAGAGCGGAGAGGATGACCGAGGCCACGTCGATCCGGCGGTACTGAGACTCCCCCAGGTTCAACATCCACTTCGCGCCGATCAGCAGCGCGATCACGGCGATGGGCAGGATCAGTCCAAAGATCCAGCGCCAGCTCAGCGAATCCAGGATCACACCCGAAAGCGTGGGGCCCACGGCGGGGGCGAGCGCCATCACAATGCCGGCCCGGCCCATGATCCGTCCGCGAGAGTGTTCCGGCACCACATTCATCACGGTGGTCATCAGCAGCGGCATCATGATGGCGGTGCCCGAGGCCTGTACGATGCGGCCCAGCAGCAGCACAGCGAAGCCGGGGGCGACGAGGCAGATCAGCGTGCCCATGGTGAACAGGGTCATGGCGGTCAGGTAGACCCCGCGGGTGCTGAAGCGCTGCAGGACCAGGCCGGTGATCGGGATGACCACGGCCATGGTCAGCATGAAGGCGCTGGTCAGCCACTGCCCGAGTGTGGGGGCGATGCCGAGTTCCACGTTCAGCTGTGGGATGGCGATGCCCATGGTCGTCTCGTTGAGGATCGCGACGAATGCGGAGATCAGCAGCAGCCAGATGACGCGCATCCCACGGGGATCGATCGTTTCTGGTCGAGCTTCGGTCTGGGTGCTGACGGCCACTGCGGAACTCCTTGGCTGAATCACGGGAGACGGGCGCGGTCTTGCGCGACGCCACGAAAAGACACTATATGACTATCGTGGCAGAGTCTGCCAAAAGTGGACGTTAGACTGGACACATGGAGGAGTCACCGGCCATCGGCATCAGAGAACGAGCCCGTGGCGCGCTGCGCGGAGAGCTGGCAGATGTGGCGCTGCGCCTCTTCGAAGAACGCGGCTACGACCGGACCCCTGTGGATGAGATCGCGTCCGCGGCGGGCATCTCACCACGGACGTTCTACCGCTACTTCAGCACCAAGGAAGACGTGCTCTTCGGTGATCTGCCCCCGACCAGCGCTGATCTGCCGGCACTGCTGGAGGACCACCTGACCCGGGTGGGTCCCTGGGAGGCACTGCACCTGACACTGCGCCACGCGGCGGAGAGCATCCGCACCGAACGTGGCCGCTGGTCCCGGCTGCTGCGGGTGGTCAACACCAGCGACACCCTGCGTGCAGGTCACCTGGAACAGCAGATGAACCTGGCACAATCATTGATTCCCACTCTGCTCCCGGCGCTGGAGGGGCCTGCGGGCTGGAGCGACCTGCGCGCCCGCGTGCTGGTGCACGCCGGGCTCACCTGCTTCGACACTGCCTTCTCGCACTGGGCCGAGCACGAGGGCGACATTGAGATGCTCGACGCGCTGGACATCGCGTTCACCACATTCCCGCGCACAGATCCTGCACCGTCCTGAATCCCGTACTGCCGGAGTTCAGGACCACCCGGGGCAGAACTCGCCAGTGACGCTCAAGACTGGCAGGAAGGGCAGAAGTAGATCACCCGGTCGGCCACCGCGGCCTTGCGCAGCTCCCCCTCGCCCAGCTCGCTCTTGCGCACCCGGGTCCCGCAGCGCATGCAGGGCTTCCCGCCGCGCCCGTAGACCCAGTACGGCGGCCCCGAGGTGGGGTTGGCGGTGGTGCACCGCCGGATGCGAAGCCGGTTCACGGTCAGCAACTTCTCGCTGAGCTCGATGACCCGGGCGAGATTGGCCACCTCTTCGACGGGCCGGGTGGGCAGGATTCCCGCGAGGAAACAGATCTCACTGCGGAAGACGTTGCCGACGCCCGCGAGGTTGCGCTGGTCCAGCAGGGCCACACCGATGCTGCGCTGGGGTGCCGAGAACAGCCGCCGGGTGGCTTCCGCAGCGTCCCAATCCGGACCCAGCAGGTCGGGCCCCAGATGAGCGAGTCGCTCCGCCTCCTCTGCTGGCGAGAGCACGCTGAGCTCCCCCAGCGAGAAGCCCACGGCTTCCTGGTCCTGGGTGCGCAGCACGCAGCGCGCAGTATGCGCCGGACGGCGCCATCGGGGACGTCCGCCCTGCTCATCGCGGGGGTAGACGTGCCAGGTGCCCTCCATCTTCAGGTGGGACTGCACCGTGAGATCACCGAACTGCATCAGCAGATGCTTGCCGCGGGCGATCACCCGTTCCACGGTCCTCCCGGAGAGATCCACCGTGGCGTAGCTGGGCACCCGGAAGTCACTCGAGGTCAGCACCTTCCCACCGAGAGCGGCGTGCAGCACGGCCGCCTGCCGAAACACGGTATCTCCCTCGGGCACGTCAGGTCTCCGTCAGCGGTTCCGTGGAACGCGAGGTCAGGTCTGGTTCTTGAAGACCACGAGGAACTTGCGGGCTTCCTCTTTGGTCAGC
Source organism: Nesterenkonia sandarakina (assembly GCF_014138825.1). Classification (NCBI taxonomy): domain Bacteria; kingdom Bacillati; phylum Actinomycetota; class Actinomycetes; order Micrococcales; family Micrococcaceae; genus Nesterenkonia; species Nesterenkonia sandarakina. Next base: position 2,989,674 of record NZ_JACJIH010000001.1, on the reverse strand, counting down.
GGGGAATGGGTGGAGAGCAGCTCGGCAGCCTCATCCACCAGGTCATCGCGGAGCAGCGCGTAGAGCTGGTCGTGGACCCAGGGCTCCAGATCATCGTGGGAGAGAGTGATCTTCTCGTCCCCGCGCTGGACCTCGAGGTGGAAGCCGGCCATCTCTTCTTCATCGGTGTCCCAGTCCGCAGGGATGGTCAGCTCATCCTCGGGATTGAACCCGGATTCTTCCATCAGACGCTTGGCGCGGGCGTCCACATCGTGGGGAGCCTCGGCATCGTTCTTGGCGCCGCCCGGGATGTTCGGGATCTGTTGCGGGTTCTCCCCGATGATCTCGCCGGTCTGTGGGTCGGCCTCGCCCAGCGGCTTGGAGGGATCCCGCTCCGCAGAGCGGCGATCCGAGGAGCCGGCGTCGTCGCGGACCCCGTCGATGACGTCTTCGACCAGCTCGCCGTCAAGGACCTCATCCTCAGGAACATCGCGATCAGCGGCGCTGCGGTCGTGGGCACCGAAGCCGGCGTCGTCGGACCCGCCCAGTTCATCTGCGGCGCGCAGTTCAGAGGGCGACTGCTGCGGGTAGGCGTGCAGCGCCTGGACCGCGATGATGCAGTCCTTGATCGGCGCACCGGTGGACTGCTTGAAGATCGCCAGCGCGCGGCGGCCGTCCTCGGCACCGATCGCGCGGTAGACCTCGCGGTGCTGCTCATCGGAGAGCGCCAGCGCGGCCTTGCGCGCGTTCTCCGGGGTCACCGCGTCCTTGATGCCGTCATTGAGCTTCTGAGCCTGCCGCTGCATGAGCATGCGGATACCCAGGAACAACATGACACCGACTGCGAGCACTACCAGTATTTCCACACCACCAGTCTACGTCGCTTCACCTGAGCGCGAGCCAGATGAATCCCGCTCACGTACGATAATGCGCGTGACTATTGATCTTTCAGCCTCATTTAAGGCATACGACGTCCGCGGACTTGTGGACGAGACCATCACTGAGGATTCGGTGCGCGCCGTGGGTGCCGCCTTCGTCGACGTCCTGGGCCTCTCCGGGCAGACCGTCCTGGTCGGCGGTGACATGCGCGCCTCCTCCGGGGACTTCACCGCAGCGTTCACCCAGGGCGCCACCTCGCGCGGCGCGAACGTCACCCAGCTGGGCCTGATCTCGACAGACATGCTCTACTTCGCCTCCGGCACCATGGACGCCCCCGGTGTTGTCTTCACCGCCAGCCACAATCCGGCGCAGTACAACGGGATGAAGATGTCCAAGGCCGGCGCCGTGCCGCTCTCCGCCGAGACCGGACTGGAAGACATCCGTGACGCCGCCCAGGCCTACCTCGACGCCGAGGAGATCCCGGCCGTGGACGAGCCCGGCTCGGTGGAGCTGACCAACATCCTCTCCCAGTACTCCGAATACCTGCGCTCCCTGGTGGACCTCTCCGAGATCAGGCCGCTGAAGGTCGTCGTCGACGCCGCCAACGGCATGTCCGGGCTGACCACCGGGGCAGTCCTCGGAGATGACCTGCTGGCCGGGCTGCCGCTGGAGATCACCCCGCTGTTCTTCGAGCTCGACGGCAGCTTCCCCAACCACCCCGCCAACCCGCTGGAGTCGGAGAACCTCCGCGACCTCCAGGCCAAGGTGCGCGAGACCGGCGCAGACATCGGTCTGGCGTTCGACGGCGACGCGGACCGCTGCTTCGTGATCGACGAGCTGGGCGAGCCGGTCTCCCCCTCCGCGGTCACCGCGCTGGTCGCCCGTCGCGAGATCACCCGCGCCCAGGCCGAAGGCGAATCCACCCCCGTGGTGATCCACAACCTGATCACCTCCCGGGCGGTGCCCGAGGTGGTGGAGCAGGCCGGGGGCCGCGCCGTGGAGACCCGGGTGGGGCACTCCTACATCAAGGCCGTCATGGCGAAGGAAGAGGCGATCTTCGGCGGAGAGCACTCCGCGCACTATTACTTCCGTGACTTCTTCAACGCGGACACCGGCATGCTCGCCGCCATGCACGTGCTGGCCTCCCTAGGCCACCAGGACCGTCCGTTGAGCGAACTCGCCGCCGAGTTCAACCCCTACTCCGCCTCCGGGGAGATCAACTCCGAGGTCGAGGACAAGGCCGGCGCCGCAGAACGGGTCGAGGCGGCGTTCACCGACCGCGACGTGGAGATCTCCCATATGGACGGACTCACCGTCCGGGCCACCGACGGCACCTGGTGGTTCAACCTGCGTCCGTCGAACACCGAGCCGTTCCTGCGCTTCAACGGCGAGGCCCACAGCTTCGAGCAGATGGAATCCGTGCGCGACGAGGTCCTCGGACTGGTCACCCAGAGCTGATCGCGGATTGATCACCGGCTGTTCCTAGCAGCGCGGGGCCCGGCACCTGGTGCCGGGCCCCGCGCGTTCTGGTCCAGCTCAGCTGCGCGTGGTGCGCTTGAGCAGCCACAGCAGGTACGGCGGGCCCAGCACAGCCACCACCAGACCGGCGGGCAGCTGATCCGGGGCGATCACGGTGCGCCCGAAGGTGTCCGAGACCGAGACCAGCACCGCGCCCAGCAGTGCGGCCACCGGCAGGAACCAGCGGTGCTCCCGGCCCACCAGCATCCGGGCCATATGCGGCGCGGCCAGTCCGACGAAGCTGATCACCCCGACGCCGACCACCGCCACGGCGGAGAGCAGCACCCCAATGATCAGCGCGGTGGCGCGCACGCCGGAGAGCCGCACCCCGAGGATCCGCGGGGTCAGGTCATCGATGCTGATCAGATCCAGTTCCCGGCGCAGAAGGATCAGCACCGGGATGGAGAGCAGCAGCATCAGCAGGATCGGGGCCAGGTCGCTCCAGGTGGTTCCGAAGGTGGAGCCGCCCAGGAAGGAGATCGCCATCGCCTGGTTATAGGGGTTCGTGGAAGAGATCAGCAGCTGGGTGATCGCCTGCGCGGCGGTCATCACTCCGATCCCGACCAGCACCACCTTCTCCGGGGAGCTCCCGCGTGATCCGGCGAGCAGGAAGACCACCAGACCCGCGAGCACCGCCCCCACGGTCGCTCCGGCGGACATGGTCCACGCCGAGGTGTTGAACAGGATCAGCGCGACCACAGCCCCGGCGCCTCCGGAGGCGGCCACGCCGAGGATCCCGGGGTCCGCCAGCGGGTTGCGGGTCACGGTCTGCACCAGCGCCCCGGCGATCGCCAGCACCGCCCCGGCCAGGATGGCTGCGGCCACGCGGGGGCTGCGAAAGTCCAGGGTGATCTCGATGGCGCGCGCCGCCTCCCCGGAGAGCCACAGCTGCACATCCCCCAGGCGCAGCCACCAGTCCCCCAGCAGCAGACCCACCCCGGCGAGCACCAGCAGCAGCACCGCCGCGGCCATGCTCAGGGTGACCCGGCGGCTCAGCGTGATCCCATGCGGCAGCGGCATCGCAGAGATCTCCTGATTGCCTCCGGCGCTGCGCATCCGCAGCGCGAGCACCACCAGGAACACCGCGCCCACCAGGGAGGTGACCACGCCGGTGGGGATGGCCACGGCCAGGTTCGGACCGGCCACCGCAAAGACCAGGGCGCGGACGGCGACGTCGGCCCCGATCACGATCAGCGCGCCCAGCAGCGCAGAGCCGGTGAGCGCCCAGGTGAAGCGGCCCAAGCGGCTGACCCGGGAGGCGAGCAGCCGCACGATCGCCGGGGCGCAGAGACCCACGAAGCCCAGCGGCCCCACCATGGTCACCGCGGCCGCCGAGAGCGCCACCGCGCAGACCAGCAGGCCCCCGCGCAGCAAGGCCACGTTGACGCCCATGGACTGGGCGGTGTCCGCGCCCAGGGAGAGCACATCGGTGCTGCGCGCGAGCAGCACCAGGCCGATGGTCGCGGCGATGACCACCGGCAGCAGCGGCAGCAGCCCGGAGAGCCCCGCCAGGTTCAGCGTCCCAGCACCCCAGAGGAAGAGCCCCTGGGTGGACTGGGCGTAGAGCATCAGCAGCGCCGCGGTCACCGAGGCCAGACCCATCGCCACCACGGTGCCGGCGAGCACCAGACGGATCGGCGCGTGCTCCGAGAATCCGGCCAGCAGCAGCACGACGCCGGCCGCCACCCCGCCGCCGAGGAAGGCCAGCCCCGCGGAGCTCAGCAGCGGCAGCGAGATCCCGAAGGCCGCGGCCGCGGTGAGCGCCAGGTGCGCGCCGGCGTTGACCGCCAGGGTGTCCGGGGAGGCCAGCGGGTTACGGGTCATCGCTTGCAGCGCGCACCCGGCGATACCCAGTGCCGCGCCCACCACCAACCCGCCCACCAGCCGCGGAAGCCTCGAGTCCAGAGCGAGGGCCCGCAGCTGGGAGGCGGACTCGCCGTCGTCGGCGCTGAGGAGTGCCGCCAGCAGGTCTCCCGGCGAGGTGCCAGAGGTGCCCTGGGTCAGGTGGATCACCGAAAGCAGCCCCAGCAGCACCCCGGCGAGGACCAGCGTCCCCAGCGCGGTGGCGCGCGCCTTCGCCGGGGACCCCTGGGGTTCCCGGACGGGCTCGCGGGCAGGCGCGCCTGATGCCTGGGCGGCACTCTTCAGCTCAGTCACAGCGTGTCAGTTCAATCTCTGCAAATCAGGTCAATCACTGCTGGCCAGCGGTCTCGGCTGCGGTCTCGGCGAGGTAGTCGATCCACTGACCTGCCGAGGCGGGGCCGCCGTAGATCCAGATCTCCTCCACCGGATGGGTGGCCTCATTCTCGACGAAACCGAGCGAGTTCCAGACCGAGTTGTCCTCCAGCGTGGAGAAGGGATCCTCGGGCTCGGTCTCGGCGGTCCACCAGTAGAGGATCGTGTCATCCTCCAGCGCAGTCAGACCCTCGATGTCTGACTGGCTGATCGCGAAGGCCTCATCGCCCTCGTCCTCCCAGGCCGACTCCAGCCCGATCTCCTCGCCCAGGGTCTGCGCGAGGGCGCCCGGGCCGTGCATCCGGAAGGTGGCGGTGTTGCCCTCCACGGTCGGGTAGACCAGCACGAACGGAGTCCCCTCGGCGCCAGCGGCTTCGATGGCCTCAGCACCGGCGTCGCGGGTGGCTTCGAACTCGGCCCAGACCTCGTCCGCGCGGTCCTCGGCGCCGAGCAGCTCCGCGGTCATCTGGAAGTTCTCCTCCATGTTCCCCAGCGGATCCGAGGCGTCGGCGCCGGGCTGCAGCACCACCGGAGCGATCTCCTCGAGGTCCTCCAGCAGCCCCTCCGGCACGGAGACGTCCACGCCGAGGATCAGGTCCGGGTCGGCCTGGCCGATGGCCTCCAGGCTCGGCTCGGTGCGCAGCCCCACGTCGGTGGTGTCCTCGTCCAGCGGAGCCGCGGAGTTCCACATCCCGTAGCCCTCCAGGTCAGCCACGCCGACCTGGTTGCCACCGAGGATCTCGACGTTCTCCGTCTGTGCCCACTCCAGGGTGACCACGCGTTCCGCCGGGGCGTCGAGGGTGATCTCCTCGCCCCGGTAGTCGGTCACGGTGACCGGCCCGGAGTCGGCCGCCGCGGCGTCCTCCTCGGTCTCGTCAACATCGGTGGTGCCACAGGCGGTCAGCGCCAGCAGGACGACGGCGGCTGCCGCGGTGGTCCTGCCGAGGCGGTCAGTGCGGTTCATAGTGGGCGGGGTTCCTTTCGGTACGGGTGAAACGAGGATAGAGATCTTGAGGCGGGCACGGCTGTTGACGGGCGCGACCGAGTGAGGGGCCGGCCCGGCGTGCAGGGAAGGCTCAGGCGGAGAGCAGCACCGGCTCGGCGAGCTCTTCGATCCGGGAGGTGGAGCGCCGACCGGCGCGCTGGGCGCGCACGGCGATCCCGCCGAAGGGCAGCGGGGCGACCTGGATGTCGACCCCGAAGGTGGCGCTGAGCCGTTCCGCGGTCATCACCTCGGTCGGGGTTCCGGCGGCATTGATCCGACCTTCGGAGACCAGGATGACGCGGTCGGCGATATCGGCGGCCTGCTCCAGGTCATGGAGCACCACCCCGATGGTCAGGCCGTGGGTGTCGGCGAGATCGCGGATCAGGTCCAGCAGGCTCATCTGGTGCTTGAGGTCCAGGAACGTGGTGGGTTCATCCAGCAGCAGCACGTCAGTCTCCTGGGCCAGGCAGGTGGCCAGCCAGACCCGCTGCAGCTGCCCGCCGGAGAGTTCCGCAACGGGACGGTGACGCAGTTCCTGAAGACCGGTGAGGCCGATGGCGCGCTCCACGGCGTCGCGGCAGGCCTGGTCGGTGCGGCTGAAGCGCCTGCGGTGCGGGTGGCGTCCGAGCTCGACCACTTCGGTCACGGTGAGACCGCCGGGGGTGGGGCGCTGCTGGGCGAGGATGGTCAGCCGCTTGGCGAAGGCCCGCGGTGAGAGTGCTGCGCTGTCCTCACCATCCAGGGTGACCTGCCCGGTGGTGTGCGCCAACCGGCAGATCCCGCGCAACAGGGTGGACTTGCCGCTGCCGTTGGGGCCGATCAGGGCGGTGACCCCGGCGGGGAGCAGCTCGATGCTGGCGTCGTGGACCACCGGGGAGGCTCCATAGGAGACCGAGACGGACTCGGTGCGCAGCGCGGCGGGCTTCTGTTTGATTGGCACATCTGCATGTTAGCAAATTATTGGGAAGGTTAACCTAACTCGCTCGCAGAAGTTCCGCGGACCTGGTCCAGAGCTGGCCGGCATTCTCGGGATCCAGTGCATAAGCCCTCACCCCGTGGGTGCCGTTGATGATCTCCTCAACCATCTCTGCCTGCTGGCAATCCTCGAGGTAAAGCCCGCCGACGCCGTGGAGCAGAGGGGACGCGGCGGCGAGGACCGATGTGGCAGCGCCCTGAGCGGGCGTCTTCATCGCGATGCCGGCCTCGGCCACATAGGCCTTGGTGTCGGCGAGCGCCTGCGGCTCCCAGTGACGCTGCAGATTGGTCCAGATACCTCCGGGCATCACGGCGTTGGCGGTGATGCCCTCGGTGGCCCACCGGCGTGAGGCCTCCACGGCGAAGAGCACGTTCGCGGTCTTGGACTGGCCGTAGGCCTGGCCGGGGTCATAAGCCCTGCGCTCGAAGAACAGGTCCTCGTAGACGATGTCTGACATCCCGTGTCCGGATGAGCTGACCGAGACGATCCGGGCGTCGCCGGACTCGAGAAGTCCAGCATGGAGTCCCAGCGCGAGGGCGAAATGTCCGAGATGATTGGTGGCGAACTGCAGCTCCCACCCCTGCGAGGTCCGCAGCTCGGGCGTCATCATGATGCCTGCATTGTTGATCAGCAGGTGCAGCGGACCTGACCAGCCCTCTGTGAACCGCTTCACCGAGCTGAGGTCGGCCAGGTCCAGTGCTCTGACCTCCAGGGTGACCCCAGGATGGGTGTGGGCGATGTCCTCGGCGGCTCGGCGGCCCGCCCGCACATCGCGCACGGCAAGCACCACGTGAGCTCCGGCCCCGGCGAGTGCGCGGGCGGTCTCCACCCCGATCCCGGAGGATGCTCCGGTCACGACCGCGGACTTCCCGCGCAGATCAACCCCTTCCAGAACCTCGGAGGCGGTGCTGGTCGCAGTGAAGCCGGAGGTGAAGCGCGCCATCGGTATGGTCCTCTGATCCTGGGGTCATATGGGCTCCCACCTTCCACCGGCAGTCTGGATGCTCGCCCGAAGCCGGGTGTCGCCTACCGGGGGTCACATGAACTCCTCCCTCGGCCCCATAAGCTGATCATCATGACGCTCTCCAGCCCGCTGCCCGAGACCCCGGATCCGGCCGACGCCGCACCCGGGGAGGCCACGCTGACCATGTTGAACCCGGACTTCCCGTTCAGCTATGACCACTACCTGCAGCACCCAGCGGGTCTGGGCAGCCTCCCGGAGCAGGCGCAGGGCACCGAGGTCGCCGTGATCGGGGCCGGGCTGGCCGGCGTCGTCGCCGCCTATGAGCTGATGAAGCTGGGGCTGAAGCCGGTGATCTTCGAGGCGGGCGAGATCGGCGGCCGGCTGAAGACCCAGTCCTTCGCCGCGGCCCCGGAGGTGGTCGCAGACCTGGGCGGGATGCGCTTCCCCACGTCGGGCAAGGCGTTCTACCACTATGTGGACCTGCTGGAGCTGCCCACCCGGGAGTTCCCGAACCCGCTGACCCCGGCGACGCCTTCCACGGTGATCGAGCTCAAGGGCCAGTCCCACTATGCCGAGGACGCCAGCCACCTGCCGCCCTTCTTCGCCGAGGTGGCCCAGGCCTGGCAGCGCGCCCTGACCGAGGACGCGGAGCTCGCGGCGGTGCAGCAGGCCATCTGCGAGCGCGACGTCGCCGAGCTGAAGCGGCTGTGGAACCAGCTGGTGCAGCGCTTCGATGATGAATCCTTCTACGGCTTCCTCTCCTCCACCCGGGCGTTCCAGGAGCTGAGCTTCGAGCATCTGGAGGCCTTCGGACAGGTGGGCTTCGGCAGCGGCGGCTGGGACACCGACTTCACCAATTCGATCCTCGAGGTGCTCCGCGTGGTGTTCACCGGGGCCGATGATCACCATCGCAGCATCCTCGGCGGCGCCCAGCGGCTGCCGGTCCAGCTCTGGAAGCACTCGCCGGAGCAGCTGGCGCACTGGCCCGCCGGGACCTCGCTGGAATCGCTGCACGGCGGCGCCCCGCGCGGCGCGGTCTCCGGGATCCACCGCGGCACCAGCCAGGCCCTTCCCGGCGGCGGAGTGCGGGTCACCGAGAAATGGGGCCGCACCCAGGAGTTCGCCGCCGCAGTGGTGACGTGTCAGTCCTGGCTGCTCTCGGCGCGGATCGACACCGATGAGAACCTGTTCGCCCCATCGATGTGGACCGCGATCGAGAAGAGCCACTACATGCTCTCCTCGAAGACCTTCGTGATGGTGGACCGGCCGTTCTGGCGCGACATCGACCCGGAGACCGGGCGCCCGGTGATGTCCATGACGCTCACCGACCGGCTCCCCCGCGCCACCTACCTCTTGGATGAAGGCCCGGACCGGCCCGCCGCGATCCTGCTCAGCTACACCTGGAACGACGACGCGCTGAAGTGGCTGCCGCTGGACGCCGCGGAACGGACCCGGCTGATGCTGCACTCCCTGGCGAAGATCTACCCCGGGGTGGACATCGGCGCGCATATGATCGGCGAGCCGATCACCGTCTCCTGGGAGGCGGACCCGAACTTCATGGGCGCCTTCAAGAACAACCTGCCCGGGCACTACCGCTATCAGGAGCGGCTCTTCGGACACTTCATCCAGGACCGGCTGCCAGAGCACCAGCGCGGGGTCTTCCTCGCCGGGGATGACATCTCCTTCACCGCGGGCTGGGCCGAGGGCGCGGTGACCACCGCGTTGAACGCGGTGTGGGGCGTGCTGCACCACCTGGGCGGAACCGCCTCCCCGCAGAACCCGGGCCCGGGTGATCTCTGGGAGGACCTGGCCCCGGTGCGGCTGGACTGAGCGAGCGCTCGCGGCCGAGGATGAGCGCAACCGCTGGTGAGCGGGCGCTCGCGACTGCTGGTGAGCACGGCCGGCGGTGACCGCGCGATGCGCGGCTGAGGCTGCGCTCCTTACAGCCAGCCCCGGTGCAGCTCTGCCCGTCGGTCCTGCAGGTAGTCCGCAGTGGCGGCGCCGGGACCCTCGCTGAGTTCGGGCAGGTCCACCACCAGCAGTCCTGGCTCGGCGCCCAGCTGCCCCAGCGGCTGCCCGGCCGGTCCCAGGACGACGCTGCGCCCGTCGAAGATCAGCCCGCCCTCGGTGCCGCAGTGATTCGCATAGGCCAGGGTGATCCCGTTCTCCACCGCGCGCGCCGGCAGCAGGATCCCGGGCACCGAGGCCTCGTCCCCGGCCAGCGCGGTGGGCACCAGCAGCAGCTCAGCCCCGCGCACCGCGGCGGCGCGGACCATCTCGGGGAACTCCACGTCGTAACAGACCAGCAGCCCCAGCCGCCGTCCACGCCAATGGATCACCGGCGGGGGCTGGTCCCCGGGGAGGAACGCCGCCCGCTCCTCGGGTCCGAAGAGCTGGACCTTCTGGTAGCTGGCAAGCAGCTCGCCGTGGTCATCGGCGAGCTCCGCGGTGATCCCGCGCTGATCCGGCGCCTCGGCGCCGGGCAGGGACCACACCAGAGCGATCCCCCGCTCCCGCGCAATGCCGCGCAGCCCGGACCGCGCGGCCTCGACCTGCTCCGGGCTGACCTGGCCGCGGATCATCTCCGGGACATAGCCGAAGCCGAAGAGCTCCGGGGTGAGCAGCAGCTGCGCCCCCTGCGAGCGGGCCTGGGCTGCGGCGTCGTCGATCAGGGCAAGATTGTCCTCCAGCGCCAGCGGGCGGGCAGTCTGCTGCATCAGGGCGATTCGCATGGGCCCAGTATCTCCCGAGTCTCTGATCTTGCGAGTCCCTGCGCGGGGCGGCGCTCAGCGGCGTCGACCCTTGGTGCGTTCATTGGACTGCAGCCGCTTGGTCAGTGGGCGCATCAGCACGTCGCCGAGCACGATCCCGGCGGCGATCGCCATGATGATGATCAGCGCGTCGAAGATCTCGTAGAGCCCGGCGGTCCGGTTGACCGAGGACTGGCTGATGGCGATCTGGTACATCCCGCGGAAGACGATCAGCCCCGGAAGCATGAACATCATCGCCGGGACCGCCACCACCAGCTGTGGGGCGCGCAGCCGCAGCGCCACGACCCGGGCCAGGGCACCGACCACGGTGGCGCCCAGGATCGGGGTGAACCAGCCTCCGAAGCCCATCATCTCCCCGACCGAGACTCCGCCGAACCCGAGCGCGGCCACGGCTCCAGTGGGCAGCAGCAGCCGGTAGGGCGCCTGCTGCACGATGGCCGCGGTGATCGCGGTCAGGAAGACCAGTGCGGTGAGCACGCCCGGGTGGTAGATCCGCATGATCTCCCGGGTCACGTCCAGCTCCGGCGCTCCGGCGCGCCCGGTGAGCACGACGCCGACCATGATCCCTGCGGTGAGTCCGGAGAAGGCCACCAGCGAGGAGACCAGACGCCCGGCCGCGGTGATCGGGAAGGCGTTGATCGCGTCCTGGATGGCCGAGACGATCCGCACGCTGGGCAGCAGGATCATCAGTCCCCCGGCGACCACCATGGAGGTGGTGATCGGGGCTCCCAGGGTGAGCGCACACAGCGCCACGGCCGTGGCGAGGAAGCCGCCCACCGCGAGGGTGAAGATCTCCGGCACGCGCCAGATGGTGAGCTGGCGGATGACCGCGAGGACCAGGAGTGTCGCGAGGAACCCCAGGGAGGCGTCCAGCAGCGGGGCCCCGGTGTAGCTCGCGAAGAGCCCGGCGAAGAGCGCCCCCGCGGTGGCCACCACCCAGCGCGGGTAGGGCTTGGGGTCCCGGAGGATGTCCTGCAGCGTCTCCTCGGCCTCGGCCCGCGTGATCCGTCCGAACGCGATGTCGGTGACCAGGGTGTGCACCTCGGAGAGCGCCCGGAAGTTCGCGGACCAGGAGCGCACCACCCGCACCCGCGAGTAGGGCACCTTTCCGGGTGGGGACCAGTTGAGGATGATCGATTGGTTGGTGATGTCCACGTCGGTGTTCTTCATCCCGCACGCCGAGGTCACCGCGAGGATCGAGGTCTCCACCTCCAGTGCGCCCGCGCCGTACCGGAAGAGCGCCTCTCCGAGGTCCAGGACCAGGTTGATGGTGACGAGCTCGTCAGCCTCCCCCGGCTCCTGCGCCTGGTGCGGGTTCTCGAACGGGGTGCCGGAGAGCCAGTCCAGGGTCGACATCTGACCGGTCGCCTGAGAGACCTGGGACACCGGCCGGATGAGTTTCTGCGCCAGGAGCCGGCCGGGGAAGCTGACCCGGCGGACCGGGGTGACTCCGTCCTGCGTGGGAGCCTCGGTGTGACTCGTTGCGGGTGCGGCTCCCCCATCGGCTGGCCGACCGGATCCTGGAACCGCCGCCGCCCCGGTCACCACGCCTGTGCCCGGATGAGCTCTCACCCCCGTTCCGGTGTCCGGAGGGAAATAGGTTCCGGTGGGAAACAGCGGCGGGGCGCTGGAGTCTTCGAAGCGATAGGGCTCCCGGTCCGGCGCGGAGTCCTGGTCCTGGCGCGACTCCGGCCAGTCCAGGTGAGCCTCCTCGGCGGCGGAGTGGTTCCAGGAGTCGACCACATGCTGGGTCAGGCTCTGCGTGAAGCTCAGCTCGGCCTCGGGCTCATCCGCGGGTCGCACGATTGGCAGGGGCAGGGCCGCCTGCTCCTGGCGATCGATGCGCGGATCGATCGCGGCACCCTGACCGCCGGCGTCGACACCGGTGCCGTTGATGCGCGTGCTCTCAGCACCAGGGCCGCCAGCGCCCGAGCCGTCGACACCCAGCCCGTCCACATTCGGGCCGTGGACGCCTGAACCGTCGACACCCGGGCGGCCGTCACCTGCGGCCGCTTGAGACTCCGCTGTGACACCTCCGCTCGACGTCGAGAATCTCGTGTCTGACCGGCTTGAGTTCTGGGGCAACATAGGGCCTCCGCGACGTGGAGCATCCGGGACGCACCCTGATCTTTGGTGTCAGTCTGTCACGCGCGAAGGACCTGAGAAACCCTCGCGCGAGATCAGATCTCGGCCCGGCGGTGGAACTGCCCGACGGCGCCCTCCAGCACCGCCTGCTCCCGGCTCCGACCACTCAGAACCCGACCAGTCGCAGCAGCGACCGTCCATGGCTCGGGTGGTCGGTGAACCCGGCTCAGAACACCATGTCGAAGGCGAGCGGGCCCAGGAGCACCGTGAAGATGGTGATCAGGATGACGCCCAGCACGTTGAGGACCAGGCCGCCGCGGACCATCTCGGTGATCTTCACATAGCCCGTGGCGTAGACGATGGCGTTGGGCGGGGTGCCCACCGGGAGCATGAAGGCGCAGGTCGCCGCAAGCGCGGCCGGGATCAGCAGCGTCACCGGGTCCACCCCGATGCCCACGGCGACCCCGCCCAGGATTGGGATGAAGGTCGCCGCTGTGGCGGTGTTGCTGGTGATCTCGGTCAGCAGCAGCACGATGGTGACCACCACTGCCAGCAGCAGGACGATCGGCAGCGCGCCGAGTCCGCTGACCTGCTCGCCGAACCAGGCGTCGAGCCCGGTGGCGGCCACGGCTGCGGCCAGCGAGAGTCCACCGCCGAAGAGCAGCAGCACGCCCCAGGGCAGGCCCTCCTCTGCGTCCTTCCACTGCAGGGTCATGTTCCCGCGCTTGTCCCCGGGGATGAGAAAGAGCAGGACGCCGGCGCCGATGGCGATCACCGTGTCATCGAAGAGCTCCAGCCAGGGCAGCTGCTCCGCGAGGTTGCCGATGCCGGAGAGCACCCCGGGCACGATCCAGCAGAAGGCGGCGGTGATGAAGACCCCGAGCACGACCTTCTCGCCCTGGCTCATCCGACCCAGACCGGCGATCTCCTCGTTGATCAGCTTCTTGCCGCCGGGGATCTCCTCGAGCTGGAAGCGGAACATCACCCGGGTGATCAGCAGCCAGGACAGACCGATGAAGACGATCACGATCGGCACACCGAGCAGCATCCACTGGGCGAACCCGACGGTCTGGCCCAGCTCATCGCTGATGTACCCGGCGACGATGGCATTCGGAGGTGAGCCCAGCAGCGTGCCGAGCCCGCCGATGGTCGCCGCCCAGGCGATGGAGAGCACCAGGGCGACGCCGAAGACGCGCACCTCGCGGTTCTCGATGACGTCGCTGATCGCCTTGCCGGAGCGGATCTCCTCCGAGATGGACGCGCTCTCTGCGCTGGTGCCGGTGTTCCGGCTGTTCTCCACGACCAGGGTCAGCACGCTGAGCCCGATGGGCAGCATCATCAGCGTGGTCGCGGTGTTGGAGACCCACATGGAGAGGAACGCGGTCGCGATCATCATGCCCAGGATGATCTGCCGCGGATGTGTGCCGACCCGGCGCAGCGTGAGCAGCGCGATCCGGCGGTGCAGGTTCCATTTCTGCATGGCGATGGCGATCAGGAAGCCACCGAGGAACAGGAAGACGATCGGGTTCGCATAGGGCGCCGTGACCTCATCGATCTCCAGCGCGGTGAGCACCGGGAACAGCACGATCGGCAGCAGCGAGGTCACCGAGAGCGGCATCGATTCGGTCATCCACCACACGGCCATCAGCACCGCCACCGCGGCCACCAGGCGCGCGTCCGCCGAGAGATCTGCCGCACCGAGCAGCGCCCACACCAGGATCGCCAGCGCCACCCCCAGGCCGCGGAAGGCCCAGGTCTTCCCAGGAGCCCGGGCGGGGCCCGCCTCGTCGATGACGTCGCTGCGCCGCGCCGGACCCGGCGCGGCCCCTTCAGAATGATCAGTCATCGCACTGTCTCCCTCTCGGTCTTCGCCGTCACACAACCGTGTGTGACACGAACCACGTGCAGCTCGCAGCTAAGAGTGCCTGCGGCGCGCTGGCCAGGGCTACAGCGCCGCACGCGCCGCGTCAGACCCCGATCAGAGGGCGGCCATGGCGCCGTCACACACATCAGGTTCAGTATGCTGGTCCCCGATGTTCTGGCACTCGCCTGCGCATTCGTCGCGGCGGGCTGCAGGCTCGATTCGCTGAGCCAAGGACGTGTGAGACAGATGACCAGCCAGCACCAGGGGCCCGCTGCGGGCACCGACGCCGAACGCAACGGCACGGGACCCAGCGACCGGGGACCGAGCGACCGGGGACCGAGCGGCCCGCACCAGGGCCTCGGGAAGAATGACGCAGTACGCAACGGCGCGACGCCTCCCCGCTCCCGCCCCAGCGGGGTATTCATCGTCTCCGTGGCGGCGCTGCTGAGCTTCGTGCTCTGGGCCGCACTGGCACCGGAGAACCTGAACCTGGTGATGACGGCGGCGTCGAACTGGTCCTCACAGAACATCGGCTGGGCCTACCTGGTGGTCACCGCCGGTTGCATCGTGTTGATGATCTACCTCGGGCTGAGCCGGTTCGGGAAGATCCGCCTGGGCGCGGATGATGACCGCCCGCAGTTCAGCAACTGGTCCTGGATCGCGATGATCTGCGGCACCGTGATGGGCATCGGACTGATCAGCTACGGCGCAGCGGAACCGATGAGCCACTTCATGGTGCCCCCGCACGGGCTCGCCGAGCCAGAGACCATGGACGCCGCGGTGCGCGCCATGCAGTTCTCCTACTTCAACTGGGGACCCAACGCGTGGGCGCTGTTCGGCGTCTTCGGTCTGGCCATCGCCTACTCCACGCATCGGCTGCACAACACCGGCCTGATCTCCCCGATGCTGCGCCCGGTGCTCGGCAAGAGCATGGACGGGTGGGCGGGTCAGCTCATCGACATCTTCACCATCATCGCCACGCTCTTCGGCACCACCACCTCGCTGGGGCTCGGTGCGGCGCAGATCGCGGAAGGGGTCAACAGCCTCACCGGCATCCCCTCGGATCTCTTCGTGCAGGTCATCATCATCGCCGGGATCACCGTGGTCTTCACCCTCTCCGCGATGTCCGGGGTCACCCGCGGCATCAAATGGATCAGCAAGGCGACCATGCTGGCTGCGGCCGCGCTCGGGCTCTTCGTGCTGATCGTGGGCCCGACCAGCTTCATCTCCAACCTCTACTTCCGCTCCATGGGGCAGTTCGTCGCGGAGCTGCCGATGGTCGCGCTGCTCACCCCGGGCACCCCCGAGGATCTGCAGTGGATGCAGTGGTGGACCTACTTCATGATGGCCTGGTGGCTGAGCTGGGGCGCCTTCGTAGGGATCTTCCTGGCGAAGATCTCCAAGGGGCGCACCATCCGGGAGTTCGTGGTGGCGGTGCTGGGGGTCCCGACGCTGGTCTTCAGCCTGTGGTTCACCATCTTCGGTGGCGCGGCGATCCACCTGGACATGTTCTTCGGGACCAGCCTCGGCGAGGCGACTCTGCAGGACACCAACGTGACCTTCTTCGCGCTGCTCGCGGAGCTGCCGCTCACTGCGGTGACCTCGGTGCTCACCGTGGCCATGGTGATCCTGTTCTTCGTCTCCAGCGCGGATTCGAACACCTTCGTGCTCAGCGTGCTCTCCTCCCGCGGCTCGATGCAGCCCAGGCGTCCGATGCTGGCCACCTGGGGCCTGTTGACCGGGCTGTGCGCCGTCGTCCTGCTGATCGCCGGCGGACTCCAGGCGCTGCAGCAGACCGCACTGCTCTCCGCGGTGCCGTTCACGATCATCGTGACCTTGCTGGGGATCTCGCTGGTCAAACAGCTGCGTGCCGATCCCCGGTTCACCCACGCCGGGGCGCCCCGCGCGACACCCCGCACCTCCGGCGACGCCGAGTCGCGCCCCTAGCCAGCCCTGAGTCCGTGCTGTTGCCGCGATCTGGGCAGTCGCTGCGCAAGAATGAGGCGTATGAGCACCCACGACGCGCACGCAGATCACCCGGATACACCTGCAACCCCTGAATCGGCAGAGGTCCCGCAGTCCCCGGTGGGGCCCCGGGACAGTTCCCGCACGCCGCGCTTCGCCGGGGCAGCGAGCTTCGCGCTGCTGCCGCTTCTGGAGACCCTGGGCAGCACGGACATCGCCGTCGCCGGGGTGCCGTTCGACTCCGGGGTCAGCTACCGGCCCGGCGCCCGGTTCGGACCCTCCCATGTGCGGGAGTCTTCCCGGCTGCTGCGCCCGTACAACCCGGCTCAGGACATCGCGCCCTTCGCGGTGCAGCAGGTGGCCGACGCCGGGGACATCGTCGCGAACCCGTTCGACCTGGACGAGGCCATGGAGCAGGTCTACCAGGGCGCGAAGGAGCTGCTGACCCGGGCGGACCGGCTCGCGGTGATCGGCGGGGATCACACGATCGCGTACCCGCTGCTGCGCGCCGCGGCCGAGAAGCACGGGCCGGTGGCGGTGCTGCACGCCGACGCGCACCTGGACACCTGGGACACCTACTTCGGGGTCCCGCTGACCCACGGCACCCCGTTCCGGCGCGCCTCCGAGGATGGGTTCATCGATCTCACCGCGAGCGCGCATCTCGGGATCCGCGGACCGCTCTACGGCAAGGGCGATCTCACCGAGGACGCGGCGCTGGGCTTCCAGATCACCAGCAGCGAGTTCATCGAGGAACACGGGGTCCCGGCGGCGATCACCCGGCTCAAGCAGCGCCTGGCCGGGAAGCCGGTCTACATCTCGGTGGACATCGACGTGCTGGACCCGGCTCACGCCCCCGGAACCGGGACCCCGGAGGCCGGGGGGCTCACCAGCCGTGAGCTGCTGCGGATCATCCGCTCCCTGAGCGATCAGCAGATCGTCGGGGTCGACGTCGTCGAGGTCTCCCCCGCCTATGACCACGCCCAGCTGACCGGGATCGCGGCCGCGCATGTGCTCTACGAGCTGATCTCCGCCATGGGCGCCGAGAAGGCCCGGCCAGCGCGCTGAACGCGCCGGCCGGGGCTTAGGGCTCAGCTCAGGTCCTCAGTGCACCTCAGGGGGTCAGACGACGCCGCAGCTCTTCGCTCTGGGACGCGATGGACTCCGGCAGGGAATCGCCGAACTGGGCGAACCATTCATCGATCCCCTCCAGTTCGGTGATCCACTCGTCGCGGTGCACGGTGATCGCATCGGTCAGCGCCTCGGGAGAGATCTCCAGCCCGGAGAGGTCCAGGCCGTCCATCGTGGGGGTGAACCCGATCGGGGTCTCCACGGCCTTCCCGCCGCCCTCCAGGCGTTCGGTGACCCACTTGAGCACCCGGGAGTTCTCGGAGAACCCGGGCCAGGCGATCTTCCCGTCGCGACCCTTGCGGAACCAGTTCACCAGGAAGATCTCCGGCAGCTTCGCCTGATCGGCCTCACCGGAGACCTCCACCCAGTGTTTGAGGTAGTCCCCGGCGTCGTAGCCGATGAACGGCAGCATCGCCATCGGGTCACGGCGCACATTGCCCACCGCTCCCTCGGCCGCCGCGGTGGTCTCCGAGGAGAGCGTGGCGCCGAAGAAGATCCCGTGGTTCCAGTCACGGGCCTGGGTGACCAGCGGGACGGTGGTCTTGCGCCGGCCGCCGAAGAGGATCGCGTCCAGTTTCACCCCGTTGGGCTCGAAGTACTCCTCGGCGAGCATGTCGGTCTGATCGATCGGGGTGCAGAACCGGGCGTTGGGGTGCGCCGCGGGCAGATCGGACTCCGGAGTCCAGTCCTCACCGCGCCAGTCGGTCAGGTGCGCCGGGGGCTCCTGGGTCATGCCCTCCCACCAGACCCCGCCGTCGTCGGTGAGCGCGCAGTTGGTGAACACGGAGTTGCCCTTGGCGATGGCACGCATGGCATTGGCGTTGGTGTGCCAGCCGGTGCCCGGGGCGACACCGAAGTAGCCGGACTCCGGGTTGACCACCCGGAACTCGCCGTTGTGCCCGGGCCGGATCCAGGTGATGTCATCACCGAGGGTCTCAGCCTTCCACCCGTCGAGGGTGGGGTCGATCAGCGCGAGGTTCGTCTTCCCGCAGGCCGAGGGGAAGGCACCGGCGATGATGTAGCTGCGGTTCGCGGGGCTGGTGAGCTTGAGGATGAGCATGTGCTCGGCCAGCCAGCCCTCGTCCCGGGCCATCACCGAAGCGATGCGCAGGGCGTAGCACTTCTTCCCCAGCAGGGCGTTGCCGCCGTAGCCAGAGCCGTAGGACCAGATCTCTCGGGTCTCCGGGTAGTGCACGATGTACTTCTCCTCGTTGCACGGCCAGGGGACATCGCGCTGCCCCGGCTCCAGGGGCGCGCCGACCGAGTGCACCGCGGGGACGAAGAACGCGTCCAGCTCCTCGATCTTGTGCAGCACATCGGTGCCGATCCGGGCCATGATGCGCATACTGGTGACCACGTAGGCGGAGTCGGTGATCTCCACTCCGAACTTGGGGTCCTCCGCGTCGAGGTGGCCCATCACGAAGGGGATCACGTACATGGTGCGCCCGCGCATGGCGCCGTCGAAGACCCCACGCAGGGTCTCGCGCATCTGCGCCGGCTCGACCCAGTTGTTGGTGAAGCCGGCATCGCGCTCGTTCTCGGAGCAGATGAAGGTGCGCGACTCCACCCGCGCCACATCGGCTGGGTCGGAGAACGCGGCGAAGGAGTTTGGGAAGTCGGGGCTGGTGAGTCGGGTGAAGGTACCCGCCTCGACGAGTTCGTCGGTGAGTCTGCGGTGCTCTGCCTCAGATCCGTCAACCCAGTGGATCCGGTCTGGCTGGGTCAGGGCTGCGATCTCCTCGACGAAGCTCAGCAGCGGGGGGTGTGTCGTGGGAGCATCAGCAGTGATCGAGGAATCCGAGGTCCTCGATCCACTGGCCTTATTCGCACCGGGCGCCGTTGCAACGGTGTTGACCATTGTTTCCCTCCATTGGGTACAGGTTCTCTCTGACCCCCTCCTGGTTGGTGAGACCAGGACCCAAGGAAGTGGACATCGTGGATGCCCCGAGTGTGCACAGCATTGTGCGCACCCATCCCTGCGTCCCCGTCAACACCGATGGGGACCAGCTGTAGACCACTGTAGCGGTCCAACATGACAGGACTGTAAACGACGGAGCCCCACGGGTGATTTGTTAGCCCCCAAGGGTCCGTGTATAGTCTTCTAGGTCGCGATCGCCCAGCGGTCAGGCAGAAAAAATTGAAGATGCGCCTATAGCTCAGCTGGATAGAGCGTCGGTCTACGGAACCGAAGGTCAGGGGTTCGAATCCCTTTGGGCGCACCAGATATATCCGAGAACACCCCTTGAATCCCAGGATTCAGGGGGTGTTCTTGTATGTCCTGAGACCTTGCAGCGCAGACCTGCGCTGGCTAGTCTCGCCCCAGGCCGCTCAACGGCGCCACCCCTGGGAACGAGGTTCCGCCATGACCACAGCAGGACGAGGCTGGCTGAGCAACGGCCTGGCCGGTCTGCGGATCGTGGGCCACCTGGTGACCGGGCCGCTGCTGCGCCGTCGCCGGATGAGCTGGGGAGCCACCGACTCAGAGGTCGAGGCCTCGTGGCCGGGCGGCGAGCTGATCCCCCACCCGGCGTGGGCCGCGACCCACGCGGTGACGGTCGCCGCGCCTGCGGAGCAGGGGTGGCCCTGGGGGTGGCCCTGGGTGGCTCAGCTGGGACAAGGTCGCGGCGGGTTCTACAGCTTCGAACGGCTGGAGAACCTCCTCGGGTGTCAGATCCGCAATGTCGATCGGGTCCTTCCGGAGCATCAGGATGTCGCCGCGGCCGGAGAGATTCGACTGGCACCTCAGATGGCGATGCGGGTGGCACGAGCCCAGAGCGCCGCCGACCTGGTCCTGGTCGTGGACTCGAGGCCTGAAGGCGACTCAGGGCCCGACGAGTCGGCTGCGCGCGTGGCGGGCATCTGGTCCCTGCACCTGCGGCCGGCTCCTGGCGGCGGCACCCGGCTGGTCGAACGACTCAGCTACCCCAGGCCACAATCCATCCCGGAGCGGATCTTCAGCTCGCGTCACCTGATCGAACCGATCAGTTACGTGATGAGCAAGGAGATGCTGAGCAATATCAGAGATCTCGCAGAACGCCGCGAGATCACCTCTGCCTCCGACGAGGATCTCGCCCAGCCGGCACTTCTCTGATCTCAAAGGTTCCCCCTGCCCGAGCCCGGTCCTACTCTTGGAACACGATCTATCCACAGATCCAGCCAAGAGAGCCCGTGATGTCACAGACCTCTCCACCCAGCGCGCACCGGGATTCCCCCACCTCCCCCAAGATGAGACCGGGACAGTGGGTCCTGTTGATCCTCGGTGTGCTGCTCGGGAACCTCGGGGTCACACTCCTGCTCGGCGCCCTGCTCAGGGCCCTGCTTCCGGAACCCGATGAATGGCGGGTCATGAAGCACCAGGAGGCGTCCGACTGGGGTATGCAGCAGGCCACCGAAGCCTGGGAACGACTGCAGGACCTGGCACCCACGCTGGCGATCATCGGTGCGATCACATTGCTGATCGGCGTGGCCGGGGTGCTGCTCGGCGCGGCCGGACTCGGACGTGACATCGACCCGCAGCGACTCGCCGCGGCACCGGGCGCTCCCGGTGCCGCGGGGGCATCCACTGCACCCGGGGCCCAGGGCTCCCCCGCGGTTTCAGCCCCCGCCGCCGTCGGCTATCCGGTGCGACTGATCGGGCTCCTCGACTCCCCGCCCTCCCGTGGGCTCTGGCTGGTGAAATGGCTGCTGGCGATCCCGCACTACCTGGTGCTGGCGCTGCTGTGGTCCGCGCTGGTGGTGACCACCTTCGCAGCGGGGCTGGTGATCCTGTTCACCGGCCGCTACCCGCGGGCCTGGTTCTGCTTCAACGTGGGGGTGCTGCGCTGGTCCTGGCGCGTCGGGTTCTACGGCTACGCCGCACTGGCCACGGACCGGTATCCCCCGTTCACCCTGGCCCCTGCGGACTATCCCGCGGATCTGAGCATCGCCTATCCGCAGCGGCTCTCCCACGGACTGGTGCTGGTGAAGTCCTGGCTGTTGGCGATTCCACACCTGCTGCTGATCGGGATCTTCACCAGCCCCTCTGGCACCGGGTGGCAGGGCAGCTGGGACCAGGCCGGCAACACCACGGGCGGCGGCGGGGGCTTCTCGCTGCTGGGCCTGCTGCTGCTGATCACCGCGGTCATCCTGCTCTTCACCGGACGCTACTTCACGGGGATCTTCGACCTGGTGATGGGGTTGAACCGGTGGGTCAATCGGGTCGGCGCCTATGTGCTGCTGATGCGAGACGAGTACCCGCCGTTCCGGTTGGATCAGGGACCCGAGGAACCAGACCGGGCCCGTCTGCCTGATCACGAACCCTCCGAGCAACGCCCCGGGACCAGTCCTGCCACCTGATCAGACTGGGTGTAGGCCTCTGATGAGAGCATGGCGCGCCAGTTCGATCAGCTCCACGCTGGAACGAGCCGAGATTCCGGTTCCGACCCCGGAGCCCGACGAGCTGCTGCTGCGCGTGGAGGCCTGCGGGGTGTGCCGGACCGATCTGCATGTGATCGATCATGACCTGCCACCGCACCGGGCCGATGTGGTGCCGGGGCATCAGATCATCGGGATCGTGGAGGCTCGCGGAGCGGCAGTGCGACGCATCGAGCTCGGGGAACGCCTCGGCGCCGCCTGGCTCAGACGCACCTGCGGCAGCTGCCGCTGGTGCCGGGCCGGCCGCGAGAACCTCTGTCCGGACTCCCTCTATACCGGGTGGGACGCCGACGGCGGCTTCGCCGACTACGTCACGGTCCCCGCCGGATTCGCCTACCCGTTGGGAGAGCGCGTGGACCCGGTGCAGACGGCTCCGCTGCTCTGCGCCGGGATCATCGGCTACCGGGCCCTGAGCCGCAGCATGCTGCCACCCGGGGGCAGGCTGGGCATCTACGGCTTCGGCTCCAGCGGGCATCTGACCGCGCAGCTCGCCCTGGCCGCCGGGGCCCGCGTCTGCGTGATGACCCGCGGGGAGCCGAATCGCAGGCTTGCTCGCCGGCTCGACGTCGAGTTTGTCGGTGACGCCTTCGCGGAACCTCCCGCACCGCTGGACGCCGCGATCATCTTCGCACCCGCCGGGGATCTGGTGCCGGCCGCACTGCAGGCGACCAGCCGGGGCGGCACCGTCACGATCGCGGGGCTCCATATGAGCGACCTGCCCTCGATGCAGTACCAGGGAAGCCTCTTCTATGAGCGAGATCTGCGCAGCGTCACGGCCAACACCCGTGCGGACGGCGCCGCATTCCTGGGCCTGGCCGAACGGCTCGGCATCCACGCCCAGGTGACGCCCTACAGGTTCCAGGACCTTCCCGTGGCGCTGGAGGATCTGCGTCGTGGCCGCGCCTCGGGCTCGCTGGTGCTGACCTTCTAGGCGTCGACTTCTCGAGGCGTCAGCCCCGGCGAAACTCAGTGCCGGCTGAACTCAGTGCCTGTGCCAGCGGTGTGGCTTATGCGTGGGGATCACCAGCACCGGGCAGACTGCTCGGTTGAGCACGGCCTGGCTCACCGAGCCCAGCAGCAGCCCGGAGAACCCGCCGTGTCCGCGGGTCCCGATCACCACCAGCTCCGCGGTCCGCGAGGCCTCGGACAAGACACCCGCCGGGGATCCGTCGAAGAACTGCCAGCGCACAGAGACCCCGGGGGATTTCGCCGCCACCTCCTGGGTCATCGCTTCCAGGTGGTCGGTATAGCGTCGGCGCAGATTCGGCAGTTCCAGGTTGTGCTCCACGGTGTTGGGGTACCAGTGGCCCTGGGCGTTCAGCGGAGCCGCGGAGACCAGGGTCAGCGGAGCCTTCACCAGCTCAGCGGCCTCGGCCGCCAGGTGGACGACGTCGGCCGCGCGGTCGCCGACGTCGACCCCGACCACAATCTCAGAGTCGAAGTTCAGCGCCTCGGTGACGTTGGCGAAGGACCGGCGCCGGTGGTCCCTGGCATGGGACTCCTCCATCAGGCTGACCGGCTCCTCATGCTCCGCCTCAGCACCGGGCCGGTCCTGTGCGGGGGCGAGCAGCTCCGTCTCGGAGTCAGACTCCCAGCGCTCCGGGACCACCAGGGTGGGACAGTGGGCATGGGCGGCCAGCTTGCCCGAGACGCTGCCCAGGAAACGTCCCGCGAACCGGTTGCGGCCTCGCTTGCCGACGACGGCGAGCCGGGCCTCCTGGCTCTCATCGACCAAGGTGGCGCCGGCGTCGCCCTCCGCGGTGTGCGTGCTGACCTCGACCCCGGCGTCGGTGGCGCGGGCGGAGTATTCATCCAGAAGGGTCTGCACAGTGTTCGCGGCCTCAGATCGATACTGATCGAGCTGACGCACATAGTAGTCATCGGTGACGACCGGGCGGACGAAGGTCCCGATCAGACGCAGCGGCCACTGCCGCTGCTTGGCGACCATCAGTCCCACCTTGAAGGCGCGCTCGCTGCCGGCCGAGCCATCAATGCCGACGAGCACGCGGGGGACGGTGCTGCTTTCGGATTTCTGGGTGTGTTCCATATCATGATGCTAGACCCGAAACAATGAACTTTATAGGCAGTGGGAGTCGGCAATTTCAGCCGGTTCTCCGAGCCTGCACCGCGGCCTGCGCCGCACGTCGGCCTCCCTCCACCGGGGACCCCGGGTAGCCGCGCAGATAGCTGGCGAGGACCCCGGTGTAGATCAGTGCCATCTCATCCGCCAACTCCTGGGCCTCGACCTGGTTCTGCGCGAGGGGCCGGAATCGACGTCGCCGGCATCCTGATGTTCCAGACCCTGAGTCCGTGGCGTCTGCGATAGGCAGCCGTGGCGCAGCTGATCGCCCTGGTCACGCTCTCCACACTGATCAGTGACCGACCCGGCGAAGAGGTCACGACGAACTGATCGGCGCTGTAGCTGCGCCACGAGCTCCTGCTGCCACCGGCCTGGCCGATCTTCGCGGCCTTGCTGGCGGGATTCCCCGACACGACCCTCCCAGCCTTCACCGCGGTCGCGTTCTTCGGCGCCAGTTTCACCGCGATCTGCGGAATCCTGATGGAATCCACCACCACCTTTCTGGCCTTCCTTGCAGCCGGGGACTCGGCCTGGCCGGGGTGATCCCGGCCAGGCGGCTCACCGGCCCGAAGAAGAGCTCAAGAAGCAGCCCGAGAACGGTTGCGAACACAGGCAAACACAGATAAAGTCTGTCTAAACCAACACAAACGTGTTGCAGATCACGATCTAGGGGCACCCATGACACTGCTCGCCCCCGAGCGGCACGAACGGATCCTCGACCGTCTGCGCCGCAGCGGCACCATCACGGTCCAGGAGATCGCCGATGACCTCCAGGTCACCAAGGAGACTGTCCGCCGTGACCTCGACCAGCTCGAGATCGCCGGTTCACTCCAGCGCGTCCATGGCGGCGCCGTCGCCAGTTCTGCCCCCTCGCGCCGGGAGACCTCGCTGCGGCAGCGGCAGAACGAACACTCCCGGCAGAAGCGCGCGATCGCCCGGGAGGCCTTGAGCTTCGTGCCCTCCTCCCCCGATGCCTCCGTGCTGCTCGACGCCGGCACCACCACCGAGGCGCTCGCAGCGCTGCTCGGCGACGGGGAGCAGCAGCAGCACACCCGGTTCGTCACCACCAGCTCGGTCCCGATCGCCCAGAAGCTGGCAGAGGTCAGCTCCCTGGACGTGGAGGTGCTCGGCGGGAAGGTCCGCGGGATCACCGGCGCCGTGGTGGGCGCGCAGGCCGTGGCCACACTCTCCCGGCGCCAGGCCGATGTCGCCTTCATCGGCACCAACGGGGTGGACGCCGGCTTCGGCCTGTCCACCCCGGACACGGCAGAGGCCGCGGTGAAGTCCGGACTGGTCCACGCCGCCCGCCAGGTGGTCCTGCTGGCGGATTCCAGCAAGCTCGGGCAACGCACCCTCGTACAGTTCGCAACCCTGGAGGAGATCGATGTGCTGATCACCGATGACGCACCGCACCCGGAGCTGGCCCACGCCCTGCGGGATGCCGATGTCCGAGTCCTCGTGGCGGTGACCTCATGATCGTGACCTTCACCCCCAACCCGAGCCTGGACAAGACTCTTGAACTCGACGCTCCGCTGCGCCCCGGCGCGGTGCAGCGCGCCATCGGGCACACCGCAGAGCCTGGCGGCAAGGGCGTGAACATCTCGCGTGCGCTGACCGCAGCCGGCACCCCGTCGGTGGCGGTGCTCCCGGGTGACCCGAAGGATCCGGTGCTGCTCGCCCTGCAGGAGCTCGGCGTCCCGGCACGGGCGCTGCCGCTGGGCGCGCCGCTGCGCACCAACACCGCGATCACCGACCCGCAGGGCGTGACCACCAAGATCAACGAGCCCGGGCCGGCGTTCGACGCCGCCCTCACCGATGCGCTGCTTCAGCTGCTGCTTCAGGCCTCGGCCGGCGCGTCCTGGGTGGCCCTGGCGGGGTCACTTCCGCCCGGAGTCCCGGTGGACTTCTACGCCCAGGCGATCACCGCACTGCGCAGCAGCTTCGGAGACCAGGCGCCGCGGATCGCCCTGGACACCTCCGGGGAGCCGATGGCCGCCGCCCTGCCCGCGGAGCCGGATCTGATCAAGCCCAACGCCGAGGAGCTCCTCGAGCTGCATGCCGCCTTCACCCGATCCGTCGCACCTGACGCCTCGGGTGCTCAGCGACTCGCTGAGGAGCTCGAGACCGACCCGGCCCGAGCCGTGCAGCTGGCCACCGAGCTTCAGCATCACGGGGCCCGTGCCGCGCTGGTCACCCTCGGCGCCCATGGTGCGGTGCTCATCCCCCGGCTGACCCGCCGGGACGACGCCGGTGCACCTGTTGCGCTGCGCGCCTGGGGGCCACCGATCGTGCCGCGCTCCACTGTGGGCGCCGGTGACGCCTCCCTGGCGGGTTTCCTCGCCGCCGCCCAGGCCGGCGCCTCCGAGACCGATTCACTCAAGCACGCCATGGCCATGGGACGAGCCGCCGCAGAGCTGCCCGGCTCCATCATGCCGACCCCGCACCACCTCAGCACCGAAACACTCAGCACCGAACACCTCGTCCTCAACCCGCGAACGAGACCTACCGTGAATGTGGAGACACCATGAACACCATCATCACGCCGGAGCTGGTGAGCCTCGACAAGCTCACCCCCGGCAGCAAGCGCGAGGTCATTGATGCCCTCGCCGCCCTCGTCGGCTCCGCCGGACGCAGCACCGCCGTCGACGAGCTCGCCGCCGATGTCTGGGCTCGGGAGGAGACCTCCGAGACCGGCATGCCCGGTGGCATCGCCATCCCGCACTGCCGCACCGGCGCCGTCTCTGAAGCTACCCTGACCTTCGCCCGGCTGGCTGAGCCGGTGGACTTCGGCTCCTCCGACGGACCGGCTGATCTGGTCTTCATGATCGCCGCCCCCGACGGCGCGGACCAGGCCCACCTGAAGATCCTCTCCGCCCTGGCCAGCTCGCTGATCAACGAGGAGTTCCTCGCGGAGCTGCGCAGCGCCGGATCCGAACAGCGCGTGGTCGACCTGGTCGCCGAGGCGGTCCAGCCGGCACCGGTGACCGCCGGCGCCGGGGCCCGCGGGTCTTCCTCGCCGGCGGCATCCACCGCCGGCACCGGGGAGGCCTCCGAACAGAGTTCGACGACGGCCGGTCGCCTGGTCGCCGTGACCGCATGCCCCACCGGCATCGCGCACACCTATATGGCTGCCGACTCGCTGAAGAAGGCCGCCAAGGAAGCCGGCGTGGAGCTCCAGGTGGAGACCCAGGGCTCCTCCGGCTCGACCCCGCTGGGCGCCGAGACCATCGCCGCCGCCGACGCCGTCATCTTCGCCACCGACGTCGACGTCAGGGATCGCCACCGCTTCGCCGGAAAGCCAGTCATCGCCTCCCGGGTCAAGCGCGGCATCGACGAACCCGCCAAGATGATCGCCGAGGCACTGGCCGCGGCGAAGGACCCGAACGCCGCCGTCGTCGCCTCCGGTGGATCCGGGGACTCTGAGGGCAGCACCGCGGCCAGCGGCGAGCGCGAAGGCTTCGGCCGCGCCACCCAGCGGATCCTGATGACCGGCGTCAGCTATATGATCCCCTTCGTCGCCGCAGGTGGGCTGCTGATCGCGCTGGGCTTCCTGCTCGGCGGCTACACCATCACCGAGGTCGCCACCGATGTGGCCCTCGGGAACTCGCTGTGGAACCTTCCCACCGCTGATCAGCTGCCCGAGGAGTTCTACGGGTTCGGCGCACTGGGCGGCTACCTGGGTGCGGTCCTCTTCACCCTCGGCAGCACCGCAATCGGCTTCCTTGTGCCCGCGCTGGCCGGTTACATCGCCTTCGGCATGGCCGATCGTCCCGGCATCGCTCCCGGCTTCACCGCCGGCGCGATCGCGCTGACCATGGAGGCCGGCTTCATCGGCGGCATCGTCGGCGGTGTCCTCGCCGGTGCGGTGGCCCTGTGGTTCCGCAAGCTCAGCGTTCCGCGCTGGCTGGCCGGACTGATGCCTGTGGTGATCATCCCGCTGCTGGCCACGCTGGTCGCCGGTGGACTCATGCTGCTGGTCCTCGGTGCACCGATCGCCTCGCTGACCGCAGCCCTGGAGGGCTGGCTCAACGGGATGACCGGCTCCGCCGCGATCCTGCTGGGCATCATCCTTGGTCTGATGATGTGCTTCGACCTCGGTGGACCGGTCAACAAGGTGGCCTACTCCTTCGCGGTGGCAGGCCTCTCGGCCGCCGTCGCCGATGGCAACGCCGGTCCGCTGATGATCATGGCCACGGTCATGGCCGCCGGCATGGTGCCCCCACTGGGCATGGCGTTCGCGACCTTCATCGATTCTCGCCTGTTCAGCCCCGCCGAGCGGGAGAACGGCAAGACCGCTGTGCTGCTCGGCGCGGCGTTCATCTCCGAGGGCGCCATCCCGTTCGCCGCAGCCGATCCGCTGCGCGTGCTGCCGGCCTCCATGATCGGTGGTGCCGTCACCGGCGCCATGACCATGGCCTTCGGCATCACCTCCTACGCACCCCACGGCGGCATCTTCGTGCCGTTCGCCATCGAGAACTTCTGGCTCTTCCTGGTCTCGGTGCTAGCGGGCTCCCTGATCACGGCGTTCTCGGTGATCGCCCTGAAGCGCTGGGCACGTAAGGGTGTAGCCTCTGCTGCATGATTGAACGCACTGCGGTGATCGCCGCGGCGGCCGGGCTCCACGCCCGGCCTGCCGCGGCTTTCGCGTATGCGGCGGCAGAACAACAGGTCCCGGTGGAGATCGCGAAGCTCTCCGCGCCAGAGCTTTCCGTCCAGGCCGACTCTCTTCTGGGCGTGATGAGCCTGGATGTGGCCCACGGGGAGCGAGTCCTGCTGCGAGCCCGAGGCGAGGGTGCTGAGCAGGTTCTCGAGACCCTGGTGCAGCTGCTGGAGGAATCACCGTGACGCTTGGCGGCGCCTGAGGGTGCGCCGCGGGTAAGCCTCCTCATCTGGCTGCTTGACGGTGGCCAGTGTCCACCCTGTGGCTGATGACCATGGAAGCCGGTCACCCTTCGGTGAAGAGATGTCTCTTAAGAACACCGCCCTCAGCATCCCGAGAAGCCCCTGGTCCCAACCACTTGTCGGCGGGACCCTGACCCTCATCCCTGGACGGAAGTACCCGGCGTGGCTGCGTCACGGCATGACCTGGGGTTCTACCGCCGCGGTGGTCGCCCTGGTCGCGGTCCCCGGGCTTGGCTCCAAGGCCCTCAAGAGCACCTCGGTGCAGGAAGAACCGGCAGCCGACGTGCAGCTCAGTCCGAAGGCGAGGGCGGGTTATGCGGCGATGGCCGGTGCCTCGATGCACGGGATGTGGCGGTTCGGCTGGTGGTTCGACGAAGCCTCGGAGCAGACCCTGAGGAAGCTTGGCGTACCGCGTCCTCGGGTCGTGCTGGGCGTGGCCGTCGCAGCGTTGTATCACTTCACGGACGACCGCAGGCACGGGGATTCCAGGACCTGAGGGACCTGATGCGGAGATTCAGGACGCTGCCTCGCGGTGCCATCGTGAATGCAGGGCCTGAGGTTCATGCGCGACGAACGCGCCACACCTGGTGCAGGCGAGCTGTGCGGCACGCTCGGCCCTCCGGTCGGGTCATCGGAACCTTCGGCCCTCATCACGGCGATAGGCCCATACCGTCAGCGCCGCGAACACCAGGGTCCACACCAGGAGCACCGGCAGCGCCAACGCTGCGGAACCCTCGCCGGTGAGAATCTGGGCAAGCAGATCACGTCCGGCCCGGGAGGGAAGACCCTGACTGATGACATCCAGCCAGCGGGGGAACGTTTCCGGAGGCAGGAACAATCCGCCGGCGAACGCCAGCGGGAACAACGTCAGCTGGACCACCGCAAGAGCGGCCTTGGCCGGCAATGAGTACCCGATCGCGAGTCCCATGAGGGTGAACGGGACAGAGATCGCCAGTACAACGAGGAAGCCGAGTGCGAAGCGCCAGAACGAGAGGCTCGCTTCGGTCAGCAGTGCACCGATGAGGACCACGGGCACCAGCGCCGCGGCCGTCCAGATCACGCCGTTCACGATCCGTCCGGCGGTGCGTGGAGCGGCCGCTGCAGGGAGCGTGCGCTGATACGCATCGAACGGCAGAGCACGGTCCTCGGCCACTCCGGTGCCGTAGCTGAACAGAGAAGTGGACATCACGGCGAAGAGGGCGAGCTGGGCGACTGCCACGGTCGCGAGGGTCGGGTCCTGAGCCACCTCGGCGTTGGGGACCACGAAGAACAGCAGCGCCATGGCAGGAAAGAAGAAGTTGCCGATCACAGCGACCGGGATTCTGACGGTCTCCAGCAACTGCATGCGTGCATGCAGACCGGCAAGGGAGACGAAGGAACGAGGACTCCGCGGGCGACCCTGCGATCCCGCAGCTCGAATTGACGCAGCGGCGTGATCGGATACTTCGTATGTCATCGGTCATCCCCCATGGTCAGGTTTGGGACAGGCGTGTGGCGGGTCAGGGTGAGGAATGCCTCCTCCAAGGAGGCGCCGTGAACCTCGATGCCCGAGAACCTCACACCGGCGCGGACCAAGGCCCGGACTGTCGCATCGGCGTCTCGGGTGACCAGAGTATGGACCTCCCCCGGTTCGACGCTGAGGACGCCGTCGAGGCATTCCAAGGAGGCGGAGACACCCTGGTCTGCGGGATCGAGACGCAGTCTCACCTGGCGGACATCGACTTTCTGCAGGACGGTGCTGAGACCCTCATCCGCCAGGACACGGCCGGAATCGATGACGACGACCCGTTCGGCGAGGGCCTGGATCTCCTCGAGATAGTGGCTGGTGACCACGACGCAGGCTCCGCTGGCGTGGTACTCCCGGACAGCATCCCAGAGGATATGACGCGCATCGATATCAAGCCCGGTGGTGGGTTCATCGAGCAGGACCAGCCGGGGCCGCCCGACCAGCGAGAGAGCGACTGCCAGACGGCGCTTCTGTCCCCCTGACAGACCACCGACTTGGCGGTGCTGCAGCGCGGAGATCCCGAAACGGGAAAGGACCTCATCGCGGGTCATCGGATCCGGATAGTGGCCTGCCACGAAGTCGACCACCTCTCGGACCTTGAGGGTCGCAGGCAGACCGGTCTCCTGAGGGGTGGTGCCCAACTGCAGCCGCGCTCCGGGGAGGCGGGGGTCCTGCCCGAAGAGCTCCACTTTCCCCGACGTCGGCCGGCGAAGCCCGGAGATGAGCTGGAGAAGCGTCGACTTGCCTGCCCCGTTGGGTCCCAGCATCCCGATCAGCTCGCCTGACATCAGATCCAAAGAGATGTCCTTCAGCGCCGTCACTTCTGCGAAAGTCCGGGTGACATGTTGCAGCGATGCCACTGGGTTGAGCCGGTGGGTCATGAGGAGCCTTTCTCCAGGATCTCGCGCATTCGTCGGGTGTATGTCTCCAGTGCGATTCGACCGGTGGGACTCAGCGAGAGATAGGTGACCGGGGTTCGCCGCTCGTAGGTCTTGGTGACTTCGACATATCCGGCGTTCTCCAGCTTCTGGACGTGGGTCGAGAGATTGCCGGCGGTCATCGAGAGCTCCTTCTGCAACCGGGTGAACGTCAATGAGTCTCCGGGCGGGAGATGCGCGAGCGTCGCCGCGATCTGGAGTCGCGCCGGCGCGTGGATGATCGGGTCCAGCGCGGTCATGACGCGCCCAGTGACGCGCGGCCGCGAAGCAGGTGTACTACCAGGGCGGTGACCAGCATGGCGCCGCCCCCGGCGAGGCCCATCACGGCGTATGAGGTCGGCATCTCGGCGAAGAGGGACAGGAGCAGGGCAACGACGATCCAGGCCCCCAGCACGAACTGGGGTATCGATCGATAGATCGCCGCCCCCGCCATGTACAGGATGCCCACCACGAATACGGGAAGCCCGAACGACACCGGTGCTGTCACAGAGGAGTCGAGGTCTGTGAAGGAGAGTCGGATGTTGATCACGAACACCGCGAGAAAACTGATGATCCAGGTGCCGCCGTAGATGGCGCCGCTTACTGCGCTGGGTCCTCTGATGCCCGCCGTGCGGCGTCCAAGATGGACGGCAGTGAAGACAGCCGCCGCGAAGAGCAGCACGCTGAACACCACGAATCCCCAGACTGTGCTGCCCCCATCCTCGTCCGCTGTGAGCCAGAGCGTGAGAAATCCGATGAGCCAGCTCAGCCCCCAGGCTACGAGTATCTGACGGTCATCCGGCTGGAGCCGATCGCGGGCCAGAGAGGCGCCGTGATCAAGGATCATCAGACTCTCAGCGGCGCCCTTCGCGTCGACATGCGCTCCTTCTGCACGTGGTTCCGGGGATTCAGGCACGACAGCTCCTCACAGCAATCTCATCTAGTTTGCAGTACAAAGTACTTTGAGAATCTATCAGAAGGCTGCCGGTTCGGGAACCAGTTTCGAAGAATCCCGGCCAGCACCCGATTCGCTCCTGCAGAGAGTCGCGCACCGACCGCGACAGTGAGCCCGCCGGCATCGATCTGCCGGCGGGCTCACCGGATCAGGCGCGTTCCACAGGGAGCCACAGGTCGCAGGTGGCCATGCTGAAGTCATCTGCGCGCTCCAGCACCGCTACCATTGAAGGTCCCGGCCGGAGCCGCCACGGGTTCGAGGGGAACCATTCTGTTGCGCTCGCCGCCCAGGCCGACTGCAATGCGGCAGGGTGCTCACCCTCAGTTCGGAACACCACCCACGTGCCGGCCGGAACCTCGATCGTGTCGAGGTCCTCAGGAACTGGGGTTCCCTCTGTCACGGCGACGCCGTGGAGGTAGGTGAGTTCGGCACCTTCCGTGTAGTCCGGGTCGACATCGTCGCTGACCTGGAGCAGACCCGGGGGCTCCGTGTTGCTCAGTTCCTTGAGCCGGGAATGCTCCGTCACAGGCAGTGAGGCGATGTACTGCTGGATATGAGAATTGGCGCCCTCGTGGATGAGAGGCACGCGGGCAGCGTGGCCGATGAGCATGAAGGCTGGTCGTTCAGAGATGCGGGCGTCCATAGTGCTGTTCCCTTCTACGGTCAGGCGGAACC
The DNA here is from genome assembly GCF_014138825.1 of Nesterenkonia sandarakina. Taxonomy (NCBI): domain Bacteria; kingdom Bacillati; phylum Actinomycetota; class Actinomycetes; order Micrococcales; family Micrococcaceae; genus Nesterenkonia; species Nesterenkonia sandarakina. The sequence continues at coordinate 2,956,876 of NZ_JACJIH010000001.1, read as the reverse complement.
TGATCTGCGGTTGTGTGCGAAGGAAGCCGCCGTGAAGGCGCACCTCACCGTGGCCGACACCGTGAACCGATCGAAATGCTCGCCCGAACGCCTCGGTCGACCCGTAGCCGTAGCGCACCGCGATGCCCAGCAGGTCCTCCTCGCCGAGAACATCTGCGGCGGCAAGGGTCATGCGGCGTCGCCGGATGTACTCGGAGAGTGGCATCCCGGCCAATGATGAGAACATCCGCCGGAGGTGATACTCCGTGGTGCCAAGGTCAACGGCAAGCGCGGCCACGTCGATGTCCTCGGCCAGACGCTGCTCAACCGACTCCACCAGTGCGTTCAATTCGGCGATCATGGCACTCCCTTCGACCTCCATGCTTCCGGGCCGCAGGGAAGGGGCGCCCTACTATCTATGCCCGATTCCATCGGGGTGGGTCCGGGCCATGCGTCCCAATCGATCCAGACTCAGCCGGCGGTGAAGAAGTCCGTGAGCTCGGCGTCGCGGCCGTCCAGCTCTGCCCAGGGCTTGTGCACCTGGAACCGGGCAATTCCGGCAGGCGGCCAGGACCCCGCCATCTGGATCACGGGGTCCTCCTGGGACTGCGCGGAGGCCAGGTCCATGCTGAGCTCCTGGACCCCGGGCATATGGGCGACCACCAGCAGCGTGCGCACCGTCTCCGGAACCTCATTGATGATCGAGAGCATGGTCCGCGGGGCGGCCAGGTAGAGCCGGGAGTCCAGGTACGGCGTCGGAGCCTTCTCCCCCAGCTCGTGGTTGACCCAGATGCAGGTCTGCCGGGTGCGCATCGCGTCCGAGCAGACCGTGTTGTCCGGCAGATTGCCCGAGCCGACCAGCCAGCGTCCGACGGCGCGAGCCTGGTCCTGCCCGTGGCCGGTGAGGGTGCGGCTGTGATCCTCCCCGGAGAAGGAATGGCCGGCCTCGCCGTGGCGCAGGATCAGCAGTTCAGGCACGGCGGACTCAGATCGAGTATTCCGGGGCCGCCCAGACGGTGACCTCGGGGTGCTCATAGAAGCGGTATCCCTGGCCCCGCACGGTGCGCACGGTGTTGGCCAGGCGCCCCAGCTTGGAGCGCAGCCGGCGGATGTGCACGTCGATGGTGCGTTCGTTGGGCATCTGGTCCGGGTCCACGTTGCGCCACAGCGTGGTCAGCAGCTCCTCGCGCCCCACGGTGCGGGACCCGTTGTCCACCAGGTAGTTCAGCAGCTCGAACTCCTTGAAGGTCAGGTTCAGGCCCTCCCCGTCCAGGCGCACCTCGCGGCGGGACAGGTCGATCAGGACTCCCGAGCTTGAGGGGGCCGGCGGGGTGTTGATCGGGACCTCGACTCCGCGGTGGGTCACGGTGGGGTCTCCGAGTGCCTGCCGGACGACCTCCAGGTTGCTGCCCTCGTGGGCAGCGGAGGCCATCGCCATGGCGATGTGCACCTGGGACTCGGCCGCGATGTGCTCCACGTAGTCGCGCAGCTCGGTGGCGATCTTGTGCAGCGAGGTTCCTGCCGCACTGGCGGCGTCTTCATCCAGGCCGACGTAGACGACGAAGCCGCGGGTGACGATGTCGGGCTGGACCATCTGCGGTCCTCCGCCGTTCTGCGCCACCACCGGCACCGGTGCGGTGCGCGGGTGCGCGTCCCCGGACTCATGGGTGGCGTTCGCTGCGCGGATTCGTCGGGCCATCTCGGCGCGGCGAGCGGCGTTGCGCACCGAGACATGGACGTAGCCAGGGTTCTGGGGCTGACTCAGGTGTGCGGACATGGTGGGCAACTCCCCCGCTGCAGGTGGACGGTGGTTTCCATTACAGCGTGTCCGTCACATTTGGAATCCGCAAGTAACAAAAGGGGGGATCTTCCACATAATGAGATCGCGAGACCTATTTGTGACCGGGACCACCCAATAGGGGCCAACTGGGCCCTTGACTGCGGGCAGGAAGTGTTACTGAGCGAGCCCGTACAGACGATCACCGGCGTCACCCAGGCCGGGGACGATGTAGGACTTCTCGTTGAGCTTCTCGTCGATGGCGGCGAGGTAGAGCTCGACCTCGATGTCCCCCACCTTCTCGCGCAGCCGCTCGATGCCTTCAGGTGCTGCCAGCAGGCAGATGCAGGTGATCTTCGCGGCGTTGGCCTTCTTCAGGAAGCGGATCGCCTCCGCGAGGGTGCCGCCGGTGGCCAACATCGGGTCCAGCACGAAGACGTGGCGCCCGGTGAGGTCATCCGGGAGCCGCTCGGCGTAGGTGATGATGTCCAGGGTCTCTTCGTTGCGGGCCATTCCGAGGAATCCGACCTCGGCGGTGGGGACCATCGCGGTCATCCCATCCAGCATGCCGAGTCCGGCACGCAGGATCGGCACCACGAGCGGTTTGGGGTCCGCCAGCTGGGTGCCGGTCATGGTGGCCACAGGGGTCTGGATCTCCACCGGCTCGGTGGCGATGGAGCCGCTGGCCTCGTAGGAGAGCAGCATCACCAGCTCGCGGGTGAGTTCCCGGAACTGGTTCGAGGCGGTCTCCACCCGTCGCAGCTGGGTGAGTTTATGGGAGATCAGTGGGTGTTCCACAACCTGTACGCGCATGGTCTCAAAACTACCAGCACGCCTTCGACCAGGCCCCAGAAGGCCCCCGATCGCGGCGCAGAATATGCTGGGGCGGTGACGGGGAACTCTGAGCTCAGCCCATCGTGGTCACCACGCGCGCGAGCCGATCAGGAGGTGGCCATCGGGCGCTGCCTGGAGCTGGCCGCCGAAGCCGGCGACGGCGAGGACGTGCCGGTGGGCGCCGTCGTCTTCTCAGCTCAGGGGACGGTGCTCGGCGAGGGATTCAACACTCGGGAGCGCGATGCGGATCCGGCCGGCCATGCGGAGATCGCCGCGCTGCGGGCCGCCGCGTCGTCCCTGGGGACCTGGCGGCTGGACGGGTGCGTGTTGGCGGTGACTCTGGAGCCGTGTCCGATGTGCGCGGGGGCGATCTATCAGTCACGGATCGGACATGTGATCTTCGGCGCCTGGGACGAGAAGGCCGGGGCGGCCGGATCGGTGTTCGACATCCTGCGTGAACCCCGGCTCAATCACTGGGTGGAGGTTCACCCAGGGGTTCGCGCGGAGGAGTGCGCCGCCCAGCTGCGGGCGTTCTTCGAAGCGTTCCGCGGATAGGCTTGGGGCCGTGTCCACACCCTCCTCGCCTCAGCTGTCCATGCCCTCCCCCGCGCGGTTGGCGCACGCGGAGTCGCTCTTCGCCGTGACCCCTGACTTCCCTGAACCCGGGGTCCTCTTCCAGGACATCTCCCCCGTGTTGGCGGATCCGGCAGCGCTGCGCACCATCGCGGAGGGGCTGCTCGCGCCCTTCACCGGGAGCTTCGACATGGTCGCCGGGATCGAGGCGCGCGGGTTCACCCTGGCAGGGATGATCGCCGCGCTCACCGGCACCGGATTCATGCCGATCCGTAAGGCGGGGAAGCTGCCCGCACCTGCCGGTCGGGTGGAGTACACCTTGGAGTACGGCACCGCGGTGATCGAGGCCCCCGATGTGCTCCAGCCTGAGCACCGGGTGCTCATCATCGATGACGTGCTGGCCACCGGCGGCACCCTGGCCGCGACCCGCGAGCTGATCGGCCAGCTGGACTGCGAGGTGGCTGGCGCCGCCGTCGTCCTGGAGATCCAGGCACTCGGCGGACGCAAGCTCTGCGGCGAGGTCCACGCGCTGTTCCAGAGCTGAGGGTCCGGAACCGAGGCCCCGGCGCGGCCCGCCAAGGCCGAGTTCACCTGCCGCAGCCCTCGCGCGGCGGGCACTTTTGGGTGAGCGCGAGATGTTTGCGTATACTCAACGGGCCTGGTGACGTGTCCGAGCGGCCGAAGGTGCAGCACTCGAAATGCTGTGTGCGGTTACCCCGCACCGTGGGTTCAAATCCCACCGTCACCGCCATGTGAGAACCCCGTTGATCTGCAGCCATGCAGTCAGCGGGGTTTTCTGTATCCCCGGCGATGGTCCACTGTGCCCAAGGGCGGCTGCGGCGACCGTGGGCCGGCCAGCGTCGGAGGGGTGGACGGCGCTTGGCATTGGACGGCGTTTGGGGTGTAACACGCTGCGGGTTGAGGGTCACCCGACCTGCCTCCGGTGGCGGCGATAGCTGCTCACCGCCGCGAGCGCCGTCGCCGCGAGGACAAAGACTCCGAAGGTCACAGTCGATATCTTGGATGCGGCATCCAACCCGTTCAGAAGATTCTCCATATCTCCCACGCTATGGAGCTGGCGAGTTTCCCACATCAACTCGTAGGAGGAACCTCACCTCCGCCCCCAGGGTGAGGGTGTGCACTGCAGTCCACCCGGTCCTCCCAGCTATCAGACCGAATCCCGGCGCCGCACCGTCCGCAGCCGCTGCACCACGAAGACCAGCACCGCGAGGACCGCGAGCGCGACCACGATGTTCGAGAGCACCCCGCTCCATTCCTCGAGGATCGGTGCGATGCTCGGCCCCAGACCGAATCCCAGGCCGATCCAGATGCCGTTCCAGATCGCTGAACCGATCAGAGTGAAGAACAGGAAGGTGGTCACCCGCATCCGGGTGATGCCCGCAGGGATCGAGATGAAGGACCGGACGATCGGCACACATCGCCCCAGGAGCACCGCCCAGGGGCCCCAGCGATGGAACCAGCGCTCCGCCTTGTCGAAATCCTGCACCTTCAGCAGCGGCGCCCGCCCCATGATGCCCCGGGTCCGGTCAGCGCCCAGCGCGGCACCCACCACATACCAGAGCACGGCGCCGACCAGCGAGCCGAGGTTCGCCCAGAGCCAGGCACCCCACGGGCTCATCAGGCCGGCATAGGCCAGGAAACCTGCGCCAGGCAGAATCGCCTCGGAGGGGATCGGCGGGATGAAGTTCTCCAGGAAGATCGCCAGACCAACTCCGGGCTCACCGAAGCGATCCATGAGGCTGAGCACCCATCCGATGAACCCCTGATATTCACCGCTGGGCTGGGCGGCCATCAGAGAGCTGCCCCGGCAGGCACCACATACGAGGTGACCCTGCGGACCTTCGCGGTCTTCGCCGTCGAAGTGAATCCGAAGAAGTGCGCGAAGTGGACCCTGGATCCGTCGGGCCGCACCGCGACGCCGTCGCAGGAGCCGACGCGGCCGTGGGTCACGACGTTCTCCAGCCACAGCTTCGTGAAGCCCCGTGCCACTTCCCCGGGATGCACGGTCCAGGACGCGTCCGGCTCCGACCAGTCGTCCAGGTGCGACCGATCCTCCTCGCCCCAGGCTCGGGCCAGCTCTGCGACGATCAGCATCCGCGGCGAGTTGCCGCAGTTCTCGGGAATCTCAAACTCCATGGCAGAACACTAGCCTCACCCCCTCGGAGCGACGAGGGCGGGCGTCCAGGTCAGGCTACTGTGAGCACAGACTCCTGCACCCCGCGCGAGTCGGTCACTCGAACTTGATGAGGTTCCCCTGATGTCTCAGCACGCCCCGGGGCGATGCCCCCTGCCTGAAGGCTCTCAGGACGTGGGCGCTCAGAAGCGGTCGGCCTGGCAGAGGTTCAAGCGCTGGCCCGTGGTCCTGCGTGTCGCGACCCTTGGCTGCGGCGGTCTGATCGCACTGTTCGTGCTGGCCCTGATCGTGGCCATCGTCGCGGTCATGCTCAGCCCCGAGGGCGCAGAGGAGCGCGCCGCGGAGACCGATGAGCAGGAGCTCGTCCTCGAGGAGTCTGAAGAGCCCGAGGCGTCTGAGGAACCACAGGAATCTGAGGAGCCCTCGGAGGAACCGACCGAATCGGAGACGCCCCCGGCATCTCCGACCCGCACAGCGACGCCGACGCCGTCTCCCACACCGAGCCCCACCCCCGCTCCCTCCCCCAGCCGAACCCCGACCGCGAACCCGAACGAGCACACGGCGGTCGTGGTGCGCATCATCGACGGAGACACCGTGGAGCTGGACTCCGGGGACACCGTGCGGATCAGTGGGATCGACACCCCGGAACGCGGGGAATGCCACTTCGACACCGCCTCCGCTCGGATGGGTGAACTGGTGCTGGGCAAGACCGTCACGCTGACCCGCGATCGCGAGGACACCGACCGCTATGACCGGATCCTGCGCTATGTCGACGTCGACGGCACTGACGCCGGCATCACGCTGATCGAAGAGGGTCTCGCCAAGGCACGCTATGACTCCCGGGACGGCTACGGCTTCCACACCCGGGAGCCGGACTACATCTCCGCCGACGACGGCGCCCCGCTGCAGACCTGCGCGCCAGAGCCGGCGCCAGCTCCCGCGCCGGCCCCGGCACCGGGGCAACAGGGCGCGAACTGCGATCCCAACTACACCCCCTGCATCCCGGCCTTCCCGCCGGACATCAACTGCGGCGATCTCGACGTCTCGGTCAGGGTCATCGGCACCGACGTCCATGGCCTGGACCGCGATGGGGACGGCGTCGGATGCGAGGGCAATGACTGAGGCACTATCGTGCTGACATGGCACAACGGCGCACATCCGGCGAAAATCAGCGCGTGGAAGAGTTCACCGCTGACCCAGCTGTGCTCGAGTGGGCCACCGGTGGCAGATTCTGGACCCGTTGGCAGAGCGCGGTGGCGATCATGGGCATCCCGCTCATCGCGTGGATGTATCTGGCCCCCACGGAGCTCCAGCTGACCCCAGGCTGGTACCTGGTGTCCTGGGTGGCGATCTTCCTCGTCGCCTCCGTCGCGGGACGGGTGCGCCGACGCTTCTGAGCCGCAGCCTCAGGCCCAGAATGAGCCCCGGCCAGAACCCCCTGCCGAACCTCAGGCCGAACCTCAGCCCCGGCGCATCGGCACGTGCGGGATCTCGTCTTCTAAGAACGCCTCCCCGCACCGGGTGAAGCCCAAGGACTCATACCAGCCCTGCAGCGGCTCCTGAGCATCGAGCACCACCGCAGAGGAGGCTGACTGCAAGGCGCAGAACTCCAGTGCCCGGCGCATCAGGTCCCCCGCTACCCCGGTCCCCCGCGCCGCAGGACTCGCCACCACGCGTCCAATCCGGAAACCCTCCGGCTCCAGGAGCACCCGCAGTGTGGCGGTGGGCGCGGCGTCGTCGTCGGTGGCCTGCTCATCAGGGGTGCCGCCTTCCGCCCAGAGCATCACCGCGCCGGGCTCCAGATCCCGGCCGTCGAGCTCCGGGTAGGCGCATTGCTGCTCGACCACGAACACCTCGATGCGCAGCTGCAGGATCCGGTAGAGCGTGACGGGATCCATCTGCGCCACCGGGGCGGCGTGAAACTGAACAGGCATGGGCCCCATCCTAGGGTTGCCGGTAGTCTCGGGCGCATGAGCATCACTGCCCTGGCCATCGGGAAGAAGCATGAGAAATGGGCTCTGGAGGGGATCGAGCGCTACACCAAGCGACTGCGCAAGCCCTATGACCTTGACTGGAAGCTGCTCCCGCATTCCTCCCGGGAACACGATGCCGCGCGGCAGGAGGAGTCCGAGCGGATCCTCGCCACCCTGAAGCCGAAGGACCACGTCATCCTGCTCGATGAGCGCGGCAAGAACATCAGCTCCACCAGCCTGGCCGAGCATCTCCAGGGCAGCTTCGACGCCGGGCAGCACGTGGTGGTGATCATCGGCGGGGCCTACGGGGTCACCGATGAGCTGAACCACCGCGCTGACTTCGTCTGGTCACTCTCCAGACTCGTGTTCCCACACCAGCTGGTGCGGATGCTGCTCGCCGAGCAGGTCTACCGCGCCCAGGAGATCTCCGGCGGACGGTCCTACCACCATGTCTGAGCCCGAAGCGGTGGTCGGGATCCTCGGAGCCGGACGCGCCGGGACCGCCTTCGCCCGGGCCCTGCTGCGCGCCGGGATCGCCGTGGACATCGCCTCCACACGACCGCCCCGCGCGCTGCAGCATCACCTGAAGATCTACGCCCCCGGCGCCGAGCCGGTCCTCGGTGCAGACATCGCCGTCCGCGCCCGGACCAGCAGCGGGCTGGTGATTCTCGCGGTCCCGCAGGAGGAGCTCGACGAGGTCGACCCGGACTGGGTAACCGGCACCGTGCTGATCGACGCGACCAACACCTGGCAGGACGAGCTGCTTCCGGGCTGGCTGCAGGCCGCAGTGGATGAACAGCTGCCCACCTCCATGGCGCTGGCGGGCCGGTTCGGCGCCGCCCGGGTGGTCAAGGCGCTGAACCACATCGCCCACACCGAGTTCGACGACGCCGCCCAGCCCGGCGCCGAGCTCACCCAGCGCCGGGCGCTGGCTGTGGCTGGCGACGACGACGCCCGCGGCCTGGTCATGGGGCTTCTGGTCCGCATGGGGTTCGACCCGGTCTCTGTGGGCGGCCTCGCCGCGGGACGGATCATGGAGCCCGATGGTCCGCTGTTCAACCGTCCGCTGCGCCGCGAGGACATCCTGCGCTTCGCCCGCTGACCGGGTAAACGGCTTGCCCGGTCCGGGCGCACCGGCTCATTCCGGGCGGCGAACGAAGATCAGATGCACGACGCCACTCGGTGACGGGGTCGCCTCGATGTCGAAGCGCTCCTCGAGGCCCTCGAGCCCGTCCCAGAGCCGCTCACCCCGTCCCAGCAGGATCGGCACCAGGACAAGATGCATGAGGTCGATCAGGTCTGCCGCCAGGAACTGCCGGAGCGTGGTCACCCCACCGCCGATCCGCACGTCCCGATTCCCGGCGAGCTCCCGCGCCCGGGACAGGGCGGAGACCGGATCGGCGTCCAGGAAGTGGAAGGTCGTCCCGCCTGCCATCTCCAGCATCGGCCGCGGGTGATGGGTCAGCACCAGCACGGGGGTGTGGAAGGGCGGTTCGGCGCCCCACCACCCTTCCCATTCGTTGTCGGCCCAGGGACCACGCTGTGGGCCGAACTTATTGCGCCCCATGATCTCGGCACCGACCCCGGCAGCCCATCGGCTGGCGAACGCCTCATCCACGCCTCGTGACCCCGCGGTCTTCCCGGGAAGGCCCATCTTGCGGAAGGTGCGCGTCTTGAACGCCCATTCCATGAGCCGCTGGTCGGCGTGACCGAAGGGAGCCTCGAAGGTCTGTCCGGCCCCGGTGCCGAAGCCGTCGAGGGAGACCGAGAAGTTGTGCACGCGGACCAGGGACATGGCGTCTCCCCAAGGTGCTCATAGGTGTGATCGCCCCCACGCTACTCCCGGGTCTGAGGGACCGCTATGCTCCCGCGGCCACCGGGATGCGTCAGACCATGTCCGTGCCGCCCTTTAGAGTGAGAACATGACCGCCCTGGGACCCTTCACCGAGCCGACCCGGCGCTGGTTCCAGGCCTCCTTCGGCCAGCCCACGGCGGCTCAGGCCGGAGCGTGGGAGGCCGTGGCGCGGGGGAAGAACGCGCTGGTGGTCGCCCCGACCGGTTCAGGCAAGACGCTTTCAGCCTTCCTCTGGTCCATCGATCGGCTCTTCGCCGAACCCACCGAGGGCACCTCGGTGCTCTACATCTCCCCGCTGAAGGCGCTCGGCGTGGACATCGAACGCAACCTGCGCAGCCCGCTGGTCGGGATCGCGCACACCGCCCGCCGGCTCGCCGCGGAGGGTGCGGCGGCGGAGCCGGCAGAGATCACCGTGGGGGTGCGCACCGGGGACTCCACCCCCAAGGAGCGCCGGGACCTTGTCCGCAAGCCGCCACAGATCCTGATCACCACTCCTGAATCGCTCTACCTGATGCTCACCTCCCAGGCGCGCAGCACCCTGGCCGGGATCAAGACCGTGATCCTCGATGAGGTCCACGCCCTGGCCGGCACCAAGCGCGGGGCGCACCTGGCGGTCTCCCTGGAGCGGCTGAACAACCTGCTGGAGACCCCGGCCCAGCGGATCGGGCTCTCCGCCACGGTGGAGCCCCGCGAGGAGGTGGCGCGCTTCCTGGGCGGCTCGGCGCCGGTGGAGATCGTGGCGCCGAAGTCGGAGAAGACCTGGGACATCACGGTCTCCGTCCCCGTGGAGGACCTTGCCTCCCCCAGCACCGCCCCTCCCCAGAGCGCGACCCGCCCAGAGCCTGCCGCGGCTGGCCCGGACGCTGCCTCGAAGGCTGCCTCAGGCGCGGAGGACTCCGCGGATGACGGGCAGCCGAAGGTGCTCTCCGATGTGCTCGCCGATCTCGCAACGGATGATGCGCTGCTCAGCGACCAGCCGCTGCAGCCCAGCATCTGGCCGCACGTGGAACACCGGATCGTGGACCTGGTCACCGAGAATCGCTCCACGATCGTCTTCGTGAACTCTCGTCGTCTTGCGGAGAAGCTGACCGGGCGGATCAACGAGATCTGGACCGAGCGCCAGCCTCCGGCCGCCGAAGCCACCCAGGCCGAGGCGCCAGGCCCTGGAGAGGACGCGCAGTCCGCCGAGCCAGACCCCTTGGCCCGTTCCCACCACGGCTCGGTCTCGAAGGAACAGCGCAAGCTCACCGAGGAGGCGCTGAAATCCGGACGTCTGCGCTGCGTGGTCGCCACCTCATCCCTGGAGCTGGGGATCGACATGGGCGCCGTGGACCTGGTCATCCAGGTGGAAGCTCCCTTCGCGGTCTCTGCCGGACTCCAGCGCATCGGCCGCGCCGGTCACCAGGTCGGCGAGGTCTCGGTGGGATGGTTCTTCCCCAAGCACCGCGGTGACCTGGTGAGCACCGCCGTCGTCGTGGAACGGATGCTCGCCGGGCAGATCGAGGCGCTGCACATCCCACGCAACCCGCTGGACATCCTGGCCCAGCAGACCGTGGCCGCCTCCGCCATGGACGCCCTGGACGTGGAGGCCTGGTTCGAGACGCTGCGCCGCAGCGCCCCCTTCGCCACCCTGCCGCGCTCGGCCTATGAGGCCACCCTGGACCTGCTCGCCGGGAAGTACCCCTCAGACCGGTTCGCCGAGCTGCGCCCCCGGGTGATCTGGGACCGCGACGCCGGCACCATCAGCGGGCGCCCCGGGGCGCAGCGGATCGCGGTCACCTCGGGCGGCACCATTCCCGACCGCGGGCTCTTCGGGGTCTACCTCGCCGGCGGGGAGGACTCCGGCTCGGCGCGCTCCGGCGGACGCCGGGTCGGGGAGCTCGACGAAGAGATGGTCTACGAATCCCGGATCGGGGATGTCTTCGCCCTGGGCGCCACCAGCTGGCGGATCGAGGAGATCACCTTCGATCGGGTGCTGGTCTCCCCAGCCTTCGGGCAGCCCGCGTCGCTGCCCTTCTGGCGCGGTGACGGCTTCGGCCGCCCCGCCGAGCTCGGCCGCGCACTGGGCCGGTTCACCCGTGAGGTCCATTCCGGGGCGTCCGAGCCCACTGCGGAGCGGCTCACCGCCCTGGGCATGGACACCTGGGCGCAGGAGAACCTGCTGCGCTACTTCACCGAACAGCACGACGCCGCCGGGGTGCTCCCCAGCGACACCACCCTGGTGGTGGAGCAGACCAAAGATGAGCTGGGCGACTGGCGGATCGTGCTGCTCTCCCCCTACGGGCTCCAGGTCCACGCGCCCTGGGCGCTGGCGGTCGGCGAGCGCCTGCATGATCGCTTCGGCTTGGACGGCTCCGCGATGGCCAGTGATGACGGGATCGTGCTGCGGGTCCCGATGATGGATGAGGACCCGCCCGGCGCGGAACTCTTCATCTTCGATCCCGATGAGCTCGAGGACCTGGTCACCGGCCAGGTCAGCTCCTCGGCCCTGTTCGCCGGGCGATTCCGAGAAGCCGCCGCCCGCGCCCTGCTGCTGCCCAAGCAGAACCCGGGTCAGCGCACCCCGCTGTGGCAGCAGCGGCAGCGGTCCTCCCAGCTGCTGGAGGTCGCCTCCGGCTACCCGGACTTCCCGGTCATCATGGAGGCCATGCGCGAGGTCCTCCAGGACGTCTATGACATGCCGGCGCTGCTGGAGCTGCTGCGCAGCATCGCGGCGCGCAAGCTCAAGATCGTGGAGACCACCACCCCGAAGCCCTCCCCCTTCGCCCAGTCCATCCTCTTCGGCTACATCGCCCAGTTCCTCTACGAGGGGGACTCCCCGCTGGCCGAACGCCGGGCCGCGGCCCTCTCGGTGGATCCCGCACTGCTGGGCGAGCTGCTGGGCAGGGTGGAGCTGCGCGAGTTCCTCGACGCCGCGATCATCGCCGAGTCCGAGGCCTATGCCCAACGGCTGATCCCCTCCCGGCACCTGCGCGGGGAAGAGGGCGTCGCGGACCTGCTGCGCCTGCTCGGCCCGCTCAGCGTCGAGCAGCTCACCGCCCGGCTCGAGGAGGGTGAGCCCGCCCGGAACCATGCCGAGGCCCTGGTCGCGAACCAGCGCGCCTTCCGCGTGAAGTGGCGCACCGCGTCCCCGGGCGCTGCTGGCTCGGCCTCCGACCCCGATCAGACCGAAGAGCGCTACGCCGCCATCGAGGACGCCTCCCGGCTGCGCGATGGGCTCGGGACACCCATCCCGGTGGGCATCCCCTACGCCTTCCTGGACCCGGTGGATGACCCGCTCGGGGATCTCGTGGGGCGCTATGCCCGCACCCACGGCCCCTTCCTGGTGGAAGAAGCAAGCGCTGAGCTGGGCCTCAGCCGCGCCGTCGTCGTGGACACGCTGACCCGGCTGGTGCGGGAGCACCGCGTGGTCGAGGGCCTGTTCCGCCCGGACCGGGTGCTGCCCAGCGATGCTCGCACCGAGACGGTGGAGTACTGCGACGCCGAGATGCTGCGCCGGATACGACGCCGCTCCCTCGCCGCGCTGCGCGCCCAGGTCGAGCCCGTGCCGACCCCTGCCTACGCCCAGTTCCTCCTGGAATGGCAGGGCATCACCGCAGCCCGCGGCCGAGGCTCCTCCTCCTCGGGAGTCTCCGCGGTGGCGGACTCCCTGGCGCAGCTCTCCGGGGCCGCCGCCCCGGCCAGCGCGTGGGAGTCCTACATCCTGCCCGCCAGGGTCCCGGACTACCGCCCCGGAATGCTCGATGAGCTGCTCTCCGCCGGGGAGTTCCTCGCCGTGGGCAAGGGCGCGCTCAGCGGACACGACGGCTGGCTGGCGTTCTACCCCCGGGAGGATGCCGAGACCCTGTTGGCGCAGCCCGGCGGCGCCGGCCTGCGCGGTGCAGGCTCGAACGGTGCAGGCTCGAACGGTGCTGGGCTCAACAACGCCGGGGATGCTTTCACCCCCACTGCGCTGCAGACTGCCATCCTCGAGGTGTTGGGGCGTGGCGGTGCCTGGTTCATCGAGGCGCTGCACGATCAGCTGGACTCCGAGCTCAGCGGCTCGCGGGAGACCACGAAGAACGCGCTCTGGGAACTGTTCTGGGCCGGGCAGGTCGCCCCGGACAGCTTCGCCGCACTGCGCAGGTTCATGTCCACCGGGACCACCGCCCATAAGAAGCAGCCCACCCCGGCGCGGCCGCGGCATATCTCCCGGAGGATGGCGCTGCGCCACGCCGCTCAGTCCCATCGCACCCGAGTCGCAGGATCCTCCGCCACCGGGCCCACCGGCGGCGGTGCGGGCGGACGCTGGCAGCTGGTCCCCACCGGGTCGGTGGACCCCACGGTGGCCGCACACACCCGCGCCGAGATCCTGCTGGACCGCTACGGCGTGGTCACCCGAGGTTCGGTGATGTCTGAACAGCAGTCCGGGCTCGGCGCAGCGTCGAAGGGTGGCTTCGCCGCGGTGTACAAGGTGCTCTCCGCCGCGGAGGATTCCGGGCAGATCCGCCGCGGTTATTTCATCGAACAGCTCGGCGCCGCCCAGTTCACATCCTCAGCGACCATCGACCAGCTGCGCTGGATCTCCGAGCGCCTCGAAGACGCCGCCGAACAGACCAGCACGGAATCGGGCGCCGGATCCTCCTGGGCGGGGACCTCCGGCCCGGCGGCCACGGGGGCAGCCAAGAAGCAGGATGTCGCCGTGGTGCTCGCCGCCACCGACCCAGCCAATCCCTACGGGGCGGCCCTGGACTGGCCGGAGCTGGAGAATTCCACGCACCGGCCAGGACGCAAGGCGGGCGCCGTCGTCGTGCTCTACCGCGGACAGCTGGTGCTCTATATGGAGCGCGGAGGCCGGACGCTGCTGCTCTTCACCGAGGACGAGTCCACCATGGACCTGATCTCTCGCGCCCTGGTCCCTGCCCTGCGATCCGCGAAGACCGGCCGGATCGCCGTGGAACGGGTCAACGGCGACCGCATCCTCACCCACCCGCTGGGGCAGCTGCTGCGCGACGCCGGCTTCAACTCCTCACCCTCCGGGCTCAGGTTCGCCCCATGACCACCACAGCAGCAGCCCCGTGTCAGCCCCGCGAACGGCAGAATCAGCGTCCAGGACCAGGCACCCCGACTCCGCCGCACTGCCCCGCGAGCGGCGCCCCGCACGCAGAGACCGGGGACCCAGGATTTCCAGTTAGGGTGATGGCATGACTCTTTGCATTCCGTTTCTGATGTTCCAGGGTCAGGCTCAAGAAGCGATCGATCACTACCTCGAGGTCTTCCCTGACGCTGAACTCCTGGAGATCGTGCACCACCCTGAGGGCACCGAGATCTACGACCCCGCCCCGGCGCCCTCTGAGGAGACCGAATCCGTAGATCCCGCAGACCTTGAGGTCCCCGAGGACTCCGACGCCGGGGACGCACCGAGCAGCCCCGACGCCGCAGAAGCCCCCGAGGCATCCGCAGATCTCGGCGAGAGTGCCTCCGAGGCCGATGCCTCCACGGAGACCACCCTGATCACCGTGGAGCACGAGCAGGACGACTCGGAGGAGCGAGAGAGCGTCAGCGTCCCGGTCCCGCTGGTCGCCACCGCGCAGCTGAAGATCGGTGGACAGGTCCTGATGATCCAGGACAGTCTGATGAAGCACCAGTTCAGCTTCACCCCCTCGATCTCTGTCGCCGTGGTCGTGGACTCCTCAGCTGAGTTCCACCAGATCGTCGACAGCCTCGCCTCCGGTGGGGAGTTCCTCATGGAGCCCGGCGACTACGACTTCGCCACGAACTTCGCCTGGATCAAGGACCGGTTCGGCATGTCCTGGCAGGTCAACCAGCCCCTGGCGCAGCCCGAGCCCACCGCCAGCGCAGAAGCGCCGGTCTGGGGCTGAGCCGCCGGCACCGCTCCGAGCACTGACCAGTGACGCAGAAGTCTCCTCTCCCCGTGCGCAACGGCGTCAACGCCACGCGCCTGCGGGTCCCGCTGACCGGGCCGTGGCCCACCGTGCATGACTATGTCCTGGAGACCTTCGGGCACATCGACCACGGAGGAATCACCCGGCGCTTCGACGACGGCGACGTCGTCGATGTCCACGGGCAGCCGCTGAGCACCTCCACCGCGCTGGGCGCCCTCGAGTTCCTCTGGTACTACCGCTCGGTCAGCCAGGAGGTTCCGCTTCCGGTGACCGAGGAGCTCATCCACGAGGACGAACACCTCGTCGTGGTGGACAAGCCGCACTTCCTTCCCACCACACCGGCTGGACGCTACGTCCAGGAGTCACTGCTGGTGCGGCTGCGCAACACCTTGAACCTCCCCGACCTGGTGCCGATCCACCGGTTGGACCGCGGGACGGCCGGGGTGGTGCTGTTCTCCAAACAGCCCGCCACGCGGGGCGCGTATCAGCTGCTCTTTGAGAACCGTGTGGTGCAGAAGTCCTATGAGTGCGTCAGCGCGATCCCGACCGGGCTGAGCCCTGCCGCCATGGCTTCGCGGTTCCCGCTCACCGTGCGCAATAAGATCGAGAAGACCAAGGGGGTGGTGATCTCCCAGCTGGCCTCCTACGCCCCGGAGCATTCAGGCAAGCGCCCGCACGATCGCACCGCCCGGCAGGGCAAGCGCCGCACCGACCCCATACCAGGGGCGAACTCCTCCTCGCAGATCGAGCTGCTCACCACGGGCCGCAGCCCCTCCGGGCACGACGTCGGCCATTTTCGGCTCAACCCGCATACCGGGAAGACTCACCAGCTGCGCATCCACATGGCACTGCTGGGCCTGGGTATTCTGAATGACCGGTTCTACCCCGACCTTCTCGATGACGCCCCGGATGAGTTCGACAAGCCGCTCCAGCTGCTGGCCAGGACGCTGGACTTCACCGATCCGCTGAGCGGGATGCCGCGTCGCTTCATCTCGTCTCGAACCCTCCAGGAGTCTCCGCAGTGACCAACCCCGCGATCGCCTTCGGCATGAACGACCTCGGCGATCCGGCGCTCTACCAGGAGTGGGGACTCTACTACTTCCTCGTGCTGGCCGTGGCGGTGGCCTTCACCGCGATCGTGCCCCCGTTCCCCTCCGAGGTCATGGTGATCGCCTCGGGCACCATGGCCGCCGAGGAGATCTTTCCGCTGCTGCTGGTGCTCTCTGTCACGTTCCTGGGCTGTCTCGCCGGTGACATCGGGGTGTATCTGCTCTTCCGCTACAAGCTCATCCGGTTGCTCTACCGGTGGAGATGGGGACGTCGGATGCACCGAAAGATGCTGCGGATCTCGCTCCGCGCTGGCGGCGCCTCCACCTGGGTCGGCCTGCTGCTCATCCGCGGCATTCCGGGGGGCCGTTCGGCCTCCATGGCCACCGCGGGGATCGTCCGGCTGGGCGGTCGCTCCATCGTGGCACTGTGCCTGCTCGGGTCGCTCACCTGGAGCCTCTGGCTGGTCGGCTTAGGTTACATTACGGGAACAACTACCGGGCTCCCACCTTGGGCCAGCACGGCAGCGGCCATCGTTGTGGGTACCCTGGTGGGGTTGGGAATCACGGTGCTGATGACCCGGCAGCGTTCGCGTCGGGGGTCCGAACGAGAGCCGGCGAGAACCTGACCAGCGCGTTTGACGGGGTGCCAGGCTCCGGCAGCGACCAGATACGCCACCCATGACTTAGAGGGGGAACACGGGCTTGACCGAGAAGTCCCAGGACGAGTCCGCCGAGACGCTGACCGCCGCCGAGACAGCCGGCGCGGAATCCGCGAACTCACCGGCGTCCAGCAAGGACAGCTCCGCCGAGGACACCTCGACCGGGCCGCAAGGTTCTCCCCAGACGCAGGATCCCGCCACCACGATCCCCGGGACCACGACTCCGGGCACGATGACTCCAGGGTCCACCGATTCACCCGAGTCAGGCGCCACGGATTCTGCGGCCGATGCTGAGACGGAACACGCCCCGTCAGGCGACTCCCCCTCACACGACTCCGCGGCTACACCGGACGGCTCCCCCGCCGACGCCGCGGCCACATCCGCCGACGCCCGAGCCGCCTCCGCCGCCGAGCCCACGCCCGATTCAGAGCCCGATTCCGAGCCTGGTTCCGCAGCGCACTCTGGGGACAAAGACGCGGCAGATCCGCAGGACGAGGAACCTTCGACAGACCCGGCGGCCGCCGAATCCGCGGTGCGCTGGAGCCAGCCGACTCCCAAACTGCAGACAGCGAAGGACACCGGTAGCGCAGACTCCGACATCAGCAGCTTCTTCGATGACCTCGACGAGAAGTTCATGGCCGGTGCACGCAGACTCGGATCCTACTTCCGCCGCACAGCGCCCGACGCCACCTCTGATCGCTCCGATGCGGGCAGCTGGGATCAGCCTTCGACCGCTCCGAGCCATGCCCCTCCAGCTCCCCCTGCCGGTGGCCGGGATTCTTCGTCCCACCCCGAGCCGGCGCGCAGCAACGGCGTGGGCTACTCCGACTCGGAGCTAGACGAGACGAGCTCAACCTCGGAGGCGGCCCCGCTGAACCTTCCCCGGCCTCGTCGCGCGCTGGACGAACAGCGCCAGCGCGACGTCATCTTGAGGAAGGCTGCGGCCATCGAGGCGGCCACCGACTGGAACCACCGGCCGGCAGGACGCGAAGTCTTCGAGTCCGCCGACGATGAAGAGGACCTCTTCACCTACATCCCG
This sequence comes from Nesterenkonia sandarakina, assembly GCF_014138825.1. Lineage (NCBI taxonomy): Bacteria > Bacillati > Actinomycetota > Actinomycetes > Micrococcales > Micrococcaceae > Nesterenkonia > Nesterenkonia sandarakina. Next base: position 2,939,098 of record NZ_JACJIH010000001.1, on the reverse strand, counting down.
CCCTATAACCTGCCCTCCCGGGATCCTGACCCGGCGCCGTCGCGCACCGACCTGTACCGGCAGATCTTCGTGACCGCCGGCGCCCTGGCGTCCCTGGCCTCCCTGTTGTGGATGTTCGGGATCTTCACGGACGCCCCGGCGATCTTGGGCGGCAACGGACTCGATGAGCTCGCTGACGGCTGGTACTCCGGAGGCCAGGCGCTGCTCTCTCCGGATGCGAACTTCTACTGGTTCTGGCCCATCATCGTGCTGGGCCTGCTCGCGCACGCGGTCCACCAGTGGACCACCACGCAGATCTCCACGCCGCGGCAGCGCCGCTCCGGCTGGCAGGTCGGCTCGGCGTCGCTGCTGATGCTGATCTGGACCGCGGCCGTCCATCACGACCTGCTCACGCTCGCGGCGCTGGCCGCGCTGGCCACCGCGCTGGCGCTGATCGACGCGATCCGCCAGTTCACCTTCCGCACCGCACGCACCAGCTCGGAGCGGCGCTTCACCGACACCCCAACAGGGCTCTTCACGGGCTGGGCGATGGTTGCGGCGATGTCATCGCTCTCGGTGTGGCTGACCGCCATGGGATGGCGCGTCCCCGGGATACCCGCGGTGCTCTGGGCGCTGCTCGGACTGGGTGTCTGCATCTGGGCCGCTGCCTACTATGCGATGACCGAGCGCGGCAGGATCGTCCTGGCCGTCGGCATGGGCTGGGGCATGTTCTGGCTGATCTTCCCGCGGCTGCTCTCCGACGTCACCTCGGTATGGGTGGCGATCTCGGCCGCGATGGGAGCCTTCGTGGTGATCCTGGCCACCGAGTCCCGCCGGCACAAGATCAACCACGCAGAGCGACGCGCCGCCATGGGACGCCCACTCGAAGACATCATCTGAATCTGAGCCGGCCCGACCGGACCACCGCACAGGAGGCACGATGAGGCACCCCCGCAGCAGCCATCTCACCGCACTCGGGGCAGCCATGCTGATGCTGGTCTCCTGCGGCTCCCCTGCCGCCGAGCAGAACTCCGCCCCGGCGGAGGACTCCACCTCTGATCAGGCATCCCAGCCCACCGCTGACTCGACCGCCGCCCCCTCGCCGCAGGAGAGCGAGGACGCGCCGTCCTCGGAGGAATCCCCGCAGGAGACCCAGCAGCCGGAGGACACCGCCACCCCTGACTCCGCGGCCCCGTCTGAGGAGCAGGACGACGACGCCGGCGCAGCGGACTTCAGCACTGAGGCCCAGGAGTCCGAGGGCTTCCCCGGGGAGTTCACCACCGGTGATGAGCCCTCGTACCTGGTGGACATCCGCTCCGGTGTCCACGACGGCTTCGACCGGGTGGTCTTCGAGTTCGCCGGCGACGTCGTGCCCAGCTGGCGCGGTGAGTACACCGAGTCCGCAGCCGAACTTGGCCGCGGTGAACCGATCGATGTCGCGGGCGGGAACATCCTGGAGATCAACGTCAACGGACCCTCCTGGATGCTGGGGGACGAGCCATCGGATCAGCTTCCGACCCAGGAGTACTACGAGCGCGACCGTGGCGGGGCCTTCGAGGAGATCTTCGTCCAGGGACCCTTCGAGGCGCATTCTCAGTACCTGATCGGCATGGAGGAGGAACTGCCCTTCCAGGTCCAGCTGCTCGAGGAACCGACCCGCCTGGTGGTGGACCTCGCCACCGAGCAGTGACTCGCAGCTGAGCCCTGATCCGCGACGGGCTGGGTTGTGGTGCATGATGGGACTATGAGCATTCGAACCCCAGATCCGAACCCCGGATGGTTGAACGAGGATGACCTGTACGAGGCCCGGCGTCGACTTCCGATGGTCTATGTGGAAGCGATCCCGGTCCGGCTGGATCCGCTGGGCTGCATCACCGAGCTGGGGCTGCTCTACACCGCAGACGCTGAGGGACACTTCTACCGCACCGTGGTCTCCGGACGAGTGATCTACCGGGAGACCATCAGGGCGGCGCTGCTGCGTAACATCGAGAAGGATCTGGGTTCGATGGTGATGCCTCAGATCCCAGCCTCCCCGGTGCCGTTCGCGGTGGCCGAATACTTCCCCTACCCCTCGGAGACCGGCCTGGTCGATGACCGCCAGCACGCGGTCTCGATGGCCTACATCGTGCCCGTCTCCGGGGACTGCTCACCTCGCCAGGATGCGCTGGAACTGAGCTGGATGACACCCGATCAGGTGCTCAGCCCAGAGGTCCAGGCCGAGTTCCTCGGAGGACGGGAGAAGCTGATCCGGCAGGCTCTCGCCCACCTGGGTCACACCGGCTGAGCTCCTCCAGCTCCGGCCGGTAGAATCAGGCCAATGACCACCCCCGCCCCAGAGAAGTCCGCCCGCCGCAGAAGACCAGCCCGTCAGCGCGATTCCGGACCGCGTCCGGTGCTGCGACTCGGGGTGGCGGGGTGGATCGTCTCCTGGTTGATCCCCACCGCGGTGATGGGCGGCCTGCTGCTGACGCTGGGCTTCATCCCGGGCCTGACCGACGACGGGTTCCTGGCCCCGCTGATTCCGCTGATCGCGGCTGCCGCCGTCGTCGTCGGGATCCCCGGCACCCTGCTGGTGGGCCGGCTCTATCGGCACCAGCTGCGCCCCACGGTCCACATCCTGGGCTATATCCTCGTGGGGCTGCTCTACGGCCCCGTGGTGCTGGTGGTCGGAGCCGGAGGGCTGATCCCGATGCTCATCCCGCTGATCGGCTTCCCGGCCGGGCTGCTGCTGGGGATCGGCCGCTGGATGGCCCAGCCTCTGGCCCGGGTGGAGCACCCGGACCAGGACGACGCCGAGACCCTGACCACCGATCCGAACGCAAGCCACGGCCCCGTCCAGACCCACGACGCAAAGGACCCTGAGAATGCCTGAGACCACTGACACTCCCGCCATGACACTGACCATCGCGGGGTCTGAAGCCACCGGCGGCGCCGGCGCGCAGGCGGATCTCAAGACCTTCCAGGAACTGGGCACCTTCGGCATGGTGGCGCTGACCTGCATCGTGTCCTTCAATCCCAAGGATCAGTGGAACCACCGCTTCGTTCCGGTGGAGACCCAGGTCATCCAGGACCAGATCGAAGCGATCTTCGGCAACTACGGGCCTGAGGTGTTGGACACGGTGAAGCTGGGCATGATGGGCTCGCCGGCGACGATCAGCACCGTGGCCGCCGCGATCGCAGCGCGGAAGCCCAAGAACCTGGTGCTGGATCCGGTGCTGATCTGCAAGGGCCAAGAGCCCGGACATGCCCAGGACACCGACAACGCGCTGAAGGCTGAGCTGCTTCCGCTGGCCAGCTTCGTCACGCCCAACCACTTCGAGACCGAACAGCTCGCCGGGATGAAGGTCGAGACCCTGGAGGACCTGCAGACGGCGGCGGCCGAGATCCATCGGCTCTCCGGTGCGGCGGTGCTCGCCAAGGGCGGAGTCCGGATTGCCGGGGAGGACGCAGTTGATGTCTTCGTCGACGCCGACGGCCTCGAGGTGCTCCGCGCGCCGAAGATCGGTGAGCATGCGGTCTCAGGCGCTGGCTGTTCCCTGGCCGCCGCGGTCACTGCCGAGCTCGCCAAGGGTGCGACGCCTCGGGAGGCGGCTCGGCGCGCCAAGGAGTTCGTCACCGCTGGGATCAAACAGCGCGTGGCCGGCAACACCCCGTTCGACGCACTCTGGCAGGGCGGGCTGCGCGGCTGATCCGCGCGCTCCCCGCGTCAGCCGAGCACGTGGGCACTCAGGGCTTCATGAACCCAGCTGCCCGTGAATGACTGAAGTCTGCTTCAGCCAGACTGTTCCGCGTCGCGCTCGTCTTCGAGCTCTGGTTCGATGAAACCCAGCTGAGTCGCCCGGATCAGCAGCTGCACCCGGTCCCGCACGCCGAAACGGGTGCATAGTCGACCCAGATGTGCCTTGATGGCTCCCTCGGTGAGCACCATCCGCGTCGCGATCTCGCGGTTGCTGTATCCCCGCGCCAGAAGATTCAACACCTCTGATTCCCGGGGCGGGATCCGCGGCAGATAGTCCGATCCAGCGAGCGCCACAGAGAATTCCTCGGCCTCATTGACGGCGTTGAACTCAAGCCTTCGCGCCACGTCCGGAGAGATCGGCACCGAGCTGCCGTGCACCTGCCTGACCGCCTCCAACACCTCATCCGCGGTGGCGTCTTTGACGATATAGCCCTTGGCTCCGGCGTTCAGGGCCTGCAGCGCATGACCTTCCGAACTGAACGTGGTCACGGCCAACACCGAGGTCTCCGGCGCAATCGCCATGACCGCCGCAGTCGCCTCGACCCCACCCATCTCGGGCATCTTCAGATCCATGATGACGACGTCGGGCCTCGTCTCGCGAACGACTTCTACGACCTCGAGCCCGTTGGCCGCCTCGCCAATACACTCCATATCAGGGGCGGAGTCCACGTAGGCGCGCAATGCGGCGCGCATGATCGGGTGGTCGTCTGCGACAACGAGACGGAGCATGGCTGAACCTGTATCTTCCTCGGCCTTAGGCACCTGGCGCGGTGCTCCAGCCTATCCGACCTACCCGGTGGCGCCCCTCGACGGGGAGCTTTCTGTGGCCTGAGACACCAAAATCAAGCAATTCCGGATAAATTAGCTACTTAAGTCCACTATGCCTAAATCTAGGCGCACCTTAATCTAACATTACACGCTACAAACTCTCAGGTACACCCTCGAAAGGAACAGAAAATGTCTCTATCTTTGTTTGTCTACCAAATTGCCGTCACTTTCGCATTAGTGACCACTGCTGTTCTTGGATTCTTTGATATCACAGGCGTCGAGGCTGAAGGGTTTATACGTTCATTCTTTTGTCGAGCCTTTCCCAACGCTTCGGCCTGCTGACCCCTTCCTGACATCGGGTCTTGAGGCGTATCCTGGAGAGTGACTTTTTCGAGTGATGTGACCCCCAGCCGTCGAGTCCTGACGATCCTCACGCTGGGCACCCTCGGCGGAATATCGGCCGACATCACGCTGGCACTGATCTTCGATCCGGATTACCTCAGCGTGACGCTGCAGTACGGGTACCTGATCTGGGTTCTCGCCGTCGCCCTCTTCTGGCTGCACCCCGCGGCTGGGGCACTCGCAGCACTCGCTGGGGCGGCCTTGGGACTGGTCACAGGTTCCCCATTCGAAACTCTCATCCTGGTCACCCTGTTCAGCGGGCTGTCTGCGCTGTACTGCGCTCCGTGGGCACGGCGTATTTATCTGGCGCTGGCATTATGCCTTGCCGTCAACGTCGGCCTCGCGGAGAGTGACCCCATCCTCGCCGCCGGATTCGGCCTGACAACGGGAGCCTTGATGACTCTCTCCTACACCGTGGGCCGAGCCACTCGAAAGCAGATGTCATCCCGCCTGTCGGCCGAACGCGACCTTGTACAACTTCAGGCGACCCACGAGGAGGCTCTCGCAGGAGAGCGTCGCTCGATCGCCAGGGACCTCCATGACATCTTGGCCCACGACCTCACCGTGATCTCCATGCAGACCCAGGTGGCCGCTGCCACCGGTACCCCCGAATCTCGCGCAGCCGCCTTGAAGCAGATCTCCACCTCTGCCAGCGCGGCCCTGCACGATCTGCGCCGCGTACTCCTGGTGCTACAGCGGGAGAACATCATCGAGGCCGGACCGGGCGACGCGCCCGAGCTGGACCTGGAGTCCGGACTTCGGAGGTTCACCGACCGGCTGCAGGACCTCGGCTTCAAGGTGGAGACCTCGGTGCACGGCGACCTGGGGCGGCTCTCGCAGTCCGTGGGGGCATGCCTCTACAGGATCCTCCAGGAGTGCACCACGAACGTGGTGAAGCACGGCTCGAAGGGACACGAGAGCAACGACTGCACCATCGAGGTCGAGGTGAAGGCAGATACAGTGAACCTCGCCGTGACCAACCGCACCGAGGACAATCACGTCTCTGCCCTGCGACACCCCTCCTCGGGAACCGGGCTGATCAGCATGGAGGATCGCGCGGCAACCTTCGGGGGCACCGTGGACGCCGGAGCTCCTGCCCATGGGATCTGGAGCGTGCAGGTCACTGGCATCCAGATGCGCTTGCTGCGCTGAGACTGGGACCGCACTCTTCGGTGCTGCAAGACCCCTGAACAGCGGCAGGGCTTCAGGCGCGCAAATAGCTCGTCACGCGAGACTGACTTTGGACACAGAGAGGCTCGGGCGGTGCCGTTCCCACCGCCCGAGCACTGGAATCAGCCGAGGTTCCGCTCCGAACCCTTGCACCGTAACTCGGAGCTCCTCGAGGCTGATGCCTCTTCCCTGAATCATGCATTAGAGATGCACGTCCAGCTTCAATTATAGACCTACGCCCCGGCCTGACTAGTGGACTTTGGTCCAGTGTTTGAAGATGCAACTAAGCACCACAGCTTGTGACTATCGAGTAACATGTGTGCCATGACACACCATGCTCCCGATGCCTCCGTTGACCCGGTCTACGACGTCTCCACCGCGCAGGACCTCGACTACTACGGGGTGTTCGATGACCTCCCCGAGGCTGACCGGCTGTGGTGGGCGCGCGCGAGAGAGTTCACCTCCGGGCTAGAGACTCGGATGGCCCAGCACTGGGAGCACGCCGAATACCCGGTGGACCTGGTCCGCAAAGCCGGTGGACTGGGCCTGCTGACCGACGGTGTGGACGTCTCCGCGGCCTCGATGGAGACGCTCTCCCCCATGGCCGCCGGCCTGGTCAACATGGAGACCTCCCGCGCCGACGGCTCACTGGGCACAGCCCTGGCGGTGCAGGGCGGACTCGCGCTGCGTACGCTCGCCTATTTCGGCTCGGCCGACCAGAAGGCCGAGCATCTGACCAAGCTGGCCACCGCAGAGACCCTGGGCTCCTTCGCCCTGACCGAGCCGGCGCACGGGTCCGATTCGGTGTCCCTGTCCACCACAGCTCGTCTGGTCGGTGACGAGGACTCCGGGTACTACGTGCTCAACGGCGCGAAGAAGTGGATCGGCAACGGGGCTTCCGGCGGCCTGACCTTCACCTGGGCTCGAGTGGCCGGCGGCGTCCATGACGGCAACGTGCGGTGTTTCCTGGTGGATCAGGACACGCGTGGGTACCGGGCCGAGGTGATCCAGGGCAAGGCCTCGCTGCGGGCCATCCACCAGGCATTGATCCAGTACGAGGACGTGGAGGTTCCAGCACACGCGGTGCTGCCCGGGTCCAAGACCTTCAAGGATGCCTCCAAGGTGCTCTTCGCCACCCGACTCGGCGTGGCCTGGTCCGCCGTCGGACATGCCTCAGCCCTGGTTGAGGCGGCACTGAGCTACTCGAAGCAACGCGAGCAGTTCAGCCGGCCGCTGGCCAGCTTCCAGCTCGTCCAGGAGCGGCTGACCTGGATGGTCTCAGAGCTGACCTCGATGCAGCTGCACGTGCGCCAGGTGACCGAACGCGATATGGCCGGGACCCTGACCGGACCGCAGGCCTCGCTGGCGAAGTACCACAACACCCGAAAGGCCCGGGCGATCGCTCAGGTCGCACGCGACATGCTCGGCGGCAACGGGATCCTGCTCAAGAACAAGGTCCCGCGCCACATGGCAGACATCGAGGCCATCCACACCTATGAGGGCACCGAATCCGTGCAGAGCCTGATCATCGGGCGGGATCTGACCGGCTATTCGGCCTTCGCCTGAGGCGACCTGCCGTCCCAAGCCCCTGCCGTCCCGAGACCCCACCGTCCGAGGCCCTGGAGTCTGATCCCTGGGCCTCGGACGCCGGGCGCTGTGCGCTCAGCACTCAGCACTCGACGACGTTGACCGCGAGGCCACCGAGGGCCGTCTCCTTATACTTCGAGGACATGTCCTTGCCGGTCTCGCGCATGGTCACGATGACCTCATCCAGGGAGACCCGGTGCTCGCCGTCGCCCATCAGCGCCATCCGCGCGGCATTGACGGCCTTGGTCGCGGCCATGGCGTTGCGCTCGATGCAGGGAACCTGGACCAGTCCGGCGATCGGATCGCAGGTGAGCCCGAGGTTGTGCTCCATTGCGATCTCCGCGGCGTTCTCCACCTGCATCGGTGAGCCGCCGAGCACCTCACAGAGTCCGGCAGCGGCCATCGAGGACGCGGAGCCAACCTCTCCCTGACAGCCGACCTCGGCGCCGGAGATGGAGGCCTGCTCCTTATAGAGCACACCGACGGCGGCCGCGGTGAGCAGGAACCGCACGGCGATGTCCTCCCGGTCCTCCTCCCCCGCGTAGCTGGCGCCGGGCCCGTAATGGGTGGCGTAGAAGCCGACGGCGGGAATGATCCCGGCGGCCCCGTTGGTGGGGGCGGTGACCACCCGGCCGCCCGAGGCGTTCTCCTCATTGACCGCCAGCGCCACCAGGTTCACCCATTCCTGCCAGTAGGCGTGGGTGCGCCCCGGGTCGTCCTTCCACATTCGGGCGTGCCAGTCCGGAGCCCGACGGCGGACCTTGAGCCCGCCGGGCAGGTGTCCCTCCCGCTCCAGGGCAGAGTTCTTGCAGTCCTCCATGACCTGCCAGAGGTGCAGCACCTGCTCGGTGATCGCCTGCTCGGCCTCCGCCTCGCCACCGCCGTGGCGAGCCCGGTGCAGCGCGCGCTCATTGGCCAGCATCACCCGGGAGACCGGCAGCCCGGAGCGGGCGCAATGCTCCATCAGCTGCGCGGAGGTGGTGAACGGGTACGGCAGCTCCGCCTCCGGGGTGGCCAGCGCCTCCCCCAGTGAGGCGTCAGAGGCCACCGCATCGGACTCCGAGAGCACGAACCCACCGCCGATGGAGTAATAGATCTCCTTCGCGACCTGCTCCCCCGCGGCGTCGCGGGCGGTCAGCGTCATGGCGTTGGTGTGCCGGTCCATGACGGTGAGCGGACGCTGGATGAAGTCCTCCACCCGCAGTGGGATCTCCTTGCCGGTCTCGTGGTGCTCGGCGCCCAGCTGGACCGTGCCCGAGGCCTCCATGGCAGCCAGCCGGGCGTCCACCTGCTCGGGCAGGATGGTCTCTGGGTCCCAGCCCTCAAGTCCGAGCAGCACCGCGGTGAAGGTTCCGTGCCCGCGTCCGGTGGCGGCGAGCGAGCCGTAGAGGTCCACCTGCACCGTCTCGGTCCTGGCCAGGGCCTCAGCGCTGGAGAGCTGCTCGGTCACGAAGCGCCGGGCGGCCCGCATCGGACCCACCGTGTGGGAGGAGGAGGGGCCGATGCCGACCCGGAGCAGGTCGAAGATGCTGATGGTCATAGAGTCTCGAGTTCCGGTCGTCTCAGCGTTCGCGGCGGTAGAAGGGCAGCGGGATCACTTCAAAGGGCTGTGGCTTCCCGCGCAGGTCCACGTCGAGCCGGGTGCCCGGCTCGGTGTGGGCGATGTCCACATAGGCCATCGCGATCGGGTAGCCCAGGGTCGGGCTGGGCAGCCCGGAGGTCACCGCTCCCACGGTCGCCCCGGCGTCCTCCCCCTCGACCGCGAGCACCGGGTAGCCGCCGCGCCCGGCCCGTTTGCCCAGTCCCTTGAGTCCGACGAGCCGCTGGCCTGTGGTCTTGCCCCGCCCCTCGGCCTTCGCCGCCTCCAGCGCCGCGCGCCCTACGAAGTTCTCCTCCTTGCTGAAGGAGACCACCGGCAGGCCGGCTTCGAAGCTGACCCGTTCGGTGGAGAGCTCGTTGCCGTAGAGCGGCATCCCGGCCTCCAGGCGCAGCGAGTCCCGGCAGGCCAGACCGCAGGGCACCAGGCCGTCATCGGACCCGGCTTCCAGCAGCGCCAGCCACAGCGCGTGCGCCTTGTCATTGGGCAGGAAGAGCTCGAACCCGTCCTCACCGGTGTACCCGGTGCGGGCGAGGAGGATCTCGTCGCCGCCGATGCTCACGGTGGTGAACGCGTAGTAGCCCAGCTCCTCGACCAGGAAGGTCTCATTGGCGCGCACCACGGAGCTGATGATCTTCTGCGCGGCCGGTCCCTGGACCGCGATCAGGCTGATCCCCTCGGACTCGTCCCAGACCTCGACCTCGAACCCGGTCCCCTCTGGTGCGGCACCGTCGGCTGCGGCACCGTCGGCTGCGGCGCCGGCCGGGCCGGCCGCGGCACGTTCGCTCAGTGCCGCGGCGACCACCTCGCGGTTCGCCGCATTGGGAACCAGCAGGTACTCGTTCTCATCGATCCGGTAGGCGATCAGGTCATCGAGGATCCCGCCGTCCTCACGGCAGATCAGCGTGTACTTCGCCTTGCCGATCTTCACCGCGGCGAGGTTGCCCACCAGTGCGGTGTTCAGGAACGTCGCGGCATCGGGGCCGATGATCCGGATCTCGCCCATATGGGAGAGGTCGAAGAGCCCGGCGGTGGTGCGCACCGCGTGGTGCTCCTCGAGTTCGGAGCTGTACTTCAGCGGCATCTTCCAGCCGCCGAAGTCGGTGAAGCTGGCACCCAGTTCGGCGTGGGCGGCGCTCAGCGCGGTCTCTCTCATGCGGTGCTCTCCTCGAGCTCGAAGGCCTCCGGGGGTGGGCAGGAGCAGACCAGGTTGCGGTCACCGTGGGCTCCGTCGATCCGGCTCACCGGCGGGAAGTACTTGTCCTGGCGCAGGTTGGCCACCGGGAAGGCCGCCTGCTCACGGGGATACGCCCGCTCCCAGGCATCACCGGCGACGACGGCGGCCGGGTGCGGAGCCAGACGCAGCGGGGAGTCTGCTGCGCTGATCTTCTCCTCGATGATCTCCTGGATCTCCGCGCGCACCCCGATCATCGCGGCGATGAACCGGTCGATCTCCGCCAGGTCCTCGGACTCGGTGGGCTCCACCATCAGGGTGCCGTTCACTGGGAACGCCAGCGTGGGGGCGTGGAAGCCGTAGTCGATGAGCCGCTTGCAGACGTCCTCGGCGGTGATCCCGGAGGCCTTGGTGAGCTCGCGCAGGTCCAGGATGCATTCGTGGGCGATCAGCCCGTTCTCCCCGGTGTAGAGGATCGGGAAGTGCTTTTTCAGCTGCTCGGCGATGTAGTTCGCGCTCAGCAGCGCGTGGGCGGTGGCGCTGGTCAGACCCTCGGATCCCATCATCGCCAGATACGCCCAGGAGATCGGCAGCACTCCGGCGGAGCCGAAGGGGGTGGAGGTGACCGGAGCCCCGTCGCGACCTTCACCCTCGTGCTCACCGGTGGTCCAGGAGGCACCCACGGAGGTGCTGGGCAGGAACGGTTTCAGGTGCTCGGCCACGGCCACCGGGCCGACGCCGGGCCCGCCGCCGCCGTGCGGGATGCAGAAGGTCTTGTGCAGGTTCAGGTGCGAGACGTCGCCGCCGAACTCGCCGGGCTGCGCCAGGCCGACCAGGGCGTTGAGGTTCGCGCCGTCGATGTAGACCTGCCCGCCGGTGGCGTGGACTGTGGAGCAGACCTCGCGCACCTCGGCCTCGTACACCCCGTGGGTGGAGGGGTAGGTCAGCATGATCGCGGCGATCCGGTCCGGATGGGCTGCGATCTTGGCTTCCAGGTCGGCCAGGTCGATCGTGCCGTCCTCCGCGGTGGCGACGACGACGACCTGCAGCCCCGCGAGCACCGCCGATGAGGCGTTGGTGCCGTGGGCCGAGGCGGGGATCAGGCAGATGTCCCGGGCGGCGTCGCCCTGGGCCAGGTGGTACTGCCGGATTGCCAGAAGTCCTGCGTACTCCCCCTGGGAGCCGGCGTTGGGCTGGATGGAGACCGCGGCGTAGCCGGTGACCTCGGCGAGCCGAGACTCCAGGTCCGCGATCATCTCCCGCCACCCGGTGGTCTGCGCCGCCGGGGCGTAGGGGTGGATCCCGGCGAACTCAGGCCAGGAGATGGCCTCCATCTCGGTGGCGGCATTGAGCTTCATGGTGCAGGAGCCCAGCGGGATCATGGTCCGGTCCAGGGCGAGGTCGCGGTCCGAGAGCCGGCGCAGGTAGCGCATCATCTGGGTCTCGGAGCGGATCTCATGGAAGATCGGGTGGGTCATGAACTCCGAGGTGCGGGTCAGGGACTCCGGGAACGCGAAGCCATAGCCCTGCGAGGATGCCTCTGTCTGCGCGTTACCCTCGGAGGAATCCGCGCCGGGAAGGGGATTCTCGACGCCGAAGGCCCGGGCCACTGAGGTGAGCTGCGCCGGCGTCGTCGTCTCGTCCACGGAGATCCCGACGACGTCCTGGCTGACCCGGCGCAGGTTGACCCCGGCGGCTTCAGCGGCGGCGATCACGTCCTCGGCACGATCGTGGGAGTCCAGCCGAACCTGAACGGTGTCGAAGAAGGACTCGGCAACCAGCTCGTGGCCTGCCTTGCCCAGCGCGGTCGCCAGGGTGCCAGCGTGGCCGTGGACCCGCTTCGCGATCCGGGTCAGGCCCTCGGGGCCGTGATAGACCGCGTACATCGAGGCGGCCACAGCCAACAGCGCCTGGGCGGTGCAGATGTTCGAGGTGGCCTTCTCACGGCGGATGTGCTGCTCGCGGGTCTGCAGGGCCAGCCGGTAGGCCGGACGGCCCTCGGCGTCCTTGGAGACCCCGACGAGCCGGCCGGGAAGCTGACGCTGCAGACCCGACTTCACGGCCATGAAGGCCGCATGCGGGCCGCCGAAGAACAGCGGGACCCCGAAGCGCTGGGAGCTGCCCACGGCAATGTCGGCGCCCTGCTCTCCCGGTGAGGTGATCAGGGTCAGCGCCAGCAGGTCCGCGGCGATGGTGACCATCGCGCCGCGCTCCTTGGCCTCGGCGATGACCGCGCGGTGATCGACGACGGCGCCGGAGTCGGCCGGCTGCTGCAGCACCAGTCCGCAGATCTCACCCTCGGGCAGACCGTGCGCGGCGATGTCCACGGTCTGAAGCTCGATGCCCAGCGCCTCGGCCCGTCCGGTGACCACGGCGCGGGTCTGCGGGAAGATGTCGGCGTCGAGCACGATTTTCGCGGTGGCCCGCTTCTTGTTGCCACGGCGCATCAGCAGGATCGCCTCGGCCACGGCGGAGGCCTCGTCGAGCAGCGAGGCGTTGGCGATGTCGAGACCGGTGAGGTCCGCGACCATGGTCTGGAAGTTCAGCAGCGCCTCCAGCCGGCCCTGGGAGATCTCCGGCTGATACGGGGTGTAGGCGGTGTACCAGGCCGGGTTCTGCAGCACGTTGCGCAGGATCACCTGCGGGGTGTGGGTGTCGTAGAAGCCCTGCCCGATCATCTGGGTGCGCGGCTGGTTCTTCTCCGCATAGCCGCGCAGCGCCTGCAGCGTCTCGGCCTCGGTCAGGGCCTCGGGAAGGTTCAGCGCGGCGGGCTGCCGGATCGCCTCGGGCACTGCGGCGTCGACGAGATCGGTCAGCGAGTCATACCCGAGGGCGGACAACATGGTGCCGGCGGTCTCGGAGGTGGGCCCGATGTGCCGGGCGGAGAACTCGGTGGCGTCCGGGGCCAGGGTGGAGCTGCGAACTGCAGATGTGACGGTCATAGAGGAACCTTCCAGGCATGGAGATGGCGCGGGTTCCTCCCCCGCTCTGTGATGAACCTGAGAGATTCACCGGTGGCTGACCGCCGTGGGGCGGAGCAGGCCGGCTTGCACCTTCGGTGAACACCTCGGGGAGTCAGACCCGACGTGCTGCTTTCCAGAGTTGCCACCCCTGTACGGTACTGAGTGCCTGAGAGGTTCCCGGGGAGGATATTGCTCCTTCGGCGCCGGATCCGCGCCCCGTGGGCAGTGTGAACACTGCCCTGGGCGCCAGCCGGACTCTCCCACACAGGGGACGTGGCGATGATTGAGTTTCCCTTCATTGTGCCACAGCAGTGTTTTCGGCCACGTTTCATGATTCCCTCATTCGGCACCGGCGCTGCGGTCGCCTGGGGCTTCCGGAGTCTTCCTGGGCTGCCGCTCGGAGGCCTCAGCGGGGTGGTTCTGCACGTGTTCGGGGAGCAGACCGATCCCGAACCAGGCGGGCCAGGATCAGGCGCAGCACCGGTGAGCCCAGCCGCAGCAGTCTCACCGCGCCCGGGGAGAGCACCCTCTGCCCCACCGTGGCGCGGGCGATCACCCGGTGCCCGCGGCCCTGGATGGCCTGCATCAGCTTCACCGGCCGCTGCCGGCGGGCCTGCACCGCGGTGAGCGAACGCTCCGTGACCGTTCCCTGCCGCAGCTGCGGGATGATCACGTTCGCCAGCGCGACTGCGTCCTGGATGGCGTAGTTCACGCCTACTCCGAACATCGGTGACATCGCATGGGCGGCGTCGCCGATCGCGATGAAGCCCGGCCGGTGCCAGCGCGGGAGCCGGTTGATCTGCACCGTGAGCAGCTTGATCTGCTCCCAGTCGGTGAGGCTGCCTGCGACCTCGGCGAGCACCGGGGCCGCCTGCACCAGCCGGGTGCGGAACGCGGCGATGCCCGCCTGCTGGATGGCGGGGAACGCGCCCTTCTGCACGATCAGGCCGGACTGGTAGGTCTCACCCCGGTCGATGGTCAGCACCATGCCCGCTGAGGAGACGTAGGCCAGGGTGGCCGGTGGCGGGTCGGAGGGCTTGGGGAGGCTGAACCAGAGCACGTCGATGGGCACCCCGAACTCCGCAGGTTCCAGCCCGGCGGCCTCTCGCAGCAGCGAGCTGCGCCCGTCTGCGGCCACGGTGAGCCGGGCGCGGATCTCCTGCTCACCTCCGGCTGAGCGGACACGCAGCCCGCGGACGGCAGCCTCGCCGTCCAACAGATCCACGGCTTGTGTGCCCATCTGCAGGTCGAAGCCTGGCATGCGCCGTGCTTCCCGGGCCAGGAAGTCCAGGAAATCCCATTGCGGGGCCAGGACCAGGAAGTCATCGGGACCGCGCAGCACGCCGAAGTCCACCAGGGTCATCCGCTGGCCCTCGACGACGGCGTCCAGGGCGGAGAGCCGGGTGACCGGCAGCGCCAGGAACCGCTCGCGCAGGCCAAGCTCGCCGAGCAGCGTGAGCGTGGAGGGATGCACGGTGTCCCCGCGGAAGTCACGGAAGAAGTCCCGGTGCTTCTCGACTACGGTGACCTCAAGTCCGGCGCGGGCCAGCAGGTAGCCCAGCACCATCCCGGCAGGTCCTCCCCCGGCGATCACGCAGTCGCGCTCCCGGGTCGCCGCAGGGGGCCGCCTGCTCTCGAATGAGCTGCTCATCTCGGCCAGTCCGGGGCAACGGTCTCATCCGCGGGGAATCGATCGGTCCGCACCGGCGAGACCACGGAGTCATTGAACGGGAGGCCGCAGCGAACCGTGGTCTCCACTTCGGCAGGCAGCCGCTCGAGAAAATCACGGAACACGATGGGCACACCCTGGGTGCGGTGAAGCTGAAGACCATCCATGGCTTGGAGGTGGATATGCGGCTGGGTGGAGTTTCCGCTGTTCCCGCACTCACCGATCAGCTGCCCTGCACTGACCGTCTCCCCGGACCGGACCCGGATCGACCCTTGCCGCAGGTGCACCACCGCGATGAAGCATCCGCTCTGCGGCTCTTCGAGGATCACGTGATTACCGGCGATGCCCGCAGGTCCCTGCCGGATCCGAGCGGGCTGACCCAGCGCGTAGCGGAGCAGGCTCAGCTGCGAGCGGCGCGCCGCGTGATCGGCTTCCCCGTCATGGGCCACCCGCACGGTCCCCGCGCGCGGTGCCAGCACGCCTAGGCCGTAGCCGAAGAACAGCTCCGGCGGCTCGGTGGTCAGAGCGCTGCGCCAGCTTCTCGACGCGGCGGTCCGGTCCTGGCGATCCACGGCGATGAAGTCGATGGCGTACCGGGTGCCGAAGAGATCGGTGCCGTGACTCGGCACCCGGTTCGCCGGGCTGTTCTGCACCGTCCATGTGCCGTGAAAGGGCAGGTGCAGTTCAAGCGGGTGCGATGCAGAGGGCCGGTGCCGCGGTGGCATGGGTCCAGCGTAGACCCGGGCCGCCCGGGAGTCTCTAGCTCCCGATCTGCACGATGCCCCTTGTCAGGGCGCTGGTCTCTGGGAGAATCAGCCCATGGCTCTCCACGACTTCGTCCCAGCAGCGAACCAGGGTGGCGACCCTGCGGTGTACGAGATCGAGAATGAGGCGATTGACCCGCAGGGCACGCTCTGGGAGGCGCTGCGGCGTGCTGCGGACTGGCGACACAAGGTGCTGGTGGACCTCGGCTGCGGCTCGGGCTACTGGTTGCCGAAGTACTCCGAGTCGGAGAAGACCATCGGGATCGAGCCCGACGAGAGGCTACTGGAGGCGGCGCGGGCCCGGACCCGGCGGGCCCATGTCTATCACGGCTCGGCTGAGCATATCCCGCTGGCTGACTCCAGCGTCGACGTGGTCCATGCACGCTTCGCCTACTTCTTCCCCTCGGAGTCCTTCGACCCCTCAGCCGGGCTGGATGAGGTGGCCCGAGTGCTGCGCCCGGGAGGTCGACTTGTGGTGATCGATAACGATCACGTGCTCGGAGAGTTCGCGGCGCTGCTGCGCTCCAGCGCCCCGGCTGCGGGGCAGGGCCGGGACAGCTACCCCTCCACCTGGTGGCGGGAGAAGGGCGCCAAGACCCTGGCCGTGATGAGCGGGTGGACGTTCCACCGGCGCACCGACCTTGAGCGGGTCCTGCATCTGGAGTTCCCGGAGGAGCTCGCGCAGCAATGGCTGAGCAGCCACCCGGAGCGACTCGGTCTCTCCTACGGCTATCTGCTGCACATCTGGACCAAGCCCTGAGCGTCGGACACGCGCGGAGCACGTGCTGAGCACGCGCGGAGGTGGTGCCGCAGGGCGAGCCGAGATTCGCTCATGCTGCCGCATGTCACAATTCGCAGGCGGAGCGTTTCGACACAGCTGCGCACGCTATCTTTCAGAGCAGGGCACCAAGCCCCTCACTTCTGAAAGGTCCCACGTTGACTCAATACCGCGTAGCTCTGACCCTGGAACGCTCTCTGGATGAACAGGAGATCCAGAACCTTCGTGAGCAGCGCGGCGAGTCGATCTCGGACTACGAGATGGATGGCGACAACGTGGTCCTGGCGATCCTCAATGCCGCAGACTCGCTGACCGCCCGTGACACCGCCGAGGTGCAGGTCTCACGCGCCGCAGGGGTCGCGATCCAGTCCGCGCAGCTGATTCCCTGATCACCTCAGCACCGCAGCGCCCGGTCACCTGATCAACGCAGCGCCTCAGCGCCGTCGCGAGGAGGTGCTCGGGATCTGTTGGATCAGCCCCAGCGTGAACAGGGTGACCGCCGCGCAGAGGTGCAGCAGCAGACCCATCAGCGGCACCAGCCCGGGTCCGATGCTCTCGGTGGGCATGGCGCGCACCAGGGCGTCGCCACCGAGGAACAGCGCCGCCGCCAGCACCGCCACCGCGCCCAGCAGCAGGTGCAGGGTCCGGGCCGGCGAGGCGCGGTGCAGCGCGTAGAGCGTGCAGCCCGCTGCGGCCAGTGACCCGGTCCCGGCGGCGAGGTTGAACTGGCTCGGGCTGATGACAGTGGAGACGACCAGCGCGAAGGCCACCGGCGGCAGGAGGTTCAAAAGCGCCGCGGCCAGCAGCGCTCCACGGGACCGACGCCGCGCCGTCGTCCTCCGGCTCACGCTCAGCGCGCCTGACGCTGGGACAGCCGGTAGTCCAGGAGCACCAGCACCAGCACGACGGCGAACCCTGCGGCTCCCAGCCCCAGGGCCAGTCCGAGGTTCTCACCTGGGCCCAGCAGTCCCCTGGCTTCGTCCTGCCAGGGCCACAGCGTGCGCAGCGCCCCGACCATCACCCCGGTGAGCACGATCATGGTGATCCGGTGCCGATGATCGAGCAGCCACTTCAAGCCCTTGACGATGCAGATCATGCCCAGCGCCAGGCCCAGCGCGAAGATGCTCAGGTAGCCGAGGTCGAGGTCAGCAGCGGCGCGCAGCGTCGGTTCATAGAGCCCGAAGGTCAGCAGCAGGAAGGACCCGGAGAGCCCGGGCAGCAGCAGCGCCGACACGGCGATGGCGGCCGCGGGCAGGATCACGTACCAGGTGGGCTCCACGGACGTGGCCGGCAGCGAGACCAACCAGAAGGTCAGGGCTGCGGCGAGGATCCCGGCGAACAGATGCGACACCTTCAACGGCCCGGACCGGTCGAACCAGGCCATCTGCAGCGGCACGAAGATCGAGGCCAGCACCATGCCGAAGAAGGTCGCGCGGGTGAGCTCGGGATAGGTCTCCACCGCCGTGGCCATGGGACCCGCCACGGTGAACACGGCGATCACCATGCCGATCATGACCGGGATGATGATCTTCCACTCGGCCTGGCGCAGGTGGTGCATGAAACCCGCCCGACGGTCCGGACCGGTGATCAGCGCCTTGCCGGCGGAGACCACGTGGGAGGCTGAATCGATCAGCTGGCGGTAGATCCCGACCACCAGCGCCACGGTGCCGCCGGAGACTCCGGGCACGGTCTCCACCGTGCCGATCATCGCTCCGCGGATCAGGTTCCCCGGCAGCGAGGTGCGGCGAGCTGGCGGCGGGGTGTGGGGCGTATCCCGGGGCGCCGCGGGCGCGACGTCGCCCTGCGGACCGGCCGGTGAGGCGGAAGACTCGGCAGCGATGATGGACTCCTGGGTGATGAGTTTCGGGAAGCGGACGCGGTGACCTCATCTGGGCCCCACGACGTCGGACATTATCTCATCGGGCGCGGACCGCTCCCAACGTCTCTGGGTCCACGGCCTGGAAGCGCACCTCGGCCCCTGCTGGCAGCTGCGCCGCCAGGGAGAGGTCCTCGCGCACCACCACGCCGAGCACCGGCTCGGTGCTGGTCACCGGGTGTTCGGCGAGCGCCACCGAGGGCTGACCGGACTCCGTGACGCAGATCGCTCCCCGCAGCAGCGGTTCCGCCGGCAGCGGCTCGGGCTGGGTTCGTCTGATCGGGTCATCGCCCTCGAGCATCAGGGCTGACCTGCCGGAGCCGGCCATGACCTCCCAGGGCTGACCTTCGAGCCGGGCGAGACCCGCGGCGCCGGCGCGTCGGGTGCCGAAACACTCCACCCGGGGCCCAGGCACGTAGCGCAGCACTGTGGCCTCACCCGGCACCGGCAGCGGCGTGGGCGCCACGGAGGCGATGCCAACGAAGCGTGACGCCGCGCCGGCAAGCCCGAACCGATCCTCGACCTGCACCGGGGCCGGGCCGATCTCCGCACCCGTGTCCGTGGAGGCGCTGCCCAGCACCGCCGGGACCTCGAGCCCGCCGGAGATCCCGAGGTAGCTGTAGACCCCGCGCTGCGGCGGCCCGATGTGCAGCACCTCTCCGGGGAAGACCCAGAACGGCGCGCGCCCTGGCACGCTGCGGGTCCGTTCGGTGAGCTGGGCCACCTCGGTGCCGCCGCGGGAGACCGGGGCCGCCTCCTGCGTGGTGATCTCCAGGGGCACCTCCGCGCCGGTCACCGCGAGGATCGAGGTCTGGCACAGACGCAGTCTGAACGCGCCGGAGCAGATCTCGAACACGGCGGCGGAGTCGTCATTGCCGATCAGTCGGTTCGCCTGCCGCGCGGCGGAGAAGTCGGCCGGTCCGGCGCGGCCCACGCCCTGGGCGCCGAAGCCGAACCTGCCCGGGTCCTGAACCAGGACCACCCCAGGGATCTCCTCGGCGAGCAGTGGCAGCACCTGCACCACGGCCTCACGCTCCTGCGGTCGCAGTCCCGCGGCATAGGACCGCGGGATCGTGGGATGCGAGGATGCTGTGCCGCTGCGGCGGCGCAGCTTGAGCCGCTTGGCCGGCTTCAGCGCCGCCTGGGCGTCCCGGCGGCGACGGAAGTCCACCAGAACGGTCTTCTCCCCTGGGATCAGATCGAGCTGCCCGGTGAAGGGCTGCTCGCTCAGATGCGTCATCAAGCTGGGGCCGTCCTTCGACGCGGTGACCTCGATGAGGAGGGCCCGCTGCCCCACTTCCCGGACGCTGTGAATCATTCCCCCAGCGTGCCATACCCAGGCGGACACACCGGGATTCCGAGGAGGGGCGAGAACCCGGCACCGGCAGTCGTTTCCCCTGCGAACCATGAAACAATCAGGCTGTGATCCTACCCAAGAAGTCCGCAGCTGCCCCGAAGGAGCCGCTCTTCACCCGGGACTTCCTGTTGGCGATCCTGATCAATCTCTTCCTGGCCATCGTGTTCTTCGTCCTGGTCACCGGCCTGGCGGTCTATGCCGCAGAGGAGTTCTCCGCCGGAGAGACCGCGGCGGGGTTCGCCGCCTCGGCCTTCGTGGTGGGCGCGCTGGCCGCCCGGATCTTCGCCGGGAAGTACGTGAACTTCTTGGGCAGACGGCGTACCGTGCTGGCCTGCCTGGTGGTCTATGTCCTGGCGGGCCTGGCCTATCTGGTGGTGGACAGCTACGAGATGCTCATCGCGCTGCGCGCGGTGCACGGGATCTCCTTCGGCTTCGGACAGACCGCGCTGAACGCCGGAGTCTTCGCGATGATCCCGCATACCCGCCGCGGCGAGGGTGCCGGGTACTACCTGCTGGCGAATTCGCTGCCCCCGGCCATCGGGCCGCTGGCCGCGATCCAGCTGACCCAGCGCTATGACTTCTGGGCGATGTTCGTCGCGGTCACCATCGTCTCGGTGATCGCGCTGATCTTCTCGCTGTTCCTGCGCCTGCCCGAGGACAAGCCCTGGCGCATGAGCCTGCGCGAGAAGCTGACCCTGCGCCCCCGGGACATCATCGAGCCGCGCGCGTTCAAGATCTCGCTGGTCGCGATGCTGCTGGGCATCGGCTTCGCATCGGTGATGACCTTCCTCAACGGCTACGCCCGCAGCCTGGACATGGTCGACGCAGCCTCGATCTTCTTCGTGATCTACGCCGGCGCCGTGCTGGTCTCCAGGCTCTTCATGGGCAAGATCCAAGACCGCTTCGGGGACAACGCGGCGGTGTACCCGGCGGTGATCTTCTACATCATCGCCATGGGACTGCTCGCCTGGGCCCCGAATCAGTCGGTGCTGCTCACCGCCGGGGTGCTGGCCGGCTTCGGCTTCGGCTCGCTGCTGCCGGTGCTCCAGGCGATCATCGCCTCGGACCTGCCGGCGCATCGCACCAGCATCGGGATCTCGACCTTCTTCATCATGCTCGACGCCGGCTTCGGCTTCTCCCCGCTGCTGCTGGGCCCACTGGTCAGCTTCGCGGACTACCGCTTCATGTACGCGATGTGCGCCGGCGTCGTCGTGGTCTCCCTGGTGCTCTATTGGCTGGTCCATGGCCGACACGACGTGCACCAGGGCGTGGCGCGACGGATCCCACGCTCCGGCACCCGGGGCAAGGACGACGGCGGCGCCGGGTCCAGTGCGCTGGCCGGCTGACGCCGAGGGCACGTTCCCTGCTCGGCGTTCGATGAGCGGTCGCCGCGCACACCGGCGGGTCGACGCATCTGCGCCGCCCCGCCTGTGTGCATCAAAAAGCTGCTCCGGTCTCAGTGACCATTACGGCGTGGGTGTGCCGCCGTTGGCGTTGAGCGTCTCACCGCTGACGTAGCTGGACTCCGGGGAGGCCAGGAACACGAAGGCCGGCGCCATCTCCACCGGCTGCCCGGGACGACCCAGCGGGGTGTCGTGGCCGAACTCGGGCAGCTTCTCCTTCGGCTGACCATCGCTGGGCTGGATGACCGTCCAGACCGGGCCCGGCGCCACGGCGTTGACCCGGATGCCCCGGGGGCCCAGCTGCTGGGCCAGACCCTTGGTGAAGTTGTTGATCGCGGCCTTGGTGGCCGCGTAGTCCAGCAGCATCGGGTTGGGCTGGTAGGCCTGGACCGAGGTGGAGTTCACGATGGTCGAACCCGGGCCCATATGCTTCAGCGCGGCGCGGCTGAGCGTGTACATCGACTTGATGTTGATCTGGAAGGCCTCATCGACCTGCTCGTCGGTGAGCTCCTCCAGGGAGTCGTTGACGATCTGCTTGCCGGCGTTGTTGACCAGGATGTCCAGTCCACCCAGGCCCTCGGCGGCGGCGTCCGCCAGGCCCTCACGGTAGTCCTTGTCCATCAGATCACCGGGCAGCGCGACCGCGGTGCGTCCGGCGGCTTCAATCGCGGCGATGACGCGCTCGGCGTCCTTGCCCTCGGCGGGAAGGTAGGCGATGGCCACATCGGCACCCTCACGGGCGAAGGCGACAGCAGTGGCCGCGCCGATCCCTGAGTCACCGCCGGTCACCAGAGCCTTCCGGCCCTGCAGGCGACCCAGTCCGCGGTAGGAGTCCAGCCCGATGTCCGGCGTCGGCTCGGCGTCCACCTCCAGGCCCGGCTCGGCCTGATCCTGCTTCGGCGGGGAGATCTTGCTGTGCCGGGTGGTGGGATCGTCGAAGGCCAGCTGGGTACCCTGCAGCTCGCTGATGGCGGGGAAGGATGTCTGGGTTGATTCGGTGCTCATGCCTTCGACTGTATGGCCGCAGCCAGAGGACCCGCAAGGACCGTCTCACGACAATGCCCATGAGGTTTCCCACACCGGTCTCGGGAATGAACCGCAGCGTCCAGCACCGCAGGTGGCGCCCAGCCCCCTCGGTAGGAGGGGTGGCGCCCGGCAGCCCCGCGCCGCAAGCGCGCTGATGCCTGATGGCCCCAGGCTCAGGGCACCTGCAGCGCCGTGTTGGGCAGGTCGGTGATCAACATGTGCCCCGGGGCGTGGCTGATCGCCAGCTCCGGTGCGGACTCCATCACCGCCGCCTGCGGCGTGACCCCGCAGGCCCAGAACACCGGGGTCCAGCCCGCGGGGATCTGCACCGGATCCCCGAAGTCCGGCGCGTCGAGATCGGTGATCCCCAGTTCGGCGGGGCTGCCGATGTGCACCGGAGCGCCGTGCACCCCGGGATAACGCGAGGTGATCCGGACCGCGTCGGCGATCAGATCCGCGGGCAGCGGGCGCATCGAGACCACCAGGGGCCCGCTGAGCCGGCCCGCCGGTTCACAGCGGATGGCGGTCTTGTACATCGGCACGTTCACGCCCTGCTCGATGTGGGCGATCGGGATCCCGGCCTCGAGCAGCGGGGCCTCGAAGGTGAAGCTGCACCCGATCAGGAAGGCCACCAGGTCCTCGCGCCAGTGCTGTGTTGCGTCACCAGGCTCGGCGGTGAGCTCACCATCGCGGTAGACCCGGTAGGCCGGGATGTCGGTGCGCAGATCACCCTCTGCCAGCAGCGGATTCCTCGCCCCGGCGTCGTGGAACTGCCCGGGTTCAAAGACGCCGAGCACCGGGCAGGACTTCGGGTTGCGCTGGGCGAAGAGCAGCATGTCGAAGCCCAGCTCTCGAGGCAGCGCCAGCAGGTTGACCTGGGCGAAGCCAGGGCTGATCCCACTGGTGGGCCGCCGCAGCCCGGCGCGGAACTGCGCGCGGGCTGCGGCGGGACTCAGCGCAGCCGTGGAACCTGCGGCCTGGCTCATCCTTCGGTCCAGAGGCTGGCCAGACCGCCCAGCGAGTTGTAGCCCATGTAGATGGTCAGCAGCCAGACCAGCACGCCGAGGATCAGCAGCCACTTGGGGTACTTATAGCCCTGGAGCAGGTCGCGGCGGCGCCAGGCGGCGTAGAGGATCACCGCGAAGCCCAGCGGCAGCACGGTGCCGTTGAAGGCGCCGGCCATGATCAGCAGGGTCTGGGGTGCCTGACCCAACATCAGGAACACGCCGGTGGTGAGCACCAGGAATCCTAGGAAGTACCAGTTCTTGGTCCGGGCCGTGGTGTTCTTCGTCGTCAGGAAGGACACCGTGGTGTACGTGCAGCCCAGGACCGAGGTGATCGCGGCGACCCAGAAGACCGCGCCGAAGACGCGCAACCCGATCTCGCCGAGCGCCACGGAGAACGCGTCCGCGGCGACGTTGTCCTCAGCCAGCACCACACCGGTGGAGACCACGCCGAGCACGGCAAGGAAGAGCAGGAAGCGGATCACGGTGGCCACCACGATGCCCAGGATGGAGGTCTGGGAGATCGCCTTGACGTTCTCGACCCCGGTGTTGCCCGAGGCGATCAGCCGGTGGGCGCCGGCATAGGTGATGTATCCGCCCACGGTGCCGCCGATCAGGGTGGTGATCAACAGGAACTCCACCTGGTCGGGCACGAAGGTCTGGCGCAGCGCCTCGCCCAGCGGTGGGGCGGTGGTGGCGGCCATGAAGATCATCAGCAGGATCAGGACGGCGCCACAGGCCACCACGATCCGGTCCAGCGCGACCCCGGCCTTCTTGGAGAGGAAGATCAGCAGCGCGAAGATCACCGAGAGGCCGCCACCGATGCGGGCGTCCATGCCGGTCATCGCGTTCAGGCCCAGCCCGGCACCGGCGATGTTGCCGATGTTGAACACGACCCCGCCGAAGAAGATCAGCGCGGCCAGCGCCCAGCCCAGTCCGGGAAGGATCCGGTTGCCCAGGGTCTGCGCGTAGAGCCCGGAGACTCCGAGCACCCGCCAGACGTTGAGCTGCACGGCGATGTCCACCAGCACCGAGATCAGGATGGCGAAGCCGAAGGCGGCGCCGAGCTGGTAGGTGAAGGTGGCGGTCTGGGTGATGAAGCCCGGACCCACGGCGCTGGTGGCCATCAGGAACATGGCACCCAGCAGCGCGGTGCGACGGGTGCGGATCAGCACCGGTCCGCTGGGTTCGGGAGTCTCGGTCTGGGAGCTGCGGGGTGCATCCGCGGCAGAGGATCTGGGGGTTGAGGCGTCAGCCACAGGAGCCCTCCGGGGTGAGTAGGGGGAACACCGTGGACACTGCGCCGGTGGCACATGTGACGCACGTCTATTCCGTGGATCACAGCTCACAGTACTGTTGTTCAACAATCCAGGCAAGGAATTGTGGAACAATCCGCCCAGGTTTTACATGCCCGTCACACGTTCAGCGGCTTGGTCGGCGGCTTGCACCGCGGTCAGGTCCCGGAGAGGATCCGCTGGTTGATGCCGTGCCCGAACCCGAACCAGATCAGTGTGCCCATGATTGGAAAGCCCACCAGCACGATCACCCAGCACACCCGCAGCACCGGGGGCAGCAACGGTTCGCGAGCCACCTGGATCAGGGCGACCACGATGAAGGCGATGACTGCTCCGAGCCCGAAGATCAGAATCAGGCTGGACATGGCGGCGTTGGTCATGTCTGCGACCCTAAGCGGCGGCGACTCCAGGCTCAAGGGTGGGCTGACCTGGGGTGGGGCGCGGCATCGGAATGCGAGTAGCGTGGTGTCGGTTGTGGCCTGTGCGCTCAACGGTGCCGTCGCAGCCAGCGCGGCACCCGGGAAGATCTTGGGGGTTAGTGCGTGAGCATGGAACGCGCGGCATGGGGCTCGCTGTACAGCATGACCCACGCGAAGAAGGACTACCGGCCGTTCAACCGGGAGACGCTGACCCGGATCGGCCGGTTCGCCCGCCCGCATCGCACCAGGCTGATCTGGTTCCTGATCCTCTCGGTGGTCACCGCCGCACTGGCGGTGGCGACTCCGCTGCTGGCAGGCCAGGTCATCAATGCGATCACCAGCTCCGCGGAGGTGGGGGTCGTGATCCGACTCGCCGTGCTGATCGCGATCATCGCCGTGGCCGATGCCGGGTTCAACATCCTGAGCCGCTGGCTCTCCTCACGGATCGGCGAGGGTCTGATCCTGGATCTGCGCACCGCCGTGTTCGACCACGTGCAGAAGATGCCGATCGCGTTCTTCACCCGCACCCGCACCGGCGCGCTGGTGAGCCGGTTGAACAACGACGTCATCGGTGCCCAGCGCGCCTTCAGCGGCACCCTCTCCGGCGTCGTCGGGAACCTGGTGATGGTGCTGCTCACCATCATCGCGATGCTCTCGCTGTCCTGGCAGGTCACGCTGCTGGCCCTGGTGCTGCTTCCGGTGTTCGTGGTGCCTGCTCGTCTGATGGGCGGCCGGCTGGCCAAGCTGCAGCGCGAGGCGGCAAACCACAACGCCACCATGGGCACCCAGATGACCGAACGCTTCTCTGCCCCGGGCGCCACGCTGATCAAGCTCTTCGGACGCCCCGAGGAGGAGTCGGCGGAGTTCGAGCGGCGCGCCCGCCGGGTGCAGGACATCGGGGTCAAGACCGCGATGCTGCAGTCCACCTTCATCACCGCGCTGACCCTGGTCTCCGCGCTGGCCCTGGCTCTGGTCTATGGCCTGGGCGGCTTCTACGCGATCGCCGGCAACCTCGAGGCTGGCGCCGTGGTCTCCCTGGCGCTGCTGCTCACCCGGCTCTACGCGCCGCTGACCGCCCTGGCCAGCGCCCGGGTCGAGGTGATGAGTGCGCTGGTCAGCTTCGAGCGGGTCTTCGAGGTCTTGGACCTCAAGCCGCTGATCACCGAGAAGGAAGACGCCCAGCCGCTGCCCGAGGGCCCCACCGCCGTCGAGTTCGAGAACGTCAGCTTCTCCTACCCCTCTGCGGAGAAGGTCTCGCTGGCCTCCCTGGAGGAGGTCGCCACACTGGACCAGCGCGGCGGCGAGGAGGTGCTGCACGGCATCAGCCTGCGGGTGGAGCCGGGCCAGACCGTGGCCATCGTGGGATCCTCCGGGGCCGGAAAGTCCACCATCGCCGCGCTACTGGCCCGGCTCTACGACGTGGACTCCGGCGCGGTGCGCATGGCCGGCGTGGACCTGCGCGAGACCACCTTCGACTCGCTGCGCGCGACCCTCGGTGTGGTCACCCAGGACGGACACCTGTTCCACGACACCATCCGGGCCAACCTCACCCTGCCGGCGCCGGATTCCACCGACGAGCAGGTCTGGGACGCGATCCGCCGGGCCCGGCTGGAGGCGGTGGTGCATTCCATGCCCGATGGCCTCGACACCGTGGTCGGGGAACGCGGCTACCGGCTCTCCGGCGGCGAGCGCCAGCGGATGACCCTGGCCCGGCTGCTCCTGGCCCAGCCTCAGGTGGTGATCCTCGATGAGGCCACCGCCGCGCTGGACTCCACCTCCGAGGCCGCCGTGCAGGCGGCCCTGACCGAGGCACTGGTGGGCCGGACCGCCCTGGTGATCGCCCACCGGCTCTCCACCGTGCGCGCAGCGGATGCGATCCTGGTGGTCGAGGCCGGGAAGATCGTCGAGCGCGGCACGCACACCGAGCTGCTCTCCGCCGATGGCCGCTACGCCGAGCTCTACCGGACCCAGTTCGCCACTGAGGGTGCGACGACCCCTCCCCCACACGAGAGGACCCCTACCCGAGGAGAGACCCCGGCATGATCGCACGGTTCGAAGAGCTGGACTGGCAGCAGACCCCGATGGGTGAACTGATGCTGCGTCGGCGCACCGAGCCCGGCACCGGCACCCAGATCTATGAGGTCAAGCTCGGCGAGGAGTTCCTCATGTCGAGCCTGTTCACCGTGGCGGAGGAGCAGATGTCGGTGCTGGGTCTGGCTGCGACCAGGGGCGAGCAGCTCGACGTCGTCGTCGGCGGTCTGGGCCTGGGCTACACGGCGGTGACCGCGCTCGGTGACTCCCGGGTCCACCGGCTGCAGGTGATCGATGCGCTCCCAGCGGTCATCGACTGGCACCGGCGCAAGCTGCTGCCGGTCTCAGCAGAGCTCGTCGATGACTCGCGCACCACCCTGCGCCACGACGACTTCTTCGCGGTGATGGGAACCCCGCCGGCCCCTGACGCAGCTCGCCATGACCTGATCCTGCTCGACGTCGACCACTCCCCTCGGCACACGCTTCACCCCAGTCACGCCGATCTCTACACCACCGAAGGGCTGGGCATCCTCGCGCAGCATCTCACCGAGCGCGGGGTCTTCACCCTGTGGTCCGATGATCGGCCTGATGAGGAGTTCATGGCCACCCTCGCGACGGTCTTCGATGACACTGCGGCGCACGTGGTGGAGTTCGCCAATCACCTCACCGGTGGGATCTCCTCGAACACGGTCTATGTGGGCGTGCGGCGGGAAGATCCGCCCCGCGCCTGAGACCAGCTTTCAGACCACCCAGCCGAGGTGCGGCCACCCCGAAGCGACGGTGCGATCAGCCTTCGAGCTCACCGATCTCAAGCTCGGCCAACTGGGATTCAGGGGCGGAGTCCCCGCCATGCTGGGCCCCGAAGTCCTCGGTGGCGTCGGTGCCGCAGAGCTGCTCGATGCGCGCCTCGCCGCCGGGGTGTTCCTCGATCCAGGTCGTCAGGTCATAGACCGTCTCATCCAGGACGGCCCAGCAGGAGTCTGGTGAGTCGTTGGACTCCACCTCGGCCATGGAGATCGCCTGCTCCGCGCCCTCGGAGTCAGTGCCCTCGGGCTGCTCCTCCTCGGCCTGATCCTCCTCGACGGGGTCCTCTTCGACGGGGTCCTCGCCGGAGTCAGCCTCATCGAGCTCTGTCGTCTCCGCCTGCTCCGCCTCCTGGTCCTCGGCCGGGGACTGCTCCTGGGAGCCTTCGCCGCAGGAGGTGAGCAGCAGCAGAGCCGGCAGGGCCAGCGACGCGAGCAGGGTCTTGGGCAGCGCGGCGCTCGGGGCAGAATCAGTCATCATGGTCTTCCTTCTCGGAGAGTCTCGCGCCGCGGGTCGGCGTCGAGCGGGCGGTCGGCGTCGAGGGACGGGGGCGTGGGACGGCTGGGCGTGGAGCGGCGGGTCGTGGAGCTACGGGGCGAGAGCTTGGTCGAGAACGTCCAGGATGCGAGGCTCGCTGCCATCAGGGTCAGCACCACGGAGCCGGAGATGTGCATCGCGATGTCCAACGCGCTGCCCAGGGATGCCTGGAGGAACGTCAGGGCGAACAGGGCCACCGATACCGCGGCCGCGACTCCACCGGTCTTCGCCCGCCAGGCCAGGACCAGGAGGTTCAGGGCCAGCACTCCCGAGGTCACGTGCAGCGCGATGGCGCCGAATCCATGGACACCCAGGGCGCGGGACTCTTCCACCAGGAACCC
Organism: Nesterenkonia sandarakina; assembly: GCF_014138825.1. Classification (NCBI taxonomy): domain Bacteria; kingdom Bacillati; phylum Actinomycetota; class Actinomycetes; order Micrococcales; family Micrococcaceae; genus Nesterenkonia; species Nesterenkonia sandarakina. Next base: position 2,910,415 of record NZ_JACJIH010000001.1, on the reverse strand, counting down.
GGCGGAGACGAAGAGCAGGATCACCACGGCCACGTGGATCAGAGCGGTGACTCTCGCCGCCACCAGCAGCTTCTGGGAAAGATCCATGTCAGCACCTTACTTGCCGGGACAGACCGGTGCTGTTCTGTGACTCGGCACCCTGTCGGCAGCGCCACAGGGAGCCCCGCGTCGCCGCGTTGGTCGGGGTCGCCGGTGCACTTCGGAGCGCTTGGAGGCAGCTTCGGAGCGATACCGGGGTGCAGACGCTCCGGCGCAGCGGCATCTGGTCACACGGCCGGTCATGTAATACGACGTAATGTGAGGTCAGCGGCACGCGAGGTCTTCCCAACGGGGCTTCTCCGAGTGATGATGACGGTGAGCGAGAGCTCACCGATCCTCTGCACCGCAGCCATGCGGCGCCGACATTGTTCAGGAGAAGCAGCCATGACTGAGAGCACCCGCCCCGAGAGCGTGAACCCACAGGGAAACCAGCCCCACCAGATCGGTGACTGGGCAGATCTCGGCCAGGAGATGTGGTCTTACCTCACCGGCCGGGGCGCCGTGGTGAACTACACGCTCCAAGACATGACCGTAGAGGTCCCCCGCGACATCGGCCCGGACGCTCCACGGGCGATCTGGAAGTTCAACGGCACCCTGCGGGTGACCACCAGCGACGACGCAAGCTGACGGTGAACGACTGAGGTTGGAGGAGCCATGCGTCTAGACATCGATCTTGCCGTGAGTCTCACCCAGGTCGCAGAAGACGGCACCCCGGCTGCGCCGGTGAACGCCACCATCACAGCAGCCGGCCGCCACATCGAGGTCCGCACGGACGATTCTTCCCTGCTCGATGGGATGCCTCGCTCGATCACCCGCGCCGCTGACGGATTCGCCAGTCAGCTCGCGGCGCGGGACCTGACGCTCTCCATCATCGGTCCCGACGGGGAGATCGTGAGTCTCGGGGCGGTGAAGCCCACGGTGATGAGCCGGGTGCTGACCCGGTCGAAGCATATTCGGCTGGGTTCGCTGAAGTCTCTGCCGCGCTTCGCCGGTGCCGGATCGGGTGACACCCAGGGCGCCTCCTCGCTGATCCCGCCGGAGACCCCCTGGCCCCCAGCTCCGACCTTCAACCGCATGATCCGACGCCGGGTCACGACCACCCACGCTCCGCGAGGGGCGGGACGTCCCCGGCTGATCATGAGCCGGACGGACTATCCCGGGGCGGGCCCGCTGGAGTTCAACCTGGTCTCGGATCGCACCCTGATCGGCAGCGATGAATCCTCAGATCTCCTGCTCTCGGGGTTGGAGCCGCTTCATGCCGAGATCCTGCATGACGAGTTCGATGAGTATGTGATCGTCCGGCACGGCTCCATCGGCGGCTCTCGAAGCGCCGAGCCCGGAGCCCCGGTCACCCTGCGCACCGGATCCCGGATCGACCTGGGCGTCTGGCGGGTGGTGTTCCTGCGCGAGGAGTACGCCGATCACGGCCGCCCATACGGGGGACGCCAGGGTGGAGAGTACGCCTACCAGAAGCCGCAGTTCGATCCCTACCGGCAGAAACGCTGATCTTCGGGGCTGGACCCGTCAGGTCCAGCCCCGAAGAACTCGCCCAGTCCGGCCCCGAAGGCGCCAGGGTCATGTCCCCGAAGAGCTCCGCGGCGACCGTCCCGGGGGCCCGCCGAGCTCAGCTGTCCAGATGTTCTACCAGCTCGGCCTCGGCCGCATCGAGGTAGGTCAGCAGGTACGCCTCGGCCGCGGCCCGATCGCCCTGGCTCAGCAGCCGTGCCAGCTCCCGGTTGCGCACGATGTAGGCGTGATGGAAGCTCGGCTGCTCGGACTTGGCGTAGAACGCCAGTCGCATCCGCGCCAGCACCTGTTCCATGAGAGCGTCGATCATCGCGCTGCGCACCTGGGCGGCGATGGTGCGGTGGAAGACCTGGTTCGCCTGGGCCATGGCGGGGACGTCTCCGCACTCACGCGCCAGTTCGGCGGCAGAGACGATCCGATGCAGCTGCTCCAGCTCCTCCGGAGGAAATTCCGCGGTCCGCACGGCCCCGACCTCCAGCACCCGGCGGACCCGGTAGACCTCCGCGACGTCGGCCGCCGTGGGCTGGTGCACGAACACCCCGCGGTTGGGGTGCCGCTCCACCAGGCCTTCCGAGGCCAGGATCTGGAAGCCGCTGCGCAACGTGTGTCGAGAGATGTCCAGCTGCCGGGTGAGCTCCACCTCGGGAAGCTTGGACCCTGGACGGATGGTGCCGGCTGAGATGGCTCCGCGCAGCAGCTCCGCGACCCGTTCCGGCGCCTGAGCGTGCTCATGCAGCCCTTCGGCGGACAACGAGCTCCACATCACGTCGGTCATGACCTCAATCTATCCGAGACGCCCCCCCCCTGCACCTCAACGTCTGGCAGTCCGTGTCATTCGATGCTGCCGAGCACCTGACCGGCCTGCAGCGCCGCACCTGGCGCGAGGTCCTCCCGGTGGAATCGTCCACCGCGCGGCGCCGCCACGGTGGACTCCATCTTCATCGCCTCCACCACCGCGATCGGATCCCCTGCGGCGACCTCGGCCCCGTCCTGGACCGCGAAGCTGACCAGGCTGCCCGCCAGCTTCGAGACCACGGCGCCGGGTGCGGTCTGCCCCCCGGTGGTGGCCGCGGCGTCGTCGTCCGGGCTGGTCGCCTGACTGCCGCCGGCGTTGAGCAGGTTCAGCAGAGCCCCGGGCAGTCCCAGGCTCACGGCTCGGCCGTCGATCTCCACGGTGCTGCGACGCATCCGCTGCTCACGGTGGCGCAGCGCCGCGGCCAGATGCTCGGACTCGGCCATGGACTCGCCGTAGGCGGCCTCGAACTCGGTCTCGATCCAGCGGGTATGGACGCGGAAGCTCTCGGCTCCCTCGGCGGCGAGGAAGTCCTCGGCCTCCAGGACCTGGCGGTGGAAGGGCAGCACGGTGGGCAGGCCCTCGATGCGCATCTCGGCCAGGGCCATCTGGGCGCGGCGCAGCGTGGTCGCCCGATCCGGGCCGGTCACCACGAGCTTGGCCAGCATCGAGTCGAAGGCCCCGGAGATCTCATCACCGCTGCGCACCCCGGTGTCCACGCGGATGCCGGGCCCGGTGGGCGCGGCGAAGAGCTCCACCGGCCCAGGGGTGGGCAGGAACCCGTGGGCTGGCTCCTCGGCGTTGAGCCGGAACTCCACCGAGTGTCCGCGCGAGGGCGGATCCTCGGTGAAGCGCAGCGGCTGGCCCTCGGCGATGCGCAGCTGCTCGGCCACCAGGTCCACGCCGGAGGTCTCCTCGGTCACCGGATGCTCCACCTGGAGCCGGGTGTTGACCTCCAGGAAGCTCAGGAGTCCGGGCTGCTGCCCCTGGCCTGGGCTGAGCAGGTACTCCACGGTGCCCGCCCCGATGTAGCCCGCCTCGGCGCAGATCGCGCGGGCGGAGCGGTGGATCTCCGCGCGCTGGTCCTCACTGAGGAACGGCGCGGGGGCCTCCTCCACCAGCTTCTGGTTGCGCCGCTGCAGCGAGCAGTCGCGCGTGCCGATGACGACGACGTTGCCCTGGGTGTCCGCGAGGACCTGAGCCTCCACGTGCCGGGGCCGGTCAAGGAAGCGCTCCACGAAGCACTCCCCGCGACCGAAGGCCGATTCGGCCTCCCGCACGGCCGAGGCGAAGGCGTCTTCGATCTCAGCCTCCTCGCGGACGATGCGCATGCCGCGCCCGCCGCCGCCGTGTGCGGCCTTGATCGCGACCGGCAGGCCGTGCTCGGCCACGAACCGGCGGATCTCCTCGGCGCCGGCGACCGGGCCGTCGGTGCCGGGCACCAGGGGTGCACCGACCTTGACCGCGAGCGCCCGGGCGGTGACTTTGTTCCCCAGCGATTCGATGGTCTCCGGTCGGGGTCCGATCCAGGTGAGCCCGGCCTCGAGGACTGCCCGGGCGAAGTCGGCGTTCTCGGAGAGGAAGCCGTAACCCGGGTGGATCGCGTCGGCGTCGACCTCGCGGGCCGCGGCGAGCAGCTTCTGCTGATCCAGATAGGTCTGGGCCGGGGTGGTGCCGTGCAGCGCGACGGCGTCGTCGGCGAGCTGCACGTGCAGCGAATCAGCGTCCTGATCCGCGTAGACGGCTGCGGCGTGATACCCGGACTCGCGGGCGCTGCGGATGATGCGGACGGCGATCTCGCCACGGTTGGCGATCAGGATGCGCTTCATGGGGAGGTCTTCTCTTCTGCGTCAGGGGTCGTGGCGGTCTGGGTGGCAGGGGCTGCCAGGGTGTCCGGGACAGGCGGGTCGTGGGGACCTGGCAGCGGGGTGAGCGTGTCGGGGTCCACCGGCAGGAGCGTGATCTGGTCTCCGGGGGCCAGCTGGGCCGCGCGGGGCAGGTCTTCGTCGATCACCACTCCGATCACCGGGTATCCCCCGGTCACGGGGTGGTCGTTGAGGAAGAGCACCGGGGTGCCCGCCGGGGGCATCTGCAGCGAACCACGGACCACTCCCTCACTGGGCAGCTCGCCTTCCTTCAGCCGGCGCAGCGGGCGCGGGGCTCCGGCGGCCTCCTCGGTGTTGCTGTCATGCTCCGTGCCGGTGTCATGCTCAGTGCCGGTGTCATGCTCAGTGCCGGCGGTGTTCTCGGTGCCGGCGGCGCTCTCGGGGACTCCGAGTCGGATTCCGATCCGGTTCGAGGATTGGGACACGGACCAGGGCTGAGCCGCCAGCCGGGCGGCCTCCTCGGGGCTGAACCAGTCGGCGCGGGGGCCGTAGGTGAAGCGCAGCACGGGACCGGCCTCGGTGGAGCCGTGCTCCGCCCCGGGCTGGGGCCGGGGGTCCATCGGCGGTTCGACGGCGCCGCGGACGGCCCCGGCGGTGCGCAGCCGGTCGCCGACCGCGAGCGGGTCGGGGCCCAGCCCAGACATGGTGTCTGCCGAGACGCTGCCCAGCACCGGGGTGGCGTGGACACCTCCGCGCAGGCCGATCACGCTGCGCAGACCACGCTCGGGACTCCCCAGTCTCAGAGTCTCCCCCGCGCTCAGGGCGAAGGGGGCGCGCAGCGGGACGCTGCGGCTGGCGCCGTCGGGGGCGGTGACCTGCATCGGCACCTGGGCACCGGACACGGCGAGCACCACGGTGGTCTCTGCCTGGAGGGTGAGTCCGCCGTGCAGCGCTTCAATCACCGCGGCCTGCGGGTCGTTGCCGAGAAGCCGGTTCACCTGGCGGGCGGCGGCCTCGTCGGCGACCCCCGCGCGGGAGACACCGAGGTCGCTGAGCCCGCTGCGGCCGAGGTCCTGGATCAGGGCCTGCAGGCCCGGGTCGAGGACCGTGAGCGCGGCGTCGTCCTCCTGCTGGGCCTCCTGCCCTGAGGTGGGCTGCCCGGCGGTGGATCCGCTGGTGACCGACCGGGCGGGCACGGGCTTATAGCGCACTGAGTCTCCTGGGCGGACCAGCGCCGGTGACTCCGCGTCGGCTTCGCGGGAGAGATCCCACATGGTGGCCGGGGTGTGGCCGATCAGCTGCCAGCCGCCCGGGGAGACCCGCGGGTAGACCGCGGAGAACTCACCGGCCAGGGCGACGGCACCGGCGGGCACGGCGGTGCGTGGGCTGCTGCGGCGCGGCACGTCGAACCGCCCGGACGCCACCGAGGCGGACTCGCCCGAGAGGTCCTGACCGGACTCGGCGCTGGGCACGCAGTAGGTGAACCCCGGGGCGAAGCCGCCGAAGGCGCCGGTCCAGGTGGTGCTGCTGTGCCAGTGGATCAGTGCCTCGGCGCTGATCACCAGCTCTGAGGCCAGGTCCTCGAGGTCCGCGCCGTCGTAGACCACCTCCAGCTCCACGTGGCGGGCGTCTGCGGCGGAGAACTCCTCGAACCTCAGGGTGGAGAGGCTCTCTCGCGCCTGGCGCAGCGCCGGACGGGCGGTGAAGCGCAGCAGGATCGTGCGCGCCGCCGCGACGGCCTCCAGCTGACCGGGCAGCGGTTCGCGGCGCAGCTGCTGGTGGCAGGCGAGAACCTCATCCAGGGTCTGGAACTCCAGCAGCAGCGCGCGGGGGCCGGCCTCACGAACGGAGCTGATCATGCGAAGCTGCGGATCTCGACCCCGGCACCTTCCAGGGCGGTGCGCACCGCCTGCGCCATGGCCACCGCCCCGGCCGTGTCGCCGTGGGTGCAGATGGACTCGGCGCGGGTCTCGATGCGGGTGCCGTCCCGGGCGATCAGCACCGACTCCTCGGCCAGGCGCAGCATGTTCTCCACGATCTGCTCGGTGTCGTGGAGCACCGCGTCGGGTTCGCGCCGGGAGACCAGTGTGCCATCGGGGTTGTAGCTGCGATCGGCGAAGGCCTCGGAGACCCCGCGCAGACCGGCTTCGGCGGCGAAGTCCAGGGCGATCGAGCCCGGCAGCAGCAGCACCGGCAGATCGCGTCCGGTGCTCTGTTGATAGGCCGCAATGGTGTCGATGACGGCGTGGGCGTGCTCGGTGTGCGAGATCATCGAGTGGTAGAGGGCGCCGTGGGGCTTCACGTAGCGGATCTGGGAGCCGGCCGCGGCCGCGATCCCCTCCAGCGCGCCGAGCTGGTAGAGCACATCGGCGGCAAGCTCGTCACGGGAGCATTCCAGGTGCCTGCGGCCGAAGCCGGCCAGGTCGCGGTAGCCGATGTGCGCACCGATGACGGCATCATTCGCCACCGCCTCGGTGGCGGTGGCACGAATGGTCATCGGGTCCCCGGCATGGAATCCACAGGCGATGTTCGCACTGGAGACGGTGCGCAGGATGGCGGCGTCGTCGCCGATGGTCCAGTTGCCGAAAGACTCTCCGACGTCGCTGTTCAGGTCGATCTGTGCCACAGGGTCCTCCTTGAGCAGATGTTGCCCACGTCTCAGTGTGAGCTGAGTCAAGAATGCCTGACGACGCAGGATTGTTCAACAATCCCGCTCGGATTTCTCCGCCCAGATGCACCCGGACAGGCCCGGCCGCCCACCAGGATGCTCAGTCCTGACGCGAGTGCCGCTCCAGGAACTCATAGACCTCGGTGGTGTCCACTCCCGGAAACGCTCCTTGCGGCATGGCCGCGAGCAGGTGGCTGTTGGCGCGCGCCGCCGGCCAGGCCTGGCCCTCCCAGCGAGCGGCAAGCTCGGCCGGGGGCTGCCGGCAGCAGGTCGGATCATCGGGACAGCGGGAGGCGGACCGGGAGGTGGTGTCGGAGCCGCGGAACCATTTCACGTGCTCAAACGGCACCCCGATGGAGAGCGAGTACAGCCCCGAGGAGTGCGCCTCGGTGCGCGCAGTGCACCAGAAGGTGCCCACCGTGGTGTCGGTGTACTGGTGGAAGGAGCGGAACTTGTCGTCGACCTCGAAGACCTGCCGGGAGGTCCACTGCCGGCAGATGGTCTGGCCCTCGATGGCCCCGGAGTGATCCGCCGGGAAGTTCACGCCGTCGTTCTCATAGGCCTTGTGCAGGATCCCGGACTCATGGACCTTCTGGAAATGACACGTGATGCCCAGGTGCTCGGTCGCGAGATTGGTGAACCGGTGTGCCGCCGACTCGTAGGAGACCGCAAAGGCATCCCGCAGGTCCTCGATCGCGATCTCCTTGCGCGCCTTGGACTCCTGGAGGAACTTCACCGTGGTGGCCTGGGGCATCAGCAGACTCGCCGCGAAGTAGTTGGTGTGGACCCGCTGACGCAGGAACTCCGAGTAGTCCTCCGGCTCGGTGTGACCCAGCACCTGGTGCCCCAGCGCCTGGAGCAGCACCGAGCGCGCGTCCCACTGCCGGGAGGCGCCCTGGGTGAGGTAGATGATCCGGTTCCTCTGATCCGTCAGCGAGCGCGTGGACTCCGGCAGGTTCTTCACGAAGCGCAGCGAGAACCCCAGATGCGCCGCGATGTCCGCGGCGACGTGGTGGGACAGCGGACCGTCGCGGTGATCCACCGCCTCCAGCAGCCCCTGGGCGGCAGCCTCGATCTCGGGATAGTAGTTGTGCTTGGCGCGCATCTCTTCACGCAGCTCGGTATTGGCTCGCCGCGCCTCCTCCGGAGTCGCGGCCTGCTCCTCCAGACGACGGCGCAGCTCGCGCTGCAGCGCCACCAGGGATTCCAAGACGTCCATGGGCAGCCGGTTGCTGATCCGCACCGGGGGCAGGTTCAGCGCTGCGTAGAGCGGGCCGCGCTGCGCCTTCTCCAGCTCGATCTCCAGGGCGGCGCGCTTCGAAGGCGGCTCGGCGCCGAAGAGGTCGTCGAAGCTGACCTCGAGCACCTTCGCCAGCTGCTGCAGCTGCGAGAGCTTGGGTTCGCGGCGACCGTTCTCCAGCAGCGAGAGCTGGCTCGGCGCGGTGCCCAGCGCCTCCGCGAGGGCATCGAGTGTCATTCCGGCCTGTTTGCGCAGGTGGCGCAGACGCCTGCCGAGCGCGATCAGATCGAAGCCGTCCTCTTCAGACTCGACCGAGGCGCGCTCGATGGAGCGCAGCTGGGCCCGTTGGGACGATTCCCTCGACTGTGAGGTTTCTCGTGCTGTCCGCATACCTATGGAGCATACCGCCCGGAGTCACATGGCCGGTGATGCACACCACTGCTGCCGGTACGCGAGTAGCGTGGAACACACCGCGCATTCGACATACTGAAATCGCTCGTTAACAGGTTGTAAACAGGTTATATGCGGCTCCTGGTAAGGTCGAAGACCATTACTTCAACGGGGGAGAATCTTGAATTCCAGCACCACCGAGCCCGTAGTCCGAGCGCGGAACGTGTTCAAAGCCTTCGGCAAGCGCCCCGATGAGATCGTCCGACGCATCAAGGGAGGGGCCGGTCGCGAGGACGTCAAGGACCTGGGCACCGCCGCGGTCATCGACGCGAGCTTCGACGTCCAGCCCGGTGAGGTCTTCGTCGTGATGGGCCTCTCCGGCTCAGGAAAGTCCACGCTGATCCGCATGATCAACGGCCTGCTGCCAGCCACCGCCGGAAGCATCGAGGTCGGCGGTGAAGACATCGCGCGACTCTCGGCCAAGGAGCTGCGCCGGGTGCGCCGCGAGAAGGTCTCCATGGTGTTCCAGCACTTCGCGCTGCTCCCGCACCGCACGGTCGGGCAGAACGCCGCCTATGCCCTCGAGGTCCAGGGCCTCAACCGCTCGGATCGGGAGCGCAAGGCCGAAGAGGCCCTGCAGATGGTCGGTCTCGACGGCTGGGGTGGATCCATGCCGGACGAACTCTCCGGAGGCATGCGCCAACGAGTAGGCCTGGCCCGCGCCCTGGCGGCCGGCACCGACGTGATGCTCATGGACGAGGCCTTCAGCGCACTGGATCCCCTGATCAGACGGGAGATGCAGGACCAGCTCGTGGAACTCCAGGAGCAGCTGGGCAAGACCATCCTGTTCATCACCCACGACCTCAACGAGGCCATGCGGCTCGGTGACCGGATCGCGATGATGCGCGACGGCCGCACGGTTCAGATCGGCACCTCGGAACAGATCCTCAACGACCCGGCCAACGACTACGTGGCCCAGTTCGTCCAGGACGTGGACCGCACCCGGGTCCTCACCGCCGGGGCGATCATGGAGCCTCCGGTGGCGGTGCTCGGCACGGAGCAGGGCCCCCGCACCGCGCACAAGCTGATGCGCGAACACCAGACCAACGTGCTCGCGGTCGTGGACCGCGGCAAGAAGCTGCATGGCTTCGTCCATGAAGCAGCTGTCGCCGCCGCGGTGGCGCAGGGCACGAACACCCTCGAGGGACTCTTGCAGCCGGCACCCTCGGTGCACGCCGAGACCCCGCTGGCCGAGCTGATGACCCAGGCCGCGCAGAGCGAAGCCGGACTGGCCGTGATCGATGACGCCGGCCGACTGGAAGGGATCATCGCCCGCGTGACTCTGCTCAACGCCCTGGCAGAGCCGAAGCACACCACCCACGACGCTCCAGAGGCGGTGACGGCCCCATGATCACGACTGCCGAAGAGACCGAAGGAGTCGGGATTCCCCGGCTGAACGTCGGCGAATGGATCGAGACCGGTTTCGACTGGATCAACGACAACCTCGGATGGCTTTTCGACATCATCCAGATGGTGGTCTCGACGCTGACCAGCGGTCTGGACGACCTGCTCAACACTCCCGATGCACTCCTGCTCGCGCTGGTGTTCTCCCTGCTCGGCTGGCTGGTCAAGGACTGGAAGCTCGGCCTGCTCTCGATCGTGATGCTGGTCTTCGTGATCAGCATCGATCAGTGGGAGAACGCGATGACCACGCTGGCGCTGGTGGCCGTGGCGGCCGCCATCGCCCTGGTGATCGCGATCCCGCTCGGCATCTGGGCCGCCCGGTCAGACCGGGTCAGTCAGACGATCCGGCCCGTGATGGACCTGATGCAGACCATGCCGGCGTTCGTCTGGCTGGTCCCGGTGGTGACCATGTTCAGCATCGGGGTGACCAGCGGCGTCGTCGCCACCATCATCTTCGCGCTTCCTCCCGGCGTGCGGTTCACCGAACTCGGCATCCGTGGGGTCGACTCCGAGGTGGTGGAGGCGGGCCACGCGTTCGGCAGCACGCCCGGGCAGATCTTGCTGCGCATCCAGCTTCCGCTGGCACTGAAGACCATCATGGCCGGCGTCAATCAGGTCATCATGCTGGCGCTGTCCATGGCTGTCATCGCCGGCCTGGTCGGAGCCGGAGGGCTCGGTGGCGAGGTCATGCGAGCCATCGGCAGCCTGGACATCGGTCTGGCGTTCGAGGCCGGGCTGGCCGTCGTCGTCCTGGCCATCTATCTGGACCGAGTCACCTCCGCCATCGGTCACGGCGGCATGGCCATGGGGCGCATGTCGAAGCTGCTGCGTCGGGGCCGTCCTCGACGCAGCCCTGAGCCGGCCCCTACGAAGACCGCCTGATCCGGCCTCGCCCGCTGCGCGAAGCCACGCCCGAGACCACAGACCAGAGACCGCACCGCACCCGCACACACAGAATGAGGCACATCATGAGTACACGCACTGGCACGACATCGAAGTTCATCGGCCTGACCGCTGCGGCGGCCCTCGCGCTGACCGCCTGCGGCGGTGGGGACGACGCAGCAGGGAACGGGGACGGTGCCGAGAGCTCCGGCACCGTCACCCTGGGCATCATTCCCAGCTGGACCGATGGTCTGAGCATGGCTTACCTCTGGCAGGGCATCCTCGAGGACGAGGGCTACGAGGTGGAGATCGAAGAGATCAACGACGCCGCCCCGCTCTACACGGGTGTCGCGCAGGGCGACCTCGACGTGTATCCCTCCGCATGGCCGGAGGTCACCCACGCCGAGTACATGGAGGAATACGGTGACGATCTGGAAGACCTCGGCGCCTACTATGAAGGTGCCGTGCTGACTCTGGCGGTCCCTGAATACACCGAGATCGACTCGATCGCTGAGCTGCCTGAGAATGCCGAGGACTTCAACGGTCAGGTCATCGGCATCGAGCCCGGCTCCGGTCATATGGGCGTGACCGCCAACGACGTGTTCCCTGCCTATGAGTTGGATGCAGACTTCGAGCTCGTCGAATCCTCCACTGCGGCGATGTTGACCGAGCTGGGCTCAGCGATCGATGCCGAGGAAGACATCGTCGTGACCCTGTGGCGTCCGTTCTACGCCTACGGCGACTTCGACCTGAAGGACCTCGAGGACCCGGAGGGCGCGCTGGGCGAGCCCGAGACGCTGAACTTCATCGCCAACTCCGAGTTCTCCGAGGAGTTCCCCGAGGTGGCCGAGTGGATGGGCAACTTCACGCTCTCCGACGAGGAGTACGCGGAGCTCGAGGACATGATGGTCAACGAGTACGCCGACAACGAGGAAGAGGGCGCAGCAGCCTGGATGGAAGACAACGCCGAGCTGATCGACTCGCTCAAGGAGTGATCTGCAGACGTTGATCAGCAGCAGCTGCTCAGCGCCCGAAGACGGAGACCCCCGGCCCCGCTGCGAGTCATGGACTCGAGCGTGGGACCGGGGGTCTCCGTCTGTCGCGCCACGGGCAGCTGCGGCTCAGCGGGCCCGCTTCTGCAGCAGGATGGCACCGCCGGCGTCGTCCTGCTCGGCGCTGAACGTGATGGCCCGGATGGTGCCGGCGGGAAGTCCGACCAGCTCCTCGGCCCGGGTGAACATCTCCTGCCAGATCTCCAGCTCCTGCTCACCCTCGATGCCGAGCAACGAGATGAACGGAGCCCTGCCCTCTGAGACCAGGCGACGGGCCCGGCGCTGGATGTGCAGCGCGAAGTCGACCAGTCCGGCCGAGAGCGCCTCCCCCTGCGAGAAGATCCGGTCCTCTGTGCGGGTCAGTCGCCGGGGAGTCGTGAAGGCCGCGGGTGGCTCCACCAGGTACTGCTCGACCAGCGCCTTCCAGGAGGCCTCGGCCTCCTCCGCGCTGCCGCGCCGGCCCGTCGGGCTCGGTGCGAAGTTCCGCTGCGGCTGCAGCTCCGGCGCCTGAAGTTCGGCGATGCGTGTGCCGAATTCGCGGTGCAGGGTGCTCAGGAAGGTCAGCGCATCCGCGGTGAACACCTCATTCTGCCGCGGTGCCCGCGGTGCTGTGAGGGTGATCCCGTTGATGGTGATGCCGGTGCTCTGCGTTTCCTCGGTGGGACCGGCGATGCTCTCATTGCGGGGTTCGGTGCTGGACTGGATGGATGTGCTGGTCTGGGCGTTCATGGCTGACTCCTTTGTCAATGCCGGTGGATCAGTGGAATTGTCCTGCTTCGGTGGAGCCCTTATAGGCCACCGTGGAGGACTCGGGGTTCAACGTGGTGGAGATCGCGTCGAAGTAGCCGGTGCCGACCTCGCGCTGGTGCTTGGTGGCGGTGTAGCCCTCTGCCTCTGCGGCGAACTCCTTCTCCTGGAGCTCCACATAGGCCTTCATCTGGTTCTCCTTGTATCCGCGTGCCAGCTCGAACATCGAGTAGTTCAGCGCGTGGAAGCCGGCCAGGGTGATGAACTGGAAGGTGAAGCCCATGGCGCCGAGCTCGCGCTGGAACTTCGCGATGGTCTCGTCGTCGAGGTGCTTCTTCCAGTTGAAGGAGGGCGAGCAGTTATACGCCAGCATCTGGTCGGGGTACTCCGCCTTGACCGCCTCGGCGAACTGCTTGGCGTACTCCAGGTCCGGGGTGCCGGTCTCCATCCAGATCAGGTCCGCGTAGGGGGCGTAGGCCTTGGCGCGGGCGATGCAGGGCTCGATGCCGTTGCGCACCTTGTAGAAGCCCTCGGCGGTGCGCTCCCCGGTGATGAAGGGGGTGTCACGCTCGTCGACGTCGGAGGTGATCAGGGTGGCCGCCTCGGCGTCGGTGCGGGCGATCACCACGCTGGGGGTGTTGTGCACATCGGCGGCCAGACGGGCTGACTGCAGCGTGCGCACGTGTTGACCGGTGGGGATCAGCACCTTGCCGCCGAGGTGGCCACACTTCTTCTCCGAGGCCAGCTGGTCTTCCCAGTGCACACCGGCCGCGCCGGAGGCGATCATGGACTTCATCAGCTCGTAGGCGTTCAGCGGTCCGCCGAAGCCGGCCTCGGCGTCGGCGATGATCGGGACCATGTAGTCCTCCACCGTGCGGGTGCCCTCGAGGTAGTCGATCTGATCCGCGCGCAGCAGCGCGTTGTTGATCCTGCGCACCACAGAGGGCACCGAGTTCGCGGGGTAGAGCGACTGGTCCGGGTAGGTGTGACCCGAGAGGTTGGCGTCGCCGGCGACCTGCCAGCCGGAGAGGTAGATGGCGCGCAGCCCGGCCTTGACCTGCTGGACCGCCATGTTTCCGGTCAGCGCGCCCAGGGAGTTGGTGTACTTGCCCTCGGCGTGCTCTGCGGTGAGCTGGCTCCAGAGCTTCTCGGAGCCGCGCTTGGCCAGCGTGTGCTCCTCCTGGACGTTGCCCTGCAGCTTGATGACCTCGGCTGCGGAGTAGTCGCGGGTGGTGTGCTCCCAGCGGGGGTTGGTGTCCCAGTCCTGCTGCAGCGCGTCGACCTTCTGCTGGAAGACCTCTTTGGTCTCGGGGCTGAGCGTGCCCTGGGGCTGCGAGGTCTGCGATGTCTCGGACTGCGGAGTAAGTGTCTCGGTCATCTGAATCTCCTTTGAATCGTGGACCGTTTTTCGGGGACAACCCCAGTTCACGCCCTGTGAAGCCCCCTGACTAGAGATTCCTCATCAAAGATCTGCGATTCTTTGCGGAATCGAAGAAACCCCGGAAGATTCGGGCCGATCCCATCTTCTACACTGTGTAGAAGACGCAGGACACCGAGATTCAGCCCATCCGAGACCATGAGGAGCACCCATGACAAACCCCGAAACCTCCACACACCCGACGACGACGCCGGCCGCCCCCTCCAGCCCGATGCCGCGGCTGACCCTGATCGTGGGCGGGCTGCTGCTGCTGGTCGGCATCATCGGCTACGTGGCCACGTCTTTCTCGAGCATGACCGCGCTGATCCCCTCGGTGGTGGGTGTGCTGCTGCTGAGCAGCGGCGGCATCGCGCGGAAGAACCGCAAGCTCGGGGTGCACATCGCCCTGGTGGTCGCGCTGCTGGGCGCACTCGGCATGATCATGCCGCTGATGAGCCTGCCCGAGCTCTTCGCCGGCGAGTCCGAGAACCCGGGCGCCGTGATCTCCGCCCTGGTCACCGTGATCGTGCTGGTGGTCTACATCATCCTGGGCGTGCGCAGCTTCATGGCTGCGCGCCGCTGGAGGAACGCACGCTGAGACTGACTGAACTGGGCAGAGCTGTTCCGAGCCGCGCCGGATCGCACCGAGCTGGCTGAGCGAACTCAGTCGGTGGAGCAGCGCAGCTGGCCGGGGACCATCTCGAGGTCCCCGGCCTCTTCCATGTCCAGGACCGAGAACTCAGATCCCAGGATCAGGTCCACGCTGTAATCATCGCGCTCATCGACGTCGACCATCGTGCCGGGGATGTGCTGTTGGAGGGTGTACGCCTGGCGCAGACCCCGGTCCCCCACCCGGATGATTCCGGCGAAGCCGGTGTCCGCGAAATAGTCGTTGTCCACCTCGGCGACTCGGAAGCTGCGATCACGGAGCTCGTCCGCCACCTCGTGGGCGAGCCCGGCGGCGTTGGTGGTGTTGAACACCGAGATCCGCACCCGCTCGGGCACCACCGGCTGCTGCGTGCTGGAGGGGCACTGCTCGGCGGTCGGGATCGATCCGCGGCCGAAGATGCTCAGCGGAAGCGTTCCGTTGATCATCAGCCAGCTGGCCCCGCTGATCATCCCGATCACCGCGAAGGTGCCCAGCCAGATGAGGAGCCTTCGGGTGCGCGTGCTCGCGGGCCGGTGATCCATGGGTTCGATTCTAGAAGCTCACAGCGGCCGCAGCTCCTGCCCCGGTCGAACCTGGCGCGCCGGAGACATGAAGAGCCCCACGTGCACCTGCCAGAGCCCACTTACCCTTGCTACCTTCCGGTCCTGGGGGAGTTCAGCAGGATGGCACCGCACGTGGGGCCGGGGTTCATCGTATCTCGGCCTCAGGGTCCAAGGCCAATGGAGCTCATCGCTTGAGCGCGTTGGCCACATCTTCGAGCAGCTGCGGGATGTCATCGCGGTCGGTGATCGCCTCGATGACGACCAGCTTCTCGCGGTTGCTCATGGTGTCCTTGCAGGCCGCCAGCAGCTCCGCCTCGGTGGTGACCCGGCGGTAGAGGTAGTCCTCCTCCTCGGCGCCGAAGAGCCGGGGCACCAGCTCCCAGCGCCAGGGCGCGATGTCGTTGTAGACCTCGTCGGGTCCGTGGATGGCACGCTCCACGGTGTAGCCGTCGTTGTTCACCAGCACCACCACCACGGGCAGCTTCTCGCGGATCATCACGCCCATCTCCTGGATGGTCAGCTGCGCAGAGCCGTCACCGATCAGCAAGACCGGGCGGCGGCTGGGATCGGCGAGACCGGCACCGATGATCGCGGGCAGGGTGTAGCCGATGGAGCCCCACATGGGCTGTCCGATGAACGTGGACTTCGCCGGGAACCGGTGGGAGGCCATCCCGAAGTAGCTGGTGCCCTGGTCGGCCGCGACGATGTTCGCAGATTCCAGCTGGGAGGCCAGCACGGACCACAGACCGTCCTGGGTCAGCGGACCCTCTGCCGGATCCCGTGGCGTCTGGGTGGCCGGGGCATGCACCGCGGGCATGGGGGCGACGTCGTCGAGCTCGGTGGTCACTCGGTGCAGCACCGCCAGCGCGTCCTGCAGCGAGATTGGGGTGAAGACCTCGTCCCCGACCCGGGCGCCGAAGCGGGAGACGTCGATCATCCGTGCCGGGTCCAGGTCCATAGAGAAGCCCGCGGTGGTGTTGTCGGTGTATTCCACTCCCAGGGTGATCAGCGCATCGGCGCCCTCGATGACCTCGCGCACCCTCTCCTGCGAGGCGGCTCCGGCGTAGATGCCCACGAAGTTCGGGTCCGATTCATCCACCAGGGTCTTGCCCCAGGCGAGGGTGGCGAAGGGCAGCTCGGAGTCGGTGAGGAAGGAGGCCAGCTCCTCGGTGGCGCCGAGCCGGTGGACCAGCAGATCGGCCAGCACGGCGGTGCGGCGTCCGGGCAGGAAGCGGCGCACGGCTTCTTCGAAGGCGGCGACGGCGCGCGGGGTGGTCACCGGCAGATCGGTGGTCAGCGGCTCCGAGGGCGGGTAGGCGGCCACCTCGGCGACGTCGGCGGCGAGCATCAGATAGCCGGGGCGACGGCGGAAGACGACGTCGCGCAGGACGCGGTCGATCTCCCAGGTGGCGGTCGGGGCGTCGAGATCGGCGTGGGCGCAGGTGACCTCCTCGGCCATGCGCAGGAAGTGCTTGAAGTCACCGTCGCCCAGGGAGTGGTGGATCTTCCGGCCCGAGGCCTGGGTCTCCTTCGGCGGGGCCCCGACGATCTGGACCACCGGGACTGATTCGGCGTAGGAGCCGGCCACCGCGTTGATCGCGGAGAGCTCCCCGACCCCGTAGGTGGTCAGAAACGCGCCGATGCCGCGGATCCGGGCATAGCCGTCGGCGCTGTAGCCGGCGTTGAGCTCGTTCGCGGAGCCGACCCAGCGGATGCTGCGGTGGGCCACGACGTGGTCCAGGAAGTGCAGGTTGAAGTCTCCGGGGACGCCGAACAGCTCGGTCAGGCCGAGCTCGGCCAACCGGTCCAGCAGGTAGTCACCGATGGTGTAGTTCTCGAGGGACTCTTCCTGGGTGACTTCGGTGTTGTTCTCTTCGGGCATGGGTCTCGCCTTCATGGTCTTGGCCGGCTCCAGCGATGCGGGTGGTTCGGCTGGGCGGCCAACGGTCTACGGTGCGCTCAGTCTACGTGGGAGCCGTCACAGCAGAATGCCGCAGGAATAGGCGTCCGCGATCTCCTGTTCTCGAGCGCATACCCCCGAATGGAAGTAGGAGAAGATGCGCGCAGTCACCCAGCAGACTTTCGGAGAGCCCTGGGACGTCCTTGACGTCGAAGAGGTCTCCACCCCGGAACCCGGTGCCGGCGAGGTGCGGGTGCGGACCCTGCTCTCCCCGATCCACAATCACGACCTCTGGACCATCCGCGGGTCCTACGGCTTCAAGCCGGAGCTGCCGGCCCGCACCGGGTCTGAGGCCGTCGGGGTCATCGACGCCCTCGGCGAGGGCGTGGAGAACCTCGAGCTGGGTCAGCGGGTCGCCGCCGGTGGCGTCTTCGGCGCCTGGGCGGAGTACTTCACCGCGCCGGCGGCGGGCCTGATTCCGGTGGACGACGACGCCGACGACGAGGTCGCCGCTCAGCTGGTCGCCATGCCCTTCTCCACCATCGCGCTGCTGGACTGGTTGGATCTGAAGGAGGACGACTGGATCATCCAGAACGCCGCCAACGGCGCCGTGGGGCGGATGCTGGCCCAGCTCGCGCCGACCAGGGGCCTCAACGTGCTCGGTCTGGTGCGTCGCGACGACGGCGTCGAGGAGCTCAACGCTCAGGGCATCGGCCAGGTCGTCTCCACCGAGTCATCGGGCTGGCAGGGCCGCGTCGCCGAGATCACCGGCGGGGCGAGGATCGTCGCCGGCATCGACTCTGTGGGCGGGGATGCGAGCAACAATGTGCTCTCCCAGCTGGGCGAGGACGCGACCCTGGTGATCTTCGGCGCCATGGCCGGGGGCACCATGGGACTGAACTCCGGGGCCATCATCTTCAACAACATCACCGTCAAGGGCTTCTGGGGCTCCCGCGTGATGAGCGAGCTGGCGCCGCAGCGCCGGGGCGAGCTGTTCACCGAGCTGCTCACCCGGGTCAAGGACGGGACCCTCTCGCTCACCGCCGAGGCGACCTACCCCTTCGATCAGGTGCGCGAGGCGTCGAAGGCGAACTTCGTCCCAGGCCGCAAGGGCAAGATCCTGCTGCGGCCCTGAGTCCCAGCGGCGGGGTCCGGGGTGTCAGCTGCCCAATGTGTTGACTCACCGGGGTATCGACTCACCGGGGGGTCAGCTGCCCGGGGGCTGAAACACCCACGGCTCGCTGGGCAGCGCCTGCGGGTCGAAGGACCCCAGGGCCTGGTCCAGCGGGCCCGCAGGCAGTCCCAGTGAGACCAGCAGCAGGTCGCGCAGCGCCTCGGCATCGACTCCCTGGTCCTTCAGCGCGGCGCGGGTCACGGCGCCGTCGCGCTTGGCCAGGCGCTTGCCCTCGGTGTTGAGCACCAGCGGCACGTGGGCATACTGCACCTGCGCGGCGGCCTCCGCGCCGTAGAGCAGTCCGCGCAGATAGGCCTGGTTCGGCGTGGAGGAGGCCAGGTCGTCTCCGCGGACCACCTGATCCACCGCGGTGAGCTGATCATCGACCACCACCGCAAGGTTGTAGGCCGGGGCGCCGTCGTTGCGTCGGATCACGAAGTCATCCACCGCGGTGGTGATCCGGCCCAGCAGCACGTCCTCGGCGGAGAACTCCTCTGCGACGCCCGCTTGGGACCGGGGCGCCCGCAGCCGCAGCGCGGCCGGCCGCTGCGCCCGACGGCGCGCCCGCTGGTCCTCGCTGAGGTTCCGACAGGTGCCCGGGTACACGCCGGTGGGCGCGTGGGGCGCCCGGGTGGCCTCGCGGATCTCGCGGCGCGAGCAGAAGCACTCGTAGGTCATCCCGCTCTGCGTGAGCTCTGCGATGGCTGCCGCATAGCGATCCATCCGTTCTGACTGCCGGATCAGCCCGGCGCCCTCGTGGTCATCGAAGCTGACTCCCATCGCGCGCAGATCCGCGGCCTGCTGCTCCTCCGCCCCGGGTACGGTGCGCTCGAGGTCGAGGTCCTCGAAGCGCAGCAGGAACCTCCGGCCGGTGGAGCGGGCAAAGAGCCAGGCCAGCATCGCGGTGCGCAGATTGCCCAGATGCAGCTCCCCTGAGGGACTCGGTGCGTAGCGTCCGGCGGGCATCGGTATCCCCTCTCCTCAGGTCAGATCACGGCAGTGACCCATCCTACGGGGGCCCGATGTGCATTATGCGTCGGTTCTCCGCTAGTATGAAGTCTGCTCTCGAGGGCCACGCCGATAAAGCAAGCCAGCGGGGAGCAGCCAGGAGGATTCGCCTAGCGGCCTATGGCGCACGCTTGGAACGCGTGTTGGGTTCACGCCCTCGGGGGTTCAAATCCCCCATCCTCCGCCGATGGAAGCCCGTCAGTCTGAGAGATCAGACCGGCGGGCTTCTTCGTGTCTTCACCCGTGCCTCGCACCAGCGGGTCAGGCTCAGCGGCCGAAGATCCGGCTGAAGAACCCGCTCGAGGGTGCCGGCTCGTGCCCCGGGCAGCGCTGGGCCGCACTGACCCCGCGCATCACCTGATCCACGTGCTGGCCGCATCCGGCCCAGGTTGTCTTTCCGCAGGTCTCACAGGTCACGGCTCGGCACATGGTGGCTCCTTCTTCTCGGGTGAACAGTGACTCCATAATACCCCAGGGGGTATACAGGATCCGCCTTCCTCTTCGCCGCCTCGAGGCACGACGGTTCGCGTGCTCGCCGCCGAGCTGGAGGAAGGCGGTTTCCCTCTCCGTAGCATCCTGTTCACATGACTTTGCTTGGATTCGAGGTGGTCCCGGTCGGCGGCGGTCTGCTCGCGGCCCGCCCGGCCCTGGGATGCAGCACTGACGTGACCATCGGTGAGCGCAGGACGATCACCATGACCCGAAGAGGACTCCACCTTGATGAACACCTCCCACGACGTCTCCCCACCCGGGCGACGACGACCACTCCCCCGCGCACTTGCCGCGCTGGGGCTCAGCGCGGCCCTGCTGGCCCCAGCTCCGGCCTTCGGCTCCACCGCCCCACCAGCCCTCGAGGAGACCGACAGCGAGGGCGGCGCGGACTGCGTCGTCATCAACGAGGCCTTCCCCAACGGCGGCAGCGGTTCGGCTGCACTCTCCCACCGGTTCGTGGAGCTGCTGAACACCTGCGAGGTGGCCGTGGACCTCAGCGAGTGGTCCCTGCAGTACCGGGCCAGGACGACGACGGGCGCGCCGAGCACGACCATTCCGCTCGGCGGGGAGATCGCCCCCAATGGCCACTACCTGATCCAGGGCGGCGGCAACAACGGCGACGGCGCCACCCTGCCCACCCCGGATGCCCAGACCGGAGCGGCCATCGGCGCGGCTGCCGGAGGCACCTTCATCCTGGCCAGCACCTCCGAGACGCTCAGCGAGCTGCCCGTGGACTCGGTGGTGAACCACGACCAGGTGGCAGACCTGCTGGGCTTCGGCACCAGCAACACCTTCGAGACGGCACCGGCCCCCACCGGCACGAACGCCACATCGATCAGTCGCACCTCAGGCGCCGACACCGATGACAACTCCGCGGACTTCACCCGTGGCGAGCCCTCTCCAACCAACGCCGCCGGGGAGACGCTGGGAGAGCCGGGCGAGCCGGAACCCACTGAGCCGGGCGAGCCCGAGCCGACGGATCCGACCGAACCCGGTGAACCGGAACCCAGCGAGCCCGCGGATCCGGAACCCACAGACCCTGAGCCCACCGATCCCGAGCCCACCGATCCCGAGCCCACTGACCCCGAGCCCACCGATCCTGAGCCCATCGAGCCCGATGAGCTCGAGATCGCCGAGATCAACCAGGCCCTGGACGGCGCCGGCGAGGAGGACCTCCCGGTGACCACCCGAGGCGTGGTCACCGCGGTCTACCCTGCGCAGCAGAGCTTCAACGGCTTCTACCTGCAGACCGCCGGCACCGGCGGGGACGTGGATCTCGAAGACCACGAGACCTCGGATGCGATCTTCGTCTACTCCCCCACTGCGGTCGCCGAAGACAGCGTGCAGATCGGTGACTTCGTGGAGATCACCGGCGACGCCACGGTCTACTTCGACAACCCGCAGATCGCGCTCTACCCGGGGTCCACGCAGACCCCGCACCACGAGCTCGCGCTGATCCAGGACGAGCCTTTCGAGGCGGTGAAGCCGGCTTCCATCGAGGTCCCGGAGAATGCGGAGCAGCGTGCATCGCTGCTGGGCATGCTGCTGGACCCGCAGGGAACCTACACCGTGACCGACCACTACACGCTGAACCAGTATGGCGAGATCGGCATCGTGCTCGGCGAGGAGCCGCTGGTGAATCCCACCTCGGCGTTCCGGCCCGGGCCTGAGGCCCAGGCGCTGGCCGCTCAGAACGAGGAACGGGTGATCTACCTCGATGACGCGGCGTCGACCTCCTGGCAGTCCTGGAGCGCTGACCGCGCACAGCCCCTGCCGTACCTGACCATCGAGGATCCGATCCGGGTCGGCGCCGAGGTGCTCTGGGAGACCGACGTGATCATGGACTACCGCTTCGAGGAATGGCGTCTGCAGCCGCTCTCCAAGCTGACCCCGGAGACCGCCGAGCAGGTCCAGCCGGCCAGCTTCGAGAACACCCGGGAAGGCAACGAGTCCCCGGCGGAGCGCGAGGGCGATGTGCGGATCGCCGGATTCAACGTGCTCAACTACTTCATCTCCCTGGGTGAGGATGAGCCGGGCTGTGATTTCTACACCGACATCGACGGCGAGCCCACCACGAACGACTTCTGCGATGCCCGGGGCGCCTACAGCCAGGCCAGCTTCGAGCGTCAGGAGTCCAAGATCGTCGCGGCGATCTCCGGGCTCGACGCCGACGTCGTCGCGCTCCAGGAGATCGAGAACACCCGGCACTTCTTCGAAGACGGCGGCCGGGACCATGCCCTGGCGGCACTGGTCCAGGCGCTGAACCAGGCCGAGGGCAGCGCCGGCACCTGGGACTACGTGGAATCCCCGGAGCAGGTTCCCGCGGCGGAGGACGTGATCCGCAACGGATTCATCTACCGCACCGACCGGGTGGCCCCGGAAGGAGATTCCCGGATCCTCTTCGAGGACGGCGTGGAAGACCTGGACCAGAGCCAGCTCGGGGAGCTGGACCTGGACGCGATCTTCTCCAACGCCCGTGAGCCGCTGGCCCAGGAGTTCACCGCGGTGGACGCAGGGGTACAGGGAGGCCAGGCAGAGGCTGAGGACAGCTTCCTGGCGATCGTGAACCACTTCAAGTCCAAGGGCGGCAGCGGCAGCGGAGACAACGCCGACACCAACGGGCAGGGCTCCTTCAACGGGGACCGGGTGCGTCAGGCCGAGGCGCTGGTGGCCTTCGCCGAGGCCCTGGAAGAGGAGGCCGAGACCGAGAAGGTCTTCCTGATGGGTGACTTCAACTCCTATGAGATGGAGGACCCGATCCAGGTCATCGCCGACGCCGGCTATGCGAACCTCTCCGCGGAGACCGGCGGGTACAGCTACATGTTCGGCGGCGCCGTGGGGTCCCTGGATCACCTCTTCGCCTCCGAGGCCGCCGCGGCGGACGTGGTGCAGACCGAGATCTGGAACATCAATGCCGTGGAACCCCTGGCGCTGGAGTACAGCCGGTACAACTCGGTGGGCACCTTGCTGCACACCCCGGACCAGTGGCGCTCCTCCGACCACGACCCGATCCTCGCCGACCTGGCGCTCTCCGGCCCCGCAGCCCCCGGCGACGGTGGCGACGGGGACGATGAGGGCGACGGAGACACCGGCGAGACCCCCGAGCACCCGGCCTGGGACTCGGCAGCGGTCTACACCAACGGGGACATCGTGAGTCACGAGGGCGGGGTCTATCGGGCGCTCTGGTACACCCAGAACCAGACTCCGGGAGCCACCCCGTGGAGCGCCTGGTCGCAGATCGGTGCGCCCACCATGTGCGGCGGCGAGAGCCTGCCGCAGTGGGCGCCGAGTTCCCAGTTCGACGGCGGCGAGACCATCGTGCACGAGGGGCTCAGCTACACCGCGAAGTGGTACACCCGGAACCAGGAGCCGGGGAACCAGTACGGCCCCTGGGAAGCGGCCGGCAGCTGCTGAGCTGGTCCAGCCGTTGCTGAAGCCGGCGCAGCGGTTGAGGCGTCGGTGAGCAGGGTGGGATGTCGCAGGGTGGGATGTTGCAGGGCGTGAGCTCGGCGGCATCCCACCCTCGCGCCGAGAGCAGGTTCTAGGACACACCCCGGGCGGCGCGGCGGGCGGCGATGGCCCCGGACTTCCGCAGGCCCAGCCAGGTCAGCACGGCGACGGGCAGGCTGGTCGCCAACATGCCCAGGACGCTGGCCATGCCGCCCCAGGAGAAGATCCCGAGCGACATGCCCAGAGCCACCACGGCGGCCCCCAGCAGGGGCTCGAAACGCACAGTCTTCTCAGTCCCGGAGAATCTGCGCAGGAGCTGTACTGCGAGCACGGCAGCGCCGGCGCTGAGCAGCGCGGGAAACACCACGATGATGAACACCACCGGGTAGAAGCCCCAGGTGGCGGCGCTGATCGACCCGGCGAGGAGCATCTCGCCCAG
Organism: Nesterenkonia sandarakina; assembly: GCF_014138825.1. Classification (NCBI taxonomy): domain Bacteria; kingdom Bacillati; phylum Actinomycetota; class Actinomycetes; order Micrococcales; family Micrococcaceae; genus Nesterenkonia; species Nesterenkonia sandarakina. The sequence continues at coordinate 2,886,695 of NZ_JACJIH010000001.1, read as the reverse complement.
GCCGATCAGCAGGAGTCCCCCGGCCACTCCCAGTACGGCAGCCGCGAGGCACGTCAGGGCGTCGAGGCCCACTATCCTGCGGGCAGCCGGAGCCAGATTCTGAGTCATGGACCGCATACTACCCAGCGGTGCGACCTCAGCGGGTCTGCTGGCCCAGCGGTGCGACCTCAGCGGGTCTGCTGGCCCAGCGGTGCGACCTCAGCGGGTCTGCTGGCCCAGCGGTGCGACCTCAGCGGGTCTGCTGGCCCATCGGGGAGACGATCGCGTCCACGCGCTGGAAGGACTTCAGGTCCACGTAGCCGGTGGAGGCCATCGCGTGGCGCAGCCCGCCCATCAGGTTCGAGGAGCCGTCGGTGTGGTGCGCGGGGCCCCAGAGGACCTCCTGCAGCGGCGCCACGGTGCCCACCCGGGTGCGGTGTCCGCGCGGGAAGTCCGGGTGCACCGCTTCGAGTCCCCAGTGCCAGCCCTTCCCCGGCGCCTCCTCGGCGCGGGCCAGGGTGGTCCCGAGCATCACAGCGTCGGCGCCCATGGCGAGCGCCTTGACCAGATCCCCGGAGGAGCCCATGCCGCCGTCGGCGATCACATGGACATAGCGGCCTCCGGACTCATCCAGATAGTCCCGGCGGGCAGCGGCGATATCGCTGATCGCGGTGGCCATCGGGACTCGGATCCCCATGGCGCGGCGGGTGGTGGTCGCGGCGCCGCCGCCGAAGCCCACCAGCACCCCGGCTGCACCGGTGCGCATCAGGTGCAGCGCCGGGGTGTACCCGGCGGCCCCGCCGACAATCACCGGCACGTCGAGCTCGTAGATGAACTCCTTGAGGTTCAGCGGGTCACCGTTCTGCGCGACGTGCTCGGCCGAGACGGTGGTGCCGCGGATGACGAACATGTCCACCCCGGCCTCGATGACCGTGCGGTAGAACTCCTGGGTGCGCTGGGGAGTCAGCGAGCCGGAGACGACGACGCCGGCCTCGCGGATCTCGGCCAGCCGTGCGGTGATCAGCTCGGCCTTGATCGGCTCGGAGTAGAGCTGCTGGAGCCGTCGGGTGTTCTCCGCCGAGACCTCCTCGGCGCCCAGCGCCGCGATCTCGGCGAGCACCGGGGCCGGGTCCTCGTAGCGGGTCCAGAGCCCTTCGAGGTTGAGCACGCCCAGCCCGCCCTGCCGGCCCAGCTCGATGGCGGTGGCCGGGGACATCACCGAGTCCATCGGCGCGCCGATCACCGGCATGGAGAAGTTATACGCATCGATGCGCCAGTCCAGACTCACGTCTGCGGGGCTGCGAGTGCGCCGGTTCGGGACGATGGCGACATCGTCCAGAGCCCAGGCCCGGCGGCCGTTCTTGGCCAGGCCGATGGGGATCTCGTTGCTCAAAGCTGCTCCTTTACTAGCGCCGGTAGTTCGGCGCTTCCACCGTCATCATGATGTCATGCGGGTGCGATTCCTTGAGTCCGGCGGAGGTGATCCGCACGAACTTGCCCTTGTGCTTCAGCTCGTCGATGGTGTACGCGCCCACGTAGAACATGGTCTGCCGCAGACCACCGGTGAGCTGGTGGAACACCACCTCGAGCGGTCCGCGGTAGGGCACCTGGCCTTCGATGCCCTCGGGGATGAGCTTCTCGTCGGTGGGCACATCGGCCTGGAAGTAGCGGTCCTTGGAGAAGGAGGTGTTCTTCCCGCGGGTCTGCATCGCCCCCATCGAACCCATGCCGCGGTAGGCCTTGAACTGCTTGCCGTTGTAGAAGACCAGGTCTCCCGGGGACTCCGCGGAGCCGGCCAGCAGCGAACCGAGCATCACCGAATCGGCCCCGGCGACCAGCGCCTTGCCGATGTCTCCGGAGTGCTGCAGGCCGCCGTCGGCAATCAGCGGGACCCCGGCGGGGATGGCCGCCTTGGAGGCTTCGTAGATGGCGGTGACCTGAGGCACTCCGACTCCGGCCACGATGCGGGTGGTGCAGATCGAGCCAGGCCCGACACCGACCTTCACCGCGTCGGCCCCGGCGTCGATGATCGCCTGGGCGCCTTCCCGGGTGGCCGCCTGACCACCGATCACGTCCACCCCGGCAGCGGCCGGTTCGGCCTTGAGCCTGGCGATCATGTCCAGCACCCCGCGGGTGTGCCCATTGGCGGTGTCCACCACCAGGGCGTCCACGCCGGCGTCGATCAGGGTCATCGCGCGTTCGAAGCCTTCACCGAAGAAGCCCACGGCCGCTCCCACGCGGAGCCGGCCCTCGGAGTCCTTGGTGGCCTGCGGGTAGCGGTCGGCCTTGTCGAAGTCCTTGATGGTGATCAGGCCCTGGAGCACGCCCTGGTCATCGACCAGCGGCAGCTTCTCCACCCGGTGCTCGGAGAAGATCCGCAGCACCTCTTCATTGGGGATCCCGACGTGAGCCGTGATCAGCGGCTGCGGGGTCATCTTCTCGTAGACCTTGGTGGTCAGGTACTGCTCGCGCGGGATGAACCGGGTGTCACGGTTGGTGATGATGCCCAGCAGCTTGGACTCCCCATCCACCACCGGGAGCCCGGAGACCCGGTAATGGGCGCAGAGCTCGTCAAGATCGGCGATCGTCGCGTCCGGGGTGATCGTCACCGGGTCGCTGATCATCCCGGACTCGGAGCGCTTGACCTTGTCCACCTGCCGGGCCTGGTCCTCGATGGAGAGGTTCCGGTGCAGGATGCCGATCCCGCCCTGGCGCGCCATGGCGATGGCCATCGGCGCCTCGGTGACGGTGTCCATCGCCGCGGAGGCCACCGGAGACTGCAGCTCGATGTTGCGGGAGAACCGGGTGGTGGTGTCTGCCTCGGAGGGGATGACGTCGGTGGCGCCGGGGAGCAGCAGGACGTCGTCGTAGGTCAGTCCGACGAAGCCGAAGGGGTCGTGCTCCGGTCCTCCGGCGGCGCTCGTCTGATGATGAGTTTCAGTCACGGTGGGGCCTCTCGGGGTCAAAGCGAATAGCTCAGCGACAAGTCTACGTCCCGTGCCCGTCCGCCCGGAGCCAAAGCCTTAGCACTCTGCTTGACCGAGTGCTAAGGCCGTCTATAAAGTCAGACTTAGCACTCGGGACCCTCGGGTGCCAGCTTGTCCGTGGGCCGTCAACCTGCGGAGATCAGCCTGACGGGGCACCATCCGGCACCGCGACGACGGTTGGCCACTCCTAAGGCGTGCGAGAAGATTTCGGCTCGTCGAGCACCCCGGACGCACCGGGAGGCTCAGCACGGGCCTGTGCAGATAAACCGAATCCACACCACGCAAAGGAGAGTACTGACGTGTCAGTCTCCATCAAGCCTCTCGAAGACCGCATCGTTGTCCGCCCCCTGGAAGCAGAGCAGACCACCGCTTCCGGTCTGGTCATCCCCGACACCGCCAAGGAGAAGCCCCAGGAGGGCAAGGTCGTCGCCGTGGGCCCAGGCCGCTTCGATGAGAAGGGCAAGCGCATCCCGGTCGACGTCTCCGAGGGCGACGTCGTCATCTACTCCAAGTTCGGCGGCACCGAGGTCAAGGTCAGCGGCGAAGAGTACCTGGTGCTCAACGCTCGCGACGTCCTGGCCATCATCGAGAAGTAAGAACGGACCGCTGAAGGCTCTTCACGGATCTCCTCACGTTCCGATTCTCACACTCTCAAAGGAGCACTAACCTATGGCAAAGCAGCTTGAATTCAATGACGCTGCACGCCGCGCTCTGGAAGCCGGCATCGATAAGCTCGCAGACACGGTCAAGGTCACCCTCGGTCCCAAGGGCCGCAATGTGGTCCTGGACAAGTCCTGGGGCGCACCGACCATCACCAACGACGGCGTCACCATCGCCCGTGAGGTGGAGGTCGAAGACCCCTACGAGAACCTTGGCGTGCAGCTGGCCAAGGAAGTCGCCACCAAGACCAACGACGTCGCAGGCGACGGCACCACCACCGCCACCGTCCTCGCCCAGGCTCTGGTCAAGGAAGGCCTGCGCAACGTCGCCGCCGGCGCGGCGCCCAGCGAGATCAAGCGCGGCATCGAGACCTCGGTCGCCGCTGTGACCCGCCGGCTGCGCGAGAACGCTCGCGACGTCGAGGGCCAGCAGGTGGCCAACGTGGCCGCGATCTCCGCGCAGAACGACGAGGTCGGCGAGCTGCTGGCTCGCGCCTTCGACGCTGTGGGCACCGATGGCGTGATCACCATCGAAGAGGGGTCCTCGACCTCCACCGAGCTGGAGATCACCGAGGGCATGCAGTTCGACAAGGGCTACCTCTCCCCGCACTTCGTCACCGACGCAGAGCGCCAGGAAGCGGTCCTCGAAGATCCACTGATCCTGATCAACCAGGGCAAGATCTCCAACATGGCGGAGTTCCTGCCGGTCCTGGAGAAGGTCCTGCAGGCCAAGCGCCCGCTGTTCATCATCGCCGAGGACGTCGAGGGCGAGGCCCTCTCCACGCTGGTGGTCAACAAGCTGCGCGGCACGCTCAACGTGGTCGCAGTGAAGGCTCCCGGCTTCGGGGACCGCCGCAAGGCCATGCTCGAGGACATCGCCGTGCTCACCGGTGCACAGGTCATCTCTCCTGATCTGGGCCTGAAGCTCGACCAGGTGGACCTGGAGTCGCTGGGCACCGCTCGTCGGGTGACCGTGACCAAGGATGCGACCACCATCGTCGACGGCGCCGGATCCAAGGAAGATGTGGACGCTCGCGCGGCCACCATCAAGGCCCAGGCCGACGCTTCTGACTCCGAGTGGGACCGCGAGAAGCTCCAGGAGCGTCTGGCGAAGCTCTCCGGCGGCATCGGCGTCATCAAGGTCGGCGCCGCCACCGAGGTGGAGCTCAAGGAGCGCAAGCACCGGATCGAAGACGCCGTCTCCTCCACCCGCGCGGCTCTCGAGGAGGGCATCGTGGCTGGCGGCGGCACCGCCCTGATCAACGCCCTCTCGGTGCTCGATGAGGACGCTGATGTCAAGGCGCTCACCGGTGATGCCGCAGCTGCTGTGGGCATCGTGCGCCGCGCCCTGGTTCAGCCGCTGCGCTGGATCGCGCAGAACGCCGGGGAGGACGGCTTCGTCGTCTCCTCCAAGGTCTCTGAGATGGCACCGAACCACGGCTTCAATGCCAAGACCGGCGTCTACGGCGATCTGATCGCCGATGGCGTCATCGACCCGGTGAAGGTCACCCGTTCTGCCCTGCAGAACGCCGCCTCCATCGCGGCGCTGGTGCTGACCACCGAGACCCTGGTGGTCGAGCGGAAGGACGAGGACGAGGAGCACTGACCTCGCCTGAACCCTGACCACGTGGGGCCCTGACCGTTCTCGGTCAGGGCCCCACGTGGTTCGCAGCTACTGCAGCGAGGCCAGCCGCAGCACCAGCGGGAACGCCAGGAACGCCACCACATCGAGCAGCAGGTGCGCGATCACCAGCGGCATCACCCGTCCGTAGCGGTGATAGAGCCACCCGAAGATGATCCCCATCAGGAGATTCCCGATGCCCGGGCCGAAGCCCTGGTAGAGGTGATACGCCCCGCGCAGCAGCGCGGCGGCCAGGATGATCAGCCAGATCCCCGCTCGGGGCCAGATCCGGCGAGCGCGGTCGAAGAGGTAGGCGACCATGATCACCTCCTCCAGCAGCGAATGCCGCAGCGCGGCGAGGATCAGCACCGGCGAGGTCCACCAGTGCTCCCCGACGTCGGCCGGGATGATCTCGGTGGTGATCCCCGCGGCCCGCCCGGCGCCGTAGACCACCAGCGTGCCCAGCCCGATGATCAGGAAGAGCCCGACGCCGAGGCTGAGGTCCCGGACCGGACGGCGCAGGTCAAGCCCGAAACGACGGAACGGGTTCACCCCCTGGAGGAAGAACAGATAGCAGACCAGTGCGACCGGGAAGAGCGCGAACAGCGAGTCCAGCACCTGGTAACTGAGGTCGAAGAACTCCGCCCGGGACCGTGAGGTCTGCACCGTGGCGCTCTGCTCGGCCAGCGGGGCCAGCGTCAGGCGCTCCGCGAGCTGGAGCACCGCATAGACCGCCGAGCGCCCCAGCGAGAGCCCCAGCACGATCGCCAGCTCCCAGCCCAGGAAGCGCCGCGTCATCGACACCGGCGTTCCCACTGAGCTGTCACGGGCGGGGGTGCTGGCGGGCTGCGGACCGGAGACCTCCGGCGTCGTGGGCTTCACGCTCATGAGTCTAGATCTGCCCGCGGCCGATCAGTGTGGTCAGATGGAAGATATGACTGAGACCTACACCCTGCTCGCCGTCTGCACCGGGAACATCTGCCGCTCCCCCGCCATGGACCGGCTGCTCGCCCACGTCTTCGCCTCCGAGGACGGCATCGAGGTGCGCTCGGCCGGCACCCAGGCGCATGTCGGAGACGATATGGAGCCCCAGATGAAGCACCGGCTCCTCGACTACGGGGCCGTCACCGAGGACTTCGTGGCCGAACAGCTCAGCCCCGAGATGATCCACGGCTCCGAGCTCGTGCTCACCGCCACCCGCGGGCATGTGCGCGATATCCTCACCGACGTCCCCGAGAGCGAACCGAAGGTCTTCACGCTGCGCGAGTTTGCGCGGCTGCTGGATTCCCTGGAGCCAGCCGCCCTCACCGAGGCGATGGCATCCTCGGAGACCACCGCGCAGAAGCTCGCGGCCCTGCTCCCGCTGGTCGCCGGGCAGCGCGATCACGCTGCGACCTCCACGGCGCAGGACGACGTGGTGGACCCGTACCTGATGCCCGATGAGGTCTTCGACGAGTCCTTCGCCCAGGTCCGCGGCCCGATCGAGACGCTGCGCGACGCGCTGCAGCGCTGAGCAGGCGACCCAGCGCTCAGCGGCTGCTCCTGGATGCGAGCTCGAGCACAGACTCCGCAGCACTCAGGGTGGGCCCGCTGTAGCTTGCCCCAAACAGCAGCCAGTGCACGCTGAGGCAGAAGAGCTGATGCAGCGGAATCCGCTCCTGCCAGCCCTCCCGCAGCGCGTGCTGCTGCTGGTAGCCGCTGATCACGGCGTCGAGCTGTGGGAGTCCGAAGAGGTGCAGCAGCGCGATGTCAGTCTCCCGGTGACCGGTGTGCGCGGCCGGGTCGATCAGCACTCCCTGTGCCTGGCCGGAGTCGGTGGACGCCCAGACCACATTGCCGGCCCAGAGGTCCCCGTGGATCAGCGCGGGCGGCTCGGCGTCGTCGAGCGCCCCGCTGCCGATCTTCTCCCGCGCCGAGCGCAGCAGCCGGGCGTCCTCTCGCGTGATCCTTGACTCCAGCGCCGCCAGCACCGGGTCCAGGCGCTCCGCGGCGAGGAAGGCGCCCCAGGAGTCGTGCACACCGGTGCCCAGCTCCACGGGCTGGTCCGCAGGGCCGAAATAGGCCGGGGTCCGCGCCGGGTGCTCCGGGGGCAGCGCCCCGAAGCCAGGAGCATCAGTGGTCTGTGCAGCCAGCCAGCCGTGTGTCCGCGCCAGCGCGGCGCCGAAGTCCCGGGCCGCCTCCGGGTCCGGGGCCACCGGGGTGAGCTCTTGAAGCCTCAGCTCACCGCGCCGCGCCGGCGGTCCTGGAGAGCGATCCGCTGCGGAGGCCTCCCCCGGGGAGGCGGCGAGGACCGGCACCACCGGGGCGCCGCCGTCCTGGGCCGCCTGGGCGAGCCAGCGCAGCCCGGCAGCTTCGACCATGGTGGCCTGCGGGTGATCTGCGGGGGCCTGCTTGAGGAAAGCCATGTGTCACACCCTAGTCAGGACTAGACTCGGACGAGTGAGCGAATCAACCAAGACCCCCGCCGCTGACTCCCCCGAGGCCGTCCCCTCCCATGCGCTGCGCGAGGAGTACGTGGAGCTGGTGGAGGAGGTGCGCAAGCACCGGATCGCCTACTACCAGGACAACGATCCGATCATCTCCGACGCCGAGTTCGATGTCCTCTTCGAACGCCTGGAGGCGATCGAGGCCGAGCACCCGGAGATCGTGGCCGTGGACTCCCCCACCCAGGAGGTGGGCGGTGAGGTCGCCGAGGCCTTCTCCCCGGTGCAGCACCTGCAGCGTCTGTACTCGCTGGAAGACCTCTTCACGCTCGCCGAGCTGCGCACCTGGTACGACCGCGCCACCGCCTCGCTGGCCTCCCTGCGCCCGGAGGAGACCGTGAAGTGGCTCGTCGAGGTCAAGATCGACGGTCTGGCCATCAATCTGCTCTACCGCCGGGGCAAGCTGGTCCGGGCCGCCACCCGCGGTGACGGCACCACCGGTGAGGACGTCACGCACAACGTGCTCACGATCAAGGACATCCCCGCCCAGCTGGCCGGGCAGGACCACCCCGAGGAGCTGGAGGTCCGCGGCGAGATCTTCATGCCGACGGCAGACTTCCATGCCTTCAACGACCAGCTCACCGAGGCCGGCAAGGCCCCGCTGGCGAACCCGCGCAACGCCGCCGCAGGATCGCTGCGGCAGAAGGACCCCGCAAAGACCGCCCAGCGGCCGCTGTCCATGTTCGTCCACGGCATCGGCGCCCGCACCGGCTTCGAGCCGGAGAGTCAGCACGCCGCCTATGACCAGCTCGCCGCATGGGGTCTGCCGGTCAGTCCCTACACCGCGCTGCTCGATGATTACGCCGCCATCGAGGCCTACCTCGATGAGCATGAGAAGAAGCGGCACTCGCTGGTCCATGAGATCGACGGGGTGGTCATCAAGGTCGATGACTTCGCCGCCCAGCGCGGACTGGGACACACCTCCCGAGTCCCGCGCTGGGCCGCGGCGTATAAGTACCCTCCCGAGGAGGTCCACACCCGGCTGCTGGACATCATGGTCCACGTCGGGCGCACCGGGCGGGTCACGCCCTTCGCCGTGCTCGAGCCCAAGAAGGTCGCCGGTTCGGTGGTCTCCCGCGCCACGCTGCACAACCGCGACGTGGTCAAGGCTAAGGGGGTGCTGATCGGGGACGACGTGATCGTGCGCAAGGCCGGTGACGTGATCCCGGAGGTGGTCGGACCGGTGCTTCCTTCACGGAAGAACCGCGAGGATGAGCTGGTGGAGTTCAGCTTCCCCACCCACTGCCCGGTCTGTGGCACCGAGCTCGCCCCCGCCAAAGAGGGCGACGTCGACTACCGCTGCCCCAACGCCGAGAGCTGCCCGGCCCAGGTCAGCGAACGCGTGGTCCACATCGGCTCTCGCGGCGCCCTGGACATCGAGGCCCTCGGCGAGGAGGCCGGACTGGCGCTGACCAACCCGGATCTGCGCCGTCCCATCCCTGAGCTCATCGACTGGGCGGAGACCAAGACCTCTGGCATCGAGCTCCCGCTGGACGACGAGGGCGCGCCGCTGCCGCAGGAGCCGGTCCTCCATGGCGAGGCTGGGCTCTTCGACCTGCGCGTGGAGGACCTCAAGGAGGTCTACGTCTGGCGGGAGACCCGGCGCAAGAACGAAGAGACCGGGGAGCGGGAGCCCACCGGCAAGTGGGCGCCCTCACGGTACTTCTACACCAAGGCCCAGCTCGCCAAGGACGGCACCGTGAAGAAGGCCTCCGAGCCCACGGCCAACACCGTCCAGCTCTTCGCCGAGCTCGAGAAGGCCAAGGCCCAGCCGCTGTGGCGGGTGCTGGTCGCGCTCTCGATCCGCCATGTCGGGCCGACCGCCTCCCGCGCGCTGGCCAACGCCTACGGTTCGATGGCCAAGATCCGCGGCGCCAGCCAGGAGGAGCTTGCCGGGATCGACGGCGTGGGCCCGAGAATGGCCACCACGCTCACCGACTGGTTCAGCACCGACTGGCACGTGAGGATCGTGGATCGCTGGGCGCAGGCCGGGGTCCGGATGGTCGATGAGATCGACGACTCCACACCGCGCACCTTGGAGGGGCTCAGCGTGGTGGTCACCGGCTCCCTGGAGGGCTACTCCCGGGACGAGTCCAAGGAGGCCATCATCACTCGCGGCGGTCGAGCCGCCGGGTCGGTCTCGAAGAAGACCCACTACGTGGTGGCCGGTGCGAACGCCGGAACCAAGCTCGAGAAGGCCGAGGCACTGGGTGTGCCGGTGCTCGATGAAGAAGCGTTCACTGTACTGCTGAACAAGGGTCCCGACGGATTGGATGATGCATGACGAAGCCGAACCCGCAGAAGCTGCAAGACCTGCTGGAGATCGCCCACGAGGCTGCCGCCGCCGGCGCCGGCGTCCTGGCCGAGCGCGAGGAGGTCTCTCCCTCGGGGCTGGTCCTGGGACAGGAGCACTCCGGGGTGCAGACCAAATCCTCGGCCTCGGATCTGGTCACCGATTTCGACCGGCGTGCGGAGCAGGCGGTGCGGGAGGTCATCCATCGGCGGCGACCCTCGGATGAGGTCTCCGGGGAGGAGTATGGGACCACCACCCCTGCCGAGCCCAGCGGCTACCGCTGGTCCATCGACCCGCTGGACGGCACCACGAACTTCGTGCGCGGGATCGTGTACTACGGCACCTCGGTGGGCCTGCAGGGCCCGGACGGGACCTGGCTGGCCGGCGTCGTCGTCGCTCCGGCGCTGTCCAGGATCTGGTGGGCCAGCGCCGGCCAGGGCGCCTGGAGCACCCACGCAGACTCGGAGCCGAGCCGGCTGAGCGGACCCGCAGGGCCGCTTGACGCCGGACTGCTCTCCACCGGATTCGGGTACGATCCAGCGCGGCGCGCCGAGCAGACCGCCGCCGTCACCGCGATGCTGCCGCACTTCGGCAATATGCGCCGCCTCGGAGCCGCCGCCCTGGACATCTGCATGGTCGCTGACGGCACCCAGAACGCGTATGCCGAGTACGGCATCTGGGAGCACGACTGGGCCGCCGGCGCGCTGATCGCCGAGGAGGCCGGCGTCTTCGTGCGCCGCCCCATCGCCGCAGACAGCAGCAAGACCCCGGACTGGACCGTGATCGGGGATATCGGCATCGACCCCAGCGAGCTGTCGCCGGCTCCGCTGACCCGTTGAGCCCCATGCCGCAGAGATCGAACCAGCACACCGACACCGGACCGGCCCCGGCGCGGCAGGGGCTTGCGCCGATACGGATCCGCGCCGCCAGCGAGGCCGACTGGGACCGGATCGCGGAGCTCACCGTGGCCGCCTACGTCGACGGCGGCTTCCTCACCGCCGGAGATTCCTATGTGGCCCACCTCAGCGACGTGGCGACCCGTGCCCGCGGCTCGCAGCTGCTGGTCGCCGAAGTCAGCACCGCCGATGGTCCCGCCGTGGCCGCCTCGGTGGCGGTCACCGACGCCGGGGGCCCGATGGCGGAGGTCTCTCTGCCCGGGGAGATGGAGTTCCGGATGCTCGCCGTGGCGCCGGAGCACCAGGGCCGTGGGATCGCTCGGGCGATGCTGCGCCACATCATCGACCTGGCCGAATCACGACCGGAGATCCAGGCGCTGACCCTGTGCAGCCTGACCTCGATGACCGCAGCCCACGCGCTCTACCGCTCGGAGGGCTTCCACGCGATGCCCGAGCGGGACTTCTATCTGCCCGAGAAGTCTGCGCGCTTCCCGTTCTTCCTGCGCAGCACGGTCCAAGACCCGGCCTGAGTCGCAGCACAGCTCCTGGACCGCAGGACGTCGAGCCCAGCGCCCTCCTCCAGCGCCGCGGTCCAGCCCCCTCCTTCAGCGCCGCAACTGCTCTGCTCCAGGCACGAAGAAGCCCGGTGGCCCCTCTCGCCTCGAGAGGTGCCACCGGGCTTCTTGCTCGGCTCAGCGCGAGGTCTCGCGCTGGGCCATCAGGATCAGCGGCGCTCCGCCAGCTCGTGCGGAAGCGGCTCCGGATCCTCCAGCAGACGGCCGGCCTTGCGGTCTGCCATGTACTGCTTCATCTCTTCCTTGACCTTGGGCGCCAGGATGACCAGGCCGATCACATTGATGAAGATGCACATGAACAGCGCCGAGTCGGCGAAGTCGAAGATGTTCTGCGTGGAGACCAGGCAGCCGATGACGACCAGGACCAGTACGATCGAACGGAAGATCGCGTCACCGACCTTGGTGGTGCCGAAGAGGTGGCGCCAGGCCTGGATGCCGTAGTACGCCCAGGTGATCAGCGTGGAGTAGGCGAACAGCAGCACTGCGATGGTCAGCACGATGTTGAAGCCCGGCAGGAACGAGTCGAAGGCCGCCGAGGTCAGCCCCACGGGGTTGTCCGCGCCCCCGGCGTCGAGTGCTTCCTGGTACTCCGGGGTCCAGGCGAAGATGATGACCAGCGCGGTCATGGTGCAGATCACGACGGTGTCGATGAAGGGCTCCAGGGCGGCGTTGAAGCCCTCGGAGATCGGTCGACGAGTCTTCACCGCGGAGTGTGCGATCGGTGCGGAGCCGATGCCGGCCTCGTTGGAGAAGGCCGCGCGGGTGACACCGATGATGATCACGCCGAGCACGCCGCCGGAGATGCCCTCCGGGGAGAACGCGCCGCTGATGATCGCACCGAAGGCCTCGCCGATGTTGCCGAAGTTGACCGCGATGACGATCAGGCAGGCACCGACGTAGATGATCGCCATGGCGGGAACGAGCTTGGCGGTCACCGAGCCGATGGATTTGATGCCACCGATGATGACCACGCCGACCAGTGCGGCGAACACGACGCCGAAGATCAGCGCTGCCAGGTCCGAGCCGAAGACGCCCTCTTCGCCGCCGGTGGCTGCGCGCAGCTGGCCGAAGGCCTGGTTGGCCTGGAACATGCCGCCGCCGACCACGCCGAAGAGCATGATGGCGATGGCGAAGAGTCCGGTGATGATGGCCACCGGGATGCGGCCCAGCTTGTGGTAGGCCACCTTGAGGTACTGGAAGGGTCCGCCGTGGACCACCCCGTTCTCATCGATGTAGCGGTACTTCACACCCAGGGTGCACTCCACGAACTTGGTGCACATCCCGAAGAGACCGGCGACGATCATCCAGAAGGTGGCGCCGGGGCCGCCCAGCGAGACCGCGGCAGCCACACCGGCGATGTTGCCCAGGCCCACGGTGGCGGAGACCGCAGAGGTCAGCGCCTGGAAGTGCGAGACCTCGCCCGGGTCCTTCTCGGTGGTCCACTTGCCGCGGACGACCTCGAGGCTGATCAGGGGCGTGCGGAACTGGACGAATCCGAAATAGATCGTGAAACCGATGGCGGCCAGAATCGACCACAGCACCACGACCGGTGCGTCGAAGCCGCCCAGCGGGACGGTGGCGAAGATGATTCCGGCGAAAAACTCAGTGATTCCCGCGAACCAGCCGTCCACGGTGGTGGCGGCCCCTTGCAGCGCGGATTCCTCCGTGGCTGCCGCCGAGATAAATGCACTCATGGTGCTCATGTGATTCCCTCACTCGATGATCGGTGCAAAGCGCGTGCGAACTGACTCTCCAGGGCCAGGCCCTGGGTTGCGCAACAATCTACTCCCCCACTATTACCGCGAGTTTGCGACACGCAATGATTGTGTATCGTGCATGTTTCCAGGTGGTGGAATATTGCACAAGAGAGAATTGTGCCATAGAACACAGAAACGGCCCAGAATCGCGCATGGGGGCGGATTCCGGGCCGTCTGTGGGTGAGTCAGGCGTGCTGCGGCTCAGCCGGGGTGAGGCCTGCGCAGCAAGGGGTCAGCCGTCGATCCCCAGCTTCGCCAGGACGATCTCACGGACCTTGCCGGCGTCGGCCTGGCCGCGGGTCTCCTTCATCACCGGACCGATGAGCGCGCCGATGGCCTTGAGCTTGCCGGCGGCGATCTTCTCCACCACATCGGGGTTCTCGGCCATCGCCTTCTCCACGGCGGCGGTGAGCGCTCCGGAGTCATCCGAGACGACCTCCAGGCCGCGGGCGGTGACGATCTCCTCCGGGGTGCCCTCCCCGGCGATCACGTGTTCCAGGACCTGCCGGGCGATCTTGTCATTGATCCGGCCCTCTTCGATCAGTGCGTTCAGGGCGCTGATCGTGGCGGGCTGCACTCCCAGGGCGGCCGGTTCCAGGTCCCGGGCGTTGGCGAGCCGGGAGATCTCACCCATCCACCACTTCCGCGCCACGCTGGGGGCGACCCCGGTGGCCACGGTCTGATCGATCTCATCGAGCAGGCCGGCGGCGATCACGTCACGGAACTCCTGGTCCGAGAAGCCCCAGGCGGCGAGCAGCCGACGGCGGCGCTCGGCCGGGGGCTCGGGCAGCTGGGAGCGCAGCTCCTCCACCCAGGCGGCGGTGGTGACGATCGGCACCAGGTCCGGCTCGGGGAAGTAGCGGTAGTCATCGGCGTCGGACTTCGGGCGGCCCGAGCTGGTGGTGCGGGTGCCCTCCTGCCAGTGCCGGGTCTCCTGCACGATTGTCCCGCCGGCGGCGAGGATCCCGGCGTGCCGGCGCATCTCGTAGCTGACCGCGTGCTCCACGGCGCGCATCGAGTTCACGTTCTTGGTCTCGGAGCGGGTGCCGAAGGTGGTGCTGCCCTTGGGCATCATCGAGACGTTGGCGTCACAGCGCACATTGCCGCGCTCCATCTTCGCGTCCGAGATGTCCAGGGCCTTGACGATGTCGCGCACCGCGGAGACATAGGCGCGCGCCAGCTCCGGGGCCCGGGCGCCGGCGCCCACGATGGGCTTGGTCACGATCTCCACCAGCGGGATCCCGGAGCGGTTGTAGTCCACCAGGGAGTAGTCCGCGCCCTGGATCCGCCCGGAGGTCCCGGCGTGGGTCAGTTTGCCGGCGTCTTCCTCCATATGGGCACGCTCGATCTCCACGCGGAAGACCTCCCCGTCGGCGAGCTCGATGTCGAGGTAGCCGTCGAAGGCGATGGGCTCGTCATACTGCGAGGTCTGCCAGTTCTTCGGGGTGTCCGGGTAGAAGTACTGCTTGCGGGCGAAGCGGCAGCGCTCGGCGATCTCGCAGTTCAGCGCGAGACCGAGCTTGACCGCATACTCCACCGCCTTGCCGTTGACCACGGGCAGGGTGCCGGGCAGGCCCAGGCAGACCTCGTTGACGTTGGTGTTGGGGTCGTCGCCGAAGGCATTGGGCGCCGAGGAGAACATCTTGGTCTTGGTGTTGAGCTCCACGTGGACCTCGAAGCCGAGCACCGGGTCGAACTTCTCCAGTGCCTCCTCGAAGCTCAGCGGGGCTGCCTCAGTCAGCGTCTGCGTCATCTCTTCCTTCACTTCCCGGCGGGGTGAGCCGCCGCTTCCGATGTCTCCGCGAGCTCCGGGGCCTGGGCCCAGAGCGGTTCAGCGTCCTGGGTCAGCAGCTTCTCCAGGGCGGCGCCGGCGCGGTAGACCCGGGCGTCCTCCCGGATCGGGGCGAGGAACTGGATGCCCACCGGAAGGCCCTCGGAGAGTCCGCCCGGCACCGAGAGGCCGGGGATGCCGGCGAGGTTGGCGGGGATGGTGGCCACGTCGTTGAGGTACATCGCCAGCGGATCGTCGTCCTTCTCACCCAGCGGGAACGCCACGGTGGGCGAGGTCGGGGAGATCAACACGTCGGCCTTGGTGAAGGCGGCGTCGAAGTCCTGCTGGATCAGCGTGCGGACCTTCTGCGCGGAGCCGTAGTAGGCGTCGTAGTAGCCGGCCGAGAGCGCGTAGGTGCCCAGGATGATCCGCCGCTTGACCTCGTCGCCGAACCCGGCGGCGCGGGTGGAGCCCATGACCCGTTCGATGGTCATCGGGCCGTCCTCGGGCAGCACCCGGGTGCCGTAGCGCACGCCGTCGAACTTCGCGAGGTTGGAGGAGGCTTCGGAGGGCATGATCAGGTAGTAGGCGCCCAGCGCGTAGTCGAAGCTGGGGCAGTCGACCTCCACGATCTCGGCCCCGGCGGCGCGCAGCGCGTCCAGCGCCTCGTGGAAGCGGGCGAGCACGCCCTCCTGGTAGCCCTCGCCCTGAAGCTGCTTGATCACCCCGATCCGCAGACCGGCCACATCGGCGCCGCGGACGGTCTCGGCCAGGGCCGGGACCTCTCCGGTGAGCGAGGTGGAGTCCTTCGGGTCGTGTCCGGCGATCAGCTCATGCAGCAGCGCGGCGTCTTCGGTGGTCCGGGCCACCGGGCCGATCTGGTCCAGCGAGGAGGCCATCGCGATGGCTCCGTAGCGGGAGACCGCGCCGTAGGTGGGCTTCCCGCCCACAGTGCCGGTCATCGCGCCGGGCTGGCGGATGGAGCCACCGGTGTCGGTGCCCAGCGCCAGCGGGGCCTCGAAGGCGGCCACCGCGGCGGCGGACCCGCCGCCGGATCCGCCGGGGATCCGGCTGAGGTCCCAGGGGTTGCGGGTCACCCCGTAGGCGGAGTGCTCGGTGGAGGAGCCCATCGCGAACTCGTCCAGGTTGGTCTTGCCCAGGATGGGCAGCATCGCGGCGCGCAGCCTGGTCACCACGGTGGCGTCGTAGGGGCTCATCCAGCCGTCGAGCATCTTGGACCCGGCGGTGGTGGGCTGGCCCTGCGTGACGATCAGGTCTTTGACCGCGATCGGCACCCCGGCCAGCGGGTGCAGGGCCTCGGCCTCGGCGCCACCGGCGGCGCGGATCGCGTCGACCTCGGCGGCGGTGCGCAGCGCCTCCTCGGCGGAGACATGCAGGAAGGCGTTGATGCCGCGCTCACCGGCGTCGACGGCGGCGATCCGGTCCAGGTGCGCCTGGGTCAGCTCCACCGAGGTGATCTCCCCGGCGCGCAGCTTCGCGGCCATCTCGGCGGCGGTGAGCCGGATCAGCTCATGGGTGTGGGTGCTCATATCGGGGGTCACTCCTCGTCCAGGATCGCCGGGACCTTGAAACGGCCGGCTTCAGCGTCAGGTGCATTGAGCAGCGACTGTTCTTCGGTGAAGACATGCCCGACCTCGTCCTCACGGAAGACGTTGGTCAGCGGCAGCGGGTGGCTGGTGGCGTGGACCTCGCCGGAGACGGCCTCAGAGACGGTCGCCACGGAGTCCACGATCACGGCCAGCTCCCCGGCCATCTTCTCCAGCTCCTGCTCGGTCATGCTGATGTGGGCCAGTTTTGCCAGATGCTCGACGTCTGCGCGCGAGATCTCAGACATGCAGCTCCCTCGGGGATCGGTGGTGGATGAACTCGGTCCAGTCTATCGGCCAGGACACGACGACGGCGGCCGCTCACCTGTTCAGGTGGGCGGCCGCCGTCGTCATGTGGTTGGGCTGATCAGTCGATTCGACCGGTGGCCCGGAGCGCTGTCTTAAAGCAGCGTCTTGGACGCCTGTCCCGGTCGAGCTGGTCAGCCCGCAGGATCTGCCCTGGGCTCAGTCAGCGACATCCTGGACCGGGGCCTGGTAGCGCAGGATCGCAGCCACGTCCCCGGAGACCGGAGCGCCGACCAGGCCGAAGGAGGCGCCGCCAGCGGTGGCGTCCGCCAGCAGCTGGTCCTCGCCCTCGGCGCGCTCGTGCTGGCGCAGCAGCAGGGTCTCGACCGCGCCCAGCCGGATCGCTGCCCGGACCTCTTCGGCGCCCTCAGCGGAGCGGCCGTGTCCGGTGGCCTCGCCGTAGCGGTCGGTCGCCTCCTTGCCGCGGGCGATCACGACGCGGCGAGCGATCACGGTGAGCTCGTCACGCAGCGCCTCCTCGGTGCCCTCGTCGGCGCTGCCGGAGGGGATGCCGCCGCCGGTCTCGGCCTCGACGGTGAGTTCCTGCAGGGCCTTGGGGAGCTCCTCGTGGAGTCCGCGTCGGCCCTGGGTCTCACCGGCGACCACGATCACGTCGGGGTTCCAGGCGTCTGCGATCTTCGCGACCCGCTGGGAGATGTCCCGGATGTTCTGGGTGGCGGCCTCGTCGGCGGAGCGCTGGATCTGCTTGTGGCTCAGCGCGCCCTGGCGCGGCTTGTGCACCGACTCGCTGCTGCTGCCCTGGACCGATTCCTCGGCGCCGGAGGCGAGCAGGTCATCGCCGGAGACCACCAGGCGGCGGATCACGGCCTGCTGCTGGTCAGCGATGACCACCAGCATTCGGGCGGCGCCGAGGCGGTGCCGGACGTAGTCCCCGAGCTGCGGGGGCTCGCCGACGGTCGCGATGTCCCCGGAGCCCTGGGCGGCGTCGAAGTGCTCATCCAGGATCACCCGGTTCTGATCGGCGACCAGGACACGGCCTTCGGTGTGGACCTCGGTGGGCGCCGGGCCGGTGACGGACTCGTCCAGCTCGCTCAGGGCCGCGTCCGGGGTGCCGGCGTCGGCGAGCTGGCTGCGCAGGTCCTGCCAGCGCAGTCGGAGCTGGTCCTCGGCGTCGGCGGCGGGGGAACGTGCTTCAAGATAGACGGTGGCGAACGGGCCCTGGGCCTCGTAGACGCCTCGTAGATTGGTCAGCTGCATCGTGAGCTCCTTCCTGCGCCCATGATGCGGCGGAAGCTGAGCTTCGCACCGTGGGACGCGAGCTGTTGGTGGCAACAGGTGACTGTCTTCGACGCTATCGAGGACGGAAAGGCGGGGTCAAACGACCTGTTCCTGGACGTCAACGACGACGACGGTCACGTTGTCCCGGCCCCCCGCGCGCAGCGACTGGTGGATCAACCAGTCGACGGTGTCCTGGGCGTTGCGCCCGGCGCCGAGGATCTTCTCGATCTCGGAGTCGTTGAGCTCTCCGCTGAGACCGTCGGAGCAGATCATCAGCCGCTGGCCGGCGCGCACCGGGGCGCTGAAGTAGTCGGCGTCCCACATGTCTCCGGCACCCAGCGCCCGGGTGATCACGTTGCGCTGGGGATGACTGTGCAGCTCCTCGGCGGTGATCAGTCCGGACTCGAACATGTCCTGGACCTGGGAGTGGTCTCGGCTGAGCTGCTTCAGAGCGGAGTCCTCGAAGAGGTAGGTGCGGGAGTCCCCGATGTTGAAGACGGTCCAGTTCAGGCCCTCGCCCTGGTCTTCGAGCAGCGCACCGGAGACCGTGGTGCCGGCCTTGGAGTCGGTGGCCTCGCGGATCCGCCGGTCCGCCTCGGTGAGGAACCCCTGGATCTCCTCCCGGGAGATCCGCCCCTCGGCCTGGTTCCAGCCGTCGGCAAGGGTCTGCACGGCCAGCGCCGAAGCGACCTCGCCGGCCTCGTGTCCGCCCATGCCGTCGGCCACCGCGAAGAGCGTGTCGGTGATCACCGAGGAGTCCTCGTTGAGCTCGCGGCGCAGGCCCACATGGGACCCGTATCCGTAGTCGAGGTAGAGGCCTGCGGGCGGGGTCTGCTGCTCCCGGGGTTCCTCTGAGCTGTCTGTGCTGGCTGCCACATGCCCATCTTGTCACGGGGTCGGTCACTGTGGTGACCGCATGGCGCATTTCGCGGCGCCTCGCCTGTGCTCAACGGGGCTCCGTGCTCAGCGGGGCTCTGTGCTGATCCCGGCGCCCTGGCCGCGCAGCAACATGTTCGGCTGGACCTCGCCGAAGCCGCGCACGATCCGTGGCGGCTGCGGCACCAGCAGGTAGTCCGGGTTGGACTCCAGGGTCTGGGCGGTGACCTGGTCCACCAGGATGGTGCCCGGGTCTGCCAGTGCTGTGAGTCGGGCCGCCAGGTTCACGGTGGGGCCGTAGATGTCCCCCATCCGAGAGAGCACCCGGCCCCAGACCACTGAGACCCGCGCCTCAGGCAGGACGCCGTCAGCGGCGATCGACTCTGCCAGGGCCAACGCGATCTCGGCTCCGGCCTCAGGGGTCTCCGCGTTGTAGAGCACCTCGTCCCCCACTGTCTTGACCAGTCGGCCGCCGCCGATGGAGATGATCTCGGCGCATTTGGACTCGAAGTGCTGGACCATGTGGGCCAGAGTGCGTTCGTTCATCTGCCGTGAGAGTGAGGTGTAGGAGACCAGGTCCGCGAAGCCGACGGCCCGGGCCAGCGGCAGGGCGGCGTCGTCCTCGGCGCCGGTGCGTCCCTGCTCGGTGGCCGCCAGACCCGATTCCACTCGGACCGTGAGGCGCTGCAGGGCCGCGGAGAGCTGGCGCCGCCAGGTGTAGCCCATGAGCTTCTGGATCGGCTCGATCAGCTGCGGCAGCGTCTCCACCACCTGGGACCGGGCCACGGCGTCGGAGAGCTGACCGTTGGCGATCTTGTCCTCGACCAGGGCCTCGATCTGCCAGACCACCATGCGGTCGGTCATCTGACCCACCGAGCGGGTCATCGAGATCGCGGTCTCCTCGTTGAGGTGCCCGTCCCGGACCAGCTCGATCATCGTGGCCAGGGCCTCGACGTCGGTCTTGGTGAAGGCCTTGACGTCGTCGTCGAGGTTGGGGAAGCCCAGGGCGCGCCAGAGCCGCCTGGCCGAGCGGGTGGAGACGCCCAGCTGATCGGCCATCTGCCGGTAGGTCAGGGTGCGTTCGGCGCCGAGCAGCCGGTGCTCCAGCTCACGGATGGTCCGGTGCCATTCGCGCTGCTCCATGCTGGGAATCGGGATCGCGGCGGTCTCCGGCGAGCGCTCGTGACCGTTGAACGCCGCGGCGTTTGTCTTGGTCGAGCTCCGGGCGCCGGTGTCAGCGCCGGTGCCCAGACCGGTGTTGGTGTCCGTGCCAGTGCCCGGCGCGCGCTGGTCGGAGCGATCGGCGCCGACCTCCGGCCGTTCCTGGTCGGCGACGCCGGGGCCGCGATCGGCGAGACCCTCTGCGGGGACTCGCGGTTCCGGGGTCACGGTGATCCGGGCCTCGCCGGCCTCCTGCAGAACCGTCCGGCGGACCCGGCCCTGGAGTCGGGGGGAATGGAAGTCGGACCAGTCCTGGCGGGCAGCCTCGAGCTCCGCGGAGGAGTAATGGGCCGAGACCTCGTTGGAGGGACCGTCGGCTTCCGCGGCCTCTGCAGATCCGGCGGCCTCCGCGGAGATCCGCATCGGTTCACCGCTGAGCTCGAGGCCGTGGCTGGCTCCGGGCGGGGTGAAGCGCACCGCCCGCCAGGAGGCGTCGGTATCCTCCCCACCGAGATAGATCGGCGGGGCATCCGGGCGCGCGGGCGACTCGGTCCGCTCATGGCCCGACGATTCCGAGCGAGCGGGCGACTCAGGCCGCTCGTGGCCCGGCGATTCGGCTCCCGTGCGGGGCTCAGGCATAGCGCGGCTCTCCGTATCCTCCAGGAGCAGGCGCCTGGCTCGCGTACTGCGCGGCGACGTGGCGTCGGTACTGGCCCAGTTCCTCGGCGATGACGGTCTGGAAATGCGCGGCGTCGGGCATGTTGCTCAGCCGCGTGCGCTGATGCTGCCCATACGCGCCGTGGAGCAGGAGCAGGTCCCCGGCCTCCGACATGGCCTGCAGCCGGGACTGCTTCAGCTGCACCTCAGAGAGCAGCCCCAAGGGCACCACGCTCGCCTGCGCCGCCCCGATCAGGTTTTTCTGCACCACACGGTGGCTGGTGAGATACGTCATCCGGTTGGCCCAGGTGAGCAGGGGCTTGAGCGTGCCGAAAGCGAGCGCGAGGAGCCCTCCGGCCCAGATCAGGAACACCCCGATGTGGTGATAGTGCGCGATGAACGCTGGCTGGTCCGCGCGGGCGATGTAGCCCAGCAGGAAGCTCATCACCATCACCACGATGAGAAAGTTCAACAGTGCCGGGAGCAGGGCACGGTGATGGGCACGGGTGCGGATGATCACCTGCTCGCCGTCGACCAGCTTGAGCTTCATCGTGAGCCACAGCCTCCTGCCGGTCCTTGTCCACCCCTGGCTCCCCGAGCCAGGTCGTGCCAGTTGATGTGCGTGCTGAAGCCAAGTCTACCGGGGGTGGCTGAGCACGAGCTTGACCCCTCCCCCACCCCTCCCCCAGCTTTTACCGGGCCCACCGTGGATGACCGGGCCCACCGTCGGGCAGGTATCCCACCTATGGCCCGGTAAAACGTCAGGGGTGGGCAAATACGTCAGGGGGTGGGTCGGAGGTGGGTCACGTCCCCGGCAGAGAAGGCTGCGAGCGCGGGCACCACCGGCGTCCACTCCAGCTCCGGCGCTGCGCGACGGTCCGTCACCTCCACCTGCAGCGCACCCAGCGGAGTGAGGCCGACGGCGACGCCGCGCTGGGCGCTGCCGTCGGGAAGCTCCACCCGGACCTGCTGGCCGAGGGTGGCCAGCACCTCAGAGACCTGCGCGATCAGCAGCTGCGGCACCGTCTCCGGGTCCCGCTCGGCGGCGGATTCGACACAGTGCAGAAGGGCCGCGAAGCGCTCCAGAAAACTGCACAGCAGCTCGGTGCGCAGCGGTCCCAGCTCCGAGCTGCCCAGCTCCAGGCTGCTCGACTGCGCGCTGCTCGCCTCGAGCGCGGCTCCCTGTGGTCCCCGCGGTCCCTGATCGGCGCGGCGGCGCAGCTCGATCAGCACCGAGGTGGAGTTCTCGATGGGCAGCTGCTCCGGAGTGAGCAGCACGTTGATCCCCACTCCCAGCACGACGGCGCCCGGCCCGGTCCGCCGGGGCCCGGTGGACCCTGCCGAAGTCACCGCCGCCCGGGCGCCGGTCGAGACGGGTCCGGTCGGGATGGCTGATGAGCCGGGGGCAACTGATGGGGCGGCTGTGGCTGATGAGGCCGGGGAGACCGCAGCGGCGAGGATTCCGCTGATCTTCTTGGCCGGCCCCTCGGCCTGGGTCACCTGAACATCGTTGGGCCACTTCAGGATCGCGCGCTGGCCCTCGGCGTCCAGCCCGCAGTCCTGGCGCAGCGTGTCCACGAGCGCGCGCCCGGCCAGCATGGAGAGCCAGCCCAGGTGGGCAGGGTCCAGCTTCGGACGCAGCACGATCGAACTCGAGAGGGATGCGCCCTTCGGTGAGCTCCAGGCTCGCCCGAGCCGGCCCCGCCCGCTGGTCTGTTCCTCCGCAGTGAGCACCGAGAGATGCGGCCACGCAGTGCCCAGCTGCTCGGTGGCCTCGGCGGTGAGCGCCTGGGTCAGCCACTGATTGGTGGACCCGACCGAGTCCATCCGTTGGATCCGGGAGTAGGCGCCGCCGGCATCGGTGAGCAGTCGTCGGGCGAGCAGTCCCTCGTCGAGCGGGGGCAGGGCGGCAGTCATCTGCTCAGATTAGGCCACGGAGCCCCCTCCCTGCCTCAGAGGAAGGCGTCGGCGATCAGCTCGGCCTCGGGGTCCACGGCGTAGTCCGTGAAGTCCTCGATCCCGAGCCGGCGCAGGACCTGCTCATCGGTGAGGAAGGCTCCGCTGATCGGCCGCTGCGAGCCGTCCGGCGCCGTCTCGCGCACCTGGCCGGAGAGCATGGCCACGGCGGCGTCGGCGACGATGTCCACCCGACGGGCGCCGCGGATCATGGTCTCGCCCTGTTCCCCGGCGAGCGCGGCGAGGTTCCGGATGGCAGCGGTGTCGATGTAGGTGGCGGGCCACAGCGAGTTCACCGCCACGCCGTCGGGCTCGAGCTCGGCCGCCAGACCCACCGTGGTCATCGACATCCCGTATTTGGACATCGTGTACCCCAGGTGCCGGCCCAGCCAGACCGGGTCCAGTCCGGACTCGCGCAGCGCCAGCGGCGGCGAGAGGGTCAGGATCTGCGGGGTGAAGCCTTCCTGTGCCGCCGCTGCCCCGGCTGGGCCGGCCGCCCCGGAAGCCGAGCCCGCGTCGTCGTCGGTGCCGGCGTCGGTGCCGGCGCGGTGCTTTTCGGCGCTGGTGCGCAGGTGTGGGGCGGCGGTCTTGGAGAGCAGGAAGGTTCCCCGGACGTTGATGTCATGCATCAGGTCATAGCGCTTCATGTCCAGCACCTCGGTGGGTGAGAGATCGATGGCCGAGGCGTTGTTGATCACGATGTCGATCCCGCCGAAGGCCTGGACGGTCTGCTCCACGGCGGCGATCACGTCCTCATCGCGGCGCACGTCGCCGACCACGGCCAGCCCCTGGCCTCCGGCGGCCTGGATGTCCTCCACGGCGGTGTGCACCGTGCCGGCGAGCTTGGGGTGCGGGGTGTCGGTCTTGGCCAGCAGCGCGACATTGGCTCCGCGGGCGGCCAGCGCCACGGCGATGGCATGACCGATGCCGCGGGATCCGCCGGAGATCAGCGCGGTGCGTCCGGTGAGGTCATCGGTGGCGGCCAGGCTCGGCGCCACGGCCGGGGCGCTCTCGGAAGGTGTGAACTGAGTCATAGCGACACCCTACCGGTGGGTAACCTCACGTGGAAGCGTCCGACCCGGTCGGAGCGCGCAAGTCCCGCCGGGCTTTTTGTAGAGAGTCCACAGCGGAACCACCCTCGGCCGTGGATAGACTGGCCGCTGAATTGTGGACTTCCTCCAGCCTGCGATCGGAAAGGTGCCCCCGCGCAGCCATGACGTCAGATCTCACCACCACCGCCGGCAAACTGGCAGACTTCCGCCGGCGCCGCGACAAGACCCATGCCCCAGCCGGGGAGGAAACCGTGGCCAAGCAGCACAGCCGCGGGAAGAACACGGCTCGCGAGCGGATCGACATGCTGCTGGACCCCGACTCCTTCGTGGAGCTCGACGCGCTGGCGGTGCACCGCTCCACCTCCTTCGGGATGGAGACCCGCCATCCGCTCGGGGACGGCCTGGTCTCGGGCTACGGGACCATCGACGGCCGACTGGTCGCGGTCTACTCCCAGGACTTCACCGTCTTCGGGGGCTCGCTCTCGAAGGTCAACGGCGAGAAGATCGTTAAGGTCCAGGAGTTCGCGGCCCGCAACGGCTGCCCGGTGATCGGGATCAACGATGGCGGCGGCGCGCGCATCCAGGAGGGTGTGGCCTCGCTGGCGATGTTCGCCGACATCTTCCGGAACAACGTGCACTCCTCAGGAGTGGTCCCGCAGATCACCCTGATCATGGGACCTGCCGCCGGCGGCGCCGCCTACTCCCCTGCCCTGACCGATTTCGTGATCATGGTGGACAAGACCTCGCACATGTTCATCACCGGACCCGACGTCATCAAGTCGGTCACCGGTGAGGACGTGGACATGGAGACCCTGGGCGGGGCCCGTTCCCATTCCACGGTCACCGGGACTGCCGCGTATATGGCCTCCGACGAGGCCGACGCCGTGGAGTTCGCCAAGGAGCTCCTGGAGTTCCTGCCGCTGAACAACCTCGCCGAGGCCCCCATCGAGGATCACGAGGAGCGGCCCAAGATCGAGACCGGGGACGAGGCGCTGAACGCGCTGATCCCGGATGCCTCCTCCGCGCCCTATGACATGCGCACGCTGATCGAGCAGATCCTCGACGACGGCCACTACCTGGAGCTGCAGAGCCTCTACGCGCCCAATGTCAGCATCGGCTTCGGCCGGGTGGAGGGCCGCTCGGTCGGCGTGGTCGCCAACCAGCCCTCGCAGTTCGCCGGCACCCTGGACATCGCCGCCTCTGAGAAGGCCGCCCGCTTCGTCCGGTTCTGCGACTCCTTCAACATCCCGATCCTGACCCTGGTCGACGTCCCGGGCTTCCTGCCCGGCACCGACCAGGAGTTCAACGGGATCATCCGGCGCGGCGCGAAGCTGCTCTATGCCTACGCCGAGGCCACCGTCCCGAAGATCACGGTGATCACCCGCAAAGCCTTCGGCGGCGCCTACATCGTGATGGGATCCAAGAAGCTCGGAGCTGATGTGAACCTGGCCTGGCCCACGGCGCAGATCGGCGTGATGGGCGCTCAGGGCGCGGTGAACATCCTCTACCGACGGGACCTCGCTGCAGTGGAGAAGTCCGGCGGCGATGTCGAGGGACGCCGGAAGTCCCTGATCGCTGACTACGAGGCCGAGCTGCTGAACCCCTACCAGGCTGCCGAGCTGGGCTACATCGACGCGGTGATCGAACCCGCCGAGACCCGCTGGCAGATCGCCAACGCGCTGCGCGCCACCCAGCACAAGCGCGAGGCGCTGCCGGCCAAGAAGCACGGGAACATTCCGCTCTAGGAGGGCCCCAGAACATGACCGATGCGACCCTGGACACCGAGACCGAGCACACCGCCGCGACGGGCACCGCTGCCGACTCCGCCGTCGACTCCGAGGTGAGCCCCGATCTCGACCCCGAGACTCACCCGGAGGCCGAGAACCAGGACGAGGCTGAGGACGGGCAGACCACCGAAGCCGAGGAGGGATCGGACCTGCAGCTGGCCGGAGGGTCCCTCACCGAGGAGGAGCTCGCCGCGGTGACCGCCCTGCTGGGCACCCTTGCCGGGGCCGCTGAGACCCAGGACACCGGGGCCGGCAGCACCGGGCCGAAGGACCGCACGCTGCAGCGGCGCCGTCGGCTCGGCCTGTGGGGTCGGCCCGGACCGGACTCCTGGCGGCATGCGGCGGGCCTGCGATGACCCGCCTGATCCTCGGCTCCGCCTCAAGCAGCCGGGCGCGGATCCTGACCCAGGCCGATATCAGCTTCACCGTGCGCGTCTCTGATGTGGACGAACCCGCTGCGGTCGCCGCCGCGACGTCCACGCTCGACGGCGAGCAGCTCACCCCCGCCCTGGAGGCGCAGCTGCTCGCGGACCTGAAGGCCGCCGCCGTCGCGAACCTGCCCGGGATCAACGGCCGGCCCTCGGTCCTGGTGCTTGGCTGCGACTCGGTCTTCGAGCTCGACGGCGAGAGCTACGGCAAGCCCTTCGAGGTGGCGGTGGCGGTGCAGCGTTGGAAGCAGATGCGTGGCCGCACCGGGGTGCTGCACACCGGCCACACACTGGTGGACGCGGCCAGCGGCGCTCGGGCCCAGCGCACGCTCTCCACCCGGGTCAGCTTCGCAGAGCCCAGCGACGCCGAGATCCTGCGCTATGCCGAATCTGGTGAGCCGCTGCACTGCGCCGGAGGGTTCACCATCGACGGGCGCGGCTCCGCCTTCATCGAGGAGATCGAGGGTGACCACCTCTCCGTGATCGGTGTCTCCCCCGCCGCGCTGCGCTCGATGCTCTCCGAGCTGGGGCACTCCATCACCGACCTCTGGTCTCCGCCGACGCGGTGACCACCCCCTGACACACACCAGGTGCGGGACGTCCCGCGCCCACACACCCACCGACGGGTGAGAACGACACAGAAAGAGGAACCATGACCGAGTTCACCAAGGTCCTGATCGCCAACCGCGGCGAGATCGCCGTGCGCGTGATCCGCGCCGCCCAGGACGAGGGGCTCACCGCCGTCGCCGTCTACGCCGACCCGGACCGTGACTCGGTGCATGTGCGCATGGCCGAGGAGGCCTACGCCCTGGGCGGCGCCACGGCTGCCGAGAGCTACCTGAGCATCCCCAAGATCCTCGCCGCGGCCCGCGCCACCGGCGCCGACGCGGTGCACCCGGGCTACGGGTTCCTCTCCGAGAACGCCGAGTTCGCCCAGGCAGTGATCGACGCCGGGCTGACCTGGATCGGGCCTCCGCCGAAGGCCATCGACACCCTCGGTGACAAGGTCTCAGCACGCCAGCTCGCGGAACGGGTCGGCGCGCCGCTGGCTCCGGGGACGAAGGAGCCGGTCAAGGACGCCAAGGAGGTCCTGCGCTTCGCCGAGAAGCAGGGACTGCCGCTGGCCATCAAGGCCGCCTACGGCGGCGGCGGGCGCGGGATCAAGGTGGTCCGCGAGTACGACGAGATCGCCGAGCTCTACGAATCCGCGGTGCGCGAAGCCGTCTCAGCCTTCGGGCGCGGCGAATGCTTCATCGAACGTTTCCTGGACTCCCCGCGCCACGTGGAGACCCAGTGCCTGGCGGACGAGCACGGCAACGTCGTCGTGGTCTCCACCCGCGACTGCTCGCTGCAGCGGCGGAACCAGAAGCTCGTGGAGGAGGCCCCCGCGCCGTTCCTGACCCGGGCGCAGAACCGACAGCTCTACCGCGCCTCCAAGGCCATCCTGAAGGAGGCCGGCTATGTGGGCGCCGGCACCTGCGAGTTCCTCATCGGCCAGGACGGCACCATCAGCTTCCTGGAGGTCAACACCCGGCTGCAGGTCGAGCACCCGGTCTCCGAGGAGGTCACCGGCATCGACCTGGTCCGCGAGCAGTTCCGGATCGCGCGCGGCGAGCGTCTGGGCTATGAGGATCCGGAGATCCGCGGGCACAGCATCGAGTTCCGCATCAACGGCGAGGACCCGGGCCGGAACTTCATGCCGGCACCGGGCACGCTCGAGGTCTTCGACTTGCCGCACGGACCAGGGGTCCGGGTGGACTCCGGGGTCCACGCCGGAGAGACCATCTCCGGGGCCTTCGACTCCATGATCGCCAAGGTGATCATCACCGGCGCCACCCGCGAGCAGGCGCTGCGCCGCGCCCGACGCGCGCTGAAGGAGATGAAGGTCGAAGGCATGCCCACTGTGCTGCCCTTCCACCGCGCGGTGCTCGAAGACAGCGCGTTCGCCCCGGAGCTGGTCTCAGAGGGCGCCGGCTCCGCCTCCAGCAGCTCAGCTACAGCCGGTGGCCACGGCAACGCGGTCTCCCAGGCGGCGGAGCGACTGGCACGACGACGGGCGCAGGCCCCGGAGGGCTTCCATGTGCACACGCGATGGATCGAGACCGAGTTCAACAACCAGATCCCGCCCTATAACGCGCTGATGGCCCACCCGGCGCACGAGGACGAAGCGCCGCGCGAGTCAGTCGTGATGGAGGTCAACGGCAAACGGATCACCGTGAACCTGCCCGCCGCCCTCTCCGGCGGCAAGCTTGGGGGCAAGCCGGCCGGGGGCAGGAAGCGGCGCAAGACCCGCAGCGCCGCGACCGCCGCGGCCTCCGGAGATGACCTGACCTCGCCGATGCAGGGCACGATCGTCAAGGTGGCCGCGAAGGACGGCGCGAAGGTCGCCGAGGGCGATCTGGTGCTGGTGCTGGAGGCGATGAAGATGGAGCAGCCGATCACGGCGCACAAGGCCGGACGACTCAAGGGGCTCAAGGCGAAGGCCGGCTCCACGGTGACCGCCGGCCAAGTCGTGGCCAGCATCGTCGACTGAGCCCCACCGGCACAGGCAGACGATCAGGCCCGCCCCCGGCGGCCTGTCGCATGCCTGTGCCATGTCCCATCGTTGTTTCCGTCTAGAACGAGGGGACATGGCACGGCGGTGCGACGGATGCGGACGGGGCCGCGGTTAGCGCTGCCGCGCGGCGACCAGCTCGCGGACCCTGCTGAAGAGCGGATCCGCCGGGCCCAGCCCGGTGACCTCCGTGGTCAGCGCCTCGGCGTCGAGCTCGGTGAGCAGCTTCTGCAGCTGCTGGGCCTGTTCGTCCTCCGCGGATTCGAAGTGCAGGGCCGCCTCGATCACCGCGAGCAGCCCCTCCACGCGCAGCCCCCGCTCCTGAGCCTGAACTGCGGGGCCGATCAGACGCTCATGCCGGGAGAGCTTGCGCAGCGGCTGCCGCCCCACCCGGTCCACGGTGTCGGGCAGCTCGGGATTGCGGAAACGCTGCAGAATGGTCTCCCGGTACTCCGCCATCTCCGCCTCGGCGAAGCCGTGCTTGGCCACCAACAGCGCTGAGGTCTCCTCCAGCGCCGCCCGCACTCCGGCGAACACCGCCTCATCGGCCAGCGCCTCGGCGATCTTGCTGCGGCCCGCGCGGGAGCCCAGGTAGGCCGCGGCCGCGTGCCCGGTGTTCACCGTGAAGAGCTTGCGCTCGATGTACGGTCCCAGGTCCTGCACGAAGTGGGCCCCTGGGATGTGGGGGCGGTTCGCGCCGAAGGGCCCGGATTCGATGGCCCACTCGTAGAACGGCTCCACGGTGACATCGATCCCGGCGTCGGCGGGCTGTCCCGGCACGATCCGGTCCACTGCGGTGTTGGCGAAGACCGCCCGGGCGGAGAGCTGCTCCCACTGGTCCCCGGCCAGGTCCTGGATGTGCCCACGCAGCGTGTCGGTGGCGCCCAGCGCGTTCTCACACGCCATCACCTGCAGCGGCTCGGCTCCGGCAGGGCGCTGCAGCAGTCCCGCAAGGACATGCGGAGCGATGAACCGCAGGATCGCGGGCCCCACGGCGGTGGTGACCACATCGGCCGCGGCGACCTCGGCGGCCACCGCCTCAGGATCATCCTCGCTGTTGATCGCCCGGAAGTTCTCCACCTTCCGGTCCACGCCGCCGGCGCCGACCTCGTGGACGGTGTAGCTCTGCGCCGCGGACAGCGCGTCCACCAGGGGTGCGGCGACGTCGGAGAAGACCACCTCATAGCCGCCCTCGTGCAGCAGAGTGCCTACGAAGCCTCGACCGATGTTTCCCGCGCCGAAATGGACTGCCAGCATGTTGACTCCTGAAGATTGAGTGCTCAGATTCTTGTCGTGTGTACAGATGCGAAGGGGGTGCGCCCCCGGGGTGACCCGGCGTGACGCACCCCCTTCGGCTCAGCTGGTGCGCGCAGGCACCGGCCGCAGCGGACTCAGCTCGCGTTGACGGCCGATAGCAGCTGCAGCAGCTCCTCCTCGGTGGAGGCCTGCTTCAGCCGGGCCACTTCCGCATCGTCGGAGAAGAGCTCCGCGATCTTGGAGAGGATCTCCAGGTGCTCGTCGCCGACCCCGGCGATGCCGATCACGAAGGTGACCTTCTCCCCGGACCAGTCCACGCCGCCGTCGTAGCGGGTCACTGAGAGGGCCGAGGCCTTGATCGCGGACTTCGCGTCGTTCGTGCCGTGCGGGATGGCCAGCTCGTTGCCCATGTAGGTGGAGACCGTGGCCTCGCGCTCCTTCATGGCCGAGAGGTACTCCCCGGTGACCGCGCCGGCGGCGCCGAGGATCTCGGCGGCTTCGGTGAGCGCCTCGTCCTGGGTGGCGGATCCGGCGTGGATCCGGACCTGGGAGCGGGTCAGGATCTGCGTCTCGCTGCGCACCCGGGTGTCTGTGGCGACTCCCCCGGCGGAGGACTCTCGCGTATCCGTGGTGTCCGCGGCGGTGGCGGAACCGGACCCTGAGGACTGGGCCTCGCTCTCGCGGATCAGCTCGACGACGTCGTCGTACTCCGGGGCGTTCATGAAACTGTCCACGGAGACATGTACGGCCTGGGGCTCCTTGGCGCGCGCCCGGTCGGTGAGCTGCTGCTGGGTGATGACCAGATCAGCGTTGCCCGGCAGGGAGGCGACAGCCTTGTTGGTGACCGTGACCCCCTCGATGCCGGCACCGATGATCTTCTTGCGCAGCACCGAGGCGCCCATGGCGGAGGACCCCATTCCGGCGTCGCAGGCGAAGATCACATTGGTGATCTTCTGCGCCGGGACCTGGGTCGCGGCGGAGAGGTTCGCAAGATGTGAGGAGGACTTGCCCTTGTTCGCCGCGGTCTTCGCGACCGCGGCGGAGAAGCCGTCCTCGGTGGCCAGGAGGTCGCGCTTGCGGCTGGAGAGCAGGATCGCCGAGGCCACCGCGAAGGTGACACCTGCGGAGAGGATCACGGAGAGACCGACACCGATCCAGCTGCTGGTCGGTGCCTGCAGGTAGACCGCGATGATCGAGCCGGGCGCCGCCGGTGCCCGCAGACCCACGTCGAAGACCATGTTGGTGCCCACACCGGTGGCGCCACCGGCGACCACTGCGAGCAGCAGTGCTGGCTTCATCAGCACGTAGGGGAAGTAGACCTCGTGGATGCCGCCGAAGAACTGGATGATGGCAGCACCGGGAGCGGTCGCCTTGGCCACGCCGACGCCGAAGAAGGAGAAGGCGAGCAGGATCCCGAGACCGGGGCCGGGGTTCGCCTCGAGCAGGAACAGGATGGACTGCCCGGTCTCGGCGGCCTCGTTCACACCCAGCGGGGTGAGCACGCCGTGGTTGATGGCGTTGTTGAGGAAGAAGACCTTGGCGGGTTCGATGATGATCGAGGTCAGCGGAAGCAGTCCGGTGTCCACGAGGAAGGCCACCGCGTTGCCGAGGACCTCCATCAGCCAGTTGATCGGGGGCGCCACGATGAAGAACCCGACGATGATCATCACGAATCCGAGGATGCCCGCGGAGAACATGTTGACCAGCATCTCGAAGCCGGCCTTGATCTTGCCCTCCCAGAGGGCGTCGAGCTTCTTCATCAGCCAGGCGGCCAGCGGACCCATGATCATCGCGCCGATGAACATGTGGATCTGTCCGTCTTCGCCGAGCAGCCAGTCCGAGCCCACGATGGTGCCGAAGGTCGCCACGGCGCCGACGACGGCTCCGCGCATCTCATAGACCATCATGCCGCCCTGCACCGCGATCAGGATCGGCAGCAGGTAGTGGATCATCGGTCCGACGGTCTCCGAGAGCGCCTCAGCAGGGGCCCAGCCGGTGCTGAACTCAGCGATGTTGACCACCACGGCGGTCACGATGCCCCAGGCGATCAGGGCGGGAATGATGGGCATGATCATGCCCGAGAGGAACGAGCCGAATTTCTGGACGACGACGCGTGCGCCGCCCGTCCTCTTCGTCTCAGCTGACACCGTTGTCATGACGGGGCCTCTTTCTTGTACTGGTGCGACGCTCCCGAGGGAGCCTCAAAGGTGGTGGCCCTCGGGCGAGGGACCAGTTTCAGTGATTCAGGCAGTGATTCATTCAGTTGTGCTCCAGCCGTGGATCAGTGCTGCACCGCGGGCTGGACCGTGTCCTGGACTGCGTCCTGAGCGGCCTGCTGCGCGGCCTCCCGGGCCTGTCCCGCCGTGGCGGCGGTGAGCGCGGCGGCCGCGATGCCGCGCGCCTGCTTCAAGGTGTGCAGCTTCAGCTCGGCGCGGACCTCGGCGAGCGCCGCCGGAGACATCGAGAGCGTGTTCACCCCGAGCCCGACCAGGACGACGGCGAGCAGCGGGTCCGCGGCCGCCTCGCCGCAGACTCCCACCGGCTTCTCGGAGGCGATTCCCGCTGCGCCGACTTCACGGATGAGCCGCAGCACCGCGGGGTGCCAGGGATCCTGCAGCGAGGCCACGGAGCCGAGCAGCCGGTCCGCCGCCATCGTGTACTGGGTCAGGTCGTTGGTGCCGATGGAGGCGAAGTCGGTGCGCGAGAGCAGCTCATCGGCCATCAGCGCGATGGAGGGAACCTCCACCATCACCCCGGCGGTGGCCAGGCCGTGCTCCTTGGCCAGGGCGGTGAACGCCTCGGCCTCCTCCACGGTGGAGACCATCGGAGCCATCACCCAGACATCGGCCTCGGTGTTCTCCTGGGCCTGGGCCAGGGCGGTGAGCTGGTCGCGAAGGATCTGCTCGTTGGCCATCAGTGCGCGCAGCCCGCGCAGGCCCAGTGCCGGGTTCTCCTCGGGTGCGTCGTTGAGGAAGCTCAACGGCTTGTCCGCACCTGCGTCGAGAGCTCGGACCACGACCTTCTGTCCCGGGAAGGCCTCGAGCACGGACTGGTAGGCCTCGCGCTGTTCCTCGACTGAAGGCGCTTCGTCGGCGCTGAGGAAGAGGAACTCGGTCCGGAAGAGCCCCACGCCTTCGGCGCCCAGCGCCACGGCCTTTTCGGTGCTCTTGGCGGAGCCGAGGTTCGCCAGCAGCGGCACCGCGGTGCCGTCTGCCAGGGCGCCGGGGGTGATCGGCGCCGCGGCCTGCGCCGCGTGTGCCGCGCGGCGGGCCTGGGCCTCGTCGAGCTGCTCCTGGGTGGGATCGGTGATCACCGCGCCTGCTCCGGCGTCCACGATCACCTGCTGACCCTCGGTGAGGCTCGCGGCCTCGGCGACGCCGACGATGGCGGTGATCGACTTCTCGCGCGCCAGGATCGCGGTGTGCGAGGTGGGCCCGCCCTGGATGGTCACCAGGGCCTGCACCTGGTCCAGGTTCAGCAGCGCGGTGTCCGCCGGGGCCAGGTCCTCGGCCACCAGGATGAACGGGTGGCCGGGGTCCGGCACGCCTGGGGCGGGGAGCCCGCGCAGACTGGCGATCACCCGCTGGGAGACGTCGGAGAGGTCCGAGGCGCGCTCACCCAGATATCCGCCGAGCTCCTCGAGCGTGGCGCGGAACTCGGCGAAGGCCTCGTGCACGGCGTACTCGCCGGTCTTGCCGGCCTGAAGCCGGGTCGCGACAGCCTCGTGCAGGGTCGGGTCCTGGGCCATCATGGCCTGGGCCTCGAGCACGTCGCGCGCCATGCCCCCGGCGGTGCGGCCGCGGGCTTCGAGCTCGGCGGCCACCTCGGCGACCGCCTTCTGCACCCGCTCGGTCTCGGCCTCGGCGCTGCGCTCGGAGGCTTCATCGGCGGGCGCCGGCGGCGGAGGGGACATCCGCGCCACGGGTCCCGCGGCGATGCCCCTTCCGACCCCGATTCCGGAGAGCTCCGGCATCAGGAGGCCTCGTCGTGATCGGTGGTCAGGAACGTCTCCAGGCTGTCCAGGGTCTGCTCCTCGTTCTCACCCTCGGCGGTGAGCAGCACCTGGTCATCGCGCTCCACGCCCAGCGAGAGCACACCGAGGATGCTGGCCGCGTTCACGGACTTCTCACCCTTGGCGATGCTCACCTGTGCGCCGGAGGCCTGGGCGGCCTCCACGAACAGCTTGGCCGGGCGGGCGTGCAGGCCCTGGGAGGAGGCGACGGTGACAGTGCGAGTTGAGCTCATGAGAGTCCCTTTCGGGTTGATGCGGCGGCAGCCGCGTCGGGCATGGGGAGTGCCTCGAGGATCAGCGCCAGTGCGCTGGTCCCCTCGAGGTCGGTGTAGATGTCTTCAGGAAGGAGCCTCACCTGGGTGCCTGCCGGCGCGGTGAGCCCTCGGATGTCCTCAAGCGAGTCCGCGAGGTGCGGGCCCAGCAGGATCAGATCTGCGGAGTCGAGATCATGGAGCAGGGAGGCCTGATTCCCGGCGCGCACCGTGTAGGGGATGCCGGATGAGCGCATCGCCAGCTTCAGACGCTGCGCCACGAAGGTGCTGGACGCGCCAGCACCGCAGACCACCAGGATCTCCATTGATCACACACTCCTTCCTCCTCGATTGTGCAGTGATTCAGGGCACACCGCACCGGGATGGGGCCGAGAGTTCTTTCCGCCGGGGAGGAAATAACGAGTTCCCCGAGACGGGCGCCCGGTAAGGTTTGAGCGTGGAGAGGATGAGCAGACGCCAGGAGCAGCTGATCACTGTGCTCCTGCGTGAGCCCGGATGGATCACCGCCGGCTCCCTGGCCGATCTGCTCGGCGTCACCCCGCGCAGCGTCCGCTCCTATATCGCACAGCTCAATGCACGCGTCCCCGCTGGCGCCCCCGCAGCTGACTCGCAGACGGCCCTGATCGAATCCGGCCCCGCGGGATACCGAGCGGACCGGACCGCACTGGCGTCCCTGCGCAGCGACTCCGGCCGCACATCGACCCGAGACCGGCTCCACGGCCTGGTGCGCGATCTGCTCGAGGCGCAGAACGGAGTCGATCTGCGCCGGACTGCCGAACGGCTCTACGTCTCGGTGGCCACGGTGGAGGCAGATCTGGGACGGGTCCGCGAGCTGCTCGCGGGCACCGGCAACACCGTCCACCGATCAGGCTCGCGTGCGCTGCTGGTCGGTGATGAGCTGGCCCAGCGGCGGCTGGTCTCGAAGCTCGCCCATGAGGAGATGGAGCACGGATCCTTCGACGGCGAGGGCCTGCGCCGCGCGGCAGGGCTGGGGTCGCTGGAGGCGGAGGCCTTCGGTCCGTTCAAGCGCGAGCTGGCGACGCAGCTGGCCGAGCAGGGCTACTACGTCAACGAGTTCGCCTCCACGGACGTGGTCCTGCACGTGGCCATCGCCGCGGATCGGGTCAGTCACGGCCACCCCCTGGCGGGGACCCATCTTCAGCCCAGCGCCCAGCAGGAGCGGCTGGCCGGCGTCGTCGGGAAGCTGGCCTCGGCGCATTTCGGAGTCAGCCTGGGTCAGGGCGACCTGCAGCATCTGGCCTCGCTGGTGCTGACCCGGGTGGTCGCCTCCGACGGCAGCGCGGGCACCGAGGTGCCGCTGGACGCCGAGGTGGAACGCGCGGTGGTCCGCGCCGTGGGCCACGCCGCGGAGGAGTATCTGGTGGACATCGCCCATGCGGACTTCATCCGGCGGCTGAGCCTGCACGTGCAGAACCTGGTCCACCGGGCACGGGAGCAGGCGTTCTCACGCAACCCGCTGACCAAGTCGCTGAAGTCCACCTATCCGATGATCTTCCAGGTGGCGGTCTCCATCGCCAGCGACATCGCCGAGCAGCTGGACGTGCTGATCCGTGAGGATGAGATCGCCTATATCGCCATGCATGTGGGCGGGCGCCTGGAACGCAGCCGCCGCACCGAGGCGGCGCTGACCGCGACCATCGTGTGTCCCGGCTACTACGAGCTGCACGACCTGCTGCGCTCCCGGCTCGATGAGTCCCTCGGTCCTGGCATCGAGGTCACCGCGGTGGAGACCCGGACCGACCCGGATTGGGCCTCCATGGCCACCGATCTGGTGCTGACCACGATCGAACCGCCGGTGCCCGATGAGCGCACCGTGCAGCTGGCCCCGTTCATCACCGACGCGGACATCCAGCGCATCGCCGCGGTGGCCTCGAAGCGGCGTCGCGCCCGGCGGCTGACCCGGCTGCGCGGGGAGCTTGAGCGGTATTTCAGCCCCGAGGCGTTCATCCGCCCGCTCAAGGCCAAGGATGAGGAGGACGCGATCCGGCAGCTCAGCGCTCCGCTGCTGGCACAGGACATCATCGATGAGGACTATCTGCGCGGCACCATCGAGCGCGAACGTCTCTCCTCCACGGCCTTCACGGAATCGCTCGCGGTCCCGCACGCGCTGAGAATGACCGCCCGGCGCACCGCGCTCTCCATCGGGATCGCCGAGGGCTCGATCCGCTGGGGCGAAGGAAGGATCCAGGTCGTGGCCCTGGCGGCATTCTCTGAGTCAGAGCGCGACGCGTTCCAGACCATCTTCGAACAGCTCGTCGAGGTGCTCAGCGAACGTGACTCGCTGCAGCGGATCCTGCGCCGCGGCACCGACTTCGGCGGATTCCTCGATGAGCTGGTCGCGGTGATCGACGGCTGAGCCGACCTGCGACGTCCCGCTGCCAGCCCTAAGACACAGCATTGCCCCGCCCCCGGAACGCCGCTCACCCCAGACACAGAGCTGCCCCGTCCCTGGCTCACGAACCGGGGACGGGGCAGCTGAGTCGACGGGTTACTTGGCGGTCTCGGTGTAGAGCGACTTCTTCGAGGTCTCCGGGGCCAGGATCAGCGCGATCAGAGTCAGCACGCCCAGGCCTGCCAGGTAGAGCCCGACCGCACCGACCCCGTAGGCCTGGACCAGCCAGGCCGCGACGAAGGGAGTCAGCGCCGCACCCAGGATGGAGGCGGCGTTATAGGCCACGCCGGATCCGGTGTAGCGGGTGTTGGTGGGGAACAGCTCCGGCAGCACTGCCGACATCGGGCCGAAGGTCAGCCCCATCAGCGACATGCCCACGGCCAGGAAGGCCAGCATCTGCCAGACGTTGAGGTCCTCGCCGGTGCCCATGGAGCCCGCGGAGAGCCACCAACGGAAGCTCAGGCCGAAGATCATGATCGCGATGGTGACCACGATCAGCATCGGGCGGCGGCCGAAGCGGTCGGCCAGTCGACCTGCCACCGGCACGAAGATCGCGAAGAAGGTGATCGCGACGATCTGCAGCACCAGGAAGTCCTGGTAGCCGTAGCTCAGGCCCCCGACCTCGGCGCTGCCGATGGCGTAGGAGAGGATCCAGGTGGTCATCAGGTAGAACAACCCGTAGGTGGCCAGCATGATGAAGGTGCCCAGGATGATCTCCCACCAGTTGCGCCGGAAGACCTCCCCGATGGGGGCCTTGACCCGCTCGTTGCCGGCCATGGCCTTGGCGAAGACCGGGGTCTCCTCGATCCGCAGCCGGACGTAGAGCCCGACGGCAACCATGACCACCGAGAGCAGGAACGGCAGCCGCCAGCCCCACACCAGGAACGGGTCGTTGAGGTCCCGAGCGGTGGAGTCATAGGCGAAGAGCGTCGCCAGGATCAGGAAGAGCCCGTTGGCGAGCATGAAGCCGAACGGGGCGCCCAGCTGTGGCCACATGGCGGCCTGCGCGCGCTTGCCCGGCCGGGCGGTCTCCGAGGCCAGCAGCGCGGCGCCTGACCATTCGCCGCCCAGGCCCAGTCCCTGGCAGAAGCGCAGGATGGTCAGCATCGCCGGCGCCCACAGTCCGACCTGGTGGTAGGTGGGCAGCGCACCGATCAGGAAGGTGGCGATGCCCATGGTCAGCAGCGCGCCGACCAGCGTGGCTTTGCGCCCGATCTTGTCTCCGTAGTGACCGAAGATGATGGCACCCAGCGGGCGGGCCACGAAGGCGGCCCCGAAGGTGGCCATGGAGGCCAGCAGCGCGGAACCCTCATCGCCGTAGAAGAAGAGCAGCGGGAAGACCGACACGGCCGCGGTGGCGTAGATGTAGAAGTCGTAGAACTCGATCGTGGTCCCGATCAGCGAGGCCATGATGATCCGGCGGCGCGGGACCGTCAGATTCTCATCGGCCACGTCGTCGACTTTTCGGCTCGAGACAGCGGGCCCGGTGGGGTCAACAGAGGTAGACATTGCTGGGCATCTCCACAGAAGTATTGGTGGTAAACAGCACCGAGTCCGGCGCAGACCCAAAATGATAGGTCGGGGCTTGCGGGGCGATGTACACGGGTTCAGGCAGTCTCAACTGTTGAGACCCGACGCAGCCGCCTGTGAGGCCGGAGGGAGGCTCAGTAATACACCGCCAGCGGCCCGCGCGGGCCCTCGATCACAGTGACCTCGGTGTCGAAGACCCGGGTCAGCACCGCATCCTGCATGATCTCCTCCGGTGTCCCGTGCTCCACCACCACCCCGTCCTTCATCGCCAGGATCTTGTCCGAGTAGCGGGCGGCGAAATTGATGTCATGGAGCACGATCACCAGGGTGCGCCCGAGTTCGTCGGCGGCGCGGCGCAGCTGCTGCATCATCTGCACCGCATGCTGCATGTCCAGATTGTTCAGCGGCTCATCGAGCAGCACGTAGTCAGTGTCCTGGGCCAGCACCATCGCCACATAGGCGCGCTGACGCTGACCCCCGGAGAGCTGGTCCAGGTACCTGCCTTCCAGGGCGGTCAGGTCCAGGAAGTCGATGGCCTCGGAGATGTGCCGCTCGTCCACTGCGGTCAGCCGACCCTGGGAATGCGGGAACCGGCCGAAGCCCACCAGCTGGCGCACCGTGAGCCGGGTGACAAAGTGGTTCTCCTGGCGCAGGATGGAGAGGATCTTGGCGATGGTCTTCGAAGGCGTGTTCACCACGTCGTGCCCGGCCACCTCGATCCGGCCTGCATCCACCTCGAGCAGCCGCCCGATCATGGTCAGGATCGTGGACTTTCCGGCACCATTGGGCCCCACCAGTGCGGTGACACCGCCCGCGGCGATCTCCACGCTGACCGGGCCGATGGCGACGGCGTCGTCGGCTTTCCCCGAGCCGTAGTTCTTGGTGACCTCGGTCAGGCTGATCACAGGCGACCCTTTCGCATCAGGACTATCAGGAAGACGATTCCGCCCAGGAGCTCGATGATCAGCGTCACCGCGCCCTGGGCGTAGAAGATGTTGCGCATGACGAAGTACGCCCCGGCCAGGATGGTGTAGCCGATCAGGATGGCCATCGGGAAGAGCATCCGGTGGGAGTAGGTGTCGGCGAACTGATACGCCAGGGTGGCGACCAAAAAGCCCAGGAAGGTCATCGGACCCACCAGCGAGGTGCTCATCGCCATCAGCACCGATACCAGCGTGAGGATCAGCATCACCTCCCGTCGGTGATCCACCCCAAGGTTCTCTGCGGTGTTGCGTCCCAGGGCGACCACGTTGAGCCGGCGCGCCCGCCACCACAGCAGCAGTGCCGCGGCCAGCACGATCGGGATCGCGTAGGGCAGGTACTCGCCGCGAGCATTGCCGATATTGCCGAAGAGCCGGGCGGTGAGCACGTCGAACTCGCTGGGAGTGAGCACCCGCTGCATGAAGGTGGCGAGCGAGCCGAGCCCGCCGCCGAGCACCACACCCACCAGCAGCATGATGTGGATGTTGGAGAACCTCCCACTGAGCAGCCAGGAGTAGAGGATCACCGCGAAGAGCACCATGGCGGCGGCCTGCATCAGGAACTGCGGCAGACCGGTGACCAGGGTGACCCCGGCAATGCCGAAGAAGAACACGGCACCGGTCTGGATCGCCACGTAGAGCGACTCGAACCCCATGATGGAAGGGGTGATGATCCGGTTGTTGGTCGCGGTCTGGAACGCCACTGTGGCCATCGCCTGAGCGAGGACGACGACGCCGATGACCAGCACGGTCTCAGCGCGCATCCTCGCGATCAGCCAGTATCCCTCGGTGCCGAAGGGCATCGGGTTGTCGTAGCTGAGGATCCCGGCGGTGAAGAACACCGAGAGCCCGCCCAGCAGCGCCATGACGCCCCAGTAGCGCACCCGGTGGCGCCCGGTGGTGATCGCCCCGGAATGCCGACTGGTCTGCGCGGGGGCCTCCCGGTCAGGGGCCTCGCCGCCCGGGACTCCACCACCAGGGGTGATGGTCCCGGAATCGGCGGCGGTCCCGGAACCGGCGGGGCCCCCGGAGGCCGCCCGTCCGCTGTGGCGCGCGCGATCCAGCTGTTCGGTCATGCGACCAGCCCGCCCTTCCGCCGCTGCCGCAGCAGCAGCCCGATGAAGACCACTGCTCCGAGAAGGCCCAGCACCAGTCCCACCGGGATCTCGAAGGGCGCCCGGATGGTGCGACCGATCAGGTCACAGGCGGTGACGGTGGCGATGCCCAGCAGCGCGACCCAGGGCAGGTTGCTGCGCAGGTCATCG
This sequence comes from Nesterenkonia sandarakina, assembly GCF_014138825.1. Taxonomy (NCBI): domain Bacteria; kingdom Bacillati; phylum Actinomycetota; class Actinomycetes; order Micrococcales; family Micrococcaceae; genus Nesterenkonia; species Nesterenkonia sandarakina. Next base: position 2,846,322 of record NZ_JACJIH010000001.1, on the reverse strand, counting down.
CCGCGGAAGAGCGAGATGATGTTGGGCACGATCAGCCCGAGGAAGGGCAGGGTGCCCACCACGGTGGCGGTGACGCCGGTGGCCACGGCGACCATGGCGGTGCCCAGGAACAGCACGGCGGTGTAGTTCAGCCCCACGTTGGTCGCCATATCGCGTCCGAGTCCGGCCACTGTGAACCGGTCGGCGGTGAGGAAGACCAGGACGGTCACCACCAGCACCAGGAACATCAGCTCATAGCGCCCTTCCACGATCCGGGTGAAGGATCCGGCGAACCAGATGCCTAGGGTCTGCAGGTGGTCGGTCATCAGCGCGATGTAGGTGGTGAAGGAGCTGACCACCGCACCCAGCATGATGCCGATGATCGGCACGATCAGCGAGGACTTCAGCGTCACCCGCTGCAGGAAGAGGAAGAAGATGACGGTGCCGATGAAGGCCATGGTCACGGCCCCGCTCATCCGGGCGAGCATCGAAGCGCCGGGGAAGAGCCAGAGCACCAGGATCAGTCCCAGTCCGGCCCACTCGGTGGTCCCAGTGGTGGTGGGCTCCACGAAGCGGTTCTGGGTGAGCAGCTGCATGATCAGCCCGCACATGGCCATGGAGGCACCGGCGAGCACCAGTGCCACGGTGCGCGGCACCCGGGTGATGCCGAACATCCAGAACCCATCTTCGGAGAAGACGGCGTACTGCCCGGTGCTCAGGGAGAGCAGCAGCAGTCCGAGGGTGAGCAGTATCCCGATCAGCAGTGCCGGGGTGAACCGGTGCTGCCTGCGGATCGCGCGGGCATCCGGGAACGACGGCGGCTGCGGCGGCGGGTACTGCTGGAGGGATCGTCGCGGGGGCTCCGGGCGGGCAGATCGGTGGCGATTCGGTGCCGCGGAGGAGGTGTCAGGCATAGGTGGCTTTCACGAGGACGAAGGCAGGGCTGAGCAGCGAAACATGCAGTGTCGCCAAGAGGACACGTATTAGCGAATACCGGCGTGTTGATATTGGGACGGTCCCGCGCAGGTTGTCCAGGCCTGCGCGGGACCGTCGGGCGACCATCATTCACCGACTGGCAAGAAAGTGAACTGCGGTCATTCCGCGGCTTCGAGTGCGTCTGCGAAGTCGCGGAAGAATTCGGTGTACGCCTGGATGTCCTCGGTGAGGTAGAAGTTCTCCGGCAGGTACACGATCTGGTCGTTCTCCACGGCAGAGACGTTGGCCAGCGCGGCCGAGTCCTCCACGATCTCGGCCGCGGGACTGTACTCCTCACCCTCATCCAGGGTCAGCCGGGCGTCGCGGTCCAACACGAGCAGCCAGTCCGGGTTTGCGGCGGCGATCGCCTCCACGGAGATGTCATCACCGTGGGACTCGTTCTCACCCTCCTGCTCCAGCGCGGGGGTGAGGTTGAATGAGTCAAAGACCGGGCCGATGGCGCGACCATCGGGCCCTGGCGCCACGTAGCTCATGTCGCCGCCGGAGGTGAGCAGGCCCATCACAGTGGATTCGCCGTCATAGGCGTCCTGGACCCGAGTCATCTCGGTCTGAAGCTCCTCGACCAGCTCCGCGGCGACATCTTCCTTCCCGAAGACCTCGCCGAGCGACTCGGTCTTGCGGATCAGCTCTTCGACCAGGTCAGCCTCGGGCTGCGGCTCGAACTCCAAGATGGTGGCGTCCGGCGCCAGGGCGCTGAGATCCTCGTAGTAGTCCTGGAAACGCTGCCCGTTGATGATCAGGTCAGGCTCCGCTGCGACCACGTTCTCCAGATCGGGCTCACGATGATTCCCGAGATCCAGGATGGACTCATCCTCCGCATAGGCGTGGGTCTGAGCATCCATCAGGCTGCGGGCGGCGGCGGTGGGCTCGACCCCGAAGGCCTCCAGTGTGCGGTAGGACCTGTTGTCGGTGACCACGACGCTGCTTGGATCCGTGGAGACCTCATGGGTGCCGTGATCATCCTGGATCGTGACGGTGCCAGAGCCCTCAGCATCGCCCCCGGCCTCCTCAGCCGTCTCACTGGCACCGGCTTCATCGGCTGCCGCGTCGGAGCCGCAGGCACTGAGTCCGAGCAGGGCGATCACACCGACGCAGAGTCCGCCCAGGATCCGAGGCCCCGGCGTTCCGGTGGAGCTGCGCGTCACGGACCGCTCCTCACCCTCGGGGCCTCCGCCGCTGATGCTGCCGGTGTTCTGGAACGCGAGTTCTGCAGTGGGCATAGCCCTGCCTTTCAAGGTCTGTGGCGCGGAGTGCGCGACATGTCGTCGCTGGTTAGTCTGTCCTAAGCTAAATAGAACTTACATAGTTAACTAATTCAGCGCAAACGGTGACCGCGATATGACGCTTTCTCGCGATTCGCACATTCGACTGTGAGCTATTCTCCTGTGCGTCCCGCGGCGCAGCGCCTCCACTCGGCGGACTCTGCCCGGTAGCGTAGGGGCGATGTCTTCTCCCGCCGCAGATGCGCTCGACCCCGTCCTCACCCCGGAGGGGTGGGAGCTGCTGAACTCGCTGCCGCCCTATGACGAGCAGACGGCGCTGCAGCTGAACCTGCGGCTGCGCGACGCCGGTCACCCGCCTGACCGGGTGGCCTCTGCCCTGACCCAGTCCCGGCTGCGCGCGGCCGGACGCCAGAAGTTCGGCGAGTTCGCCGCGCGGATGCTCTTCACCCATGAGGGGCTGCAGCAGTCCACGCGGCTTCCCGTGGCGGCGCGCCACGCCCAGCGCTTCCGGAGCGCGGGACTGGACCGGGTGGTCGATCTCGGCTGCGGCCTCGGGGGTGATGCACTGGCGGCGGCGTCCCTGGGGCTGAGCGTGACGGCCGTGGAGGCGGATGAGAACACCGCTGCGGCGGCCACCATGAACCTGCATCCGTTCCCGGAGGCGAACGTCCAGCACGGCACCGCCGAGGACTTCGCGGCGACCTTCGATCTTCTCCAGGCAGGGGCGCCCAGAGGCTGGGGGCTGTGGCTGGATCCAGCGCGCCGGGATCCGCACGCGGCCCAGGAGACCGCGGCGGCCGGACCCACCAGGCTCTGGGACCCCGAGTCCTTCTCCCCGCCGCTGAGCTTCGTGAAGGCGCTGGCCAGCACCGGGACCCCGATGGGGGTCAAGCTCGGTCCGGGGCTGCCGCATGAGCTGATCCCCTCCGACTGTGAGGCGGAGTGGGTCTCAGTGGACGGAGATCTGGTCGAGGTGGTGCTCTGGTTCAACGCCCTGGCCCGGCCCGGCGTCCGGCGGGCAGCCACGCTGCTGCCTGAGGACGGCAGCGCCGCTGTGGAGCTGGTCAGCGACACTGACTTCGGCGCCGGCGTCCAGGCCGAGCCGTCGGGGCGAGAAGGGCTCTTCGGAGTGCTGCATGAACCGGACCCTGCGGTGATCCGATCTGGACTCATCGCTGAGCTCGCGGACTCGCTGGGAGCTCATCTGCTGGATGAACACATCGCCTACTTCTGCGCCGATGAGCCCGTGACCGACCCTGACTACCGGCTCTCCCGGCAGTTCCAGGTGCTTGAGGTCGACTCCTTCAATCTGAAGACGCTCAAGGCCTGGGTCACCGAGGCCGCAGTGACCAGTCTGGAGATCAAGAAGCGCGGCGTCGACGTCGTCCCGGAGAGGCTGCGCCAGCAGCTGCTGCCGAAGAAGCGGCCCAAGGGGCCGAAGCGTCACGCCACGCTGGTGATCACCCGGTTGGGCGAGGAGCGGGTCTTCGCGGTGGTGGAGCCGCTGTGATCGCTCAGCATGCGGAGTGGCCGCGAGGCAGCTCCCCCACCTCGACCGGGAGCGTTCCCGGCGCCTGAGTTCCGGCGAGCACCGCGGCGAGAGCCTGGAAGGACTCCTCGGTGCGCCCGTAGAGCGCGATCTGCGTGGCGGCATCGGCTCCAGCCAGGACCTCGGGGCGGTCCAGGGCGACCGCGACGTCTCCCCCGGCGGCGCTGGACTCCCCGACCAGGTTCACCACAGTCCCGGTGCCCACGCTGAGGCCGGCGGCCTCGGCGGCTGCGGTCAGCCGGGAGCGGTCCTGTTCACTGCCGCCCACGATGCTGATGCCGGCAGCGGCCAGGTCCGCCTCGCACTCACCAGCGACCAGGGTCACCGCGGATTCACTCAGCTGCGCCGCAGTCGCTTCTGCGCTGCCGGAATCCGATTCCGCGGCGGCGTCTTCATCCTCCTGCTCCCCGCGCAGCTCCTCGGGCAGCTGAGCTCCCGGCCCGGCGGCGAGATCTCCGGCGGCCAGCTCGGCCTGCCAGAGCTGCAGCGCAGCGACACGTTCCGCCGCCTGCTCAAGGCGTTCGCGGTCCAGTTCGCCCGACTCCACGGCCGCGAGGATGCCGGCGTGCGCGCCGCGGACATCGGCGGGCATCAGCAGCAGGTCCGCGCCTGCGGTGAGCGCACTCACGGCGGCCTGGTCACCACCGTAGCCCTGGACGATGGCGCCCATGTTCAGCGCGTCGGTGACCACCACCCCGTCGTGGCCCAGTTCGCGCAGCTCGGTGTAGGCGGCGGCGGAGAGTGAGGAGGGCACGCCTTCTTCCAACGCGGGCACCTCGATGTGGCCCATCATGATCATCGGGACACCTGCCTCGGCGGCCTCGGCGAAGGGTGCCCAGTCGCGGGTGCGCAGCTCCTCGAGGCCGGCGTCCTGGACCGGGAGCGTCTGGTGGGAATCCTCGGTGACCGAGCCATGCCCGGGGAAATGCTTGATCGATCCGGCCAGGCCACCCTCGGCCAGACCGCGGATGCTCTGCATCGTCAGCTCGGTGACGGCCTCGGCGTCGGAGCCGAAGGAGCGCGAGCCGATGGTCGGATCCGTGGCCCCCACGGTGACGTCCCCGTTGGGCGCGAAGCTGGTGCTGAACCCCAGCTCGGCGAGCTCCGAGGCGAGGAACCGGTGCCCGGTGCGGGCGAGCGCGTCGTCGTCGGGTCCAGCCTCGTCTTGATCGGCCTCGTCCTGGTCAGACCCGTCCTGCCCGGCGGCCGCTCCGTAGGCCATCGGGGTGGGCCATTCGGTGAGTGGGACGCCGACTCGGGTGACCAGTCCACCCTCCTGATCCACGCCGATCATCGGGGGCACCTCGCGCTCGCCGGCGGCTTCGCGCAGGGTGCTCAGCTGGGCGGCCAGCTCCTCGGTAGCCACACCCTGCTCCGCGGTCGGGACATTGGCACCCATGATGATGGCGCCGCCCAGGTGCAGCTCTTCGATCAGGTCCGCCATCGGCGCGGCATCGGTGGTGGCGTACTCCCCCACCAGCACCGACCCTGCCAGCTCGGTCAGGGAGTACTCCGCGACGATCTGCTCGGCGCGCTCCTGATGCTCCGGTCCAGGTCCCGCGAGCGCGGCCTCCCGGGCCTGCTCGGCCTCGGCGCGACGCTGCTCCTCCGCGGCGGCCGCGGACTCCTCGGTGCTCTGCCCGCTGGGCCCCGACGTGTCCTCCGGAGCCTCAGGGTCGGATCCGGAGGCGCAGGAGCTGAGCAGCAGACAGGACAGCGCGGCGGCAGCCAGCAGCGGGCGAGGACGCGAGGGACCGGCAGAAGACATGTGGCTCAGGATATCCGCGCCGGCTGGACGATCGGGGCAGCGGCGGCAGGCAGGACCGTGCACGCCGAGGCAATGTCCTGCCGGGCGCCAGGCAATGACCGGTCTGGGCAGTATTCTGTGTGGTGATGCGGCCGCCGGCCCCGACACCTGAGGAGCCTCTGTTGGAACTACCCTTCGCTGAATCACGACGTTCCACCCTGGGCCTTGAGTGGGAGCTGGCGCTGGTGGATCGGCAGACCGGAGATCTTCGCTCGGTGGCGGACCGGGTCCTGCGCGCCTGTCATCAGGATCTCCCGGAGCTCGGCTCGGAGGATGAGCACCCCTACGTGAAGCAGGAGCTGCTCACCAACACCGTAGAGCTGGTCACCGATGTCTGCCCAGACGTGAACACCGGGGTGGACCAGCTGCGCGAGACCGCGCGCAATGTGATGCGCCATTGCGAGCCGCTCGACGTCGAGCTCTACTGCCAGGGCTCGCACCCGTTCGCCGCGCCCACCGCGCAGGAGGTCACGGACAAGGAGCGGTACGCGGAGCTGATCAGACGCACCCAGTGGTGGGGCCGCCAGATGGTGATCTACGGGGTCCACGTCCACGTGGGCCTGGACGACGTCGCCCAGGCGATGCCCGCGGTCAACGCGCTGTGCAACTACAACGCGCATTTCCAGGCGCTGACCGCCTCCTCGCCGTACTGGTCAGGTGAGGACACCGGTTACGCCTCGCAGCGCGCCCTGGTCTTCCAGCAGCTGCCCACCGCCGGGGCCTCCTTCCAGTTCGAGGAGTGGTCCGGCTATGAGAAGGCCGTGAGCGACTTGGAGCACACCGGGGTGATCAACGACGTCACCGAGGTGCGCTGGGACGTCCGGGCGGTGCCGAGGCTGGGCACCGTGGAGCTGCGGGTCTGCGACGGTCTGGCCACGCTGGAGGAGATCGCCGGGGTCGCGGCGCTGACCCAGTGCATCGTGCACTCCACGGTCAAGGACCTGGAGAACGGCGGCAAAGTGGTCTCGATGCCACCCTGGTTCGTGCAGGAGAACAAGTGGCGCGCCGCGCGCTACGGCCTCGACGCCGAGATCATCCTCAACGCCGAGGGCGACGAGATGCTGGTCACCGATCATCTGCAGCAGGAGCTGAACCGGCTGGAACCGGTGGCCAAGGAGCTGGGATGCGCCGATGAGCTGGCGCTGGTCGAGCAGATGATGCGCGACGGTGCCGGCTATATGCGGCAGCGCCAGGTCGCGGAGACCCACCAGGGGGACCTGCGCCAGGTGGTGCTCGATGCGGCGGCGCGCACCCGGATGTCGATCAACGGGCCCCGACGGGTCTGATCCGTCCAGCCCCCAGCCGGATCCGACTCAGACGCTGATCCGCTGAACCGGCTGGGAGGAATCGGCCGGGATCGAGAGCGAGGACGGCGCCGTCCCGGCGGCGACGAGCTGGGCGCCCAACGCGGCGACCATCGCGCCGTTGTCGGTGCACAGGCTCACCGGGGGGATCTGCAGCTCGATGCCGGCCTCGGCGCAGCGCTGCGCCAGCAGCTCGCGCAGCCGCTTGTTCGCCGCGACTCCCCCGCCCAGCAGCAGCGTCTTGATCCCGTGCTCCGTGGCGGCGCGCACCGCTTTGGCCGTGATCACGTCCACCACGGCCTCCTGGAAGCTGGCCGCGATATCGGCCACCGGGACCGGCCTTCCGGCGGCCTCGAACTGTTCCACCGCGCGGGCCACTGAGGTCTTCAGCCCGGAGAAGGACCAGTTGTGCCGGTGCTTTCCCGGGGCCTGCGCAGAGCCTTCGAACTTCGGCAGGGTCAGCCCGCGCGGGAACCGGAAGGCCTGCGGATCCCCGCCGGCTGCCGCGGCGTCGATCGCGGGGCCCCCCGGGTAGCCCAGGCCCAGCAGGCGCGCGGTCTTGTCGAAGGCCTCACCGGCGGCGTCGTCGATCGTGGAGCCCAGCAGCTGCACATCACTGGTCAGCGAGCCGACCCGCAGGATCTCGGTGTGCCCGCCCGAGACCAGCAGCGCCCCGGAGTTCTGCGGCAGCGCCCGCATACCGGAGTGCCCGGTGCCGTTCGCCGCGGTGCCCTCCTCTGCGGGGTCCAGCAGGCCCACGCCGACGTGTGCGACGAGGTGGTTGACCCCGTAGAGCGGCTTGCCGGCGGCCAGGGCGAGTCCCTTGGCGGCGGAGAGTCCCACCATCAGGGCGCCGGCCAGCCCGGGGCCGGCGGTCACAGCGATCGCGTCCACCTCGTCCAGCTCGATCCCGGCGGTGTCCAACGCCTGGCGAAGCGTGGGGCGGAAGGCTTCGAGGTGGGCGCGGGCGGCGATCTCCGGGATCACGCCGCCGAAGCGGACGTGTTCCTCCATGGAGGAGGAGACGGTGTTCGCCAGCAGCTGGGTCCCTCGGACGATCCCGATGCCGGTCTCGTCGCAGGAGGTCTCGATGCCGAGCACCAGCGGGGCGCGGGGTGCCGGAGAAGTCTCGGTCATGGGGTGGGGCTCCTGAGGTCTGTCGCCGAGCTGGGCGCGGAGAGGTCGGTCAGCGGCTTCGCCATGATCAGCGCGTCTTGGCCGTCGGGGTAGTACTGCGCCCGGGTGTGGATGTGGGTGAAGCCCTCACGCCGGTAGAGGGCCTGCGCCCCCGGGTTGTCGGCGCGGACCTCCAGCAGGATCTGCTCGGCGGCGTCCTGACGTGCGGCGCGGACCAGCAGGCGCAGCAGGCGGGTGCCAAGCCCACGGCCCTGCGCCTCGGGCGCCACCGCCAGGGTCTGCACATCGGCCAGCGGCAGCAGGCACATCATCCCGGCGTATCCAGCGAGCTGACCGGCGGCATCCCGGGCCACCCAGTAGCGCCGGGTGGGCGCCTCGCCGGAGCTGCCGGTGGTGTGCGCGAGCTCGTCGTAGAAGAAGCTCTCCGGCCAGGCGTCGTGCGGGAAGAGCCGGTTCTCCAGGGCGAGCACCTCGGGCACGTCCAGCGCCGTCATCTGGCTCACCTGGTAGCGCTCCGGGTCGGAGCGTTGCGTCTCTGGGCGGCTCATGAGGCCTGCCTGGCGCGCATCTGGGCTGGCACTTTGGCGTCGGACTCCCGGAGGTAGAGCGGGAGCGGGTCGCGCAGCACCGCACCGGGCTCGGCGGCGCGGGGCTCGGCGGCGGGGTCGCGCTGGGCGGGGCGGGGCTCGGCGGTGGGGTCGCGCTCGAGCGCGCGCTCGGCGAGCTGACCCAGCTCCACGGCATCGGGCAGCCAGTGCCCCTGTTCCGGCGAGCGCGGGGTCAACACCTGTGGGTAGAGGCTCGCCGCGATGCCCACCACCGGCAGATCCGGCAGTTCGCTGGCAGCACTGACCTGCGGCCCCTCCAGCAGCTCCGCGAATCCATGGGCATCGCTGCGGTAGCGGGCCCAGTACACCTCGCGGCGCCGAGCATCACTGGCCGCGAGGAACTCCCCGCTCACGGGTCCTGAGTCCCCCGCCGACTGGTTCAGGGCAGGCTGGTTCAGGGCAGATTGGTTCAGAGCACGCTGGGCCAGCGAGTCCAGGCTGCACACCCCGTGCAGCGGCACGCCCCAGACCTCGGCGAGCGAGTGCGCCAGCGCCAGTCCGACCCGCAGCCCGGTGAAGGGACCCGGCCCCACGCCGACGACGACGCCGCGCAGCCCGGCTCCGGTGACCCGGGCCTCGCGCATCGTCTGCGCCACCGCTTCGGCGAGCACCTCGGCATGGGTCGTCGTCTCGGCGGTGCGCCACTGGGCCCGCACCTGGCCGTCGTCGAGCACGGCCACAGAGGCGCCGGCGGAGGAATCGATCGCGAGAAGCACCCCTCCATCGTAGTTCGTCACAGCTGCGGCGGCTGCGTCCAGTCCGGGCCATAGCCGCGCAGGACGGCGCGCCGTCGGGCTCCGAGCAGATCGGCCTCGGTCTCCGAGAAGTCGGTGCGGATGGCGTCGGCTTCCGGTTCTGTCCCCGGTGTGGAAGCGGCTCCCGGGTCCCGGATCAGCTCGAGATCCAGCCAGGACCCATCAGCCCCCATCAACGCCGTCTCAACGATCCCGCGGCCCCACTCCACCACGGTCACGGAGTCCGCCAGGGTGGAGGCCAGGTCCAGAGATTCCAGGCTCCCTGACGCGGCCCGGTAGGCATCGACGTGCACCAGGTCCGGACCATGGTCCTGCGACCGGTGGATCCTGCTGAGGATGAAGGTCGGTGAGCTGATCGGTCCGCTGACCCGCAGCGCGCTGCCCAGGGACTGGGTGAAGGTGGTCTTGCCTGCGCCGAGGCCTCCGGTGAGCACCAGCAGATCACCGGGCCTGAGCTGACCGGCGAGCGCCTCGGCGAACTCCGCAGTGGCGCTGAGGTCCTCCAGGATGACCTCACGGCTCCAGTGCTCACCCGGCAGCGCGGCGACCGGTCCCTGGTCGCGGCTCATGCGAGATCCCGCCGCTCTCCCCCGTCTGGGGTGCCCGCGGCGCCCTGCCCTGCGTTCTGTCCTGGGTTCTGTCCTGGGTTCTGTTCTGAGTCCCGCGCTGAGCCCGGCGCAGAGGCCCGTGGAACGCCGGGCTCAGAGTCCTGCGTCGAGTCCAGCCCCGAGTCCTGCACGATGCGGGGCACACGTTCCCCGATCCGGGTGATGATCTCGTAGTTGATGGTTCCGGCGGCGCTGCCCCAGTCGGCGGCTTCGATCCCGGAGTCTCCGCCGAAGATGACCACCTCATCCCCGACCTGGACGTCGGTCTCCTCCTCCCCGAGGTCGACCACGAACTGGTCCATGGCCACACGTCCCACCGACTGGTAGCGCCGGCCCTGGATCCAGACCGGGGCGTGGACCGCCACGCGTGGGATGCCGTCGGCGTAGCCCATCGGGATCAGCGCCAGGCTGGTGGGGCGGTCCACCCGGTGGGTCAGCCCATAGCTGATGCCCTGGCCGGTGGGGACGCGTTTCACGTTGGCCACTGTGGTGCGCAGCTCCATGGCCGGGCGCAGGCCCAGATCCTCGGCTGTCCGGTCCGCGAACGGGCTGTGTCCATAGACCCCGACCCCGACCCGGACCATGTCGAAATGGGCGTCCGGGCGGGAGAAGGCGCCTGGGGTGTTCGCCACATGTCTCAGGTCCGGCACGATCCGATGCTCCTCGGCGAGCTCCAGCGCGCGGCGATAGACCGCGAGCTGGTCATCGGTCTCGCGACGGTCCGGCTCATCGGCCACGGCGAGATGGGTGAAGATCCCCTCCACGCTGAGCAGGCCGCGCTCCTGGTACTGCGCGGCCAGGCGCAGCAGCTCGGGCCATTCCTCGATGGTGCAGCCGTTGCGACCCAGGCCGGTGTCGATCTTCAGGTGCACCCGGGCGGGCTTCTGCAGGGACTCGGCCGCGCGCGCCACGTGATGGATCTCCCAGCCGGAGATGCCCAGGTCGATGTGCTCTCCCAGGGCAGCCGCGAAGTCCGTTCCCCGGGTGTGCAGCCAGGCCAGGATCGGCGCCTGGATTCCGGCTCTGCGCAGCACCAGCGCCTCACTGACATGGGCGGTGCCCAGCCAGTCGGCTCCTGCCTCGAGCGCGGCTCGGGCCGCGGTGACGGCGCCATGTCCGTAGCCCTCTGCCTTCACGGCCACCAGCACCTTTGCTGGCTGCACATAGGACGCGATGGTGCGCACGTTGTGCCTGATCGCCGCAGGGTCGATCACCGCTGCGCGCTCAGCGGCCTCGGGGTGGAAGGTGGCGCGGGGGTCGCCGTGGATGCTCATGGAACCACCCTATCGAGTGCCACGGACACGGTCGTGGCGCGGCCGCTACTCGCGCAGCGCGCCGACGAGCGCGCTGGCACCGAAGTGCCCGCGGCCCTCGGGGTCCAGGCGGGCGGCAGCGGCGGAGTGCAGACGCGCACCCTCGGCGGCGATGCCGGAGAAGCACAGATCAGAGGTGCGCGGTGCGGTGGCCAGCAGCGCCCCGATGATCCCGGTGAGCACATCCCCGGTGCCCGCCGTGGCCAGCCCGGGGGTCGCCGCGCGCACGATCCACGCCGGCTCGTCCGTGGGACCGGCCACCACGGTGCTGGGCCCCTTGAGCAGGACCGTGACCCCCAGCGCCTGAGCCAGGGCGCGCGCCGCCTCGAGAGTGTTCGGTTCACCGGCCAGAAGTTCTCGCAGCGCGTCGTCCTCCAGTGCCTCTGCCAGGCGCCGGGCTTCGCCCAGGTGCGGGGTCACGATCAGCTGCGCCCCCAGGTCACCGGCGCTCAGCAGGTCACCGCGCAGCAGCTCCAGGCCCGTCGCGTCGAGCACGCAGGGCAGCTCGGCCTGGACTGTGCCGCGCAGCATGGTCTCAGCCTCCACCAGTCGTGACCGGTCCCGTCCCAGTCCCGGGCCGATGGCGACGGCGGTGGCCCCCTCGAGCGCCTTCACAGCGCGGCCCTGACTCATCACGGCCTCCGGCCAGGAGTGCAGCACGGAGGAGGAGACGGCCGGCTCGGCCTGGAGCCGGACCATGCCAACTCCGGAGGTGATCGCAGCACCCACGGTGAGTTCGGCTGCCCCCGGGAACTGGCCGGAGCCGGCGACCACCTGCAGGATGCCGCGGGTGTACTTGTGGTCCCCCGGACGGGGTCGTGGGGCGCCGTGTTCGGGACCGGTCAGCTCCCGCGCGGCGGGAGCCGGCAGCTGATCGCCGAGGCCGATGTCCACGGTGTGGATCTCGCCGCTGAGCAGCCCGCCCTCGCCCAGCAGCAGACCCAGCTTCGCAGCGCCGAAGCTCACGGTGTGCTGAGCGGCGAGCGCGTCTCCGGGGCAGCGTCCGGTGTCGGCATCCACCCCGGACGGGATGTCACAGGCGACGACGGTGCTGCTGCGAGCGGCCTCAGCGAGGCCCGGGATCGTGGGGAGCGTGAAGGCGCCGCGCGCTCCGGTGCCCAGGATCGCGTCGATCAGCACCGTGGTCTGTCCCGGCACCTCCTGGCTCAGGCGTCCTCCGGCGCGCCGGAACTCTTCCAGCGCCGCGGCGTGGGTTCGCTCGGTGACCAGCACCGCTCGCGCGTCGACTCCCCGGGCGCGCAGCTGTGCCAGCGCGTAGAGTCCATCTCCGCCGTTGTTGCCGGAACCGATGAGCCCGACCACCAGGGACCCATAGATGCTGCCCCGGCTGCGCAGCAGGCTCAGCACCTGGCTGGCCAAGCCGTGGGCGGCCCGGCGCATCAGCGCCGGCCCCTGACCCTCTGCCAGCAGCGGCTCCTCGGCCGCACGGATCGCGGAGCCGGAGTAGACGGGCAGCGAGGCAACAGGCATGATCAGCCCTCCGCGATGACCATCGCAGTGGCCACATCACCGTCGTGGGAGAGCGAGAGGTGCCACCGCTTGACCCCCTTGGACTCAGCCACCTGCGCCACGGTGCCGGAGACCTCGACATGGGGTGCGCCGGCGGAGTCCATGACCACCTGTGCGTGCTGCCAGTTCATCCCGGCAGGGGCGCCCAGCGCCTTGGCCACCGCCTCCTTCGCCGCGAAGCGGGCAGCCAGGGAGCGGGTGTTCAGCTCCCGCTCGGCCGGGACGAAGAGGCGCTGCCGCAGCGCCGGTGTCCGCCGCAGCTGGTGCTCGAACCGGGTCACCAGGACGACGTCGACGCCGATTCCGACGATCATATGCTGCTCCTTCTGCGCGAGGGGTCACTCCGATGCCGGGTCACTCCGATGACCGGATCATCCCGAGGATCGGGCAACCTGATCAGCGGGCCGACCTGCTGATCGGGTCACCCGATCAGCAGGTCACTGCATACCGATGGTCACTCCACAGTGACCGACTTGGCCAGGTTGCGCGGCTGGTCGACGTCGTAGCCCTTCTCGGCGGCCAGCGCGCAGGCGAAGATCTGCAGCGGGACGGTGGTCAGCAGCGGCATCAGCAGCGGCTGGGTCTCGGGGACGTAGAAGACCGTCTCGGAGTAGTCCACGACGTCGGCGTCGCCGGCCTCGGCCACGGTGATCGTCCTGGCCCCGCGTGCCCGGACCTCCTGGATGTTCGAGACCACCTTCGCGTGCAGGGAGTCCCGGCCGTGTGGGGAGGGGACCACGACGAACACCGGCTGGCCCTGATCGATCAGCGCGATCGGGCCGTGCTTGAGCTCACCGGCGGCGAAGCCCTCGGCGTGGATGTAGGCGATCTCCTTGAGCTTGAGTGCACCCTCCATCGCCACCGGGTAGCCGACGTGGCGGCCCAGGAAGAGCACCGAAGGCTCCTGCGCCATCTCGCGGGCGAGTTCGCGGATCTGATCCCCGCCGTCGAGGACCTCTTGGATCTTGCCGGGGATCTTGTGCAGATCGGCCAGGATGTCCTCGATCTCACCCTGGAAGAGCTTCCCGCGCAGCTGCGCCATATAGAGGCCCAGCAGGTAGGAGGCGGTGATCTGCGCCAGGAATGCCTTGGTGGAGGCCACCGCGATCTCGGGCCCGGCGTGGGTGTAGAGCACGGCGTCGGACTCACGCGGAATCGTGGAGCCGTTGGTGTTGCAGATCGCCAGGGTGCGTGCGCCCTGCTCCTTGGCGTAGCGCACCGCCATCAGGGTGTCCATGGTCTCCCCGGACTGGGAGAGCGAGACGATCAGGGTGGAGTCGTCGATGATCGGATCGCGGTAGCGGAACTCGTGGGAGAGCTCCACCTCCACGGGCACCCGCACCCAGTGCTCGATGGCGTATTTGGCGACCATGCCGGCGTAGGCGGAGGTGCCGCAGGCCAGCACGATGATCTTGGAGATGCCCTTGAGCTCCTCGGGGTCGATCCGCAGCTCATCGAGCACCAGCCGACCGGAGGCGTCGGTGCGGCCCAGCAGGGTGTCCTCCACGGCCTTGGGCTGATCGTGGATCTCCTTCTCCATGAAGGTTCCGAAGCCGCCCTTCTCCGCGGCGGCGGCGTCCCAGTTCACCGAGAAGCGCTTGCCCTCCGCTTCGGTGCCGTCGAAATTGATGATCGCGACGTCCTCGGTGGTGATGGTCACCACCTGATCCTGCTCCAGCTCTACGGCTTCCCGGGTGAAGTCGATGAACCCGGAGACGTCGGAGCCAAGGAAGTTCTCTCCCTCCCCCAGCCCGACGACCAGCGGCGAGTTCCGCCGCGAGGCGACCACACGATCAGGCTGGTCGGCGTGCACGGCGAGCAGGGTGAATGCGCCCTCGAGCTCGCTGGAGGCCAGTCGCATCGCCTCCGTGAGGTCACCGGCGGCGGAGCCGGTGAAGTACTGACCGATCAGCTTCGCGGCCACCTCGGTGTCCGTCTGCGAGCTGAACTCTTCCCCGGCTGCGACCAGCTTCGCCTTGAGCTGGGCGAAGTTCTCGATGATCCCGTTGTGGATCACGGCGAGCTTGCCGCCGTCGGCCAGGTGCGGGTGAGCGTTCTGATCCGTGGGAGCTCCGTGGGTGGCCCAGCGGGTGTGCCCGATGCCCACCGAGGCTGCCTCCATCGGGGCGGCGTCGATCTCGGCGAGCAGGTTCGCGAGCTTGCCGGACTTCTTCCGCGTGGAGACGGTCCCCGCCGCCACGGTCGCCACGCCGGCGGAGTCGTAGCCGCGGTACTCCAGGCGACGAAGTCCCTCTAGAAGCACGTCGAGTGCTGAGTGCTGACTGGTCTTCTCGGGCAGGCCTATATAGCCGACGATTCCACACATGGGGGATAGCGTATCGTGTCAACGTGTCTGAGCACCCATCCGAAGATCCTCGTCCGCGCGCCTCCACGGGGCCGCTGCCCGCCCTGGTGGCGGGCACCGCACCTTGGGCAGGATCACCCTCCAAGCCCGAGCCGCCGAACACCTCCCACTCCCCATTCGCGGAGCTGGACCGGCAGGCCTGGGCCCGGTTGGCAGACACCATCCAGCAGCCGCTGAACCAGGACGACGTCGACCGGCTGCGTGGCATCGGCGAGCACCTCTCGCTCAACGAGGTCGAGCAGATCTACCTTCCGCTGAGCCGGCTGCTCTCGATCTACGTGGAGTCCGCCGCGCAGCTGCGCTCCGCGGCGAACGAGTTCCTGGGTGAGCAGACCCTGCGCACCCCCTTCGTCATCGGGGTGGCGGGGTCCGTGGCGGTGGGCAAGTCCACCACCGCGCGCGTGCTCCAGGAGATGCTGCGCCGCTGGCCCTCCACCCCGCGGGTGGAGCTGGTCACCACAGACGGCTTCCTCTACCCCAACGCCGAGCTGCAGCGCCGCGGCCTGATGGACCGCAAGGGCTTCCCGGAGGCCTATGACCGCCGGGCGCTGCTGCGGATGGTCTCTGAGGTGAAGTCGGGCAAGCCTGAGGTGCGCGCCCCCTGGTACTCCCACCTGGTCTATGACATCGTCCCGGACCGTGAAGTGGTGATCCGGCAGCCTGACGTGCTGATCGTGGAGGGACTCAACGTCCTGCAGCCCGCCCGGGTGCGCGAGGACGGCACCACTGGGCTGGCGCTGAGCGACTTCTTCGACTTCTCCATCTACGTCGACGCCAAGCCCAAGCACATCGAGCAGTGGTACGTGGATCGGTTCATGCGGTGGCGCGACGGGGCATTCGCGGATCCGCAGAGCTACTTCCACCAGTACTCCTTCCTCGACGACGAGCAGGCCCAGGCGCGCGCGACGGATATCTGGAGCCGGATCAACGGCCCGAACCTGCGCGCCAACATCGCCCCGACCCGTTCCCGGGCCCGCCTGGTCATGGCCAAGGGCGAGGACCATTCGGTCTCCCGGGTGCTGCTGCGCAAGGTCTGATTCACAAGATGTTCCTGCCGCCTCTCTGTGCGCCCTGCCCCGCCCGCCGCAGCCGGCCCCGGTTCGGGGGCCTGTGATGCCGCGAGCCCGGCTCACCGATCAGGGGCGCCGTGAGTTCCAGGAGCAGGCGGACCGCCGCGCTCGGATCTACCGTCGGCGTCGAGCGCTGGCAGCGGTGCTGGTGATCGGCGTGCTGCTGCTGATCGGCTACTTCGTCCCGCGCGCCTTCAACGCTGTGGCCACAGGATTGGGCGCGGAGCAGCCGCTGGCCGAGGTGCGCGGTGACCAGCTCCCGCAGGCCCCGGATCCCGACGCCGAGTCCGACGGGGCGTCAGGCGCCGAGTCCGACGGGGCGTCAGACGCCGAGTCCGACAGTGCGTCAGGCTTGGAGACTGATTCGGATCCCACCGCAGAACCCGCCCCGGAGTCGACTCCAGAGCCGACCCCGGAACCGACGCCGGGGCGCGCCAGCGAAGCCTCGTGGGACCCCGACTCGATCCACGTGCTGGTGAACGCGCGGAACCCGTTGGAGCCCCTGAGCTACGCGCCTGAAGACCTGGTGGTGCCAGAGGTGCGGACGACCACGCAGAACCAGCTGCTGCTGCGCGAGCCGGCCGCCGAGGCGCTCGCCCAGCTCATCGAGGCCGCGAACCAGGACGGTGAGGTCCTCGCGATGACCAGCGGCTACCGCTCCTACGAGGCTCAGCGAAGCATCTACGCGAATCGGCAGGCGGCGGTGGGCACCGAGGAGACCGATGAGCTGGTGGCCCGGCCGGGCTATTCGGAGCACCAGACCGGACTGGCGGCAGATGTGATCAGCATCGAGAACCCCGAGTGCACCCAGGGTCATTGCTTCGCCGAGACCTCCGAGGGCCGGTGGGTCGCGGAGAACGCAGCCGAGCACGGCTTCGTCATCCGGTATCTCGAAGGGGCTCAGGAGATCACCGGCTATGAGTTCGAACCCTGGCATCTTCGTTATGTCGGGCGGGAGACCGCCGAGGAGGTCGCGGCGCAGGGGCTGACCCTGGAGGAGTACTGGGACCAGCCGGCGGCACCTGACTATGACTCCGCGGCGCCGGAGCTGCCCGCAGCCCCCTGACAGGACGACGGCAGCGCCACGGCTGGCCCTGCAAGCCTCGCCTGGCCGTCACCTGGGCCGCCACGGGACGCCGCAGTCGCAGGTCAGTGGTGTCCTAGACTTCTCTCATGCTCAAAGGATTCAGGCACTTCATCACGCGCGGAAACGTCGTGGACCTGGCCACCGCAGTGGTCATCGGAACGGCATTCACTGCCGTCGTCAGCGCCCTGGTGGAGAGCGTGCTCATGCCGCTGATCTCCGCGCTGGTCGGGACCCCGGACTTCGACGACTTCGCGCTGGTGGTGCTCAACGACACCCCCATCCGGTTCGGGGTACTGCTGACCGCGATGGTGAACTTCCTGCTGATCGCCGGTGCGGTCTACTTCGTGATCATCGCCCCGATGACCCGGATGGTGGAGGCCCGGGAGCGTCGGGCGAAGACGGCGCCGCCCGCCGTCGAAGATGAGAACATCTCGCTGCTCCGCGAGATCCGCGACCAGCTCAAGGCCCAGACCGAGGTCACCAACCCCGCGTTCCTCGCCTCGCTCGCCGAGGCGCAGCGGCAGGCGGCCGAGGAGGCGGAGCAGAGGAGCTCCCAGGAGCCCAGGCGTCACCCGGTGCTGGGCAAGGCGAAAGACGTGGTCTGGGGCAAGGACTAGCCCCCAACAGACGTTGAGGGGCGCCCCGGGGAATCCTCCAGCGAGGCGCCTGTGGGGCTACAGGGCGAGTTCGGCCTTGACGATGTCCGCCAGCGCCTCGGACTCGGCGCGGGCCAGCTCCGCGGTGGAAGCCTCCACCATCACCCGGACCACCGGTTCGGTGCCCGAGGGGCGCAGCAGCACCCGCCCGGTGGCTCCCAGCCGGGCTTCGACCTGCGCGACGGCCTCCTGCACCGGCTCGTGCGTCTTGACCCGGGTGCGGTCCACGCCCTTGACGTTGATCAGCACCTGCGGGAGGCGGGTCATCGCCTCGTCCGCCAGGGTCCGCACGGAGCGGCCGGTGGCCGCGACCCGGGCGGCCAGCTGCAGTCCGGTGAGCAGGCCGTCACCGGTGGTGGCGTAGTCCGCGAAGATCAGATGCCCTGACTGCTCCCCGCCGAGGTTGTAACCGGAGGCGCGCATGGCGGCCAGCACGTAGCGGTCCCCCACGGCGGTCTCCACCAGCTTGACCCCGGCGGCCTCCATGCCCAGCTTCAACCCCAGGTTGGACATCACGGTGACCACCAGGGTGTCATCGATCAGGGTCCCGGCTTCCTTCTGCGCGATCGCCAGGATGCCCATGATCTGGTCACCGTCGATCACCTCGCCGGTGTGATCGACCGCCAGGCAGCGATCGGCGTCGCCGTCGTGAGCGATGCCCAGGTCGGCGCCATGCTCGCGCACCGCGTCCTGCAGCGGACCCAGGTGGGTGGAGCCGTAGCCTTCGTTGATGTTCAGCCCGTCGGGCTCCGCGCCGATGACGATCACCTCGGCCCCGGCATCGGTGAAGGCCTGCGGGGAGACTCCGGCGGCGGCGCCGTGGGCGCAGTCCAGCACGATCTTGAGCCCCTTGAGGCTGGTGCCGTCCAGGGAGCGCAGCAGGTGCACCAGGTAGCGGTCCTCCGCGTCGGCGAACCGGCTGACCCGTCCGACATCGGCCCCGGTGGGCCGTGGCGGCGTCAGTCCCATCTGAGTCTCGATCGCGTCCTCCGCGGCGTCATCGAGCTTGTGGCCGCCGCGGGCCAGGAACTTGATGCCGTTGTCCGGGGCCGCGTTGTGCGAGGCGGAGATCATCACGCCGAAGTCCGCGTCGATGTCGGCCACCAGGAAGGCGGCGGCGGGAGTGGGCAGCACTCCGGCGTCGAAGACGTCGACGCCGCTGCTGGCGATGCCCGCCTGGACGGCGGCGGAGATGAATTCTCCCGAGATGCGCGGGTCGCGCGCCACCACCGCGGTGGGTCGGGTGCCCGGGAGCACCTGACGGTGGCCGAGGACGGTTGCTGCTGACTGGGAGAGGGTGAGGGCGAGTTCAGCGGTGAGCAGCTCGTTGGCCACACCGCGCACGCCGTCAGTGCCGAAAAGTCGTGCCATGATGACGTTCAGTGTACTGGCCGAGGCCCGCTCAGACGCGAAGAACCCCGCCGGAGAGTCTCCGGCGGGGTTCTTCGAGCGGGACGATCAGTCCCGGGGCAGCGCGTGGCGCCCCGGGAGCAGATCGATCAGCGCTTGGAGTACTGCGGGGCCTTGCGGGCCTTCTTCAGACCGGCCTTCTTGCGCTCCACGGCGCGGGCGTCGCGGGTCAGGAATCCAGCCTTCTTCAGCGGCGCACGGTTGTGGTCGCGGTCGACCTCGTTCAGCGCCCGGGAGATGCCCAGCCGCAGCGCGCCGGACTGACCCGAGGGGCCGCCGCCGTCGATGCGGGCGATGACGTCGTAGGCGCCCTTGAGGCCGAGCAGGGTGAAGGGGTCATTGACCTCCTGCTGGTGCAGCTTGTTGGGGAAGTACTCCTCCAGGCTGCGACCGTTCAGGCTCCACTTGCCGGTGCCCGGGGTGATGCGCACACGGGCACGGGCGCGCTTGCGACGACCGATGGCGGCGCCGCCGACGGTCAGCGGTGCACGCTCGGACTCGCCGGCGGTCTCCTCGGTGGGGGTTGATTCCGAGGTGTAGCTTGAAAGCTCCTCGGTTTCGGTGAGCTCTTCAGTGTTCTGAGCCACGATTCTCCTTGAAAATTCTAGTGTCGGGTGGCCAGGACTACTGAGTGACCTGGGAGATGTCGAACGGCTTCGGCTGCTGCGCGACATGCGGGTGCTCAGCACCTGCGTAGACGCGCAGCTTCTTCAGCTGTGCCGTGCCGAGCTTGTTGTGGGGCAGCATGCCCTTGACCGCCTGGTAGACAGCGCGGGTCGGGTAGCGCGTGACCATCTCGTTGAAGGTCAGCGACTTGATGCCGCCGGGGAAGCCGGAGTGGCGCCAGTAGCGCTTCTTCTCGGCCTTGTCGCCGGTCACGGCGACCTTCTCGGCGTTGATGATGATGACGAAGTCGCCCATGTCCTGGTGAGGGACGAAGGTCGGCTTGTGCTTGCCGCGCAGCAGCGTGGCGGTGTGGGAGGCGAGACGGCCCAGCACGACGTCAGTCGCGTCGATGACGTGCCACTGGGCATCGGCGTCGCCAGGCTTCGGGGTGTACGTACGCACGTTGGTATGCCTTCGGTCGATGTTCTACGGTTCAGTGCACTGGACTCTGCGATGTGTGAGAAGCACCGAGCGTCAATGACTGTTTCTTCGCGAGTGCGACATCCGGATTCCCAGGTGAGGACTGGGAAAAGACCGGGCCCGTGAGTTCCCCTGCAGTCCGTGGAGGCTGACGACCATGCAACTGAGCCGCCTCGACACGGACCCACGCAGGGGTGGACACGCACAACAACCAATAACTATACAGAGCGCCCCCACCTTTGAGCAAAGTCGCGCTGCGGGCGGGCCGCTGGCGGGACGCCCAACGGGGCGGGGGCGGCACTGTATTGATGGGGCCTGGGAGCCGAGCCGGCCGGGGATCGCGGGCGCGATTCAGCGTGTCTTCGCGGCCCGCGGCGTCTTCTCGTAGGCGGAGTCTGACATGTCCTCGAGCTCGCGCCCCTTGGTCTCGGGCACCCATTTGAGCACGAAGAACATGGAGAGCAGCGCCGAGGCCGCGTAGAAGCCGTAGGCGAAGACCAGGGAGAACGCCGCCATCTCGGGGAAGAGCATCGAGATCAGGAAGTTCGCGGCCCAGTTCGCGGACGCGGTCACGCCCAGCGCCACGGCGCGGACCCGGTTGGGGAACATCTCCCCCAGCAGGACCCACATGAACGGCCCCCAGGTGGCTCCGAAGAAGAGCACGAAGACGTTCGCGGAGACCAGCGCGATCATGCCCCAGGCGCCGGGGAGCGAGACCAGCTCCTCGCCGTCGGCTCCCACGGTGATGATCGCCTGGCTGAAGGCCACCGCCATCATGCCCAGTCCTGCGGCCATGCCCGCAGAGCCCACGGCCAGCGGGATCCGGCGACCCACCCGGTCCACGATGATGATGCCGATCACGGTGGCCACGATGTTCACGCTGGTGGTGATGATCTGGACCAGGAATGCCTGGTCCTCCGCGATACCCACCGCCTGCCACAGCGTGTTGGAGTAATAGAAGATCACGTTGATGCCGACGAACTGCTGGAAGACCGCCAGGCCCAGGCCCACCCAGACGATCGGGGTGAGCCGCCCGCCCACGATCAGGTCGCGGAAGCGCTGTCGGGCCTCCATGTTGATGGTTTCGCGGACGTCTTTGATCTTCTGCGCGATGGCGGCCTCACCCTGAATGCCGACGATCTCCTGCAACACCTTCGCCGCCTGCTTGTCCCGGCCTCGGGAGACCAGATAGCGCGGGGATTCCGGGATGGAGGAGGCAAGCAGGGCGTAGAGCAGCGCCGGACCCGCCTCGAGCAGGAACATCCAGCGCCAGGCCTCCAGCCCGAACCACAGCTCCTCGGCTGCCCCGTCAGCGACGTTGGCGATGAACGCGTTCGAGGCGGCAGCCATGAAGATGCCGACCACGATGGCCAGCTGCCAGGTGGAGCCCAGGCGTCCGCGCAGGTGTGTCGGGGCGACCTCGGCGATGTAGGACGGGGCGATCACCGAGGCCATGCCCACGCCGATGCCGCCGAGCACCCGCCAGAGCACCAGGTCCACGGCGCCGAACGCGAGTCCCGAGCCGATCGCGGAGATGAAGAACAGCGCCGCGGCCACCATCATCGCGCGCTGGCGACCGATGCGGTCTGAGAGGCTCCCGCCGGCCCAGGCGCCCACCATGCAGCCCAGCAGCGCCGAGGAGACGGTGAAGCCGATGGCAAGGTCTGAGAGTGAGAACTGGTCCTGGATGGGGCCGACGGCCCCGTTGATCACTGCGGTGTCGAAGCCGAAGAGGAAGCCGCCGAACGCGGCGACCAGTACGACCCACGCGACGCCGCCTAGACCGGATTCCTGGGAGCGGGGGGTGGTGCTCATCAGAGGTTGGTTCCTTAGCAGGTCAGGGATGAGGGCCTTCGTCGATGAAGGCAAGCCCGAATGAGTATGCTGCCTGAACGTGAACCACGCCACCCCCGGACCCCCGGGTGATCCCCACCCGCCTGGGCTGATGCTGGCATTCTCCCGCGTGGTGACAGGCTTCAGGCACGTCAGGACCTGACTGAGAAACTTCCTCCGATGTGCCTGATATCACAGCTTCGCGCGCAGCTCAGGCCTGCTCGGCGCTGCGCCGAAGCGCCCGGGTCTGCTCGGCGCGGTGGCCCAGCTGCTCCGGAGCCGGGTACTGCACCGATTCCAGCACCAGCCCCGCGGGCTGGGCGAGCCTGACCGACTGGTCCCAGCTCGGCTCGGCGAGTCGGCTGCTCAGCCAGCCAGGGGCTCGGCGCCCCTCCCCCACGTCCAGGCAGGCGCCGATGAGCGCACGCACCATGTGATGGCAGAAGGCGTCAGCGGTCAGTTCCGCGACGATCACCCCCTGCGGGTCACGCCCGATGCTGAAACCGTGGAGCTCCCGGATGGTGGTGCTGCGCTCCCGGGGCCGACAGAAGCTCCCGAAGTCCTGGAGTCCGGCCACAGAGGCTGCCTCCAGGCGCATCGCCTCCGCGTCCAGGGGCGTGCGATGCCAGGCGGTGTCCCAACGGCGCAGCGGGTCCTGCAGCACCGGAGCATCCGCGATGCGATAGCGGTAGCTGCGACTCAGCGCGGAGAATCGCGCGTCGAAGCTCGGCGGCACCGCGGCGGCGGAGAAGACGACGACGGCGCCGTGCTCCCGGTGCAGGACCCCAGCGAGTCGGCGCACCAGTGCCTGATCGGGGGTGATCCCGCGACCTCGGCCGAGACCGGAGTACTCGGCGTCGCTCAGGTCGAGGTGGACGACCTGCCCCCGGGCATGAACCCCGGCGTCGGTGCGTCCGGCGACCACCAGCGGCACCTCGCGACGGAAGAGTGTGGCCAGACCCTCCCGGAGAGCTCCTTCCACGGTGCGCAGACCCGGCTGTGCGGCCCAGCCGTGGTAGGCGCTGCCGTCATAGGCGAGATCGAGACGCACCCGCTGAGTCGGGTCCTGATGGGCTTCGCGGACGCGCATGGGCGCTCATCCCTTCCTGCGGCTTCCGTGCACGCACCGGATGTGCCCCCGGTGCGCAGGGCGGTTCAGACTTCGCTGCAGACACGTCAGGCGCCCGCGATCGGTAAGATCGGGGCGCCTGAGGTGTGCGTTTTTGAGAGGCTTACTTCTGGCTCTCACCCTCGGTGGACTCCGCTGCAGCGGACTCCGCCTCGGTGTCGGCAGTCTCGGTGGACTCGACCTCGGGGGTCTCCTCCTGGACCGGCTGCGCGGCGGGGGTCGCGGTGGCCTGCTCGGCCTCCTTGACCACTGCCTGCTTCGGCGAGACGGGCTCCATGACGAGCTCGATCACGGCCATGGGCGCGTTGTCACCCTTGCGGTTGCCGATCTTCACGATGCGGGTGTAGCCGCCTTCGCGCTCGGCCATGGCCGGGGCGATCACGGTGAACAGCTCGTGGACGATCGCCTGGTTGGTCGCGCTGTTGGCGCTGATCTTGCCGACCACACGACGACGCGCGGCGATGTCGCCCTGCTTCGCCATGGTGATCAGACGCTCGGCGTAGGGACGCAGGCGCTTGGCCTTGGTCAGCGTGGTGGTGATCGAGCGGTGCTCGAACAGGTTGGCGGAAAGGTTCGCCAACATCATCTTCTCGTGCGACGGGCTGCCGCCCAGGCGCGGACCCTTGGTGGGGGTAGGCATGGTCTGGTTCTCCTTGAGTGGTGCGCAGTCGGTTCAGGTGAACGTCAGCGCGAATAGTTGTTCTGGGCCGCAGTTCTTCAGAACCGCTGCTGCTCTTCTTCGACGTAGTCCTCGTCGCCAGCTTCCTGGAAGCGAGCCGCGGTCGGGTCGAAGCCTGCCGGGGAGTCCTTCAGGCTCAGGCCAAGCTCGACGAGCTTGTCCTTGACCTCGTCGATGGACTTGGCACCGAAGTTGCGGATGTCCATCAGATCAGCCTCGGAACGTGCCACGAGTTCACCCACGCTGTGGATGCCCTCGCGCTTGAGGCAGTTGTAGGAACGCACCGTCAGTTCCAGGTCCTCGATCGGCAGAGCCATGTCCGCGGCAAGTGCGGCGTCGGTCGGCGACGGGCCGATCTCGATGCCTTCTGCCGCCACGTTGAGCTCGCGAGCCAGGGAGAAGAGCTCCACCAGGGTGGTGCCCGCCGAGGCCAGTGCGTCACGGGGCTCCATGGAGGGCTTGGTCTCCACATCGACAGTGAGCTTGTCGAAGTCGGTGCGCTGCTCCACACGGGTCGCCTCGACCTTGAAGGAGACCTTCAGGACCGGGGAGTAGATGGAGTCCACGGGGATCCGGCCGATCTCCGCGTCGGCCATCTTGTTCTGAGCCGCCGAGACGTAGCCGCGGCCGCGTTCCACGGTCAGCTCCATGTCGAGCTTGCCGTGCTCGTTCAGCGTGGCCAGGTGCAGCTCCGGGTTGTGGAACTCCACTCCTGCCGGAGGGGTGATGTCGGCCGCGGTGACGGGGCCGGGGCCCTCCTTGCGGAGGTAGGCCACCACGGGCTCATCGTGCTCGGAAGAGACGGAGAGCCGCTTCACGTTGAGGATGAGTTCGGTGACGTCTTCCTTGGTCCCGGCGATGGTGGTGAACTCGTGGAGCACACCATCGATCCGGACGCTGGTGACGGCGGCACCGGGGATGGAGGAGAGCAGGGTGCGACGCATGGAATTGCCGAGGGTGTAGCCGAAGCCCGGCTCGAGGGGCTCGATCACGAAGCGGGAGCGATTCTCGGCGACAACTTCTTCGGTCAGCGTGGGGCGCTGTGCAATGAGCACTGATTGTTCCTTTCAGAGTGCGTCCGCTATATGACGCATTCTCACTGAGTAATGATGCTCGTCCTGCCCCCAGCGCGACGGCCGGGGGCAGGCTCTAATGTCTTTTAAAGAAGTTCGCTCAGACGCGGCGGCGCTTGGGCGGGCGGCAGCCATTGTGCGCGCTCGGGGTGACGTCCGAGATGGAGCCGACCTCCAGGCCAGCGGCCTGCAGCGAGCGGATCGCGGTCTCGCGGCCTGAACCGGGTCCCTTGACGAAGACCTCGACCTTCTTCATGCCGTGCTCCTGGGCGCGCTTCGCGGCCTGCTCGGCGGCGAGCTGTGCGGCGAAGGGCGTGGACTTGCGGGAGCCCTTGAAGCCGACCTCACCCGAGGATGCCCAGGACACGACGGCGCCCTGCGGATCGGTGATCGAGACGATGGTGTTGTTGAAGGTCGACTTGATGTGCGCCTGACCCTGCGTGATGTTCTTGCTGACTTTGCGGCGCGGCTTGCGTGCCGCTGCGCGTGACTTTGGTGGCATTTCTTCTCCGTGACTGAGTTCTTCGGATCAACTGCTGACTCGATGTGAGTCTGCGCTGCTGAACTACTTCTTCTTACCTGCGACGGTCTTCTTCGAGCCCTTGCGGGTACGAGCGTTGGTCTTGGTGCGCTGACCGCGGACCGGGAGGCCGCGACGGTGGCGGATGCCTTCGTAAGAGCCGATCTCGACCTTGCGGCGGATGTCGGCGGCGACCTCACGGCGAAGGTCGCCCTCGACGGTGAGGTTGCTCTCGATGTAGTCACGCAGAGAGATCAGCTGATCGTCAGTCAGATCCTTCACGCGGGTACCAGCTTCGATACCGGTTGCTTCCAAGGCTGCTTCGGCGCTCGTGCGCCCAACGCCATAGATATAAGTGAGTGCGATCACCGTGCGCTTTTCGCGCGGGATGTCTACACCTGCCAGACGTGCCACAGTGGCAGTCCTCCTTGTTCTCTTCCGAAGGTCTTCAGCAGTGCAATTCCTTCTGGGACCTTCACGGTCCGACATCGGAGGTGATGTCATCAGCGGGTCCCCGGCCTTCGGAAACCGGGGGTGTGCCCGTCCAGCTCAGTGACGGGCTGCACTGCATATGATGTGAGCTGTCCAGCGCGGGTGCGCCCTCACTTACAAGGTGTAAGTGAAGGACTCAGCCCTGGCGCTGCTTGTGGCGTGGGTTTGACTTGCAGATCACGCGGATCACGCCGCTGCGGCGGATGACTTTGCAGTCGGTGCAGATCTGCTTCACGCTCGGCTGAACCTTCATGGGTTCTCCTCTTATTCGGTCGCGTGCGACAGGTTTTTACGTTGACCGACGCGTTCGTCGACTCACTTATAGCGGTAGACGATGCGCCCACGGTTGAGGTCATACGGGCTCATCTCCACCACTACGCGGTCCTCGGGGAGGATGCGAATGTAGTGCTGGCGCATCTTGCCCGAGATGGTCGCGAGGACAACGTGCTCGTTCTCCAGACGCACGCGGAACATTGCATTCGGCAGGGCTTCAGAAACCCGGCCCTCTACTTCGATGACGCCTTCTTTTTTACCCATATGCTCCACATACCGTTCGTGACCCGAGGCCGCTCGAAGCACGCGCTGCGGCGCAGCGCGCTTCCGACCGACCACAGGGTCTGATTCAATTGCTGCGGCGTCTCAAGATCCGCCAGTGCAGGCACCGTGTGAAGACACTGTGCGCAGGCACGCAGAACGGCAGAGACAACCAGCAGTACAGCCTACAGGACGGTTCTGCCCCGGACAACTCGCACCCTGGAGGGCAGGCACGTCTGGGACGCACCGCGTGGACGGCAAGGAAGTGCTCAGTGCGCGGGCAGCGGCACCGGCGTGACGCCCAGCGGCGCCAGCTCGGCGGCGCCGCCGTCGGCCGCTGTCAGCACCCAGATGCCCTCGGCGTGCCGGGCCACGGAGTGTTCCCACTGACTGGCTCGGGAGCCGTCACTGGTGACCACGGTCCAGTCGTCCTCGAGAACGTCGGTCTCGATGCCGCCGCGGGTGAGCATCGGCTCGATGGCCAGCGCCATGCCGGGGCGGATCTTTGCCCCTTTGAACCCGGTGGCGTAGTTGAACACGTCAGGTGGCATGTGCATCTGGGAGCCGATGCCGTGGCCCACGTAGTCCTCCAGGATGCCCAGCTTCTTCCCAGGCTGGGAGGAGACGTAGTCCTCGATGGCCTCACCGATCTCCCCGGTGCTCTTCGCCGTCGCGAAGGCCGCGATCCCACGCCACATGGCGGCTTCGGTGATGGCGGAGAGCCGCTCATCCTCAGGATCGGCGGTGCCTTCCTGGGATGAGCCCAGGATCCGGGTGCGGGCGGAGTCTGAATGCCAACCCTCGATGATGCAGCCGCCGTCGATCTTGAGCACGTCTCCCTGCGCGAGGACCCGCTCCCCCGGGATCCCATGGACGACCTCTTCGTTGACCGAGGCGCAGATATAGCCCGGGAACCCGTGGTAGTTCAGGAAGTTGGGCTTCGCGCCGCGAGAGGTGATCACCTCGGCGAACACGTCATTGAGCTCCCCGGTGGTCACCCCTGGCGCGGCGGCCGCCAGCGTGGCCTGAAGCGCCTCATTGAGGATCTCTCCGGCTGCGGCCATGTGGCGCAGCTGCTCCGGGGTCTTCAGCTCGACGCGGCTGCGGGAGAACATCAGGGCTTCAGCGCTTCCATGATGCGGGCGTTGACCTCGTCCACGGCGCCCAGGCCGTCCACTCGGCGGACCAGTCCGCGGGCATCGTATTCAGCGATCATCGGGGCGGTCTCGGAGGCGAAGATCTCCAGCCGACGGCGGATGGCGTCCTCGTCGGCGTCGTCCTCTCGGCCTTCGATCTCCGCACGCTTCTTCAGGCGCTGGATCAGCTCTTCGCGGTCCGCGGTGAGCTCCAGCACGACGTCGAGGCTGACATCGAGCCGGGAGAGCATCTCATCGAGCGCGGACACCTGGGTCCGGTTCCGCGGGTAGCCATCGAGCAGGAAACCGTTCTTGGCGTCCTCCCAGGTCAGTCGATCCTCGACCATCCGGTTCGTGACCGAGTCCGGCACCAGGTCCCCGGCGTCCACGTAGCCCTGCGCCTCGCGGCCGAGCTCGGTCGCCTCCTTGATGTTCACCCGGAAGATGTCCCCGGTGGAGATCGCGACGATGCCCAAGTCCTCGGAGATCCGCTTGGACTGAGTTCCCTTGCCCGAGCCGGCCGGCCCAACTATCAACATGCGCGTCATCGCAGCAACCCTTCGTAGTTCCGTTGTTCCATCTGTGCGTTGATCTGCTTCACGGTGGTCAGTCCGACTCCGACCATGATCAGGATCGAGGTGCCGCCGAACGGGAAGTTCTGGTTCGCCCCGATCAGTACGAAGGCGATCAGCGGGATCAGGGCGATCAGGCCGAGGTAGAGCGCGCCGGGGAAGGTGATCCGCGAGATCACATAGGCGAGGTAGCTCTCGGTGGGCTTGCCTGCCCGGATCCCGGGGATGAATCCGCCGAACTTGCGCATGTTCTCGGCGACCTCGTTCGGGTTGAACGTGATCGTCACGTAGAAGTAGGTGAAGAAGATGGTCATCAGGAAGAACGCCGCCATGTAGAGCGGGTGCGTCCCGCCGACGAAGTAGGTCTGGATGAACTGGATGAAGGCGGAGGGCTCCTCACCGGGGCCGGGCTGGTTGAACTGCGCCAGCACCGAGGGCAGCATCAGCACCGAGGAGGCGAAGATGACGGGGATGACGCCCGCCATGTTGACCTTGATCGGGATGTAGGTGGAGGTCCCGCCCACGGTGCGACGGCCCACCTGGCGCTTGGCGTACTGCACCGGGACGCGACGCTGGGACTGTTCGACGAAGACCACTGCTGCGATGGTGACCAGACCGATCAGCATCACCGTGCCGAAGGTCCGCCAGCCCTGGGTGGTCCAGATCTCGCCCATGGCTCCGGGGAACCCGGCGGCGATGGAGACGAAGATCAGGATGGACATGCCGTTGCCCACGCCGCGCTCGGTGATCTGCTCGCCGAGCCACATGATCAGCGCGACGCCGGTGACCAGGGAGAGGATCATCAGCAGCACCACGGGGAGCACGTCCTCGGTGATGATCGGGATGTCACAGCCCAGCAGGGCCCCGGTGCGGACCATGGAGACCAGGGTGGTGGCGTTGAGCAGGGCCAGTGCGATCGTGAGATACCGGGTGTACTGGGTGAGCTTGGACTGACCCTGGGGGCCCTCGCGCTGGAGGTTCTCGAAGCGTGGGATCACCACGCGCAGCAGCTGCACGATGATGGCCGCGGTGATGTAGGGCATGATGCCCAGCGCGAAGATGGACACCTGGAGCAGTGCTCCGCCGGAGAACATGTTCACGAAGGAGTAGAGGCCGCCCTCAGTGGTTCCCAGTGCCAGGCACTGCTGCACTGCTGAGTAGTCCACCCCGGGTGCCGGGATGAATGCGCCGATGCGGTAGATCGCGATGATCGCGATGGTGAACCAGATCTTTCGACGCAGGTCGGGTGTCTTGAACACCCTTGCGATCGCGCTGAACAAGCGGCCTCCTGATGCGTGAATTGCCGTTGCGCGGCCATCGGCCGCACAGTCAGTCATACTAACGCGCAGTGCGCACGGTAAAAGAATCCTATGGCCGGGACCGGCCGGGACATGACAGGCCGGATCCGGCCTGGATATGACAAGACCCCCGTGGGAACCACGGGGGTCTTGATCATGGCGAGCCGATCAGGCCTGCTTGGAAGCAGCCTTCAGCGGCAGCTGCTCGGTGGAACCACCGGCAGCCTTGATCTTCTCTTCGGCGCTGGCCGAGAAGGCGTGAGCCTTCACGGTCACGGCGACCGAGATCTCGCCGGAGCCCAGGACCTTCACCGGGCGGCCCTTGCGGGCAGCCCCCTTGGCGATGAGGTCATCGGCGTGCGCGTCGCCACCCTGGGGGAACATCTCGCTCAGCTTGGTCAGGTTGACCGGCGAGTACTCCACCCGGAACGGGTTCTTGAACCCGCGCAGCTTCGGAAGGCGCATGTGCAGCGGGAGCTGCCCACCTTCGAAGCCGGCGCGGACCTGGTAACGGGCCTTGGTGCCCTTGGTGCCACGGCCTGCGGTCTTGCCCTTGGAGGCTTCACCACGTCCCACACGGGTGCGGGACTTCTTGGCGCCGCGTGCTGGACGCAGATCGTGGACCTTGAGGACGTTGGATTCTTCAGCGGTGTTCTCTGGCATCCTTAGTTCGCCTCCTCAGCCTGCACTAGATGCTTCACACTGTTGAGCATGCCCACGGTCACGGCGTCGGCGTCACGGACCACGGTGTGGCCGATCCGCTTCAGACCAAGCGAACGAACAGTCTCGCGGTGCTTGGGGTTGGCACCGATCAGGGACTTCACCTGAGTGACGGTGAGCTTGTGCTCGCCGACCTTCAGGTTCCGCGCGGTGTTGTAGTTGACGGTACTGCGCAAAGTCATGCACCTGCCTTCTGTGCACGGGCTTCGCGGTCAGCCGCCATGGTGCGCAGCATCCGGGCCGGTGCGATCTCGTCGAGAGCCTTGCCGCGGCGAGCCGCCACGGCTTCGGGCTCTTCGAGCTGCTTGAGGGCCTCGATGGTGCCGTGAACGATGTTGATGGCGTTCACCGAGCCCATGGACTTGGTCAGCACGTCGTGGATGCCTGCGCATTCCAGGACCGCGCGGACCGGACCGCCGGCGATCACACCGGTACCCGGTGCGGCCGGACGAAGCAGGACGACACCGGCTGCATCCTCACCCTTGACCAGGTGCGGGATGGTGGAACCGACGCGCGGGACGCGGAAGAAGCTCTTCTTGGCCTCTTCCACACCCTTGGCGATGGCTGCCGGGACTTCCTTGGCCTTGCCGTAGCCGACGCCGACCAGGCCGTCGCCGTCTCCGACGATGACCAGGGCGGTGAAGCTGAAGCGACGACCGCCCTTGACGACCTTGGACACACGGTTGATGGTCACGACGCGCTCGAGGAACTTGTCCTTCTCCTCTTCGCGTCCGCCACGACCACCACGACCGCCGCGGCCGCCGCTTTCGCCGCGACCACCACGACCGCCGCGGCTCTCACCGCGGCCGCCGCGCTCACCTCGAGCAGCATTGCTGTTCTCGCCGGCGGCCTGAGTCTGCTGGGCAGTCTCGGGTGCGGCGGTTTCCTTGGCCTCAGTCACAGACGAGTCCTTCTCAGGGTTGTTTGCGTTCTCACTCACAGCTTCAGACCACCTTCCCGGGCGCCGTCGGCGACGGCGGCCACGCGACCGTGGTACTTGTTGCCGCCGCGGTCGAAGACCACAGCGTCGATGCCGGCAGCCTTGGCGCGCTCGGCGATCATCTCGCCGATCTTCTTCGCCTTGGCGGTCTTGTCACCGTCGAAGCTGCGCAGGTCTGCCTCCATGGTGGTGGCGGAGACCAGGGTCTTGCCCTCCAGGTCGTTGACGACCTGAGCGACCATGTGGCGAGCGGAACG
Organism: Nesterenkonia sandarakina; assembly: GCF_014138825.1. Classification (NCBI taxonomy): domain Bacteria; kingdom Bacillati; phylum Actinomycetota; class Actinomycetes; order Micrococcales; family Micrococcaceae; genus Nesterenkonia; species Nesterenkonia sandarakina. Next base: position 2,814,656 of record NZ_JACJIH010000001.1, on the reverse strand, counting down.
GTTGACCACCAGGCGCGGACGCTCGGGGGTTCCGTTGAGCTTCTTGCGCAGGCGGAGGTGGCGGCGGCCGCGGGCAGCGGATTTGGATTTGCCCTTGATACCAATAGCCATGGTTTACTTACCTGCCTTTCCGGCCTTGCGGCGAACCTGCTCGCCCTCGTAGCGCACGCCCTTGCCCTTATACGGGTCAGGCCTGCGCAGTTTACGGATGTTCGCGGCGACCTCGCCGACCTGCTGCTTGTCGATGCCGCTGACAGAGAGCTTGGTCGCGCTCTCCACCGCGAAGGTGATGCCCTGGGGGGCCTTCACCGGAACGGGGTGGGAGTAGCCGAGTGCGAACTCCAGATCGGAGCCCTTGGCCAGCACACGGTAACCGGTGCCGACGATCTCGAGCTTCTTGGAGTAGCCCTCGGTGACACCGATGATCATGTTGTTGATCAGGGTGCGGGTCAGGCCGTGGAGGGAACGCGATTCGCGCTCATCGTTGGGACGGGACACCGTGAGGGTGCCGTCCTCGTTCTCGACGGTGATGCCTTCGGCAAGGCTGCGGGAAAGTTCGCCCTTGGGTCCCTTCACAGAGACCTGGCGACCTTCCAGCTTGACCTCGACGCCGGCAGGGATGGTGATCGGAAGACGACCGATGCGTGACATAGTGCTTCGACTCCTTCCGGTTACCAGACGTAGGCGAGGACTTCCCCACCCACACCCTTCTTGGCTGCCTGCCGGTCCGTGAGGAGACCGGAGGACGTGGACAGGATCGCGATGCCGAGGCCACCCAGGACGTGCGGGAGGTTCGTGGACTTCGCGTACACCCGGAGACCGGGCTTGGAGATGCGGCGCAGGCCGGCGATCGAACGCTCACGGTTCGGGCCGAACTTGAGGTCGATGGCCAGGGTCTTGCCGACCTCGGCCTCCTCTTCGCGCCATTCGGAGATGTAGCCTTCCGCCTTCAGGATGTCAGCCAAGCGAACCTTCAGCTTGGAGCTGGGCATGGAGACCTGATCGTGGAAAGCCGAGTTGGCATTGCGCAGACGTGTCAGCATGTCTGCGACTGGGTCAGTCATTGTCATGAGGGGCTTCTGCCCTTCCTCGCCGTGGTTTCAGATCTCCGAAGGAACTCGAGCCTGGGGATGTGACTCCTCAGGATTCGGAACCTTTGGTGAAAGGACCTGCGGCGTAGTGCTTGTTAGTCGGTCTTGAAGGGGAAGCCCAGCGCCTTGAGCAGCGCACGGCCTTCCTCGTCAGTCTTTGCGGTGGTCACCACGGTGATGTCCATGCCGCGGGGGCGATCGATCTTGTCCTGATCGATCTCGTGGAACACCGACTGCTCGGTCAGCCCGAAGGTGTAGTTGCCGTTGCCGTCGAACTGCTTGCCGCTGAGTCCGCGGAAATCGCGGATACGGGGCAGCGCGAGGGTCACCAGGCGGTCCACGAATTCCCACATGCGGTCGCCACGCAGCGTGGTGTGCGTACCGATGGGCTGTCCTTCGCGGAGCTTGAACTGCGCGATGGACTTCCGTGCGCGGGTCACCTTGGGCTTCTGACCGGTGATCTTGGTCAGATCCTCTACGGCGCCCTGGATCAGCTTGGAGTCGCGAGCTGCCTCGCCCACGCCCATGTTGACCACGACCTTGACCAGGCCGGGGACCTCCATGACGTTGGAGTATCCAAACTCATCCTGCAGCGTGGAACGGATCTCCGCGCGGTACTTGCCCTTGAGACGGGGGGTGGTCTTCACAGTCTCGCTCTGAACCTCAGTCATCACAGGTCCTTTCCGGAAGCTTTGGCGAAGCGGACGCGCACAGTCTTGCTGACGCCGTCACGCTCCACGGTCTCCTGCCGGTAGCCGACGCGAGTGGGCTTGCCCGTCTCGGGGTCGACCACGGCGACGTTGGAGATGTGGATAGCAGCCTCAGACTCCACGATGCCGCCCTCGGTGCTGCCGAACTGGCCGGCACGGAGGTGACGCTTGACGCGGTTGACGCCCTCGACGAGGACGCGCTCCTTGGCGGGCATGACCTGCAGGACCTTGCCCTGCTTGCCCTTGTCTTTGCCGGTGAGGACCTGGACGAGGTCGTCCTTCTTGATCTTGGCCATGAGTCAGAGCACCTCCGGAGCGAGCGAGACGATCTTCATGAACTTCTTCTCGCGCAGCTCTCGACCCACGGGCCCGAAGATACGGGTACCGCGCGGTTCGGGAGTCTCACCCTTAAGAATCACAGCAGCGTTCTCATCGAAGCTGATGTAGGAGCCGTCGTTGCGACGGATCTTCTTCTTGGTGCGCACGACAACAGCCTTGATGACGTCGCCCTTCTTGACGTTTCCGCCCGGAATTGCGTCCTTGACGGTGGCGACGAATGTGTCGCCGATACCTGCATAGCGGCGTCCCGATCCACCGAGGACCCGGATGACAAGGACTTCCTTGGCACCGGTGTTGTCGGCGATCTTGAGCCGCGATTCCTGTTGAATCACTTGTTCTCTCCTGTCGTCTCACTGGTTCTCGCAGTCGTGCCGAGCCTTGTGGAACTTCTAGCCTGAGCCGGGGCACCGTCGGCGGCGATCATGCCGCCGAGCGCCTCGGCTTAGATGACAAGTCCCCTGGCCGCTTACCCACACACTCTCCATCCCTGTCGGGACGGGCAGATGAATGCATGGCCGAGGCGGCGTTTCCCGGGGCCCCGCGGGACCCTTTCGGGGACATGCGCTGTCCTTTGAGGTGGATAGCCTCATCGATAAGGGCGCACAGCCTCAATATCTTACACGAGATGCACCAAGGGCCCAACTCCCACACCGGTGAGGTGTGGGCGTCGGGCCCTTGGAGGACGCAGAACGCCGTGTTCCGCGATCAGCCTCGGGGCGTGCCGGGCTCATCGCGGAACACGAGGATCACTCTGCCTTTTCGAGAATCTCGGCCAGCCGCCAGCGCTTGGCTGCCGAGAGCGGGCGGGTCTCGGAGATCAACACGGTGTCCCCCACGCCTGCCTGCTCGTTCTCATCGTGTGCCATGAACTTCTTGTGCCGCTTCATGATCTTGCCGTACAGGCCGTGCTTACGACGGTCCTCGACCTCGACGACGATGGTTTTGTTCATCTTGTCGGAGACGACGACGCCGCGCAGGGTCTTGCGGTCATTGCGGGTCTCTGCAGTTGCTTCGCTCATGCTCAGTCCTCAGTCTTCTTCTCGTTCTGCTCATCAGCCGAATCCGAGGAGTCCGCGGCGGCATCGACATTCTCACGAATGCCCAGCTCACGTTCACGCACCACGGTGTAGATCCGGGCGATGTCGCGCTTGATGTCCTTGAGCCGGCTGGAGCTCTCCAGCTGGCCGGTCGCGGACTGGAAGCGGAGGTTGAACAGCTCTTCCTTGGAAGAGCGCAGCGCCTCTGCCAGGGCTGCTGAGTCCATCTCTGCGAGCTTCTCAACGGTCAGCTCTTTGGTTCCAACTGCCATTGTCACTCACCACTCTCTCGGCTGATCACGCGTGCCCTCATGGGCAGCTTGTGGATTGCCAGGCGGAGCGCCTCTTTGGCGACCTCCTCCGTGACACCGGACAGCTCGAACATGACGCGTCCGGGCTTGACGTTGGCGATCCACCACTCCGGGGAACCCTTACCGGAGCCCATGCGGACCTCGGCAGGCTTCTTGGTGAGCGGCTGGTCCGGGTAGATGTTGATCCAGACCTTGCCGCCACGCTTGATGTGGCGGGTCATGGCGATACGCGCAGATTCAATCTGACGGTTCGTCACGTAGGCGGGGTCCAGGGCCTGGATGCCGTACTCGCCGAAGGCGAGCTCGGTTCCACCCTTGGCCCGGCCGCGGCGCTTGGGCCGGTGCGGCTTGCGGTACTTGACTCGGCGGGGCATCAACATCAGTTCTGCCCTCCTTCCGCTGCAGCTGAAGCTTCGGCAGGCGCCTGGGCGCCAGCCTCGCGACCGCGGCCCGGACCACGACGACGGCGCTCTTCGCCTCCGCCACGGGGTCCACCGCGACCGCCACGTGCTCCACCGCGGCCAGAAGGCTGTGCAGCCTGCTGCGCGGCGAGCTCCTTGGCGGTCAGATCGCCCTTGTAGACCCAGACCTTCACACCGATGCGGCCGAAGGTGGTCTTGGCCTCGTGCTTGCCGAAGTCGATGTTCGCGCGCAGGGTGTGCAGCGGAACGCGACCTTCACGGTAGAACTCGGAGCGGGACATCTCTGCACCGCCGAGGCGGCCGGCGCACTGGATACGGATACCCTTTGCGCCCGAACGCATCGCCGAGGTGATGGCCTTCTTCATCGCGCGGCGGAACGCCACACGAGCTGCGAGCTGCTCGGCCACACCCTGGGCGACCAGCTGAGCATCGGTCTCGGGGCTCTTGACCTCGAGGATGTTCAGCTGGATCTGCTTGGCGGTGAGCTTCTCCAGCTCACTGCGGATCCGGTCCGCCTCGGCGCCGCGGCGACCGATGACGATGCCTGGGCGTGCCGTGTGGATGTCCACACGGACCCGATCGCGGGTGCGCTCGATCTCAACCTTCGAGATGCCGGCGCGCTCCACGGTCTTGGCCAGGAGTTCACGAATCTGGACATCCTCTTTCACGAAGTCCTTGTAACGCTGACCGGCCTTGGTCGAGTCGGCGTACCAGTGCGAAACGTGGTCAGTGGTGATGCCCAGACGGAAACCATTGGGGTTGATCTTCTGTCCCACTACTGATCCCCACCTTTCTCTTCGGCGCCGACCACGATCGTGACGTGGCTGGTGCGCTTGTTGATGCGGAACGCCCGGCCCTGAGCCCGGGGACGGAACCGCTTCATGGTCGGACCTTCGTCGACGCGTGCCTCGGTGATGAAGAAGGCGTCCTCGTTAAAGGCGACTCCTTCCTTGTCTGCGTGCTGGCGAGCGTTCGCCAGCGCAGAAGCGACCACCTTGGCCACCGGCTCTGTAGCGCCCTGGGGGGCGAACTTCAGAATGGCCAGTGCTTCGTTGGCCTGCTTGCCGCGGACAAGGTCGACGACGCGCCGGGCCTTCATAGGCGTCACACGCAGGTAGCGCGCAATTGCCTTGGCTTCCATTGCTTTCCTTCTCTCGTCTTGTGACACGAAGTACAAGCTCACTCATCGCTCCTCGGTAGAGGAAGCGATCAGCGGCGCTTGCCCTTCTTGTCGTCCTTCACATGGCCGCGGAATGTACGCGTCGGAGCGAACTCGCCGAGCTTATGCCCGACCATCGACTCAGTGATGAACACGGGGATGTGCTTGCGCCCGTCATGCACGGCAACGGTGTGTCCGAGCATGTCGGGGATGATCATGGAACGGCGGGACCATGTCTTGATGACATTCTTGGTGCCCTTTTCGTTCTCAGCGACGACCTTGAGGTACAGGTGCTGATCGACGAAGGGGCCCTTCTTCAAGCTGCGTGGCATGTCTCCAGGCTCCTATCGCTTGTTCTTGGTACGACGGCGACGCACGATGAGCTTGTCGCTTTCCTTGTTCGGACGGCGGGTGCGGCCCTCTGGCTTGCCATTCGGGTTGACCGGATGACGACCACCGGAGGTCTTGCCCTCGCCACCACCGTGCGGGTGGTCCACCGGGTTCATCACGACACCGCGGACGGTGGGACGAACACCCTTCCAGCGCATGCGTCCAGCCTTGCCCCAGTTGATGTTGGACTGCTCGGCGTTGCCGACAGCGCCGATGGTCGCCCGGCAGCGGACGTCGACGTTGCGGACCTCGCCGGAGGGCAGACGCAGCTGGGCGAACTTGCCCTCGCGGGCCACCAGCTGGATGCCGGCTCCTGCGGAGCGGCCCAGCTTGGCGCCGCCTGCCGGACGCAGCTCCACTGCGTGCACCACAGTGCCCAGTGGGATGTTGCGCAGCGGCAGGTTGTTGCCCGGCTTGATGTCGGCGTTGGGGCCGGACTCCACGGCTGCACCCTGCTCCAGCTTGGCCGGGGCCAGGATGTAGCGCTTGGTGCCGTCGATGAAGTGCAGCAGGGCGATGCGTGCGGTGCGGTTCGGGTCGTACTCGACATGAGCGACCTTTGCCGGCACGCCGTCCTTGTCTGCACGGCGGAAATCGATCACGCGGTACTGGCGCTTGTGGCCACCACCCTTGTGACGTGTGGTGATCTTGCCCGAGCTGTTTCGGCCGCCGGTCTTGGACAGCGGACGCAGCAGGGACTTCTCCGGGGTGTCCCGGGTGATCTCTGCAAAGTCGGCCACAGACGAGCCGCGCTGGCCCGGTGTGTTCGGCTTGAGGTTACGGATAGCCATATTCTTCTTCCTCGATCAAGTGGTTCCGATCAGCCGTTCAGGCTGCGGATCCTCCGAAGATGTCAATGTTGTAGCCCTCTTTGAGGGTGATGATCGCCCGCTTGGTGCCGGTGCGCGAGCCCCATCCGAACTTGGTGCGCTTGCGCTTGCCAGCCCGGTTGATGGTGTTGACCGAGTTCACACGCACGGAGAAGATCTTCTCCACGGCGTACTTGATCTCGGACTTCGTGGCCCGGGGGTCCACCAGGAAGGTGAACTTGCCCTCATCGATCAGGCTGTAGGACTTCTCCGAGACGACGGGTGCGATGACGACGTCGCGCGGGTCCTTGCTAGTCAGGACGCTCACTTGGTCTCCTCCTTCGCAGTGCCCTGAGCCAGGAAGGCGTCATAGCCGGCCTGCGTGAACACGATGTCATCGGAGACGATGACGTCGTAGGTGTTCAGCTGATCGGCGTACAGGGTGTGGACGTGCGGCAGGTTGCGAGTCGAGAGCGCGGCGACGTCGTCGCTGCGGTCGATCACGACCAGCCAGTTGCGGTTCGCGCCGCCGAGACCGGCCAGCGCAGCCTTGGCCGCCTTGGTCGAGGCCTGGCCGGTGACCAGGGAGTCCACGACGACGATGCGGTCATTGCGTGCCCGGTCCGAGAGGGCACCGCGCAGGGCGGCGGCCTTCATCTTCTTGGGCGTGCGCTGGGAGTAGTCACGCGGGGTCGGGCCGTGGACGACGCCACCGCCGATCATGTGCGGACCGCGCATGGAACCCTGACGGGCACGGCCGGTGCCCTTCTGCCGGAACGGCTTGGCGCCGGTGCCGGAGACCTCTGAACGAGTCTTGGTCTTGTGGGTGCCCTGACGTGCCGCAGCGCGCTGCGCGACGACCACCTGGTGGATCAGCGCGACATTGGTCTTGGCGTCGAATACCTCGGCGGGGAAGTCGACAGAAACCTTGTTAGCCATGTGGATCATGCTCCCTTCACTGCGGTGCGGACCAGGACGACCTGGCCGCGAGCACCCGGAAGGGCGCCCTTGATCAGCAGCAGGTTCTTCTCGGGGTCCACGGCGTGGACGGTCAGGTTATGGGTGGTCTGGCGGACGCCGCCCATCCGACCTGCCATGCGCAGACCCTTGAAGACGCGACCCGGGGTGGATGCACCGCCGATGGAGCCTGGCTTGCGGTGGTTCTTGTGGGCACCGTGCGAGGCACCCACGCCGCCGAAGCCGTGACGCTTCATGACGCCGGCAAAGCCCTTGCCCTTGGTCTTGCCGATGACATCGACCTTCTGGCCGGTCTCGAAGGACTCGACGGTGAGGTCCTGTCCGAGTTCGTAGGACCCGGAGTCACCGGTGCGGATCTCCACCACGTGGCGGCGCGGGGTCACGCCTGCCTTCTCGAAGTGACCTGCCAGCGGCTTGGTCACCTTGCGGGGATCGATGCGTCCGAAACCGATCTGGACGGAGTTGTAGCCGTCGCTGTCGGTGGTGCGGACCTGGGTCACGACGTTGGAGTCGGCCTGGACAACAGTGACTGGGATGAGAACGTTGTTCTCGTCCCAGACCTGGGTCATGCCGAGCTTCGTGCCCAGCAGTCCCTTGACGTTCAGTTCAACGCGGGAAATATTGGTCATAGTTTTCTCAGCACCTCCCTGCTAGAGCTTGATCTCGATATTGACGTCTGCAGGCAGGTCGAGTCGCATCAGGGAATCGACGGCCTTAGGCGTCGGATCCACGATGTCGATCAGGCGCTTGTGGGTGCGCATCTCGAAGTGCTCGCGAGAGTCCTTGTACTTATGGGGAGAACGGATCACGGCGTACACGTTCTTCTCGGTGGGCAGCGGCACTGGGCCGACAACCGTTGCACCAGCACGTGTGACCGTGTCGACGATCTTCCGGGCCGAGGTGTCGATGACTTCGTGGTCATACGACTTCAGCCGGATGCGGATTTTCTGTCCCGCCATGCGTTGAGCCTCTTTCTGGTGTTCTGACATTCGTCTTACGTCGCAGCCCAAGACCGGGACGGAGCCATGGGGCTCCCAGAGAGGCATTCAGCGCTGGCCCCTGGTGGGGCGCAGGCGGTACTGACCTTCTGCAGTTATGGGCTGCGCAGCCGCGTCACGATCTGCTCGGTCTCCCGAGCCTGACGATGAGGCAGCAGCTGCACGACCCGCTCAGTCCGAATCCGTGCCTGCGAATCCTGCATGACGCAGGACTCGACGGGTTCCTCGGGCTGACGGGCTACCGACCCCCGCGGTCGGGCGTGTCGCTTATATGAGCAGGATTCCTGCGCACAGCGAAACACATCGCGAGGTGTCGGATGGTAAGTTTCGGTATTCGCTCCACACGGTGGACCCGAGGGCACACCGGGGCATGGCGCCCGTGAGCAACCTGTCTATTCTCACACAGATCCCCGACCATGACAAACAGAAGACCCCGGTGGCCTCAGCCACCGGGGTCTTCTGTTCATCGCACTGCGCTGCGGAGCTTCTCAGCCCTGCGACGCTGCTCTGAGGTTGGTGATTACTTCAGGATCTTCACAACTCGACCCGAACCAACGGTGCGTCCACCCTCGCGGATGGCGAAGCCGAGGCCCTCTTCCATCGCGATCTCCTGGATGAGCTCCACGGTCATCTCGGTGTTGTCACCGGGCATGACCATCTCGGTGCCCTCGGGCAGCGAGATGACGCCGGTGACGTCGGTGGTCCGGAAGTAGAACTGCGGACGGTAGTTGGTGTAGAAGGGGTTGTGGCGACCGCCCTCATCCTTGGAGAGGATGTAGACGTTGGCCTCGAACTGGGTGTGCGGGGTGATGGAGCCGGGAGCTGCCACAACCTGGCCGCGCTCGACGTCATCGCGCTTGAGACCGCGCAGCAGCAGGCCACAGTTCTCGCCGGCCCATGCCTCGTCGAGCTGCTTGTGGAACATCTCGATGCCGGTGACCGTGGTCTTCTGCTTGGCACGGATGCCGAGGATCTCGACCTCGGAGTTGATCTTCAGCGTGCCGCGCTCGGCGCGACCGGTGACCACGGTGCCGCGACCGGTGATCGTGAAGACGTCCTCGATCGGCATCAGGAACGGCTTGTCCTTATCGCGCTCCGGCTCGGGGATGAAGCTGTCCACAGCCTCCATCAGTTCCTCGACGGTCTTGACCCACTCGGCGTCGCCCTCGAGAGCCTTCAGGCCCGAGGTGCGGATGACCGGTGCGTTGTCGCCGTCGTAGCCCTGGGAGTCGAGGAGCTCGCGCACCTCCATCTCGACGAGGTCCAGGAGCTCTTCGTCCTCGACCATGTCGGACTTGTTCAGTGCGACCAGCAGCGAGGGGACGCCGACCTGGCGTGCCAGCAGGACGTGCTCGCGGGTCTGTGCCATCGGGCCGTCAGTGGCGGCGACGACCAGGATCGCGCCGTCCATCTGGGCGGCACCGGTGATCATGTTCTTCACGTAGTCAGCGTGACCGGGGGCGTCCACGTGTGCATAGTGGCGCTTGTCGGTCTGGTACTCCACGTGGGAGACGTTGATCGTGATGCCGCGCTCGCGCTCCTCGGGAGCGTTGTCGATCGAGGCGAAGTCACGGCCCTGGTTGAGGTCCGGGAACTTGTCCGCCAGGACCTTGGAGATCGCGGCGGTCAGGGTGGTCTTGCCATGGTCGACGTGACCGATGGTGCCGATGTTAAGGTGCGGCTTGTTACGCTCGAACTTTGCCTTGGCCACAGGTTCCTCCTATAGAACTTGTTCAGGTAAGAAGACTTACTCCAGCCGCACTGTCAACGAGGCTGAAACTCATGCAAGTCTACTAATCGCTAGGTATTTGGTGAAATTCTCTGCAATGGTGCTGGGTGAGGAGCGGCGGAGGTCATTGGTGACCTCGCATCCTCGCGGCGCTGCGCCCGCCTGGGTCCGGCCGGCCCCGGGTCCGCCGCGCGGAGGCGACGAACCCGGGGAGCCGAAGCGGGATCAGGCGCCGCGGTTCTTCTCGATGATCTCTTCTGCCACGGCCTTCGGAACCTCCGCGTAGGAGTTGAAGGACATGGTGAAGACTGCGCGGCCCTGAGTGCGCGAGCGCAGCTCACCGATGTAGCCGAACATCTCCGAGAGCGGCACGAGTGCCTTGATGACCTTCACGCCTGCCGCGTCATCCATGGACTGGATCTGTCCGCGGCGGGAGTTCAGGTCACCGATGACCTCGCCCATGTACTCCTCGGGAGTACGGACCTCGACCGACATCATCGGCTCGAGCAGCACCGGGCTGGCGCGGCGTGCGCCCTCCTTGAACACCTGGGAGCCGGCGAGCTTGAACGCCATCTCCGAGGAGTCCACGTCGTGGTAGGCGCCGTCGACCAGTTCGGCCTTGACACCGACCATCGGGTAGCCGGCGAGCACGCCGAGCCCCATGGCGTCCTGGATGCCTGCATCCACCGAGGGGATGTACTCGCGAGGGATGCGGCCACCGGTCACCAGGTTGGCGAATTCGTACATCTCGCCGTCGGAGGTGTCCAGGGGCTCGAAGTTCATCAGCACCTTGGCGAACTGACCCGAACCACCGGTCTGCTTCTTGTGCGTGTAGTCGACCTTCTCCACACGCTTCTTGATGGTCTCGCGGTAGGCCACCTGGGGCTTGCCCACGTTGGCCTCGACGTTGAACTCACGCCGCATGCGGTCCACCAGGATGTCCAGGTGCAGCTCACCCATGCCGCCGATCTCGGTCTGGCCGGTCTCGTCGTTCTGGGTGACGGTGAAGGTCGGGTCCTCGGCGGCCAGCTTCTGGATCGCCGTGGAGAGCTTCTCCTGGTCGCTCTTGGACTTCGGCTCGATGGCCACGGAGATCACGGGCTCCGGGAAGGTCATCGACTCGAGCACGATCTGGTCGTTCGGATCGCACAGGGTGTCACCGGTGGTGGTGTCCTTGAGGCCGATGACCGCGTAGATGTGCCCGGCCTGGATCTCGTCGACCGGGTTCTCCTTGTTGGCGTGCATCTGGAAGAGCTTGCCGATGCGCTCCTTCTTGCCCTTCGTGGAGTTCACGATCTGCGCACCCGCGGCGAGCTTGCCGGAGTAGACGCGGATGAAGGTGAGCTGCCCGAAGAACGGGTGGGAGGCGATCTTGAACGCCAGAGCGGAGAACGGCTCGTCCTTGCTCGGGCGACGAGTCAGGATCTCGTCTTCCTTGTTCGGCTTGTGACCCTCCATGGCCTCGACGTCTGCCGGGGTGGGCAGGTAGTCGATGACCGCGTCGAGCATCGGCTGGACGCCGCGGTTCTTGAACGCGGAGCCACAGAAGACCGGGTAGGCGGCGGAGGCGACGGTGAGCTTGCGCACACCTTCCTTGAGCTCGTCGTTGGAGATCTCTTCGCCCTCGAGGTACTTGTTCATCAGCACGTCGTCGGCTTCCGCGACCTGCTCGATGAGCGTGTTGCGGTACTCCTCGGCCTGCTCCTGCATCTCCTCGGGGATCTCACGGGTCTCGTACTGAGCACCCATGGTCACATCGCCCTTGGCGTCGCCGGGCCAGACCAGCGCCTTCATCTGGAGCAGGTCCACGACACCGACGAACTCGCTCTCGGAGCCGATCGGCAGCTGCATCACCAGCGGGGTGGCACCGAGGCGGGACTTGATGGTGTCCACGGTGTAGTAGAAGTCAGCGCCGAGCTTGTCCATCTTGTTGACGAAGCAGATGCGCGGGACGTTGTACTTATCCGCCTGGCGCCAGACAGTCTCGGACTGCGGCTCCACGCCCTCCTTGCCGTCGAAGACTGCGACGGCGCCGTCGAGGACGCGCAGCGCACGCTCCACCTCGACGGTGAAGTCGACGTGGCCGGGAGTGTCGATGATGTTGATCTGGTTGTCGCCCCAGAAGCAGGTCACCGCGGCGGAGGTGATCGTGATGCCGCGCTCTTTCTCCTGCTCCATCCAGTCCGTCGTGGACGCACCGTCGTGGGTTTCACCGATCTTGTGGTTCATACCGGTGTAGAACAGGATGCGTTCGGTTGCGGTGGTCTTACCGGCATCGATGTGAGCCATGATGCCGATGTTGCGGACCTTCTTGAGGTCAGTGAGCACGTCTTGTGCCACGGTGATTCCCCTTTTCTATTACCAGCGGTAGTGGGCGAAGGCCTTGTTGGACTCAGCCATCTTGTGAGTGTCCTCGCGGCGCTTCACAGCAGCACCGAGGCCGTTGGAGGCATCCAGGATCTCGTTCATCAGGCGATCCGTCATCGACTTCTCGCGGCGATCCTTGGAGTAGCCGACGAGCCAGCGCAGGGCCAGCGCGGTCGAGCGACCGGGCTTGACCTCGACCGGGACCTGGTAGGTCGCGCCGCCGACGCGGCGGGAGCGGACCTCCAGGGCCGGGCGGACGTTGTCCATGGCCTTCTTCAGGATCGTCACGGAGTCCTCACCGGACTTCTTCGCGACACCATCGAGCGCGCCGTAGACGATGCGCTCTGCAGTGGACTTCTTGCCGTCGACCAGGACCTTGTTGATCAGCTGGGTGACCAGCGGGGATCCATGGACCGGATCCTGGACGAGAGGGCGCTTGGGTGCGGGTCCCTTACGAGGCATTACTTCTTCTCCTTCTTCGCGCCGTAGCGGGAGCGAGCCTGACCGCGACCCTTGACACCCTGGGTGTCGAGGGCGCCGCGGACGATCTTGTAGCGGACGCCGGGAAGGTCCTTCACACGACCGCCGCGCACGAGCACGATCGAGTGCTCCTGCAGGTTGTGACCCTCGCCCGGGATGTAGGCGGTGACTTCGACGCCGCCGCCCAGGCGCACACGGGCGACCTTGCGCAGAGCGGAGTTCGGCTTCTTCGGGGTCGTGGTGTACACACGGGTGCACACGCCACGACGCATCGGGCTGCCCTGCAGGGCAGGGGTGTTGTTCTTGGTGCGCTTGGGATGACGCCCCTTGCGCACAAGCTGCTGGATAGTAGGCACTATGCGTTCTCCGTACGTGTAGTGAGGGAAGCAGAGCCTGAGGTCTGCCCGCGGTCGAGAGTTCTATACACTGTCCGCGGGCTCTGGTCCCCAGGCGTGCAAAAATGTGGCATGTGTTGCGCACCTTCCCCGCAACCCGGACCGAGTCCCTCTGCCACATCAGAAACAATCAGGTTAACACTACCAGGTGCACCCTCGGAGCGCGAACGCGCCCCGAGACGCCGAAGAGGTCCGGGCGAGCATCGCTCCCCCGGACCTCTTCGTGAACCTCAGCCGCCGGACCCCGACCTGCGGATCCGTGCGACCTCAGATGTCAGCTTCGCTCAGCGGAAGTCGACATCGGTGTTGTAGTCGTCGAGCGGGATGGCATGGAACTCGCCGTCGCCCTCGGCTCCTGCGTAGTCGAAGCTCGAGCCGTAGAGGCTCGGGCCGGTGAACAGGCTGGCCTTGGCCTCCTCGGTCGGCTCCACCGTGGACTGGGTGTACCGGTCCAGACCGGTGCCGGCCGGGATCAGCTTGCCGATGATCACGTTCTCCTTCAGGCCCAGCAGCGGGTCGGACTTGCCTTCCATCGCCGCCTGGGTGAGCACCCGGGTGGTCTCCTGGAAGGAGGCCGCCGAGAGCCAGGAATCCGTGGCCAGCGAGGCCTTGGTGATGCCCATCAGCTCATCGCGCCCCGAGGCCGGCTGCGCACCCTCGGCGACTGCCTTGCGGTTGGCCGCGGTGAAGCGGAACCGGTCGGCAAGCTCGCCCGGGAGCAGATCGGTGCCACCGGAGTCGATGACGGTGATCCGGCGCAGCATCTGCCGGACGATGACCTCCACGTGCTTGTCGTGGATGCCCACACCCTGGGACTGGTAGACGTCCTGGACCTCGGAGACCAGGAACTTCTGCGCGGCCCGGGGGCCGAGCACACGAAGCACCTGCTTGGGATCCACGGCACCTGCGACCAGCTGCTGACCGACCTCGACGGCTTCACCGTCAGAGACCAGCAGACGCGCACGACGCAGGATCGGGTAGGCGTGCTCCTCGGAACCGTCATCCGGAGTCAGCACCAGGCGGAGCTGCTTCTCGGAATCGTCCAGGTGCACCCGACCAGCGACCTCCGCGATCGGCGCCACACCCTTGGGGGTGCGGGCCTCGAAGAGCTCCTGGATACGGGGCAGACCCTGCGTGATGTCGTCCGCGGAGGCGATGCCGCCGGTGTGGAAGGTACGCATGGTCAGCTGGGTGCCCGGCTCACCGATGGACTGTGCGGCGATGATGCCCACCGCCTCACCGATGTCCACGGTCTGCCCGGTGGCCAGCGAGCGTCCGTAGCAGCGAGTACAAGTACCCACGGCGGACTCACAGGTGAGCACGGAGCGGATCTTGATCTCGCTGATCCCGGCGGCGAAGAGCTCGTCGATCAGCACGTCCCCGACGTCGGAGCCTGCCTCTGCGAGCAGGTTGCCCTTGGCGTCGCTGACGTCGACGGCGAGCGTCCGCGCATAGGCGGAGTTCTCGACCTCTTCATGCAGCTTCAGCTCACCGGAGTCATCGGCCACCGCGATGGTGACGGTCAGCCCGCGGGAGGTCCCGCAGTCCGCCTCACGCACGATGACGTCCTGCGAGACATCGACCAGACGACGGGTCAGGTAACCCGAGTTCGCCGTCTTCAACGCCGTGTCCGCCAGGCCCTTGCGGGCGCCGTGGGTGGCGATGAAGTACTCCAGGACCGAGAGGCCCTCCCGGTAGGAGGACTTGATCGGACGCGGGATGATCTCACCCTTCGGGTTGGTCACCAGACCACGGATGCCCGCGATCTGCCGGACCTGAAGCCAGTTGCCTCGGGCACCGGAGGTGACCATCCGGTTGATGTTGTTGTGCTCATCCATGCCGGCCTGCATCGCTGCGGCCACCTCGTCGGTGGCCTTGGTCCAGATCTCGACCAGCTCGGAGTGGCGCTCGTCGTCGCCGATCAGACCCATGTCGTACTGGGACTGGACCTTCGCGGCCTGGTCCTCGTAGACGTCCATGATCTTCTTCTTGTCCATGTTCGAGGTCACGTCGGAGATCGCGACGGTGACACCCGAACGGGTGGACCAGTAGAAGCCGGCGTCCTTGAGGTTGTCCAGGGTGCGCGCGGTGACGATGTTCGGGTAGCGCTCGGCCAGATCGTTGATCAGGGTCGAGAGCTGGCCCTTGTCCGCCACCGAGTCCTGCCAGGGGTAGCCCTCCGGCAGCAGCTGGTTGAAGAGCACCTTGCCCATCGTGGTGGTCAGCGTGGCCGGAGTGCCCGGCTCCCAGCCCTCAGGGGCCGGGACCGCCGCCGAAGGGGTATAGCCCTCCACGGTGATCTTCACGGGCGCGTTGATGTGCAGCTCCCGCAGGTCAAAGGCCATCTGAGCCTCACCGATGGAGGAGAAGGCACGGCCTGCGCCGGTCTCGTCCTCGCGCTGAGTGGTCAGGTGATGCAGACCGATGATCATGTCCTGCGAGGGCAGCGCCACCGGGCGTCCGTCCGAGGGCTTCAGGATGTTGTTCGAGGAGAGCATCAGGATGCGCGCCTCGGCCTGGGCCTCGGGTGAGAGCGGGAGGTGGACTGCCATCTGGTCGCCGTCGAAGTCGGCGTTGAACGCCGAGCAGACCAGCGGGTGCAGCTGCAGCGCCTTGCCCTCCACCAGCTGCGGCTCGAAGGCCTGGATGCCCAGACGGTGCAGCGTGGGTGCGCGGTTGAGCAGCACCGGGTGCTCGGTGATGATCTCTTCGAGAACATCCCACACCTGGGGACGCTGCCGCTCCACCATGCGCTTGGCCGACTTGATGTTCTGCGCGTGGTTCAGATCCACCAGGCGCTTCATCACGAAGGGCTTGAACAGCTCCAGCGCCATCTGCTTGGGCAGACCACACTGGTGCAGCTGCAGCTGCGGGCCCACCACGATGACCGAACGGCCCGAGTAGTCCACGCGCTTGCCCAGCAGGTTCTGCCGGAAGCGACCCTGCTTGCCCTTGAGCATGTCAGAGAGCGACTTCAGCGGACGGTTGCCCGGTCCGGTGACCGGACGACCGCGACGACCGTTGTCGAAGAGCGAGTCCACGGACTCCTGGAGCATCCGCTTCTCGTTGTTCACGATGATCTCGGGCGCACCGAGATCCAGCAGACGCTTCAGACGGTTGTTGCGGTTGATCACGCGACGGTAGAGATCGTTCAGATCCGAGGTCGCGAAGCGACCGCCGTCGAGCTGGACCATGGGCCGGATCTCCGGTGGGATCACCGGGACGGCCTCCAGGACCATGCCGCGCGGAGTGGTGCCGGTGGAGAGGAACGCGTTGAGCACCTTCAGCCGCTTCAGGGCACGCGTCTTGCGCTGGCCCTTGCCGGTGGCGATGATCTCGCGCAGCCGCTCTGCCTCGGCCTCCATGTCGTAGCTGGCCAGGCGACGCTGGATCGCCTCGGCACCCATGGCGCCTTCGAAGTACTGGCCGTACCGGGTGCGCATCTCGCGGAAGAGCGCCTCGTCACCCTCGAGGTCGGAGACCTTGAGGTTCTTGAAGCGATCCCAGACCCGCTCGAGCTGCTCGATCTCGGCGTCGGCGCGCTTGCGCACCTGTGACATCTGCTTATCAGAGGTGTCACGTGCCTTCTTCTTCTCGGCAGCCTTGGCGCCCTCGCCCTCCAGACGCTCGAGGTCACCCTCGAGGTCCTTGGAGATCGCGGCGATGTCGGCGTCGCGCTGATCTGCCAGGTGCTTGAGCTCCTGGTCGATCTCGGCCTGCAGGTTCGGCAGGTCGTCATGGCGACGGTCGGTGTCGACCTCGGTGATCATGTAGGCGGCGAAGTAGATGACCTTCTCGAGGTCCTTCGGCGCCAGGTCGAGCAGGTAGCCCAAGCGCGAGGGAACGCCCTTGAAGTACCAGATGTGGGTCACCGGCGCGGCGAGCTGGATGTGGCCCATCCGCTCGCGACGCACCTTGGCGCGGGTCACCTCGACGCCGCAGCGCTCACAGATGATGCCCTTGAAGCGCACGCGCTTGTACTTCCCGCAGTAGCACTCCCAATCCCGGGAGGGTCCGAAGATCTTCTCGCAGAAGAGTCCGTCCTTCTCGGGCTTCAGGGTGCGGTAGTTGATGGTCTCAGGCTTCTTGACCTCACCATAGGACCAACCACGGATTTCGTCACCGGTGGCAAGCCCGATACGCATTGTGCCGAATGAGGATTCTTGGGACATAGTCCGGTATCTCTCTTTTCTCTAAAGATTCGTGACGGAGTGAAGGTGCATCGGTGAGGTCCTCAGACCTCTTCGACCGAGCTGGGCTCTGCGCGGGAGAGGTCGATGCCAAGCTCCTCCGCAGCGCTGAACCCGGTTTCCTCCGAGTCACGCATCTCGACCTTGCTGCCGTCTGCGGAGAGGACCTCCACGTTGAGGCAGAGCGACTGCATCTCCTTGATGAGCACCTTGAACGATTCCGGAACGCCGGGCTCCGGGATGTTCTCGCCCTTCACGATGGCCTCGTAGACCTTCACACGACCGTGGATGTCATCGGACTTGATCGTCAGCAGCTCCTGCAGCGTGTAGGCGGAGCCGTAGGCCTCCAGGGCCCAGACCTCCATCTCACCGAAGCGCTGACCGCCGAACTGCGCCTTGCCGCCCAGCGGCTGCTGGGTGATCATCGAGTACGGTCCGGTTGAGCGGGCGTGGATCTTGTCGTCGACCAGGTGGTGCAGCTTCAGGATGTACATGTAGCCCACTGCCACACCTTCGGGGAACGGCTCGCCGGAGCGGCCGTCGAAGAGCTGCGCCTTGCCGTTGGCGCCCACCAGCTGCTCGCCGTCGCGTGACGGGTTCACAGACTCCAGGATTCCGGTGAGCTCGGCCGGCTCGGCGCCGTCGAACACCGGGGTGGAGACCTTGGTGGGTCCGGTCTCACGGGGCAGGTTCGGCAGCTTCTGGATCCACTCGGGCTCGCCCTCGATCTTCCAGCCCTGCTTGGCGGCCCATCCGAGGTGGACCTCCATGACCTGACCGATGTTCATACGGCCCGGCACGCCCAGCGGGTTCAGCACGATGTCCACCGGGGTGCCGTCGGGCAGGAAGGGCATGTCCTCCACAGGAAGGATCCTGGAGATGACGCCCTTGTTGCCGTGGCGCCCGGCGAGCTTGTCGCCGTCGGTGATCTTGCGCTTCTGCGCCACGTAGACGCGCACCAGCTGGTTCACGCCCGGGGGCAGATCGTCGCCGTCCTCCGCGTCGAAGATCCGGACACCGATCACGGTGCCGGACTCGCCGTGGGGCACCTTCAGCGAGGTGTCGCGGACTTCGCGGGACTTCTCCCCGAAGATCGCGCGCAGCAGCCGCTCCTCAGGGGTCAGCTCGGTCTCGCCCTTGGGCGTGACGCGACCGACCAGGATGTCGCCTGCCGAGACCTCGGCGCCGATGTGGATGATGCCGCGCTCGTCGAGCTGGGCGAGCATCTCCTCGGAGACGTTGGGGATGTCACGAGTGACCTCCTCGGCACCGAGCTTGGTGTCGCGAGCGTCGACCTCGTGCTCCTCGATGTGGATCGAGGTGAGCACATCGTCCTGGATCATCCGCTGCGAGAGGATGATCGCGTCCTCGAAGTTGTGACCCTCCCAGGACATGAACGCCACCAGCAGGTTCTTGCCCAGGGCGAGCTCGCCGGCCTCGGTGGAGGGTCCGTCGGCGATGATCGACTGGCGCTCCAGGCGATCTCCCTCGGAGACCCGCACCCGCTGGTTGTAGGCGTTGCCCTGGTTCGAGCGCTGGAACTTCATGATCGGGTAATGGATCTGAGTGCCGTCGTCGTTGAGCACGGTGACCATGTCGGCGGCCACACGGGTGACCACGCCGGGCTTCTCGGCGGTGACCGAGTCTCCGGCGTCGATGGCGGCGAACTTCTCCATGCCGGTGCCCACCAGCGGGGACTCCGACTCCAGCAGCGGCACAGCCTGACGCTGCATGTTCGCGCCCATGAGTGCACGGTTGGCGTCGTCGTGCTCCAGGAACGGGATCAGGGCGGTCGCCACAGACACCATCTGGCGCGGCGAGACGTCCATGTAGTCGATCTCTTCGGGAACGGTCAGCACGGGCTCGCCCTGCTCACCGGTGCCATCGGCACGACCACGGCAGAGCACGGTGGCCTCGGTGAAGGTCCCGTCCTCGTTCAGCGGCGCGTTGGCCTGAGCGATCTGGGAGACCAGCTCGTCATCGGCGGTGAGGTACTCGATCTGGTCGGTGACCACACCGCCCACGACCTTGCGGTACGGGGTCTCGATGAAGCCGAACGCGTTGATCCGTCCGTAGGTGGCCAGCGAGCCGATCAGGCCGATGTTCGGGCCTTCCGGGGTCTCGATGGGGCACATGCGGCCGTAGTGCGAGGGGTGGACGTCACGGACCTCCATGCCGGCGCGGTCACGGGAGAGACCGCCCGGGCCCAGCGCGGAGAGGCGACGCTTATGCGTCAGTCCGGCCAGCGGGTTGTTCTGATCCATGAACTGCGAGAGCTGCGAGGTGCCGAAGAACTCCTTGATGGAGGCGACGACGGGGCGGATGTTGATCAGCGTCTGCGGCGTGATGGCCTCGACGTCCTGAGTCGTCATCCGCTCGCGGACCACACGCTCCATGCGGGAGAGGCCGGTGCGGACCTGGTTCTCGATGAGCTCCCCGACGGCGCGGATGCGCCGGTTGCCGAAGTGGTCGATGTCGTCCACGGTGATGTGGACGTCGATCTCTTCTGCGTCGCGGATCCCCTTGATGGTCTCCTTGCCGGCGTGCAGCGCGGCGAGGTAGTGGATCATCGCGACGATGTCGGCCTCGCTGAGCACCGAGGCGTCGGCGTCGGTGAAGGCCTTGTCCACGCCGAGCTTGCGGTTGAGCTTGTAGCGGCCCACCTTGGCGAGGTCGTAGCGCTTGGGAGTGAAGTAGAGCCCGCGCAGCAGCGACTCGGCGGCCTCCACGGTCGGCGGCTCGCCCGGGCGCAGCTTGCGGTAGATGTCGATCAGCGCGTCGGCCTGGGTCTCGAAGGCGTCCTTCTCCATGGTGGCGCGGATCGAGTCATACTCGCCGAACTCTTCCAGGATCCGGGACTCGGTCCAGCCCAGCGCCTTCAGCAGCGCGGTCACCGGCTGCTTGCGACGACGATCCAGACGCACGCCGACCTGGTCGCGCTTGTCGATCTCGAGCTCGAACCAGGCACCGCGGGAGGGGATGACCTTCGCCGTGTAGATGTCCTTGTCGCTGGTCTTGTCCGGGGTGCGCTCGAAGTAGGCGCCCGGGGAGCGGACCAGCTGGGAGACGACGACACGCTCGGTGCCGTTGATGATGAACGTGCCGCGATCGGTCATGAGCGGGAAATCGCCCATGAACACGGTCTGCTGCTTGATCTCACCGGTGTTGTGGTTCATGAACTCGGCCTTGACGTACAGCGGAGCGGAATACGTGGTGTCCCGCTCCTTGCACTCGGCGACCGGCATCTTGGGGTCGGCGAACTCAGGATCGGAGAAGCTCAGGGACATGGTGCCCTGGAAGTCCTCGATCGGTGACATCTCTTCGAAGATGTCGGAGAGTCCGGAGGTTTCGGAAACGCCCTTGATGCCCTTCTGCCGGGCCTCCTCGACCCGAGCAGCCCAGCTGTCGTTGCCGATCAGGCGGTCGAAGGAGTCGATCTGCAGAGCCAGCAGCTCCGGGACATCGAGGGGTTCGTGAATCTTTGCGAATGAGAGTCGGCCTGCGTATTCAGCAGTGCGGGCCGAGGCAGCGGTTTGCGTCGTTGAGGTGCTCGAGGCGACCAAGTTGGATCCTTCCACAGACCTTCGTAGCTTCCGTAGGAATCACGCATAAATTCAACTGCCCACCGCTATTTGAAGGCACTGATGTAGAGAAGATGCGCAAAGGTACAGAGTAGACCATGAAGGCAGCCCAGGGCAAGAGAAGGCCGCTGGGGCGAAAGACGCGAGGGCTGAGCCTGGCGCCGAACGGGAAGGCCGGCGGAGATTGCAGATGGGCCTCCGGGCTTTCTGGGCAGTAACTGTACCAGCCCGCACCGCCGGGCGTGCGGTGCGACACATCCACGGCGCGCCCAGGTCGGTGAGGGATCAGACGATCCTGCGGCGCTCCGCCCAGCGGGTGAGCTCATGGCGTGAGGAGAGCTGGAGCTTGCGCAGCACCTTCGAGACGTGGGTCTCCACGGTCTTGATCGAGAGGAACAGCTCGCTCGCGATCTCCCGGTAGGTGTAGCCGCGGGCGATCAGCCGCATCACCTCCACCTCGCGTGCGGAGAGCCGGTCGAGCTCCTCGTCGCGGACATCGGCGACGCCGGCGGTGCCGAAGGCATCCAGCACGAATCCCGCCAGCCGCGGAGAGAAGACCGCATCTCCGGTGGCCACGCTCTCCACCGCTGCGGCGAGCTCGGTGGTGGAGATGGTCTTGGTGACGTAGCCGCGCGCCCCGGCGCGGATCACCGAGACCACGTCCTCGGCCTGGTCCGAGACGCTGATCGCCAGGAAGCGCACCTGGGGCAGATCTCGGCAGGCACGCACGACCTCGGCCCCTCCCCCGCCGGTCCCGCCCGGGAGGTGGACATCGAGGAGCACCACCTCTGGCAGCGCGGCGCGGACGGCGGCGATCGCGGAGTCGACGTCGTGACCCTCCCCGACGACCTGGACCCGTCCGGACATCTCGGCCTTCAGTCCGGCACGGAAGATGCCGTGGTCATCGATGATCACCACCCGGCGCAGCGCGGGGGCCTCCGTGGCGCCTGCCAGCTCAGCCATGGGTCTCCTCTCGCTGGGCCGTCGGTTCGACGGGCGTCTCCGGTCCACCCGCCACAGCCACGGGCATACGCAGCTGGACCTCGGTGCCGGTCTCCCCGGAGCGGATCCGCGCCGAACCCCCGGCGCGCTGCATCCGTCCGATGATCGATTCGCGCACTCCCAGCCGGTCGGACTCGATCCCCGCAGGGTCGAATCCGGCCCCGCGGTCACGGATGAACACCGCGTCCTCGGCGGGAGTGGACTCCAGGTACACCGAGGCCGGCCCGGCGTGCTTGAGCGCGTTGACGATGCCCTCCCGTGCCGCCGCGACCAGCACCCGGTGATCGCTGCGCCGTGACTCGCCGACTGCGATCAGCTCCACGGGGTCATGGTGCAGCTCCTCCAGCTCGGCGGCGACGCTGCTCAGCTGCTCCTTCAGGGTGCCGGTCTCGGGGCTGTCCCGGGAGTAGAGCCAGCCGCGCAGCTGCCGCTCCTGCCGTCTGGCCAGCCGCTCCACAGCGGCAGGATCATGGCGGTGCTTCTGGATCATGGCCAGCGTCTGGAGCACGGAGTCGTGCAGGTGGGCGGCGATGTCCGCGCGCTCGGCCTCGGCGGCGGCACGGGCGCGTTCGCTGTTGGAGGTGCGGTAGAGCCGGATCAGCCAGGGAGCGGTGACCAGGGCGACGCCGGCGAGCAGCATCGCGGCCACCATCAGGCCCAGCAGCAGGTCAGCGGCGGGCAGGAAGCCACCGGCCAGCAGCAGCAGGGCGAGGATCACTAACAGCGCACCGATGGAGAACTGCCAGAGGATCGCCTGCCGGGAGCGCGCGGTCGGCGCGTGCAGATCGGGATCCTGATCCCCGGTGCGCGGGCCGATGGCGTCGACCTGGGACCAGGCGAGCAGCACCCCGACGCCGAGGATCAGCGGGGGGCCGATGAGCCACCAGTTGATCTGGGCACCCAGCAGCTGCAGCGCGATCAGACCGGCGCCGCCGAGCAGCGCTCCGCCCAGCAGCACCTGCGGCGAGCTGGTCAGCGAGTGCAGGAGTTCGCGTGCCCGGGCGCTCCAGTACTGGACGGGCTCCGCATCAGGGTCGATGCCGCTGGCGGCGCTGCCCCAGGACCTGGTGCTCGCTGCGCCCTCGGAGGTGTCACCCTCGACGGCCGGTCCGCTGAGCCCTCGGGCTGCGGCATCGGGGCGCGGCTCGTCCTCCCGGGGGACGAAGATCCATAGCCAGCAGTAGAGCAGCAGGCCGATCCCGCCGGCGATGCTGAGTCCGATCATCACGGTGCGCACCGAGGTCACCGAGACACCCAGATGCCGGGACAGGCCCAGGCACACCCCCGCCAGGGGGGTCTGCGCGGCGCGCAGCAGAGGGAGCCGCTGCGGGCCTGCGCGCTTCGACGCCGGGGGCGGCGGGCTGGCGCTGTCCATATCCTCCATACTGCCACGCCCCCCGGCGCACTTCGATGGCTCAAGCCCCATATCCGGGGCGCTGGAGCCAGGATTCAGGGTTCAATCAGGGTGCCCCCTCATGGCGGGGACCGGGGGGTCCGGCGGAGACTGGAGGCATGGACAATCAGAAGCCTGAGACAGGCCGCCGCTTCTTCGACTGGATGCGCACCACAGGACTCACCCGTCCCGAGGAAGGCTGGCTCGGAGGGATCTTTGCAGGAATCTCACTGAAGGTGGGATGGGACGCCGCCCTGGTGCGCGGGCTCGGCGTCGTCGCGTTCATCATCTTCTTCTCCCCCGCGGCTCTGCTCTACGGGCTGGCCTGGATGTTCGTCCCGGACCGGGCGGGCAGGATCCATGCCCAGCAGGCGGTGCGCGGGGACTACACCTCGGGCTTCATCGGCGGTGCGGTGCTCGCGGTGATCGGTGCGCTGAACATCTTCACCCCGGTCAGCGTCGCGGGCCCGCTCGCGGTGCTGCTGAACCTGGTCATCCTGGCAGCCGTGGCCTGGCTGGTCTACGTGATGGTCCGCAATCACCGGCGCAACTCCGGCGCCGCGCAGACCGCGGGATCCGCGCCGGCCGGTGCCGACGGAGGGTCCGCGCCGGGCCGCTTCGGCACCTCGGGGCAGGACGCGCCGGGAAAAGCTGAGGCCGGGAGCTCGAAGCCGCCGCGCGCGGACGGGAGACCGGCCTGGTACCCCAAGGAGGAGTCACCGACTGCCAGCCCGGCTCCAGGTCCGACGGCGCAGGCCTCCGCCGCCGGCACCGCCGGTGGTCACCCCTCCCCCGCTGTGACACCGGCGAGCTCGGTGTCCACCAGGAGCCGCGAGTCCCGCACGCAGGACTCACCCCGCGAGCGGGCCGCCCGACGGCGTCGTCGTCAGCTCAGCTGGGGGCTGGGGATGCTGGCGGTGCCGGTCATCGTGGGCCTCGCCTGGCTGGGCGGGACCCTCGGGCTCTCCACCATCACGGTGGCCCTGGCGGCCACCGCCGGCCTGGTGCTGATCCTGGGGCTGACCCACTTCACCGCGGCGCTTCAGGGCCGGCACGGGACCCCCGGGCTGCTCGGGCTGAGCACCGCCGTCATGCTCGTGCTCTTCGCGGGTCAGTCGGCTTCCGGATTCGGTGGCGGCGCGAACCACGTGTTCGGTGACTACAGCACCTCGGAGTCTCAGGTGCAGAGCGTCTTCTCCAACACCACGGTGGACCTGCGCGAGCTTCCCGCGCAGGACGGCCCGGCCGATCCGGTCGTCTGGGACGCCCAGGTGAACCAGGCCTTCTCCAATGCCACCGTGATCGTCCCGGATGAGACGCGGGTGATCGTCAGCAACGGCCAGGCGTTGAGCAACCTGGAGATCCTCACTCAGGATGAGCGCCTCGAGCGCTCCGGGATCTCCGGCGATGATCTGGTCATCGGCCCTGAGGAGTCCCAGGACGAGATCCACCTGGAGCTGAACTCCGCCTTCGGCAACACCACGATCTATGACTCCACCACCTATGAGCAGGAAGAAGCTGAGCTGTGATGAACCCGGAACGCCCAGACCCCGAGGCCGGCACCCACCCCACCAGGCCGCTTCCGGCCGAGCCCGCCGACGTCGACGAGCTGCTGGCGGAGTCGCTGCGCGCCCAGAGCGAGCGCGACTTCACCTGGAAGGAGCCCGAGCGCGGCCCCCGCTGGTTCGAGCGCGCCGAGCAGCAGGCCGCGCTGAGCGCAGCCACCGCTGCGCCGAGCCACTCGCCGGCGGTGCCCGAGGCGCAGTCCCCGCCGGCGGGGAGGGGGAGATCTGGCCGCGCGGGTTCCCGATCCGGCGGCGGACCGCGCATCGCCGGGGTGATCTACGCGACCATCGCCATGGCGCTGGCGCTCTGGGTGCTGGCGAGCATGGTGCTCGGCATCTACATCGACTGGCTGATCGTGGCGCTCGGGGTCTTCGCCCTGGCCGGACTGGCGCTCGTGGTGACCGGGCTGATGCCCAAGCCCGGCACGCGACTCTGACCCGCCAGCCAGAGATCCCCCAGACGCAGATCCCCCAGACATAGAGAGATCTTCAGACACAGAGAGATCCCGATACACAGAGAGAGATCCCCCGGAAGGAAGCCTTCCGGGGGATCTCTCTATGCAGTCAAGACTGCCTGGCAGCGGCTGAAGCCGCACCGATCACTTGAGGGTGACGGTGGCGCCTGCGCCTTCCAGGGTCTCCTTGGCCTTGTCGGCGGTTGCCTTGTCGACACCCTCCAGAACGGCCTTGGGGGCGCTGTCGACCAGGTCCTTGGCCTCCTTCAGACCCAGGGAGGTCAGACCGCGCACCTCCTTGATGACGCCGATCTTCTTCTCGCCTGCGGACTCCAGGACGACGTCGAACTCGGTCTGCTCTTCAGCTTCCTCAGCTGCGCCGGCTGCCGGAGCAGCTGCTGCTGCCACGGGGGCAGCTGCGGTGACGTCGAAGGTCTCCTCGAAGACCTTGACGAACTCGGAGAGCTCGATCAGGGACATGTCCTTGAACTGTTCGATCAGTTCTTCGTTGCTCATCTTCGCCATGGGGGCGCTCCTTCTTCAATGTTTAGGGGTGTTGCTTGCGGATCTGTGGTGAGCTCGAGCTCAGGCAGCTTCCTGCTTCTCGCGCAGCGCCTCGACCGTGCGAACGGCCTTGGACAGCGGCGCCTGGAACAGCGCAGCAGCCTTGGACTGGACGCCGATGAGGGCACCAGCCATCTTGCTGAGCAGAACCTCACGGGATTCAAGATCCGCGAGCTTCTTCATACCTGCCTCATCGAGGGCGACGCCATCCATGTAGCCGCCCTTGACGATGAGCTCAGGGTTGCTCTTGGCGAAGTCACGCAGCGCCTTGGCCACATCCACGGGGTCACCGTGGACGAAGGCGATTGCAGAGGGTCCGGACATCTTGCCTTCAAAGGCGTCGATGCCGACTTCCCGGGCCGCAATCTCGGTGAGCGTGTTCTTCACCACAGCGTAGTGTGCGTTCTCTCGCACGGACCGGCGCAGTGTCTGCAGCTGGCCCACGGAGAGGCCGCGGTATTCCGTGAGCACTGCGGCAGTCGATGCGTTGAAGAGTTCCTTCAGCTCATCGACGGCGGCAGCCTTCTCAGGATTCGCCATGGCACTCCTTCCGATCATGTAAGCCGGTCACCTGCTTCGGGCCGGGCATAAAAAATGCCCCGCTGCGCAAGGCACGGGGCATATCTCCGACGAGCAGGCTGGCCGCGAATGATCGCGGACGGCGTGATACAAGGAGAGCTGAACGTGTCCTGCGCAGGTCGCCCGATTAGGGTCTTTACGTTGCATCGCATCACAGACTTGGTATCTGCTGACCGCGCAGATCAGCCAATGATCTGCGCACGAAAACAACGACCGGCGGTCTTTGGTCAGCCCTTACTCTACACGGGGATCCGGGCACCCGCAACGCAGGAACAGCAGAAGGCCCCCGTCCGAGGTCGAGGGCCTTCTGAGCTGCTGCACCAGGAGCTGGTATCAGTCAGCGATCACCTTGGTGACGTTCGGGTCCACGGGGATGCCGGGGCCGAAGGTCGTGGTCACGGTGGCCTTGGAGATGTAGCGACCCTTGGACGCCGAGGGCTTCAGCCGAAGGATCTCCTCCAGGGCAGCGGCATAGTTCTCCGCCAGCGCCTTGGCATCGAAGCTGGTCTTGCCCACGATGAAGTGCAGGTTGGCGTGCTTGTCCACGCGGAACGTGATCTTGCCGCCCTTGAGCTCGTTGACCGCCTTGGCCACGTCCGGGGTCACGGTGCCGGTCTTCGGGTTCGGCATCAGGTTGCGGGGACCGAGCACCTTGCCCAGGCGACCGACCTTGCCCATCATGTCCGGGGACGCGACGGCGGCGTCGAAATCGGTCCAGCCGTCAGCGACCTTGGCGATCAGCTCATCGCCGCCGACGTGGTCGGCCCCGGCCTCTTCGGCCTTGGCGATGTTGTCACCCTGGGTGAAGACGACCACACGGGCGGTCTTGCCGGTGCCGTGGGGCAGGATGACCGTGCCGCGGACCATCTGGTCCGCCTTGCGCGGATCCACCGAGAGGCGCATCGCGACCTCCACGGTGCTGTCGGTCTTGGAGGGGTTGATCTCCTTGGCCAGGGCTACTGCCTCGGCCGGGGAGTACAGGGCGTCCTCGTTGACCTTCTGTGCCGCTGCTTCATAAGCTTTGCTGCGCTTTGCCATCTGCGTTGTTCTCCTTAGCAGTCGTGGTACGCGGGTCGCGCTCGACCCTTCCCACCGTCCGGCTCTGGGCCGGACTGTTTGTCAGTTGATGATGGGCGTGAGCCCGGTTCAGCCTTCGACCGTGATGCCCATGGAGCGGGCAGTTCCGGCGACGATCTTGGAGGCCGAGGCGAGGTCGTTCGCGTTGAGGTCCTCCATCTTGGTCTGAGCGATCTCTTCGACCTGTGACTGGCTGAGCTTGCCGACCTTCTCGGTGTGCGGCACGCCTGAGCCCTTGGCCACGCCTGCTGCCTTCTTGATCAGCTCGGCGGCCGGCGGGGTCTTGGTGACGAAGGTGAAGGAGCGGTCCTCGTAGACCGTGATCTCCACAGGGATCACATTGCCGCGCTGGGACTCAGTCGCGGCGTTGTAAGCCTTGCAGAACTCCATGATGTTGACACCGTGCTGACCGAGTGCGGGACCGATCGGCGGGGCCGGGTTAGCGGCGCCTGCGTTGATCTGCAGCTTGATCAGGCCGGAGACTTTCTTCTTCGGGGCCATGTTCAGCGTCCTTTTCATGCGTGGCGGGTTCTGCCCTCCGTGCCGAGAAGCGGCACGGCGTCGAACCCTCACCTGGTGTCCCTGTGCCACAGGAGCGTGACGCAGGGGGGTGGCCATCATGGCGTGATGACCGGTTCGGCGCCGCCGGCCAAAGCCACCTGCGGCACCGAAAGTCTCTAGGTCTCACACGGTGCGCTCCGACGACGTCGTCGGTGCGCACCTGCGAGGAACATCAGTAGATCTTCTCGACCTGGTTGAAGTTCAGCGTCACCGGGGTCTCGCGCTCGAAGATCGAGACGAGCACCACCAGCTGACGCGAGTCTGCATGGATCTCCGAGATCGACGCCGGGAGGGTGGCGAACGGGCCGTCAGTGACGGTGACCGACTCCCCGATCTCGAAGTCCACCTTGATGTCGGAGGCCGCCGCTGCGGGGGCCCCGTCCTCGCCAACGCCCTGCTTGGGTGCATCGGGCTTGCCCAGCAGGTGATCCGAGAGCATGTCGAAGACCTCGTCGGAGCTCAACGGGTGCGGGTCGTGGGCGTTGCCGACGAATCCGGTGACACCTGGGGTGTGGCGCACCACGCCCCAGGAGGCGTCGGTGAGCTCCATGCGCACGATCACGTAGCCGGGGATCCGCACCCGGCTGACGACCTTGCGCTGGGTGCCCTTGATCTCCACGACCTCTTCCATGGGGACCTCGATCTCGAAGATGTGGTCTTCCATGTCCTGGGTCTGGATGCGGGTCTCCAGGTTGGACTTCACCCGCTTCTCGTAGCCGGCGTAGGTGTGCACCACGTACCAGTCACCGAGCTGGCGGCGCAGCTTCGACTTCAGCGCGGCGGCGCGCTCCTCGTAGGACTTCTCCTCCTCGGGCACCTCGGCGTCAGCCTCAGACGTGGCCTCGGCGTCAGTCTCTGCCTCAGACTCGTCTCCGGTCCCGGCGTCCTGCGCCGCATCCTCGCTCGGGGCGTCGGTCTGCTCGGCCGTCTCGACAGCGGCTGAGGCGTCCTCGGTGTCCGCTGCTGCTTCGGCGGCGGCATCCTGGGCGGCGTCGACCTCTTCGGTCTGCTGCGAAAGATCCTGTTCAGACACTGTTCTCCTGCTTTCCGTGGTGCTCACCGACGCACGGCGAGCTCTCGTTCACGTGGTGGATGCCCCGGCTGCGGCATCACATCATGGTCATCTGGTGAGCCCTGCTCAGTCCTCGACTCCGGCCGGCGGCGCGGCGGGCTGCTCCACGCCACCTCCGGTGGAGCCGAAGAGCGCCTCGGCGCCCCGGCTGAAGACGGCGTCGAAGCCGGTGACGATCCCGATCACGATGACCACGAAGACCAACACGACCAGCGTGTAGTTGGTCAGCTCTCGACGGGTCGGGACGACCACCTTGCGGAGTTCGTCGATGACCTGGCGGAGGAACAGCCACAGCTTCCCGAACGGGCCCTTCGCATCGCCACCGGCGGGCGTGGAGCCCTGATCTGGCGTCGAAGGCGACTGGGACACGAAGACTCCATCTGTTCACGGTTAAGGCGGATGCCTAGCAGGGCAGACAGGACTCGAACCTGCAACCTACGGTTTTGGAGACCGTTGCGCTACCAATTGCGCCACTGCCCTAGGGGACTCTTCAGCTTCCGTCACGCTACCGCACCGAGGACCGGAAGTCCGGTTTCGGGGCACGATCGATCGGGGCGCCTGAGACACCGAACGACCACTTTACGCCCTCGGCCCGGCGCAGGACAAACCGGTAGGCTGGAAACAGTCCATGAATCCCGAAAGGATCCCTCAGACATGACTGCTCCGAGCTCCCGCATCTCCGATCGCATCGGCTCCATCGCCGAGTCCGCCACCCTCGCGGTGGACGCCAAGGCCAAGGCCCTGAAGGCCGCGGGTGAAGATGTCATCGGCTTCGGCGCGGGTGAGCCGGACTTCCCCACCCCGGACTA
Source organism: Nesterenkonia sandarakina (assembly GCF_014138825.1). NCBI lineage: Bacteria > Bacillati > Actinomycetota > Actinomycetes > Micrococcales > Micrococcaceae > Nesterenkonia > Nesterenkonia sandarakina. The sequence goes on along the minus strand of NZ_JACJIH010000001.1, from coordinate 2,784,593 downwards.
TATCGTCCAGGCGGCTCGCGAGGCGGCGCTGAACCCGCGCTTCCACCGCTACTCCCCCGCGGCAGGCCTGCCCGAGCTGCGCGCCGCGGTGGCGGAGAAGACCACCCGGGACTCGGGCTACCGGATCCAGGGCAAGGCGCTCGAGTCAGGGAACGTGCTGATCACCAACGGCGGGAAGCAGGCGGTGTACAACACCTTCGCCACCTTGCTGAACCCCGGTGATGAGGTGATCCTCCCGGCACCCTTCTGGACCACCTACCCGGAGGCGATCAAGCTCGCCGGCGGCGTGCCGGTGGAGGTCTTCGCCGGACCCGAGCAGGGATACAAGGTGACCCTCGAGCAGCTCGAGCAGACCCTGACCCCGGCCAGCAAGGTGCTGGTCTTCGTCTCTCCCTCCAACCCCACCGGCGCGGTCTACTCCGCCGAGGAGGTCCGCGAGATCGGCCGCTGGGCGGCGGAGAAGGGCCTGTGGGTGGTCACCGATGAGATCTATGAACACCTCACCTACGACGAGGCCGAGTTCACCTCGATCGCCTCGCTCGAGGAGCTCGCCGATCAGGTGCTCATCCTCAACGGGGTCGCCAAGACCTACGCGATGACCGGCTGGCGGGTGGGCTGGATGGTCGGCCCCAGCGACATCATCAAGGCCGCCGCGAACCTGCAGTCCCACGCCACCAGCAACGTCGCCAACGTCTCGCAGATGGCGGCGCTGGCCGCGGTCCAGGGCCCGCTGGACGCGGTGGTGGAGATGAAGACCGCCTTCGACCGACGACGCCGCGCGATCGTCACCGGGCTCAACGCCATCCCAGGGTTCTCCTGCCCCACCCCCGAGGGCGCCTTCTACGCCTACGTCGATGTCCGGGGAGCGCTGGGCCGCGAGGTCGCCGGTCGCACCCCGCAGACCTCGGCGGAGCTGGCCGAGGTGATCCTGGAGGAGGTCAAGGTCGCCGTCGTCCCGGGTGAGGCCTTCGGCCCCAGCGGGTTCCTGCGGCTCTCCTACGCCCTGGGGGATGAGGACCTGGCCACCGGGATGAGTCGGCTGAAGGACCTGCTCGGGGGATGACCCACGCGCCGCCGGACCCCATAGACTGAGCCGCAGCAACCTGCCGAGGACGTCAGGCCTGAGATTTTTCCTGAAATCCATGAAGGGACGAGCTGAATCACCATGCGCATCGGACTGCTCACCTCCGGCGGCGACTGCCCCGGCCTGAACGCTGTCATCCGCTCCGCCGTGCTGCACGGCATCAAGAGCTACGGCGACGAGTTCGTCGGCTTCAAAGGCGGTTGGCGAGGACTCATCGAGGGGGACTACATCGATCTTCCCCGGCAGTCGGTGCGCGGACTCTCCCGCGAGGGCGGCACCATCCTCGGCACCTCACGCACCCACCCGTACAACCACCCGGGCGGCGGGCCGCAGAGCATCGCCAAGCAGCTCAAGCGCCATGACATCGACGCCGTCATCGCCATCGGCGGCGAGGGCACCCTGGCCGGCGCCAAGCGGCTCGCCGAGGACGGAATCCCGGTGGTGGGCGTGCCCAAGACCATCGACAACGATCTCAAGGCCACTGACTACACCTTCGGATTCGACACTGCGATCTCCATCGCCACCGACGCGATGGATCGGCTGCGCACCACCGGGGAGTCCCATCACCGGTGCATGGTCGCCGAGGTCATGGGCCGCCACGTGGGTTGGATCGCGCTGCACTCCGGCATGGCCGCCGGCGCCCACGCGATCCTGATCCCGGAGCACAAGGTCTCCATGGATCAGGTGTGTGAATGGGTGGAGCAGGTGCACTCGCGCGGACGCTCACCGCTGGTGGTCGTCGCGGAGGGCTTCATCCCCGAGGACGCCGAGTCCGCGCTTGCGGGCAAGGGCGAGGAGTCCGACGGACGCCCACGGCTGGGCGGCATCGGGGAGTGGGTGACCCACCAGATCGAGACCAAGACCGGGATCGAGTCCCGCCACACGACCCTGGGCCACATCCAGCGCGGCGGCAACCCCACCGGCTATGACCGGGTGCTCGCCACCCGGTTCGGCATCCGTGCCCTGGATCTGGTGCATGAGCAGGCCTGGGGTCATATGGCCGCACTGCGCGGCACCGAGATCGTCAAGGTCGATCTCGCCGAGGCGCTGGACGGGCTCAAGACCGTGCCGCCCGAGCGCTACGAAGAGGCTCAGATTCTCTTTGGCCGCTGAGGAAGCACCGGGCGGCGGCCTCGCGGAGCACACCCGCAGCATCATCGCGCTGTCCTGGGCCCGCAGGCTCGGCCTCGGCGACAAGGATCTGCTCGGCCCGGGCTCCCGGCATGAGCTCAGCACCCCCGCGGGATCCCCGGTGAGCTTCCTGCGACTCTTCGACCACACGGTGCTCAGCGCACCGAGCGAGGTGCTGCACCAGGCACGCCGGCTCGCCGATGCCGAGCTCGCTGATGAGCGCAGCCTGCTCGCGCTGGCGCGCCGCTGTGCCGCCGGTGCGCGCAGCCTCGGTGCAGCCCAGCTGCTCTACGCCGAGGAGCCGCCGATCCTGACCGCCGCCCAGCGCGGCGCGATCTCCTTCGAGCCGGAGGCGGTGCAGGCGGCGATCGCAGCCTCACCGGCCGATGACGTCCAGGCCTCTGGGATCGGGGCGGCGCCCTGGATGGCCGCCCTGGTCGACGAGGACACAGGGGTCAGCCTCGGCGCCGCCGGACGCGAGATCTGGGCCGGGATGCTGGCCCAGCTGGGCGTGCTCACCGTGCCGGGCCAGCGTCGCCGCGGGGTCGGGCTGCAGCTGGCCGCCGTCGCGGCCGAGGAGGCGTTCACCGAGGGACTCATACCGCAGTGGCGAGCCGGCACCGAGTCGCTCGCCGCGCTGCGGATCGCCGCCGGGCTGGGGTTCAGCTCCGCAGGGACCCAGACCACGGTGATCCTGGACTGAGCCCCGGCCGTGGGCCAGGCTCAGCGGCGCTGGCCGCGCAGGAAGTCGCCCTGGGGACGCCCCACGGCCTGCCCGGCATCCGGGCGGACGATGACCTCCTGAGCGGCGGCATAGAAGGTCGCCTCCTCGGCCGCGCCGTCGCGCACCACCAGCTGCACCGCGGGGTCCACCTTCCGCTTCACCAGTGCGAGCGCGATCGGGCCCATCTCATGATGCCGGGCCACCGAGGTCACCTTCCCCACGGGGCGCTCCTGGGCCAGATCCTCCGCAGTGGCCTCCGGGCCGGCGGAGAGCACGTCGGAGCCGACGGCGGGCAGCGTGTGCTCGCTGCCGTCGAGGTGCAGGAAGACCAGGCGGCGCGGTGGATGTCCCAGGTTGTGCACCCGCGCCACGGTCTCCTGACCCTTATAGCAGCCCTTGGACAGGTGCACGGCGGTGCGGATCAGGTCCAGCTCGTGCGGGATGGTCTTCTCGTCCACCTCACGGGCCAGCCGAGGCCGCCAGGCAGCGACACGCAGCGCCTCGGACGCCATGGTCCCGGCCAGGGTCCACCCCGCCTGCTCCAGCTGCTCCACCACGCCGTGCAGCCCCGTGCGCGGAACCACGCTCAGCCACCAGGACCAGTCGACGCCGGGATGCTCCTCTTCGGCGACCTGGGCGTAGCTGGAGGCGCCGGGGCCCAGCTTCGGCCACGGGTCCTCCCAGGCGACGGCGAGCTCGGCGTCGGCCGGAGCCGGCAGCGGCGCAGTGGATCCGAGCACGGCATAGTCCGCGGTGCGGTCGGTGATCTCCACCCGGAGCATGAACTTCATCGAGTCCAGCCACAGGGCCAGCTCGGCGCCGTGGGAGTTCTCGGTGATCAGCCAGACGGTCTCGCCGTCGTCGACCACGGCGGCATCATGTTCGATGCGCCCAGAGATGTCCAGCAGCAGCAGCTCGGTGGACTCCCCCGGGGCCAGCCCGGCGATCTGCTGGGAGGACAGCGTGGTCAACCAGCTCAGCCGGTCCGGTCCGGTGACCGTGACCACGCTGCGATGGGAGAGGTCCACGACGCCGGCGCCGCGGGCCAGCGCGCGCTGCTCCCGGGTGGGGTCTCCGTAGTGCGCGGCGACCGGGGCGTCATCGCCGGCCTCGGGGACGGCGCCGGAACGCGCTAACAGGGGCGACTTCGAATGCTCTTCCACGGGCGGACTCCTTCATCGGTGCGGCGGGTGCGCGGGGCGCACCGCGCGCGAGGCCTGCCGGGGGCAGGTGCGAGTGGAGCTCAGGCGGTGCGCGTGGCGCTGACCTCTTCGGCGGAGGCGGTGCGGTCCAGGATCGCCGAGGCGTGCGGGACCATCTCACCGCCGGCTGCGCGCAGGTCCCAGCGCCAGAACAGCTGGCTGTTCACCAGTCCGAACATCCGGGAGGCGCCCGGGTATTCCGCGGCGTGCTCTCCGCGCATCACGGCGTCCGTGGCCAGATGCAGCTGCGGTCCCTTGATCTTGCCGTAGTAGAGCTCTGCGATGCTGCCAGGATGGGCGATGGTGGCGGTGATCGCGAAGGACCCGTCTGACTCGGCGAGCTGGTCGACCTCGGCCGCGCTCTTATACGCCGGCACCACATCGGCCGGCTCCAGGCCCGGTCCGACGTCGGCGTCGGTGCGGGCACGGTCCAGGGACCAGAATCCGGATTCCACGGAGAGCGGGCGCAGACATGCCCCGGCCTCATCGGAGAGCCAGGTCTCCGCGCGGTACTCCACGAACTCCAGCCCGGTGTCACGGAACGTGACGTCCTGGGTGAAGATCGGATCATCCTGCTCCCCCGAGCCGAGACGGCCCTGGCCGCGCCAGCTGCCGAGCAGCCAGTACAGCGGAGCCAGCTCCGGGGTCAGGTCGGTGGGAAGCTCCATCGGGGCCATCGGCTCAGCTCCTGGGCGCGCGGTGGACGAGGCCCGGACGGGCCGTTTTCGGGCGGCGGTGCAGGCGGATCAGCGCTGACCCTTGTACAGCCGGGAGATGACGGTCCAGGAGATGCCGGCGATCATCAGCGTGACCAGGACCAGCAGCCCGATGAAGAAGATCTCCAGTGCCAGCAGTGACACGTTCTGCAATGCGAAGTTCATGGGGGAAGTGTACAACTTCACACCAGCAGAAGACGCTCCGTGAAGTAGGTCAGCGCTCCCATGGCCGCGATCGGTGCCGCGCCGACCGCGATTCCGGAGAGGACCCCCTGCGGCGGCCCCTGGGTGATCAGGAACCGGCGGAAGGACCCGAGCAGCAGCCCCGCGATCAGGCCCAGCGTCCCGGCGAAGAGCAGGGTGAGCTCGCCCCAGGCCAGGGTCATGCCCAGGGCGGCCGCGGTGCTTCCCACCACCACCAGCAGCATCGCCCACATGTTCGGCAGCGGGATCACGGCGAGCAGGGTCGCCACGATCAGAGTGCCCGCGGCCAGCGTCACCACTGCGAGCTCCCCGGAGGCGCCGGTGACCGCAAGCAGCGCGGTGTCCTCGAAGAGCAGTCCCCGCACCGCCAGCAGCCCTCGGGCACCCTCTGCCCCGGAGGCCTCGGCGAGCTCCACCGGGTAGCGCAGCCCGGCCACCCACCCGGCCCCGGTGGTGGCGATCAGCACGCCGGCACAGGCGCCGATGGTGGACTCCAGGCGGTGCGGCCTGCCGGTGCCGCGCAGGACCTGGATCAAAAAGACGCTCATGACCCCGAAGGCCAGTGCCACCGAGGACCAGAAGAACAGATCACTCGCGGAGCCGACGACCCCGGCACCGAGGGCCGAAATCACGCCGGCGCCGGCGATCACCGCTGAGAGCGAGCGCCGAGCGGAGACGCCCATCAGCTGGGGCCATCCCAGGGCGATCAGGATCGAGAGTCCGCAGACCACCAGGGTCATCGCGAGGGCTCCGGCCCAGGAGGCCAGAGCGAGCGCCATGGCTGCGAGCAGGGCGGAGGCTGCCACTGGGATGTACTTCACAACAGGCCATCCTAGGGGGCGGCGCTTCACACGTCGCATATACTCAACGGCAGATCGCTGAATCGCGTTTTCACATTGTGAAATACCTGGCGTTGAAGACCGCAATCACCGTTGAAGACCCTGCGGGACCCGGACAAGACAGTGACCCAAGGGGAAGGAGTCATGGATGGCTCAAGTTCTGCTGCTCTCAGACACCCCGGACGACGCGCTTCCGTCCCTGGAGCTGCTCACGCACCGCATTCGCAGCTTCCCCGCGGAGGCCTCCTCGATCGTGCGTGCCCCCAATGTGGATGTGACGCTGATCGATGCGCGCAGCAAGCTCGCCCACGCCCGCTCGCTGTGTCAGCTGGTGAAGTCCTCCATGCTCTCCCCGGTGCTGGTCATCGTCACCGAGGCCGGGCTGGCCACGCTGAACGAGTCCTGGCAGGCCGATGACTTCATCCTCGGCGAGGCCAGCCCCGGCGAGATCGACGCCCGGATCCGACTGGCTGCGGTGGAGACCGTGGAGGAGACCCCGGTGGGGGAGATCCGCGCCGGGGGCATCACCATCGACGAGACCACCTATATGGCCACGATCAACGGGCGTCTGCTGAACCTGACCTATAAGGAGTTCGAGCTGCTCAAGCACCTGGCTCTGCACCCGGGCCAGGTCTTCACCCGGGACCGGCTGCTCCACGATGTCTGGGGCTATGACTACTTCGGCGGCACCCGCACCGTGGACGTGCACATCCGACGCCTGCGCGCGAAGCTCGGACCCGACCACGAGTCCCTGATCGGGACGGTGCGCAATGTGGGATACCGCCTGGTGATCAGCGGAACCGACACCGTGGACCCCCCGGAGGGCGACCGAGAGGACGACGGCGCGGACGCCGCCTGAGCCGGTGACCCCAAGGGTTCAGCTCCGATACAGTGAGCCCATGAACCCAGGCGACGTCACCCCAGAAGGCATCGACCCAGCGGTCGTCGAGCTCAGCGAAGGCGCACCCGACGCGGATCTGCACCACGCGCTGCTCGAGCTGGCCGCCGTGGCCACCGAGGCCGACGCAAATCCGCCGTTCTCCGAGCAGACCCTCATCGAGCTGCACCGAGCGGCGGACCGGCGGGCGACCGAGGCCGGCACCCGGTCCGATGCCGCTGATGCCAGCGAGTCCGATGATGCCGCTGATGTTCAGGCGCAGGGGCGCATTCCGCTGCGCATCGTCTATGCCTGGACCGACGCGCGGCCGGACTCGCGGCTGCTTGCCGGGGCCGGCGTCGTCGTCGAAGGTGAGACCGGGGTCCCGGACGTGCTGGAGATGGTGGTCCGTCCGGACTGCCGACAGCGCGGGATCGGCGCCGCCCTGGTCGAGGCGCTCACCGAGGCCGCCCCCTCCCCCGAGTCGGGCCGGGTGCAGCGCGCCTGGGCCCACGGGGAGCACGACGCGGCCGCCCGCCTGGCCCGTCGCTTCGGCTGGGCGCCGGTGCGTGAGCTCTGGCGGATGCGCCTGACCGACCTCGATGAGGCGCCTGCTCCCCAGCTGCCGGAGACCGTCTCGATCCGCGCCTTCCGACCCGGCGTGGATGATCAGGCCTGGCTGAGCGCGAACGCCTCGGCCTTCGCCGATCACCCCGAACAGGGACGGCTGACCCTGGAAGACCTGCATGACCGCATGGCCGAGGACTGGTTCGACCCGGAGGGGTTCCTGCTGGCCTGGGAGGGCGAGACGCTGCTCGGCTTCCACTGGACCAAGGTCGCGGACCCGGAGCTCGGTGAGGTCTATGTGGTCGGCGTGGTGCCCGAGGCCCAGGGTCGAGGACTGGGTCGCAGTCTGACCCTGGCGGGGATCGAGCATCTGCACCGGGCGGGACTCGCCGCCATCATGCTCTACGTGGACGCCGACAACGCCGCCGCCGTGAAGCTCTACAAGAAGCTCGGTTTCACCAAGTGGGACGCGGACACGATGTACGCCCCGACCGTGGAGGCCGCGGCGGAACCAGCCTGATATCTTGGTCTCTCGTGAGCTCCCCCGAGACCATGAGCAAGGTCCCCCGCCGCAGAACTGTCACGGTCTCCGATGACGGGCTCGACGCCGAGATACTCGCCGCCGGCGCCCTGTGCTGGCGCCTGCGCCGCTCCGAGCTTGAAGTGCTGGTGATCCACCGGCCGCGCTATGACGACTGGTCCTTCCCCAAGGGGAAGCTCGATGAGGGCGAGACCCTCCCGGAGTGCGCGGTCCGAGAGGTCCGCGAGGAGATCGGGCTGAAGGTCCGGCTCGGCATGCCGCTGCCGATCACCCGCTACTGCGTGGGCAAGGCCCGCGGCGCCAAGAACGGCAACGGCGGCAAGGACAAGGCCGTCTGGTACTGGGCCGCGCAGGTCTCCGAGGGCACTCCGGTGCCCGATGGTGACGAGGTCGACGAGACCGCGTGGGTCAGCGTGGCCCGGGCCCGGGAGCTGCTGAGCAATCCGGGCGACGTGCTGCCGCTGGACGAGCTCGAACGGCTCCACGAGGATCGGCGCCTGCACACCCTGCCCTTCATCGTGCTGCGCCATGCCAAGGCCAAGCCGCGGTCCTCCTGGTCGCGTGCCGAGTCGGAGCGTCCGCTCGCCGCGACCGGCAAGCGGCAGGCCCGGGCCGTGGAACGGCTGCTCATCTGCTGGCGACCCCGACACCTGGAATCCAGTCCGTGGCGGCGCTGCGCGGAGACCATCGCTCCCTATGTGAAGGCCCACCGCAACCGCGCCACCTACCGGAAGTCGCTCACCGAGAAGCGCGCCGAGGTCCACCCGGAGCGCACCCAGGCTCGGGTCCGACGGGCCCTGGAGCTGCTGCTGCCCACCCTGATCTGCAGCCACCGCCCGGTGCTGCCGCTGATCCTCGAGACCACCAGCGGCTGGCTCCAGGACCGGGCGCTGCTGGAGGCCATCCCGGATGAGGACCCCTACCTGCGCCCCGGCGCCGTGCTGGTGGCTCAGCAGGCCATGGACCGCGGCGGGGAGATCGTCTCGATCGAGGTCTACGAGCCCTTCGAGGACTGAGCCTCGCCGGCTCGGCCGCCAGGACTGACAATCACGGACTGTGACGGTACTCTCAGTCCATGAGTGCGCCGAAGAACGTTCATCCCACCGCCGAGCTCAACATCGACGAGGACCGAGGCCGTGCGGAGCTCTGGGACACCATCAATGGCCGGCGCACCTTCATCGGGTTCATCGGGTTCACCCCCGAGACGCTTCGCGGCCAGGAGGTCACACTTCTGCAGCACACCATCGTGCACCCGCAGTACGGCAGTCAGGGCTACGCCCGCTGCCTGGTCACCCTGCTGCTGGACCAGCTGAAGGCGGAGGACCGGCTCTTCGCCTCGGAATGCACCTATGTGGATGCCTATCTGCACCGCTACCCGGAGTACCGCTCCCAGCAGGCCACGTTCTCCTGAGCCGCCGGACGCGGTGACCGGCAGCCGCTGCGAGCCGGCCATCAGCCGGACTGCGACGGCGGACGAAACGCCTCAGGTGCGCTTGGCCTGCACCGGTATGCTGGGTCCGTGAACTCGCCGATCCCCACCCCTTATGAGGACCTGCTGGCTGACGTGCTGCGCACCGGCACCGCCAAGTCCGACCGCACCGGAACCGGCACCCGAAGCGTCTTCGGACGCCAGATCCGGTTCGACCTCAGCGAGTCCTTCCCGCTGATCACCACCAAACGGGTCCACTTCAAGTCGGTGGCCCTGGAGCTGCTGTGGTTCCTGCGCGGGGACTCCAACGCCGGCTGGCTCCAGGAGCGCGGCGTGCGGATCTGGAACGAATGGGCCGGTGAGGACGGTGAGCTCGGCCCGATCTACGGAGTGCAGTGGCGCTCCTGGCCGACTCCGGATGGCAAGGACATCGATCAGATCCAGCAGCTGATCACCTCGCTGAGGACGAACCCCGATTCCCGGCGCCACGTGGTGAGCGCCTGGAACCCGGCGCAGATCGATGAGATGGCGCTGCCGCCCTGCCACATCATGTTCCAGTTCTACGTGGCCGACGGGCGACTCTCCTGCCAGCTCTACCAGCGCAGCGCAGACATGTTCCTCGGTGTGCCCTTCAACATCGCCTCCTACGCCCTGCTCACCCGGATGGTCGCCCAGCAGGTCGGGCTGCAGCCAGGTGAGTTCATCTGGACCGGCGGCGACTGCCACATCTATGACAACCACGTGGAGCAGGTGCGCGAACAGCTCTCCCGCGCCCCCTACCCCTCCCCCCGCTTGGAGTTCACCCGCACCCCGGAGTCGATCTTCGACTACGAGTTCGAAGACTTCGACGTGCGTGACTACCAGCACCACCCGGCGATCAAGGCCGCCGTCGCCGTATGAGCGGGGACCCCACCCCGGCACAGATCGGCATGATCTGGGCCCAGACTCAAAACGGTGTGATCGGCGACGCCGGGGCCATGCCCTGGCACCTGCCCGAGGACCTGGCGCACTTCAAGGCCACCACCGGCGGCGCCCCGGTGGTGATGGGCCGCCGGACCTGGGAGTCCTTCCCGGCGAAATACCGTCCGCTCCCCGGGCGGCAGAACATCGTGATCACTAAGGATCCGCATGCCGCCGAGCAGATCCGCGAGCTGGGCGGACATCCGGTGACCAGCCTGGACGAGGGGATCAAGATCGCCTCGGAGGTCGCGACGGAGAAGATCTGGATCATCGGGGGCGGGCGGGTCTATGCCGAGACCATGGACCGAGGCCTCGCAGATCTCGCCGTGATCACCGTGATCCAGTCCGACGCCTCCGGCGACACCTCGGCCCCGGCACTGACCCCGGAATGGGAGCTGACCGAGCGTGAGCCCGCTGCCGGGCGGCACCAGGGAGCCAACGGTCTGGCGTTCCACATCGAGACCCACCGACGAAAGCCTGAGATGACACCGACCTCCCTCTCCACCGAGGACGCGACCCGCAGCGCCGAGACGAGCTCCCAGGCCACCTCGACGAACCTGATGCTGCTCGGCCTCGGCGGTTACCTGATCCTGCCGTTCCTGGCTCTGTTCACGGTGACGCTGGGCTTCGTGCTGGTGCTCAACGACCGGATCATCCCGGGCCTGGCCTTCCTGTTCCTCGCCCAGCTCTGGGTGGCCGGGGGGCTGTGGGCGCATCTGAAGCGCCGTCGTCTGCTTCAGGAGATCAAGGAAGCCAGCGCCTCCACGAACCACCAGGAGAACCTCGGCGCCGAGGGCTGACTCTGACCCGCTGAGTCGACTCCGCTACCCTGGAGGCATGACTTCTGCAGTGAACTCCTCCGTGTCCCCTGCCCTCTCCGCCGTCGCCGGCGAGTCCCCTTCGGTGGGCCTGATCGGTTGGCGCGGCATGGTCGGCTCGGTGCTGATCACCCGCATGCTCGAAGAAGGCGACTTCGCGCACATCAACCCGGTCTTCTTCTCCACCTCGAACGCCGGGGGTCAGGCGCCGAGCTTCCCCGGGGTCACCCCCGAGGAGACCACGCTGCAGGACGCCTTCGATCTGGACACGCTGCTGAAGCTGCCGATCATCGTCACCGCCCAGGGCGGGGACTACACCTCCGAGGTCTACCCGAAGCTGCGCGAGGCTGGCTGGAGCGGGATCTGGATCGACGCCGCGTCCACGCTGCGCATGGCGGACACCTCGATCATCGCGCTGGACCCGATCAACCGCGATGTCATCGACGCCGGTCTGGAAGCCGGCGTGAAGGAGTTCATCGGCGGCAACTGCACGGTCTCGAACATGCTGATGGGCCTGGGCGGGCTCTTCACCAATGACCTGGTCGAGTGGGGCACCGCGATGACCTACCAGGCGGCCTCCGGCGGCGGCGCCAAGCACATGCGCGAGCTGCTCAACCAGTTCGGCACCCTGCACTCCGCCGTCGCCGAGGACCTCAGCGATCCCGCGGCCGCGATCCTGGACATCGACCGCGCCGTGCTTGAGGCCCAGCGCAACGACCTCGACGCCACCCAGTTCGGCGTCCCGCTGGCCGGCTCGCTGATCCCCTGGATCGACGCAGACCTCGGCAACGGTGTGGCCAAGGAGGAGTGGAAGGCCGGTGTGGAGACCAACAAGATCCTGGGCCGCGGTGAGAACCTCGCCCCCGGGGTGACCTCCCGCGGCGCCGCAGTGCCCTTCGACTCGCTCTGTGTCCGGGTGGGCGCGCTGCGCTCACATTCCCAGGCGCTGACCCTGAAGCTGCGCGAGGACCTGCCGCTGGCCGAGATCGAATCGATCATCACCTCGGGCACCGAGTTCTCCAGCTTCGTCCCCAACGAGAAGGACGCCACCGTCGCTGCGCTGACCCCGGTCGCCGCGACCGGCTCGCTTCAGATCCCCGTGGGGCGGATCCGCAAGCTCGAGATGGGCCCGGAGTACATCTCGGCGTTCACCGTCGGGGACCAGCTGCTCTGGGGTGCGGCCGAGCCGCTGCGCCGGATGCTGCTGATCAGCGTCGGCAAGCTCTAAGCTCAGCCCCGGAGGACACCTGAGTCCATCCAGGGGAATCGGCTGCGCCCGGGCCCGGAGAATGCTTCGGCCCCGGGCGCAGCCCCGCTGCGGGCCTGTGAGAACCCCTGCGAGCCGCTGCGAGGCGCGCTTAGAGCGAGTGACCGATCAGCACCGGCTCTTCGTGCATCGTGATGCCGAAGGCCGTGGAGACCTGATCCCGCGCGGCCCGTGCGACGGCCAGCAGGTCATCGGTGGTCGCCGTGCCGCGGTTGGTCACCGCCAGGGTGTGCTTGGTCGAGAGTGACGCCCGGCCTCCGGCGATCCCGGCCCCCTGGGCTCCGCGTCCGGCCACCGGACCATCGGGCAGACCGAAACCCTTGCCGCAGCCCGCGTTGTCGATCAGCCAGGCCGCGGAGAGCTTGACCAGGGGGACGCCCGCGTCGTCGACCCCGGCGGAGAACTTCGGGGCTGCGCTGGGCAGCGCTGCAGCGACCTCGCGGGGAACGATCGGGTTGGTGAAGAAGGAGCCGGTGGACCAGGTGTCGTGGTCACCCTCCTGCAGCACCATGCCTTTGCCCTCACGCAGCCGCAGCACCGTGCTGCGGACCTCTTTCAACGGCGCCCGGCGCTCGTGGTCCGCGCTCTCGGCATCCAGGCCCAGGGTCCGGGCCAGCTCGCCGTAGCGCACCGGCGCGGAAAGCCCGTCTCGGCGGTTCTGAAGCATGAAGCGGACCTGGAGCACCACGTAGCGCGGGGAACCGTGCACGGTGGTCTGCTTGAGCACCGAGTCGCGGTAGCCGAACGCCAGCTCGGCGTTGCTGAACCGCACCAGCTCTCCGCGCTCCCGGTCCCAGGCCTGGATGTCTTTGAGCGTGTGGGCGACGTCGGCGCCATAGGCGCCCACGTTCTGCACCGGGACCGCGCCGGTGGAGCCGGGGATCCCGGAGAGCGCCTCCAGGCCGGTCAGGCCGCGCGCCACGCTGAACCGGACGACGTCGTCCCAGTTGTGCCCTGCGGCGACGGTGAGCAGCACATCATGCTCGCCGTGGAACTCGGTGCTGATGCCGTGGAATGCCAGCTGCAGCACCGTGCCGGGGAACCCGTCCTCGGTGACCAGCAGGTTTGATCCGCCGCCCAAGACGATCAGGGTGTCCTCCCCGCGTTCACGCGCCGCGTGATCCGGCAGCGGGTGCGCCCGCAGCACCTGAAGCGCCTGCTCCTGGGTGTCCGCGCGGACCCACCGGCCGGCGGGCCCACCGACACGGGAGGTGGTGTGAGCGCTGAAACGGCTGGGGGCTGCGAGGGAGGAATCGTCGACACTGGTCACAGCCCAGAAGCCTACCCGGCGTCGCGGCAATGGGCATCTGCGCCCCGGCGAAGCCAGTCGGGACCCCTGGGAGCCCGGGTGGACCCCCGGGACTGAGGTATCGCTACTCGCCGAGCGGATTCAGCACCCGGCGCAGGAAGTCCTGCGTGCGCGGCTGCTGCGGGTCGCCGATGACCGCCATGGCCGGGCCCTCCTCGACCACGAGACCCTGGTCCATGAAGACCACGCGGTCCGCGACCTCGCGGGCGAAGCCCATCTCGTGGGTGACCACGAGCATGGTCATCCCGGCCTGAGCGAGCTTGCGCATGCTCGCGAGCACGTCACCCACGGTCTCCGGGTCCAGCGCGGAGGTGGGCTCGTCGAAGAGCATCAGCTGCGGCTTCATGGTCAGTGCCCGGGCGATGGCCACCCGCTGCTGCTGACCGCCCGAGAGATGGTCGGGGCGGCGCTCGGAGAGGTGCTTGAGCCCGACGGCGTCGAGCTGGGCCATCGCCTCCGCCTCGGCCTCCGTCTTGGACTGCCCCAGCACGCGCCGTGGCGTGATGGTGCAGTTCTCCAGCACGCTCAGGTGCGGGAACAGATTGAACTGCTGGAAGACCATGCCGATCTGCCGACGCATGGCGTCGAGGTTCACGTCTGGATGCGTGGCCTCGTGCTCGCCCACCGTGATGGTGCCTGCATTGGGCGTCTCCAGACGGTTCACGCAGCGCAGCAGCGTGGATTTGCCCGAGCCGGAGGCGCCGATCAGGCAGACCACTTCGCCGGGGGCCACGCTCATGTCGATGCCTTTGAGCACCTCGTTGTCGCCGAATGACTTGTGCAGTCCGGTGAGGGTGACCCCTGCGGCGTCTGTGCCGTGGCCTCCGGGCACGCCCTTGGCTGAGGCGGCGCGTGCTGCCGGGACTTCTGGGGACTCGCTCTGGCTCATGTTCGCGTCCATCTCTACTTCTTCGCCGTCCGGGGGTTGCGGTGCTCCATGCGGCGCGCCAGCAGCGAGAGCGGCACGGTGAGCAGCAGGTAGCAGAATCCAGCGACCACCAGCGGGGTCAGTCCCGCCTGGTAGATGTTGATGCCGTCACGGCCCATCTTGGTCAGCTCGGCGGCGCCGCCGGCCATGCCGACCACGAAGATCAGCGAGGAGTCCTTGGTGAGCAGGATCGCCTCATTGGTCAGCGGGGGCAGCACGATCCGGAAGGCCTGCGGGATCTGAATCGTGACCATGGCGCGCCAGGCCGGCATGCCCAGCGCGCGGGCCGCCTCCAGCTGGCCCTTGGGCACGGCCTGCAGCCCGGCACGCAGGGTCTCTGCGATATAGGCGCTGGCCACGATGGCCAGCGCGGAACCGGCGATCTGCAGGGTGGAGAGGTTCCATCCGAAGGCCAGCGACGCACCGAAACCGAGCGCGATGAACACCAGGATCGCGGGGATGCCCCTGAAGAACTCGATGTACGCGGTGGCCACCCACCGGTAGATCGGGAACGAGGACATGCGCATCAGCGCCAGCAGGGTCCCGCCGAGCAGACCGAAGAAGAAGCCCACCACGGTGTACTGGACCGTGTTCACCAGTCCGACGGTGATGATCTCCGGGAACATCGGTCCCAGGTTCTCGAAAGCGAAGAAGCTGCCGCGGATCGCGGTCCAGTCGATCAGGATGGCCAGCACGATCACGACTGCCAGGAAGATCGCTGCCTGGATCCCGATGCTCAGTCGCGCTCGGTCACGGGTTGTCATGGCCATGAGGGTTATTCGTCGCCCTCGTCCTCGGTGGCTGCGTCCTCAGTGGGCTCCTCGGAGGCCTCACCTTCGGCGTCGCCCTCTTCAGGGGTGTCACCCTCGCGGAACCAGCTGTCTTCGAGCTCCTGCATCTCACCGGATGAGTCCATCTCGGCGAGCGCCTCGTTGACCGCGTCGATCAGCTCGGTGTTCTCGCTCTGCGCGGCGATGCCCAGCTGCTCTCCGGTGTCGATCTCTTCGATGAACTCGGCGGTGTCAGACTCCCCGGCCTGGTAGCCGAGGATGGAGATGTTGCCGATCGCGGCGTCGACCTGTCCGGACTCCAGGCCCTGGATCAGCAGGCCGGAATCCGGGTAGTCGCGCACGTCGTATCCGGCCTCGGTCGCGTAGTCCGCGCCGGTGGTCTCGGTCTGGACTCCGACGGTGAGGCCTTCGAGGTCCTCCAGCGAGGCGACATCGGCGTCGGTGGCGGCGAGCAGGCCCAGGTTGTCATCGAGGTAGGGCTCGGAGAAGAGCATGTTGCCCGCGCGCTCCTCGGTGATGGTCATCCCCGAGATCGCCAGGTCGCAGGTGTTCGAATCCAGCGCCACTCCGGACTGGATGCCTTCAAATCCGGTCTGCACGATCTCCAGCTCGACGTCGAGCGACTCTGCGATCGCCTCGGCGATGTCGATGTCGAAGCCGACGACCTCACCCTCGGCGTCGTAGTACTCGAACGGCGGGTAGGGAACGTCGGAGCAGACCTGGAGGGTGCCGGCGTTGTTGAGCATCTCCTGGTCCGCGTCACCGGACCCGTTCTCGTCGCCGCCGCAGGCGGTCAGGACGAGCGCTGCCAGCGCGGAGGCGCCTACGGCCTGGGCCGCGGTCTTATGCATAGCCATGTTGGGATCCTTAGGTTGATCAGCAGAAACCGAAGTCTGACGGTCCCGGCGATTATACGGTGAAGCTGTGTTTCCGCCCTATGACCACCGGGCAGGAGCTTGACGGCGTGTTGTCTCTGAGCTCGACTTCGCGAGCTGGGCGCCACTGGGCGCGGCTTGCGACCTAGAGCTGCACCAGGGCCTGGGACTTCGCGAGCACCTTCGTGCGGACGGGTTCCGCAGTCTCATCCTGGGATTCATTCGTTCCCGCCTCGGGGGCGGGCTCGGTGAGCAGCTCTACGCTGAGGTCCACCCGGACGCGGCGCTCATCGAGGTCCAGCGCGCCGATCTTCCCGCTGATCACCAGCCGTGCGGTGGGCGTATCCGGTGCCCCGGAGGCCGCGTCGGGCACGGGCACCGGTTTGGTGAACCTGGACTGGTAGTCGACGACGGCGCCCGGATCGCCCGCCCAGGCGCTGACCAGGTCCACCGCGGAGCCCATGGTGAGCATGCCGTGGGCGATGACCCCGTCCAGGCCGACCTCCCGGGCGAACCTCTCGTTCCAATGGATCGGGTTGTGGTCCCCGGAGGCGGCCGCGTAGCGGATCAGATCGGCACGGGAGAAGCGCAGCTCGCGGGTGCCGATCTGCTGTCCCTTCTCGAGCTCTTCGAAGACCGGGGCGCTCATGCGTCATCCTTCTCATTGCGGGCCGGCGAGTCGGCGGGATCATTGCGGACCAGCAGGCTGGAGGTCACGGTGGTCCGGGGCGAGCCGTCCTCGGCGCTGATCTGCACCACGGTGGTCACCATCGCGCCGGCGCCCATGGTGCGGATCTTCTCCAGGGTGACCTGGGAGCTCAGCGTGTCTCCCGCCAGGATCGGGCTGTGATGGGTGAAGCGCTCCTCGGCGTGGACCACGCGGGAGAAGTCGATGCCAGCCTCGGCGTCGTTGACCACGGCGGCCTCGGCGCGCTGGGCGATGATCACTGCGAAGCTCGGCGGGGCCACCAGGTCTCGGTGCCCCAGTGCTCGGGCGGCGTCGACGTCGTGGTGGGCCGGGTGCTCGGCCTGCACCGAGAACGCGAACTCACGGATCGCCTCCCGGCTGACCTGGTAGGGCGCGGCGGGCGGGTACTGGTGACCCTGCCGGTCGGGGTTGATCATTCAGTCGTCCTTCGACGCTCGGCGGGAGAGGATCTGCACGGCCTGGCGACGGCGCAGCCCTATGGAGATCAGGTGACTCAGGATTCCGGCACCCAGCAGGACCAGGCCGATGCTGCGCAGCGCCGTCGTCGCCTCTGCGGAGTCCAGCATGGCCGCCAGGATCACCAGGATCACGCCCACGGCGGTGCAGGCCATGCCCAGGACCAGGGTGACCCGGTAGGCGCGCGTCCCGCTGTTCCACGGATCGAAGGGCTGAGTGCTCACGGCGGCCAGCTTACAGGCCCCGAGGAGGCGAGCTCGAAAAACCTCACAGTGACCGGCGCAGAGTATGAGCCTGGTTTATCGCGACCGAAACTCCCCACTCCACTGTCGGAAACACGGTCTTGCCAGAGTGGGAGCTCCATCACCGGACCCCCGAAGGGTCACCGTGCGGCCCAGCCCCGCGAGACGCCAGGAAGCAGGACACCGCGATGAATCCCCAGAGTTCCACCGCTACGGCTGAACACCACGGTCAATCCACAGAGACCTCCGAGACCGCCGAGACCGCCGCGCCTACCGATCGGCTCCTCGTGGAGGAGGGTCGCTGGATCACCAACTGGCAGCCGGAGAACGAGGAGTTCTGGGAGGGGCCTGGACGTACGACGGCGCGGCGGAACCTGATCTGGAGCGTGTTCTGCGAGTTCCTCGGGTTCGCTGTGTGGCAGCTCTGGTCGGTCACGGTGGTCTTCCTGCCCCTGGTCGGCTTCGATCTGACCACCTCCGAGCAGTTCTGGCTGGTGTCACTGCCGCCGCTGGTCGGGGCGACTCTGCGGGTCCCCTACAGCTTCATGGTGGCGATGATCGGGGGACACAACTGGACCATCGTCTCCGCGCTGCTGCTGCTGATCCCCACCGCGGCGATGGCGCTGACGCTGGGGAATCCGGAGACTCCGAACTGGGCGCTGTTCGCGATCGCGGCTGCCGCCGGGTTCGGGGGCGGCAACTTCTCCTCCTCGATGGCGAACATCACTTTCTTCTATCCGGCCAGGGAGAAGGGCGCGGCGCTGGGCGTCAACGCCGCCGGCGGCAACCTCGGGGTCGCCGTCGCCCAGTTCACCGTGCCGATCGTGGTCACCGCCTTCGCCTTCGGCGCGCTGCAGCCGAACCTGCCCGCGGCCGGGCTGTTCTGGATCCCGTTCATCCTGCTCGCCGCCTGGGGTGCGCGGAGGTACATGCATAACCTCTCGCACGCCAAGAACGACCTCAAGGGCTCGCTCTCGGCGCTGAAGGAGAAGCATCTGTGGATCATCTCGCTGATCTACATCGGCACCTTCGGCTCCTTCATGGGCTTCGGCTCGGTGTTCCCGACCCTGATCAACATCCAGTTCCCCGAGTTCTCCAGCATCCAGGTCCTCGGCGCCGCCCTCTCGCTGGCCTTCCTCGGCCCGCTGGTGGGATCCCTGGCCCGACCCTATGGCGGCAAGCTCGCCGACCGGATCGGCGGAGCCCGGGTCACCATCACCAGCTTCCTGGCGATGGCGGCCGTCACCGCCGCCGTGGTGCTCACACTCTCGATGGCGAACTTCTGGATCTACCTTCTGCTGTTCCTGGCACTGTTCACGCTCACCGGTGTGGCCAACGGATCCAGCTACCGGATGATCCCGGTGGTCTTCAAGCTCTCGGTCGACCCGGCCGACCGAGTGGGGCACGAGCGCAAGGCCTCCTCGGCGCTGGGCCTGATCGGCGCGATCGGGGCCTACGGCGGGTTCGCGATTCCGCAGATCCTGCGGGTCTCCAACGAGTCCACCGGGTCCTTCGACGTCGCCTTCTGGGTCTTCGCCGCCTGCTACATCGCCCTGGCCGGACTCACCTGGTTCGTCTACATGCGCCCAGGCACCGTCTTCGCCCGCGCCAACGTCTGATGCCGGTGCCGGCGAAGACCCGAGAGGTCAGCACCCACTGCCCGTACTGCGCGCTGCAGTGCGCGATGACCCTGCAGATCACCGAGGCGCCCGAGCCGGGCATCACCGTGGAGGGCGCCCGGTTCCCGACCAACCGCGGGCGGCTGTGCCGGAAGGGCAGCACCGCTGCGGAGCTGCTCGGCCCCCGCACCGACCGGCTGCGCGCTCCACTGATCAAGCAGACCGACGACGACGGCGGACACAGCTTCCGCGAGGCCTCCTGGGAGGAGGCGCTGGACCACATCGCGGGACGGCTGAGCAGCATCCAGACCGCCCATGGCCGGGACGCCGTCGGGGTGTTCGGATCGGGAAGCCTGACCAATGAGAAGACCTACGCGCTCGGGAAGTTCGCCCGGGTCGCGCTGGGGACCTCACAGATCGACTACAACGGCAGGTTCTGCATGTCTTCGGCGGCCAAGGCCTCCTCCGAAGCCTTCGGAGTGGACCGTGGTCTGCCGTTCCCGCTCACCGATCTCGACGCCGCCTGCACCGTGCTGCTGCTGGGCTCCAATGTGGCAGACACCATGCCGCCCTTCGTGCAGCACCTCGAAGGAGCCCGGTCCAAGGGCGGGCTGATCGTGGTGGACCCGCGCAGCAGCACCACCGCGCAGCTCACCGCCGACGGCGCCGGCTTCCATGTGGCTCCGACCCCGGGCGGGGACCTGGTGCTGCTGCTGGCCCTGGCCAATGTGCTCTTCGAAGAAGGTTGCACCGATCGGGACTATCTGGCGCAGCGGGTCCGCGGCGTCGAAGACTTCCGCCGGTCCGCTGCCGCCTGGTGGCCCGAACGAGCCCAGGCCGCCACCGGGGTCGGGGCGGACCAGATCCGCTTCATTGCCCGCCGCCTCGGATCTGCCGCCGCGGAGGCCCGCGACGGCGGGGACCCGGTGTTCATCCTCACCGGACGTGGGGTGGAGCAGCACCGCGACGGCACCGACACGGCCCGCGCCGCGCTCAGCCTGGCGCTGATCCTGGGACTGCCCGGCGCCCACGGCGGCTATGGCACCCTCACCGGTCAGGGCAACGGGCAGGGCGGGCGCGAGATGGGGCAGAAGTCGGACCAGCTCCCGGGACTGCGCTCGATCACCTCGCCGACCGATCGCGCGCACATCGCCGGGGTCTGGGGCGTGGCGCCTGAGACGATCCCGGGTCCCGGCATCCCGGCCACGCAGCTGCTGCACACCATGGGCACCCGGACCGAGCACGGTCCGGCCGGGGTCCGGGCGCTGCTGGTGCATGGCTCCAACATGGCAGTCTCGGCGCCCGAGACCTCCCGAGTGCTGAAGAACCTGCGCGCCCTGGACCTGCTGGTGGTCGCGGACTTCTTCCTCTCCGAGACCGCCGCCGAGGCCGACGTCGTCCTGCCGGTCCTGCAGTGGGCCGAGGAGGACGGCACCATGACCAGCCTGGAGGGTCGACTGCTGCGTCGGCGCCGAGCGGTGGACCCACCCTCGGGCTGCCGCTCCGAGCTGTGGATCTTCGCCGAGCTGGCCCGCCGACTCGGCACCCCCACCGGCTTCCCGACCGATCCGGCGGAGGTCTTCGAAGAGATCCGCCGAGCCACTGCAGGGGCGCCCGCCGACTACTCAGCGATGAGCTGGGAGCTGCTCGACGCCGGGCACGCCGGGTACTGGCCGCACCCGGCCACTGGTGACCCCTCCGCAGACACCGGCAGGCGGGGCTCACCGGAGCTCACCAGCACCGGGGAGCCGATCATCGGAACCCCGCGGATGTTCGCCGAGCGCTTCGCCCACCCGGACGGCCGAGCGGTGCTGCGCGCGATCCGGCCGCGCGCCCAGGCGGCGCCGCGGGCGGCGGAGCTGACCCTGACCACGGGGCGGCTGATGGAGCACTATCAGTCGGGCACCCAGACCCGGCGGGTGCCGACCCTGGATGCCGCGCACCCGCAGGTGACGGTGCAGGTCCACCCCGCCACCGCGCGTCAGTACGGGCTGGTCGAAGACGGATTCGCGGTGGTCGAGAACGCGCAGGGCGCACTGACCGCGAAGGTGGTCCTCGACGCGGGGATCCGCGCCGACACGATCTTCTCTCCCTTCCACTTCGCCGGCCGGGGCGCTGCGAACCTGCTCACCAGAGGTCTGACCGATCCGGATTCGAAGATGCCGGAATTCAAGAACACTCCTGTCCGGATACGTCCCGCCACGTCCCTGGAGGCAGCCGCATGACCCGCTCCGTCCCCCACGTGCTGGTGCTCGGGTTCGGTCCGGTGGCCGCTCGGCTGATCGATGAGCTCCTGGAGGAGGTCTCCAGCGGCGCGCTGCGGCTGACCGTGATCGGGGCCGAGGCTGAGCCGGCCTATCAGCGGATCCGCATCGGGGACGTCTCCGTCGGCCGGATCCAGCCCGCCGACCTCGACCTGACCGACCTGACCGCGCTGCGCGAGGCCGGCGTCGACGTGCGAACCGGGGTCAGGGCGAGGGCGATCGACCGCGAGACCCGGCAGGTCATGCTCGAGGACGGCGACACGATCGGCTATGACCGGCTGGTGCTCGCGACCGGAGCGGAACCCATGACGCCGAGCTTCGAGGTGGAGTCACGCCGCGGCGGCGCCATCGACGCGGAGGTGCGGGCCAGCGGACTCCCCGACGGGATCCTGGCGCTGCGCGAGATGGGAGACGCGTTGCGCCTCGCCGAGGTTGTGCGTCGCGGCGAGCCGGTGGTCGTGCTCGGCGGAGGCGTGCTCGGCGTCGAGGCCGCGCTGGCGATCGCCGAGGTGGGCGCCCCGGTGACCCTGGTCCACCGGGGCAATGTGCCGATGAACCGGCAGATCGACACCGACGCGGGGATGCTGCTGCGCCGCGAGCTGATCCGCGCCGGGGTCCAGGTGCGAGCGGCCGCGGACATCACCACGGTGATCGCTGAATCCGGCAGCCTGTGCGCCGTGCGCACCTCGCTGGGCGAGAAGCTGCCCGCCGCGCTGCTGGTCACCTGCACCGGCGTCCGCGCCCGGGACCAGCTGGCCGGGGCGGCGGGCCTGCCCACCCGTTGGGGCGTGATGACCGATGAGGCCTGCCGCAGCGTCAGCGATCCGCGGATCTTCGCGATCGGTGACTGCGCCACGGTGGCGGGAAGGGTCTCCGCGGGGCTGATCGCCCCGGGCTGGGAGCACGCCGGAACCGTGGCGCAGACGCTGCGCGAAGACGTGGGGCTGAAGCAGCCGCGTGAGCGCGATGCCGCCGGGGCCCCGGTGGAGCTTGCGGCTGCCACCGGACTGGACGTCATTCTGTTGAAGTCCCACACATTGAACATCGCCTGCGCCGGCACCACCGACGTGGATCCCTGGAACCCCGACTCGCCCACGGTCTCGACCTGGTCTGATCCCAAGGGCGGGCAGTACCTGCGCATCGTCTCGGATCAGGACCGGCTGCTCGGATTCGTCTCGGTCGGGATGCCGCGCTCGGCCGCCGAGCTGGCGATGCATGCTGGTCGCGGAACCATGCCGGTGACCGACCGGACCGCGCTGCTGGCCGCCGAGCACGCGACCCGCGAGGCGCAGCTCGGTCCGCAGGACGTGCTGTGCCGGTGCGCGGGCACAACCCTGGCCCAGGTGCAGGACGCCGCGGCCTGCTCCTCCAGCGTGGCTGAGGTCGGGACGGCCTGCCGGGCAGGCACCGGCTGCGGGACCTGTCATGGGCGGATCGAGAAGCTGCTGCGCGAGGAGACGCAGCAGCTCCCGGCGGGGGTGACCGCCTGAGCGGCGAACGGCGAGGAGCTCAGACGGAGAGGCGAACGGCGAGGAGCTCAGACGGAGAGGCGGTATCCGCGTTTGACCACCGTGCTGACCAGATCGCTGACGGGCAGCGATTTGCGCAGCCGGGAGACCCACATCTCCAGAGCGTGCTCCGAATCGCACTGGCTCAGCAGCTGCATCAGGTGCTCGCGGGAGAGCACCGCCCCCTCGGCCTTGACCAGCGCCCGCATCAAGGACAGCGGGCCCGGAGGAAGACGCACCGGCTCGTCGGTGACCTGCGGCACCCGCACCTCGGAGCCGCGCATCTCCACCGGGCCGTGCCGTGTGGAGATCCGCAGCGTCTGGTGCTCCTCCAGGTGGTCGCAGACCAACTTGATCATCGCGCCCAGACGCCAGCGGGAGGGAATGATCGGGCTGAGCCCTGCGTCATAGAGCGGTCCAGCGGTCACTGCCCCCACCGCCACCGAGACCACGTCCCCGCGCAGCGCGGCCACCAGCGCCTCGAACCTGCCGTACTGCCGGGCCACCGAGAGGAACGCCTCCACGGCCGGGGCGGCCGTGAAGGTGACCAGATCGAGCTGACGTTCGATCACTGCGTCGATCATGCGCAGCAGGTCTGAATCCTCATCGGGCTTGGTCCAGGTATAGGGCAGCACGGTGACCACGGTGGCGCCGGCCGCCTGCATCCGGTGGATCTGGGAGTCATCGCTGGCCCCGTGCTGCTGCAGCGCCACGGTCTTGCCCCGCACGTCTCGGGTCAGCAGCATGTCCACCACGGTGGCGGTGCGCTCGTCCTCGGCGGAGCCGTCGTCGTCGAGTCCGGCGGCCCGGACCGCGCCGCGCGCCTTGGGGCCTCGGACCAGGATCGTGGCCTGCTCCAGGGTCTCGAAGAGCTCGGTGCCCAGCCCATAGGTGTCGGCCGCCTCGAACCAGCGGCGCATCCCGTAGGCGGTGGTGATGATCGCGAAGTCCGGTGCGGCCTCGATCACCCTGCGGGTGTCCTGCTGCAGGGTCACGGATTCGGTCAGGGCCACGATCCGCAGCGCGGGGGCATGCATCACCTCGGCGCCGCGACGTCGGAAGGCGCAGATCAGGTCTTCGCTGCGTCGGTCCGAGGTGACCCCGATCCGGAAGCCCGCCAGGGTCTGCGGCACCGATGCCGCGGCATCCCCCGCGGGGCCGGCGGGCATCGAGGCCGTGGAGGAGCTCGCCGTGCTCATCAGAGCACCACCCCGGCCATGGCGCGGATGACCTGTTCTCCAGCGACCGCCGGAGAGGAGTCGGTGTCGGTGCGCGCCTCACCGGAGCAGGGTTCGGCCGCGGCCAGCCGGACCACCTCCCCGATGACCAGCACCGCCGGCGAGCGCAGCCTGGCCTCGGCCGCGACGCCGAGGATCTCGCTCAGGGGGGCGATGAGCACCCGCTGGTCGGGGCTGAAGCCGCGCTCCACGATGCCCACCGGGGTGTCCCCGGCGAGTCCATGGCGCTGCAGCCCGGTCATGGTGTGTCCGAGCGTGCCCACGCCCATCAGGATCACCGCGGTGCCGCCCAGCGCGGCCAGCCCGGCGAGCTCCTGCTCCCCGAGCGGGTCGTGGCCGGAAATCACGGTGAAGGACTTCGAGACGTTGCGGGCGGTCACCGGGATGCCGGCCGCGGCGGGCACCGCGATCGCCGAGGTGATGCCGGGGACCACAGTGACCGGGATGCCAGCATCGCGGCAGGCGGCGACCTCCTCGCAGCCGCGTCCGAAGACGAACGGGTCACCGCCCTTGAGCCGAACCACCCGGCGGCCGCGGCGCGCGGCGTCGGTCATCAACGACTGGATGTCCTCCTGGGTCACCCGGTGGTGGCCTGGACGCTTGCCCACGTCGAAAAGCTCCGCGGCCGGGGCCCATTCGCGCAGCCCCTCGGTGGGTGCGAGCCGGTCGTAGAAGACGACGTCGGCGATGGCCAGCGCGTCGCGGGCTCGCACGGTCATCAGGTCTGCGGCTCCTGGGCCGCCCCCGATCAGTGTGACCTCTCCCAGATCCATCATGAGCTTCCCTCCGCCGGTGCCAGATTGTCGGGGACCGGTGCGCCCTCCCGCGCCCGCGCTGCCTCTTGGTGAGCTGCGTCTTCTCGGGCCATCTCTTCGCGCACCGGGATCCGCGGCCCGGTCAGCAGCACCGGGCCGTCACCGGAGACGGCCTCGGCCTTCTCCTGCTCGGTGGCCGGGCGACGCTGGCCGCGTTCCAGCACGTAGGCCAGGCCGGGGTCAGGGGCGTCGGGGGCGTTGACGAAGCTGCGGAAGCGACGCAGCCGCTCCGGGTCGCGCAGCGTGGCGGCCCATTCGTCCTCGTAGCCGTCCACGTGTTGGGCCATAGCCGCTTCGAGGTCCTCGCCGATGCCCAGCGAGTCTTTGACCACCACGTCGTAGACATGCTGGACTCCCCCGGGCAGCTCCTCGATCCAGCGGGCGGTGCGCTGGAGCCGATCCGCGGTGCGCACGTAGTACATGACGTAGCGGTCGATGTAGCGCAGCAGCGCCTCGTCGTCGAGGTCCTTGGCCAGCAGCTGTCCGTGGGCGGGCGTGGCCCCGCCGTTGCCGCCCACGTACATGTTCCAGCCGTCGCTGGTGGCGATCACGCCGACGTCCTTGGCCCGAGCCTCGGCGCATTCGCGGGCGCAGCCGGAGACGCCGAACTTCATCTTGTGCGGCGAGCGCAGTCCGCGGTATCGGTTCTCCAGCCGGATGCCCATGGCCACGGAGTCCTGGACTCCGTAGCGGCACCAGCTCGAACCCACGCAGGACTTCACGTTGCGCAGCGCCTTGCCGTAGGCCTGTCCGGATTCGAAACCGGCGTCGACCAGCCGGCGCCAGATCTGCGGCAGCTGTTCCAGCCGGGCGCCGAACATGTCCACCCGCTGCGCGGCGGAGATCTTGGTGTAGAGATCGAAGTCGGCCGCGACCTCGGCGATGACCTTCAGTTTCTGCGGGGTGATCTCCCCGCCGGGGATCCTTGGCATCACCGAGTAGCTGCCGTCCTTCTGCATGTTCGCCAGCGCTCGGTCGTTGGTGTCCTGCAGCGAGCCGCGACCCGATTCCAGGATGTATTCGGCGCCGTGCTGGGCGGCCAGGATTGAGGCCACCACGGGCTTGCAGATGTCACAGCCGAGGTTGCGCTGCGCGTCCGCCGGGCTGCCGAACCGCTCGACGATCTCGGTGAAGGTTCTCAGCTGGGTGGCGCGCACGGCTTCGAAGAGTTCGGCGCGGGAGTGCCCGAAATGCTCACACAGCGCCTTGGAGACCTCCAGACCCAGGGAGGACATCTGGGCCTCCATGATCTTCTTCGCCATCGGGATGCAGGAGCCGCACTGGGTGCCCACCTTGGTGCAGCTCTTCATAGCGGTCATATCGGTGCAGCCGGGTGTGCCGGCGTCCCCGGCGACGGCGGATCGGATCGTTCCGGCGCAGATGTCCTTACAGGAGCAGACCTGTGCGTCATCGGGCAGCTCCAGGTCCAGGTCTGCGCCGCCGGCGGCGGAGAGGAAGGCGCCCGGGGCGGCGGGAAGCTCCCGGCCCAGCAGCGGGCGCAGTGAGGAATACGGACTGGCGTCGCCGACGAAGACTCCGCCGAGCAGGGTGGTGGCGTCGTCGGTGACCACGATCTTCTGGTAGATCCCACCGACGGCATCGGCGTAGACCACCTCGAGCGCGCCGGGGGTCTCAGCGAAGGCATCACCGAAGGAGGCCACGTCCATGCCGGCGAGCTTGAGCTTCGCGGCGGTGTCGAACCCGACGAAGGAGGCCTGGCCACCGCTGAGCCGGTCGGCGACGACCTCGGCCATGGCGTTGGCCGGAGCGACCAGACCCATGGAGGTGCCCTGGTAGCTCGCAACCTCCCCGATGGCCCAGATGTTCGGTGCCGAGCTGGCGCAGGTCTCGTCGATGACGACTCCCCCGCGCTCGGCGCAATCGAGCCCTGCTGCGGCAGCGAGCTCGTCGCGAGCGGTGATGCCGATCGCGGCGACGACCAGGTCGGCCGGGAGGGCTTCGGCCTGAGCGAACTCCAGGGTGTAGCGGCTGCGCTCGGGGCCTGCCTCCGGGTCCACGGCCATGCGGGTCGGCCGGTGGCCCAGCTGCAGCCGGTATCCCTCCTGCTGCAGCAGCCGGTTCAGGGTGCGACCGCCGTACTCGTCGACCTGGGCGTTCATCAGCCAGGGGCGGGAATGCACCACGGTGACCTCGGCGCCGAGGCCGCGCAGCCCTCCGGCGGCCTCCAGGCCGAGCAGGCCGCCGCCGATCACCGCGCAGCGGGCCGGGCGGCCAAGCTCCTCGCTGAGCTCGGCGGCCCGCAGGCGCAACCAGTCGACGTCGTCCAGGGTGCGGTAGACCGCGATGTGCTCGCTGCCCTCGATCGGGGGGCGCGGTGCGGAGGATCCGGTGGCTAGCACCAGCTCGTCGAAGCCGATCAGCTCACCGGCCGCCGTGCGCATCGTCTTGGCCTCCACGTCCAGCTCGGTCACCGCGGTGCCGGTGTGCAGCTGGACCCGCGGGTCATCCCAGAGCGCCGGGTCCCCCAGCAGCAGCTCATCGTCGAACTGCGCGAAGCGCCGGGACAGCGCCACCCGGTCGTACGGCGCCGACGTCTCCTCGGTGAACACGCTGATCCGCAGATCCGCCGGGTCTCGAGAGATCAGCGCCTCGGTCAGCCGGTGTGCGGCGGGGCCGCCTCCGACGACGGCGATATGCCGTTCGACCCTGGCCTTGGCTGCGACCTCGGCCGAGTGTGTGGTTGCGTCCATGGGGGTTCACCTTCGCGGTAGACGATGAGTGCGATATGCCTTCACGTCGATCGGGCGGAGGGGTTCGGTGTTCCACAGGGTCCGCCTGACCGTCGAGGGTTCGCTTCAGCCTAGGAACGGGCGGTTTCTACGCGGTGTCGCATTTGTAACACCAAAGTGACGAGGTCCTCATCATGATGTCAGTGCCCGTGAGACCAGTGTCATGAGGCCTTTACACAGGCGCTTCTCGGACGAAATCAGCCCGGCCTAGGCTGGGGCGATGAGCCCTGGGACCACGCCTTCATCCACGCCCACCCACAGCGCCGAGCCTGGCTGGCATCGAGTGTGCCGCGTGGCAGACCTGGAGCCGATGTGGGGAGAGGCCGCCCTGATCGAGGGCACGCAGATCGCACTGGTCCGGCTCCAGGGTGAGACCGTGCACGCAGTGTCCCAGTGGGATCCCTACGCCGGGGCGAATGTGATGTCTCGCGGTATCGTCGGGTCCAAAGCTGGCCGGCCCACATTGGCCTCCCCGATCCATAAGCAGCCCTATGATCTGGCCACCGGTCGGTGCCTCAGCGACGAGGCGCTGCAGCTGAAGTCCTATCCGGTCCGCGTCGAGGCCGGATTCGTCGAGGTGAAGGTCTGAGGTGTCCTGGATGACCCACGCCGCACCATCACGGGCCGCGCTGGTGGCGGTCTCCCACGGCACCTCCAACCCCGAGGGTCAGCGTCTGGTCACCCAGCTCGCGCACCGGGTCCGCGAGGCCGCCGCCGCACAAGGGCGGCAGGACCTGATAAGGCTCGGACACGTGGACGTGCAGCAGCCCGACGTCCCTGCCAGCCTGGCCGCCCTGCCGCAGGAGCTTGCCGCCGTCGTAGTGCCGCTGCTGCTCTCCGCCGGGTTCCACGTCAACGTGGACCTCAGGAAGGACACCGCCGATCTGGATCGTCCGGTGACCGTCGCCGCCGCGCTGGGCCCCGATGACCGGCTGGTGGATCTGCTGCTGCGTCGCATGCAGGAATCCGGGGTGGACCCCGCTCGAGACGCCCTGATCTTTGCCGCCGCCGGATCCTCGGACAGCTCGGCCGTGCGGGACTGCCAGGACATGGCAGCGCGGCTCCAGAGGAGACTGGGCCGCCCGGTCCAGGACGCCTACCTCTCTTTCGCGCAGCCCTCGGTGAAGACGGCGGTGGCGCAGGCCCGAGAGACCGCACGGGGTCGGGTCGTGCTGATCAGCTATCTGCTGGCCCCGGGGTATTTCCAAAACCTCCTGCAGCGCGCAGGCGCCGATCTGGTCACCAGCTCCCTGCTCCCGCAGGACTCCACGCAGGCGCCGCCGGAGCTGGTGGAGATCATCCTGGATCGCTTCACCGCGGGACTGGCGAAGCTGTCCCCCGCCCTGCAGACGCCGCTCTGAGGGCTCTCGGACACCGAACCCTCTGCAGAAAACGCAACCCGCGCCGCTGCCTCAAAGTGGTCCCCCGGCGTGTCCCGCGTCATGAATCTCCCTGCGAAGGCTGAGATTCGCCCCGCACGCGGTACGCTGGCTGGGCCCTCCCGGCGGGGCACGCTCCATGCGTCGATCTCTTTCACGGATCCGCTGGACCAGCTTGTGCACCGGGACGTCTCTGCCGAGACTGCTCGGACGTCCCTCACCCCGCCGCGGGTGCAGTGTGGGCTCTGTCCCGCCGAGAGGAATGACCCATCGCTCCAAGGAGGACTCCGTGGCTCGAGGAGCCCAGCGTCAGAACCCCACGCGCAGCCGCGCCCGCCGGCGACCCCGCCGACGCGAGGACGGCGGGATCATCGCGCTGCTCGCCAAGGTCGTGCGCGAGGTCGAGTCCGCGGTCCAGCGCGGCCTCGACCTGCCCTCGACCCGGACCAAGTTCCAAGTGGTGGCGCTTCTGGTGCGGGAGGAGCGCGCCCGGCTCAAAGCGGTGGAGGCCAAGACCGGATCCCGCGGCGCCGAGGACCTGAAGCGGCTCGACGGCGTCGCCACCATCCTCGCGACCACCGCCGCCCGCGACACCTCGCTTCTGGGACTGCTCGCCGATGACGCCGTCATCTCCGACCGCGCGCGCTCGCTGCGCCGGGAGCTGCTGGAGTCCGCCGGCATCGAGGTCCCGGACGAGCCCGCCAAGGCGCCCGAACCGGCCGCCCCCAGAGAGGACCGGCAGCGCCGAGTGGTGCCGGTCTCGGTGGAGTCCCGCCAGCTCGCCAACCCCTTCCTGGAGCCTGACTACTCGGCGGCCGCCAAGCGCACCGCCAAGCCGCGTCGCCTCGTGGGCTGGGAGCTCATCGAGCCGCTGATGAAATCCTTCGCCGAGGGCGGCTCGCTGGCCTGCATGGACCTGCCGCAGCCCGGCGCTTCCCGGATGAGCCGGGAGCTGGACCTGATGCCGCACCAGGCACGGCTGGTCGCCTCCGCCGCGCAGGGACACCGGTCCTTCCTGATCGCCGACGAGCCCGGTCTGGGCAAGACGGCACAGGCGCTGCTGGCCGCACAGGCAGCCAACGCCTATCCGCTGCTCGTCGTCGTGCCGAACGTGGTGAAGATGAACTGGGCGCGAGAGGCTGAGCTGTGGACGCCGAATCACCCGGCCACCGTGGTCCACGGCGACGGTGAGCGGATCGACGGCTTCGCGGACATCATCATCGTGAACTACGAGGTGCTCGACCGGCACGCGGGATGGCTGCAGGAACTGGGGCTGCGCGGGATGGTGGTCGATGAGGCGCACTACATCAAGAACCGCCGCTCACAGCGGTCACAGAACGTGCTGCACCTCTCCGAGCGCATCCGCACGCGGATCGCTGACCCGCTGCTCATCGCGCTCACCGGCACCCCGCTGATCAACGACATCGAAGACTTCCGGGCGATCTGGCAGTTCCTCGGCTGGGTCGATGAGACCAATCCGATCGGTGAGCTGATGGAGTCGCTCGAGGCGATCGGCCTGACCCCGGCCGACCGCGGCTTCTCCCCGGCGGCCCGCGCGGCCGTGATCAACCGTGGCATCGTGCGCCGGCGCAAGATGGACGTGGCCGCCGACCTGCCGGCCCGCCGGGTGGCCGACGTCCCGGTGGAGATCGACGACGCGGCCGCGCGCTCCATCCGAGCCGCCGAGCAGAAGCTCGCCGATCGCCTGCTCACACGCTATGAACGGGCGCTGGCGGCGAAGCCGGCGGGCGAGGCCGCTGAGGGCATCGACCACGCGCTGGTGCGTCAGGTCGCCGCACAGGAGCGTGCGAGCAAGTCCACGAAGAAGTCCACCGAGAACGTGTTCACCATGACCCGGCGCATCGGTCAGGCCAAGGCCGGGCTCGCGGCCGACTATGCCGCGCAGCTCGCCCGCAGCGCGGGCAAGGTGGTCTTCTTCGCCAAGCACATCGATGTCATGGACATCGCCGAGGAGACCTTCGCCAAGCAGGGCATCCGGTACGCCTCGATCCGAGGAGACCAGACGGCCTCGGCCCGGCAGAAGCACATCGACGCGTTCACCAACGACCCCGACGTCAGCATCGCAGTGTGCTCCCTCACGGCCGCAGGCGTCGGGCTGAACCTGCAGGTCGCGTCGAACATGGTGCTCGCGGAGCTCTCCTGGACCGACGCCGAGCAGACCCAGGCCATCGATCGCATCCACCGCATCGGGCAGGAGGAACCGGTGACGGCGTGGCGGATCATCGCGGCGCAGACCCCGGACACCAGGATCGCTGAGCTCATCGACGCCAAGGCGGGGCTGGCTGCTCGGGCGCTGGACGGGGCCGAGCAGGAGCTCCCAGACTCCGCAGATGTGCAGCTCGAGGCGCTCGTCACGCTCCTGGAGGCGGCTCTGGAAGAACGCGGCATCCGGCAGGAGCCCTGAGGCTCCTCGGCGCGGCGGCAGAACGGGTGGGCCTGGCACTGGAGCGTGAAGCGGTCCAGGCCGCCCGCCGATGGGCGGAGACAGATCGGGCCCCCACGCGGTGATGCGTGGGGGCCCGAATCGTCTCGCTCGCCTGTGCGGCGTGTGGTAGCGGTGCCGGGGCTCGATCCCGGGACCTCACGATTATGAGTCGTGCGCTCTAACCAGCTGAGCTACACCGCCATACCCCGTTCCTCCGGCTCGCTGTGCGGGCGGAGAATCGGTGTGAATGAGAAACACCCGCGCCGCGCAATATGCTGCGCTGCGCGGGCTCTCAATCAGAGCCCCAAGCGGGAATCGATCCCGCGACCTCAGTCTTACCAAGACTGCGCTCTACCACTGAGCTATTGGGGCAACAGCACTAAACTCTACCATCAGTCCAGCACCGTTCAAAAACCGATCAGAGGTGAGCTGCGTCTCCCCGGACCGGGGTCTTCGCCGCCACAGATCGAGACCTGCGGCGACGAAGACCGACTCCCTCGCGGGGGACGAGATCACTTCCAGCGGGGCTTGCGATCCTTGTTGCCGAATCGGCTGTCGCCGGAGCCTGCGCGGCCGCCTCGATCGCTCGAGCCGCCGTCACGCTTGCCGGCGTAGCCGCCGCGGGACTCGCCGTAGCCGCCCTCACGCTTATAGCCGCCGCGGTCGCTGGAGCCGCCGCGATCGCTTGAGCCGGAGGGAGCGCCGGTGTCACGCTCGATCTTCAGCAGCTCGCCACCGATGCGGGTCTTCGCCAGGGCGGCCCACTGCTCGGAGGAGAGCTTCTCGGGCAGCTCCACCAGGGAGTGCGTGGGGCGGATGTCGATCCCGCCGATCTCGCGGGCGCTGAGCCCAGCCTCGTTGGCGATCGCCCCGACGATGTGCCCGGGGTTCACCCCGTTGCGACGGCCCACGGCGATCTTGTACATCGCATTGCCCGGACCGGCGGTGCGCGGTCCGCGGTCCCGCGGTCCACGCTCGGGGCGGTCCCCGCTGGGGCGGATCTCGCCGACCTCGCGCTTGGACTCGCGAACCAGCTCGTCGTCGCGCTTCTCATCGAGCAGCAGCGGCCGGCCCTCGTGGACCATTGCCACCAGGGCGGCGGCGACGTCCTCGGCCGGGGTGTTGTGCTCCTGGGTGTAGGAGGAGACCAGTCCGCGGTACTCCTCGAGCTCCTCAGAGGCCAGGGTCTCGGTGATCCGCTCCGAGAAGCGCTCCAGCCGCGAGGAGTTCACGTCCGCGATGGTCGGCATGGACATCTGCTCCACCGGCTGGCGGGTGGCCTTCTCGATGGCGCGCAGCATGCGCTTCTCCCGAGGAGTCACGAACAGCACGGCCTCGCCGGAGCGACCGGCGCGGCCCGTGCGCCCGATCCGGTGCACGTAGGACTCGGTGTCCAGCGGGATGTCGTAGTTGAACACGTGGCTGATCCGCTCCACGTCGAGCCCGCGGGCCGCCACATCGGTGGCGACCAGCACGTCGACTCGACCGGCCTTGAGGTTCTCCACGGTCTTCTCGCGCAGGTTCTGCGGGATGTCACCGTTGATCGCCGCGGTGCGGAACCCGCGGGCGGCGAGCTTGTTGGCGACCTCCTCGGTGGCCGAGCGGGTGCGCACGAAGACGATCGCGGCGTCGTGCGGCTCGGTCTCCAGGATCCGGGTCAGGGCCTCGTGCTTCGCGGAGTGCTTGATCAGCACGAAGCGCTGCCGGATGTTGGTGCCGGTGGAGGTCTTGGACTTCACCGAGACCTCGACCGGGTCGTTGAGGTAGTCCGCGGAGATCCGGCGGATCGCCTTGGGCATGGTGGCGGAGAACAGCGCGACCTGCTTGGTCTTCGGGGTGCGGGCCAGGATCTGGTCCACCTCCTCGGCGAAGCCCATGCGCAGCATCTCGTCGGCCTCGTCGAGCACCAGGTGCTTGATCGTGGAGAGGTTCAGCGAACCGCGGGTCATGTGGTCAATCACGCGCCCCGGGGTGCCGACGACGACGTGCGCGCCGCGGCGCAGGCCCTCCAGCTGCGGGCCATAGGGGGAGCCGCCGTAGATGGGCAGCACGGTGATCCCGGGCACGCCCTGGGCGTAGGTGGAGAACGCCTCGGCGACCTGGATCGCCAGCTCACGGGTGGGCGCGAGCACCAGGGTGGAGGGGGAGTTCCCGAGCTCACCGGAATCGTGGGCCCGAGCCATGTGCGAGAGCGCCGGCAGCGCGAAGGCAGCGGTCTTGCCGGTGCCGGTCTGGGCGAGGCCCACGACGTCGCGGCCCTGGCTCAGCAGCGGGATGGTCTGCGCCTGGATCGGCGACGGGGTCTCGTAGCCCAGCTTGGTCACCGACTCCAGCACCCGGTCATCCAGGCCCAGCTCCGAGAACTTCGGTCCGGTGGACTCTTCGGCGGCCTTCGGAGCCTTCTCGGCCGGGGCCTCAGCCGCCGGAGCCGCGTCAGCGGCGGGAGCCTCAGCGGCCGGAGCCTCAGCGGCCGGAGCCTCAGCAGTGGGGGCAGTCTCCGGCGTCTGCGTCGCGCCGGACTCGGTGGTGGCCGCCGTCTGAGCGGCAGCTGCGGTCTCCGCGTCGGCCGGCGTGGGCTCGGTGGGGAACTGGTCCTGGATGGTCATGTTGACTCCTCGTCACATGTCACGCGACCGAGAGTCCCCGCTGAGGATCCAGTCCCAGAAACCTGCACAATCAACCACCGCTGCTCGAAGCAGCTGGGCATGCCGAATGGCACTGCACGCAGCCGCTGCATGGGCAGGGCAGGTTGCTCAAGGTTCTAGGACGGGACTGGATCAGTCACAGGGACTCGGCCGCTTTGTCGGCTCCGGAGTCGACCCGTGGATACACACAACCCTCAACGAGCTTCCGGCCCCATGTGAATGGGGCACGCTCGGAGTCAGCAAGAGAAAACGGGATCATCCGGAGAATGCCCATTGAGTCTAGCCCACATCATCCTCAGCTGTCGCCTTAGGAGACGAAGCTCACGATGTGCCGGATGCGCCGGCGGCTCAGTCGCCCGGGCGAGCCAGGGCCGGGCCCCGCCGCAGCGCGGTCTCCCGGATGCTGGGGCCCGGGTTCTCTGGGATCGCGCTCACCACGGCGCGATCCCCCGCCTGCACGGTGCCGGGAGTGATCACCTTGAAGTAGGTGCCGGGCCGGCCGGCCGCCAGGAAGCGCCTCACCCAGCCGGGCTCGCCCAGCCACCGGCCGAAGGTGGCGCAGGGGATCCGCGGGACCGTGGCCTCGAGCACCACGTGATCCCCGATCTGCCAACGCTCGCCAGGGTGGGCGCCATCCAGGTCGATCCCGGAGATCCGCAGGTTCTCCCCGAAGCTTCCTGCGGGGATCTCCCGTCCCAGCTCCTGGGCCCACCAGGCGGCGTCCTCGGCGGTGTAGCCGTAGATCGCCTTCAATGCTCCACCATGGTGCTTGCGGTCGGCCTGGACATCACCGTGGAGTCCCAGGGTGCGCACCCGGACCGGGCCGGAGACCGGGCGCTTGTCGATCCCGCTGACCCCGACCTGCCCGACGTCGTCGGTGACCAGCTGGTGCACCACGCAGACCGCATCGATCGTGCCGGTGAGTCCCAGCCGGTCGGCCGCGCCCGCCAGGCAGGTCGGTGACGCCTCGGTCATCGGATCAGAGTCCGGCGAGCGCGATGTCGAGGTCGTTGATCAGGTCCGCGACATCCTCGATGCCCACCGAGAGCCGCAGCAGGTTCTCCGGGACGGCGAGCTCGGTGCCGCGCACCGAGGCGTGGGTCATCTCATGCGGGTAGTTCATCAGCGACTCGATGCCCCCGAGAGACTCCGCGAGGATGAACAGCCGGGTGCCTTCGGCGACCTTCCGGGCGGCAGCCTCACCCCCGGCGAGCTGGACCGAGACCATCCCGCCGAAGCCGCTCATCTGAGTCTTGGCCAGCTCGTGGCCGGGGTGGTCCGGCAGACCCGGGTAGAGCACCCGTTCCACGGCGGGGTGGTCCACCAGGTGCTCGGCGATCACCTGGGCGTTGCTGCAGTGCCGGTCCATCCGCACCGCGAGGGTCTTCAGCCCGCGGGTGGTCAGGTAGGCATCCAGCGGGCCGGAGACCGCACCCACGGCGAACTGCTGGAAGCCGATGGCGGCGGCCAGCTCGTCGTCGGAGGTGATCACGGCGCCGCCGACCACATCGGAGTGCCCGCCGATGTATTTCGTGGTGGAGTGCACCACGATGTCCGCGCCCAGCGCCAGCGGCTGCTGGAGGTAGGGGCTGGCGAAGGTGTTGTCCACCAGCAGCAGCGCGTTGTTGGCATGGGCGATCTTCGCCAGGGCCGCGATGTCGGTGATGGCCATCAGCGGGTTCGACGGGGTCTCCACCCAGAGCAGCGTGGCGTCCGGCGTGGCGAGCTCGGCCTCGACCCGGTCGAGGTCGGTGAGATCCAGCGGGGTGTTCGCGATCCCCCAGTCGCCGTGGATCCGGCTGATCAGCCGGTAGGAGCCGCCGTAGGCGTCGTTGCCCATCACGATCCGCTGCCCGGGCCGGGTCACCGCCCGGATGATCGCATCCTCGGCGGCGAGCCCGGAACCGAAGCTGAACGCGTGGCGGCCACCCTCGAGTGCCGCCAGCTGGGTCTGCAGCGAGGTGCGGGTGGGGTTGCCGGCCCGGCCGTAGTCGTAGCCGCGGCGCAGGTTGCCGATACCGTCGGGGGCGTAGGTGGTGGAGAAGTGCAGCGGCGGCACCACTGCTCCGAAGACCTCATCGACCTCCTGTCCGGCGTGGATGGCGTCGGTGGCGAATCCGTGGCGGTTCTCGGTCATCGGGTCTCCTTCTTCTGGGCACCGGAGAGGTGCGCGAGCAGGTCGTTTCGGGTGAGCACTCCTACGATGTCGCCATTCTCGGCGACCAGCAGGGTGGGGCTGGTCCGCAGCTTCTTCAGGATCTCCGGCAGCGTCTCGGTGATCCCGACCAGCGGCAGGTTGATGTCCAGATGCTCGGAGACCAGTTCATCGGGGGTGGCATGACCGATGATCAGGTCCTCGGAGAGGTGCGCGACGTCGACGACGCCGTAGACCTCCCCGATCCGGGCCACCCGGCCGGGCTGGTCGATCACCGGGACGATGTCGATGCCGTAGCGGTTCATCACCGAGACCGCCTCGCGCAGCGTGGTGTGCCGGGAGATCGAGACCACCTCGGGCATCGCGGAGGAGAACAGCGAGCTCTTCGCCAGCAGCACGTCGGAGGCGGTGACCGGTTCAGCGTCCTGGCCCCCGGACTCCTCGGCGGCCTGGGCCTCGCCGTCCTCGGGCTCGGCGCCGATCAGCCCGGTGCTGACCGCCTCGCTGAGCTCTGCGGAGGTCTTCACGCTGATCTCCACGCCGGTGGAGTTCGAGACCACGGCGCCGAAGCCGTGGTCGATCATCCACTGGTCGTTGAAGATCTTGCCCAGGTAGCCGCGGCCGGAGTCGGGCAGCACCGCGACCACCACATCCTCGGGGCCGAGATCCTTGGCGACCTTCAGCGCGGCGACCACGGCGGTGCCGGAGGAGCCGCCGACCAGCAGACCCTCCTCGGTGGCGAGCCGGCGCGCCATCGCGAAGGACTCGGCGTCGGAGATGGCGTGGTGCTCATCGGGGATCGAGGCGTCGTAGTTCTTCACCCAGATGTCCTCGCCGACGCCCTCCACGAAGTAGGGGCGGCCCTCCCCGCCGGAGTAGATGGAACCGTCCGGGTCGGCCACCACCACGCGGACGGGCCCCTGTGGGCGATCCGCGGAGACCTCCTTGAGGTAGCGCCCGGAGCCGGTCACGGTGCCCCCGGTGCCGGCGCCGACCACCAGGTGGGTGATCTTGCCCTCGGTGTCCTCCCAGATCTCCGGCCCGGTGGTCTCGTAGTGCGAGTTCGGCGCGGCCGGGTTGGAGAACTGGTCCGGCTTGTAGCCGCCCTTGATCTCTTCGGCCAGCTGATCCGAGATCCCGTAGTAGGACAGCGGAGACTCCGAGGGGACACCGGCCGGGCCCACGACGACGTCGGCGCCATAGGCGCGCAGCACGTCACGCTTCTCCTGGGCCACCTTGGGAACCGTCACGAACACCGCCCGGTAGCCCTTCTGCTGGGCCACCAGCGCCAGGCCGACGCCGGTGTTCCCGGAGGTCGGCTCGACCACCACTCCCCCGGGCTTGAGCAGGCCCGCAGACTCGGCCTCCTCGATCATCTTCAGCGCGATGCGGTCCTTGATGGACCCGCCAGGGTTGAGGTATTCGAGCTTCACAAGGACAGTGGCGGAGACGCCCTCGGTGATCCGATTCAGCTTCACCAGGGGGGTGCGGCCGATCAGCTCGACGACAGACTGGGCATATTTCATGCCGCCAACTCTACCGACCTGGGAAGCGGATCAGTCAGGCCCGGTCTTCTGAGGAAACCTCACCCCGCTGATCTGGGTCTGTGGGGGCCCACCGGACGGGCGCCGGGACGATGCCGCGGGCCTGTGCCACAGTGGAACCATGACCACGGGAGCAACCACCGGCGCGACCCCGGGCCCGACCCCTGCGGCGACCCCGGCTGTGACCCCGGCGGCGCACCATCACGAGGTGCTCCTGGACCTCGGCGGGCCGATCGACCTACCGCGCACGCTCGCGGTGCTCCAGCGCGGCGCCGGCGACCCGAGCATCAGGCTGGATCCGGGTGCCGCGTCGATGACCGGAGGCCCGCGCGGCACTCCCGGCGCGGGCGCATGGATGTGCCAACGGATCTATGACCCGACCGGGGCGCAGCTCGGGGCGGCGACCTGGCGCTTCGATCAGCGCACCGCCTCGACGGTGCGGGTGCGCGTGACCGCGGCCGGTCCCGGACTCGAGGCCGAGGCGGTGGCCGATCTCGCCGCCCGGCGGGGCGGGCAGATCCTCGGCGTCGAGGATGACTGGCAGGAGGTGGAGCTGCTGCTGGACGCCCTTGGAGACCAGCTCTCGGCCGCGCTGGTGCGGGTGCGACGTCGGCATCCCGGTGTGCGCCTGCCGGCCACCGGCGGGCTCTTCGACCAACTCGTGACAGCCACCTTCGAACAGAAGGTCACCCACGATCAGGCGCGCAGCGGATGGCGCGAGCTGCTGCGTCGGCATGGTGAGCTCGCCCCAAGCTCGGCGCATCTGCCGGCTCCACCGTGGATGCGGCTTCCGCTGACCGGTGCACAGCTGCGCCGGGTGCCCTCCTGGGAATGGCACCGGCTCTGGGTCCAGCCCGCGCTGTCCAAGACCATCCAGCGGGTGGCGGAGCGCGCCAGCACCATCCATCAGCTCAGTGCGCGCACCGCCGCGCAGACCGACGCAGTCGCGGAGCTGGCTCAGCGGCTGCGCTCGATCCCCGGGATCGGAGAGTGGACGGTGGCGGAGGCGCTGCAGCGCTCCCACGGGTCGGCGGATCTTCCCTCGGTCGGGGACTATCACCTGAGCAACTTCGTGGGGGCCGCGATGACCGGGGCGCGCACCGACGATCCCGGCATGCTGCGCCTGCTCGCGCCCTATTCCCCGCACCGGCAGCGGATCATCCGACTGCTGAAGCTCTCCGGCTTCCGGGACCAGAAGTATGGTCCCAAGCTGACCCCGGCGGATCACCGGGGCCGCTGAGCGAGGTCAGGCCTGCGGAGTGGTGTCCTGCGCGGCCTGGTCCTCGGCGATCTGCTTATGCACCTCAGCCATGTCAAGGTCCTTCACCGCAGTGATGACCTCGTTGAGCTGCTCGGCGTTCAGCGCGCCGGGCTGGGAGAAGACCAGGACCTTCTCCCGGAAGGCCATCAGGGTCGGGATCGAGGTGATGTTCGCGGCGGCGGCGAGCTCCCGCTCGGCCTCGGTGTCCACCTTGGCGAAGGTGACGTCGGGGTGCTGCTCGGAGACCGCGGAGTACACCGGGGCGAACTGCTTGCACGGGCCGCACCAGTCGGCCCAGAAGTCGACGAGCAGGATGTCGCTGTCCTCCAGGGTCTGCTGGAAGTCTGTCGTGGTCAGGTCAGTGGTAGCCATGCCTCGCCACCCTACGCGAGCACGCGCGGATTGTCGGCCCCCGCCCTGCGCCCCCGGGAGCACTTAAGCGTCCAGCGGAACCCACGTCCGGGGAACACCGTTGAAGACTGCAACCGGGCATTCAGGACATGATGTTCAGGTGATACAGATCATCCTCACCGGGATCTGGCTGGGACTTCTCTACAACGCCGCCCCTGGTCCGATCTTCACGGAGTCGCTGCGCCGCGGGGTGCGCGGCGGGTTCCGGTCCGCACTCGGAGTCCAGCTCGGATCCCTGGTAGGCGACGCCGTGTGGGCGGTTCTGGGGCTCGCCGGGGCGGCGGCCCTTCTCACCCAGCCTCATCTGCACATCCCGATCACCCTGGCAGGCTGCCTGGTGCTGGTGATCCTGGGGGCGCAGGGGATCTACGCCGCGTCCGGGCGCGCCGTCGCCCCCGCGACGGGCAGCAGCGCACCCGGTACGCACATGCTTCGAGGTCCACTGGCAGCCGGGGCGCTGCTGTCGGTGGGCAACGTCTGGAACGTCGTCTACTGGGGCGGAGCCGGTGGCGCGGTGGCCGGAGCACTCGGGGAGGATGCCGCGCTGAGCTCGCTGCTGGTCTTCTTCATCGCCTTCATGATCACGTCCCTGCTCTGCTGCTTCCTCTGCGCCGGCTTCATCGCCGGGGTCAAGCGCACGCTGAGCTCCACCTGGATCCGCGTGGTCGAGGGCGGGTCCGGTCTGGCCCTGCTGGTGATGGCCGTGCTGCTCGCGCTGCAGGCTCTGACCTGAGCCGCTGGGACGGACTTGGCACACGAAGAAGGGCCCTGAACCGAAGTTCAGAGCCCTTCTCTGATGTCCTGAGACATCCCATGGTGGCAGATGAGGGATTCGAACCCCCGTAGGCGATGCCAGCTGATTTACAGTCAGCCCCCTTTGGCCGCTCGGGTAATCTGCCGTGCAACCATGCGGACGCTCCCTGAGGAGTTTCCGGCGCCCCGTAAGAGGCACCCCATTACTTTAGCGACAACAGGGGAAATTTTCGAATCCGCGGCTCATACCAGGAGTAGGGTTGAACTCATCATTGCTGCGTGTTCGACGATCCCCGTTCAGATCGTCGACGTCGACGCATGCCCGATCCCTAGCACCCATCTCAAGGAGCACCGTGGCCGATATCGAGGCTGAGACACTGGCTCGACACCTCAGTGAACGCAGTCCCAATGGAATCGCCGAGCAGGTGCGCGAGCTGATCAGCGCCGGCACCCTCAGCGGCGGGATGCGCCTGCCCACCGTCCGCGACCTGGCCACCGAGATCGGTGTCAGCGTAGGGACGATCGCGCAGGCCTGGAGCCTGCTGCGAGAGTCCAACCTGGTCGAGACCCGCCGCCGCGGCGGGACTCGGATCGTGGAGCCCGGCGACGTCGGCGGGCCGAACTTCCGCAACTGGTCCGGAGTCGATCTGCTGCACTCCAGCCCGGATCAGCGACTCCTGCCCTCCTTGGAGGAGGGGCTGGTGCGCAGCCTCAAACAACCTCAGCTGCACAGCTGGAGCCGGGAGCACATCCTGCCGGAGCTCCAGCGCGCCATGGAGAAGAAACTGGGACACCCGGCCGAGCCCGCTCGCGGGCGCAGCTTCGCCGCCGTCTCCTCCGCCACCGAGGGGCTGTGGCTCGCGACGCGATCCGTGGCTGGCAGCGGCGCCCTGATCGCCGTGGAGGAGCCCGCCTCCCCCGGTTATCTCTCCGTCCCGAAGAGCCTGGGACTGGGTACCATCGGGGTCCCGGTGGATGAGCACGGCCCGGTCCCCGAGGCGCTGCAGCGGGCGCTCGACGCCGGCGCCGTGGCGTTCCTGCACAGCCCCGGCGGCGCCTTCTCGCCACGCCA
Organism: Nesterenkonia sandarakina; assembly: GCF_014138825.1. NCBI lineage: Bacteria > Bacillati > Actinomycetota > Actinomycetes > Micrococcales > Micrococcaceae > Nesterenkonia > Nesterenkonia sandarakina. Next base: position 2,743,064 of record NZ_JACJIH010000001.1, on the reverse strand, counting down.
CGTGTTGAGCTCCGAGCGCGCTCAGGAGCTCGCGCAGGTGCTGGAGTCCTCCCCTGAGACCGTGATCATCGAAGAGGACCCACTGGGCCCGCTCGCCGAGGAGACACCGTTCGCGCCCTCCCTGGACGCCCTGCTGCCCGAGCGCACGCTGCGCGTCATCGGGTTCGAACGCGCCTATGGCATGGACCTGCGCACCGCCGTGGTGGCCGGGCCCAAGCACCTGATCACCGCGGCGATCGCGGAGCGCTCCGGAGGCGTGAGCTCGAACAGCCGGATCCTGCAGAACACCCTGGCCTTCCTGCTGCGCGACCCGGCTGCCGCTCGACGGGTCAACAGCGCCAGGACACGCTATGCCAATCGCCGTCGACTCGCGCTGGAGGCATTCACCTCAGCGGGGCTCTCGGCACAGGCAGGTCCCGGCAGCTGGGCCATCTGGGTCAAGGTCCCCGATGAGCGCGCCGCTGCGCTGACCCTCAGCGCCCAGGGCGTCATCACCGATGTGGGGACCAGCTCCTTCATCACCGAACAGCCCACCGGCCTGCTGCGCCTCTCGATCGCTCAGCTCCCCGAGGACATGGAGCTGCTCGACGGACTGGCGCAGCTGGTGCGCCACGCCACCGAGGACGGACTGAACTCCACCTTCGTCTGAGCAACCCCTGCGCAGCAGCGTCGCTCGAGCGGGCGAGGTGCTGCGTCGTCGTCGGACCGGTTCCTCCGCTCGGAGCGGCCACAATGATCGCCGTGGCCACAATGATTAGACTCAGCCGCATATATCCATGCCGATCAGGAGGTACTCATGGCCAAGGACTCGACGTTCGACGTCGTCTCGAAGGTGGACAAGCAGGAGGTCGCCAATGCGCTGAACCAGGCGCAGAAGGAGATCGCGCAGCGCTATGACTTCAAGGGCACCGGCGCGGAGATCGACTATTCCGGCGAGAAGCTCCTGATCAAGGCCAACTCTGAGGAGCGCGCCAAGGCCGTGGAGGACGTCTTCGGCTCCAAGCTGGTCAAGCGCGGGATCTCGCTGAAGTCCTTCGACTCCGGGGAGCCCTATGCCTCAGGCAAGGAGTTCCGGATCGAGGGGACCATCAAGGAGGGCATCGATCAGCCCACCGCGAAGAAGATCACCAAGCTCATCCGCGATGAGGGCCCGAAGTCCGTGAAGGCCACGATCCAGGGTGACGAGCTCCGCGTGACCTCGAAGTCCCGGGACGATCTCCAGGAGGTCATCACGATGCTGAAGAACTTCGAGGACGCCGACCTGCAGTTCGTCAACATGCGCTGACCCTCCCCCGACACCCCAAGAAACCCGGCTGGTTGAGTTCTCCGGTGGATACGTATCCACCGGAGAACTCAACCAGCCGGGTTTTTCGGTGCCGGACCGGCTCTAGCCTCGCCAGTCAGCCTCGCCGTGCCCGGCTCGTGCTCGGCGGCTCTGGCGGCACAGCAGCAGCGCCAGGATCGGTCCGAGGATCGGCGCGCTCAGAGTCAGAAGCAACAGCACACCCTTGGCGGTGATATCCAGGGTCGCGGTGCGCATGACCACCACGATGGCCCAGATCGCGAGCGCCAGCGCGAGCAGCGGAACGATCAGGAAGAAGCCGAGCCCGAGCACGTCCACGGGGTTGGGCACCATCGGGTTGGTGTCACCGGCACTGAGCAGCGTGGTCAAGGTCATGGGGTCCTCCATGTCGATGTCATGGCGCTGACCTGCGCGATCAACGTCCAGCGCCCCACGCTAGCGCGACTCCACACACGAACAAACCCCGTTGGTTGAGTTCTCCGGTGGATACGTATCTGCCGGAGAACTCAACCAGCGGGGTTTGGTGGGGGGGGAGGCTCAGAACAGGATGCTCAGGCCGATCAGCGTGAGCGGGACGAGGACGAAGACGCCGAGCACCCAGGTGAACGCCCAGAGCTTCTTCTCCGCGGCCAGGTCGGCCAGCCAGGTGGCGCCGCGCGGCGGGAGGTCCCGCAGCCACGGGGTGCAGAAGATGATCAAGGTGGCCATCACGTTGAACAGCAGGTGGGCCAGGGCCGCAGTGAGCGCGATCTGCCCCGCGGGGCCGTCGAAGGCGAAGGCCGCGATCAGCGCGGTCACCGTGGTGCCGATGTTCGCCCCCAGGGTGAAGGGGTAGAGCTGCTTGAGCGAGAACGCGCCGGAACCGGCCAGCGGCACGATCAGCGCGGTGGAGGTCGAGGAGGACTGCACCATCACGGTGACCGCCGCCCCGGAGCCGATGCCCGCGATCGGACCGCGACCGATGGCGGCGTGGAGCACCTGACGGGCCTTGCCGACCAGCAGCACCTTGAGCAGCTTGCCGATGAAGTTGATCACCAGCAGGATCAGCACGATCGCGACGACGATCATCGCCACCCCGTGCCAGCTGCCCGGGATGAAGCTCAGCGAATCCTCGATCAGGTTCGCCAGCGGCTTGGTGCCGGCCTTGATGGTGGAGCCCACGCCTTCAAGCACATAGGCGACCGGGCCGCCGTCGGTGCCCACCGCGAGTCCGGCGAAGAAGGTGGAGAGCCGCTCGAGCAGGCTGAACATCATCTCCAGCGGCAGGAAGATCACCACTGCGATCAGGTTGAAGAAGTCGTGCACGGTGGCGGCGGCGAAGCCGCGGCGGAAGGACTCCTGCTCGCGCACCATGCCCAGGCTGACCAGGGTGTTGGTCAAGGTGGTGCCGATGTTGGCGCCGAGGATGATCGGGATCGCAATCCCCAGCGGCAGCCCGCCGGCGACCAGGCCCACCGTGACCGAGGTGGTGGTGGAGGAGGACTGGGTCAGCGCGGTGGCCGAGATGCCGATCATCAGACCGATCACCGGGTTGCTCGCGAAGGCGAAGAGGCTCTCGGCCTGATCCCCGGTGGCGATGCCGAAACCGGTGCCGATCACGTTGACCGCGGTGATCAGCACGTAGATCGCCAGGGCCACGGAGACCCAGTTGGCGGCGTCGAGGGGGCGCCCGGTGAGTCCGAACCGTTCGAAAGGACTGAAGGTCCGCGTGGCGGGTGCTTCGTCTACGGTGCCGGCGACCCGCTGCTGGGCCTGAATCGACGGTGCGGACATGCAATCTCCTCTTGGAACACGAGCGTGGTGAGCCCTGTTTGAGTCTTGGCGCTGGCACTTGAGCGAACCGATCCTCACAGCGTCTGCGAGGCGCATCACAGGGGCGGATACCACTGCCGGATGAAGGGCCGTGGAACACTGTGCACCGCGTGCTCGACGAGCGTCACACGGGAAGGTGAACTGCAGGTGAACGATCCACCGAAACCGCTCGAGAGTAGGATGTCATTGGTCACATGGCGACCATCAAGACCCTGATCCCCCTCTAGGAGAGTCCATGCACCAGCACCACGGACGGCTGCGCACAGCGGGTCTGCTCGCGTTCCTCTTCGCGATGCTCCTGCTCGTCGGCGCCGTGATCGCCTATGCCACCCAGACCCCGGGACTGATCTTCGTCTTCGGGCTGATCGGCCTGGTCTCCGTGGCCTACTCCTACTGGAACTCGGACAAGATCGCGCTCAAGGCGATGAAGGCCTATCCGGTAACCCGGGAGCAGGCGCCCCAGCTCTACCAGATGGTCGAGGAGCTGGCCCAGCGCGCCCAGCAGCCGGCCCCGCGGATCTTCATCGCCCCCTCCCCCACGCCGAACGCCTTCGCCACCGGTCGTAATCCGGAGAACGGGGTGGTCTGCTTCACCGAGGGCATCCTGAACCTGCTCAACGAGCGTGAGCTGCGCGGAGTCACCGGCCACGAGCTGATGCATGTCTATAACCGCGACATCCTGATCTCCTCGGTCGCCGCGGCCGTGGCCGGCTTCCTGACCACCATCAGCCAGTTCTTCCTGCTCTTCGGCGGCGGCCGGGGCAACAACCAGGGCGGCAACCCGCTGGCCCTGATCGGGGCGATCGTCGCGGTGTTCCTGATGCCGATCGCCGCCAGCCTGATCCAGATGGCGGTCAGCCGCACCCGGGAGTACGACGCCGACGCCGACGGCGCCGCGCTCACCGGAGATCCGCTGGCGCTGGCTTCCGCGCTGGACAAGTTGGAGCGCGGAATCTCGCGCTACCCGCTGAAGGAAGATCCCAAGCACGACGCGCACGCGCACATGATGATCGCCAACCCCTTCGGGGCCCGCGCGAAGAAGCTCTTCAGCACCCACCCACCGATGCCCGAGCGTATCGCCCGACTCGAAGCGATGGCCGGTCACAACCCGAGCTGAGCCGGACCCGGCTGAGCCGAGCTGGCTGAGCCGGACCCGGCTGATTCAGGCCGAGGGAACCAAGCCCGGCTAGATCCACCCCCGGACGCAGCGATGCCCCCGCGCCATCAGGCGTGGGGGCATCGCTGCGTCCGGGCTCTGGCTGGGGCGCTCGCGCCGGCTCAGCCCTCTCGGGAGATCCGGATCATGTCCTCGCGCTCGACGACCTTGACCCGCTCCCGGGCACCGCCGTCGGGCAGCGGGCCGTAGGCCTCGCCCAGGGAGACCTCGTGGGCATCGAGCTTCTGCCAGCCGTCCCAGGTGGTGTACTCCACGCTGCGGGACTTTAGCAGCTCGATCACCGCGTCCTCGGCGGGCTCCGGCGCCACCGGCAGGTGGTGCAGGTCCTCGAGCAGGCAGCCGATGGTCTCCAGGGCGTCGCCCTTGGTGTGCCCGATCAGCCCCACGGGGCCGCGTTTGATCCACCCGGTGGCGTAGATGCCAGGGACGTGGGCGCCGACGTCGTCCTTGACCCGGCCGGCCTCGTTGACCAGCACGCCTCGGCGCTGGTCGAAGGGCAGCCCGGGGATCTCCGAGCCGAGGTAGCCCACCGCGCGGTAGACCGCCTGGACCTCGAAGTCCTGGAACTCACCGGTGCCGCGCACGTTGCCGGTCCCATCGAGCTCCATGCGCTCGAACCGGATGCCTGCCACGGCGCCGGTGCCCTGTCCGGCCTCGTCGGTTCCTTCGAGGATCTCTACCGGCTGCAGCAGGAAGTGCAGGTGCAGGCGGCGGGAGGCCTCGGCCTCACGCTCCTCCTGCTCGACCAGCCAGTTGCCCAGGGTGTTGACCATCGTCTTGACCTGGTTATTGGTCCTGATCGCCTCATCGGAGCCGGCGTCGAAGTCGAAGTCCTCCTCGTTCAGGATGATGTCGACGTCGCGGCTGTGCGAGAGCTCGCGCAGCTCCAGCGGGGTGAACTTCACCTGCGCCGGGCCGCGCCGCCCGAAGACGTGGACATCGGTGACCGGGGAGGCCTTCAGCCCGGTGTAGACGTTCTCCGGGATCTCCGTGGTGAGCATGTCCTCGGCGTGCTTGGAGAGCACCCGGGCCACGTCCAGGGCGACGTTGCCGTTGCCGATGACCGCCACCTGCTCTGCGTCGAGCGGCCAGTCGCGGGGGTAGTCGGGGTGCCCGTCGTACCAGGAGACGAAGTCAGCGGCGCCGAAGCTGCCCTGCAGCTCGATCCCCGGGATGTCCAGCTCGGCGTCCTTGATCGCGCCGGTGGCGAAGATCACGGCGTCGTAGTGTCGGCGCAGGTCCTCCAAGGTGAGGTCCTTGCCGATCTCGACATTGCCGATCAGCCGGATGTCGCCGCGGTCCAGGACCTTGTGCAGCGCCTTGACGATCCCCTTGATCCGCGGATGGTCCGGGGCCACGCCGTAGCGGATCAGCCCGAACGGGGCCGGGTAGCGGTCATAGAGGTCGATGCTGAACTCAAAGTCGCTCTTCTTCTGCGCCTTGGCCAGGATGTCGGAGGCGTACACGCCTGCGGGGCCGGCGCCGACGACGGCGACTCGGATGGCCCGGTCTGCTGGCCGCTGCGAGGAATTCTGGGACACGGATAGGTTCCTATCGATCGATTAACTCAGCACAGTATGCCGTATTGGTCTCAACGTCGGCGGCGAATGACTCTGTTCCCGGTCTTCTAGACTGTGGCCATGGCTGATATGTTCCTCGACAAGTTCCGCGCCCTGGTGCCTGCCTATCTCGACGCCAAGTGGACCCCCGCCGAGGGCCTCACCGTCGATCAGCTGCGCCAGATGATCGCCGATTCCGAGCTGCCCGATGAGCTCAAGGCCCGCCCGCGGCTGCCCCAGGTGCTCGAGGAGTTCTACCTGGCGCTGGGCAGCTGCGAGGAGATCATGGAGGCCTACCACTTCTTCTTCGATCCCGATGAGCTCATCGTCGAGGACGGGCACCTGCTCTTCCTAGAGGATGAGCAGGAGCGCTGGGTCTGGGGCGTCGATGTGGACACTCTGGATGTTCCGGATCCGCTGATCGTGCGGCGCAGCAACAACTCCGGAATGTGGAACGACGAGGGCGCCACGGTCAGCGAGTTCATCTTCGACCTGCTGGAGTTCTCCTTCGAGGAGGAGGACTCGCCATGAGCGCCCCGGATCTGGCGCAGCTGTGGACCTCGCACTCCCCGGAGGGCTATTCCTGTCCGTTCTGCGGACTCGCCCGCGGGGATGTGGCAGACCCCGGGAACCGGTGCGAGCTCAGCGACCTGGTGCACCAGGATGCGGATGTCTTGGTCTTCATGGCCTGCGACGGCTTCGGCCCGCATGAGGGGCACGCGATGATCACCCCGGTCCAGCACCGCGAGGCGCTGTACGACCTCGACGACGAGCTGTTGGGAAAGATCGCGATCATGTCCCGCGAGGTCTCCAAGGCGATGAAGCTGGCGTGGAACCCGGAGGGCACCTCGGTGCGCCAGCACAACGAGCCCGCCGGGAACCAGCACGTGTGGCACTACCACCTGCATGTGTTCCCGCGCTACGCCGATGACATGCTCTACCGCCAGGTCCGCCATCCGGTCGACGTGGAGGTGCGCGCCGAGAAGGCCCGTGAGCTGCGGGCAGCACTGATCCAGGTCCTCGCCGAGCGCAGCTGAGCCACCTCGGAGAAGGTCACCTCTGTCGAGGGCACCCCCAGGCCCCTCCGGTCGGGCTCAGCCCTCGCGCTCGACCACCGCGTCGGCGAAGGCGAGCAGCGCGGACTTCACCGTGGACTCCGGCAGCTCGGCGATGGCGTCCTTGGCCCGCTCGGCCCAGCTGTGCGCCACCTGCCAGGACTGCTCGGTCACCGGATGGGCGACGACGGCGGCGACGGCCTGCGCCAGCGCCTCGTCCGAGCTGAGGTCGGCGTCGATCATGGCCAGCAGCCGCGCCGCCTCCTGCTGCTCCTGCACCGAGTCGGCATTCTGGGCCTGCTGGCGCAGCAGCAGCACCGGCAGCGTGGCCACCCCTTCGCGCAGGTCGGTCCCAGGAGTCTTCCCGGAGGATTCCGGATCCGCGGTGAGGTCGATGACGTCATCGGCGAGCTGGAACGCGACGCCGACCGCCTCGCCGTAGCTGGCGAGCATCGCGATGGTCTCGGCGGAGCAGCCGCCGAAGTGCGCACCCAGCCGTGAGGCCGCGGCGACCAGGGAACCGGTCTTGTCACCGATCACGCGCAGGTAGTGCGCGTAGGCGTCCTCGCCCTCCTGGGGGCCGACGGTCTCATGCAGCTGACCCATGACCAGACGCTCGAAGGTCTGGGCCTGGATCTCCGAGGCCTGCACGCCGAGCTCGGACATCAACCGGGAAGCCCGGGCCAGGATCAGGTCCCCGGTGAGGATCGCCACGGAGTTGCCCCACACCTGATGGGCCGCGGGCGCCCCGCGGCGCACCGGCGCGGAGTCCATCACGTCATCGTGGTACAGCGTGGCCAGATGGGTCATCTCCATGACCGCTGCCACCCGGCGGACCCGGTCATCGACCCCGTCGCCGAGCATCGAGGTCAGCACGGTGAGCAGCGGACGGACCCGTTTGCCGCCGGCCTGGGCCAGGTATCGCGCCGAGGCGTTGACCAGCTCATCGGCGCTGGCCAGGGAGCCCAGGAGGTCCTCCTCGACCTGGGTCAGGGCCTCGGCGACCTCGGTGGCCAGCGCCACGTCGTCGGCCAGCACGTCGAACCCTGCCGGCAGCTTCGCGGTCAGGGGGTCAGCAGCTGATTCAGTCATCGGTGTCTAGCCTATCCAGGGTCAGGATGCGAGGAGGTCGCCGGGCTTGGTGGCGTGATGAATCGCGACGATTCCCCCGCTGAGGTTGCGGTACTTCACCGCGGCGTAGCCGGCGGCAGAGATCTCGGCGGCCAGGTGGTCCTGATCCGGCCAGGCCCGGATGGACTCGGCGAGGTACACGTAGGCCTCCGGGTTCGAGGACACGGCCCGCGCCGTGGGAGGCAGCGCGCGCATCAGGTACTCGTTATACACGGTGTTGAAGACCTTGTTCGTGGGGTCCGAGAACTCCATCACGGCCAGGCGTCCACCGGGCCTGGTGACCCGCAGCATCTCGCGCAGCCCGGCCAGCGGATCCACGATGTTACGCAGACCGAAGGAGATCGTGACGGCGTCGAAGGTGTCATCGGCGAAGGGCAGGTTCATCGCGTCCCCGGCGATGAAGCTCATGTCCGGACGGCGTCGCTTGCCAACCTGAAGCATGCCCAGGGAGAAGTCGCAGGCCACGGCCTCGGCACCGGCGTCGTGGAAGGGTTCGGTGGAGCTCCCGGTGCCTGCGGCCAGGTCCAGGACCCGCTCACCTGGGCGGACCGCGAGCGCGGCGACCAGCTTCCGGCGCCAGCGCCGGGTCTGTCCCAGCGAGAGCACGTCGTTGGTGATGTCGTAGCGGTCGGCGACCTCATCGAACATCGAGGCGACGTCCTCGGGCTTCTTCGCGAGGCTTGCGCGGCTTCCGGTGCTGGGGCGATTCACCTTGGCATTCTCCCACATGCGCCGATCCCTCCCACCGCCATGTCCTAGACTTGTCCAGCCATGACAGCGCTCCCCGGTTCCCTCGACTCCACCACCCTGGTGGTGGATCTCCCCCTCGGAACCACCCTGGCGGACCTGTTGCCGGGGCTCGAGCCCAGCGGGGTGTGGCTGCTGCGCGGGGAGGGCCTGATCGGTCTGGGCACCACTGCGCACGTGCGCACCCGGGGAGCGGAGCGTTTCGCCGAGCTGGCGGAGTGGCATGCCCAGCATCTGACGCCGCTGGCCGAGACCTCGCCGCTGCCGGACGAGCTCCATGGAATCCCCGGGGCCGGGCCGGTGGCGCTGACATCGATCACCTACTCCTCCACCTCCGGCGCCGATTCCCACCTGATCCTTCCCGAGCTGATCCTGGGCGCGGCCGAGGGCACCGCCTGGGTCACCGCGGTGGTCCGCACCTCCGCTCTGGATGAGCCGATCGACACGGAGGACGACGCCGCGCGACTGTCTCAGGTGCAGCAGCTCCTGGCGAAGCATGCCCTGCAGCTGCGAGAGGGACGGCTGAGCCTGGCCGATCCGGGCAAGGCAGGCTCAGCCGGGGCCGGCGCGTCTGAAGTGGGCACCTCAGCGGCCACCTCGCTGATCCAGGGCGCACATTCCGAGCAGCACTATCTGCAGGCGGTGCGCGCCGGTGTCCAGGCGATCGGGCACCGCAGGCTCGAGAAGCTGGTGCTGGCCCGCGACGTCGTCGTCGCCGCCGACGCACCGCTGGCGACCGGTCCGGTGCTGGCCGCGCTGGCCGCCGACTACGCCGACTGCTGGACCTACCTCGCCGGAGACGTGCTGGGCGCCACCCCGGAGATGCTGGTCAAGATCCGGGGACGCCAGCTCTCGGCCCGGGTGCTGGCCGGCACCGTGGACGGCGGCACTGGTCTGCAGCAGGCGCGGGCCCTGCTGCTGGAGGATCCGAAACAGCGCGACGAGCACCGCCTGGCCGCCCAGTCGCTGCTGGACCAGCTGGCGCCGGTGGCGCAGCACCTGCACGCCCAGGATCCTCCGGCGGTGCTCCAGCTGCCCAACGTCTTTCACCTCTCCACCGACGTGACCGGCGAGCTGACCGCCCAGACCCCGGCGCTGCTGGTGGCCGAGCGCGCCCACCCCACGGCTGCGATCTGCGGCACCCCCACAGCCACCGCCGCCGAGCTGATCTCCACCCTGGAGGGTCTGGACCGCGGCGCGTTCTCCGGGCCCGTGGGCTGGCTCGACGCCCAGGGCAATGCGGACTTCGGCATCGCGCTGCGCGGCGGGGTCCTGGAGGAACAAGGCACCCAGATCCGGCTGTTCGCCGGCTGCGGGATCGTGGCCGGGTCAGATCCCGAGGAGGAGCTCGCCGAGACCTGGGCCAAGATGCGCCCGATGCTCGGCGCCCTCGGCGTCCGCCTGCCCTGAGGCTTCCCCTCGCCAGCGTTTTACCGGCCCTTGGCGGTGTTACTGGGCCTGCCGTAAGGCCGGTATCTCACGTAGAGCCCGGTAAAACGCGGGGAGGGGGGTGCGGGCGGGAGGGGTCAGAGGTCGGCGGCCGCGGCGCGGAGCCGGGCGTGGAAGTCCCGGAGCACGCTGCGGTCGGTGCGCACCTCGATGATCCGGATGCCCACCCGGTCCTCGAGCCCGGAGAGTCCCTCGCCCAGCGCCTCGAGGTCCTCGGCGAAGTGGTAGTCGTGGCCGTAGGCATCGGCGAGCGCCTCGATGTCCACGGTCTGCGGGGTGCCGAAGAAGCGTTCCACCGCCTCGGCCTGGCCCTCTCGGCGCCCGACCGCCCCGTGCTCGAGCTGGTCGAAGATCGCGCCCCCGGAATCGTTGACCACCACAATGTCCAGGTCCGGCTCGCGCTCGGTGGCCGGAAGCAGCAGCGCATTCACATCGTGCAGGAAGGTCAGATCCCCGACCAGCGCGGTGACCCGGGTGCTGCGGGCCAGCGCGATCCCGGAGGCCGCAGAGAGGTTGCCGTCGATCCCGGACAGACCGCGCATCGCATAGATCCGCCGGGCGTCGTCGCGGGCGCCGAGCACGGTGCGGTTGAGCACCGCGGCGAGGTCCACGTCGCGGATCACCGAGGAGGAGCCCAGCAGCAGCGGGGTCTTCACCGTCTCCGCCACGAACTGCGCCACCCGCACCGAGGAGAGCTCTCCCTGGGCGAGGGCCTCCTGCTCGGTCAGCGCCGCGTCGATCAGGCGCTGCGCGGCCAGTCCTCGTTCGGTCCAGGAGTCATGCCACCCCGGGGGCGCCTTGCGGGCGAACTGCGCCAGCGCGAGCAGATCGGGAAGCACCCGCCGGGCGAGCCGGTGATCGAACCAGGCCTCCCCACCGGGGGCGTACTGCACCGCCTCGACGTCGGACCGGTTGATCAGCGCCTGGACCGGTCGGGTCAGCGTGGGCCGACCGGCGACGACGACGCGATCGACGCTGTCGGTGAGGATGCCCGCGGGCGAGCCCTCCGGGGCCTGCAGGATCAGCCGGTAGCCCTGGATGGTGCCCAGATCGCTCCAGCGAGCGTCGCTGCTGGGCTCCGCGAGCAGCGGGTGCCCGAGCCGGCGGGCCAGCTCACGGGCTTCTGCAGGGGCGTCGGCGCCCATGACGAAGACGGTGCGCGCCGTGCCCGGCCCGGCCTCGGCCGGTGACTCCCCCGCCGCAGCGGACGCCGCATCCGACGCCGCATCGAGCGCCGGATCCGCCGACACGGGGGCCGGCCCCTGCGCACCTGGGGCATTCGGCGCCTGGTCCGAGAACTCCCCCGGCTGCGGAGCGGCCACAGGGCCGACCGCTTCCGTCAGACCGGGAGCCGTCTCGGTCCCGGCGTCGAGGATCTCGCTGCCGATGATCTCGGCGCGCAGCTGCTCGGCGGAGTCGGTGCCTCGGCTGCGCCGGACGATCGGGGTCCGGGCCCAGCGCTGGACGCCGCTGGGCCGATCCTGCCCCGGGGCGGCCGGGACCAGCGGGTCGCGAAAACCGATGTTCAGGTGCACCGGTCCGGGCGAGGTCCCGGTGGCGGCGCGCAGCAGCAGTCCCACCTGGGTCTCGGCGGCGAGCATGTCATCGCGGGACTCCGGCTCCAGTCGGGCCTCACCCTGTTCCAGGTGGATCTCATCACGGACTCGACCGGCGAACATCCCCTGCTGCCAGGTGGTCTGGTTCGCGCCGGTGCCGTGCAGCTCCTCAGGCCGGTCAGCGGTGATCGCCACCAGCGGGATCCCCGAGAGGTCGGCCTCCATCATCGCCGGCAGCAGGTTCCCGGTCGCCGTGCCGGAGGTGGTCACCACTCCCGCGGGGGCCTTGGTGGCCAGCGCGATGCCCAGCGCGGTGAAGGCCGCGGAGCGCTCGTCGATGCGCACATGCACCGTGATCGCGCCGAGCTCCTCCGCCTCACGCAGCGCGTAGGCCATCGGTGCGGAACGCGAGCCCGGAGCCAGCACGATGTGCCGCATGCTCATGGTCAGGCCCCGGATCACCCGACGGGCCAGGCGCAACGACTCCACGTCATAGGCGTCGTCGAACTCACGGAACGGGCGCCGGGGTGTACTCATGCCCTCAATCCTAGAAGCTCTGCGGCGAGCACCTGGTGGGCGTCACACAGACGCTGGACCCACCACTGTTCCCGGTCAGCCTCGACTCGGTGCAGCTCGAGCAGCGCCGCAGAGGGCTCCACGGCCCCCGGCAGCACCAGTTCCCCTGCGGTGGGCAGCAGCGGGGCGTCGACCACGTCATGTTCGAACAGGGCGGCGGTGCCCAGCCCGCAGGCGTAGGGCAGGCTGGGCAGCCGGGCCGCAAGCGCCAGCCCTGCGGCCAGGCCCACGGAGGTGTCCAGCGCCGAGGAGACCACCGCGTCCAGACCCGCCTGCTCCACGATCTGCAGCGCCCGCCGCACCCCGCCCAGCGGGGGGACCTTGACCACGATCAGGTCCGCCGCGCCGAGCCGGGCCACCCGCAGCGGGTCCTCGGCCTTGCGCACGGCTTCATCTGCGGCGATCCGCAGCGGGGCTCCCGCGGAGCTGATCCCGGCGGCGGCGAGCGCCTCACGCAGCTGCGCCAGCGGCTCGACGCCGGCCACCGGCTGTTCGGCGTATTCGAAGTTCCCGTCGGAGATCTCGGCGAGCCGCTCCAGCGCGGGCACTGCCTCGGCGATGCTCCAGCCGCCGTTCGCGTCCGCGCGCAGCCCGGCCTGAGGTGCCAGCCGGCGCACCTCACGGAACCGGGCGACGTCGTCCTGGAGGGTCTGACCCGGTTCAGCGACCTTGATCTTGACCGCAGGGATGGACTCCACCGCGCCGAAGCGGGCCAGGACCGATTCCACCTGGTCCGGTGAGACCGCCGGCATGGTGGCGTTGATCGGGATGCGGCGGCGCAGCGGCGCCGAGAGGTCCTGCCAGCCGGCTTCCAGACCGGCGCGCAGCCAGGCCGCAGACTCACTGGCGGCGTACTCCGGGAAGGGCGCGAACTCACCCCAGCCGGCGGGTCCGCGGAACAGCATCGCCTCGCGGCGGGTCTGCCCGCGGAAGCGGGTGCGCAGCGGCAGCGAGACCACATGCGCCTGGGCGAGGATCTCCTCCACCGCGGGCAGCTGCCAGGTCTCACGGTTGCCGAGGGAACGCGCAGTGTGGGGGTCCATGGCGTTCAGTCTAGGCAGAGCCGGACCTGCGATACTGGTGGACATGTCAGCTGCGAGCGCGCTTCGTCCCCCGGCCCGGCGGACCGGCCTGTGGATCCTCGGAATCCTGCTCTGCTGCGCGGTCTTCATCGCCGTCTATGAGTACTTCGTCCGCTCCGACTCTGGCCAGTGGGTGGAGTATGCGATGCTCGACGCCGCGGCGGAGCGGGTGAGCTCGCTCTCCGAGCGCGGCTACGACCTGTGGTGGCTCAGCCCGGTGATCATCGCGCTGCCGGCGGTGATCTTCCTGGTGATCGTGCTGGCGCGGCAGCGTTTCCTGGCCGCCCTGATCGCGGCCGGTTCGGTGGTGGGCGCGAACCTCTCCACCCAGGTGCTCAAGACCTACTGGCTCGAGCGCCCCGATCTCGACAACGGCGTCCCCTACTGGACCGGGAACTCGCTGCCCTCGGGGCACACCACCCTGGCGGCGTCGATGGCAGTGGCGGTCTTTCTGGTCAGCTCCCCCCGGCAGCGACCCTTCGTCGCCGTGCTCGCCGCCTCCTACGCCGGGCTCGTCGGGGCCTACACCTTCACCGAGACCTGGCATCGTCCCGCCGACGTGATCGCGGCCTACCTGGTGGTGGCCGTCTGGGCGCTGATCGGAGGCTGGCTGGTGATGCGCACCGGCCCGGAATGGAACACCGCCGTGGTGGACTACGAGCCGGAGACCGCACCGCTGGCCGGGCTCGCCTGGTTCCTCGGTGTCACCCTGACCGTGGCGGCGGTGCTGTGCTTCCTCTTCTCAGGCGGGTGGAGCGGGATCGCGCTGGCCGGTGAGGAGCCCAGCCTGTGGCACTGGTTCGCCGGTCTGCTCTTCTCCATCGGGCCGGGCTTCCTGATGGCAGCCGCGGGGATCAACCTCTTTGGCGCAGAGACCGGGCGGCGCCAGCGCGGCGCCCCGGTTCCCTCTCCCAAGGGGGAGACTGTGCGGTATCCGATTCCCCCGGAGTTCAGCGAGCTCTACCGGGTCTGAGCCGATCCGCAGCTCAGCGGCCGCGCAGCCGGGTGATCAGTTCGCGGGATTCCCCCGGGCCGTAGGGGATGATCGGGATCGCCTTGGTGGCGTCGTTGACCGCGTCCCGAATCGCCTGGGAGGAGACGTTGTAGCCCTGCTGCATCCTTCGGCGCATCGATCCGATAAACTCCGCATCCACCTCCTGGCCGTGACCGGGGATGAAGCGGCTGTAGGTGCCCGACATGGAACTCAGCCGGCCCAGCGAGCGCACCCATTCCTTGGGGTAGGAGTCGTGGAACTCGGGATCATCGCCCTCCCGGACCAGATCTCCGCAGAAGATGATCCCGGTGGAGTCCTCGGCGCGGACCCCGACCACCAGGTCACCTTCGGTGTGCGCCCGGCCCAGATGCTCCAGGACGACGTCGACGCCGCCCAGGCGCAGCGTGACCGGTTCTGCAGAGACCAGGTCGGTCGCGGTCGTCACCCCCGCGTCGGCATGGGCGAAGATGCGTCGCACGCCCTCCCGGAGCAGCAGCTCATTGGCCCCGATGTGGTCAGGGTGGCCGTGGGTGTTGACCACGACGAGCTCGGCGGAGCTGAGCTCACGCACGGCGGCCAGCAGCGCCTGATGGTCTCCCTCGGCTGGGCCTGGGTCGACGAGGACTGCGGTGTCCTGTCCCAGGATCAGGCCGACGTTCAGCGGCGTGGGACCCCCCAGTTCGGCGAGGAAGACGTGGTCGTCCAAGCGGCGGAAGAGTGCGGATTCGGGAGCGTGGTCCATCATGATCACCTTCTGTGAAACCGTAGTTTCCCCCATTCTGCCTCACCATCCGCACAGAGGCTGGGAGCAAGCTTGGGGCGCCGTGGGCGGTAGAGTCTGGCCATTATGACTATGGACAATCTCCTCGACTCGATCGGCGCGGTCGAAACCCTGGCCTGGAACACCGTGGGCATCTTCGTGATCCTCGCCGTGGGCGTCTACCTCGGTTACCGCACCCGGCTGGTCCAGCTGCGCCACATCCCTGACATGTTCCGAGCCATCACGGACAAGGCCACGAGTGATGCCGAGGGTCGGACGCGATCGCTCTCGGCCTTCCAGACCTTCACCATCACCGCCTCCGCCCGGGTGGGCACCGGCAACATCGCCGGAGTGGCCGGCGCGATCGCGCTGGGCGGCCCCGGTGCGGTGTTCTGGATGTGGCTGATGGCGATCTTCACCTCGGCGGCCTCCTTCGTGGAGTCCACCCTGGCGCAGCTCTATAAGGTCCGTCGGTTCGACACTTTCAAGGGCGGGCCCGCCTACTACATCGAGCGCGGTCTGGGCAGCCGGTCCGGGGGCATCGTCTTCGCGGTGATCTTCATCTTCTGCTTCGCGCTCTCCTTCACCTCGCTGCAGTCCAACACCATCGTCGACGCCGCCACCGGTGCGGCCACCGAGCTGGGCCTCGAAGACACCACCAGCATGGTCTGGATCCTGGCCGTGGCCCTGGCCGGGCTCACCGGACTGGTGGTGCTCGCCGGGCTGCGCCGGGTGGCGCAGGTGACCCAGCGTGTGGTTCCGCTCATGGCCATGGCCTACATCCTGCTGGGCCTGGTGGTGGTCGCGCTGAACATCGAGGCGATCCCCGCCGTGTTCGGGATGATCTTCGGGGAGGCGCTGAACTTCACCTCCGCCGCGGGCGGCGCCTTCGGCGCGATGATCATGGCCGGGGTCCAGCGCGGCATGTTCTCCAATGAAGCCGGCATGGGCTCGGTGCCCAATGTCGCGGCCACCGCCGATGTGTCACACCCGGTCAAGCAGGGCCTGGTGCAGACCCTCGGGGTCTACCTGGACACGCTGATCATCTGCTCGGTCACCGCGTTCATCATCCTGGTGACCTTCCCCGATCAGGCCGTCCGGGCGGAGACCAACCTCGGCGGTGAGCTGACCCAGGAGGCGCTGACCGCGAACTTCGGGGCGTTCGGCGCCATCGCGCTGGCGGTGATCATCTTGTTGCTGGCCTTCACCTCGATCCTGGGCAACTACTCCTACGGCGAGATGAACGTGCTGTTCATCTCCAGCTCGGAGAAGAGCCGCAAGATCTACGCGGTGGCGCTCACCGCCGTCGTCTTCCTCGGCGCGATCATTCCGGTGGACCTCGCCTGGGCGATCGCCGGTGTGACGATGGTCATTATCGCGGTGTACAACCTGGTGGTGATCTCCCTGCTCGGTGGGACCGCGGTGCGGCTGCTCAAGCACTACGAGACGCAGAAGCGCCAGGGGCTGGATCCGCTGTTCCTGGCCTCTGACATGCCCGACCTTCGCAACATCGAGTGTTGGGGTGAAGCCGACATGGCCGATCATCGGGCAGGACCTGCAACAGAGCCCCGGACCTCGGCGGGGCGGCAGGACACGCGCAGCCAAGGCTGAACGGTGCGGCAGAATGGCCGCATGCCCTCACACAGCAGAAACCCGGCCTTCCACCTTGAGCGGTGGGTGGCCGGGTTTCTGCTGTGTGTGGCGCTCTTCGGGGTGCTCTACCTCGGGGCGGTGCGCACCGGAGGCGGTCAGCTGTTGGATCAGATGATGCAGCGCACCGCCGCCGGGACCTGGAACCCGCTGCCGGAGCTGAATGCGCACAGGCAGTGGGCCACGGTCTGGATCCTGCTTCCCCCGGTGCTGGCATGCCTGGCGCTGGGCCATCAGCGGGGACCCCATCAGCGCTGGCTGATCCTGCTCTGCGGGGCCGCGGTGGCGCTGGGGTCCAACATCACCACGCAGCTGATCAAGCTCATCTGGTCCACGCGTCCGGCGCTGGTGACGCTGAGCGAGGAATGGTCGGCGAACTCGCTGCCCAGCGGTCACACCACCATGGCCGCCGGCGCCGCGGCCGCCGTGTTCCTGATCTGCCGCCCCCGGGACCGCGCCTTCTGGGGAGTCCTTGCGGGCGTGTGGGCCGCCGGATGGGGCGGCTACATCTTCATCGAGGGATGGCATCTGCCCAGCGACATGTTGGCGGCCTACCTGGTGGTGGCGGCGTGGACTCTGCTCGGCGGGGCCGTGGTGCATCACGTCGAGGCGACGGACCCGCAGCTGGCGCCGCTGCCCGCGGAGCCGGGGATCCCCGGAGGTCGGCAGGCCGGGATGTGCCTGACCCTCGGGGTCATGGGCACTGCGATCGGACTGGCTGCGCTGTTGGGGCCGGTGGCGCGCCACGGACTCGCCGAGGCGACCGCCTCGCCCACTCCGTGGCTGTACATGGCCGGTGCGGCCCTGTCCTCTGCCCCGGCGTTCCTGCTCGGCGCGGTGCTGATCCCGCTGTTCTCCAGCGAGACCAAGCACCTGACACGCATGGCGCGGCGGAGCTGATCCCTGGCTGGTCTCAGCGAGGGCGGTACTGGTTCATGATCGGGCAGTCCATGGGATCGGCGTAGCCCAGACCCACCCGGTTCAGGTAGGTGACGACCATGCCGTAGGACTGGACGAGTCCGGTCGCGGTGTAACTGATGCCCTTCTCCGCGCAGAACTCCTCCACGATCGGCTTGACCTTGTGCAGGTTGGGGCTAGGCATCCGCGGGAAGAGGTGATGCTCGATCTGCAGGTTCAGCCCGCCCATCGCCACATCCATGACGCGCCCGCCCTTGATGTTGCGGGAGGTCAGCACCTGGCGCCGCAGGAAGTCCATGTCGGAGTCCTTGGGGATGATCGGCATGCCCTTGTGGTTCGGGGCGAAGCTGCCGCCCATGTAGACCCCGAAGACCAGCAGCTGCACGGCGAGGAAGCCCAGCGCCAGGCCGGGGCTCATCGCCAGGAACAGCAGCACCGGGAAGCCGAGCAGGCGGATCGCCAGCATGGCCAGCTCGGACTTGCGGCGCTTGAGCTTCTTCGCGGTGAACACGGTCTTCAGCGCGTTGTAGTGCAGTGCGATCGCGAACAGGGTCAGCAGCGGGAAGAACATCCATCCCTGACGGCGCGCCAGCCAGCCCATGAAACCGGTGCGCTGGGCGGCGTCCTCGGCGACGAAGACCAGGGCGCCGGGAGCGATGTCGCCATCCTTGCCGATGGTGTTCGGGTTGGCGTGGTGCTTGCCGTGCTTCTTGGTCCACCAGCCATAGGAGAGACCGACGATGAGGTTGCCGGTGACCCGACCGAACCATTCGTTACGCTTGCCGGTGCGGAAGACCTGCTGGTGGGCGCCGTCGTGAGAGAGGAACGCGACCTGGGTGAACAGGATCCCGAAGATCGCGGCCAGGCCGAGCTGCCAGAGGCTGTCACCGAGGGTGAACATCGCCACGAAGGCGCCGGCGAAGGCCAGGGTCAGCACCACCACGCGCGCCACGTAGCTTGAGGCGCCCCGGTCCATCAGGCCCTCGTCCTTGACCCGCTGGGCGAGTTCGAAGAATTCGTTGACCTGCTTATTACCTGCCGGGCGGGACCGCGGGGCCGGCGACCGTGTCTCGGTGATTGTCATACCCCCACGGTATTCAGCCGGGCACTGCCGGGCGTCACCCGGCGGAGCCAACTTCACCCCCTACCCGGGTAGGGGGTGAGGGTCAGGTCGGCGGGCTCACAGCGGGAAGGAGGCCCGGATGAAGTATCCGCCGTCTGGGGTCTCACCGGTCTCCACCGTCCCGCCGACTGCGCTCACCCGTTCCCTGATCCCGTCCAGGCCCAGGCCGGCGCCCGGGGCGGGCACCGAGACCGGGTGCGGCGGTGCGGTGTTGCGCACCTGGAGCAGCAGGTGCCGGGTGTCGCTGGGCGCGTCCGGCTCATCGGGGCCGCCGAGCAGCTCCGCGCTGACCTCGATGGTGGAGGACGGCGCGTGGCGCAGCGCGTTGCTCAGTCCCTCCTGGACCATCCGGTAGGCCGCAAGCCCCACGGCGGAGGAGGCCTCCACGACGTCGAGCCCGGTGACCCGGATCGGGGTGCCCGAGGCCCGGGTGGCCTCCACCAGGGAGTAGATGTCCGCCAGGCCCGGGGTCGGCCCGGTCGGCGCCTCCTCTTCGCTGCGCAGGGTGCCCAGCAACATGCGCATCTCACCGAGCGCCTGCCGGGAGGAGCGGGCGATCTCCTCGAACTCCTGCTGCGCCTCGGGGGTGATCGCGGGGAGCCGGTACCGGGCTGTGGCGGCCTGCACGCTGATCACCGACATGGAGTGGGCGACCACGTCATGGAGCTCCCGGGCGATCCGGTTGCGCTCCTCAAGCTCACGACGACGCCGGCTCTGCTGGGCGCTGGTGCGTTCTGAGACCTCGAGCCGGTCGGCGTCGCGGATCCACTGCCGGGTCAGGCTTCCCAGCACGGCGACGCCCACCCCTACCGAGGCGAACACGATCCCGGTGCTCACCGCACCCTCGGGCAGTCCCGGGGCGGCGGTGACGATCGCCGCGGCGGTCAGCAGCGCACTGGCGGCCCAGCCGCTCGCCGCGCAGTACCAAGGTTCGCGCAGCGCCGCGACCAGGATGACCCCGAACTGGATGAGCATGGCGGTCACCGGCCAGGGCCAGACTCCCACCCCGGCGTCTGCGGTGGCGCCCATCAGCGCCGCCGAGACCATCACGGAGGCGCCGATCCCGGCCCACGGGAACTTCAGCGTGAGCACCAGAGAAAGGCAGTGCGAGAGGGTCAGCACCAGGGAGAAGGCCGGGTGGACCCCGTAGATGCTGCTGGTCAGCGGCCAGGCCACCGCGAAGCCCACCACCGCGGCGAAGCAGATCCCGATCCAAGACCAGGCTGCGGCGCTGAAGGAGGCCGAGGATTCCTGCTCCTGGGAGGTCTGGAACCCCGGCGGCGGCGCGGCGACCCGGGAGAGCGTGCGCTCCAGCGGGTGCGCCTGGGGATGTTCCAGGGGAATCAGCCGCCCGCGCCCCCCGGCGCCGAGCAGGCTGGTGGCCAGCAGCGCGTCCAGCGCCGCGAGACCGCGCATCACCGCCGGCAGGGTGACCAGGAAGACCACGCCAAGGATGAAGAACACCGCAGAGTCCAACAGGTACTGCCAGAACTCAGAGTCCGGGACCAGCGCCGGGCCGATGAGCTCCAGCAGCCGGATCAGCCCGCGCTCACCGGGGATGAACCGGGACCAGAAGAAGTAGGTGATCCCCACCGGGCCCATCAGGATCCAGAGCAGCGCCACCACGAAGGTGACCAGCCGCACCGGTAAGGCCAGGACCATCTCGAAGATCAGGTCCAGCCAGCGGCGTGGATCCCCCACGGGTCGCAGCCGTCCGGAGATTCCCCGGTCCCGTGGCAGGTAGCTCACCGGGTCCAGCACCGCGCCCCAGATCCGCAGCCTGCGTCGGGAGAGCTCCGCGAACTCCGAGGCCGTGACCAGGGTCAGGGGCAGCACCAGGGCGCCCACCCACAGCGGCGCCGTCGCGATGGAGACCACCAGCAGGGTCAGCAGCAGACTGGTCCCGAAGAGCGCGATCGGCAGTCCCGGGAGCACATAGGCGCTGTCCCGCAGCAGCCGTCGGATCAGAGATTCAGGGCGAGGACTGTGCACGGGAAGGATCCTGGGCTGGAGGCATGGTGCTCACATCACACCACAGGCACCGGGGCGTGCGGTACCGGGGTAGCGTTGCACCATGTCCTCCGTCGTTCCCGCCGCGCCTTCGGCTCCGCTCCCCGGTCCTGCCATCCGGGTGCTCATCGTCGATGATCAGTCCATGATCCGCGCCGGGTTCGCCGCCCTGCTCGACGCCCAGCCTGACATCACGGTGACCGGCACCGCAGAAGACGGTGCCGGGATCGAGGAGGTGGTGCGCAGCACCACCCCCGACGTGGTGCTGATGGACATCCGGATGCCTCGGGTCAACGGGCTCGAGGCCACCCGGCAGATCCTGAGCATGGACGGAACTCCTCCGCGGATCCTGATGCTGACCACCTTCGACGCCGATGAATACGTCTTCGACGCGCTGCGCGCCGGGGCCAGCGGCTTCCTGCTCAAGGACGCCACCCCCGAGGAACTGGTCCAGGCGGTCCGGGTGGTGGCCCAGGGCGAAGCGCTGCTCTCGCCGAAGATCACCCGCACCCTGATCTCCGACTACGCCGGCCGGCCCACCGCCACCCCGCTGCAGTCACAGATGCTCTCGGAGCTGACCGACCGGGAGCAGCAGGTGATGACCGCCGTCGCCCGTGGACGGTCGAACGCGGAGATCGCCGGGGAGCTCTACCTGGCGGAACAGACCGTGAAGACCCACGTCTCACGGATCCTGACCAAGCTGGCACTGCGGGACCGGACCCAGATGGTGGTCTACGCCTACGAGTGCGGGCTGGTGCGCGCCGGGGAGTGACCCCAGGTCTCTCGGGACGCGAGCCGGCACTGGGTGGTCTGGTTGAATGGCGGCATGTCTGATTCCACTGCCCCGCAGGCCAAGCAGATCCCTACCGAACGCACCCACCACGGGGACACCTTCGTGGATCACTATGAATGGCTGCGCGAGAAGGACTCCCCCGAGGTCCTGGAGCACCTGCACGCGGAGAACGCCTACGCCGAGGCGGTGACCGCGGCGCAGAAGCCGCTGCGTGAGCGCGTCTTCGAGGAGATCAAGCACCGCACCGTGGAGACCGACCTATCGGTGCCCTCCCGCCGGGGCGATTGGTGGTACTTCACCCGCACCATCGAAGGCGAGCAGCACCCGGTCTACTGCCGGGTCGCCGCTGGCCCAGCAGCAGATGTCAGCCCCCAGGAGACCGGGGCCGGTGAGAACGACGGCGAGCACGGGTCCTGGACTCCGCCCCAGGTCGAGGCCGGCGTCACGCTGGAGGGCGAGCAGACCTTCTTCGACACCAACGCCGAGGCGGCGCAGCACCCGTTCTACCAGCTCGGCGGACTCTCGCTGAACGCCGAGGGGACCCTGCTGGCCTACTCCGAGGACACCTCGGGCGATGAGCACTACACCGTGCGCTTCCGGGACCTGAGCACCGGGGAGAACCACCCCGAGCAGATCGGCAACGTTCACGGCGGACCGGTGCTGGAACCCACCGGGCGGCGCGCGTACTACATGGTCGCCGATGCCGCGTGGCGGCCGTACCGGCTCTATATGCACACCCTGGGCACCCCGGCCGAGCAGGACCGGCTGATCCTGGAGATCAGCGACGAGCAGCTCTGGACCGGCGTCGGGCTCTCCGCAGACAAGCGCGAACTGGTGATCATCTCCGGGAACTCCGAGTACGACGAGTCCCGGCTGCTCGATGTCACCGACCCGCAGGCGGAGCCGGTGCTGCTGATCGGAGCGGAGCGGCGACTTCTGCACAGCATCGACCCGATCGAGGTCGACGGCGAGCGCCTGCTGCTGATCACGCACAACCAGTCCGGGCCGAATAATGCGCTCTCGGTGACCACCGCCGCGGCGCTGACCGCGCAGGCCGCTGACGCCGACCCTGAGGTCGACTCCGACCCTGACCAGCCGCTGGACCTGGGCAAGCCGGTGCTGCCACATGAGGAGACGGTCAAGCTCGAAGGGGTCAGCGTCACCGCCGCGCAGATCATCGTGACCGCGCGCCGGAACACCGTGGAGTCCGTGCAGCTGCTGAGCCTGGATGCGCTGCGGGCCGCACGCACCGGTGCCGATCCGGTGCGCACCTCCACCCTGCCCGGCCCGGACTTCGAGGAGGAGCTCTACACCTGCGCGGTGATCGCTGCGGAGTATGAGGCGCCGCTGTTCCGGGTCGCCTATGAGTCCTGGCTGACCCCGACCCGGATCTATGACATCGACCATGCCACCGCCGAGCCGGTGCTGCGCCGGGAGACCCCGGTCCATGATGTGGACCTCGAGGCTTATCGGGCCACCCGGATCTGGGCTCCCACCGGGGACACCCGCGCTGACGGCTCCGCGATCGAGGTTCCGGTCACGGTGCTGCACCATCGCGACGTCGTCGCCGACGGCACCAACCCCACGCTGGTCTACGGGTATGGCTCCTATGAGATGAGCATGGATCCCAGCTTCGGGATTCCGCGGCTCTCGCTGCTGGATCGCGGGATCGTCTTCGCGATCGCGCATATCCGCGGCGGCGGCGAGCTGGGCCGAGGCTGGTATGAGGACGGCAAGAAGCTGAAGAAGATGAACACCTTCACCGACTTCATCGCCGCCACCGATCATCTGATCCTTCAGGGCTGGGCGGATCCGGCCCGGGTCGCAGCACTCGGCGGTTCCGCCGGGGGTCTGCTGATGGGCGCGGTGGCCAACCTCGCGCCGGAGAAGTACGTCGCGATCCTGGCCCAGGTGCCCTTCGTGGACAACCTCACCACCATCCTGGACCCGGAGCTGCCGCTCTCCGCGCTGGAGTGGGAGGAGTGGGGCAATCCGATCACCGACCCCGAGGTCTACCGCTACATGAAGTCCTACGCCCCCTACGAAAACGTCCGCGAGCTGGCCTACCCCGCGATCGCGGCGGTGACCAGTCTCAACGACACCCGGGTGCTCTACGTGGAGCCCGCAAAATGGGTGCAGGTGCTGCGTGAGCACCAGCGCGGGGAGTCACCGGTGGTGCTGAAGATCGAGATGGACGGCGGCCACGGCGGCGCCTCCGGACGGTACGAGACCTGGAAGGAACGCGCCTGGGACTACGCGTTCATCGCGCACCACCTGGGGGCGGATCAGAAGCTCGGCGCGGGGCAGGACCTCAGCGGCAGTGAGCCACGCCGATGAGCTTCCCCGAGGCGCCGGGCCCCGGGACCCCCGCGAGCGCGGGCGGCTCCGGCGACTCCAGCCAGCACAGAGCCCCCGAGTTCGACCCGGCCTTCGCCTGGGTGAGCGACCCGGAGCTGGTGGCGATCTATGACGTGGAGAACACCGGCGGCTGGGACCACGAGTTCTACCTCGAGCTGGCCCAGGAGCTCGGGGCCGAGCGCGTGGCCGACATCGGCTGCGGCACCGGGGTCTTCGGGATCCTGCTCGCCGAACATGGCATCGCGGTCACCGGGGTGGACCCGTCGGCGGCGATGATCGACGTCGCCCGCGGCAGGACCCCGGCGGACCGCGCCGAGGCTGGCTCCGCAGAGCCGACTCCGCCGCCGCGCTGGATCCATGGCTTCGCGGATCAGCTTCCTACGGGGGTCGCGGACCTGGCCGTCATGGAGGGCCATGTGGCGCAGTACTTCCTGACTCGCGCGGACTGGGAGGCGGTGCTGAGCCACGCCTTCTCCGCGCTTCGCCCGGGAGGCCACCTGGCCTTCGAGGTGCGCAACCCGGCGGCCCTGGAGCTCGACGACTGGGACCCGGAGTCCACCCGAGAGACCCAGCCGCACCCCGACGGCGGCGAGTTCACCTCCTGGCTGGAGATCGTCAAGGTCACCGAGGATCCTGCCGAGGGCGCGCTGATCACCGCGCGGAGCCATAACATCCTGCCTGATGCCCGCAAGATCATCGCCGAGGAGACCCTGCGCTACCGGCCGCTTCCGGTGCTGCGCGAGACGCTGAGCGCCGCGGGGTTCCGCGAGGTGCGCATCTGGGGAGACTGGGACCGCGAAGAGCTCACCGAGGACTCCCCCGAGATGATCTTCCTAGTCCAGAAGCCCGGCTGAGCAGCAGCCTCGGTGCGTCCCCGCTCCTGGGTGGCAGCACGGGGTGGCGGCACAGGATCGGGTCAGAGCCGAGTCGGGTCAGGGCAGCCCCGGTTCGGGTCAGCGCGGGGCCTGGGCAGCGCCGGGCCTGGGCAGCGCAGCGCCGGTTCAGCGCCGCAGCGCTCGGGCGGACTGACCGTGCGGGGCTGTGCGCGCGAGCGGCTGGCCATCGAGGCTGAGCACGAATCCGGATTCTGACACGGTCTCCCCTGGGAGCTGCTCGGCGATTCCGTCGACCACCCCCAGCCCCTCGTTGCTGACCCAGCGGGCACCGGAGGCTTCCACCTGCCGGCGGAACCGCCGCCGGTCCTCCCGGCTCAGGTAGGCCAGGACCGCGGTGTGAAAGACCACCGGGGTCATCGAGGCCGGCACCTGGGCCAAGACCTCGGCGAGTCGTTCGTTGAGGTCTCCGGCATGGAGCTGCGGCGGGTCTGCGGCCACCAGTTCAGCCCCCGCGGCCAGCCGAGGGGTCCGGTGTTCCATGCCGGGCCAGATCAGCAGCTCCAGCCAGCGCAAGTCTCCCTCAGCGGTGACGTCCAACGGGTTCAGGTCGATCCCCGCTCGGTGACCGACCCGAGGAAGCGCCGCAGGAGCGTCGAGCCCGTGGAGCTCACATTCGAGCTCCACGGTGCTGCACAGCTCGCCCTGGACCGGGGTCAGCAGCACCTCCGCCGTGGCCCCGGTCCGGTAGCGCACCGGCCAGGCGTCAGGGTAGAGGCAGAGCCCGGCGGAGGCGCCGACCTCGATCAGCGCCAACGGGGCCGGCTCCTGCGTCTGGATCCGCGCGAAGGCCAGGTTCAGCGTGGCGATCCGACCGGGTTCATTGGTCTGCGTGGCGCGGGTGCGCATGGTGGCCTCGATCTGTGGCCAGCGCAGGCTGATCAGCGCGCGCGCCTGGGACCAGGCCTCCGCCTCCACCCCGTGCAGCCGGGCCGCGGCGAAGAGCAGGTTCGCCTGGCGCTTCGCCGCGGGAAGCCGGGCGAGCCGGGTGAGCATCTCCGCATCCTGGCTGACCCCGTGCGCCCAGTCGGCGTAACGAGGCGAGACCCCGGCCGCCTCCACCTGGGCGAAATGCCGGTAATAGGTCGCAAGCTCCTCGAGGGCGGCTTCATCCTGGGTCTCGCGACCGGGCAGTTCACGCATCGGTTTCACCTCTCCTCAGGATCTCAGCGACCTGGCAGTACACCACCCCTGAGCTCGACACCCCGAGCTCCCCACCCCGAAGCTCATCACCCCCGGCGCTCAGCCGACCGGCCAGTTCTCCTGCCGGTGGGCTGCGTCCCAGAACATCCACTCGTACTGACTCGCCCGCTGGTAGGCGGCGTGCATCGCGGCCAGGGTCGCTTCGCTGGCCGTGGCGGCGAGCTCATCGACCACCCGCTTCGCGGTCTCGGTGAGTTCGTGGAACTCCGGGTCACCGTAGGCGCTGATCCAGTCCGCATAGGGGTGCTGCTCGAGCCCACCCACCCGGGCCTTGAGCCGGGTGCCGACGTCGTCATAGATCCAGAAGCAGGGCAGCACCGAGGCTGCGAGCACCGGCAGGGAGCCGGCGGAGGCCAGCGCGAGCTCGTAGGAGGTGTAGGCCACGGTGGTGGGTGAGGGCTGCACGGTGGAGAAGTCCATCACATGGCTTGCGTGCAGCGCGCGCTCCTCCTCGATCGCTCCGGCGGCGGCCCGGGACCAGAAGATGATGTGTTCCGGGTCGCTGGACTGCGCGGCGCAGGCGGCGAGCGCGCGGGCGTAGGCGGTCAAGTAGAGCGCGTCCTGGCCCATGTAGTGCTCGAAGACCTCCCGCGGCAGCGATCCGTCTTCGAGCTGCTGCAGGAACGGCAGCTCATCGATCGCAGCGCGGATCCTCGCGGTGCTCGCCCAGGCCTGCTCTGTGAATCGTCTCGCGCTCATGTTCTGCCTCTCCATCACCGCCTGACCAGCGGCTTCAACGGTCATCCAGGTCTGCTCACCCCAACGTATCGCAGGACCGCCTCTGAAGAGTGGAGCGGGGCCAGGACGACGACGCACCCAGGCTCCTCGGTAGACTCGGGCTCGTGACCGGATCCGATACCCCCAGCAGCCCGACCGTCCCGAGCCTGCCCCCAAAGGTCTCTGACATCTTCGACCCCTGGCAGTGGCGCAGTGTGGAGGGCTTTGACTTCACCGACGTCACCTACCACCGGCGCGTGCAGCGCGACGCGGCCGGCACGATCACCGCTGATCTGCCGGCGGTGCGCATCGCCTTCGACCGCCCCGAGGTGCGCAACGCATTCCGCCCGGGCACCGTGGATGAGCTGTACCGGGCGCTGGACCACGCGCGGATGACTCCGGACGTGGGGGCGGTGCTGCTCACCGGCAACGGGCCCTCCCCCAAGGACGGCGGTCACAGCTTCTGCTCCGGCGGCGACCAGCGGATCCGCGGCCGCGACGGATACCGCTACGCCGAAGGGGACACCGCTGAGACCATCGACCCGGCGCGCGCCGGACGGCTGCACATCCTGGAGGTGCAGCGGCTGATCCGCACCATGCCCAAGGTGGTGATCGCGGTGGTCAACGGCTGGGCCGCCGGGGGTGGGCACTCGCTGCATGTGGTGGCCGACCTGAGCATCGCCTCGCGGCAGCACGGGAAGTTCAAACAGACCGACGCCACCGTGGGCTCCTTCGACGCGGGCTACGGCTCAGCGCTGCTAGCCCGCCAGGTGGGGCAGAAGAAGGCCCGCGAGATCTTCTTCCTGGCCCGGGAGCACTCGGCCGAGGAGATGGTCGCCGCCGGGGCGGTCAACGAGGCGGTGGACCACGAGCTCCTCGAGGAGGTCGCGCTGGGCTACGCCACCGACATCGCCCAGCAGTCCCCGCAGGCCATCCGGATGCTGAAGTTCGCCTTCAACGCCCCCGACGACGGCCTCGCCGGTCAGCAGGTCTTCGCCGGGGAGGCCACCCGGATGGGCTACATGACCGACGAGGCGGTGGAAGGCCGGGACGCCTTCCTGGGCAAACGGTCACCAGACTGGTCGGCGTTCCCGTACTACTACTGACTTCCCCGCGTGCAGGCGGTTCCGATGGAATCGCAGCCGCTAGGAAGAGGTTGCCAGCGCGCGCTTCTTGATCGCCTCGAACTCCCCCGGCGTGATGGTGCCCGCCTCGGCCAGCGCCTGTGCCTTGGAGATCTCCTCTGCGGGGCTGCTCTGCCGGGCGACGCTTCGGATACGTTCATCCACGGCCTTCTGTGCCAGCTCGGTCGCGGTGGCTGCGCGTTCCTGCATGCCGGTTCCTCGTGCGATCAGGTAGACCAGGACTGTGAGGAACGGGACGAAGATCAGGAAGACCATCCAGGCCGCCTTGCCCCATCCACTGAGCTTGTGGTCCCGGAAGAGGTCACCGATGACTGAGAACAGGGCCATCAGGTAGGCGATGAATGCGAAGATCCAGAAGAAGGACCAGACCACACTCCAGAATTCAGACCAGTCGAACATCGTTCTTCCTTTCGTCGGTACCTATGGTTCTGTTTCACGCGGCTGGTTCTGTTTCACGCGGCCCGACTCGGTCGCATATCCAGCGTGGCCCCGCGCATCAGCGATTCCCAGGGCCGAAGGTCACACCCCTCCATCCCACCCCCGTGCAGACCCTGCCTCGGCGCCGAACGGCTGGCACACCGCACCGGCCCACGGTGAACGGGAAGCACGGTGAACCGGAAGCACGCCCCGGGCGCTGAGGGACCAAGGACCCTGGCCGCCTCACGTGAGACCGACCAGAGTAGATCGAGGCGCGCAAGAGGGCGCGCCTGAATCGAAAGGCTCGGCACATGGCAACCGCTCCGCCTCATCAGACCGACGCTGCGCGCGTCACCCTCGCTGCTCCGGCACCCCCGGAGGCCACACACGAGATGTGCAGCCCGGGGGCCGTGCGGCGAAGCGTAGAGAACGCCCTGCACCGCAGCCAGAAGCAGCCGGCTCACCTCGTGATCGTCACCATCGTAGAGAACACCGTCGTGCTCAGGGGACGCGTGAAGTCTCGAGCCGAGAAGAAACGCGCCGGTCTGGCCGCCTGGGCGTCTCCTGAGGTGCTGCGAGTCGACAATCGCCTGCAGATCCGCCACTTCTGAGCCTTCTCATGAACCGGACGTGGACACCGCCACGCGGGGCACGCGTGGGCGCCATGAGTGAGGCCCCCAGTCAATGCGCCGCCGATGTCGCGGGCGCTGCCGGCACCGGCGGGCGCGCTGTGGGCGCCGCCATGGGCATCGAGGAGGAGTTCCTCCTGATCGACCAGGAGCAGCTGCTGCCCGCCACGCCCACCGCGGGCCAGACCCGCATCCTGCAGGCGATCGCCCCAGGCGGCGGGACCACCTCGCAGGAGTGGCTCTCCTGTCAGGTGGAACACGCCTCCGCCGTGCTCGACGACGCGACCGCCGCCACGACGGCCCTCTCCGGCTTCCGGCGGGAGCTCGCCTCCACCGCGCAGCGGCTCGGCATGCTCGCCGCACCCCTGGGCGCTGCTCCGAACATCGGCGCAGGCTCCGCAGCCATCAGCGAGATCCCTCGGTATCAGCAGATGACTGAACTGGCCCCGGCCATCGCCGCGGAGCAGTACATCAACGGCATGCACGTCCATGTCAGTATCCCAGATCCAGAGACCGGGATACGGGCGCTTAACGGGATTCGCCGGTGGCTCCCTCTGCTGACCGCGCTGGGGGCCAATTCGCCGTTCTGGCGCGGTCGCGACTCCGGCTTCGCCAGCTGGCGATCGATCCACTACCGACGTTGGATGATCAACGGAGCACCCCCGGTCTTCCAGGACTTCGCGGACTATCAGCAGCGCATCGGCGCGCTCGTGAATTCCGATGTGGTGGCCGATCAAGGCGGCGTGTGCTGGCTCGCCCGGCTCTCACAGAACCATCCCACCCTTGAGGTGCGCGCGTGCGACGTGCAGCTGGGAACACTCGACGCCGTGGCCCTGGCCTCCTTCATCCGCGCCCTGGTCTGTGCTGGCGCGGAAGCCTCTGCCGACCCGCAGCCGGCACCCGAACTCTTGGACGTCGCGCACTGGCAGGCCGCGAAGTTCGGCCTTCAAGCCCGACTGCTCGACCCCTGGTCAGGAAGCTCGGTTCCCGCCTCGAGGGTGGTGCGGCAGGCGCTGAGCCACGCGCGGCCCTACCTGGTGCAGTTCGGCGATGAGGAACTGGTCCATGCCGGGCTGGAGCGGATCCTCCGCGAGGGCACCGGGGCATCCCGGCAGCGCAGCCTGGCCCAACGCTCCGGCCTCACCGGGCTGCTCAGAGGCTCAGGAGAGTCGATCGCGGACCTCGATCTGCCTCGCCCCCTCGAGCTCTTGACCAGCAGCGACCCCAGGGCCCGCCTTCGGCCGGTCGCCGCCGCCCCGCGGATCGCGTAGTGGACGCGCCGGCGGCTCGACCACCCGAGAGACCCTTCAGGGCAGATCTCGATCTGCATCTCGCCGCGAGCCCGTGACTGAAGAATCTAGATTCCCGAGGTGATGTGAATCCGAAGCATCGCCTCCGGCCGGCGACCCGGCTCGCTTCGGTGAAACTCGCAGGCCAGGACCTGCCCCTGACTCACCACCAGGGTCATCAGGGGGTCCCAGAAGCTTGGCGCCGCCTGTATGCTCAGGCCCATACGCCGAGGGGAGAAACCCATTGGATTCACCAATTCACCATTCTGGAGACTCTTCAGGCGCTGAAACCACCCTCCCGAACCCCAAAAACGTTTCCGATGATAACCAATTGCAGGCTATGCAGAGCAGATTCCAGAATCTTCTTGCGGCCAGCCAGCTGGTCACCGGCGAGCTGGACCTGGAACAGGTGCTTCGGCAGATCGCGGAATCAGCGGTCACTCTGGTGAACGCCCAGTACGGCGCCCTGGGGGTCATCGATCCCGATGGCCACCTGGAACGCTTCATCCATGTCGGGATCCCGGCGGACCTGGTAGACCGGATCGGGCACCTCCCGGAGGGTCATGGGGTGCTAGGCGCAGTGATCGACGCGGCGAGACCGATCAGGCTCCCGAATCTCAACACCGACCCGCGGGCTGTGGGCTTCCCCGAACACCACCCCCCGATGGATTCCTTCCTCGGAGTCCCGATCACGATCCACGGCGAGACCTTCGGGAACCTCTACCTGACGAATCGGTCGGGCGGCCCGTTCACGGCAGAGGATGAAGATCTGGTCACCGCCCTGGCAACCACGGCAGCCACGGCCATCAACAATGCGAGGGTCTACGGGGAGGCACGCCGCGCCCAGCGCCTGAGCGCGGCACTCGGCGAGGTCACCTCGGCCCTGCTGGCCTCCAATGACGCTGACGTCTTCGGTGTCCTCACCCAGAGCGTCGCCTCCCTGACCGGAGCGCAGCTGGTCAGCGTGGTGGTCTGCGAGGCCGTGGGCCGGGAGCTCTACGTCGACACCGCCCGCGGGGATCAGGCAGCCGAGGTCGAGGGGACCTCGGTCCCTTGGATGGACTGCGTGATCTCCCGCGCCATGGAGGGCGAGCCCGGCATGACTCCGGAGGGGGAAGACGAGCCGGTCCCCTTCGCCGCCGACATCCCCAGCGCCTCGATGATCGCCGTTCCGCTGGTCATCTCCGGAGACCGCATGGCAGCGCTGTGCGCCACGCGCTCGACAGACCAGGCTCCCTTCCACCGTCGTGATCTGGAGCTGCTCTCCGAGTTCGCCGCACAGGCCGGTCTCGCCGTGGCGCTGGTCTGGAGCCGGGCCGACCAACAGCGCCTGGAGATGGTCGAGGAACGGACCCGCATCGCCAGGGACCTCCACGATCACGTGATTCAGAGACTCTTCGGCACGGGGCTGGGTCTGGAGGCACTGGCATCGACCTACCCGCACCTGGCCACCAGCATCGACACCCACGTGACGCAGATCGACGCGGCCATTGCCGATATTCGCGCCGCGATCTTCGCGCTCCAGACCCAGGCACCATTCCAGAACGTGAGGCACCGGCTCTTGGAAGTCATGACTGAGCTCTCGCCAAGACTCTCGACGATTCCCCGCCTGATCTTCACCGGACCTGTCGATCTGATCCTGGAAGGCGCACTCGCCGATGACGCTGTCGCGGTGCTCCGGGAGTCCCTGAGCAACGTCGCCCGTCATGCTCAGGCCGAGACCGTCTCCGTGGAGATCACCGCGACCGAAGCCCAGATCACCATCACGGTGGACGACGATGGCATCGGGGTGCCCTCCGACTCCACCCGGCGCAGCGGCACCAAGAATCTCAGCGCCCGCGCGCAGGCCTGGGGCGGAGACTTCACGCTCTCCCCCCGCATCGCCGGAGGGACCCGTGCCCTGTGGCAGGCCCCAGTCGACTCGGAGATGCGCCCATGACCCGGGTCTTCCTGGTCGATGACCACGAGATCGTGCGACGCGGGATCGCCGGTCTCATCGACGCCGAGCCCGGCTTGGAAGTCGTGGGTGAGTCCGCCACCGCACGGGGGACGCTCGCCCGGATCACCGCGACGCTGCCCGACGTCGCGGTCCTCGATGTCCAGCTGCCCGACGGCAACGGCATCGAGCTGTGCCGCCGGATCCGGTCCGCGCATCCGGAGATTCCGTGCCTGATCCTCACCGCCTACGACGACGACGCCGCCAGCATCGCCGCCGTCGTCGCCGGCGCCTCGGGGTACGTGCTGAAGAACATCCGAGGACGCAACCTGGTCGACTCGATCCTTCGAGTCGCGCAGGGCGAGAACCTGGTCACCCGGGATCTCGCCCGCAGGGTGCACTCCTCGCTGAGCGCCCAGCGGGTCCAGAAGGCCCAGACCGCGCGGGACCCCCGACTCGATCTGACGCTGCGCGAGACCCAGGTGCTGAAGCTGATCACCGAGGGTCTCACCAACCGGCAGATCGGTCAGCGGCTCAACCTCAAGGAGAAGACGGTCAAGAACTACGTCTCCGGCCTGTTGGCCAAGCTCGGGATGGACCGCCGCACACAGGTCGCGGTCTATGGGGCGACACTGGGCGCAGAGGAGCTGAAAGGGTAGTGCGGAGCCTCTTGCTGCGCAGCGCGGCACCCAGCACTTCACCGGGAAGGGACTAACGGCCCTAATGGACTTCGGGCCCGCGGGCCAGAGTGGAACCATACGCGCAACCTCGTGCCGTCAGCCTGTCATCCCCGTGCGCGCAGACTGGAGGATTCCACCCGTGCAGACCGCCTCACCGATCGGAACTCCCCGGGATCTGAGCCTGGACACCGCGCTGCTCGCGGAACTGGAATGGACACCGGACCTGGACGCCTCTCCGTGGGTCCCCGACATCGACCTTCACAGAGACGTCGAGCGGGCCCTGAACGCATCGACCGTCGCGCCCCGAACCGTCACCGCTGAGGTGCGCCACCGGCACGTCACCCTGAGCGGAGAGGTCGACTGGGACTTCCAGCGCGATGCCGCCGCGCAGGCGATCCAAGACCTTCGCGGAGTGGCGTCCCTGGACAATCAGGTCCAGCTGATCCCTGGCAGCGCGGTGGTCAACTCGGAGCGGCGACTGCGCAGCGCGATGCTGCGGAACCCCCAGCTCGACCCGCGTCACGTGACGGTCACGATCCTAAAGGGCACGGCGATCCTCACCGGCCATGTGAATTCCCTGGAGGAGAAGAAGCAGGCGGGGTTGGCGACCGGGGTCTGCCCCGATGTGACCCGAGTCGAGAACCGGCTGCTGGTCCGTCCGTACTGACCAGCACATCCTGTGCGACCAATGGCCCTAGGAGGGGGTTTTCAGGTCGCGCACACTGGGCTCAGGTCACTCCACCAGTCCAGAGAGGCACTGACCATGAGCGGCTACTCCCCCACCCGGCGACTGCTCGCCACCACTCTGATCAGCGGGGTGCTGATCATCGGTCCAGCGGCAGGAGCCTTCGGGACCTCCTCCACCCTCGACACCCCAGACTCCACCCCCTCCAGCTCAGACTCCGCCACGATCCTGGCATCAGCCGACGCCTCGCCGGGCAGCGACGGGCAGGGCCCGCAGTTCTACGACGGATCCGTCATCGACGTCTCGGAGGATGTCCAGGGGGATGTCTATGCGGCCGGACAGCACGTCACCATCAGCGGCGATGTCAGCGGCGACGTCATCGCGGCAGCCCAGACCATCGAGATCACCGGGACCGTCGACGGCAACGTCCGACTGGCCGCCCAGAATGTCTCGATCAGCGGTGAGATCGAACGCAGCGGCACGATCTTCGCCGCCACCGTAGACCTCACCGAGCAGGGTTCCATCGGCACCGACCTGGTCGGCGCCGCAGCCGAGATCGACATCAGCGGCGCCATCGAGAGAGACATGGTGGCCAGCGTCGAAGAGCTCCAGATCGATGGTTCCGTCGGCGGGGACGTGACCTACTACAGCGCAGCCGAGGCGAGCATCAGCAATGACGCTGTGGGCGGTGAGGTGGAGCGGATCACTCCCAGCCCCGCTGCTGAGCAGCCCGAGGCCTCCCCGGGCCAGATCTTCCTCTTCTGGCTGCTGGGGCTGCTCTACGCCCTCGTGGCGCTGAGCCTGATCACGGTGCTCGCCGGACTGCTGCTGCCACGCCGGCTGACCCTGGTGACCGATCAGCTGCGACACTCCCCCTGGAAGGCTCTGCTGGTGGGCTTCGTCGCCGCGGTCACGGTTCCTATCGTGCTGGTGGTTCTGCTGATCACCATCATCGGCGCGCCGCTTGCCCTGCTCGGCGCTCTGATCTGGCTGTTGATGACCCTGGCGACGTTCGTCTACGCCTCCTTCTTCCTCGGGCGGCTCATCCTGCGAAACTCCAGGCCACCGGTGGTCATGGCGCTGCTCGGCGGGGTGATCCTGATCATCGCGCTGCACATCCCCTGGGTGAACATCCTCGTCTGGCTGGCGATGGTGTTCTTCGGTCTCGGCGCGCAGCTCCTGGACCTCTACGACCACCGGACACGCCGGGCCCCGCGGCAGCCGGCCGCTGCTGTTAGTGAGACGAGCCCATGAACACCAACACCGACGTGGCCCCACGTCCGATCGACTTCGACCCGGCAGCCCGTCTCGCAGGAGTCCTGGTCGGCTTCGACGGCTCCACACAGTCCATGCTGGCGCTGCACTACGCTGCCGTGGCAGCTCGGCACAGCAGCCGGGCACTCACCGTGGTCACGGCCTTCGGCGCCAGGGCCCAGATCGAGACCGCCAGGAGCTCCACGACAGATCGATCGGGGTCCGATCATGCGTTGGAAGCGGCGAAGATCGTGCTCAATGACGCGCGACGGTACCTGAGGAACCATCCGGGCCCGGTCGCCTACCGGGCAGAACGCGGCGACCCCTCCGGAGTCCTCGCGAACCTGTCCGCGGAAGCCGAGCTCGTGGTGGTGGGGGCCCGGGGCCGCGGCGGCTTCCTGGGCCGGATCATGGGATCGGTGTCCTCCGCGCTTCCAGCACACGCGCACTGCCCCACCATCGTGGTGCCGCGGCACTACCAGATCGCCGCGCCAGAGGCACAGGGTCGATCTGACAGCCCAGGTTCCGGTCCGCACCCGGTCCTGGTCGGCGTGGACGGTTCTCAGCACAGCAGGATCGCGGCCCTGCACGCCGCACAGTTCGCGCAGGATCAGCACGCGCCGCTGCATCTGCTGCTGGTCCTGCCGTCGCTGGAGGGCTGGCTGGACTGGTACCCGGAGCTCGACGCCCCTGATCAAGGCTTCATCGACCGGCGGAGGGTGCAGCTGGAGGACTTCCTTCACACCGAGGCGACCTGGGTGCGAAAGCACTATCCGGGGTTGAGCGTGACCTGCTCGGTGCGACCGGGAGATCCCGCCGCGCAGTTGAGCAGGTCCACTCGGGAGGCTCTGCTGACCGTGGTCGGCACTCGCGGGCGGGCCGGATTCAGCGGGGCTCTGCTGGGGTCGGTCTCACGCAGCGTGCTGCTCCAGGCAACCGGCCCCGTCATGGTGGTCCCGGAACTCCACGACGCGCGGCTCCGCGATCAGCCCGGACCGCTGCGCTGACCTCCCCGCGTTGCCGGGTGCGGTCTCTGCCGGGCTGAGGAGCACAGTTGCTAACCTTAGGACATGCCTTGGGTCGCGTGGGTTGCCATCATCGCCATCATTGTGTTCGGTGTCACTCAGATCGTGAGCATGGCCACCGGACGCCCGCTGCCCTGGGGCTCTGACTCTGAGGAGGAGATCGAGGCGCTGCGCAAACGGCTTAAGAAGCTGGAGAAGGGCGGCGCCCCGCAGCTTGAGGAGCCGAAGCTCCCCTCGAAGTCCGAGGAGAACATGTCCGCCGAAGACCGTTGGCGCCTGGATATGCTGGAAGCTCGGCTCGAAGAGCTGGAGAAGCGCCGTGGCGATGGCCAGGACACAAAGGACGACGGCGGCAGCTGAGGTGCCAGAGACCACTCCCCCGACCGATTCCTGGATCCCGGCGGCGCTGAGCGCGCTCGCGGCAGCCCTGAAGACGAACCCCGGTTCGCGATCCGACTCCGGAATCGACGCGCCCCCGCTGGAGTTCCAACCCGCCGATCCCGCGGAGAGCCCCACCTGGGTCACCCGACCCGAGGTGCCTGTTGATCTGGCGGCGGTGATCGTGCGCACCTCCGGCTCCACGGGCACCCCGAAACAGACACTGCTCCCCGCCACGGCCATCCGCGCCTCAGTGGCGGCCACCGCGCAGGCACTCGGCGGGCACGGACAGTGGCTGCTGACCCTGCAGCCCAGCTACGTGGCCGGACTCGCCGTGCTGGCCCGCAGCCTCGAGGCAGGCACCACCCCGGTGGCCCTGCTTGAGCACACCACCGACCCGCTCGCCTTCACCCTGGCCGCGCAGCAGCTCACCGCGGAACGCCGATACGTCTCTCTGGTCCCCACCCAGCTGCAGCGCCTGCTGGAGCACCTGCCGCAGGAGAAGGCGCTGGCCGCAGCACTCGCCCGCTTCGACGCGATCCTTCTCGGTGGCGGCGCCTCCTCGGAGGACCTGATCGCCCGCGCGCAGGCCCACGGGTTGAACCCGGTGCGCACCTACGGGATGAGCGAGACCTGCGGCGGCTGCGTCTACGACGGACGGCCGCTGCCGGGCGTGCAGCTGGAGACCGTGGGCACCGGGAAGCAGACCCCCTCCCGGGTGCGGATCAGCGGTCCGATGGTCGCTGCCGGCTACCTCGACGACGCCGATCTCGACGCAGCGCATTTCAGCTGGGACCCTGGCTCCGGTCAGCGTCGGTTCCTCACCGATGATCTCGGGGAGCTCAGCACGGACGCTCAGGGCCAGCTGCTGCGTCTCTCCGGCCGGGCCGATGATGTCATCAACACCGGAGGCGTCAAGATCTCGGCGGAGCGGGTCCGCTCGGTGCTGCTGAGCCACCCACAGGCCACCGAGGTGTTCGTCGGTGCGCTCCCAGATCCGGAGTGGGGGCAGATGGTCGGCGCCGCCGTCGTCATCTCCACCGGCCTGGACGAGGGTGAGCTCGACCAGGACGAGCTCGGTCGCGAGCTCCGTGAGCTGGCCGGGGACGCGCTAGGCCGTCCCGCGGCACCGAAACGGCTGCTGTTCCTGCCCCGGCTTCCGACGCTGGCCAGCGGGAAGCCGGATCGGCAGCGGCTGCTGCAGATGCTGAGGACTCAGGCCGGGTAGAGACCCGCTGGGGAGCCGGGGTCGGCTCGGCTGACCCGGCCCGACACGGGCGAACTCGCACCGAGATCCCGTGGTACCCACGCTTCACCGCGTAAGAAGAGAGCAACGAGAGGACACGATGTGGCAACTGTGAAGGAATGGGCAGCGGGTGCGCGGCCGCGGACCCTGCCGCTGGCCGTGGCCCCGGTGATCATCGGCGCCGCCGCCGCGCAGGCCCTGGGTCGCTTCGATCTGGCGATCGGCCTGCTCGCCCTGGTCGTGGCGCTGGCCCTGCAGGTCGGCGTGAACTACGCCAATGACTACTCCGACGGGATCCGCGGCACCGACGACGTCCGGGTGGGGCCCATGCGCCTGACCGGGTCCAAGGCGGCGAAGCCCCGGCAGGTCAAGGACGCCGCGTTCTTCAGCTTCGGGCTGGCCTCGCTGGCCGGACTGATCATCGTGATCCTGACCGGCATGTGGTGGATGCTGGCAGTGGGCGCAGCCTGCGTGCTGGCTGCGTGGTGGTACACCGGGGGCTCCCGACCCTATGGCTACCGCGGGCTGGGCGAGATCATGGTCTTCGTCTTCTTCGGCCTGGTCGCCACCCTGGGCACCACCTGGGCCATGGCGGCGCAGCTCAGCGTTCACGCGTGGATCGGCGCCGTGGGCTCGGGACTGATCGCAGCCGCCCTGCTGATGGCCAACAACGTCCGTGACATTCCCACCGATCGCGAGGCCGGGAAGCTCACCCTTGCGGTCCGGCTCGGCGAGCAGCGTGCCCGGATCAGCTACGTCCTGATGGTCGGACTCGCACTGGTGCTGCCGCTGACGCTGCTGGTGCACAGCCTATGGTTCCTGCTGGTGCTGCTGGCCTGGCCGCTGGCGCTGGGACCGGCGCGGATCATGCTCTCACCCGAGAAGACGGGCCACGCACTGATCAAGGTGCTGCAGCTGACCAGCCTGATCGGGATGGCCTTCGCGCTGAGCTATTCGGCGGCGCTGATCCTCAGCTGAGGCCGACCCCGCCAACCCTGGCCCCGTCGAGGCTTCGCTGGCGCCGCCGCCGGGCGGAGAGCCGCTCGG
This sequence comes from Nesterenkonia sandarakina, assembly GCF_014138825.1. Classification (NCBI taxonomy): domain Bacteria; kingdom Bacillati; phylum Actinomycetota; class Actinomycetes; order Micrococcales; family Micrococcaceae; genus Nesterenkonia; species Nesterenkonia sandarakina. The sequence continues at coordinate 2,704,467 of NZ_JACJIH010000001.1, read as the reverse complement.
CTTCCCAGGGCCAGGCCCAAGAGCAGCTCAGCTCTGCGGGGCGGGCGCGGGTCCGTCGTCGTCATCTGAGGACTTCTTGCGGGTGCCCTCGGCGTCCTCATCCACCGGGCGACCATTGCTCGAGGAGCCGCCTGCGGCCTCATCCTGCCCTGCCTCCGGCGCGGCGGTGTCCCCCGCGACGGCGGCATCGGCGGCCTCGCCGAGCTGCTTCTCACGCTCATCGTCGCTGCGCGACTGCAGCTCCCGCTCCTTGCGGCGGGCTTCCGCCTCACGCTGGCGCTGCTCCTCGGCGCGCTGACGCTGCCGACGCTGGATCTCCACCTGACGCAGGAAGTCGGGGTCGTCATCGGGCGAGCGCGGACGGCGCGAGGCCGCAGCACCCTTCTTCGGGGCGCGGACGCGACCAAAGCCCAGCCACAGGCTGGCTCCGATGATCGGCAGCAGCACGATCACCGCGATCCATGCCAGCTTCGGCATCACGCGGATCCGATGGCGCGGGGTCTGCAGGCATTCGATCAGGCTGTAGATCAGCAGCCCCAGCCCCACGATTCCCAAGCCGATAATGATCCTCATCATCCTTCCAGGGTAGTTGATCCGTGAACTCGGATTCACCAGCGTGCAGACCTACACTGGGGGCATGTCTGTGCTGAAATATTCGCTGCTGCGCCTGGGGGCCTTCTTCATCGTCTTCGCGGCATGTCTGCTGCTGGACCTGGGGCAATACACGGTGTTCTTCGCCCTGATCGTGGGTCTGATCGTGTCCTGGGCGCTGGGGTATCTGTTCTTCAACAAGCTGCGCCTCGAGGCAGGCCAGGAGCTCGCCCGGCGCTTCGGCGGAGGCCGCAAGCTGGGCGGCTCTGAGCTCGATGACAACGCGGCGGAGGACGCCCTGGCCGAGGACTTCCACCTCAGCCAGGAGCAGCTGCGCGCGCAGCAGCGCGGCGCGGAGGAGAACGGGCCCCAGTCCGGGTCCACCCGCTAGCCGCCCACCCCGGGACGACCTGCCCAGCCAGACCTGCTCGGGCAGCCCGGCAGGTCTACTGGGGAAGGCCTGCCCAGGCAGGCCTACTCGGACAGCCCGGCCCGGGCAGACCTGCTCGGGGCGACCTACTCGGGCAGGCCGGCGTAGGAGTGCAGGCCGGGGAAGTAGACGTTGACCACGGCGTAGTTGAAGATGATGCAGCCGTAGCCGATGATCGAGAGCCAGGCGGCGCGGTTGCCGGTCCAGCCGCGGGTCGCGCGGGCGTGGAGGTAGCCGGCGTAGACCGTCCAGATCACGAAGGTCCAGACCTCCTTGACGTCCCAGCCCCAGTACCGGCCCCAGGCCTCCTCAGCCCAGATGGCCCCGGTGATCAGCGGACCGAGGGTCCAGAAGACGAAGCCCACGGCGTTCATCCGGTAGGCCCAGTTCTCCAGCGAGGTCGCTGAGGGCACCAGACGCAGGAACTGCCAGCCGCTGCGCCGGGTGGCCTGCCCTGCGGCCTGGGCGAGTTCCCGACGGTGCTGGATCAGCTGCAGCACGTTCATCGCGAAGGTCAGCGTGAACAGCGAGATGGCCATGACCGCGAGCGAGACGTGGATCGCGATCCAGGGACTCTGCAGGGCCGGCTGCACATGGGCCACCGGCGTCGGGAACCCGATCGTGGCGCCGGCCATCATGGTGACCACCAGGCCCAGCGCGAAGGTCCCCAGGAACCGGACGTCCTTGCGGGTGAGCACCAGCAGGTAGACCGCGGCGACCACCAGGCCCCCGGTGACCAGGAACTCATACATGTTCGCCCACGGCACCCGGTTCGCCGCGATCCCGCGGGCTGCGACGGCGAAGGCATGTGCGGCCACGCCGAGCACCGTCAGCGCCACCGCGACGTTGGCGAACGGCCGAGAGGTGCCCAGGTAGGCCATCTCCTCATCGACCAGCTCCTCGGCCGGTGCGGCGGCCGGACGTCCGGCGTCGTTGTCCGCCTCGGCCGACCCGGCGGAGACGGACCCCGCACCGACCAGCTCGCGCTCAGCGGCGTTCTCAGCCGCCAGCTCGGCCTCGACCCGGCGGATGGTGGCCGAGCTGCGGATCATGTCCACCGCGAAGAGCATGAATGCACCGGTGTAGATGAACGCGGCGATCAGCGTGAACAGTTCGCTGTACTGCGCCAGCTCCATATTGATGGATTGCATCAGGATTCCTTCTCTGGGTCGCGCACCGGCCACTTCTTCTCGAACTGGGCGCGCAGGGCAATGTTCTCATCTCGCAGGCGGAAGTCCTCCCCGCGGGAGAGCAGGCCGTAGCGCACCAGGGTGCGTCCGGCCGGTGTGGTCTCCACGGTCACCCAGGCGCGACGACGGCGCAGGAAGAGCGAGAGCACGAGACCGCCGAGTGCGGTCAGCGCGAAGATCAGCACTCCCTGCTGCGCCGGGTTGTAGTGGATGTCGATGGCGATGTAGTCCTTGACCCCGTCGAAGCTGATCGAGCCCATGCCTTCGGGGAGTTCGTAGGTCTCGCCGGGAGAGAGCACGATGCCGCCGGCGTCGAGCTCTCGGGAGTTCAACGTCTCGAGAGATTCGGTGTCGAGCACGTAGACGTTCTGGGCGAGCCCGTCGTCGAGGCCGAGATCGCCGTAGTAGGAGTTCAGCTGCAGCTCCGGGTTGCCCAGCTCGGGGTCCACCGAGACGGCGAGGCCGTCACCGGAGTCCTGTGAGGTCGGCAGGAACAGCCCCACGAAGCCGAGCTGCTCGGGGGCGGCGTCGGGTGCCTTGATCACCGCCATCGAGGTGTAGACACCGTCATCTGGACGAGTGATTACGGGTCCGGAGAAGGCGACCTCACCGTCGCCGTCGCGCACCGTGACCTCCGGGGCGTAGCCGTTGCCGACCAGGAAGACCCGTGCGCCGTCCATGGTCAGCGGCTGGTTGACCTTCAGCTCCTCGGTCTGCGGCTCCCCGTCGGCGCCCATCCGAGTGGTGACATCGGCGGTGAAGTCCAGGGCCTGGCCGAAGTGGGTGGCCGACTCCCGGTCGAAGACCCGCTCGAAGGCGTCGAGGCTGACCGAGAAGGGCTGCATCTGGTCTTCGCTGAAGTACGCCCCGGGGTAGAAGTTGTCATAGGCAACCAGGGCGTTGACGAAGCTCTCGTCCTCGACCAGGACCTTCTGTCCGCGGTAGCTGAACATCGAGCCCAGCGCCACGCAGATCAGCACCCCGACCAGCGACACGTGGAAGAGCAGGTTGCCGGTCTCCTTGAGGTAGCCGCGCTCGGCTCCCACGGAGGTCTCCCGGACCTCGACCCGGTAGCGCCGGGCCTTCAGGATCGCCGCGGCGTCTTCCAGCGCCTGCTCTGCGGCGGGTCCGTCCTGGGCGTCGCCGGCGGCGCTCGACTGCAGCTCCAGGGCCCCCGACTCGGGGAGCCGCTCCAGCCGACGCGGGGTGCGCGGCGGGGCGGAGGTGGCCTGCTGCCAGTGCTTCTTCGCGCGAGGCAGGATGCAGCCGATGAGCGAGATGAACAGCAGCAGGTAGATCGCGGAGAACCAGATGGAGGAGTAGACGTCGAAGAACTGCAGGAAGTCCAGCACCTCCCCGACCCCGGGGTTGTCCTCGATCCAGGTGGCCACCGCGAAGGAGTCCTGCACGCGCTGCGGGAAGATCGAACCTGGCACGGCGGCCACGGCGAGCAGAAGCAGCAACATCAGCGCAGTGCGCATCGAGGTCAGCTGGGTCCAGGCCCAGCGCAGCATGCCCTTGACGCCCAGCGCGGGGGTGGCGACCTCGGGCTTGCCGCCGGCGCTGCGCGGGTCGTTCTCGGCGGCTTCGGGTGCGTCACGGTGCCCGGCCGGCATATAGGTGTTCTCGCGTTTTTCGGCCATCAGATGGGCAGCCTCACTTCATTGGCGAACCAGTCCTGCAGAGCAAAGACCCAGGTGTTCCAGATCCCCGAGAGCATCAGCAGCCCGACCAGGATCAGTACGGCGCCGCCGAAGCGCATCACGGCGACCTTGTGTCGCGTGAAGAACGCCAAGGTGGTCATCCCGCGCTTGAGCCCGAGGCTGATCAGGATGAACGGGATGCCGAGCCCCAGGCAGTAGATGAACATCAGGAAGACCCCGCGTCCCGGGTCTCCGCCCATCGGGGTGGCCAGGGCGAGCACGGCGGCCAGGGTCGGGCCGATGCACGGCGCCCAGCCGATGCCGAAGGTCGCGCCCAGCAGCGGCGCACCGAGCAGACCGTCGGGCGGGCGACGTTCGATCTTGCGCTCGCGCTGGAAGAAGGTGAACGCGCCCATGAAGACCAGACCCATGACGACCACGACGCCGCCGAGCACCTGGGTCAGCCAGCCCCCCTCCACGCGGAGCCAGACCATGGCCTGGGTGAAGACCACGCCGATGAGCACGAAGACCACGGAGAAGCCCAGCACGAAGAGCGAGGCGCCGAGCACCATCCGGGAGCGGCGCCGCTCATGGAGCTCCACCCCGGAGAGGCCGGTCACATAGCCCAGGTAGCCGGGCACCAGCGGCAGCACGCAGGGTGAGAGGAAGGAGACGAGCCCGGCGAGCAGCGCCACCGGGGCGGAGATCAGCAGCGAGCCGTCGAAGACGATCTCGGCGAAGCGGTTGTCTGCGGCACCCGCCAGCGGGGCCGCCAGAAGCAGTGTGTCCGTCACGGCTGCGCAGACTCCGAGTCTTCATCCAAGGCGGTGTCGATCAGCGCGCGCAGGGTGGCCGGCTCGGCGATCCCAAGGATCCGCGCGGAGACCCGACCCTGCTTGTCCAGCACCAGGGTGGTGGGCACCGCTGATGGCGGAACATAGTCGGTCATGGCGAGCATGACCTCACCGCTGCGATCCTCCATGGAGGGGTACTCGATGCCGAAGGTGCGTTCGAACGCCTCGGCGGTGGGCTGGGTGTCGCGAGTGTTGACCCCATAGAACTGCACCCCCTCGTCTTCGAACTCCGCGTGCAGGTCCGCAAGGTCAGGAGCCTCCACCCGGCAGGGAGCGCAGGCGGCGTACCAGAAGTTGATCACGGTGACCTCGCCCTCCCAGCGTTCGGGACCCACCTGGGAGCCGTCGAAGAGCGTGGACTCGAACTGCACGGGTTCGCCCCGGTCCGCGACGGCCAGCTCCTGGACCGAGCCGTCTCCTGCGACGTAGTTGGTGCCATCATTCTGGGCGCGCTGGCTGAGCTCGTCGTTGGCGGAGCTGCATCCGGCGAGCGCCAGCATCGAGGCCAGGGCCACTGCGGCCAGGGCGCTCAGGCGTGACGTCCGGGGGGTGGTCTTCTCAGTGACGGTCATGCGCGCGGTGTCCAGATCTGAAGAGGGAGTCAAGGTCAGCCGAGCACTAATTCTACAGTCCGTAGAAGTGCTGCCGGAGCCAGAAGTCACACAGGGGTCTCATGGCGGGATTCCCCGCCGCCTCGGCGCACCGGTGGTGGTGAGCCGGATGTGGTGGGCCGGGCAGAGAGATCAGGCGCCGGGGAGGTTCGCGGCGTCCTTGAGGAGTTCGTGGTTGGGCTCGGCGTAGCTCACCGACTCCACCCCGTCGGGGCCGATGTGCAGCGAGGTCACCGAGGTCAGTGAGCACTCGCGGTCACGCGGGTCATGGAACAGCGGGCGGCCCTCCGCCCAGAGCCTGGTCACCCAGATCGGCAGCTGGTGGGAGACGACGACGACCTCGGCACCATCGCCATGCTCGGCGACGGCCTGGTCGGAGAGCTCTTTGACGGCGGCGAGCACCCGGTTGACCTGGAACTTATAGGGTTCACCCCAGGAGGGACGCCACGGGTTGATCAGCAGCGGCCACCAGCGCGGGTTCTTCAGCTGCCGCTTGACCTCGGAGAGACCCTCGAAGGCGTTCTCCGCCTCGAGCACCCGATCCTCCACGGTGACCGGGAGCCCCAGACGTGCCGAGATCGGGGCCACGGTCTCTTGGGCCCGCTGCAGCGGCGATGCCGCCAACATGTGGACCGGGCGCCCGGAGTCGGCGCGCGCCTGGAAGTACTCGGCGATCCCCTGGGCCATCTGCTGACCCAGCTCCGAGAGCCCGAAACCGGGGAGCCTGCCGTAGAGCACCCGGTCCGGATTATGCACCTCACCGTGGCGCACCAGGTGCACGGTGGAGCCTGCCAGCGGCGCTGTGAGTGGATCCGTGTTATCCCGAGGTTTCATGGCGCACAGTCTTGCAGAAATCTCTGCGGCCGCCACACTCCCAGGCAGAGCACGGGTACGGTGCGCGCCGGCCCGCCGATACAGTAGTGCTGAGATCGGACCGCGGCAGCGCCGCAGGTCATGCTCTGCACACGGTGCACCGAGCGGACCCAGGCGCGGAGGAGGCACAGCATGAGCAGCACACCCGAAGAGAATCTCCCCCCGGAGCAGCCCCGGTGGGGTCAGCGCCGGCCCGAGACCCCGGCCCCCCAGCAACAGCCGCCGCAGGGCTCGCCGCAGCCCCAAGGCCCGGGGGCTCCCTCCGGCTACGGCCAATCCTCGGGCTACGGCCAGCCATCGGGTTACGGCCAGTCCTCCGGATATGGCGCGCCCTCGGGTTACGGCCAGCCCTCGGGCTATGGTCCGCCCTCCGGTCAGGGCACATCAGGGGGCTATGGCGCCCCGCAGGGGCAGCAAGCCGGTCCCGGACCGCATCAGGGCGGCTACACCCAGCCCGGCGCACCGGGTGCCGCAGGAAAACCCAAGCGGCCGCTGACGCTGATCCTGGCCATGGTCCTGATGCTGCTTGCAGGCGCGGCAGCATTGATCCTGAGCATCTTCAGCTTCCTGGACTTCACCTCCATGGACCCTCAGGACGTCGACCCGTTCTGGACCGAGGTGGCGGAAGAGTCCCAGGCCCAGCAGGGTCCCGGCGCCGAGGAGCTCTCGGTCCAGGACATCATGCTCGGACTCGGGGTGATGGTGCTGCTGGGAGGGATCATCCTGGCGGCGCTCTACACCGTGTTCGCCTTCGTCGGCACCATGACCGGCAATGTGGGGCGCATTCTGGCCACCATCTTCCTCGCCGGCAGCGTGTTCATGATCCTCTTCGGTCCCGCGAACCTGATCGTGACCGGCCTCAGCCTTGCCGCTCTGGTGGCGCTCTGGCTCCCGGCCAGCAATACCTACGTGCGCGATCGCAAGGCCTTCAAGGATGCCGCGCGGTCACCAGGGCCCTACGGAGGTCCCGGTCAGCCCGGCCCGCAGAGTCCTCAGGGACTGGGTCCAGCATCGCAGGGCCAGCATCAGCCGGGTTCCTACCAGTCCGGCCCGTACCAGCAGAGCCCCGGCCAGCAGGGCTCGCCCCAGCAGAACCCGTACCAGCAGAACCCGTACCAGCAGAACCCGTACCAGCAGGGCCCTCACCAGTCGGGTCCGCGCCCGCAGGACGATCCCTACGGCGGCTCTACTCCACGGTGATCTCACCGGCGCCGATCCCGCGCAGCGTCTCCACCAGCAGGCGTCGCTCCTCGGTCTTGATCCGTTCGTGCAACGAGTCCTGATCGTCCTGCTGCTGCACCCTGACGGCCTCCTGGGCGAGGATCGGGCCGGTGTCGACTCCTGCGTCGACCTGGTGCACGGTGCACCCGGTGATCTTGACGCCGTGGGCCAGCGCGTCGCGGACCGCGTGAGCGCCGGGGAAGCTGGGCAGCAGCGCCGGGTGGGTGTTGATGATCGGCGCGCCCACCCGCGCGAGGAACTCGGACCCCAGGATCCGCATGAATCCGCTGGAGACCACGAGGTCGGGGTCATGTTCGCGGACGGCTCGGGCGAGTTCCAGGTTCCACGCCGAGCGGTCCCCGCCCTTGACCAGGGGCACCGCGAACGTGGGGATCTGCGCCGCCGTCGCCCGCTCGAGCCCGCCGCAGTCCGGGACGTCAGAGCCCACCGCGGCGATCTGAAGGTCAAGCTCACCGCCATGCACGGCATCGATGACGGCTTGCAGGTTCGTCCCCGCACCGGAGACTAGGGCCACTATTCGCATGACCGCCAGCCTAATGCCGGTTCTTCGACTCGGCAGTCCCGGCCCTTGCAGGTGCACGGATAGGGTGGTGGACCATGAGCATGACACCACCAGGCCGCAGCCGCGCCGCTGACCTTGATGAGAAGACCTTCCGCTTCTACGGTCGCTTCACCGGGTGGCTCGTCCTGGCCCTGTTGCTGAGCTACCTCGGGCTGCAGCTGCCGCTTCCCTACAGGCTGCTCGCGGTGGTCGCTGGTCTGCTGGGCATCGTCGGGGGGATCATCCTGCTCGTCGCCTGCTTCCGCCGGCGACTGCCGGTCATGATGCATATCAGCGCGATCGCGGCCCTGCTGTGCTGTGGGATCTTCACGTTCACGGCCGGTTCGCAGGCGATCTTCTGGCAGGCCACGGTGGACTTCGACCAGTGCCAGGCCAGCGCCCTGACCGAGCGGTCGATGCAGCGCTGTCTGCTCGAGTACGAAGACGGCATGATGAACTCGGTGCCCGGCCTCGGCCGCTGATCTCAGGAGAGAGCCGGGCTCTCTCAGCTCCTGGTCCGACGGCGCAGCCGCTGGGCTCCGAGGGAGATGCTGTAGCCCAGGATCGCACCGAGGGCGACCCAGGCGCCGAGCATCCCGGCGCTGAGCAGGGCATGCGGTCCAAGATCGGTCATCCGCCCCACGCCCAGGGAGATGTGGGAGAGCCAGAGCGGGCCCAGGGCCAACAGACCGGTGACCAGACCGGTGAGGACCCCGAGCGCAAGGGTGGAGAGTCCTGCCGCGAGCGGCCGGAAGGAGATCCGCAGCGTGAACCAGTCGCCCAGGTGATTCTCCCCCTCCCGCATCAGCCACCACCCGGCCACGACGCCGGCAAGCACCGGCAGCCCCAGCACGAGCAGGCTGTAGGGGGAGGCCTCTGCCGGCAGCGCGGCGAGCACCGGCACCGCCGGCACGGCACCCAGCTCGGTGCTCAGCGGTGAGACCAGGGTGCCGGTGCCCAGCGCGAAGCCAGAGCCCGTGGAATAGGCCAGGGCCCAGAGCACCAGGTTCGGGGCCAGGCCCAGATGCAGCACGGTGAGCCCCGTGACGCCCGCAACACCGGGGTTGAGCTGCTCATAGACGTTGGCGATCTCCATCCACCGCATGCCCAATGCTCCGGCGAGCAGCAGGGCCGCCAGACCGCAGGCCGCGATGCAGCCGACGAAGCCCGCCCTGGCCACTGCCCAGGCATAGGAGCCGGCCCAGCGCAGCCGCTGCGAGAGCGCATCGATCCGCTCCTCGAGGTCTGTGCCGAACATCCGCCCCGCGCTGCGCGCCTCGGCGTAGCAGCCGGCGAGCGCGGCAAGGCTCATCAGCACTGCGGCGCAGAGCGCTCCCAGCAGCGGCATCACTTGGAAGGTCTCGCTCTGGGCCAGCCACGCCAGCCCGGCGGCCCCGCTCGCGTACCCCAGGATCAGCGGCAGCAGCCCCTGCCAGAGCTGGTCCGAATAGGACCCGCGGGCGATGCGCCCCCCGGCGCGCCACCCCAGCCAGAGCGGGATCAGGGTGAGCCCCAGCGGCACCAGGTGGAACCAACCGGCCGCAGGCACGGTGAGACCCCCGCCAAGGGCGGCCGCGTCTGAGTCCAGGACCAGCTGCACCGGGGTGCCGTGGAGCACCAGCCAGGCCTGCGTGGTCAGCTCCGCCACCGCGCCCAGGTCAAACCCGGAGAAACCTCCTGCCAGGCTCATCACCAGCACCGGCAGCCCCACCAGCAGGATCGTGATGAGCAGGATCTGAGCCGCCTCCACCAGTCCGATCAGCCACAGCGGAGGGGTCGGCAGGCGGAAGCGGCGTCGGGGCCCCGAGGGGGCGCCGGGCCGGGAGCGCGCGGCGGCGCTGGGGGTGGAGTCGGTGGTGGCCATCGCTCCTATGGTGCCAGCAGGTGCTGGTCTTCGGCTGGAGCAACAGGCCTCAGCCGAGCATCAGTCGCAGACCTGTGATCAGAGCCATGACCGAGCCGATGAAGGCCAGGATGAGCACCAGCCGCCGCACCAGGGTCTCGTCGATGCGGCGCTGGAGCCACTCCCCGATCCCGATCCCGACCACGATCGCCACCACGGAGCCCGCCCAGGCCCACCAGGGCAGCCCGGGCAGCGCGCCGTCGTCGAAGGACCATTTGATCCCGAAGGAGCCCAGGGAGAGCAGGATCCAGATCGGCTGCAGCGTGGCGATCATGGACATGATCGGCCAGCGCGAGACCACCGCGTAGATCGTCATCGCGGGGCCGCCGACCCCGGCGATCACGGTGCCGGCCCCGGACCCGAGGCCGGCGATCACCCGGGTGGTGACCCCGTCGGCCTGGAAGGTGATCCGGCTCAGCAGCATCGAGGTGATCAGTCCGATGATCACCAGCGCCGCGACCACCACGTAGAGCGGTCCAGAGGAGGAGTTCACCGAGATCCACGCCGCGGCGGGCATCACCGCGAGCGCCGGGAGTCCCAGCCAGAGCACCTTGCGCCATTCGATGTCGCCCCAGATGCGGGGCAGCACCAGGATCGGGGCGAAGATGCTCAGGAAGTTCACCAGCATCACGCCCTCGTGGGCGCCGATGAGCACCACCAGGAACGGTGCCATCACCATCCCGAAGCCCAGACCCACCAGACGCTGGATGACGGCGGCGAGCAGGACCAGGCCGACGACGGCGAGAGGGATCAGTGACTCCACCTGGTCACCCTATCCGCTGGGCAGGAAAACGTTTGAGCGGCGTTCACAGAGCGGTCACGACGACGTCGACCCGTGCTTCTCCGGGCCTCCTAGCCTGAGGGCGTGAGAGTTCTCGTGGTCACCGAATCCTTCCTGCCCCACATGAACGGCGTGACGAACTCCGTCCAACATGTGCTCGCCCATCTGCGTCGCCGCGGCGACCAGGTCACGGTCATCGCCCCCTCGGAGTCCATGTTCGACACCGGCCCGCGCACCGACCCGGGCGCCCTCGGCGGGGAGCTCCATGAGGGGTTCCCCGTCATCCGGGTGCCGTCGCTGCCGCTGCCGGACTATCCGAAGGTCCGGGTGGCGGCGGGATCCGTCACCCGGATCCGCCAGATCCTGGAACGGGTCCGCCCCGATGTGGTCCACGTGGCCTCACCCTTCGTGCTGGGCTGGCGTGCCATCCAGGCGGCCGCCGCGCTGGGCGTGCCCACGGTGTCGATCTATCAGACCGAGGTGCCCACCTACGCGGCGCGCTACCGGCTGCCCTGGGCCACAGAGCTGCTCTGGCAGCACGTGGATCGGATGCACACGGCTTCTACGCTGACCCTGGTTCCCTCCTCCTTCTGCCGGGAGCAGCTGACCCGGCGCGGGATCAGACGACTGAAGACCTGGCGGCGCGGTGTGGACACCAAGCGCTTCAACCCGGCCCGACGCAGCGAGGCGCTGCGGGCGCAGATCCGCAGCAGCGCCGCAGCGCGTTCCGGTGACACGGACTCCGAGGAGCTGCTGATCGGCTTCGTGGGGCGGCTCGCCGCAGAGAAGCAGGTGGAGGACCTGGCGGTGCTCGACGCGCTCCCGGGCACCCGGCTGGTGATCATCGGCTCGGGCCCGCAGGAGGACACGCTGCGCCGGAGACTCCCGCGCGCGCACTTCGCCGGTTTCCAGTCCGGTGACGCACTGGGCGCCCACGTGGCCAGCCTGGATGTCTTCGTCCATCCCGGAGAGGCCGAGACGTTCTGCCAGACCATCCAGGAGGCGATGGCCGCTGCGGTGCCCGTGGTGGCGGTGGGCCGGGGCGGACCGCTGGACCTGGTCGACGTCGGACGCACCGGCTGGCTCTACCGGCCCGGGGACCTCACCGGACTGCGTTCCGCCGTGGAGCACCTGCTCAGCGATGACTCGACGCGCCGGGACTTCGGGCTGCGAGCCCATGAGAGCGTGCAGTCACGCACCTGGGAGGCTCTCTCGAACGAGCTGATCGGGCACTACGCCCGCGCGGTGGAGGTCAATCGGCGAGTGCGCAGCGTGGATGCCCGGCCACGCCGGGCCGAGTCCTGGACCACGGAGGTCAGCTCGGCGCGCTGAGCGGCGAAGCCCGTGTGCCGCAGAGCTGCCGGGCTGCGGCGCAGCGGTGCGGCCGGGCCGCGGCGCAGCGGTGCGGCCGGGCCGCGGCGCAGCGGTGGCATTGGACCGGCCTAGCACCCTGCGGCGCTGCCACCGAGCGGCCCTGCCACCGGGCCGCCGGGAGCACGTCGGTGCTCCGCGGCCTCCGCTCAGGAAGGCGCCTGCTGGGAGAGCAGTCCGTGCTGGGAGAGCTTCGCGGCGATGTCCTTGCCGTCCGGCCCGTAGATCCAGGGGATGCGGCGATCTCCGGCGAGCTGGACCGCATCGGAGGGCTCCGTGGGGTCGCCGTAGTTGAGCAGATCGTTGCCCGCCGGGTCCTCGGCGCGGCCACCGGCCAGCATCGCCTCGGAGTAGGTCAGCTCCCGGATGATCACCGCGGTGACGTGCTCCGGGTGACGGCGGACGAAGTCGGCGTAGATGCTGGGGTCATGCTGGCCGTCATCACCGATCAGCACCCAGGACATCTCCGGGAAGTCCTGGGCCAGACGCTCCAGCTGCTGGACCTTGTGCTCGCGACCGGAGCGGAACCAGCGGTCCGCCGTCGGCCCCCAGTCGGTGAGCAGCAGCGGCCCCTGCGGGTAGAGGTTCCGGGTGAGGAAGCGGGTCAGGGTCTGGGCCACGTTCCAGGCGCCGGTGGAGATGTAGATCACCGGGGAGCCGGGGAAGCTGACCATCAGTCGTTCCATCATCACGGCCATGCCGGGGGTGGGGGTGCGGGCGTGCTCGTCCAGCACGAAGGAGTTCCAGGCCGCCAGCAGCGGGCGCGGCAGCGTGGTGACCACCACGGTGTCGTCGATGTCGCAGACCACCCCGGTGAGCGTGTCATCGTCGATGATGTGCACATCGGCCGTGGTCGGCTCGCTGCCGGGGGCACGCAGGGTGACCTGCTGCCAGCCCGGCTGGAGATCGGTCTCGATCACTGCGTCCACGATCCCGCCCCGGTCGGCCACCACTTCGAATTCCCGGCCTGCGATCTCCACGGTGAGCTCCGCGAAGGGAACCGGGGCGGAGACGAAGTTGCGCCAGCCGCGGACCCCGTCGGCGATGACCTTCGCCACGCGCATGCCGTTCTCGAAGTCGGAGTCCGGGGCCATCACCACTCGGGAGAAGATGCGCACCCAGCGGCGGCAGCCGTAGCCGGTCATGGAGAGCATGGTGACGTTCTGCCCACGCCGCCGGGCCAGGCCGAGCCGGAACTGGTGCCAGCGGTCCTCGGTCTTCATCACCCGGTTCCGGGTGCGGTCGCTGTAGTGGGACCGCGCGGCCGCATCGTCCTGAATGACCTCGGTGGGCTCTGGGTTCGTCATCGGCTCGATCATACCGGCTTGTGCCCTGGGCCACTGCCGCATCCCCGGGTGGGTAGGGTGAACATGTGCCGAACACCACCGCCGCCCGACCCTCCACGCGCGAGCTGCGCAGGATCGCCCTGCACGCCGCGCAGACGGCGGGGCTCCCGCTCACCGAGGCCTTCCGCCCCTGCGCCGAAGCCAGCCCCTCATCGGCGAGCCCAGCGGCAGCCAGCCCCGCCGCGGACCCGGCACACCCCGGACTGGGCGTGCGCGCGAAGACCAACAGCCATGATCTGGTCACCTTCTACGACGGCGCCACCGAGGACGCCCTGTCCCTGGCGCTGACCCGCGCGGTCCCCGACTCCTGGGTCACCGGCGAGGAGTCCGGGGCGCGCGGCAGCGGCTCCCTGGAGTGGATCATCGACCCCATCGACGGGACCAGCAACTTCGCGCACGGCTTTGCGATGTTCTCGATCTCCATCGCTGCGGTCTTCGGCGGCGAGGTGATCGCCGGGGTGGTCCATGACCCGGTGAATCGGCTCAGCTTCTCCGCCGACGACGACGGCGCCTACCTCTCCTCCTCCCAGCGGCCCGAGATCCGACTGGGATCCTCCCGTGAGGCGCCGCGCTCGGGCGCCGCGCTGAACCTGATGACCAGCTATCCCTCCGCGGAGGTGCTGGCCCAGGAGGGACCGCTGGCCCTGGAGGCCTTCGGGGAGATGGTCACCAGCTTCTCCACGGTGCGCCGGGTGGTCTCCGGAGCACTGGAGCTCTGCCACGCGGCTGCGGGATGGACCGATGTCGTACTGGGCGTGGACACCAAACCCTGGGACATCGCGGCCGGGATGCTCATCCTGCGTCGGGCCGGGGGCAGCTACCTCGCCTCCCGCGGCACCACGGATCATCTCGGGCAGAGCCCGGACCACCTGGCGCCGGACTATCTGGGGCTGGGCCCCGGGGTGGACTCCCCCGCAGCACGCCGACTCTTCGACGCGGCCAGCGCGCGTCGTCGTCGGTTTAGCCATTCCTGAACTTCGTCACAGGCCGTCCAGAGGTCCGCGGCGAACACAGATCGGGAAGACTGAGCTCAATGAGCTCCCCAGATCCCGCAGACCCGTCAGCGCCTGCCCGCCCCGCGAACACCCCCAGCACGAAGGCCTCACCCCCGACTCCGCGGCAGATCCGCCGCTGGCGCAAGTACCTCGCCGATGAGCAGGCCGAGGGTCGGCTCTACACCGCACTGGCCGAGCGCAAGCGCGGCGAGGAGCGTCAGATCCTGCTCGGGCTCGCCGCAGCGGAGAAGCGTCACGAGCAGCACTGGCGGGATCTCCTGGGAGCTGACGCCGAGCGGCTGCCCGCACCGTCCGCGCACCGGGTGCTGCTGGGCTGGATGGCGCGCATCTTCGGCTCCGTGTTCATCCTGGCGCTGGCCCAGCGCGCCGAGGGCGGCTCCCCCTACGACCAGGACGACGATGCGACCGCGCGCATGGCCGCCGATGAGGCCATCCACGAGGAGGTGGTCCGAGCCCTGGCCACCCGCGGGCGCGAGAAGCTCTCCGGGGGGTTCCGCGCCGCGGTCTTCGGCGCCAATGACGGACTGGTCTCGAATCTGGCGCTGATCGTGGGCATGGGCGGCACCGGGGTCGGGGCCGGTGTGATCCTGCTGACCGGGATCGCCGGACTGCTCGCCGGGGCTCTCTCGATGGCCGCCGGGGAGTTCGTCTCGGTGCGCAGCCAGCGCGAGCTCCTGGACGCCACCCGCCCCACACAGGTCACCCTGCGCGCAGCACCGGACCTGGACTTCGACCACAATGAGCTGATCCTGGTCTACCGGGCACGCGGCATGAGCCAGGCCGATGCAGAGCACCGCGCCCTGGAACGGCTGGACGTCTTCACCTGCGACTGCAGGCCGGAGCTCTCCCATGACCCCGAAGAGCCTGCCGATTCGCACGAGATCGTGGGATCGGCCTGGACCGCGGCCGGCTCCAGCTTCGTGTTCTTCGCCGTGGGAGCACTGATCCCGGTGCTGCCATATCTGCTGGGCAGCGAGGGGATCACCGCGATCATCATCGCCAGCTCGCTGGTCGGGGTCGCGCTGCTGGCCACCGGCGCGGCAGTGGGGCTGCTCTCCGGGGCCTCACCGCTCAAGCGCGGCCTGCGCCAGCTGGGCATCGGCCTCGGCGCGGCGGCCGTGACCTATCTTCTGGGCACGCTGCTCGGCGGCACCGTGGCCTGATCCCCCGCCTGAGGTCCCGCGGGACGCCGGTGCGGCCCCTAGAGACGGGACCGGGAAGCAGGTCTAGACTCGGTGAAGCATGGTGAGCTGCATCACGCATCCCTGACGAGAGGCGGCGACGATGTTCGAACACGTTGAGGGCGAACCGGTCCTGGTGCTCAGCGAGGACCGTTGCTGGACCCTGCTGGAAGGCGTCGCCCACGGCCGGCTGGTCACCGTGGTCGGCGGGCGGGCCGACATCTTCCCGATCAACTGCGCCGTCGCAGACCGGAGGATCGTGCTGCGCACAGCTCCGGGCTCCAAGCTCGCGGAGATGGCCGTCAATGAGAGCGTGCTCTTCGAGGCCGACGGGATCCTCTCGGATCAGGCCTGGTCGGTGGTGGTGCGCGGCACGGCCGCCCGGCTGGAGACCTCCGCGGACCGGGAGGCCGCCGAGGCGCTGCAGATCAAGCCGTGGGTGCCCACCTTGAAGGACTATTTCGTGCGGATCACCCCGCAGGAGATCAGCGGACGTCACTTCCGCTTCGGCGAGCACCCGGAGCGCGAGCTGGGCGAGGGCTCCGAGGGCGGCTGAGCGCACAGACGAGGACGGGGCCGCCCCTGATGATCAGGAACGGCCCCGCTCTGCGACTGTTGAGCCTGCGGCTGTTGAGCCTGCGGCTGTGCAGGCTGCGACGTGAAGTGAGCCTCAGCCCTTGAAGACCTCGCGGAGCAGCGCGGCGGTCTCGGACGGCGTCTTGCCGACCTTCACGCCGGCAGCCTCCAGGGCCTCCTTCTTGCCTTCTGCCGTGCCCGAGCCGCCGGAGACGATGGCACCGGCGTGGCCCATGGTCTTGCCCTCGGGAGCGGTGAAGCCGGCCACGTAGCCCACCACGGGCTTGGTGACGTGTGCCTTGATGTAGTCCGCGGCGCGCTCCTCGGCGTCGCCGCCGATCTCACCGATCATCACGATGGCCTTGGTCTCCGGATCGTTCTCGAAGGCCTCCAGCGCGTCGATGTGCGTGGTGCCGATGACCGGGTCGCCGCCGATGCCGATGGAGGTCGAGAAGCCGATGTCGCGCAGCTCGTACATCATCTGGTAGGTCAGCGTCCCGGACTTCGAGACCAGGCCGATGGGTCCGGCCTCGGTGATGTTCGCCGGGGTGATGCCGGCCAGTGCCTGACCCGGGGTGATGATGCCGGGGCAGTTCGGGCCGATGATCCGGGTGACGGGCTTGCCGTCAGGACCGGTCTTGGTCAGCGAGAGGTTGAAGAACTCCGCGGAGTCCTGCACCGGGATGCCCTCGGTGATGACCACCAGCAGGCCGATGCCGGCCTCGATCGCCTCCACGGCGGCATCCTTGGCGAACTTCGGCGGTACGAAGGCCACGGAGACGTCGGCCCCGGTCTTCTCCATGGCCTCCGCCACGGATTCGAAGACGGGCAGCTCGACCTCGGCGCCGGCCTGGTCCTTGTGGGACACGGTGGTGCCGGCCTTGCGGGCGTTGACGCCGCCGACGATGTTGGTGCCTGCTTTGAGCATCAGGGCGGTGTGCTTGGTGCCCTCGCCGCCGGTGATGCCCTGGACGATGACCTTGGAGTCCTTGTTCAGGTAGATAGACATTGTGTGAGCAGGTCCTTACTTGTCAGTCCGCGCGGAATGCGCAAGTTCGGCAGCCTTGTCGGCGCCGGCGTCCATGGTGTCAGCGGTGGTGACCAGCGGGTGGTTCGCCGCCTGAAGAATCCGGCGCCCCTCCTCCACGTTGTTGCCGTCGAGGCGGACCACGAGCGGCTTGCTGGCGGAGTCGCCGAGGATCTCCAGAGCCTTGACGATGCCGTTGGCCACGGCGTCGCAGGAGGTGATCCCGCCGAAGACGTTGACGAACACCGATTCGACCTGCTCGTCGCCGAGGATGACGTCGAGGCCGTTGGCCATGACCTCAGCCGAGGCGCCGCCGCCGATGTCCAGGAAGTTCGCCGGCTTCACGCCGCCGTGGGCCTCGCCCGCGTAGGCGACGACGTCCAGGGTGGACATGACCAGACCGGCGCCGTTGCCGATGATGCCGACCTGGCCGTCAAGCTTGACGTAGTTCAGGTCATTGGCCTTGGCCTTGGCCTCCAGCGGATCCTCGGTCTGCTCATCCACGAGCTCGGAGTGACCCGGCTGGCGGAATCCGGCGTTCTCGTCGATGGTGACCTTGCCGTCGAGGGCGATGATCTGCCCGTCGCCGGTCTTCACCAGCGGGTTCACCTCGACCAGCGTGGCGTCCTCCTTGGAGAACACGGTCCACAGCTGCACGAAGGCGTGCGCCAGCTGATCGTGCTGCTCGGCGGGGAAACCGGCCTTCTCGGCGATCTCCTTGCCCTTGGCCGCATCGATGCCGGTGTTCGGGTCCACGTTCACCCGCGCCAGCGCCTCGGGCCGCTCTTCGGCGAGCTGCTCGATCTCCACGCCGCCCTCTTTGGAGCACATCACGAGGTAGTCGCGGTTGGCTCGGTCCAGCAGGATCGAGAAGTAGTACTCATCTGCGATGTCTGCACCCTGGGCGATCATCACGCGGTGCACGGTGTGCCCCTTGATGTCCATGCCCAGAATGGCTTCAGCATGCTGCTGCGCTTCATCGGCGCTCTTGGCCAGTTTGACGCCGCCGGCTTTGCCGCGGCCTCCGACCTTTACCTGAGCCTTGACGACGACGACGCCACCGATCTTCTCGGCGGCCGCCTTCGCTTCTTCCGGGGTCTGCGCCACGATTCCGGCCAGCACGGGAACACCGTGTGCCTCGAAGAGATCGCGCGCCTGGTACTCATACAGGTCCACGTGTGTGTCCTTCTACGTCGAAGTCATCTCTACATGTGAAGGCCCGCGGCACGGCGCGCTTCACGCGCAGCGCTCAGCTGACCTTCTCCAGTGGAGCATATCGCAGGAGGAGTCGCTTCTCGGACCCGGCGAAGCTGACCTTGGCCACGGTCTTCGCCCCTGAACCTTCCACCGCGAGCACCTCACCCACCCCGAACCGCTGGTGACTGACCCGATCACCGGGGCTCAGACTGGGCAGCTCCCGGTCCGGGTCCACCTGACTCGGCGCGGCTCCGCGGGTGGCCCCGGGCAGCGAGGAGGAAACCTTCTCGCTGCCGGCCGCGCCGTAGATGGTGGCGCCTGAGCGCGGTGCCCCGGAGCCGTAGGAATTCGACCCCGAGCCCCAGCCGCCGCTGAGGCTGCCGGCCCCGCCCTGGATGGAGCCCCCGAAGCCGGAGGATCCGAACCCGCCCGAGCCGAAGCGCGGGCCGCGGGAGGAGGTGGAGGACGCGGCGTCGACCTCGATCAGCTCCTCCGGGATCTCTCCGAGGAACTGGCTCGGCGGGTTGAACTGGTGCTGGCCCCAGAGATGCCGGGACTCAGCCCGGGAGAGGTAGAGCCGCTGACGAGCCCGGGTCAGCCCGACATACGCCAGCCGGCGCTCCTCGGCGAGCTCCTCGGGATCAGACATCGACCGGGAGTGCGGGAAGATCCCATGCTCCATGCCGGTGAGGAAGACCACCGGGAACTCCAGGCCCTTGGCGGTGTGCAGCGTCATCAGGGTCACCTGGCCCTGCTCCACCGCCAGCCGCTGAGACTCGGCGTCCTCCGCGGAGGGGATCGCGTCGGCGTCGGCGACCAGAGAGACCTGCTCCAGGAAGTTCGCCAGCGCACCGGGGCCCTCCTGCGGTCCCGCGCCGGTGAGCCCGGCGTCGGCGCTGGACCCGGCGGTCGACCCGGTCTCGGTCTCCAGGAAGTCCTCTCCCGGGACGACTCCCCCGGAGACGGTGTCCCCGTTGGTGTCTCTGGCGGCGTCAGCGGCGGCGGCCTCCGTCTCGTATTCCTTGACCACGGCCACCAGCTCACCGAGGTTGTCCGCCCGGGACTCGTCCTGGAGGTCCTTGGACTGGCGCAGCGCCTCGAGCATCCCGGACTGTTCCAGCACGGCTTCGAGCACCACCGAGGGACGGCCGTCCTGGTTCAGCTGGATCAGGTCATCGATCATCCGCACGAAGGAGGCGATGGCCTTGCATGAGCGGGTCGCGATCCCCGGGGCCTGATCGGCTCGGCGCAGCGCCTCCAAGAAGGTGGTCCGGTCCCGTGTGGCCAGAGTCGCCACGGCACCTTCGGCGCGCTCTCCGATCCCGCGTTTGGGCTCGTTGAGGATCCGGCGCAGGTTGACGTCGTCGTCGGGGTTGTTGACCACCCGCAGGTAGGCCAGGGCGTCCTTGATCTCTTTGCGGTCGTAGAACCGGGTGCCGCCGATGACCCGGTACGGGATGCCCCGGTTGATCAGCCGCTCCTCCAGCGAGCGGGACTGCGCGTTGGTCCGGTAGAACACGGCGACGTCGGAGGGCTTGATCCCGTGCGAGTCACCGAGCGAATCGATGGTCCGCGCGATCCATTCCGCCTCGTCGTTCTCCGAGGGGGCCACGTGCAGCACCACCGGGGACCCCTCGCCCAGGGCGGTCCAGAGCTTCTTCTCGGTGCGGTTCGGGTTCTGCGAGATCACCGCGTTGGCGGCGTTGAGGATGGTCTGCGTGGAGCGGTAGTTCTGCTCCAGCTTGATCGTGGTGGCATCGGGGTAGTCCCGGGCGAACTCGACGATGTTGCGGATGTCGGCGCCGCGGAAGGCGTAGATGGACTGATCCGAGTCCCCGACCACGGTGAGCTCCGCGCCGGGCGTGGGGACCTGGTTCATCGCCTCCGCTGCGGCCTCGGTGGCGCCGGTGGTCTCGGTGGGGCCGGTGAGCTGGCGGACCAGTCGATACTGGGCGTGGTTGGTGTCCTGGTACTCATCGACGAGCACATGCCGGAAGCGGCGCCGGTAGCTGTCCAGGATCCGCGGGAAGGCGTCGAACATGTAGACCGTCTCGGCGAGCAGGTCATCGAAGTCATAGGCGTTGGCCGCGCGCAGCCTCTCGCTGTACTCCCGGTAGACCGTGGCGACCGCCTCGGAGAACGGCTCATGGGCGGCGGTGGACTGAAACTCATCGGCGTCCACGAGTTCGTTCTTCAGCGCCGAGATCTTGTTCTTCAGCGCACGCGGGGCGAACCGCTTCGGGTCCAGGTCATGGGACTTCGCGATGGTGGTGATCAGCCGCAGCGAGTCCGCACTGTCATATATCGTGAAGGTGGAGCGACGACCCAGGTGGGCGGCCTCGGCGCGCAGTATCCGCACGCAGGAGGAGTGAAAGGTGGAGATCCACATCCGCTCCGCCGAGGGGCCGATCATCTCCGCGATGCGGTCCTTCATCTCCCGGGCTGCCTTGTTGGTGAAGGTGATCGCGAGGATCTCATGCGGCCGGGCGGCTCCGCTGCGCAGCAGGTGCACCACCCGTCGGGTCAGCACCCGGGTCTTGCCGGAGCCCGCACCCGCCACGATCAGCAGCGGGGATCCTGAGTGCAGCACGGCCGCCTGCTGCTCGGGGTTCAGCTCGGCGTCGGCGTCGGCGGGCGGCTGAGCGGCCGAGGGCTGGGACTGCTGCAACACGGCGGGCCCACCGTCGTCCTGGGGTTCGGAACTCTCGGCAGCGCCGGGGCTGGTGGGCTTGCATGAGTGCTCGGCGGGCGCGGCCTTCGGCGGGGTGAAGAGGAAATCCATGGTGGACCCAGTCTAAGCGCCGGAGCTGACACCCACCCGGGGCGTGCGCGGGTGAAACCTCTGCCAGACTAAGAGCACGCGGATCTATCCAGGAGGGTCATGTCCAAGCGGCGCAAGAAGGTGCGGGGCAACCCCGCGCGCGAGCCCACGCAGCCAGAAGCCTCGGGAAGCCCGGGTGCTGCCGGCGGGCTCCGGGCGTTTCGGCAGGCCCGCCGGGAGGGCCGCGACATCTCCACGACGCCGCAGCGGCGCGACGACGTGCGCCAGGGCTACCTCAGCGAGGCGAACCAGCGGGCCGGGGCGGGCACGGATTCCAATCCGCACCTGCTGCTCTACGCGCTGCTGGGCCTGATGGCCTTCCTCTTCGCCTACCTGCACCTCTATGCGCTGCCGCAGATGAACTATTTCGCCGGCGGCTTCTCCATGCCGGACAGCCGACTGCTGGGCTACTCGGTGGAGGACATCGAGAGGCTGCGCAATGTCATGGACGCCGACGGCACCGGGCAGCTCAGCTTCCTGCACCGCACCGCCGGCATCCTCTTCCCGCTCTCCTTCCTGCTCGCGAGCTGGGCCGTGGTGGGGCTGGTGATGAAGCGCGGGGTGATTCGCTGGATCGTGCTCAGCGGGGCGGTGCTCTTCGCCGCGGTGGACATCACCGAAAACTTCCTGATCGACCGGATCCTCACGATGGAGCCGCTGGATCCCGGACTGGTCGCCGTCTCCTCGGTCTTCACCGTCACCAGTTGGTCGCTGCTGATGATCCTGGGGGTCGTGGTGATCGGTTCAGTGGTGATGAGCCTGATCCGACAGGGCGTGGAACGGCGCTAGCCCGCAGGCCAGCTCCGGGCGGCACGCGCCCCAGGTAGGATGGTCCGGTGCCGCGCAGGACTCACGGCATACGGTGGTCTCCACCGGTCAACCCTCCGTAGCTCAGGGGATAGAGCACCGCTCTCCTAAAGCGGGTGTCGCAGGTTCGAATCCTGCCGGGGGGACCAGGCCTGCCTCAGCCAGCGCATTGCCTGACCGAGTTCACCATCCGAAGACGCCGAACCGGGTGCAGTGTCGCAGAACACATCTACAGTAGACCTAGCCGGCCCGCTCAGGACCGGGGCTAACTGGAGGAGAGCGACATGTCCGAGACCAATTTCCAGGATGAGGTCCTGCATAAGCTTCGGTCGCTGGAAGAGTCGAATCAGAGAATCGAACACGAGCTGCGGCTGATCAAGAACTACCAGCAGGAAGTCGAAGACGACCACACCGACTACACGACTCGAGGCTGAGCCGCGCAGCAGCCTTCAGGCAGATGTGCTGCTGCAGGTCTCACGAGAGGGCCGGTCCTGGTGACCGGCCCTCTCTCATGTCCTGAGGGTGCGGGAGATGCACCTTCCTCGACTCAGCGCCCGAGGTGGCGCTGCAGCGCCTCGGCCCGCTCGGCTCGTCCCATCAGCCGGTAGGCCGCCAGCCATTCCTCCGGGCGCGCCATCCTCAGTCCCCGCCACATATGCCCGGGCCTGGCCGGAATGCTCACCAAGCGACCCTGCGACTCCAGTGCGAAGCCGACCAGCACGTCGATGCTGTGATGGACCGTCTGGATGAGCCCCAGGCTTGCAAGCAGCCCGGATCCACCGACCACACTCTCGATCCCGGCCTAGCTCAGCGCCGACTGGAGCCTGGTCACCGTCTGCAGCGGGGGGATCGACGGGGCAGCACTCGCGGCGAAGACATCCATCGCTCCACGATATCCACCCGGGACTGTGACCTTGGCCCGGATCAGGAATCGAAGCCGCCCGGTGACGGTTGCTCTGTGCAGAACGGACCGGGCGCCTCCTGCAGCGGAAGCGCGCGGACCACCACGCATGAAAGGACCCCCTCCATGACCACTGCCGCTGAGACAAGCCAGGTGCAGGACACGCTCTTCTCCCCGCTCTCCCTGGGAGCCATCGAGATCCGCAACCGGCTGGTGATGGCTCCGCTGACCCGGATCCGCGCCGGCGAGGACGGGGTGCCCAATGAGCTGATGGTCCAGTACTACACCCAGCGCGCCTCGCTGGGGCTGATCGTCACCGAGGGTACCTTCCCGGTGATGGAGGGACGCACCTGGATCGGTCAGCCCGGACTGCAGACGCCCGAGCAGGTCGCCGGCTGGCGCAGGGTCACCGATTCGGTGCACGCCGCGGGCGGGAAGATCATCGCCCAGATCATGCACGGCGGGCGGATCGGCCATGAGCTGATCTCCGGCACCGGCCGCGTCGTCGCCCCCAGTGCGCTCGCCGCCCCCGGGGAGATTCGCACCCCTGAGGGCAAGGCGCCCCATCCGGTGCCGCATGCGCTGAGCGCCGAGGAGGTCGCACAGACCATCACCGATTTCACCGAGGCCTCGCGCAACGCGATCGAAGCAGGCTTCGACGGCGTGCAGCTCCACGGCGCCAACGGCTACCTGCTCCATGAGTTCACCGCCCCAGGGTCGAACACCCGCACCGACGGCTACGGCGGCTCCCCGCAGAATCGGGCGCGGCTCTCGGTGGAGGTCGCGGCCTCGGTCTCCGCGGCGATCGGCGCTGACCGCACCGGCATCCGGCTCTCCCCGCAGCACAACATCCAGGGGGCCATGGAGGAGGACCACGACGACGCGATGGCCACCTACCGCGCCATGGCTGAAGGTTTCGCGCCCCTGGGGCTCAGCCACATCGATGTGCTCAACGCAGACCCGGCCAGCGAGATCGTGCAGCTGATCCGGACCGTCTCCGGCGCCCCGCTGATCGCCAACTCAGGCTTCGGCGTGCAGACCACCCGGGAGGAGGCGCTCCGGCTCCTCGAACAGGACCTCTCCGAGGCTGTGGGCGTGGGTCGCTCGGCCATCGCCAACCCGGATCTGGCTCGCCGCTGGGAGCTCGGACTCGAGGAGAACGAGCCCGACCCCTCGACCTTCTATGTCGGCGGAGAGCGCGGCTACACCGACTACCCGGCGCTGCGGAACTGACCCGGCGGAGCGTCGGCTGAGGGCACTGCCAGCGGCGGCACCGTCAGAGGCAGCACCGTCAGGGGTGATCACCGTCCGGCGGCGGTCACCGGCTGGCGGTGCCTACCGGATGCCGGTGCTCGCCGCTGAGCGCTGCGGCAGACGCAGCTCCAGGTGACTCGCGCCCGGGGCCTGCAGCTCGAAGCTGGCCACTGCGCCGTCGACCTCGAGCTCATAGCCGCCGAGGAAGCCCTCGAGGCTGACCCGGCCGGCCTCGTCGGTGCGCAGCGGGGTCTCCGGGGTCCACCATTCGCCTTTGATCAGCTCATGGAGCCGGTCGTAGGCGGGCTTGGGGCTGCCGTCGCGGCGGAGCAGACCGCCGGGGGCGTTGAGCCACATGTCCTTGTCCGGCAGACCCCAATAGGTCAGGGACTCTACGGCGGGGTGCGCGAAGAGCCGTCGGTAGTGGGCCTGGATCTCCTCGGCCTGGCGCGCTTCCCCCTCCTCGGTGGAGGGCCACTGCGCGGCTGAGACCTGCCAGTCGTTGAGGTCGGAGATGTGCTCGGGCACCGGGGCGCCGGAGAGGATCGTGGTCTCGGTGAAGTGGATCGGGATGTTGAAGCGCGAGAACCGCTCGAGCACGTCGTGGGTCTTCTCCTCACCCCAGGCGCCCTGGTGCATGTGGGACTGCAGACCCAGCCGGTCGATCTCCACCCCTGCCTCCAGCGCCGCCTCGATCAGACACTCGTAGCCGGTGGACATGTCGAAGTCGTTCAGCAGCAGGGTGGCCTCGGGGTTCGCCGCTCGCGCCTCCTCGAAGGCCAGCCGCAGCATCGCGACCCGCCCCTTCTGCCGGGCGAGCGTGGTGACCGCGTTGGGCTCGGCGGTGAACACCGGCATGATCACGGCCTCATTGATCGCATCCCAGGTGTCGATCACTCCAGTGAACTCCGCCACCTCGCGGCGGATCCGCTCGCGGAGCGCCTGGTCGATCTGCTCGGCCCCCAGGTCCATCAGCCACGGCGCGGTCAGCGTGTGCCACAGCAGCGGGTGGCCCTTGACGCCCACGCCGCGGTCCCTGAACCACTGCGCGGCGGCACGCAGCTCGGCGGTCTTCGGCTCGCCGCGGACCGCCTCGAACCGGCCCCAGTAGAACGGCAGGGTGGCCTTGTTGAACAGGGCCGTCCAGCGCCGCGCGAGCTCGGCGTCGCCGGTCTCGTCCCGGGATCTCCCGTTGATCCAGTCGATGAGCCCGAACCCGATGCAGCCGAACCCGAAGGCGTGGTCCCGCTGGCGCACCAGCACATCCTGCTCCGCCAGCGGCGACCCGTCCTCACCGGTGACGGTGAGCGTGGCCTGGGCCCGGCGGTGCGCCAGACCGGGGTCGGGACGGAGCGATGATCCGGGCGAGGTGAAGAGCGAGGTCATGGTTGAAGTCTGCCATGGACATGTGACTCAGCGCATAGTCGCCTATCGAAGCCGCCTGAACCCCTCCGTCTTCTTGGCCGGCCCGGAGACCAGGATGATGTCGTCGGCGGCCAGCACGGTCTGCGCGGTGGCCGGCTCCCAGCCCCTGCCGGCGTGCTTGACCGCGGTGATCGTGACCCCGTGGCGCCGCCGGACGTCGAGGGCGCCCAGCTCGCGCCCCAGAATCTCCTGGTGCGGTGTGGTCTTGGCCAGGGCATAGTCCTCGTCGATCAGGATGTAGTCCTGCAGACTCCCGCGCACCATATGCGCCACCCGGCGCCCCATGTCCTGCTCCGGGAAGACGATATGGCGCACGCCGAGCTGCTGAAGGATCGCCCGATGCGGCTCGCTGACCGCCTTCGCCCAGAGCTCGGGGATGTTGAACTGCAGCATCAGTGAGGTGACCAGGATGCTGGCCTCCAAGTTCGAGGCGATGGCGATGACCACGTGGTCGAACTCGTCCACCGCGAGCTGGCGCAGCGCCTCCTCGCTGGTGACATCGGCCACCGCGACGTGGGTCAGGCGCCCGTTCAGCGACTGCACCACCGACTCGTCCTGGTCGATGCCGAGCACGTCGGTGCCGTGGGACATCAGCTCCAGGGCCAGGGCGCGGCCGAACCGGCCCAGTCCGATCACCGCGACCGAGTCCGGCCCTGCGACGTCGCCGGGGTTGGTTCCTCCGAACAGCTTGAAACTAGCCAATGATCGGCCTTTCCTTGGGGAGTTCATAGAGGGTTCGGCGCTCGCGCAGCGCGAGTGCCGAGGCGAAGGTGATCGGGCCGACCCGTCCGATGAACATCAGCAGGACCAGCATCAGCTGGCCCAGCATCGGAAGCTCTGCGGTGATCCCGGTGGAGAGCCCCACGGTGGAGAACGCCGAGACGGTCTCGAAGAGCACCTGATCCAGGGGCAGGCCGCTGAGGTGCATCAGCGCCCCGGTGACCACGACCACGAGGCTCCCCGCCAGCAGCACGACGGCGATGGCCTGCCGGTGCACCGCCCGGGAGAGCCGCTTGCCGAAGATGTTCACCGCGGCGTCTCCGCGCAGCTCGGTGAAGACGATGAACAGCAGCACCGCGACGGTGGTGACCTTGATCCCGCCGGCCGTGCCGGCAGGGGCGCCGCCGATGAACATCAGCACGTCCATCCCCAGCCAGGTGGTCGGCTCCATGGCAGAGATGTCCACGCTGTTGAAGCCGGCGGTGCGGGTCTGGACCGACTGGAAGAAGCTGGCCAGCAGCTTCTCGGGCCACGACATCGGTCCCAGCGTCGCCGGGTTCGACCACTCCAGCGCCAGGATCATCCCCGTGCCCAGCACCAGCAGCACGCTGGTGGCCCAGACCACGATCCGGGTATGCATGGACCACAGCCGCGGTGTCCGGAACCGGCGGCGCAGCTGCATGATCACGGGGAAGCCCAGTCCGCCGAGGATGATCGCGGCACACAGCGGCAGGCCGATCACCGGGTCTCCGACGAAGCCCATCATGGAGTCGCTGTAGAGCGCGAAGCCGGCGTTGTTGAAGGCCGAGACGGCGTGGAAGCTGCCGTGCCAGATCGCGTCCCCGAGGCTCATGTCGTAGCCCAGGCGGAACCTCAGGGAGAGGATCACCGCGAGCACCGCCTCGATGGCCAGTGAGATCTTGATGATTCCCAGGGTCAAGGACCGCAGGTCTGCCAGGCCCAGGCTCTTGGCCTCGGTCGCGGCCAGCAGCTTCGAGCGCAGCGAGAGCCGGCCCAGCACCATCAGGCCCACCACGGTGGCGAAGGTCATCACGCCGAAGCCGCCGAGCTGGATGAGCACCAGGATCACCACCTGACCGAACACGGAGAAGTGGGATCCGGTGTCCACCACGGTGAGGCCGGTGACGCACAGGGCGGAGGTGGCGGTGAACAGCGCGTGGATGAAGTCGGTCTGCTCTCCCGGGGCCGTGGCGGCGGGGAGCAGCAGCAGTCCGGTTCCAGCAGCGGTGACCAGGAGGAAGCCGAGGAAGATGAGCTGGACCGGTCTGACCCGGCGCAGCATCGCCCGCTGATCAGCGGGCAGGGGTTGATTCACAAAGCTGAAGCGTAGACCTGCAGGCACCCCCGGACAAGGCCCGCGGCGGTGTGACCTCGGTCGCAGCGACCAGCCCGGGTCGGGCAGGGGACGAATCCAGAAAAAAAGACCGACCCCTGGACTCGCAGCTGCGAGTCCAGGGGTCGGTCTCTATGAGGTTCTGTTCATCGAACCCGAGGTGCTCAGCGTCAGACGGCTAAGAAGCCATCCTCGGCGAACTCAGTGGAGTTCAGAGCGGGTTGACGTTCTCAGCCTGGAGACCCTTGGGGCCGCGGGCGGTCTCGAACTCAACCTTCTGGTTCTCCTCGAGGGAACGGAAGCCGGAAGTGGTGATCGCGCTGAAGTGCACGAAGACATCGTCTGAACCGTCTTCGGGGGCGATGAAGCCGTAGCCCTTTTCAGCGTTGAACCATTTAACTGTGCCAGTGGCCATGATGTTTCCTTAATATACTTGCTCTTGCTACGCATCGATCTCACGATGCATGTGCCGCAACCAACCTGGCCGGTCGAGAGCGGTGTCTACTGGACGACCGCATAAGTGTAGAAGCCCGTGTAGTACTCCGTCAGCCTACGCTAATAATCGGCTGGGGTCACTACTGGTCTCGGGAGCATCATCATATGCCCACTGCGGCCGTGAAGCCCCGGCGTTCGCACACCCTCCCGGCTCAGCTCTCCTCTGCCGGGATCCCGCTGTGGGCCTGGAACCGGACCATCATCGCCTTGAACCCCGGGGTGTTGGATTCCCGAGCGATCAGATTCCGGTGCGTCAGCGCGTTGGCCTCCGGATAGTAGGCCGCCACGCAGCCGCGCGCCGTGGGGTAGGCCACCAGATGGAAGCGCTGCGCGAGGCGCTCCTCGCCCTGGAACACCGAGATCACGTCGACCAGCGCCCGGTCCTCGAAGCCGGTCTCGGCCAGGTCCTCAGGATGGATCAGGATCACCCGGCGGCCCCCTGAGATCCCCCGGTAACGGTCATCGAGCCCGTAGAAGGTGGTGTTGTACTGATCGTGGGAGCGCATGGTCTGCAGCACCAGGTGCCCCGGGGGCGGGGTGAGGTACTCCAGGGCACGCACCGTGAACCCGGCTCGGCCGTCCGCGGTGGCGAAGGAGCGGTGATCCCGGGGCGGGTTCGGCAGCACGAATCCCAGCTTGCCGCGGATCCGACGGTTGAAGTCCTCGGTGCCCTCCACCACGCGGGAGGCGTGGTCACGGATGACGTCATAGTCCTCCGCCATCGACTGCCAGTCCACCACGTGGTCAGGCCCGAAGATCGCCTGCGCCATGCGGGCGATGATGACCGGCTCCGCGAGCAGGTGGTCCGAGACCGGCTCCAGGCGCCCCCGCGTGGAGCTGACCACCGACATCGAGTTCTCCACGGAGAGGAACTGCGCGCCGCCGGGGTGCTTGTCGTCGCGGTCGGAGCGTCCCAGCGTGGGCAGGATGATGGAGGTCTCCCCGTGGACCACGTGCGAGCGGTTGGGCTTGGTGGAGATGTGCACCGTCAGGCCGGTGCGCTTCAGCCCGGCCTCCATCACCGCGGTGTCGGAGTTCGCCGCCGCGAGGTTTCCACCCATGGAGACGAAGACGTCGACGTCCCCGGCGTCCATGGCGGACATCCCGTGGGTGGAGTCGTAGCCGTGGGCGCGCGGGGAGCGGATGCCGAACTCGGCGTCGAGCCTGGCCAGGAAGGGCTCCGTGGGCTTCTCCCAGATCCCGAAGGTCCGGTCCCCCTGGACGTTGGAGTGCCCGCGCACCGGACAGGCTCCGGCCCCTGGCTTGCCGAAGTTGCCCTGGAGCAGCAGCAGGTTGACGATCTCCTTGATGGTGTCCACCGAGTGCGGCTGCTGGGTCAGTCCCAGCGCCCAGCAGAAGATCGTCGCCTTCGAAGCCGCCATCAGATCGGCGATGTGTTCGATCTCTTCACGCTGCAAGCCGGTGGCCCGCTCGATCTCGTTCCAGTCCAGGGTGGCGCGGGCCTGGGCGTACTCGGCGAATCCCTTGGTCTTGGACTCCACGAACTCCCGGTCGACCACGGAGCCGGGGCACTCCTGCTCCTTGCGCAGCAACAGGTGGCCCAGTGCCTGGAACAGGGCCTGATCTCCGCCGACCTTGATCTGGAGGAACTCGTCGCTGATCCGTTCCCCGTCCCCGAGCATGCCCTTGGCGGTCTGCGGGTCCTTGAACCGCAGCAGCCCCGCCTCGGGCAGCGGGTTGACCGAGACCACCTTGCCGCCGTTCTTCCTGGCCTCGGCCAGGGACCCGAGCATCCGGGGGTGGTTGGTGCCGGGGTTCTGACCGACCACGAAGATCAGCTCGGAGTGCTCGATGTCCTTCAGCGAGACGGTGCCCTTGCCGATGCCGATGGTCGGGTTCAGCGCGGTCCCGGAGGACTCGTGGCACATGTTCGAACAGTCCGGCAGGTTGTTGGTGCCCAGCGAGCGCGCCAGCAGCTGGTAGAGGAACGCGGTCTCATTGGCCGTGCGCCCGGAGGTGTAGAACATGCACCGCTCCGGCGTCGTGGCCCGGACGTGTTCGCCGATGGTCTCGAAGGCCTCGGTCCAGCTGATCGGCCGGTAGTGGGTCTCCCCGGCCCGGATCATCATGGGGTGGGTGATCCTCCCGGACTGGCCCAGCCAGTACTCGGTCTTGGTCTCCAGCTCGGCGATGGGATGTTCGGCCCACCACTGCGGTGTCACGACCCGGGTGGTGGACTCCTCCGCGAGCGCCTTCGCACCGTTCTCACAGAACTCCACCGGCTTGCGCTTGGTCTCAGTGGGCTCGGGCCAGGCGCACCCGGGGCAGTCCACACCCTGGGACTGATTGACCCGGTACATCGACCGCACGGTGCGGGAGAGCCCGCCCTGGGCCATGCCGCGGGCGAAGGAGACCTCCACCGCCTTGAGTCCGGCCGCGTGGGTCTTGGGCCCGCTCACCTGCAGCGAGTCCTCGTCGATGTCCTCGAACTGCGCGGCGTGGCCGCGGACTGATTCATCACGCACCTTGGTCATGAGTCCTCGTCCTCCCTCTTGATGCGCTGGAAGTGGGTGTAGAGATTGATGGATCGGCCGCGGGAGAATCCGGCAAGGCTCAGTCCGGAGCGTTCGGCGAGGTCCACCGCCAACGACGACGGCGCCCCCACCGCGCTGAGCATCTCGATCCCCGCCAGAGCGGCCTTCTGCACCAGCTCGAAGGAGGCCCTTCCCGAGACCTGGAGCACCGTTCCGGCCAGCGGGAGCCGCCCCTGGGTCAGCGCCCAGCCGACCACCTTGTCCACCGCGTTGTGCCGTCCCACGTCTTCGCGCAGGCACAGCAGCTCGCCGGCGGCGTCGAAGAGACCGGCGGCGTGGACACCGCCGGTCTTGGAGAACAGCGCCTGGGACTCGCGCATCCGCTCCGGAAGCTGCAGCAGCGTCTGCGGATGCATCCGCAGCGTGTCCGTGGGGTGCGCGGGCAGGGTCTTCTCCACCGCGTCGATGGAGGTGGTTCCGCAGATCCCGCAGGCCGAGGTGGTCAGCACGTTGCGAGTGCGCAGCAGCGAGGTCGGCGGCAGCGCCGGATCCAGCTCGGCGTCGATCACGTTATAGGTCTGATTGCCCTGCTCGTCGGTCCCGGCGCAGTAGCGCAGGCTGCGCAGATGCTCCTGGGCGCTGATGATGCCCTCGGCCACCAGGAAACCGGCGACGAGCTCGAAGTCGTGACCCGGGGTGCGCATGGTCACGGTGAAGGACTCCCCCGCCAGGCGCAGCTCCAAGGGCTCTTCCACGGCGAGCAGATCACCCTTGCTGCGGGTCCCGTCGGCTCGCAGGGTCAGCACCCGGCGACGTTGGGTCAGGCGTCCCATATCGACTCCTGGGCCTGCTGCCCGGGGACCGGGAGACACTCCACCGGGTCCCCTTCGGCCACCCCGCGGGGAGGGACGATCGCCAGCGCATCGGCGTCCGCGAGGCCGCGCATCATATGTGGCCGACTGTGACCGGCCGGGCGCATCCCTTCCGAGCCGCGCCGCACCGGCAGCAGCCGGACCCCGCGGCGCGCACCGGGCAGCGGTTCGGCCGCGGTGGCGGAGAGCACCCGGGTGCGTGCTTGAGGATCCATCCCGCGCAGCGCGCGCAGCAGCGGCACACCCAGCGCGGTCAAGCCTGAGAATCCTGCCAGCGGATTCCCGGGCAGCCCCAGCAGATACAACGGTCCCTTCCGGCGCGGGAGCTGTGCCAGCAGCACCGGATGACCCGGGCGCATGTCCACCGAGTCCACCACCAGGCTCGCGCCGAGCATCTCCAGGGCTGGTCGCAGCGCGTCGGCGCGGGAATGGGCGGTGCCGCCGCTGGTGATGATCAGGTCGGCGCGCCCGGCCTGCGCAACCTCGCCCAGCGTGGCTGCCAGCACCTGGGGGTCATCGCCCAGCCGCTGCGCGTCCACCGAGGCGGCGCCCATCTGGGTGAGCATCTGCGGCAGCGCCAGGCCGAAGACGTCGCGCACCTGTCCGGGGGCGGGGATCCCGGTGGTGGTCACCTCCTCACCGGTGAGCACCAGCTGCACCTCTGGTCGCGGGATCACCGTGACGTGATCGTGGCCGGCCACCGCGGCGACGGCGGCGCGCGCCGGGGTCAGCATCGCGCCGGCCGGGACCAGCAGGTCCTGGGCACGGCACTCCTCCCCCGCCAGGCGCACGTTGCGCCCGGGCGCGGTGTCGGGGCTGGTGCTCAGGGCGTGCAGCTGTTGCCCCTCGGTGATGCCGTGCTCGGCACGCAGCACCGAATGTGTGCCCTGGGGCAGCGGGGAACCGGTGAGCACCGCCGTGGCCTCTCCGGGGTGCAGCGGGGACTGCCGGACGGCAGGGCTGTGCGCGCTGCCGGCTCGCAGCTCCCAGCCCCGGTCTGCTTCGGTGCGCGCCAGGGGCTCGGCGGTCAGCGCCCAGCCGTCCATCGCGGAGGTCGAGACATGCGGGATGTCCTGCAGGGCCCGGACCGGGCTGTGCAGCACACCGCCGATCCCGTCCTGGAGGCTCACGCGCACCGGAGACAGGGATTCGGCGGCAGCGGCCCGGTCCCGGGCCTGAGTCAGGGTCAGCATCACAGGGCAGGCATCGATCAGCCCACGGCTCCGGACCGGCGCTCAAGCAGCTCTGCGGCCACCCGGGAGGCGGCGCGCGAAGCCGTCTGGAAGTCAGCCTGCCCAGTGGCCTCGGCAAGCCCGGCGACGTAGCCGATGAGGTAGGTGGTCACCGGCGCCGCCGGGCGGACCACGGTGTGCGCGGCCTGTCCGGCGAGTGCCAGGACCGCATCGATGTCGATCTCGATCCCGTCCACCTCAAGATGATGGGCGAGTTCCTTGACCCAGAGCTCGATGGGCTCGTGCGGGTCGGTCGATTCAGCGGTCATCTCGGCTCCTTCATTGACTGGCTCAAGAGTCTCACAGTCGGGTTGGTCAGGGCAGCCGGATTGGTCAGGCAGCCGGATGCCGAGTCGGTGGGCGTCCGCAAGGGTGTCCACATCAGCACAGAGTCCGTCCGGGACCACGGGCTGCCGCAGCAGGGCTGCCTCCTGAAGCCCCTGGAGCAGCCAGCGCAGCGGCCGGTTCTCGACCTGAGCCGGAGTCAGCTGCTCCACCCGGCGCAGCAGCCAGCCTGTGGGGACCGCCGCGCTGAGATACTGCCGGCGTCCGGTGGCGTCACAGGGGAGCACCGCGACCGACTCTGGACCCGGATCGGCATCGGGCGCCTGCGGGACCGGCGGGAGCTGGTGCAGCAGCCAGTCCAGCAGCGCGGTGGGTTCGGTGAGGTCCACGGCGAGCAGCAGGGTCCAGCCGGGCAGGTCGGCAGGGTCGGCAAGGTCGTCGTCGGGGCCGGGAGCGAGGCCGCTGCGTCGCAGCTCATCAGCACCGGAGACGACGCCGGCAGCTGGTCCGGAGTAGGCGGGCTGCTCTTGGACCAGCGGGACCGCGGCGCCGATCTCCCCTCGCAGCGACGCCGGGCCCACCACGACGGTGCCGATGCCGCGACCCTCCAACGCCTGGAGCCAGCGCTGGATCTGAGGCTGCCCGTCGCTGCGCAGCAGCGACTTCTCCACTCCTCCCAGGCGGCTTCCCCTCCCGCCGGCGAGCAGGATCGCAGAGACCGAGGACGCGCGGGGGCGCCCGGTTCCGGACGGGGGGTCAGTGCGTTGCACGATGAGCCAGGAAGGGCATCCAGACCTCCCGCGGGGCCTCGAGCTCCACCGGCATCCAGACATGGTGCGGCGGCGCCGCAGGCGTGATGCTCAACATCCAGCCGAGCTCGTCGAGGGTCTTGCTGCCTTTGCGCGCATTGCAGGCTCCGCAGCAGGCCACCAGGTTCTCCCAGCTGGAGTCGCCTCCGCGGGCCCGCGGAATCACATGGTCCACGGTGGCGGCGGGGCGCTGGCAATAGGTGCACGTGCGGCCGTCGCGGCGCAGGATGCTGCGTCGCGAGGGGGCGGCCGGGCGCCGTCGTGCGACCCTGACGTAGTGATGGAGCAGGATCACCGCCGGGCGGGGGACCATCGCCGTGGGCGTGGCGATCGGAGTGAGGTCCTCAGCGAGCACGCTGGCCTTGCCGTGCATCACCAGCACGGCGGCGCGGCGTGAGGTGACCACGCTCAGCGGCTCATAGCCTGCGTTGAGCACCAGTGTGCGCATATCGGGGCTCCCGTGCGTTCACCCCTGCTCGTCGAGCTGCCGATGCATGCGCCTCAGGGCGCTTCTCGGCGCGGTCCTCACAGGGTTCCACAGCGTTCGTCTCTGCCTGTACAGGCTCAATATAGACGGTGCGCTCGATGATGCCCACTTGATGACATCGCATCTGGCGACACAAAAGCCGCAGGGCACGATCCCGGTGATGGATCGCGCCCTGCGGCCGAGGTGTCTCTTACCGCCGAGGCGGAAGAAGCATCAGTTGACGCTGAGGTACATGGTGTTGGACCAGTACGGAGAGTTCAGCGGGTACTGGATGGTGCCCACGCGGGGGTTGTTGGCACCGATGAGCTGGCCGTTGCCGACGTAGATGGCGGCGTGGCTGCCACCGTTCTGGATGACGATGTCGCCCGGGGAGGGCGAGGAGACCTGGCGCATTGAGGCCATCATGCCGTAAGTGGTGCGCGGCAGCGATTCGCCGGCCTGGTTGTAGGCCCAGTTGATGAAGCCGGAGCAGTCCCAACCCGAAGACGGTGAAGTGCCACCGAGGACGTAGGGGTTGCCGAGACCTGCATAGGCGGCGCCCACGATCGAGCCGTTGCCGCCGCTGGAAGCGGCCGGGGCCTCTTCCTGTGCGGGGGAGGTTGAGGCGACCTGGGTGTTGCCCTGCGACTGCTGGCCGGTCTCGGCCTGCTGAGTCTGCTGGCCGGTGTTCTGCTGCTGACCGGTGCCCTGGGACTGCTGGCTGGCGCTCTGCTGCTGGGGCTGCGCGGGGGCGCTGGCCTGCACGGCCTCCTGCTGGGGCGCCTCTGCGGCCTGCTGCACGGGAGCTTCCGGCTCTGCCTGCGGTGCGGCGGGAGCGGTCTGGACCTCTTCCACCACGGGAGCGGGCTCCGGTGCGGGCTCCGGCTCGGGAGCCGGGGTGGAGGTCACCACGGGACGGTCGAAGGAGAGCTGCACGTCCTGCGCGGCGGTCACTGCCACCGAGGAGGTGGTGCTGGCGCGCTCCACGCTGAGACCGGACGCGGTCACGTCCAGGGTGGTGACCTTGGGGGTCTCGATGTCGGTGCCGGCGTTCGCGGCAACTCCCGAGGAGATCACGAGGCCGGAGGCGGCGACGGCGACTGCCGCGCCTCGTCCGACGGTGCCGGCGTTGGATGCCACGGCCTTTGCCAATGAGGGCTTGGCCTGGCGGCGCCGGTCACGGCGTGAGACGAAAGTCATGTCTGTCACTTCTCTGGAAACCTCTCCCTGTAGTTGCGGGACCGCCTGGTGTGAAGTGTGAGCCGGGTAGCTCACGTTCTTCAGGTCTCGATCGACCGCGGTGCCCCGCACCCTGCCTTGCGGTAGTTTTCGTGGAACGGCTCCGGTCAGCGGCAGGAGAAGATCTGACCAGAGGGGCTGCGACTTCGGACATCGGCCGCGAGCACGAGTAAGACGTTATAACAGATCGATAAAATTGTCACGCTCAGGTCACGGTCTGTGCAGAAATCTCCGCGATTCTCCTGCTCCATGGTGCCCGTCAGCAGCCAGCAGACACTGTTAGACAGACTAAAACCGCAGGTCAGAGCGATTTCTAGGCAGATCACGCAAGGTATCGAACGGATCACGGATACTCCGAGATCTGTGACCATGTGCGTCATCTCACCGTGACATTGCCCGGTGCGGGCGCCCCCGGAGTCGCCTCAGGAGGCGGCGGCGTGCTCCACGAAGAGGTGCTGAGCGACCTCCAGCGGCAGCTCCACCTCCACGTCCTCCTCGGATCCGAGGAGGACTTGGAGCATCACGTAGGCCTGGTTCACGCCACGCAGCCGCACTGCGCCGCCGGGGCGCAGGCCGGCCTCGAGCAGCTGCTCCAGGACTTCAGGCTCCATCTGGATGGACTCCGCGAGCCGCTTGAGGATCCAGAGCTGGGAGCTGCTGCCCGCCGGGTCCGCTTCGGCGGCCTGGCGGAGCGTGATCTTGGTCGGCACCGGGGGCTCCTCGTCGAAGACCACTCCGAGCTGGTCCAGACCCGGGATCGGGTTGCCGTAGGGGGATTCCACCGGGGACTGCAGGATCTCCACCAGCCGGCGCTCCACCCGCTCGCTCATCACATGCTCCCAGCGGCAGGCCTCCTCGTGGATGTACTGCCACTCCAGCCCGATCACATCTGAGAGCAGCCGCTCCGCGAGACGATGCTTGCGCATCACCTGCACGGCCAGCTCGCGCCCGGAATCGGTGAACTCCAGCCGGCGGTCCGAGGTGAGCACCAGCAGGCCGTCGCGCTCCATACGAGCCACGGTCTGGGACACCGTCGGACCGGAATGCTCGAGACGTTCAGCGATGCGGGCGCGCAGCGGCACGATGCCCTCTTCCTCGAGGTCGAGGATGGTGCGCAGGTACATCTCAGTGGTGTCGATCAGATCGGTCACGTATGACTCACTCTCCTGCGCCGCGCACTTGATAACGTGAGCTTCGGCGCTGTTCGTCCTGGTGGAAGCAGCTGCTGTACAGCATAGTTCCGCACCGGAACCCCTCGGCAACGACGCTGACCGATGCGACTGTCCAAGAACCCCGTGAGCGCACCGCCTCACCCGATCGAGGAGTCACCATGTCCCAGCGCGTCACCATCCCCCGCGAGCTGCTGCCCCAGGACGGTCGCTTCGGCGCCGGGCCCTCCAAGGTGCGCTCGGCACAGGTCGAGGCGCTCTCCGCCGCAGGCCGTGAGCTGCTGGGCACCTCGCACCGTCAGGCCCCGGTGAAGAACCTGGTCGGCGAGCTGCGCGAGGGCCTGCACAGCTTCTTCGGCGCCCCGGAGGGCTACGAGCTGATCCTCGGCGTGGGAGGATCCACCGCCTTCTGGGACATCGCGTCCTTCTGCCTGGTCGAGCGCAAGGCCCAGCACCTCTCCTTCGGCGAGTTCGGCTCCAAGTTCGCCAAGGCCACCGACAAGGCTCCCTTCCTCGAGGCCTCCAGCATCCTGACCTCCGAGGCCGGCACCCTGCCCGCGCCCTCGGCCGAGGCGGGTGTGGACGCCTACGCCTGGCCGCATAACGAGACCTCCACCGGAGTGGCGGCGCCGGTCAGGCGAGTCGCCGGAGCCGACGACGGCGCGCTGCTGCTCGTCGACGGGACCTCTGCCGCCGGAGGCCTTGCGGTGGACGTCACCGAGACCGATGCCTATTACTTCGGCCCGCAGAAGAACTTCGCCTCGGACGGCGGACTGTGGCTGGCCATGATGTCACCGGCGGCCCTTCAGCGGGCGGAGAAGCTCGCCGCGCAGCGCTGGGTGCCGGACTTCCTGCAGCTGACCACGGCCATCGAGAACTCACGCAAGAACCAGACCTACAACACTCCGGCGCTGGCCACCTTGATCACGCTGAACGAACAGGTCCGCTGGCTCAACGGCAACGGCGGCATGGACTTCGCCGCGGCGCGCACCGCAGACTCTGCGGGTCGGGTCTACGCCTGGGCCGAAGCCCATGACCTGGCCCAACCCTTCGTGACCGATCCGGCGGAGCGCTCGAACGTGATCACCACGGTGGACTTCGCCGAGGAGGTCGATGCCGCAGAGCTGGCTCAGACGCTGCGCGCCAACGGGATCGTCGACGTCGAGCCGTACCGCAAGCTCGGGCGCAATCAGCTGCGCATCGCGACCTTCACGGCCATCGAGCCCGAGGACATCACCGCCCTGCTGAACTGCATCGACCACGTGCTGAGGCACTGAGCCAACGGGGCCGGGCGCCCGGGCTGCTCCAGGACCGGATCGGGCTCGAGCAGCCCAGGGCCGGACTGGATCAGCTCCGCGCCCGGTTGAGGCCGGAGCGGGTCCGCGCCCGGTTGAGGCCGGAGCGGGTCCGCGCCCGGTTGAGGCCGGATCAGCTCCGTTCGGAGTCGGCCTGCTCAGCCTGGTGGGCCTGCTTCTCCTCGTCGTTCATCCGCTCCAGCCACGGGACCCATGGGGGCGCGATCAGCGCCTGATCCCCAGGCAGCAGACCGATCTCGCAGACCGTGACCTTCTTGGCGCGAGGCGCTCGGGCCACGGTGACGAACCATTCCCAGCCCCGGTATCCGGGCTTGTCCGCGGCGAAGCGGTGCGTGAGCAGCCGATCCTCCTCTGCGCTGACCCCGAGGTGGTCCCCCACCTGTTCGGGGGCGGCGATCTCGTGGAGCGCCTCATGGGCAAGCTCCACGGCCGCGGAGAGCACCGGGTCCACCTTCGGCTTCCCGGGGCGCCGCTTGCGCGCCACCGGCTCTGCGGGTGCAGGCGTGGCGGGCGCATCGGTCGACCCCGAGCCGGACTGCTCAGGGCTCGACTGCTCCGAGTCGGACTGCTCAGGGCTGGACTGTTCACTCATCAGGCATCAAACTCGTCGGCCACGCGGCGCAGCATGGCGGCGATCTTCTTCGACTGCGCGGTCTGCGGGTAGTGCCCGTTGCGCAGCGCTCCGGTGGAGTTGTCCAAGACGTTCACCAGGTCCTGGACCAGCTCCGCCATCTCATCGGCGGGCTTGCGCGTGGCACGGGCCACGGAAGGGGCCTCCTCGAGCAGGCGCACGGAAAGCGCCTGCTTGCCCCGCCTGCCGTCGGCGATCCCGTATTCCATGCGAGCGCCTGCTTTGACGCTGGGCACTCCCGCCGGCAGGGCAGAAGAGTGCAGGAACACTTCCTGGCCGTCATCTGAAGTCAGGAATCCGAAGCCCTTCTCGGCGTCGAACCACTTCACTTTCCCGGTTGGCACGGTGTTCTTACCTCATGAATCGCTGTAGACGGATGCTGATGATCAAGGCCTCTAGAGTACCGCCGTCCACGCCTGAGCCCGAACTTCGGCCCCGGACTCACAGGCCCGCGCGCTAGAATCGGGGCATGTCTCCAACCACGACCGCCGTTCACGGCTCGGATCGGCGCCGCACTTCCCGCCCCGGTCAGGCGCTGCTGTGGTCCGGAGTGGTGATCACCGCACTCTCCGGGATCGCGCTGCTGGTGATCCTGAGCCTGTACTTCATGCAGGCCGATCCACATCCTGTGTTCTACGGCCTCGCCCTGTGGGGCTTCCCGCTGGGATTCGCGCTGCTGGTCGGCTTCCTGCTGCTCTCGGTGAATCGGCGCCGCCGCGGCACCGGCATCGGCTGAAGTGTCGCTGCTCAGCCTGGAAGCTCTGCTGGAGCGCCTCGAGACCTGGGACCAGGATCGACTGGCCGCACTGCTGCGACTGCGCCCGGAC
Source organism: Nesterenkonia sandarakina (assembly GCF_014138825.1). Classification (NCBI taxonomy): domain Bacteria; kingdom Bacillati; phylum Actinomycetota; class Actinomycetes; order Micrococcales; family Micrococcaceae; genus Nesterenkonia; species Nesterenkonia sandarakina. Next base: position 2,664,976 of record NZ_JACJIH010000001.1, on the reverse strand, counting down.
CTGCTGCAGCCCAGTCCCGGGGATCTGACCACCCTGTCTGTCCGGGCCGGCTCCGAGTCCAGCATCCGCCAGCACCTGCAGCGCCTGGACGCACCGACGCTGCGCGCGGCCACCGAACTCTCGCGCGCGGCGACGCAGTCAGGGCCTGAGGCCGAGGTGGACCCGGCCGAGCGCGCCGCACTGGACGCCGCAGGACTGTTCTTCGACGAGCCCGCAGCGTCCGAGGGTGCAGGCGAATCCGCCGGGCACTCCGTCCCTCATGCCTCTGAGTCGGCAGAGGTGGCGACCCCGGCGCGGGTGCCACACATCATCGACTCCCTGCTGGCGCACCTGCCGCAGCTCACCGACAGCCTCGTCGCGCAGAGCCCCGCCGCACCGACCCCGGCCGGAAGCTCGACCGGGGTCTCCGCCGCCGTGCTTGAGAACGCCTCCCTGGCAGCGATCTCGGAGCTGCTCGACGACGTGGCGGAGCTGCTCTCGCTGCTCGCCGACTCCCCCGCCGCGACCCTGCGCACCGGCGGGGTGGGCATGCGTGAGCTGCGGAGGATCGCCGCGGCGTCTGCCCGCTGGGGGGCTCCCAGCTCTGGGCAGCGCGGACGCCCCAGCTCCAGCCTCGGAGCCGGTGCAGGAAGCGATGCCGGCGTCGGTGAGATCGGATGGCTCTTGGAGCTCCTGGCCGCATCCGGACTCATCGAGCTCACCGACGCTCAGGCCTGGTCCCCGACCCGGCTGGCTGAGCAGTTCAGCGCCGCGGCGCGGCACCATCAGCACCAGCTGCTGGTCTCCGGGTGGCTGCTGGCGCCGCGCGCGCCGATGCTGCTGCGCGGACCGCACCCCACGAGCCGGATCGCCCCGACCCTGGGGTTGGACCGGCAGCGCGGAGATGCCGAACGGCTGCGCCGGACGCTGCTGAGCACCGCCGGGACGCTCAGCGCAGAGGCCGCCGATCCGGGGGCGGTCCTCTACGCGCTGAACCTGCCCGAGGATGATCTCCCCGGGCCCGATGCGCTCAGCGGCGCGCTGCCGCAACGACTCCAGTGGGAGCGCCCGCTGATGAGCGCGCGCGTGGCCCACTTGATGCCGTGGCTGGTGCGCGAGGCCGAACGCCTGGGCCTCTTCGCCGTAGGCGCCCTCAGCCTCGCAGGAGCCGCGCTGCTCAAGGGCGCCGCAGCGGATGGCTCTGCAGAGGGTGCGGCGCCGGAGGCACCCGCGCCACGACCACCGATGACCGGATCAGACTGGCGAGCGGGGCTGAGCAGCCTCGCCGAGCAGCTGGCCTCTGCCATGCCGGCCCAGGTGGACACGATCCTGCTGCAATCGGATCTCACCGCGATCGCCACCGGTGCGCTCTCCCCCGCCAGTGCCGCGGCGCTGGCGGACTTCGGTGAACGTGAGGGACACGGCTCGGTGCCGACCTTCCGGTTCAGCCCCGATTCGCTGCACCGCGGGCTCGGCAGAGGGTGGACCGAAGCGGAGATCCTTGACTGGCTTCAGACGCACAGCCTCACCGATGTGCCCGCCCCGCTGCGGACCCAGATCCAGGACGCCGCCCGCACCTGGCGCGGGGTCCTGATCGGTGAGGCCGGCGCCTGGCTGCGCGTCTCGGATCCCGCGCAGCGCGAAGCCCTGCTCGAGGACCCGGTGCTGCGCGACCTCGGACTGCGCGTGATCAGCGAGGACACCATGATCTGCCGCGCCTCCCCGGCCGCACTTCACAAGGCCCTGCAGGAGGCGGGATTCAACACCGCACGCGAGACCCCGACCGACCCCGGCCCGACCCGAGGCGGATCCCCCGCGGCCTCTGCGCAGCACACCGCCTCCTGGTCGCTGGAGGCCTCCCCCTGGGAGCACTCCCCGGTGCACAGCAGCAGTGCAGAACCCGGCCAGGTGGACGAGTCGCTGGTGCACTCCACCGCCGCCGCGCTGCTCAAGGCCGGACGCGCCGCGCCCTCCTCCTCCGCCTCAGCCGCCGCCCAGGACGTCATCGGGGTCCTGCGCTCGGCGCTGGCCGCGCGGCGCGAGGTGCGGCTGACCAGGGTCTCTCCGCAGGGCAGCACGCACCGACTCACCGGGGTTCCCACCGGGATGAACGCCGGCAGGGTCCGGATCAGGGTGCGCGAGGACGACGGCGAGGCTACGGTGATGCTGCACCGGATCGCCGCCGTCGAGGAGACCTCTGCGGCGACTGCGGCGGAGCACAGGAGCACTAGCGAGGAGAGCAATGGCTGATGGACCGCTGATCGTGCAGTCGGACAAGACCGTGCTGCTGGAGGTCGATCACCCGCAGGCCGACTCTGCTCGCCGGGCGGTGGCCGCCTTCGCCGACCTGGAGCGCGCGCCGGAGCATATCCACACCTACCGGATCACCCCGCTGGGGCTCTGGAACGCCCGCGCCGCCGGCTTCGACGCCGAGTACGTGGTGGACACCCTGCTGAACCATTCCCGGTTCCCGGTGCCACACTCGCTGCTGGTGGACATCGCAGAGACCATGAGTCGCTACGGGCGGCTGCGCCTGGAGAAGGACCCGGTGCATGGGTTGGTGCTGCGCAGCCAGGAGCCGGAGATCCTCAGCGAGGTGCTCCACGCCAAGACGCTGACCTCCCTGCTCGGTCCCGAGATCGATGAGACCACCGTGGCGGTGCACGGCCAGGCCCGCGGCGAGCTGAAGCAGCAGCTGCTGCGGCTGGGCTGGCCGGCAGAGGATCTCGCCGGTTTCGTCGACGGCACCGCTCATCCGATCGCGCTGCGTCAGGACGGCTGGGCGCTGCGCGGGTACCAGCAGGAGGCGGTGGACAACTTCTGGCAGGCGGGCTCCGGCGTCGTCGTGCTGCCCTGTGGCGCGGGCAAGACGCTGGTGGGCGCGGCCGCGATGGCCACCTCGGGGACCATCACCTTGATCCTGGTGAACTCCACGGTCTCGGCGCGGCAGTGGAAGGACGAGCTGCTCAGGCGCACCTCGCTGACCAAGGAGGAGATCGGCGAGTACTCCGGGGCCAGGAAGCAGGTCCGCCCGGTGACCATCGCCACCTACCAGGTGCTGGCCTCCCGGCGGCATGAGCTGTTCACCCACCTGGAGCTGCTCAACGGCCACGACTGGGGACTGATCATCTACGACGAGGTCCACCTGCTGCCCGCCCCGATCTTCCGGATGACCGCAGACCTGCAGGCCCGCCGCAGGCTCGGACTGACCGCGACCCTGGTCCGCGAGGACGGCCGGGAGCGTGAGGTGTTCTCCCTGATCGGACCGAAACGCTATGACACGCCCTGGAAGCAGATGGAGGCTCAGGGCTGGATCGCCCCGGCGACCTGCATCGAGGTGCGCACCGACATGCCGCGCAGCCTGCGGATGGAGTACGCCTCTGCCGCGGACAAGGAGCGCCACCGGCTCGCCGCCGGCGCCGAGGTCAAGGACGCCGTCGTCGCCCGGCTGGTGGCCCGGCACCGGTACCGCGGTGAGCAGGTCCTGGTGATCGGCCAGTTCGTGGACCAGCTGCAACGCCTGGGAGAACAGCTCGGTGCCCCGGTGCTCACCGGCTCCGCCTCCGTCGCCGCACGCCAGAAGCAGTTCGACGCCTTCCGCGCCGGCGAGCTCGAGGTGCTCGTGGTCTCAAAGATCGCGAACTTCTCCATCGACCTGCCCCAGGCCTCAGTGGCGATCCAGGTCTCGGGAACCTTCGGGTCCCGGCAGGAGGAGGCACAGCGCCTGGGTCGGCTGCTGCGCCCCGGTGAGTCCGCCGACGGCGAGGACCCCAAGCGCGCGCACTTCTACTCCGTGGTCACCCGCGACACCGTGGACATGGAGTACGCGGCCAAGCGCCAACGGTTCCTCTCCGAGCAGGGTTACGGGTACTCCATCCTGGACGCCGAAGACATCGTCTGAGCACCCCGGGCAGCCGTGGCGCGTCCCCACCGCAGGCATGGACCACTACGTCACCGCGCAGCCAGGTAACGTCCAGCGAGTTTCCAGGAGTGAGGAGCATCCTGGACGGGTGAGTGAGAAAACCCCTGAAGCCAAGCTGCTCGTCGTCGACGACGAGCCCAACATCCGCGAGCTGTTGGCCACCTCGCTGCGGTTCGCCGGATTCGAGGTCGCCGCGGCCGGCAACGGTCGAGAGGCGCTGGAGATCGCCGAAGAGTTCCAGCCCGACCTCGCCGTCCTGGACGTGATGCTCCCGGACATGGACGGCTTCACCGTCACCCGTCGGCTGCGCGCCGCGGGCAAACACTTCCCGGTGCTCTTCCTCACCGCTCGCGACGACACCGATGACAAGATCACCGGCCTCACCGTGGGCGGAGACGACTACGTCACCAAGCCCTTCTCCCTGGATGAGGTCGTCGCCCGGATCCGGGCAGTGCTGCGCCGGACCGCTCCCTTCGAGGACGAGGACGCCGTGATCATGGTCGACAACCTCGAGCTCGACGACGACGCCCACGAGGTCCGTCGCGGAGGCGAGATGGTGGAGCTCTCCCCCACCGAGTTCAAGCTGCTGCGCTACCTGATGATGAACCCCAACCGGGTGCTCTCCAAGCAGCAGATCCTGGATCATGTCTGGGAGTACAACTTCAACGGCGACGCCTCCATCGTGGAGTCCTATATCTCCTACCTGCGCCGGAAGATCGACTCCGGCTCCGAGGGAGCTCCGATGATCCAGACCAAGCGCGGGGTCGGCTATGTGCTCCAGACCTGGGAGCGCCGTCAGCGCTCGCAGGGGCTGTAACAGACTGCCCGGACCCGTCGCGGCCTCCACCCCGATACGCCGCTGCGCGTAAGGTCTGAGTATGCGCCCGATGAGCTCCGCCACCCAGACCTGGCGCAAGGCGTCGCTGCGGACCCAGCTGGTGCTGATCATGTCCGGGCTGCTGGTGCTGACCCTGTTCGTGACCACCTTCGTCTCGGCCTCGCTGTTCCGCCAGGAGCTGCTGCGCAACCTCGACGAGGACATCTACGCCAACGCGAACAACGTCTCGATGTTCCTCACCCGGCGCAGCGACCCGGAGATCGGGGACACTCAGTCCATCCTGCGGTTCTACGGGATCCTGATGGATTCCGACGGCGAGCTGCTGCAGTCCAACTCCACCCACCCGGCCGACTGGGGCGGGGACATCCCGGAGATCCCCAGCATGACCTTCGACGAGGTCTTCGAGCTCTGGCAGAACGGTGAGCACCTCGACGTCGCCGGCACCCAGGAGGGCTCCCGGGGCTGGCGCGTGCACGTGATGCCGCTGGAGAACGGCGAGAACAGCCTGGCGGTGGCGCTGCCGCTGGAACAGGTGGAGACCTCGGTGGAGCGCGCCACCTTCCTGGTGGCGACCATCGGGCTGATGGCCACGCTCGGGGCCTCCACCATCGCCTACGCCCTGGTCACCCGAGCCTTCCGCTCGCTGTTCCATGTGGAGAAGACCGCCGCGGAGATCGCCGGCGGGGACTTCTCCAAACGTGTCGAGACCACCGCACCCGCGGACACCGAGATCGGCAGGCTCTCCCGTTCGCTGAACGTGATGCTGGAACAGATCGAGACCTCCTTCCAGGCCAAGAGCGCCTCGGAGGAGAACATGCGGCGCTTCATCCAGGACGCCTCCCATGAGCTACGCACCCCCTTGGTCACCATCCGCGGCTTCTCCGAGCTCTACCGGCAGGGCGGGGTCAGTGACAACCCCGAGGCGGTGGGGATGGCCATGGGCCGGATCGAGTCCGAGGCCAAACGGATGGGACAGCTGGTCGAAGACATGCTCACCCTGGCCCGGCTCGATGAGCAGCGTCCGCTGCAGAAGGCTCCGCTGGACCTGAACCTGATCGCTCACGACGCGATCATGGACCTGGCGGTCAACGCCCCGGACCGCGAGACCCGGGTCACCGGGCTCGACGGCGGCGCCCCGGCCCCGGCCCCGGCCGTGGGCGACGAGGGCAAGATCCGCCAGATCGTGACGAACCTGGTCACCAACGCGCTGCGCTACACGCCGCCGGGGACTCAGCTGGAGATCGCAGTGGGCACCCAAGAGCGCACCGACTCACAGATCGACGCCGTCCTGGAGGTCCGCGACCACGGCGACGGCATCTCCGAGGAGGACGCCACGAAGATCTTCGAGCGCTTCTACCGGGCAGACAACTCACGTCAGCGGGGAACCGGCGGCACCGGCCTGGGTCTGGCGATCTGTGCCGCGATCGCGGCCCAGCACCAGGGCACCGTCCGGCACAGTCCCACTCCGGGCGGCGGCGCCACGATGACGCTGCGGCTGCCCATGGTGGCCCTCGACGACCAGAGCGACCACGAGACCGACATCGACGAGGAGGAGCTGGACCAGCTCCGCGCCGCCGCCAGGGAACACCACACCCCCGACTGAGCCAGCGCGCCTCCGGCCGGTCTGCCCCGGCTCGGTCTGCCTCGGCTGGTCTGCTGTGCTGCTCCATCACGGTCTGCCCCAGCCCGTTCTGCGCCTGGCGCCCCAGGCCGTGGTTCCACAGCGGAAGCTGCAGCGCCCGATGCGTGTTCAGCCCTCGGTAGCGTCCTGTGCCATCGGCGGGGCAGCGGGTCCCGCCTGATCCCTGCTACGCACCGGCTGGACCGGTCACCCGAGGAGAGAACTATGGCACTGCTACAGATCGACACCGCCGAGCTGCTCGCCAAGAGCCAGACCGTGGAGGCCACGCTGGGCCGCATCCAGAGCGATGTCAGCTCGATGGAGTCTCAGCTGCGTCAGCTGCAGGACTCCTGGAAGGGCTCGGCGTCCACGGCCTTCCAAGAAGTGCTCACGCAGTGGCGCGCCACCCAGGTTCAGGTGGAGCAGTCCCTGGCCAGCGTGCGCCAGGCGATGGCCTCGGCCTCCAGCCAGTACGAGGAGACCGAATCGGCGAACACCCGGATGTTCGGCCACTGAGCAACGTTACGGGGCAAGGTCACTGGGCAAGGTCACCGGGCACCCTCGCTGGGCAACCTGTCAGGGCAACCTGGCGGGGCAGACGAAGAACCCCGCCACAGACCAGGTCTGTGGCGGGGTTCTCAGCTAGCGACGGTGCGCGAGGGATCAGCTGCTCAGCTGATCACATCATGCCGCCCATGCCGCCCATCGGGTCCATGCCCTCGGCGCCGGCGCCGGCAGCGTGCTTCTCCGGCTTGTCGGCGACGACGGCCTCGGTGGTCAGGAACAGCGAGGCGATGGAGGCGGCGTTCTGCAGCGCAGAGCGGGTCACCTTCACCGGATCGTTGACGCCTGCTTCCAGGAGGTCCTCGTAGACACCGGTGGCGGCGTTGAGGCCGTGGCCGTCGGGCAGGCCGCGGACCTTCTCGGCCACCACTCCGGCCTCCATGCCGGCGTTGATGGCGATCTGCTTCAGCGGGGCCTCCACGGCGAACTTCACGATGTTCGCGCCGGTCGCCTCGTCTCCGCTGAGCTCCAGGGCCGCGAAGGCGCGGGCGCCGGCCTGGATCAGGGCCACGCCGCCGCCGGCGACGATTCCCTCATCCACAGCGGCCTTGGCGTTGCGTACGGCATCTTCGATGCGGTGCTTGCGCTCCTTGAGCTCGACCTCGGTGGCGGCACCGGCCTTGATGACGGCCACGCCGCCGGCCAGCTTGGCCAGGCGCTCCTGCAGCTTCTCGCGGTCGTAGTCCGAGTCGGAGTTCTCGATCTCGGCCTTGATCTGGGCCACGCGACCGGAGATCTCGTCGGCCTCGCCGGCACCTTCGACGATGGTGGTCTCGTCCTTGGTGACAACGACCTTGCGGGCGGTGCCCAGCAGCTCCAGGGTGGTGTTCTCCAGCTTCAGGCCGACCTCTTCGGCGATGACCTGTCCACCGGTGAGGATGGCGATGTCAGCCAGCATGGCCTTGCGGCGGTCACCGAATCCGGGGGCCTTCACGGCCACGGACTTGAAGGTGCCCTTGAGCTTGTTGACGACCAGCGCTGCCAGGGCCTCGCCCTCGACGTCTTCGGCGATGACCAGCAGCGGCTTGCCGGACTGCATGACCTGCTCGAGGACGCCGATGACGTCCTTGACCGAGGAGATCTTGGAGTTCGCGATCAGGATGTAGGGGTCCTCCAGGACGGCTTCCTGGCGCTCGGCGTCGGTGACGAAGTACCCGGAGAGGTAGCCCTTGTCGAAGCGCATGCCCTCGGTGAGCTCGAGCTCCAGACCGAAGGTGTTGGACTCCTCGACGGTGATGACGCCTTCCTTGCCGACCTTGTCCAGTGCCTGCGCGATCAGTGCGCCGATCTGGGGGTCTGCGGCGGAGATGGAGGCGGTGGCGGCGATCTGCTCGGTGGTCTCGATCTCCTTGGCCGACTTGAACAGCTCGGCGGTGACGGCCTCCACGGCCTTGTCGATGCCGCGCTTGAGCGCCATCGGATCGGCACCGGCCGCGACGTTGCGCAGACCCTCTTTGACCAGGGCCTGGGCGAGGACGGTGGCAGTGGTGGTGCCGTCGCCGGCGACGTCGTCGGTCTTCTTGGCGACCTCCTTGACCAGCTCGGCGCCGATCTTCTCGTAGGGGTCCTCCAGCGTGATCTCCTTGGCGATGGAGACACCGTCGTTGGTGATCGTGGGGGCACCCCAGGACTTCTCCAGCACGACGTTGCGGCCGCGGGGGCCCAAGGTGACCTTCACGGCATCGGCGAGGACGTTCAGTCCCCGCTCGAGGCCGCGGCGGGCCTCTTCATCGAATGCAATAGTCTTTGCCATAGTGGCGCGTGTCCTTCCTGGACTCGGCTTGTCTCAAGCCGTGGTGTGTGACTGTCAGACGTGTTCGCGTCTGCTGGGTCGAACCATTCCAGGTGCCCGCGACGGACGGCCGTTCCCGCGTCACCGGGAACATCTGTATGGCCTCACCTGCTCAGGTTCCTCTAGCAGTCTCGACACGAGAGTGCTAAACCAATTTTTAGCACTCTGACCTATCGAGTGCAAACCTCTGCGCCGAGGGCGGATCCGGCCTCCCCCGGCGGACCGCAGGCCACCGCCGGAACCACCACCGGCAACTGCGGTCCGCTCCCCGAGTGCGGGACCGGCCTGCGCAGCTGATCTCCCAGTCGCCGGGCACGCAGACGGTACCCTTGAGGCGTGATGGAGCATAGAGATTCAGGCGTCGCCGCCGCGTACCAGGTCCGCCCGATTAGCACCCAGGAGCACACCCGCTTCCTCGCTGATCACAAGACCGCATCCTTCCTGCAGAACCCGCGCTGGCCCGCGGTGAAGAAGGAGTGGCAGGCGCAGAGCCTCGGAGTCTTCGAGTCCGGATCGGGCTCCGACGCCTCGCCGGTGGCCGCGGCGCTGGTGCTCTTCCGGCGACTCCCCATCCCCGCAGCGGTGCCGCTGCTCGGAGGAAGGAAGCTCGCCTATATGGCCGAGGGCCCGGTGATGGACCCGGCGGCCGCAGATCTGGAACAGCTCCTGCCGCCGCTGATCGATCATCTGAAGTCCTCCGGTGCGTTCCTGATCCGCATGGGTCTGCCCTCGGTGCTGCGCCGCTGGGAGGCCAAGGAGGTCCGCCGGGCACTCGCCGCCGGGGAGAACACCAGCATCGAGGAGCTCGAAGAGCTCGAGGTCGACCCGGCCGGCGCCGCCCAGGCCCGCCAGTGGCAGGAGCAGCTGCGCAGCCTGGGATTCAAGGCCCCCGCGCCGAGCACCGACTTCGAAGCCGGACAGCCGCAGTTCCAGGCTCGGATCCCGCTCACCGATCCCTCAGGCGCTCAGCTGCCGATCGATGAGGTGCTGGCCCGGATGGATCAGTCCTCACGCCGGCAGACCAAGAAGTCCACCCGCTCGGAGCTGACGGTGAGCGTCGGTGCCGAATCTGACCTTCAGGCCTGGCACACGCTCTACTCGGAGACCGCCGAGCGGGATGACTTCACCGGTCGGCCGCTGAGCTACTTCCAGGACATGTACCGGGAGCTCAACGCCTCCCCGTTGAGCGAGTGCACGCTCTACCTGGCGCACTTCGAGGATCAGCTGCTCGCCGCGGCGATCTATGTCCGGCAGGGCGAGTTCGCCTGGTACGTCTATGGGGCCTCCTCCGCTCAGGAGCGCAAGCGCTACGCGCCGCGGGCGCTGCAGCTGCGCCAGATCGAGGACTCCCTCGCCGCGGGCTGCCAGTTCTATGACCTCGGTGGGCTCAGCCCGTCACTGGACCCGGAGTACCCGCTGGCCGGGCTGACCCGGTTCAAGACCACGATGGGCGCCGATGTGGTGCAGACCCTCGGTGAGTGGGACTACGAGGTCAACCCGCTGCTGGCGAAGGCGTTCAACCTCTACATGTCGCGGCGCTGAGCCCGGCTACTCCGGGACCGCGATGGTCAACGACGCGATCAAGCCGGCCTCGTCCATAACGAAGCTGCTTCGGAGATCGACCCGGCCGCCGGGGAAGTCGCCCTCCACGCGTTCGGTGATCTCCACGACGTCCTGCGCCTGCTCAGCGGACACCATGGTCTTGGTGTAGCTGAAGGCCTGCGCGACCTCGCTGCGCCACCTGGCGATCTCCTCTCGCCCGTGGTGCCGTCTGCCGTCGTCGACGACGACCGCGTGTTCGTTGAACAGCTCGGCGATGGCCCGCGGTGAGCTCGACGCCTCGGCGTCGAGAAAGGCCGTCACCACGGCGGGCAGCGCGGTCGGGTGTGTGGTGCGCTCTGTCATGAGGTGGCTCCTGTCCATGCGGTGGTTCGACTGTGGTGGGGTTCGGCGCAGTCCGCTGGGCGAGTTCTCGCGCCCACGTCCCGCTCTGGCCACGCTGCCCCTTCCCCTTGGGGCAAGGTCAAGCGCTGCGCTCGATCCGCGAGTCGGCATTGGCGCTGGCTGAGTGTCAGGGGTGAGGATGTGTCCATGGCTGCCTATATGACCATCGGAGACTTCAGCCGGGCGACGAGGCTGAGCGCCAAGGCGTTGCGCTTCTACCATCGGGTCGGCCTGCTGGAACCGGCGGTGATCGATCCGGTGAACCACTATCGCCTCTACGAATCGGCGCAGATCCCCGAGGCCCGGATGGTCCAGCGGCTGCGCTCCCTGGACATGCCGGTCGACGAGATCCGGCGGATCCTGGGCTCGACGGACCCGGCTGCCGGAGCGCAGGCGATCGCGCATCATCTGCACCGGATGGAGCAGCGTCTGAGCGAGACCCGAGACGCCATCGCTGCGCTGCGCGAGATGCTCACGGAGCCAGAGACACCCCTGGAGATCCGACGGGTTCCAGCCCTGGACGTGGTGATCATCAGAGACTCCATCGAGCTGCCCCAGCTCGGAGCCTGGTTCACATCAGCCCGGCGGGACCTGCGCGCTGGGCTCGAGGCGGCCGGGGTCGACGCCGTCGGGCCCCTGGGCGGGCTGTTCTCCACCGAGCTGTTCCTCCACGAAGCGGGCGACTGCACCCTCTTCCTTCCAGTGGAATCCGCACCCCGCGCGGCGCTCGGCGGACGGGCGGCCTTCGAGACCCTCCCCGCCACCCGGATGGCGGTGGCGGTCCACCAGGGATCCGACCACACGATCACTCGCGCCTACGCCGCGCTGGGAGCGCATGTCGCAGGCCGGGGCGACAGCGCAGCAGGCCCGATCCGAGAGACCTATACCGGCGACGCCCCGTCCGGTGTCGGCACCACGGAGATCGGCTGGCCGCTCATCGAGGCACCCGCGACCTAGGTGCAGAGCCGCAAGATCTCACGGCGCACCGGTCAGCCCTGGCTGGTGCGCTCCTCCTGCAGCACCCGACGCCCGATGCTGAACGCCGTGTTCGCCGCGGGGACCGAGCAGTAGATGGCGCATTGCAGGAAGACCTCTTTGATCTGATCCTCGGTGAGCCCGTTGCGCAGCGCCGCGCGGATATGCATCTCCAGCTCCTCCCAGTACCCGCCGGCGATCAGGGCGGTCAGCGTGATCACCGAACGGGTGGACCGGTCCAGCCCGGGGCGGGTCCAGATCGAGCCCCAGGCGTAGTTGGTGATCAGTTCCTGGAAGTCCTCGGTGAAGTCGTCCTTCTTGGCCTCGGCGCGGTCTACGTGGGCATCGGAGAGCACCTCGCGGCGGACCTTCATCCCCTCCTGGTAGTGAGGATCAGTCATTGAGGAACTCCTTGAGCAGTCGGGCGGTGGCCTCCGGGGCTTCGGCCGGGGCCTGATGGGCGACGCCGTCGAGCACCGCGGTCTGGGTGTGCGGGGCTGCGGCGAAGTCCTGCACCGCCGAGGGCGGACACACCGGATCCTCCGCCCCGCTGATCACCAGCAGCGGTCGGGCGACGCCGGCGAGCTCGGCCGTGAGGTCATAGCGACCCAGTGCCCGGCAGGCGGCGGCGTAGGAATACCGGTCGGTGTGCTGCAGGCAGCGCAGCAGCCCGGTGACCACCTCTAGCTGACGGGCCATGAACCCCGGGGCGAACCAGCGCTGCGCCGAGCCCTCGATCATGGTGGGGGTCCCCGCCTGCGCGACGAGCTCCGCGCGTTCGTTCCACATCTGGGGGTCACCGATCTTCGCCGCGGTGCACAGCGCCGCCAACCGGGTGAACCGCGTGTTCCCGCGCAGCGCGAGGGTCAGACTGACGGTCCCTGCGATCGAGACCCCGGCGGCGTAGACCGGAAGATCGGCGGGCAGTCCGTGGTTGTCGGCGAGCTCGGCGACGAGCTCCTCCAGCGCGTCGGCGAGGTCGCTGATCTCGAAGGACTCGGTGAAGGGCTCCGCATCGCCGTGGCCGGGCAGGTCCCAGCCGATCAGCGTGAAGCTCTCCTGCAGGTGCGCCAGGGCACCCTGCCACAGGACGGCGACGCTGGTCCCCAGCGAGGGACCCAGCACCAGCACCGGCCGGGCGCCGGTGCGCAGATCCTCGACAGACCCGGAGAGCAGCTGCGGGGTCAGGGTCAGCGTGGCCGCTGACCGTGACGCATCCGGGTGGGGCAGGTGTGATTCAGACATGATCGGTGGATCCTTCCGGCTGCACGAGGGTCTGGTCGGGGTGCTGTGGGTGGATGTCGGGCTGGGCGGCGCTGTGCTGGGTGGCGCTGTGCTGGGTGGCGTTGTGCTGGGTGGCGTTGTGCTGCGCGAACTCCTCCACGGCAGCGTCGATGAACTCCTGCGCCCGGCCCAGATACTGCAGCGGATCCAGCAGCTCATCGAGCTCCGCCGCAGTGATCCGATCCCCGAGCTGGTCCTCGATCAGGCCTCGCAGCGGCACCGCTTCGACGACGCTGCACCGCACCAGATCCTGCAGCGCCTTGCCTCCGCCGGGAAAGGATCCCCGCAGACGCGCCATCAGTCGTTCGCTGAGCACGGCGTCGCCGCTGAGTCTCAGGTTGGCGCGCATCGCGTCGGGGCGCACCACCAGGCCCTCGAACAGCTCAGCGGCACGAGTGGCGGCGCCACCGGCGAGCCGACTCAGCTCGACCAGGCTGGGCCATTCCGCGTGCCAGGCTCCCGCCGGCCGCTCATCCTCGGCGGTGGCCGCCGCCAGGTAGAGCGTGCTCAGCTGCCCCGGGGCGCTCAGCGCCGCAGAGCGGATCAGCGTGGAGAGCACCGGGTTCTGCTTCTGCGGCATGGCGGAGGATCCGCCGCGACCCGGCGCAGCAGGTTCGCGCAGCTCCGCGATCTCGGGGCGCTGCAGCGTGAGCACGTCTCCTGCGGCCTTCCCCAGCGCCGCGAGCAGGCCTGCCAGCCCTGAGCCTAGATCCAGGATCACCTGGCGCTGGGTGTGCCAGGGGCGGGTCATCGGGCGCAGATCAAGACGGTCCGCGAGGTCAGCCGTGAGCGCGCCGGTGCGCTGGGCGCCGAGCGAGTCACTCAGCGAGGCCTGGGTGCCCACGGCCCCGCCCCACTGCAGCGGGAGCGCTGCCGCTGCCAGCTCCAGCCGCTTCATCGCCTGGGTCAACCCGTCGAGCCAACCCGCGCAGCGCAGTCCGAAGCTGGTCGGCAGCGCGTGCTGGGTCAGGGACCGGGCCACGCAGATGGTCTCCCGATGCTCCTGGCTCAGGCTGCTCAGCGCCGCCCCTGCCCGGCGCGCCTCGTCCAGGACCTCGGCTGCAGCGTCGCGGCAGAGAAGCATCAGCGCGGTGTCCAAGATGTCCTGGCTGGTGGCGCCGCGGTGCAGCGCGGCGTCGGACTCCCCGGACTGGGCCAGGGCGTGACGGACGGCGGCGAGCATCGGGATCACCGGGTTGCCCCCGCCAGGGCCCTGCGCCGCGATCGCCTCGACCTCGACCCCGGTACCCGCGGGGTCCTCGCTGATCGCCTTGATGGCCGCGGCACTCTCGGCAGGTGCCTGGTCGGCATCGGCGAGCGCCTGGGCCCAGGCGGCCTCCACGCGCAGCATCGCCCGCAGGATGGATTCCTCGGACATCAGCCGCGCCGTCGAGGTGCCGGCCCATGCCGGGCTCAGGATTCCGAAGGGTCCGGTCATGGTCGGGGCACGCTCCTGTCGATCACTCCACCGGGCCGGTGAACTGCGGGGTGTTGGGATAGGTGAGGAACACGGTCTCCTGGGCACCTTGGAAGTGGATGTCGAAGCCCAGACTCCCGTCGGGCTCCCGGGTGGCGATCAGCGTCTGGCGGCGATCCGCCGGCACCGAGCTCAACAGGGGGTCCTGCTCGAGAGTGGCCGGGTCGGCAGGCAGATAGGCCCGGGTGAAGAGTCGATCCATGAGCCCGCGGGCGAAGACCGTGACCAGGAAGTACGGTGCCACGCCGTCGCCGGTGCTGCCCGGTTCCACGGTGGTGAACGAGTAGTGCCCCACCCCGTCGACGGCGGCGCGGCCCCATCCGGTGAAGGTGTAGCCGTCGCGGTGCAGGGATCCCGGCTGCTGGGAGATCACGCCGTGCTCATCGGGCTGCCAGATCTCCAACAGCGCGTCGGGCACCGGCACGCCGTCGCCGTCGTAGACGGTGCCGTGCAGCCGCACCGCGCCGGGGTGCGAACGGTCCACCAGGGCCTCGCCTCCGGCGTAGGGCAGCGCGTAGCCGAAGAAGGGCCCCACGGTCTGGGCGGGGGTCGGGGTGAGTCTCATATCAGTGCTCCTCCTCCTGCTCGGCCCAGGTGCGGTTGCTTCCGGAAAGGACGATGTCCCAACGGTAGCCGGTGTTCCATTCGTGCTGGGAGACCGAGTGGTCGTAGGTGGCGACCAGGCGATCCCGGGCGGCCTGGTCGGTGATGGACTGGTAGATCGGGTCCAGGGCGAAGATCGGGTCCCCGGGGAAATACATCTGGGTCACGATCCGCTGGGTGAAGTCGGTGCCGAAGAGCGAGAAGTGGATGTGCGCCGAGCGCCAGGCGTTGTTGTGGTTCTTCCATGGATACGGCGCTGGTTTGATGGTGGTGAAGCTGTACTCACCGTTGGGACCGGTCAGGGTGCGCCCCACCCCGGTGAAGTTGGGATCCAGCGGCGCGGGGTGCTGGTCACGCTTGTGCATATAGCGTCCGGCGGCGTTGGCCTGCCACATCTCCACCAGCTGGCCGGCCACGGCGCGGCCGTCCCCGTCGATCACCCGGCCGGTCACGATGATCCGCTCCCCGATCGGCTCGCCGTTGTGCTGGATCGTCAGGTCCGCCTCCAGCGGGGAGACGTCGCGGTGACCGAAGGCCGGGCTGTAGAGCTCGATGTCCTCGGGGTCCGCGTGATGCAGGGACTTCGTCGGGTGTCGCAGCAGCGAGCTGCGATACGGCGGGAAGTTCAGCCGGGCGTTGGTCTCGACCTGGCCGCCGGCGTCGCGCTGAGCGCGATACTCGCCGTGGATGGCGGCGATCTCGGCGTCGATCTCCGCCTGAGAGAGCGCGGCGGCATCCGGGTTCGTGTTCGTCTCAGCCATGGGGTTCAGGCTCCTTGAAGGGGATCGGCGACGTGCGTCGCCAGGGTGTGACGTGGTTCTCACTCAGTCTGCTCGGGGGACGCCCGCACCCGCCACACCATTGCCATTCAATGGCTCAGCTGGCTGAACTGGCTGGACCGATTGAGCTTGCTGGCTGGGCCGGCTGGGCTGGATGGGCTGGCTGAGCTGGCCCGGCCGCGCTGGCTGGGCTCAGTGGCTCATGCCCTCCAGCGCACGGGTGATGCCGCGCCCCGCGGTCTGCAGCGCCATCAGGAACTGTGGGATCTCGGCAGAGTCGCGCGGGACCACCACGGTCAGCGCTGCGACGGCGTGGCCGCCACCGCCCAGCACCGGCACCGAGACGCCGGTGGTCTCCGCGTTGATCACCCCGCTGAGCTGGGCATGCCCCCGGGTGCGCGCCTCCGCCAGCTCCCGGTGCAGCTGCGGCCGAGCCTCCTGGATCTGCGCTGCCCGGGGAGCCCACCATCGCTGGACCACGTGGACCGGGGAATGGGCGAGCAGCACATGCCCCATCGAGGTCAGATGCGCCGGCATCGTGGTGGCCACCTCCGCCGGATTGATCACGGCCCCATGGCGGGAGAGTCGCTCGACGATCAGCACCCCCTGGTCATCAAGGACCGCAAGCTGGGTGGTCTGCCGGACCACGGCATTGACGTCCTGCATGAAGGGAAGGGCCGCGGCCCGCAGGGTCCGGCTGATCGGGGCGCCCTGGGCGATCTCCCAGAGCCGCTGCCCCAGCACCAGCTCCCCGGAGTCCGAGGCGGCGAGCAGGCCGTGAGCGCGCATGGTCCGCAACAGCCGGTATCCGGTGGTTCGAGGCAGCCCCGCGGCGTCGATGAGCTCACCGGCAGGCAGGCTGGGGTGAACCTCAAGGACGGCGAGGATCCGCATCGCACGGTCGAGCACCGCGTCACCGCTGGACGAGTTGGCCATGACTCCAGCCTAGCCAAGCCGGCGGCGTCAAGGCTTCGCCCGTTGAATGAGCCGGTGGACGCTTTTCGAGCCGTGCAATTGTGTCTCGGGTCACGAAGGGCTAACGTCCGGTGAGTTCTGTGACCTGAGCCACGGCACGTCACCACCGTCCAAGGAGATCCTCATGACCCAGACCAGCCTCCGGGAATCGATCGACTCCCGCCCGATGAGCCGCTACCAATGGTTCGTCGTGGCGCTGGCCACTGCCCTGATGGGATTAGACGGCTATGACGTGCAGGCCATGGCGTTCACCGCCAACCCGGTCTCTGCCGACCTGGGCCTCACCGGCACCGAACTCGGCCTGCTGCTCAGCGGAGGGCTGATCGGCATGGCCCTGGGCGCGATCTGGGTGGGACCCTTCGCAGACCGCTTCGGACGGCGCCGGATGCTGGTGATCGCGATGATCATCAACGCCGCCGGGCTCTTCCTCTCCGCCACCGCATCCTCGATGCCGGAGCTGATGGCCTGGCGAGTCATCACCGGGCTCGGCGTGGGTGGGATCCTGACCTCCGGCACCGTGCTGGTCTCGGAGTACTCCAACGCAAAGTACCGCGGCCTGTGCATGAGCATCTACGCCGCCGGCTACCCGGTGGGCGCCACCCTGGGCGGACTGGCCGCGATCCCACTCATCGGGAACTTCGGCTGGCAGGCGGTCTTCCTGCTCGGTGGCGCCGTGACCGTACTGGCCGTGATCTTCGTCTGGCTCAAGATGCCGGAATCCCTGGACTTCCTCGGCGCGCGCGCCAGCGGCCCGCAGGCGAGCAGCGACGGCTCCGAACAGCGCCGCGCCGAGGAGATCGCCGCGCGGATGGGCATCACCGGCCCGGTGACGCTGGAGCGCGAGGATCCCAGCGACACGGGGACCCCGGGCCGCTCGAAGAACTCCTATGCAGCCTTGTTCAGCCCGGAGAATCGGAGTCGCACGCTGCTGCTGTGGGCGATGTTCTTCATCGTGATGTTCGGCTTCTACTTCGCCAACACCTGGACCCCGCAGCTGCTTACCGAGGTGGGCTTCTCCACCGACGAGGGCATCATGGGCGGGATCATGCTGATGATCGGAGGCACCATCGGCGCGGTGCTCTTCGGCGTGTTCGCCTCCCGCTGGGACGTCCGCCGGGTCCAGGCGGTCTTCGCCATCTGCTCTGGCGTGATGTTCATCGTCTTCATCAGCGCCACCGCCTGGCTGCCCGCGGCGCTGGTGGCCGGAGTGCTGCTGGGCATGATCATCAACGGCTGCATCTCCGGGATCTACACGATCGCCCCGATGACCTACGCACCCAGACTGCGCTCCACCGGGGTGGGTGTCGCCCTCGGCGTCGGACGCACCGGCGCGATCATCGCCCCGATCGCCGTCGGTGCACTGCTGGACCTCGGGGCCACCCCCACGGTGCTCTACATCGGCGCCGGAATCATCGTGGCCATGGCCGCGGTCGTGGTGCTGCGGATCTCGCTGCACCAGCGCACAGCGAGCGAGCTGCGCGCGAATCCGGTCGCGGCCCGGGACTGAGACGTGGGCAACACGCGGCAGCGGGGATCCCGCCCGACACCGGAAGCTAGCATGTGAGCCATGGCGAACTCCCCCACCGGTGACTCGGTGCTGACCCGGCTGGACCGGGTGCTCTCCACCTTCTCTGCGGCGGAGAGCCTGCTCAGCGCCGCGGAGATCGCTCGTCGCACGGGACTTCCCCCGGCCACCGCACACCGACTCTGCCGGGACATGGCGGAGCTGGGCTGGCTGGAGTCGAGCGCGAGGTGACCGGGGTCGCGGTGCCGATCCGGCAGCGCGGCCGCGCGGTGGTGGCGGCCCTGGGCGTGGTCACCGACGACGACGACGTCGCTCGCCGCCCCGCACCCTGGGTGCAGATGCTCCAGATCGCCGCCCGGGGCATCCAGCGCGAGATCAGCGGCAGAAGCTGAAGCCAACCCGTGCACCTTCGCATTCAATGAGATGACTGTGGCGCCACACACACCGGGTGCGCAGACTGAGGCACAGAGACAGACGTGGCCGGCCACTCGGAGGACCGGGCTGCAGGCTGCTTCGAGAGGGAGAGACATGACCGAGCACACCACCCGATTCGACGTGGGCATCGTGGGCGGCGGCCCGGCCGGACTGATGACCGCGCTGCTGCTGAAGCGCCGGGGCATCTCCGCCGCGGTGATCGAGACCCGCACGAAGGACACCATCCACCACACCCAGCGCGCGGGGATCCTGGAGGCCGCCACCGTGGACATGCTGGTGGACGCGGAGGTCGGATCGCGGGTACTCACAGCAGGCCATGAGCACGAGGGCACCGTGCTCAGCTTCGACGGGGAAGCGCACCGCATCGACTTCCAGGCACTGGTCGGCCGCTCGGTCTGGCTGTACCCACAGAACGAGGTGTTCTTCGACCTGGCCAACGCCTGGGAGCGCGAGGGCGGGGAGATCCACTGGGCCGTCACGGACACCGAGGTCCACGGGGTCGAGACCGCCTCCCCGCGGATCAGCTTCACCGACGCGCACGCTGCGCAGCGCAGCATCGAGGCCGATCTGATCATCGGCACCGACGGGTCCAGGTCCATGTGCCGCAAGCTGATTCCCGAGGCGGTGCGCACCGATCACTTCATCTCCTATCCCTTCGCCTGGTTCGGCATCCTCTGCGAGGCCCCACCCACCGCGCCGGAGCTGATCTACGCGAACTCCGAGCTCGGCTTCGCGCTGATCTCCCAGCGCAATGAGACCGTCCAGCGGATGTACTTCCAGTGCGACCCGGACACCGATGTCCAGAGCTGGTCCGAGGACGCGATCTTCGACCACATCCAAGCGGTGCTGGGCACCGAAGGCGGCGTGCAGCTCAAGCGCGGACCGATCATCGAGAAGACCGTGCTGCCCTTCCGGTCCTACGTCTGTGACCCGCTGAGCCACGGCCGGCTGGTCCTCGCCGGCGACGCCGGGCACACCGTGCCGCCCACCGGGGCCAAGGGGTTGAACCTGGCCTTCGCGGATGTGCGAGCCCTTATCCCGCGCGTGGAGGAGTTCATCACCGAGCTGCGTGAGAACCGCACCGCAGATCCCGCGAAGGGGTCCGAGGGGCCTGAATCAAAGGAGCCTGGAGCAGCCGTCGAGACTCCGGAGGCGCTGCGCCGCTACTCGCGCACCGCCCTGGACCGGGTGTGGAAGGCGCAGAACTTCTCCTATTGGGCGACGAACCTGCTGCACCGCCAGCCCGAGGAGAACCCGTTCACCCATCAGCGCCGCCGAGGCGAGTTCGAGGCGATCACCGGCTCGGTGTACGGGCAGGCATACTTTGCGGATTCCTACACCGGGTGGAGCGACTGAGGCCTCGGGTCTGGTCCGGCAGGCCTCTGGTCCGGCAGGTCTCCGGCCCAGCCCGGCCTGCGGACCAGCCCGGTCTGCGGTCGGGTCGGGGACCGCGAGCGCCTCGGCTACCTGGGCTCCAGTCGGATCGCCCCGTCGAGCCGGATGGTCTCGCCGTTGAGCATCGGGTTGCCCACGATATGCATCACCAGCCGGGCGTAATCCGCCGGCTGACCAAGTCGGGCCGGGTGCAGCGTCTTGGCCCGCAGCGATTCCCTGGCCTCCTCGGGCAGTCCCGCCATCATCGGGGTCTCAAAGAGTCCCGGGGCGATGGTCATCACCCGGACGGCGTGACGGGCGAGCTCGCGGGCGGCAGGCAGCGTCAGCGAGGCCACCGCACCCTTGGAGGCGGCATAGGCGATCTGACCGATCTGACCTTCGAAAGCCGCTACTGAGGCGGTGTTGATCAGCACCCCGCGCTCACCCTCGATGGGATCGTTGTGCTGCATCGCATCGGCAGCCTGGCTCATCAGATTCACCGTGCCACCGACGTTGATGCCAAGCACTCCCATGAACTGCTCCGCCGAGAGCAGGCCATCCCGACCGAGCAGCTTTCCCGGGGTCGCGACCCCGGCGCAGCTCACGGCCACCCGCAGCGGCCCCCGGACGACTGCCATCTCCACGGCGTCGCGGGAGGTGGCAGGGTCGGTGATGTCACCGGCGCAGAAGGCGGCGCGCTCACCGAGCGAGGCGACGGCCTCGGCGCGCTCGGTGCTGCCCTCGGCGTCGGGCAGGTCCACCACCACCACCTGCGCGCCGGCCCCTATCAGGGCCTGGGCGGTGGCATGACCGAGGCCTGAGGCGCCTCCACTGACAACCGCACTGGCTCCCGACAGCTCCATGCTGGTCTCCCTGTTCCTTCAGTCGAGCCGGCCGCGACGGTTCAGATACCGATCGCACGCGCGATAGTTGCACATCCAATAACTCGAGCCTACGCTAACACAGTGAGAGCTGCATCACAGGTGCCGCCGAGCGGATCAGCTCCGGCACAGGCGCGCTGCGGCCGATCTCAACGCGAAGGAGTTCGTCCATGACAGAGCTGAGCCACTTCATCCATGGCGAGCACGTGCAGGGCGCCTCTGGCAGGAGCCGAGAGATCTTCAACCCGGTCCGGGGCGAGCTCACCGCACGGGTCCCCCTCGCGAACTCCGCGGAGGTGGCTCACGCCATCGAATCCGCTCAGGAGGCCTTCGGCGCCTGGTCGGGCATGAACCCGCAGCGGCGCGGGCGCATCCTGCTGAAGTGGGCGGAGGCGATCAACACTCATCGCGATGAGCTCGCGGAGACGCTCTCCAATGAACACGGCAAGACCTTCGAGGATGCCAAAGGTGACATCCAGCGCGGCGTGGAGGTGGTGGAGTTCGGCGCCGGAGCCCCGCACCTACTCAAGGGCGAGTTCTCCCACGATGCCGCCGCCGGGATGGATGTCCACAGCCTGCGCCAGCCCTTGGGCGTGGTCGCCGGCATCACCCCCTTCAACTTCCCCGCCATGATTCCGCTCTGGAAGGCCGGGACCGCCCTGGCCGCGGGCAACACCTTCGTGCTCAAGCCCTCCGAGCGCAATCCCTCCGTGCCGCTGCGCCTGGCCGAGCTCGCGCTTGAGGCCGGCATGCCGCCGGGCACGCTGAACGTGGTCAACGGGGACAAGGAAGCGGTGGACGCGCTCATCGAGGACCCCAGGGTCAAGGCCATCGGCTTCGTGGGTTCGACTCCGATCGCCCAGGCCATCTACACCGCCGCCGCGGCCGCGGGGAAACGCGCCCAGTGCTTCGGCGGGGCGAAGAACCACATGGTGATCATGCCCGACGCGGACCTCGACCAGGCCGCCGATGCCCTGATCGGCGCCGGTTATGGCTCCGCCGGTGAGCGGTGCATGGCGATCTCCGTGGCCGTCCCGGTGGGTGAGGCCACCGCCGAGGCATTGCGGGCCAAACTCCTGGAGCGCATCGAGAAGCTGGTGGTGGGACCCTCGCTGGACCCCTCCAGCGATTTCGGTCCGGTGGTCGGCACGGACGCCAAGTCCCGGATCGAGGGCTACATCGGGCTCGGCGTCGAGGAAGGTGCCGAGCTGGTGGTGGATGGGCGCGGCGTCGTCGTCGAGGGCCACCCCGACGGGTACTGGATCGGGGCCACCCTCTTCGACCACGTCACGCCGGTGATGCGGATCTACCAGGAGGAGATCTTCGGTCCGGTGCTGTGCATCGCGCGGGCCCGGGACTACGAGGAGGCGCTCCGGCTGCCCACCGAACACCAGTTCGGCAACGGCGTCGCGATCTTCACCCGCGACGGGGACACCGCGCGAGACTTCGCCTCCCGAGTGGAGGTGGGGATGGTCGGGGTGAATGTGCCGATCCCGGTGCCGATCGCCTACTACACCTTCGGCGGGTGGAAGGCCTCAGGATTCGGCGACCTCAATCAGCACGGCGTCGACGGGCTGAAGTTCTACTCCAAGACCAAGACGGTGAGCACACGCTGGCCCTCGGGCACCAAAGAGGGCGCCAGCTTCACCATGCCCGAAGGGAGCTGAACCATGGCGGTCGATTCAGAAGGAACGTCCTTGAGCAGCACCAGCAGCCAGACACCCTCGCACCCGAGGGTGGCGTTCATCGGACTCGGCAACATGGGCGGGCCCATGGCTGCCAATCTCGCCCAGGCGGGCGTGCCGGTCTCCGGCTTCGACCTCAGCGCCGAGGCCCTGGAGACCGCCCGGGCCAAGGGCGTCGAGACCGTCACCGACCCGCTCGAAGCCGTCGCCACCGCCGAAGTGGTGCTCACCATGCTCCCCTCTGGCCAGCACGTGCTCTCGGCCTACCAGGACGCACCGGGACTGCTCTCGGCGGCCAGGCCCGGGACGATCTTCCTGGACTGTTCGACGATCAACATCTCCGAGGCGCAGCAGGCCGCAGAGCTGGCCGAGCGCGCCGGATTCCGGGCCGCCGATGCCCCGGTGTCCGGGGGCGTGGTGGGCGCGGAGGCCGGAAGCCTGGCGTTCATGGCCGGGGGCCGAGTCGAGGTCTTCGAAGAGATCCGCCCACTCCTGGAGATCATGGGCGCCCGCGTGGTCCACTGTGGCGGCAGCGGCCTGGGCCAGGCAGCCAAGCTGTGCAACAACATGATCTTGGGCATCAGCCAGATCGCCGTGGGAGAGGCCTTCGTCCTGGGCGAACGGCTGGGACTGGACCACCAGGCGCTCTACGACGTGGTCTCCAACGCCTCGGGTCAGTGCTGGGCGCTGACCACCAACTGCCCGGTCCCTGGACCCGTGCCGAGCTCCCCGGCCAACCGAGACTTCACCCCAGGCTTCGCCGGCGCGCTGATGGCCAAGGACCTCACCCTCGCGAACAACGCGCTGCAGGATCACGGCGTGGACGCGCAGCTGGGTCGACTCGCCGCCGCCATCTTCGCCGAGTTCGCGCAGGGCCCCGGGGCACGGCAGGACTTCTCCGGCATCATCAACACCATCCGAGACAACTCCACACACCCAGGAGCCTGAGGCATGACCGACTATTCCACGATCCTGGTCTCCGCCGAGGCGCGGGTGGGCCGGATCACGCTGAACCGGCCGGAATCCCTGAACGCCCTGAACACCGTGCTGATGGAGGAGGTGGTGCGTGCCGCCGGCGAGTTCGACGCCAGCACCGAGATCGGTGCGATCCTGATCACCGGCTCGGAGAAGGTGTTCGCGGCCGGAGCCGATATCACCGAGATGGCGGAGCAGGACCACCCCGGGATGTACGCCGCCGACTGGTTCCGCCGCTGGGACGACCTCACCCGGCTGCGCACCCCGATCGTGGCCGCGGTCAACGGCTACGCCCTGGGCGGCGGCTGCGAGCTGGCGATGATGGCCGATGTGATCGTGGCCGGAGAAGGCGCGAGCTTCGGTCAGCCCGAGATCAACCTCGGCGTCATTCCCGGGATGGGCGGCTCGCAGCGCCTCACCCGATCGGTGGGCAAGGCCAAGGCGATGGACATGATCCTCACCGGGCGACGCATCCACGCCGAGGAGGCCGAGCGCATCGGCCTGGTCTCACGAGTCGTGGCCGATGCCGACACGCTCACCGAGGCGACCAGGGTCGCCGAGCTGATCGCCTCGAAGTCCAAACCCGCGGCGCAGATGGCGAAGGAGGCTGTGGGCGCGGCCTTCGACTCCACGCTGCATCAGGGCCTCAGCTTCGAGCGGCGGATGTTCCATTCGCTGTTCTCCCTGGAGGATCAGTCCGAGGGCATGCGCGCGTTCCGCGAGAAGCGGGAACCGCAGTGGAGGCATCGCTGAGCAACGGCTCAGGAGGGGAAGTCCCCCGCTCGCTGGCGGAACTTCGCCAGGATGGTGTTCAGCTGATCGATCTCCTGTTCTTCGAACCCGGTGTGCTCGAAGAGCTGCTCATTCAGCGCCCGGGTCGCCTGTTCGGCCACCTGCTTGCCCTCTGGGGTGAGGACCAGGAGCATCGCGCGCCGGTCGGAGTCATGCGGCTCCCGGCGCACCAGGTCGGCTGACTCCAACCGGTCCACGGCGTTGGTGATCGATGTCGGATGGACCTGCAGCAGCTGGCTGGCCTTGTTCATCGGCAGCCGCTCCTCCCGGGAGAATCCCAGCAGCGCGAGCACCTCATAACGGGCGAAGGTCAGCTTGAACGGTTTCAGGATGTCCCGTGCTCGCCCCAGGAGGATCTGCTGGGTCCGCATGATGGCGGTCACCGCCGCCGCCGGGGCAGCCGCGGACGTCCATCCCTGCCGCTCCCAGTTCTTCTGGATCTCAGCGATGGGGTCCTTCGCAAGCGGGGGGTGCATGTGGGGCGTCTCCTCTTCCGTGCTCGGTCAGACCAGTGTGCGGATGCACCGGAGTTTATCGGGGAATCTCCGCAGGCTCGGACCTGCCGGAAGAGCCGAGGCAGCGCCGTCGCACCGACTCCTCACTGAACCGGACCGTCTCACGGGCGCTTCAGTCCCAGATCGACATCGCGGTACTCCACACCGAATCCTGCCGGGCCCGGAGCTGCCTCGGCTCGCTGCTCCTCGGACTGGCGCAGCTGGACCCGCCGGATCTTCCCCGAGATCGTCTTGGGCGGCTCGGAGAACTCGATCCGCCTGATCCGCTGGTAGGGCGCCAGCCTGCCCAGCGTGAACTGGAGGATCTCCGCCGCGGTCGCCTCATTCGGCTCCCACCCGGAAGCCAGCGTCACATATGCCTTGGGAACGGAGAGCCGCAGCTCGTCCGGGGCCGGCACGATCGCTGCCTCCACCACCGCCGGATGCTCGATGAGCACCGACTCCAGCTCGAAGGGCGAGACCTTATAGTCGCTGGACTTGAAGACGTCATCGGCGCGTCCCACATAGGTGATCACGCCGCTGCTGTCCCGTGAGGCGATGTCTCCGGTGTGGTAATGCCCCTCACGGAAGACCTCCGCGTTCTTCTCAGCGTCGCCGTAGTACCCCTTCATCAGACCCACCGGGCGCGGGTCCAGAGCCAGGCAGATCTCCCCCTCATCCGCCTGCGCGCCGGTGACCGGGTCGATCAAAACGACGTCGAACCCCGGCAGCGGGAGGCCCATCGCGCCGAACTTCACCGGCCGACCCGGGGTGTTCGCGATCTGCAGCGAGGACTCGGTCTGCCCGAAGCCATCCCGGATGGTCCTCCCCCAGGCCCGCTGAACCTGTTCGATGACCTCCGGGTTCAGCGGCTCGCCGGCGGAGACGGTGACCCGCGGCGGTGTTCGCAGCTGTGCGAGGTCCGCCTTGATGAGCATCCGCCAGACCGTGGGCGGAGCGCAGAAGCTGCTCACCCCGGCGTCGTCCATCGCATGCATCAGGGCTTCGGCGTCGAACCTGCTGAAGTTGTACAAGAAGATCGTGGCCTCCGCGATCCACGGTGCGAAGAAGTTCGACCAGGCATGTTTGGCCCAGCCCGGTGAGGAGACGTTCAGATGCACATCGCCGGGCTCGAGCCCGATCCAGTACAGCGTGGAGAGGTGGCCCACCGGATAGGAGGTATGGGTGTGCTCGACCAGCTTCGGCTTCGACGTCGTGCCGGAGGTGAAGTAGAGCAGCATCGTCTCCTCGGCGGAGGTCAGCACGACCTGCTCGAGCTCCGCTGATGCCGCGTAGGCCTCGCAGTAGGAGTACACGGTGCGCCCCGACACCTGCGGCACGACCGCTGCCTCCCGGTCGGCATACACCCCGGGCACGTGGATCAGCGCGTAGTCCCCCTGGACCTGCGTGAACTTCTTCAGCGTCGCGGAGTCCCCGACCACCCAGCTCGCCTCGGCCCGCTCGACCCGGTCCTGCAGATCGCCTGGGCCCATCTGGGTCGTGGTGGGGACCAGCACCGCGCCGAGCTTGATCGCCGCGAGCATCGTCTCCCACAGCTCGACCTGGTTGCCCAGGATCAGGAGGATCCGGTCACCCCGACGGACCCCGATGCTGCTCAGCCAGTTCGCCACCCGATTGGAGTCATCCCGCAGCTGGGCAAAGGTGCGGGTGAGCCGGGATCCGTCCTCCTCCACGATCACCAATGCGTCCTGACCGGAGCGTTCGGGACGCTTGGCGACCTGGTCGAACCAGTCGAAGCCGAAGTTGAAGTGACTGAATCGGGGCCAGACGAAGTCCCGGCGGGCGCGCGCCCAGTCCTGCTGAGCGCTCACGAGCTGATCCCGGGCCGCGCGGAACTCTTCGGTCACTGTCATGGTGGTCTCCCTCGCGAAATGCGTGATGCAGGTCACTTTCGAATATACTTGGAAGTCATATAGTCGGTAAAGATGCTGTTTCACGTGCATCGACATGCCGTCTTCGCCAGAGAGGCCCGGGACGACCGGCTGAGAAGGAGACTCCGATGACCACTCAGGACACCCACGGTGCCACTGCCTCCATCTCCGAGGATCCGGACCTGATGCAGCTGGCCCGCCACCTCAGCCCCGAAGAACGTGAGCGGGTGCGCTTCATCGAGGATCACGCCCAGCGCACCGTTCGGCACCAGTCCCTCGAGGCCTGGAATGAGGCTCGCCTTCCGCTCGACATGCTCTCCGGACTGGGAGACATCGGACTGGGGCAGCTGCACCTGGACGGCTCCTCGCCGCTGCTGCGCGGACTCGTCCACGCCGCACTGGCGCGCGCCGATGTCTCGATCTCGGCGGTGATCGGGATCCACAACGAGCTCATCGTGGGCATGATCCATGCCCTGGGATCCCAGCGTCAGCGCGAGGAGTGGCTTCCGGATCTGCGCCGGCTGCGCACCTTCGGCGCGTTCTGCCTCACCGAGCCCGACCATGGCTCCGACGTGGCCGGAGGACTGGCCACCTCGGCGACGCTGCGCGGCGGGCAGTGGCGCATCCAGGGATCCAAACGCTGGATCGGGATGGGCACGGCGGCCGACGTCGCCCTGGTCTGGGCTCGAGACACCGCCGATGGGCAGGTCAAGGGATTTCTCGTCCCCACCTCGAGTGCCGGGTATCAGGCTCGAGAGATCACCCATAAGACCGGGCTGCGCATCATGCCCAACGCGGACATCGAACTCGATGTCACCGTGCCCCAGGACGCACTGCTGCCAGGGGCGACCTCATTCGCCGCCACGAACACCGGCCTGCGCAGCTCCCGGGCCTGGGTGGGATGGCAGGCGGTCGGCGCCCAGCAGGCCCTGCTTGACATCGCGCGAGACTATGCATCGCGGCGCGACCAGTTCGGAGTTCCGCTGGCATCCTTCCAGCTCATCCAGGCTGCGCTGGGCAAGGTGGCAGGGAACCTGGCGGTCTCCACCTCCTTCATGGCCGAACTGACCAGGCTGCAGGCCGAGCGTGGACTGACCATGATGCACGCATCCCTGGGCAAGGCGACGCTGACCCGACTGGCGCGGGACTCGGCCGCTGCCGCGCGGGAGATCTTCGGCGGCAACGGCATCCTGAGTGACCATGAGGCCGCCAAGATCGCCGGAGACATTGAGGCGATCTACACCTACGAGGGGTCCCAGGGCATCAACCTGCTGATCGTCGGCCGGGAACTCACCGGAGTCTCCGCCTTTGCGCCGCACCGCAGGCCCGGAGGCGCGGGCGTCAGCGTTGCGGCGGCGCAGTCCCAGGTTCAGAGCTGAGCAGACTCAGCCCTGGTATTCGTCCCCGATGATCAGGGTGATGTAGCTGGCCTGGTCATGGGACTCCACGGTCTCCGCCCCGAAGCTCTCGGCGAGCTCCTCGGCGAGCGCCTGCTCGGCCTCACCTGAACCGGCGGGGTAGACCACGGCCGGGGTCTCGGCGCGCTCTTCGAAGTTCCAGCTGCCCTTCCAGACCACGTTGTAGTCGAGCTCCTCGAGCTCGGCGCTCATCGCGGTCTCCCCGCCTTCGACGCCCTGGTAGTTCGCGACCTGGACCGGGGTCTCGGTGTCACTGGCCGGCTGCGGCCCTGCGGGCTCCTCAGCTTCCGCCGTCTCACCTTCCTCGGCGGCGCCGTCTTCCGCCGCGTCCTCCTCGGTCACCGCGGCGTCCTGCTCCTCCGCCGTGGTGTCGGCGTCGGAGTCTGAGAGCATCGGCACGATGAAATAGGCGAACGCCCCGACCAGCAGCACGAACCCTGCCAGCAGCCCGATCCAGCGCAGCCCGCTGCCACCGGCGCCCCCGGTCCCGGAGGCCCCCGGCGCCCGGTGCTTGCCGGCCTCTCCTGCCTGGTAGGGCGGGACGTCGTCTAACTCGTCGTGCGGGTGCTGGCTCATAGGTCCTGTCCTCAAAGGTGCGTGGTCGATGCTCGGCGCTGCGGGGCCCGACCAGGTCAGCGGCGGGTCGCGCGGGCCCGGTGCCGGGCGTCGCGCTGTCGGCGCAGGCGTTTGACCAGCATCGGGTCGTGGGCGAGTGCCACCTCTGTGTCGATCAGTCGATTCAGCGCCTGGTAGTACGCCACGGCTGACATCTGCAGCGCGTCACTGATGGCCTCGTCCTTCGCGCCGGCGTACTTCCACCACTGGCGCTCCAGGTCGAGCATCTTCTTCTCCGGTTCGGTGATCATCTCACCGTCATCTTACGGCGGGCCGACGAGCATTGCCGGAATATCGGTGCAGATGAACCCGGCGGTGTGTTCCTGGGAGCACGCTGTCTATGGTGGTGGAGATGACATCACAGACTGAACTGATCGCTCCGCTGGAATCCGGCTGGCAGCGCGCCCTGGCCGGGGAGTCCGCTCACTTCCAGAATGTCCGGGATGAGCTGACCCGACGCCGCGACGCCGGGGAGCAGGTGCTGCCCGCCCCGGAGCTGGTGCTGCGCGGGTTCCGCCAGCCGTTTGAGGCGGTGAAGGTGCTGATCCTCGGGCAGGACCCCTACCCGACACCGGGCCATGCCATCGGGATGTCCTTCGCGGTGGACCCGGAGGTGCGCCCGCTGCCGCGCAGCCTGGGCAACATCTTCACCGAGCTGGAGTCTGATCTGGGGATCCCCCGGAGCCCGCATGGAGATCTCAGCGACTGGGCCGCGCAGGGCGTGCTGCTGCTCAACCGGGTGCTCACGGTCACCGCCGGCGCACCGGCCTCGCACCGGGGCATCGGATGGGAGCAGATCACCGAGGCCGCGCTGAGCGCCCTGGTGCACCGCGGAACCCCGCTGGTCTCGATCCTCTGGGGAGCCGACGCCCGGAAGCTGGCGCCGCTGCTGGATCGGGGCGAGCACACCGCGGTGCTCACCAGCCCGCACCCCTCACCGCTCTCGGCTCGGCGCGGGTTCTTCGGCTCGCGCCCGTTCTCACAGGCCAACGAGGCGCTCAGCCGACTCGGTGCGGAGCCGGTGGACTGGCGGCTGAATCCCGCCGAGCAGGCCGAGCAGGCCGGGTAGGCCGGGTAGGCCGAGCGGGCCGGACCGGGAGGCTCGCGGCTTCGGAGAAGCCCTCAGCGACGTCGGGTGCGGGAGCGTTCGTGGGACTGCAGCCCCGCGGTGAACGGGCGCATCAGCACATCTCCGAGCACGATCCCGGCGGCGATCGCCATGATGATGATCAGCGCGTTGAACAGCTCGGTCAGTCCGCCCATCATGCCCACGGTGGAGGCGTCCATGGCGATCTGATACATCCCGCGGAACACCATCAGCCCGGGCAGCATGAACATCATCGCGGGGACCGCGACCACCAGCTGGGGCGAGCCCATGCGCAGCGCCAGCACCCGTCCCAGCGCCCCCACCACCACGGCTCCGAAGACCGGGGTGATGCGTTCGCCCAGGCCGATGACCTCGGCGGCGTAGTAGGCGCAGAAGCCCAGCGCCGAGACAGCACCGATCGGCAGCAGCATCCGCCAGCTCGCCTGCTCGACCACGGCGGCTGCCACGGCTGCCAGGAACACCAGCGCCACCAGGACCGCCGGGTGGTAGAGCCGGGTCAGGCCCACCGCCACCTCGATCTCCGGGGCGCCGAGCATGTTGGCGATCACCACCGCGGCCATGATGCCGGAGGTCATCCCGGCGAAGGCGATCATCGAGGACATCAGACGACCGGCAGCGGTGATCGGGAACCCGTTGATCCCGTCCTGGATCGCTGAGACGATCCGGGCTGAGGGCAGCAGGATCATCAGCCCACCGGCGACCACCATGGACGGGCGGATCGGCATGTCCATCGCGAAGGCCCCCATCGCGAACGAGGTCGCCATGAACCCTCCGGCGGCCAGCCCGAAGTACTCCGGCACCCGCCAGGTGGCGAGCTGCCGGGTGGTCCAGAGCACCAGGATCGTGGCGAGGAAGCCCATTGAGGCGTCCAGCAGCGGGGCTCCGAGGAATGCGGCGAAGAAGCTTGCGAAGATCGCACCGCAGATGGTGACCATCCAGCGTGGATACGGCTTGGGCTCGCGAGTGATCTCCCGCAGCCGGTCCTCCGCATCGCCGCGGGTGAGCCGGCCGGCGATGATGTCGGTGACCAGCTGATGCACCGAGGCCAGCGCCCGGAAGTTGTTCGACCAGGACCGCACCACCCGCACCCGGGAGTACGGGATCTTCCCGTCCGGGGCCCAGTTCAGGCTGATCGACTGGTTGGTGATGTCTGCGTCGGTGTTCTTCATCCCGAAGGCGGCGGTGACAGCGATGATCGAGGTCTCGACCTCCAGCGCACCGGCCCCGTAGCGGAAGAGCGCCTCCCCGAGGTCCAGCACGAAGGCGATCGTGGCCAGCTCATCGGTCTCGACGTGCGCCTCAGCCTGGTAGGGGTTCTCGAAGGGCGTCCCGGCGAGCCGGTCCAGGATCGGCACGGTGCCGGTGGCCGCGCGCTCGGCCTGCATGATCCGGCGCAGCACCTGGGGCGAGCGCGGCCTGCGATCGAAGACGCTGGGGTCGAAATCGGGGTCGCGCCGAGCCGAGCCGCTCAGCTTGGCCTTGAGCCAGGTCGGACGAAGCGCGGTTCCCCGGCGTGGGGAATGGCTCAGCGGGGACTGGCGCAGCGGAGCGCCGGGGGCGCTGTGCGGCAGGCTGATCAGACCCGAGGAGGTCGGTGAGGCGGGCTGCTCGGTCCGCTGCGTCCAGGAGGTCGTGGTCTCCTGCGGTCCGGTCGGGATCTGCGGACCCAGCGGATCGGTCTGATGCCAGTCCCCGGTGGCAGGAAAGGCGTAGTGGTCCGTGGGCTCGCTCGCGCCGGGGGCGGTGGTGTAGGACTGCTCGAAGCTGGGATCCGCGACGTATTCGTGGCGGGCCGCGTCGTTCTCGTCCTGTTCTGCGGCGCGGGCCACCGCCTCGGCGTCGTACTCCTCCCATTCCAGCGCGGCCTCGGCCTCTGCAGAGGCGTGCCAGGATGAGGCGAAGGAGCTGCGCAGCGTCTGCACGAACCCGGTGGGTGTGGCTTCCTCCAGCACCTCCTGGGTGGAGTGCACCACGGGGATGTGCGTGACATCGTCGGTGGGCTCGGTGCGCAGCGGGTCGATCGCTTCGGCGACGTAGCCTCCCGTGGGATGCCGGTCAACGTACTCGGATGCCACGAACCCTCCTCGCAGGCAACTGAACCACAAAAGGACCCTGGCAGATGCCGGGGCCTTGCGGGGTGTGTGAGTGGTGGTGCCTGGATCACAGGCCAAGAAAGTGGATCTGAATGGACTCGAACCATCGACCTCTCGCGTGTGAGGCGAGCGCTCTAACCAACTGAGCTACAGATCCTGAGGCACCTGAGCGCGGAATCCCGCGTTCACGTGCCTCAGAAGGTTATCACCCGTTCAGGCTCAAGACGAAACCGATGCCAGTGCCTCCGGGATCGGGGTCTTGCCGTCGAGGAAGTTCACGGTGGCGCGCACCGCTGCGCCGCTGCGCAGGGTCTCGGTGATGACCTCGGCGACGTTCTCCCGCGAGGTGTCCGCCGAGGTCTCCTCGCTGGACATGGTCTCCCCGGCGGTGGCCGGGTCGAGCACGGTGATCTTTCCGCTGGCAGGCTCCAGGGTCAGCGCGCCCGGGCCCAGGATGGTGTAGTCCAGGGAGGTGCTGCGCAGGTGGTTATCCGCCTGGTGCTTGGCCAGCGCGTAGGGGTAGAACGAGCTCTTGGGGTCCACCGTGTTGATGTCGGTCTCGCTGCGCGCGTAGGAGACCATCACGTAGCGCGACACACCCGCCTCGGCGGCGGCATCCATGCTGCGCACCGCGGCCTCGTGGTCCACAGCCTTGGTGCGGGCGGGGTTCCCTCCCCCAGCCCCGGCGGCGAAGACGACGGCATGCGCGCCGGTGAACGCCTCGGCCAGCTCGGCGGTGCCGGCGGACTCGATGTCCAGGACCCGCGGGGTGGCTCCGGCCTCGGTGATGTCCTGGGCCTGATCGGGATCTCGGATCAGGGACTCGACGCTGAAACCGGCGGCGGTGAGCTTCGGTGCTGCCAGGAGTGCGATCTTGCCGTGGCCGCCAACGATGACGACGCGCTGAGATTCAGCCATGGGGTGCTCCTTCGGGTCAGGGTGCCTTCTAGAATGCAGGCCCGCCGGGATGGATGTTCCCGACGGCTCTCTCCCCACAACGTCACAGCGCCCGCACTATTCCTGCGGGCACTCCGGCGGGCCGATCTCCCACGGCGCAGCCCAGCTGGTGCCGTGGGACCCGGGCCCCGCGACCGACCCCGGGTGAGGGCGATCGCGGGACCGGGCCGGGTGACCGGCGCCGGGTGAGGCATCAGCCTCGGGGGCTGGGGCCTGCCTGTGCGCGGTCCTCGATGTCGGTATCGGCAGCGGCGCCCGTGAGCTCGGGATCTGCGACCACGGAATCCGCGACCTCAGGATCTGCAATCTCAGAATCCGCGACCCCGGGATCTGCAATCTCAGACTCCGCGGCCTCAGTGCTCTCCGTCTCGGCCGCGGGGGTGGCGCGCAGCGTGGTGGCCAGGATCAGGGTGCCGACGCTCAGACCGGCAGCGAGCCGGAACGCCACGCGGAAGCCCTCCACGGCGGCGTCGTCCGGGTTCATCCCGGAGTTCACCGCGGCGGCGGTGCCCAGGCCGACGGCGGCCACCAGGGCGGCGGTGCCGATCGCGGCGGCCAGCTGCTGCAGCGTGTTCAGCGCCGCGGTGCCGTGGGAGTACAGCGCCTTGGGCAGCGGGTTCAGCGCCGTGGTGAAGGCCGGGGTGAACAGCAGCGCCAGGCCTGAGGAGAGCAGCAGGTGCAGGCCCAGCACCATGCCCACCGGGGTGGTCGGCGAGAGCAGGCTCATGCAGAACAGTGCCACGATCAGGATCGAGGCGCCTGGGATGACCAGCGGCTTGGGTCCCACCCGGTCGTAGAGGCGGCCGACGTAGGGTGCCATCAGCGCCATCAGCAGCCCGCCGGGGAGCAGGATCAGCCCGGTCTGCAGCGTGTCCAGGCCTCGGATGGTCTGCAGGAACAGCGGCAGCAGGATCAGCGCTCCGAAGAGCGCGATCATCATCAGCAGCATCATGGCCAGGGCGCGGGTGTACATCGTGTACGCGAAGGGCTTCAGGTTCAGCAGCGCGGAGTCGGTCTTCTGCAGCTTCACCTGCAGCAGTCCGAAGCCGATCAGGCACAGCACACCTGCCACGAGGACGGCGATGGCCACCGGGTCCACGCCGGGGGCCGCGTCCGCGGAGACCTCCTGGGTGCCGTGCCCGCCGCCGATCTGGCTGATGCCGTAGACCACGCCGCCGAAGCCGGGGACCGCCAGCAGCAGCGAGGGGATGGAGAGTCGCTTCCCGGCGGTGCCGGGATCCTTGTTCAGCCGGGGGCGGCCCAGGAACAGCGCGATCACCGCAATCGGCAGGATCATCAGGAACAGCCAGCGCCAGTCGGCCAGGTGCAGGATCAGACCCGAGAGCGCCGGCCCGGTGGCCGGAGCCACCGAGATCACGATCGAGATGTTGCCCATGACCACGCCCCGGCGGTGCAGCGGCACCAGGGTCAGCACGGTGGTCATCATCAGCGGCAGCATGATGGCGGTGCCGCTGGCCTGGACCACGCGACCTGCCAGCAGGACCTCGAAGCCGGGGGCTGCGGCGGCCAGGGCGGTGCCGGCGATGAACAGGCCCATGGCGGCGGTGAAGACCGCGCGCAGGCTGTAGCGCTGCATCAGGAAGCCGGTGATCGGGATCACCGTGGCCAGGGTGAGCATGAACGCGGTGGTGAGCCACTGGATGGTCGGCTCGCTGACCTGGAACTCCTCCATCAGCGGCTGCAGCGCCACGTTCATCAGGGTCTCGTTGAGGATCATCACGAAGGTGGAGACCAGCAGCGCGCCGATGGTGAGCTTGTCGGCCGAGGGCAACCGGCCGCCGTCGGGCGCGTTCACCTGCGAACGGACGGTGTGGGGTGAAGCGGGCACAGATCCTCCATAGAACACTAAAGAACCCCAGAGCGGTTCACCGCTGGGGTGACACCACTCTGGGGTTTTCGGAGCCCCCTGCCGGGTTCGAACCGACGACCTGCTGTTTACAAGACAGCTGCTCTACCAGCTGAGCTAAGGAGGCGAGGCGCCCCGCCAGGCGGGGCGCCAGTCACCGATGGTATCAGTTCGTCAACGTCAGCTCTCCGACTGGTATTCCTCGATGTGCTCTTCGACGAGTTCCCTGAAGGGGCGCTCGGAGTCGGCCCAGGAGACCTCGTCCACGTAGACGCTAGGGGTGCCCTCGATGCCTGCGGCCTGCGCGTGGCGGGTGGTGTAGCTCGCGAACGCCCGGTAGGTGCCGTCCTCGATGCACTCGCCGATGTCCGCGTTGAAGGTCTCGCTGGCGAGCTGGGTGAGCTGATCGTTGGACATCTCGTCGTTGTTCACCCGGTTCGCGGTGACCTGCCCGAGGTACTCGCTGTAGTTCTCCGGGGACTCCTCGGCCATGCAGGCGAAGGCGTTGGCCGCACGTGCGGAGTAGTTCGTGGAGGAGGAGAGGTAGGAGACCGAGCGGTATTCCGCGGTCACCAGGCCCTCGTCGAGCCATTCCTGCATCTGCGCTGAGTGCTCGGCCTCGAAGTTCGCGCAGTGGATGCAGTAGGCGTCGGTGTAGATGATGATGTGGGGAGCCTCTCCGGTCTCGCGCTCGGCCACCCCGGGCGGCAGCTCGGACTCGGGGTCTGCGACCTCGGAGGCGTCGATCTGGCCCAGGTCATCACCCTCGGCCAGCTCGGTGGAGGAGCTCAGCACGAAGCCGCCCTGCTCGTTGGCCGCTGCCGGCGCCGGACCCTCGCTGGGCGCGGCACCGGAGTCGTCACGGTTGAGCACGAAGAGGGTCAGGCCCACGACGACGGCGAGCGCCACCACCACCACGCCCACACGCAGCAGCACGGAGCCGAGCTTCTGCTTGCGCTCCTGCTCCTGCTGGAGCTTGCGGGCCTGTTCGCGCGCGTTGCCGCTGCGCGGGGATTCTGTACTGCGAGCCATGATGTTCTCCGGTGACTATCTGGATCATCTCTGTCCTGGTGCCCAGGATGATGATCGGGGTGTGGCTGGGGTCGAGATAATGCCGTGATCGGGATCCGGCAGTGCTCAAGATACAGGGTCAGCCTCGGGGCGGATGCCAGGGTATAGGCTCATGACGACGGCATCGCTGTCGCCAGGGGGTGTCTGCAGCTATCCACGGAAGGTGTCTCACGTGCCAGAGAGCAACGAGAACGGCAACGGCTATGACTTCGTGGTGGTGGCCAACCGTCTGGCCGTCAACCACGTCACGAACGAGGATGGAACCATCGGCTGGGAGCGTTCCCCCGGCGGCCTGGTGACTGCACTGGCTCCTCTGATGGAGAGCTCCGAGGGCGCCTGGGTCGGCTGGCACGGCGCCGCCGACGACGTGCTCGAGCCCTTCGACCACGGCGACATGCACCTGGTCCCGGTCCCGCTGAGCAGCGAGGACATCGAGGACTATTACGAGGGATTCTCCAACGGCACGCTGTGGCCGCTCTATCACGATGTCATCGCCCGGCCGGATTTCCACCGACACTGGTTCGAGGCCTACCGGCGGGTGAACCAGCGCTTCGCTGAGCACACCGCGCAGGTCGCCGCACCCAACGCCACCGTCTGGGTCCAGGACTATCAGCTGCAGCTGGTGCCCGCGATGCTGCGGGACCTGCGTCCGGACCTGACCATCGGCTTCTTCAACCACATCCCGTTCCCTCCCCCGGGCCTCTTCTCGCAGCTGCCCTGGCGGCACTCGGTGCTGCGCGGGCTGCTCGGAGCGGACCTGATCGGCTTCCAGCGCGCCTCTGACGCCTCGAACTTCCGCCGTGCGGTGCACAACCGGATGGGCTATTACGTGGAGGACGAGATGATCCACGTGCCACTGCAGACCAACGCCCCGGATCACGGCTCCCCGCTGGCGGGCTTCAACGCCGACGCCGACCGCGGCACCGCGGTCCGGGTCAACAGCGCTCCCCCGGCCGGCGCCGCACGCCTGGTGGAGGCCAAGGAGTTCCCGATCTCCATCGACACCGCGACCATCACGGCTCTGGCCAAGCGGGAGGACATCATCGCCCGCTCCCAGAAGATCCGTGAAGAGCTGGGCAACCCGGAGACCGTGCTCCTCGGGGTGGACCGGCTGGACTACACCAAGGGCATCCGTCACCGGATGAAGGCCTATGAGGAGCTGCTGCAGAACGGCTCGCTGACGGTGGGCCAGGTCTGCATGGTCCAGGTGGCGAGTCCTTCCCGTGAAGGCGTGGAGAGCTACCGGCTGCTCAAGGAAGAGATCGAACAGACCGTGGGCCGGATCAGCGGCGAGTTCGACACGCTCTCCCACCCGGCCATCCGGTACCTGCACCACTCCTACCCGATCGAGGAGATGGTGGCGCTCTACATGGCGGCCGACGTCATGTTGGTCACGGCGCTGCGTGACGGGATGAACCTGGTCGCCAAGGAGTACGTGGCGGCCCGGCGCGGGGACGACGGCGTCCTGGTGCTCTCCGAGTTCACCGGCGCAGCCGATCAGCTGCGCCAGGCGCTGCTGATCAACCCGCATGACGTCGACGAGCTCAAGGCCGCGATCCTGCGCGCGACCACCATGGACAGTGAGGACGCCAGCGCTCGGATGGAGAACCTGCGCCGACAGGTGGTCCATCACGACGTCCGCCGCTGGGCCACCGACTTCCTGGACCGCCTGGGCGAGCTGACCGGCGTCGTGAGCGTGAAGGGATGAACATGGAGGCCTCCGTGGACACCGACCGTACGCTGCACAGCGCTGTAGAGCGCTTCGCCGATCACCCCCGGATCCTGATCGCCCTGGACTTCGACGGCTGTGTGGCCGAGCTGGTCTCCAACGCCGCCGATGCCCGCCCGGTCCCGGCGAACGCCGAGGCCATCGCGGCCCTGGCAGAGCTGGACGGGGTGGACGTGGCCTATGTCTCCGGGCGCTCCCTGGAGTCCCTGCGTGAGCTCGCGCAGCCACCCGAGGGGGTGCTGCTGATCGGCTCGCACGGCGCGGAGAAGGATCTCGGCGAGGACGCGCCGGGCCTGGAGCTGAGCACCAACGAGACGCTGGCCCGTGGACAGATCATCTCCACCCTCGAAGAGGTCGCCGCAGATGCCGAAGGCGCCTGGGTGGAGCACAAGCCGGCCGGGGCGGCGCTGCACGTGCGCAACGTCAACGGGGATCAGCTCGGCGAGCAGGTCCTCGAACACGGACGGGCCGCGCTGTCCCTGGTCGACGGCGCGTACCTGAAGAACGGCAAGAAGGTCCTGGAATCCGTGGTCGTGCTGGCGACCAAGGGCGAGGGGATCACCGAGCTGCGCCAGCACACCGGCGCGGACGCGGTGCTCTTCGCCGGGGACGATGTCACCGATGAACATGGCTTCGCGGTCCTCGAGGGAGAGGACCTCGGCATCAAGGTCGGCGAGGGTGAGACCGCCGCCGGTCACCGGATCGCCGAGCCGAAGGACCTCGCCGGCGTGCTGCGCCTGATCGCGCAGCGTCGCAGCACCGACCCGGACGCCCGACCGACCCGCTAAGGACCGCCCATGACCACGCTGCCCGGCCTCGGACTCACCGCCTCAGGAACCATCCCCCAGGAGCTGCTGGATCTGCCCTGGCAGCTTCCGCTGGAGGAATGGCCCGAAGAGGTCATCGCCGCACTTCCGCGCGGCATCTCTCGGCACATCGTGCGCTTCGCCTATCTGGGCGGTTCGGTGATCGCGGTCAAGGAGACCTCGGAGCGTGCCGCGCGGCATGAATACCGGATGCTGCGCCAGCTGGGCAAGCTCGGCGCGCCCTGCGTGAAGCCGGTGGCCGAGGTCACCGGGCGCACCACCCCGGAGGGCGAGGAGCTCTCCCCCGCCCTGGTCACCCGGCATCTGCGCTTCTCCCTGCCCTACCGCGCGGTGTTCAACCAGATGATGCGCAAGGAGACGCTGCTGCGGCTGATCCACGCCCAGGCGCTGCTGATGGTGGAGCTGCACCTGATCGGCTTCTACTGGGGCGACGTCTCGCTGTCCAATACGCTCTTCCGGCGCGACGCCGGCGCCTTCGCCGCCTACCTCGTGGACGCCGAGACCGGCGAGATCCATCCGAAGCTCTCCACCGGTCAGCGCGAGTATGACCTCGACGTCGCCCAGGTCAACATCGCCGGGGAGCTGATGGACCTGATGGAGGGCGGCATGGTGGACGAGGAGGTGGACCCGATCGCGACCTCGCACCAGTTCATCGACGCCTACCGCGGTCTCTGGCAGGAGCTCACCGGTGACACTGCGTTCAACCCGGACCAGCGGTGGCTCATCGAGGAACGGATCCGGCGGCTCAACGAGCTCGGCTTCGACGTGGAGGAATATGACATCCGCACCGTGCGGGAGGACTCCAAGCTGCTGCTGCGCCCCAAGGTGGTCGACCCGGGTCACCACCAGCGACGCCTGATGAATCTCACCGGACTCGACGTGCAGGAGAACCAGGCGCGGCGGCTGCTCGGCGCGATCGACGCATACCGGGCTGAGTCCGACCCGCACGGGGACGAGGCGGTCGCCGCCCATATGTGGACCCAGCAGGTCTTCCAGCCGCTGATCGCCCAGATCCCCAAAGAGCTGCGCAATAAGCTGGAACCTGCGGAGATCATGCACCAGCTCATCGACCACCGCTGGCGGCTCTCCGAGCGCGAGCACCGGGACATCAGTCTCGAACAGGCGCTGCCCTCCTTCATCGACGAGGAGCTCAAGGGCCTGCGTGACGAGGCCACCCTGATGATCGATCCGCCCGGAGAAGTGATCGATCAGATGAACCGGCTCAACCGCGGCGAGGGCTGAGCCGGCTCATCCGGCGGCCGATCTCCACTGCGGTGCGGCGCATCAGCGGCACCGCGTGCCGGACGAACCCGTCATGCATCCGGCCGGTGGGGCCAGAGACCGAGAGCCCCATCGGCGAGGGACCGTGCGGCACCACGACGGCGAGGCAGCGCACCCCCATCTCCTGCTCCTCGTCATCCAGGGCGTAGC
This sequence comes from Nesterenkonia sandarakina, assembly GCF_014138825.1. Classification (NCBI taxonomy): domain Bacteria; kingdom Bacillati; phylum Actinomycetota; class Actinomycetes; order Micrococcales; family Micrococcaceae; genus Nesterenkonia; species Nesterenkonia sandarakina. The sequence continues at coordinate 2,625,054 of NZ_JACJIH010000001.1, read as the reverse complement.
CCTGGGCAGCGATCCGGGGCAGCTGGTCCAGCAGCGCCTGCGGCCGGGTCAGCGTCTTCTCGGTCAACGAGGGCATCCCGGTGGCGCCGAGGATCTCCCGCACCCGCACCGGGTCCATTCCGGCCAGCAGCGCCTTGCCCACCCCGGTGGAGTGCAGGTGTGCTCGTCGTCCCACCTCGGTGAACATCCGCATCGAGTGCGGCGAGGGGACCTGCCCGATGTAGACGATCATCTCGGACTCCATGGCCGCCAGGTTCACGCTCTCGCCCAGTTCGGCCACCAGGGCCTGCATCTGGGGCACGGCGGGGCCGCCCAGCTGGCGGGTGGCAGACTCCCCCAGCGGCACCAGATTCGCACCGAGCGCATAGCGCCGGTCGCTGAGCTGGTGCACCACCCCCACACCCATCAGGGTGTGCAACAGCCGGTGCACGGTGGGCCCGGCGAGCCCGGTGGCGGCCTTGAGCTCCCCGGCCGTGGCGGACCCGCCCAGACCGGCGAGCACCTCGAGCAGCGCAAAGGCGCGCTCCACCACCTGTACGCGCTGTGAGTCCGCATTGCGGACATTGGCTTCCATGATGCGAACTCTATGCCATAGGAATGGAGCAAGCGAGAGCATCCGCGTCGTCGTCATCTCTGCAAAGGAGCAGCGCATGAGCATCACCATCCACGCCCCCTATGAGGTTCCCGGCACCGAGGAGATCCTCACCGATGAGGCCCTGGCATTCCTGCAGGAGCTGCACACCAGGTTCGCGGACACCCGCAACGAGCTGCTCGAGGACCGGCGCGCCGCGCAGGCGCAGGCGGCGAGCACCGGGACCGTGGACTTTCCCGCCGAGACCGCGCAGGTGCGAGACTCCGACTGGAAGGTCGCCGAGCACCCGGCCGCGCTGCAGGATCGCCGCGTCGAGATCACCGGCCCGGCCGCTCCTGCGAAGATGGCGATCAACGCGCTGAACTCCGGCGCGAAGGTCTGGCTGGCCTGCTTGGAAGATGCGCTGGCCCCGAACTGGTTCAACGTCATCGACGCCCAGCGCAATCTTGCCGGTGCCGCCTCCGGGACCTTGGAGTTCACCTCTGATGAGGGCAAGCAGTATCGACTGCGCGACGACGTCCAGGCGCCCACCGTCGTGGTGCGCCCGCGCGGCTGGCACCTGCCGGAGAAGCACCTTCAGCTGGACGGAACTCCGATGATCGGTGCTCTGGTCGACTTCGGACTGCACTTCTTCCACAACGCGAAGACGCTCACCGCACAGGGCCGGGGCCCCTTCTACTATCTTGCGAAGCTCGAGCACTATAAGGAGGCGCGGCTCTGGGATGAGGTCTTCAGCTTCGCGGAGGAGAAGCTCGGGATCCCTCACGGCACGGTCCGCGCCACCGTCCTGATCGAGACGCTGCCCGCGGCGTTCCACATGGAGGAGATCCTCTATGAGCTGCGCGATCACGCCTCCGGGCTCAACGCCGGACGCTGGGACTACCTGTTCTCCTTGATCAAGTACTTCCGCGCCGCGGGCGAGAAGTTCGTCCTGCCCGACCGGGCGCAGGTCTCCATGACCCAGCCCTTTATGCGGGCCTACACCGAGCTGCTGGTGCAGACCTGTCACAAGCGTGGCGCATTCGCCATGGGCGGGATGGCGGCGTTCATCCCGAACCGGCGCGAACCCGAGGTCACGGCCAAGGCCATCGAGAAGGTCCGGGATGACAAGTCTCGCGAAGCCGCCGACGGGTTCGACGGCTCCTGGGTGGCTCACCCGGATCTGGTCGAGCTCTGCAGCGAGGAGTTCACCGCCGTGCTGCAGGAGCAGCCGAACCAGTTGCACCGGCAGCGCGAAGACGTGTCGGTCTCCGCGGCAGAGCTGCTCGACGTCGCCGCGGCGGAGGGTGACGTCACCGAGGCCGGCGTGCGGATGAACCTGTACGTGGCCGTCTACTACACCGCCATCTGGCTCTCCGGCAACGGCGCCGTGGCGATCCATAACCTGATGGAAGACGCTGCCACCGCGGAGATCTCACGCTCCCAGGTCTGGCAGCAGATCCACAATGGGACCGTGACCGCCGACACCGGCGTGCCTGTGACCAATCAGCTGGTCTCGGGGCTGCTCGACGAGGAGATCGAACGCCTGCGCTCGGAGATCGGGGACTCCGAGATGTTCTCGAAGTACTTCGAGCCGGCCGCCGAGATCGTGCGCTCCCTGGTCCTGGATGAGGACTACATCGATTTCCTCACCCTGCCGGCCTACGAGCTCATGCCCTGACCAGCTGCACAGCGCCTCCGCGGAGGCACTGAGAATCGGTTCTCAGCGCGGCGGTGCCAGCAGACGCTGCAGGCCATGGCGGTAGATACGTTCTGCGGCCATGGCCTGCGGCGCGCCGGGGGCCCGCCCGGTCACAGGCTGGGCCGGCTGCAGCAGCGCCTGATTCTGCTCGGTGGCCAGGGCCCCCAGGGCGAAGCGCATCACCACTGCGGTCGTCTGCTCCGCCTCAGCCGGCGCCCACCCTGCTTCCCTGAGCCGCTGCGGCAGCAGCTGCGCCGGTGGCAGCGTGGTGTCGAGCGCATAGGCAAGCAGCAGCAGATCACCAGCATCGCGCAGCGGAAGCACCAGCAGGCGGAACCGAAGCATGAGCGCCAGTGCGTCCCCGGGCTCATCCAGGAGAGGGTCCAGGATCTCCTGGGCCACCGTGCGCAGCAGCTCCTGTTTGCTGGGCACGTGGTAGTAGAGCGCACCGGGGGCGACGTCGAGCTCCCTGGCCAGTCGACGCATGGAGACGTCCTGGAGACCGTATTGGCTCAGCAACGATCGCGCCGTGGCGGTGATCAGCTCCAGGGAGAGTGCCAAGAGGGTCGGTTCCTCACGTGATCAGGGACAGAGGGTGAAACGCTGGGGCGGCGGGCTCCCGCCGTGCATAACAGCCGGCGCCGGGAGCCGCACACAGGCGACGCCCCCAGGGCCACGCAGCGCAGTGAGCAGCTACAGGCCGTTGTCGCGGAAGAGCTTCTCGTCCGGGTCCGTCAGGGACTCCTCGATCAGCCAGCGGTTGGTCTGCAGCGCCTGGAGGTTCTTGGAAACCAGGGTGTCTCGGGTCTTGGCCACACCTTCAGCCAACAGCGCGATCTGCGCCTTGAACTCCGCGGCGTGCTGCGGCTTCTCGCTGTCGGGCAGAGCCAGAAAGAGCTCCAGTGTGCGTGGCAGGTGACGTTGGATCGTGCGATTCACCGCATCCTGGTGTTCGGGGTAACGCGAGAGAGTGTCCCAGCGATCCACGATCTCCTCGAGTCCCACCAGCATCATCCGGAGCTGACCCTTGGTCGAGGGGGGCAGCTGCGCGGACCGGTTTCGCACAGTGTCGCTGATCTGCGTGAGCTGCGAGTGCAGTCGCTGCTGGTCGTCGTTGATCTGTTCGGTGCGCCGCAGTCGACTCTGCGCACTGCCGACGACGATCCCGTAGGTCCCCGCGGCGGCGGCTCCTCCGACCATGGCGCCGGCGAGGATCGCCCAGAGATTGGGCAGCATGACCAGCAGCATCAGCCCGAAGCCGAGCAGGAACGCCAGGAGAGGCAGGGCGATGTGCGTGCGGCGCTGGGCTTCGGTGCCCTGCGGTTCGCCGCGCGAGAGTTCAGAGCCGATGGGAACCTCCTGCTCACTGCTGCTGGGTATCACTCAAGGATATAGCCCGCCGATGGACAGACTCTGGACGAGGCATGAGGCGGACCTGGCGGCAGGCACCAGGGTCCGGATGAGGGCCTGTGCGAGCCAGGCTTGCCCGGCTCTGGGAGGTCACCGACCCTGGGCGATCACCGACCCTGGGCGATCACCGACCCTGGGCGATCACCGACCCTGGGCGATCACCGACCCTGGGCGATCACCGACTCTGGGCGGTCAAGAACCCTGGCTGGTAGAGCAGCGGCGGACCTGGCCCGGAGAACGCATCGGATGGTTAACCCAAAGATGGGCCGGGGTCCTGCCTGGCGGCAGATCCACGGCCCATCTCATCAGTGGTCGGGGTGACAGGATTTGAACCTGCGACCTCGTCGTCCCGAACGACGCGCGCTACCAAGCTGCGCCACACCCCGTGATTCTACGCTCCGAGGACCTCATGGTCCAAGGGCGCAGACTGTCATCCTATCCAGGAAGGCATCCGCTGAGCAAAACGGCGAATACCACCCCGGGTACAGGTCAAGCCCGGACCCCCGCAGGGGACCGGGCTTGAACCCTCTCTACTAAATAGTGTCCGGCGGCGACCTACTCTCCCACACACTCCAGTGTGCAGTACCATCGGCGCAGTGGGCCTTAGCTTCCGGGTTCGGGATGGGACCGGGCGTTTCCCCCACGCTATGACCGCCGTAACTCTAGAACAACACCGTCACTGTTTTCCCACACCACCACACGCACCCCAGAACAGGGGCCCTTGTGGTGGGGTACTCACCGGTGTTGTAAACCTAAACTCACAACAACACTCTTCACTTATCCCCCCACACCAGCCCCCCTCACTCGAGGAACCAGCAAACTGGGGGGTCTGACCTGACCCACACCACCACCAGCCCCTCCCAAAAAGAGAGGACGCCACAGGTGTTGTGGGGTTGTTGGCAGAGAACCGCCTAGTGGACGCGAACACGCAGTGTTCCAATGAAACTCACCGAGCACACTGATAAGTGTGGTGTAAGTGATCGGCTTATTAGTACCAGTCAGCTTCACGCATTGCTGCGCTTCCACATCTGGCCTATCAACCCAGTAGTCTAGCTGGGAGCCTTCACACCAAAAGGTGACGGAGATCTTATCTTGAAGCCGGCTTCCCACTTAGATGCTTTCAGCGGTTATCCATCCCGAACGTAGCTAATCAGCGGTGCACTTGGCAGTACAACTGACACACCAGAGGTTCGTCCGTCCCGGTCCTCTCGTACTAAGGACAGACCTTCTCAAATCTCCTGCGCGCGCAGCGGATAGGGACCGAACTGTCTCACGACGTTCTAAACCCAGCTCGCGTACCGCTTTAATGGGCGAACAGCCCAACCCTTGGGACCAACTCCAGCCCCAGGATGCGACGAGCCGACATCGAGGTGCCAAACCATGCCGTCGATATGGACTCTTGGGCAGGATCAGCCTGTTATCCCCGAGGTACCTTTTATCCGTTGAGCGACGGCCCTTCCACACGGTGCCGCCGGATCACTAGTCCCAACTTTCGTTCCTGCTCGAGCTGCCGCTCTCACAGTCAAGCTCCCTTGTGCACTTACACTCGACACCTGATTGCCAACCAGGCTGAGGGAACCTTTGGGCGCCTCCGTTACTCTTTAGGAGGCAACCGCCCCAGTTAAACTACCCACCAGGCACTGTCCCTGGACCCGATCAGGGCCCGAAGTTAGATGCCTAACAACACCAGAGTGGTATTTCAACGATGACTCCACAACCACTAGCGTGGCCGCTTCACAGTCTCCCACCTATCCTACACAAGTGATGTCAAACACCAATACCAAGCTATAGTAAAGGTCTCGGGGTCTTTCCGTCCTGCTGCGCGTAACGAGCATCTTTACTCGTAGTGCAATTTCGCCGAGTCCACGGTTGAGACAGCGGGGAAGTCGTTACTCCATTCGTGCAGGTCGGAACTTACCCGACAAGGAATTTCGCTACCTTAGGATGGTTATAGTTACCACCGCCGTTTACTGGGGCTTAAATTCAGAGCTTCGCCACAAGGACTAACCCTTCCTCTTAACCTTCCAGCACCGGGCAGGAGTCAGTCCGTATACATCGTCTTACGACTTCGCACGGACCTGTGTTTTTAGTAAACAGTCGCTTCCCCCTGGTCTCTGCGACCACCACCAGCTCACCAAAGCAAGCCTGGATCACCAGGGTGGTCCCCCTTCTCCCGAAGTTACGGGGGTATTTTGCCGAGTTCCTTAACCGTGGTTCTCTCGATCGCCTTAGTATTCTCTACCTGACCACCTGTGTCGGTTATGGGTACGGGCGGTACAAGCCCTCGCGCCGATGCTTTTCTTGGCAGCATAGGATCACTGAATCCCCCACACAGTGGAGTCCCATCAAGTCTCACCCCTATAACGAGTCCCGGATTTGCCTAGGACTCGGGCTACACTCTTAGACCCAGACAACCATCGCTGGGCTCAGCTACCTTCCTGCGTCACACCTGTTAATACGCTTGGCTCCCCGGTTCAGGTCCTGCGCTCCTCGTACACGTCGATCCCACAAGGGGACCGCTCTAGCACGATTCGGGCAGTTAGTATCACCAGTTCACCATGGGCGGTCTTATACCGGTACGGGAATATCAACCCGTTGTCCATCGACTACGCCTGTCGGCCTCGCCTTAGGTCCCGACTAACCCAGGGCAGATTAGCTTGACCCTGGAACCCTTAGTCATTCGGCGGACACGTTTCTCACGTGTCTTTCGCTACTCATGCCTGCATTCTCACTCGAACACACTCCACAGACGAGCTTACGCTGCTGCTTCACCGCAGTGTTCGACGCTCCCCTACCCATCTAATCCTCAAGGGACTAAATGCCACAGTTTCGGTGGTGTGCTTGAGCCCCGCTAAATTGTCGGCGCGGAATCACTTGACCAGTGAGCTATTACGCACTCTTTCAAGGGTGGCTGCTTCTAAGCCAACCTCCTGGTTGTCTAAGCAACTCCACATCCTTTCCCACTTAGCACACGCTTAGGGACCTTAACTGGTGGTCTGGGCTGTTTCCCTCTCGACCATGAAGCTTATCCCCCACAGTCTCACTGCTGCGCTCTGACTTGACCGGCATTCGGAGTTTAGCTGACGTCAGTAACCTTGTAGGGCCCATCGGCCATCCAGTAGCTCTACCTCCGGCAAGAAACACGCAACGCTGCACCTAAATGCATTTCGGGGAGAACCAGCTATCACGGAGTTTGATTGGCCTTTCACCCCTACCCACAGCTCATCCCCCCAGTTTTCAACCTAGGTGGGTTCGGTCCTCCACGCGCTCTTACACGCGCTTCAACCTGGCCATGGGTAGATCACTCCGCTTCGGGTCTAGACCCAGCGACTAAAAACGCCCTATTCAGACTCGCTTTCGCTACGGCTTCCCCACACGGGTTAACCTCGCCACTGAGCACTAACTCGCAGGCTCATTCTTCAAAAGGCACGCCATCACACCCCTAAAGGATGCTTTGACGGATTGTAGGCACATGGTTTCAGGTACTATTTCACTCCCCTCCCGGGGTACTTTTCACCATTCCCTCACGGTACTGATTCACTATCGGTTAGTAGGTAGTATTTAGGCTTACCAGGTGGTCCTGGCTGATTCACACAAGATTCCTCGAGCCTCGTGCTACTCGGGATACATCTACAGGCCGGCGGAACGCATTACGACTACGGGACTCACACCCTCTACGGCGAAGGACTCAACCTTCTTCGTCTATACGCCCGCACCTCAACCCCAAGGACTGGTAGATCCTCAACGAGATGTCCCACAACCCCGGCCACGCAACCCCTACCAGGTATCACACGCAACCGGTTTAGCCCCATCCGCTTTCGCTCGCCACTACTCACAGAATCACTACATTGTTTTCTCTTCCTGTCGGTACTGAGATGTTTCACTTCCCGACGTTCCCTCCAACCGGTCTATACATTCAACCGGTGGTCACACACCACAACAGCATGCGGGGTTTCCCCATTCGGAAATCCTGGTATCAACGCTCGGTTATCAACTCCACCAGGCTTATCGCAGATTCCCACGTCCTTCATCGGCTCCTACTACCAAGGCATTCACCATGCGCCCTAAAACACTTACGACCATCATCACAGTAGCTGCGATGACACTCACAAAATTAAGTGCTCGACTAAAAATTGACACAAAAAACACTGACCACACCACACGGTGTGACCAGCATGATTCGAGTACTTTCGTTCAATTAAGAACAAAGATGCTCGCGTCCACTATGCAGTTCCCAAACAACAACCCCCACCACCATCACCAACCCCACTTACCGGGGCCGGCTACCTGAAGCCGAGGGCCAGATCATGAAACAACCATTGTTGTCTCAGGACCCAACAGTGTGCCAAGCACCATGACCACCAGGCACTGACTCTCTTCCCAACCCGAACCCCACACAAGGTGAGGATCAGGTGTACCGGAGAAACCAGCGCCAAGACCATGATGACGATTCGTTGATATTCCACCCTTGAGCAAACCACCAGTCACACGAACGGTGACATCAAGTGGCGGACCCGACTCGGGTCCAGCTCCTTAGAAAGGAGGTGATCCAGCCGCACCTTCCGGTACGGCTACCTTGTTACGACTTAGTCCCAATCGCGAGTCCCACCTTCGACGGCTCCCCCCACAAGGGTTAGGCCACCGGCTTCGGGTGTTACCCACTTTCGTGACTTGACGGGCGGTGTGTACAAGGCCCGGGAACGTATTCACCGCAGCGTTGCTGATCTGCGATTACTAGCGACTCCAACTTCACGAAGTCGAGTTGCAGACTTCGATCCGAACTGAGACCGGCTTTTAGGGATTAGCTCCACCTCACAGTATCGCAACCCATTGTACCGGCCATTGTAGCATGCGTGAAGCCCAAGACATAAGGGGCATGATGATTTGACGTCGTCCCCACCTTCCTCCGAGTTGACCCCGGCAGTCTCCCATGAGTCCCCACCATCACGTGCTGGCAACATAGGATAGGGGTTGCGCTCGTTGCGGGACTTAACCCAACATCTCACGACACGAGCTGACGACAACCATGCACCACCTGTGAACCGACCCCGAAGGGAAACTGCATCTCTGCAGCGGTCCGGTCCATGTCAAGCCTTGGTAAGGTTCTTCGCGTTGCATCGAATTAATCCGCATGCTCCGCCGCTTGTGCGGGCCCCCGTCAATTCCTTTGAGTTTTAGCCTTGCGGCCGTACTCCCCAGGCGGGGCACTTAATGCGTTAGCTACGGCGCGGAAAACGTGGAATGTTCCCCACACCTAGTGCCCAACGTTTACGGCATGGACTACCAGGGTATCTAATCCTGTTCGCTCCCCATGCTTTCGCTCCTCAGCGTCAGTAACAGCCCAGAGACCTGCCTTCGCCATCGGTGTTCCTCCTGATATCTGCGCATTTCACCGCTACACCAGGAATTCCAGTCTCCCCTACTGCACTCTAGTCTGCCCGTACCCACTGCACACCCGGGGTTGAGCCCCGGGCTTTCACAGCAGACGTGACAAACCGCCTACGAGCTCTTTACGCCCAATAATTCCGGATAACGCTCGCGCCCTACGTATTACCGCGGCTGCTGGCACGTAGTTAGCCGGCGCTTCTTCTGCAGGTACCGTCACTTTCGCTTCTTCCCTGCTGAAAGCGGTTTACAACCCGAAGGCCGTCATCCCGCACGCGGCGTCGCTGCATCAGGCTTTCGCCCATTGTGCAATATTCCCCACTGCTGCCTCCCGTAGGAGTCTGGGCCGTGTCTCAGTCCCAGTGTGGCCGGTCACCCTCTCAGGCCGGCTACCCGTCATCGCCTTGGTGAGCCATTACCTCACCAACAAGCTGATAGGCCGCGAGTCCATCCAAAACCGATAAATCTTTCCACCAGCACCCCATGCGAGGACTGGTCGTATCCGGTATTAGACCCAGTTTCCCGGGCTTATCCCAGAGTTAAGGGAAGGTTACTCACGTGATACTCACCCGTTCGCCACTAATCCAACCGTGCAAGCACGGTCTTCATCGTTCGACTTGCATGTGTTAAGCACGCCGCCAGCGTTCATCCTGAGCCAGGATCAAACTCTCCATTAAAAAATTAATAAGAGAAAGCATCCACAACCAACAACAAACAGACCAGACCCTGCCAGAAAAACAAGGCCCTCACGATCCGTTCATCACCAGCCACAGACACCTGTTTAATGAATCCTTGGCTAAATTTGCGATCACTACCACGGGGGTGGTAATGTCACTGTTATAACCAAATAAATAATTTGGTATCAACAAACTTGGCACACTATTGAGTTCTCAAACAACAACCGCTACCGGCACCATCAGGAGTTATGTTTTCCTGAATCGCTCCGAAGCAACTTTGTAAGCTTACCAACAAGCTTCCGCATCGTCAATTCGGCGTTTCCACCGTGTTGACTGACTCGATCCGCATCACGCGGCTGCAGCGAAGATTCGCTGTCTGCCAGACCGTGGTGCTCGTCGTCTGCGCGGTTCTCAACTCTACGTCGTGATCCTCGCTGGCGTCAACTCGAGGTCAACACCAGATGAACACCATAAAAACAGTAGAACGAGAACCCCCTGATCAGTGGTTTCCCTTCGCTGGCGTGGGGCCTGATTGGTCCGAAAACCCAGGCCGCCGAAGCGAGGAACTCACTGGTGGGGGTGAAGCTATGTGGTTATCAAATCCGCTCCGAGTTCCAGCCGGTCCGCCTCTCGGCTTTCCGCTGTGCCCCCGTGAGCACGAGATAGAACTTTACACACGCTCAGACCAGCGCGCAAACCAGATCCGCTGCGACCTCGGTCACACCCCTGGATCCCCGTGAACTGGGGGTTCACTCGGGGTTCAACGCCAGGGAACGACCGAATATCCATCGACCCTCGCTGCGCTGCACCAGGTCCAGCGCCTCGGTGAGCACCGCGGCGTGGAACAGGGTCGAGTCCAGACCCGCCTCGGCAGCGTCGCTGTGTCGGTATCCCTGCAGCAGAGCGGTGGTCACCTGCTCGCACCAGAGTTCGCCGTCCAGCTCCGACACATCGGCCTGCGCCGATCTCGGTGTCTGTGCCGATGCCGGTGTTGATTCCGGTGGTGATTCCGTGGTCATCCGCTGCATCGTGAGCTCCGCGATGGAGATCAGCACGGCGACAACGTCGCGAAGCGGCAAAGCGTGGTCCGACATACCGCCCTGCTCGTCAATGATCCAGGGACCTTCGGGGCCGGCGGCCCGGATGCGCTCCAGGTTCAGTGCGCCGTGGATCTTCTGCAGGCTCATCGCCTGATCGGTCTCGCGAAGCTGGGTGATCAGACGGTCTACTGTCGCACCCAGCACATCGGCTTCGGATTCCTCGAGGGTCGTGTGCACCTGGGACCAGCTGTGCTCCAGCGCTGCCACGGCCTGGTCGATCGTGTTCATGCGCTGCTGATCCGTCTGCGGATAGGCCCCGAAGGTCCCGGCCAGATCAGCGTGGAAGTTCCCGAGGGTGCGCCCGATCTGTTCAGCTTCGCTCTGGAAGTCCGATGCTTCGAGCAGCGCGGCATCCACCTGGGCCGAGGCAGCCGGGGCACCAAGAGAGGCTTCACGGATGACGCCGAGGTCACAGGAGACCCACGGCTGCTCCGCCGCTTCGGAGTCCGCCTCGGGCCAGGTTCCAGTGACCACTCCCAGAACGCGAGAGACCGTGCGGCTGCCCGTGCGTCCCATCCGCACCACGGTGTCCAGGGCACCGGAGCGCTGATCTGGTCTGCGGGGGAAGTCGATGATGGTGCGCTGGTCCTGCCCGGTGCCGGCCTCGAGGGTGATCGCAGTGCGAGTCATCGCTGCGGTGGGCGGCTCGAGCACCGTGCGCTGCAAGGTGGCGCTGAAGGCGGGCCAGTCGGCGAAGTCCTCGAAGGCCTGGCCGCGGGAGCGCCCATTGCGGCTGCCCTGTCCGCGGCGGACCATCTCGTGGATGGCTGCCAGGAAGGCACGATCGTGTGCGCCGTCGTAGACCCAGAGGTCTCCATCAGCTGCGCGAAGGCGACCGATGAATGCGGCCTTACCGGCCAGCGCGGAGGGCCTGCTGCGCAGCGCCATCGGCACCGCGAGCCGCTCCTGGCCGGCGGCGTGCTCCACCAGAAAGACATGCAGCTCCAGGTGCACCCTCTGGTCGGGCTCACCCTCCGGGGCGGGAAGCCGCAGACCACCGACGCGGGTGATCACGCGGCGACCTGGTGCAGCCTTGAACCAGGACTGCTGGGACAGCCAGGTCCCCACCAGATCCAGGAACCCTGGCTGCTCCTCGCCTCGGAAGCTGCGCATCTACCGCTGAGCCCCCTGGCGCCGCATCGCGATCTCGTAGAGGCTGATGCCCACCGCCATGGAGGCGTTCAGCGACTCGGTGGCCGAGGTGATCGGGATGGAGACGATCTGGTCGCAGGTCTCACGGACCAGGCGAGAGAGTCCCTTGCCTTCGGAGCCGACCACGATGATCACCGGCTCCTGGGCGAGTTCGATGTCTTGGAGCGAGATATCGCCCCCGCCGTCGAGGCCGAGCACGAAGTATCCGAGCTGCTTCGCCTCCTTCAGCGTCTGGGTGAGGTTCTTCGCCCGTGCCACGGGGATCCGTGCCGCGGCTCCCGCAGAGGTCTTCCAGGTCGTGGCGGTCACCCCGGCGCTGCGCCGTTCCGGGATCAGCACCCCGTGGGCGCCGAATGCGGAGGCGGCGCGCAGCATCGCGCCCAGGTTGCGCGGATCGGTGATCGAGTCGCACGCCAGGAACAGCGGCTGGTGGGCGATGTGTCCCTTGGCCGCGCGTTCCAGCTCGTCCTCGGCCAGATCCAGCGCGTCGAGGTAGTCATAGGGCTCCAGCAGCAGCGCGAGTCCCTGGTGGACCGCTCCCCCGGTGGCGTTGTCGAGGTGGCGGCGAGTGACCTCGCGGACCCGCACACCGGCCTCGGCGGCGAACTGCAGAGCCTCGCGGACCCGACCGTCGGACTCGACGTCCGTGGCGACGTGGAGTTCCTTGGCAGGGACTCGTTCGCGCAGCGCCTCGAGCACCGAGTTGCGTCCGGCGACCATGTCCTCGGCGCCGAACCCGGAGCCGCGCTGGCGCGGTGAGTTGCTGCTGGACTTGGTGGCCGCCCGTTCGGCGAGCATCTTCTGCCGGTGCGCCTTGTGATACACCCGGTCCTCGGCCTTCGGCGTGGGGCCCTTGCCGCGCAGCGCGCGCCGCCCCTGACCGCCGGACCCGGTCTGGGGGCCCTTCTTCTCTCGTCGGATCGCGGCCGACTTGGGCCGTGAATCTCTTGCCATGATCAGCCTTTCCTCGCCCCAGTGGCGGGGCTGGTGGTCGAACCCGTCCGGGCAAGCGCCCAGCGGGTTCCATCTTTGGAGTCTTCCAGCGCGATCCCGGCATCGGTGAGCCGGTCGCGCAGAGCGTCGGCGCGGGCGTAGTCCTTGGCGGACTTCGCCTGCACACGCTCATTGAGCAGCGCCTCGACCAGCTCAGCCAGAGACTCTTCGGCCTCAGAGCTGCCCGACTCCCCGGCTTCGGGGACATCGCTGAGTCCGAGCACCCGCATCATGGTGCTCACGGCTGCCGCGCTGCGGGTCATAGCTTCGGTGTCCCCGGCGTCGAGCGCGGTGTTGCCGGCCCGCACACTCTCATGCAGCACCGCCAGCGCCTGGGGAACGTTGAGGTCGTCGTTCATCGCCGCGGCAAAGGCCTCGGGCACGGTCTGACCACCGCCCAGGTCCTGGTCTCCGAGGCTGCGCTGGGCACGAGCCAGGAAGGTCTCGACCCGTTCGACCGCTGACTGGGCCTCCTGCAGGGAGGTGGGTCGGTAGTCCAGCTGGGAGCGGTAGTGCGCCTGCCCCAGGAAGTAGCGCACTGCGCGCGGTCGGGCCGCGGCGAGCATCTCCTCCGGTGCGATGGTGTTGCCCAGGGACTTGGACATCTTCTCTCCGGCGTAGGTGACCATCCCGTTGTGCAGCCAGAAGCGTGCGAAATCGTCGCCCGCGGCCGCGGACTGCGCCAGCTCGTTCTCGTGGTGCGGGAAGCGCAGGTCCAGGCCGCCACCATGGATGTCGAAGCGGCTGCCGAGGTACTTGGTCGCCATCGCGGAGCACTCCACGTGCCAACCGGGACGCCCGGCGCCCCAGGGCGCGTCCCAACGGGCGGTCACCGGGTCGCTGGACTTGTGGCCCTTCCACAGTGCGAAGTCGCGGGGATCGCGCTTGCCCCGTGCGTCGGCGTCGGCCGCGTCCTGCATGTCCTCGGCCCGCTGATGGGTCAGCTCCCCATAGCGGGGCCAGGAGCGGACATCGAAGTACACGTCGCCGGAGCCGTCTTGGGCCGGGTAGGCATGCCCGGCGTCGATCAGCCGCTGGATCAGCGCGAACATCTCGGTCATATGCCCGGTCGCACGCGGCTCGTAGCGTGGGCGCTTTACTCCGAGCGCGTCATAGGCCTGATGAAACGCCTGCTCGAAGCGGTACGCCAGGGCGAACCAGGGCTCCTGCGCCGGGTAGTCCGGGGTCGCGGCATGTTCTGGCAGGTGGGACTGGGCCGACTTCTCCAGGATCTTGTCGTCGATGTCGGTGACGTTGCGGACGCTGAGCACATCGAAGCCGCTGTGTTCGAGCCAACGGATCAGAATGTCGAAGGCCACCGCTGATCGCACGTGCCCGACGTGGGGACGCCCCTGGACGGTGGCGCCGCAGTAGTACAGGGACACCCGTCCCGGTTCCAGGGGCTCGAAATCCCGCACGGTCGCCGTCTTGGTGTCATAGAGTCGCAGTCCCACGCGCTCAGCCTATCCGGTCCTCGGTTCGCAGCGTGTAGACCACAGCGGTGGCGGTGGCCAGGATGCCCTCGCCGCGCCCGGTGAAGCCCAGTCCGTCCGAGGTCGTGGCGCTGATCGCGACCGGCGCTCCTGCCGCGGCGCTGAGCACCTGCTGCGCCTCAGCTCGGCGCGGGCCGAACTTGGGGCGCTGCCCCACAAACTGCACCGCGATCGAGCCGATGCCGAAGCCCTCCCGGGCCAGGATGCGCGCGGCCTCGGCCAGCAGCTGCGCCCCCGAGGCGCCTTCGAGCTCCGGGCGGGCGGTGCCGATGGTGTCTGCCCCGAAGTGCACGCCGAGATCGCCCAGGCCAGCGGCGCTGAACAGCGCGTCGCAGCAGGCGTGGGCCACGGCGTCGCCGTCGGAGTGTCCGGTCAGTCCCTGCTGGCCCGGCCAGTACAGCCCCGCCAGCCAGAGGTCCCTCGGCTGGTCCTCCGGGGCGAAGCCATGGACGTCGTGCCCGATCCCCACCCGCGGGAGCACCGGCTGGGCCGAGGCGCCGGTGGTCTGGATCAGCGACTCGGCCGCCGCGAGATCGGAAGGGCTGGTGATCTTCACGGCCTGCTCGGAACCAGGCACCACAGCGACCTCGACTCCCATGGCCTCAGCGATCATGGCCTCATCGGTCAGCGTCTCCGCCTGGGCGTCCGGGAGGTCTCCGATGAAGTCGAAGGCCCGCTGCAGCAGCTGAAGGGTGAAGCCCTGCGGGGTCTGCACCGCGCGCAGCTCGGACCTCGGCACCGTCTCGAGGACCGTCTCCGCACCGGTGGACTCGCCAGGCTCGGTGTGCACCCGCTTGATGGTGTCGGTGACCCGCAGAGCCGGGACGACGGCGGGGGCGCCTGCCTCCACGGCGGCGAACACCGTCTCATAGACGCCCGCCGGGGTCATCGCCCGGGCGGCGTCCTGGATCAGCACCGAGGTGGACGCAGGATCCCACGTGCCCGCTGCCGCGCGCAGCAGCTCATGGACTCCGGCGCGCACCGAGGAGGATCTGCTGGCGCCGCCCCGGGTGACGTGGACAGGGACCCCCGTGGCGGTGCGGAACTGCTCCCCCACGGCGGTGAGCGTCTCGACGCTGCTCCTATCCGCAGGCAGCACGAGCACCACGGCGTCCAGGCCCGGAGCCTCTGGGTCTGGAGTCTCCGGGCCTGGAGCCGTCCCGCCTCGGTTCATGGGGCCCTGGGTGAGTTCCTGGAGGCGCTGCATCACATGGGCGAGGATCGGGCGTCCCGCCAGTTCCACGCAGGCTTTCGGTATGCCGCGGCCAAGCCGCTCTCCGCTGCCGGCGGCCACAACGATGATCGCCCGGCGCGCTGCGACAGGTGTCCCTGTCCCGGCGTCCGGGCGATTCATCGACGGGGCTCCCTGAGGAGCTTCCCTGGCTGCCGGTGCGACCTGTGGTCCCACCTGGCTCATATCTACTCGGCGACCTTCTCGGGCTCTGCAGCCGTCGGGGCCTGATCAAGGATCTCGTCGAGGAGCTTTGCGGCGTCCTCCTCGTCGAGCTTCTTCGCCAGCGCCAGCTCAGAGACCAGGATCTGCCGGGCCTTGGCCAGCATGCGCTTCTCCCCGGCGGAGAGACCGCGATCGTTCTCGCGCCGCCACAGGTCACGCACTACTTCGGCCACCTTGTTCACATCGCCGGAGGCGAGCTTCTCAAGGTTCGCCTTGTACCGGCGCGACCAGTTGGTGGGCTCCTCGGTGTACTCGGCACGCAGCACGTCGAAGACGTGCTCCAGACCTTCTGCACCGACGACATCACGCACACCGACCAGGTCCACGTTGTCTGCTGGCACCTCGATGGTCAGGTCTCCCTGGGAGACCCTGAGCTTGAGGTACATCTTCTCCTCGCCGCGAATGGTGCGGGTCTTCACTTCTTCAATCGTCGCCGCACCGTGGTGTGGGTATACGACCGTCTCGCCGACCTCAAAATTCATGTAATGATTCCCCTTTCCCGACCTCAAGTTTATCACGCGTCACAATCGGCTCCGCGTGTCGCACCGGGGCGCCTGCGCCGTCACCACATAGGGTTCGCCGCCATCTGATTTCGACATCCTGTAGAATTGTGCTCAGTTCAGACCGACACGAAGGCGAGGATTTCCGCGCTGACGTGGACGACATCTGCGACGCACACCGATCTCCGGGCACCGACACCGCGTACCCTGGAGCTGATCTGCATCGCCCCAAGCCCGTGAGGAGACTCTCCCCGTGAAGTTCTCAGCCGATAAGACCCGCCGCCTGGCAGCGGTCTCTGTGGCAGCTGCCGCGCTCCTGGGCGCCAGCGGCTGCAGCGCCGTCAACTACCAAGCCACCACTCAGCAGTACGCCGCCTCCGACGGCACCCGCGCCGACGTCGAGAACGTGCAGTTCCGCCACATGGCCTTCGTCACCGACGAGGCCGGCAACCCCGCCCGGGCGATGGGCTCGATCATCAACAGCGGCGCCGAGGACGTCGAGGTGGAGCTCGACGTCGACGGCGAGAGCTTCTCCGCGACGCTTCCGGCCGGCGAGAAGGTCTCCCTGGAGCTCGACGAGGAGCTCGTCGTGGAGTCCTTCCAGGGCGATCCCGGCGAGATGCATGAGATCACCGTCAGCGTGGACGGCGAGTCCGAGCAGATCATGGCCTCGGTCTTCGACGGGGTCCTCCCGGAGTACCGGCACCTGCTCCCCAACGGCTTCGACGAGTCCATGGCCGAGCACCTCGTGCATGGTCCGGACACCTGGGGCAGCGGCGCAGCGCACCACGATCCAGACGACGAGGGCCACTGAGGCTCAGTGACACGAAGAAGGACCCACTTCACGATGAGGTGGGTCCTTCTTCGTGTCCGGGGGCTGATTGTCCTCAGGACCCCGCAGTGGCCTCTCGGAGCAGCCGTCGCAGACGCTGCGGGTCGATGCGCCAGAAGTCCCTGACCCGCCCATCGATGCGCAGCACCGGGATCTCCTCGGCGAAGCTGGCCAGCAGCGTCGCGTCCTCGGTGATGTCGTGTTCGATGAATGTCACGGAGAACTCCGCGCAGGCTTCGCGGGTGACCGCCACAGCCTCTTCGCAGAGGTGGCAGCCCTGCTTGGTGAGCACCTCGACCTCGACCGTGTGACCCATGACGGGTCCTCCCCTCTCGGTGGTTTCCTGATCCGACGAAGAAACCCCGGCCGCCTGTGGGCTGCCGGGGTTTCTTCACGCGTCCAAGAAGTCTTATTTCTTGTTGCGGCGCTGGTGACGAGTCTTCCGCAGACGTTTGCGGTGCTTCTTCTTCGCCATGCGCTTGCGGCGCTTCTTGATCACTGAGCCCATGGGGTGCAGTCCTTGTCTGTAGGTAAACAACGAGAAAAAGGTCTCGGAACAGTGTAGCCGCAACGCCCTGCTGGCACAGAATCGGCGGATCCGCCCAGGATCAGTCGAACCAGGGGTCGAGGCCGTAGAGCGGGAAGATCTCCTTGCGGGTCTGCATCACCGCGCGATCCACGGCATCGGATGGGTCGTAGCCGAGCTCCCAGGAGCGCCACCACAGCTCGGCGTCGTCGCCCATGGTCTCCGGTATGAGCACCTGGTAGCGCTCACGCACATAGTCCCGCCAGGACCCCGGCACCGGGGTCTTCAGGGAGAGCGGCGCCCCCACGATCACACTGGTCAGATGGGTCCAGCTGCGCGGGACCACGGTGTGCACGGCGTAGCCGCCGCCGCCGGTGGCGATCCAGCGCCCTTCGCAGTGCTCATCGGCGAGGTGGGCGATGTCCAGCGCGCTCTGCCGCTGCGCGTCCACGCTGAGCTGCAGATCAGACAGCGGGTCATCGCGGTGCGAGTCGCAGCCGTGCTGGGAGACGATGACCTCGGGCTCGAAGGCCGCCACCAGCTGCGGGATGACCGCGTGGAAGGCGCGCAGCCAGCCGGCGTCGCCGGTGTTCTCCGGCAGCGCGATGTTCACGGCGGAGCCCTCGGCGCCGGGCCCTCCGGTCTCGTTGGGGAACCCGGTGCCCGGGTAGAGCGCAACCCCGGTCTGATGGATCGAGATGGTCATCACGCGGGGATCGTCGTAGAAGATGTCCTGCGTGCCGTCGCCGTGATGGGCGTCCACATCGATGTAGACCACTCGGCGGGTGCCCTGCTCGAGCAGCAGCGCGATGGCCACCGCGGAGTCGTTATAGACGCAGAAGCCACCCGCCCGGGATCTCGCGGCATGATGCATCCCTCCGGCGAAGTTCAGCGCACGCACCGCGGATCCCTCCACCAGCGCCTGGGCGCACTGCCGGGTGCCGTCGACGATGCGGGCCGCACCGAGATGGATCTCGCTGAACACCGGGGTGTCCTCGGTGCCGAGACCGTGATCTTCCGAGGCGTGCCCGCGCTCGGCGGCGTTCTTCACGGCGCTGACGTAGTCGCCCGAGTGCACCGTGCCCAGCACGGCGTCCGAGGCGATCCCGGTCTCCAGGCGCTGCACGTGCGCGCCGTCGAAGAGGCCGAACTCCCGGCACAGCCGGGCGGTGAGGTCCAGCCGCACCGGATCCATGGGGTGGTCGGAGTTGAAGCGGTACTCGAGCAGCGCCTCGTCCCATACGAGAGCGACAGGAAGTTCTCCCACGGGTGGCCTCCTCAGGCGTGGTCGGCGAAATACTCCAGCTGGGAGACGTCTCCGGAGACGATGATGGTGTCTCCTGCGGAGACCAGGGTGTCGGGCTGGGCGTAGACGAAGTCCTTTCCCGGTGACTTCACACCCACCACGTTGACCTTGTGCCGGCGCCGGGGCTGGCACTGGTCGATGGTCTTCCCGTGCAGCTCGCGCGGCGGGCGCATCTTCACGATCGCGAAGTCGTCGTCGAACTTGATGAAGTCCAGCATCTGACCCGAGACCAGGTGCGCGGCGCGGACCCCGGCGTCATGCTCCGGGTAGATCACATGGTGGCACCCGATCCGGGTGAGGATCTTGCCGTGGGTCGGATTGATCGCCTTGGCCCAGACCTGGCTCACCCCCAGATCGACCAGGTTCGCGGCGATCAGCACCGAGGATTCGATGGAGGTGCCGACGCCGACGACGGCGGAGTCGAACTCCTGGGCACCGACCTGACGCAGCGCCTCGATATCGGTGGCATCGGCCTCGACCACATGGGTGAGCATGTCGGCGTACTTCTGGACCAGGCTGCGGTCCCGCTCCACGGCGAGAACTTCCTTGTTCTGGCTCACGAGCTGGTTGCTCAAGGCGATGCCGAAGCGGCCGAGGCCCACGACCAGGACCGGCTTGTTGCTCTGGGGGTTCAGCTTGGCCACGAATGCGTCCTTTTCCGCGAAGAGGCTGCTCGGCCCTGCGGAGCCGAGTCTTGAAGTGCTGACTCCAGGGTAAACCCCCGGACTCACCCCGGCGGCACCGGGAAGACGCCCCGCTTCCGGGGATCCGCCCGGATTCCAGGGGGACCTCAGCCGATCATCGGACGACCCTCGGGGTAGCGGTAGCGGACCCGGCTGCGCTGACGCACGGTCAGCGAGGCGGCGAAGGTGATGATCCCGACGCGGCCGGCGAACATCAGCGCGGCGAGCACGTAGAGCCCCTCCGGCGGCAGGTCCTCGGTGAGCCCGCTGGTGAGACCCACGGTGGCGAAGGCGGAGACCGACTCATAGAGCGGGCGTCCCATGTCGAGTCCGGTGATGTACATCAGCCAGACGGTGGAGATCAGCACCAGGGTCGCACCCATGGCCACCACCGAGACAGCCACCCGCACCGCCGAGGGTGGGATGGTGCGTCCGTGTGCGGTGGACTCGGTGTCGCCGCGGGCCTCGGCCAGGAATGCCAGCCAGATCACCGCGATGGTGGTGACCTTGATGCCTCCGGCGGTGGAGGCGGACCCGCCGCCGGCGAACATCAGCGCGTCTGAGATCAGCATGGTCTCGGAGTTCTGCAGGTTCGACTCGACCACCGAGAACCCTCCGGAGCGCATGTTCACCGAGGCGAAGAGCGAGTTCTGCAGCTTCTCCGCGACGCTCATATCGCCGATGGTGGAGCTGTTGGACCATTCCATGACCCCGTAGAGCACCGCGCCGATCACCATGAGCAGCAGCGTCACCTCCAGGGTCAGCTTGGTGTGCAGGTTCCAGCGCCGGACGTGCCAGCGGT
This sequence comes from Nesterenkonia sandarakina, assembly GCF_014138825.1. Classification (NCBI taxonomy): domain Bacteria; kingdom Bacillati; phylum Actinomycetota; class Actinomycetes; order Micrococcales; family Micrococcaceae; genus Nesterenkonia; species Nesterenkonia sandarakina. Next base: position 2,604,466 of record NZ_JACJIH010000001.1, on the reverse strand, counting down.
TGGTCCAGAGCATGAAGAGCACCGGGAAGCCCAGGCTGCCCAGGAAGACCCCGACCATGATGGTCCAGATGACCACCGGGTCGTTGCCGAAGCCGGCGAAGCCCTCGGCGTGCGCCACGAAGCCGGCGTTGTTGAATGCGGAGATGGCGTAGAAGGTGCCGTCCCAGACACCGCTGGAGATGTCTCCGTTGATCTGGATGAAGCGCGGAATCAGCACCAGCATCAGCAGCGCCTCCACCACCGCGGAGCAGATCACGACGGTTCGGATGACCTGGCCGGTCTCCCCCATCGATCCGGTGGAGATGCCGCCCTCCTGGGCCACCAGCCGGGTCCGCAGCCCGAGGTTGCGGGTCACCGAGATCGCCAGCAGCGCTGCGATGGTGATGATGCCCAGGCCGCCGACCTGGATCCCGATCAGGATCACCAGCTCACCGGCGAAGGACCAGTGCTCAGCGGTGTTCACCGGGGTGAGCCCGGTGACGGTCACCGCAGAGGTGGCCACGAAGAGCGCATCGTGGAAGGTCGCCGAGGAGCCCGAGGCGGTGGCCCAGGGCATGTTCAGCAGCGAGGCGAACACGGCGATGGTCACCCCGAAGATCAGCATGGCCGCTCGCGCCGGCGAGGTTCCGGTGAGTCGCCCGAGCCACCGCTTCAGATAGGTCCAGGGCCCGGTCCGGCGGCCCGTGCCGGACTCAGTCTGCGCTGCGGAGCTCATCGGTGATCTCCGCCGAGCGGCGCGCGCTGGCGTTGACGGCGGCGCGGACGGCCGCAGGCAGCCCGTGCTCGTCGAAGGCGTCGATGGCGCGCTCGGTGGTCCCGTTCGGTGAGCAGACCGCCTGGCGCAGCCCCGCGGCGTCGGCGGTGCCGGCTGACTGGTGCTGCACCAGCATCTTTCCGGCTCCGTAGATGGTCTGGGCGGCCAGATCCGCGGCCAGCGCCGGATCCAGTCCCAGCTCCTCCCCGGCCCGCGCCATCTGTTCAGCGAGGTAGAAGGCATAGGCGGGCCCGGAGCCGGAGATCCCGGTGAGCGCGTCGATCTGCGACTCTTCGATGACATGCACCGCACCGCTGGCACCGAGCAGCTCAGCCACCGTCTCGGTGTCTGCTGGGCTGACGTGGCTGCCCGGGACCAGCCCGACCACGCCGAGCCCCACCGAGAGCGGGGTGTTCGGCATCGACCGGATCACCGGCTGACCCGCGGGCAGTGCGGCCTCGAGCATCTCGACACTGATCGCGGCCGCCACGGAGACCACCACGGCCTGCGGCTTCAGCGCCTCGGCGATCTCTGCGGCGAGATCGAGGATGCGGTGCGGCTTGACCCCGAGGAAGACGATGTCGGCCTCGGCGGCGGCGCGCCGGTTGGCCTCGGCGTCGTCCTGCTCGGCGAGCACCCGGATCCCATAGTGGGCCGCGCGCTCCCCGGCGGTGGCGGCGCTGCGGGTCGTGGCCTGGACCTGCTCCGGGGTCACCGTCGACTCCAGCAGACCCGCCAGGATCGCCCCGTTCATGGAGCCCAGGCCGAGCATCGCGATCTGCGGCGCGGCGGGAGTGCTGGTGCTGGTATTGGTGGGCATCGTCACTCCTGGCCGAGGTGGGTGCGGGCGAAGGCCAGGGATTCGGCGAGCCAGCGCTCGCGATCTCCGACGTTGCGGGCGGTGCGGGTGGCGACCTCCACGGCGACGACGCCGTTGAAGCCGGTCTCGGCGAAGTCCGGACGAGCCAGCAGCTCCATGGCCTCGGCCACCCGCTGTTCTCCCTGGCCGGGGATGAGGTGGTCGTCCTTGAAGCCGTTGGACCAGCCGTCGGTCAGGTGCACATGGCGCAGTCGCTGCCCCAGGGCGCGGACCGCTTCCAGCGAGTCGGCCTCAGCCGTGGCTGCGTGGGAGAAGTCCCAGGTCACGTGGGGGTAGGGCTGGTCCACCGGGTCCCAGTGCGGAAGGTACATGGTGGCCTCCCGGGTCCCGGCCCGCCACGGGTACATGTTCTCCACGGCGAAGAGCACGCCGGTCTCCTGCTCCAGCTGCTCGATCCCCTCGGCGAAGCCTTCGGCGTAGCCGACCTGCCAGCGGAAGGGCGGGTGTGCGACGACGACGCCGGCCCCGACCTCCTGCGCGAGTGCGGCGCTGCGCTTGAGCTTCTCCCAGGCGGAGCCCCAGACCTGCTGGGTGAGCAGCAGGGTCGGAGCGTGGATGGCCATGATCGGCAGGCCGAAGCGCCAGGAGAGCTCGTTGAGCGTGGAGGCCTGCTGCGACTCGCTGCGGTGGGTCACCATGACCTCCATGCCGTCGTAGCCGAGGTCGTCCGCGATGGAGAATCCCTCCGCGACTCCCATCGGGTAGACCGAGGAGGTGGAGAGCGCCACGGGAATCCGGGGCAGCTCGTGGGGCGGGCGCGGCTGGACGTCTTCAGTGGGCATGTTCCACCGCCGCCGCCAACGGCCGTCCTCCGGGGATCTCGCCGCGGGAGGGCTTGCGCAGCTCGCGGGCGAGGTTGACGTGTCCCACGCCGGGGGCGGTGGGCACAGCCACGGCTCCCTCGCGGACCAGCGAGTCCAGCCGACGCAGGATCAGTCCCTCGCGCAGCGCCCAGGGGCAGATCTGCAGCGTCTCGATGCCGAAGACCTTCATCGCCTGCTCGGCCACCAGCGCCCCGGCGAAGACCTGTCGGGCGCGCAGGGTGGAGACCCCGGGAAGCTCTGCCCGTTCCGCCGCGCTCATCGTCGCCAGGCGCTTCACCAGCGGCTTCAGCTCGGCGTAGGCCAGGCCTCGAGGCACATAGGGGCCCTCCGCGGAGGGTGCGGCACCGGTCATCCGAGCCAGCGAGCGGAAGGTCTTCGAGGTGGCGAGCACCTCGGTATGTCCGCTCAGGGTCGGGAACTCGCGGCGCGCCGCCTCGAGCTCCTCGCGGACATAGCTCTTCAACGCCTTGACCTGATCCTTGCTGGGCGGGTCCTCGCCCAGCCAGTCCCGGGTGAGTCGTCCTGCTCCCAGCGGCACCGAGACCGCCGTGGAGGGCAGCTCGTCGCGACCGTAGGCGATCTCGAAGGAACCGCCCCCGATGTCGAAGTTCAGGATGTCCCCGGCGCTCCAGCCGCGCCAGCGCCGGGCCGCGAAGAAGGTCATCGCCGACTCCTGAGCGCCGCTGAGCTCGGTGAGCTCCACACCGGTCTCAGCAGCCACCCGTTGAAGCACCGCCTCCCCGTTCGCGGCCTCGCGCAGTGCGGAGGTGCAGAACGAGAGCAGGTCTTCGGCGCGGTGCCGGGCGGCGAAGCGCGCGGCCTCCGCGATGAAGCCGGTGAGCTCGCGCTGGCCCTCTTCGGTGATCGCTCCCTGCTCGTCGAGGTGCTTGACCAGGGAGAGCGGTCGTTTATGGGAGGCGAAGGCCTCGGGCTTGGCTCCGAGGTGAGCATCGACCAGCAACAGGTGCACGGTGTTCGAACCGATATCCAGCACGCCCAGACGCATCAGGTGACTCCTTGACTAGGATCCGGTCTTCGCGGTGGTCTTCTTGGCTGGTGCCTTCTTCTTGGCCGGAGCCTTCTTCGCAGCGGGCTTCTTGGCCGCGGGCTTCTTGGCCGCGGGCTTCTTCGGGCCTGCGGCTCGCTTCTCGGCGAGCAGCGAGTACGCGTGCTCCTTGGTCAGCGTCTCGAGTGAGACGCTGCGCGGGACCGTCACGTTGGTCTTCCCGTCGGTGACGTAGGGGCCGAAGCGGCCGTCCTTGACCACCACCTGCTTCTCGGAGGTCGGATCGGCGCCGAACTCGGCAAGCGGCGGCACCGCGGCCCGCCGGCCGCGCTGCTTGGGCTGGGCGTAGATGGCCTTCGCCTCCTCGAGGGTGATCGAGAACATCTGGTCCTCGGTCTCCAGGGAGCGCGAATCCGAGCCCTTCTTCAGGTAGGGGCCGAAGCGGCCGTTCTGCGCCGTGATCTCCTCGCCGTCCTCGTCGACGCCGACCACGCGTGGAAGCGAGAGCAGGCGCAGCGCCTGCTCCAGCGTCACGGTCTCCAGCGTCATGTCCGAGAGCAGCGAACCGGTCCGGGGCTTGACCTTGGCCGGCTTCTTCTTCGGCTTGGGCTTGCCGTTCTTGTAGTACTCGGTCGGCATCGCCGCCATATGCTCTTCGAGCTGGGCCTCGGTCAGCTCTTCGATGACCTCGGTGACGTAGGGGCCGTATCGTCCGTCCTTCGCGACGATCTCGCGACCGGTCTCCGGATCGGTGCCGAGCACCCGCCCGGAGTGCTGGGCCTGTTCGAAGAGCTCCTCGGCCTTGGCGGAGGTGAGCTCGTCGGGGGCCAGGTCCTGGGGCAGGTTCGCACGCTGGGGCTCGAGCTCTCCCTCGGCGTTGACCACGCCATCGGGGTTCGGCCGCTCCAGGTAGGGGCCGTAGCGACCCACCCGCAGGTTCACTCCGGGAGCGATCTCGATGGAGTTGATCGCCCGGGCGTCGATCTCCCCGAGGTTCTCCACGACGTGCTTGAGCCCTTCGACGCCGTCTTCGGCGCCGAAGTAGAAGCCCTGCAGCCATGCCTCGCGCTGAAGCTCGCCGCGGGCGATCTGGTCCAGGTCTTCTTCCATGCGAGCCGTGAAGTCGTAGTTCACGTACCGGCCGAAGTGCTCCTCCAGCAGGCGGATCACGCTGAACGCGGTCCAGGAGGGGATCAGCGCCGACCCGCGCTTGGTGACGTAGCCGCGGTCCATGATGGTCGAGATCGTCGGCGCATAGGTGGAGGGACGTCCGATCTCGCGCTTCTCCAGCTCCGCGACGATCGTGGCCTCGGTGTAGCGCGCCGGCGGGGTCGTCTCATGGCCCTTGGCCTGGACGTCGCGCCCGGTCAGGCGCTCCCCGGTCTCGATCTTGGGGAGCCGCTTATCGGTCTTGCCGGCCTTGGCGTCCTCGTCCTCTGCGGAGCTCTCACGGACCTCCTCATAGGCGGCGAGGAACCCGGGGAAGGTGATCACGGTGCCGGAGGCGCCGAAGGTGGCGGTGGTCCCGGCCTGGGCTCCTTCGGAGACCTGGGCGCTGAGCCGGACCGAGGCGGTGAAGCCCTTGGCGTCGGCCATCTGGGAGGCGACGGTGCGCTTCCAGATCAGCTCGTAGAGCTTGAACTCATCCTTGGAGAGTTCCTGGGCGACCTGGCCGGGGGTGCGGAAGTGATCCCCCGAAGGGCGGATCGCCTCGTGCGCCTCCTGTGCGGTCTCGTTCTTCTTGGCGTAGTGCCGCGGGCTGGAGGGCACGTGATCGGAGCCGTAGAGCTCGGTGATCTGCCGGCGAGCCGCGGTGATCGCCTCGGTGGAGAGCGTCACCGAGTCGGTACGCATGTAGGTGATGTAGCCGTTCTCGTAGAGCCGCTGCGCCACCTGCATCGTCGCCCGGGAGGAGAAGCGCAGCCGTCGGGAGGCCTCCTGCTGCAGCGTGGAGGTGATGAACGGGGGCTGCGGGCGGCGCGAGTAGGGCTTGTCATCCACCGAGTCCACGGTGAACTGCGCCTGGGTCAGTCCCTCCGCGAGGGCCTCCGCGGCCTCCCGGTCCAGGACGCTGACCTCGGTCTTGGACCGGGTGGATTTCAGCTCGCCACGGTCGTTGAAGTCCGATCCGGTGGCCACCCGGGCGCCGTCCACGGCGTTGAGCTTGGCGGTGAACTCCTCACCGGCGGCGGTGGCGAAGCTGCCGGAGAGGTCCCAGTAGCCTGCCGGGATGAAGGCCATGCGTTCGCGCTCGCGCTCGACCACCAGCCGGGTGGCCACGGACTGCACACGGCCTGCGGAGAGGCCCTTGCCGACCTTGCGCCAGAGCACCGGGGAGATCTCGTAGCCGTAGAGCCGGTCCAGGATGCGTCGGGTCTCCTGCGCGTCGACGAGGTCGTCGTCGATCTGGCGCACGTTCTGCAGCGCCCGTGTGATGCCTTCTTTGGTGATCTCGGTGAAGGTCATCCGGTAGACCGGGACCTTGGGCTTAAGCACCTGCAGCAGGTGCCAGGCGATGGCTTCACCCTCGCGGTCGGCGTCAGTGGCGAGGTAGAGCTCAGAGGCTTCCTTCAGCGCACGCTTGAGCTCGGTGACCTTCTTCTTCTTGGAGTCAGAGATCACGTAGTAGGGCGCGAAGCCGTCGTCGGGGTTCACCGCGAACCGTCCGAAGGGGCCCTTCTTCATGTCCGTGGGCAGCTCGGAGGGCTGTGGCAGGTCACGGATATGCCCGGCGGAGGCGTCCACGATGAACTCATCGCCGAGATACTTGGCGATGGACTTGGACTTCGCCGGGGACTCGACGATGACGAGTTTCTTGCCTTCGGGCACTGATCTCCTTGAGGGACTTCTTGCGGTGCAGCTTCGGGCGCTCAGCAGTGGGCTGGCCGTCGAGTGCTCAATATATCAGCGAGCAGAACACGTCGAGGCCGGGGAATCAAGACTCCCTGAGGTAGCCCTCCACGTAGAGCTCGAGGACCTCACGGCGCAGCGCCTGCTCGAGATCCTCCTGGTCTTCAGCCTCGGCAGCGGTCAGTGACGCGACCGCGGTGATCAGCGCTCCGGTCTGATACTCCCCGTCGGAGGCGCCCAGCAGACCCGCCGCGGCGCTGGAGACGGGACGGCTGCGGCGCAGCCCCGAGCCCTGACGTGCCAGGATCACCTCGGGGTGGGCAGCGCCGAAGCGCTGGTGGCGCTCCTCGGTGACATCGGCGCCCACGCACAGCGCCGTCTCGAACACCGCCTCAGGGTTCGCGGCGGCGCGCTGGGCCCGGGCGGCGGTCGCACCGATGACCGGTCCCAGCGGCTGCTCCACGGGCCCGGTGAGCTCCTCGAATCTCCTCCAGGGCAGGTTCTCGGCCTGGTCTGCGCCGCGCCGGCGCAGGAAGATCATCCCGAATCCCACGGCGAGCACCGAGCGGGAGCCGAAGTCCTGCAGATACGCGGTGTAGCCCTGGCGGTACTGCTCGGGGTCGCGCTGCGTGGAGGCGTCGCGCAGCCAGGTCTCGGCGTATTGCGAGCCCTCCTGCCGGTCGCGCTGGATGAACCAGGCGTCCATCTCTGCCGGGAGCTGTTCACACCACAGGCGGGGTCGCGCGTCCCATGCCTGCTGGTCCTGGATCTCCCAGTTGCCCAGCAGCTGCGCGGTTCCGGAGTCGGTCAGGTGCTCGGGCAGTCCGGAGATCAGCTCCGCCATCAGCTCATCCCCGGCCCGGCCGCCGTCGCGGTAGGTGTAGCGGGCCTGTGTCTGCTCATCCGCGGTGCGCGGGGTGATCACGAAAGGCGGGTTGGAGACGATCAGGTCGAATCTGCGTCCGGCCACCGGTTCCAACAGGCTGCCCTGGATGAGCTCCACGCGGGCACCGAGGTCCTCCGGGTCCAGGTCCAGCGCAGGCGCGTTGAGAGCTAAGTTGAACTCGGTGAAGGCCAGGGCGCGTGGGCTGAGGTCTGTGGCGACCACGTGCTCGGCGTGATCGAGCAGGTGCAGCAGCTGGATCCCGCAGCCGGTCCCGATCTCCAGGGCATGCGGCACCGGGGCGCGGTGGATGCTGGCGGCCAGGGTCAGGCTCGCTCCGCCGATGCCGAGCACATGCTCCGGATGCAGCGCGGCCTGACGCTGCGCGGCGGGCAGGTCGCTGAGCACCCAGAGATCGGTGAGTCCCTGGGACTGTTCTGCCTGATAGGGCTGCAGGTCAACACTGGGGCGGTAGCGTTCTCCAAGCTGCGGCTCGCCGGACACCTGGTGCACCAGGTTCAGCCGGCGCAGCCCCTGCACGCCGAGCTGCGGCAGCGCGGCCTGCAGCTGCCCGGCGGGGATCGGGTGCCCGAGCAGCCAGAGCTGGGCGAGCACCGCGCAGGGGTCGGGAGCAGGCTCGGCGGCCAGCAGCTCTGAGAGCTCCAGCTCCGCAGGCAGGAACTGATCCCGGTCCAGCGCGGCGAGCGCGTCGGCGCTCAGCAGCTGCGCGATCCTCTCGTTGGTGAACCGTGCGGCGTCCAGGTCAGCGCGCAGCGCAGCGATCAGCTCCCGGTCGGCCACCGGCGCGGGAAGCTCCTCGGCACGGTCTGCGCGGCTCATGCGCGGCGCACCTTTCCCAGGGCTCCGGCGTTGGGGTCATCGGGGTCCTGCTCCAGGCGGTCCTGGCAGTTCGCGCAGCGGGTGGTCTCGGGAATGTGGCGGTGTTCCTCGCAGTAGAGCTTCAGCGTGGAGCAGCCACGGTCCATGCAGTTATAGAAGGTGCTGGTCGCCGCGGAGCAGCACACGCACTGCCCGAGGGTCTTCGCCTGCTCGGAGAAGCGGGTGTTCATCCGGGAATCGAAGACGTAGAGCTCTCCCTCCCAGAGGCCCTGGTCCCCGAAAGTCTCCCCGTAGCGGACGATCCCGCCGTCGATCTGGTAGACCTCCTCGAAGCCGCGCCGACGCATCAGCGCCGAGAGCACCTCACAGCGGATCCCGCCGGTGCAGTAGGTCACCACCGGCTGGTCCTTGAGATGGTCATACTTTCCGGAGTCCAGCTCGGCGATGAAGTCCCGAGTCGTCTCGGTCTCCGGGACCACGGCGTTCTTGAACCGGCCGATCTGAGCCTCCATGGCGTTGCGGCCGTCGAAGAACGCGACCTCCACCCCCTGCGAGCGCTTGTGCTCCACCAGGTCGTGGACCTGCTGCGGCTGCAGGTGCTCACCGCCGCCGACGACGCCGCGCTCATCGACCTCGATCTCCTCGGGCACGCCGAAGGCGACCAGCTCGGGGCGCACCTTGACCGAGAGCCGCGGAAAGTCCTCTGCTGCACCCTCGGACCACTTGAAGGCCATGTCCGCGAAGGGGGCGTAGGCCCGGGTCTGCTTCACGTACTGTTTGACCGCCTTGATCTCACCGCCCACGGTGCCGTTGATCCCCTGCGGCGAGATCAGGATCCGGCCCCGCAGGCCGAGCTCCCGGCACAGCGTGTGCTGCCAGAGTCTGACCGCTTCCGGGTCTGAGAGGGGGATGAAGGTGTAATACAGGACGATCCGGGACATGCTCACCTCTCAAGGGTAGTTCTGAACAACATCTTTATGAACTCGTTGTCCGGTCCTCTCACGTGGACTGGTTTTTCTTTGTATGGTCGGACTATGACTTCTGAGCTCAGCGATGACCTTGTCCGCCATTGGGTGACCGGATGGGCGCGAACTCACGACTACGACGTCCAGCACGAGGGCAACGTGCACTCAGCTCTGCGCTCCGGGGACTCCGATGAGTGGGAGTACGTGCTCTACTCCCCCCAGGACACAGATCTGCGCAAGATCGCCTCGGCGGTGTCCAAGGACTCCGCTCGGCTGCTCACCGTGATCGCCGAGCCCGGTGCGCCCTCGCTGAGCCAGAACCCGGTGGACGGGCTGCAGCTGATCAGCGACGAGGAGAAGCTGATGGTGGTGGACATGGAGACTCAGGACGTCGAGGATCCGATCACCCCGGAGGGATACACCACCAGCCGCGAGGACCACGAGGGATGGACCCGCCTCACGGTGCACGACGGGGACAAGATCGCCGCCCGCGGGCGCGTGGCGACGGTGGGGCACTACGCCATCCTGGACCGGATCTACACCAACCACGACTACCGTCGCCAGGGCCTGGGGACCTTCGTCACCCGCGCGCTGATCGCGATCGCCCATGAGCACGACGTGGAAGAGGGCCTGCTCGTGGCCACCGCGGACGGCCAGGAGCTCTACGAGTTCCTGGGCTGGACCCTGCTCGGCGATGTCCACGTCTATGGTGCGACCTCCGGATCCCGGCTGCAGCCCAGCCACTCGCAGTTCGACGACCTCAACGACTAGGCACCCCGCCGCACCTCGGGTAGCATCGGCGCACAGCTGCATTAAGTTCAATTGTTCACCTGACTCTTGAGGTGTGCAGCTCCGCAGACTCGCCGAAGGAGCCGCCATGAACGGGAACCCGCTGACCGACCGCCTGGACGCCGGGCCGCTGCTGTGCGCCGAGGGGTTCCTCTTCGAACTCGAGCGGCGCGGCTACCTCACCGCCGGGGAGTTCGTCCCAGAGGTGTCGCTGGAGAACCCCGACGCGCTGCGCAGCCTGCACCGGGACTTCCAGCGGGCCGGCTCTGACATCGTCGAGGCGTTCACCTATAACGGGCACCGCGAGAAGATGCGAGTGATCGGCAAGGAAGAGCTGCTGGAGCCGTTGAACCGCTCGGCGCTGCGCATCGCCCGCGAGGTCGCCGACACCCGGCCCGGTGACCTGATGGCCGGGAACATCTCCAACACCAACATCTGGGATCCTGCCGACCCGAGCCGCCAGGACGAGGTTCGCGGAATGTTCGAAGAGATGGTCGGCTGGGCGGTGGATGAGGGCGCAGACCTGATCATCGGGGAGACCTTCTACTACGCCGGGGAGGCGCTGACCGCGCTCGAGGTCGCCCGGTCCTCCGGTCTGCCGGTGGTGCTGACCCTGGCACCGATGGCTGCCGAGGCCATGGCGGATGGACCTGGCGTGGTGGAGACCGCTCAGCGCCTGGAGCAGGCCGGGGCCGATGTGGTGGGCCTGAACTGTTTCCGCGGACCGGACACCATGATGCCCTGGCTGCGTCAGATCCGAGCGGCAGTCTCCTGCCATGTGGCCGCCCTGCCGGTGCCCTACCGCACCACGCCGAGCGAACCCACCTTCTTCAACCTCTCCGATGTGCAAGCCGGGGTGTCCTCCCCGCACGGCCGGACCTTCCCCACCGCGCTGGATCCGCTGTTCACCAACCGCTACGAGATCGGCGCCTTCGCCAGGGAGGCCTACGAGCTGGGCGTCCACTATCTGGGGGTCTGCTGCGGCGCCTCCCCGATGCATATCCGGGAGACCGCCGAGGCGGTGGGACGTCAGACCGAGGCCAGCCGTTACTCCGAACGGATGGAGAACCACTTCATGTACGGCTCCCACGACCGGCTCCCGGCACATATCCGCTCCCTGGGCGAGCGCGCCTGAGTCTGGGCGGCGCAGGGCTGCGAGCCCCATCCTGACGTAGCCTGAGGGTGATGCCCGATCAGGACCCCTATGAGCTGCTGCGCCGTGCAGGTCTGCCGGCAGAGATCGGCGATGCCGGTCCGCTGCGCCATGTCCGCACCCTCCCAGCTCGTGCGGCGCACACTGCGGCCTGGCCGGAGTGGGTCCCCGAGGAGCTGCGCGCCGGGTACCGGCAGCTGGGGGTCACCGGGCTCTACACCCACCAGGTGCGCGCGGCCGAGGCGCTGCACGCCGGGCACCATACGATCCTGGCCACCGGCACCGCCTCTGGGAAGTCGCTGGGCACCCAGCTGCCCGGACTGGCGGAGATCTGCGGGGGCCGACGCGGACGCTCGACGACGGCGGGCCTCGGCGCCGCCCGAGCAGGCTCAGCCGGGAGCCGGAGCGCCGAATCGGGCACCGCACCCGGGGCGGGCACGACCATGCTCTACCTCTCCCCCACCAAGGCACTTGCCGCGGACCAGCTCGACGCGCTGACCCAGCTGGCCGAGGCCACCGGGCCCGCCGGGACCCAGGGCGGCATCCGCGCCGCCGCCTATGACGGGGACACCGACCCGCAGGAGCGACGCTGGGTCCGGCAGCACGCCAATGTGGTGCTGACCAACCCGGACATGCTCAACGTCGGCATCCTGCCCAACCATCGCGCCTGGGCCCGGTTCTTCGCCCGGCTGCGCTACGTGATCATCGACGAGGCGCACAGCTGCCGAGGGATCTTCGGCTCCCACATCGCGCTGCTGCTGCGCCGGCTGCGTCGGATCTGCGCGCACTACGGGGCTGACCCCGTCTTCACCGGCGCCTCGGCGACCAGCGGTGACCCGGCGACGTCGTTCTCCCGGCTGATCGGCCACCCCGAGACCTCGGTCCAGGCCATCACCGAAGACGCCTCGCCGCACGGCGCGGTGGATGTCTACCTGTGGGAGGCCTCGAACTCCGCGCTGACCGGGGACAACGCGGCGCCGCTGAAACGCAGCCTCACCGTGGAGGCCGCCGACATCCTCACCGACCTGGTGGTCGCCGGGCACCGGACGCTGAGCTTCATCAAGTCCCGCCGCGGAGCCGAGACCATCGCCCAGATCGCCGCGGACTCCCTCGCGGAGGTGGACCCTGACCTGCGTGGACGGGTGGCGGCCTACCGCTCGGGGTACCTGAAGGAGGAGCGCCGCGAGCTCGAAGACGCGTTGCGCCAAGGGCGGCTGCTCGGTGTCGCCTCGACTCCCGCCCTGGAGCTCGGGATCGACATCTCGGGCCTGGATGCGGTGATCATCGCGGGGTGGCCCGGCACCCGCGCCTCGTTCTTCCAGCAGCTGGGCCGGGCCGGACGGTCAGGACAGCGTGGCGCCGCGTTCTTCATCGCGGGCGATGACCCGCTGGACTCATACCTGCTGGATCACCCGGAGGCGATCTTCGAGACCGCCGTCGAGGATGCGGTCACCGACCCGTCCAACCCGCATGTGGCAGCCCCGCACATCCTGGCCGCCGCGCAGGAGCTGCCGCTGACCACGCCGGACCTGGAGCTGTTCCCGGCTTGGCTGATCGACTCGCTCACCGAGCAGGGACATCTGCGGCGCCGACCGCGGGGCTGGTTCTTCTCCCACGACGACGTCTCCGCCGCCGCCTGGGTCAAGCTGCGCTCCGACGGCGGTGGGCCCTACACGATCGTGAACTCTGAAGACGGCACCGTGATCGGGGACATGGGTTCCGCCCAGGCGCAGCCGCAGGCGCATCCGGGGGCCGTCTATGTCCACCAGGGCCGCAGCTACATCGTCGAAGAGCTGGACCGGGAGAACAGCGCCGTGCTGGTGTGTCCGGCCAGCCCGCCGTACTACACCCAGGCCCGGGCCACCACCTCGATCGAGGTGCTGCAGACCGAAGAAGCCATGGACTGGGGCCGCTACCGGCTGCACTCCGGGATGGTGGAGGTGACCAGCACCGTGGTCGGTTTCCAGCGCAAGGCGCTGGGATCCTCCGAGGTGCTCTCCGACGAGCCGCTGGATCTGCCGCCCTCCTCGCTGCGCACCCAGGCGATGTGGATCACCGCTCCGGAGACCGAGCTCGCCGACGCCGGGGTGATCCCGGAGCATGTGCCCGGTGCGCTGCACGCCGCCGAGCACGCGATGATCGGGCTGCTGCCGCTGCTGACCTCCGGGGACCGCTGGGACATCGGCGGGGTCTCCACCGCACTGCACCGCGACACCGAGCTGCCCACGATCTTCGTCTATGACGGACATCCCGGCGGGGCCGGTTTCGCCCGGCGCGGGTTCGAGCTGGCCGCCGAGTGGATCGGCGCCACCGCCGAGACGATCGCCGGCTGCGACTGCGCCACCGGCTGCCCCTCCTGCGTGCAGTCGCCGAAATGCGGCAATAAGAACAACCCGTTGGAGAAGCAGCCGGCGCTGAACCTGTTGCGCGCGATGCTCGCAGCCCGTCCCGAGGCGCCCAGACCCGGTTCGGGCGTCTCGACGGGGTGAGGCGTCCGGCCGGCGGGAGTGGTCCCGCGGGCGTCTGACGTCTCCCCCGGTGCGAGACTGAACACACTGCCCTCTGTGACGGAACATGAATCCCCGTCCTGAGGCCGAGAAACCTGAGTTATGATGGAACCTGCTTCAAGAGAAGTGACCTGGGGATCCGCCGTCGGCGGTGACCCGACGATCCGTTCACGGTCACTCACCAACCCCATGTTCAAGGGTGGTCCCGGATCACGAAGCGGCTTGTTCTCACCAGAAGTGTGGCCCATGGGCCTCAGCTGAGGTGCTGACCGGAACAGGCAAGAGCAGCGTCGAAAGGACATTCCCCTCCCGCGCACCCATCGGTGCGTTCTTCGCTCGTGCGTGAACATTCGCGAGCACTCCAGGCACATTTCCCTAGACACCCCTGTCTTCATTTCGGGCGAGAATCCGCCCGTACTGACCGAAGGATCACTCATGACTCACCAGCAGACCCCCGCCGGACCCCTCTCCAACCAGCGTCGCCGTGGAATCAGTGCACTGGCCCTCAGCGCCACACTCGCGCTGGTGCTGAGCAGCTGCAGCGCCTTCGATCGCGGCGACGCGGCCGAGGCCGCGCCAGAAGATCAGCAGGAGTTCTCCATCGGCGTCGTCGGCGCCACCGAGAGCCACCGCGAGGTCGAGCGGATCGCGGAGGAGGAGCTGGGCTACGAGATCGAACTCGTCGAGTTCACCGAGTACACCCAGCCCAACCCGGCGCTGACCAGTGGTGACATCGACGCCAACTGGTTCCAGCACATCGCCTACCTGGCTGACTACAACGTCAGCTCCGGTGAGGACCTGCAGCCGATCGGCTCCACTGCCGCTGTGCCGCTGACCCTGTACTCCAACGAATACACCGACGTCAGCGAGTTCGCCGACGGGGACACCATTGCGATCCCCAATGATGCGGTGAACCAGGGGCGCGCGATCAACGTGCTGGTGGAGGCCGGGCTGCTGGAGCTCTCCGAGGAGACCCGCCAGCCCGAGCCCCGCCACATCGATGAGGAGGCTTCCACCGTGACGGTGCAGCCGGTCGCCGCCCAGCAGACGGTCAACGCGCTGGAATCGGTGGAGGGCTCGGTCATCAACAACAACTTCGCCCAGGACGCCGAGCTGGACCCTGAGGGTGACGGCATCTTCGCCGATGACCCCACCGACGCCTCGGCGTTCCCCTACATCAACGCCTTCGTCACGCGCGCCGAGGACAGCGAGAACGAGGCGCTGCGTGAGATCGCGGCGGTCTACCACGATGAGCGGGTGCTGGCGATCGAGGACGAGCTCTCGGCAGGCACCTCGGTCCCCGCCTCCGAGGTGACCCCCGAGCAGCTGCAGGAGGCGCTGGTGGACTACGAGGACTCGCTGCGCAACGCTGGTGCCGAGTCCGAGGACGAGAATGGCTCCGACGACGATGCAGAAGCGGACGAGGACGCGTGAGCTCAGCTCCGCTGATCGAGTTCAACAACGTCACCCGGACCTTCGGGTCGGGAGACAAGACCGTCACCGCGGTCGACGACGTGAGCCTGCGCGTCGACCGCGGTGAGGTCTACGGGGTCATCGGGTTCTCCGGGGCCGGGAAGTCCACCCTGATCCGCCTGGTCAATGGACTCGAGCGCCCCACCGCCGGGTCCGTCCATGTGCTGGGCCAGGAGATCTCCGCAATGCGGGAGGGGCAGCTGACCAAGGTCCGCTCCCGGATCGGGATGGTCTTCCAGCAGTTCAACCTCTTCCATTCCCGCAATGTCGCCGGCAACGTGGCGTATCCACTGAAGGTGGCCGGATGGAAGAAGGCCGAGCGTGAGGCCCGGGTGGAGGAGCTGCTGGAGTTCGTGGGACTCAGCGAGAAGGCAACCCAGTACCCGGAGCAGCTCTCCGGTGGGCAGAAGCAGCGCGTCGGCATCGCCCGCGCGCTGGCCGCCAAGCCGGACATCCTCTTGGCGGACGAGTCCACCTCTGCGCTGGACCCGAAGACCACCGGAGAGGTGCTGCGGCTGTTGCGTCGCGCCAACGAGGAGCTGGGCATCACCATCGTGGCGATCACCCACGAGATGGAGGTCATCCGCTCGATCGCGGACCGGGTCGCCGTGATGGACCAGGGTCGGATCGTGGAATCCGGACTGGTCTATGACGTCTTCTCCAGCCCGCGCGAGACCAAGGACGCCAGCTTCGTCGGCGCCGCATTGAAGAACCGGCCCACGGCCGAAGATGTGCAGCGGATCCGCGGGCACGCCACCGGACGGCTCGTGGTGGTCTCGCTGCAGAACGCGGCGGCGGTCAGCTCGGTGCTGGGCGAGGCTGCGTCGCATGGGGTCTCCTTCGAGATCGTGCACGGCGGCATGAACACCACCAAGAACGCCTCCTACGGCCTGCTCACGCTCGCCCTCGAAGGAGATTCCCGTTCGGTCGAGGCCTTCGTGGCCGCGCTGAACTCAGCCGGAGAAGTCCAGGAGGTGCACGGATGATCGACACATATCGAGCTCTGGACTGGAGCTACTACGGGCCCGAGCTGCTCGAGGCGATCTTCGACACCATCTACATGGTCGCCTGGGCCTTCCTGCTCGGCGGGTTCATCGGGCTGACCATCGGACTCACGCTCTACACCACTCGGGAGGGCGGGCTGCTCTCGAACAAGTACGCCTATATGGCGATGAACTTCATCGTGAACCTGATCCGGCCGATCCCGTTCGTGATCCTGATCGCCGCCCTGCAGCCGGTGACCATCTTCGTGATCGGAGCCGGGATCGGCAATGATGCGGTGATCTTCGTGATGATCTGGGCCTCCACCTTCGCGATCGCCCGAATCGTGGAGCAGAACCTGGTCTCGATCGACCCCGGGGTGATCGAGGCGGCCCGAGCCATGGGTGCTTCCCGACTGCGCATCATACTCACGGTGCTGCTGCCGGAGGCGCTGGGCCCACTGATCCTGGGGTATACCTTCGTGATCATCGCACTCACCGACATGTCGGCGCTGGCGGGGATCATCGGCGGCGGCGGCATCGGCAACTTCGCCATCGTGGAGGGTTACAACAGGTTCCGCCCCGAAGTGACCTGGCTGGCGGTGATTGTGGTGATCCTCTTCGTCCAGTCGCTGCAGCTGGTGGGCAACTGGGCGGCGCGCAAGGTGATGCGGCGCTGAGTCTGCCGCCGACCCGGCCGCCGCGCCGCCGTCGTCGTCTTGTTCCCTGCTGAAGTTTCTGTCCATGCACCACGGAAGGATCCACCCATGACTCTGCGCTCCATCACCCTGGGAACGGGACAGCACCGGCTGCAGACCTCAGCGCTGGGCTACGGCGCGATGTCTCTGGCCGGGGCCTATGGGGCGATCACCGAGGCGGACTCGATCTCCCTGCTTGAGCATGTGGCGCAGCGGGAGGTCACCTTCCTGGACACCGCGAACATCTACGGCGACGGTGCCAGCGAGCGCATTCTGGGCACCTTCCTGAGGCACCGCCGCTCGGAGTTCGTGCTGGCGAGCAAGGTGGGCATCGAGAAGGGCGCGGGGGTCGGCAAGCGCCGGGCCCGAGGCGACGCGGGGTATATCAAGGAACAGATCGATCAGAGCCTGCGCCGTCTGGGCACCGATCACCTGGATCTCTACTACCTGCACCGGGTGGATCCTGACACGCCGATCGAGGAGAGCGTCGGAGCCCTGGGCGAGCTGGTCACCGCCGGCAAGGTCCGTACCATCGGGCTCTCGGAGGCCACCGGCGAGGAGATCGCCCGCGGCCACGCCGTGCACCCGATCACAGCGGTGCAGAGCGAGTGGAGCATCTTCGCCCGGGACGTGGAGACCCATGTGCTGCCGACCTGCGCGCGGCTCGGAATCGGGTTCGTGCCCTACTCCCCCGTGGGCCGAGGCCTGCTCACCGACTCCTTCGAGTCCGAGGCACTTCCCGCGGACGACATCCGCCAGAACTTCCCCTGGTTCATGCCCCAGAACCTGCCGCACAACGCCGCGCTCGTGACACGGGTGCGTGACATCGCGGCACGCCTCGAGCTGCCCACCGCTGGGCTGGCCCTGGCCTGGCTCTATCAGCGGGCGGCCGCGCTGGGCGTGGAGATCTCTCCGATCCCCGGGACGCGGACGGCCGCGCACTGGGATCAGCTGCAGCGTGGGGTGGACGTCGAACTTCCCGATGCGGCCCTCACCGAGCTCAACGGGCTGGCGGCCGAGGTCTCCGGGGATCGAAGCTTCGACCCGCGCTGGGTCTCCGGCGGGCGCGAGGGGCTCCTTCCGCGCCGTTGAGCCGGTGCTGACGCGTAAAATATTCTATGTGAACATTTAATACTTAATATGTGACATTGACCCTCTTGCGGTCTAGTGTCGTAGCTATAGCAACCATTAAGAGCGACTGAGAGATCTGGCTCAGTGACGTCGCAGCAACCAAAGCCGTGGACAATCACGGCGGAACGGTGCTCCCGCCAGGACCGATGGCGAAAGGCAGAAGCGTATGACTCATCACGACCGACCGTTGATATTGAGCCTCTTTGAGATGGGCTCCGTGGTCCACCTCTCACCGGGAACCTGGACCCACCCAGAGGACCGACGCCACAGCGTCGACAGCCTCTCCTTCTGGAGAGAGCTCGGCGGCATCCTCGAGCAGGGCCGATTCGACCAGCTCTTCCTCGCCGATGTGGTGGGCGCCTACGACAACGCCGACGACGGATTGAGCAGCCCGGTGAGTCAGGGCTATCAGATCCCCGCTCTGGATCCGCTGGTCCTCCTCGGGGCCTTGGCCGAGTCGACCAAGCATCTGGGCCTTGCAGCGACGTTCTCCACCACCTACGAGCCGCCCTTCACCTTCGCTCGACGACTGGCGACACTGGATGCGCTCTCGGAGGGACGGATCGCCTGGAACGTCGTGACCTCCTACCTGAAGAACGCCGCACAGAACTTCGGCCTCCACGACCAGATCCAACACGATGAGCGCTACGAGATCGCCGATGAGTTCCTCGACGTGGTCTACAAGCTGCTGCTCGGCTCCTGGGACGCCGACGCCGTGCTGGGCGACACTCAGACCGGCACCTGGGCCGACCCGGAGAAGGTGCGCTACATCGACCACGCGGGACCTCGCTTCGCGGTGCGCGGGCCGCATCTGGTGGCGCCCACCCCGCAGCGCCTGCCGGTGATCTTCCAAGCGGGCAGCTCCTTGACCGGGATGGCCTTCGCCGGTCGACATGCCGAGGTGGTCTTCCTGGGCGGGAACTCACCAGAGGCGATCCGGAAGAACGTGGACACCATCAGGTCCCACGCCGCTGCTGCCGGCCGAGACCCAGATCAGCTGCGTTTCCTGGCCGCGGCCCAGGTCATCGTGGCACCCACCGAGGAGCAGGCCCACGCCAAGGCCGCCGAGATCGACCGTCATCGCAGCGACTGGGCCACACTCCAGAAGAACGGGCGCGTTCCGAGTCTCCATCGGTATCCGGATGACGCGCTCGTCGCCGACATCATCCGACGCAGAGACCCAGGACATGAAGTCCTCATCCGTGGGTGGCGCGAGGGACAACAGGTCAAGGACCTGCGCGGCGCAGCCGGGGCCGGCGGAAGAGCCCGGAACGGGCTTCGCGTCGTGGGCACGGGCATCCAGGCTGCAGATGCGCTCACCCAGTGGGCCCAGGAATCCGGCCTTGACGGGTTCAACATCGGCAATCAGATCAGCTTCGGCACGATCAGGGACTTTGTTGACCTCGTCGTCCCGGTGCTGCAACGACGCGGCCTCACGCGGTCCGAATACACCCCCGGGGAGACACTCCGCGAGCGCCTTCTGGGTGCCGGACCGAGCCCGCACAGCACACATCCCTCCACCCGCTATCTGGATCCCAGGAATCTGCGCATTCCGGCCGCGCGCTTCGATGCGCGCCTAACCCCCGCCTGAGCGCACCGTGCCAGCATCTGACTTCTTTATCTGAGGACCACCATGACACTTGATCATCCCGGCGTGCATGCAGACGCCATTCCAAGCTACCAGGAGCTGAGTGGACGCTACTCCGAGGTCTTCCACCGGATCGCGCAGGGGGCCCTTGAGCGTGAGCAGGGACGCATCCTGCCCTTCGAGCAGGTCGAATGGCTGCGTCACGCCGGCTTCGGCGCTCTGCGTGTACCCCGCGACCTCGGCGGGGAAGGCGTCCCGGCTCCGACCCTGTTCCGGCTGCTCATAGACCTCGCCCAGTCGGACCCCCATGTGGCACACCTGTGGCGCGGACACTTCGCCTTCCTGGAATCGCATCTGAGCAGCGCGGACCCCGAACGCAGGAGCTTCTGGGCGCAACAGGTCGTGGAACACCGCGCGATCATCGGCAACGCCCAGAGCGAGCAGGGCATTGAAAGCTGGGAGAAGCAGACCACCACTCTGAGCAGAGGCTCGGATGGGACGCTGAGGCTCGACGGCAAGAAGTTCTACAGCACCGGGACCTTGTTCGCAGACTGGGTCAACGTCACGGCCCGCTTCGGGAGCGAGTTCGCGAGCTTCCCAGTGCGCACCGACGCTCCTGGCCTCGTGCGCATCGACGACTGGGACGGCTTCGGACAACGACTCACCGGCACCGGGACCACCACCTTCGACCAAGTCCCGGTCGAAGAGACCCATCTGACGATCCACGCGGCAGACCAGCGGCCCATCACACATATGATCGGCTTCTATCAGCTGCACCTGCTGGCGGTGCTCGCCGGCATCGGACGCCGCGCGGTAGATGATGTCGTGGCCCACATCCAGTCCAGCACCAGACGCCCACTGGGCGCGCCGGCGGGCGCCACCCCCGCGTCTGATCCGCTTAATCAGGCTGTGATCGGTCGCGCCTCCGCAAAGGTCAAGGCGGTCCAGGCCTCCGTGCTCGACGCCGCGACGGACATCGAGCTCGCCTGGCAGGCCCGCCACCGGAACGAGGACGCCGAGGGTGCCGCTGATCGAGCAAACCTCTCGGTCTACCAGGCCCAGGTGGTCGCCATCCCGCTGGTCCTGGAAGCGACCACATCGATCTTCGACGCCACCGGGGCGTCCAGCACCTCGGTGAGCAAGCTGCTGGACCGGCACTGGCGCAACGCCAGGACGATCTCCTCGCACAACCCGCTTCCACGCAAGGAGCAGTGGGTCGGAGGCTATGAGCTGCTCGGGACCCTGGCGTACCCGTGGCAGTTCCGCGACTCCCCTCTCGCCGAGCAGCCGCAGCAGCAGGACGAGGACGCACGGGGCAGCTGTCGCGCCTCTTCTCTCACCGACTGAGTCCGCGCCGCGCAGCGGGCACCCCTCTATAGAGGCCTCGATCCCTGAGCCTTCTTCACCCCCGCCCGAGGGCGGGGCGATTCAGCGCACCCAGATTCCCCTTGACCCTAAGGACAGCCATGTCACAGACACCCCACCTCCGACTCGTCCGAGGACCACTCCTCGGGCTCCTCCCACTGTCCCTGCTGCTCACCTCCTGCGCAGCTCAGGGCAGCACGGGTGAAAACGACGGATCCCCCGAAGCCGGCGGTGAACTGGTCTACCTGGACGCCGAGCTCAGCCGTGACACCCAGCTCCAGGCTTCGGGCACCTGGCAGGACAGCGCGTACATCACCAACATCACCGATCGGCTGATTCACAAGAACCCTGAGACCGGTGAGCTGGAGCCCTACCTGGCCGAGGCCTTCGACGTCAGCGAGGACGGGCTGACCTACACCTTCACGATCGTCGAAGGCGTGACCCACAGCGACGGAACGCCTCTGGACGTGGACAACGTCAAGCGGAATCTCCAGTGGCAGCACGACGGAGACACGGAGCAGGCGATCCCGGCGAATAACTGGTTCCCCGCCATCGCCGGCATCGAGACCGACGAGGCGGCGCGCACCGTGACCGTCGAGCTGGAGGAGCCGTATGCACCGTTCCTGGACGTGCTCTCGTTCTGGCGCACCTCGATCGTGGCAGATGCGACCATCGACGCTCCCATCGAAGAGCAGCAGCAGCTCTCCGGGATCATCGGCAGCGGACCGTTCAGTGTGGAGTCCGAGACCTACGGCGAGGAGATCACGCTGACCCGGCGCGAGGGTTATGACTGGGCGCCGCCGAGCTCCGAACATCAGGGCGAGGCGCTGTTGGAGACCATCACCATCCTGCCGGTCACCGAAGACAGCGTCCGTCTCGGATCGCTCAGATCGGGGGAGGCTGATCTGATCCGCTACCTCCAGCCCAGCGAGGAACAGGGCCTGTTGGATGCGGGCATCGAGATCATCTCAGAGCAGGGAACCGGGAACTCGAATGTCTGGGACATCCGCCAGTCCGCTCCGTTTGTGAACGATGTCGACGTTCGCCGCGCACTGCAGTCGGGGATCGACCGTGAAGCGATCATCGACGAGCTCTACACCGAGAGCTGGAGGCCTGCCAAGAGCGTGGTCACCGAGGACACCTTCGGGTTCATCGACAAGTCTGAGTCCCTGGCCTATGACCCCGAGCGATCGGCAGAGCTGCTTGACGGCGCCGGCTTCGAGGAGTTCGACGAGGAGGGGTACCGCATCGATCAGGACGGAGAACGGCTCTCCCTAGTGACCTACATTGATGTGTTCGACGCCACTGCCGGTCCGCTGTTCCAGCTGATCCAGCTTCAGCTGGCTGAGATCGGTGTCGAGCTGCAGATCGAGGAGACCGATTACTCCTCCTATTCCGACGTCATCCTTGACCCAGAGATTGCGGTTCGTCGGAACGGCTGGCCCGAGGCGGACCCGTGGGTGCGGCAGACCGTCAACTACACGGTCGATGAGTCAAACGCGCTCTTCCTGGAGGAAGACGATCCAGCGGCCCAGGAGCTCGGTGAGCTGTATCAGGACCAGCTGCACCAGACCGGCCCCGCAGCCCGAGAAGGTGTGCTGGCCGAGATCCAGGACACGCTCATCGACGACGCCTTCCTGCTCCCGATCCTCGATGACTCTCAGGTCTTCGGCGCTCAGCCGCACGTGCAGGACCTCGAGTTCACCTCCGAGGCCCGGCCAGTCTTCTACTCCACGTGGATCGATGACTGAGGGGCGCTGACCTGTGAACCTCACCTCACGCACCGTGATCAGCCGCAGCCTCCAAGGGGTCCTGGTGATCTTCGCGACGTATGTATTCGTCTGGACGGTCCTGTTCCTACTGCCGGGAAACCCGATCCGCAGCCGGATCGACAACCCGCAGAACCCTATTCCGGAGGATCAGGCCGCTGGCATTCTGGCCTACTATGGCCTCGACAGGCCCTGGTACGAGCAGTTCACGGTCTCCCTCGGCCGGGTGTTCCAAGGAGACCTCGGGTTCTCGCTGAGCACCGGGCGCCGGGTGACGGATCTGATCGCCCAGGGCATCACGGAGACCGCCGCACTGGCTTCGCTGGCATTGCTGCTGACCGCGATCTTCGCGTTCGGTCTCGCCTTCACCGCGGTCTTCGCCCCGTGGCAGACGCTGCGCACCCTTGTCAGGAATCTCCCTGTGGTCTCTCTGTCCACGCCGAACTTCCTGGTGGCGCTGGTCCTGCTGCAGGTCTTCGCCTACAACCTCGGTTGGTTCTCCTCCATTCGAGATGAGGGCTTCAAGTCCCTGATCCTGCCCGCTGTCACCCTGGCGGCAGGTGCCTGCGCACCAGTGGCGCAGGTGTTGATCCAAGGCCTCGACCGAGCCTCCGATGAGCCTTTCGTCAACGTCCTGCGCTCCAGCGGCTATGCACCGCGCAGCATCATCTTCGGACACATCGCCAAGAACGGATCCATTCCTGCCATCACCCTGCTGGGGCTCACGATCGGAGAGCTGCTGACCGGTGCCGTCATCGTCGAGACCGTCTTCAATCGCACCGGGCTTGGATTCGTGACGGAGCAGGCGGTGCGATCCCAGGATGGTCCGGTGGTGCTCGCGGTAGTCATGCTGGTCGCGGTGATCTTCACCGTAGTCAACATCCTCACCGACCTCACCTACCCGCTGCTAGACCCCCGGACCCGGGTCAGCCCGAGGACGAAGACAGAGAACACGGGGCTGGAGTCTGCGAGCGGGCTTCCCACCACGGACAAGACAGGATCCCGGTCATGAGCACCCAGCACGACTCCCGTCCAAGACTCCCCCGAGCATCCAACGCACCTCACCGCGGATTCGTCCGACGACGCGTGCCCGCGCACCTGAGTGTGGCGCGCCTCGGCGACACAGCGGCGGTGCTGTTCCTCGCGCTGCTGGGCGTCGCCGTCGTTGCCCCTGGAGTCCTTGCACCGGGCTCACCCTATGAGGTCTCGGGAGTAGGCGTGCTCCAATCTCCCAGCTCCACTGCCTGGTTCGGCACCGACTACCTCGGGCGCGATCTGCTCTCTCGAGTGGTCTTCGGTTCCCAGCAGACCCTCTTCGGCGCCTCCGTGGCTGTCCTGGTGGGCCTCAGCATCGGATCCACACTGGGCCTGCTGGCCGCGTACTTCGGCGGCATCCTGGATTCCGTGATCAGCCGGATCGTGGACGTGCTGCTCTCGATTCCGGGACTGCTGCTGGCCATGGTCGTGATCGTCGCGCTGGGCTTCGGCACTCTCAACGCGGCAGTGGCGGTCGGCATCGCCTCGGTAGCGACCTTCGCACGGCTCATGCGCTCCGAGGTTCTGCGAGTACGCAACCTTCCCTTCGTGGAGGCCGCCCGACACCTCGGGGTGCGGCCCGGTCGACTGTTGGTGCGCCATATCCTGCCGAGCTCCTATGGTCCGGTGCTCTCCATGACGGCGCTGCAGTTCGGCGCCGCCATCCTCTGGATCACCGCGCTGAGCTTCCTGGGATTCGGGGCTCCGCCGCCACAGCCCGAATGGGGCCTCCTCGTCTCAGAGGGACGTGAGTATCTGGCCTCCTCCTGGTGGATGACCGTCCTTCCCGGCGTCGTCATCGTCGTGACAGTTCTGGCGATCAGCCGGATCGCCGTCATCTTCTCCGCGCAGCGAAAGGCAGTCCAATGACCTACAGCCTCGAATTCGACCAGGTGAGCATCGGGTACAGGCGACGTGGGAAGGCCGCCGCGGCGGTCGTGTCCGACGCCTCGTTCAGCTTGAAACAAGGACAGACTCTGGCGCTGGTGGGGCAGTCCGGGTCTGGAAAGAGCACCCTCGCCGCCGCCGCCGTGGGTCTGCTGGCGCGCAACGGGGAGATCCTCGGCGGCGACATTCGACTTGCCGGTCACAGCGTGCGGGGAAAGACGGAACGACAGTGGCGAGAGCTGCGCGGATCCGAGCTCGGCTACATTCCGCAGGACCCTCTCAGCTCCCTGGACCCGGTGCAGCGGATCGGGGCGCGGCTGGTCTCCGACCTTCGACTGCACCGGAAGATGCCCGAGAACCAAGCCCGAGACGCGGCGGAGGAGCTGCTGGATCGGGTGGGCATCCGGGACCCGGCGACGAAGCTTCGCAGCTACCCCCACGAGCTCTCCGGAGGTCAGCTCCAAAGGATCCTGATCGCACTGGCCATCTCCGGAAACCCGAAGCTGCTCATCGCCGACGAACCGACCAGCGCGTTGGACGTCACCGTCCAAGGCACGATTCTTCGACTCCTAGATGATCTCAAGGAGGAACACGGACTCTCGGTCCTGCTGATCACTCACGATCTGGCACTGGCTGCCGACCACAGCAATGACATCGCGGTGATCAACCAGGGTGAGATTGTGGATCAGTTTCAGGTCGATCAGCTCCATGCCGGGCCCCGGCACGAATACACCCGGCAGCTCTTCCGTGACGTGCCAGTACTCTCCCCCGACCGCTACGCCACGGGACCCCGCTACGAGCAGGCACTCCCCACCAGCCTCGAGTCACCCACCAGAGAGGATCTCGACGCCGAGCTTAAGAGCCTCACCCGGGAACCCGCCGTGGAGATCAGCGGCGTGCACAAGATATACCCAGGAGCCTCCACACCCGTCCTTGAGGACGTCAACCTCTCGGTCCGTGCCGGAGAGATCCACGCCCTGGTCGGGGAGTCCGGCTCCGGCAAGACGACCCTTGCACGGATCCTCGCAGGGCTGAGCTCCTTCGACTCCGGGTCCGTCCGCGTGAGTGGCCAGAGGTTGCAGCATCGTCCACCGCCGACGAACCCCCAGGCGCAGCGGCTGCAGCTGATCTACCAGAACGCCCTGGCTGCCTTGAACCCGAGGATGAGTGTGCAGGAACTCGTCGAGGAGCCTCTGAGCATCCACCACCGACTCAGCCGCGCAGAACGTTCGCGGCGCGCTCGCAAAGTCCTGACGCAGGTAGCGTTGGCGCCGGAGCTCTGGAAGCGGCGCCCCGAGGCGCTCTCGGGAGGTCAGCGGCAGCGGGCGGCCATCGCGCGGGCGCTGGTAAATCTGCCGGGCGTCTTGGTGCTTGATGAACCTACCAGCGCCCTTGACGTGTCGATCCAGCGCCAGATCGTGGACCTGCTGATGGAGCTCCAGCGAGCCGAAGGACTGACCTTCCTCTTCATCTCTCACGATCTCAGCCTGGTCCGACAGATCGCCGACCGCGTCACTGTCCTGGACCAGGGACGGATCGTGGAGACCGCGCCCACCGCGGATCTGTTCGAGGCTCCTCAACACCCCTATACACGGCGTCTGATCGATGCGCTCCCCGGTGAGCGCATCCGGAGCCACACGGAGGAGTCGAGGCTGGTGAGAGATTGAAGGATCTCGTAGGGTTCGGTCGGTCCGCCTGTGAGGTGCCCCTGTCGAGAGGACCAGCACTGGACCACCGCCGAAGCTGGGCCGCATTCGGTCCGCCCCGACCCAGGACAAACATGCTGAAGTCCCAATACCGCACCTACCCGATGAAGCTTCTTCACCTTGCTGTCACCGGCCCTCTGCTGCTGGTGCTGCTGGGATTGTTCTTTCCCATCTTCACCGACACAAACGCACCCGTGCCCGATGAGATGGGCGTGTTTCGCGTGGTGCTGACGGAGATCACGTTCTTCGCCGCGGCGGGGCTGGTGCTCTCCCACTACCTCTACCTCGCAGTCACCGTCACCGGCCGCACGGCCTTTGGAGTGGCGGCGGTGTGGGTCGGGGTTCTTCTGATGACCACAGCGCTGCTGCTGCTCTGGATGAACATCTCCGCCAGCCTCGTCGAAGGCTGGCTGAGGTCAACGAGTCTTCTGGGGCTGTTGGTCGGTGGCGGCATTATGGTGAGCATGCTCAGGACTGCTGGGCCGCACCGCGGCAGCGACGGTCCCTCAGTGCCCGCACCGGTGGCGCCACGTCCTTTACCCCAGTGACCGTGATCTCAGCCGCCACCTGAGACCTCTCCACAGCCTCAAGCTCCCATAGAAGATGGTTGATCTGGCCTCCCACACTGGAGAGCATCTGCAGTCAGCAGCTCTCACCCATCACGGAAGGCACAGTCATGGAAGCCACGGTCATCACACGCGTCACCAGGGAGATGGATCCTACGCGCACTCCCGCGATAAAGTCCGCCCTGTGGGCGCGGCAGCTGCATCAGGAGGAAGACGGCCTCGCAACTGCCGAGTACGGCATCGTCATGCTCGCCGCAGTCGGCTTCGCGGGACTGCTGGTCGCGGTGCTGAGCTCCGGCACGGCCCGTGGACTGCTCACCGGCATCATCGAACGTGCGCTCTCCTTCTGAGCGCGGCTCGATCAGCGCCGAGTTCGCCCTCGCATTGCCCTCGGTGGTGCTGGTGCTGCTGCTCGTGCTCTCACTCGGGCTGCACGGAGCGGCCCAGGTCAGCCTGGAGGCTGGCGCCGGCGCCGCGGCCCGCGAGCTCGCGCGTGGGCAGGGACCGGAGGCTGCGCAACGGACCGCCAGACGGATCGCTGGCGAGGAGGCGTCCTTCGCGCTCAGCCACGACCAGGATTTCGTCACGGTCTCGCTGACACGTCCCGTGCGAATCCTGGGAGGGATCGAGGTCGCGATGACCCAGGACGCCCGGGCCACCGCCCGGGTCGAGACCCTTCCGTGAGACACCTCAGACGCACCACCGGGGAGCGCGGCTCGGGAACGGTGGCGGCGCTGGGGCTGATCATGGTGCTGCTCCTGCTGCTCGCGGCGGCGCAGGTTGCGAGCCTGGTCGCGGTCTCCTCCGCGCAGGCTGCCCGCGGGGCGGACCTGGCGGCGCTCGCCGGAGCCGATGCGGCACGCGGGCTGAGCACCGGCAGCCCGTGCACCGTGGCGGAAACTGTCGCCCTGCACAATGCGGTGGAGCTCACCAGCTGCACCGTGACCGGCGAACACGGCACCGAGGTGCTGGTGCGCACCGCAGTGCCGATCCTTCCCGAACGACTGATCGACCCCGGTGGCGTGGACCTCTCCGCACTGCTCAGTCGTGGTGCGGCGCGCGCCGGGCCTCCCGGGTGAGCCTGGATCAGAGCCGGGACAGCAGCGCCGCCAGCAGCGCGATCCGTTCCGGGATCGATTCCAGCCGGACCTGTTCGTGATCGGCGTGGGCTCCTGCACCGTCAGGACCGAACCCGTCGAGGGTCGGCAGCCCTGAACCGAGGAAATTGGTGTCTCCGGCGCCAGCCGCGGGACGACCGCCCACGCCGGGAAGTCCGGCGTCCTGGGCAGCGGCCTCCACAGCGGCAAGCAGCTGCTCATCCGCGGCGTCGGCCTGCCAGGCGGGGCGCTGGGACAAGGTGTGCACCTGCAGCTGGGCATCTGGACGCACCGGAGCCAGTCCCCGGATCGCCGCCAGCACCTGCTCCTCGACCTCGGGGGTGCGGAACCGCAGTCCCACCTCCACAGATGCCGCCGCGGGCACCACGTTGGTCTTCCCTCCCCCGGTGATGGTGCCGACATTGCACAGCACGTCTCCCGGGGCGGCCTCTTGGGCAGCACCGATGATCCTCCGCAGCGCCAGGATCTGATCCACCAGCTCCTCGATCGCGTTGATCCCACCCTCGGGGTCCAGTGCGGCATGCGAGGCGCGCCCGGTGATCTGCAGCCGGAGCCTGGTGCTGCCCAGCCGACCCACCTTCAGCGCCCCACCCGGGTGTGGCGACTCGAAGCCGAGCACCGCACTGACCCCCTGCGCACTGGTCAGCAGCAGTTCCCGCGAGCTGGGGGAACCGATCTCTTCATCCCCGACCACGATCACGCGCACCGGCGGCCGGGAGAGCCCCAGTTCGGTGCTCACGCTCAGGCCTTGGTGCATGATCAGCAGCCCGGACTTCATGTCGAAGATCCCGGGCCCATAGGCGATGCCATCCTCGACGCGGAACGGCATGTTCTGCAGCGTTCCGGTGGGCCACACAGTGTCAGAGTGCCCGACGAAGAGCACCGGAGCAGCATCCCGCTGCTCCCCGGCTCCCGGAATGTCCAGCACCAGGTGGGTCCCCCACTCCCCGGTCTGGGCAGAGACCTCGGCATCATGTTCGGCGAAGAGCTCGCGCACCTGATCCGCGACGGCAGTGACTCCCGCCGCGTCGCCGGTGGGAGACTCGACTCCGACCATGCGTTCCAGAAGTTCCAGGGTGTTCTCGTAGCGATTCCTCGCCAGATCAAGCAGAGCAGTGGGAGAAGGGGTATCCATGGGACTATGATACGCAACGTAAGAACATTGACCAGGCTTCGAGAGGACCGCATGAGAGACCAGGATGCCGTCGCACCCGCTGCCCCCGCCATGCCGGAATCGGTCAGCCTGGCAGACGGGGTTCAGGTCAGGGGCCTCACCAAAGTCGCCGAGCTGGAAGCTGCCTGCAGGCTCTATCGCGATGTCTTCTCCTACAGCGGGGAGGATCAGGGCATCAACGCCCGGCTGCTGAAGAACCTGCTCACCTACGGGGGCACCGTCGTCGGCGCGCTCGACGCCGCGGGCGCCGTGCGCGGGATGGCGTTCGGTTGGACCGCCGTGGAGACCGATCCGGAAGACCCGCACATCTATCACTTCTCCCAGGCCGCGGTGGTCGCCCAGGACCTGCAGGGACAGGGGGTGGGCCGTGCGCTGAAGAACGTCCAGGCCGCCGTCGCGCACCGGCAGGGTTCAAGCCGGATGCGCTGGACCTATAACCCGATGATCAGCCGCAACGCGCACTTCAACCTGGACGTGCTCGGTGCACAGGGCCGCTGGTTCACCCGGGACGCCCTGGCCGGCCCGGGCACCGATCGCATCACCGTGGAATGGCGCCTCGGGGGTGACAGCGCCCCGAGGCTGCCCGGCGCATCCCATGAGTTCGACGCCGAACTGGCGGAGCAGCCGCTCACCGCTCCCGGAGAGACCCGGTCTCATGGCGACTCGATGGCGCTCGCCGTTCCCGCCCAGCAGCCCACCGATCCGGCAGTCGTCGAGACGCTCCGGAGCCGCTTCAGCGAGATCTTCGACCAGGGATTCGTGGCAGTCTCCTGCCGCCGCGTAGATGAGGATCTGGCCGTCTACAGCTTCACGAGGCCATCGTGAGCAGCAACCGAACCAGCAACAGCCGCGACGATGTGCCGGGCCAGGACCCGGGCACGGCGCCGGACGAGCAGGTGCCAGAGGAGCAGGTGCCGGAGGAGCTTCGGGGGCCGGATAATCCCGCGGCACGCTTCGGAGCCAGCATGACTCCTCGCGCCTCGGCCAAGACCCTGCAGGCGAGGTTGATCCGCAAGGAGCGCGAGAACCTGGACCGGGTCTTTGCCAGCTTCGAGACCGAGGACTCCGTCGCCCGAGCCGCCGCGTTGATCGCCGGGGCCCGCCGTCGGTTCATCGTCGGTCATGGCAGGTCCGCCGCCTTCGCGCACCTGCTGGATCTGGATCTCTCTCACGGGCTCTCGCAGGTCTGGCTGATCGATGGCCAGAGCACCCGCGGACTCGACGTGCTCACCGATGTGCGCGGCACCGATGTCCTGGTCGCGTTCTCGATGCGCCGCTACCGCCGCGAGACTGCAGAGCTGGTGCAGGCCTTCTCCCAGCGCGGTGGCACGGTGGTCGTGGTGACCGACTCAGCGGAGGCACCCGTGGTGGAACCGGCCAGCGAAGCAGTGATCGTGCCCACCGACTCCGCCTCCGTCACGGACTCCGCCACCGGCGTCGCCGCAGTGATCCACCTGCTCACTGCGTTGACCACGGCAAGCGCCAAGGGAAGCCGACGCCGGCTGACCGAGAGGGAATCACTGATCCAAGAGATGGGACTGTATATCTGATGCGCGCCACCGAGATAGTGCTCCATGACGTCGAGCTCCCCCTGCGGCATGCCTTCGAGACCAGCTCGCACCGGAAGTCCTCGCTGCGTCACCTGCTGGTGGAGATGATCGCCGAGGACGGATCCGTGGGCTGGGGTGAGATCGCCTCACCCGCTGGACCCTTCTACGCCCCCGAGACCACGACGACGGCGTGGCAGACCGCCGTCGAGCATCTGATCCCCGCCGTGCTCGGCGCCCAGTGGGAGCACCCCGATGAGATCGCCGGACTCTACGCCAAGGTCCGCGGAAACTACTTCGCCAAGGCCGGGATCGAGATGGCCGCCTGGACCCTGTGGACGCAGGCGCAGGGAATCCCGTTGGCAGCAGCACTCGGCGGTGAACGCGACAGCGTCATCGCGGGGGTGTCCCTGGGCATCGAGCCGAGCATCGAGGCGCTGCTCACCGAGGTGGCCCGGCATGTCGACTCGGGCTACCCGCGAGTGAAGCTGAAGATCGCCCCGGGCTGGGATGTGGAGCCGGTGCGCGCGGTGCGCGAAGCCTTCCCCGACCTCGATGTCCACGTCGACGCCAACGGGGCCTACCCGGGATCCACCGAACCCGGCGGTGAGGCAGCCTTCGAGGTGCTCCGCGCCCTGGACCCCTACCGATTGACTATGATCGAACAGCCCTTCGCCCCGAAGAACTTCCTGGATCACGCGCGGCTGACCGCCGCGCTGGAGACCCCGGTCTGCCTGGACGAGTCGGTGGAGACCCTCGATGACCTGCGCACCGCGCTGGCCCTGAAGGCGGGCAACGTGCTCAACATCAAGGTCTCCCGGATGGGCGGGCTCAGTGCAGCCCGAGACGCCCATCGCCTCGCCTCCGAGGCTGGTTGGCCGGTCTGGTGCGGAGGCATGCACGAGTTCGGCGTCGGCCGGCTGGCCAATGTGGCGATCTCTTCACTGCCCGGCTTCACGCTGCCCTCAGATGTGTCAGCCTCCGGGAAGTACTACGCGGAAGACATCATCGATCCTCCGGTCACCGCGGACCAGGGAGTGGTGCAGGTCCCGACCGCACCAGGGCTCGGCCACGGCGTGCGCCGCAAGGTCATCGACGCCCATGCCACCAGGCAGGAGCGCTTCCGGGCCTGACCCGTGCCTGCGGCGCACTATCCTGACATCAGTACCCTGAAGAGTCGGCAGTGCTCGCGACGTCTCATCTACTGAGAGGCAGAGAAAGACCATGGTCACCGCATTCGTGATGATGAAGACCGATCCGCACCGGATCCCCGAGTCCGCGCAGGACATCGCCAATATCGACGAGGTCCAGGCCGTGTATTCGGTCACCGGGAAGTGGGATCTGGTGGCGATGGTGAAGACTCCGAACCTGGAGGATCTCAGCGACCTGGTCCCGGCGAAGATCTCCAAGGTGGCCACGGTCCATGACACCGAGACCATGGTCGCGTTCCGCACCTACTCGGATCAGGAGCTCGAAGCCAGCTTCAGCCTGGGCGGAGAGTAGCCCGGGTTCTCCTCAGACGCTGAGGGCCCGACCGGAATCCGGTCGGGCCCTCAGTGTCTGTTCGGAGTAGAGCGTTTCAGGCCTTCAGCGCAGCGGGTTCAGCATCCCGCGTGCAGCGCTTGAGGGACTCCACCGCGGCGCCTGGACTCAGGCCATCCCCGGTGCGGGGTTCTCCACGGAGCCACCGCCGCGGGCGGTGACCCGTGCGCCGTCGTCCTGGGGCTCAGTCGTCTCAGACGACCCGTCCCCGCGGCCGCGCCGGACGACCTGCAGGACCACGGCCACCGCGAGGGCCGCCATGCCGCCGACCGAGATCAACAGATCCGGGTAGATCAGCATCAGACCGCCCAGGATGAGCAGCACCCGCTCGACGACGTTCGCGCGCAGCAGCAGATACCCGGCAAGGCCTGCGGCCAGCGCGATCATCCCCACGATCACGGTGAGCAGAGACGTTGCCAGTTCGTCCCAGGTGCCCTGCAGCAGCAGCGCCGGCTGCAGGATGAACACGTACGGGATCAGGAACCCGGCCAGCGCGATCTTCACCGCCGCCACACCGGCCGCCATCGGGTTCGCCCCGGCGATGCCGGCACCGGCATAGGCGGCCAGACAGACCGGTGGCGTGATGTCTGCCAGGATGCCGAAGAAGAACACGAACATATGCGCCGCGATCAGCGGGACGTCGAAGTTGTTGTACAGGATCGGCGCCGCCACGGAGGCGGTGACCACGTAGTTCGCGGTGGTCGGCAGGCCCATGCCCAGGATGATGCAGGCGATCATCACGAAGAAGAGCACCAGCAGGAAGCTGCCTCCGGCGATGGAGACCAGCCCGCGGCCGAGCTGACCACCGAGTCCGGTCGCCGTCACGGTGCCAGCCACGATGCCTGCCGTGGCGCAGGCGGCGATCACCGGCAGCGCAGTCCGTGCCGCCGCGATGAAGAGCTCCACGAAGCCACGCAGGTTCAGTCGCGTGGAGGAACGGAAGAAGCTCAGCACGATGGCTGTGGCGATGCCCAGCAGCGCCGCCCGCGTGGGGGTCAGCCCCGAGATCAGCGTGCCGATGATGACCACCAGCGGCAGCAGCAGGTCCGCCCGGGTCAGCAGGGACCGGATGCTCGGAAGCTCCTCCACCGGAAGTCCCTTGATCTGCTGACGCTTCGCCTCGAAGTGCACCGAGAGGAAGGCTCCCAGGAAGTAGAGCAGCGCGGGAATGATCGCGATCACGATCAGGTCGTTGTACTCCACGTTCGGGACGTTCTGCGCCATGATGAACGCCGCAGCACCCATGATCGGAGGCATCAGCTGCCCGCCAGTGGAGGCAGTGGCCTCAGTGGCCGCGGCGAAGTGTGGCTTGAACCCGGCCTTCTTCATGATCGGGATCGTGAAGGAGCCCGAAGCGACGGTGTTGGCCACCGAGGACCCTGAGACCATGCCCTGCAGACCTGAGGCCGCGACGGCGGCCTTCGCCGGGCCGCCGGTGTACTTGCCCGCGGCCCGGAAGGCCAGGTCGTTGAAGAACTGGCCGATGTTCGTGCGCAGCAGGACCACGGCGAAGAGCAGGAACAGGAAAATGAAGTTTGCTGAGACCTGCAGCGGGGTGCCGAAGATGGAACGGGTGGAGAGGAAGGTCTCCGCGGCGAAGGCATCCCAGGATCGCCCGCGATGCGGGAAGATCGGGCTCATGTTGCCCCAGATGCCGTAGGCGATGGCAACGCTGGCGATGATCACGATCGGCAGACCCACGCAGCGGCGGGTCGCTTCAAGGACCAGGAGGGTCCCCGCCACAGCCACGGTGTAGTCCAGGGCGCTGAAGCCCAGGATCTGCACGGCGTTGCCGACCAGGTAGTCGTAGCGGAAGACGATGTAGAGGTTCACGGCCATGCCAGCTGCCGCGAGAACGGCGTCATACCAGGGCACACCGCGGCCACGACCGAGCAGCAGGTCCTTCCAGAGGACCCCGCTGGGCGGGACGTTGAGCAGCTTCTTGCTCGCTGGGTAGAGCAGGAAGACCAGGGAGGTGGCGCCTGCCAGGTGCAGGGCGCCGTGGATCCAGCCGGTGAAGGGCCGCTCGAGAGCGTAGTAGAGGTGGTACAGGGTGAAGGCCACGGAGAGCCCGCCGACGAGCCAGGTCCACCATCCCAGGTCCGTCCGGAATCGACTCGAGGTGTCGTGCTGCCGAAGAACCTCGGCCGCCCGCTCCTCCGCACCGACCCCCGGCTCCTGCTGATCCGCAGGAGCCGGGGAGCGATTCTCAGCGGTGCTGCGTGTCACGGCAGTTCGATGCCCTGCTCTTCGAAGTACCGCTGCGCACCGGGGTGCAGCGGGATGTCGCCGATGCCGGTCAGGGCGTTCTCCTCGGTGATGTTCTCGCCGACCTCGAGGGTGATGTCGCCGGCGTTCTCCAGCGTGGCGGCGGTGATCTCGTAACCGAGATCCTCGCTGACCTGGGTGGTGGAGGCGACCAGCGCGGCGAAGACCGAGACGGTGGTGACGTCCTCGTCGAGGAAGTCGTAGGCGTCTGCGGAGATGCCATAGGCCTCGGCCCCTGACTCACCGGCGATGGTCTCGGTCATCTCATCTTCGATACCGAGCAGCGAGACATCGGTGGAGGCCGCCAGCTGGGTCAGACCGGCGACCGGCGTGCCGACCACGAAGATCGAGGCGTCGATCTGGCTGTCCGCGAGCATGTCCGTGGAGGTGCCGAAGTCGGCGACCTCTGCGGTGTAGTCGCCCTCCTCGATGCCGTGGGCGGCCAGGATGGCGTCGGAGATCGCGCGGGTGCCGGAGCCGACGTCGCCCACGGCGATGGTCTGACCCTCGAGGTCCTCGATGGACTCGATGCCGGAGTCCTCGCGGACGATGATGTGCGCGGCCTCCGGGTAGAGGTTCGAGATCCAGCCGAAGTTGTCCAGCTCGATGCCGTCGAGGTCCTCGATCTCACCGGCCACGCCGCTGGCGGCGGTGTCGTTCTGGCTCAGGCCGAGCTGCATCTCCTCCTGATAGATCCCGCCGAGGTTGTCTGCGGATCCGCCGGTCTCGATGGCGGTGACCGAGACGTCCTCGATGTTGTCCTCGAAGATCGCGGCCAGCTCGTCCCCGAGCGGGAAGTAGGTGCCGGCGGTGCCTCCGGTGCCGAAGGTCAGCTCATTGGTGAAGCTGTCCTCGTCGCCGGTCTGGACCTCTGCGTCCCCACCTTCGTCGTCCCCTCCGCAGGCGGACAGGGCCAGTGCGGCTGCGGCGGTCGCCGCAATTGCTGTTCGACGCATTTTCATGAGTCTTCTCCTCAGTCGAGTGATATCAAGGTGCGTGGGATGTCCCGAGATGCGTTGAGCAGCCCACGGATTGAGTACACGGTGCGATGTGTAGTCAGCCACTTTACCGTGGTGCAAGACACTTTAGTGGGTAGATGGCGACCCTCCTTAGACTGTCCCATACGGATGATCAGGGTGTTTCGTGTTTTTCGCAGCGTGGAATCCACGCGCCGAGGCGTCGAGAGTCAGGAGGAGCCGGGATGACGATCTATATCGACCCGCCGACCTGGCCGGCGCACGGCACCGTGTTCTCCCACCTGATCTCGGATCACTCGCTCGAGGAGCTGCACGGGGCCGCCCAGGCCGCAGGTGTGAGCATCCGCGCCTTCGATCGGGATCACTATGATGTGCCGGCCCACCGGTTCGATGACCTGGTGGGGCGTGGGGCGGTGCCGGTCTCAGGGCGCGAGCTGACCCGGATCCTGCTCGGCTGCGGGTTGCGGATCCCAGCCGCGCAGCGCCCGGAGAAGCTGCGCCGGAACCTGACGCGCGCCTGGGACCGGTTGGGCGCGCAGTGGGACCAGGCCCGGCGCAGCGCTCCCTCCGCCGGGCACCACGAGACCGACGACGACGGCCCAGCCTCCCGGCTCGCCGGCGCAGACGAGCCGTGGCTGGCGCTGGGCGAGGAGCTGCTCGGCCGCTGGTCCGAGCCACACCGGAACTACCACTCACTGACCCATCTCGGCTCGGTGCTGCACGGGGTGGGTGCGCTCCAGCGGGCCGGAGAACTGACGTCACAGCAGCGCCCGGTCGTCGCGCTGGCCGCCTGGTTCCATGACGCCGTCTACGCCGGGGCGCCCGAGACCGATGAGGAGCTCTCTGCGAGGCTCGCGGAGGAACGGCTCGAGGCGCTGCTCCCCGCAAGCGCGGTGGCGGAGACCGCACGGCTGGTGCGGCTCACCGCGCACCACGACCCTCAGACCGGGGACCGCTCAGGGGCGGTGCTGGTGGACGCCGATCTCGCAGTGCTGGCCCAGGCGCCGGAGCACTACTCGCGCTACGTCGCAGCCGTGCGTGCGGACTACAGCCACGTGGACGAGGAGGACTTCCGTCGCGGCAGGGCGCAGGTCTTGCAGCGGCTGCTCGCAGCGCCGTCGCTGTTCCGCACCGCCACCGGGGTCCAGCGGTGGGAGCCGCAGGCTCGAGTGAATCTGACGCGCGAGCTCGAGCAGCTCAGTCGCCGCTGAGGCGCTGCTCGAGCCGGGTCACCTTCTCGGTGAGCTGTCCGGTGAATCCCTCGCGGATATCCGCCTTGACCACGAGGCTGACCCGGGAGCTGACCGCGGCCACGGCCTCGGTGGCGCGACGGATGACATCGAAGACCTCGTCCCAGTCGCCTTCGATGGTGGTGAACATCGACGTGGTCTCGTGCGGCAGCCCAGACTCACGCACCACACGGACGGCTTCGGCCACGGCCGCGCTGAGCGACCCGTCGGGGGTGTCCACGGCGACGGGCGCGACGGAGAAGGCTGCCAACATGAGTCACAGATTACGTCAGTTCCTGGACCATGCCCAGGACCACGGGGATCACGCCGATCAGGATGAAGCCCGGCAGGAAGCACAGCCCCAGAGGCAGCACCATCTGCACTCCCAGCCGAGCGGCCTGCTCCTCCACGGCGCGTCTGCGCCGTCTGCGCGCCTGGGTCGCGGTGAGTTCCAGCAGCTCTGCCGTGGGCGCACCGGTGGCGTGGGCGAAGGCCAGTTCCTGCCCGTACTCGCGCAGCGGGGTGTCACCGGCTACGCAGGACCAGGCGTGCTTCCACTGCTGACCTGCGGCCAGTCCACGATGCACCCGGGCCAGCGGAGCACAACCCGGGACGTCCTCGGCCAGCCGTTGGACAGCAGCGTCGATCCCGACACCGGCGCGCAGCATCGCTGCCGTGAGGTCCAGAAGCGTCGCCGCCTCGGGGGCGCGCGGTGGCGCGGATCTCTCCGCGGAGCAACTCTGCGCTGGGGATCTCGCGGAGGATCTCTGCGCGGTGGACTTCTGCGCGGGGGACTTCCGCGCGGTGAAGCCGCCTGCGGGGGTTCGTCGCTGGTGAGGCACTGGTGGGACCGACACCAGCAGCACCAGGAGACCCACCAGCAGCGCGCACAAGAGTCCCGAAAGCAGCTGCCCCTCAGCCATGCCGCGCCACCGACCGGATCATGGCGCTGCTCCAGTGCCAGCCCAGGAGCATGCACCCCAGGCCCAGCAGAAGACACCCCCAGCCCAGCACCGAGCCGAACAGGACTGCGAGCGGAGCAGCCCCCATCAGCGCTCCCAGCACCACTCCGCCCACGGGCAGCGCGGCGAGGATGCCTTGGGTCAGACGCGGACCAGCCGCCGCGGCGCGCACGGCGGCCTCCAGCGCAGCCGAGTCCTCCATGGAGTCGGCCGCTTTGCGGCAGAGCCCCGCCAGTGGCGCACCCGTGGATTGAGAGAGCGCATGGCTGCTGATCAGACTCTCGAGGACCTCTGCGAGGACCCCCCGAGCGCCGGGCGAGCCACCGGACCCGAGGACCCGGGAGTGCACAGTGGCCGCCGCAGTCCACAGGCGCCGCCCCCGGGCCGGAGACCCCGGGATACTCAGCGAGTCCAGGCTGCGCCGGAGCCCGACCACGGCACCGAGTCCCGCCTGCTCCGCCGCGGCCGCCAGCACACAGACCCGGGTCAGCGGGTGCTCGGTGTCCCGCGAGCGCCAGTGTGAACTGAGGTCGGCCCAGGCCTGCGCCTGCGACCTTCCCGACTGCAGCAGCGCCGCGTATTGGTGCAGCAGCACCTCGGCGCTGCCGCGCAGCTCATCCTCGCCACCACCATGAGATCTGCTGCCTCGCAGAATCCCGCTGACCAGCGGGATCACTCCGAGCACCCGGCGGCGCAGGCCATCGGACGCCCGGCGAGACGGCGGAACCCCGAGGAGACCTGCGATCGCCGCGGCCGTCCCGAGAGCGCAGATCAGCAGCAGCTGCGCCGGCTCGGTCATCGCAGACCGATCCGGCGGGTCAGCTCGTCCCATCCGCTCTGGGTCTGCACGTCCGCTCGGCCAGCCGAACCGAGCAGCCCGCCCACCAGCGCCGGCACCATCTGCAGCACCCGTTCTCGGCAATGGACCAGGGAGATCGCCACCGGCATCCGACGTCCACGGCGGCGCTCCATGTGGATGACAGCGTCCAGGGCGGCCCCGGCCTGCAGCGCCACCGATTCCGGTGAGAGCTCGGCGAGCGCGCCCATCGCGGTGAGCCGGGCTGGCACCGCTTGAGGAGAGTTCGCGTGGACCGTCCCCACCGCCCCCTGGTGCCCGGTGTTCATCGCCGCCAGGAAGTCCTTGAGTTCGCTGCCCCGGCACTCCCCGACGATGAGTCGGTCCGGGCGCATCCGCAGCGTCTCTCGGACCAGCTGGCCGATTCCCAGCGCACCGGCTCCTTCAACGTTGCCCCGGCGCTGCTGCAGGTGCAGCACATGCGGGTGGTCCGGGCGCAGCTCTGTGGTGTCCTCCACGATGATGATTCGCTCCTGCTGCGGGCACTCGGCGAGCATCGCTCCCAGCAGGCTGGTCTTCCCGGAGCCGGTGGAGCCGGAGATCAGACAGTTCATCCGGGCCTCGATGATGCCACGCAGGACCGGCAGCCACACCTCCGGGGCGTCCCACTGCTGCGCGAGGTGATCCAGGCTCGAGGTCGAACCGCGGGAGATGCGCACCGAGATCATCGTGCCCTCCACCGCGACCGGCGGGATCACGGCGTGGATCCGGCAGTCCCCGATCCGGCCGTCGGCGCAGGGCTGGCCTTCATCGAGCCGACCGCCCGAGAGTGCGATCAGTCGCCGCGCCAGACCGCGCACCTGCGCCTCCGTCGCGAAGCTCACCGCGGTCAGCCTCAGTCCGGCCTCCCCGTCGGTCCAGACCTGCCGGAGCCCATCGATGAGCACATCGGTGACACCGGGCTGGTCGACCAGCGGCTGCAGCGGCCCTAACCCGACCAGCTCATCGCGCAGCGCCCTGACCAGCTCACCGGTGCTTCGAGCTCCCAGCGCCAACCCTGCGGCGCGGACCGCCTCAGCGATGCGCGCGGCGGTCACCGGCTCCGGAGAGCTGGTCAGCTTCTCCCGGAGGGCCTGAAGCTGCTGATCACTCATGGCGGACCCGTTGTTCCAGGTCCAGGACCTCCAGCAGCGCTCCTATACAGGAGGCGCCTCGCCGCGAGCGCAGCAACTCATAGGCTGCACCGAGGTCCTCTTCGCGGCGGAGCCAGCGCTGTTCGGGGATGGCTCCGGCCAGTGGAAGGTCCGCGGCGAGCGTCAGATCGTTGAGATCCCACCCAGCCTGCGCGGCTCCGTTGACGACCAGCATCCGCGGGGCTCCGTCTGCGTCGCCCAGCTGCCGGGACGCGGCGGCGCCGCGTGCGCTGCACGGGGTGACCAGCAGCAGCTGATCCAGGTGTTCGCGCACCAGCGACTCTGTCTCGGGATCCCGTCCGAGGTCGATCAGCACGGTGTCGAAGGCTCTGCGGGCCGCACGCACCACCGGTTCCAGCATCCGCTGCCGCACCTGGCGACCGGGAGCTCCGCTGAGCACATGCACTGCGTCCCGAACCGGCAGCGCGGCGGCCAGCTGCGTGGCGGCTATCTCTCCCTCCAGGTCGGCAAGCGCCTCCCACCCGAATTCTGCGACGCCCTCTGCGCTGGGCACGGGCTCCGGCCTGCGACGTGCATCTGGGGTGGGCATCCCCGCCCCAGCTGCCATCCGATGTGACCGGGCATCTGAGAGTGTTGCGATCCCAGACCCCGGCGCCGGGTCAGCATCGATGAGCAGCACCGACGCCCCGCGCACTGCCTGCTCCGCCGCCAGGAGATACGCCACGGTGCTGGCTCCGACCCCGCCCAAGACGCCGGCCACCGCCACGACCCGGCCAGGGCTGCGGTCCAGGAGCTGCTCGCTGAGGTGCCGGGCCAGCCATCCCTCTGCGGCGGGCAGCGGGACCGGCCGCAGCCCGGTGTGCTCTGCCGCGATCTTCCACAGCCGCTGCTCCTCTCCGGGGCCCCCGCCTGGGTCTCCCAGCAGCAGCGCGCCGCGCCCGTGACGGGCCGACGCGGGCGGGGAGTCAGCACCGCACATCAGGACCGCCCAGTCCCGGGGCGCCACGGCATCCCAGCTTTCACGGCACTCCAGCGCAGCTCCCACGGTGGCCGCGATCAGTGCGACGTCGTCACGCAGCACACGGTTCGCCGTGATCAGCAGAAGGCGAGGTTCAGGGTCCATGCCTTCACCCTGCCGCGGGTTGTGGCTGGGGTCCGCCGGGGCTGCCGAGCTGTGGGCCGCTCCATCGGAGAGCGGGATCTCACCCGAGGTGGGGAAAAGTCCACGGAGAAGCAGCGTGGAAGATTCGTTGCGGACGGCTGTAGCTCCGCAGAAACTTCCAGTGACGTAAGCAGGACGATCACTCAGCTCCGGGCCGCGACTTCGCCCTCTGATCTCGAGTTCGAGTGATTCCGATGTGAGTTGAACAACTGCCACAGAGCCGTTGAGAGAACCACTGTTGCCGCTCCCAGGGAGAGCGCCCACCCCAGGTGGCCAGCGGTGATTGCGAACACGGCAAGGACCATGTTGCCCAGAGTGATCAACACCAGTGCGACCAGTGTGGCCACTCTCTTCCACCTCCTGGCTGGTTCGCGAACAACCGCGACTGCGGTGAGCGCCGACACCACCGCTAACGGGAGGAAGATCGCGGTCGTGAACACACGAACACCAAAGGTGCTTACCGTCTCCGTCCCAGGATCCTCAGGCCCGATCCCCCCGGCGAGGAGCATCGACGCAGCGTATAACCCCACGATTGCCAGCGTTTCCGCTGACAGTGCCACCGCAGCGATGACTCGAACCAACGACGTGCGATTGAGCATCCTGTGAGTCATGTTCTTTCCTCCGACCGGTGATCGACGAGGCGACATCTTCTCGGGCATCAGGGGCATCATACGGCGAGCCTGCTTTCTCAGGCGGCCGATTCAGGGACGTGGGTGCCAAGAGCTCCAGCCCCTGCGCACCGCGCCGTCCGCCTCTAGACTGGGCCGATGAGCCCAGACTCCTCTCCCCTGCCCACCTATCAGGACTCCGAGCTGCGCCGGGTGCTGTGCGTGGTGGCGCACCCTGACGACATGGAGTACGGCGGATCGGCCGCCGTCGCCCGCTGGACCGCGCGCGGCGCCGAGGTCTCCTATCTGCTTCTCACCGCCGGGGAAGCCGGGATGCGCAGCCGAGACCCCGAGGAAGCCGCGGAGATCCGCGCCGAGGAGCAGCGGCGGGCCTGTGAGCTGGTCGGCGTCTCCGACCTGGTGATCCTGGATCTCCCGGATGGGACGCTGGAACCCTCCCTGGACGCCCGACGCCAGATCGCCCGGCGCATCCGGCAGCTGCGCCCCGAGGTGGTGCTGACCCAGACCTGGGAGCTCGAGGTGGCCTGGGGACTCAACCATGCCGATCACCGCGCGACCGGGCTCGCCACCCTCGACGCCGTCCGGGACGCCGATAATCCCTGGGTCTTCCGCGAGCTTCTCGAGCAGGAGCGGCTCGAACCGTGGGCGGTGCGTGAGCTGCTGGTCTTCGGCTCGGCACCGACCCATGTGATCGACATCAGCGGGGAGCCGCTTCAGCAGGGCCTGGCCTCGCTGGAGGCTCACGAGCAGTACCTTCAGGAGCTGGGAGGCGCCGCGGAGACCCGGCAGATGCTGGAGTCCATGGCTGCAGAGCAGGCGGCGGATCTGCCCGGAGTCGACCATGCCCTCGGCGTGGCCGTGCACCGGATGAGCTGACCTGCGACCCTGAAGCCCGAGCCCACTGCGACCCTGAAACCCGGACTCATCTGCAGCGGGCGAGCCCGCCTGGGCACCGGGACCTAGAGCCCGGGCAGGTACTCCCCCGGGTCCACGCTGCGCTCGGGGTCCCAGGGCTGCTCCCAGCCCAGCCGGTTGAGCACCCGGTCCACCAGGATCCCAGTGAAACCCCAGATCAGCGTGCCACCCACGAGGAACGCCGGTGCCTTGAACACGGTTCCTGCGCGAGGCAGAACGGTCATCCGGCGATTCTCCGGCTCGATCAGGGCATCCAGTCGCACGGTGAGCACCCGCTCGACCTCACCGGTCTGCGGACGCAGAACCCCGGTATGCCCAGCCATGCCGATCACCGGTGTCACCATGAAGCCGCTGATCGGCACCGGAGCCGGCGGGAGCGAGCCCAAGACCTGGACCCGGGCGGGGTCCAGGCCCACCTCTTCCTGGGCCTCCCGCAGTGCCGCGGCGGTCGGATCGCGATCGAACTTCTCCTGCGCCCCGCCGGGGAAGGAGATCTGCCCGGGGTGCTTCTTCAGCCCCGGGGAACGTTCGGTCAGCAGCAGGTGCGCCTGGTCCTCGTCGGGGGTGGGGGCGCAGAAGAGCATCAGCACCGCGGCCTGCCGGGCGTTCTCCATACCTGCCGGAGTCTCACGCGGGGGCCGGGTGGTCGGGCGCGGATTCCACCAGCCGCCGGAGCTTGAGGATTCCGGATGCGTGCGCGCGTAATCGCGCCCCTGCTGCAGCAGGGCCTCGAGCCGGGTCGGGACCGCGGTGCCGGTCAGCGAGAACTCCGCAGGGACTCCCCCGCCGAGCACATCGGGTCCGTGCCGTGCGGCCTCGGCATCACGCACTGAGCAGGTATCCCTGCGCGCGCAGCTCCCGGCGGGTATGCCCGGCCTGCATCTTCGCCAGCAGCTCCTCGCGCCCCGGGGCCAGCTCGTATTTCAACAGGGTGGCCGCCGTCTCCGGATCGACCTCCCCGGCGCCGAAGGAGGGACACAGCGAGGCGATCGGGCAGGCTCCGCAGGCAGGACGCCGGGCATGACAGATCCGCCGCCCATGGAAGACCAGGCGGTGGGACAGGTCGGTCCAGTCGCGCCGTTCGAAGAGCTCGGCCACCTCCTGCTCCACCTTCACCGGGTCCTGCTGCTGGGTCATCCCCAGCCGTCGGGCGAGCCGGCCGAAGTGCGTGTCCACGGTGAGTCCCGGTTTGCCGAAGGCGTCCCCGAGCACCACGAACGCGGTCTTGCGGCCAACCCCGGGCAGCTTGACCAGCGCATCCAGGGAACCGGGCACCTCGCCGTCGTGCTCGGTGACCAACGCGTTGCAGAGCCCCAGCAGCGAGCGGGTCTTGGCCCGGTAGAAGCCCGTGGACCGGATGACCTCGGCGAGTTCATGCTCCTCGGCGTGGGCCATGGCGTGGGCGTCGGGCCAGCGGCGGAAGAGTTCCGGGGTGATCGCATTGACCCGCACATCGGTGGTCTGCGCGGAGAGCACCGTGGCGACCAGCAGCTCGAAGGCGT
The DNA here is from genome assembly GCF_014138825.1 of Nesterenkonia sandarakina. NCBI lineage: Bacteria > Bacillati > Actinomycetota > Actinomycetes > Micrococcales > Micrococcaceae > Nesterenkonia > Nesterenkonia sandarakina. The sequence goes on along the minus strand of NZ_JACJIH010000001.1, from coordinate 2,560,841 downwards.
TGTTGAAGTCCAGCTCGGCCACGGCGTAGGAGTAGACCTCCCCCAGGACGCGATTGATCCGGCGCACGCGGCGCTTCTTCCCCAGCAGGGTCTCTTGACTCATCGCAGACCATTCTACGAAAGCCTCATGGGTGCGTCCGCTATGTGATATCCACCTCAGACCTGGCGGCCCGGAAGATGTATTGTGAGCGGGAACACAGGAGTATCCAAGGAGGAGCCGCATGACCCAGAATCCCCAGCAAGAGAACACATTGGACTCGATGCAGAAATCGGGTCAGGTATTCCCCCCGAGCGAGACTTTTGCGAAGAACGCCGTGGCCACCCAGGACCGGTATGACAGCGCATCCAAGGATCGACTGGGCTACTGGGCCGAGCAGGCCCGCTCCGTGCTCAGCTGGGACAAGGACTTCACCGAGGTGCTGGACTGGTCCGAGGCCCCGGTGGCCAAATGGTTCGTCGGCGGCGAGGTGAACGCGGCCTACAACGCAGTGGACCGCCACGTCGAGGCCGGCCATGGCAGCCGCGTCGCGCTGCACTTCGAGGGCGAGCCCGGAGATTCGCGCAGCATCACCTACCAGGAGCTGGCCGACGACGTCGCCCGCGCCTCCAACGCCTTCGAGTCCCTGGGCCTCACCAAGGGTGACCGGGTGGCCATCTACATGCCCATGATCCCCGAGACCATCGTGACCATGCTGGCCTGCGCCCGCATCGGCGCCATCCACTCCGTGGTCTTCGGCGGGTTCTCCTCCGATGCGCTGCGCTCCCGCGTGGACGACGCCGAGGCGAAGCTCGTGGTCACCGCCGACGGCTCCTACCGCCGCGGCAAGCCCTCCACCCTGAAGCCAGCCGTCGACGACGCGCTCGCCGAGCCCGGACACACCGTGGAGCACGTGATCGTGGTCAAGCGCAACGGTGAGGAGGTCGCGTTCAACGAGGACCTCGACGTCTGGTGGCACGATGTGGTGCCCCAGCAGTCCACCGAGCACTCCTATGTGGCACACGACTCCGAGCACCCGCTGTTCATCCTCTACACCTCCGGGACCACCGGGAAGCCCAAGGGCATCCTGCACACCACCGGCGGCTACCTGACCCAGACCGCGGTGACCCACCGGGACAGCTTCGACCTGCGTCCAGAGACCGATGTCTATTGGTGCACCGCCGACGTCGGCTGGGTCACCGGGCACTCGTACATCGTCTACGGCCCGCTGGTCAACGGCTCCACCCAGGTGATCTACGAGGGCACCCCCGACTCCCCGCACAAGGGGCGGCTCTGGGAGATCGTGCAGAAGTACGGCGTCACGCAGTTCTACACCGCGCCGACGCTGATCCGCACCTGCATGAAATGGGGCCGGGAGATCCCGGACCAGTTCGATCTCTCCACGCTGCGCGTGCTCGGCACTGTGGGCGAGGCGATCAACCCCGAGGCGTGGCTGTGGTTCCGCGACGTGATCGGCGCGAACAACGGCGTCGGCAAGGACCCCAAGGCGGAGCCGGCCCCGATCGTGGACACCTGGTGGCAGACCGAGACCGGGGCGCATATGATCGCGCCGCTGCCCGGTGTGACCGCCACCAAGCCAGGCTCCGCGCAGACCCCGGTCCCGGGGATCTCGATCGGCATCGTCGATGAGATGGGCACACCCCTTGAGAAGGGCGAGGCCGGGCTGCTGGTCATCAAGGAGCCCTGGCCCGCCATGCTGCGCGGCATCTGGAAGAACCCGGAACGCTACCAGGAGACCTACTGGTCCCGCTTCGGGGACGTCTACTTCGCCGGCGACGGAGCGCGCACCGATGAGGACGGCGACGTCTGGCTCATGGGTCGCGTGGATGACGTCATGAACGTCTCCGGGCACCGACTCTCCACCACCGAGATCGAATCGGCGCTGGTCTCCCACCCGGCGGTGGCCGAGGCCGCCGTCGTCGGCGCCAAGGACGCGACCACCGGCGAGGCCGTGGTGGCCTTCGTGATCCTGCGCGGTGACTCCGAGGGTGGCGATAAGGAGCAGATGGAGCAGGATCTTCGCGCTCATGTGGGCAAGGAGATCGGCCCGATCGCCAAGCCGCGCAACGTGCTGGTGGTCCCTGAGCTGCCGAAGACCCGCTCGGGCAAGATCATGCGGCGGCTGCTCAAGGACGTGGCCGAGGGCCGGGAGGCCGGCGACGCCTCCACTCTGGCTGATCCGACGGTCATGCTGCAGATCGCAGAGGACATGCGCGCCAAGCACGGCGCGTCCTAGCTCCACCGGGTCTCCCCACCTCGTTGAGGGGCGGATTCTCCGGGCATTCTGACCTCGCAAGGGGATGAGATGCTCGCAGAATCCGCCCCTCAGCGCGTGGTGGGGGTTTCTGCGGGCCGGTAAAGTGTGTCCATGCCCACTGAGACTCCCCGCCTGCTGATCATCAACGGCCCCAACCTGAACCTGCTGGGCACCCGTGAGCCGGGGATCTACGGGGCCTCCACACTGGCCGACGTCGAGCAGCTGTGCCGGGAATCGGCCTCAGCGCTCGGCTTCGAGGCCGAGCTGCTGCAGTCCAACCATGAGGGCGTCATCATCGACGCGATCCAGGCTGCCAGGAACAACGCGGTGGGCATCGTGATCAACCCCGCGGCGTACACCCACACCTCGGTGGCCATCGCCGATGCGCTGCGCGCGGTGGAGCTTCCCGTGGTGGAGGTGCACCTCTCCAACGTGCACTCCCGTGAGGAGTTCCGCCGGCACTCCTACGTCTCCCCCGCCGCGGTCGCGGTGATCGCCGGCGCCGGGATCAACGGCTACCGCTACGCTGTGGATCACCTGGCCTCGCTGCTGCACGAAGACTGAGCTGCTGCACCAGAGCTGAGCGCTCAGCTCCCCATGGAGCTGCGCCACGCGGCGTCGAGCTTGGCGTAGTAGCCGCCCTGGGCCGCCAGATCTGCGGGAGCCCCGTCCTCGACCACCCGGCCGTCGTCGATCACCAGGACCCGGTCGGCGATCGCCACCGTGGAGAGCCGGTGCGCGATGATCAGCGCGGTGCGGTTGCCCAGCAGCCGCTCCAGCCCCTGCTGCACCAGCGCCTCGCTGGGCAGGTCCAGCGAAGAGGTCGCCTCATCCAGGATCAGCACCGCGGGGTCGGCGAGGAAGGCGCGGGCGAAGGAGATCAGCTGGCGCTGACCGGCCGATAGCCGACCGCCGCGCTTGTTCACATCGGTGTCGTAGCCCTCGGGAAGGTCCATGATCAGCTCGTGACATCCCACGGCCTTGGCCGCGGCGATGATCTCTGACTCGGTGGCCTCCGGGCGGCCCAGCGCGATGTTGCCCCGGATGGTCCCGGAGAAGAGGAACGCCTCCTGGGTCACCATCGCCACGTGCCGGTGGTGATCGGCCACGGAGAGGTCTCGCAGGTCCACGCCGTCCAGGCTCACCGAACCGTCGCTGACATCGTAGAAACGCGCCAGCAGCTTGGCCAGGGTGGACTTCCCCGCCCCGGTGCGCCCCACCACCGCCACCGTCTGACCGGCGGGGATATGCAGGTCCAGGGCATGGAGCACCTCGGGGCCATCCTCGGAATACCGGAAGGTGGCCTGGGCGAACTCTAAGTCTCCGCGGGCGGAGGGAAGGCGTCGCGGGTGCTGCGCCTCGGTGACCGTGGGACTCTCCTCAAGCAGCCCGGAGACCTTCTCCAGCGCCGCGGTGGCGGACTGCAGGGAGTTGTAGAACATCGCGATCATGTCCAGCGGCTGGAACACTCGCTTGCTCGCCAGCACCAGGGCCACGAGCACGCCGATGCCCAGATCCCCCTCCAGCACCCGGTATCCGCCCCAGAGCAGCACCACGGTGACCGTGACGTTGCCGATGAGCATCAGCGAGGGCTGCAGCACGCCGAAGAGCGAGATCGAACGGACCATGTCATCGCGGTAGTCAGCCGCCAGGCGGCGGTACTGCCGGGACCGGGAATCCTCCCGGCGGAACGCCTGCACGGCGCGGATGCCGGTCATGGACTCCACAAAGTGCACGATCATCCTCGCCGAGGACACCCGGGTGCGCCGGTAGGCCACCTCGGAGTTGCGCTGGTACCAGCGGGCGAGCACCGTGATCGGGATCAGCGCCGCCACCAGGACCAGCCCGGAGCGGAAGTCCATGATCCAGATGGTCACGGCGGTGAAGAACATGAACATCACGCCTTGGACCAGCGAGTTGACCCCGCCGTCGAGCAGCTCGCGCAGCGACTCCAGGTCCGAGGTCTGCCGCGAGATCACCTTCCCGGAGGTGTAGTCCTCATGGAAGTCCAGGCTCAGCGCCTGGGTCTTGCGGAAGACCTCCCCGCGCAGCGTGAAGAGCATCTGCTGCGAGGCCTCGGCGGTCATCCGGGTGTAGTGGAAGATCAGCACCCCTGCGGTGACCGCGCAGGCGATGTAGGACAGTCCCGGCAGCCACATCCCGGAGCTGTCCCCCTCGGTCATCCTGGGCAGCCCCCAGTCGATGGCCCATGCGACGATCAGCGGGATCGAGGCCTGTGCGGCCTGGGCGATCACCACGAACAGCGCGGTGATCAGCAGCTTGCGCCGGACTCCGACGGAGAGCTGGACCAGCAGCCTCCAGGAGCGGTGTCGGATGAATCCGCGCTCCTGCTTGTCCAGCTGGATCTGCTCCTCGCCGGCGGTGCCGCGCAGGTGCGCGAAACGATCCGACTCTGGGTCACCGGACTGCGCGGAAGTCTCGCTGAGCCCAGCCTCGCTGAGCCCGGGCAGGCTCCGAGTTTCCTCGCTCTTGCGGGTCTGGCGGCTGGAGTCACTCATGGCTGAGCACCTCCTCGGCACTGACGGGGCGGATGCTCGCGCTCATGACCTCGCGGTAGGCGGTGCTGCGCTCCAGGAGTTCGGCGTGGGTGCCGACGTCGCTGATCCGGCCGTGCTCCAGCAGCGCCACCCGATCGGCCATCGCCACGGTGGAGGGACGGTGCGCGACGATCAACGTGGTGGTCCGGTGCAGCACCTCGCGCAGCCGGTGGGTCACGGCCTCCTCGGTGCGCACGTCCAGGGCGGAGAGCGGGTCATCGAGCAGCAGCACCGAGGGTGCGGCGGCGATGGCACGGGCCAGTGCCAGGCGCTGGCGCTGACCGCCGGAGAGGCTCAGCCCCTCCTCCCCGACCGGGGTGTCGACGCCCTGGGGCAGGGTCTCGACGAACTCGGCATCGGCGGTGAGCAGCGTGCGGCGCAGCACCTCCTCGAGCTCCTCCGGGGCGGGGGCCGCGTCGCGGTGCGGGTCCTGGGGATCGTCCACGTCGCGCAGATGGGAGGTGCCCAGCAGCACGTTGGACTTCACCGAGGTGGAGAACAGGATCGGGTCCTCGAAGGCCACCCCGATCCGGGAGCGCAGATCCGCCAGGCTGAAGTCCTTCACGTCGACACCGTCGATCCGGATGGCACCGCCGGTGGCCTCGTAGAGTCGGGGGATCAGGTTCAGCAGCGTGGAGGTTCCGCCACCGGTGGCGGAGACCAGGGCCATGGTCTCTCCGGGGCGCACCTGCAGGGTGACCCCGTTGATCAGGTCACGCTCCCCGGTCTTGGTGTCCGGGTAGCGGAAGTGCACGTCGTCGAGTTCGAGCAGTCCACGCTCCGGGGCGCGGACCGGCGAGGCCGGGGACGTGATCTCGGTGCGGGTGTCCATGACGTCGACGTGCCGGTCGATGGCGGTCTTCGCGGTGAAGGTCATGCCCAGCATCATGCCCACGCCTTCGATGGGGCCCTTGAGCACGGCGGCGGTGGCGAAGAACGCGGCCAGTGCGCCGACGCTGACCCCGGTGCTCTCCTGGTTGGCGACCTGCCAGAGTCCGATCAGCAGGCACAGCCCCAGGATCCCTTCGGGCAGGATCACCATGGCCATCAGGAACTTCGCCAGGGTGCGGGCCTTGGAGACCTCGAGGTCGCGCAGCTCATCGGCCTCTTCGGTGAAGCCCTGCAGCGCGTGGTCGCCGCGGCCGAAGGCCTTCAGGACCCGGATGCCGTGGACGGACTCCTCCACCTTGGTGGCCACGTCGCCGGCCTGGTCCTGGGAGGCACGCGAGTAGTGCACGAACTTCTGCCGGAACCTCGGTCCGATGATCATGATCGGCAGCGCGGCGCCGAGGAACACCACTGCCAGCAGCGGGGAGAGCGTGGCCATCAGGGTGAAGCCGACCACCAGGCTGACCACCGAGGTGATCAGCATCAGCGAGCCGAAGGCGAACCAGCGGCGCAGCAGGTTCAGGTCTGCGATGGCGCGGGACTGCAGCTGCCCGGCGCCCCAGGCGGCGTGGAAGGAGGCGGAGAGGTCTTGGAGCTTGTCGAAGAGCCCGGTGCGCATCGAGGTCTCCGCGTCCGAGGCCGGCGGAATCACGAAGAACCGGCGCAGATAGACCAGCCCGGCCTCCAGGATGCCCAGACCGAGGATCACCGCGCCGGCGGCCCACACCGCGCTGACCTGGGCGCCGTCGTCGAGCAGTGAGTTGACCAGGACCTGGAGCACCTGAGGGATGGACAGCGCGACGACGCCGGCGCCGATCGCCGCGATCAACCCCAGGGTCCAGCGCAGCTTCAGACCCTCGAGGTAGGGCCCTAACCGCGCAAGCGACTGGAAGAGCGTACGACGGCCCCCGTCGGTCTCAGCCTTCTCCACCCCGGTCGCTCGTTGCATCAAGCAACTAACCTATGTGGTTTCCTGCTGAACTTCAATGAGTGTGGCCTCGGGTGGGCAGAACAGCCGCACCGGCGCGGTCCGCGAGGTTCCGATGCCTGCGGAGACATGGAGCGGGACCGACCGGGCGGGCTGCTCCGGATGGCCTGGCGGCTTCCGTGCCGGAACGTGCACCGAGCTCAGCCCCTTGGCCTGCGGACGCGGCAGGTCACAGTTGGTGACCAGGGCGCGGCCGCCAGGCAGGCAGACCTGTCCACCGTGGGTGTGCCCGGCGAGGATCAGCTCGGCCCCGCTGCCGGCCAGCGTGTTCAGCGCGCCGGAGACCGGGGCGTGGGCCACACCGATGCGCAGCGGACCGGTGTTCGAGTCCTGTTCCGGCGAGGCTCCCGCGTCCGTGGGCCAGCCCTGGAAATCGTCGCGACCGATGTGCGGATCATCCACCCCGGAGAAGGCCAGCGGCTGCCCGGCCACGCTGAGTGTTGCGGTCTGATTGTTGAGGTTCTTCCAGCCGCTGGATTCGAAGCTGCTGAACAGGCGCTGCCAGTCCAGATCCTCAGGGTGCGCATCCAGGCTGGAGGGGCCGCGGAAGTAGCGCAGCGGATTCTTCCAGGTGGGCGCGTAGTAGTCATTGGATCCCCCGACGAAGACCCCGGGCAGTTGGCGCAGCGGCTCCAGCGCCTCGAGCACCTCACCCACGGCGTTCGGGTGCGAGAGGTTGTCCCCGGTGTTCACGACCAGATCTGGCTGCAGCTGCGCCAGGGACTGCAGCCAGGCGAACTTCTTCCGCTGACCCGGGACATAGTGGATGTCCGAGATGTGCAGAATCCGCAGTCCCGCGCCGGCTCGCAGCGGCAGCACGAGGCGGCGGGTCCGGAAGTCAGTGACCCCCAGGCCGACCACCTTCAGGGACGCGACGGCGCTCAGTTGTCGTCCCCGCCGTTGTTGCCGCCGTTGTTGTTGGAGTTGTTCCCGCCTCCGTTGTTGGAGTTGCCGCCGTTGTTGTTGGAGTTGTTCCCGCCTGCGTTGTTGGAGTTGTTCCCGGAATCCTCATCGGACTCGTTCTCGCTGGAGTCTCCCCCTCGCGAGACGGTGCCGCCGTCGCGGTAGCGTGCGCGGTCGCGACGATCATCGAAGGGCGAATCATCGGCCTCACGGAAGTCCGAGGTGTCGTAGTCTCCGCCTACTCGCTCCATGAATTCCAGCCACATGGGGGCGGCCAGGGTGGATCCGAAGAGCTCCTCATAGCGCTCTCCGTTGATCACCCGGTCCCGGTAACCGGTGCTGCCCTCGGGGTTCCCGACCCAGCTGGCGGTGGAGACTCCGGAGGAGAAGCCGACGAACCAGGTCTGGGCGTAGTCCTCGGAGGTGCCGGTCTTGCCCGCCATCGGGAACGGCGGGTTCCCGGCGGCAATCGTTCCCTCGGCGATGTTGATGGTGATGTCGTTGACCTGAGCGACCACGTCCTCGTCGATGACCTGCTCGCAGTTGGCCTCGGGGACGTCGTACTCGTTGCCGTGGGTGTCAGTGACCTCGAGGATGGCGCGCGGTTCGCAGAAGTTTCCGTCGTCGGCGAAGGCCGCGTAGGCGGCGGCCTGGGTCAGCGGGGCGATCTCATCGGTGCCCAGCACGAAGGAAGGGTTCTGCGGGGACAGGCCCAGGCTGGTGTCTGCAGCCCGGTGGATTCCCAGTCGGTCCGTGAGATCGGTGATGGCGCAGAGGTCCATATCCGAGGCCGTGGCGATCGTTGCAGTGTTCACGGAGAAGTAGACGCCGTAATCGATGGTCATGCGGCGGTTGGAGTCCTCTTCGACGTTCTCCACGTTCCACTCGCCGTCGGTCCGGGCGAAGCCGCCATCCAGGCAGCTCGCTTCCCAGCGTTCGGTGTCGGCCCACTCGTCCCCGGAGGCATCCACCACGTCGTCGGTGGCGCCGCCTTCTTCCACGTGCGCGGCCACGACGAAGGGCTTCAATGAAGAGCCGGACTGGAATCCGATGCCGCCGCCATCTTCCTGGTCCACGTTGTAGTTGATGGTGGTCTGTCCGCGCTCGTTCCCGGGGCTGAATTCCCGGTTCTGCGCCATGGCCAGGATGTTTCCGGTGCCGGGCTCGACCGAGGAGATGGCCGCGCCGGCGCCTGATTCATCGTCGCGCGGGACGGTGGCCTCGACCTCTTCCTCGGCAGCCATCTGGGCATCTGGATCCAGGGTGGTGGTGATGCGCAGGCCACCGCGGTCCAGCAGCTCTGCCCGGGCTTCCTCATCGGGCCCGAAGGTGTCGCTGGCGAGAATCTCGCGGCGCACGTAGTCGCAGAAGTATTCGCCCATAGTGGCGGAGATGCAGCCGACCTCTTCGCGGTTGATGTCCAGGCCCAGGTCTGAGGCGATCGCCTCGTCGTACTCCTCCTGGGAGATGGCGCCTTCGTCGAGCATCGCGCCGAGCACCACGTCGCGGCGCCCCTGGGATGCCTCCGGGTTGACCTCGGGGTTGTAGCCGTTGGGCGACTGGACCATGCCGGCCAGCACGGCGGCCTGCGCCGCGTTCAGCTCCGAGGCCGGGATCCCCCAGTAGTACTGCGAAGCGGCCTCCACACCGTAGGTGCGGCCACCGAGGAGCACGATGTTCAGGTAGCCCTCGAGGATCTCGTCCTTGGTCATCTCCTGCTCCACGGCCACGGCGAGCTTCATCTCACGCAGCTTGTCCGCGTAGGTCTTCTGTCCGGTGCCGGAGATGGTGAGCCGACCCTCGCCGGTGAGCACCACCGCGTTGATCAGCATGTTGTTCACATACTGCTGGGTCAGGGTTGACGCGCCCTGCTGTGAGTCTGAGGTGGCGTTGTGCACCAGCGCGCGGGAGAGGCCGCGGGCATCGACGCCCCCGTGCTGGTAGAAGCGCTCGTCCTCGATCGCGATGATGGCGTCGATCATCTCCTGTGAGATGTCCTCCAGGGCGACCGGCTGCCGGTTCTCCGCGTAGAAGGTGGCCAGCTCGGTGCCATCGGAGGCGTAGATGTAGGAGGGCACGCTCAGCGGCTCCTCCGCCAGCTCGGCGGGGATGTCCTCCAGGATGTCCGTGCCGGCTGCCGCGGCGGCGCCGCCGGAGGCGGCCAGCGGGAAGATCAGCCCTGCTGCCAGCAGGCCGCAGAGAGCACTCACGCCCAAGAAGGACATGATCTTGCCGACCGTGGTGGCAGTATCAAACAGGGGAGATTTACGAGACGCCATGGGCTGTATCTTACCGGCAAGGTCCAAGCGGCCGTGTGAGGTGACATCGAGGTGATCGGGGCCGTCCCTTCAGGCTGACGGCGAGCGTCCGTTAGTCTGAGGATATGAGTGCATCTGAGACCCAATGGGAATACGCCACGATTCCGCTGATCATCCACAACACCAAGGGCATCCTTGACCAGTGGGGCGAGGACGGCTGGGAGCTGGTGACCGTTCTGCCCGGACCAGAGGGCAACGCCCCGGTCGCCTATCTCAAGCGCCCCCGGAACTGAGCAGGTCGGCGTGGCTGAGCAGGTCTCTGCAGTCGAATCCCGCCTGGCCGAGCTCGGCCTGAGCGTCCCCGAGGTGGTTCCCCCGGTCGCCTCCTACCAGCCGGCGGTCATCGCCGACGGCGTGGTCTACGTCTCCGGGCAGCTGCCCTTCGTCGACGGTGCCCTGCCGATGACCGGCAAGGTCGGCGCAGAGGTCACCGAGGAGCAGGCCTATGAGCTCGCGCGCCAGTGTGCGCTGAACTGCATCGGCGCGCTGAAGTCGGCACTGGGCGATCTGGATCGCGTCACCCGGATCGCCAAGGTCGGCGGCTTCGTCGCCTCGGCACCGAGCTTCACCGGTCAGCCCAAGGTGCTCAACGGCGCCTCGGAGCTGCTCGGCGCGGCCTTCGGCGACGCTGGGCAGCACGCCCGCAGCGCCGTCGGCGTGACGGTGCTGCCGCTGGACACCCCGGTGGAAGTCGACCTCATCGCCCATGTCCGCTGAGCCCGCCGTGGTCCTGACTCAGGACAGCCGGTGGCAGAAGCAGGAGCGCGCCTGGGCCGCCGTCGGCTTCGCCCCGGTGATCATCGGCGGTGACGCCGGAGCCTACGGGGCCGCCCGGGCGTTCCATGAGGCTTACGGCATCACCTCGCTGGTGCTCTCAAAGCACCAGATGTGGATGATCAAGCATTCCAAGATCATCACGCATCTCGAGATCGAGAACGGCACGGTGATGGAGCATGTGCGCACCGGGCTGAACCTGGCACCGATCCGGCGACTGCGCGATCAGGGCATCCCGATCCTGCTCCTGGGCGCGATCGACTCCACCGTGCAGGCGATCATCGAGCTGCGCGAGGCTCACCCGGAGGACCTGGTCGAGGACGTCGTCGTCCCCTATGTGGACCGGGCCCGGTTCGACGCCGCGACCGTGAAGGACAACTTCACCGCGCTGGCCGAGAAGCTCGGCGTGGACCACCCGGTCACCCGGGTGGTGGACTTCAGTGCGGACCTGGACACCCAGCTGCCGCTGGATCTCAGCTTCCCGGTCTGGGCGAAGCCGGCCGATGTGACGGCCTGGTACTGGACCGAGTTCGAGGGCAAGCACAAGGTGCACCGGGTCGAGACCCCTGATGACCTGGCCGAGCTCTTCGGCAAGGTCCACGCGGCCGGGTACCGGGCCAGCTTCGTGGTGCAGGAGGAGGTCCCGGGCGATGACCAGAACATGCGGGTCCTGACCTGCTATGCCGATCAGAACTCGCGGATTCGCTTCGCCTCCTGGGGCGAGACCGTGGTGGAGGATCACTCCCCCGCCGCGCTGGGGAACCCCTCGGTGATCCTCACGACGAAGAACTCCGAAGCGGTGGACCAGGCGCAGAAGCTGCTCACCGAGCTGGACTGGGTGGGCTATGCGAACTTCGACCTGAAATACGATCCGCGCGATTCCAAGACCAAGTTCTTCGAGCTGAACCCTCGGCTGGGCCGCTCCAGCTACTACATCACCGGGGCAGGGAACAATCCGGTGGAGTACTACGTGCGGGACTTCATCCGCGGCGAGCTCTCCGCCGACGGCGGGACCTCCCGGGTGGAGGACCAGGCCGAGACGGTCTACACCGTGCTGCCGGGATGGCTGGCGGCTCGCTACGTCTCGGACCCGGACCGACGACGCCGGATCCGGCGCGTGCTGCGCTCCGGTGGCACGCGGAACCCGTTCTTCTATGCCGCTGACCGCAGTCCGCGACGGATCGGGCTGCTGCTCGCCGCCCAGGCCTCGCTGGTGCGCAAGTTCCTGCGGTTCTACCCGCCCTCGCGCGTCACCGGGGAGTAAGGGCCCAGCGGGTCGGAGTCCCACCGGCTCCGCACGCCGCACAGAGACGGCAGACACCAGACGGCAGACATAGAAGGAGCGCCCGGCATGTTGCCGGGCGCTCCTTCTATGTCTTGGGACCGATCTCTCGGGAGTCAGCGCTGGTCGCTGCCAGCCGGGTCAGCTCAGCGGGAGCGCTGGCGGATCCGCTGGATGTCCAGGATCACCACGGCGCGCGCCTCCAGACGCAGCCAGCCGCGCTGGACGAACTCGGCCAGCGCCTTGTTCACGGTCTCGCGGGAGGCGCCGACCAGCTGGGCCAGCTCCTCCTGGGTGAGCTCGTGGGCCACCAGCACGCCGTCGGGCGCCGGGCGGCCGAAGCGGTCAGCCAGGTCCAGCAGCGCCTTGGCCACGCGGCCTGGGACGTCGGAGAAGACCAGGTCCGCGAGGGACTCGTTGGTCCGGGTCAGGCGCTTGGCCAGGGCCTGCAGCAGCTGGACCGAGACCTCGGGGTTGGTGGTGATGACGTTGCGCAGGCTCTCGTGACGCAGGCCTGCCAGTCGCGTCTCGGACACGGCGGTGGCCGTGGCGGTGCGAGGGGCCGGGTTGAACAGGGCCATCTCGCCGAAGATCTCACCCGGGCCGAGCACGGCCAGCAGGTTCTCGCGACCATCGGGGGTGGTGCGTCCCAGCTTGATCTTCCCAGAGATGATGAAGTACAGCTGATCACCCTGGTCACCCTCGTGGAAGACAGAGGAGCCACGGGAGAGGTCAACCTCATTGAGCTCTTTGATGAGGGCGCTGAAGACGTCGTCGTCGAGCGTGGCGAACAGCGGTGCGCGGCGCAGTACTTCAAGGTCCATGGGCGATCCGTTCTTCCTGGATGTGTGAGATGACAGACTCTCGGTGCTTAGAAGTTACCAGTTCGCCTCGACGTGCGGAAACGTTCGGCAGGCGGCCAAGGATTCTATGTCATTCTTGAAGCAGCGATTCTGCGGCCCCCGCGCGCCGGGGTTGCACCCCTGCAGCTGCCCGAGAAGGCACCCCGCTGCACAGACCACCCTGGACCGTAAGGAGCCCGCCACTGATGGGAATCACCCTGCTCGACGTGATCTTGGTGGCGGTGCTTCTGGGCTTCCTGATCGCGGGACTGCGCCGAGGCGTCTGGGCCACCCTGGGCGGGGTCTTCGGGTTCCTGGTGGGGGCCACCGCGGCGTTCTTCGCCATCCCGCTGGTCGCCTCCTGGGTCGCGGACCCGCTCTGGCGGGTGATCGCGGTGATCGCTGCGGCAGTGGTGCTGGTGGCCGCCGGTCATGGACTGGGATCCGCCGCCGGCGCCGAGATCCAGCGGATGTTCCGCTCCCGCGCCGTGCGTGGCATCAGCGCGCTGATCGGTGGTGTGCTCAACGTGGTGGTCGCCTGCTTCGTGATCGCGCTGCTCTCCTTCTCGATCTCCGCAATGGGGTTCCCGGCGGTGAACCAGGCGATGAGGCAGTCCACCGTGCTGGAGACCATCGACTCGGCGGTGCCGGAGCAGGCGGAGTCCTGGTTCGCGCAGGTCCGCTCGGCGGTCCTGGAGTCTGACATCCCGGAGATCGCCCAGCTGGTGCCGGAGTCGGCAGAGCCGCCAGAGAGCCAGGACCTCAACGACGCCGGGCTCGCCTCGGCAGCCTCCGTGGGCCGGATCACCGGGGTGGCCGAGCAGTGCGGGCAGTCCCAGTCAGGCTCGGGCTTCGCCGTGTCCCCCACCCGGGTGGTGACCAACGCCCACGTGATCGCCGGAGTGGGCGAACCTGCGGTGGAGATGCCCGACGGCGAGGTGCTCACCGGCCGCGCCGTGCACTTTGACCCCGCCTCCGACCTGGCGCTGATCGCGGTGGACGGCCTCGGCGTGGAGCCGCTGCAGGTCAGCGACGGGATCGACGTCGGGGACTCGGGCTACGTGATGGGCTACCCGGCCGGGGGGCCGTTCTCCGCAGGCAGCGCCACGGTGCAGGCTCGCGACGTCTCCCAGGTCAACAACATCTACGGCAGCTCCCCGGGCTCGCTGGAGATCTTCCAGCTCAGCGCGGATGTGCGGCAGGGCAACTCCGGCGGTCCGCTGATCGATACGTCCGGGGACGTGGCCGGGGTGGTGTTCGCCCGCGCGGTGGAGGGCAGCAACGTCGGCTTCGCGATCACCGCGGACCAGGCCGGGAGCGTGCTGACCGACCCCGACCGCTACACCGAGACCGTCTCCACCGGTCAGTGCACCGACCGCTGACCTGCCCCCAAGCTCCAGATGGGCCGGTGGCCGCGGCTAGAGCAGCAGCTCGGTGCCGGTGAGGCGCTGATAGGCATCCAGGTAGCGCCGACGGGTCGCGGCGATGGCCTCCTGCGGCAGCTCCGGGGGCGCCTGGCCGGAGTTCCGGTCCCAGCCGGATTCCGCCGAGGTCAGCCAGTCCCGGACGAACTGCTTGTCGAAGGAGGGCTGCGCGGTGCCGGGCTCCCAGCTCTCGGCAGGCCAGAAGCGTGAGGAGTCCGGGGTCAGGACCTCATCGGCGACGGTGAGCGCCCCGGCCGGGTCGAAGCCGAACTCCAGCTTGGTATCAGCCAGGATCACGCCCGCCTCCCGGCAGGTCCCCTCGGCCAGCGCGTAGATGCGCAGCGTGGCTTCGCGCAGCCGCGCCGCCAGCTCTGCGCCCACCTGCTCGCTGAGCGTCTCGAAGCTGATGTTCTCATCGTGATCCCCCTGCTCCGCCTTCGACGAGGGGGTGAAGATCGGTTCCGGCAGCGCAGAGCCATCGGTGAGCCCCTCGGGCAGCTGCAGCCCGGTCACAGTGCCGGTGGAACGGTATTCAGCGAGCCCGGACCCGGTGAGGTAGCCGCGAGCGATGCACTCTGCGGGCACCATCTGCAGGTTCCGGCAGATCATCGCGCGCCCGGCCACGGCCTCTGGCACCTCCACGGAGACCACGTGGTGCGAGATCCCCGCGGCCTCGAGCTGGTCGAACCACCACAGGCTCAGCTGGGTCAGGATGATGCCCTTCTCCGGGATCGGGCTGCTCAGCACGTGGTCGTAGGCGCTGATCCGGTCGCTGGCGACCATCAGGACCACGTCCTGCCCGTCCCAGGGCGAACCCGGCGCCGGGCGGTAGAGCTCACGGACCTTTCCGGAGGAGACATGCACCCAGCCCGGCAGGTCCTCGGTCGCGTCCTCCCGCGGGTGCGCCTGCCCCGTCGTGTCCTGAACGGTCAGCGCGATCTGACCGGCGAGCGCCTTCGCGGCGATGTCCGTGCGGTGCTGTTCCCCGTCCCAGGAGATCTCCTGGACCCCGGCGTAGGCGCCTCGCACTGCATCGCTGAGCGAGTCCCCGGTGCCGACGACGGCGAGCACTCGGCCACCGTTGGTGATGAGCCGGCCCTGGTCGTCGAGGGCGGTGCCGGCGTGCAGCACCGCCACGCCCTCGAGGCTCTCGGCCTGGGCGATCCCGGTGATCGGGTCACCCCTGCGGGGGGACTCCGGGTAGTTCTCGGCGGCCATCACGACGTCGGCGGCGTAGCCTCGTGCCCATTCAAGGGTGCGTCCCGGTCCCAGCGAGCCGGTGGAGCACTCCAGCAGCAGCGCTCCCAGCGGGGTGGCGAGTCGTTCCAGGACCGCCTGGGTCTCCGGGTCTCCGAAGCGGGCGTTGAACTCGATGACCCGCACACCCCGGGAGGTGACGGCGAGCCCGCAGTAGAGCACCCCGACGAACGGGGTGCCGCGGCGGGACATCTCGGCCAGGGTCGGGGCGGCCACGGTGTCCACCACGATCTCCACGAAGTCACGCTCGGTGCCCGCGGCGTCGGTCTCGGTGTACCCCTGAAGCCAGTCCAGCGGGGTGTAGGCGCCCATGCCGCCGGTGTTGGGGCCGGCGTCGTCGTTGAAGATCCGTTTGAAGTCCTGAGCCGGGGACAGCGGGACCAGGTCCACCCCGTCGGAGAGCACGAAGAGCGAGACCTCGGGACCGTCGAGGAACTCCTCGACAACCACAGTGCCGCCCGCGGCGAAGCAGGCCTGGGCGTGGGCCAGCGCCTCGGCGCGGTCCTCGGTGACCACCACGCCCTTGCCGGCGGCCAGCCCGTCGTCCTTGATGACATAGGGCGCACCGAATTCATCGATGGCGGCCTGCGCGGCGCTGAGCTCGCTGACGTGGATGGCTCCGGCGGTGGGCACTCCGGCAGCCGACATGACCTCCTTGGCGAAGGCCTTGGAGGCTTCCAGCCGGGCTGCGGCCGCAGAGGGTCCGAAGGCGGGAATCCCGGCCTCGCGGACCGCGTCGGCCACACCTGCGGCCAGCGGCGCCTCGGGGCCGATGACCACCAGATCGAAGCCGCCGGCCACGGCCAGCGCCGCCACCGCGGCCCCGTCCTGGGCGTCGAGGTCGTGGCAGCGGACCTGCGCCGCGATCCCGGCGTTGCCCGGTGCGGCCTCCACGGTGGTGACTGCTTCATCACGCAGCAGTGCTCGGACGATGGCGTGCTCGCGGCCTCCGGGGCCGACTACAAGTACCTTCACGCCGCTCAGCCTATCGAACGGCGACCTGTGCCGGTCTGTCTCGCGGCGCGCGGCCTGGCCGCTTCCGTAGACTGAGGCCATGACTGATGCGCGCCGCTCCCCCGTTGCACCCTCGGTGCCCGCTCCGCACGGCTCCGCCGTGGGTTCCCCTGATCAGCGGGAGCTGCAGCCGGCCTCGGTCGCAGAGTCGGCCGAGCTCGCGGTGGTGACCCGCGCCGGCGTCGTGGAGTCCCGCCACATCGGCTCGGCGGTGCTGGTGGGACCCGGCGGTGAGGTGCTGGAGTCCATCGGCGCCCCAGAGCGGCTGATGTTCCCACGCTCCACGCTGAAGCCCTTCCAGGCCATCGCCGCGCTGCGCTCGGGAGCCCTGATCTCGCCGGAGGCGGTCGCCCTGGCCTGCGGCTCCCATGTGGGCTCGCGCAAGCACCAGGAACTCGCCGCCAGCGTCCTGCAGGCCGAAGGACTGGACGAGTCCGCCCTGAAATGCCCCAGCGCCTGGCCCGCGCGCCACGAAGACCTGCGGGTGCACCTGCAGGCGGGCAAGGCCGAGACGCCGCTGGCCTTCAACTGCTCCGGCAAGCATGCCGCGTTCCTCGCCGCCACCCGGACCAACGGCTGGCGCCTGGCCACCTACCTGGAGCGCTCGCATCCGCTGCAGCAGGTGATCATGGAGGTGATCGCCGAGTACTGCGGCGAGGAGCCCACCGAGGTCGGAGTCGACGGCTGCGGGGCCCCGGCCCCGGCGCTCTCCCTGACCGGGCTGGCCAGGGGCTTCTCCAAGCTGGCCGCCGCCACCTCGCGCCGCGACGCCGAGGTCCACGCCTTCACGGTGAACCAGGCCATGCTGGACTACCCCTGGGCGGTGCACGGCCGGGGCGAGGCCAACACCGTGGTGCTCGAAGATCTGGGGCTGACCGCGAAGCTCGGTGCGGAAGGTGTCCTGGTGGTCGCCGCACCGGACGGCACCGCCGCGGCGGTCAAGGTCCTCGACGGCTCCTCCCGCGCCACGAACCTGGTCGCGCTGAGCCTGCTCGCTGCCCGCGGCGTGATCGACGTCGAGGCGCTGGGCCCGGTGCTGCGCAAGATCGTCAAGCCGATCACCGGCGGTCTCGCCAGTGAACAGGTCGGCAGCATCCGGCTGGCGCCTGCCCTGATCGACCGGCTCTGAGATGCACCTGCGGCGCAGAACCTGCAGCTCAGGAGAACCCGTCGGTTTGTAGCTGACATTCAGGTTCCTGCCGTCCAATGAGGTCTGCGCAGTCGCTGCCCGCAGCGGCACCCGAGAACCGCGCCCGGACCCCGACGACCCCGTCTGTGCCCCGGGCGGCTGATGAGGAGAACCACGCATGCCACGCCTGAAGCGGGTGCTGCCCGGCAAAGACCCGGGCATCGAACGGATCGCCGGAGAATCTGGGTTCAGCTACCAGGACGACGCCGGGGCACCCCCGAGTCCAGCGGATCTCGAGCGCATCGAGGCGCTCGTGATCCCACCCGCCTGGACCGACGTCTGGATCTGCCCGATGCCGCACGGACACGTCCAGGCCGTGGGCACCGACCAGGCGGGACGCCGCCAGTACCTGTACCACCCGGACTGGACCTCCCGTCGAGACCGCGGCAAGTACGCGAAGGCGCTGACCCTGGCCTCGGCACTCCCTCGGGCTCGGGCTCGGGTCACGGTGGCGCTCCGCGCGGAGACGGTGGACCGGGACCTGGTGCTGGCAACCTCCTTCCGGCTCCTGGACGTCTCGGCGCTGCGGGTCGGCTCCAAGCGGCACCTCTCCCGCACCGGCAGCCGCGGCATGACCACCTTGCAGTGCCGGCACGTGCGCATCGAGGAGTCGCAGATCTCCTTCACCTTCCCCGGCAAGTCCGGGCAGCGCCAAGCCATCGTGGTGGAGGACCCCGAGCTGGCTCTCTCCATGACCTCGTTGGTCGCGGCAGGTCAGCGCGCCCCGCTGCTGGCCTGGAAGGAGGGACGGCGCCGGGTGGCGCTCACCCCGCAGCAGGTCAACCGCTATGTCGGTGAGCTCACCGGCGGTGAGTTCACCGCGAAAAACTTCCGCACGCTGCGCGGGACGATCATCGCCGCGCAGACCCTGGCCGAGATCGGGGACCCCGGCACCAAGCGGGAGCGGGAACGCGCGGAGCGCGCCGCGGTGGCCGCGGTGGCCGAAGCGCTGGGCAACACCAGCGCCGTGGCGCGGGGCTCCTACATCGATCCCCGGGTGTTCGCTCGGTACCGCCGGGGAAAGGTCCTGGACACCTCGCGGGCCCCGGAGTCTGCGCTGCGGTCCCTGCTGCTCACCCGCTGAGCCGCTGGAGACCTGAGCCGCCTGAGCCGGCCCGTCCACTGAGGTGACAGCACCAACCCGGGTTTTTATTCCGCACCCCGGGTGCATTTCGCGCATCGGTGAACTGCCCCTCCCAGCGCCGGATCGGCTTGTGCCAGCCGGTTCGGGATCATAGCGTCGAGGGGTCCGCCGCTTCGGCGGGCAGGTCACCGATCGACCACTGAAAAGCGAGGCAGAGATTCCCATGGCCGACTATAAAGTCACCAACCCAGCCACCGGAGAGGTCGAGGCGGAGTTCGCCACCCTCACCGACGATCAGCTGCGCGAGTCCCTGGACCGCACCGCCGAGACTTTCACCTCCTGGTCCGAGTCCGAGCTCTCCGAGCGCGCGCAGCTGCTGCGCCGCGCCGCAGAGCTCTATGAGGAGCGCAAGGACAAGCTCGCCGAGATCATCACCCGTGAGATGGGCAAGCCGGTCAAGCAGGCGCGCTCGGAGCTGGACATCGTGATCTCGATCTTCAACTACTACGCCGATCACGGCGCAGAGTTCCTGCAGGACGAGGAGATCACCGACGCCCCCGACGGGCGTGCCTTCATGCAGAGCGAGCCCGTGGGCGTGCTGCTGGGCATCATGCCCTGGAACTTCCCTTACTACCAGGTGGCACGCTTCGCTGCGCCGAACCTGATGATCGGCAACACCATCCTGCTCAAGCACGCCTCCCAGTGCCCTGAGTCTGCGGCCGCGATCGAGGAGATCTTCCACGACGCCGGCTTCCCGAAGAACGCCTACACCAACGTCTACGTCTCCAGCCAGCAGATCGCGGAGATCGTGATCCCCGACCCCCGGGTCCAGGGCGTCTCGCTCACCGGGTCTGAGCGGGCCGGCACCAAGGTCGCCGCCACCGCGGGGGAGAACCTCAAGAAGGTCGTCCTCGAGCTCGGCGGCAACGACCCGCTGCTGGTGCTGGATCGCGAGATCCTGCCCAAGGCGGTCAAGGGCGCCGTCTCCGGTCGGATGGCCAACGCCGGACAGGCCTGCAACGCCGCCAAGCGGGTGATCGTGCTCGAGGAGTTCTACGACGAGTTCATGGAGGCGTTCCGGGAGTCCCTGGGCAAGATCGAGCTGCGCGATCCGCTCTCCGAGGAGGCCTTCATCGGTCCGATGTCCTCGGTCTCCGCAGCCGAGGACCTGCACGAACAGGTCCAGGACACCGTCAAGCAGGGCGCGACCCTGCACATGGGCGGGGACTTCGATGAACGCGGCGGCGCCTGGTACCAGCCCACGCTGCTGACCGACATCACCCCGGAGATGCGCGCCTATGGCGAGGAGCTCTTCGGGCCCGTGGCGATGGTCTACAAGGTCGCCGACGAGGAGGAGGCCATCCGTCTGGCGAACGACACCCAGTACGGTCTCTCCGCCTCGGTCTACTCCACCGACGAAGCACGCGCCCAGCGCGTGGGAGAGCGGATCCAGACCGGGATGGTCTTCGTGAACCAGCCTCCAGGAACCTCCGCGGAGCTTCCCTTCGGCGGCGTGAAGCGCTCCGGTGTGGGCCGCGAGCTGGGCCCCTACGGCATGGCGGAGTTCGTGAACAAGCGTCTGGTGAAGATCGCCGGATGACGAGCCGCTGAACATGGCACGACGTCGGATCACCGCCGACGACGGCATGGCCGCGGTCCGCGCATGGGAGTCCGGAGACTCCGAGCGCCGGACCGTGGCCACTGCTGTGCGGTACTTCCTCGAAGAGCTGGCCGAGACCGCGCCTGGGAACTCCGTGGAGGTCCGAGTCCCGCCCTTCGGGGTGACCCAGTGCGTCGAAGGGCTCTCCCACTCCCGCGGCACTCCCCCGAACGTTGTCGAGCTGGCCCCGCAGGACTGGCTGGAGCTGGCCACCGGGGTCACGGACTGGCAGAGCGCGCGAGCCCAGGGGCGGATCTCCGCCTCCGGCACCCGCGCGGACCTCTCGGCGCTGCTGCCGCTGACCCGAGGCTGACCCAGGGGCTGGCGCGAGGCTGACCCAGGGGCTGGGCCGGGCTGAGCCGGCACCCAGGCAGGGCCGGTAGCATGGAGGACATGTCATCACGTGAGCAGACGGGCGAGCCGCAGCCCCGGCAGGTGACCGTCCGCCCCACCCCGCGACTGAGCCCGTTCCTGATCGCCGGCGTGGTTGCGGCCGTGCTGGCCGCCGTCGTCGTGGTGCTGGTCACCGGCCCCGCCGACGACTACTCGCTGCGCGGCTCGCTGGGCTATCTCACCGTGGCCTTCGCAATGCCCGGGCTCGCCCTGGGCGCTGTGACCTGGCTGTTCATCGACTGGCGCTCACGCAAGCGCACCCGCACTTATGACCTGCAGAAGATCGACTCTGCAGAGAGGACTCCTGCGCATGACCCGGAATGATGGTCGGTTGAACTTCAATCTGCTCGACGAGGACCCGCTGCCCCAGGATGAATGCGGAGTCTTCGGCGTCTGGGCACCAGGGGAGGAAGTCTCCAAGCTGGCCTACTACGGGCTCTACGCCCTGCAGCACCGCGGTCAGGAATCGGCCGGGATCGCGGCCTCCGACGGCAAGAGCATCCGGGTGTACAAGGACATCGGCCTGGTCTCCCAGGTCTTCGACGAGTCCACGCTGAACTCGCTGACCGGGCACATCGCGGTGGGGCACTGCCGCTACTCCACCACCGGGGCCAGCCAGTGGTCCAACGCCCAGCCCACCCTCGGGGACACCCCGCACGGGACCGTGGCGCTGGGTCACAACGGCAACCTGACGAACTCCGCAGATCTGCGCGAGCGGATCATCGAACGTCACGGGCGCGCCGATTTCGGCGAGCTCAATCAGGGCAACACCACCGACACCGCGCTGGTCACCGCGCTGCTCAAGGATCAGCCCGGGGAGAGCCTGGAAGACCAGGCGATGGCCCTGCTGCCGACCCTGGAAGGCGCGTTCTGCCTGGTGTTCATGAACGAGAACACGCTTTACGCCGCCCGGGACCCGCACGGGGTGCGCCCGCTGGTGCTGGGCCGCCTGGCCAGCGGCTGGGTGGTCGCCTCAGAGCAGTCCGCACTGGCCACCGTGGGCGCCTCGGTGATCCGGGAGATCGAGCCCGGTGAGCTGATCGCGATCGACTCCGACGGCGTGCGCTCGCACCACTTCGCCGCCGCCACTCCGGCGCGCTGCGTCTTCGAATACGTCTACCTGGCCCGCCCGGACGCGAACATCAACGGCCGCTCGGTCTACGAGTCCCGGGTGGAGATGGGCCGCCAGCTGGCCCGCGAGGACACTCACGACGCCGACATCGTGATCCCGGTCCCGGAATCCGGCACCCCGGCCGCGGTGGGCTACGCCGAGGCCTCCGGGCTGCCCTTCGCGCAGGGGTTCATCAAGAACGCCTATGTGGGCCGGACCTTCATCCAGCCCTCCCAGACGCTGCGCCAGCTCGGGATCCGGCTCAAGCTCAACGTCCAGGAGCACGTGGTGCGCGGCAAACGCGTGGTGGTGGTCGATGACTCGATCGTGCGCGGGAACACCCAGCGCGCCATCGTGCGGATGCTGCGGGAGGCCGGTGCCGCCGAGATCCACGTGAAGATCTCCTCGCCGCCGGTGCAGTGGCCCTGCTTCTACGGCATCGACTTCGCCTCCCGCGCGGAGCTGATCGCCAACGGCGCCACCATGGAGGAGATCACTCAGGCAGTGGGAGCGGACTCGCTGGCCTATATCTCCGAGGACGGGATGATCGCGGCCACCCAGCAGCCGCGCTCCACCCTGTGCACCGCATGCTTCTCCGGGGTCTACCCGATCAAGCTGCCGCCGGAGAGCCGGCGCGGAAAGATGCTGCTGGAGACGCCCTCGGCCACAGACGCCGGTTCCACGCAGAACCCCGGTGGCGGCTGTGACCCCGGTCCGGACGCCGAATTCGACATCGACGAGATCCCCCTCGCGGAGGCCAAGAAGTGACTGCACAGAACACCAGCGCCGCATCAGGTTCCGGCGCGCCGATCACCTATGCCTCCGCCGGAGTCGACGTGGAGGCCGGGGACCGCGCGGTCGAGCTGATGAAGGCCCATATCGAGGCCACGCACACCCCGCAGGTGATGGGCGGTGTGGGCGGCTTTGCAGGGCTCTACGACGCGTCTGAGCTCAAGCGGCTGCCGCGGCCGCTGCTGGCGACCTCCACCGATGGGGTCGGCACCAAGGTGGCCATCGCCCAGGCCATGGACATCCACGACACCATCGGCTTCGACCTGGTGGGGATGGTGGTCGATGACATCGTGGTGATGGGCGCCAAGCCGCTGTTCATGACCGACTACATCGCCACCGGGAAGGTGGAGCCCGCCCGGATCGCCGCGGTGGTCTCCGGCATCGCCAAGGCCGCCGCCGAGACCGGCACCGCGCTGGTCGGCGGGGAGACCGCCGAGCACCCCGGGCTGCTGGAGCCGGAGGAGTACGACGTCGCCGGTGCCGCCACCGGCGTGGTCGACGCCTCCGCCGTGCTGGGCCCAGAGCGGGTGCGCGCCGGGGATGTCATCATCGGCATGGCGTCTTCCGGCATCCATTCCAACGGCTATTCCCTGGTCCGCCGGGTGATCTCCTCCGCCGGCTGGGACTACGAGCGAGAGGTCGAGGAGTTCGGCCGGACGCTGGGCCAGGAGCTGCTGGAACCGACCCGGCTCTACACCACGCCCTGCCTGGACCTGGTCACCGCACTCAACGGGGATCCGGCCGAGACCGAGATCTCCCCGGAGGCTCCGGTCCGCGGCTTCAGCCACGTCACCGGCGGCGGTCTCGCGGCCAACCTGGCACGCGTGCTGCCGGCTGGACTGATGGCGACCGTGGACCGCTCCACCTGGTCCTGGCCCGCCGTGTTCTCCCTGATCGCACGGCTCGGCTCGGTCCCGCAGGCCGATCTGGAGCGCACGCTGAACCTGGGCGTGGGCATGATCGCCGTGGTCGCCCCGGAACGGGCCGAGGACGCCGTGTCCTTGCTCAACGCAGCCGGGCAGAGCGCCTGGGTGATGGGGGAGGTCAGCGCCTACCGCGCTGACGAGTCACGGGTGACCCAGGCCGGTCTGGACTTCGTCCAGGGCGCCAAGGGCGTCGACGGCGGCGGCGTGCTGCTGACCGGCCGATACGGCGCCTGAGAACTCCCGGAGGCCGAGCTGCTGAGGCTCAGGCCTGCGGCGGGGCATCCTCGCCCGAGGCCTCGGCCGCGTCGGCCTCTGCCTTGGTCGCGTACTGGGCATCCGCGGCGTGCTCCGGCGGCGAGTAGACCGTGTAGAGCACCAGCGGCTCATCGCCGGTGTTGCGGAAGTTGTGCTGCGCGCCGGCTGGCACCGCGCACTGATCCCCCGCCTCGATCGGATGAGACTCGCCGTTGAGGTCGGCCTCTCCGCTGCCGGAGATGAAGGTCAGGATCTGATCCGTGTTCTCGTGGACCTCGTCGCCGATCTCTCCGCCCGCGGGGACCGTCATCAGGACGATCTGTGCATGCTCCCCGGTCCAGATCGTCTTGCGGAAGTTCGAGTTCTCCTTGGCGATGTCCGCAATGGTGAAGTGCTCGACGTTGCCCCCCAGGGCAAAGTGCTTCTCAGTCATGGTGCCTTCCCTTCTCGATTCGTCTCGTGTTCTCCGGTGATGGTTTCGTGGAGCTCTCATCGTCTCCGCTGCGCTCAAGCGCCCTGCCAGCCGTGCTCACCTGCCCGTCGCGCTCAGGCGTCCACGGCTGCGCGGGCCCTGGCAGGGCTCCGCAGCTCTTTGGCCATGGCCGTGGAGTTCCGGTCGTTGCGCATGAGCCGCATGGCGTTAAGGATCACCACCAGCACGGAGGCCTCGTGGACCAGCATGCCGATCGACATGGTCACCCCGCCCGCGAAGACGCCGGCGAGCAGCAGCACGACGGTGGCCAGGGCGATGAAGATGTTCTGCTTCATCACGGCCACCGTGCGCTTGGCCAGACTGATGGACTCAGGCAGCTTCATCAGATTGTCGCCCATCAGCGCGATGTCTGCGGTCTCCACGGCGACCGCTGAACCAGCGGCACCCATGGCCACACCGATGTCCGCCGTGGCCAGGGCCGGGGCGTCGTTGACCCCGTCGCCGACCATTGCCACAGTGTGGCCCTCACGCTGCAGCTGCGCCACCGCCTCGAGCTTGTCCTCCGGCAGGAGCGAGGCGTGGATCTCGTCGATCCCCGTCCGGGCTCCCACGGCTTCGGCCACCAGACGGGTGTCACCGGTGAGCATGACGACCTTCTCCACCCCGGCATCATGCAGCCGGGCGACCATGGCCGGGGCGTCTTCGCGAAGCTCGTCGGCCACGGCGATCACGCCGATGACCTTGGCGTCGACTGCCACGATCATCGGGGTCCTGCCCGCCGCGGCGAGCTTCTCTGCCGCGGGGCCGGCGCCGACGTCGTCGCGCACGCCGTACTGGTCCAGCAGCGGCAGGTTGCCGATCAGCACCCGTTGTCCGTCGAGATCCGAGGCGATGCCCTTGCCAGGCACGGGGGTGACCGCACCCGGGGTGCCCTTCGGTCCGACGCCGGCCTCGACGGCGGAGTCCAGGATGGGTTTCGCGAGCGGGTGCTCAGAGCCGGCCTCGGCGGCCGCGGCCCAGCGCAGGACCTCGGTGCGGTCCAGCGCAGGGTCAAGGACCACCATGTCGGTCAGCTGCGGCCTGCCCTGGGTGAGGGTTCCGGTCTTGTCCACGGCGACCACCGAGATCTTCGCGGAGGTCTCCAGGTACTCGCCTCCCTTGATGAGGATGCCGTTGCGGGCCGCCCGGCCGATGCCTGCCACGATCGCGACCGGGATGGAGATCACCAGGGCGCCGGGGCAGCCGATGACCAGCAGGGTCAGGGCCAGGACCACGTCCTGGGTGATCAGCCAGGTCAGCACGGCCAGCACGATGACCGCCGGGGTGTACCAGCCGGAGAAGCGGTCGATGAACGCCTGGGTCCTGGCCTTGGCGTCCTGGGCCTCCTCCACGCGGTGGATGATCCGGGCCAGCGTGGTGTCAGCGCCGATGCCGGTGGCCAGCACCTGGAGGAAGCCGCCTCGAGAGACCGTCCCCGCGAAGACCTGGTCGGACTTGCCCTTCTCCACCGGGATGGACTCTCCGGTGATGGAGGCCTCGTCGATGGCGCCGGTGCCGGAGACGACGTGGCCGTCCACCGGGACCTTGGCCCCATTCTTCACCAGCACGATCTCACCCATGCGCACAAGGTGGGCCGGGACTTCGACCTGCGCGCCCTCGCGCATCACGATCGCCGTGTCAGGTGCGACCGCGACCAGTTCGGCCAGCGCTGAACGCGTCTTGTTCATGGTGGCCGCCTCGAGGGCGTGTCCGATGGCGAACAGGAAGGTGACCGCCGCGGCCTCCCAGAAGTTGCCGATCAGGATCGCGCCGATGGCTGCGATGGCCACCAGCAGGTCGATGCCGATGACCTTGATCATCAGCGCCCGGACCGCCTTGAGGACGATCCCGTAGCCCGCGACCACCGCGGCCGCGAGCATGAAGAGGTCGGCCAGCACGAAGACGTCGCCCGATCCGTGGGCGTGGGCACCGGCGTCGATCCACCACTGCGGCCCTATGACCGGGTTCCAGGCATCCCCGCCCAGGCGCCCCACCCCGAAGGAGAGGAGGATGAGCACCCCGGAGATGACCGGGACGGTCCAGCTGCTGAGGACCCATTGCTGCAGCCTGTTCACGAAGGCGACCTTTCTGAGAAATCTGTGGCTGTGCGCGAGAGCCGGAACTGCGCCGCGGTCAGCCCGCGATCCTTCGATCGCGGGCCGGGTCCGCTCAGAAGGCGGAGGGAGCGGCCTTGTAACCGGCCTTGGCGATGGCGGCGACGATGTCGTCGGTCGAGGTGACCGACGCGTCATGGTCGACCTCGACGCGCGCGGTGGCGAAGTGGACCTCCACGTTCTCGACGCCCTTGAGCTTCTTGACCTGCTTCTCGATCTTGGCCACGCAGGAGGGGCAGGAGAAGCCCTCGGCGCGGAACGTGGTGTGGGTGGTGGTGGCAGTCGACATGGTGTGCCCTTTCCTCGTCTGTGATCGTCTCTGTCTTCACTGGTACACCTTCACAGTATCCATCGGGGACTGACGGGGCCTTGACGTGCGTCAAGTTGATGAGGATGGGCGTGAGCCTGGGCGTGTCGTCTGCATCGCCGGCGCCCGAAGGGTCGCGCAGCTTTGACCTCGCGGCAGGACCGGGGAGAATCGGTGATCATGCGTACTCTTCCGCTGCGAGCACTCCATCGGGACGAGGTCAGCTGTGTGCGCCGGGTCCCGCTCTTCTCCGGGCTGACCCAGGACCAGCAGGACCTGGTCGGGTCCCTGGCCCGCCCCATGGTGCTCGCGGCCGGGGAGCTGGTGCACGGCTCCGGGGAGCGGACGCACCAGCTGTCCGTGGTGCACAGCGGGCAGATCAAGCTCAGCCGCTCCCTGCCCAGCGGGCACCGCCGCCTGGTGCGGGTGGTCGGGCCTGGGCAGTCCCTGGGAGAGCACGGCTTCCTCACCGGGGGCAGCACGCTCGAGGAGGCCGAAGCGCTGGCTGATGCTCGGCTGTGCGTGTTCTCTCATGACGCCCTCGCCGATCTGATGGCCGAACATCCCAGCATCGGGGTGCAGATGCTGCGCAACCTCGGGCAGCGGCTGGCCGAGGCTGAGCGTCGGCTGGCGCTGAGCACGCTCGACGTCGACGTCCGGGTCGCGGACTTCCTGCTCGAGCAGCCCCTGCTGCGCCGATCCTCCCAGGCCGGGACCAGAGAGGACCTTCAGGACGGAGACTCCCGAGTCCGCCTGCCGCTGAGCAAGAAGGACATCGCGTCGATGCTCGGCACGACCCCGGAGTCGCTGAGCCGGGCCCTGGCACGCCTCTCCGATGACGGGCTGATCACCGTCAATGCTGACGTCATCACCCTGCGGGACATCTCCGGCCTGGAAGAGGTCGTGATCCGCACGTGACGCCCCGCGCAGGTCATCTGCACCAGGTCATCTGCGCAGGTCATCTGAAGGACAGGCTGCGCGGGAGCTGGCTGCGGGACGCCTCGACCTCCCGGGTCATCCGCCGCGCCTCCTCGCGCTCCATCCGGCTCGGACGCATCGCCCGCAGCGCCCACAGGATGCAGGCGAGGTCGACGACCTCCTGCAGCCAGGCGCCGATGATGGCTGGCAGCAGGCCCGCCGCAGCGATGAGCATCAGCAGCACCGACATTCCGACGCCGATCCAGATCGCCTGCCACGCCACGCGCATCGTCCGCTTCCCGATGTGCACAGCCCGGGCGCTGCGCGCGAGGTCGTCCACGGTGATGACGACATCGGCGGACTCGCTGGCGGCGCTGGAGCCGCGCGCACCCATGGCCACCCCGACGTCGGCGGCCGCCAGCACAGGTGCGTCATTGACCCCGTCACCGACCATCATCACCGGCCTGGCTTCTGCGGCACGCACTGCGGCGACCTTGTCCTCGGGCAGCAGCTCTGCTCGCACGTCGTCGATCCCTGCCTGCTGCGCGATGTGCCGGGCGACGTGCTCGCCGTCGCCGGTGAGCATCACGGTGCTTGCGATCCCGGCGCGGCGCAGCGAGGCCATCGTGGCCCGGGTCTCCAGACACAGCTCATCGGCGAGCGCGATGCACCCGGCGTAGGCGCCGTCCACCGCCACGTGCACGCCGCTGGCACCCGCCGGCGGGGGCTCAGTGCGCTCACCGGTCTCTGCGGTGATGAACCGGCCGCTTCCCACGACGACGGCGCGGCCCGCCACCACTCCGCGGACCCCGTTGGCCGGGACCTCGGTGACGTCCTGGGCGCGCGGCACACCGGTGGTCTTGCCCCGGGCGGCCGCGACCACTGCGGCGGCCAGCGGGTGCGAGGAGTACTGCTCGATTCCGGCGGCCAGCGCGAGCATCTGGTCTGGGCCGATCCCGACGGCGTCGACCTCGGTGACCTGGGGCCTGCCGTGGGTCAGCGTGCCGGTCTTGTCGAAGGCAGCGGTCTTCACCCGGGCCAGCTGCTCCAGGGTGCCGCTGCTCTTGACGATGATGCCGTTGCTGGCCGCGCGGGACATCCCCGCCATGAAGGCCACCGGTGCCGCGATGATCAGCGGGCAGGGTGTTGCCACGACGAGCACCTCGGCGGCGCGGGAGGGATCCCCGGAGACCGCCCAGGCCCCGGCGGCGAGCGCCAGCGCACCCAGGGTGAACGGCACCGCGACCCGGTCGGCGAGCCGGACGAAGGGCGCCTTGGACTCCTGCGCCTCGCGCACCAGGGCGATGATCCGTTGGTACTGGGACTCGGAGGCGTTGGCGGCGGCGCGGACTTCGATCGCCTCACCGCCGTTGACGGCGCCGGAGAGCAGCTCCTCCCCCCGGGTGCGTTCCACCGGCAGGGACTCTCCGGTGAGCGAGGACTCGTCGAAGGTGGCCGCGGCGCTCAGCAGCACACCATCCACCGGCACCACCTCGAAGGGCCGCACCAGCAGACGGTCTCCGACCTCGACCTCCTCCACCGGGACATCTTCGGGTCCGCCGCCGGTTCGCAGGCGGTGGGCGGTATGCGGAGCATTCTCCAGGAGCCCGGTCAGCTCCCGGCGGGCGCGGCCGGCGGAGTAGTCCTCCAGGGCTTCACCCCCGGAGAGCATCAGGCACACCACCAGGGCGGCCCAGTACTCCCCCACTGCCACGGTGGAGCCGATGGCGGTGATCGCCAGCAGGTCGATGCCGTAGGTTCCGGCGCGCAGATCCTTGATCATCCGTCGGGCCTGGAGCAGCGCGATGAGCACCGCGAAGCCGGAGATCAGCCAGCGCGCGCCGTCGGACTGGCCGCTGATCTCCAGGACGCCTCCGAGCAGACCGACGGCCACGGTGGCGAGAACCATCGGGTAGCGTGCCAGGCCGAGCGCGGTCTTGCGCATGCCTCATTGATACGCCGGAATCACCCGGCTGTATAGCAAGGCGTCACTGGCCGCATTATGGCCAGCTCTCAGGGGCTATTCCCGGTGCGCCCCCACGAGGGCGTCCCCCTCGGGACGGGAACTGATCCGCACCGAGGCGGGGCCGGCCGAGCAGGACTGGCACTTGGAGAAGGCCGGGTAGAAGACTCCTGCGCCCTCGACGGTGAGCTGGACCTGGGTGCCCGGGGCCAGCGGCACCGCGTTGAGCCGGCGCAGCCGCAGCGGCGAGGCCACACCTTCGAGCTTCACCAGGGCGGTGGTGTCGTGACCGAAGTACTGCGAGCTGAGCACCGTGGCTGCCACACCGTGGTCGCTGAGCGTGATCTGTTCCGGGCGCAGCATCACCTGACCTGTGGCGCCGCGCACGGTCCCGTGGGCGCTGTCCAGGTTTGGGCAGACCAGCTCCACGTTCACGCTGCCCAGGGCGGTGGCGGCGTCCCATGCCGTGCGGGTCTGGCCGGACTGGTGGTCCGGGTGGACTGCGCCGAGCGGGTAGGGGAGCTGACTGATGAGCTCTCCGGGCAGCAGCACCGCATCGCCGAGGAACTGGGCGGTCTCCACGTCGCAGGGCCGGGTGTAGACCTCTTCGGGGGCACCGATCTGGCGCAGCCGCCCGTCCTTGAGCACTGCGACCTGATCGGCGAAGGACAGCGCCTCGTCCTGGTCGTGGGTGACCAGGATGGTGGTGGTCCCGGTGACGTGCAGGATCTCGCGGATCGCCTGCCGGGTGCTCTCGCGCAGCCCAGCGTCCAGGGCGGAGAACGGCTCGTCGAGCAGGATCATCTCCGGCTGCCGGGCCAGCGCCCGGGCGAGTGCGACGCGCTGACGCTGCCCGCCGGAGAGCTGGTCCGGGCGTCGGGCGGCGTGATCTCCGGTGAGGCTGACCAGCTCCAGCAGGTCCGCGACCCGGCGCTGCCGTTCTCGGCGGGGGGTGCCGCGCGGAAGCCCGAACGCGATGTTCCCGGCCACGTCGAGGTGCGGGAACAGCGCCCCGTCCTGGGCGACCAGTCCGATGCTGCGCCGGTGCGCGGGCACTGCCGTCACGTCGGCGCCATGGAGCCGGACCGCTCCGCGCTCAGGCACCAGGAACCCGGCGATCACCCGCAGCAGCGAGGTCTTGCCCGAGCCGGAGGGGCCGACGATCGCCGTCGTCGTCCCGGTCTGCACGCTCAGGTCGATCCCATGCAGGACCGGCTGGTCGCCGAACCGCACCTGGACGCCCGAGACTTCGAGCATCGTGGCACCGGCGTCAGCGACGGTGCCTGCGGGGGTGGGGCCAGCAGCAGGGGTGTCGCGAACGGTGGCATTCATCGGACCTCCTTGAGTAGTCGCGAGATCATCATCCAGGCCGGGACCGCTGCGAGGAGCACGAGCAGCGCGGCGAACGGAGCTGCGGCGGCATAGGACTCGCCGCCGGTGTAGGTCCACAGCCGGGTGGCCAGGGTGTCGAAGCCAGTGGGGCGCAGCATCAGGGTAGCCGGGAGTTCCTTGATCGTGGTCAGCAGCACCAGCAGCGCGCCAGAGAGGATCCCCGGCAGCATCAGCGGCAGCGTCACGCGCAGATAGCCCATGCCGGGGCTGCTGCCCAGGGACTGCGCGGCCTCCTCCAACTCCGGCGGCGCCGAGAGCGCGGAGGCGAGCACCGGTCCCAGGGCCAGTGGCAGCATCAGCGCGCAGTAGGCCAGGGTCAGCATCCACATGGTCTGATACAGCGCGGGGAGCACGGCGATCCCGAGCATCACCACCGAGAGTCCGATCACGACGCCGGGCAGCGAGTGCGCCAGGTAGGCGGTGCGCTCGAGCAGCCGGGCCAGGCGTGAGGGGCGCCGCGCCAGCCACAGCGCCAGCGGAATCGCGATCGCGGTGGTGGCCAGCGCGGCGAGACCGGCTGCCCAGAGCGAGCTCAGCAGCGCCGAGCCGACCTCGGCCAGCGACCCGGGCCGGGAGACCCCGCGCAGGCTCCAGACCAGCAGGGCGGAGAGCGGGACCGCCAGCGCGGTCAGCACCGGCGCCCAGGCCAGCGCGAGGATCGGGAGCCCCCACCGGCCCATGCTGAAACGGGCCGGGCGGGCGCGTCCCTCGCCGGAGAGCGTGGAGTACCGGGTCCCGGTGCGGCGGACCCGGCCTTCGAGGATCAGCAGGCACAGCGTGAAGACCAGCAGCACCGAGGACAGCGCGACCCCGCCGAGCCGGTCGAAGCCCATGGAGAAGCTGGTGAACACGGCCCGCGTGAAGGTATCCACTCGCAGGATCGAGACCGCACCGAAGTCGGCGATGACGTAGATCGCGCAGAGCAGGGTGCCCGCGGTGATCGCCGGCGCGGCCTGCCGGACCGTGACATGGAAGAACGTGTCTACGGGGCCGCGGCCCAGCGCCCGGGCCGCCTCCTCCTGGGCCGGGTCCACCGAGACCAGGGCGGCGACCACCGGGAGGTAGATATACGGGTAGGTCACCGAGGTGATCACGATCGCCGCGGCGAGGAAGCCTTCAAAGCTGGTGCCCGGGTTGATAAGGGCGTTCATGGACTGCCAGCCGAACGCGGCGACGTAGCTGGGTACCGCCAGCGGCAGCGCTGCGGCGACCCCGAGGATCAGCCGCCCCGGGAGCTGGGTGCGGGTGACCAGGAACGCCAGTCCCACCCCGAGGACCAGACAGGCCACGGTGACGGTGCCGGTGAGCGTGAGGGAGGTGTAGGCCAGTCGGGCGCTGCGCGCGCTGAACACGGTGTCCAGGAAGTCCGGCAGCGGGAACTGGGCCAGCCGGATGATCAGGTAGATCAGCGGCAGCAGCGCCACCGAGGTGGCGATGAGTGCGGCGGCGCGCAGCCACAGCGGCACCGCCACGCGCCCGTTCCCTGCGGAGACGGAGCGTGCGGCGGTGCGCGCGGGTGCTTGCAGCTGCGGGGAGATGGGTCAGCCCACCAGACCCGATTCGATGATCATCTCCACGGAGGTCTCCAGGTCATCGAGCTGGTTCAGGTCGATCTCGGGGGCGTCGAGCTCCTCCAGGCTGGGCATGCCCTCGGGCCCGTCGACGCCCTCGATCAGCGGGTACTCCGCGGTCTCCTCGGCGAAGTAGGTCTGACCCTCGGTGCTGAGCATGAACTCGGCCAGGGAGGCTGCAGCGGGGTTCTCGGAGTTCAGCACGCCGACACCTGCCACATTGACCAGCGAGCCGACGTCGCCGTCGTTGAAGAGGTGGTTCGCCACGTTCAGCTCCTCGGGGGACTCACCGAGCTCCTTGGCGCGGCTGTAGAGGTAGTAGTGGTTCACCAGACCCATATCGATGACACCCTCGGCGACGTCGGTGACGATCTCACCGTTGCCCTCGCGGATCTGCGGATCGTTCGCGGCCAGATCGTCGAGGAAGCTCTGGGTCTGCTCCTCGCCCTCGATCTCGCGGTGCGCGGTCACGAAGGACTGGAAGGAGGCGTTGGTGGGGGCGACTCCGACCCGGCCGGTGTAGTCGGCGCCGGTGAGCTCATCCACGCTCGCAGGAAGGTCAGCCTCATCCACGGTGTCGGTGTTGTAGATCAGGGTGCGGACACGGCCGGAGAGACCGACCCACTGATCCTCGGCGTCGCGGTAGGCCTCGGGCACCTGCTCGAGAAGCTCGGCGTCGAGCTCATCGAAGAGGTCCTCGGCGGCCACGGCTCCGAGTGCTCCGGCGTCCTGGGCGAGGAAGACATCGGCGGGCGAGCCCTCCCCCTCCTCCAGGATCTGCGCGGCGAGCTCAGCGGTGTCTCCGTACCGGACCTCGACCTCGATGCCGGTCTCCTCGGAGAAGGTGTCGATCAGCGGCTGGATCAGTTCCTCATTGCGGCCTGAGTACAGCACCAGGCTCTGCGCCTCGGCGCTGGCCTCCCCGCCTTCGGCGTCTGCGTCGGACTCGGCGGTGTCGCCGCAGGAGGTGACGGTCAGCGCGAGGATCGCGCCCAGAGTGACCGCCAGGGAAGTTCTGCGCATAGCTGTGTTCCTTCTTCTCGCATCGCAGGCTCACCCGTCCGGAGCCTGATTGATCTGATCCAAGGTTACCCTAAGATACGCAAGGCCAGTGTGTCTTAATTGAATAAGGCTCTCTATGTAGCGGGGCCTTCGGGTGCACCCGGCACAATGGGACGCGTGATCCCTCTCTTCCTCGACTGTGACCCCGGCATCGATGATGCGCTCGCGCTGGGCTGGCTGTTCTGCCAGGACGACGTCGAGATCACCGGCATTGCGGCGAGCGGCGGCAACGTCTCCACCGCCCAGGTGCTGAGGAACACGCTGGGCTGGCTGCAGCTGGCCGGGCGCACCGACCTGCGTGTGCACGCCGGGGCAGAGCATCCGCTGGCCGGAGTCAGTGAATACGCCGAGGAGACCCACGGCGATACCGGGGCCGGCTATGCCCAGCTGCCCACCGGCGGGATCGCCGGCGGGAACCCCGGCGAGACTCCCGACGGATTCACCGCCGATGCGCTTCCCGCCGCGCAGGCCTGGGTCCGGGCGGCCCACGCTCATCCGGGTGAGCTGATCGGAGTGCTCACCGGACCGGCCACCAACCTGGCCCTGGCGTTGGAGCTGGAGCCCCGGCTCCCGCAGCTGCTCAAGCGGCTCTTCATCATGGGCGGGGCCTTCAACTACCGGGGCAACACCCGGCCCACCACCGAGTGGAACATCAGCTACGACCCCGAAGCCACCAAGGCCGTGCTCGACGCCTTCGGTGCCTCCGCCCGACTGCCGGTGATCGGCCCCATCGAGGCCACCGAGGCGGTGGCACTGACCCCTGAACGGCTGCAGCAGATGCTGGAAGGTCCCTGCTCCGCGCAGTGGTCAGCCTTTCTGGAGCAGCTGGCCGAGGCGCTGCGGTTCTACTTCGAATTCCATGAGAGCGATGGCCACGGCTACCTCGCCCATGTCCACGATCCCTATGTCACCGCCGCCGCAGTTCTGTGGGCGCGGAACCAGGCTCAGCACCAGCCGCAGACCCCGGGCCAGCTCCACCAGGAAAGCCCCTCACCAGCGGCGGAGGCTGACCCAGATTCGTCCGCACCTCCGGCAGACGGGATAATTCCCTGGGCGCGCAAGACCGAGCAGGCAGCGGTCGACGTCGAACTCATCGGCTCCCTGACCCGTGGCGAGACAGTGGCCGATTGGCTGGGCCGCTGGGGCCGTGCGCCGAATGCGGAGATCATCCGCAGCCTGGACGCCGAGGCGTTCCTGGATCACCTCACCACCACCTTGAGAAGAGGACCACAACACCATGACTCACACTGACCCGCACTCTGGGCAGGGGTCCGTCACCGCGGCGGATCCCGGAGAAACCCCGAAGACGCACCCCCAGCAGACCCGCACCCCTGAAGCTCGCACCGCCAAGACTCGCGAAACCGACCGGGCCGGCAACCCGCTCCGCCCCGCTCCCCCACTGTGGTCGGTTCTGGCGCTCACCGCCGGCGCCGCCGTCATCCTGGGCACCTATCTCTGGGTGCTGACCAGCCAGCCCGCCACCCTCGGCGCCGACCTGGGCCACACCACGCTCGGCGTGATGGTCGGCTACCTGCTGGGCGCCGCGCTCATCGCAGCCGGCACGCTGCCGCGGATCCCGCGCAGCGTGCTCGCCCTGATGCCGGTGATGATCGCGCTGAACATCGCCACCGGCCAGATCGTGGGCACCATGACCCCGATCCCGCTCTACCTGGATTCCCTGGGCACCGTGATCGTCGGCGTCATCGCCGGCCCCGCCGCGGGCGCGCTGACCGGGATTCTGACCAACGTCATCTGGGGCGTGACGATCAACCCCACCGTCATCGCCTTCACCGCCGGCTCCGCCTTCATCGGCGCCGCCGCCGGCTGGGCCGCCCGGCTCGGTGGCTTCCGCCGCATCTGGTGGGCCGTGATCGCCGGCGCCCTGGCCGGGATCCCCACCGGGCTGATCGCCACCCCGGTGGCGGCCTTCATCTTCGGCGGCGGACTCGGCGTGGGCACCGGCAGCGTCGTCGCCGCGCTGCAGGGCGCAGGAGCGTCCATGCTGGGTGCTGCCACCATCCAGGGGCTCGGCAGCGACGTGGCCGATAAGGCGATCATCTTCGCGCTCGCCTTCCTGGTGATCGCCGCGCTGCCGAAGCGGCTGCGCAGCCGGTTCCCCTTCACCGAGCACTCTGCGGTGAGGCGAGCCGCCGGGAGCCGCGCCGCTGCGAAGGAGTCCTCCAGGGCGCGCACGACGCCGGAGACCGCAGGATCGTCGCATGCGGCTGCATCCGGCCACTGAGCTGGTCCTGCTCGGCTGTGCGCTGCTGCTCGTCTATGGAGTCCCCTCCCCGCTGATCCCCGCCGCCGTGCTCCTGTGCGCGACGGCCGGGGCGGGGGTCTCCCCGCGGGTCCGGTTCCGCCGCTGGCTGCTGACCCTGGTGGTGCTGGCCGGGCCGATGCTGGTCATGGTCGGCATCATCCAGGGACTCTTCTACCCGGGCGAGCAGGCCGAGGTCCTCGCGGAGTTCGGTCCTGCCGCGGTCACGGTGGAGGGCCTCGCCCTGGCGATCCAGCTCTGGCTGCGGGTCGCCGCGATGGTGGCGGTGTGCGCCCTGTTCGCCTTCGGGTCTGACCCGTCGCGGGCGTTCGACGGCCTGCTCAGGCTTCGCGTTCCGCTGTCTCTGGCCTATGTCTGCGCCGCCGCGATGAGCCTCATCCCGCTCGCCCAGCACCAGGTCCGGGCGGCGCTGGCCGCCCGCTCCGCCCGAGGCTGGGACACCGGCCGACTGCCGGTGCGGGTGCGGCTGCTCACCGGAGTGCTCACCGGGCTGCTGGTCTCTGCGATCACGCAGCTGGACCAGCGCCACGACGCCCTGGCCCAGCGCGGGTTCGGAGAGGCCCCTCGTCCCACCCCCGCGCAGCACTATCCCGGAGGCGCGGTCCAGCGCGGACTGCGCTGGGGCGCCGTCGTGGGCTCGGGCCTGCTGGTGGGGGCCTCACTCGCCGGACTGCTGCCTCTGCCTTCGGCCACCGACCTGCTCGGAGTCCTCGATGCCTGATCCTGCTCCCTCCTCCCCACCCGTGCCGCCGCTGATCCGCCTGACAGACTTCGGCTTCAGCTATCGCGGCGCCGAGACCCCCGCCCTGGAGTCCGTGGACCTGACGCTGTGGCCGGGCGACGCCGTCGCGGTCCTCGGCCGCCAGGGTGCGGGCACCTCCACCTTGGCCCGGGCCGTCGCCGGGCTGCTCGGGGAACACGGCCGCAGCACCGGAGCGCGCGAGCTGCGCGGCGGTGCCGTCCTCGGCGCGCTCCCCTGTGCCACCCCCGGGGCCGGCGGGGGTCACGGGCACAGCGGTGTCGGCATGCTCGGCGACGATCCGGAGGCTCAGCTCACCGGACTGACCCGCACCGTCCGAGAGGAGGCCGCGCTTCCCGGGCGGCTTCTGGGCCTGCCGCTGCATCAGTGCCTGCATCGCGCGGATTCCAGCCTGCAGGCGCTGGGCATCGCGGCACTGGCAGAGCGCGCGCTGGCGACGCTCTCCGGCGGGGAGCGCCAGCTCACCGCCCTGGCCGGGCTGCTCAGCCTCCGCCCGCGCGTCCTGGTGCTCGATCAGCCCTCCCAGGCACTGGATGCTGGGGCACGACGACGACTGGCCCGGTCCCTGCGGGAGTTCCGGGACGCCGGCGGAGCCGTGCTGCTCACCGGGCACCAGCACGATGACCTCACAGCCGCCTGTGACGAGGCGCTGTTTCTGGACCAGGGCCGCCCCTGCATGGCCGGACCGGGAGAGCTGGAGCAGCACGGAGTCTGGGATGCGCGCAGGGCGCCTGTCCCGCGGGACGAGTCTCAGCCTGCGACTCCGGGCCGAGTCCAGACCGCGCTGCTCAGCGTGCGGAAGCTCTCCGTCCAGCGCGAGACCACAAGGGTGCTGGACCACATCGAGCTGGACCTCCGCGCCGGCGAGGTCACCGCGCTGCTGGGCGCCAACGGATCGGGGAAGTCCACGCTGCTCAGCGCGCTGGCGGGACTGCTGCCGGCTGAGCACGGGGTCAGGATCACCGGACCTGGCGGGGTGGAGCTCGCCGAAGAGCCGGCGCATCGTCGGGCCGGCCACCTGGCCTGGGTGGGGCAGGATCCCGGGGACCAGCTCTCCGCGTCGACCGTGTGGGCAGAGCTGCTGCGCGCCGTTCCGCTGGGGACGGGCGGACGGCGGCTGCGGCGTGAGGATCGAGCGCGCGCACAGTCCCAGCGGGTGCTGGAGGTGGAGAAGGCGATGCGAGCCGCAGGGCTCAGCGCGCAGGCCGAGGAGCACCCCTACGACCTGGTGCCCGCGCAGCGCAAGGACTGTGTGATCGCCTCCGCGCTGCTGCTGAAGCCGGCGGTGCTGCTGCTCGATGAGCCCACCCTGGGCCGTGACGCCGCCGGGATGCATCGATTGAGCTCGCTGGTCCGCGGGTTCACCACCGCTGGAGGGGCGGTGCTGGTGGCCACCCACGATCAGCGCTGGGCGGCGGAGATCAGCGATCACCAGCTGGTCCTGCGCTCGGGGCGCCTGCAGCCGGACACGTAGCTGGTCCTGCCTGTCTGGGGTGCGACCAGCTCCGGCACGCCTAGAGCGGCAGCGACTCCCAGGTGTCCACCATGGCGGGGACCACCGAGGCCACCAGCAGACCGGCCATGATCAGGTTGAAGATGAGCATGTGCCTGGGCTGGGAGATGAAGCGGCCCGCACCGACTCCGAGCAGGGTCCACGCCACTGTGCAGGGCGCGCCGAAGGTGCCGGCCACCAGTGCGATCACCACGACCTCGAGCATGAAGGAGTCCCAGAAGCCGGTGAAGGTGCTCAGCGCGGCCACTGAGAGGGTCCAGGCCTTGGGGTTCACGAACTGGAACAGCGCCATCTGGATGAATCCCGGGGGCTTGGCTCCGGGCTTCGGGGCCAGGGCGGTGGGGCCGTTGGCGATCTTGAACGCGAGCCAGAGCAGGTAGAGGATCCCGATGGGGCGCAGGATGTCGAGGATCACCGGCCACTGTTCGAGCACCTGGCCCAGTCCGATTCCGACCAGCAGCATCATGGAGGGGAAGCCGAGGTTCACTCCGAGGATCGCCGGGATCGTCCGCTTGAACCCGTACGCTGCTCCGGAGGCCATCACGATGGTGTTGTTCGGCCCCGGGGTGCCGGCGCCGGCCACCACGAAGAGCATCAGAGAGAGAATCGCCACTGGTCGAGCCTACTCTGCCGGGACGGCGGCGCCCTGCGCCAGGGCGATGATCTCCTCGGTGACCCGTTCGCGCAGCCGCGGGTCGAGCCGCTCGGTGGACAGCGCCTCGTAGAACCACAGCCCGTCCGCGGCCAGCCGCGCGATGAAGCGCTGGACCGCAGCGGCCTGGACGGCGTCGTCGTCGGGGACCTGGGGGTCTTGGGCGCCGTGCGGGTCTCGGGCGTCTGAAGGCTGCGGGACCTCGGGGGGCTGCGGCGCCCAGCGAGCGAAGATCTCATCCCAGGCGGCGTTGGCCACCGGGTCCTCGGAGGCCTCGAGCATCAGCAGCAGCTCTGCGCGCTCGGGATTCTGCGAGAGCCGGACGAAGGCTCGGAAACGCTCGTCGCGGCTGAGCTCGTGTGCGGCGCCTCCGGCCTGGGCCTCCAGCGCCAGCTCCCAGTTCTGCGCCACGTGCCGGTGCAGGCCGAGCAGAAGCTCCTCGCGGGACGGGAAGTGATACAGCAGCCCGCCCTTGGTCATCCCGGCCTCGGCGGCCACGGATTCATAGGTCAGCGTGGTCACGCCCTCGCGCTGGACCACACGGGTGGCGGCGTCGAGGATCTCACGGCGTTTCGAAGGTCGCACAGGGTCGGATCTCCGCTCAGTGGATGCTCAGGTGCTTCTCGGACAGCTGCTCGAATGCGTCTCAGTGATTCTCGGGGTAGGCCTGGGACTCGGTGCCCGGGGTGTAGCGGCGCAGCATCCAGGCGGAGGCGACCGCGGAGAGGACCAGCACCACGGCCACGCCGATCAGCACGCCCAGGTAGGCGACGTCGAAGGCCTCGGCCGCAGCGGCCATCGCCGGAGCGTCCCCGGACTCGAGCACCGCCGCAGGGGCCTGCCCGGCGTGCTGTTCAGCACCGGCGGGCAGCACCAGCACGCGGGTGTAGACGAAGGTCAGCAGACTGCCCAGCAGGGCGACCCCGACCAGACCGCCGAACTCATAGGAGACCTCTTCGATGGAGGCGGCCATTCCGGCCCGGTGCGGCGGCACGTTGCCCATGATGGCCGTCGAGGCCACCGACATGGAGGCGCCCAGTCCCGCGCCGAGGACGCCGAAGCTGATCACCAGCAGCACCAGCGAGTCGTCCACGGCGGCATAGATGGAGCCCAGCGCGCCCACCGCGGCAAGTCCCGTGCCGCCGCCGATCAGCGCGAGCAGCCCTGCCCGGTGCAGGATCGCTCCGCCGAAGAGCGCGAACGGCATCGAGCCCACGGCCAGAGCCGAGACGATCAGCCCGGCCTCCAGCGGGGAGAAGCCCTCGACGAGCTGGAAGCGCTGGGTGGTGCCCAGCTGGACCCCGACGATGGCGAAGATGCTTGCTCCGGCGGCGATGACTCCGCCGCTGAATCCGCGGTTGCGGAAGATCGTGAAGTCCACCAGCGGCTCTGCGGTGCGGGTGAGCCGCACCTGACGCCGGGCGAAGACGGTGAGCATCACGACGGCGACGAGAGTGGAGCCCACGAAGAGCAGCCAGTCCACCGGGGTCGCGGCGATGGTCTTGATCGCCAGGACGGCGGCGGTGAGTCCGATCATGACCTGGGCGGAGGAGCGCCAGTCCCAGCGGCGACCGGGGTTGGCGATGTTCGCCGGCCCGACCACGAGCATGAGCACCAGGGCGGCGGCGACGATGGGCACATTGACCAGGAACACCGAGCCCCACCAGAAGAACTCCAGCAGCACTCCGGAGACGATCGGACCCAGCGCCATGCCGACCGTGGCCACGGCGGCCCAGATGGCGATGGCCATGTTGCGCTCACGCTCCACGGCGAAGGACAGCCGGATCAGCGCAAGGGTGGCCGGCATCATCGCGGCCGCGCCCACCGCGAGCAGGGCGCGGGAGGCGATGAGCATCTCGGAGCTGCCCGAGAACGCGGCGAGGATCGAGGCCACGCCGAAGATCCCCAGGCCGACCTGGAAGATCCGCTTGTGCCCGAACCTGTCCCCCAGCGCGCCGGAGCCGGGCAGCAGCCCCGCGATGACCAGCGGGTAGGCATTGATGATCCAGAGCTGCTCGGAGGAGGAGGCGCCGAGCTCCGTGGTGAGCGTGGGCAGCGCCGTGTAGAGGATCGTGTTGTCCAGGGCGATCAGCAGCAGCGCCGAGGAGACGATGGCGAGCATGGTCCATCGCTGCCATGCGGTGAGGGCATGGCGCTGTGCTGCATGCGCAGAAGGAAGGGTCATCACCGGAGCAACAATACTATACGTCCGGTACAGTTACTGGTGGGTCTGGTCACCCAGCAGGGTGTTCAGACTCTGCAGCGCCGGGGTGATCCGGGTCCGCCAGCGCCAGTCCGCCTTGGGGTCGGCGCGGGAGGGGCCGCCGTTGATCACGCCGATCGGGCGACTCGACTGGTGCATGGTCAGCGCGATCTTGAATCCGCTCATCACGGCCATCGAGCTGCCCACCACCAGCAGCGCGGAGGAGGCGGCGACGAGCTCGTCGACCGCGGCCTTGCGCTCGGCGGGCACCGACTCCCCGAAGTACACGACGTCGGGCTTGAGCTTCTCGGAGCCGCAGACCAGACAGGTGACCATGTGGAACTTCTCCACCCAGGACTGGTCCAAGGTGACGTCGCCGTCGGGGTTGATGTTCTCGGCTGCCGCGAACGCTGCCTCGGCGTATCCGGGGTTCGCCTCCTGCAGCCGGGCGTCCAGCGAGGAGCGGACCTCGCGGCTGCCACAGTTCAGACAGATCACGGAGTCCATGTCGCCGTGCAGGTGGATCACCGGATCCGCCCCGGCGGCGCGGTGGAGTCCGTCCACGTTCTGGGTGATCAGTCCGCTCAGGAGGCCTTCGGACTGCCACTCGGCGAGCAGCCGGTGGGCCTCATTGGGCTCGGCGCGGTGCATCTGGCGCCATCCCACGAAGCCGCGAGCCCAGTATCGGCGGCGCGAGGAGGAGTCGTGCTGGAACTCCTGGTAGGTCATCGGCCGGTGCCGGTGGAGTGAGCCCTGGGGTCCGCGATAGTCCGGGATGCCTGAGTCGGTGGAGACCCCGGCCCCGGTGACGGCGAGGACGTCGCCGCGCTCGAGCATCCGCCTGATGCCCTCTCGGGCGATCTCCTCGGGCTGAGGCTCGGCGGTGTCCTCCACCACCCGTGCTATGGAGCGCAGAGCCGCCCGGTGGGCGTTCTCGACGGGTCTGGTGAAGGCCGCTGGAGTCGTCTCATCCACGGGTCAGCGCCCGTACTTGTCCTCGTACGGGTCAAAGCCGCGGCTGCGCTCGTCGGTGTCCGGCCGGGCTGAGCGGCTGGACGATTCCCTGTCACCTCGAGTTTTGGCGAGCTCCCTCTCAAGAGCAGTCAGGTCGGTGTCCGGAGTGTAATACTTGATCTCCCGAGCCTTCTTCGTAGCTTTCGCCTTCTGACGGCCACGCCCCATAAGCGAGACCCCCTCTGTCTTCTCGTATCCCTCGTGCGATGCCGGGCAGGCGCTATCGCGGGATTAGCTGTATATGAAGTAGTTCGTGATCCCTAGGTTAACATGACTGGCGCTTCGTCGTCGTCCGGTCTGCACTTCCAGCGAGCACGATCACACCTTTCAACACCAAGATGACGTACTCTGTTCCGCACGGTCCAAAGAAAGTATCGACCGCTGCGACAACGCCCTCCGACGATCTCGGTGGCGTGGCAGAAGATGCACCTCAAGCTGAGCCCCTGGCCCCCGCCGTGAACCGCGGGTGTGGCCGCTGCGGGTCCGCTCGGCACGTGCAGCCCCCTCACCCTTCTTCCAGGAGACACCTCCATGTCCATATCTGACCGCGCGGCAACGGCGCCCACGGCACCCACCACCGACGAGATCTTCGCCGCCCACGAGGGCGGCAAGCTCAGCGTCGAGACCACCATGCCGCTGGACTCCACGCGCGCACTCTCCATCGCATACACCCCGGGCGTGGCGCAGGTCTCCCGCGCCATCCACGAGACCCCGCAGCTGCAGGCCACCCACACCTGGGCCGACCGCCTGGTCGTGGTGCTCTCCGACGGCACCGCCGTCCTGGGCCTGGGTGACATCGGACCGGCCGCCTCGCTGCCGGTCATGGAGGGCAAGTCTGCCCTCTTCAAGGCCTTCGGCGGACTCAACTCGATCCCCCTGGTGATCGACACCAACGATGTGGACGAGATCGTGGAGACCATGGTGCGGCTGCGCCCCAGCTTCGGGGCCGTGAATCTCGAGGATGTGGCGGCTCCGCGCTGCTTCGAACTCGAAGCACGGCTGATCGAGGCTCTGGACTGTCCGGTGATGCATGACGACCAGCATGGAACCGCCGTCGTCGTCCTGGCGGCTCTGACCAACGCGGCCCGTGTGACCGACCGCGAGTTCGCCTCGATGCGGGTGGTGATCGCCGGGGCCGGTGCCGCTGGGATCGCGGTCACCGAGATCCTGCTCGGTGCCGGGGTGGGCGAGGTGATCCTCACCGATTCCCGCGGGGTGATCCATGAAGGACGCGAGGGGCTCAGCGAGATCAAGACCCATTACGCCGGGCGCACCAACCGCAGGCAGGTCGAGGGCCAGCTCGCCCAGGCGTTGGAAGGTGCCGACGTCTTCATCGGCGTCTCCTCCTCCAAGGTTCCCGAGGAGGAGCTCGCCCGGATGAACGATCGGGCCATCATCTTCGCGCTCTCGAACCCGAATCCCGAGGTGATGCCCGAGGTCGCACACCGCCACGCGGCCGTGGTCGCCACCGGGCGCTCGGACTTTCCCAATCAGATCAACAACGTGTTGGCGTTCCCGGGGATCTTCCGCGGCGCGCTGGACGCCGGAGCACGCCGGATCACCCAGGAGATGAAGATCGCGGCGGCGACGGCGCTGGCCGACCTCGTCGGAGACGATCTCAGCCCGGAGCACATCGTGCCCTCGGCGCTGGATGACCGGGTGGCCCCCGCCGTGGCGCGAGCGGTGATGGACGCGTCGGAGGTGGAGGTGCCGGGCGCGACGCCGGCGGAGGGCGTCGCGGCCCAGTTGCCGACGTAGCGGCGGCGGCGGAGGTGCCCGAGGTGGACCTGGCTCGGCGAGCGGTGGAGAATTCGCTCTATGACTGATGCACCGCTTCTGCCGGAGTCCGATCTGCCCGAGCTGCGCTGGTGCTCCGCCTCGCTGGAGGGGGTCGGCGCCATCGTGGTGATCTACTCCCCCGAGGACGACACGATCCGCGCGGCCTCCCTGGCCCAGGCCACCGGCGAGGAGCCTGAGGTGGCGGCGATCGGGCGGGTGCTGGAGAAGCTGATGGACCAGCTCGAGGCCCTGGCCCCTGCGACTGCGGCCCGGGAGATGAAGCCGCTGCCCGCAGACAGGGGCCGGGTCGCCGAAGCAGTCGCCGCCTACGCCGCGGGGAGCCATGCCGCGTTGGATGAGCTTCCCGTGGTGCAGCCGGGTTCGGCCTACCGTCAGGACGTCTGGGCGGCGATGCGGGAGATCCCGGCCGGGGAGACGGTCTCCTACGCGGAGCTCGCGCAGATGGCGGGCCGCCCGCTGGCACACCGCGCCGCGGCGAGCGCGTGCGCCAACAACCTGGTGGCCTTCGCGGTGCCGTGCCACCGCGTGATCCGCGCGGACGGCGGCCTCGGCGGCTACGGCTTCGGCGGCATCGAGACCAAGCGCGCCCTGCTCGCCCGCGAGGGCCTGCACCTGACCCGCTGACTATCCTGGGTGGTTGAGTTCTCCGGCGGTTATGTACCGACCGGAGAACTCAACCGGCCGGGCGGGCCGGTGCGAGTCCGCGGCCTTCGGGCCGTGACAGTGTGCTGACCGCTGGTGCAGACTCGGGCTTCTCGGCACAGGAGGACCCATGGTGAGGGAATTGGTATGGACCGGCTTCATGTCCCTTGATGGCGTCGTGGATTCGCCGGGTTCCAGCAGCGAGGGGCACCGCAGCGGGGGCTGGGTGCTCGGCACGCGATTCCTCCCGGAGGCGTTCTCGCTCAAGGGCGAGGAGCTGCAGGAGACGACGGCGCTGATGTTCGGGCGCCGCAGCTACGAGGCCTTTGCC
Source organism: Nesterenkonia sandarakina (assembly GCF_014138825.1). Classification (NCBI taxonomy): domain Bacteria; kingdom Bacillati; phylum Actinomycetota; class Actinomycetes; order Micrococcales; family Micrococcaceae; genus Nesterenkonia; species Nesterenkonia sandarakina. The sequence continues at coordinate 2,515,933 of NZ_JACJIH010000001.1, read as the reverse complement.
CGGATCTGGCCGGGCTCAGAGGATCATGCCGCGTACCGGGAGCTGCCGAAGTATGTCGTCTCGACGAGACTGGACGAGGACTCGCTGGTCGATGACTGGGGCTCGATCACGATTCTGCGCTCCATCGAAGACATCGCCGCACTTAAGAAGGACGACGGCGGCGCGATCTTCATCCACGGCAGCGCCGCGCTGGCGCGAAGCCTGATGGACGTCGGCCTGCTCGACCGGTACAACCTGTTGATATTCCCCGTCCTGCTGGGCGCAGGGAAACGCCTCTTCACTGCTGAGGACCGCGACGCGACGAAGCTGACTCTGCGCGACTCCGCGCACTACTCCAACGGGGTCCTCAAGGCCATCTACGACGTCCGGCACTGACGTGCTGACCCAGCCACGCCACCTGGGTGGCTGAGTTCTCCGGCGGATACGTACCGACCAGAGAACTCAACCACCCACGATGACGGGTCAGGGCTTCTTGGTGACAGTCAGACCGTGCATGGACTCGCCCTCCAGGGAGAGCTCCTGCCGGTCCACCAGGACGGTGTCGCCGTCCTCGACCTCGCCGGAGAGCAGCGCGCGGGCCAGCTGGTCGCCGATCTCGCGCTGGACCAGTCGGCGCAACGGACGGGCGCCGTAGGCGGGGTCATAGCCGGTGAACGCCAGCCAGTCCCGAGCGGCCTCGGTAACCTCCAGGACCAGACGACGCGCCGCCATCCGCTCCTGCAGCAGCCCGATCTGCAGCTGAACGATTCCACCGAGCTGTTCCATGCTCAGCGGATCGAACATCACGATGTCATCGAGCCGGTTGAGGAACTCGGGCTTGAAGGAGGCGTGGACCACGTCCATGACCCGCTGGTGCTTGATCGTGGTCTCCAGGGTCTGGTCCACCAGGAACTGGGAGCCCATGTTGGAGGTCAGGATCAGCACCGTATTGCGGAAGTCCACCATGCGGCCCTGCCCGTCGGTGAGCCGGCCGTCGTCGAGGACCTGGAGCAGGATGTCGAAGACCTCCGGGTGGGCCTTCTCCACCTCGTCCAGCAGCACCACCGAATAGGGACGACGCCGGACCGCTTCAGTGAGCTGTCCGCCCTGGTCGAAGCCGACATAGCCTGGAGGCGCTCCGACCAGGCGGGCCACAGAGTGCTTCTCGGAGTACTCGGACATGTCGATGCGGATCATGGAGCGCTCGTCGTCGAAGAGGAACTCCGCGAGCGCCTTGGCCAGCTCGGTCTTGCCCACGCCCGTGGGGCCCAGGAAGAGGAAGGAGCCGGTAGGCCGGTCCGGGTCGGAGACCCCGGTGCGGGCGCGGCGGACCGCGTCGGAGACCGCCCCGACCGCCTTGGTCTGCCCGATCAGCCGGGACCCGATGAGGTCCTCCATCTGGAGCAGCTTCGCGGTCTCGCCCTGGAGCAGCCGCCCGGCGGGGATCCCGGTCCAGGCCGAGATGACCCCGGCGATCCCGTCGGCGTCGACCTCGTCGGCGACCATCTTCTTCTCCGGTGCCGGGGTGGAGGCGTCCTCCTCCTCGGCGGCGGCCAGGTCCTTCTCGACCTGTGGGATCTCGCCGTAGAGCAGTCGGGACGCTTCGGCGAGGTCGCCGTCACGCTGGAAGCGTTCGGCGGCGGACTTCAGCTCATCCAGGGTCACGCGCAGCTCACCGGCGCGGTTGAGCTCGCCCTTCTCTGCTTCCCAGCGGGCGGTGAGCTCGGCGAGCTCCTCCTTGCGGTCGGCCAGGTCCTCGCGCAGGGTGATGAGCCGCTCGGCGGAGCCGGCGTCGGTCTCGTTCTGCAGCGCGAGTTCCTCCATGGTGAGCCGGTCCACCACGCGGCGCAGCTCGTCGATCTCCACCGGAGCGGAGTCGATCTCCATGCGCAGCCGGGAGGCGGCCTCGTCGATGAGGTCGATGGCCTTGTCCGGGAGCTGGCGGCCGCTGATGTAGCGGTCTGAGAGGGTGACGGCGGCGACGAGCGCGCTGTCAGCGATGCCCACCTTGTGGTGCGCCTCGTAGCGCTCCTTGATCCCGCGCAGGATCGCGATCGCGTCGGGCACGGAGGGCTCGCCGACATAGACCTGCTGGAAGCGGCGCTCCAGCGCGGCGTCGGCCTCGATGTTCTCGCGGTATTCGTCCAGGGTGGTCGCACCGATCAGGCGCAGCTCCCCGCGGGCGAGCATCGGCTTGAGCATGTTGGAAGCGTCCATGGAGCCCTGCGAGGCGCCGGCGCCGACGACGGTGTGGATCTCGTCGATGAAGGTCACGATCCGACCTTCGGCGGCCTTGATCTCCTCGAGCACCGCCTTGAGCCGCTCCTCGAACTCGCCCCGGTATTTCGCGCCGGCGATCATCGCACCAAGGTCCAGGGAGATCAGCGTCTTCTCGCGCAGGGACTCGGGGACGTCGCCGGCGACCATGCGCTGGGCCAGGCCTTCGACGACGGCGGTCTTGCCGACGCCGGGCTCACCGATCAGGACCGGGTTGTTCTTGGTGCGGCGGGAGAGCACCTGCACCACGCGGCGGATCTCTGAATCGCGCCCGATGACCGGATCCAGCTTGCCCGAACGCGCGATCTCGGTCATGTCCGTGCCGTACTTCTCCAGGGCCTGGAAGGTGTTCTCCGGGTCCGGGGTGGTGACCTTGCGGTCTCCGCGCAGCCCCGGGAGCTCTGCCTTGAGCGCCTGCAGCGTGGCGCCGGCGTCGGCGAGCGCCCGACCGACCGCGCCGCCGTCGGTGGCGGCGCCGATCAGCAGATGCTCGGTGGAGACGAAGTCGTCGCCGAAGTCCTCGGCCTGGGCCTGGGCGGCCTTGATGACGTTGAGTCCGGCGGGTGAGAACTGCGGGGCGGCGACGGAGTCCCCGCTGGTGGCAGGCAGGGACTTGATGATGGCGGAGGCGCGGGTGCTCACGGCGTCGGGATCAGCTCCGGCGGCCTTGAGCAGCGCGACAGCCATGGACTCGCGCTGGTCCATCAGCGCCTTGAGGATGTGCGCCGGTTCCACCTGCGGATTGCTCGCGGTGTTGGCGTTCATTGCGGCCGCAGAGACGACCTCCTGCGATTTGGTCGTGAGCTTGACGTCCATGTCTTCCCCTCCCAGTGCTAGTTGACGCCGGTTGCACGACGGCGTCGAATAAACTTGAGTCCATCCTACTCAACTTTGGGGCGAGCGGAAGTATTCCGCCGTCATCTCCTGAAGTCCACGCCCTCGACCACTGTAGGATCCCGCTAAGTTGGCAGTAGTGTCATCGATTTGACAGCGGCGTGTCAGTAGTCTCATCTATTTGACAGGGGGGCAGACTTAGCATGTGAGCACTCGCGAGGATTCCTTGCGGTATTGCAATGTCGCCGGTGACGAGGTCACCACGACTTGGGATCTGGCACGCGCCCACGACATCGTCGATGGCCTCCCTGTTCGCATCCCGCCCAGCTTCCGGCGGCAACGAAGCTACCCAGGCCTGTTTTGGGCCTCGACACATCGTCGGATGCTGGTCTACGAGAGCTTGCTTGAGCTCGACCGCCTATGGCTCGCAGATTTCGACCCCACAGTTGAGCGGATCGCAACCCAACCTTTCGAGGTCAGAAGCGGAAATGGTCTCGACGCGTTCAAACACGTACCCGACATCATGCTCGTCGAAGCGGACAATACCGTCACGGTCATTGATGTGAAGCCAGAGGGTTTCATCAGCAAACCCGCGGTCAAAGCGCAGTTCGACCGAACCCGGAGTCTTTGCCGGACGAAGGGTTGGAATTATGAGGTGTTCACCGGAGGTGACCCCGTTGAACTCCGCAACGTCCGCGCCCTCGCGATCGGAAGACACCGAGAACGCATACCCCCAGAACACGTTCAAGAGGCCCGAGTCGCTCTTCTCAGCCGTAGCGTCGCCCTGGGTGACGCTATAGCGCGCAGACCTGCGTCTTGCGAAGAAAACATGTGGCGCGTCGCAGTCCTTAGCTGCATTTGGTTCGGCGAAGTAGAAGCCGACCTTCGAGTCCCCCTCAGCGCCCGGACAATACTCAGCCCCAGACATCAGGCGACGTGATGGAACCTCAATACCTCGATCTCTCAGTGGGGTCCCGAATTTGGCACGACGGGAGCGCCTGGACTGTCGTCGAGCACGACGGAACCAGTGTGACTCTCCGCTCGGGAGACCACCTGAAAAGGGTTCATGGGACTTCCCTCGTGGATGTCGCTGAACCACTCGATGATTCTGAGACCCCGCGCGACGACTCAGAGCTACACGCCGTAATCCTCGGTGCTCTGAGCTCAACCCAGCGCACAGAGCTCGAACGACAGGCACATGTATTCGACGAGCTCATTTTTGATGCGACTCAGACACCAACGAACGACCTCTACCGAGCGGTGGCGGACGAGCTTGGGATTTCGCTCCGGACTGCTTATCGACGTGGCCAGAGATACGCGGCGGAGGGACTCGTGGGCCTAGTTGACTCTCGACTAATTCGTCCTCGACGCCACTCAGTCGACCCGCAATGGGATACCGCGTGCATCGAGGTGCTCGAGAGCTATCGCGATCGGTCAAACCCGACGATGAAGGCAGTACTGGAAAAGACCAATGCACTCTTCGGTGACCAGAACCCTCAGGGAGTCGCACCCTCACGGTCGGTAGCATATCGACGCATTCAGGAACTCGATGCAGGCCGCTACACCTTCGGAGCGGCTAAACAACGACGATCTGTGGCGCAGCGACCTCAAGGCATGCTCGGCCGGCTGAGGGCTGACAGACCTGGACAGTACGTCGTTCTGGATACGACTCGATTGGACGTGTTCGCCATGGAGCCGCTTACTGGCCGCTGGCTAAACACGGAACTCACCGTGGCGATGGATTTGCACTCTCGGTGCATTCTCGGGCTTGTGCTGCGCGTCGAATCGACAACAGCCCAAGACGTTGCTTCAGTGCTTTACCAAGTCGTTACGCCACAGCGATGGGGCCCAATGACCGACGAGGCACCAGCACCTTATGCAGGAGTCCCGGAGAACCTCATAACTCAATCCACGGGCGCCCTGCCCGACACCATTGTTGTCGACCACGGCAAGGTGTATCTGGCAGCACGGACTAAAGCCGTATGCCAGCGGCTCGGAATCAACATCCAACCGGCGATCCCTCACAAACCGACGGACAAACCAACGGTCGAGAGGTTCTTCCGAACACTCCGCCAGCAACTCCTGGAAGGTCTTCCCGCCTACAAGGGGCCCGATGTCGCCTCTCGAGGCAAGAATGTGGAGGACGGAGCCTTCTACTACGTATCAGAGCTCGAAACGATAATCCGCGAATGGGTAGGCATCTACCATCACACTGCTCACCGCGGACTCTGCGATCCCCATTTTCCCGAGGTCCAATTGTCACCTGCAGAAATGTTTGCTCGCGGAGTCGCCACCGCCGGCGTATTCAGACTCCCGGCCAGCCAGGATCTGCGCATGGAGTTCCTCGACGTCGCGTGGCGAACTATCCAGCACTATGGTGTCGAAATCGATGGGCGGCGCTACGACGGGCCGAGCTTGAACCTCTATCGAGGCACGAAGTCCAAGTACGGGGGCGCACACCCAGGACATTGGCCGTTCATGATGGACCTGGACGACGTGCGGAAGATCTTCTTCCAGGATCCAGTCACGCGGACATGGCACGGCCTGGAATGGGAACACGCCCCCGGTCTGGACGCGCCATTCAGCGCTGAAGCGGCGAAATACACTCGCCGATTGAGCGTCAAGGCGAATCGTCACGTTGACCCCGGGAGCGCGATCGCAGAGCTATTGCAGCGACACAGCACCGGTTCCATAACGGAGAAGCGGGAACGGAGCCTCGCACGTCGTCTCGCTGCCAGCTCAACCAGCCCCCCAAGGAAGAAGGCCAATAAGTCGAAGCCCAACGCTTCACCTGAGGTCATCGACCTATTTACGCACCTGGACCGTCGGCGGGAACAAGAACCAGTGGAAGACGATCTCGATGATGTCTTCTCAAAGTATGTTGCGGCGAATCCTGAGGGGACCACGGAGGTGCTCGACTGATGAGAAACGAATTCTCACGCTGGCTCGGCGACAACGGCGCTAGAGACTTCAACATGGCCTCAAAAGCCGGGTGGTTCGATTTCTGCAAGTCAGGACCACGACCGGCACCGCCTGTTGTCACGGCGGAGAGTTATGCACAGCTCAGCAATGAGGAACGCCAGGACTACGAAAAGGTACGAGCGGTCTGGAACGCCAACCCGCCTCCGATGAGAACCGCTCAGCTGAATCACGCCTTCGACATCTTGGACCAAGTCATGGCCTCGAACCACCGCGACAGCAACCGCCTACGAGGTTCAGCAGTCATCGATGCCGCCCCCGCCCTGGGAAAAACGACCATCGCCACCCACTATGCCCGCAACTTTCACCTCGACAATCTCGAGGAGTACGGCAGTCAGACGGCTGACGGTAGCCAGAGAATCCCCGTCGCGTTCATACCGCTGGAATCATCAGTCACGTTGAAGAGCCTCAACCAAAAAATTCTCAGCTTCTAGGGCCACCCCGCTGTGCACAAGGCAACCACGTCTGGTCTGGCTGCCCTGGCCGTCGACTGTGTTCGCACCTGCCAGACCAGGCTCATCGTGATCGATGACCTCCACTTCGTCGACTTCCGGCGCCAACGAGGGCAAGAAGTAAGCAACCATCTCAAAGGGCTCGCGAATGAGATGCCTGCGACATTCATCTACGTCGGCGTAAACCTCAGATCCAAACGGTTCTTCGACGAAGGCCTCTTGGGTGAAGATGCCGCGTATGCTCAGACCTCCCGTCGTGCCACCCGAGTCCCTGTGTCTCCGTTCACCAACTTGACGACCGATGGGATGAGAGCCTGGTGCGACCTGCTGGGGGTTTTTGGGGACCACATTCTTCTGCTCAAGAAGAAACCACACATGTTGGTACAACTCGCCAAAGAACTCTTCATCCGAACACAAGGCAACATCGGCTCACTGACGATGTTGCTCGATCACGCGAGCTATCTGGCCATCAGCTCAGGCGTCGAGAATATTGATGCCGACGTCCTCGCCGCAGCGAAAGCGGACAATGCAGCCGAAACCAGCCGCCGCACAGCCTGAACGCACCCCAGCCGGGCGTCCGCGACTGCGGGTCGTTCCAGGTGGAGACGATCTAGAAGCTTGGCCAATCGCAGTCCCAATTCTTGACGACGAAACTCTGACGAGCTGGGCCGGCCGGCTGGCGCACCGCTACGGCATGTCCCCCGCTGCGCTCTTTCGAGCACTCCAAGTCAAGCTCACCTACTACCGCCTTCGGGTCGTCGAGCGGACGCTGGCGTCCACTGAAAACGAAGTGGCACTCAGAACAAACTTCAGTGATGAAGCACGACTCGCCCATTTGCTGAACTATAGGGAGCCACCACGAATGCTAGGCGACTTCCTTGTGTATCCCCCGCGTCCTCCCGGCCTGAAGGGAAGCCGGTTCTGTCCACAGTGCTTAGCTTCGGATCCATATTGGCGGATCGCTTGGCGTGACCCTCTCACCGTCGCGTGCCCGATTCATCGCATTCTCCTCGCCGGAACGTGTCATGCCTGCGGCCAAGAACCATTCGCGACCTCCGCGTGGGCAATGAACGAAAGACCCGTCACCGAATGCCCCGAGAACCGCCCAGACCCTCAAAGAAGAGCCCGAACTAAACTCACGAAGTGCGGAGCAGACCTTCGTAACGCCTGTTGCCCTGAGGCTGATCCGATGACCGTCGCGGCTTGCGCTCTTCTGTTCAAAGGCACTTCAGACCCCCGCGGACCGAGAAGAGCCGCCGGCCTCCCCGCATCCAACCAAGAGGCAGCAGAATCTCTGATATTCCTCGTTCATGGCCTGTCAGGCGACCACTCCACCAAACCCACGCGGGACAACATCAGATCAGCCCTGAGCATCGCCTACCAAGTGCTGGATAAGCCCACCCTTTGTGAAGCTGCTGCACACGCCATGAAGTATCGGATTCTGCGTGGCCACTTGGGTCACGTCGGCATGATCACGCCCGCCCCAAAGGGCATACCCTTTCCGGCCGCCCATCCCATAATCCAAGCCCTCTTCCTCGAGAGCATTCGCGATCAGCTTCCTTTGACTATGCATCTGACGTACCAGCTGGAGTCGACTTGGCCTCGCGCACCGCAAGGCGTGAGGGTCCCCCAACGCGAGACGCCAGTCCACTTTCCTCGGTGGAGCACTCCGGCGTTGGCTCTCCACCGAGTGCCGCAGCTCTGGTGGGCAGACGGCCTCGAAGTTGCGAATCGGGATCTCACCGATTTCGAGCGGTTCGCGATGAGTCTGGCGATCTGCAACGTCGGCCGTTCGATGACCCTGGCCTCCATCGCAGAGGACCTCGGCGCGACCAAGGCCTCAGCACGATTTGCGACGAGGACATGGCGGAGATTGGCAGAGCCTTCGGGGTGGCGCTCCCTACAGGCCAAGTTCGTCGAGCTGGCAGAGGCCCTCCAAGATGAACCCCCGCCGATCAACTATCAACGGAGACGGGAGCTTCTCCCTTCTCCAGAAGCAGTCAGAATGTTGCTCCCCCAGCTCGGGGTGACGGAAGGGTTGGACGACGACGAGCTGCTGTGGATGTGGTCTTTCTCCACTCAAAGTAGCTGCAATCTCATTCCACCTCAGCAGCGCGAGAATCTGGCTCGACGCGTCACACCTCGAACCCCAGCGCCCGCCCTGCTCAACCGGTTGAGCTGCGCCTTGGAGACGTACTTCGACGAACCGCTCTACTGGACTCCCCCTTGAAGAGATGACAAGAGACCCCTGACGTTTCCCGCGTTTGACCCACGGGCTTCCGCCGCCATGCATCGGTCTAGAGCTCACGAAGAGCATGCAAGCGATCTCGCCGAGGCCTTGCGTGAGGAGCGGATGAACTATCGAGCACTGTGCCCAAGAATTACCCTGGAAGAGCACTGGCTGGCAGTACACGATGCTACTGATATCAGGAACCTGCGCGGCGGCGGAGACAACGATAAAGAGCTGCTCTACACGCTCAACACCCCATGGCTAGAAATTAACCAGGACCAAATGCTCCGCGAATTCAGAGGTTTCGAAGTATTTGGGTTCTACCCGGAGCTCCACAAGTACCTTTTCTGAGGAGACTGCTCATGGGCTTCCCCTTGGGAAGGCTGCGCTCCTGACCTACGGAATGAAGCTAGTGCCCGTTGTTGCCACGGCTCGTGTCTCCTCGGGCATCAGTCATCACTGGAGCAAACGCACCACCGGTTTAAGGTGCGCTTTGCCCTTCTTCGCCCGGGAACGGGGCTTTGCAGTCTCTGGCGCTCCGCGTCTACCAGGAATAGGCTCAAGAGCGATCGAGGCGAACGTGCGAACGGGGTACCTTCCCAACTCCAGTCGCCCAGACGGAGAGCCCATGAACATGACTGCAGCAACTTCTGGTGGTTCCAAAGAGCTCCTGAGACTTGCCAAAATTGGCCAGGAACTCGACAAGCAGCTCCTGCGGTTCGGCAGCGCGTTTGAGGACTATCTGAACGCTCAGCCAGATCTCGAACTGCCCACCACCCAGGCCATGACCGACGCGAGGGAATCGTTGCGTGCTGAGCTCGCCAGTGCCCTCGAAGTCATGCGCCTCATCGACTCCGGCGTCTCTGTGGCGGCCACGACGCCGCGCGGCAACTTCTGGACGACCCCGCTCACTATCAATCAAGCCTTCAGACTGATGGAACAGGCGAGCCCAGATAGCCTAGGTTTTCGCATCCAGGCCGACAGCAACTACGCCAAGCACGTGGCCAGGTCGTACCGACAACATGCCGCGGCTTCATCTACGTGCGGGCGTGGCAATAATTGCCAGACCCGGACAGTCACGTGGCCAGGCCGGACACGTGGCCCAGCATGTTGGCGACACCTCACCCCAGAGGAACGCGAAGAACTGACTAAACTGTACGACCTCGCCGTTGAGAACCGGCCCTGCGAAGCGTGTCAGTCAAGCCCCGGCGAACCATGCGACGAGAACGCGGAGCCAAAGAACATCGACGGTTGGTTCTCCCCCATCCGGCAGTTTAATAAACGCAGTGTCCATCTCATCAGGCTCGAAGCGTCGGTCGCGTGACGGCAGTGATGAGGTCCTCAAGGAGCGAATCTCACGTATCGCTTCGCTCGATCCTCACCATGACGGACCGACGACTGGAAGATCCCAACATAGGGCTCTTCCCATGACATGGAGCCCCCAATGATCCGCAGACAAACCACGAACACAACTGAAGAAGACGCTCTGGAGCAGTGGGCAGCCTCGGACGAAAGAGCAATCCAGAAAGACGCCACCATCATGAGCCCGACCCAGGTTGGTCGCGCCCAGATGCGAGAGCTCTTGATCGCGGCCGCCAGCGCCGAACAGCTGTAGGAGATCAAGCGGGCAGCCAAACCTGCCTCCCGCTCGTAGCCTGCGCGCACGTCATCTCATCGACCCAGACCGACGCACCTCTCTGAGCGTTCTGGCCATAGTGGGCCAACTACTAAATTGCGACTGCGGAGACTGTCGACGGAGCCGATCATCGCGGCTCTGTCCGGACCTTCGACTACGGTGAGTGACAGGCAAACAGTCCGAGCAAGCAGTAGGGAACAATCTCCGTGTTTAATCACGCGCAATTCATCTGGTCAGTCGCCGACACCCTCCGCGGCGCGTTCAAACAGCACCAGTACGGCGACGTCATTCTTCCCTTCACCGTGCTCGCTCGACTCGACGCAGTACTCGCTCCGACCAAAGACGCGGTCCTTGCCGCGGTGAAGGACCTCGAACCCGACCAGGAACCATCCCGCGGGATGCTCCGGTCTCGGGCGGGCCACCATTACAGCTTCTACAACCGGTCCCAGCACACCCTGAAGACACTGCGCGGTGACGCCGACAACATCGAAGAGAATCTACGCGGATACATCAACGGATTCTCGGAGAACGTCCGGGACATCTTCGAGCAGTACAAGTTCGAAGATACGATCATCGACCTAGCCCGGCACGACCTGCTTCTGCAGGTGCTCCAGCATTTCGCCAGGACGGATCTGCACCCTGACCGTGTGACCAATAACCAGATGGGGCACATTTTTGAGGAGCTGATCCGTAAGTTCGCGGAAGCTTCCAACGAGACCGCCGGAGAACACTTCACCCCGCGCGAGGTCATCGACCTCATGGTCACGCTGCTATTGAACACCGAGGAAGATCTCAAGGCCCCCGGCATCGTGCGCGACGTCTATGACCCCACTGCCGGCACTGGCGGGATGCTTTCGGTAGCTGATGACAAGATCAAAGCCATCAACCCCGACGCGTCCGTGAACCTGCTGGGCCAGGAGCTCAACCCCGCGTCCTACGCCATTTGCAAGGCCGATATGGTCGTCAAAGGCCAGAGCATCGACAACATCGTCCTCGGCGACACGCTGACGAATCCCGCGTTCCGGGATCGGACCTTCCATTACGGGCTTTCCAACCCGCCATTTGGCGTCGACTGGAAGACACGACGCACCCAGGTCGAGACCGAGCACAAGATTCAAGGCTATGACGGTCGATTCGGACCCGGGCTCCCCCGCGTGTCAGACGGCTCCTTGCTGTTCCTGATGCACCTGGTCAGCAAACTCCGGGAACCCAAGGCCGACGCTGCAAGCCTCGGTGGGCGTGGGGCGATCGTGCTCAACGGTTCACCGCTCTTCACGGGCGGAGCGGGTTCAGGTGAGTCCGACATTCGCAAATGGGTACTGGACAACGACTACCTCGAAGCCATTGTCGGGCTGCCTACCGACATGTTCTACAACACCGGCATCTCCACCTACATCTGGATACTCAACAAGGAAAAGCCCGCGCACCGCAAACACAAAGTGCAGCTGATCGACGCCACTTCGATGTTCATCAAGATGAGAAAGTCACTCGCGTCCAAGCGGAAGATGCTCGGCGCCGAAGACATCAAGACCATCGCCCAGCTCTATGCGGACTTCGTGGAGACCAAGCATTCCAAGATCTTCGCCAACGAGGACTTCTACTACCGCACCATCACGGTCGAACGCCCGCTTCGGCTCAACTACGCCTACTCCGCTGAACGCGTCGAACGGGGGCTGGCGGCCAAGTCAATCACTAAGCTCGCTGAAGCCACGCAAGACTCCCTCCGTAATGTGCTCGAACGAGCTAGCGCTGATACGGGCGACCAAGTGAGCACCCAGCGCGCTGCCTTCCAGAAAGATCTCACGCAACGTCTCGATCAAGCCGAGATCGCACTGAAACCTGCCGAGCTCAAAGCGCTGCTAAGCGAGCTCGGCGACCACGACGACACCGGTGAACTCGTTACCAAACGCGACGGCACCCCAGAGCCGAACACAAGCCTGCGAGACACCGAGAATGTCCCCTGGGACCAGGACATCCATGACTATTTGGAACGAGAAGTGAAGCCGTTCGTCCCCGACGCGTGGATCGACGAGACCAAGACCAAGCAAGGCACCGAGATCCCCTTCACCCGCCACTTCTACCAGTACAAGCCGCCGCGTCCTCTCGAGGAAATCGATCGCGATCTAGACAACGTTCTCGGCCGCATACGTACCCGCCTCGAGCAGGTAAAGCTATGAGAGTGGCGTCGATCCCCCTGAAACGGGTTGCATCGATAAACCCCGCATCTATTGACGAAACAACTACTACCCCTGGGCACTCAGTGACTTACGCCGACATCTCGGACGTGAGTCAGGGCAAGACCGTTCGATGGCAGAACCCCATACCGTTCAGCGATGCCCCCTCAAGAGCGCGGAGACTGGTCTCCCACAACGACACGTTGTTGTCGACCGTCCGCACGTATCTTCGCGCCGTTACTCGTGTCGACAAACCGCCATCGAACGCGGTGGTCTCTACTGGTTTCGCAGTCATCAGACCTCATGCAATTGACGCCCGATTCCTCGGCTACGCGTTGCAGTCTGACGGTTTCATCGATCAGCTTGTAGCGCGGTCGGTTGGGGTCAGTTATCCGGCAATTTCTCCTCTAGACGTCGGCAAAATCAAGGTGCCGGTTCCGAATCAGCAAGACCAGGTTGCCATCGCGGACTACTTGGACCACGAGACAGCCACGATCGATGCCTTCGTCTCCGATACCCTGACCTTTGCCAAGCTGGCAGCGGAGCGCTCGGCAGCACAATATGCCCAGTGGCTCACACGAGGGACACGTTCGAACTCAGCGCTGACCGAAGAGCACGAGGTGGACTGGTTGCAGGGCGCTTTAATACCTGAACACTGGGAGTCCGTAAAACTCGGGTTGGTATCTCAGCTCAGAAGTGGAGATGCCATCACGGCTGCTGACATCGAGCCTTCCGGAAAGTATCCGGTTTACGGTGGAGGCGGCCTCCGAGGCTATACCTCGACTTGGACGCACCGTGAAGATCAAGTGATGTTCGGTCGCCAGGGAGCGCTGTGCGGCCAAGTATTCCGCGGACGTGGGCCACTTTTCGCAACTGAGCACGCTGTTGTTGTGCAGCCGACCAGGTCGGTAGATCTCAAGTGGCTGGAGTCCCTGTTGCGCTACATGAACTTGGGCCAGTACTCAACCTCCGCTGCCCAGCCAGGACTATCAGTCGACGACATATCTAAACTCAAGATCATTCAGCCGCCCCTGGAAGAGCAGCGAATAATTGCTGAGAACATCGCGCGAGACGAACTGGCTCTGGCCTCCATCCGCAAGGATTTTGAGACCGCAATCAATCTTGCGCGTGAGCGCCGCGCTGCTCTTATTTCCACTGCGGTCACCGGGCAGCTAGACGTAAGCCAACGCGACAGGTCCGCCGCTGACCAGCTAGAAGAAGAGGTTCTACAGAGGGCATGAGTTCTACGCATCAAGAAAAGGCGTTCCAACTGCTCATTGCTGACTACATGGAGTCGCAAGGGTGGTTGCGGTCGGATAACTCGGTCGGCTACGACGTCGAGCGGGCGTTGTTCCCGGAGGATCTCCTGGGGTGGTTGGAGGCCTCTGACCCGAAGAACTACGCGCGGATCGTTCCGCCCTCTGCCGACGAAGCTTCCCAAGACCGGGGGCGCCGCCGGATCCTGGATCGCGTTGCTAAGCAGCTGAGCACCGACGAGGCCCAAGGTGGCGGGACGCTAAAGACCCTGCGCGGGAAGCTGCGGCTCCCCGGGGCCCGTGATTTCTCGCTGATGCAGTTCCCGCCAGCCGATGATCGCAACCCCGCCCTGGTGCAGAAGTACCTGATGAACAGGCTCCGCGTGGTTCGAGAGGTCAGGTACTCGTCCAGGAGCGGCGCGAGTCTGGACTTCGTACTGTTCGTCAACGGGCTGCCCGTCGCGACGATCGAGCTCAAGACCGAGATGACCCAAGCCCTGGAATCGGCGAAGCAGCAATACAAGAAAGACCGTCACCCCAAGGGCGAGCCGCTCCTGGCTGTGGGGCGCGGCGCCCTGGTGCATTTCGCCGTGTCCGAGACAGAAATAGCGATGACCACCCGGCTCGAGGGCAACGCGACCACGTTCCTGCCGTTCAACCGCGGGCACAACAACGGTGAGGGCAACCCCTCGATCCCGGGCAAGGCCCCGACCGCGTACTTCTGGGAAGAGATCCTCGCTCCGGACACGTGGCTGAATATCCTGACGAAGTTCATCTACATCAACCATGAACGCCGGACCGACCCGACGACCGGTGAAGTCACTGAGAAGTCCCAGGTCCGGTTCCCCCGGTACCACCAGTGGCGCGCCGTCACCAACCTGACTCAGGCCGCTCGAGAAGAGGGGCCCGGGCATAAGTACCTGATCCAACACTCTGCAGGGTCCGGCAAGACCGACTCGATCGCCTGGACAGCCCACCGGTTGGCGTCCCTGCACACCGAGGCTGGAGAGAAGGTCTTCGACAACGTCCTGGTGATCTCTGACCGGCAGGTGCTGGACAAGCAGCTCCAGGACGCCGTGAATCAGCTGACCACCACGACGGGCACGTTCAAGGCCATCACCAGCGGCTCAGAAGGCTCCAAGACCGACCAGGTCCTGGAAGCCCTCGCAGCCGACACTCCCATCATCGGTTTGACGCTGCAGACCTTCCCGTATGCGTTGAAGCGAGTCCAGGACGAGGGAGGCAAGATCGCCGGGCGTCGCTTCGCTGTCATCGCGGATGAGGCCCACTCCTCCCAGACGGGCGACGCCGCCAGCTCTCTGAAAGAGCTCCTCTACACCCACTCCGACGATGCCGCGGCGGGGGATCCTGATGACGCGGGTGTGGACCAGGATGTGCTCAACCGTATGGCCGCGCAGGTCGACGCAGAGGGACGAATCAGTTTCTTCGCCTTCACCGCCACTCCCAAAGAGAAGACCATGGCAATGTTCGGCCGCCGCGACCACACCGGCAAGCTGGCGCCCTTCGACTTGTATCCGATGAAGCAGGCCATCGAAGAGGGCTTCATCCTCGATGTGCTGCAGAACTACACCAGCTACGAGGTCGCCGCACGCATCGCCCAACGCGCCGGAGTGGAGCGACCTCCCCGAGGGCACGAGGGTGAGGAGATCGATCTGCGCCGAGGCGCGAAAGCGCTGATTGCGCACGTGGAGCTGCACCCGACCAACGTGGCGTCGAAGGTCCACGAGATCATCGAGCACTACCAACGCGTCGTCCGCCCCAAACTCGGCGGCAAAGCCAAAGCGATGGTCGTGACCGGGTCCCGCGCGGCCGCGGTCCAGTATCACCGGGCCTTCGAACGCGAGGTCGAACGCCGACAGCTAGACCTTCAGTCGCTGGTGGCGTTCTCCGGGGATGTTCCTGACCCTGACGTGAAGGTGCTCAACGAGTCCGACCGGCCCACCGTGACGGAGGCTTCCGCTAACCCTGCGCTACGTGGCCGCGACCTCGCAAAGGTATTCGACCAAGACGGGCAGCATGTGCTGATCGTGGCGAACAAGTATCAGACCGGGTTCGACCAGCCCTTGCTGGTGGCCATGTACGTGGACAAGAAGCTCTCCGGCATCTCCGCCGTCCAGACTCTGTCTAGGCTGAATCGCCGTGCGTCAGGGAAGAACAACACCTACGTGTTGGACTTCGTGAACGAACCCGACCAGATCTTGGCGGCGTTCCGGGAGTACTACGAGGACGCCCAGGTCGAGACGGAGTCCGATCCTGAGCTGATCGGTGATCTGCGGACTAAGCTGGAGAACGAGAACATCTTCACCCAGTCCGAAGTCGACTTGTTCTGGCGCGAATGGCGCTCCAAGACCGATCGACACAATGCTGTCTACGCCTCCCTGGCGCCGGCTAAGGAGCGATTCGCTTATCGGTGGGATCAGGCCATCCGCGAAGAAGACACCCCCACCATCGAGCGCATGGTCGAGTTCCGTGCGACTCTGACGCAGTACCCGAAGGCGTATTCGTTCTTCTCCCAGATCCTGGACTACGGGGACCCGACCTACGAGAAGCTCTCCCCCTTCAGCGGGCTCCTCGCCCGGTTGCTCAAGGACTTCACCGAGGACGAGACCAACCCGGCGGCAGTTGATATCTCGGATGTGGTGCTCACCCACTACAAGCTCGAGAAGATCCGGGAGGAGACTCTGGACCTCACCACCGGTGAGCCCCAGGGGTTGCAGGGGCTCACTGAGGCGGGGATGAACCGCGCTTCCGAGAAGGAACGCGCGGCGATGGACGCGGTCATCGAGAAGGTCAACCAATACCTCGGAGACCTCGACGCCACAGATGAATACAAAGTCGGGTCACTGCGATTGCTCGCCAATCAGATCGCGGGCGATTTCACGTTGCAGCAGCAGTACCGCAACAACTCCACACAGGACTTCCTCTACTCCCCCACCCTTGTGGACGTCTCAGAAGACGCCCTCTGGAGCCACGAGACGCAGACCGACGAGATCATCAAGCGCCTCAGGGACCTCCCCGACGCCGAACGTGTGCGCCTGCTGGTCGACGTCGGGTTGCTCGATGCACTCGCGGACGCCACCGAAGCCGGATGACACAGGTCCACCGCGTGCAGTTCAACAACCAGAACAATCTAGGAGCAGACCATATGACCGTCACCCAGGCCGAGATCCAAACCCTCGTCAAATACTGCGAGGAAAACCTTGGGGACAAGACCCTCTGGCAGACCCCCGAAGGCTATCCAGACAGCTTGGCGCTGTGCATCATCGACTCTCTTTACTCCACCGGATCGCACTACACCTCAGTGGTCAACGTCATCACCAAGTACAAGACCACCGAAGGCACTGCACACGGCGCCCAGGACCTTCTGGACTCCATTGAGAAGGCAGGTGGCCCACGGGGTTGGGCCGAGAACGTCGTCGGCAATCTCAAGCCCGCTCACACGAAAGCTCACGCGCCGCTGAAGGCCGAGATCATTGAGCGAGCAGCCCAGCTCATGGTGGATCTCGGAATCGATACCGTCGAGGAGCTCCGCACAGTAGTGGAAGCGTCACCGCAGGAGAATCCGGTCCATACCGGTTGGAAGAAGCTCCCGAGTCAGAGCTCTGGTGTCACCTACAACTACCTGTTGATTCTGGCTGGGATGCCGTCGGTGAAACCCGATCGCATGATCCTGCGATTCTTGGCTGACGCCTTGGGCAAGGACAGTGACCTCTACTTCGACAGGGCCGTAGAGCTGATCCAGGCTACGGCAGACGAGCTTCAGGTCAGCTCCCGCACCCTGGACCACATCGTCTGGCGCGCTGCGTCCGGGAGAGAACTCGTCGACTAGAGCTCTTCGGGCGGCCCGCCTGGGACAATCCGGAGTATGCACAACATCAAGCTGACCGGGCGCCTCATCTGTCGGAGCGAGGAGGAGATCGCGACCGTGACCGATCTCCTCCCTCAGCACACAGAACTGACGCGCGCTGAACCTGGTTGCATCGCTTTTGACGTGGAACCCAGCGGTGACCCCGGCGTCTGGGATGTCTCAGAGCGTTTCAGAGACACTGCCTCCTTCGACGCGCACCAGGCACGGGTGAGGGCCAGCAACTGGGGCCAACAGACGGCGGGTGTCCAGAGAGACTATTCAATCTCAGGCACCTAACGGCTCCCTCCTGCCCGGTTGGACACCGCTGGTTCGCCGTCAAGGGCCCGGGGCGGTGTCCATTGTCCTATCGCGACGAACGCTCGACGACTACGGTGAATGGGACAAAAGAAAGTCCTGCTCCCCACGTGCGTTCAAGATGGAGACCTTCATGCCGATCGAAATGGGCGTGTGGCGCCTGGACGGCGCGACCCCACGGCGACTGCCAGCCGGTCGCCTGCCAACCGAAGCTGAACTCGAAACCTTCCTGGAACAGGACTCCTCGTTGCTGGGCCAGCAGCTGCTGGTCATCGGACGACAAGTCCGGACCCCACAGGGCAAATGGATTGATCTCCTCGCCATGGACTACGAGGGCAACCTCCACGTCTTGGAGCTCAAGCGTGACCGCACTCCGCGTGAAGTCGTGGCCCAAATCCTCGACTACGGCTCCTGGGTTTCCACACTGGACCGAGACTCCGTCCTGGAGATCGCGAACACTCACTTTGCCGCGACACGGGCCGATCTAGAGTTCGAGCAGGCATTCACGGAGATATTCGAGGCCCCCGCCCCAGATGAGCTGAACGAGGAGACCACGATGACGATCGTCGCCACAAGCCTCGATGACAGCTCCGAGCGCATCGTCACCTACCTCCGTGAGTTCGGCGTCCCCATCAATGCAGTCTTCTTCTCCTATTTGGAAGACGATGAGCGCCGCTACTTGGCACGATCCTGGATGGCTTCCGAAGCATCGTCTTCCGCGCCGGCATCTAGTCGTCGGGCGAGTAAGCGTGCCGAGTGGAACGGTCGGGATTGGTTCGTCACCTTCGGCGACGGGGACCACCGGGACTGGGAGGACGCCCGAAGATATGGATTCGTTTCCGCTGGCGGGGGCGAATGGTACTCAAGGACGCTGCGCAGCCTCCCGGTAGGCGCCAGGATCTTTGTGCACATCCCTAAGCACGGCTATGTCGGAGTCGGCGTGACGATAGGGGAAGCCATCGCTTTCTCAGAGGCCGAAGTTGAGTCCGACGGGCAACGGGTTCCTCTCTGCAAGCAGCCTCTTGCGGCGGATTACGAGCACAGTGATCAGAAGCCATCCTTGGACGCGGATCTTGCCGAGTACGTGGTGCCAGTTCGATGGGAGACCACGGTTCCCAAGTCGGAGGCTTACTGGGTGAAGGGGATGTTCGCGAATCAGAACAGTGCTGGGAAACTGCGCCAGGAATTCACGTTAGAGAGACTCTTGAGTCATTTCGGGATCGAAGACGAATAAGCTCTGAGACTAGGACAGTCGAAACTCACAGTGGCATGCTGTGCCGCGAAGTCAGAGCGATCAGGCGAGGTGCAACGATGACTCAAATGAAGTGGCGGGATGCGATCAAGACGGTGTTGGATGCAGCAGAGGAGCCCGTCCACTACACCGACATTGCTCAAGCCATCATCGATGAGGGGCTACGCACGAGTGTGGGCGCGACTCCCGCCGCGACAGTTGCCGCACAACTCTCTCAACAGCCACTGGTAAATGAGGTCGTCCGAGTTGAAAGAGGCACCTACGCCCTCGCGAACCGCCATGTCTCACCCCTCGAGTCGGAAAGTCCACTCGCCGTAGTTGAAGACGTCGCTCCAGCGGCGCCTAGTGAATCAACCGATGTTGAAGACATGGGCCTCATCAATGCCTTTGGGATGTACTGGCGCAGAGACGGCATCGATTGGTCCCGCAGCCGCGCTGCGCAACTATTTGGCTCGCAACAGTCTGGCAGCGAACGTGTGGACTTCGCGCCCCAGGCCGGCATCTATCTGCTTCATGACCGGTCACGGACGATCTACGTGGGCAGAGTAACCAAGGAACGCATGGGCGCTCGTCTGTGGGAGCACACCCGAGATCGACTCAGCGGCAGATGGGACCGATTCTCCTGGTTCGGTGTCCGCCCAGTTCAGGAGGACGGATCACTCGGGACCGCACCGTCGGGCATCGACATCGATATGTTGATTGCCACCCTGGAAGCGCTCATGATCGAAGGCTTGGAACCTCCACAGAACCGTCGTCAGGGAGACCGCTTCAACGCCCTTGAATTCATCCAGATCATTGATCCTGATCTGGAACGTCGCCGGTTGCTCTCGCAGGTCACGACAGCCTTGTCTTCGAACCCGTAGGAGATCCTTCGTACACGGAGCACAGTTCGACCCCGACCTCTCGAGGTTCCTGTTCTGGATACCGGCCCCAGAGGATTCCGCTCCTGAACGGTACGATTGGGTCACGTCAAACGCAGACCCAGGATCTAGGAGCCTTCGATGACCGGTAACCCGAAGAACCAGGACGCCTCAGGCAAAGGCCCATCGAGAAGCATCGAAGAGAAGTCGCTGGTTGGGAGTGCCTTCACGAGTCAGTCAGAGCCGTTCAAAAACCTTAGCACCACCGAAGAAGTGGATCAGGGCGACGACGATTGATACCCGATAGCGTAGCGACCGTAGTAGGTTTTCTCCTTTTACTCGCCCCGGGAATCGTGTGGCAGCTGGATCGTGATCGCTACAGACCATCCCTGAAGGAATCCGCTTTCCTAGAGCTCTCTAGGATAATCCTTGTCTCGCTCGTGGCCACTGTCACGGTAGCAGTGCTCCTCGTTCCGATAATGTGGTTGCCCTTATTAGACAGGGTCGGCGAACTACGCGAGGCGGTGTCCCCCAACCTCGACGATGCGATGCTCTTCGTCTTTGCGGCTGGCGTGCATTCAATGGCAGCAACAGGACTGGCTTGGGCAACGTCTAGGCTCGCACACAGCGGTCCCCCACCAATCGTCAACGAAAGAGTGTGGCACCTAGCTCTATCAACTTGGCACGCTGCGGGAAGTGCCAACCCACGTCTGATCGTCGAGCTACTGGATGGAACTATTTGGAAGGGACCGCGCCTCGCTTTCGATGCGGGAATAGAGGACGAAAGTCGTTGGATCGCCCTTGGTCAACCTCTGCGCAGGCGACGACTCAATGAGCAATTTATTGAGATTGCGCCTACTTACCAGACAGTCTTGATCCCTGAGCGTGAAATAAAGTCAATTCAAGTGGCCTCAGTGGTCGATGCTAGTGCGAACCAAAGATATCCATCACAAAAATCAAGTTTCAGACTCTTTCAGCGAATAATGAAACGACTCAGAACTAATCACTATTCCCCAAAGAAACTCTGACTTCGGGACTAGAATCATAGAATCTACGCGGAGCACCTGGCCGGGCATGATCGCTTACCCCGCTTCTCCGACCCAGTAAGCGGTGTTGACCGGTCCGGCTTCTAATCATGATCGCTTGCCCGCAAGCACCCCAAGACCCTGTGTTGTCACCTAGATGCTGATCGCGGCGGAACGTAGATCACCCATGGAGCCACGACGCTCCATCAGGATGACTGAACAGTCCTTGGCTTCCTGGAGACTTTGGGCTCTCTCGGGCCTGGATCCATAGCAACCAAACTCTTTCTGTACGCCGTGGAATATCCCCCAAAGAGAATCTAGGATGGAAGCCCCGCTGGTCAGCCGGTACATTGAACTGAGCGTGGTCCGGCGAAACCCTGAATCGACTTGCAAGGCGAGGCAAAACATGGCACATCGCACCTTCTTCAGTTTCCATTACGAACTAGATGTGTGGAGGTCCTCCATTGTTCGCAATAGCTCTCAGTTGGGAACCTCGGACAAGACCTGGATCGAGGCATCGCTCTGGGAGAAGACCAAAGTGTCAGGTGACCCCGCCATACGAAACTTAATTCTGAGTGGACTCAAGAACACCTCGGTCACAGCCGTTCTGATCGGGTCAAAGACCGCAAGCCGCAAGTGGGTCAATTACGAGATTGACAAAAGCATCGAGAGGGGAAACGGTCTTTTTGGCATCTACATTCACAATATCAAAGACAACTCCGGAAACACGTCCGCTAAAGGAATGAACCCGCTACCCTCGGGGTACCCCACGTATGACTGGGTTCTCGGCAATGGGTACACAAATCTTGGTGCGTGGGTCGATGAAGCTTACAACTCACGCTGATCCAGGCTGCGACTTCTGTGCGATCGCCCATGCAGAAGAAGACGCCCGAGTTATATTCCGCACCGAAAGCGTCCTGGCCTTTTTCCCATTGGAACCCGCAACCCTGGGTCACACTCTCCTTGTGCCTCGTAAACACGTCCAATATATATGGGATGCCGATGTCGAACTGGCTCGAGAACTAGGCGAGCAGACACTGCGGCTGGCGAAAGCAATTCGTGACGTTGTACATCCCGACGGGTTGAACGTTATTCAGTCAAATGGCGGCGCAGCCACGCAAACAGTTCCCCATGTGCATTTTCACATAGTTCCACGCTGGAACAACGACACCTTTGGTCCCATCTGGCCGCCGCAGACTAATTACTCCGAGCGACAAAAGGACAGTGCCTGGGAGGCGTTGCGGACGTACTTCAGTCCGAACACTCAAAGTTCCCCGAAGACCACGCCAGCGTAAGTAAGCCAATTACCAGAAGGGGTCCGTAGAACCCAACGATGGACCAGGAGAAAATGACGCTTGATCTTGGCACTTCGGGTTTGAAGACATCTTTCTTCATAGAGTAAGCGGTGATACTCCGGGTTAAAGCTTGTTCGTAAAGCTTTACGAACAATCGTTCTTCACGAAGATAGTTGGTGTCGAGCAGGCCAAAAAATACAGCGGCGGCTAAGCCGAGTAGGGCCACCGTAGGCTCATGCTGCGTCGCGGCGTAACCGTACGTCGCGATAGCGACCGTGACACCCCAGCCCTTGATCCTCGCGGACGAGTTCGAGAGTCGCGCAATGACATCCTGGATGAACTCAAGATGCTTGCGCTCATCTTCGGTGAAGTCGCTCGATGAACTCAGCATTGAGAGATCATCTCATGGGAGGAGCTGACGAGTTCAGGGCCCCGATACCGTAGTCAAACGGTGAACCGCCGCCGGGAGTATCTCGGCGTCGCAGCAGCAGAGATCAACGCATCCGGTCCGCACAGCTCCTCGTTGCAGAAAGTGAACCAGCCGCGAAGGCCGCCCGCGATCTGGAAACGTGACTTCTGCGACTAATCGTCTCTGTACTTTCCGCCAAGTTTGAGGATTCCGACAAGTTAGTGACACAGACCGCGTCCCAGCGACATGTCACTCCCCATGTCAGCGCCTAGCCCGTATGACAAGATCCGCGGGATCCTACAACCACCACCCATCTGAGCTCGCCACTTGAAGCGCCACGTCCCGTGGGATACTCCCCAGGTGGAAACCATCTTCAGCCACAAACCCACGCTCGAAGGTCAGCTAGTCCGCCTGCGGCCCATCCAGGGGCAAGACGCCGAGGTGATCCACCGACTGATCCATGATCCTGAAGTTGCGGTCCTGACCGGCTCGGTTCACACCAGCGCACCTCGGCCTTCATCGTGGTCGGTGGAGGCCCTTCGAGAGACCTATCAACAGTGGAGCACCTCGGACGAGCGTCTCGTGCTGGCCGTGATCGATCAGAAGACCGAGACCATGGTCGGTGAAGTAGTCCTCAACGACTGGCACGAGGAGAACCGCTCCTGCGGCTTCAGAACCCTCATCGGTCCGGAGGGCCGTGGCAAGGGCCTCGGCACCGAGGCCACCCGGATGATCATCCGGTATGGACTGCAGTCCCTCGGGCTGCATCGGATCTCGCTGGAGGTCTACGATTTCAATCCGCGCGCTCGGCACGTCTACGAGAAGGTCGGCTTCACTCACGAGGGGACCGGACGGGACGCCTTGTGGTTCGAGGACCGGTGGATCGACGTGCACTACATGTCGATCCTCGACACCGATATCTTCTGAGGCACCAGCTCGCGGTGAAGCATGATTGCGAAGATCAGCTCCGCGCGTCGTCGTCGATCTTCACATCCCTGAGGCAAGACCCTCCGCGTCGTCGCGCCCTAGCCCCGGCCACCACTCCCGGGCCCCAGCGTGCGAAGCAGCCCGTCCATGGTCATCATGGCTCCGCCCAGCACCGCCGGCAATCCACCGCCGGGATGGACCGAGGCGCCTACCCGCCACAGCCATGGCCGCGTCACACTGTGTCGAGCCGGACGGTGCAGCGGCCCGCTCATCACCAGGGGACGGATCGGGCCATACAGGGCGCCTCCGGACGAGCCGGCGAGACTGAAATAGTTTGGATCCAGGATGGTGTACTCCTCGGCGCACGCCTCGAAGCGTCCGGGAAGCCCCACCGTGTCCCACACGCGGCGCAGTTCCCGGTCGACGAAGGCGTCATCGAGGCCGTAGCGCCGCCCATTCGGGGGCGCTGTCAGCAGCACTGCGAGCGTGTCAGCGGTATTGGCCCCTGAGTCCGTCGCTGGATAGTAGTTGAGAAACGCCATGGTCTGGTCCGGCTCCCGTTGGGCCTCCAGACTGGCGTAGAGCTCCCGTGGATCCTCGGGCAGCACCACACTGTGCTGTGGCGTGCCCTCCGGAAGGGGCCGCTTCAGCGCGGCGTACACCGCGACCGCGGAGCAGGAGAGCTTCTGCGGTGCTCGAGGTGTGCGCCCAGGCAGCAGCGCCTCGAGGCGATGCGCCTCGAGGCCGCTGACCACTGCGTCCGCCCGATACTCCCGCTGAGCGGTCCTGACTTTTCCCCGTTCCAGGCCCAGGACGGGCTCATCGGTGCGAACATCGACCCCTGCGGCCCGCGCCAGACGCTCCAGGGCCCGCACCAGCTCGTAGATGCCACCTTGTGGCACCCACACCCCGTCTTGGGCCATCACCGCGGGCATGCTGGCGTAGAGTGCCGGCGTCCGGGAGGGGCCCACCCCCGCGTTGAGTGTGTGGATAGCGATCACTTCGCGCAGCCCATCGGGCAGCCAGGTGAGACTGTCGAGATAACTCCGCGTCGTCAGCCGGCGCCCATAGAGGCGCTGCATCCGCGCCAGCGAGGGGTAGGCCTCGCGCGATAGTGGCGCGGTGGTCAGCAGCCGGGTCACGTCAGGCCCGATCGGTCCGTGCAGCGCGGCGAAACGCTCCCACGCCGGGTGCCATGGGTGCCCCGGCGGCACCGGCAGCGAACAGACTTCCCCGCGGAAGTAGTACTGGCCCACCTCCGACAGCCGCTGAAGATTCAGCCCTGCTGTCTCTTCGGCCGCCAAGGAGGGATCCCGGTTGGAGTCGTCCAGGCGGCGCAGCAGCTCCTGCCAGACGGCAGGGAAGGTGAACAACGACGGGCCGGTGTCGATGCGTTGACCACCGACTTCGATGCGGTGGCTCTTCCCGCCCAGCGTTGAGCCCGCTTCCAGAAGCGTGACAGCGTGTCCTGCCCAGGCGGAGAGGACCGACGCCGTCAGGCCTGCCACTCCGCCACCGACCACTACGACGCGACTCATGGGTACCACCCCAGCAGCAGCGCGGCGACCAGTTGAATACCTGCCACCGCTCCGGCGACGTAGGGAAAGGCAATGGAATACCGGTACAGACCGTGGGCGGTGCCGGTGAGGGGCGAGCGGAACAGCCTGTAGAGCAGCCACCCACTGATCAGCGCATTCACCAGCGCAACCGGGATATTGACCATGGCAAAGCCGATGGTAGCCGAAGCCCACCAGAACCCGCTCCAGAGCACCGCCCCGCGCACGCCCAGGCGTACCGCGGTGGTGGTGATTCCGGCAGCCTGGTCTTCCTCGATGTCCTGCACCGCGTCATAGGTGTGCTTAGCCACGCTCCAGGCCATCAGCGCCAAGGCAGCGGCCCAGACCGGACCGGCACCCAGGGCCAGCGGCACAAAGACCATCGGCAGGGCGTAGGCGGCGTTGCTCAGCGAATCCAGATAGGGGCGGGCCTTGAACCGCAGCGGTGGCGCCGAGTAGAAGACGAACACCACCAGGTAGAGCCCGATCCACAGCAGTGCTTCACCGGGAAGTGCCCACACGAAGTACGCCAGGAACGGAAGATTGGTCACGAGAACGGCGATCCAGATCGAGGAGACCTCCGCGGCGCGAATCCGGGCGCCTTCGAAGGATCCCTTGCGCGGATTCAGCGCGTCGGTCTCTTGGTCAAAGATGTCGTTGACGCCGTAGATGAGCAGGTTGAACGGCAGCGTCAGCCATAAGAGCAGGGCCAGTGCATCCCAGTGCCACAGATGACCGGCCAGCCACATCCCCAGCACAGCGGGGCCTACGGTGTTGACCCACAGCACCGGCCGGGAGATATGGAGCATTCTTTGGAAGACAGATCCAGCTTCCGAATGAGTTTCGACGGTGGAGCCCCTTCTGCCTCGTGAAACAGCTGCGCCGGAATGACCACGTACCCATGTCAGCCGGCATTCTGACTCTGTAGCGTCCAGTCGCCGACGGCGGAGGGCCCACTCTCGCCATGCTACGTCAGCCGTCCCGAGGCACTTGACGGCCTACGATCACAGCGCCTGCCGCAGCAGAGGAGTACGCTCGAAATTGGACGGGTGGCGTGAAGCCCGAAGCCCTTCGCATAGAGAGCCACCCGCGATGTTCGTGAGGATGTGAGGATGCCATGTCGACCCCCAGCAGTCACCAACCGGATGCACCCGAGGGTGCCCGTCGAAGCGTGACACCTGATGAAGTGCAGCTGACTCCCGAGAAGAGCCCCGGTAAGCCTCCTCGCACGACGGCGTCCCTGCTGGCGATCTTCGCCCTGATCTGTCTGGGCCTGCTGTTCCTGCTCCTCATCGGTGAGATCGGAGTGTTCGAGATCGGAAACTGATGCCGAAGGTGGAGGGCCGGACGTCCTCCCGCCGGTGAATTCCGTCCTGGACTATTGGACAGACCGGGGTTGAGCCGCGCCGTCGGCGGCTTCTACTTGCCCGCGCAGAGCAGCGTTCGGGACCAGAGGTCCCGGTGGCGCCGGACGTACCCGGCGACGCCCCGCCAATGCGCTCCATGGCCTTCTACGAACATGGATCCCCAAGGTTCAATATTCGCCTCGTTCGATTGCTTCAGGAGGTCGTACATCGCCGTCGTCCGCGCAGCCATGGCGGCGGGCAGTGCTGCGCGCAGCTCGCCTTCGGCGTCGTAACCACCGACGAATGCCGCCAACGCCGGGGCAGCCTGCTCTGGCGACTGATCGGGGTCAGGCAGCGCAAACGCCTGCGCCGCGTACGCGAGGTCCCAGAGCCGGGTGCTCGGTGCCGCGGCATCCCAGTCGATGAAGGTCCACCGATCTCCGATGACGAGGTTCCAGGGCGCGAGATCGTTGTGGCAGATCAGTTCCTCCCCCGGTGCCGGAATCGCGGTGGTCCAGACAGCGCGGGTCTCCGGTCTGTAGGCCTGGCTGGCATCGTGGATCGCTCGGACCATCGAACCCACCCTGGCGAGTTCTGAGTCCGCCAGCGGGGCGGAGTTGATGGCGAGTTCTCCCGGGATGAACTCTGTGACCTGCCGACCCAGCTGATCCCGGCCCAAGGGTGCGGGCACGTCGACACCGCTCGCAGCGAGGAAAGTCATGTACCGGACCACGCTGGGGCTGGCATCAGTCCACGGCTTACGCACCGTCTGTCCCAGGCGGTAAACCGAGTCACTCGAGTGTCCGCCAGTGAGCAGCTGCTCCTCCTCCATGGGCCGACCCTATCTCCTGGTCTTCTCCGTTTCGCCGCGAGCAGCGTCCTCATCCGCGCCAAGCCGCGACGCTACCGCCACGTGCCGTAGCATCGGCGCCATGACGATGCACGACGACGAGCTCCGAGTCAGTGCCGACACCGCACGGCAACTGATTCTCGATCAGTTCCCGGAGTGGGGCGACGAAGCAATAGAGGAGATCCACGGGGCCGGAACAGACAACACGATCTTCAGAGTCGGAAGGACCCGAGCCGCGCGGTTTCATCGTCGACGCGCAAACGCCACGGTTCTCGGCGCAGAACTTCTTCGGGAGGCCGCTGCCATGCGAGAACTTGCCGAGGTGGCTCCCGTCCCGACACCCTCGCCGATCGCGATCGGACGTCCCGGCCATCAGTATCCGTTGCCATGGACCCTCCAGTCGTGGATTCCCGGCACGGTCGCGACGCCGCTGGGATCTGCCCATTCCAGGGGACTGGCCCGCCAATTAGCCGAGCTCATCGCCTCGATCCGCGCCGCCCCGACCCGGGGCCGACAGTTCGTCGGCACCGGACGTGGCGGAGAACTCACCGCCTCCGACCAGTGGATGGATACCTGTTTCTCAGAGAGTGCAGGCCTGCTGGATGTTCCTCGTCTACGAGCCATGTGGGCGGAGTTCCGGCAGCTTCCCCGGGACCAACCGGATGTCATGACCCATGGAGACCTCACTCCACCCAATCTCCTCCTGCGCGAGAGTCAACTCGTGGGCGTTCTCGACGCTGGAGGTTTCGCCGCTGCCGATCCGTCCCTGGATCTGATCGTGGCATGGCACCTTTTCGACGACGACGGCCGCACCGTTCTTCGGGATGACCTAGGGGCCGATCGGCTGGAATGGCAGAGGGGCGCTGCGTGGGCGTTTCAGCAGGCCATGGGATTGGTCTGGTACTACCAGAACTCGAACCCCGGGATGGCTCAGCTCGGTCGCAGCACCCTAGCCCGCATCTCAGGCGACCTGGAGCTGTCTCGGACGCTCTTCGGCGTGCCCTGAGGAGCACCCACGGGGCGCCTTGCCCCGGAGGCACCCCCTGCTGGGACCCTCCAGCGACTAGAACCGGGCCGGCGCACCCGAATCGAGGGCCCACTGGATGCGCTCACGGTGACTCTCCGTGAACGGTTCCGGCAATGCGTTCGCGGGAAACCACGCGACGTGGGTGGATTCGTCATCGCCAACCTGCGGAACCCCCGAGATCCACTCCAGTTCGAACGCAATATCTACGAATCGACACTGGTCCCCGTTGGGGTAGACCGATGGCGGGGTCGCGGATACTCCGGCCACCCGAACTACCCGCGCTTGAACCCCGGCCTCTTCCCGAACCTCGCGCTGGGCACCGGAAGCAGGCGAGTCACCAGGTTCAAGGATCCCGGAGATGGCGCTCCAGTGAGCATTGTCTGATCTCTTGACCAACAGCACCTCTGGCACCTCGAGGGCCGTCCGGGTTTCGTCTTCGCGCCGAAGCACCACGCTCGTGACACCTGGAAGGAAGAGCTCCTTGTGCCCGATCTCTTCACGCAGGTCAAGTACGAAGTCGGGGGTCACCATCGATCCAGCCTATGTCTTCGGTGTTCCAACCGGGATCGACGATCGATTCGCCGCGTGCGCGGCGGATGGATCTTCCTACAGCTGTCTCCTGGTGAACAAGGTAGTCCCGATATCACGGTGCACTTCCCGGCGATCAGTCTCGGTGAATCCGACCTTGGCCAAGAGACGGCGAGAAGCAGTGTTCCAATCCCAGACCGTGGCCCACAGCTGTTCATACCCAGAGGATCTCGCCCAGTCCAAGACCACCCACGCGGCCTCCGTCGCGTAGCCACAGCCCCAGGTCTGGCGAAGCAACTCGAACGCCAGTTCCGGCTCACCTGCAGTGCCACGCCCGCTCGCCACCAACCCGCAGTAGCCTATGACGCCCGGAATGGCCTTGCGTTCAATGGCGAGCAGACCAACTGAGGATGGGCGGTTGGCGCGTATCGAATCTTCGAGTTCATCCAACGTGGGGCGCCCCTGCGCATCTATTCGGCGGTGGGGTGGCACGCGCGGATCTCGTTCGCTCCATAGTTCACGCAGGACCCCAGCCTCGCTCACCCTCCAGGGCCTGAGTCGCAGTCGAGGCGTCTCCAATAGGGGTCCACGGTCTTGGGCAGCAGCTTCGGTCATGCCAGCGATTCTTGCACTCGCTGCCATCACGGTGGCCTACCCCCGAGAGCCTCCTGCCGCACAAAGACTGCCGGGGGGCGGGTTCTCAATTGCCTTGTTAGCGTGATCGCATGCCAGACCTGATACTGCTCAATGGCGCCCCGGCCAGCGGGAAATCCACCCTGGCGCGGCTATTGGCCGACGACCAAGACCTGACGCTCGTCCTGGACATCGATACGGTCCGCGGGCTTCTGACTCGCTGGGAGGCCGCTCCAACCCCCGCTGGCCACGCGGCTCGGCGTCTGGCGCTCAGCATGTGCCGAACTCATCTGTCAGCCGGGAATGACGTGGTGGTGCCCCAGTTTCTTCAACGCGAGGCCTTCATTCTTGAGCTAGCTTCCGTGGCAGCCGAGGCGGGCGCTCGTTTCATCGAGATCTGCTTGACCAATTCGCCGGAAATCGCCTCGTCGATGTTCGCTTCACGCGCCTCATCTGATGAACCGAACCATCGGGCAGCGAAGCTGCTCCAGGGGGATCCGGAAGCCGTCCCCGTCTCGGATCTCTACAACACCATGATCGGCATGCTCGCTGCCAGACCCCAGACGATCTTTGTGGAGTCGGTCCCTGACGACGTCGGACGAAGCCTTGAGAATCTGCGCACTGCCATGGACAACAGGTGCGGTCTGGAATCGCGCTCCTGACCTGGTCGTGAGCCCGACTTAGACTTGATCGCGTGACCTACGAAAGGACCAGCGCGGCGTATTCACGGCGCGCAGCGGAGTACATCGAACGTCTTGGGCTGATGACCGCCGTGCATCCATCGGATCGCGAGCTCGTCTCCACGTGGGCATCCGGCGTCCACGAGGCCATCGACGCTGGATGCGGACCAGGCCACTGGACGAACTTCCTTGCCGAGCAAGGTGTCATTGTCCGCGGAGTCGACCTTGTACCTGAGTTCATCGCGCACGCCCGGAACACGTACCCCGCCGTACGCTTCACGGTCGGTGATCTCGCTTCCCTTGATGCCTCAGCGGACTCGGTCGATGGGATTCTCTCCTGGTACTCCCTCATCCACTACGAGCCGCAAGCGATTCAGTCCCCCTTGCGGGAGTTCGGGCGCGTGCTCAAACCAGGAGGCACGCTGCTCGTCGGCTTCTTCGAGGGACCCACGGTGGAGAAGTTCGCTCACGCGGTCACTCCGGCGCACCAGTGGCCGGTCGACGACCTCGGCGCTGAGTTGCTTGCTGCAGGCTTCGACGTGCTCGAATCTCACGTTCGCAAGACCGCCGATCAGCGGCCTCACGGAGCAGTCATCGCGCGGCGTCGCGGCACACGCTGAAGGGGGGCCATCGGGCACTCTCCCATCGTTCCGATGCGCCCAGGTCCGGCACCACGTTCCGCCAACCTTGGCGAGTTGACCGGGGGCTCCGCCGGGGTTCGGCGTCACTTATGAGGCAGGGGTGATATGCCGGGAGGGGACGGGACTTGAGTAGACAACGCTGGTGGTGATTCCACCAAGGGTTGCGAGTCGACCGGTGATGCGTTCGAGGTCCCTCATGGACCGCGCGAGGACTTTGATGATGAAGCAGTCCGCTCCCGTGACGTGGTGAGCCTCGATGATCTCCGGCAGAGAATCCACCAGGTCGTGGAACGGCTTGTAGTTGCCTGTGGGGTAGGCCAAGCGCACGAAGGCCGTGACGTTGTATCCGAGGGCTTCGGGATCGACAGTGATCGAGTAGCCGGTGATGACCCCGGCATCGGTGAGACGACGCAGACGATCAGCCGTCGCGCTGGGGGACAGATTGATGGCGCGCGCGAGCTGCGCCACGCTCATCCGGCCGTCCTGTTGCAGGTTCCCGATGATGGCGTGATCGGTGTTATCGAGATCTATCCGTGGATTCGAGGGCATACAGCAGAATGTACCGCTCGAAACGTTGCCTTAGAAGCGGATTGACAACGATCACATCTTCACGGAGAAACTGTTCAGCCGATTCAATTGAGACATGACATCTTCTATCTCCGCCACGGAATTCTTCGCCGCGAAACTCACCTATGAGACCGATCCGGCAGACCTCGCGGCCGCCCGGACCTCCGACTCCCCGCCCGTGGTCATCGACACCCGCTCAGCAGCAGCCTGGAGTCAGGGACGCATTCCCGGAGCAGTCCACATCCCTAATGCCGAGCTGGACGCGCGGGTCGCCGATGCCGTGCCCGATAAGAACGCCGCCGTCGTCGTCTATTGCTGGGGGCCTGGCTGCAACGGCAGCACCCGCGGCGCACTGATACTGACAACCCTGGGTTATACCAACGTGCGAGAGCTCATTGGTGGGTTCGAGTACTGGGCTCGCGAGGGACTGGCCACGGTCAGCGATGCTGGTCGGGGCCGACTCGCTCCGGACCCCCTGACCGCGCCTGCCTCATGACCTCGCATCAACCATCGGCGCGGCTGGTGCCTGCAGCTTCCGTGAACACGCTCACTCGGGCGCAGCGTGGACGACAACGGACCAAGCCCCTGCCTCAGACGCCCCGTAGCCTTGCGCGGTCACTGCGTTGAGATCGCCACAGCCTACGACGCGGGGGCCTCGTCCACCCCTGCCCTAGAACCTGCACCCTGAGGGTGTTCCCCCTACCTGGCCCGATCCAAAGTTGTGGCTGACACACTGGCCACATGGCCTTCGAACGGTTTCCCCTCCAAAGATTGACCGAAGATCCCTCCAACACCCTGGACCGGAAGATGTGGCCAGCGACGTTGGCGCCTGTAGCCACGATCCTCGATCGTGGACTGGACCTCGGCATGGCGACCGTCCTGGTGGGCGAGAACGGGTCCGGCAAGTCCACCATCATCGAGGCGATCGCGTTGGCCTACGGACTCTCCCCCGAGGGTGGCTCAACCGGAGCCCAGCACCGAACACGTTCCACGGAATCAGTACTCGCCGATCACCTCAAAGTAGTCCGCAACGCCGGCGCCACCCGACGCGGGTACTTCCTGAGAGCCGAAACGATGCACGGCTTCTTCAGCTACCTCGAATCAAACCCCAGCACCGGCGGTCGGCCTGACCTTCCGTTCCATGAGATGTCCCACGGTGAATCGTTCCTCGAACTCGTCGGTGATCGATTTCGTGGATCAGGTCTGTGGCTCCTCGATGAGCCAGAATCAGCCCTGTCCTTCTCGGGCTGTCTAGCGTTGCTCAGCGTCCTGAAAGACATTGTGGCCGCCGGGGATTCCCAGGTGATCCTCTCGACGCACTCGCCCCTCCTGGCCGCCCTGCCCAATGCTCAGATCCTCGAAGTGGGCAGCTGGGGCCTCCGTCCTCGGCAGTGGGCGGATCTAGACCTGGTCACGAGCTGGCAAGCGTTCCTTGACTCACCCGAGCGCTACCTCAGGCACCTGTAGGGCGAGATAGACCTCTCAGAATGGCAGCGGGCTGTACTCCGGCGTAACGATCAAGAGGCCTACGATCCTCAGTTGGTCATCTACGGCCACGCGTCCCATCATTTCTCCGGCCTCGCAGTTCAGCGTGGTGACTCCAACTACGACCCCCAGGAGCTGGGCGTCTTCTTCGATCCGCTCCCCTGCCGGCAAGACGACGTGGGTATCACCGTAGGACTCCTTGGCGCCAACCTCCGTGAGGAGCCGGGCCCAGGTCTCTGCGATCAGTGAGGTCGGCAGTTCCCTTCTGGCCTCCGGGTGAATCAAGCTCTCGAGATCTTCATACTTCCCTGCGCTGATGAGGTCGAAAACCTGCTCGGTCGTTCGCTGGACCTTCTCGATAGACATAGGTGCTCCTGTGATCTTCTGGTCGGTGACCGGGTTGGCGACTTCTCCGAATCTCTTGAAGGCGGCTTGCCGGCTCATGCCTAGGGTCTCGCCGATCTCCGCCCAGGTGTGACCTTGGCTCCGAGCCCGTTGGACAGCGGCTTGCAGCTGACCCTTCGCCTGATTCAGGGCTTGATGTGCTTCTCTGATGGTGTCCATGCTGCTAGTCAACCAAACGTTGACGAAAACTGTCAACGTTTAGTTGACATGTTGGGGCGGTTGATCGGAAGATTCTCGACGGAACGGACAGGGCCACAAGGTGCAGGTTGAAGGGGCTGATGGGCGAGGCAGATCGGCGTTGCCAAGCTCCTTCGGTCGTCGCTCAGTCGCGGCGATCTGCTCAGAGGGACTCTGCTGAAGCAATCGCGGAGCAGTCGTGTCGCTTCCCGGCGGCGCGGCTTGAGAGCGAGAAAGGCCACCACGCCGCACAAGCGAAAAACAATGCACTCGGTACCCAATCGCCATCGTTGCACCCCGCCATGAGGTGAAGCACGCCGACGACCGGGATCAAGAAGGTAGCGAAGGCGGTAGGTGCTTTAGAGTCTTTCGGGCCTTCCATGGCAACACCTGAAGAACCATGAACCGAAGCGGAATCCCCGCCGAGGGCTCCTTCTATGGCAACCCCTGAGGACTCAGCTTGCGGACAGCCTGAAGGACTTTCTTGGACTAGATCGGTCCTGCTGAGCAATCAGGTGTCGGCTACTCCACGCCTTGCTCGGGGTCCATGCTTCAGCTGGTCGTGCAGCGTGTCCGCCACGGCTGGCGAAGCTCCGGCCGGTGGGTTGCTGGCATCATCATGTTCATGATCGCCCTCGCGTCAGTGGCGCTTCACGCTCTGGCTGTCTGACCCAGCGCGCCGCGCAGCCACTGCCATCCGAGATTCGTCCATCAAGGAGAGACCATGCTCGAGAAAACCATCATCCTCACAGGCGCCAGCGACGGAATCGGAGCTGCAGCTGCCCGCCAGCTGGTCGCAGACGGCCACACAGTCGCCCTTGTAGGGCGCTCGAAGCAGAAGACGGAAGCCTTGGCGCAGGAGCTCGACGCCGACTTCTTCCTCGCTGACTTCACGAGGTTCTCCGAGGTCAGGACACTGGCTGCGCGTTTGAAGGACAGCTATCCCCGGATAGACGTTCTCGTCAACAACGCCGGCGGCATCTTCGGGGATCAGACCCGCACTGAAGACGGGTTCGAGAAGACGCTGCAGGTGAACCACCTGGCGCCATTCCTGCTCACCAACCTCTTGATGGACACCCTGACGGCGAGCAACGCTTCGATCATCAACACTGCCAGCGTGGGCGCGCGCCTTTTCGGCAAGATCGACCTCGATGACCTCAATAACGAGCGGAGGTACTCCGCCAACAAGGCCTATGGTGATGCGAAGCTGGCCAATATCCTCTTCGCCAAAGAGCTTCACCGCAGGTTCTCCGACCAGGGAATCTCCGCCGTCGCCTTCCACCCCGGAAACGTGATGACAAGCTTCGCCTCAGACACCACCAGCGTGCTGCGCTTCATCTACCAGACCCCCTTGGGTCGCATGACTGGTCTCATCAGCCCGGAGCAGGGCGCACTACCCCTGGTGTGGCTTGCCGAAGGCGAGCCGGGCCAGGAGTGGGTCTCGGGTGAGTATTACGAGAAGCAGAAGATCGCCAAGACCAACCCCCAAGCCGCAGACGCGCAACTGGCAGCCGGACTGTGGGACAAGAGCGCTGAGCTCGTAGGGCTCTCCAGCCCAGCGCAGTAGGCGCCTGGTCGGGCAGGAGGGCGTCTTGTCTGGTTGGGCGGCGCCCGTAGGCGTACCCTCCCTCGGGCACCTCGTAAAGTGATTCCTTCAACCTTGCGGGCACCTCCGGACTTTCCAAGCACTCACCTCATAAATGGGCAGAATATGTCCCTCTCCACACTGGAACGGCACGCTAGATGCTTCCGGGACATCGCAGACCTCTAGATCCACCGTGCGGGGCTGAGACGTCCATCTCGAATAGTGACAGTGCGGTCAGTCAACGTGGCCATCTCATCGTCGTGGGTCACGATCACCGTTGCCGTGTTGAACTGACGCGTGGTGCTGACGATCAGCTCAAGGATGGATCGTGCCCGGTCGTGGTCCAGAGCGGAGGTGGGCTCATCCACCAGCATCACCGAAGGTCTGCCCATAAGCGCCCGGGCGATGTTGACTCGCTGGCGTTGACCACCGGAGAGTTGGTGCGGACGCCGGTTCACGACAGAGGCCAGACCAACCAGGTCCAAGAGTTCCGCACCGTGTCTTCCTGCTGCCTTCAGCTGCCTCCCTCTGGCGCCGCGCAGATGCGCCGTCAGTACCAGCTGTTCCAGTGCGGTCAGGCTCGGCAGGAGGTTGGGCTGCTGAAAGATGGTCCCGACCTGGTTTCTGCGTATCGCGGCGAGCTCGTGTTCAGGCAGCCCGGTGAGTTCACGTCCGGCGAGGTGCACCGAACCGGAGGAAGGTCTGATGAGTGCCGCAGCGACTGCCAGCAACGATGATTTCCCGGAACCTGAAGGACCAACGAGGGCTGTCACAGTGCCCGCGTCTGCGCGGAAGTCGACCGCGTCGAGTGCTCGAAGTGTGCGTGTCTTCCCGTTGGTATCGACACCGTCTGGGTAGGTGAGGGTCACGCCCTCAAGGAGGAGAGCCGAGGGTTCTTCATGGATGTGAGCCGCTGGTGAGGGGCTGGGTCCTGCATGGATCGACGTCATGATCAGTTGCCTCCTAGGGCGAGAAGT
Source organism: Nesterenkonia sandarakina (assembly GCF_014138825.1). Lineage (NCBI taxonomy): Bacteria > Bacillati > Actinomycetota > Actinomycetes > Micrococcales > Micrococcaceae > Nesterenkonia > Nesterenkonia sandarakina. The sequence goes on along the minus strand of NZ_JACJIH010000001.1, from coordinate 2,479,708 downwards.
GGATCGACACGGGAGACGCGTCGAGTTGTCAGGGCTGCCCCGGCAACGCCCAGTCCGACGACCCCAAGCGCAGGGACCGCGACAGTCAAGGGCGTCAATACGAACGGCACCGCGTTGCCGATGAGCAGCCCGCCTGCCCAGGCGGCCATACCGCCCGCGATGGCACCGAGCGACACCACGATGGCCGCCTGGGTCAGCGCGTCGCGGACCAAGTAGCCGCGGGAAGAACCCAGCGCGCGGAGCACCGCGAGATCACGAGTGCGCTGGATGGTCCACACGGTCAGGAACGACACGACCACCAGGGCGGATATTCCGTAGAGGAACCCCTGCATCATCAACAGCGAGCCGCGCTCCGACTGATAGGCCGGCAGCGCGTTGAAGGCTCCTTGAGTATCCGCCGAGACAGTGCCCGCCTGATCGTTGACCGTAGCGAGAGCCTCGGTGGACAGATCGCTCACGGAAGCCGGCACCGCGAGAACGGTTGCCACAGTGTCCTCGCCCGGGTGAGCGATCGCCTCGAAGTCTTCGGTGGACGTCCAGACCACTGGGACGTGACTGTAGAACTCATCCTCAACCACCCCGGCAACGGTCAACTCGCTAGAGGACACGCGCAAGGTGTCCCCCTGCGCGAGGTCGAGATCTTCGGCGATCATGGAGCTGAGGATCACCTCGCCTGCACCCGGGTTTGAACGGCCCTCGATCACGTTGAGTCCCGGTGCGAGCTCGGTGTCTGTCTCTACGCTGAAAACCGCGACGGAGGTAGCTGTCTGGCTCGAGCTCTGCTGCGCGTCACCAGTTCCGCTTTCAGCTCGGGTCTGTGTCACTCCGAGGCGCTCCACGGCGCCTCCGCCCAGAGCCTCCTCCCAGATGTCCAGCTCCGCGGCGGTGATTCCTGATTCGGTGAAGGAGGGGTCCCCATCTGCCTCCGCTGGGGCGCTGAAAACGATCTGTGAGGCGCCGAGTCGTTCCAGGGCTGAGGTGTTCTGCTGACTGAGGCCGTTGGTGAGGCCCGTGAGCAGCACCAGGAGCATGGTGATCAGCGCGACGACTCCGCCGATCAGCGCGAAGCGACCCTTCGCGAAGGTGATGTCCCGAAGGGATAAGTACATGGCGACTCCAGAGAACAAGTGTGGGGTGAAGATCTTGCTTTCCAGAATCCTGGAATCCGCCAGCTCAGGGACCGTGTGATCGGTTGAGCGTGCAGCTCCGTTCGGAGGATGCCAGACTCAACCTAATGGTTGATCCTCCGGGCAGTCCGCCTCGGTACGATGATCAGGTGGAAGGCCACGGCCCACCGTCTTCGTTTCTTGTCGTGCAGCGGACTGGGAGGGGTGGTCGTGGTGGCAGAGGTCTCCACGCCTGAGATCCTGCGGGGTCTCAGAGTCAGCCTCCACGTCAGCTTCGCCGCCTTATTGTTCATCGGAGTGCTGCGGGTTGTCGTCGGCATCCGTTCTGCCTACGGGGGCGAATGGCTCGTCGGCTCGCTCAGCCTTCTCCTGGCGTGCATCTACGTCATCGGAACCGTCTGGGAGAGCCGGTTCGCACAGGGCCAGACCAGCCGCAACCCCCGACGCTACGTACTGCCGTGGCTGGGCGCAGTCACCGCGGTGTGGACGGTCATGACGCTGGCCAGCCCCGACTTCTCATGGGTCGCGTTCCCGCTCTTCTTCATCTACCTGGTCGTCCTGCCGACCAGGCCCGCGATAGCCAGCATCGTGGCCCTCACCGCGGTGGTGATCGCAGCCCAGTTCTTGCACGCGCCATCGGGCGATTTCCATCTAGCCATGGTGATCGGACCGTCTTTGGGAGCCGCTTTTGCCGTGGTCATCGGCTTCGCCTACCGAGCGGTGTACCGAGACAACCAACGCCACCAGCGAACGATCCGCCAGCTCGAAGCAGCTCGTCTGGAACTCGCCGAGCGGGAACAAGAGGTGGGGCGCGCAGCCGAACGGGAGAGACTGGCCCGCGAGATCCACGACACCCTCGCCCAGGGATTGTCCTCGATTGTGCTGATGACCCGCGCCGCACGGCGAGAACTGGAAAATCAGCACCCGAACAGAACGCGTGAACGCATCGACGTCATTGAAGAAACCGCGGCAGAGAACATGGCCGAAGCCCGACGTTTCGTCCGCGACCTCAGCTCCCCGGCACTGGACTCCGACCTCCTCACCGCCCTCCGCGAGGTCTGCGCCCGGACTGCCGAGCGAGCACACGCCGAGGGACAGGACCTGCAGTGCCGGTTCCGAAGCGAAGGCGAGCTGCCTGACCTGCCGCTAGATCACCGGGCGGTGTTGTTGCGTGCGGCCCAGTCGTTGCTTGGCAACGTCGTAGCCCACGCGCGTGCGCACACGGCTGTGGTCACGCTGCAGGTCTGGCCGGATGCTGTCTCACTGGACGTGGTCGACGACGGTGTCGGTTTCACCAACGACGACGAGGCCCAGCTCGACCGACCAGACGTCCCACGCTACGGACTGGCCAAACTCGCCGCCCGCGCCCGCGAGCTAGACGGCACTTCGACCATCGAAACCGCTCCAGGCAAGGGCACCGCGGTGAACATCCGACTGCCCCTGGAGGACCCATGACACCCGAATCAAGCCCACAGGTTCGCGTCCTTCTCGTCGATGACCACCCAGTGGTCCGATCAGGAGTGAAGGCACTGCTGGAGAGCTCGGGGACGCTGCGCCTGACCGCGGAAGCCGGCACCGGTGAAGCCGCGTTGGCGATCCTCGCGACCTCTGCCCAGGACGTGGACGTGGTGGTGATGGATCTCCAGATGGGCGCCGGCATGAACGGAGTCGAAGCCACAAGAAGAATCACCGCTGACTACGATCTTCCGGTGTTGATCCTGACGACCTTCGACACTCAAGCGGACATCGTGGCCGCCATGGGTGCCGGCGCAACCGGCTACCTGCTCAAGGACGCCCCATCGGAGACCGTGCAGCAGGCAGTGCTCGACGCCGCGGCGAGGAAGCCCGTGCTGTCCCCATCAGTCACCGCACAAATGATGAAGCGCTTCGTTTCACCGGCGACAACTCTGACGGCACGTGAAACCGAAATCCTGCGGGAGCTTGCCAGCGGAGCGACCAACCGCGACCTCTCCCGCGTGCTGTTCATTTCAGAGGCCACAGTGAAGACCCACCTGGTCCACATCTACGACAAGCTTGGCGTGGAGAATCGCACGCAGGCCGTCGATCAAGCCCGCGCGCAGCGCATCATCTGACCTAGCCCTTGCCAGGCTGTCGCCGTTCTTCCGCGAACAACAGCCCTACCCTCGGGCAGTCCTCGTCGGTGGGAGGGCTTCAACGCCGTTCGCGCAGAACAACAGGGCACCAAGGTCTGACTGGTGCGAATCCTGAGCGTCTCTGCGCTGGGGATCGACTTCGGCAACATTTGCGGATCGTTCGCCATCCCCGCAGCTGGACCGTGACCTGGGAGATCCTAGAGGAGTCCTGGCACCAGGACTGCCACCAGGACGTTGCCGGTGGCGATGATGCCCGCGGCGTGGGTCAACTTCTGGCTGGCAGCGTGATTGTCTCGGCGGGACTTGCCTGCGGCGATCTCTAAGGTCGCGACCACCGCGAGTGAGCCGAGCAGCTTGATTCCGATCTTCAGATGGTTCACATCTCCACCACCCCAGATATCGGCAGCTTCGCCCAACGCAACGATCAGCAGACCACTGAGCAGCAGGATGCGGGCACCCCAGACCATCACTGGCCATGGCCGTGGCTTGCGAAGGACAACAAAGTATCCGCCGATAACTGTCGCCATGGCGAACAGGTGAGTCAAGACGGTGAGGTCGTAGAAAGTATCCATACCTTCAGCCTATGGACTGCGCTGCAAGTGGGTGCCCGCCACGTGTCAACCCTATGGTTGATTCTCGCCCAGAGAACCTGGTCCGTCATCGCCGAGCCATAGCGCCGTCGATGTTGCCCGTAAGCGGATGGGTGGATTCTGGCGGTCATTGCAACAGGAGGTCTTCGATCAGTTCGATCGGCTTTTGAAACCCTAGCCTTTTCCGTGGCCGGTCATTGAGCTCAGCAGCGATCCAGTCCAGGTCAGTTTCGCTATAGACGCTCAGGTCGGTGCCTTTCGGGAGGTACTGCCTTAACAGACCATTCGTGTTCTCGTTGATCCCTCGCTGCCAAGGCGAGTGCGGATCGCAGAAGAAGATCTCAATCCCGGCATCGACCTTGACGGTCTTCCAGTCCCGCATCTCCGTACCCTGGTCCCAGGTCAGTGAATGCCGCAACGCCTCAGGCAGAGTCTTGATCTTCGCGGTCAACGCGTCACGCATCTGCTCGGCCTTATACCCGTCGGGGAGATGGATGAGCATCGTGTAGTTGGTGCTGCGCTCGACCAGGGTCCCGATCGCGGAGCGGTTTCCTTTCCCGATGATGAGGTCGCCTTCCCAGTTCCCGGGTACGGCACGGTCCTCGACGTGCTTGGGGCGTTCGGAGATGTTGATCATGTCTGGGACCCGGTTTTTGCGCTGCCCGGCCTTCCTGGATGGTCTCCGCACGGCTCTGCCGGTGCGCAGACACGCGGTGAGATCCCGCTTGAGCGCACCACGCGATTGCACGTAGAGGGATTGATAAATGGTCTCTGGGGACACGCGCATCTCCCATTGGTCGGGGAACTGACGGCGTAGTCGCCCACTGATCTGTTCGGGCGAGTACTTCTTCTTCAGGTCAGCCTCCACCCTGGCACGTAACGCCAGGTTGGTGTGAAGCTTCGCAGGCTTGGGCCGAGAGGCACGTTGATAGGCCAGCACCTGGGCTGAGGTCGCGCGGTACCCAGTGCCAGGACGGGTGTTGCGTCGCAGTTCCCTCGACACGGTCGAGGCGGACACCCCAATCGCTGCTGCGATCTGACGCAGCGACTGGCCTTGAGCTCGCAGCACGGCGATCTCCTCACGCTGGGTGAAAGACAAACATCGACCCTGTAAATTACGGCCCCGGCGGGGTCGGACACCCCCGGCGTCGAGCAGCACCCGGAGCCCTGTCCTTCTGCTGGTTTCGATCGGGAGCACGGCGTCAGTGATGAACTCACCGGCCTGCATTCCAGTCCAGAAGACCTGGAGAAGATCTGGTCTCACGAAGATTGAGTAGCCCGTCATATCAACACCCATCTGCTAAGTGTTGCAATCACCGCAAGAACCCAAGGATGGTCAAGCGGGCAGTGCGCCATCCTTGTCCGGCGAACTCACCGCCACGCTCCAGCCGGCTGACGCCTAGAGACATCGGCGAAGACCGGATAAGTTCCTTGGGACAATGGCCTGGTGGATGCTATCAACCTTTTCATGCTTCTTGCCGCCCTCGTGACCCTCATAGCCATCGGAGGGATACGTGTAGGCTCTCGGCTGGGGCTGCCCGCTCTCTTGTTCTTCCTGCTCTTCGGCATGGTCCTCGGCGAAGCGGGGTTCGGCCTCCAATTTGATGACGCCACGCTCGCCCAGGGTCTGGGCTACGCCGCGCTGACGCTAATCCTGGCCGAAGGTGGACTCACCACCAAGTGGAGAGAAATACGGCCATCCATCGGACTCGCCGCCCTGCTAGCGACAGTCGGAGTCATCGTCACGATCGGACTGATGACCGTGATCGGTCATTACGCCCTAGGACTACCCATCCTGCTGGCGCTCTTATTCGGAGCAATCAACGCTGGCACCGACGCGGCCGCTGTCTTCTCCGTCCTTCGAGGAATCTCGCTCCCAGCCCGAGTCAGGTCGGTCCTGGAAGGCGAATCTGGACTCAATGATGCACCCACAGTGCTCATCGTGACAGCAGCGACCGCCGTCGCCGTTGGGGATCAGCCCTCTGGGGGAATCCCCGTGGTCGCTCTGATGATTGTCATCCAGCTCATCGGCGGTATCGCCCTCGGCGCAGCCCTGGGCGCTGTAGGAGTCTTCGTCCTGCGCCGCTTTGCTCTTCCCGCCGCCGGGCTCTACCCGCTTGCGGCTCTAGCCTGGGCCTTGTTGGCCTACGGGGTTGCGACGCAGGTCAGCGTCTCAGGGTTCGCCGCCGTCTACATCTGCGCCATGGTCCTAGGCAACGGCAGACTACCCCACCAGCAGGCGACTCAAGCGTTCGTTGAAGGCACCGGCTGGATTGCCCAGATCGGGCTCTTCGTCATGCTCGGCATGCTGGCCAGCCCCGGCAGGATCACCTGGGAGATCGTCGTGCTCGGCATGTTGGCAGGGTTGTTCTTGACCTTCCTGGTGCGTCCCATTGCGGTGGCAGTGTGCGCGGTGTGGTTCAGGATCCCGTGGCGCGAACAGGCGTTCCTCTCCTGGGCCGGGCTACGTGGCGCCGTGCCGATCATTTTGGCGACTGTTCCCATGGCGGCGCAGATGGACGACGCTGACATGCTCTTTGACGTCGTCTTGGTCTTCGTAGTCGCTTACACCGCCATCCAGGCACCTTCACTGCCCTGGGTCGCCCGACGCCTCGGACTGACCCAGGTCGCTCCCTGCACCGCTGTACAGATCGAGCCTGCACCGATGGACGAGGATCGGGCGGACCTGGTCAGAGTCACCATCACCGAAGACTCGGTCCTCACCAGGTCCCCACTGTCCGAGCTGGACATGCCATCCGGGACCCAGATCTCTCTGGTCATGCGTGGGGAGAGCTCGTTCGTTCCCACGGCAGAGACTCATCTGCAGCGCCATGATCAACTGCTGGTGGTCATTCCGGCCGAGGACGAAGAACGAGTCCAGAAGTACTTCGAAGGACTCTCAGCAGATCCGCAATAGTGTCCCGCGCGACGGTTGACGCTTCAGAGCTCATCCCCTGCCTCAGACAGGTGGGGAGCCGCGGTTCTCCCGTGCAGCGCCGAACTGTCACGATTTCTCAGGCACAGTGACTCACACCGGCATAAGTAGGCCGACCCCTCATCGCGCCTAGTATCGACAGGCTATGGCCACCACACTCGTGGAGCCAGGCCTGGGGCTACCGGATCCTCAACATCCGCACGATGAAGAACCCCATCGAGCCCAGCATCAGTGCCATGGCGAACCACACGGCCGGTGTCATGGACCAGTCCCCCGCGATGGCCCCGAACATCACGATCTGCAGAACCGTCAATGACAGCACGAGCCAGACCATCATCTGGACACCGTTCTTGTAATGCGCCTGGATGTTGCGCCCAGTCACTCTCGTGGCCCCGAAGTTGAAGACTCTGGGGTAGCGAGTAAGGACCGCGCACCCTGCGATCATCACCGACATCACCGCAGCCAGGCCCGCCATTTCCCAGGGCGAGCCGTATCTATTGACCGAGCCATCAGAGGCAAAGTGCATCGGCACCTGCTCTGGCATAGACGGGATCCGTGCGAGCATCCAGAGCGAGTAACAGGCGGCCACGACCAGACTGCCAGTCAGGAGCAGCCGGTACATCGGCCCTAGCGTGAACTCTGCCTGTGGGCGGCTACGCATCGTGGGGTACTCGAGGGCCCCGTCAGGGTGACGAAAGGGGACCCCTTCGCGCATTGCCTCTGCATAACTGCTGACAGGTTCGGTACTCGTCGACGTCTTGCCCATACTGCCCTCCATTGATGCCTGGCAAGACCATTGTCTCAAAGGGACAAGTCCGGGCTGAAGGACCGGGGGCGATATGCGTCTTTCGCTACTATCCCGGCGCCATGCTCATTCCAGATCATCACAGTGGAGGGGCCCCTGAGTGAATCGGCATCTCCCCACGCACGCTAGCCGATCGGTTTACGGGCCTTTAGTCGGGCAGGGTATACGGGCACTGAGTCCCCCACACTTGCGCTACGTATCCGCTTAGGGGCCAGGGCCTCCAAGCGGACCGGACCAACACAACGGGAAACGCCAGCCCGGAAAGACTTCAAAAGCCCACTGATAACCACTCGGCGTCTGTTCGGCTGCTTCAGTGGGCACCTGGGCTGCTCCGCTCCAGTCCTGGGTGCATGACTTCGCTTCTACTCTAACCGTTACCTCAACGTGACATTTGTTATCGATCTGTTATACCGTCGTAGTCGTGCCTGCGACCGATGTCCGAAGCCGCAGCGCCTCCGTCAGACCTCCTCCTGCCGCTGACCGGAGCTGTTCCAGTAACTACCGCAAGGCAGGGTGCGGGGCACCGCGGTCGATCGAGACCTGAAGAACGTGAGCTACCCGGCTCACACTTCACACCAGGCGGTCCCGCAACTACAGGGAGAGGTTTCCAGAGAAGTGACAGACATGACTTTCGTCTCACGCCGTGACCGGCGCCGCCAGGCCAAGCCCTCATTGGCAAAGGCCGTGGCATCCAACGCCGGCACCGTCGGACGAGGCGCGGCAGCCGCCGTCGCCGCATCCGGCCTCGTGCTCTCCTCAGGAGTCGCCGCGAACGCCGGCACCGACATCAGCACCCCCGAGGTCACCACCTTGGACGTGAACGCATCCGATCTCAGCGTGGAGCGCGCCGACACCACCTCCGCCGTGGCCGCGACCGCATCCAGCGAGGTCGAGCTCTCCTTCGACCGTCCCATGGTGACCTCCACCCCCGCACCTGTGGTGGAACCAGAGCCCGCTCCGGCCCCGGAGCCCGCACCTGAGCCGGACCCGGAGTCCGCTCCCACCCCAGTGGTGGAAGAGGCCGTCACCGCCTCCATGCCGATGCCAACCGAGCCGGAAGCTCCCGCGCAGCAGACTGATCCCGCACCGCAGGAGCAGCAGTCCAGCACCGGAAACACCGGTTGGTCCAACACCGGCCAGCAGGGTGGAAACACCGGGCAGGCTCAGAGCAGCACCGGCGAGCGGACTTCGCAAGCCAACACCGGCCAGCAGTCACAGGGCAACACCCAGGTCGCCTCAACCTCCCCCGCACTGGAAGAGGCCCCGGCCGCTTCCAGCGGCGGCAACGGCTCGATCGTGGGCGCCGCCTATGCAGGTCTCGGAAACCCCTACGTCCTCGGTGGCACTTCACCGTCTTCGGGTTGGGACTGCTCCGGCTTCATCAACTGGGCCTACAACCAGGCCGGTGAATCGCTGCCGCGCACCACTTACGGCATGATGGCCTCAATGCGCCAGGTCTCCTCGCCCTCCCCGGGCGACATCGTCATCCAGAACGGTGGCAGCCACGCCGCCATCTACGTCGGCAACGGCCAGCTCATCGGTGCCAACAACCCCCGCGTGGGCACGATCCAGTACCCGCTGAACTCCCCGTACTGGACCAACACCATGTACCTCAGCGCGAACTGACGCTTCCTCCGCCTCGGCGGTGCAGTAGAAACCTCGGCCGCAGGGCGCGATCCTCACAGGGATCGCGCCCTGCGGCTACCAGGTTCACGAACTTGGAATGAGTGAATGAGACCAGCAAGGTCTCCGGCGCCACCGATGACCACCCAAGTTGACGCTTAGTCCGTCCTGGACAGAGCACCGCCAAGGAGCCACCCATTGCCGGCGCAGATACCAATCTACGATCAGTTCATGACGGATAGCTCCACCGGTACGGTCAAGGTCCTTGTGGTCGACGATGAGAGACCACTTCGGCGTCTCGTTGAGCAGTACCTTCACTGCGAAGGAATGAACGTAGCAACCGCCAGTGACGGCGCTGAGGCCGTAGAGATGGTCCGGGATCAAGACCCCGCCGTGGTGATCCTGGATCTGGGCCTGCCGGGTATGGATGGTGTCGAGGTGTGCCGCCAGATCCGCAACTTCTCCGACTGTTACGTCGTCATGCTCACTGCACGTGCCGAGGAAGTGGACCGGCTCATCGGGCTTTCCGTCGGTGCCGATGACTATGTGACCAAACCCTTCAGTCCCCGTGAGTTAGTGCTGCGAGTGCGTGCCATGCTGCGTCGGCCACGGCAGGGCCCACGAGCTGACTCCTGGGGCGTCGAGATCGGGGCGCTCCGCGTCGACTTGGCCGGACGTGAGGTCCATCTTCGAGGCGCACCAGTTGAACTGACCCGTACCGAGTTCGACGTCTTGGCCGCACTAATCTCAGAACCGGGAGTCGCACTTTCTCGGCGTGAACTGATCACTCGGGTATGGGGCCCGGACTGGTTTGGAGATAGACACCTTGTCGATGTCCACGTGGGACATCTCCGCCGAAAGCTAGGAGATGACCCGACTGATCCTGAGTTCATTCACACCATTCGTGGTGTCGGGTACAAGGCGGGATCCGCTCGATGAAACAGCAACGACGAGGCGCCGGACTCGGAACGCGCATCCTGGCTGCCCTGATCGTGGTGCTCTGTGTCGCCGCGGTCACCGCGTGGCTCGTTGCTCTCATCATCGGACCGTTGATCTTTCATGACCACATGCTGATGGTAGAGAGCGTCAGCCCTGAACCAGAAGTCATCACCCATGCCGAAGAGGCCTTCGACGCCGCGTGGACACTCACCCTCGCACTCGCGCTGCTGGCAGCCGTGGCAACCTCAGTCATCGTCACACTCTTCCTGGTCCGTCGAATCATCAGCCCAATCAGCACAGTCCGTGGCGCGGTCACCAAAGTCGCAGACGGCGACTACACCGCCCGGGTGCCTGAGGTGAGCATGGGCGCTGAATTCACAGAACTGATGGACGCCTTCAACACGATGGCCAGCAAGCTGGACCAGACCGAAAGCACCCGCAAACGCCTGCTCTCTGATCTGGCTCACGAGATGCGCACCCCCGTAGCCACCGTCGATGGGTATCTCGAAGCCATGCAGGACGGGGTCGCCCACGCCGATGATCAGACCCTGGTGATGTTGCGGGAACAGACCGCGCGTCTAACTCGCCTGGCGGAGGACATCTCACTGGTCAGCGCCGCCGAAGAGCGACACCTGAGTCTGCAACCAGCCCCCACCCAGGTAGGTGAGCTGCTCACGACTGCCGAAGGTCAGACGCGCGGACGCTACCGAGAGAAGCGAGTGAACCTTTTTGTCGACGCCACCGCTCAATCACAGGAAATCGGGGTCACTGTCGATAGCGGGCGCATCGGACAGGTGCTCACCAACCTGTTAGACAATGCACTGCACCACACTGATCCCGGCGACGAAGTGACCCTACGAGCAGCACACTCAACAACGTCGGTGACCATAGAGGTTGCAGACACCGGCCACGGGATAGCGACTGAGCATCTGCCACACGTCTTCGAACGCTTCTACCGTGTGGACACCGCCCGAGACCGCCAACATGGAGGCTCAGGGATCGGCCTGGCCATCGTTCGCTCCATCATCACCGCCCACGGGGGAACCGTTCGCGCCCACAGCGACGGACCAGGAGCTGGGGCTGTCTTCACCGTCGAGCTACCCCGCCAGTCCGAGTGAGAACGTGAAGGTTCGATGAAGGACCACGTGTGGTCCACCGCGTCTCCGGAGCCACTGGATACCATCGATGGCTGCACCCGAAGCAATCCCCCGGCCCAGAGCAACCGAAACCCACGGAGGACGAGAGTGTCAACTGAGGGAACACTCCCTTCCGAAGGGCCGTCCCGACGGGGTCGACACCGCATGGTCGCCCTGGACGCAGCACGCGGCCTGGCCGTCATCGGCATGATCGCCGTCAACACCGGGCCCCGCGGTGATGACGAGCTCCTGGAGATGCTCTACCGCATTCCCTATGGTCGAGCCTCTCTGCTCTTCGTCCTTCTCGGCGGCATCGGGCTGTCTTTGATGACTCGACGCTCCCTGCTGCAGGGGGCGCCACTGCCCTGGGTGTCGCTGGTGTGGCGATGCGCCCTGCTGCTCCTGGGTGGACTGGCGCTCCAGGAGCTGGATCACGACGTGGCCGTGATTCTGCAGATCTACGCGCTGCTGATCCTGTTCTCACTGCCTCTGCTGAGGACCCCCGGGCGCTCTCTGCTGCTCGTGGCGGCGACAAGCGCGCTGATTGGTCCGCTGATATGGATCATGGGACAGATCTACACCGACGGGGAATTTGATCGTGACCCTGTCGCCGTCTCTGATTCTCCGTGGGAGATCTTCACCGGCATCGTTGTCACGGGCCCCTACCCGTTGATCGTCTGGGGTGCTCCGTTCGTCTTCGGCATCTGGTTAGGACGCCAGAACCTCAGTGACCCGAGAATCAACACACGGCTGATCATCTGGGGCGCCGTCGCTGCTGTGGCCGCTCACCTGGCATCAATCGCTCTGGTGGGGCTCCTCGGGGAACCCACCAGCCATATCGCGTGGCAGAGACTCCTCAGCTCGGTGGCTCATTCCCAGATGCCGCTGTGGCTGATCAGCGGCACAGGCTCAGCGATATTCGTCCTGGGTGTGTGTCTGAAAATCCGCACGTGGTCCCGCCCAGGGCTGACACCGCTGATCCACCTGGGGCAGCTGGCCCTGACCGCCTACGTCGGGCATCTGCTGATCCTCGCCTTGATCGTCCGTCCAGGGCCAGACACCTTGGCCCAGGGCATGCTCGCCACCACCGGCACAGTACTCGTGCTGATGGTCTTCGCCTCGCTCTGGCGCGTCCGGTTCAACCGCGGTCCTCTCGAGGTGCTGTTGCGGGCACCGAAGCTTCGACGCCCCACCCCTTGAACAAGCCTCTCCGGCCTGCTCCGGTCTGGCCTGCGAAGAAGCGTTCTGTATTTGATGAAGGTTCGTTGAAGATCGCCTGTTCCCGGTATGGGTGAGACTCCTCGCGAGGTTGACTCTTCTGGACCCGAAAACAGCCTGACACCGGAGGACCTCATGACGACGAAGACTTTCACCGCGACCCTGGGAGCATTCGCTCTCGCGGCAGCACTGACCGGCTGCGCAACATCCGATGAAGAGCCCAGCGAGTCTGCCCCTGACACTGCCCAGAGCACAGAAGAGGTCTCAGACCAGCACAACGAGGCAGACGTCGAGTACATCTCCGGAATGGTCATGCATCACGCCCAGGCCGTGGAGATGTCCGACATCCTGCTGGAGAAGGACGACATCGAGACCGAAGTCTCGACCCTTGCCGAGGACATCAGAGAGGCCCAGGGCCCGGAGATCGAGCAGATGGAATCCTGGCTTGAAGCCTGGGGTGAAGAGGGCGCCAGTGGTGGCGATATGGAAGGCATGGACCACGGTGACGGCGACATGGAGGACATGGGCTCGATGGAGGGCATGTCGGACATGGAGGGCATGATGAGCGAGGATGACCTCAGTGAGCTGGAAAGCGCCACCGGCACTGAAGCATCCAGACTGTTCCTGGAGCAGATGATCGCCCACCATGAAGGCGCGGTGTCCTCCGCAGAAGATCACCTCGACAACGGGGAAAACCCTGAGGCCCTGGAACTCTCGGAGCGCATCATCTCGGACCAGCAGGCCGAGATCGATGAGATGGAGACCATGCTCGAAGAACTCTGACCAACCCAGTAGGGCCCTGCCGGATGCAGCTGCATCCGGCAGGGCCCGCTTTCTTGGATTTCCTCGGCTTGCGTCAGGCCAGTTGTTCGACGGTGTTTCCGCCATCCACGGTGCGCAGCACGGTGGAGCCCACGACCAGCAAGGCCTCCACTGACCCGTCTTCAGTGAGACCGGCTCCGATGGCGACGACCTCGCCCACCGGCTCCTCGCTGGCACTCCAGGTCTGCCCGGCGTCGCGGCTGGTCATCAGTCGTCCATCGATTCCTGACCCGACGATCGTGGTCTCATCTGCCCACGCCACACGTGACATCAGCTGCGGAGTCTCTAAGGTCTCCCATGTGGTCCCGTCACTGGAGAGCAGCACCCCTGCTTCGGTGGCGGCGATGATGGCCCCCGTGCCCGGTGCGGTGGCCAAAGCGACAGGGGGTGCGGGAATGGACAGCGTCTCCCAGTTCTCACCATCTGTGCTGACGCGCAGCTCTCCGTCGAAGCCGACGATACGATCAGCGCCAGCGGTCAGGGCGTGAAAGTCGGATTCCCCGCCTCGAGAGAGCACACTCCAGCTCTCCCCCTGATCGGTGGATTCGATCAGCCCGACAGGTTCCGGCAGGTCTGATCCAGCTCCTGGGTGGCCTGAAGCCAGGTAGCGACCGCCTGAGGCGAGTGTGAAACCCATTAGATCAACATTGGGACCCACCGAGACCAGTTCACCGTCCTGAACGCGGAACAGGCCGTAGTGGGTGGCCAGCAGCACCACCCCGTCGGAGGGGTCGCGCGCGATGCCGTGGACATGACCCATCGCAGCGCCGGCCTCAGAGTCTGCACCGTCCTGGGGTCCCGTGCCTGCTTCAGATCCTGCCGACGGTCCAGGTTCAGCGCACGCGGTGATAACAGCTGCGCCGAGCAGTCCGATCCCGCCGGTGAGCAGGATCCTTCGATTCAAAGCCGTCATACAGCCCTTCCTACGCATACCGGGAGTTCTTGAGAGCAAAAGGGTGAGTTTCCACCCTATTTGCGGACTCAGGCAGAACCGGTCGAGGACACCTGAAGATTTGATGAAGGCCGAAACACCAACCCCCAGAGGGGCATAAGAACGTGGTGCACCGCACACCGCACCACCCGATCACGTTCGAGGAGTTCTTTAGCGACTGCTGATACTCACCCGCTGCTGCCCCTAGCTTCCGCCGGCTGCGTCTGCGGCTCCCCCTCCCCAGATATCACACGGCCTTTACGCAAGCGCACTGGGATGCTGCGAGGGCTCCCTCACCGGATAATGCTCCGTCGCGGGTCAGGACCGCCTCCCCCGGGATGTTCATAGCAGGTTCTGTTTCGAGAGTTTCGGCGTTCTTTTCGCGTGGCCAAAGAATCACGGCTGAGAGAGTTCCGAGTATGGCGAGTGCGGCAAGGATCGACCAGGCCACGGGGAAGCCGAAGTTCGTTGCGACCCAGCCCGCTATCGGGTAGGTCACCAACCAAGCCATGTGTGAGAGAGAGAACTGCGCGGCAAAGGCTGCGGGCAGGGCTGGTGTCGTAACCGAAGCGCGGAGGACCCGCCCGATCGGCGTGACGATCAACGCCATGCCGGCCCCGATGATGGCCCATATGGGCGCTGTGACAGCCCACTCGGTCAGTCTGGCGAGTGCCATGGTGACCGCAGAGAGCAGGCCGATAAGCAGAGTGATGGCACCGGTCAGCATCACTGTGCGATCTGCCACACGATCAAGCACAGGAGGCAACATCACAGCGACGATCAGGGTTCCCCCACCCGCGGTGGCCAGCATCCACGCAACGTCGGCTTGGGTGCCGCCAAGCTCATCACGGACATAGTTGACGGTGTTGACCACCACGATCGAGCTGGCTGCCGCGACCACGAGGTTCAGTCCTAGGACTCCGCGGAGTCTTGGCGTGGCGACGAATGTCTTTGTCCCGGAGGTGACGCGATCCCACACCTTAATTTCACCGCTGGGCCTGGCGTTAGGGATACGGGTCGAGAGCACGAGAATCGCAGAGATCACGAATCCAACCGAGGTGCCGATGAACAAGAAATTGAAGGTCATGAAGGTCAGCGCAACGGCTGCCAGAACCGGGCTGAGCAGGCTCTCCATGGTGTAGGCGACCTGTGATGCCGATAGGGCGCGTGTGTAATCGGATTCCTTGGCAACGATGTCTGGGATGACTGCTTGGAAGGTTGGGGTGAAGGCCGCCGACGCAGCTTGTAGCACCGCGATTAGCACATAGATCTGCCAAATCTCGGTCACAAAGGGAAGCGCGAGCACCACTCCGGCGCGGATCACGTCGAGAAGGGTCAGGAACATGCGTCGTGGTAAGCGGTCGGCGTAGGCGGCGGCCAGTGGCGCGATCACCACGTACATGACCATCTTGATGGTCAAGGCAGTGCCGAGCACCGTGCCCGCCTGTGAGCCGGCCAGCTCATAGGCCAGGAGACCGAGAGCGACGGTCGCTAATCCAGTACCGAATAGCGCGATGACTTGGGCGCTGAACAAGCGTCGATAGTCGCGAATCGCAAATATACCCATAGCGGGTTCTCCTGAGTCTCTTTGTCACGGTCACGCTATTCGCCTAGTGCGCCATTGCATCCCGTGAGCCGTGATGGGCAGATCCACTCTTGGCTGAGGTCTCCATCTGAGGATCTGGGAACTGATCACCCCGGACCCCCCGGGGGGGGCACTCGTTCCACTGCACGAAATTATACCCCCCGGGGGTATACGTCAAGGTGGGGTGAGCGTGTATTTTCTTGGACGCTTCCCATTCACGTATGAACGTGAAGGTACGGTATCCAGTCCCTGACGAAGCGCCCGGATTCAAGACCGAGTGCTCCCACCGGGATGCCGGCCCGCGTGTGCACGATGCTCAGCGGATTCTTCGATACCACGCGAGTCGTCGTGGTGGGCCCGGTGTGCCCGACGCCGGTGAGCGTCTGATCGTAGAGTCGAACCGAGAAAGCGCTGCGCGGGAGATATGCCCCCGGGTCAGGGGCCTTACCCAGGTCGTGGAGTACCGTGAGCGCGGCGTGAGTTCCTTGGGCCGCGGCCTCTGCCCAGTGGTCAATTCTGTAGGACCCTAGGCTCGGGTGGTGATGAACAGCGACCCCGCCGGCGGCATATACCTGCGGTGCTCCGATGACCCTCAGGTGATCGTCGGTCTCCACCGCCCCGTTCCATGGCGCGGGGGCTGCGGGGACAGTACCTAGCGCCACAATGATCAGATCGGCGTCGAGCCGGGTGTGGTCATCGAGAATCAGCTCGACATGATCCTCGACGACCGCTATCTCCCTGGCTGTACGACCCAGATACATGGAGACCTGAGTGTGATGAAGCTCGGCGATTCGGTCAGCGGCGATGGGGCCCAACGCGGTGCGCCCCGGATGTGTCGAGCCACTGACAATCACAGCGTCATGACCGGCCTGACTCAGTAACGACGAGGTTTCTGCGGCGACGAGTCCAGCGCCGAGAAGAATAATGCGAGCTGGATGGGGACTCCGGACCAGCACGTTATGCACTCGCACGGCATCCTCCATCGAGTGCAACGTCGTCACCCGCTGACTCTTCACGGCCGCATTCAGGCCAGTAAGTTCGGGGGCCAAGCGCCGGGGAGTGCTCCCGGTGGCCACGATGAGTGCATCGAAGTCCATTGTGGCCCCCGATTCGAGTTCCACTGTCTGCGCCTGTACATCCACGACCCGGGCAGTGTCGGCCACCAGCGGAACGTCTGGCTGGGGCAAGCGCGCCTGTCCGGGCTCCAGGAGCCCTGTGGCAACGCCCTTGTTTACCAAGGTCCGGTTATAGGGCTTTTCTCTGCTGAGGCCCACTAGGTCAACCTCAATTCCCTCTGCTGCGCTCAGTCCTCTCGCTGCTGCGGCTCCTGCTGCCCCGGCACCGAGGATCACGATGTGTTCCGCCGCCATAACTAGCCTCCTCGAATCTTCAACTCTTGACCTTGATACCCCCAGGGGGTATATGTGACTATACATATGCCCCCTACCCCTATTGGATGGAGTTTGACGATGAGTTTGACCCAGACCTATGCCGTGACCGGAATGACCTGCGGACACTGCGAAATCGCGATCCGCTCTGAGGTCTCGCAACTGCCCGACGTCATCGACATTGAGGTCAGTGCGGCCACCGGACGCCTCGCGGTGACTTCTAAGCAGGGCGTCGATGACGCCGCCGTGATCGAGGCTGTTGACGAGGCCGGATACGACGCGGTGAGGAGCTCACAATGAGAGCGCCTTTGCGACTGGGACTCTACGGATTGGTTCTGGTGGTCGTGTTCACCGTCTCAGGATTCACCGCCAACGCGGTCATCTCTGACGAGACCGTGCAGAACTGGACAGAAGAGTCAGGCGATGACACTCACGACGGACATGGAGGAAGTGAACAGATGAGCAGCGCGACAGCAACAGGCGAACACGAGGACCACGCCGTAGGCACCGATTCTCTCGGGCTTGCTTCTGCTCAGGAGGGGTACCAGCTCACCACCGTGAACGCCCCGACTGAGACCGGCACCGAGGGCGAGGTGTCGTTCGTGGTGACCGGACCTGATGGAGACCCTGTGACCGATTTCGACGTCGATCACGAGATGGACATGCACCTGATCGTTGTTCGCTCCGATGGGCAAGACTTCCGTCACGTCCATCCCGAGATGGACGCTCAGGGGACCTGGTCGATCCCCTGGGAATGGGAGACCGCGGGCACCTACCAGGTCTTCGCGGACTTCGTTCCCAGTGGTACTGGGAAGGGCCTCACCCTGTCCACAGCGGTCCAGGTCGCCGGGGACTACGCCCCGACCCCAGCTGCAGAACCCATCACGCATACCAGCGTGGAGGACTTCGACGTCAGCGTTGAGGGTGACCTCATCGCGGGTCAGTCCTCGGAACTGACGATGAGCATCACTCGCGAGGGCGAGCCGGTCACCGACCTGGAGCCCTACCTGGGGGCTTATGGTCACCTGGTCGCTCTGCGCGAGGGAGACCTGGCCTACCTCCACATCCACCCACACGGCGAGGAACCCGAGACCGGTGAGACCTCCGGCCCGAATATCACCTTCATGACCACCGCACCCACCGACGGTCGGTACCTGCTCTACCTCGACTTCAAGGTAGAGAACGAGGTGCACACCGCGCAGCTAGTCCTAGACGCCACCAAGGCAGGCCACGACGGGGCCGACTCCTCCGCTGAGGAGGACTCGGATTCCTTGGACTCCGGGCACGACCACGAAGAGGATGACGATCATGGCCACTGAGAACGCCATCAGCACCAGCAATACCACCGTCACTAGTACGGTCGAGTTACAGATCGGTGGGATGACGTGCGCTTCCTGTGCGAACCGGATTGAGAAGAAGCTCAACAAGCTCGATGGTGTCACCGCCAGTGTCAATTACGCCACTGAGAAGGCCAGCGTCACAGGGGCAGCCGACTTGGACCCACAATCACTGATCAGCGAGGTCGAAAAGACGGGTTACACCGCCACCTTGCCGAAACCTCCGAAAAATAGCGCAAGTAGTGATCGCGACGAGGAGGGTGAGTCGGCGGAGGATACTGAACTGCGAGTGCTTAAACAGCGCCTGATTGGGGCTGCGCTGTTGGCCACGCCGGTAGTTGCAATGGCGATGATCCCGGCCCTGCAGTTCGACTACTGGGGTTTCGCCTCCCTGGCATTGGGTGCACCGGTAGTGGTGTGGGCCGGATGGCCCTTCCACAAGGCCGCGTGGAAGAACCTGAAAAACGGGGCCGCCACCATGGACACTCTGATCTCGGTGGGCACCTCCTCAGCGTTGATCTGGTCGATAATCGCCCTATTCTTCGGAACTGCTGGCCAACCCGGAGTGGTTCACCCCTTCGAGCTGACGATCTCGCGGTCCGACGGCTTGGGACACATCTACCTCGAAGTAGGTGCAGGAGTGATCACCTTCATCCTCTTGGGCCGATATTTCGAGAAACGCTCCAAACGACAAGCCGGGGCCGCACTACGGGCCCTGCTGGAACTAGGAGCGAAGGAAGTCTCGATCCTCCGCGATGGGAAGGAACAGAGGGTCTCAGTCGAGGAGCTCTCCGTGGGGGATGAGTTCGTGGTTCGCCCCGGGGAGAAGATCGCTACCGACGGCATCATCACCTCCGGTCGGTCGGCAATCGATGCCTCCATGCTCACTGGTGAATCTGTACCCGTGGAGGTCACTGAGGGTGACACCGTCGCCGGTGCCACCGTCAATGCTGGAGGTCGCCTGGTCATTCGGGCTACCCGAGTGGGATCAGATACCCAACTCTCACAGATGGCGAAGCTGGTCGAAGATGCCCAGTCGGGCAAGGCCGAGATCCAACGATTGGCCGACCGGGTCTCCGGGGTCTTCGTCCCGGTAGCCATCGCGGTGGCCGCGGCAACCCTCGGGGCCTGGCTGATGGCCGGGTTCCCTATCGCGGCAGCATTCACCGCCACCGTCGCGGTACTTATCATCGCCTGCCCCTGCGCCCTCGGATTGGCCACTCCGACCGCGCTGTTGGTCGGCACCGGACGAGGTGCCCAGATGGGGGTGCTCATCAAAGGCCCCGAGGTCCTGGAATCCACCCGCAGAGTTGACACGATCGTGCTGGATAAGACCGGCACTGTCACCACCGGGAAAATGACACTGACCGATGTACTCCCGGCCGCAGGCGTGGACCGCAACGAACTGGTGCGCCTGGCTGGCGGGCTCGAAGACGCCTCTGAGCATCCGATCGCGCAGGCGATCGCTGCTGGGGCGACCAGCCAGGTCGGCGAACTGCCAACCCCGGAGTCCTTCGAAAACATCGAAGGCAAAGGCGTCCAGGGCGTCGTCGATGGTCACGCGGTCATTGCCGGCCGGGAGTCCCTGCTCAACGAGTGGTCCCTCTACCTCGATGAGGAACTAAAGGCAGCCAAGCAGGCAGCCGAGTCCGAGGGCAAAACCGCGATCGCTGTGGGTTGGGATGGTCAGGCCCGAGGAGTGCTGGTGGTCTCGGATCAGGTCAAACCCACCAGCGCAAACGCGATCGCGCAGTTCAAGGAACTCGGCCTGACCCCGGTGCTCCTGACTGGAGATAACCAGACTGTGGCCGAGCAGGTCGCTGCCCAGGTAGGTATCGACCAGGTGATCGCCGAGGTCTTGCCCAAGGACAAGGTCGATGTCGTCGTGCGCCTTCAGCGTGAAGGAAAGGTGGTGGCGATGGTCGGGGATGGGATCAATGACGCCCCGGCCTTGGCTCAGGCTGATTTGGGTCTGGCGATGGGCACCGGGACGGATGTGGCCATTGAGGCCGCTGACATCACCCTGGTCCGTGGGGATCTGCGCGCAGCCGCAGACGCTATCCGGCTAGCGCGCAGAACGCTGCGCACAATCAAGCAGAACCTGTTCTGGGCGTTTGGGTATAACACTCTAGCGATCCCGATCGCTGCCTTGGGACTGCTCAACCCGATGCTCGCCGGAGCGGCAATGGCCTTCTCGAGTGTCTCGGTGGTCTCAAACAGCCTGCGGCTACGCACTTTCAAAGCCAAAGCTGACCAGAGCAGCACCCCGGCCGCGGCTGCTACCCCTTCACGTGAACCGATGACCCCCTAACGACACAATGACAGAGAGGAACACATGATGAGCCCAGATATCCACCTCAATAACCACCCCTACGAGGAGAACCCCATCGCCGACGACCGCCCCGGAGGGAACACTGCATCCGGAGGGTGTTGTGGTCACACCCCCAAGACCGAGGACCTCGCGGAGACCTCCGGCGATAATCTCGCCGCGTGTCCGGTCATGGCTGGCACTCCGGTGGTCAAGTCTGAGGCTGAAGAGGTCGGGCTCTACCGCGACTATCAGGGTCAGCGTTACTGGCTGTGCTGTGATGGTTGCGGACCGCTCTTCGACGCTGACCCCGACCGCTACGCCGCTACCGCATAGCAAGCCCTTCGCCCATTCGGTGTGCCCCAGGAGGCAACTCTCTCTGGGGCACACCGACCCCTGGCTCTAGCACCACCAGCACGCAGGAGACCCCAGCATGAATCAGCCGTCATCACGATCACATCAAGCACCTGACCGCAATTCTCACGACGAGCACAGTGGTCATCACAATCGGCGCGCTCACCCAACCGGTCATGGCGACCACGATGGGCATGAACGTGAGGACCGTGGGCACGAAGGCCAGCACCACGCTGGGCACGAAACACACGGCGGTCACGCTGGGCACAATCACGACAACCACGGAGACCACGTCGGTCAGTTCCGCCGGTTGTTCTGGATCATGTTGGTCCTGGCGGTGCCGGTCGTGGCGTTCAATGAGATGTTCGCCCACTTGCTCGGTTACCAACTCCCGGACACCACATGGGTGTGGTGGGTGTCCCCCGTCCTAGGCACGATTATCTACTTCTGGGGTGGTCAACCGTTCCTGACTGGCGCAATATCGGAAATTCGCGCCAGGCAACCCGGGATGATGCTGCTCATCGGACTCGCCATCACCGTGGCCTTCTTCGCGTCCTGGGGCGCGACGCTGAGGATCCTGGATCATGAGCTGAACTTCTGGTGGGAACTGGCCCTGCTGGTGGTCATCATGCTGCTGGGCCATTGGATCGAAATGCGCTCCCTGGCTCAGACCACCTCCGCATTAGACTCCCTGGCAGCACTCCTGCCCGATGAGGCCGAGAAAGTCCAAGGCGAGGACATCGTGAAGATCTCCCCAGCTGACCTCGTCGTCGGCGATGTGGTGATCGTGAGACCAGGTTCTTCGGTGCCGGCCGATGGGAAGATCATCGACGGCAGCGCCTCGATGGATGAGTCGATGGTGACCGGGGAGTCGAAGCCGGTGCGCCGTCATACCAACGAACACGTCGTGGCCGGGACCGTGGCGACCGATTCCGGGGTGCGCGTCGAAGTCACTGCGATCGGCGAAGACACCGCTCTGGCAGGTATTCAGAAACTCGTCTCTGAAGCCCAGGCATCATCTTCCAGGGCACAGCGTATCGCCGATACCGCCGCAGCCTGGCTGTTCTGGTTTGCTTTAAGTGCGGCCCTGGTCACCGCGTTGGTCTGGGCCCTCCTTGGTATGCCGGATGCTGCCGTAGTGCGCACCATCACTGTCCTGGTCATCGCCTGCCCCCACGCATTGGGGCTGGCGATCCCGCTGGTGGTTTCTATCGCCACCGAACGCGCCGCTCGCGGTGGAGTGTTGGTCAAAGACCGCCTCGCGCTGGAGTCCATGCGCACCATAGACTCAGTGCTCTTCGATAAGACCGGGACTCTGACCAAGGGCGAACCCACCGTTACCAGCATTCACCCGGCAGGGAACCTCCAGGAAGCCGACGTGTTGGGACTGGCGGCAGCTGCAGAATCCGATAGTGAGCATCCTCTGGCCCGGGCAATCGTAGGAGCCGCAAGCACCCGCGGCCTGAACGTGCCTAAGGCCAACGACTTCTCCTCATCCCCGGCTGTGGGGGTCAGAGCCACCGTTGATGGAGTTGTTGTTGAGGTCGGCGGCCCCTACCTCCTCGAGCAACACGGCCAAAAGGAGCTCTCAATCGCCGAACAATGGCGGGAAGAGGGCGCGATCATTCTTCATGTGCTGGCAGATGACGAGGTCATCGGAGCGCTCCGTTTGGCTGACGAGATCCGGCCCGAGTCCCGTGACGCTGTCGCGGCTCTCCATGCCGCCGGTTCAGAGGTGGTGATGATCACCGGAGATGCGCAGGCTGTGGCCGAAAATGTGGCCGCCGAGTTGGGCATCGACCGAGTGTTCGCCGGCGTGCGGCCGGAGGAGAAGTCCGCCAAGGTCGCCGAACTCCAGGCCGAGGGGCGAAAAGTCGCCATGGTCGGCGACGGTGTCAATGACGCTCCCGCATTGGCACAGGCCGATGTCGGTATCGCCATCGGCGCGGGCACCGACGTGGCCATCGGGTCCGCCGGGGTGATCCTCGCCTCCTCAGACCCACGATCGGTCCTTTCGGTCTTCGAACTCTCCCGCGCCAGCTACCGAAAGATGAAGCAGAACCTCTGGTGGGCTGCTGGCTATAACCTCGCCGCGGTGCCGCTGGCCGCCGGCGTGTTGGCGCCCGTCGGATTCGTGCTCCCGATGAGTATCGGCGCGATCCTGATGTCGGCCTCTACAGTTGTCGTAGCCTTGAATGCTCAACTGTTGCGCCGCCTTGACCTCACACCGCAATCCAGCACCAATCGGATCCTCGACCGTTCATAAGACTCAGCAAGACACAGAGCAGGAGAGAACCACGATGACCCCCACGACCGACTCGACCCCAGCAGACCATGGCTACATCAGCGAGAAGGACCGCTACCTCGCCCGCCTCAAACGCATCGAGGGTCAGACCCGCGGAATCCACCGCATGATCGACGAGGACGCTTACTGCATCGATATCCTGACCCAGATCAGCTCAGCCACCTCCGCATTAGAAAACGTCGCCCTGTGGCTCCTCGATGACCACCTCCGGCATTGTGTAGCAGCAGCCGTGGAGAAGGGTGGAGAAGAGGCCGACGACAAAATGCGAGAAGCTTTCGCCGCAATAACCCGACTCGTCAAATCCTGACCCACACAATTCCCCGGCACATCCTTTCTCGGCCGGACACGATGATGCCTCTCCGTGGCTTGGCGTCATGGTCTCGTTCAGACGATTGGCCCGTCTACGTTTCAGAGTTTCAGATCTGTCCTAATCTCATTCGGAAATTAATGCCGCGTAGGGGTTTACGGCGCATTTGAAGTCGAGAGGGGTGTTCATGCCATCAAGACTGTCGTCGCGGCCTGCCCGTAAGCCGGTCGCTCACCGGGCACTCCCCCACCCCAAAACCACCCCATATAGTGTGGTTTTGGTCGTTCGGTGGCGGTCTTCTGTGGTCGCTCAATGGCGGTGGGACACGAGTGCTTGCAATTGGTGGATCATGGTCGCGTCCGGTTGATCAGAGTCCGAAGGCTCCGCCGCTGATCAGAATGACGATGCCAAGGCCAATGAGGACGATCGGGAACAGGATGTGCTCGAAGCGTTCGAGAACTTCCGCGACCGGCCGACGGGTCGCCACGAACTTGGCCAGCATGACCAGGATCGCAACGAGGACGAGGAAGACGATGCAGTAGGCCATCGCGGCCGCGGGCCCCACGGCGAGGAAAACCGGGACGTACACGCCGATGTTGTCGCCACCGTTGGCGAAGGTTACTGCGGCGACGGTCCAGACGCCGACGTTCTTGCCAGCGACCTTGGCTTCGTCGTCATCGTCGTTGTCGTCATTGCGCCAGGTTTGCCAGGCGGCCCATAGGCCTAGCGCCAGTGGGATCAATCCGAAGTACGGGATCACTTCCGGCGGCAGGAACGCGTCTGCGCCCAGGGTGACGAGCACGGCCGCGCCGAGGATGCCCACGAACCCCAGATACTGGCCCACGAAGATCCGGGCGGTGGTTCCACGCTGTCCTGCGCCGCGAGCGAAGAACAAAGAGAGCACGATGATGTCGTCGATGTTGGTGGCGACGAACAGGCCGATCGCCTGCAGGATGGAGGCCAGGATCACGCGCTTGCCTCCGCGGTGCAACATCCGGCCACGGAGCACGCAGCATCGAGGCACGGGGCGTTCTCGTCCACAGCGAGGGTGACCTCGAGCAGCGCCGCCAGCGCCTGTGCCAGGTGTGGATCTGCTATCTCATAGCGGGTCCGGCGACCTTCGGGCTCGGCGACCACGATGCCGCAGTTCCGCAGGCACGCCAAATGGTTCGATACGTTCGAGCGCGTCAGTCCCAGGTCGCTCGCTAGCTCCGCCGGATAGGCCGGACGCTCGAGCAACACCAGGAGAAGTCGCGACCGGGTGGGGTCGGCCAAAGCACGACCCAACCGGTTCATCACATCCATACGAGAAGCGATAGTCAGCATGCACTGGACTATACAGCGCACGGTGAACTGTCAACGCGCCTCAAATAGCTATTGGTTAGCGACGCATCGTAGGGGCCACAGGCCGCAGCGAAAATACGCGCCAAATAAAAATAATTGCAATGACGGTGAGACAGCGGACGCCCCGGTAGACCACGGCATAGGACACAGACAATTCCGGTGCCACCAAGCCCTAGACCGACCAGCTGCTCCGAGAGAACTAAAGCAGTTCAGGTATCCTTTCTAAAACTCCACACCCCTCGCGCCGCGCGAATACGAGGCCACTCACGTCGAAGGTGACTAGTCCTATGAGCACTCCACCACACTGGCCTCAACCGCCTCAACCGACCTATCCGGTTCACCCTCCCCCACCGGAACCAAAAGGAATGGCTATCGCGGCCATGGTGCTGGGTATCGTCGCCCTGGTCTTATCTTTCATTCCACTCATCGCAATTCTCACCTTTCTCCTAGGCCCACTGGCGGTCGTGCTAGGCATCCTCGCGCTTGTCAAGCGCCGCGGACGAGGCCAGGCCATCACCGGGATCGTCACTGGGGGTCTTGGTGTATTGATCGCAACCATCGGCTTTCTCATCTTCAGCGCCCTCATAGCTTCTGGCGATGATGACTCTCAACAGAACGAGCGCGATCCAGACGTCTCCGCCCAGGAGAGCCCGGCAAGTTCCGAGGACCGAGAAACAGATGGCGAAGCGGTGGAGGAGCAGTCAGCAGATCAAGAAACTGAAGAAGGTGGCGCAGCTCGCGAAGAGGACACTCCGGAACAAAACGACGAAGGCGAGCTGGTAGCTGAATCAGAAGCTGACGGCGGAGAGAATTTCACCACTGGCGACGAGTTTGAGGTCAACGATTGGATCGTCATGATCACGGGTGTCTCCGACAGGTCTACCTCAATTGGCGACGAGTTCTTCAACACCCAAGCCCAAGGTGAGTACATTCCGATCGACCTCGTTGTGACAAACGGGGGCGACAGCGCCGCTTACTTCTTCGCTGGGAACTTCGTGGCCGTGGACGACCAAGACCGTGAGTTCAGCTATTCCTCAGAAGCAACCTTCTACGGCGCCTCAGATGGTGCAATCTCCATCTTGGATCAAATCAACCCAGGAAATTCGATTGAAGGTCGGTTGTACTTCGACGTCCCCTCAGATGCGAAGATCACCCATCTGGAGATCAACGCGGGTTTCCTCTCAGCTCCGGTTCGCGTCTCACTCGACTAGCACGAGCCTGATAACCGTTTCGTCCAAACACTGACGCGATAACAAGAAAACCGGCACCTTGGACATCCCGGCAACGCTTCACCTGCTGGCTGACGTTGCCGCCGAAGCTCAAGCTCAGGGCACCGAGGCGCAACGAGCTATGGAGGGGAATCTAGCGGCGCTGGGCTACTCCCCTGCCGGGATTGATCCTGACCTCCGGTTTCTCAAGTCCACTGCGGAGTCGGGTTGCACGATAGAGCTCTTGCTCAGCGTCTTACAAAGCTACGCCTTTCTCACGTGCTCCTTCACACGGCTACTCCTGTCTGCACCTGTGCTTGCCCCCGACTCCGGCTTCGGGCCTGCTGGAAGAAGACAGCTGAGACGACCCCTGCATTGATCAGCTGCCCCGAAAGAGTCGGTACACGCATGGACGACTCCAGTTATAAAGGCTATAAAGGACTCAAAGGTAGACATGCACCCTGACGCTCTGGAGACACAATGGCCCGCAATCCCTTCAAACCCACTGCCGGAGCGACCCCACCGGTGCTTGTCGGTCGTGACTCCGTACTAGAAGATCTCGATGAAGCTCTAGAAGACGGCGCTGGCTCTCCCTATCTGCTGCAGTTCATCACCGGAGCCCGAGGAGTCGGAAAGACCGTCATGCTCACCGAGATGGGGCGCCGGGCTCGACAGCAGGGCTGGATCGTCATCGACGAGACCGCCACACCGAAACTGATCCAGCGACTCACCAGCGCGGTGCGACGGCACCGCGAAGAACTTGGCGCACCGTCTCGTCGGAGAATCACCGGAGCAGGAATCAGCCTGGGACCCCTAGGTGGCGCAAACCTGGACCTAGAGTCCCCCGCCCGAGCGGCACCTGGACTGCGTGAGGAGATCGGCATGCTCTGCGATGCCCTCGATGTCCATGACGGTGAGACCGGGCTGATCATTACCGTCGATGAGATCCATACCATCCCTCAATCAGAGCTCGAGGAACTGACCGCTATTACCCAGCACCTGATCAGGGAAGACCGCCCTGTCGGGCTTCTCATGGCCGGGATCCCCCAGGCTGTCGAGAGGATGATCTCTGATAACGCCCAGCGCCCCAAAGTCAGCACCTTCATGCGTCGAGCCGAACGCACCTCCTTAGAGGAAGTCCCGCTGCACAGCGTCGCAGCAGCTTTCGAGCAGACTCTTACCGAAGCAGGCCGCAGCGTCTCGCCCGAAGTGGCCATGGAGTGCGCGCAGGCAACCGGGGGCTACCCTTTCATGATCCAGCTCGTTGGCTACCACACCTGGCGCATCGGCAAGACTGGTGAAGTCACCAGCTCCCACGTTGCCGCCGGGCGGGACAAAGCTCGAAAGCGACTCGGGGACCTCGTTCACGCCCCCGCCCTGGCCGACCTCTCCCCAGTGGACCGCACCTTCCTGACGCATATGTCTCAAGACAGCGGACCAACTCGCGCCATCGATATGCAGACCCGTATGGGCGAAGGAAGCAACTACATCAGCGTCTACCGGGATCGACTCATTCGGGCCGGCATGATCCAACCCGCCGCCACATATGGTCGCTTCGAGTTCGCCCTTCCGGAACTACGCGAATACCTCCGCGATCACGCGGCCCAACTCATCGCCCAATCCGAGAACTGAGTCCGGTCCCACATATCAGCGCCCGACATGGAGAGGTCAGATCTATTGACCGGAGACGGTCGGGGGTTCGGGTTCAGCGGTTGCAGATTCAGCTGGGCGTGGTGGCAGGTGCCGATACAGACTCGTCCTGGTGATTCCAGTCTTAGTGACGATCTCCGCGATCGTGTGCCCGGACTCGCGCAGGTGCTCCGCGTAGGCCAGCTTGTCCGGGTCCACCACCGAAGGCCGGCCCACCCGGCGACCCTTTGCTGTCGCCACTGCCCTCGCGTGCGCCGCGCGCTCCACCGTGTAAGTCCGTTCCATCTGTCCGAACAGGGCCAGCAGCACCACGGCTAGTTGCGCCATCGGATCCTCCGGGTTCGAGGAGTCGACCTTAATCGGATCGACCAGATTCCGGACCCCCACTCCCCTCTCAGCGAGGTCATGGATCAGGTTCAACGTGTCCCGCACAGTGCGCCCCAGCCGGTCCAGAGTGTGGACCACGATCACATCCCCCTCGCGGGCATACTCCAGCGCAGCAGTGAGTCCGGGCCGGTTGACGGTAGACCCGGACTTCTTGTCCACATAGATCCGCTCAGCTGCGATACCGACCTCGCGCAGCGCATCGATCTGCCGATCGAGGTCTTGCTTCGCTGTCGAGACCCGCGCATATCCCAATTCCATGGACCGAGAGTACCAATAATCAAAACCGTACGGCCCAAGCGAGACACATTAATGGGTACTACTTGTGGGATGCAGACGCGCCGATGGTTGCGTGGTCGACCGATTGTGGGTCAAGGGTGTCCCGCAACCAAGGAAACGGGACGGCTATCTGAGCCTTTTCCGCTCGTTAGTGATGACCCGCTCAGGTGCAGCAGGAGTGACATTTAGCGCTACGACTCATATCTCCTGATTAGGAGGATTTGGAGGCCGTTACGATGTGGCACACCTCAGCGTCTCTACAGTCTGCCGGGTCCAGTTTCTGGCTTGCCAGAAGGGTCTGTTCGAGATCAGCGGCTAGCACCTGAAGTTCAATTTGGCGTGCCCGGACATCGGCGAGTTTCTCTTCGAGAAGACCTGAGACGTGTCCACAAGGGGTCTGGCCTGTCTCGCGGAGCTCAATCGTGTCCAGTACCTCGCTCAGGCTCAGGCCGGCAGCCTGGGCGGCACGGATAAACCGCAGCCGTGCGACGGCATGGTCGTCATAGCGACGGTAGCCGCCACCCGTTCGCGCTGGTTCCGGCAAGAGGCCCTGGCGTTCATAGAAGCGAATCGTCTGACGTCCGAGACCTGTGATGGCGCTGAGTTCTCCGATAAGCACCCTCCCATCCTATGACTTGACCTTGTACCTGACTGCAAGGTTTAAGGTCAGGTCATGGAAATCGTGCTGCAGTACTTTGAGGGATGCCCCAATTGGAAGATCGCCCATGAGCGGCTCCAGGCGCTGTGTGCTGAGCGCTCCGACATCAGTCTGAGTATGCAGCTGGTAGAGAGCGATGCTGAGGCTGAGCTGGTTGGCTTTCATGGTTCCCCAAGCGTTTTGATCGATGG
The DNA here is from genome assembly GCF_014138825.1 of Nesterenkonia sandarakina. Taxonomy (NCBI): domain Bacteria; kingdom Bacillati; phylum Actinomycetota; class Actinomycetes; order Micrococcales; family Micrococcaceae; genus Nesterenkonia; species Nesterenkonia sandarakina. The sequence continues at coordinate 2,450,170 of NZ_JACJIH010000001.1, read as the reverse complement.
TTTCGACAGATTCGCTGAGGCCTCTTCTGCGGTGGGCCTGTCGTGTCGCCGGTATGTGAGTCCTGAGGGGATGGCCGGGGCCCCGACCATGGAGCAGCTGCGCGCAGCGCTAGCAGACGCTGAGTTCACGCCGAGATAAATCCTGAGTCCCGAGGATCCCATTCACCCCGCTGCGTGACGGTCGAGGCGCTTCAAAGAAGGTGTAGATATGACGAGGAAGCACGAGGAGCCCGAGAAGTACGACCTGATGGTTATTGGTGCCGGGATGGCGGGAATCGCGGCAGCGACCAAGTGCGCGTCCCAGGGATGGCGTGTGGCCATCGTGGACTCGCTTCCCTATGGTGGCACCTGTGCCTTGCGGGGGTGTGACCCGAAGAAGATTCTGCGCCGAGGAGCTGAGATCCTCGAGGCGGCACATCTCATGGGGGATAAAGGCATCGATGAGGGGGGCCTATCGGTGAACTGGGCGCAGCTGATGAAGCATAAGCACGGCTTCACCGATGGGGTGCCCGCCAGCATGGAAGACGGGCTCAAGACGCACGGGGTGCAGACACTCCACGGCACCGCAGTGTTCACCGGCCCGACCGAAGTTGAGGTCTCCGGGGTGGAGTATCACGCAACAAAGATCCTGATCGCGACCGGTGCCACGCCTGTGTCGCTTGATTTTCCTGGCCACGAGCACCTGATCAACAGCACCGCGTTTTTGAATCTCGAGAGTCTTCCTCCGCGGGTCCTCTTTGTCGGAGGCGGGTTCGTGTCCTTCGAATTCGCTCATATCGCAGCACGCGCCGGGTCCCGACCGATCATCATCGACCGTGGATCGCGACCGTTGAAGGGCTTTGACCCTGATCTGGTGGATCTGCTGGTCCGACGTGGCGCCGAGTGTGGTGTCGACGTGCAATCGGGTACCAGCATGACCGGTGTGGAAGAGACACCCGCGGGGTATCAGGTGCACCTTCAACAGCAGGGCGTCGCGTCGATGATTGAGGTGGACCTTGTCGTTCATGGGGCAGGACGTGTCCCTGATCTGTCCAGGCTTGATCTTGAGGCTGGAGGTGTGGCGTATGGTCCAGGAGGCATCGACGTGTCGGCTGATCTGCAGTCGGTCACGAATTCCGCCGTGTATGCCGCCGGTGATGCTGCGGATACTGAAGGGATGCCACTGACCCCCGTGGCCGTATTGGAAGCCAAGGTTGCGGCATCAAACATTCTGAAGTCAGGAAATGCTGTGCCTGACTATGCGGGGACTCCCACGGCGGTCTTCACGATCCCGGAGCTCGTTAGGGTGGGTGTGCTCGAAGATGAAGCCCAGGCGCGCGGAATGGATATCGAGGTCAGGTATACCGATACCAGCCGGTGGTTCTCCCAGTATCGAGTCGGCGAGACGGCGGGGGCGGTCAAGATCCTCGTTGATCGATCGAGTGATCGCATCGTGGGGGCTCATCTGTTCGGACATGGTGTTGCCGAGTTGGTCAACACGATCAGCCTGGCCATGAAGTACGGGCTCACGGCGCGCGAATTGAGGTCCTCTCCGGCGGTTTACCCTTCGGTCGGGTCTGACCTGGGCTCGATGCTCTGACCTGAGATAAGAAGAACTCTGCGATACGGCCGGGCATGGTGTGGAGTTCATAGATAGAACACCGCGAGTTTCCGAAGGTTCCTTGAATAGGCTTTCAGGCTTATGAGAGGTTACTGGACCGTTGATCGGTCGAGATTCCACATTCGGTGCTCACCGACTGCGCGAGGTCGAAGGAATCCTCCGCAAATTGGAAAGTGTTGAGGAACGTCCTGGCAGGTTCACTGCAGTACGTAGCGACCTGCCCGGACAGTGCAGAGCCTGTCACTCCGCGTGCGCCTGCCAAGTGTCCAGTGCATCATCCCAGTGCTGTCGATCTAAGCGACAGATATCGGTGTCAGAAGACCGCCATTTATCGCTACGACTCACAGACCTGCCGTCGTGATTTCGACGACACGGCCGTGTCTTAGAAAGCTATAGCTTTCTAATCCGCTCTGTCAGTTCATTAGTTACTGTATAGTTCAGTAGATGCTGACTATTGCCTCTCGTGTTGATGTGATGAACCGGTTGGGTCGGGCGATGGCCGACCCAACCCGGTCCCGGATTCTGCTGACCCTGATGGAAGGACCGGCCTATCCGGCGGAGCTGGCTCGGGACCTGGAGTTGACTCGTTCGAACGTGTCGAATCACCTGGCCTGCCTGCGGGACTGCGGCATCGCGGTCGCCGTGACCGAGGGACGCCAGACCCGGTATGAGATCGCCGACGCGCACCTGGCGCGGGCACTGACCGCGCTGGTCGATATCACTCTGGCGGTGGATGAGAGCGCCCCGTGCCTGGACCCGGTCTGTTCGGTGCCGGGTTGCTGCGCCACGGGGGTGGGCGCGTGATCCTGTCTTCGATCCTGCAGGCGATCGGCCTGTTCCTGGTCACGAACATCGACGACGTCATCGTGCTCTCGTTGTTCTTCGCCCGCGGCGCGGGCCAACGCGGGACCACCGCGCGGATCCTGGCCGGGCAGTATCTCGGGTTCGCCGGCATCCTGGGCGCCGCCGTGCTCGTGTCGCTGGGAGCCCGGGAGTTCTTGCCCCCTGAGGTCATTCCATACTTTGGGCTTATCCCGCTGGGCCTGGGGCTGTGGGTGGCGTGGAACGCCTGGCGCGGCGGTGATGATGACGATGATGACGATGACGCCAAGGTCGAGGGCAAGAACGTCGCCGTGTGGACGGTGGCCGGGGTGACCTTCGCCAATGGCGGGGACAATATCGGCGTCTACGTCCCGGTCTTCCTCAGCGTCGGTCCGGGCGCCGTGGTCGCCTACTGCATCGTGTTTCTGGTGCTGGTGGCGGTGCTGGTGGGACTGGCCAAGTTCGTCGCCACCCGCCGCCCGATCGCCGAGGTGCTGGAACGCTGGGAGCACATACTGTTCCCCATCGTGTTGATCGGCCTCGGGGTCTTTATCCTCATCAGCGGCGGGGCCTTCGGTCTCTGACCCCACCGCCTCCCAGCCACGCAATACCCGCACGTGATGCTCGTGCAAATGCTGCTACTGCCGCTCTACTTGGGCCTGTTTATAGCACCGGAACTATTCGACGTCATCGACGTAACCCCGTTCATCGAGGCGTTCCTGTTGCTGATCCTCACACCCCTGACTCTGGCCGCCATCACCCAGTACCTGGCAACACGCTTCGCCGCCGCCCGGCGGGTGATGGAGCTAACGGAGGCGTTGGCGGTGCCGCTGATGATGGCCACCCTCGCCCTGGTCGCGGTCGTCGGCACGGTCACCTAGGTCCGGCTCCTCCCTCGCCTGGTTCCTCAGCCTCCGCTGCCCGTACCCAAGAACCACCCCGCTGCGGAAGTTCCAGCAGAGGCCCCCTATAGGCGGCACCGACGTAGGTTCCGTGGCCCCTGCTGATCACTCAGGCGACGACCCGTGCGCCATTTAACTCCGAAAAATCGCCGCCATTTATCTACGAAAATCACACCCAGAGTTTGTACGGGCTGGTTTTGGGGTGGGGGAGTGCACGGTGAGCGACCGGCTTACGGGCGCCGACGTGTGCACGAGAACAAGCTAACCCTGAGCGGTTCAGGTTTACGGTATGTAGACATGCTGCGGGTTCTAGCGGTGGTTGTGGCGGGTCGTGAACGGGATATGGGAAGCCAGTGGGCAGTGCTGACGAAGCTTGGAAGGATTGCCGATTAGACGACCCCCCGGGTGCGACCATGCTAATTACCATCGCTGGGAAGTGAGAGCCACGGCGGAGTTGTCCGGGCACGGCCCGCGTCAGGTCCCAGGCCGAACGCGTGGTCCCACCTCGATCAAGGAGCACCGATGAACCCAGCACAGACCGGTCGGATCCTCGTGGTCGACGACGAAGTCGATCTGGCCCGGCTGATAGAGGGGTATCTGCACAAAGCAGGATTGGATGTCGCGGTGCGCCATGACGGCACCGAAGCGGTCGCCGCGGTGCGCGACTTCGACCCGGACGTGGTGGTGTTAGATCTGGGACTGCCCGGCATCGACGGGATCGAGGTGTGTCGGCAGGTGCGCACCATTTCGGACTGCCACGTGCTGATGCTCACCGCCCGGGATGATGAGATCGACAAGATCATCGGGCTCTCGGTAGGGGCTGACGACTACGTGACCAAGCCCTTCAGCCCCCGGGAGCTCGTCGCCCGGGTCCAGGCCATGCTGCGCAGAGCCCGCACCCACGACACGGAAGCACTCACCGCGCCGGATGCTCCAGGTCAGAAGCTCGTGATCGAGGACTTGGTGGTTGATGAGGCAGCCCGCAGAGTGCAGCTGGGAGGCGAACCGGTGGCGCTGACCCGGATCGAGTTTGATCTGCTGGTGTCTCTAGCTACTCACCCGCACCAGGTGTTATCCCGGGCTCAGCTGGTGGAGCTGGTCTGGGACACCGCTTGGACCGGGGAGGATCATCTAGTAGATGTCCACATCGGACGCATCCGGAAGAAGCTCAGCGATGATGCCTCTGACCCAAGGTTCATCCACACCATCCGTGGGGTCGGGTACCGGATGGGCACTGGCCGATGAGCTCCATTCAAAACGACCGCGTGTGGTCATGGGGCCCGCTGACGGTCCGGCTGATGCTGGCCCAGACCGCAGTGCTGGTGATCGGGTTGATCATCGTGGTGGCCACCGCTGTGCTCGTGGGGCCCTCCATGTTCTACCACGAACTTGTCGAGGCCGGTCACGCCTATGAAGCCACCGGGCTGGTCCACCTCGAAGATGCCTTCCGCTCGGTGATTCTGACCGCTCTGGTCATCGGCGGGCTGCCAGCCTTGTTCATCGCCGGGCTGCTCAGCTTCTACCTCTACCGCACCATCGGCCGTTCCCTGTCCTCCTTCAGCACCGCCGCCAAGGAAGTTGCTGCTGGCAACTACGAGGTCGACGTCACCTCCACGAAGCTGGGCCCGGAGTTCGACTCTCTAGCGACTTCCTTCAACGACATGGCTACCAGACTCGCCGCCGTAGACAACACTCGGCGTCAACTATTGGCCGATCTGGCCCATGAGATGCGCACCCCCTTGGCCAGCCTCAAGGGCCATCTGGAGGGGATCGAAGACGGGGTCGTGGAGTGGGATGCCCGGACGATCGGGATCTTCAACGCGCAGATCGCCCGCATGGAACGCCTCGCTCGTGATATCCGGCAGCTCACCGCCGACGAGGAGGCCACGGCCAAGCTGCAGCTCACCCTCCAGGACCCGGGTGCGTTGGCCGCTCAGGCGGTCGCGGCCATCGAGCCCGCCGCAGCGGACAAGAACATCACGGTGGCAGCCAGCAGCGCCGGCCCGCTTTCAACACCAGTGCCGTTGGATCCGGAACGCATGGGTCAGGTGCTGGGCAATCTGCTGGAGAACGCTTTGGGCCACACACCGCCCGGAGGTGCCATCACCGTGCACACCGAAAACACACCAGACGCGGTCACCATCACCGTCACCGACACCGGGGAAGGCATCAGCCCTGAGAACCTTCAGAATGTCTTCGCGCGCTTCTACCGCGTCGAGACTGGCCGTGAAGCCCACCGCGCAGGCTCAGGGCTGGGGCTGGCGATCAGCAAATCCCTGGTCGAAGCCCAAGGCGGAACCCTGGAGGCGACCAGCGACGGGCTCGGTCACGGAGCCAGTTTCCACATCCGGATTCCCCGCACCCCAGCCCCGCAGTAAATCGGGGCACCCTTCACGCGTCTCACGGGCCGCCCCGCCACTGGGACGCATGTGCCGGAGCAGGGTGTCCTCCGTGTTGCAGACGCGGGGGCTCAGGTCTGGCTGCCCCGACCACCGGCGACGTTTCGAGATTGACCTTCAGCTCCGGACACCAACCGTCGAGTGCCCTTCGCGCTGGTGCTGACCACCTTCTCCAACGGCCCCTGCCCCAGCGACCGTTGCCACACCACCGCAAATAGGGCTGCCGCGACCAGGTGGATCAGGAACCACAGGTAGGGCTGGCTGTAGTGGACCTCGGCCGAGAGGGCCACCAGGTGGGCGGTGTACAGGGTGAAGGTCATCGCGCCCATCGCGGAGAGAGGCAACAACCATTTGCCGACCTTGGGAGCAATCAGTAGGAACACTCCCAGCACGGTCAGGCTCACCCCGAGGCTGGCCATGATCGCCAACGGAGTGTTGGTGTGTGGTGTGGTGATCGCCAACCACCACCCGGTCGAGGCCGGCAACGAGTCCGGGCCCCAGGTCAGGACCTGATCTAGCTCGTACTCACTCATCCCGGAAGCACTCAGCAGCCGCTGGTACCCACCGAAGGCGTAAAGCAGGATGGATGACGTGAAGTACGCGAAGATCGTCAGCCCCACTCCCACGACCAACACCCGGACCTGCAACGCGGTCTCCCGCAGATTCAGTCGACCCAGCCCCAGACCGACCAGCAGATACGCCATGTAAGGCAGCGCCGGGTAGGTACCGGTGAGCAGCAGCTGAGAAGCGATCGCCCCGGGCTCGGTCACCATGTCGATGAACGTGGGGTTATACGAGCTCCACGCAGGCAGTTCGCTAGCAAGATTCTGCATGAGCACAGGGGACACGATCCCAAACACCGCCGCCGAGGCGAAGAGCGCCTTCGGGCCCATGTGCAGGAACGGGATCGCCAGAAGAAAGAACATCCCGTAGTAGACCAAGATGCTGTAGGCCGGAGGGTCTTGCGGCATCAGAGTTCCGATCCACAGACCAACGACTGCGATCAGCAGTGCCCGCACGACGAGCCCCACCCGATCGGCTGCCATCCTCCTACCCTGATGCGGGTTCCGGCCGCCGGAAGTCAGCGCAAGACCCACCCCGGCCAGCAGCGCGAACAACGCCGCCGAGTCCCCGGAAAACAGCCGCCAGGACCAGCTGGCCTCCCCGGTCTCCTCATTCCACGCCGGCAACAGATGGATGGCCATGAGCCCCACCAGAGCCAGCCCGCGTGCCGCATCGATGCCCACCAACCGGGTCGTAGACCGTACAGAAGCATTCTCGGTGGCCCCCGCTCCACTTCCTGATGTTCTACTCATGTCTTGTGCCCCTTCCTTTCCGTCCCGTAAGGGAGCGTGAAGCCTGCGCCCAATGGTCGTCGCTGTGGTCCCGGAGTGCCGGGATGGTACTGGTTCCAGAGTGTCTGCTGCACTTAGAGCGCAGGTCGCAGGATCCTCAAGATTTGATGAAGACTCCAGGGGTCAGCGGCAAAGGGTGCCACCATTAGGACTGACATCACAAAGCAGTAAAAAGGGGAGCTCACAGTGCGGCCGCCTCCGGAGGTCGCCACGAGAAAGTTCGGTCGAGATGGAGCGGATGTTCCAAGAACTGTCAGAGGATATTTGCTCGCCCCATCGCGCGGTGTCATCACATGCGTGCCGCGTCCGGCAGAGGGCGATGAGTCGATCGACGAAGGAGGACCGTGATGATGTGGGACACCGGAATGGGAGCGGGAATGGGCTGGATGTGGCTCTTCTGGATCCTGCTGATCGTGGGAACGGTGGTGCTGGTGGTCGTGCTTGTGAAGGCCTTCACCGGCGGTTCCACCGACGGGAGCCGACAGGGTGGCTCCGCTCCGGCGACGGGGGCGCTCCCGCGCCGGTCCCGACAGATCCTCGAGGAGCGCTACGCGCGCGGGGAGATCAGCACGGAGGAGTACAACGAACGATTGCGGACCCTGGAGGATGGTGACCGGTGAGCCCGCTGACGCGACGGCAGCTGCTGGCCCTGGGTGCGGTCGGGGCCGGTGCCGCGGCCGTGGGCGCGGGCGGGCTGTGGTGGACCAGCAGCCGCGGCGGTGAGACCCTCGGCGGCGATAGGGCGCTGCTGCAGCCCGAGGTGCTGACCAGCCGGGACGGGGTCCTGGACCTGGCCCTGGAGGCCGCCCCCACCCGAGTGCGGATCGGGGCGCGTGAGGCGAGCGTGCAGGCCTTCAACTCCTCGCTGCCCGGACCCACCCTGCGGGTCCGGGGCGGGGACACCCTCCGGGTGGCGATGACCAACGGCCTGGAGGCCCCGACGAACCTGCACGTGCACGGTTTGCACGTGTCCCCCGAGGGCAACGGGGACAACCCCTTCGTGAGCATCGAACCTGGTGAGTCCTTCGACTATGAGTACGTCCTGCCACAGGACCACGCTCCCGGCACCTACTGGTACCACCCGCACAGGCATGGGCACGTGGCCGACCAGATCGCGGCAGGGCTCTACGGGGCCATCGTCGTCGAGGATCCGGATCCTGTCCCCGTGGCCCGGGAGCGCGTCCTGGTCGTCTCAGACATCACCTTGGACGGCTCCGGCAACCTCACCGAGGTCTCCCCGCCGCAGCGGATGATGGGCCGGGAGGGTGAGACCGTGCTGGTCAACGGCCAGGTCCGTCCTGAGGCCGCCGCGGCACCGGGGGAGCGGGAGCTGTGGCGGGTCGTCAACGCCTGCCCTTCCCGGTATCTGCACCTGACCCTGGACGGGCAGGGGCTACGAGTGCTGGGCCGAGATGTCGGTCGGATGCCCGAGCCGGTGGAGATAACCGAGGTGACGCTGGCCCCCGGCAACCGCGTGGAGCTGCTGGTGGACACCCGCGAGGGGACCTCCACGCTTCGCACCGCCCCGGTGGACCGCGGGAGCATGGGCGGCATGATGGGCGGGGACACACCCGGAGACGGCCCCGGCGACGACGAGCCGATCGACCTGCTCATCCTCGAGGTCACCGGGGATCCGGCCGGGGAGCCCGGGCCCGTGCCCGCGGGCACGGCCCTGCGGGATCTGCGCGATGAGCCGGTCGGCGCCCGACGCACCATTGACTTCGCCATGGACATGGGGATGGGTGGGATGGGAGGAATGGGCGGTCCCGGGGGGATGATGTCCTTCACGATCGACGGGCGCGAGTTCGACGCCGAGCGGACTGACCAGCGGGCCCAGGTGGGCACCGTGGAGGAGTGGACCCTGACCAACTCCAGTCCCATGGATCACCCGATGCACCTACACGTGTGGCCCATGCAGGTCATGAGCGAAGATGCCCGCGACGTCTCCGGACCGCGGTGGCAGGACGTGGTCAACATCCCGGCCTTCGGGGAGGTGACGGTCCGAGTGGCCTTCGAGGACTTCGGCGGCCGCACCGTCTACCACTGCCACATCCTCGACCACGAGGACCTCGGCATGATGGGCACCATCGAGGTCAGCTGACACCGCGGAACACCGCGCCGGACCACATAGGAGAAGCATGACTCACGACGAGGCGCACGAACACCAGACGGACAGGCAGCAGCAAGGCGGGCAGCAGCTGTCCCTGACGGGGTCCGTCGCCCTGGGAACAGGGGTGATGATCGGCGCGGGGATATTCGCGCTGATCGGTCAGGTGGCGGAGCTGGCCGGCGGTTGGGTCCCCTGGGCCTTCCTGGCCGGCGCCGTCGTCGTGGGGTTCAGCTCCTACTCCTACATCAGGTATTCCATGGCGAACCCCTCCTCGGGCGGGATCGCGATGCTACTCAAGGCGGCCTACGGTCCTGGAGTCATCGCTGGTTCATTCTCACTGTTCATGTATGTCTCGATGGTTCTGGCGCAGTCCCTGTTAGGCCGTACATTCGGTAACTACGCGTTGCGGCCCTTCGAGATGCAGGACTCCTTGCTGTGGGTCCCAGTCCTGGCAGTCCTGGCCATAGTGGGAGCGGCGCTGGTAAACGTCGTGGGCAACCGCTGGGTGGAACGCTCCGCGTCCGTCACCGCGGCAATCAAGATCATCGGCATTGCGGTGCTGGCGATCGCGGGACTGTTCGCCGCAGGCGTGTCCTCCCTGGGACGGCTGGTCTCCCCAGAGAGTGCAACACCGGATCAGGGGTGGTTGGGCTTCCTCGCCGGGGTCACCCTGTGCATCCTGGCTTACAAGGGCTTCACCACCATCACCAATCAGGGCGGTGACCTGAAAGACCCGAAGCGCAATCTCGGCCGGTCGATCGTCATCTCGATCTCACTGTGCACAGTGCTCTACCTGCTCATCACCGTCGCCGTCACCGGCAGCCTCAGCGTGCCGCAGATCATCGAGGCACGCGACTACGCGCTGGCCGAAGCGGCAGAACCACTGTTCGGGGCGTGGGGCGTGGGGCTCACCGTGGTCGTCGCAGTGGTGGCCACCGTATCGGGACTGATCGCGAGCCTGTTTGCAGTCTCCAAGCTCTACGACATGCTCCGCGATATGGGCCAGGTGCCGGGGTTGCCCGGCAGGCGCGAACACCAGTCGTTGCTCATCACCGCCGGGCTGGCGATCGTGATGGCGGCGCTGTTCGACCTCTCCCAGATCGCCGCGCTGGGGGCCATCCTTTATCTCTGCATGGACATTGCGATCCACTACGGCATCCTCCGCCATCTCAAGGAAGAGGTGAAAGCGAAGGTCTGGATCCCGTGGGTGGCCATCGTGCTCGACGTCGCGGTGCTCGTGCCGTTCCTGATCCTCAGGGGGTCCTCGGACCCGTTCACGTTGGTGGTCACAGCCGTGGTGGCGGCGCTCATCATCCTGGCCCAATGGGTCATCGTCCGACGTCGGAGGGAGGACTCCGACAACGACGAGCAGGAGAGTGAACAGCTGCGTTGACGGACTGCTAGCTGATCGAGGACATCGAAGCAGGCTCAGTCCCCACCGCCGAAGAGACAGAAGCCGTCCAGTTCCCGACTACCACGAGTCCCCAGCTCTCCCATGTCCCAGACTGAAAGCGAGTGTCCGGGACCTTCTCCAGGGACCGGACGAAAGGCTACCTCGAGTTGAATAGCGCAACCGCACGAAATTCGCCCGTCGAAGAAACCCGGCTCGACGGAGAGCTGTTTCAATCAGCGCTGGATGATGTAGCACAGCACCTCGCCACCCGATTATCTGTCCAAGGGGATTCAAACCGCGAGATTCTCGAACACTTCGCCAGCGATAGTGGGCATGCCGGTTGAAACTGTCTGGGCGCTCGTCGTGATGGGCGCCCAGGGTGAGCCGATCAAGCGCGCTGGGTCGGTTCTACGGCGCACCACAGGAAGACCTGGGCAGGACGTAACACCCGACATTCGGCCCAACTGCAGAGACTTGTGCGGACGGTGAGCCCCGCCCCACGGACATCCTTAACCCGGCATCTGCGTAAGCCGTTACCGTTGCGCGGTCGGCGCCTTGTCCTCGACCCCGGAGTGGATCTTCCTCGGAACAGACGTGCGGACACTCGGGGAGAGCTGGTTCAGTCGTTGGCCATGTCATTTGCAGGACCTGCGCGGGTTCAAAAACGCGGGTAGCAGCAGTAGCCTCATATCCACTGGCGCCGTGCCGGCCGAGGTTCATGGCAAGCGCCCCACAGCGACGAGAGGAACATCATGTCTCACGTGAGGTCCATGCTTCAGGCTCATCCCAAGGGAGATCTCGGAATCGATCAGGAGAAGCTCGCGGCGTGTATTGCAGCGTGTTTTGAATGTTCCCAGACCTGCACGGCGTGCGCTGATGCTTGTCTCAGTGAACCGATGGCTGGTGACTTGGTGACGTGCATCAGCACAGACCAAGATTGTGCCGATATTTGCCTGACAACTGGTCGGATCCTGACTCGTCTCACCGGGCAGAACAAAGACGTGGTCCGTATGATGTTGCAGGCCTGCCGAGAGGCATGCCGAGCCTGTGCCCAGGAATGCGAGGAACACGCCGAGATGCACGAGCACTGCCGCTTGTGCGCAGAAGCTTGCCGGCGCTGCGAGGCAGCCTGCGACGAGCTCATCAGCGCACTGGGGTAGACCCGCAGCGGATCGAGGTAGACCGACCCGGGCCAGACGCACAAGCTCTTCCTCTGACCGGCCGCCCACCCACGCTCCCGATATCTGACAGACGGCGCCTTTGAGTATCCATACCTAGGGAGGCTCTCGGTCGCGGTGCAGATGTCCCCGCCTCTCCGTGCCGGATCTCCAGCTGAGGAGACTGGGTGGTGGTCGACCTCAGGAAGCGGAGGCGGAGACCGCTGTGCGCGGGCGTGGATCCGGGGCGCTTTCGTCACGTGCCTCGATGGCGGCTAGGTGTGCGGGGTTGAGGTCGATGCGTCGCAGGAGCTGGGCGTTGAGCGCCACCACGATGGTTGACGCTGACATCAGGATCGCGCCGACGGCGGGGGAGAGCACGAACCCGATGGGTGCGAGGACCCCTGCGGCCAGGGGAACTGCGACGACGTTGTAGCCGGCGGCCCATACGAGGTTCTGGATCATCTTGGTGTAGCTGGCCCGGGAGAGCTCGATCATGGAGAGCACCGCTCGAGGGTCGTTGCTGGCAAGGACGACTCCGGCGGATTCCATGGCTACATCGGTGCCGGCGCCGATGGCGATGCCAACCTCAGCTCGGGCCAGGGCGGGGGCGTCGTTGACGCCGTCTCCGACCATGGCCACGGTGTTGCCGCGTTCCTGCAGCTGGGCGACCTTGGTGTCCTTGTCCTGGGGCAAGACCTCGGCGAAGACTTCATCGATACCCAGCTCTGCACCTACGGTCTGGGCGACCTGGTTCGCGTCCCCGGTGATCATGGCGACCTTCACCCCACGGGCCTGAAGGGCCGCCACAGCGGCCCGAGATTCGGGCCTGACCTTGTCCTCCAGTGCCAGTGCCCCGATGACCTCGCCGTCGGCGAGAACATGAAGGACGCCAGCACCACGGTCGGTCCAGGCCTGGGTGTGCTCAGCGACCTCGGAGGGGATGGCCACGTTCTGCTCCCGGAGCATGTTGGGTCCGCCGACGGTGATCTCCGTGCCGTCGACGGTGGCTGTGACACCGCGGCCGGAGGTGGAGCTAAACCCGGTCCCACGCAGACTTAGATCTTTGGCTTCCGCATGATCCCCGGCGGCGGTGACGATGGCTCGAGCCACCGGGTGCTCACTGTCGGCCTCCGCCGCTGCGGCGTAGGCCAACAGGCGCCCCTCGCTGGTCCCGGCAGCTGCGATGGTGCCGGTGACGGCATGAGCGCCCTTGGTGAGTGTCCCGGTCTTGTCGAAGAGCACGACGTCGATGGTGCGCATCCGTTCCAGCGCCAGCCGGTCTTTGATCAGCACTCCGGAGCGGGCTGCCCGTTCGGTGGAGATGGCGGTGACCAGCGGGATGGCGAGCCCCAGGGCGTGGGGGCAGGCGATGACCAACACGGTGACTGTGCGCACCACCGCGTCATCGGGGCTGCCGAGGATGGTCCAGGCAATGGCAGTGAGGATTCCTGCGGCCAGTGCGAACCAGAACAACAGGGCAGCGGCGCGGTCTGCCAAGGCCTGGGCCCGGGAGGAGGATGCCTGGGCATCGGCGACCATCCGCTGGATACCAGCCAGAGTGGTGTCTTCTCCGACGGCCCCGACTCGGACTCGCACAGCGCTGTCGGTGGCTACCGTGCCCGCGACCACGGTGTCGCCGACCTCGCGGGAGACCGCCTGGGACTCTCCGGTGATCATGGACTCGTCGAATGCGGCCGCACCCTCGGTGATCGTCCCATCGGCTGGAACCCTGGCTCCGGAGCGAACCAACACGATGTCATCGACGGCCAATTCAGCGATGGAAACGGTGGTGGTCTCGCCATCGACAATTTTTTCTGCCTCATCGGGCAGAAGTTCAGCCAAAGCGTCCAGGGCGGAGGAGGCCGCGCCCAGGGCGCGCATCTCCATCCAGTGCCCCAGCAGCATGATCACCACCAGTAGGGCCAGTTCCCACCAGAAGTCGAGGTTGAAGCCCCCGATTCCCAGGGTGGTGACCCAGGACGCGATGAACGCCACGGTGATGGCCATGGCGATGAGCAGCATCATCCCGGGTTGGCGGGACTTCACCTCAGTGAGCCCGCCCTTGAGGAAGGGGATCCCGCCGTAGAAGAAGATCACGGTGCCCAGAACTGGGGCAATCCAAGTAGCGCCGGGGAACTCGGGGAGGTCATAGCCGAGCAGGTGTCCCACCATGGGGCTGAAGATGACCACCGGGATCGAGAGCACCAGGGAGACCCAGAACTTGTTCTTGAACATCGCCGTGGAGTGCCCGGCATGTTCTCCGTGACTGTGTTTCTGATGGTCCTCGTCAAGGGCCGAATGGGCGTGATCGTCGGGCATGGTCTGTCCGTGGGTCTCGGCGGCAACATGGTCGCCGTGGTGGTGCGAGATGCTCATAGTGTTCCTTCCACTGAGCCCGGGGAATCAGGATCCTGGGAGAGTCAGGAGGTCAAGGGGCTGCGGGAGATTTAGTGCGGGATGGCCCGATGAGGGCTCAGAACTCAGCGTCCAGAATTCAGCGCCCAGGACTCGGTGCTCAGGACCTGGCCAGGGAGTAACCAGCATCCTCGATCGCAATGCGCACGGCCGCAGAAGTCGGTGAACCGGTCACGGTTGCAGTAGAAACACCGCCGGCCTGCAGATCGATGCGCACATCTTCGACTCCTTCCAGCGCCTTGATGGCTTCGATGACCGTGCCGACACAGTGTCCGCAGGTCATGCCTTCCACACCGTAGGAGACGGTCCTGGTCGAGAGCTCCGCAGTGGGAGGTGCTGAAACTTCTCGGTCGTCAGTGGTGGACGGGGCGCAGCAGCTGCAGCCGGTGGAGGCCATCGGCAGGGTCGGGCGGGATTCGGTAGTCATCTCAGTCTCCTTGAATCGACTCGTACGCACGGGTTTCTCTTACCCCATATATATACCCCAGGGGGGTATATGGCAAGAGCGGGTTTTCGTACCCAGCTTCATTGAATCTTCAGGCAACCCGGGCCTGTCACCGGCAGGACCGCCGGTAGAATTGGGGGTCGATCTGCTCGGCAAATCCGCGGTATGAACAGGAAAGGCTGTATGACGACCTTGACCCGAAGGCTCCTGCTCACAGGAGGACTCGGCCTGCTTGGGGCCGGTGCTGTCACAGCTTGCGCCGGACCTGATTCCTCGGAGGGGACCGACGCCGGCTCAGGACCCCAGGACGGTGCAGATTCCCAGGACGACGATGCGGTCGGTCATGTCCACGGCATCGCGCGTGATCCCTCCGATGGAGTAGTAGTGCTAGCTACCCACTTCGGTCTGTTCCGCGTCCTAGAGGGTGAGCTGGTCTCGGTGGGTCCCAATGTTGATCTAATGGGTTTCACACTCGCCTCAGGCGGTCGCTACCTGGCTTCAGGCCACCCAGGAGCTGGATCAGACCTGCCGGAACCTGTCGGGCTGATCGAATCCACCGATCAGGGGGAGAGCTGGAGTGTGCTCTCTCGAGGCGGGGAATCCGACTTTCACGCCCTGACCGCTGGCGCTGATCGTATCGTCGGCTTCGACGGAGAGCTGCGCGTCAGCACAGACGGTGAAAACTGGGAGACGCTGGCGATCCCGGCCCCACCGGCAGCCCTTGCCATGGCGCCAGGGACGGGGGAGATCGCCGCAGCCACCGAATCCGGGCTGCTGCTCTCCACCGATGGCGCCAGCTGGGAGACCATTGAGGCCCCGGGGTTGATCTCGCGTGTGGCCTGGGCTGATGAGACCACGATCGTCGGGTCCGCTACTGATGGGCGACTGTTCACCAGCCGCGACTCCGGGCAGAGCTGGAGTGCCAGTGAGGAGCCGGTGGGCGAGGTCGTGGCCCTCGGCGCTGGCCTCACCGAAGACGGTTCAGTGGAAGCGCTGTTAGTCGTGGACTCCACTGTGCTGCGCACCGTGGATGGTGGAAACACCGTCGAACAGCTGGCCTGACGCGAGCCGAGAAGAACCCGACAAAGAGAGGGCCCTGCCGGTATGCAGCTACATCCCGGCAGGGCCCTCTCTTCTTCGGTTGGTCAGAGTTCTTCGAGCATGGTTTCCATCTCGTCGATCTCGGCCTGCTGGTCCGAGATGATGGTCTCCGAGAGCTCCAGGGCCTCGGGGTTCTCCCCGTTCTCCAGGTGATCTTCGGCGGAGGACACCGCACCTTCATGGTGGGCGATCATCTGCTCCAGGAACAACCTGGATGCTTCAGTGCCGGTGGCGCTCTCCAGCTCACTGAGGTCATCCTCGCTCATCATGCCTTCCATGTCCGACATGCCCTCCATGTCCCCGTCGCCGTGGTCCATGCCTTCCATGTCGCCCTCACTGGTGCCCTCTTCACCCCAGGCTTCAAGCCAGGATTCCATCTGCTCGATCTCAGGGCCCTGGGCCTCTCTGATGTCTTCGGCAAGGGTCGAGACTTCGGTCTCGATGTCGTCTTTCTCCAGCACAATCTCTGACATCTCCACGGCCTGGGCGTGATGCATGACCATCCCGGAGATGTACTCGACGTCTGCCTCGTTGTGCTGCTCCGAGACCTCTTCTGTGCTCTGTGTAGTGTCAGGGGCAGACTCGCTGGGCTCTTCATCGGATGTTCCGCAGCCGGTCAGTGCTGCCGCGAGAGCGAATGCTCCCAGAGTCGCGGTGAAAGTCTTCGTCGTCATGAGATCCTCCGGTGTCAGGCGGTTTTCGGGTTCAGGAGAGTCAACCTCGCGAGGTGTCTCACCCATGCCGGGGACAGGCGATCTTCAACGAACCTTCATCAAGTACAAGGCTCTTCTTCGCAGGCCAGACCGGATCAGGCCGGAGAGACTTGATCAGGGGGTGGGGCGTCGAAGCTCGGGCGCCCGCAACAACACCTCGAGAGGGCCCCGGTTGAACCGGGCGCGCCAGAGCGAGGCGAAGACCATCAGCACGGAGACCTTGCTGGTCTCATTCACTCACTCCAAGTTCGTGAACCTGGTAGCCGCAGGGCGCGATCCCTGTGAGGATCGCGCCCTACGGCCGAGGTTTCTACTGCACCGCCGAGGCGGCGGAAGCGTCAGTTCGCGCTGAGGTACATGGTGTTGGTCCAGTACGGGGAGTTCAGCGGGTACTGGATGGTGCCCACGCGGGGGTTATTGGCGCCGATGAGCTGGCCGTTGCCCACGTAAATGGCGGCGTGGCTGCCACCGTTCTGGATGACGATGTCGCCCGGGGAGGGCGAGGAGACCTGGCGCATTGAGGCCATCATGCCGTAAGTGGTGCGCGGCAGCGATTCGCCGGCCTGGTTGTAGGCCCAGTTGATGAAGCCGGAGCAGTCCCAACCCGAAGACGGTGAAGTGCCACCGAGGACGTAGGGGTTGCCGAGACCTGCATAGGCGGCGCCCACGATCGAGCCGTTGCCGCCGCTGGAAGCGGCCGGGGCCTCTTCCTGTGCGGGGGAGGTTGAGGCGACCTGGGTGTTGCCCTGCGACTGCTGGCCGGTGTTGGCTTGCGAAGTCCGCTGGCCGGTGCTGCTCTGAGCCTGCCCGGTGTTTCCACCCTGCTGGCCGGTGTTGGACCAACCGGTGTTTCCGGTGCTGGACTGCTGCTCCTGCGGTGCGGGATCAGTCTGCTGCGCAGGAGCTTCCGGCTCGGTTGGCATCGGCATGGAGGCGGTGACGGCCTCTTCCACCTCTTTCACCACTGGGGTGGGCTCAGGTGCTGGCTCCGGCTCCGGCTCAGGTGCGGGCTCTGGTGCCGGTGCGGCTTCCACCACTGGAGCAGGCTCCGGTGCGGGGGTGGAGGTGACCACCGGACGGTCGAACGAGAGCTCGACGTCGCTGGATGCGGTCACGGCCACTGCGGAGGTGGTGCTGGCGCGCTCCACGCTGAGACCGGATGCGGTCACGTCCAAGGTGGTGACCTCGGGGGTGCTGATGTCGGTGCCGGCGTTCGCGGCAACTCCTGAGGAGAGCACGAGGCCGGATGCGGCGACGGCGGCTGCCGCACCTCGTCCGACGGTGCCGGCGTTGGATGCCACGGCCTTTGCCAATGAGGGCTTGGCCTGGCGGCGCCGGTCACGGCGTGAGACGAAAGTCATGTCTGTCACTTCTCTGGAAACCTCTCCCTGTAGTTGCGGGGCCGCCTAAGTGAAGCGCGAGCCGGGAAGCTCACGTTCTTCAGGTCTCGATCGACCGCGATGCCCCGCACCCTGCCTTGCGGTAGTTTCTGCGGAACAGCTCCGGTCAGCGGCAGGAGAAGAATCTGACTGGAGGCGCTGCGACTTCGGACATCGGTCGCAGGCGCGACTACGAAGTTATAACAGATCGATAACAAATGTCACGTTGAGGTAACGACCGGGGCGGGAGCAAATTTATGCAGTGGGACTGGAGCGGACAGCCCACGCGTCTTCTGGATCAGCCAAACAGGTGCCGAGTGGTTATCAGTAGGGCTTTTGAAGTCCTTCCGGGTTGGCGTTTCCGGTTGTGCTGGTCCGGTCCTCGCTTGGAGGCCCTGGCCCCTAAGTGGATACGTGGCGCAAGTGTGGGGACTCAGTTGCCCGTATACCCTGCCCGACTAAAGGCCCGTAAGCCCATCGGCGGATTCTGGGGATCGATGCAACGCGGCGGGTCATATGCGTCGTGAATCGTTGTGTCATCAGGGTAGCGGAACGGATCTGACGGACTTGGTCCGTTCGGCTCGAAGACGGGCGGCCGGGGTGTCGTAGTCGAGACCTTTCCGCGGCCGGGTGTTGAGTTCCTTCATCACAGAAGCGACGTGGGCGTCACTGTGGAGGGATAGATCTGTGCCCTTGGGGAAATATTGCCGCGCCAGTCCATTGAAGTTCTCGTTGGCTCCTCGCTGCCAGGGGCTGGAACGTTCAGCGAAGTAGATCGGGACCCCCGTCGCTGCGGTGAGCGCCTCATGGCTAGACATCTCTACACCCTGGTCCCAGGTCAACGAGCGTTTCAGATGCCGAGGCAGCGGCGCGAACGCCGCTTCCACTGCTGCGTTGACGCTGGCTGCGGTGTGATCCTCCGGCAGGTTCACTATGATGCCGTACTGGGTTTTCCGCTCGCGCAAGGTGACCATCGCTGACACGGATCCGACCCCGACGACCAGGTCGCCCTCCCAGTTGCCCGCGATGAGTCTCGAGGAGTGTTCGG
Source organism: Nesterenkonia sandarakina (assembly GCF_014138825.1). Lineage (NCBI taxonomy): Bacteria > Bacillati > Actinomycetota > Actinomycetes > Micrococcales > Micrococcaceae > Nesterenkonia > Nesterenkonia sandarakina. The sequence continues at coordinate 2,431,328 of NZ_JACJIH010000001.1, read as the reverse complement.
CCGGTCGCTGGTCGATCATGGTCATATTGCGAATCCGGGATCCCTGCTTGAACCGGGAAGTCCATCGGGTCTTGCGGATCCGCCGTCCTGTCCTGAGCTTGAGGGCGAAGCGTTTGTGCAGTCCGTGGTCCTCGCGCAGCAACAGAGCGCGGTAGATGGTCTCAGGGCAGACCCGCATGGTCGGATCATCTGGGAAGCTCTTCTTGAGCCAGCCGCTGATCTCATCCGGGGACCAACATCGGTTCAGCTTGCGTTGAACGAGCAGCCGCAGACGCGGATCAGCGACCAACCGGTGGGGTTTTGGGCGGCTCCGCTGCTCCTCGGCGTCATGCTGTGCGGTCCGGGGAAGATACTGACCGGTGGCATTGCGGTGTCGTCGCAGCTCCCGGCTCACCGTCGACGGACTGCGCCCGAGCTGTGCCGCGATCGAACGGATCGATTGGCCCAGCTGGAGCAGGTCCGCGATCTGTATTCGCTCCCGCAGTTCCAGGTAGCGGCTGGGATGCGAGCGTGCTGTGGCCGGCGGTGGAATCTTGTAGCCGGCCTGATTCCGGAGCCGGGTTCCAATGACACGTGACATGCCGAGCATTCTGCAGGCATCAGTGTTGCTCAGCCCTTTACGCATCAGTTCCCAGTAGTCGTGTCGGCGCTGATCGAACTTGATCACGTGCGCCGGTCGCGCTTCGCGCAGCACCGCGTCTGCGTGATCGCTGGCCGCGGCGACCGCAGACCGCTGCGCAGCCGTCTCGGCCCTGGCAGCGCGCCGGTGGCCAGCCAGGCGGCGTTCTTCGAACTCATGCGCTCGTTTCTCGGTCAGCCGCAGCTCTTCCCTCGCCCGTCGAACCGTGGCGCCCTCATCGCGGAGTCGACTGAATCGGGCCTGCACCCATCGACCAGCGGTCGTGCGGCTCACCCCCACCTCTTTGGCTGCTTCGGTGGGGTGTGTGCCACCGATGAACGCAGCCCAGAATCTGTCTGCGACAGCGGCATCGACGCTGAGGTGGTGACGATCGTCCTTCTCGAGGTGGGATTCCCACACGGTGGCGCGAGCTGGTCGGTATGCGAGCTCGGTAACAGCGTCGATCATCGAGAGCCCGGCGCGACGGCGCTCGAGGTACGCGAGCCGCAGCAGACGATCACCGACCGAGTGATGAATCCCGACCAGACGGGACGCGGCTTTCAGACCAGTTCCGGCCTTGATTGCGGCATAAAATCGGATAGCTGTAGGAGATGATGGCGAGAGAAACATTGAGGAACACCTTCGGGATAGGTGTTGCGTCGACCAACAGAATCCCGCGTGCTTATCTGCTACATGAATCGCCTCTCCAGCAGCCCGTGGCAAGCCGCATTCGCTGCGACTGCGTAGCATCGGCCAGATGCATCTCAATGACATCGCCCAACGCATCGAGAACCTCTCGGTCCAGTACGCCCAGGTCTACGGGATCAACCGCTCTGCCGAATGGGCGCTCCTCAAGCTCACCGAAGAGCTCGGGGAACTCACCCAGGCCCACCTCACGGCAACGGGACAGAGCAGAGATCGTGATCTCAGCGCCGAGGAGCAGCAGAATGTGGTGACCCGCGAGCTTGGAGATGTCCTGGGGATGTGCCTGGTCTACGCGAAACAACTCGGGATCGACCCAGAGACGGCGATTGCTGAGAAGTGGTTCCCCTACGAGAAAACACGCGAAGACTCGGCCAAGTAACGCAACACCCCGAGGTCCCCACTCCTCAGAGCCATGGGCCAGCAGATAGCGTTCACTCGATGACAGCGAATCACGCCTCAGACCTCTACGACGCGGTCAATCAGTGGAGCCCCAGCGATGACTTCTTCTTGGAGTTCCTCACCAAGACGCCCAGCCCCTCCGCCCTCGACCTGGGATGCGGCACCGGCAGAATCACCCTCGCGGCGGCAGAGGCAGGCTGCGACATGGTGGGCATCGACCCCGACCTGCCCTCCCTCCAGGCGGCTCAGGCGAAGCCCGGCACCCACCGTGTCCGGTGGATAGAAGGCACCTCGTCTGCGATTCCTGCCGGAACCAGCTTCGACGTCGCAATCATGTCCTCGAACGTCGTCCAGGCCATCCTCGACGACGCCGAGCTCGCCACGTCCTTCCGCGACATCGCTTCCCACCTGAAGCCCGGGGGCCGTCTGGCCTTCGACACCCGAGACCCCGACGCCCGCGTCTGGGAAGCCTGGACCAAGGAACGTTCACACCGCCTGGTCAACCTCCCCGAGGGCGAGGCTCAGCACTGGTACTAGACCACGCAGGTCGAGGAGGAGGCCGGACTCGTGGATTTCCGCGCGCACGAGATCGCAGAAGATGGAACCGAATCAGTGCAGCCCTCGCGAATACGGTTCCGTTCACAGGACCAGATCCGCAGCATGCTCATCGAAGCGGGGTTGGTCGTAGAGGACGTGTTCGGTGGATTCCGCTCGGAACCAGTGGGGCGAGGGGTAGGTGCATTGGTGGTCATCGCTCAGCGCCCCTGAGGCCACCCCCCTAGCTGGAGAGGTCCTTGAAGTACCGTGCCACCGGCCACCTCTGGAAGCCGGCCGCCTCGCAGGTGCGCACCTCCGGATGAAGGCGGGTGCAGACCCAACCCACCACGGTGGAACCCTCCACCGCCTACCAGCTACTCTCCGCTCCACAGGGGAGGCACCCCCGGCTCGACGAAAACCGTGTTCACCCCAAGGTGACACGAGTGAAACATTCGTTTCGTACGGTGTGAAACATGGTTGCTACCCAGTCGCAGGAGACCACCGCCAAGCGCGGTTTCCAGATGCCGCATATCTACGTGATCCTCTTCGTGCTCTCCGCGCTGGCCGCACTGACCACGTACCTCATCCCGGCCAACGAGTTCCAGCGGGTCGAGGGACCTGACGGCAGGGAGGTCATCGACCCAGACTCCTATGAGCCCGTGGAGGCGAGCGCGACGTCGCTCCTGGAGTTCATCACCGCGGTCCCCCGCGGCCTGGTCGACGCCGGTGAGGTGGTGTTCTTCACCTTCATCATCGGTGGGGTCTTCATGGTCATCCGGCGCACCGGCATCATCGAGAACGCCCTGGACCGGCTGCTGCGTGCCTTCGCCAACCGCCGGCTGCTGCTGATCCCCGTGCTGATCACCCTGTTCGCCGCCCTGGCCTCTCTGATCGGCACCCAGGAACTGGCGCTGGTCTACATCCCGGTGCTCATCCCGGTCATCATCGCCTTGGGCTATGACTCCATGGTGGCGGTGGCGATCGCGCTGGTGGGCACAACGGCGGGCTTCACCTCCGGGGTGCTCAATCCGATCAACACCGGGCTGGCGCAGCAGATCGCCAGAGTCGAGACCTTCTCCGGGGCGGGGCTGCGCGGGGCGCTCTTCCTGGTGATGATCACGCTGGGCTCCTACTGGGTCATCCGCTACGCCCGCCGCATCGAGAAGGACCCCGCGAAGAGCCTGGTCTAGGGCGAGGACGTGGAGGCAGAGAAGCAGCGCCTCTACTCCTCGGGGGCCGAGGGAGAGGCCAAGCGGATGACCCGCCGGCAGAAGATCTCGCTGCTGCTCTCCGCCCCGGTCCTGGGGGTCACGATCTGGGGCGTCTCCTCCCAGGGCTGGTTCATGATCGAGATGGCCGGGATGTTCGTCCTGCTGATGCTGATCATCGGCCTGGTCAGCGGGCTGACCCCGTCCACGATCTCCAGCTCCTTCTCCGAGGGCATGCGCAGCGTGCTCGAGGGCGCCATCATCGTAGGCGTCGCGCGCTCCGTGGCGGTGGTCCTGGAAGACGGGCAGATCCTGGACACCATCGTGTACTCACTCGGCAACGCGGTCAGCGGGATGCCGGGTGAACTCGCCGCCGTCGGCATGTTCGCGGTGCAGACCGGCTTCAACTTCGTGGTGCCCTCCGGCTCCGGCCAGGCCGTGGTCACCATGCCGATCATGGCTCCGCTCGCGGACCTCCTGGAGGTCACCAGGCAGACCGCCGTGCTGGCGTTCCAACTCGGCGATGGGCTCACCAACATCCTCTACCCGACCTCCGGGTACTTCATGGCAGCCCTGGCCATCGGCGGGGTCCGGTGGGAGAAGTGGCTGAAGTTCTACCTCCCGCTCTTCGGGCTCTGGGTCGCCGTGGCACTCGCGTTCCTGGTCTTCGCCCAGATGACCGGCTGGAGCTAACGGCCCGCTGCTGGGCGCCTGCCACCCCGCGAGGGGAACACCGCATGCAGCAGCGGAATCAGAGAGATCCCCATCAGCACCGGCCCGAACAGGCTGCCCTGGGATTCCAGCAGCGCGCCGGTGACCAGCAGTCCGGTGAACAGCACCGCGGAGATCAGCCTCCTGCCGACCCGCTCCAACGCTGCGGTGCGCCGATCCAGCTCCGGGGTGCGCACCGCGATCCGGCCATCTTCCAACCTCTCGACGACGTCGGAGACTCGGCCTGGCAGCCGCAGAGCGGTCAGCGCGGTGTTCGCCACCTGCCGGGCGGCGTCCTGCACCGCGGGTCGGCCCTGGTCCCGGATCAGCTGCTCGGCGTAGGGCTCGATGGCGTCCCAGAGGTTGAATCGCGGGTCCAGGGTGCTGCAGACCCCGGAGATCAGCGAGACGGTGCGCAGCATCAGCAGGAAGTTCTCGGGCAGCTGGAACGGCAGCGAGCGGACCAGCTCGCCGAACTCATTGGCGAAGTCCCGGAACTCCCGCGGGTCGACCTCCTTGAGCTCGGCGAAGCCCATCCCGCCGAAGCGGGCGAAGAGCTGGGTCATCGCGCGTTCCAGCTCGGCGGTGTCCGCCGAGGGAAGCAGCACCCCCACCTCTTGGATCGCGTCGACCAGGCCCTTGCCGTCCCGCGAGGCCGCGGCGATGAACACCCGGCGCAGCCCGTCGCGCAGGGTGTCCGGGATCTCGCCCATCATCCCGAAGTCGATGAAGGTCAGGTGCCACGGAAGCGGCTGCCCCTCCCCGGGAACCCCCTCGGCTGCTGGTCCGGCCGCCGGGGGCGCGGCTGGCGGCGTCGTCGTCGTGACGAAGATGTTCCCGGGATGCGGGTCGGCGTGGAAGAACCCGTGCACGAAGATCTGATCGAACATCACGTTCGCGAACTGGGTGGCGACGGCGGTGGGGTCGATCCCCAGAGACCTCAGCCGCTCCACGTCATTGATCTTGATCGCGCTGACGTCCTCCAAGGTGAGGACCCGCCGCGTGGTGCGTTCCCACATCACCTCCGGGACCGAGACGCGCGGGTCCTGCGAGAAGTTCCCCGCGAAACGTTCCGCGTTGGCCGCTTCGTGGAGGTAGTCGATCTCCTCCAGACTGGTCGCGGCGAACTCTTCGACCAGGGCCGGGGCGTCCACCCGGTTGCTCACCAGTCGGAGCCGCGAGAGCCAGCGACCCACCCGGCGCAGCGCGGCCAGGTCGACGTCGACGATCTCACCGATCCCAGGGCGCTGGATCTTCACGACGGCGGCGCCGAATCCTGCCAGCTCAGCGTCCTGCGCGGTGGGCGTGGCCTGGTGCGCCTGACCCAGGGAGGCGGCGGCCAGCGGGGCGCCGTCCACGGCGGAGAACACCTCATCCAGCGGGGCTCCCAGTTCCTGCTCGGCGGCGGCCTGAATCTCGGCGAAGTCCACAGGACTGACCTCGTCCTGCAGCCCCTCCAGCTCCTTGGTGATCTCCGGCGGCAACACGTCTAACCGGGAAGACATGAACTGGCCGACCTTGATCATCAACCCGCCCAGATCGACCGCAAGCTTGTGGAAGCGCTGCGCGAGCCGCCGCATGCGCCGGGATCGCCCCGCGCCGGCCAGCCGAGACAGGCCGATGCGCGGCAGGAACAGCTCGAACCACCACACCTGCACCAGGTGAAGCGCGGCGAACCGCAGAATGCGGCGGTAGCGTGAGCGCAGCGTCTTGGCAGTGGGGCTCACTCGACGTCCCGGACGCCGCGACCGCGCTGGTCACCTGGTGCAAGCACGCCGTTCAGTCCTGGGCGAGGATGGCGTAGAGCTTCCGGCGCACCGCGTCGATCTCCTTCTCCGCCTGGTGGATCTGCTCCGGAGTCCCCGAGCGGCCCACCTGCGCGGCGGCCTGCGCGAGCTCCATCCCGGCCTTGGACAGGGTGCGCACCGCGTGGCCGCGATTCTCCGCGCCCTGCCATTGCGCCGGCCACTGGTCGGCGGCGGCTGCGGCTTCGCGTCCTTCCTCGGTCAGCGAATAGGTCTTGCGTCCACCCTCGGCCTCGGCGTGGATGAGTCCTTCATCGGCGAGCAGCTGCAGGGTCGGGTAGACCGAGCCGGGACTGGGCTTCCAGGCCCCTGCGCTGCGCTGCTCGATCTCGTGGATGATCTGGTACCCATGCATCGGGCGTTCCGCCAGCAGCACGAGAACCGCTGCACGGACATCACCTCGGCTCGCGCGCGGAGCGGATTTGTCTTTGAACGCCCCCCGCAGCTGATCCAGCGCGTCCCACAGGTCAGCCGGTGGGCCTCCTGGAGCTGGCCGGCGGTCTCCGAAGAACCCCCGGGCATGCGAGTCGCCTGTAAATGATCCAGTCATGACAGCCTCCTAAGCGCCGCACCCAGGGTGGGCCCGGTACAGGCTAACGATATATCGCCCGGCGCTGGGGCGTGAAGATGTGACGTCAGACCTCACGCCTGCTCACCCTTGGCCCAGGCGACGTCCTCCAGGGAGAGCTGCCGGGTCATGTCCTGAAGGAAACCGATGATCACCTCGCGCTCCGAGACGCTCAGCGCCGCGGCAGAGTGGAAACGCTTGGCCTGCTGCCGCCCGACGGTCTCCATCGCAGCGTCGGCCGTGTCTGGCGTGACCCGGACGGCGAAGGCGCGCCGGTCGGCCTGATTGACCTCGCGCGTTATGTGACCGCCCTGTTCCAGGCGGTTCAGCAGCTTGGTGGTCGACGCCGCCGAGATCCCCAGATGTGCGCCGAGCATCCCCGGGGTCACCGTGGTGCCGCGATTATGCGCCACGATCAGGTAGTGGATGGCGCGCATGTCCAACTGACTCAGCTTCATGTACCGCTGGGAGGCCTCAGACAGGTGCTCCTCAGCCGTCCGGAGCTCGGAGAGCGCCCGCATCAGTCGACCGATCTGCACAAGGTCCTCCGGGGACATCTCGGATCGATCCACGAGCCGTTGCTGCGGGTCGGTGGCATCGACCTCGTACAGGCGCTCTGATATGGGATCCGAACCGAACTCTCCTGCTGCCATGGTGACCACCTTACGACGCGGCAACGGCCCTCTCGAGGTTTATTATCCTGCGGTGTACTTTATCCCAATAGACAGTATATAGTTCCGGCAAGGAATTCGTCTCGTCAGGGGAGAAGAGCATGTCGCACACCGCCACCGACACCCGCAGGTCACCGCATCGAGGCGCGGGCACCCCGCGCGGTGAGCGCCCCTCCCGAAGCAGCGTTCCCCGGTGGCTGCGGGTCTTTCTGCCCGCGGCCCTGATCCTGCTCTGGCTCACCGGCACCGCCATCGGCGGCCCATACTTCGGCAGGGTCGCTGAGGTCTCCTCCAACGATCAGACGACGTACCTGCCGGAGTCCGCGGACGCCACCGCGGTCCAGGAGCTGTTGGGTGAGTTCAATGACTCCGACACCATTCCCGCCGTCGTCGTCGCCACCTCAGACTCGGAGCTCAGCGAGTCACAGCTGACCGCGATCGAGGACGCGATCGCGCAGCTGCCCGAGATCTCCGGGGTGCAAGATGACCTCTCCCCGGTCATCACCTCGGAGGACGGACTCGCGGTCCAGGCGTTCGTGCCGATCGGATCCGAGGAGGAACTCGGCGCCATCGTCGAGGAGATCTCTGAGACGCTGCGCGCAGACCTCCCCGACCTCGAGGTCTTCGTGACCGGTCCGGCCGGATTCACCGCGGACCTCGCCGCCGGCTTCGAGGGCATCGACGGCCTGCTCCTGGCAGTCTCTCTGGCCGCGGTCTTCTTGATCCTGATCGTGGTGTACCGGTCGCTGTTGCTGCCTCTGGCCGTGCTGGCCACGAGTGTCTTCGCACTCACGGTCTCGCTGCTGACCGTCTGGTGGCTGGCGTATGCGGACATCCTGCTGCTCAGCGGACAGACCCAGGGCATCCTGTTCATCCTGGTGATCGGCGCGGCCACCGACTACTCGCTGCTCTACGTGGCGCGCTACCGGGAGGCGCTGCGGGTCCACCAGGACAAGTGGACCGCCTCCTGGAAGGGCCTGCGCGGATCCTTCGAGCCGATCCTGGCCTCCGGAGGCACCGTCATCGCGGGCCTGCTGTGCCTGCTGCTCAGTGACCTGAAGTCGAACAGCACCCTGGGTCCGGTCGCCTCGATCGGCATCCTCTTCGCCATGGCCTCGGCACTGACCTTCCTTCCCGCGATCCTGTTCATCCTTGGGCGCGCAGCCTTCTGGCCCCGCCGCCCCCGGTTTGAGCCCGAGGTCGTCGCCGCTGAGGACGGGATCGACAGTCACGGCATCTGGGCTCGCACCGGGCGCGCCGTGGAACGACGGCCGCGCCGGATCTGGATCGCCACGACCCTGGTGCTGCTCCTGGGCGCCGTGGGCGTCACGCAGCTCGACGCGCAGGGGGTGCCACAGTCGGAGCTGGTGCTGGGCGAGTCCCAGGCGCGCGACGGCCAGGTCGCCCTGGGCGAGCATTTCCCAGGCGGCTCCGGCAGTCCTGCCTACGTGGTCACCGAGGAGGACTCGCTGCAGAGCACCGCTGATGTCCTGCTGGAGAACAACGGGGTCGACGGGGTCACCGTGGTGACCGACGACGACGCCGGCTCCGCCCCGGTGGACGCCGAGGGGGTCAGCGCCTTCGGCCCTCCCGGGACGCCTACCCCCGAGCCTCTCGTGATCGACGGCTCGATCATGCTCCAGGCCACCCTGACCGAGGCCGCGGATTCCGCCGCCGCACAGGACACCGTCCGCGAGCTGCGGGACAGCTATGCAGACGCAGACCCCGAGGTGCTGGTGGGCGGGGTGACCGCCACCGCGATCGACACCAACGACGCCGCGATCGATGATCGGAACCTGATCATCCCGCTGGTGCTGGTCGTCATCCTGCTCATCCTGATGATGCTGCTGCGCTCGGTCCTCGCCCCGGTGCTGCTGGTGCTCACGACCGTGCTGTCCTTCGCCACGGCGCTGGGGGTCTCAGCACTGGTGTTCAACGGGGTCTTCGAGTTCCCGGGCGCCGATCCCACCGTGCCGCTCTACGGCTTCGTGTTCCTCGTCGCGCTGGGCATCGATTACAACATCTTCCTGATGACCCGGGTGCGGGAAGAGTCGCTGAGCCACGGGACGCGCCGCGGGGTCATCCGTGGGCTGACCGTCACGGGAGGCGTGATCACCTCGGCTGGGATTGTGCTCGCGGCGACCTTCGCGGCGCTCTCGGTGATCCCGATCCTGTTCCTGGTGCAGATCGCGTTCATCGTGGCCTTCGGCGTCCTGCTGGACACCTTCCTGGTGCGAGCGCTGCTGGTGCCCGCCCTGGTGCACGACATCGGACCAGCGGTCTGGTGGCCGTCGAAGCTCGCGAAGGGTGACCGGGGAGGCTCCGATCAGAGGCTCAGGTCTGGCACCGCGGGGAATTGATCCCACGCATCCTCGCCGTGCGGAGCCAGTTCCAGGTAGCTGAGCCGGTCATCGTCGATGAACAACAACAGTGACGCCTCCGGGTGCTCGGCGCTCAGCACAACGCTCCTGCCACCTTTCGACGTCCGACCGCGCCCGTCCTCCAGTTCGATCGACGGGCAGGCGTCGCACACGCAGCCCGGGCCCGCCAAGGTGGCAGGGATGGACCGGCGCCAGCGTTCGCGCGAGGCGGCAGGCACAGGTTGGTCACCTCCCGAGGGAAGGGCGTTCTCGATCATGAATCTCAGCACGTCTCGCTCGCGCTCGGTGAGAGGTCGTCCCATATCCGGATCATAGGGTGTTGCGGCGCTGCGAACCTCTGCCGACCCGAGGAATCTCGCGTGAAGCCGGTTCAGGCCCGTGACACCCAATAGGGACTTTAGTCCCTGTCCATGGTCAGGCTGCGGTGATTGACTGCGTGAAGGAAGCAGGATTCAGGTCTACAACAGCAGAGCCGCCCTCGGTGTGTCTCCTTGCACCGGATAGGACCCCGAGGGCAGTAAGGGACATCCGTCATGCCCGTCTATCTCACCGTTGATCACCGTTGCTTCACCGCGAGGCTGGCCGCTCAGGCGCGCCAGGATCCGGGCCTCGCCCCGCCTCGTGCTGCCCAGGCAAGCGCCGTCGTCGTCGCTGCGCGGGCTGGAACTCTGGCTGGAATGCTGGCTGGCGCGCGGGCTGGAACACCAGGAGGTGTCTCCCATGCAGACTGAGATTGAGGCCGTATTCAACGTCGCTGAGTCCTATGCCGCCCACGGCAGCGTCCTCTTCGCCTACGCCCTGAACACTCTGGGAGACCGCGAGGAGGCCGAGGACTGCGTGCGGGAGACCTTCGTCCGCGCCTGGAGCCGCAATGATGAGCACACCAGCCCTCCGGGTTCGGTGCGGACCTGGTTGTTCGGCATCTCCCGGCACCTGATCACCGATTCCCTGCAGGAACGCGCTGCACATCCGGACCCCACGAACTCGCGGGGGGTCGACCTCGCGCCCGGGCAGGATGCCGCGTCGAAGCAGGGTGCCGGAGCCAAGGAGCAGTCCGTGTTCGAGCAGCAGGCTGCTTCCGCGAATCCTGCTGTCCCTGAGCAGCAGGCTGCCCCAAAGCAGGCTGCCGCGGAGCAGACGGCAGAGGACCCGGCTGTGGCGGAACGGCTGCTGCTCTGCGAGTCACTCGCCACACTCACACCCGATCAGCGCGAAGTCCTCTCCGCGGTCCAGCTGGACGGCAGGAGCTACCAGGAGCTCTCGGAGACCACCGGGGTCCCCATCCCGATCCTGCGGATGCGGATGTACGAGGGACTGAAAGCACTGCGCGCAACACTGGGAAGCGATTCGCCGGTCCCCCGGGACTGAACACCGTGTTGCTGGCGCTCTCCCCTCTCGAGCCACCCAGGGGTGAGTTCTCGGGGGCGTACGTGGCGACTTTGGTCTCCTCGTGCCCGGCCCCGGGCCCGGGGACCTGAGGCTCTCAGGGGTGTACGTGGCGACTTTGGTCTCCTCGTGCCCGGCCCCGGGGAACCTGAGGCTCTGCGATCCCCAGCACCCTAGGACAGGTCACCGTGGTGGATCACGTGGGAACTTTCGTCTCCACGTGATCCACCACTGAGAGACTTTCGTCCACACGGGATGCTGCTCGACGGTCGGACTCCCCGACCCGTCGTCGACCGCCTTCGACTGCGCCGTCAGCTCGCCCATCTGGAAGACTCATGGGCATCGAAGAGATGACGGAGGGGAAGGCGTTGACATCCATGCTCGATCGCACCGCCTGGATCGGGTCGGAGGTCTTCTCTCCCCCGGTGCTGGTCGCGGCGATGCTGGCCTCATTGGCCGTGGTCACCGATCCTCGCTGGGCGCTCACCACTGTGATCTCAGTGTTCGCGTTCGCCGTGGTTCCCCAAGGGGTGGCTATCGCGATGACGCTGCGAGGGCGCGCCAGCGACAAGTTCATCATCCACCGACACCAGCGCCACCTGTTCTACGGGATCGTCATGGCCTCGACTCTGTTGGGCGCCGCCGCCACGGCGCTGGTCACCGAGAGCACCTGGGTGAGATGGACATGCGTCATCGCCGTCGGGCTGGTGATGATGGTCGCCGCGATCAACCTTGTCTTCAAGATCAGCCTCCACGGGCTGATCTCCGCGCTTTCCGCCGTGGTGATCGCCAGCGCATTCTCCTGGTGGGTGCTTCTGGTGAGCATCCCGGTCTGGGCGCTGGTGATCTGGTCTCGGGTCTACCTGCGCCGTCACTCGGCAGGCGAGGTGGCCGCCGGCTCGGCGCTCGGCTTCGCAGCGGCCGCGGTGTTGCTGGCAGCGGCCGGGATCCCGATGCGCATCACCTGATCCACGTGCCCAACCACCCATTCCGAGGTGAAGGGACCTGTCCTCAGCAGCCAGCGGTGCAGGATCGCACCGAGCAGAAGCTCCGCCGCCAGCTCCGGCACTGGGAAGCCGGCCTTCTGAAACCTCTCGGCAACTGCCTCGAACTGCGGTCGCCAGAGGCGCTCGCGATACTGATCCGCCAGTTGCTGATCGGTCTGGATGCTGGCAGTCACGGCCCGCAGCAGCGGCTCGACGGCGGGGTCGGTGAGCTCATGGACTGTGTCAGTCACCAGGGATTCCAGATCCGCCCGAAGTTCGCCGGCATCGGGCACCAGGACGGACCCGTCCGCGTCCTGACTGCGAGCGAGCAGGGCGTCGAAGACGATGTCCCCCGGCGAGGACCAGGTGCGGTAAAGCGTCTGCTTGCTGACTCCTGCACGCCCCGCAATACCCTCCATGCTGAGCGCGCCGATGCGCCCAGTTCCGGCGAGCGCAAGGACTGCCGCGTAGACCTTGCTTCGAGTTTGCGTGCGAGCCATACACCCACTCTAGTCGGCCAAACGAGACGGTGCGTCCAGTTTCGGAGTATTCTGGGGCCATGACCTCACAGAAGACGTGGCTCATCACCGGCGCCGGCCGGGGCTTGGGCCGTGCGATCACGCTCGCCGCCCTGGACGCGGGGCACTCCGTAGTCGCCACCGTGCGCGGGACGCACGACCTCCCGGTATCCGATCAGCTCCTGGTGCGCGAGCTCGATGTCCGAAACCGGGCCGACGTCCTCCTGGTCGTAGAGGACACCATCGGGAGGTTCGGCAGCCTCGACGTCGTCGTGAACAACGCCGGCTACGGGCTCATCGGCGCGGTGGAGGAGATCAGCGAGGGCGAAGCACGAGAGATCCTCGACACGGACCTTCTGGGACCACTGTGGGTCTCTCAGGCTGCGATCCCGGTGATGCGCCGACAGGGAGGCGGTCACATCGTTCAGATCTCCACCGTCGGGGCCGCTGGGACCATGCCCACCTTGGGGCTCTACAACGCTGCCAAGTGGGGGCTGGAAGGTTTCAGCGAGGCGATGGCAGCGGAGGTCGCACACTTCGGGATCCGGGTGACGGTCGCCGAGCCCGGCGCCATCGCCACTGATTGGGCGGGGAAGAGCATGCGGTTCAGCTCCCCGGTCCCTGCCTATGACGAGCTGCGCGAGAGTCTCTTTGGCAGCCCGATCGTGCCCTGGCCCGCCAGCGAGACCGATGACGGCGCCAGCGACGGCACCCCGGCCTCGGAGATCGCGGCCGCCCTGCTGGCCCACGTGCAGGATCCCGAGGACACCCGGCTGAGGCTGCTCCTCGGGGACGACGCCCCCGGACAGGTTCGGGCGGCACTGGATCTGCGGCTCCGGGACTACAGCCGAGACCCACGGTTCGACTGACCCGCCGCACCCCCATCCTGCGTGGTTGAGTTCTCCTGTCGGTACGTCACCGCCGGAGAACTCAACCACGGGGGTGGAACGCGGGTGGAACCGCGGTGGGGCGGTGGATCGGCGATTGTCGTCTGATCAGCTCTTCGGCAGCGGCGCCTTCGGAGAGATCAGCCCCTCCTGGACCAGCTCCTCCCAGAACGCGCCGGGGATCTTCACCGACAGTGCGGCGATGTCCTCCGAGATCCGGCCAGGTCGGCTCGAGCCCGGGATCACGGCCACGCTGGCGGGGTGCGCGGTGGAGAACTGCAGCGCGGCGGCCTTGAGGTCGACCTCGTGGCGGGCCGCCACGTCAGTGAGTGCTGCGACCTGATCCTTCACCGACTGCGGCGCCTCGGCGTAGTCGAAATGATCCCCGCCCAGCAGGGCTCCGGAGTTATACGGGCCACCCACGATGATCCCCACACCCTGGGCCTCCGCTCGGGGCATCATCCGCTCGAGGGCCTTCTCGTGCTGAAGGATCGTGTACTGGGTGGCGGAGAGGCTCACATCCGGCGGGGTCTCATCGAGCTGCATGGCCAGCTCGATGGGCTCGGTGGTATTGACCCCGAGCCCCCATCCCTTGATCAGGCCCTGCTCGCGCATCTCGGTCAGCACCCGGAAGGCCCCGGTGCGGGCCTCTTCGAACTTCGCGAGCCACTGGTCTCCGTGGAAGTCCCGGGAGATGTCGTGGACGAAGACAAAATCGATCCGGTCCGTGCCCAATCGCTGCATGGACTGCTCCAGAGACTTCCGGGTGGCCTCCGCGGTGTAGTCCGTGACGACCTTGTTGCCGCGACCGTCCGCGAAGAGCCCCTCCTTCTCTTCGGTCTCCTCCGAGATGTAGCGCCCGACCTTGGTGCTGAGCACGAACTCATCCCGCGGCTTCTCACCCAGGGTGGCACCTAGTCGCTTCTCGGCGAGCCCGGCGCCGTAGAACGGGGCCGTGTCGAAATACCGGATGCCAGCCTCCCAGGCGGCTTCGACGGTGTCCCGGGCCTCTTCCTCAGGAATGTCACGGAACATGTTGCCCAGAGGCGCGGTGCCGAATCCGATGGTGTTGTCCAGCAGCTGGTGCAGCTCGCTCATAAGATCAGAAGTCCTCACTATCGGCGGTGTTTCTCTCCCCGGGGGAACACCCTCGGCGCCGGGGTTTATTTCATCGCGCACCGGCCGGCCGTATCTTGGGTTCCATGACACCCAGCACCTGCTGGACCGCTGAGTCCGGCGCAGGCGAGGAGCTCCTGCTCCTGCACCCCGGTGGCACCGACTCAGCGGCCATGCGCGAACTCGCGGAACACCTCACCGGCTACCACCAGGTGGTCCTGGACCGCCCCGGGCACGGCCGCTCAGCGGACGTCGACGGGGACTGGTCCTTCGCGATGATGGCGGACGCCGTGGCGGAGGTCCTGCATAGGCATCCGACTCGGACCCACGTCGTGGGGTGGAGCGACGGGGCGATCGTGGGGCTCTACCTGGCGCTGCGACGGCCCGAGCTGGTGCGCAGCCTCGTCTTCGGTGGGGCGGTCTTTCACCATTCCGGCTGGCGTCCGGGGGTGCTGGACGGGGAGCCGCCGGAGTTCATGCGGGAGGCCTACGGCGCGGTCTCCCCGGACGGAGTGCAGCACTGGGACGACGTCGTGCAGAAGGCCCGGGAGCTGCACCTCCGGGAGCCTGATCTCACGGTGGCGGACCTTCACGGTGTCAGCATCCCGGTGCTCATCGTGGTCGGTGACGATGATCAGGTGCAGTGGGGGCACCTGATCGAGATGCTTGAGGCGCTGCCCGACGGCGAGCTCGCCGTGCTCCCGCGCACCACCCACGGGGCGATCGTCGAGAAGCCCGCGCTGCTCGCCCAGTTGATCCGCGAGTTCCACCGCGGGGACCGCGACGACGGCGTCGCCCCGCTCCGTCGGCGCGTCTGAGACCGGTCTGACCTGCTGGGATCCTACCTCTGGCCGCATAGTCGATACGATGGTCCGTCAGGGGTGCGGCCTGTCTCCCGCTCCTTCCGCACTCGGCAGATCCTAGGGGCCTGATGTTCCAGAGAAGCGCTCCCGCTGCGGGGTCCAGCACGCGATGCCTCCAGATCGATGGCCACGCCGTGGATGTCCGCGGAACCTTCTCCCCGCGGCGACCCGCGATCGTCATGGTCCACGGGCTGGGGATGTCCGGAGAGTATTTCCTGCCCCTCGCCGACGAGCTTGCCGCCACCCACGACGTCTATGCCCTGGATCTTCCGGGATACGGCGGGACTCCGAATCCGGACCATGCGCTGAACATCTCTGAGCTCGGCGAGGTGGTGGCCGGAGTGGTCCTCACCCTGGGCCTGGATCGCCCCGTCGTCGTCGGGCATTCCATGGGGTGTCAGATCGCCGCAGACGTCGTCGCGGCCGACCCAGAGCTGTTTGCCGGGTACATCCTGATCGGGCCCACCGTGGATCCGTCGGCGCGCAGCCTCCTGGGCCAGAGCGCGCGACTCATGCGGGACACGTGGCGCGAACCGCTGCGCAATAACCTCGTGGTGTTCCGCAACTACCTGCGGATGGGCCCGCTGCGCTACCGGCGCACGGTCCGGCATATGCTCGCGGACCGCACCGAGGATTCGATCCGCGCCTGCACGATCCCTGGGCTGGTGATTCGCGGCGAGCAGGACCCGATCGCCTCGGCGCCATGGGCCCGGCAACTGGTGGACCTTGCCCCTGATGCTGCTCTGCTGGAGATCCCCGAGGCCCCACATGCCCTGCAGATCAGCCAGGCCCAGCAGCTCGCGTCCGGGTGCGCCCCGTTCCTGGCAGCCATCGACGGCGCTCGGCCGGGCCCGCAGCCCACGGCACCCGCCGCGTGACCCGGCTTCCGCCCACCGATCCCCCTGCCGGGGCGGCGCGCCTGCGCCTGCGCGCGGCCACCGAGCTGGGGCTCAACCTGAGCGCCTGGGGCCGGGACTATGCCTACGCGCTGCGCCGGCAGGCCTCCGGGCTGCTCCGCAGACCTGACCCGCAGGCCTACCGGCAGCCGGAGTCACCGCGGCCCCCGGTGCTGCTGCTTCCGGGGATCTATGAGGCCTGGGCGTTCATGCTTCCGGTGGCCAATGTGCTGCGGGAGCAGGGCTATGACGTGCACGCCGTCGTCGACCTGGGGTACAACGGCGGCAATCTCGAAGACATGGCGGATCTGGTCGATGAGTACCTCCGCCGCGAGGGGCTGACGCGCTGCGTGCTGGTGGCGCACAGCAAGGGAGGGCTGATCGGCAAGCTGCTGCTCACCCGGCACGCCCAGTCCGATCTGCTGCTCGGTCTGGTCACGATGAACACCCCGTTCGAAGGGTCACCGCTGGCGCGCGCGCTGCCGCTTCCCGCACTCCGGCTCTTCCTGCCGCGCTCCCCCGAGCTCGCCGAGCTGGACGCCCACCGCGAGGTGGACCAGAGGATCGTCTCGATCTATGGGCGCTTCGATCCGCACATCCCCGGTGGCAGCCGGCTGCCCGGAGCCCGCAACGTGGAGCTGGGCACCCGCGGACATTTCCTGCCCCTGGGTGATGCCCGGGTGCACCGGGCGGTGCTCGACGGGGTCCAGCAGCTCGGGGGCTGAGATTCCCGTTTAACCTCGCCCCTTGCCCACCCGTGTGAAGATGGGATGCCCAGCGGCCATCACCTGGGTGGGAGCGCGGAAGCAAGCAGCTCGAGGATATGTCGGTAGGGCTGACCGGTCGCTCGAGTCATTCCGATCTCACAGGTGCGATTAGTGGAGGCATGCGCCGCTGCCTTCAGGTCATTCACCTCGACAGCGTGGGCCCTCGTGGCTGATTCCGTCAGCTCAGGGTGCAGCATGCCCCGATCGCCCGCGAAAGCGCAGCAATCCCACGCTTCCGGCACGTGGACTTCGCTCGCGACCGCATGAGCCAGCTCATCCAAGGCGTAGTTCACGCCGAGCCGGGTGGAGGAACAGGTGGGGTGCAGGGTCAATGAACTGATTGGTTGCGCAAGAACCGTTCCGCGCGCCCGCAGGGCTGGCAAGAGCCGGTCTGCGGTGAAGGTGATCGCATCAAGCACCTGTATTCGGCGCTCCCGCAAGCCAGATGAGGCGATGAGCACCTCGAGACCCTCTGTACAGGAGCTGGCATCACTGACCACCGGGAGCCTGCCTCCGTCTGACGCTTCCCAGAGCGCATCTGAGACTGCGCGACGCATGTGCTCATAGCCGGCACTCATCCCTTTCGACTTCCAAGGCGTGCCGCAGCACAGCGCAGGTATCGACTCCGGCGTGCGCAGGCGAACGCCTGCCACCTCACAAAGCCGTTGGAAGGCTTCCCCCACGCCCCTGCAGCTCCGCGTCTCCTGCTGCTCATCTGGAGAACCAAACATGGTCTGGGTGCAGCTGGAGAACCAGACGGCTTCGGCCTGTGGGTCGCGGAGAACGAGACGGCGCTGACCCCCTCCCGGCAGGTCCGCAGTCCACCCCGGAACACCCTCGTGGCCGAGGATGCTCCGCGCCATGTTCGAACCGACACGGGGAAGCGCTGCCGGCACTGCCCCAGCTGCGCTCAGAGCAAGGGAACCTGCTTGAGTCGCGAAGCCCCAGTGCGCGGCAGCGGCCCTCCATGCCCGCTGCTGCGGGGCAGAGCTGGTCTCTTCACGCAGCCGGCGCACCAGGTCACCCGTATTGATGAATACCGGGCAGGCAGTCTCACACATCCCATCCGCAGCGCAGGTCTCAAGGGCGTCGTACTGATACTCCTCACGGAGCGTGCGTGCGAGCGTCTCGTCACCGGCCGCCTCGGCTCGGGCGATCTCTCTGCGCAGCACGATCCGCTCCCGCGGGGTCGTGGTCAGCCGACGGCTGGGGCATACGGGTTCGCAATATCCGCATTCCACGCATCGGTCCACCTCTTCCTCGACTGCGGGCGAGGTCTTGAGATGTTTCAGATGTGCTTGGGCATCCTCGGTCAGGAGCACCCCTGGGTTCAGCATCTGCTGCGGATCGACAAGGGCCTTCACCCGCTGCATCACGGAGTAGAGCTGGTCCCCCACCTGGCGCCGGACGAACGGCGCCATGATCCGTCCGGTGCCGTGCTCCGCCTTCAAGGTGCCACCGCGCGCCAAGACGCACTCCACCATGTCTTCGGTGAATGCGGCGTAGCGGTCCACATCAGTCGCTGGGCCCGCTCCGAAGGACTCTGTGACCATGAAATGGATGTTCCCATCCTTGGCATGGCCGAAGATGACCGCGTCGTCGTAGCCGTGCTTGGCGAAGAGCTGGTTCAGCGCCTCGCAGGTCTCTCCCAGCCGCTCTACTGGAACTGCGATGTCTTCCAGGAGCGCCGTGGTCCCCTGAGGCCGATTGCCCGCGACGGCGGTGAAGAGACCTTTTCGGGTATGCCAGAACGCCGCGCGGCGTCCGGCGTCCGTGGTCAGCTGCGCCGGGATGGTCAGTGGGAGACGTGTCCACAGGTCAGCGGCTGAGTCCAGCCGCGCCTGCAGCGCGGGCTCATCGGCTTCCTGGAATTCCACCAGCAGCGCGCAGTGGTCCTTGACGGTGAGCGTCGTGATCTCCTCCGGTGACTTCGGATCTCGCTGAGAGACGCGCAGGCTTGTGGCGTCCATGAGCTCCACCGTCACGAGCTTCGCCGCCACCAGTTCCGGCAGACTGGCGGTCGCCCTGGCCAGGTCGGGGAAGATCAGAAGGCCGGTGGCGGCGTGGGGCCTGATCTTCACGGTCCGGAAGGTGGCTTCGGCGAGGAAGGCGAGCGTGCCTTCACTCCCGATGACCAGGTGTTCCAAGATCCGCACCGGTTCCGTGTGATCCAGGAAGGAGTTCACCCCATAGCCCATCGTGTTCTTGATGGAGTAGAGCTGATTGATCCGGCGCACCGATTCCGCGTCGGCTCGGAGCTCATCCCGCAGTGCCACCAGGCCTGCGTACAGCTCCGGTTCAGCGGTGGCGAGCTCAGGACCGGCGTCCGCCTGAGACGTGTCCACCACAGTGCCACTGGGGAGCACGAACACCGATGAGTCAAGCGTTTTGTACGTGTTCGCCTCGATCCCACAGGCCATCCCGGAGGAGTTGTTCGCCACGATCCCTCCGATGGTGCACGCGATCTCACTCGCGGGGTCCGGACCCAGCTTCCGACCGTGACGCTGCAGCCGGGCGTTGACCTGCCGCAGAACGGCCCCCGCGCCGCAGCGAACACGGGCGCCGTCGTCGAGCACCTCGATGGAGCCGAAGTGGCGCCGGACGTCGACCAGCACATTCTCGGTGACCGCCTGGCCGGACAGACTCGTCCCGCCCGAGCGGAAGGTGACCGCAGCGCCCACCCGGTGGGCCGCCCGCAGCAGCCCAGCCACCTCGGTGATGGAGTTGGGCCGCACCACAGCCTGTGGCGTCATCAGATAATGCGAGGCATCATGAGCCGAGGCCAGCCGGTCCGTTGCCCGGACGCCGACCTCCCCAACCACGCTTCGCAGCGTGTCGACGAGGCCGGCGGGGGTCTCCGCCAGCGTGGACAGAGGCGTTCGCAGCGCTGGGCTCATGGCGTCGCCCGACCTCAGAGCCGTTGAGCCTTGAGCTCTTCGGCGATGTAGTCAGCCTGTCGAATGGCCAGGGCCACGATCGTCAGCGTCGGGTTCGCAGCTGCACCTGTGGTGAAAGCTGATCCGTCTGAGACGAACAGGTTCGGCACGTCGTGGGAGCGTCCCCAGCCGTCGACCACGCCGTCCTCGGGGCGCGCGCTCATTCGTGCCGTGCCGAGGTTGTGCGTGGAGGGGAACGGCGGAGTCCTGTGCGTGGACTGCGCTCCGACGGCGTTGTAGATCCGCTCGCCTGCCGAATAGGCGTGCTCACGCATCGCGATGTCGTTGGCATGGTCGTCGTAGTGGACGTTGGGAACAGGGAGCCCATTCTCGTCCTTGAGCGTGGTGTTGAGCGTGACCCGATTCGACTCCTGCGGCATATCCTCTCCCACGATCCACATGCCCGCGGAATTCGTATACGCATCCAGAAGCTTTGCGAAGTCCGGGCCCCACGAACCTGGTTCAACGAACGCCGCCATGAAGGCGGGGCCCAGGGAGATGGTCTCCAGGTAGTAGCCGCCTGCGAACCCACGGTCCGGATCGAAGAGCGATTCGTCCCCGATCATGCCGGCCATGGTCTCGCCGCGGTACATCCGAACCGGCTTGTCGAAATGACCCCAGACGGTGCCCGTCAGGTGGCGCATGTAGTTGCGACCCACCTGTCCGGAGGAATTGGCAAGACCATCCGGGAAGCTCGGGGTCGCGGAGAGCAGCAGCAGCCGCGCCGTCTCGATCGAGTTGGCCGCCACATGGACCGTCCTCGCCGCCTGCCGGTGGAGATTTCCCTCCTTGTCCAGGTACAGCACGGCGTCGGCTCGACCCTGGGCGTCATGGGTGATCTGGACTGCCTGAGAGTCTGGGCGCAGGTCCAGCAGCCCGGTCTCCTCCGCGCGCGGGATCTCCCGGACCAGGGTGGACCACTTGGAGCGGTTCTTGTCGCCCTGAAAATTGAAGCCATCCTGGATCGAAGCGGGGCGTCCGTCGTATTCCTCTGCGTTGGTCGCATAGGGACCGGTGGCGTAGAACTTATAGCCTGCGCGCTCGGCGCCGTTGGCGAACACCTTGTAGTTGTTGTTCCCCGGCAGCGGCGGGCGGCCGTGGACATGGGTCGACCCCATCGCCTTCTCCGCGCGGTCGTAGTACGGCGCAAGGTCCTCCAGCCCGATCGGCCAGTCCAGCAGGTTGGCATCATCGACCCTGCCGTAGACGCTGCGCGCCTTGAACTCGTGACTCTTGAAGCGCGGGGTCGCTCCGGACCAGTGCGTGGTGGTCCCACCCACCGCTTTGACGATCCATGCCGGAAGGTTGGGGAAGTCGCGGGCGACCCGCCAGGAGCCCGAAGTGGTCCTCGGGTCCAACCACGCCATCTGGTTGAAGGACTCCCACTCATTGTTCACATAGTCGTCGTGAGTGAGGT
Organism: Nesterenkonia sandarakina; assembly: GCF_014138825.1. NCBI lineage: Bacteria > Bacillati > Actinomycetota > Actinomycetes > Micrococcales > Micrococcaceae > Nesterenkonia > Nesterenkonia sandarakina. The sequence continues at coordinate 2,409,952 of NZ_JACJIH010000001.1, read as the reverse complement.
AGGGCCCTGCCTCGAGCACCACCACGGGGATGCCCTTGGCGGTGAGCTCGTAAGCAAGAGTCCCCCCGCCGGCACCCGAGCCGATGATCACGACGGCGTCCTCGTCCTGGTCGATGCTGTGCTCGGTGACGCTTCGCCCTGGTCCGTGATTCTCGCTGTCGGTCGGCATCACTTCTTCACCTCTTCCATGTCCGAGCTCGTAGCGCCCGGTTGATTCGTGCTGTCCGTCCGGTGTCCTTCGGCCGCCGGCCGCGGCACCCGCGCAGCACCCGGCGCTGCTTCCGGCATCGTCTCCCCCTCGGGGAACTCGATCCGTGGATCCGGCAGCCAGTCGAGGTCGTTGAAGCCTCGTGTGACATAGCCGCCCTGATCGAAGGAGGCACCCTCATAACCCAGCGCCGCCCATACTTCGGCGTCGTCATAGAGGTTCAGCACGGCGGTGCGGCGGACGAAGCCGAAGAACTCGGTGCCTTCCACCCGGCGCAGCACCCGAAGGGCCGCAGCATCGTCGAGGGTTCGGAAATCGCCGTCGGCGAGCTGGTTCAAGGACAGCAGACCCTGGGTCAGGGCGACCCGGAACCAGGTCTCGTTCTGAGCCTCGGTCAGGATGGTGTCCGCCGTGCGCTCGTAGGGACCGTCAGGGACCGCTTCATGGGGGAACGCGACGCGCAACACCCGGATCAGGGTCTGCCGGGCCTCCTCAGTCATCTCGGTGGCGTTGAGAGAGGGGTACTTGGCGGGAAAAACCATCCGGAACTCCTTAGGCAGTTCAACGTCGTCGCGGAACCCTGAACCTTCCCCCGGTAGCGGGGTCGGCGGGTGCTGCGACCTCATTGCTCCTTCACGGTATGTGATGTGTGACACTATGAAACAGGCGGATTCTCACTCCACGAGAAAGCCACGTCGAAAGACGTCAACACCCGTCCCAAAAGAGGCGCGATGCCCGATATCGCCGTGATCCACCGGACGTTCTCCGTGCTGGAGGCCGTCGCAGCCTCCGGAAGCGCCACCGCACGTGAGGTTGCGGACCGCCTGGAGATCCCCCTCCCCAGCGTCTACCGCCTCCTCAATGAGCTGGTGAAGACGCAGTATCTGGTTCACCTCAAGGACGACGGGTGCTTTGAGCTTGGACCCAAATGCTTCGACCTCGGACTGTCATTCCGCCAACGCCTGGTCGCACCCTCAGCGATCAGGCAGGCGACCGACGAGCTGCATCGCACGATGGAGACCGCTTCATATTTCGCGGTCTACCGGGGATCGGACATCGTGCTCACGTACCTCTCCGACTGCGAGAAGCATCCGCGGCTGCGGCCGCTGCGCTTCGGCTTCCATGAGGCAGCTCATGCCACCGCCTTCGGGAAGATCTTGTTGTCCGGAATGACCGCCGAGCAGCGACTCTCATACATCCAGGCCCGCGGAATGCCCATACTCACCCCGCACACCATCGCCCGCCACGACCTGCTCGACGAGCACCTCGACGCCGTCTCCACCCGAGGAATCGCCTGGGAGCACGAGGAGTTCCTTCCCCGGACCACATGTGCGGCAGTCCCGGTGCGCAATGGCAGCGGGCTCAACGTCGGAGCGATTGCGCTGAGCATGCCTTCCCGGCGCGCCGCCGGGATCGAAGCGCAGATCGAAGCCGCGCTGCGAGAGTATGCCGGTCGGTGCAGCCGTTACATGCGCTCAGGCTGACGCGGATTCTCATTCGGCGAGAACGCCTCTGTCATTCGATGTTGGCTGCGTCACAGACTGTGCTCATCATCCAGATGTGAGGAGCACTGATCATGAGTCCACAGAAGAGGGTAGCCGTCGTCACCGGCGCTGGTCGGGGAATCGGCCGTGGGATCGCGGAACGGCTGGGACGAGATGGGCTGCACGTCGTCGTCGCAGATCTTCCCGGGATGCAGGAAGCAGCCGCTGAGACCGTCGATTCGATCACCAGAGAAGGTGGTGCCGCGAGCGCCGCCGAGGTGGACGTCACCGACGAGGCCTCCACCGAGGCTCTGGTCAGGTCTGCGGTCGACACCGGAGGATCGCTCGATGTCTTCGTGGCCAACGCCGGAATCGCTCAGGTCCAGTCGCTGCTGGACTATTCGGTAGAGGACTTCGAGAAGGTCATGGACGTCAACGTCAAGGGCGTCTTCCTGTCCTACCGCGCCGCCGCCCGCCAGATGATGGAGCAAGACTCCGGGGGCAAGATCATCGGCGCCGCTTCGATCGTGGCCTTCCGGCCTTTCGCGCTGCTCTCTCCGTACTCGGCGAGCAAATGGGCGGTGCGCGGGCTGACTCAGGCAGCCGCCATGGAGTGGGCCAAGTACGGCATCACGGTGAACGCCTACGGCCCCGGGATCGTGGGCACTGCGATGTGGGATCTCATCGATGAGAAGCTCGCGGAGGCGGAAGGACTCAACAAGGGTGAGGCGATCAAGAAGTACGCCGGAGACATTCTTCTTGGCCGCGTATCGGTGCCTGACGACGTCGCCAGCCTGGTCTCGTTCCTCGCGTCCGGAGATTCTGACTACATCACGGGACAGACGATGCTGGTGGACGGTGGGATGCAGTTCTCGTGAGGCTTGACCATGGACCGCGCGCACTCAGCGCGGACTGACAACACCTGCAGGAACCAGAGGAAAGGACGAAGAACATGATCCTGATCGTCGTGAAGTTTGAAGTGAAACCCGAGTTCGCGGAGCAGTGGCCTGATATCACCCGCGATTTCACCGAGGCGACCCGTGCCGAACCAGGGAACAAGTGGTTCGACTGGTCCCGAAGCCTGGAGCGCCCGAATGAGTATGTCCTGGTCGAGGCCTTCGACGACGACGGGGCCGAGCCGCACGTAAAGTCCGCACATTTCCAGACGGCGACCGCCCCTGGCAGCCCGATGCACCAAGCCCTGGTCTCGACGCCCAAGATCATCTCTCGCCAGGTTGATGGCGAGGGGTGGGATGAGATGGGCGAGATGAAGGTCAGCTGAGATTCGGGCGTGCTTCGCACCGCGGGCGAGTCGGACCACACTTTTTTCGCCCCGGTGCGAACTGTTTTTCGTCCTTGAAACCTGGTCTTCTGCCAGGGTGCGAGGAGTAGTCTGCGAGCGTCCAGCCAGGCTCGGACCGACCCCCAGGAGATGAGCATCATGCGTGCAGCACGCTTCCACGATCGCAAAGACATCCGTATCGAAGACATCGACGAACCCCAGCTGAAACCGGGACACGTGGCCATCGACGTCGCCTGGTGCGGGATCTGCGGCACTGATCTGCATGAGTATCTGGAAGGCCCGATCTTCGTCCCGGCGCATGGACACCCGCACCCGCTCTCCGGCGAGTCCGCGCCGGTCACGATGGGCCACGAGTTCTCCGGCACGGTCACCGAGGTGGCGGGCGACGTCGACGATCTCAGCCCCGGCCAGAAGGTGGTGGTCGAGCCCTACATCCTTGGAGACGATGTGGAGGTCAAGCCCGGAGTGGACTACCAGCTCTCACCGAATATGAACTTCATCGGCCTCGGCGGGCGCGGGGGCGGACTCAGCGAGAAGATCGTGGTGGAACGCCGCTGGGTGCACCCGATCGCGGACCACGTCGCCTTGGATCACGCCGCACTGATCGAACCGCTCGCCGTGGGCCACCACGCCTTCATCCGGTCCGGGGCCAAGGCTGGGGATGTCGCGATCGTCGGCGGCGCCGGACCCATCGGCCTGCTCACCTCCGCGGTGCTCAAGGCTGAGGGACTCACCGTCTTCGTCTCGGAGCTCTCCGAGGCGCGCAAGGACAAGGCCCGGGAGACCGGGGTGGCCGATGAGGTCTTTGATCCGCGCGAGGTCGACGTCGCCGCGGAGGTCCGCAGCCGCACCGAGGGCCGCGGGGCCGACGTCGGCTTCGAATGCTCCTCCGTGCCGGTGGTCCTGGACATGCTCCTGGACGCGGTGCGCCCCGCCGGGACCATCGTGAACGTCTCGATCTGGGGCCACAAGCCGGAGGTCGACATGCCAAAGCTGGTGCTCAAGGAGATCGCGCTGCTGGGCACCATCGGTTACGCCAATGATCATCGGCGCGTGATCGAACTGGTCGAGCAGGGCAAGATCGACCTGGGTCCGTTCATCACCGGTCGGATCGGTCTCGACGGACTGGTCTCCGAGGGGTTCGATCAGCTGATCAACAACAATGAAGAACACGTCAAGATCCTGGTGAACCCCCGAGCCTGACCAGCCTGCGGGTTCATTCCGGGCTCGGCCTGACCCTGCCCGCAGCTGCGGGGTCAGCCTGTGGGGTCAGGCCTGCGCGCCGGGCCTCAGCGGCGAACCCCGTGGTAGGAAGAGCTATGACTCCTGTGCCTGCCGTGCTGGTCTTCGACGTCAACGAGACGCTCTCCGACATGCGGCCCCTCGCTGCCGCGTTCGAGGCAGCCGGGCTGCCAGCCGGCGCGGCGTCGTTGTGGTTCTCAGAGGTACTCCGCGACGGGTTCGCGCTGACCACCACCGGGGTGAATCCGGACTTCGTCACGCTCGCCCGGGATGGGCTGGACCGCCGCCTGGCAGCGACTTCCGAAACGCGGGACCGCGCCGCAGAGGTGGATCGCATCCTGGAGGTCTTCAAGCATCTGGACCTTCACCCAGACGTCGCGCCAGGCGTCACCGCCTTGAGCCGGACCGCGGAGCTGGTGACGCTGAGCAACGGCTCCGCGGCGATCGCGGAATCCCTGCTGGAATCCGGCGGTGTGCGCGGGCGCTTCGCGCAATGCCTCAGCGTCCAGGACGCACCCCGGTGGAAGCCTGCTCGGGAGGCCTATGACTACGCCGCGCAGCAGACCGGCCGGGCGGCGCAGGAGCTGATGCTAGTCGCGGTGCACCCCTGGGACATCCACGGGGCCGCCGCCGCCGGGCTCCGGACAGCTTGGATCAACCGGACCGGGGCCGCGTATCCAAGCTACTTCCAGGCTCCGGAGATCGAAGCAGAACACCTGGTCGGTCTCGCGGAGATCCTCACAGCGACCGAGGACTGAACACGCGGCGACCGCTCAGCGCAGCACCCGGAGCTTCTCCTGCAGGCCCAGCTTCACGGTGGGCCATTCGCGATCGATGATGGAGAAGACGACGACGTCTCGGATCGTTCCGTCACGCCAGAGGTCGTGATTGCGCAGCACCCCATCCTGCTTTGCCCCCAACGCGGCGATCGCTGCACGGGATCGTCGGTTGTGCCAGTGCGTGCGGAACTCCACGGCCACGCAGTCCAGTGATTCAAAGACGTGCGTCAGAAGCTGCAGCTTCACCTCGGTGTTCAGGCCCGTTCCCTGCGCGCTGGCACTGATCCAGGTAGAGCCGATCTCCAGACGCCGGTGCTCCGCCCGAATGTTGAGCAACATGGTGACGCCTACTGCGGCTGAGTCGCTGGTTCGGCGGATCACCCATGGCACGACGTTGCCCGCAGCGTGAGCCTGGAGGCGCCGCTCGATGTCCACTCGCATTTCCTCGGGCTCCGGTATACGGGCGTACCAGAGCTGGTGGAGATCGCCGTCCTGGACTGCCTCGGTGAGTTCCGGAGCATGCGCCAACGACAGCGGTTCCAAGGAAGCAAGGGAGCCCGTAAGTGTGGGGGTGCTGAGGAAGTCCATACTTTCAGGCTAATGACCCGCAGACACGCGTTCCAGGAGACCCGCACCGAGAGTGTGGCTAAGTTCAATAATGAGTCTGGGCCGTCGATTCCACGTGCTGCTGGGCGCCAGTGGTCTCTCGAACCTCTCAGACGGCCTGGCCTTCGTCACGATGCCACTCCAGGCTGCCTCGATGACGGACGATCCGCTGTGGATCGCTGGGCTGGCAACCATGTACGCCCTCACACGGCTCCTGGTCGTGCTGCCCATCGGTGTCTATGTGGATCAGCTGGATCGCCGGTCCCTCATGGTCAGCGCCAATCTTCTCCGAGGACTGGCGCTGATGCTCCTAGCTTCCAGCATCCAGTTCGGCGCTGCCTCCTTGCTGGCGCTCTACACAGTGATGGCGGTCGTGGCGACCCTGGAGAGCCTGGCGGATGGTGCGGCCGTGGCGATGCTGCCCGGCGTGGTGCCCAAACCTGCACTCGACCGGGCGAACTCTCGCATCGCCAGCGTCCAGCTGATCAGCGACGAGTTCGTCGGCCCACCGCTGGGCGGCCTTCTCTTCACCGTGGCCGCTGTTCTGCCGGTCTACGTGATGGGCGGAACCTGGGCCGCGGCCGGCGTACTTGCTCTCGCTCTGCCCAGGAGCGCCGATCCGAAGGCGCGGGCTGAATCGCGGCAGGCGTTCGGCACGCAGGTCGCGGAGGGCGCACGGTGGCTCACCGAACACCGGACCATCGGCAAGCTGTCGTTGATCGGCGGGCTCGCCAGCGCGGGGTACATGCTGCCCTTCTCGGTCTTGGTGATCTTCGCTCAAGACCGACTTGATCTGACGAGCTTCGGCTATGGGCTCATGCTCGCCGGATCGGCGCTCGGCGGGCTCCTCGCTGCCTTGCTCGTCCCTCGACTGCGGCTTCGGTGGAACTACAGGACTCTCATCACAGCCAGCCTCGCACTCGGATCATTGAGCCTCGCCTGCTTGGCCTGGACATCGGCACCGATGCTCGCCGCAGCGCTGCTGGGTTTGTACATATTTCATGCGGTGGTGTGGAACATCTGCGCCACGTCGTTGCGCCAGTGGCTGGTGCCAGGCGAGCTCCTCGGGCGGGTCGGTGCCGCGACACGCGTGGCGAGCCTGCTCGGACTCGCTATCGGCTCGGTCCTCGGCGGGTTGCTGGCTGGAGTCGATATCCGGCTGCCAACCGCCTCAGGAAGCCTCGTATTCGCGGCCTGCGCCGTGCTCGCCTGGTTCGGCCTCCCGGGCAGAGACCCTGACTCGAGCAGCTAGATCCGTGCCTCGAGCACGAAGAACATGAAGCAGATGAAGGAACGTCCCACCAGCGGCGGCGGGATCAGCTCCAGCGGAGTGTTCGGGTCATAGGGCGGTTCGGTGATCGAGGAGATCTCGAAGCCGGCCTGCGTGAACGCCGCGGTGATCGCCGGCAGCGGTCGGTGCCAGTAGGTCAGCGTCGCCTCCTGGCCCGCGAAAGTGAACTCATCGGAGAACTGGGTCCTCGCGAAGTAATCGGCCTTCGGGTGGTTGAGCATGTAGGCGTAAGGGTGGTTGACCGAGAGGATCAGCCTGCCGCCGGGCTTGAGCACACGGTGCAGCTCCGCCAGCGCCGCCGTCCAGTCCTCGAGGTAGTGCAGCACCAGGGAGCCGACCACGTCGTCGAAGGAATCGTCCGGGTAGGGCAGTGGCTCGCCGAGGTCGGCCACACGCAGGTCCGCGTCCGCACCGAGTCGCTGGCGCGCAATCTCCACCATCTCCGGGCTCAGGTCGAAGCCGACGACGTCGGCGCCCCGGTCGATCAGCGCAGCCGCCAGGGGCCCGGAGCCGCAACCGGCGTCGAGCACCCGGCGCCCGGCCACATCACCCGCCAGATCGATCATCGCGGGGCGCTCATAGTGCCCGTTCACGAAGTTGGATTCATTGTCTGCCGCGTAGGCCGTAGCGAAGCTGTCATAGGGTGCTGTCTGCATCGTCTGATCTCATTTCCGCATGTGTGGTTTTCGAACCCCTGAAGGGACATCCCAGCACACTTTTCGTTGAATACTTGGAGAAACACCCATTGATTTGATCATCAATAATGATGACCGCGCAGAGAAACCCTGGGTAGGCTGGCGCGATGAATCACACGCTCCTGGAAGTGGAACAAGCGTTCCGAAACGCCTGGGGTGCCGACACCACATGCCTGGCCCCTGGGAGCCTTCCGGGGTGGAGCCCTGATAACCCCTCGCATGGGCAGTGTGGACCGACGGCTCTCGTCCTCCAGGACCTCTTCGGTGGCGATCTGCTGCTCGCCGACGTCAGCGCGGGCGCGGGTGGAGTGAGCTCGGTCCATTACTGGAACCGGCTTCAAGGTGGCCTCGAGGTCGACCTCACTCGGGATCAGTTCGCGAGCAGCCACACCGTGGGGGAACCGCGCGTCGTCGTCCGGCCGGCGGAGGGGCCACGCGCGCACCGCAGCGAGTACCAGCTTCTGCGCCGCCGGGTATTCGCGGCCTTGGGGCTTGGGAATCGGCACGACGTCGCAGAGTCCGTCGCCTGAGATGCGAATCGACTACGTGGAGCCCGACCGTGAAGTGGTCATCGAACTTGTAGAACAGCTCCTCCATGACTCTGGCCACCGCTCGGCCCCAGAACGGTGGCAATGGATCCGCGTCGGATCATCGTCTCTCGTGGTGCTCGCTGACCAGGTCGCGGTGAGAATCGGGCGCGACGACGAATCGGCCCGGCAGATGCAGCGGAGCCAGCGGCTCGTGGACAGACTCCCTCGATTGAGCTTCGAGGTCCCGCGCTCGCTGGTGGCCCCACGCACCCATGCCGGTGTCACCGGAGTCGCGGTGATCCGCATCCCCGGAGAGCCCCACCCACCTGGGCCGGCGGACCCGCACGTGTTGCGAGCACTTCTCGATGAGGTTCACGCCGTTCCGCTCGATGACCTGAGACCGTTCTTGGCGCCGGCCCGCGCGTTCTATGGCGGAGACTCCTGGCGTGAGGTGTTGCGTGAGCAGGTTGTTCCGCTCTTTCCAGAGTCCGCGCGTGCACAGGCGCAGAACAGACTCGACGCACTGGAATCGCTTCACGCGCTGGCCGCATCACACCACACTCTCAACCACAGCGACCTTGCCGGGATGAACATCCATTGGCGATCCGGGAGAGTGGTCGGCGTCCTCGACTGGGACCTTGCCAGTGAGGATGACCCGGCTGAAGACCTTGCCAGCCTGGCGAACTGGCACGGCTGGGACCTGATCACGGAACTGGCCGAGACCCCGACGGTCCGCCGCGCCGAGGTCTACCGGGACGCGTTCCCACTCATGATCGTCGGCTTCGCGGTCTTGCGCGAGCGTCCAGGGTCTGAGGTCGAAAGAACCTTGGAACGTGCCACCGCCAAACTGCTCCGGTGAACCGGCCACCGCTGCCCCGGCGCCGCGGCACCAAAGGTCACGCCCAGCCCCGGGAAGCGATCGTCTCCAGCGGCGGTTGACTCTGAGGCAGGCACCACCCCGGTGCCGAGACATCGAGGAGAAGACATGAGCATCGTCGTCACCGGAGCCACCGGACATCTCGGCCGCCAGGTCATCGAACAGCTCCTGGCCCGAGGGGCCACGGCCTCGGACATCCTCGCCGGGGGTCGCAACCCTGCCGCGCTGCAGGATCTCGCCGACTTAGGAGTGCGCACCGCGCGGATCGACTATGAAGATCCCGCCACACTCGACGCCGCCTTCGCCGATGCCGAGAAGATCCTGCTCATCTCCGGAAGCGAGGTCGGACGGCGCGTCCCCCAGCACGCCGCGGTCATCGACGCCGCCGGAAAGGTCGACGCGACACTGGTCTACACCAGCGCCCCTGGTGCGAGCACCTCCGCCCTGGTGCTCGCACCAGAACACAAGGCCACCGAGGAGCTGCTCGACGCCTCCGGGCTGACCCACACCGTGCTGCGCAACAGCTGGTACACCGAGAACTACGACGAGACCATCCAGCAGGGAATCACCACAGGCGCCCTGCTCACCAGCACCGGGGACGGCAGGATCGCGAGCGCCCCCCGCCGGGACTACGCGGAGGCCGCCGCCGTGGTGCTGCTCTCTGAGGAGCACAACGGCGCCGTCCTCGAGCTCAGCGGAGATCACCCCTGGAACTTCGAAGAGCTGGCCGCGACCATCACCGAGGTCTCCGGACGCGAAGTCCGCGTGGACCAGCTCTCCACCGAGGACCACCTCGCCGCCCTGCTGAGCTTCGGCCTGGACGAGGGCACCGCAGGCTTCGTCACGGCCCTGGACGCGAACATCAGGGACGGACTGCTCGCCGGCGCCGACGGGACCCTGTCACGCCTGCTTGGACGCCCGACGACGACGCTGCACCAGCACGTGCGCACGCTGCTCGCAGAATGACCCGACCTGCCCCCACACATACGAACGACAAGGTGACCACGATGAACAGCATCGAGCTTCTCCACGACATCGCGCGCCGTCCGCTGGAGCAGGCGCAGGAGCTGCGTCCAGCGCTGACCGCGCAGGCGCTCAACGCCCACCCGCATCATGACAACTCCATCGCCTGGCTGCTGTGGCACTCGGCGCGAGAGATCGATGAGCAGCTCGCCGGCCTCTCCGGAGAGCCAACGGTCTGGACGGCCCAGGGATTCGCCGCACGTTTCGCCCTGGACCTGGACGAGCACGAGATGGGGTTCGGCCACACCGGCACCGACGCGCGGGGGAATCCAGGCCAGCGATCCGGACCTGCTCCTGGAACATCTGCGCGCCGTCGTCGCGGCCCAGCTGACCTACCAGGAGACCCTGAGCGAAGCCGACCTCGATGAGGTGATCGACGCCGGATGGAACCCACCGGTCACGCGCGGGGCCCGGTTGATCAGCATCTCGCTGGACGCCTTGGCGCACATCGCTCAGGCCGCCTACATCACCGGGATGGATCCTGCCGCGTTCGAGGAGCCCCAGCCCCGGGAGCAGCCGCAGGAGCAGCCGAGCTAGAAGCTCTCGGCGCCGACCCCAGACGGTGACGCAACCACGCCGGAGCCTCGAACAGCCACTCCTGACCCAGCCGCTGGGCTGCGGCGTAGACCAGCAGCGGGCCGATCACCCCGCACAGCGTCGGCAGGACCACATGTGCGACCAGGGCATCGACCCCCAGCAGGCTCAGGGCGATCCGGGCGCTCGCGGTGAAGAAGACGTGGGCCACGAAGATCACCAGGGAGAGCTCCCCGATCCGGGCAAGCCAGCGGGTCCTGCTCCTCATCCGGGCCAGCAGCAGCGCCACCGCCACAATGGTGAGCACCCCAGCGCTCGAGGCGAGGACACCCAGTGCGATGCTGGGCACCGTGCGGCTGCCGCCATAGGCCGTGGGCGGGGTGGCCAGCAGCGTGGCGCCCAGGACCAGCCACACCGTCCCGGCGAGGAGCACCAGCAGCACCGCTTGGCCCACCCTGGCGCGCTGGACCCAGCCGAGCAGGCGCTTGCCGGTGAGCACCACGCCGAGGAAGAAGAACACGCTCAGCGCCAGCCCCTCACCGCCGAGCACCCTCCAGTTCAGCCCCCACACCACGGCGGAGCCCAGGCCCGCCAGGCTCAGCGTCAATACGGCGGCCCTCGGGCTGCGCCAGGGTTTCGCGGCGGCGGCGAGCAGCATCATCACGGTGATCCAGCCGAAGAACCAGAACTGCTCCTTCGGCTCCCAGATTCGCAGCAGCTCGGCCGGATGCACCGGATCATTCACCTTCGAGCCCAGAGCGATCTTCATCCCCAGCTGCAGTGTGGACCACAGGGTATAGAGCCACAGGAAGGTCACCGAGCGGGCTGCGGTGTAGCGCCACGCTCCATCGCGACGCATCCCAGAGGCGACGAAGAGACCCGCCAGAAACGCGAAGACGGCGAGGTGAGACATGTACAGCACCGAGTCCACCTGGGTCAGCAGCGGGTCCTCCACCAACCCCGCCGGTTCCAGGGCACGCCATACGTGGCCGAGAACAATCAGGATTATCGCCAGCGCCTTAGCGATGTCGATCGTGGCATCCCGCGCCGGCTGCACAGAGTCTGGCGTCACGCGATGATCAAATACCAGATTCTTCTTTTCGACAAGCCCTTTTCCAGATTTGCTGTCAGTTCGCCCAGTTCCCTGTGACCGAGACACTCAGGGGCGTGGTTAAGTGGTGACATGTCCGCGCGCATCGTCTCCATCGGTACGGCCCTGCCGGCAACCTCGGTGCCGCAGCACCAGCTGCGCGCCTTCTTCGCCGATCAGCCCGACACCACCCGGCTGACCCAGCGGCTCATCGGAGCAGCGTTCGACGCCGCCGGCATCGAGAACCGCCACACCGTGCTCACCGGTCTGGGCGGCGCCGAGGACGGGGTGTTCGTCGGGGAGGGGGCCCGGCTGCTCTCCCCCACCACCGGCACCCGCAACGAGCTCTATCGGCACAGCGCACCGGAACTGGCGGCCGACGCCTCCCGGTCCGCGCTGACCGAGGCGGAGGTCGACGCCGACCAGATCACCCACGTGGTCACCGTCTCCTGCACCGGCTTCTTCGCCCCCGGCTTGGATTTCCGCCTGATCCGCGACCTTGGCCTGCCCGAGACCGTGGCACGCAGCCACCTGGGGTTCATGGGCTGCGCCGCGGCGCTGCCAGCCCTGCGCAGCGCCGCGCAGATCACCGCCGCAGACCCGGACGCCGTGGTGCTCGTGGTCTGCGTGGAACTCTGCTCGCTGCATATCCGCGACACTGCAGACTCCGAGCAGATCGTCGCCGCCTCGGTCTTCGCCGACGGCGCCGCCGCAGCGGTCATCACCGCCAGGCAGGACCTCGGTCTCCCCGGGGGTCTCGACCTGGAGCGCTTCGCCACCGCCCTGACCGACCAGGGAGAATCCGACATGGTCTGGACCATCGGAGACCGAGGCTTCAACATGCGACTCTCCGCGGAGGTGCCTCGGATCATCGGCCGGGAGATCCGCGCCGCCGTGGACCGCTTCCTCGGCGCAGACCCGGCGCCGGCCCGCTGGGCGGTCCACCCGGGAGGACGCAGCGTGTTGGACCGGGTGGAGGCGGGCCTGGAGCTCGAGGCCTCTGCGCTGAATGCCTCCCGAGCGGTGCTGCGCGACCACGGCAACATGTCCAGCGCCACGATCCTGTTCATCCTGCGCCAGCTCCTCGCCGATCCCTCGGTGAGCGGCCGGATCGCGGCGCTGGCCTTCGGTCCCGGTCTCACCGTGGAATCGGCCCTGCTGAGCAAGACCCGGTGACCCGGTGAGCCGGGTCAACCTCTCCCTCCGCGATGAGCAGCTGCGTGAGCTCATGGATGACCCCGACTGCGACCCGGTGCGGCTGGAGGCGACGCTGCGCCGCTTCCACCGGGTCAACCGGCTGATCTCCGGCTGGGACCAGGTCTACCGGCGCCGGCTGCGCCCGCTGCTCACCGGCCTTCACCGGCCGGCCCGGGTGCTGGACCTCGGCTCCGGCGGCGGGGACGTGGTCACCCGGCTGGCCCACCTGGCCTCCCGCGACGGCCTGCAGGTCCACTGGACCGGCGCCGATCCGGATCCACGGGCGCACGCCGCCGCCCAGGGCGCGCAAGAGCAGAGCACGCAGAATCAGCGCACTCAAGAGCAGCGCGCCGAGGAGTCTGCGCAGGTCAGGTTCCTGTGCGCCGACGCGGACGCGCTGCTGCGGCAGGGCGAGAGCTTCGACGTCGTCATCTCCAACCACGTGCTGCACCACCTCGACGCCCCGGGCCTGCTTGACTTCAGCCATGCCTCGCGGCAGCTGTGCACCGGCACCGTGCTGCACAGCGACATCGCCCGCAGCCGGCTGGCGTACAGCCTCTACGCCGTCGGGATCATCCCGCTCGCGCCTGGGACGTTCCTGCGCACCGACGGGTTGCGCTCGATCCGGCGCAGCTACCGGCGCGAAGAGCTCTCCGCCGCGCTGGGCGCCGAGTGGACCGTGACCTCCCCCGCCGCGTTCCGGCTGATCGCGGAAGCGCCCGGTCTTGGCTGAGGTGATCGTGGTCGGTGCCGGCCCGGTGGGGCTGCTGCTGGGCGCGCTGCTGCGCGGTTCCGGGGTCGATGTTCAGATCCTGGAACAGCGCAGCGAGGGCAGCGGCGCCAGTCGCGCCATCGGAGTCCACGCTCCGGTGCTCACCGCTCTGGAGGGCTCCGGTCTCACCGCGGGCCTGTTGGAGCAGGCCGTGCGGGTCACCCGAGGGGAAGCTCGGGCCCAGGGAGAGCTCCTCGGCGTCGTGCGCTTCGACCGGCTCTCCACCCGGTTCCCCTTCGTCGCCACCCTTCCGCAGTCCGGCACCGAGGCGGTGTTCGCCCAGGCGGCCGCGGCCCCGCAGCGCGGAGTCAGCGTCGGCGCGGTGCGGACCTGCCCGGGCCACGTCGAACTGGAGACCAGCCACGGAGACCGGCGTGCCCCGGTGGTGGTGCTCGCCGGCGGTCCGCGTTCCAGGGAGCTGGTCTACCGATCCGCGCAGGCGCACACCTACCCGGATCGATACCTGATGACCGATGTCCTCATCTCCGACGATCTTGTGCCCGATCGTCCGGTGCTAGGTGGCCAGACCTCTCAGGACCAGCTGCCGGAACATTCGGCCGCACACACTGCGCTTGTCCACCTGGAGCCCGGTGGTGTGTTGGAGTCCTTCCCGCTGCCGGAGGGACGACGCCGGCTCGTCGCCTGGGACTCTGCTGGCGCCGCCCAGCACCCTGCGCGTGAGGACCCGGCAGCCCAGCGGGACCGGCTGCAGCGCCGATTGGCGGCCCACGGGCAGGAGCTCACCGGGGAGGTCAGCAGCTTCGGGGTGCGCCGGTTCGTCGCCCCGGCGCTGCGCCAGGGCCGACTGCTGGTGATCGGCGACGCCGCGCATGAGGTCAGCCCGATCGGGGGCCAGGGGATGAATCTGGGCCTGCTCGACGCCGCGACCTTGGCCCCGCTGCTGGCATCCTGGGTGAACACCGGCACGGCACCAGAGGCCGCGCTGCGGGAATGGGAGCAGGCCCGGCTGCGCTCGGCACGCCGGGCAGCCCGACTCGCCGCGCTGAACACCCGGCTGGGCCGCCCGCTGCCGTCGGCCGGTGACACTGCGCGCCGCACCGGGGTGCGGCTGATGCTGGGCCCGGGCGCCGGAAAGGCGTTCGCCCACGCCTACGCCATGGGCCTGGACACCGCCTCCCGAGGTTCGGCCGGCAAGGCCTGAGGTCCAGCAGGCGATTCCTGAGGTTCAGCCGGCGAGCGAACCTCCGGCCACCACCAGCTGTGCCGCGAGCAGCAGGGCCGCCAGCATCACCAGGCGAAAGAGCACCCGGCCCGAGCGGGCGCGCACCGCCATCACCAGCGCCAGCAGCGCCACCGAGCCGACCGCGGCGAAGAACACCCAGGAGATCACCGGCACCTGCTGCAGCTGCCACCCGGCGGACCCTGCCGTCACGGCGATCCCGCCGGCGAGCACCGCGGCCGCGGCCAGTGCGGCCGAGGGACGGGCACCGAGCCGGTGCGGCAGGCCGGTGATACCGGTGCGGGCGTCGTCGTCGAGGTCCGGCAGCACATTGGTCAGGTGGATGGCGGCGCCCAGAGCGGCCCCGGCGAATCCGGCCCAGGGTGCGGCGAACCCGGGGTCTTCGTCCGCGAGGGTCGCGAAGGAGGGAAACAGACCGAAGGCCAGGATGAAGGGGGCCAGCGAGAACACGCTGGCCTTGAGCCCGGCGTTATAGGCCCAGGAGGCCGCCAGGAACACCGCGTGGGCGCCGAGCAGCCACAGCCCCAGCGGCGCGGAGAGGGCCAGGGCCAGCACCAGGCACCCGATCGCCGCCGTCCAGGCTGCGCGCACGCTGAGATCCCCACGAGCCAGCGGCTTGTCAGCGCGTCCGACGGCGCGGTCCCGTTCCGCGTCGAAGGCGTCATTGGAGATCCCCACCGAGAGCTGACCCAGGAAGACCGCCAGCCCGAGCAGCAGGAGCCGATCCAGGCTCAGCCCGGCGGAGACCGCGAGCGCCACCGCGAGGGTCGTCACCACCACGGTCGGTCCAGGATGAGAGGATCCCCACAGGCCTCGAGTCACTTTCAGGATCGGCATCCGGTCAGTGTCTCACCCCGGACCGGACGTCGATCCGGTCCACGCCGCCCCGAACACGCCAGCTCGACACCCCCGCTCTGGAGGATCTGATGAACAGCACCGCGCGCGCCGCATCGATGGCTGGGCTCCTGGGAGCCACCGGGGTGCTGCATTTCCTGCGGCCCGCCGTCTTCGACTCGATCGTGCCTCCGCAGCTGGGCAATCGCCGCCTGATCACCTACGTCAGCGGCGTCGCCGAGCTGGGCTGCGCAGCCCTGTTGGCGGTTCCTGCGACCCGAAGGGTGGGCGGGGCGTGCACCGCGGCGCTGATGATCGCGGTCTACCCGGCGAACATCTACTCGGTGCAGAAGTACTGGCACCGGCCGAAGGCGCGGAACATCGCGCTGGCTCGGCTTCCGCTGCAGCTGCCCCTGGTGCGCAGCGCGTGGCGGATCGCCCGGGAGGCCTAGGCCGCGAGCCACCTCGGCGGCCCGGTGCGGCGGCTGGGCTCGCGGCGGCTGGGCTCGGCGGCTGGGTTCGACACTCGGCGGGGGTCCGTGGTTACGGTGGGAGGACCGGCACGACGGGCCCGCCCACGGGGCACCGACCCCGCGAGCACGTGGAAGCGGACGTTCTCGTCTCCGCGCACGGCCCGCCGGCCTCAGCAAGCGAAGGAGCACTCGATGCGCCACGACGAATTCCTGAAGACCGTCTCCGAGAAGGGCGGTCCCACCGACCGCGATCAGACCAGCCAGCTCGTCCACGTGGTCATGGAGGACCTCGGCAAGCGGCTCAAGGGCGGTGAGGCGGAGAACCTCGCCGCGCAGCTGCCCGCGGAGCTGAAGGCCCCGCTCACCGCCGAGACGCAGAACCAGATCGCCGATGACGTCGATGAGTTCCTGCGCCGGGTCGCGAGCAAGCTGGAGCCGGGGCTCGGCACCGAAGAGGTCCTCCCGCAGGTCAAGGCGGTGTTCTCCACTCTTGCGGACTCCGTGTCCGAAGGTGAGATCAAGGATCTGCGTTCCCAGCTGCCCACAGGCTTCGCACCGCTCTTCGCCTAGAGTGTGCACACCTGCCCGCTGCAGGGCACCTCGCTGGGCCACCGGCCCAGCGAGGCGGGGCTTCGAGATGAGACCCCATCCACAACAGCTAAGGAGCCCCTGAGGCTGTGTCTGAGTCAGAGTCCGAGCCCGCCTCCGAGACTGCGTCTGTGCCTGAGTCCGCGTCAGGGTCCGTGTCTGCGAAACCGTTCCACATCCTGCTCCTCGCCGATCCGGGTCTGCCCACCCGGCGGGTGAAGTCCATCCAAGAGTCCTTCACCGCCCGAGCCCGACAGCTCATCGACGGCGAGGTCACGGTGTCCTCGGAGACCCGGATGCTGCGCATCCACCCCGACGCCACCCTGGACATCGACTCGGTCCGCAAGATGGAAGAAGATCATGCCGACGCCGACGCGGTCATCATGCTCACCGAGATCCCGCGCCACACCAACGGCCACCCGCTGATCTCGGAGATCTTCCCCGAGCAGAACGTCGCGATCGTCTCCTGCCCGACCCTGGGCGCCTGGGCGACCAAACGCCGCATCCAGAAGGTCTTCACCGGTTCCCTGCTGCGCCTGCTGCCCCCGGGCGCCGGAGTCGACCCGGAAGAATACGACCAGCGCTGGAGCCGATGGCAGTCCACCGAGCGCGGGGAGGCGCTCGGCCTGTTCGCGCACACGATCACCGGCGGGCCGCGCACCGTGCTGGGCATGGTGCTGGGCAATGACCCGCTGCGCACCGTCCCGAAGCTCTCCAGCGCCCTGGCCGCAGGAGCGGCCACCGGAGCGTTCGGGATCTTCTACAGCTCGATCTGGCAGATGGCCGACGCGTTGAGCCCCTTGCGCCTGGTGGTGGTCGGGCTCGCCGCGATGATCACCATGATCGTCTGGCTGATCATCCGCGACGGGCTCTGGGACCGGCCTCGGAACCGCAGCCTCGCCACCGTGGTCACCCTCTACAACGGGTCCACCGCGATCACCTTGCTGGTCTGCATCCTGATGCTCTACCTGGCCTTGGTCGTGGTGATCTTCCTGGCCGGGCTGGTGATCATCGACGCCGAATACCTGGCCAGCGTGATCAGCAGCGAGGTCAGCCTGCTCAACTACCTGAACATCGCATGGTTCAGTGCCGGGATGGGCGTCTTCGCGGGTGCCATCGGATCAAGCTTCGACTCCGGCGTGGACCTGCGCCGGCTCACCCACGGACAGCGCGAACGCCAGCGCGAATACACGGAGAGCGCATGAGTGACCAGCAGACCCTGGTGCGAACCCTGACCTCGATCGACGGGCGCGGATACGCATCCTATAAGCAGCTGAGCGGCCGCTACACCCTGGGCCGGTTCACCCTGAGCGTGGACAAGGTCCAGGTGGACCCGTACGCCCCGCCCTCTCTGATGCAGATCAGCCTGCGCCGAAAGGACGCCGAGCTCCCCGCTGACCTGCTCGATGACCGGCTTGGACGCATCGCCGTCAGCGACTTCCTCACCCGCGCCTTCGCCGACGCGCTCAGCGAGGGATCCTCGGAGCGCTCAGGCGCCGCTGCCGGGATCAGCATCGGACGACCCGGACAGCAGGTGCTTGAGCGCACCAGCGTGGTGATCACCGAGGAGCTGATCACGGCTCGGCTGTCCGTGGCGCTGCCCGCCGCGGGACGTCGGGCCCTGGGACGCAAGGCCGCCCGGCTGCTCACCGAGACCCTGCCGCGGATCGCGCAGGCCGCCTTGCTGCACAGCAGCCTGGACCCGGAGGCGCTGCGCTCCCACGTCAGCCTGCTGCGCGATCAGGAGGATCTCCGCGCCCAGCTCGAGGCCGCGAAGCTGGTCTCCTTCCTGGCCGATGGCTCGATGCTGCCGCGCCGGGCGGGGGACTCTGATCTGCCCCTGGGGACGGACGCGGTGGTCTTCCGCAGCCCCGAGGCGCTGCGCCGCTCCTTCACCGTGGCCTCCGGTCGTCAGGTCACTGGAATGGGCGTCCCCGAAGGCGTCACCGTGATCGTCGGCGGCGGCTATCACGGCAAGTCCACGCTGCTGCGCGCCATCGAGCGCGGGGTCTACCCGCATATCGCCGGCGACGGCCGCGAATGGGTGATCACCACCAGCTCGGCGGCGTCCATCCGGGCCGAGGACGGGCGTTCCGCTGCCGGCGTGGACATCTCCGCCTTCATCTCCGGGCTGCCCTCGGGGGTCGACACCCGGAGCTTCTCCAGCAGCAACGCCTCAGGCTCCACCTCCCAGGCCACCAACCTGATCGAGGCCGTGGAGTCCGGAGCCACGGCCCTGTTGATCGATGAGGACACCTCGGCCACGAACTTCATGATCCGCGATGACCGGATGCGCCAGCTGATCCCGGCCGACCGGGAGCCGATCACCCCGTTCGTGGACCGGGTCCGCGCGCTCTTCACCGAACGCGGGGTCTCCACGGTGCTGGTGGCCGGCGGATCGGGTGCCTTCTTCGAGGTCGCCGACCAGGTCATCGCGCTGGAAGACTACACATTGCGCGATGTCACCGCGCAGGCCCACCAGATCGCCGCAGACCACAAGAGGACGACGTCGCAGCCGGGCACCCCGGACACATCCGGCTCCGCCTCGGACGGCCCCGGGGAGCGGCGCTTTACCAGCCTCCCGGCGCGCGTCCCCCGCCGCGACTCGCTGCATCCGGCGAAGAAGACCAAGCCCGCCCGCAGCCGTGGGCCCCGGATGATCCAGTACGGCCGCGAGGACATCGACCTGACCGCCGTGGCCCAGCTGGTGGACCCCGCGCAGACCGAGGCGCTGGCGAAGGCGCTGGACCGCCTCGCCGAGCAGTCCGGTGCGGAGCATGACATCACGGCCCTGATCGGGAAGCTGGTGCATCGTCTCGACACCGAGGGACTCGACTGGCTCTCCCCTCACCGCGGACACCCCGGGCACCTGGCCCGCCCCCGCCCTCAGGAGATCCACGCCGCACTCAACCGCTATCGCGGCCTGACCGTGCATTGATCCTCTGCCCGGGGTGCTCTCGGTTCGGGCATCGCCGCGCCGAGGTCAGGGGCGCCGCCGAGGACTCCCCGGTGACTCACCGTCGCTGGGCTACCCTGAGAGCCAGTCCGACATCGCCGCAGGTCCTGATCCTGCCGGGATCACAGGGGGCTCCATGACGATCACCACGCGGCGCTTCACCGCCGAAGGGGCAAGCTCCGCAGCGGACTCTGCGGGCGGCCTCCCAGAGGGAACTCCACCCAGTGGGCTGACCTGGGTGGATCTCAGCACGGCAGACCTTCCAAGCTTCGCTGCCACGGCCACCGCGCTGGGGCTGCGGGAGGCTCAGCTCGACTTCCTGCGCGGCAGCCGGAGCCGACTGCCGATCCCCACGCCCTCTGCGGAGTCGGTGGCGGCTGTGCTGCACCGCGTCGCCATCACCACCGAGGAGGACGGCCCCGTCGCGGAGTTCCGCTTCTCGGAGCTGCGGATCCTCGCCTCGGACGCACTCGTGGTGACCGTGCAGCCGGAGAACCCCGGGCAGCCGCCCCTTCAGCTGCAGACCCTGCTCGAGAGCGCACACCCCTCTCCGCCGAAGCGCCCGCTGCGGGCCTCGGATGCCATCTCCGGGCTCATCGGTGCGGTGCTGCGGG
The DNA here is from genome assembly GCF_014138825.1 of Nesterenkonia sandarakina. Lineage (NCBI taxonomy): Bacteria > Bacillati > Actinomycetota > Actinomycetes > Micrococcales > Micrococcaceae > Nesterenkonia > Nesterenkonia sandarakina. The sequence continues at coordinate 2,389,655 of NZ_JACJIH010000001.1, read as the reverse complement.
ACTACCCGGTGGCGCTGGACGAGCTGGAGAATGCGATCGAGTCCATGGAGGGCACCCTGTTCCAGGAAGCCCGGCTCGATGCGGCGCTCTCGCATCGGATCTATCAGCTCCTGCAGAAGGTGCATCGCTTCGACTGGGCGCTGCGTCCTGTGGAGTCACTGGCCACCGAACGTGGCACGGACGCCGCCGAATCCAGCCCTGCCGGTGAGGAGTCCTCCACCCGGGCCGATCTGATCATGCGCGCCAGGCGAATGCGAGACCGGGTGGAGCTGCTGCGCTCACACCTGGAGAATGCGGTGGCCCTGCATTCCACCCTGCTGACCATCGAACAGAACGAGGCCACCCGTCGGGTGGCTGACGCCTCCTATGCCCAGGGCGAGCAGAGCAAGAAGATCTCCGGGTGGGCCGCGATCCTCTTCGCCCCGACCCTGATCGCCTCGATCTACGGCATGAACTTCCGGCAGATGCCAGAACTCTTCTGGGGCTGGGGCTACCCGGCAGCGGTGGGGCTGATGCTCGCGCTGAGCCTGACGCTGTGGATCGTCTTCAAACGCCGCGAGTGGCTCTGAACCGGTGCAGACCGGCTGCCAGCACCAGCCCCCAGAGCAGAAGCATCGGATACCAGAGCAGCGCCTGTCCCAGCCGTGCCGCAGGGTCCTGAAGGGACAGGCCGGGCCAGAGCAGCAGCCCGGTGTTGATCAGCAGACCAACCGCCCCGTAGAGGATCAAGCCGGCAGCGACCAGTCGGGAGGCGTTCCACCACAGGACCCGATGTGCCCGGCGTCGCGAGGATCCGGCCGCACCGGCGGGCAGCGCGTGGACCGCCACCAGCGGAATGATCGCCGCGCACGTCTTTCCCAGTGCGATTCCCAGCAGGGCGAGGCCGGTCAGCACCGGCATTGCCTCCCGCAGGTCAATCAGCCACTGCCCGATGCTCGGCAGCAGCGCGTCCCCGCCGAGGGCCCAGTAGTAGCTCGGTGCCGCATTGAGCAGACCCAGCAGCGCGGCGCCCCAGATCAGCCCGGTGGACCTGGTCAGACCGGTGGGCCGAGTCAGCCCGGTGGACCGGGTCATGGCAGCGACCTGGTCATGTCAACGACCGGAGACGCGTCGATTCCTCGGCGCCGAGCAGCGACTCGGCTGCTCGGCGGGCCTTGCAGGCCATCGAGGAGTCCCCGGTGATCGCTGCGGTGGTCTGTGCGCCTTCGGCCAGCAGCATCAGCTGGTCCCCCAGCTCCTCGGAGAACCCCGCCTCCACGGCGAGCTGTTCCATATAACGCCGGAAATCGCGTTTATGCGCCGCCGCCCTGGCGGCCACGGCGGGGGATTCGGTGGCCAGCTCGCCGAAGGCGTTGATGAAGAGGCAGCCGCGGAAGGAGTCCGATTGGAACCATCCGGCGAGGTAGTCATAGATCGCCAGCAGGCGCGCCCTCGGGGAGTCTTGGAGCGCCATCGCCGTCGCGATCTCATCCACCCAGATCTGGTGGCGGTAGTCCAGGACCGCGAGCACGATGGCCTCTTTGGAGGGGAACACGGTGTAGAGACGCTTCAGCGAGACGCCGCTGCGCTGGCGCAGCGCGTCCATGCCCACGGCGCGGAAGCCATGGGCGTAGTAGAGCTCATCCGCCGCCTCGATGATGCTGGCGCGCAGCGGATCGCTGGACTGGTGCAGGTGGGCGTCCCCCTGACGCGTCATCCTGGGCCTCTCCTTAGAATTTCCGGGATCTTCATGGTGCGGTCATTCCAGTGTACTTGCCAGAGAACGTTGGTTCTCCTAGGCTGAAGCGTATGGAGAACGAACGTTCTCCGACTTACAAGGAGGAACTGACATGTCACACGTCACCGTCGGAACCGAGAACAGCACAGACATCTCGCTCTACTACGAGGATCACGGCGCGGGCCAGCCCGTCGTGCTCATCCACGGCTACCCCTTGGACGGCTCCTCATGGGAGAAGCAGACCGCGGCACTGCTCGACGCCGGCTACCGCGTGATCACCTATGACCGTCGCGGGTTCGGGAAGTCCTCCCGCCCGACCACCGGACACGACTACACCACCTACGCCGCTGACCTCAACGCCCTGATGGAGTCCCTGGACCTGCGCGACGCCGTGCTGGTCGGCTTCTCCATGGGCACCGGCGAGGTGACGCGCTACCTGGCCAACCACGGATCGGACCGGGTGAGCAAGGCGGTCTTCCTGGGCTCGCTGCAGCCCTTCCTGCTGCAGACCGAGGACAACCCCACAGGTGTCCCCCAGGAGGTGTTCGACGGCCTCTTCGACGCCGTGACCACCGATCGCTACGCCTTCTTCACGGCGTTCTTCGATGACTTCTTCAACACCAAGGACAACCTGGGCAGCCGGCTCAGCGAGGAGGCCCTGGCGGCGCACAAGAACCTGGCCTACGCCGCCTCCCCGCACTCCTCGGTCTGGGCCCAGCCGACCTGGCTCACCGACTTCCGGGAGGATGTCGCCGCCGTCGGCCGCTCCGGGGTCAAGGCGATGATCGTCCACGGCACCGCTGACAACATCCTGCCGATCGATTCCACCGGCCGGGTCTTCCACAAGGCACTGCCCTCGGCGGAGTATCACGAGATCGACGACGCGCCCCATGCCATGCTCTGGACCCATGCCCAGGAGGTCAACGAGCACCTGCTGACCTTCCTGCGCTCCTGACCACGTTCAGGAACCATCCGGACACAGCGGCAAGACTGACGCTGGAACCATCAACTCAAGGAGACTCACTATGCCTACACGCACAGCCCGCACCGCCTGGAACGGATCGCTCGAAGAGGGCTCCGGCCAGGTCGAGCTCAGCAGCTCCAAGATCGGCACCTACGAGGTGTCCTTCCCCAAGCGCGCTTCCGATGAGGCCAACGGCAGCACCAGCCCGGAGGAGCTGATCGCCGCAGCGCACTCCTCCTGCTTCGCCATGCAGCTCTCCGCCGTGCTCTCCGGCGCCGGAGGCACCGTGGAGTCCCTCGACGTCCGCGCCGACGTCTCCATGGGCCCGGATCAGGCAGGTGGCTTCAAGCTCACCGGGATCAAGATCACCGTCCACGGCGAGGTCACCGACATCGACGAGGACACCTTCTTGAAGTCCGCCGAAGAGGCCAAGACCGGCTGCCCGGTCAGCAAGGCACTCACCGGGGTGGAGATCACCCTGGACGCCACCCTGGAGAGCTGAGCCCGGGACCCCACCGGGTCCACCAGATTGTTGCAGGGTCGCGGCGCGCATCCATTGCCCGCCGCGGCCCTGCGCCGTGTCCACCGTTCTTCCCCATCAGCTGTAAGGAACCACCCTTCATGACCACCACGATCACTGCACTCCAGGCCGACAGCGCCGAGTCCAGCTTCACCACCCGCACCCTCGAGCGGCGCAGTCTGGCCGCCGACGACGTGCGGATCGCCATCCGCTACGCCGGCATCTGCCACTCCGACATCCACCAGGTCCGTGACGAGTGGGGCGGCACCACCTTCCCGATCACCCCGGGCCACGAGATCATCGGCGAGGTCGTCGAGGTCGGCTCCTCGGTCTCGAAGTTCAACCTCGGCGACACCGTGGGCGTGGGCTGCTTCGTGGACTCCTGCATGGAGTGTGAGGCCTGCAAGGACGGCGAGGAGCAGTTCTGCAGCCAGGGCGTCGTCGGGACCTATAACGGCCAGGACAAGTTCGGGGAGAACACCCACGGCGGCTACAGCCAGCAGATCGTGGTGCGCGATCACTTCGTGCTGAACATCCCTGAGGGCATGGATCCCGCCGCGGCCACCCCGCTGCTCTGCGCCGGGATCACCACCTATGCCCCGCTCAAGCGCTACGGCGCCGGCCCCGGCGTCAACGTCGGCGTCATCGGCATGGGCGGCCTGGGTCACGTGGCGGTGAAGATCGCCGCCGCCATGGGCGCCGAGGTCACCGTGCTCAGCCGCACCGACTCCAAGAAGGAAGACGGCCTGGCCTTCGGCGCCAAGGCCTACCGCGCCACCGAGGACGGCTCGGCGTTCAAGGACCTCGCCGGCAGCTTCGACCTGATCATCAACACTGTGGGCGCCTCGGTCAGCCTGGACTCCTTCCTGGGCCTGCTGGGCCGCGGCGGCACCATGGTCAACGTCGGCGCACCCAGCGAGGAGCAGTCCTTCCAGATGTTCTCGCTGCTCGCCATGCGGCGCAACTACGCCGGCTCCATGGTCGGCGGGCTGCCCGAGACCCAGGAGATGCTCGACTTCTGCGCGAAGCACGACATCACCTCCACGATCGAGCTGATCAACGCCGACCAGGTGGATGAGTACTACGAGAAGGTCGTCTCCGGCGACGTGCGCTACCGCGCGGTCATCGACATCGCCTCGTTGGAGTCAGCCGCCGTCTGAGCGCTCAGCAGGTGCGGTGACGCTGCCAGCCCGGCGCTATAGTCGCCGCTGACCCTGCGGCATCGAGAACGCCCCGTCCCGGAGGAGCCCTTCCAGCTCTGCTCCGCGGCGGGGCGTTCCTCGTGGCGCTTCATGAGACGCCCGGCAGCGACGAAAGCCGCCAGTTCGGCGGGTGGCACGAGCACCCGCGTTCACGCCCGCTAGCATCTGCCTTGAACTGGAAATGCCTGTTCAGAAGGGTGGTAGACCGCGTTGTCTGTTCCAGAGAAGCTTACGACCGAGCAGTTCGCCACCGCCTTCACCGACTTCATCACGCAGATGGCCGGCGCAGCGCAGCAAGCCGCAGCCCCCGGCGCCTACGTCGAGCTGCTCACGGACCACTTCGGCGTCGATCCGCTGAGCGTGGACACGGTCTCGCAAATGTTCCCCTGGTGGCGCCACGCCGATGTGGACACCGCGCTGGCCACGGTGTTCCCCGAGACGACCCCGAAGGGGCTGCGCTACCCGCAGGGCAGCGAGGTGAGCTTCTCTGAGCTGCTCACAGACCGGTACCAGCAGTTCGAGCAGGGGGCTCTCGCCTACGAGACGATGCCGGTGGGCTTCGAACGCCGACGCCGAGTGATCACCAACGGGCTCTGGGTGGCCCAGTTCAAGGGCCAGCCGGTCGCGGTGCTCCAGACGAAGAACCAAAGCTTCGGCCACGCTCAGTCTCAGCTGGAGATCATGTGCGCCGAGGAGACGATCGGCGATGAGCTCTCTCCGGAGCTGCGCCGATGCATGGATCTGCACTCGACGCTGCGCGGGGAATACGTCACCCTGGCCGGCAGCGCGTTCCAGGACGAAGGACTGAGCGTGCAGTTCCATGACCGGCCTCGGATCCGAGAGGCGGACGTGATCCTGCCCAGCGGCTCCCTTGATCGCATCCGGCGCCACGTCTTGGGGCTCTCCGAGATGAAGGCCCAGCTGCGCGAGGCCGGGCAGCATCTGAAGCGTGGCATTCTGCTCTACGGACCGCCGGGGACCGGCAAGACCCACACCGTCCGGCACCTCATCGGCGGGGACTCCTCGACCACGGTGATCGTGCTCACCGGCCCCGCCCTGGGCAACATCGCGATGGCGGCGGAGACCGCCCGAGCGCTGCAACCAGCATTGGTGGTCCTTGAAGACTGCGATCTGGTGGCCGAGGACCGCGACTTCGGCGACGGCGGACGGCCGCTGCTCTTCGAGATCCTGGACACCCTCGACGGCCTTTCTGAGGACGCTGATGTGGCCTTCGTACTGACCACCAACCGCGCCGCGGTGCTCGAGCCTGCCCTGGCCCAGCGCCCGGGGCGGGTCGATCTGGCGGTGGAGATACCGCTGCCCGACCACGAGGGCAGGCTCAAGCTCTTCACGCTCTACTCGCAAGAGCTGTCGTTCTCCCCGCAGGGTCTTCGCGATGCGGCCGACTCCACCGAAGGCATCACCGCATCCTTCGCCAAGGAGGCCATCCGTCGGGCCGTGGTCAACGCTGCCGCCGAGCAGCGTTCGGCTGGCGATGAGGACCTGCGCGGTGCCGTGGCCGAGCTGCTCTCCGATCAGGACCTGCTCACCACGAAGCTGCTGGCCTCCGCGCAGGACTGGGACACGGATGGCTCCGAAGACTTCGACGAGGATCTCCACGGCGGGCTCGACGAGTGACAGGAGATCGACCCCTGCCCTGACCCCCGTCCAAGCAGCGCTGAGCCAGCACGGCGAGTCAGCGCCGGGCGGCGCAGCGCCGGGCGGCGCAGCGCCGGGAGGTTCAGCGCTGGGAGGTTCGGGATGCCGCGCGCCGGACCCTCGCGGAATGCTGCGTCCTCCGGGAGAATGCCGTCATGGGCAGCACACGCCAGGACCAGCGGCTTCAGACCCTGGTGCTGCTGCGCAAGGTGCGCGATCGGATCGATCGGGAGTACGACCGGCCGCTCGACGTCGATCAGCTCGCGCGCGGGGTGCACCTCTCCGCCGGGTATCTGAGCCGGCAGTTCAAGCTCAGCTTCGGGGAGTCGCCGTATTCCTATCTGATGACCCGCCGGATCGAACGGGCGATGACCCTGCTGCGGCGGGCGGACATGACGGTGACCGACGTCTGCTTCGCCGTCGGCTTCTCCTCGCTGGGCACCTTCAGCACCCGATTCGCCGAGCTGGTGGGTGTCCCGCCTCGGATCTACCGGGAGAGTGCGGCGGGGGCGCTGGAGGGGGTCCCGCCCTGCCTGGCGAAACAGGTCAGCCGACCGATCCGGGCCAGCTCGACGGCGTCATCCACCGCGTCGAGCGGGAAACTGGTCAGGAATCGAGAAGCGCGGGATGCGCGCCTGCCTAGGCTCGTGACCATGAACAACATCACGATTCATTACACGTTTCTGCCACACACCGACCCCGAGGCCTCCCTCCGGTTCTACCGAGACCTGCTGGGCTTCGAGGTCCGTCAGGATGTCGGCTACGAGGACATGCACTGGATCACCGTGGGACCCGTCGAGCAGCCTCAGACCTCGATCGTGCTGCAGCCCCCCGCGGTGGACCCGGGCATCACCGATCAGGGGCGCGAGGTGATCCTCTCCTTGATCGCCAAGGGCAGCTTCGCCGGGATGACGCTGGCCGTCGATGACCTGGATGCCTTCTACCAGCAGCTGGAGAGCGCCGGAGCTGACGTGGTCCAGGAACCGATCGACCAGGACTACGGGGGCCGGGACTGCGCCTTCCGAGACCCCGCCGGGAATCTGCTGCGCATCAGTCAGCGGTGAGCGCCTCGCTCTCAGTCCTTGTTTCCGCATAGGAAACTCGCTAGTGTTTCTTTCATGGAAACACCAAGGTCCACGCCTAGTCCGGATGAGGCCCGCCGCGCCCTGGACGCTGCCGAGCGCGAAGAACAGGCCACCATCAATCGACCGGTGCCTGTCTGGTACTTCCCAGCCCTCGCCGGCTTGATCCTCGCCCTCTTCGGGCTCAATGCGCTCGGAGGGCTGAGCGGACCTGCCCGTATACTCCAGGCAACGTTGATCATTCTGCTCGCCGTCGGGATGGGCGCCCTGGTGGGGCGGGTCAGCTTCAACCAGCCTGCTTACCGGGGCACCCGCGTGCCGTGGGTGACGGTGGGCGCGTCAGGACTGCTGGCGGGCGCGGTCCCGGTCGCGGCGATCCTCTTGGACGACGTCCTGGGCTCCTGGGTGTGGCTGATGGCCGGCGTCATCCTTGCGGCAGGGATCCTCGCTCTCGGCGTTCCCTATGAGCGGCGGCATCGTGGCGCCTGAGCCACAGTTCGACGCACTGATCCACGCCCCGCACCGACTGCGGATCTGCGCGATGCTCTCCCAGGCCACGGGGATCGAGTTCGGCGAGATCCAAGAACGCACCGGGCTCTCGAAATCTGCGCTGAGCAAGCACCTCGGTCAGCTCACCGATGTTGGATACCTCAGCGAGGAACCGATCCTCCGGGCAGGACACTCACGTCTGGTGCTCTCGCTGACTCAGGCAGGGCGTCAGGCTTACCTCGCACACAAGGAGGCGCTCAAGCTGCTGCTGGAGGACCAGGATCCGTGACCCGTTATCACCGCAGCGGGAGTCTGACCTGCCGCTGAGAGCGAAACGCCGTTGCCCCTCCACCGATCTTCACGTTGGATCGACCCATGAGACGGATCTTGATCCTCGGCGGCACCGGGTGGCTCGGTGCCGAGATCGCAGCAGCCGCGGTCGCCCAGGGCCACCAGGTGACCGCGCTGGCTCGCGGCATCTCAGGATTCGCACCCTCAGGGGTTCAGATGGTCCACGCCGACCGGACCGAGTCCGGAGCATACGCACCGGTGCAGCAGCCGTGGGATGAAGTCATCGAGCTCAGCTACGCGCCAGAGCTGGTGGAGTCGGCGCTCGACGCGCTCGCCGCATACGCCCGGCACTGGACGCTGATCTCCAGCGTCTCGGTCTATGCGCGCAACGATCAGTCCGACGCCGATGAGACGGCGCAGCTGCTTATGCCCCAGGATCTCCAGGACTACGCCGACGCCAAGGTTCACGCCGAGAACATCTCCCGGGCCCGACTCGGGTCGCGACTGCTGATCATCCGCCCCGGGCTGATCAGCGGACCCGGTGATCCCAGTGATCGGTTCGGATACTGGCCCGGCCGGTTCCAACGCGGAGGGCGGGTGCTGGCCCCCGAACCTGCTCACCGTTGGGTGCAGACCATCGATGTGTCCGACCTTGCCGACTTCATCCTGGGACCGGGCTCCACCATGGCCGGGACAGCTATCAACGCCGTCGGACTCCGCATCACCCTGGAGGAGTTTTTCGCCGAACTCCAAACCTCCGCTCCGGCGGGCACCACATTGGCTCCGGCGGAGGATTCATGGCTGCTGGACCACGGCGTGAACTATTGGTCAGGCCCGCGATCCCTGCCGCTGTGGCTTCCGCTGCGTGACGCCGGCTTCGCCCAGCGCAGCAACGACCGCTTCGTGAAGGCCGGCGGAACGCTGAGGTCTTTGAGTGAGACCATCGCGCGGGTGCTGGTCGACGAGACGCGGCGGGGCCTGGACCGAACACGCCGTTCCGGACTGAGCGCTGAGGAAGAAGCCGACCTGCTCCGCATGCTCCCGCCTGCAACAGCGAGAGCGCCGTTGAAGGATCAGGACCAAAACACCGGATCACGGTGACGCTGGCACCCGCGGAGAGCCTAGACTCAGTCGAGTGAAAACCCCAACAGCGCCTGAGGTGCACGCGATCGTGGTGATCCCCGCCCACGATGAGGCGCCCACTGTCGGCGCCGCGGTCACCTCGGTCCGGGTGTCTGCCCGGCGCGCGGCTCTGCGGCTGCGACTGATCGTGGTCGCCGATGCCTGTACCGATGCGACGGCTCACGCGGCACGTGCCGCGGGGGCCGAGGTGATCGAGATCGGCGCCAACAACGTCGGTGCCGCGCGGGCCGCTGGATTCGCCCACGCCTTGAGCACCACGGGCCCGGAAACCGGCTCACACCCCGGAGCGCTGCCCTGGCTGGCCACCACTGACGCCGACACTCAGGTCCCATTGGACTGGCTCGCCAAGCACGCCGCGTATCGGGGCCGCGGCGCCGACGTCGTCGTGGGCACCGTCCTACTCGCCCCGGTGGACGGGGCAGACCCGGTGGGCCGCGCCTGGGCCGCAGAGTACGCCGAGAAGATCACCGCAGACGGACACCGGCACATCCACGGCGCGAACCTCGGCTTCAGCGCGCACGCCTATCTCAGCGTGCAGGGGTTCCGCAGCCTCGCCGATGATGAGGACGTGGACCTGGTGGCCAGGCTGCGCCTCAGCGGCGCCGTGATCGTCACCGCCACCGACCTGCCGGTGGTGACCTCACGGCGCACCACCGGCCGCGCCCCGCGCGGATTCGCCCGAACCCTTGGAGCCCTGCACGCATGACCGATCTTCTGCACCAGCTCCACGAGCAGCTGCGCCGACCAAGCCCCGCGCTGCCCGGACGCGGCGACACCGCGGCCCGCTGGCAGCGCCTGGCCGCCCTCACGGCGCAGAACACCGTGCTGGGTCGGCTCTATGAGGCCCACGCCGACGCGATCGCGATCACCACCGACCTGCAACACCCAGACATGGTCTCTGCCGGTCAGCTCTGGGGAGTCTGGGCGGCTGAACCCCCGAGCCCGGTCCTCACCGCCACCCGCGGCGATGCAGGCTGGACCCTCTCCGGCACCAAGCCCTGGTGCTCCGGCGCCTCCCTGTGCAGCCACGCCCTGGTGACCGCGACCGTGACCCAGGAACCCGAGGACGACGGCGGCGGCGACGGCGCCGCGCAGAAGATGTTCTTCGCAGTGGACCTCACCTCCCCCGGTGTCACCCCGGTGCCTGATACCTGGCATGCGGTGGGCATGGCGGCCAGCGACTCCGGCTGGGTGTCCTTCGACCAGGTGCCGGCCCAAGCGCTGGGCACCCACGCGGACTACCTGGACCGGGCCGGCTTCTGGCACGGCGGCATCGGTGTCGCCGCCTGCTGGTACGGAGCCGCGCGCGCCATCGCCGAACCCCTGCTCCTGCGCGCCACCGGCCCTACAGCCGCGCCGATCCTTCGAGCACACGCCGGAGCAGCGGGCGCCGCGCTGACCGCCGGATGGGCCCTGCTGCGCGGAGCTGCCCGCACCATCGACGCCGACCCGCAGAATCTTCCGCTGGCAAAGGCGCAGGCCTTCGCGGTGCGCACCTACATCGATCGCATGGCCGCTGAGGTCATCGACCGCACCGGACGCGCGCTGGGACCAGGCCCGCTCGCCTCAGACCCCGCCCACGCCCAGCGGGTGGCCGATCTCAGCGTCTATATCCGCCAGTCCCACGCCGAGACCGATGAGGCGGCGCTGCCCGCGATCATCGCCGAGCACGGTCTGAGCTGGGACCACCTGATCGGAGACGCTCATGGCACCTGGTGAGACCCCGCCGACCTTCCACGGCACCCAGGCCCCGCGCAGCAGCCGCAGCGCCTGGCAGGACTACGACGCCGACGTGCCGGAATGGGGCATCGGGGCGCTCGACGGCGCCGGACGGTGGATCCCTCACCAGCTGCCCGGACTGCTGGTGCTGGCTCCGCACCCTGACGATGAGGTGCTCGGGGCGGCCGCGCTGATCGCCGCCGGGCTGCGCAGCGCAGCCCCGGTGAAGATCCTGGCCGCGAGCGACGGCACCGGATCCCATCCGCCCGAAAACATTCCCGCTGATCAGCTGGCGAGGATCCGCACTGCGGAGTCCGAGGCCGCCTTGGATGAGCTGCGCACCCTCGGCGCTGGCTCCTCCAGCGGACTGGAGCGGCTGAGGCTGGAGCTGCCCGACGGTGAGCTCAGCGCTCACCAGGCAGCGCTCACCGAATCCATCGGGGCCGCGCTGGAACAGATGCCCCGTGGCACCCTGCTGGCCGCCCCACTCTCCCATGACGGTCATCCTGATCATGACGCCTGCGGTGAGGCCGCGCGGGCGGCAGCAGCCGAGCACAACGTGGCACTGGTACAGTACCCGGTGTGGCTCTGGCTGCACAGCGCACCTCCCGGGTCGTCGGGAGAATCCGAAGCAGCTGCGGAGGTCCCCTGGTCGGCGGCGCGCTCGATCCCGATCGATCCCGAACTCGCGGAGGTCCGGGCGCGCGCCGTCGCGGCCTTCGCCTCCCAGCTGGGCGCTGAACTGGGCACCCCGGTGGACCGCGGGCCCGGGGAACCGGTGCTGACCTCGCACATGCTGGCAACCGTGTTGCGCGATCAGCAGATCGTCTTCCCGGCAGCGCCGCTGGACTTCGAAGGCCTGCATGCCGGGCGTGAGGACCCCTGGTCGGTGACCAGCCGATGGTATGAGCAGCGCAAGTACACCCTGACCATGGGGGTGCTGCCGCGCAGGCGCTACCGCCTTGCCTATGAGCCGGGGTGTTCCATCGGCGGGCTGACCGAGCTGCTCGCCGAGCGCTGCGACGAGGTCCTTGCCACGGACATCTCAAGCTCAGCGCTGGAGGCTGCGGCTCGGCGGGTGCCTGAGAGCAATGTGCGCTTCCAACAGGCCAGCATCGAAGACTGGCCCGCCGCTGAGATCGATCTGATCCTGATCAGCGAGCTGGCCTATTACCTGAACGACTCCCAGTGGGCGGCTGTTCTGGGACGCGCTGCGGCGACCCTGGCCTCGGGAGGCCACCTGGTCTCTGTGCACTGGCGTCACCCCGACGCCCAGGCGTACCGCTGTGCAGCGCAGATTCGCGCGGACCTGCGGGGAGTGCCTGGCTGGGAGGTTCATGCCAGCTATCAGGACCCGGACATGCTGATCGATGTCCTCGGCCCATCAGGTCCCAGCGTGGCGCAAGCCGAGTTCCTGGACTGAGATCAGGGCTGGCGGAGGGTCCCGCGCGCCGGACGAAGCTCCGGTGCACCGGAGATGAGACGGCGCAGATTCCCGGCCGTGGCCCAGAGGCCAGCAGTGATGAGCACCGGCCCGGCCAGCACGATGGCCGCCAGGAAGAACGCATTGAACGTTTGGATCAGGGTGATGCCCACGGCAGGCTCCTTTTGAATGTGGCGATGAGTGAAGGCTCGAGCTGCTTGGCTCAGGCGGCGCTGTACAGACTGCGGTTGAAGTGAAGCCTGCGCGAGGCGAAGTCCGTGCCGAGCATCCGCTCGATGTTCGGCACCACTCCGCGGGCCACCGTCTCCATCAGATCCGAGGGGTCAGACTCTGCCGTGATCGTGCAGTTCAGGTGGAAGACCAGGTCAGCCTGGTCTCCGGAGATCTCCACGATGGCGGACTCCACATGGGGGTGGGCCATGAGTCCAGCCGATGCGGCCTTGGCCATCTGGTCATAGCGGGTGCAGCGCAGCCGCTGCGCCCGGCTTACCTGCGAGGCAGTGCCGGTGCGCTTTGGCAGTGGCCGCTGCGGCGCTTCTGCCTGCGTGATTCCTGCCTGCGGAAGCGTGCTGGTGGGGACTGGCTGTGCACTCATCTGAAATCTCCGTACCCTTCGGTGGCTGCCCCCTGTTGCAGTCACGCCCGATCCTGTTCATCAACGTTACTGTTAGACCGTATAACTATTCGATGCACTCGCGCAACGTGACTAAAGGCGCCATTTGCTCCTGTCTTCCGAAGAGCTGAGGGCCACTGGCTCACATCCGCGTCTGTAGGGTGAGAGCACCACCCTGACCTGAGAGGTTCACCTATGCCGTACACTCCGTCCGAGGCCCGCAGCCCCTCCCACAGGGGGCTCTGCACTCCCCCGGCAGCCGTCGATGCCGGCGTCGCGGAAGCCAAGAGGGTCTTCGCCAGCGGACGGACCCGGTCGATGGACTGGCGGAGGGAGCAGCTGCAGGGCATCCAGCGCCTGCTGCAGGAGCGGGCCTCGGAGATCCATGCCGCTATGCACGCGGATCTGGGCAAGAACGACGTCGACTCTCACCTCACCGAGGTGCTCTCCGTGAAGTCTGAGGTCAAGCAGACGCTGAAGCACCTGACCCAGTGGACCCGAGCCCGGAGCACCTCAGTGCCGCTGCTGGTGGGCAGCGCGCGCGCCCACGTGCAGCGCCAGCCGCTGGGCACGGTGCTGATCATCGGGCCGTGGAACTACCCGTTCCACCTGCTGCTGATGCCGTTGATCGGCGCGCTGGCGGCGGGGAACTCAGTGGTGCTCAAGCCCAGCGAGCTGGCCCCGACCGTCTCCGCCACGGTGGCGCGGCTGATCCCGCAGTACCTCGACCCCGAGGCGGTGCAGGTCATCGAGGGCGGCGTGGAGGAGACCACACGCCTGCTGGAGCACCCCTTCGACCACATCTTCTACACCGGCAATGGTGCGGTGGCCTCCATCGTGATGACCGCTGCGGCCAAGCACCTGACCCCGGTGACCTTGGAACTGGGCGGGAAGTCCCCGGTCTGGGTCGATCCCTCCACGGACCTCACCAGCACGGCAGAGGCGCTGGTGTGGGGCAAGTTCAGCAACTGCGGTCAGACCTGCGTCGCCCCGGACTACCTGCTGACCACCCCCGAGATCGCTGAACCCCTGGCCCGAGAGGTCGCCCGGGTTACGCGCCGCGCCTTCGGGACAGACCCATCCGCCGCAGAGAACTACGGCCGGATCATCAATGAGCGTCACACCGAACGCCTGACCAAGCTGCTGGGCTCTGGTCGCGTGGTCATCGGAGGCGAGACCGACGCCGCCGCGCGCTACGTCGCCCCCACGGTGCTGCTAGAGGTCGACCCTGACTCCCCGGTGATGCAGGAGGAGATCTTTGGTCCGATCCTGCCGATCCTCACCGTGGCGGATCACCGGGAGGCGATCGACTTCATCAACGCCCGTCCGAAGCCGCTGGCGCTCTATGCCTTCACCGAGCGCGAGGAGGTGCGGGAGGACTTCCAGGAACGGACCTCCTCCGGCGGGCTGACCTTCAACACGGTGATGACTCAGCTGGCGGTGTCCAGCCTGCCGTTCGGCGGTGTCGGGGCGAGCGGCATGGGGCGCTATCACGGGGAGTACAGCGTGGCGACCTTCAGCCACGAGCGCGGCGTGCTGCGCAAGCTGCCCGGCTTCGATCCCACCCGGTGGGCGAAGGCGCCGATCTCCAGGGGGATGCGCAAGATCCTGCTCAAGGGCTGAGGCGCGCCGCGCCGCTGGGCTGATCGGGCGCCGCGCCGCTGGGCTGACCGAGCGCCGGGCCGCTCAGCTGGCAGGGCACCTCGCCGCCAAGCTGATCGGGCGCCGCGCCGGTTGTATCCAACCTGGCTTGCGAGCCCGTCCGCTCAGGCGTGCCGGTAGGTCGGCAGCACCGCGTTGGAGGCCACGATCACCTTGCCCAGCGGCATCAGCGAGACCGGGATCAGCTTGAGGTTCGCGATGCCCAGCGGGATCCCGATGATGCTGACGAACATCGGGATCGCGGTGAGCACGTGCCCGATGGCGATCCAGATGCCCGCCACCAGCACCCAGATCACGTTGCCGATGGTGGTGAAGAGCCCTGCACCTCGGGGGCTTCGATCCACGATCGTGCGGCCGAAGGGCCACAGCGCGTAGGCCCCGATCCGGAAGGACGCCAGCCCGAAGGGGATCGTGATGATCAGCAGGCAGCACACGATTCCGGCGAGGAAGTAGCCCAGCGCCAGCCACAGACCGCCGAAGACCAGCCAGATGACATTGAGAATCGTAGAGATCATGGAGTTCATCTCTCCATTCAATAGCATCGGACGCCGTGTTCGACAGGGCAAAGGTCCCCTATGGCGCCGTTAATCCGTTTTCGCGGCTGGTATTCTCAGAAAATGCCGCAGATACGGATCTCCGACGCCGCTCGCTTCCTGGCAGTCAGCGATGACACCGTCCGCCGCTGGGTGGCCAAGGGAGACCTGCAGGCTGAACATGACTCCAACGGTCCCATGGTGCTCGACGGCGCCGAGCTGGCCCGCTTCGCGCAGGCGCGAGCCGCCGCCCCGGCGGAGCTCGGGGGAGCACAGAGCTCTGCCCGGAATCGGTTCACCGGCCTGGTCACGGCGGTGACCAGCGACCCGGTGATGTCCCAGGTGGAGCTGCAGTGCGGGCCGTTTAGGGTGGTGTCCCTGCTCAGCACGGAGTCTGTGCAGGAGCTGGGGCTGGAGCCCGGCGTCGTCGCCACGGCCTCGGTGAAGGCCACCCAGGTTGTGCTGGAGCGGCCTGGGAGCCAGCCCTGATGCGCCGGACCCCGATGCGCCGGGCCCCGATGCGCCGGACCCTGATGGGCCGGACCCTGGGCGCCGCAGCGGTGCTGCCGGTGCTGCTGCTGAGCGCGTGCTCCTCCGATGGGCCGGGCCCAGGCCCGATCCAGGTGTTCGCCGCCGCCTCCCTGACTGAGACCTTCACCGAGATCGGGGAGCGGTTCCACCAGGAGACCGGAGTCGAGGTCGCCTTCAACTTCGCCGGTTCCTCGGACCTCGCCGCGCAGCTGGACCAGGGAGCCCCGGCGGATGTCTTCGCGGCGGCCGATGAGGACACCATGGACCAGATCGTGGACGCAGGACTCACGGGTTCGGCCCCGGTCAGCTTCGCCTCGAACACGCTGACCCTCGTCACCCCGCCGGGCAACCCCGCAGGCGTGACCGGGCTGGCGGACCTGGCCGGAGAAGATGTCGTCACTGTGGTCTGTGCCCCGCGGGTCCCCTGCGGGGCCGCCACGCAGCGCATCGCCGCAGTCGCCGGCGTCGAGCTCTCACCGGCCAGTGAAGAATCAGCTGTCACCGACGTGCTGGGAAAGGTCCGGGCCGGTGAAGCCGACGCCGGACTCGTCTACATCACCGACGCCGCCGTCGCCGCTGAGGACGTGGAGCAGATCGATCTCCCGGAATCCGAGGAGGTCGTGAACCACTACCCGATCGCCACCCTGGAGTCGTCCGCGAACCCCGTAGCGCAGGAGTTCGTGGACTTCGTCGAAGGTGAGCAGGGACAAGAGGTGCTGCGCGAGGCCGGGTTCGGGCGGCCATGACACTGACCCCCTCCACCGCAGCTTCGCCGCGGAACGGTCGGCATGCCTCCCCCGGCCCACGATGGCTGCTGCTCCCGGCCGCCGTCGGCATGGCGCTGATCCTGGTGCCGCTCCTGGCGATCGTGCTGCGGGTGTCCTGGAGCGACTTCCCTGCCCTGGTGACCTCGTCCTCCTCCGTCTCGGCCCTGGCACTGAGTCTTCGCACGGCCGCGACCTCCACGGTGCTCTGTGTGGTGCTGGGAGTGCCGATGGCGTTCCTGCTCTCCCGGATGCGCTTCCGCGGAAACGGGGTCCTGCGAGCGCTGGTGCTGCTGCCCATGGTGATGCCGCCGGTGGTGGGCGGCGTGGCGCTGCTCTACACCTTCGGACGCCAGGGCCTGTTGGGTGAATCCATGAGCGCGCTCGGGATCAGCATCGCGTACTCCACCACCGCGGTGGTCCTCGCTCAGACCTTCGTGGCGCTGCCGTTCCTGGTGATCACAGTGGAGAACGCGCTGCATGGACTTGATCCACACGTCATCGAGGCCGCCGTGATGGACGGGGCGGGCCCCACCGCCGTGCTGCGCACGATCATCCTGCCGCTGATCACCCCGGGGCTGATCTCCGGCGCGATCCTCGCGTTCGCCCGCGCCCTGGGAGAGTTCGGCGCGACCATCGCCTTCGCCGGGAGCCTGCAGGGGGTCACCCGCACGCTGCCCCTGGAGATCTACCTGCAGCGCGAGACCGACCCGGATGCCGCCGTCGCCCTGTCCCTGCTGCTCATCGCCGCCGCGGTGCTGGTCGTGGGTCTAGCTGGGGCCCGACACCCGAGACACTGAGGCGCCGCGGCGCGCGCGCAGCCCCAGCAGCAGATCCGGCTGGACGAGTTCCCCGCACCACCTCCGGCGCGGGGAACTCGTGGGAGCTGGGTCAGGCGCGGGGGTTCTTCCGCCCGCGCAGGACAGCGGTCGCGATCGCGGCGATGCCACCGACTACGACGATGCCACCGAGCACGAACGCCCAGACCGGAAGCCCGGAATCCTGCTGGGTGTCAGCAGCGGCGTCACCCGCGACCGGCTCCTCCGCCTGTTCAGGATCAGCGGCGCTGGAGTCGGCGGCGTCGTCGTCCTCTGCTGGCGCAGCGGATTCAGTCTCCGTCTCGGCCTCATCCTCGGTCTCCTCGGAAGCGGAAGCCGTGGGCTTTGGCGTCGGCTCAGGCTCCGGGGTGGTCTCCTCGACTTCGAAATCGAAGGACTGCTCCTCGGCGTGGCCATCGGAGTAGACCACTCGGTAGGCCACCGTGTAGTCGCCTCCGGGGAGCTCCTCAGGGAACTCCGCTGACATGGTCGCACCTTCGACCTCGGTCTCGCCCTCCCAGTTCTCCCCGTCGGCATCGCTGACCTGGACGATGTTGGTGATTCCATCACCTGTGGTCAGGCCGCCTCCGGAGAACTCGAGGGTGATCTCCTCGGGGCTCTCCTGCAGGACCTCCCCCGCCTCCGGGGAGGAGGCGATGAGCGAATCGTGCGCCCAGGCCGGAGCGGCCATCGTGGTGACCGCCAGGCCGAGCGCCGCAGTGGTGGAGAGCGCGGTGATGCGACCGGCGCGCCTCCGAAGGGTGTTCGATGCGCAGGATGCGGATGGCTTGGATGTGGATACGTGGGATGACATGGGTTCGGTACTTTCCGTCGTGAAGTGACTGGTCCCCGGCGTCGTGCCGTGGGGACCACGGGTGGTGTCAGCTCACGAGGACAGGCGGCCCACGCAGCGTGCGCGCGCCACCGCCGCACCAGAGGTCCCGCAGGACCACGGTGGAGAAGGAGTCATGCGCGCGGATCGCGCGGGGCCCGGTCAGCGAGACCGGGCGCAGGAACAGCAACAACACCGGGCGCAACAGCAGCAGGGTGCCGAGCGCGTGCAGGATCAGCTCGCCGCGCCGGATCACCGCGAAGGTGAAGAGCCCGGCACAGAGGTGGGCGAAGACCATCGGCGCGTCGGGCAGCACCTGGGCCACCGCACTTGTCTCCGCCGCTCCCGCGACGGTCACGACGTGATCATGGACCGCATGTCCGGTGTGGGCTGCGGCGTCGCTGTGCACCGTGGCGGCGCTGTGTGCAATGGTGCTGGCTGACTTCCCAGTGGCCGGGAACAGCGCGAAGAGGCCGTGCAGCACCGCCTGGCTGAAGACGACGGCGGCGCCGAGCCGGGCCCGACTGAGCCGGACGGCGGAGAGCGACGCGCAGACCGGCAGGCTCACCGCGAGCGCCAGGACCAGCACGATCCAGTGCGGCATGTCGTGCCCGGCAACGGTGTGCGAAACGGCGGCGGAAGCGATGGCCAGGCTCGCGGCCAGCAGTCCTCGGCCCAGCCGGGCGGGACCCGAGACGAGGCGCGGCGAAGGGGTGATGTCCGCGGCATTGACCACAGGAAACCCCCTCCTTCGGCTGATGTCGGCGAGTCTACTACAGCGCGTAGAACCGTTGCCGGGTGGATCGCTGCTTGTCGGATCGGTTACGGAGCCCGCTCCGCTCATGGACGCCTCGCCCCGGTTCGTGGCATCGAGTGTGCAATCTGTGCAGGTTCTCCGCCTCCTGGCGGGTGAAACGGCGGTCGAATTGCACAATCGATGGAGGCAGGGCGGGGAGCCCGCGGCGGGAGAGTCGCCCCTTGCGCATCTACTGTGCAATTCTCGTGAATTTTCGGCCGAATCCGGGCCAGAAGATCCCGAAAATCGCACAATGGATGAGGGGGGGGGGATGCGCGGGGTGGGACCGGCACGACGCCGCGCCCCGCCCCCAGTCGGCTCAGCGGTCCAGGGTCGTGGCCAGCGGCTTCTCCTCCACGAAGAGCAGCATCACGGTGGCGATCAGTGCCAGCGGGACCATCCAGAGGAACAGCGGCACCAGTGCCTCGTTATAGGACTCCACGACCACCGTGTAGATCGAATCCGGCAGTCCGCGCACCAGCTCCGGGGTCAGCGAGTTCGCGCCGACCCCACCGGCGGCGTCGGCGGGCAGCCGCTCGGTCAGCATCTCGGTGAGCCGGCTGGCGAAGAGCGAGCCGATCACCGCCGAGCCCAGCGTGGCCCCGACCTGGCGGAAGTAGTTCTGCCCCGCCGTCGCGGTGCCCACGTGACGCAGCGAGAAGGAGTTCTGCGCGACCAGGGTCAGCAGCTGCATGGTGCAGCCCAGTCCGAGGCCCAGCACTCCGAGGTAGAGGCATTCCAGGATCACCGGGGAATCCGCGCTGACCGTGGAGAGCAGCCCCAGGCCCAGTGCGGTGATCACGCTGCCGATCACCATCGTCTTCTTGTATCGGCCGGACTTGCTCACCCGGCGCCCGACGATGATCGAGGCCACCAGCAGGGTGCCCATCATCGGGATCATCAGCAGTCCTGCCTGGGCGGGCGTATAACCGGTGACCATCTGCAGGTAGGTGGGCATGTACCCCAGCGCGCCGAACATCGCCACGCCGGTGATCAGCCCGGCGACCATGGTCAGCACGAAGTTGCGGCTGCGGAAGAGCATCAGTGGCAGGATCGGCTCCGGGGTGCGGTGCTCGATCCAGGTGAAGAGCAGGCCTGAGATCACCAGCGCGGCGAGCAGCGCAAGGATCATCGGGGAGGTCCAGGCGTATTCGCCCCCGCCCCAGGTCGCCACCAGCACGACGGCGGTGGTGGCCACCCCCAGCAGCGCCATCCCCCACACGTCGATGCGACCGCGGGCCTCGGGCTCGCGCGGCGGCAGCTTCAGCAGCATCACGATCCCGATCAGCGCGAGCACGCCCAGCGGCACGTTCATCCACAGCGTCCAGCGCCAGCCGGGGCCATCGGTGAGCCAGCCGCCCAGCAGCGGGCCGGCCACCGAGGAGAAGGCGAAGACCCCGCCCATGACTCCCATGTAGCGGCCGCGCTCACGCGCCGGAACGACGTCGGCGATGGTCGCCTGGGACAGGATCATCAGCCCGCCGCCGCCGAGGCCCTGAATCACCCGGGCTCCGATCAGCTGGGCCATGCTGTCCGCGGCGCCGCCGAGCCCGGAGCCGATGACGAAGGCGATGATCGCGAAGATGAACAGCGGCTTGCGCCCGAACATGTCTCCGAGCTTGCCGTAGACCGGCATCATCACCGTGGAGGCCAGGATGAACGCGGTGATCACCCAGGCCATGTGCTCCACCCCGTCGAGCTCCCCGACGATGGTCGGCAACGCGGTGGCCAGCACCGTCTGACCCAGGGAGGCCATCAGCATGGCCAGGATCAGGGCGCTGAAGATCCACTTGAGGTGTCCGGTCTCGGGCTCCGGCGGGGTGCTGGCGTCGGTGGCCGGGTCGGTGGCCGGGTCGGTCACGGGCTCGGTGGCAGAGTCGGTGACCGGCTCAGTAACCGCGTCGGTATCCTCGGCCTGCCCCGGCACCTGGGACGGCGGTGTGGCCTTCGGCAGCGAAGACGTCTCCGGCTTGGTCATCGGGTGGTCTCTACGACTTTCCTGAACAGGGCGATGGTCTCGCCGATGAAGGGGTCCAGACTTTCCGCGCCGGACTCGTGGTACCGGGAGAAGGCGAACTTGGTGATGCCCCCGGCCAGCGCCAGCAGGGCCTCGAAGGCGTGGGCCCCGGCCCCCTCGGGAAGCTGCATCACGCCCTGGTCGGCCTCGTCGTGGACCGCGGAGTACACCAGCCCCTCCACCTGCGCCAGCAGCTCGGCCAGACGGGCGCGCAGCTGCGGATGCTCCGCGATGATCGCCCGGCGCTGCGCGGCGGTCTCCTCCGGGAGACAGGTGCGCACCACGGACACGAACAGATGCACCACACGGGTGAGCTCGTCCTCGGTGGAGGCATGGAAGCGTTCGACGACGGCTGGGTCCAGCTCGGCGGTTCGGGTGCCGAGCACGGCATCCTCTTTCACCGGGAAGTAATTGAAGAAGGTCCGGCGCGAGACACCGGCGCGGGACGCGATCTCGTCCACCGTGACGGCTCCGGGACCACCGGCGGAGGCCAGGGCGAAGGCCGCCTGGTGGATGGCGTTCCAGGTGTCGCGCTGGTTGCGTTTACGCTGAGTCAGATTTTCTTGCACCAGTGCATCTTATGCACCGCTACAAGTTTGCACAAGTGCACGCCTTTGACCTGCGTCGCGCCAGGCGGATCACCCTTCAGGCTGACGCCTACGAGCCGCTCCTCCGAAATAATGAAGCAATGCTCGAATCACTCACACTTGCCTCAGACCTCGCCCCCTCGGTCACAGGGGACAGCTGGATCGCTGGCCTGCAGAACTGGACCCAGGGACTGCCGCCCGCGCTGCAGTGGCTCGGCGTCATCCTGGTCTCCGCCATCCCCTTCGTCGAGTCCTACGGGGGAGCTCCGATCGGGATCATCGCCGGCCTGCACCCGGCGGTGGCGATCTTCGCCGCCGTCGTCGGGAACATGCTCTCGCTGATCCTGGTGGTCTATGTCGCCCACTGGGTGCGCACCGCCGTGCTGCACAAGCGCCCACAGCGCCCGGCCCCGGAGAAGTCTTCCAAGCGCGAGAAGGTGCGGCGGATCTTTGATCGCTTCGGTGTCCCCGGGGTCTCCATCCTGGGGCCACTGGCCCTGCCGAGTCAGTTCACCGCACCATTGATGGTCTCCTTCGGGGCCTCCCGCCACGCGGTGATGGCCTGGATGCTGGTCTCGGTGATCCTCTGGGGCGTCGGGCTGGGACTGCTCGCGCTCTTCGCGCTCGCCGCCATCGCCTGACCCAGCCGATCCAAAGGGGTGGGCGGGGCGGCCAGGCCATAGGGGCAGCCGGACCCGTGGGACACCGGGGCCGGCCGGCCGGACCGGGCGCCCGAGACCCCAGTCTCAGCGCTGCTCGGCGTCCTTGGGGTAGCGCTGGAGTTCGCGAGACCCCTGCGTGAGGTTCTTCAGCTCCACAGTGTCGTCGAAGTTCGCCCCGATCGCCCCGGCGAAGGTGCCCAGTGAGGCCGAGAGCCACGCGATCTCCACGTAGTTCATGAAGCCTGTCCCCTCTCCGAGGATCTGCTCCATGAATCCGGGCTCGATCAGCAGCAGCCCGACCATGAGGATGGAGATGAAGAGCCCGAAGTACAGGGCGGCAACGCTGGTCAGCAGGCTCACCACCGTGGAGATGTTGTACATGGCGGCTTCTCGGGCGCCGCCGACTGTGGCCGATCGGTCCCAGAGGCGATTGCTGATGATCAGCCACGCGCTGACGATTCCGACGGCGGCCAGCGAGACGATCGCCAGGCGCCAATGCGGCAGGAAGTTCGCCATCTCCCAGATCGTGGTGAAGAAGATGCCGAAGGCGCCGGTGGCGGCCGCCGCGGCGAAGACGCCGGAGAGCTTGGGCAGGGACCACAGCGGCTCATTGGCCGCCACCATCCCCAGGGTCATCCAGAGCCTGCCGGGGAAGAGCATCCCGGCTGAGATGAAGAAGGTGTCGTCGCCCTTCTGCTCCTCCACGTGGGCGTAGTAGCCGCCGTACTCCCGCGCCGCGTCCACCGACTGATTGAGCAGCGCGGTGACCACCCGGTAGAGCTCCCGACGCAGCGAATGCATGATGAACACCGGCCCCAAGGCGGGCAGCGAGACGATCGCGAGCCTGTCCGAGAAGTGCAGCTCCGCAGTCTTGGGGCGCTCACCGGCCATGCGCGGGACCTCGGTGATGATCACCGTCATGTCAGCCTCGGCTTCGCGGGCCCACTGCTTGGCCGCGTCGAGGTCGAGCGTGGCGTCTTCTCGCAGCGGGATCAACACCTGCTCCTGGGTGACCTCGGCGCCCCGCGCCCAATGGGCGTTGCGCCCGCGCGGGGGCTGCTTGAGCATCTGGCGCACCAGCAGGGAGGTGCGTCCCGGGTCGGAGTAGACCACGATGCTGCCGTCCCCCACCGGCAGGTCGGTCTCGGAATACTGGCTTACCTGGCCCTGGTTCTGGGTGTCCTGCTCCCCTGGTGCCGTGCCCTGACTTTGTTCCTGGTGCTTATCCTCGGAGGTTTCCTGCGATGCCATGTCATCACAGTACCGTCGCTAACTGATGGCAGTGTCGGCGCGATCCAGTGCGCCGACACCGCCTGCAGGGCCACTCAGGAGTCGCTGAGCATGTCCAGCACCAGGGGTTTGACCTGGCTGCCGTAGAGCTCGATGGCGCTCATCATGTGCTCGTGCGCCAGGCTGGCGTTGCCGTATTTCATGCCGAAACGGCTGTTGCCGAGCAGCTTCTGGGTGCGCACGATCTTCTTCGCCACCGTCTCCGGGGAGCCTACATACAGCGCTCCCTGGTGGACCTCCTGCTCGAACTGCGCCCGCGAGGGGTGCCCGTTGCCCCAGCCGCGCTCACGCCCCAGCTTCGCCATAGATTCCGCCCAGGACGGATAGAAGATATCCAGCGCCTCCTCGTCGGTGGGGGCCACGAATCCATGCGAATGCACCGCGATGCGGCGGTTGCCGCTGTGACCAAACTCATCGAGCGCCTTCTGGTAGAGCTGCGCCAGCGGACGGAAACGCTCGGGGGCGCCGCCGATGATCGCCAGCTCCAGGCCCAGGCCGTGACGCGCGGCCCGTACCACCGAGTTCGGCGTGCCGCCCACAGCGATCCAGGTGGGCAGGCCGTGCTCGTGCTCGGTCTTGGGGTAGATCTCCTGGTTCTTCAGCGACCCCCGGGTATTGCCCTGCCAGCTGATCGCCGCCTCGCTGCGCAGCCGGGTGAACAGCTCCACCTTCTCCTCGAAGAGCTGCTCATAGTCGGAGAGGTCGTAGCCGAAGAGCGGGTAGGACTCGATGAAGGACCCGCGCCCCAGGGAGACCTCGGCGCGGCCGCTGGTGAGGCCGTCGATGGTGGCGAAGCGCTGATAGACGCGCACCGGGTCGTCCGAGGAGAGCACGGTGACCGCGGAGGTGAGCTTGATCCGTTCCGTGGCGGCACCGATCGCGGAGAGCACCACGTCCGGGGCGGAGATCGCGTAATCGGGGCGGTGGTGCTCGCCGATGCCGATCACATCGACGCCGGATGCGTCGGCCATCTTGGCCTCCGCCAGGACATTGCGCAGCACCTGGGGCTGCGGGACATCCTGCTCGCCGTCGAGCGTCTTGGTGACGTCTCCGAAGGTGTGCAGGCCGAGTTCGAACTGGTCGCTGTGGCGCTCTGTGCTGATGGTCATGGTCGGTGCAACGCCGGGAACCGCCACTCCATTCCTAAAAATTTGAAGGACTTTCCAGGGTTGCCCTCACCGCATGCGGGCCGCCGCGCTCACCGCATGCGGGCCGCCGCCCGACGCACGGCGCCGGTGAGCCGGTCCATCACCGCAGTGGTGCTGGACCAGTGCTGCCAGTGCAGGACCGTCTCCTGCAGTCCGATCTCCTCCACGACCGCGAGATCGGGATGCGTCCCCTCCCGCACCCCCGGGGGCATCATCGACTCCGGGATCATTCCCCAGCCCAGGCCGTAGCCGACCGCCGCGTTGTAGGCCTCTACGGAGGGCACCATATGCGTGGTCGGCGTGCCGGAGACCCCGAGGCGGCGCAGCCCGGTCCGCTGCAGCGAATCGCGGATCCCGTACTCCACCAGCGGCACTCGCTGCCAGTCCACCACCCCACCCGGGGAACGGTGCCGGTCCAGCAGCTCGGTGCTGGCCACCGGCCAGTACCGCATCACGCCCAGCACCGTGGAGCGACACCCGGAGACCGGGGTCGGATTCTCCGCCACCGCCGCCGCCACCGTGCCGTTGCGCAGCAGCTCATGGGTGTGCTCCTGGTCCTCGGCGTAGAAATGCAGCTCCACGTCATCCCAGGTCGCAGCCTCCTGCAGCACCCGCAGGAACCAGCTGGCCAGGGAATCCGCATTCACCGCCACGGAGAGGGTCACGGTGGGGGCCGCCTCCCCGGGGATCCGATGGAAGCCCAGGCTCCGCCGCGCCTCATCCTCAAGCATCACGGTCTGCCGCGCGATGCGCAGCAGCTCCGCCCCTGACTCAGTGGGCGCCACCGGGACCGTGCGGGTGAGCAGCACATGCCCGACCTCCTTCTCCAAGGCCTTGATCCGTTGGGAGAAGGCAGACCCAGAGATCTGCAGCAGCGCCGAGGCGGACTCGAAGGTCCCCTCATCCACCGCTGCGACGAAGGCGCGCAGGTGATCTGTGTTCATGCCACCAGCCTACCGAGAAATCTGAAGCATCGCTTCAGATCATGAAGGATGATGAGCTGGTGCGGATGCGTCCGGACACTCCAAGATGGAGCCATGACCACCTTGCTCACCGGACTCCTGACCTGCCTGGCCCTCATCGTCGCGATCGGCCCGCAGAGCGCCTGGCTGCTGCGCCAGGGCCTGCGCCGTGATCGAGTGTTCCTGGCCGTGGCCTGCTGCATCTTCGGTGACATCCTGCTCATCGCCCTGGGAACCGCCGGCGTCGGCGCAGTGCTCGACCACGCCCCCTGGCTGATGGAGGTGCTGCGCTGGCTGGGGGTGTCCTACCTGACCTGGTTCGCCTACCGCTCCTTCCGCTCCGCCCGCCGGGCGGGACAGGCCCTGAAGCCCGGGGTCCACGTCGAGCTCACCAGCATGGACGGCGAACCCTCCGGCCGGGACGACGACGGCGCGCCCACCTCCCCCGGCTCGGGCGGCACCGCCGTGAAGCAGGCCCAGCGGGTCCAGGTCACCCGGATCTCTGCCATCGCCGCCACCGGTCTCAGCGTGAGCATCCTGAACCCCCACGCCTGGGTGGACACGATGGTGGTGCTGGGCACCATGGCTAACACCTTCGGGGATCAGCGCTGGCTCTTCGCCGCCGGCGCCGTGCTGGCCTCGATCATCTGGTTCAGCTCCCTGGCGCTTGGCGGTGCGGTGCTCTCCAAGTGGTTGAACCGGCCCCGGACCTGGCAGGTGCTCGACATTGTGGTGGGTCTGATCATGCTGGTGGTCGCCGGGCTGCTCGCCTTCAGCGGCTTCTGATCCCGGCGCCTGACCCCGGGCACCCGTCCCAGGCACCCGATCCCGGGCAGCCGTCCCAGCGTTCAGACTGGGCCTCTGACCTGGTCCGCTAGCCCCGGCGCAGCACCGACTGCGCCGCGTGGAACCCGGCCATCCCATGGGCCCCACCACCGGGGGGAGCCGAGGCGGAGCAGAGGTAGACCTCCGGGGCCTGACCGGCGGCGGTCAGGACGGATGTCACGCCCTCCGGGGTTCCCGGGGCCTCGTCCCCGGCATGGGGCACCCGATACGGATCCGCTCGCAGCGCGGGGCGGGCCAGGAACTGGCGCAGCGTGGGAGCCCCGGCGCTGATCGAGCCGTCCACAAGGTTCGGATTCCATTCCTGGAGGTCCGCCGGGCTCCACAGCTTGCGTGCCTGCACGGTGCTTGCGAAACCAGGCGCCTGGGCCTCGATCTCGGCCTCGATCATCCCCGCGGCCCGGGTCACCGCGGCCCCGGAGAGCCCACCGGGGACATGGGCGTAGGCCCAGGCCACAGTGCGCTCATCGGGCGTCCTGGACGGGTCCGCGGCGCTGGGCTGGGTCAGCAGCACATACGGGCGGCCGGGCAGCGTGCCGCTCACGGCGGCGGCCTCTGCAGCCGCCATCTGCCGGGCACCGCCGCCCAGATGCACGGTGCTGGCCTGGCCCATCGCTTCATGCCGCCATGGGATGGGGCCCTCGAGCAGATAGTCGATCTTCACGATGCCGGTGCCGTAGTTCCATCGGCTCAGCGTGCGGGAGTACCCGCGCGGCAGCCGGAGTCCGCCGAAGCTGCGCAGCTGACGCGGGGTCAGATCCAGCAGCACCGCATCCGGGACGTGGGCACCGGGGCCGGTGCTGCCTGGGATGCGCAGGTCCTCCAATCCGGAGACCCGGCGACCGGTGAGGAGCTTCCCGCCATGGGCTTCGAGCTCCGCCACCAGGGCCCGCACCACCGCGCCGGAGCCTCCCTGGGCCACCGGCCAGCCGCTCGCCTGTGCCGCCGCTCCGAGCAGCAGCCCGAAGGCCGAGGTCAGGGGTCTGCGCAGATCAGTGGTCGCGTGCCCGGCGAGCCCAGCGAAGAGCGCCTTCGCCGGGGCTTCGGCGAAGAGCTGCTGCAGCCAGGTCGAGGGCCAGGCGCCGCGGGCTCCGATCTGGACCAGGGACTGCAGCCGGTGTGCTCTCGAATCGGACTGCAGGTTGCTCAACGGAGCGGTCACCGGGGTCAGTCCCGCACGCAGCACCCGATCCCAGTCCCGCACCAGGGGGCCGAAGATCCTGGTCCACGCGTCACCGTCCGGGCCCAGCCCGGCGGCGGTGGCACTCACCAAGGAGTGCAGCAGGGCCGGGGGTGCGCCGTCGTCGAGCCCGTGCGCGGCCGGGAACCCAGCGTGGAGATACTTCAGGCCGTGGCGCTCGACCCCGGGAACCGGCGGCGGGCCGAAGGGGAACACACTGGCCCCGAGGTCGCTGATCACTCCCTCCGCACCCGGGACCGCCGGGCCGAACTCTCCGGCGAAGAGCTCTGCCGAGCGCATCGCACCTCCGGGCGCGTCCGCGGCCTCATAGACGGTCACCTCCCAGCCGGCCTGAGCCAGCAGGCAGGCCGCGGTCAGCCCGTTCGGACCTGATCCGACGACGGCGGCTCGCTTCATAGGGCTGGACCTTTCAGCTGGGCCACCAGGGCGGCGATGTTGCGGATGAACACGACCATCCAGGAGAACAGGACGGCGGCGCCGATCAGCTCCAAGGAGGTCAGGTTGTAGTAGCCGATGGGCTCCCAGAGCGCCCCGGCGAAGACCACGGCCGCCGCCGCCAGGTAGCTGACCAGATAGAAGGTGCGCGGGAAGCCGGGCAGCAGGTAGGGCATGCCGATCAGCAGGATCAGGAAGGCCAGCCCGAACCCAGCGGTGAAGAGCACGTGGATGTCGTGGTGCAGGCTGATCGGCACCAGTCCGACCCCTGCCAGACAGACCCCCATGCCGATCATCACCGTCCGGAGCATCCCGATCCTGGGCCGGGAGATGTGCCGGGAGACTGCTGCGCGGACCCGATGAACCAGGGCGGGCCGGCCATTGCGACGTCGGCCTTCTGCCTGCCGCTGCTCCAGCCTCTCCTCCCGGCGGGTGGTGATGTGCTCGGACCAGATCTCCAAGTCCCGGGTGATGAACGCGGTCAGCGTGGTGATGATCGTCCCGGAGACCACCAGCGTGGTGTTGAAGGTCCAGAACGAGGTCAGCCCGGCCTGGCCGGTGCCCAGCTCCGAGAACATCACATGCCACCAGAACGGGTTCTCGGCGAAGATCATCGAGACCAGCACACCGGAGGCGGTGAACAGCGCCAGCAGCGTGGAGAGCGTGAACGCGTTGATCCGGGCACCGGAGTTGAAGCTGAAGTACCCCGAGGTGCCGCCGACGATGGCGAGCAGCACCGCGCCCGCGATGTAGTCCACGGTCAGCCCGATGAACGCCTCCTGGAAGACCCGGAAGAGGCCCAGCGACACCATCACCGCAATCGAGGAGTGGACGACCAGTAGCGCAAGAGTGTCCATCACCTGACGGATCCGCGGCCGCTGACCCAGCCAGATGTTCGCCAGTCGGGTGTTCAGCGAGAAGCCCAGCAAAAAGCCCAGCCCGGCGGTGACCCCGCCGATGATCGAGCCATAGACCTGGATGGACTCCTCGCCGGCCAGCGGCGGTCGGTGCTCCCCGAAGACGAAGAACCCCAGCCCCAGTCCGATCAGCGCACCACCGATGGCGCACCAGATGGCGCGCGATTCGATGAGCACCTGGAGCCGGGCCTGCGTCTCGGCCTGGGACCGGGTGGTCTCGGCCGGGTGGGTGGCCTCCTCCACCGCGGCCTGCGCCGCGAGCCGGCGGGCCGTGCCATGGGTGGAGGGGGAGCTGGTCACGGTCCAAGCCTTGCCGCAGGTGGGACTTCTTGCAAGCTGGCCCGATGATCTCCCGGGGATCGGACCCGCCACGCCGGCACGGCAGACCTAGACTGCCCGGTATGACATCAGCGCCTCACACCCCGCCGAACCCGCCCTCCGCTCCGGGGCAGGTGTACCTGGGAGATCACATCGTGGCGTTCAGCGCCGAAGTGGCGGCCTCCCCCGACGAGATCTTCGCCCTGATCGCCGATCCGCACCGCCACCATGAGATCGACGGTTCGGGCACCGTGCAGCGGCGCGCCACCGGGCCGCACCAGCTCAAGGCCGGGGACCGTTTCAGTGTGGACATGCGGGTCTTCGGGATCCGATACCGGCTGCCGCTGCGGGTGCGCACCGCGCAGCCCCCGGAAGGCGATCGGCCCGGCGTGCTGGAATGGGCCCAGCCCACCGGACACCGATGGCGCTGGGAGCTGGCCCCGCTGCCGGAGGATCCGGCGCGCGGGGAGAAGGGACGCACATGGGTCACCGAGTCCTACGACGCACGGGCTCAGCTCCGACCGGTCCGAGCGGCCCTTTCTCTCTCGAAGGTCTACTCCCGCAACGCTCGCGGCATCCAGGCGTCACTGTCCAGGCTGCAGAAACGCTTCGCCTCTGACAGGTGCGGACAGTTCCGGCACGTGAGCAGACCTTCGGTGCGCTGCGGTGATGGACTAATATTGGCCCCACACCAGTGCCCGCCGCCGCGAGGCCGCGGATCTCGGACGGGTGCTATGACCTCGGGAGAGGAGATGCATGTTCGATGTGGATACTGACCGAACCCTCGTAGCAGCAGCCGACCTGGTGAACACCAGCGATGGTCTGCGCAGCGCTACACCCGGTCTGGACCAGCTCACCACGGTGACCCAGCTCAAGGAGTATCTGAGTGCGCGGGATCCGGCGATGCGATGGCCCGTGTCCGGGGCTGACAGGACGCAGCTGGAGAAAGTGCGGGACCTGCGGGAGAAGGTTCAGCGAATATGGAGCGCGGCCCCGATAGAGTCCGACGCCCCGGTGCAGGTGCTCAACGAGCTCCTCACCGGCGTGGGCCTCAGGGTCGCTCGCGGTTCAGACGGTGACTACCGTGCTGAGCCGGTGCCGGCGTCGAAGGAACTCGTAGATGTGATGACAGCCAGCGTGGCCACCGCCATCCAGCACCTCGTGGTGCGGGATGAGACGGCACGGATGCGCACCTGCAAGGGGGAGGGCTGTGATGCGGTCATCATCGACCTCACCCGCAACCGTTCCCGGCTGTTCTGCGATTTCGGCAACTGCGCCAACCGTGCTCATGTGCGGGCCTACCGGGCCCGTCAGGCGGCACATCGCAAGAGCTTCTCCACCGGTGCAGACACGGCATCGGCGGCAGGGCATCCCGTCCGGCACGTCGGATCTCATGCGGACACCCTGGAGAGTCCGCGACTGGTCAAGCCGAGCGCGGCAGAGAAGGCGGCACAGATCGAAGTGCCCACCTCTCAGTCCGCCGTCGCGGCCAAGGAGTTCCGGGACCGGATGCGGGATGAGCTGATGGAGAAGCGCGAGAAGAAGTCAGCCAAGAAGCTGAAGAAGGACAAGAAGAAGGCCAAGAAATAGCCGCAGGACTGAGGGACCGTCACGGAAACAGGAGGCTGTGACGTGCTTGTCAGTCAGCGACTATGACCCCGGGTCGGTCGGGACTGGTGCTGCTGCACCGGAATCGGCGGACTCGGGGTCAGCTGCGGTCCTCACGGCGGCCGTAGGGCGGCTCGTCCGCCGGGGGCTCCCCGGCGTCGCGCCGGGCCTGGGCCGCCTCATCGGCTTGTTTCCGGCGAGCCTGCTCGCGGCGCTTGGCCACCTGCTGGCGGTAGAGCTCCTCCGAGTTCCGATTCACCCCGGAGCCTTCGGAGAGGTGCTCGGGATTGTCCCGCGAGGCGAGGTGGAGCATCGAGATCAGCAGCAGCGTGGCGATGAAGGCGATCCCGAACGCGATCAGCCCCAGGTCCAGCCGCGCCGGATTGTCGGTGCCCCCGGAGGCCGTGATCAGGGTGACGAAGCCCGCCACGAACCCCATGGCGAAGGAGAAGATCAGCGGAGCCTTGACCGTCTCGAGCAGAGATCGGCGCCCCTTGTCGTCTTCAGCCACTGGGAGTTCCTCGTTCCTGAGCATCGGTATCTGTTCTGTGGTGGGCTGCGCCTGCACCACCTGACCAATTCTACGTCCTGTAGTAGAACCGCGGCGATTCAGCGACTCAACGAGTCGAGTTCCGCCCACGCTTGACGTCATGGAGCAGGCCGGCCCCGCTGATCAGCAGCACCACGGCCATGATGGTCACACCCATCCCGGCGAGCCCGAGGATCCCGTGCGGATCCAGCTGGAGCCCGATGGCCAGGGCGAGTCCGGTGAGCACCCCCACGGCACCGAGGATGATCTGGTCCCGGGCGGGCACGAAGTCATTCCGGGCCCGGAGACCTCCGACGAGCTCGGCCAGGCCCATCGCAGTGAACCCGATGGCGGCGATCACGGCGGCCGCGGTCGCGGTGTTCACGAAGATCACCGCCACCCCGGAGAGCACCCAGGCCGCGGCACCCATGGCCAGCGGGCCGCGCAGCGTGTTCGGCACCGCCTCGACCTTGGCGTAGTCCCAGATGGCCGTGGCGCCGAGCACGAAGAAGCCGGCGATGGAGATCTTCAGCAGCGTGATGGTCTCGTCCTGCCAGAAGATCGCGACCACGGCGAAGACGACGGAGATGACCGCGCGCAGCCAGACCGGACGGGTCAGCTCTTCGGCGGTGGCGGCGGGGATCTTCTGCACAGACACGCAGCAGAGTCTACCGCTGCCGTCTCACACCGCGTCCCCCGGGGCGCCCCGGGGGACGCGATTCAGCGATGCTCTCCGGCGATCATCCAGCGCTCCCCCCGGGCCCGGACCCCGAGGGTGACCGCGCGCGCGCCCATGAACACCACGGCGAACCCTGCCCAGAGCCAGAGGATGGCCTCGGTGCCGGTGAATCCGGCACGCGAGATCCACCACAGCAGCGGCAGGTACACCACCAGGTTCACCAGGCCGACGACGGCGAGGTAGCGCACGTCCCCGGCGCCCATCAGCACGCCGTCGAGCACGAAGACGAACCCGGCGATCGGCTGGGCGAGCGCCATCACCAGCAGGGCTGCGGTGATGCCAGCAGCGACCTGCTCGTCGGGGGTGAACAGCGAGGGGGCGAAGGGCGCCGCCAGCGCGATCACCGCACCGGTGACCACCCCGAACCCCAGACCCCACCGGGTCATGGTGCGGGTCATCTCCCGGGCCTGGAGCACCCGGGAGGCGCCGAGCTCCTTGCCGATCAGCGCCTGCGCCGCGATCGCCAAGGCGTCGAGCACGAAGGCCAGGGTGGAGAAGATGATGAAGGCCACCTGGTGCGCGGCCAGGGTGTGCGGCCCCAGGTCGGTGGCGATCAGCACCGTGGCCACGATCGCAGCGCGCAGCGAGACGGTGCGCAGCATCATCCAGGAGCCCACGCTGGCCGCCTGGCGCAGCGCGATCGGGTCCACACCCAGGGGCACGCCGGCGGCGCGCATCCGCGGCACCAGCATCACCAGGTAGGTCAGCGCCATGCCCCACTGGGCGATCGAGGTGCCCAGCGCCGCTCCGGCGGTGCCCATCCCCACCGGGTGCACCAGGATCAGGTTCAGCACGATGTTCGCCCCGAAGCCCACCGCGGCCACGATCAGCGGGGTCTTGGTGTCCTGGAGTCCGCGCAGCATCCCCACCGCGGCGAAGACAAGCAGGATCGCCGGGACCCCGGGAAGCGAGAAGAGCAGGTAGTTCCAGGCGTGGACCTGCATCTCCCCAGAGCTGCCCATGGCCAGAAGGAGCTCCTCGCCGAAGGCCAGTCCGGCGAAGCCGAGCACCGCACCGAGCATCACGGCGAGCCAGAGCCCGTCGCGGCCCGCGGCGAGCGCCCGGGAGAGCCGCCCGGCGCCGAGCAGACGCGCCACCGCCGGGGTGGTCGAGTACGCCAGGAAGATCATCAGCCCGGTGACGGTGTGCATCACGGTGATGCCCAGCGCCGCCCCGGCCAGCTCCTGGACCCCGAGTCGCCCGATGATCGCAGTGTCCGCCAGCAGGAACAGCGGCTCGGCCACCAGCGCGCCCAGCGCCGGGACCGCCAGGGCGAGGATCTGCCGTCCCAGCGGGCGTGGGTCTCGTGCGGCGGGGGACTCCTGTTCTGGGCTCTCCGTCATCAGCGCCGCTGGTTCACTTGCCGCCGGTCAGCGTCAAGGTCGTCTCGGTGAGCAGCCGCAGCATCGCGGCGACGTGCGAGATCAGGCCGCCGACCTCCTCCATGCCGTTGTCCTCGAGGAACTGCTCGAGCCGGGGCTGGACGAAGTAGGCCATCACCAGGGCCATCACATTGTTGAAGGCATGCAGCAGCCAGGCGTAAACCAGCGAGCGTCCGGTGAGGATGTAGGCCACGGTGAACACCGAGCCCATCACCACATAGGGCACCACGGAGATCAGGGTCAGATCCGTGGGGGCGCTGGGGTCGGCCAGCATCAGCACCAGCGCGGGGATGAAGTGCAGCAGCGGGAAGGTGATCACCGAGAGGACGCCGCAGATCCAGATGTTGATATACCGCGAGAGCTTGCCGATGAGCAGGTGCCGGAAGAAGTACTCCTCCACATAGGGCCCCAGCAGACCCATCACCAGCACCGCGGCGAGGAACGGCACGAAGGCCAGCATCGACTCGATCGCAAGCTGGTTCTCCGAGGTCTCCGGCTCTCCGCCCAGGCTGAGCACCAGCAGCGCGGTGAGGATCAGCGTGCCCACCCACGCCACGGGCACCAGCAGCAGCTTCAGCCACCACAGGTAGCCGAAGGCCCGCACCGATCGGATCAGCGCCTTGCCGGAGAACGCGAGCGCGATGACCACCATCACGGCGTAGCCGACCACGTTGATCAGGAACAGCCCCTGCTGCTCCTGCTGCTCCACCCCGGAGCCGAGCATGGTGGAGAAGGGCGGGATCAGGGCCAGCAGGCTCACGCCGCCGACCAGCATCACCACCACATAGGCCAGCACCGCGATGAGATCGCCCCAGAGGAACCGGCCCGGCTCGGAGTCGCGCTGCCGCTTGCGCGGCGGGTACGACGGCGCCCCGCCCTGCCCGGGCATGACCCCCTGTGGGTGCTGGCCGTAGTCCTGAGGTGGCTGCCCATAGGGTCCGGGCTGCTGGCCATAGTCCTGAGGCGGCTGCCCATAGGGTCCGGGCTGCTGGCCATAGTCCTGAGGCGGCTGCCCATAGGGTCCGGGCTGCTGGCCATAGTCCTGAGGCGGCTGCCCATAGGGTCCGGGCTGCTGAATGGGCTGCTGGGTCGGGGGGCCCAGGTGATCGGGGCCCGGGTAGTTCGGGTCCTGCCCATAGGGGTTCTGTGGAGGCTGAGTCATCGCATACCAGTTCAGTTCTGTGAGGTGATCGGGCTGGGCGTCAACAAGGTGGCGTTGCGCAGGTCACGCAGCCGGCGCGCCCGGGCCGCCACCTCGTGATCCTCATCGGTGATCGGCTCCCAGGGTGCGATGGCACGGGCCGAGCCGGTGCCGTCCGGGGCGACCATCACGGGAAGCCCGTAGGCCACCACCGCAGGGTGCTTCTCTCGGCGGTCCCCGGCGCGGACCCGGACCAGCACGTGCATGGATTTGGACCCGGTGAGCACCAGCCGGGCGTCGACCTCGACCAGGTCCCCGACGGTCACCGGCCGGTAGAAGCGGACCCCGCCGGTGAGCACGGCCGCGACGTCGTGGCCGCTGTAGCGCTCGGCGCAGATCTCCGCGGTCTTGTCGATCCACTTCATCACCGCGCCGCCGCGGATCTTGCCGTCGGGGTAGCGCTCGTCGGTGTCGGCCAGGAACCGCAGGGTGAGCGCCTCGGAGCTGCCCATTCCCTCGGGCAGCGACTGGATCGTCTCTTCCATCTGCCGGCGGTAGACCATGCGCTGGGAGGCGTCGAGGTCCCGGCGCCGCTCCAGCTCGGTCTGCGGCTCGAAGGCCTCCGCGGGGGCCGGTTCGCCGTCGTCGCCCACGGCCACATAGATCATGAAGCACTCGGTGCAGACCACCCAGCCCTGCTCCTTGCGGATCAGCACCCGGGTCTGGATGTGCACCGAGGTGCGTCCGGTGTGGACCACCCGGGCCTGCACGGTGACCGGGGTCTCCCGCGGGACCGGCACGGTGAAGTGCATATTGCCCACATAGGAGGTGACGCAGTCGGTCCGGGTCCAGGAGGCCGCGCAGGCGTAGGCGGTCTTGTCGATCCAGTCCACCACTGTGCCGGCCGCCACGAAGGAGTCCGGAGCGGTGCCCGCCACCTCTCGAAAAGTCAGTTCGATGCTGCTTCGCCGCGCCATGACAAAGACGCTAGCACCCCCACATGGGAGACCTGCGCCATAGGTGGACACCCGCTGGGTGTATATCGTTGACCCTAGAGACCTAGGATGGGGCACCGTGCCCGAGCGGAGACGCCACCGTTCTGGGGACAGACACCCGACCTTTGCACCATCTCAGCGTGAGGCAGATATGCACCCCTTTGAGAATCCGTTCCGACACAGTGCCGAGGCCAAACGCCACGCACTGCGCCATTTCCGTGCCGTGATCTTCGACATGGACGGGGTCGTCACCGATACCGCCGGGGTACACACGCGCGCGTGGAAGGAGCTCTTCGACACGGCGCTGCCGGAGATCGCCGGCTCCCCGCAGCCGGAGTTCACCGAAGAGGACTACCTGAACTTCGTGGACGGCCGGCCCCGGGAGGACGGGGTGCGCTCGCTGCTGCGGGCCAGGGATCTCCCCGTCCCCGAGGGGAGCCTGGACGACGCGCCGGACACGCTGAGCATCAACGGGCTCGCCGCGCGCAAGCAGGGCTACTTCGAATCCGTGCTCGCCCGCGACGGCGTGGAGGTCTTTCACACCACCGTTGAGCTGATCACCCAGCTGCGCAAGGACGGGATCCCCACTGCGCTGGTGACCTCCTCACGCAACGGTCGCGAGGTGCTCACCATCGCCGGACTGCTCGACGCGTT
This sequence comes from Nesterenkonia sandarakina, assembly GCF_014138825.1. NCBI lineage: Bacteria > Bacillati > Actinomycetota > Actinomycetes > Micrococcales > Micrococcaceae > Nesterenkonia > Nesterenkonia sandarakina. The sequence continues at coordinate 2,353,448 of NZ_JACJIH010000001.1, read as the reverse complement.
CACCGTGATCGTGGACGGCTCCGACGCGTTGGAGCTCGGCCTTCCGGGCAAGCCGAACCCGCACATGTTCCTCCACGCCGCGGAGCTGCTGCGCGTGGAGCCCCAGGACACCATCGTGATCGAGGATGCCGCCTCCGGGGTCCAGGCCGGACGGGCCGGGGACTTCGGCATGGTCGTGGGACTGAACCGCGGGGATGACCCGGCCCGGCTGAAGGAGGCGGGCGCCGACGTCGTCGTCACCGATCTGGCGGTGATGAACCTCTCCACCCGCACCACCCGGCCCTATGACTCGGACTGGGTGCTCTCCTATGAGGGCTTCGATCCGAAGCTGGAGCCGACCCGCGAGGTGCTCATGGCCATGGCCAACGGCTACTGGGGCACCCGCGGGCACTACCCCGGCACTGCGGCGGACGCCACCCACTATCCGGGCAGCTACATCGCCGGGGTGTTCAACCGGCTCAAGACCGACCTTATGGGCAAGACCGTGGAGACCGAGCACATGGTCAATGTGCCGGACTGGACCTTCCTGCAGGTGACCCCGGACGCCGGGACTCCGCTGCTGCCCGGCTCCCCGGAGCTGATCCATTACCACCAGGAACTGGACATGCGGCGCGGGGTGGTCACCCGGATCGCGCGCTACCAGGACCTCCATGGGCGTCGCACCAAGGTCACCATGCGCCAGTTCCAGTCTCTGGCCGGGGTGCAGATCGCCGCCCTGGAGATGAAGATCGAGGCCGAGAACTGGTCCGGCAACGTCAACGTCCGCTCGATGATCGATGGCCGAGTGGCCAACCGCAACGTGGACGCCGACCGCGAGCTCGCCGGAAACCATCTGGAGCCGGTGCAGTCCCGTGAGGTCGACGGCGACACGGTGCTCCTGGAGACCCAGACCAACCAGTCCGAGGTGCGCATCGCCCTGGCGACCCGCACCACGGTGACCACCTCCGGGACCAGCAACCCGATGCGCCGGGCGATCCACGAGGGTGAACTCGTGGCCGGCCACGACATCTCCCTGGCCCTGGAGTCCGGGAAGCCGGTGATCCTGGAGAAGATCGCGGCAGTCTCGAACTCGCACGACCAGGCCATCTCCACGGTCTGGCACAACGCGGTCAAGAAGGTGCAGCGGGCCTCCAGCTTCCGCACCATGCTGACCTTCCACGAGGAGATGTGGGGCGTGCTCTGGCACCGCTTCGCGGTCTCCATCGGGGAGAACGCCTCGCGCCAGCAGATGGCGCTGAACCTGCACACCTTCCATGTGCTGCAGACCGCCTTCGGCGCCCGGCACGACCTGGACGCCACCCTGCCGGCACGCGGGCTCACCGGTGAGGGCTACCGCGGGCATCTCTTCTGGGACGAGATGTTCATGTATCCGATGCTCACGCTGCGCCGGCCCGAACTGACCCGTGGCCTGCTGCTCTACCGCTACCGGCGGCTCAGCGAGGCCCGGGCGATGGCCCGCAGCGAGGGCTATGACGGGGCGATGTTCCCCTGGCAGGCAGGATCCGACGGCCGCGAGGAGACGCCCAGCGAACTGTGGAACCCGCGCTCCGGGATGTGGATGCCGGATAACTCGCACCGCCAGCGCCACGTCTCCCTGGCGATCGCGTACTCGGTGCTGCAGTACTTCGAGACCACGCAGGACTACACGTTCCTGGCGGACTATGGGGCCGAGATCCTGGTGGAGATCTCCCGGTTCTTCGTCTCCATGACCAGCTACGACGCCGAGGCGGACCGGTTCAGCATCGACGGGGTGATGGGTCCCGACGAGTACCACGACGGCACCGCCGAGGCGCCCGGGACGGGCCTGCGCGACAATGCGTACACCAACGTGCTGACCTCCTGGATGCTGCGTCACACCGCACGCCTGGTGCGCGACCTCGACGGTCGCGATGACCCGCTCTCGGAATGGCTCGACATCTTCGAAGACGAGCTGGATCACTGGGAGCACATCGCCAAGCGGCTGCACGTGCCCTTCCACGAGGACAACGTGATCAGCCAGTTCGAGGGCTACGAGGCCCTGGAGGAGTTCGACTGGGAGGGCTACCGAGCCAAGTACGGCAACATCGGGCGGCTTGATCTGATCCTGCAGGCCGAGGGCGACTCGACCAACCGGTACAAGCTCTCCAAGCAGGCCGACGTGCTGATGCTCTGCTACATCTTCTCCGCCGATGAGCTCGTGGAGACCCTGGACCATATGGGCTACACGCTCTCCATGGAGGACTTCGGCCGCACGGTGGAGTACTACCTTGCCCGGTCCTCCCACGGCTCCACGCTCTCCCGGCTGGTCCACGGCTGGGTGGCTGCGCGGTTCGACCGCTCAGGCTCCTGGAACCTGTTCAAGGAGGCGCTGGAGGCTGACCTCGCCGACACCCAGGGCGGCACCACCCGCGAGGGCGTGCACCTGGGCGCCATGGCGGGCACCGTGGACATGGTGCTGCGCTGTTACGGCGGCGTGGAGACCCGCGCCGACGCGCTGTGGCTGCACCCGCTGCTGCCCGATGAGCTGCCCTCGCTGACCTTCCGGATGCGCTACCGCAACCAGCCCATCGTGGTCTCGATCAACCACGACGAGGTCGAGCTGAAGCTCTCCGAAGGCTCGGCGGAGCCGATCGACGTCAACGTCGAGGGCACGCGCAAGACCATGGCCCCGGGTGAGACCTGGACGGTGAAGCTGGCCCACTCGGCCCGCGTGCATCAGCGCCAGCCCGCCGAGGTCTGAGCCTGAAGAGCTGACCACCTGAGAACGACGACGACGGCCCGCCCGGTTCTGACCGGCGGGCCGTCGTCGTCTCCTGCCGCATCTTCGTCTCCTGCCGCATCTTCGTCTCAGATCCCGCGGTCTCAAGCTGCGACTAGTGTCCGAATCGGCCGCGGTGGTCCGCGTAGGTGAGCCGCCCGTGCGGCCCTGGGACGACCCGCACGCCGGGTTCCGTGAGCCAGGGTGGCAGCTGATTCTGCGCCTTGGTCATCAGGTGCTGGACCTCAGGGAGCGGGTACGCGGTCTTCGCCGGGTCCCCTGCTCGAAGTCGCTCGCGGATCCACCCCGGCAACATGAACCTCGGCCACCAGAAGTACGCACCGATAAATGTGGCCGGACCCGCTACAAACAGGAGCAGCGACCCCAGGACAAGGAGAAAGTCAGCATCCCAGGTAGGCGCTCGCTCGGCGGTGGGCATGGTCAAGGTGGTCAGCCAGACCAGGGGCCGCCAACCCCATCCACGGCCTTCCAACCAACGGGTGCTCTTCCCGCTCCATGCCGGCCACCAGAGAAACAGACCCAAGATGGCAAGCCCCTAAAACACAGAAGTCGCAATGATCATCCTTAATTCCCCTCGATCGACCTTTCGTTTCTGTGGCCCAGTTGAGCAACGCGGGTTCAAGTCCACCGATGCTGTTCAGCCTCCCGTCACCCCTAGACGCGATGAAACCGAGAATGCTCCGTCCCCTCTGCGCCCGAAGGACCTCGATCCGGCGGTGCCGACAACTCATCCACGGTGGAAGCATCGCCCTGGGGTGGATCGTCGACCTGCCGGCCTGGGTCGCGAGGGCGGATCAGCCAAGGTGCGGTACCCGTTCAGCACGGGACTCCTCGACCACGCGCGTCATGAGCTCATGGTGAATGACCGAGCCTGAGCTGCTGCTCAGCCTCACGGCCGGTGCGCCCTCTTCGGAATCGATGAGCATCGGGCCTCTGTGGCGAGTTCGCAACCACCGGAACTGGTGCCCAGATCTGTGACCGCTGAAGGTCCAGTCAGAGAGCCCTCCCGAGAGAGCCTCACGCACGAGGGCCTCCTTCGCACCGCCGAGCGCAGGGATACCCCGTTGAGGATCTCCCTCCAGGCAGCCGTTCAGCGCCGCCTCATCCAAGACGACGGAGAAGTCAGAGAACCAGGCGGCGTGGTTGCCGACCCAGGCGTCCAGAATCACGGAGGCCGACACTGCCAACTCTCGAAGCACATAGCCATGGCCGACCCGTCCCTCGACGAGGTCCCGATGACTTGGACCCAACAGGCAGGTCGCCTCATCGCCGTCGAGCCAGATGCGTGCCTCGGTGGTCTCTTCGCCCAGCCTTCCGGCGACACTGATGTCTGGTGTTCCAGAGACTCCCGACATCACATGACGCCCCCGCGCTGAAAGTCGCTGATCCTCCACCAGACCGAGGGCTTCCAGCTCGCCCAGTGCCGGTTCAGGAGCAGCGGAGAAGCGATGGATGCTCCCAAGCTCCGTGATCGCGAGCAGATGCTGCATCGCCTCATGGCTCAGCTCTGCGCCCCGACCTGGGAGTGTTCCGAGCGTGGCCTCAGAGGTGAGCTGCTCAAGCCGCTCCAACCGGGCCAACTCGGTGGGGAGATCGGCCGCCTTCAACGCACGCAGCAAAGTCGAATCCACCCGCCACTCGGGTATCGCAGGTGCACTCCCACTCCCGGCCGCACCGTGCTCAACCCCGGTGGGATCGGCGCGGATCGATCGCGCCACCGCCTCCCCCAGCATCAGCAGCTCGGGATGATCGGTGTTGGGGAATGTCAGAACCACCTCGACGAGGGTGCTCCCCACGCCCACGTACCAGCGACTCATCTGGAAAGGGATCCGGGCGTGCAGCCCCACGAGGAGGTGACCTCGGCCGGGTAGTCCAGAGTCAGTGAGGAACGGTTGTGCAGCCACTGGTGTAGTCCCCGATGCAGCGCTCAGCACGGCTCGAAGCTCGTCCGCCGCTGCGCGGGCGACCCCTCCCTCGGCAGGGGCGCCGTCAAAGAAGCGCAGCGCAATGTTGGGGTGGATCAGCCCCGGGGTTTCAGAGAGCTGGTGGGTGCCGTGGTTCAGATCCAGTGGGAGACGAAGGACTATCACTCCCCGCGAGCCGTCCTCACATACTTCCCATCCGTCTGGCACATCGATCAATGCAGGGCCGAGTCTGATCGCAACGAATCCGATATCAGGATTCTCAGACACGAGAGGGCCCCTCCGGCCCTGGAGCGGCTGAGGGCTGCTGCCACGGTGACCGCGCCCTGGTGGCAAAACCGAGATCCTGGGCCGCCGGGCGCTGTGTACGCCGGTGATGCTCGATCAACATGGCGATCTCTCCCGGCGCTGCCTTCGTGCCGGGCTGAAGCCGAATCACGGGGCGTTTACCCGTCATCCCGCCCATGCCCAGCGGCCTCCCTGAGAACCACCTGTTGCCAGCACCCTCCCGAGCAAACACTTCATCCGAGACCAGCAGCTCCACCTGTCCCTGATGCGACCCCGGGTCCCCCGTGACCGAGACCGCTTCGATCTCGCCGAAGCTCAGCCGCCAGCTCCGGGTGGAGACCCCGTCCTTAGCGACCGTGACATGATCCGGCAGCAGTGCTGCTCGGGCGAAATAGACCGCCGAGAACGCTCCCAGCGGAGCGCCCACCACCGAAAGCACCCGGAACACCCCCATCATGCCGCTCTGGTTGATGAACATCTCACGGGGAACTCCTAGGACCGCACAGGTGCACACCACAGCAGCCAGGGCGCCGACGACGGCACCGAACCACCACCTCCCGACGCCCACCTTGAATTCCTGCGGGAGCGGCGGCAGCGGTGGCATTGGTGACGACTCAGGCTGCGCGAGAAGGGAACGTCCCTGCACACCTGCCTCGCCGGGAACCGACATGCCCCCAGGATGGCTGCTTGGGTAAGCAGGTGGCAGGTTCTGCGGCTTAGTCATCAGATGCTGGACTTCAGGCAGCGGGTACGCAGTCTTCACAGGGTCACCAGCCCTGAGCCGCTCGCGGATCCACCCCGGCAACATGAATCTCGGCCACCAGAAGAAGGCACCGATGAACGTCACCGGACAACCGATGAGCATGAGCGCGGCCGCGACCAGCAACAACCATTCGGCGTCGAGTATGGGACCGCCTTGAGCCGTTGGTATCACGAGGAAGCTCAGGGCCAACACTTGGAAGAAGATGGCGGTGAAGAGCCAGATGAGCGGCCGCCACCCCCACCCCCTGCCTTCAAGCCAGAGCGTGCTCTTGCCACTCCAACTCGGCCACCAGAGCAAGAGCCCCAGAAGCGAAAAACCCTGAGCCACCAGCAGTGGCACCCACATGACATTCATCTTTGACCTTCCGAAGATCTAGAACCAGTTGGAGGGGTTCAACTTGGAGTTGCTGACGCCTTCTGCCAACGCCTCAGCACCTTCTGCGATGCTAGAGCCCGCGTCACGAATTGCATCGACGCCGTCCGTACGGGCCGCATCCCAAACCTTCTCCGCCCCGATGCCGAACGCATCAGCAACACTGTCCCGCTGCCCGTCACCATCGAGGTCTGGCAGCATCGGTGCCTCCATCACCACTCCGGTGAGCACCCCCGCCGCAAAGCCGACCGCAGTCCCGCCCACAGGCACAACGCTGCCGATGGCGGCTCCCGCAGCGGCAGAGGCGAGAATGCTGGAGCCCGTGCTCCCCACCGTGAATGCTGCCGCGTCGTGGGTGGCCTCACTGTTGATCTCCGCATCGGACATGGCCGGGTTCTGCTGGGCGAGCTCCTGCTGACGCATCTCTCGCTCATTGGTGAAACTGACGGCGGCAGTTCCAATGGTCAGCACCGTGCCGCCGGCGGTGGCGCCTCGATTGATGACATTGCCGAGAGTTGCGCTGCTGCGTGTCTGGGTGACTGTCTTCTCGGTGCGCACTGACCCATCAGAGCCGTGACTGATCCGGGGGTCGCTGAACGAGGTCTTCACGGTGGGTCCGCTTGTCTGCTTCCATGCCAGATAGTCGGCGACCCCTGGCAGTCCACCGGCGAATCTCTGCGGGAAGCCGGCGTTCAGGCGCTGCTGCCACGTGGAGCCTGGCGCGTGGTCGTTCTTGAGGGCTTGCGTGATGCGGGTGGTCAGGCCTGCCCCGCCGGCGGCGGCGAGTCCCGGGCCGAGCGGGGAGTTGAAGAGGGTGGCATGGGTGCTGCTGCCCGTGAATCGGGCGTTCTGCTCCACGGGCACCACGATGGGCTGTGCCCGGCCCGGTACCTGCGTTGAACTCTCGAAGCCCTGCCACGTGTTCGTGGTCTGTACGTCGAACCAGCCGGATACCCCGCTGTATGTCCGCCAGTTCGTCAGCCCATCGAGGGATGACGTGAATTCGCCATCGCTGATCTGACCTGGTCGAATCCGAGCCAACAATCCAGCACACTGAGTCACCCGGAATTCGTAGGACTGCTGCAGTGACTCAACTGCCCCCGGAAGTCGCATGAGCGCCCCCTGGTCCACGATGCTGAGCTCCTCCTCCGAGTTGCCCGCATTCAAAGTGTTGAAGGCCGCGATCTCCGCCACCAACCTGTTGCGCCGGTCGATCAGCGTCTGAAGCTCCGTGGCGAATTCCTCCAGCGCTGACGCACTCAGCGCTCCGGCGTTCCGAACGTACTCCGCGCTTGCTTCGGCCGGCTGCAAAGCGGCCCATAGGGTCGCTTCCGAGGGTCCGCGGTAAGCCTCCTGCAGGCCCGCCCAGTGCGTACCTGCGGACTCGATATGCGCCGCGAAGCTCTCCGCCTTGGCCTTGACCTGCGTGGCGGCGGCATTGAGGCTTGAAGGCAGCTCCCACGTGGTGAACGCAGCCGTGTTGATCGAGACCATAAGAACTCCTGTGTCAGTTCTCGGACCGCAGGCACGCGCGACTCATCGCGGGCCGCCGGTCCCAGGAAGATCAAGCTGGGCCGGCACCTGACCGGCGGACGACTCCGCCGCGGCGGTCATCTCCTGGTCCCCCTGGGAGACGATGCCGAGGACTTCCTCTCCGCTGGCACGTGCCCGTTCCACCCTCTGCTCAGCGCTGGTGAGCTGGGGTTCGAACCCCTCGTCCTTGAGTCCCTGCAGCGCAGTTCGAAGGACCGGGCTCTGGGCCAACCCGAGGAGGGTGTCCAGTTCAGCGAGCAGCGCCGAGGCATCGGTGACCGCACCTGAGTGCTCCTGCCCCACCGTGGTGAAGATCGCCCGGGCTTGCCCCAGTTGCACATCATGTTGCCCCAACGACATCACCCTCCCGATGAGTTCAAAACGCCTTCTTGAGCCAGACTCAGCCGATGTTGGCGATCGCGGAACGCGTCCGGGACTGGGTCGATGTCGCCGTCTGGTCATTCTCCTCGAGCGTCTGACGCACCAGGGTGATGATGTTCTTCACCTCGGTGGAGGCGTTCTTCCACCGGGTCTCGACCTGCTGGTACTCGGCGTCGGCGCCGTCCATCTGGAAATCGGACAGGGCCGCCATGACCTGCTGGTCCCGCTCGTTGATCAGCGATTCCAGTCGGCTGGTGATCTGTGAGATATCGGCTTCCACCTGGCTTGAGACACCGGTGTCGTATGAGATTCGATCCAAGGACATCTGCTGCTCCTTCTGCGCATTTCTCAGCGTGGGAATTGACGTTCGAGCTTGTGAGAATCAGCCGGGTGATGCCCGAACTGTGTGGTGGTTCAGCGACTTCCCGAGAAGTTCGCGGCATCGAAGTTCGCCGCGCCCTGGCTGCGAAGCGCATTGTCCGCCGACTCCTGGTCACCGGTCTGGCTGGCGACGTTCATCCCGGACTGGCCCTCGTTGATCGCGGCCAGAGCCGAGTTCAGATCTGCTGAGACCTGGTCGGCACGAGTCTTGAAGGAGTCAAAGGCGGCGCGTCCGGAACCGTTGAACTTTCCCTCCAACGGGGTGACGGCGCTGACCAGCTGCTGGATCAGTGAGCTCAGCTCATCTGAGGAACCGGTGGTCTGCTGGCTGAGGGTCTGGAGCGTGGACGCTCCCATATCGAACTTCACGGGTGTTCCTCCTGGAGACGACGTGACTTTTCGGTTCAATGGGTGGACGAAGGATCTTCAGTGCCCACGAACAGTACTCGACACAATGAACCTGGGAATTACCTGTAACTCAGAGAGCACTAACCCAAAGTTCACACGATTGCCCCGGTCAGACTGAAATCACGCGCCATCCAGAATTTTCCCGAACGGCACTCCCAAGAGCCCGATCAGGGGCTATCGTAGCTTCTGCAGGTGATGATCGAGGGTTAATGTTCGATCTATCTTTCCCCTCTTGTGACTGACTTCGGACGACCGAAGCGTCGCGCGTCGAGGGAGCTGGGAATCATCGAGTGGTTCGATCTTGAACGGGAAACGAAGGAAGCATTAAATGATCGATCACGACCAGCAGATCCTGGAATCTGTGTCGGTCCGCCGTCACCGTCTGTTGAAGGCGCTGCTCTACGGCCAGGAGCGCACCCGGCGCAAATACGACGACGGGGTCAAGCTGCTGCTCATCGGCGCTGTGGTCGCGACCCTGATCTGCGCGGGCTGCGTGGGATATTCCTTCATCGTGAACCTCTTCGCCCAGCAGGAAGCCCGCATGGGCGCCTTCTCGATCCTGGGGGTTCCGCTCCCATGAGCACCGGTTACACCCGGGTGACCGTCGCCTCGGATCACCGCAATGTCGAGATGCTGCTGCCCTCATCGCGGGAGGTGGCTGCGCTGATCCCCGACGTGCTGGCCACCATGGGCGGCCCGCTGGGTTCGGGCTCCCCACAGACGCTCACCCTGACGCCCGCGGCAGGTCCCAGCCTTCTGCCGCATCAGTCGCTGCGCACGGCCGGGATCCGTGACGGTGCGGTGCTGGCCCTGGATCGTCTGGACGAGGCCGTCCCCCAGCCTCTCGTCTACGATCTCGCCGAAGAGACCGAACACCACCATGACGAGTACCCCGATGTGTGGCGCATCGAGGGGGCCCGGATGCTCAGCGTGGCGACTTTCGGGGTGTTCCTGCTCGCCGGACTGGTCCTGGCGGAACACACGATGCAGCCCGAGACGCCAGCCTGGTGGAGCCTCGGTCTCGCCGGCGCCGCGCTGCTCGCCCTGGCGATCATTCCGCGCCAGAGGCTGCAGTTCGATGCAGAACTGGTCACAGTCAGCGCCGCCGCCGTGGGTCTCAGCTATAGCTGGGGCCTGCCGGAGGTCTCCTGGGACGCGTGGCTTCCCGCAATCTGGGTGGCGCTGGCGTTCACGGCCTGGCATCTCTCACGCCGTCAGTGGCAGGTGGCGCTGCATGTGGTGGTGACCTCTGCGGCACTGACCACACTCTGGTGGGGAGGCCAGCTGATCCTCGGCGACCATGATCGCGTCACGGCCGTGGCGGGCATCGGCACGGCGTTCCTTCTCGGAGTGGTGCCCCGCCTGGCGCTGACCCTCTCCGGGCTGACCACCTTGGATGACGCGACCGCCCAGGGTCGGCGGTCCACTCGTCGCGAGGCGGCCGCAGCGTTCCGCAACGCTCACCTCGGCCTCGCCGGCACGGTGGTGCTGTGCGCGATCTCGCTCGGTGCAGCCATCCATGGACTGATCACTCAAGGCCTCACTGCGTGGACCCTGCCGCTGGCCATCGCCCTGATCATGTTGACCGCGCTGCGGGCCCGCAACATGCCGCTGGCTCTGGAACAGGTGGCGCTGCTGGTGGCCGCAGCCATCGGACTGGTGCTGCTGCTGCGCGGGCTGAGCGAGGTGATCCCGACGCCGCTGCTCGTGATCGGACCCTTGCTGCTCGCCGCCCTGCCGCTGGCGCTGCGTCTGGTCAGCATCCCTGAGCACACGGCGGCACAGCTGCGCCTGAATGCCCGCCGACTCGAGTCGCTGGCCACGCTGACGCTGCTTCCGCTGCTCGTCGGGCTCTTCGGCATCTATTCCCAGCTCACCGGAACCTTCCAGGACTGACACATGCCCACACCGCCCCCCTCCCCCGAGAACGGCTTCCCCGGCGCCGTCCCCCAGACGGAGCAGCCCACACAGGCCGCCGAGCACCGCGCGGGAGCTGAACTTCCCGCCCAGTTCCCCGCCCAGTTCCCCGACAGCGCGCCGCTGGCTCCGGTCCCCGCCGTGCCTGCTCCCACAGATCCAGCTCCCACAGATCCTGCTCCGGCCGGGTTCGAAGATCCCGCAGCGCCCGCCCAGCTGAGAACCCGCCGGCGGCCCTGGACCCAGCCCGAGGAGGAGCCCGAGGATGCGCAGCGCTTCTCAGCGTTCTCCCGTTCCGCCCGCCACGGCGATCCGGGCTACCGCCGCGCATGGCGGGCCGCCGCTCGCGTGGTGGTCAATGACGCGTTCCCCACGGATTACGCAGCCGCGGTGGATCGGTGTCAGCACCCGGTGACCACCGGACGCAGGATCGGGATCATCGGGGCCACCGGTGGGACTGGCAAGTCCACGCTGGCAGCCGCCATGGGTCTGCTCCTCTCGGGCGTCCGCGTCGATCACATCGCCGCCGTGGATCTCGCGGGGCGTCCCAGTGGGCTGCTCCAGCGGCTGCCCTCGGAGGAGCAGCCCGCAGGGGTCCGCTCCCTGGCTGAGGTGGCCGCGGGTCGGCAGGAGATCTCGCTGACCGACCTGCGCAGCCACTCGGCGCAGCTGCGCTCCACGCTGCACAGGATCACGCTCGATGATGCGGATCCGGCCCTGCGGGCCGAGCATGTCGCGGGCACCTTCCAGGTGCTCAGCCACACCTGCGCGGTGTCCTTGATCGAGCTGCCCGAGCTCTCCCCGGAGCTGGGCACCGCGGGCCTGAGCAGCGTCCACGCATTGATCCTCGCCGTCGGGCCGAGCCCCGCCGCGGTCGAGGCGACACGGTCGCTGCTGAGAAAGCTGCAGCAGGAGCTTCCCGAGACCCCGGTCATCCCGGTGATCGTCGACACCCGGCGCGCGCGCACCGCCGAGCGCAGAGCCGCGGTGCACGCGTTGAAGACACATCTGCGCGAGACCGGCCATCCGCACACGGTGCACCTGCTCGACGCCGATCGCCACCTGGGCGGCGGGCTGCGGATCTCGCTGAAACGCGTCGGGGAGCAGCGCCGGCTGCAGCTGGCTCAGCTCGCAGCCGCAGCACTCGGGGCCGCCTCCGCGGAGCCCGCGCGGCTGAGCCCGGCCCAGGATCCCCACCCGGCCTTGGCTGAGGACCCGCGGTGACGCTCACCGGCACTGCGCAGAGCACCCACGACGGCGTCGAACTGATCCACCGCCCCGCGCGCACCAGTTCGCCGGTGGCCATGGGGGAGACCCTCGCTCTGCAGCGCCCGCCGCAGGTGGATGAGGAGTCCGGCGGCATGGGGTTCCTCGGACTCATCCCGCTGCTCGGTGCGGCGGGGTCGATGACGGTGATGATGCTCTTCCGCGGCTCGCCCTTCGCGGCCGTCGGAGCGCTGATGATGATCGTCACCGTGACCGGGGCGATCGTGATGCTGTTCTCCCAGCGGGGCAAGGCCGGGCGGCGTCGTCGGACGCTGCGCGACACCTACCTGGAGTACCTGGAGGAGCGCAGAGAGACCTTCCTGAAGCAGGAGCGGGAACATCGGGGGCGCGCACGGGCCTGCGACCCGCTGCCGGAGGCGCTCATCGAGGTCGTCGCGGACCCGCACCGGCTCTGGGAGCGACGGCGCCACCACGAGGACTTCCTGCGGGTGCGTCTGGGCACCGGGACCGTCCCGGCGCGGACCCTGCAGCTCGAAGGCGAGGCGCAGCTGGGGCAGCGCCCCGACCCGCACATGGACCACGAGATGCGGAACCTTCTCAGCCGCTTCAGCGCCGCACCGAACATGCCGGTGCTGGTGGATCTGCGCCGGCACCACACGGTCTCCGTCGTCGGGGAGGAGGACTTCTGCCATGAGGTGGTGCGCAACCTGCTGCTGCCCGCCGTCGCGCTGCACAGCCCCGAGGATCTCCACCTCGCCGCCGCCGTCCCGGAGCGGCATCAGCAGAGCTGGCGCTGGCTGAACCTGCTCCCCCACGTGCTGGACCAGTCCCGGCCGACGCCGCGCGGCCCGTTGAACCGGCTGGCCCGCTCCATGCCCGCGCTGCGCGACCTGCTCGATGAGGAGATCCGCGCCCGCTACCAGCGCTACGCGGAGATCCGGAAGAACTTCCTGGTCGACAGTCCGCCGCTGGCCCAGGCGCGGCTGCTGGTCTTCGACATGGACTACGCCGGGGAGGTGGCGAACCTGCAGATGCCCGACGCCGCGCTCTCTCCGCACGAGCTCTCGATCACCGCGGTGCATCTGACCCCGCGGCAGCAGGACGAGCCCGACGAGGTCTCGCTGCGCATCTCCCAGACCGAGACCGGGTTCCGGGTCGAGGACTACGTCAAGGATCCGCTGCGCCCACAGACCACCGAGGGCGTGCTCTCCCCGGTGGCGGTCGCCACTGCCGAGGGCCTGGCCCGGATGCTCGCCCCGCTGCGGCTCTCCCCGGATTCCCTGGAGCACGACGACGACGTCGACTCCCAGCGCTTCACCGCTCACCTGGGCATCCGAGACTTCAGCGCGGAGGACGTGGAGCGGCTCTGGAAGCCCCGTGAGCAGCCGGACTTTCTGCGTGTGCCCATCGGGATCGACGACCGCGGCCGACCGGTGAGCCTGGACCTGAAGGAGTCCGCCCAGCACGGCATGGGACCGCACGGGCTCTGTGTGGGGGCCACCGGATCCGGGAAGTCGGAGCTGCTGCGCACCCTGGTGCTGGGCCTCGCAGTGACCCACCCGGCCGATCTGCTCAACATGGTGCTGGTGGACTATAAGGGCGGAGCGACCTTCGCGCCCTTCGCCGGGATCCCGCATGTCTCGGGGATCATCACCAACCTCTCCGAGGACGCCTCCCTGGTGGACCGGATCTACTCCAGCCTGGAAGGCGAGGTGCTGCGCCGGCAGGAGGCGCTGAAGAACGCCGGAAACATCGCCAACATCACCGATTACCAGCTGCATCGGGCCGAACGCGCCCAGCGCGGGGAGGAGCTCCCGCCCCTGCCGCATCTGTTCGTGGTGATCGACGAGTTCGGTGAGCTGCTCACGGCGCAGCCGGACTTCATCGACCTGTTCATGTCGATCGGGCGGATCGGCCGGTCCATCGGGGTGCACCTGCTGCTGTCCTCGCAGCGGATCGAGGCCGGCAAGCTGCGTGGCCTGGAGACCCACTTGTCCTATCGGCTGGGTCTGCGCACACTCTCCGAGGGTGAGTCCCGCACGGTGTTGGAGACCCCCGATGCGTTCCATCTGCCGCCGCTGCCCGGCTACGGGTACCTCAAGGTGGACACCACCACCTATTCGCGGCTGAAGGCCGGATATGTCTCGGGTCCGCTGCAGCTGGAGACGCAGCAGACGGAGTCGCCCGAGGACGAGGATGAGCCGCTGCCGGTGCTGGTGGACTCCTTCTATGCCCAAGACGCCGCCCAGGAGGTCGACGCCGCCGGGGCCTCCCCCGCTGAGGGGTCACCTGCTCCCACCGAACGCTCCACCGGGCCGACGGTGATGTCCACGCTGGTCGAGATGATGAGCGACTTCCCGCGGGTCACGGCACCGATCTGGCTGCCCCCGCTGCCGCAGCTGCTGACCCTGGACCAGGCCGCGTCCCGCAGCACACTGAGCCTGACGCCGGGCACCGAGGTCGCACAGCGGCGGAGTCGGCAGCTGAACATCCCGATCGGGTTGCTGGACGATCCGGGCCGACAGTGGCAGGGCCTGTGGGAGCTGGACCTGACCCGGTCCGGAGGCAACGTCGTGATCCTGGGCGGTCCCGCCTCGGGCAAGACCACGGCGCTGCGCACCATCGCGCTGTCCCTGGCCGCCTCGCACGGGGTGGAGGAGGTCGCGCTCTTCGGCGTCGATCTCAAGGGCTCGGCTCTGCAGCCGCTGCAGGACCTGCCGCACAGTGCTGGCATGGCCGGCCGCACCTCACGGGAAGCGCTGCGCCGCACCGTCGAAGAGGTCTCGGACATCCTCGACGAGCGCGAGACGCTCTTCGAGGCCAGGGGGATCGACACCCTGGCCACGATGCGTCGACTCCACGCCGCCGGTGAGCTGCCCGAGCTCGAGGTTGCCGATGTGATCCTGCTCCTGGACGGCTGGGGGGCGCTGCTCGATGACTACGAGGACCTCCAGGACCAGGTGCACGGCATCCTTAACCGCGGCAGCGGGTACGGGGTGCACGTCATCGCCACCGCGACCCGCTGGAATGAGGTCCGGATCGCCCAGCAGTCCTTCTTCGGCACCCGGCTGGAGCTTCGCCTGGGTGAGGTGGCCGAATCCGCCCATGGTCGCAAGGTCGCGGAGAAGGTCCCCGCGGATCGGCCCGGTCGCGGCCTGAACCACGACACCCTGATCGGGCAGATCGCGCTCCCCCGGTTAGACGGCGAGGCCGAGCTCGGCGCGCTGCATCATGGGCTGCAGCAGGCCACGGCCAGCGTGCAGCAGATGGTGCCGCAGCAGACTCCGCGGCGGGTCCGGATGCTGCCACAGATGCTGAGCTCCGAGGATCTCGAGCCTCTGAGCATCGACGCCCCGAGAAAACCGGGTCAGGTCCCGCTGGGCATGGTGGAGCGTGACATGAGCATCAAGCTGCTGGATCTGACCGGTCAGGAGCGTCACCTCTTCGTGATGGGAGATGAGCTCAGCGGCAAGAGCTCCCTGCTGCGCCACCTGATGCTGAGCCTGACCGAGCAGCACAGCTCGGATGAGATCGTCTTCGCGGTCTTCGACCCGCGCCGCTCACTGCAGGGTGTGGTCCCAGATGCCTACCTCGGCGGCTACGCGACCTCCACGGTGCTGGCCGAGAAGCTGACCCAGGCGGTGACCAAGGAGCTGCGCAGCCGGATCCCGGAGGACCCGCTGGCCGCGGCGCGAGGCGAGGGCTTCGACGGCCCCCGGGTGGTCCTTATCGTCGACGACTACGACGTGCTCACTGCGGGCGGCGGTTCCCCGCTGCGCGAGTTCACCGAGCACCTCGCCATGGGCGCGGAGATCGGGCTGCACGCGCTGGTCGCACGGAGGGTCCGCGGCGCCGGGCGCGGCCTGTTCGACCCCTTCTCCACCGCAGTGCGCGAGGCGGGCGGTGCCACCTTCCTGATGGACGGGGACAAGTCCGAAGGTGCACTGATCAACTCGGTCCGGCCGCGCAGACAGCCTCCGGGGCGCGGACTCTTCATCCACGGTGGACGCCCACCGGCCACTATTCAGACGATCTTCAGGGAGGGCCCCCATGACACAGACGCCAGCTGAGCAGCCAAGCCGCGCCAGCAACGACGGCAGCACCGCGAGCAGCGATGAGACCGCGGCGGCTGAGCCTCGCTCGGACATCACCGCTGAGGTGCTCTCCCCCCGGCAGATCCGGATCAACGGGGAGCCCCACACCGTGACCGAGGGGGAGAACCCCTACCGGGAGGTCTACGCGCAGGCCCACCAACATGCTCAGCAGACCGGCACGCCTGCGGTGGTCCATGGAATCGACCATGTCCGCGGCGAGCAGAGCTGGTTCTCGATGTCCCCGGAGGGTGAGGTCGCCGCACACGCACAGCCGGGCAACGGCCGGGCCCCGGCAGCGCCCCTCGCCGAGGCCCCCGGGAAACCCCCAGCGCAGCCCGAGCCTCCAACGCAGGCCACGCCTCCAGCGCAGGCCGCGCCCGTCGCGCAACCTGGGCCCTCCGCAAAGCCGCAGCCCGGCGCCCAGACCGGTCCGGCAGGTCCGGCAGACCCGGCTCGAGCCACCGGCTCGGTCCCGGCCAACCCCACAAGTCTGGATCCCGCGGCACAGCAGACACGGGCGGAGCGCCGTCGCATCGCAGAGGCCGGACGGCCCTTCGTCGCGGTGGCCGCGGAGAAGCCTCAGGGCGGGTTCCGGCGCTTCCTCTATGACGCCACCGGCGGCGCGATCAACATCGGTCCCAGTCAGAAGGAGCTGCGAGAGCGGGAGCTGATCGAGCGGATCGCTCGGCCGCTGCAGGGCAGCCACAACACCGCCGTGCTCTCACTCAAGGGTGGGATCGGGAAGACCTCCACCACGGTGGGTGTCGGCATGACCCTGGCCCACCACCGCGGAGACATTCCCTGCGCCATCGACGCGAATCCGGATTCCGGGGATCTGGTGGAGCGCGCCCTGGGCGAGCGGGCGATCCAGGCGCACCAGCCGCCGAGCATCACCGATCTGCTCAAGAAGCTCGACGGCGTGGACTCGCTGACCGCGCTGCAGGGCTACCTGCAGCAGGCCGGGCGGCTGCATGTGCTCGCCGGAGAACAGGATCCAGCCCTCTCGGACAGCCTCACTGCCGAGGAGTGGCGCCGGATCCATGCGGAGTTCGCCAAGTACTACTCCGTGATCGTCACCGACTGCGGCACCGGGGTCACGCACAACGCCATGAAGGGGATCCTGCACACGGCGGACAACATCGTGATCGCCGCCGGGTTCGCGGTCTCCGGAGCCCAGCGCGCGCTGCAGACGCTGAACTGGCTGGCCAACCACGGCTACGAGCGGCTGGCCCGGGAGTCCATCGTGGTGATCACCGATAAGGAGCGGGTCTCTGACCGGGTGGACAAGCAGGCCATCCAGGAGAGCCTGCGCGGATACTGCGGGAAGCTCGTGGTGGTGCCCTTCGACCGGGCCGTGGTGGACGGGGACCGGATCCACCTGGACATGCTCGAGGAGGAGACCCGCCGGGCCTACATGGACATCGCAGCCGCCATGGTGGACGGGTATAAGTAGCCTCCGCCGAGCCCGGAAGACATCCTGTGCCGGCTGGGGGTCACACCCGGACCAGCGGGGGATTCAGCCGGGACGTCGCGACCAGCCCTGGGTCAGGTTGCCGCGGGTCCGGCGCAGCGCCTGGCGACCGCTGGCGGTCATCACCGTGGACGCGAGGGCGGCCACGGCTGCGCCCATGAGGAGCACGAAGGCCAGGTTCTGCGACCCGGCCAGCGAGGCACCGATCACTGTCACGGCGAAGACCAGCACGAACAGCGCTGCCCGCATCGGTCTCTCCCGTCTCCTCGGCGTGCAGGTGAGCCCGGCGCACCGAGACCCGTCCTGGTTCTCCAGCAGTCCATCACAGCACCCGCCGTCTGGGAACCCCCAGGGCAGTGAGCGGGATCAGTGGGCGCAGGGCCTCGCCCCCCAGCACGACGACGACGGCCGCCCACCTGGGTGCAGGTGGACAGCCGCCGCCGTCGTCGTGGTGCTGGAGGGTTCCTCAGCTCAGCCGAAGATCCCGACCAGGGCGAAGTAGAAGACCGAAGGGCCCAGCAGGCAGCCCAGGCCGGTATAGAAGGTCGCGGTCATCGCGCCGTAGGGCACCAGGCGCTTGTCCGTGGCGGCGAGTCCTCCGGCCACCCCCGAGGTGGTGCCCATCAGCCCGCCGTAGGCCATGGCCGACTTCGGGTTGTTCAGGCCGATGAGCGGGGCGATCAGCGGGGTGCAGACCATCACCACCACCGCCTTGATCAGTCCGGCGGCCACCGAGAGGGCGATCACCTCGGAGCTGGTCCCGATCGCGGTGCCGGTGACCGGTCCCACGATGTAGGTCGCGGCGCCGGCGCCGATGGTGGCCATGGACTCGGGGTCGGTGTAGCCGAAGGCGGCAGCCACCGCGGCGCCGACGATGAAGGAGACGACGATGCCCGCGATGAGCGCGACCACGCCCGCGGCGCCTGCCTTCTTGATCTCCTGAAGGTCCACGCCGTAGGCGGTGGCGACGATGGCGAAGTCGCGCAGCATCGCGCCGCCCATCAGGCCGAGACCGCTGAAGATGGCGATATCAGCGAGGCCGGATTCTCCACCGGTCTGGATGCCGCCGAAATAGGCCAGCACCAGTCCGAGCATGATGGCGATGGCGGAGCCCTGCAGGCGTCCTCGGGTCAGCGTCTTGGAGAGCCAGCCCGAGATCATCATCAGGCCACCGACCACCACGAAGGCGAAGAGCAGGCCGTTGCGTTCAAGCACATCAGCGATGATGTCCATCTCAGGCCTCCTGCTTCTCTTCTTCGGTCATCGCCGGCAGCGGTTCAGACTGTCCGCCGATCCGCGCGATCACCGGCACCAGCGCCGCGCCTGCGGCCAGCGCCCCGAGACCGGCGATCGCGGCCATGGGTCCGCCGCCGATCGCTTCGGCGACATTCTGCGTGGACGCCATGGCGATCACGATCGGGATGTACAGCGCGGACCAGAACAGCACCCCCTGCTCGGTGGGCTTCGGGAACAGCCCGCGCTTGCGCAGCCGGTCCGTGGCCACCACGAGCAGGATCATGGCGAAGCCCACCCCGCCGACATTGGCGTCCACACCTACTGCGACGCCGAGGACATCACCGATCAGCATTCCCACGAGCATGCACAGCGCCAGCGCTGCAACTCCATAGAGAACCATCGTCTACTCCTGACTTGCGGTTGAGGTTTCTTGAGGGAGCATTCAGCTGCTGAAGAGCTCTGTGTACTGCTTGCGCAGCTGCGCCTTCTGGACCTTGCCCATCACGTTGCGCGGCAGCGCGTCCACGAAGCGGACGGCGCGGGGCTGCTTGAAGCGGGCCAGCTCACCGGCGAGCGCCTGCAGGATCGCGGTCTCCTCGGGGGCGTCGTCGCCGGTCGGGACCACCACGGCCACCAGACCCTCGCCCAGATCCGGGTGCGGCACCCCGATCACGGCGGATTCGAAGACACCGGGGTGCTCGTCGATGAGTCCCTCGACCTCTTTGGGGTAGATGTTGAATCCCCCGGAGATCACCAGATCCTTGTCGCGGCCCACGATGCTCAGGTAGCCCTGCTCGTCGATCACGCCGAGGTCTCCGGTGATGAAGAAGCCGTCCTCGCGGAACTCCTCGGCGGTCTTCTCCGGCATGTTCCAGTAGCCGGCGAAGACGTTGTCGCCGCGCACCTCGATGATCCCGACCTCACCCTGGGGCAGGCTTGCCTGGCTCTCTCGGTCCACGATCCGCACCTGGACCCCGGGCAGCGGGTGTCCCACGGTGCCGGGTCGGCGCGGCCCGTCGCGGTAGGGGTTGGAGGTGTTCATCCCGGTCTCGGTCATCCCGTAGCGTTCCAGGATGGCGTGCCCGGTGCGGGCCTCGAAGGCCTCGTGATCACTTGCCAGCAGCGGAGCGGAGCCGGAGACGAAGAGCCGCATCCCGGCGCAGGCCTCGGCGCTGAGCTGCTGCGAACTCAGCAGCCGGGTGTAGAACGTGGGCACCCCCATCAGCACGGTGGCGCGGGGCATGGACTCGAGCACGGCGTCCGGATCGAACTTGGGCAGCCAGATCATGGAGGCGCCGGAGACCAGGGTCATGTTGACCGCCACGAAGAGGCCGTGGATGTGGAAGATCGGCAGCGCGTGGATCAGCACGTCTGCTTCGGTGTACTCCCAGGACTGGATCAGTGAGGCGCAGTTCGCCGCGAGGTTCCCCTGGGTCAGCACCGCACCCTTGGAGCGGCCGGTGGTCCCGGAGGTGTAGAGGATCGCGCCGGGATCTGATGCGCGCAGCTGCGCGACCTCGGTGTGCTCCTGCTCCGCGGCGAGCAGCGTGCTCTCTCCGCCCGCGCCCAGGGTCTCCACGACGATCCCGTCCTTGCCGCGCTGCACGTGGGCCGCGGTCTGGCTCGGGTCGCAGACCAGCACCCGAGGCGCGGCGTCGGACATGAAGTAGTCCATCTCGGCCCCGGTGTAGGCGGTGTTCAGCGGCAGGTACACCCCGCCCACCTGGAGGGTGGCCAGGTAGAGCGCGATGGCCTCCGGGGACTTCTCCACCTGCGCAGCGACCCGGTCACCGGGTACGACGCCGTCGCCGATCAGCTTCGTGGCGATGCGCCGGGAGGTCTGGAGCACCTGGGAGTAGGTGAGCGTGCGTCCCTCCGGGAGGTGGAACAGCGGCTTCTCCGGATGGGTCTGGGCCTGCCGGAGGAAGCCTTGATAGATGCCGTCAATCTGGTGGTCCACTGGTGTGGTTCCCTTCTCGCTGCTGCTGTCTGTTCTGGAAGAGTCGGTGGTGGTGCTGGCTGTGCCGGGTGCTGTCCCGGGGCCGGTAGGTGCGTCAGTGCTGGCTGTGCCGGATTCGGCACGGGCTGTGCCGGTGCGGCTGCCCGCACCGGAGGGAAGCAGGCCCCAGACCTTCTCCCCCACCGCGATGTCCCCGTGCCGGACGTAGTCCTCATGGCGCTGCTCCACCAGGGCGGGGTCGTAGCGGTAGTTGATCATCGCCCCGTAGGACTGCTCCCACATGTAGTCCGCACTGCTGGCCGCGGTGTGAAGCTGCCAGGCGGTGGCCCCGTTGCCCAGGTGGAAGCGGGCCACCGGATCCACTGGCTGACCGTCCGTGCGGCGTTCCACCGCGACGTAGTGCGCCAGCGCCGCGGTGAGCCGCTCGGGAAGCCGCTTCGCGCCGGGCGCCTGAGCTCCGGCTGCCGCGGAGAACTTCGCTGCGCCGCTGGGATCGACTGTGCGGTTGGGATCCGCAGGGCTGTGGAGCTCGACAGGGCTGTTCAGCTCCTGGAGGTCCATGTGCAGCGCCGCGAGTTCGGCGGATTTCGCCGTCCGGGCCTGTTCACGCAGCCAGCTGCGGAACCCTGGGATCGGGGAGAGCGTCACGAAGTGCTGAAGATGCGGCAGCTCGGCGGAGACCTGGTCGATGACCTGCTTGATGAGCAGGCTGCCGAAGGAAATGCCGGCCAGCCCTTCCAGCGAATTGTTGATCGAGTACAGCACGGCCGTATCTGCCTTGGCCGGAGCGAGCTCTTCGGTGGGGGCCAGCAGCGGTGCCACGCTGCCGGGGATCCCCCTCACCAGGGCGACCTCCACGAAGATCAGCGGGAGCTCCCCGGTGGCGGGGTGGAAGAAGGCATAACAGGTGCGGTCCTTCGGCCGCAGCCGGCGCTTGAGATCATTGAGGTCGCGCATCGGGTGGACCTTCTCGTAGCGCAGCAGATGATTCTTCATCTCCCGCGAGGAGTCCCAGCCGAGCTGTTCCATCCGCAGGAAGCCGCGGTTGAACCAGGACTGCAGCAGGTGCCGGAAATCCCGGTCCAGCGGAGCCAGCTCTGGGTGGTCCCGGAGCGCCCGGCGCAGGTCGGCGCGCATGTTGACCAGGTGCAGAGTGCCCTCGGGGGCGTGGTTGAGTCGCCGCAGCAGCGCCTGGCGGCGCGGCTCGCTGGCGTCGAAGAGGTCGGCCAGTTCGGCCTGTCCCTCCCCGGCGTCCCACCGGGCATAGGCGTGGCGCAGCGCCTCAGGGTTCACGGCATAGGAGTGCAGCATATGGGCGAAGAACTCCGCCCGCGCGGCGGCATCGAGCTCCCGGTAGGTGGCGAGCGCCCGATCGGCCACGGCCCGCATGGACGCTTCTCCCAGGTCCCCCATCAGCACCGCACAGCCCGCGGTGAGCTGAGCCAGGCCTTCGGATCCCGGGGTCTGCACGCTCGGCCGAGGCTTGTGCCCGCCCAGGCTGCGCAGCAGATCTGCAAGCAGCCATCCCTGCGTGGTTGCCATGATCCCTCCCTACGTGTATATCAGTAGCCGTGATGTATATAACAGCGACTATAGGGGATTAACGTGATCCACGCCACACTCTGTGGCTGGCGATATGCTCATCAGAGGAGGTGTCATGGTCCGAGTCCCGGAATCCCAACGGGTGCGTGATGCGCTGGAGAACGCCATCGTCGACGGACACTACGGTCCCGGGCAGCGTCTGGACCCTGCCAAGCTGCAGGAGGAGTTCGGCTGCTCGCGCACCCCGGTGCGGGAGGCGCTGCAGGGGCTGGAACGTTCCGGACTGGTGCGCATCCGCCCCAAGCAGGGCACCTATGTCACCGAGCTGAGCCTGCCGGAGCTGGCGGAGCGCTTCGAACTGATGGCTGAGCTTGAAGGCATGGCCGCACGGCTGGCTTCGAGTCGGATCGAGCGCGAGCCCTTGGCAGAACTGGGCAAGGCGCTGAAGGAATGTGAGCGCTTCGAGGCACTCGGTGACGCCGATGGCTACTACTACGCCAACGCCTTGTTCCACGGCATCATCTACGACTCCTGCGGCAACGGGTATCTGCAGCAGCAGGCACACCATCTGCGACGCGTGCTGCAGCCCTACCGGCGACTGCAGCTGCGCGCCCCCGACCGTATGCGTCGCTCCCTCGCCGAGCACCTCGCCATCGTGAACGCGATCAGCACCGGAGACGGTGAGACCGCGGAGAACACCGCCCGTGACCATGTCCTGGTCCAGGTCAAGGAATTCAGTCAGCTCGTGCGGACCTGGACCAGACTGCGCGAGGCCCGCGCCGATCGCATCCACACCGCGTCCTCCTGAAGAAAGGAACCAGATGTCACCGGAACGCAGTCCCGAGTTCATCGAAGCGATCTCGCGCGGGTTGTCGGTCATCAAGGCCTTCACCCCCGAGTACCCCAGCCTCACCCTGAGCCAGGTGGCGAAGGCCACGGATCTGGCGCGTCCCACCGCACGCCGGATCCTGATGACCCTGCAGGAGCTGGAGTACGTGCGCGCAGAGAACGGCGCCTTCGCCCTGACCCCGCGAGTGATGGAGCTCGGGATGGCCTACGTGAGCTCCCTGGGCCTGTGGGACGTGGCGAGGCCTCATCTGGAGGCGCTGGTCACGCGCACCCACGAGTCCGCCTCGATGTCCCAGCTGGACGGCCCGGACATCGTCTATGTCGCCCGGGTTGCGGTGCCGAAGCTGATCGGGCTGCGAGTGGACATCGGGACCCGCTTCCCGGCTCCGCCGACCTCCCAGGGCAAGGTGCTCTTGGCAGACATGGAGCGTCGGGAGATCCTGCAGCGGCTTTCCGAGGCTTCGCGCTCCTCGGTGATCCCGGTCGTGCAGTGGGACCAGAAGTCCTTCCTCGAAGAGCTGGACCGGGTGAAGCAGCAGGGCTACGCACTCGCCGATGAGGAGCTTGCCCGTGGCATCCGTTCCATCGCCGTGCCGGTCCGTGATGCCCATGGCCGAGTGCTGGCCTCGATGAACACCACGGTCCATGCCGCCGAGACCAGCGTGGAAACGCTGCTGAACAAGCACCTTCCTCCGCTGCGCGAGGCCGCTGCGGCGGTCACCGAGGATTGGACCCGCTGGCAGTCACTGCCCAGTCAGGTCCGCGAGCGCGACGCCGCCGACGTCGGACGCATTCCGCTGCTGGCCTCCCCGGAGGAGTAGCCCAGCCAGCCCGTCCAGCCAGCCCGTCCGGCCCGCAGCCCCCGCCGTCGGGGACAGGGCTGGAGCGGCTCACTCACATGGCGACCGAGGGGTAGTCCCGGCCGGTCCAGTGGCCCAGCTTCTGCGCCATCTCGGTCTGGAACGCCAGCGGGCCCTTGGCTGCGGCGTACTCCTCGTCGAAGAGTGCGATGAACAGGGTCAGGTTCAGGAAGAAGTGGGCGCCGTGCTCGAAGAGCCATACGTAGTCGTGGGTGGCCAGCGCTTCGCGCTCTTCTTGAGTGAACTCCAGCCAGCTGGTCTGCTCCACCGGATTCAGCCAGCGCCCGACCTCCTTCTCCCAGCGGAGGACGGTGGCCCGCGGATCCTCGCGATAGCTGGCCACCCATTCGGGGTCACGATCGATGGTGAAGAGAAACTTGTTGACGTAGTACTTGCTCATGCCTGCTCCTGACTCACGCGGAACTGATCCCAGGCCGGATCGGAGGCGTAGATCGGGCCGGTGCTGGCCTCCGCGGTCTCCGCGGCCCGGGCGGCCGCATCGAGCTGACCGCGAGTCTTGTTCGGGTACCAGGTCATGTACATCTCCCGGGTGTGGAAGAGATCCAGGTGATCGACGTAGTCGGCGTGGACTCCGGGGCCGGCGATGCCCATCATCAGCAGCAGGTCCATGAAGCCGTGGGTGGCGTTGCCGGCTCCGGCCATGGACTCGTGGGTGACGTTGGCCAGGATCGCGTCGATATTGCCGGTGGAGAGCCATTCGATCGCATCTGCGTCGAAGAGCGGGTCGGGTCCGTGCTCGCCGAACTGGCGGGGTCCGCCGAGCTCCAGCGAGAGGTGCCCGGTGCCGATGGCGGCGACCTTCTTCTCGCTGGGGAAGCTGTCGATGATCTCCCGGATGGCCCGCCCCACCTGGTAGAAGCGACGCGGGGAGGGCAGCGGGGGAACGAAGATGTTCGTGTAGATCGGCACGATCGGCAGATCCGCCTCGGGGCGGACCGTGATGATCGGGCAGATGATGGAGTGATCGATCTTCAGCTCGTGACTGACCGAGAAGTCGAAGTCCTTGCCCAGCAGCTCTTCGTGCATATAGCGGGAGAGCTCGATGTCCCCGGCAAGGGTGTACTTCGGGATCCCGAACTCGCGCTCCTCGTTGTAGAAGGTCGCGTCGTAGCTCTCCTGCTTGCCGATCAGGAACTGCGGATAGTTGTCCAGCCAGAGCTGGTGGAAGTGATCCGCCCCGACCATCACCAGGATGTCAGGCTCCGCGGCGGTGAGCGTCTCGCGGTAGGCCTCGACCTTGCGCTGCCAGTCATCGGCGAAGGGCGGTCGCTGATCCTCCGGGGACGTGGTGGCCTTGTAGTAGAACGGGTGATGGGTGCTCGCGAGCACCGCGGTCAGCTCTGCCATGCTCAGATCTCCTTCGACTCACCGGCGTCCTCGCTGCTCAGCGGGACGAACCTCGCATTCCGGTCCACGTGCATATAGATGTCATTGGCGATCGGGTTCCGCCGCTCCTCCGCGATCTGTCCCAGCAGCCCGGCGGTGCGGGCGAGCAGGGCGAAGCCGCGCAGGAAGTCCACCGGGAGGCCCAGGTCGGCCAGGGCTGCTCCGCAGACCCCGGCGCCGTTGAGCGGCAGCTTCTTGCCCAGCACCTCTTCACTGACCCGGCCCATGGCCTCGAACAGGCGCAGATGCTCCCCGCGGGTGCCGCCCTCCTCGGCGATCTGGATCAGCCGCGGGGTCCGCGGGTCCCCTTGCTTGTGCACCGGATGGCCCAGACCGGGAACGATCTGCTTCGCGGCCCGCGCCCGGGTGATCGCCTCCCGCGCCAGGGCGTCGTAGTCCGCCTCGCTGCTGCGCTCGCCGTCGTCGGCCTGAAGCACCTGGTGCAGGAACCTCCCGGTGTCCTCGGTGACCCCGAGGAAGCGAGAGCCCCCGCCGAGCAGGCCGGCGGCGATGGCGCCCTGGATGGACTCCGGGGCAGAGAGGTAGGTCAGCCGGGCCGCGATCGCGGTGGGGGTGAAGCCATGATCGGCCAGTGCGACCAGCACCGCCTCGAAGGTGCGCAGCTCACCGGGGGTGGGCCGGCGAGTGGCGGTCATCCAGAAGGCCAGCTCGGCGAACCCGACCTTACCCATCAGGTCCTCGGAGAGGGACTGGCCCATCAGGCTGATCTCCTCGGTGGTGGAGGTCCCCAGCGAGGTGGGGTAGCTCGGCGTCTGTCCCTCGTGCGCTGCGGTGCTCATCAGTGGGTCCTCTCGGCGGGGTGCTGCCCGCTTCGCGTGGGAGCCGGCTGCTTCAGCCAGGCCTTGATCTCCTCGGTGTGCTCGCCCAGCTGCGGCGGGGCCAGCTCATAGCGCGGAGTCATGGTGTTGAAGCTCAGCGGATGCCGGACCCCGGGCACTGCGGACTCCCCGCTGCCCACCTGGACCACCGGCTTCAACCCCAGCGCCTCGGCGTATTCCACCCCCTGTTTGATGGTGTTGATCGGCCCGCAGGGCACCCCGACCTCGTTGAGCTTCTCGAAGAGCTCCTGGGCGGTGTGCTTGGCCAGCTCCGCCTCCAGGATCGGGCGCAGCTCGTCACGGCGGTCGGTGCGGTCTCCGACCTCGGCGAAGCGCTCATCCTGGGCGATCTCCGGGATTCCCAGCACCGTGCAGAGCCTGCTGAACTGAGTGTTGTTCCCGGCGGCGATGATCACGTCGTCGTCGGCGGTGGGCATGGCCTCATAGGGGTAGAGCGAGGGGTGGGCGTTGCCCATCCGCATCGGGGTGGTGCCCCCGCCCACATAGGCGTGGGTCTGGTTCACCAGGCCGGACATGGCCGAGGCCATCAGGGACGCCTCGATATGGGTGCCGTCGCCGGTGCGATCGCGCTGGCGCAGCGCGGCGAGGATGCCGATGGTCGAATGCAGCCCGGCCATCACGTCGAACACGCTGATCCCGGCGCGGTAGGGCGGGCCGTCCGGGGAGCCGGTGAGGCTCATCAGCCCCGACATCGCCTGGACGATCAGGTCATAGCCGGGGTACTTCGCGCCCTCCCCCTCGGTGCCGAAGCCGGTGATCGAGGAGTAGATGACCTGCGGGTTGGACTGCGCGACGGCGTCGTAGTCGAGTCCGAACTTCTTGAGTCCGCCGGGCTTGAAGTTCTCGATCACCACGTCGGCGCGCTGCGCGAGCGCCTGGGCGGCGGCCAGGTCCTCGGCGTCCTTGAAGTCCAGCACGATCGACTTCTTGTTCCGGTTGATCGCCGCGTAGTAGGTGGAGACCCCGTCCGGACGGCGGGGCGGGACCCAGGTGCGAGTATCGTCTCCCCCGGCGTTCTCGACCTTGATCACCTCGGCTCCGAGGTCTCCCAGCAGCATGGTGGCGTAGGGGCCGGCGAGCACCCGGGAGAAGTCCGCGATCAGGATGCCCTCCAGCGGCAGCCCGCCGCCGGTCTGTTCGGGCTGCGCACCTCCGGCGCTGGTCTGGTCTTGATGGTGCTGGCTCATCTCGGAGTCCTCCTTCTGCGAGTCCCACACAGGTCCCGCCACGCCCGGACGTGTCGTCATACGGACACTCGTCCGCATGTATCGTGATCAGTTTCACACCGGCTGCATGCGGCCGTCAACCCCGGGATCACCTGGACCAGAGTCCCTAGACTGGATCCCTGAGACCGACTTCGCGAGGTAAACGGACCCTTGTCCACTGTGCGAACGGCCGCTATCGTGAGCACCATCACAGAGAACTTCAACGGAGGCTGATATGAGTTCTGAAGCCGCATCCAACGGCACCGGCGCGCCCGTCCTGTTCAAGAACGGGATCGTGCTGACCATGGACAAGCAGCACAGCGTCTTGACCCGGGGCGACGTCCTGGTGCTGGGTGACACCATCGCGGCCATCGGCCCGGACCTCGAGGCACCCGAACATGCCCGGGTGATCGACGCCGAAGGCGGGATGATCACCCCCGGCTTCATCGACACCCACCGGCACATGTGGCAGACCGCCATGCGCGGCTACGGCGCCGACTGGACGCTCACCCAGTACTTCGTCTGGAACTACTTGGAGCACGGCAAGAAGTTCCGACCCGAGGACATCTATGCCGGGAATCTGCTCTCCGCCGTGGAGGCCATCGACTCCGGGGTCACCACCTCGGTGGACTGGTCCCACGGGCTCTCCACCGTGGACCACGCCGATGCCGCGGTGGACGCACTCCAAGAGGTCGCCGGGCGCTTCGTCTTCGCCTATGGCAACATCCACGCCGGGCCCTGGGAATGGTCCGCCTCACCCGAGTTCCGCGACTTCGTGGAACGTCGGATCCCCCGCTCCGGAGGCCAGCTCGGCGATGACATGCTCGGATTCCAGATGGCCTTCGACGTCACCGGTGACCCGGAGTTCCCGGAGAAGAAGGCCTTCGAGGTCGCCCGGGAGCTGGGCGTGGGCGTCACCACCCACGCCGGCGTCTGGGGTGCGACCAACGACGACGGCATCCGGCTCATGCACGAACACGGATTCATGGATGAGAAGACGGTCTATGTCCACGCGGCCACCCTGAACCAGGACTCCTACCAGCGCATCGCCGCCACCGGGGGCGCCGCCTCGGTCTCGGCGGAGTCTGAATCCAGCTGCGGGCAGGGCTACCCCTCCTCCTGGCAGCTGCGCAAGCACGGGATCCCGGTCTCCCTCTCGGTGGACACCTCGGTCTGGTGGAGCGCAGATCCGTTCGCCGCCATGCGTTCCACGCTCAGCTCCGACCGGGCGCGCGAGCATTTCGAGCACCACGCCACCGGGGAGACCTGCACCAACCTGGGCCTGCGCGCCGACCAGGTGGTCGGCTGGGCCACCCATGGCGGCGCAGAGGCACTCGGGATGGAAGACTCCATCGGCTCCCTGGAGGTCGGCAAGAAGGCCGACATCGTGCTGATCAAGAACGATGACTCCCCGGCGATGTTCCCGATCCTGAACCCGCACGGCCACGTGGTGTTCCAGGCCCAGCGCGGGGACGTGCACACCGTGATGGTCAACGGGCGGATCGTGAAGCATGCGCACAAGCTGGTGGATGTGGACCTGGCCAAGGTGCGGCGCACCGTGGAGGCGACCGTGGAACACATCGCCGCGGAGCTGGGACAGGCAGAGTGGGAGGCCGGGATGAGCCCGGAGGTTCCGGAGACCAAGATCCTGGACAACCCGTACACCTACACCGAGTACCGCACCGAGAAGACCCATACCGCCCAGGGGCGCGGCCCCGAGGCGTGAGCGGGCCGAGTGCCTGGACTTGATCCCGGCACTCGTGGTGCGCCCGATGTACGGGAGCTGCGCTGCGAGGGGAGCACAGCCCCCGCGAGCGCAGCCCCCTTCTCCTGCGCTGCGAGTCGCGGCGGTCCTCAGCCGGTGACCCCGGCGCGGCGAACCAGCAGCGCGAAGGGCACTGCGGCGATCCCAGCCGCAACGAGGATCAGGATCCCCACCCAGGTGGCCGGCGCCTGGATCAGCGTGCTCCAGAGCTCACCGGAGATCTGCGCATCCACGGCATAGGCCCCCGCCCCGGTGAAGCCCAGCACGGCGGCGGCGGCCGCGAGCACATAGGGATACTCCCCGCCCCCGGCGATGTTCCAGAATGCCCCGGAGTTCAGCTGCATGGTGATACCCGCCACCATCATGGTCCCGGCCGCGAGCAGCGCCCCGATCGGTGTGAGCAGACCCAGGAGCAGCAGTGTGCCGGCGAGCAGCTCGGAGAGTCCCGCAGCGAGCACCATTCCGCGGCCCGGTCGCAGCCCCAGGGAGGCGAAGATCTCCCCCTGACGGCGCAGCCCGTTGCCCCCGAACCATCCGGCGAGCTTCTGGCTGGCGTGGGTGAAGAGGATCAGCGCCAGCACCAGGCGCAACAGCAGCAGACCGATGTCCATGATCACCTTTCATTCAGCGGACGAGTGTCCGTTGGGCAAGTGTCGCCCGCCGGCACTCGCTCGTCAAGGGTTTCCCCGCTGCCTGCGGCACCAGTCATCCGACCCTGGGGCGCTGCTCTGGCGTAGCATGAGGTGCCTCACACCAGTGAGCAGGATCTCTCGGAGGAAGGGGAAGGGCCGTGGCACATGCAGCTGGCCATCAACCCCGAGCCGAGGAGCCGGCCAGCCTGTGGAAGCGGTTCAACGCCGGGCTCCACGAGTTCTACGTCGCCCCGTACCGGCGGGTCTTCGCCCGCGCCAAGCGCGATGAAGAGGACCTGTTCATGATGCTGGTGCTCTCCGAGGCGCTGGGCCTGCCGAACCCCGCCTCGGGGATGACCCTGGAGCTGCTGCCCGAGATGCTGGACCGGATGCATGAATGGCACACCCGCCAAGGGTTGGAACACTCCCCGATGGATGGACTCAGCTGTTGCTGAAAGGACTCGGTACATGCTGCTGGAGCTGATTCAACGACGTCGCGTGCTCTTCCTCGGCGGCAAGGGCGGGGTCGGCAAGACGGCCACCGCCTCTGCAGCGGCGCTGCACCAGGCCGCCTCCGGGCGACGCGTGCTGCTGGTCTCTACCGACCCGGCGCATAATCTGGGCCACCTGTGGGACCAGCGCGTAGGTGATGAGCCGGTGGAGCTCTACCGCAACGACACCACCGGCGGGGTGCTGCGCGGGGTGGAGATCGACCCGCAGCGCACCATCGACGAGCACCTGGCGGAGGTCGGCGCCACGCTGCGCGACTTCATGCCGGAACACCTCCACCCGCAGGTCGCCGCGCATCTGAAGCTCTCCGCGCACTCCCCCGGCACCCATGAGTCGGCCATCTTGGAACGCATCGCCGTGCTGATCGAATACGGGCTCGACGCACATGATCTGATCGTCTTCGACACCGCCCCCTCGGGTCATACGGCCCGGCTCATGGCCCTGCCGGAGATCATGTCCACCTGGATGTCTGGACTGCTGACCCGGCGCAGCAAGGCAGAACGCTTCGGTGCGGCGGTGCGGGTGCTCGACGGCGACGATGACCCGGCGTCGAACGCTCCGAGCAACCGGGATCAGCGGATCCGGCAGGTGCTGACCCGCCGCAAGGCACGGTTCGAGATGCTGCGCGAGGTGCTCAGCAACCCCAAGACCTGCAGCTTCGTGGTCGTGCTGACCCCCGAACGACTCCCGGTGCTGGAATCCGTGGAGCTCTGCGCGCAGCTGCGCGAGTCAGGGGTCGACGTCGGCGGCCTGGTGGTCAACCGGCTCACCCCCCGCGACGCCGGGGAATACCTGGCCCAGCGGCGGGAGCAGGAGCAGCGCCATCTGGACTCACTCTCCGAGCTGCTCCCCGGAGTGGCGGTGGACACCCTTCCGATGCTCTCCGGGGATCTGGTCGGCCCGGCGGCGATCCAGCGTCTGGCCCACGAGCTGCGCTGAGCCCCCACTCGCCTGAGTCGAGAGCTCTTCTCCGGCAGCAGGAGTCCCGGGCTGGATCAGCCCGTTCAGCCCCGGGCGTGACGCCTGAGGTATTCGCGGATCCGGGCCACGGCGTCCTCGGTGATGTGGTGCTCCTCGTCGCGGTAGACGCTCAGCGTGGTGACCGCGGCGAGTCCCTCGAACGCCGCGGCGGTGTCCTTCACCCGGTGCAGCGGCACCCAGGGGTCCTCATCGGCGCAGAAGAGCTCGATGGCGCGCCCGCTGAGCCCGGGCTTGGAGGCCGCATCGAAGCTGCGTGGTCGCGGACCCAGGTACCCACCGGTGTGCAGCAGCGCCCCGTCCACCGCCGGCTGGACCGTGAGCAGGTACTCGGCGAGCAGGCAGGCTCCCTGGGAGAACCCGAAGACGACCACCGGGGCGCCGTCGTCCTCGCGGGTGGCAAGCAGCTTCCAGAGCTGATCCTCGACCACCGCAAGCGCCTGGCCAAGCTGAGGCTGGTTTGACTCGAACGGTTCCATGAACTTCCCCGGATACCAGGAGTGCCCCGCGGCGCTGGGCAGCCACCAGCAGATGCCCTCCACGCCGATACGCTGCGCGAGGTCGATGAAGAACTGCGGGCTCTGGGTGCGACCATGGACCCCGTACACCACCAGCCGCGCCTGCTCGGGCTTGGCGCCGTGGTGCACGAGGTCCATCTGGTGATGGGTCAGCACGGCGGATCAGTCGTCCACGCGCAGCGGCTCGAGCTGGGACATGATGTGCTCGCGCTCGTGCTCGAACTGCGGCGGCAGCATGAACTTCCGGCCCAGCTCCTCGGGGGACTCATCGCAGTCCCAGCCGCCGTCGGCATGGGTGACCGCCAGCTCGAAGAGTGCCCCTCCGGGGGTGCGCACGTAGTGGGACTTGAAGTAGGTGCGGTCCTTCAGCTCCGAGATGTCGGTGTAGCCGGCGCCCTCGATCTGGAACTTGGAGGCCTCCTGGTTCTCCAGGGTGTCGAAGTTCCAGGCGAAGTGGTGGTAGGTGCCGGCGGCGAATCGCCAGGTCCCCTGGTCATCGGTGCGGTTGCCGCGGAGCTGGACCCAGTTGCCGAAGTCATCGGAGCCGACCTTGAACCGGGCGACGTCGCCGGCCTCGGAGATCTCCCCGCCGAGGAAGAACACGTCCTTGGCGAAGTCCACCATCCGGTCCTGGTCATAGACGTGGATGCCCATGCCGTAGATCCCGTGCACCGCGTGCTCCGGGGGCACCCCGTGTCCGGGATGCCCGACTCGTCGGTCACCGTGCACCCCCACCAGCACGTATTCCAGACCGCAGGGGTGGTTGAACTCCAGCCGCCGTTCACCGAAGAGCTCGGACTGCCCGTGATCGATCTGCATGGAGCTCAGGCGCTGCGCCCAGAAGTCCAGTGAGTCCGCCGGCACCGCGAGCATCACCTCGCGGGCCTGATTGGTGCCGCGCGTGCCGAACCGTCCCTGCTGGGCCCAAGGGAAGGTGGTGACCACCGCGGAGGGATCGCCGTGGGCGTTGGAGTAATACAGGTGATAGATCGGGATCGAGCCGTCGTAGAGCACGGTCTTCTTGATGAAGCGCATCCCCAGGACCTTGGTGTGGAAGTCGACGTCCTCCCGGGCCTTGCCGACGGAGAGCGTCACATGGTGGGAGCCGAGCAGATACGTCATGGTGGTGCCCTTCTGTGGAAGTGACTGCTGCGTTCTGGGGACTAGGGTGACCTGCTGCCTTCCAGGTGCCGGACGGGACGCTCCAACGCGGAGGCATCCGCTCCGGAGAATGCCGCCCGGATCAGCTCGGCCGCATCGGTGCTGGTCATCTTCCGGGGATTGCTCGCCGGGACGACCTCCAGGATCAGGCCCGCGGCACGGTCCAGGTCGGCCTCCTTGAGCCCGTGGTCCCGCAGCGCACGCGGGGCACCGATCTGGGTGCGCAGCCGCTCCAGGCCGGTCAGCGCGTCTGCGGCGTCGAGGGCCTGCGCAATGCGCTCCCCGGCCGCAGGCGCCTGAGGCAGGTTGAAGGCGAGCACATGGGGCAGCAGCACGGCGTGGGTCTGGGCATGGGGCAGCCCGAAGGATCCACCCAGCATGTGGCAGATCTTGTGGTGCAGCCCGGAGCCGGCCGAGGCGAAGGCCGTGGCGGCGAGGTAGGCCCCGTACTGCAGCTGTTGACGGGCCTGCAGCTCGGCGCCGGGGGAATCGGCGGCCCCTGAGGTCCCTGGGCCCGCTGATCCACCTGAGTTCCCTGATCCACCTGGGTTTCCTGGTCTACCTGGCCCCGCGGCGAGCGGGCTCATTCCGCGACGCAGGGCACCCATGGCCTCACCGGCGAGCAGAGCGTTGAGCGGATCGGCCCGCGGGCCCCAGAGCGAATCGATGCAGTGCGCCAGCGCGTTCATGCCGGAGGCGCTGGCCAGCTCATCAGGGAGATCACGGACCAGCTCGGCGTCGTAGACCACCCCGGCAGGCAGCACGACGTCGTCGGTGCCGGTGGCCTTGGCGCCGGCCTCGGTGACGCCCCAGACGTTCGTCGCCTCGGACCCGGCGTAGGTCGTGGGCACCGCGATGATCGGAGCGCGGGTCTTCAGGGCAACGGCTTTGCCCAGCCCGATGGCGGAGCCTCCGCCCACGCAGAGGATCAGGTCGGCCTGGACCTGGGTCGCGGCGTCGCAGGCGGACTCCACGTCCTCCACGGGAACATGCTGGCGTGCGCCGTCGATCCGGTGCGCGATCCGCAGCGTGGCATGCAGCTCATCCGCGGCAGCGACGGCGCTGCCGGAGGCGATCAGCAGAATCTGCTGGGCCTGGTGACGCGTCACCTCACTCCGGACGTCTCTGGTGAGGTTCCCGACGCCGAAATGGACCTGCTGGCCCAGCGTCTGATGGCTGAAGCTCATGGGCATAGATGTCGCTCCTCCCGCGCAGCGGCGGAGTCAGGACGGCGGGCACCACGACTGGGCGCAAGTTTCGGACAGCTGTCCGAGCGCCATTATGTGATGTAGACCACGCAGTATGTCAAGGGGCTGCCGTCTGACGCTCGGTCAGCACCGGGCGGCAGGCGTGATCATCCCGCCCGGCGGAACGCGGTCTCGATCTGCTCCAGTGTGCGCTCCTTGGTCTCCGGGACCTTCTTGAAGGTGAAGACGAAGGCGGTGAAGCAGATCAGGGAGAACCCAGCGAAGATCCAACCCACCCCGAAGGCCGCCAGCGCCGTGGGGAACAGCAGCGAGACCAGCCCGTTGGCCAGCCAATGCGCGGTGGTGACCACCCCCATCGCGGCCGCGCGGACACCCAGCGGGAAGATCTCACCGAGCACCACCCAGACCAGAGCGCCCCAGCTGACCTGGAACATGAAGATGAACACCGCCAGGCAGGCCAGGGTGGCGATGCCCAGTGCGCCGAGCCCGTCCGGGGCGGGCATGAGCAGGTTCACCGCGGCGAGCACCGCCAGCGCCAGCGAGGTGCCCAGCGCCCCGACCAGCAACATCGGACGCCGTCCCCAACGGTCGGTGTAGCTGATCGCGATCCAGACCGCGACGATGTTCAGCGCCCCGATGATCAGGTTTGAACCGATCGCACCCTCGTCGGAGAAGCCGACGTTCTGCAGCGTGGTCGGCGCGTAGTAGAGCACCGCGTTGATGCCCATCACCTGCTGATAGACGCCCAGCCCGAAGCCCACCCCAAGGATCGAGAGCACCCAGGGACGCCGCAGCGCGCGCAGGCCCGAGACGCCGTCGCGCTGCTCCGCCTCATGGACCTCATGGATCTCGCCGAGCTCCCGGCGGGCCTCCTCGGGGGTCCGGTCGCGCAGCAGCATCTGCTCCGCCTCGGCCTCCCGGCCGCGGTGGACCAGCCAGCGCGGAGTCTCGCGCACCACGGTCAGGCCCAGCGCGAAGAGCACCGAGGGGATCACCGAGAGCCCCAGCATCCAGCGCCAGGACTCCACCGGGGCGAACGCCACCCCGACCACGAACCCGAGGAACTGCCCGATCACGATGGCCAACACGTAGGAGGCGGTGACCCGGCCACGGATCCGCGCCGGGGCGATCTCGGAGAGATACACCGGGAGCACGACGGCGGCCAGGCCGGTGCCCAGCCCGACCACCAGCCGGGCGGCGAAGAGCACCTCGGGGTTCGGGGCGAAGGCCATGCCCAGTGGGGCGATCAGGAACAGGGCCGCGGTGACCAACAGCACCGCCCGGCGGCCGTAGCGATCGGAGAGCCGTCCACCCAGGCAGGCGCCGATCGCGGCGCCGATCATCAGGCCGGTGACGATGGCGCCCTCCGCCCAGCTGCTGAGCTCGAAGTCACGGCGCAGGTACACCAGCGCCGCGGAGATCACCCCGGTGTCATAACCCCAGTTCAGCCCGCCCAGGGCGCCGAAGAGATAGATCAGGGTGGAGCCCCGGCGGCGTTGTGCGGTGGTGGGCGCTGCTGTGCTCATTCGATTCCGTTCTGCTGCTGTGCTCCAGGCCCCAGACGCCGACCTGCGCATGGAACGAACGTCAGACTAGTCCGTGAGGCCACCGGTGGCAGAATATCGAGCATGCGCATCACCGAGGGGACCCTGGATCATCCTGCCGTGCGGGAGCTGATCACCGAGCATCTGCGGGACATGCACGAGACCTCCCCGCCGGAGAGCATCCACGCCCTGGACCTGCAGGGGCTCGGCGGACCCGGGATGACGTTCTTCAGCGCCTGGTCCGAACCCGAGGAGGCGCTGGCCGGCTGCGCCGCGCTCAAGGAGCTGGAGCCCCGGCACGTGGAGATCAAGGCCATGCGCACCTCGAAGGCGGCGCGCGGTCAGGGTGTGGCCAGCGCCATGCTGGAGCACCTGATCAGCGTGGCCAGTGCCCGTGGCTGCACCCGGCTGAGCCTGGAGACCGGGGTGGAGGACTACTTCGCGGCCGCGCGTCGGCTCTACCTCCGGCACGGGTTCACCGAATGCCCGCCCTTCGGCAGCTACCGCCCGGATCCCAACAGCGTGTTCATGACCCGGACCCTGGGCTGAGGCTGGTGGAGGGGATCACCGCAGCTCCGCGGCGATGGTCTCCTTCAGGATCTCGCTGGTGCCGCCGAAGATGGTGAGCAGACGCACCGCGAGGTAGGCCTGGGCCACCGGATAGTCCAGGATATAGCCGTAGCCGCCGTGCAGCTGCAGGCAGGCGTCCACCGAGGACTTGGCCTGCTCGCTGGCCCAGAGCTTCGCCTTCGAGGCGCCGACCAGGTCCAGCTCACCGGCGTTGAACCCCGCCACGGCAGCCGCGACGTAGCGCTCGGTCGCCTCAAGTCCCACCTGCAGCTCCGCGAGCTGGAACCGGGTGTTCTGGTGCTCGCTCACCAGCTGCCCGAAGGTCTCCCGCTGGGCGACATAGTCGCGCGTCTGGCGCAGCACCTCGGCGGTGATCGCCGCGGCTGAGGTGGCGATGCCGAGCCGGCCCTGCGGCAGGATCGCCTTGGCGTATTCCAAGCCCCGGCCCGCCTCGCCGATCAGGTTGGCGGCAGGGATCTGCACCCCGGCGAAGAACAGCTCGGCGGTGTCAGAGGCCGTGAACCCCATCTTCTCCAGCTGGCGTCCCGGCTGGTATCCCGGGTTGTCCTGCTTCTCGACCAGGAACAGGCTGAAGGAGTCCTCGGCGCCGCGCTGACGGACATCGGAGCCGTCGGTGCGCGCCAGCACCAGGGCCCCGTCGCCGGAGATGCCGTTGCCGATGAAGGTCTTCTGCCCGTCGAGGGTCCAGCCGCCGTCGTCGTTCTTCACCGCTTTGGTGCGCACGGCGCGCAGGTCTGACCCGGCGCCGGGCTCGGTGAACGCCACCGAGGAGACGAAGGAGCCGTCCATGAACCGCGGAAGCCAGGCAGTCTGCTGCTCCGGGGTGCCGAACTTCAGCAGCGCCGGGAGCACCCAGTCATCGTGCAGATGCAGCGCGAGGGAGACCGCGAGCGCGCCGGCGCGGGCGAGCTCCTCGTCCAGGATCATCCGGAACCGGTAGTCCCCGAGCCCCATGCCGCCGTGCTCCTCCTGAACCGCGAGCCCGAGCAGGCCGTTCTCTGCTGCCGCGAGCCACATCGAGCGCTCGATCATGTGCGCAGATTCCCACCCCGGGTAGTGCGGGGTGACCTCGCGGGCGACGAACTCGCACACCACCTCGCGGAACTCCTCGTGGATCTCGTCGTAGAAACCGGCAAACATCGTAGGCGGGTGACCTTTCAGGCGGTGGGGGTTCAGGTGGTCGCGGTTCGTGCGGGGGGGGGGTTCAGGCGGTGGGGGGGGGCTGTGCTGCGGCGCGCCAGGCGCGGCTCAGACGACCCTGCCGATGGACTCGAAGCGGGTCAGGATCCGCTGGACCTGGATGATCACCGGCATGTCAATCATCTCACCGCGGAAGCTGAAGGCCCCGGAGAGCTCCGGGTCGGCGCGATGTCCGGCGCCGGGAGCCAGTCCCGCTGTGTTCTCGAAGGCGGCGATGACCCCCTTGGCCCATTCCAGATCCGTGGCCGTGGGGGTATAGGCCTGCCGGATCGGGGCGATCTGCTTCGGGTGGATGCAGGCCTTGCCGATGAAGCCGGAGGCGCAGGCGTCCTCGGTCTCCACCGCCAGGCGCTGCAGATCCGGGACCCGGGTGAAGACCGCGTCGATGATCGGCACCCCCACGGCGCCGGCGGTGAGCAGCAGCCGGTTGCGGGTGAAGCGGATGATCTCCCGCTGCGAACCGTCGCTGGTGCGCGAGGTGGTGCCGCCGATGCCGGCGATCAGGTCCTCGGTGCCCCACAACAGCGCCACGGTCGCCCGGTGCTGGGCCAGCGCGAGGT
Source organism: Nesterenkonia sandarakina (assembly GCF_014138825.1). NCBI lineage: Bacteria > Bacillati > Actinomycetota > Actinomycetes > Micrococcales > Micrococcaceae > Nesterenkonia > Nesterenkonia sandarakina. The sequence goes on along the minus strand of NZ_JACJIH010000001.1, from coordinate 2,315,347 downwards.
CATTGAGCACCCCGACCGGCGTCTCGATCTGCGGGATCAGGCCGACGCCGGGCAGCGCGGCCGCCACCCGGTCCAGGACCTCGGTGCGCTCGGCCTTGGAGACCACCACGTAGCGGATCTCGGTGCCGGCGAGGGCACGCAGGTCATCCTCGAGCTCCCCAGAGCCCGGGGCGTTGACCCGCACCAGGGTGCGCGCGGGATCAAGGGACTCCTCCCCCGCGTTCAACGCCTGCACCGCGTTGTCCCGGGCGATCTCCTTGGCCCCGGAGACCACGGCGTCCTCGAGGTCGATGATCACCGCGTCGGCGGCCTCGGCGGCCTTGCCGAAGAGCTCGGGACGGCTTGCCGGGCAGAACATCAGGGCGGGGCCAAGCCCGAAGCGGTCTGAGGCGAGGTGGGACATGGATCTTCTCCGAGCGTGGTGGGCGAGCCGGGGCTGGTGCGGGTACCCGGTCCTGATGAGCGAGCCCGGTGCGGGTGTCGACGCCCGGTGCCGGGGGCCGATGCGGGGGGCGAGCCCGGGGGTGGAGCGGTTCAGACGCGCGGGGTCATCCCTTGCGCCGTCGCAGCTCCTCGGTCATCTGCGGGATGACCTCGTGCAGGTCCCCCACGACGCCGAAGTCGGCGATCTCGAAGACCGGGGCGTCTTCGTCCTTGTTGATCGCCACGATGGTGCCGGCGGTCTGCATGCCGGAACGCTGCTGGACCGCCCCGGAGATCCCCGCGGAGATGTAGAGCTGCGGGGAGACCGTCACCCCGGTCTGGCCCACCTGAGCGGCGTGTTCGATCCAGCCGGCGTCGGTGGCCGCGCGGGAGGCGCCCAGTCCGGCGCCGAGTTCGTCGGCGAGCTCCTCCAGCGGCGTGAAGTCCCCGTCGACGCCGCGGCCCCCGGCGACGACGACGCGCGCCTCCGCCAGGGCGGGACGGGCCGAGACCTTCAGCGCCTCGCGGTGGAGGACCTCCACACCGCCCTGGGAAGGACGCACCGGCAGCACGGTGCCGTCGGGCTGGGTTCCGGCGTCGAGCAGCGCGTCCACCCGCTGCGGGTCCAGGCTGTTGGGCCTGAACGTCGCGATCAGCGGGCGAGTCAGGTCCGGAGCGAGCTGCGAGACCGTCGTGTAGGAGCCGGCCAGCTCAGATTTCGTGGCGACCAGCTCCCCGGTCAGCGCTGCGATGCTGCAGATGATCCCGGTGTCCAGCCGGACCGCCAGCCGGGCCAGGGCGTCGGTGACGTCCGCCGTGGAGGAGCCCAGGATGACCTCGGCTCCGCATTCGGCCACCGCGGTCTCTAGCAGGTCCACCACGGCAACCTCGGGGGCGGGCAGGCTGGCCTCGGCCAGGTAGACCTCGCCGACGCCGCTGATCGCCAGCGCCGGGGTGGGGTCACCCTGGTAGGCGCCGATGGCGATGTGGACCTCTCCCAGTGACTGGGCCTGCGCGATCAGCTCGCGCTGGGTGGAGCTCAGCGTCTCGCCGAGGACATCGAAGAAGACCAGGACATTGCTCACAGCAGACGCTCCTTCGCCAGGAACTCGACGATCTTCAGACCGGCGTCCCCTTCATCGGTGATGATCTCTCCCGCGGTGCGCGCGGGGCGGGCCTGGGTGCTCAGCACCCGGACCTTCGCGGTGACCTCTTCGGCGCGCAGCCCGAGGTCGGCAAGGCTGAACCGGGTCAGCGGCTTCTTCTTCGCGGCCATGATGGCCTTGAAGTTGGGGTAGCGCGGGTCGTTGGCCTGATCGGTGACCGAGACGACGGCGGGCATGCGCACCGCGACCTTCTGCGACTCGGTGCCTCCGGAACGGGTGACGATCAGGCGTTCCGGCTCCAGCTCGAGCCCGGTGGCGTAGGTGACCACGTGGGCGCCGAGACGCTCGGCGAGCTGGGCGGGGACCGCGCCGGACTCGCCCTCTTCAGAGGCCATACCGGTGAGCACCAGGTACTCCGGTTCGCCGGACTCGAATTCGGCGGCCCCTGCAACGGCCTCGACCGCGGCCTTCAGCGCCACCGAGGTGGCCCAGATATCGGCGCCGATCAGGGCGTCGTCGGTGAGCTGGTAGCCGTCGTCGGCCCCGATCTGCAGGGCCTTCTTCACCGCCGTGCTGGAGCCGGCGGGGCCCATGGTCAGCGCGGTGACCCGGACTTCTCGGTCCTGCGCCGCCTCGCGCAGCTGCAGCGCGGCTTCCAGGGGGTATTCGTCGAGTTCGCTGAGCACGCCTTCGGAGCGGTCGATGCGCGCCTCGGCGTTGTACCGGCGCTCCAGCTGGGCGTCCGGGACCCATTTGACCAGGGTGATGATGTGCAGGGGTGCATTCACCATGCGGTGCTCCCGCCTCACTCTCGAGATGTATGGAGAAACAGACCTTTTCCATGGTCGCATGAAACCCGGCTCCTGGCAGGGTCGTGAAGCCCCACGACACCTCACCCCGAGCCCCGTCCACCCCACCCCTCCTGGCTGGTTGAGTTCTCCGGTTCCGACGTGCCCACCGGAGAACTCAACCAGCCAGGAAAAGTTGGCACGCTGTGACCGGTGGAGATTCGCTTGTCTGACTATATGATCACTCTGTTCAGGAGTGGATCCTGCTACCGCCCCGTCCCGCGCAGCGGACGCCTCACACTGGAGACGAATGCCATGGGAGCCTCCCAGCATTGGCGGACCTTCACCTCGGTCCTGACCACCACCGTATTGGCCGCCACTCTGATCGGGGCTTCAGCGCCGCCGCCAGAGCTGACGACGGCGCCGCTCAGCCACTCTGCACTCAGCCACTCTGCACTCAGTGCCTCCGCGCCGGCGGATCTCCCGCTGAGCGGGGCCCCGGCGTCGTCGACGGTGTCCGCGGCCGCGCCCGCTGCAACGCCTGTGGTGCCGGAAATGAGCAGGACTGCACTGAAGACGCTTCGCGCGCCCACCCCGACGATCTCCGGAGCGGCCGCGGTGGGCACGAAGCTCACCGCGAAGCCGGGCACCTGGACCAGCGGGACCGCTCGCAGCTACCGGTGGTACGCCGACGGCAAGGCGATCAGCGGTGCCACGCGCAGCACCTTCACCCCGAGCACCGCACAGCAGGGCAAACGGATCACCGTGCAGGTGACGGGGAAGCGCTCCGGCTACAGCACGGTCACCCGCACCTCGAAGGCCACGCTGAAGGTGGCGCGGTCCTCCACCCCGAAGATCACCGGCTCGGCGACCGCGGGGAAGACCCTCTCGGCCAGCGTCGGGACCTGGACGTCCTCGACCTCGTTCTCCTATCAGTGGCGCGCCAACGGCACCTCGATCAAGGGCGCGACCAGCCGGACCTATAAGGTGGCCAGCGCGCACACGGGCAAGCGGATCTCCGTGGTGGTGACCGGCAGGAAGTCCGGGCACACCACGCTGACCCGCACCTCGGCCTCGACCGCGACGGTGCAGAAGGCAGCTCCGGCGAAGCGACCGACGAGTGTCAAGCACACATCGTCCTCCTGGAACTGCCCGAAGGACTATCCAATCAAGGGCAACGCCAGCTCGCGGATCTACCACATGCCCAGCGGGCAGTACTACGACCGGACCAATCCGGAGTACTGCTTCGCCACCGAGTCCGCCGCGCGCTCGGCCGGGTACCGCGCGTCCCAGCGCTGACCTCTCCCTTTTCCTGGCTGGTTGAGTTATCCGGTCGGAACGTCACCGCCGGATAACTCAACCAGCCAGGAGGGGTGGGGCCTCAGCGGGCGCGGGGGACGAGCCGTTCCAGCTGGGTCACGTGCTTGGGCCCAAGCTCGGCGAGGTTCGGGACCTCCAGCAGCTTCATGGTGCGCTGGACCTGATCGGCGAGGATCTCGATGGTCCGGTCCACCCCGGCCCGGCCGCCAGCCATCAGACCGTAGAGATACGCCCGCCCGATCAGGGTGAACTTCGCGCCCAGGGCGATCGAGGCCACGATGTCCGCGCCGTTCATGATCCCGGTGTCGATGGTCACCTCGAGGTCCTCGCCCACCTCGCGGACCACCTCGGGCAGCAGATGGAACGGCACCGGGGCGCGGTCCAGCTGCCGGCCGCCGTGGTTGGAGAGCACGATCCCGTCCACCCCGAGGCTGGCAAGCTTCTTCGCGTCTTCGACGTTCTGCACTCCTTTGACCACCAGCTTGCCGGGGAACAGCTCCCGGATGATCTTCAGGTCCTCAAAGCTGATCGAGGGGTCCATCGCCTTGTCCAGCAGCTCCCCCACGGTGCCGCCGGTGGAGGAGAGCGAGGCGAACTCCAGCGGCGGGGTGGTCAGGAAGTCATACCACCACCAGGGCCGTGGGATCGCGTTGAGCACGGTGCCCAGGCTCAGCTGCGGCGGGATCGAGAACCCATTGCGCTTATCCCGCAGCCGTGCCCCAGCCACCGGGGTGTCCACGGTGAAGAACAAGGTGTCGAACCCGGCCTTCCCGGCGCGCTCGGTGAGCGCATAGGAGATCTCACGGTCCTTCATCACATAGAGCTGGAACCAGTTGCGCCCGTGCGGGTTCGCCTCCTTCACCGCCTCGATGGAGGTGGTGCCCAGCGTGGAGAGGGTGAACGGGATCCCCGCAGCCCCGGCTGCGGTCGCCCCGGCGATCTCGCCCTCGGTCTGCATCAGCCGGGTGAACCCGGTCGGGGCGATCCCGAAGGGCAGCGCGGAGCGCCCGCCGAAGATCTCACACGAGGTGTCCACTTCGGAGACATCACGCAGGATCGAGGGGTTGAACTCGATGTCCTGGAACGCCTCCCGGGCACGGGTCAGTGAGAACTCGCCCTCCGCGGCGCCGTCGGTGTAATCGAACGCCGCCTTCGGGGTGCGCCGCTTCGCGATCTTGTGCAGGTCCTCGATGGTCAGCGCCGCATCGAGCCGGCGACGGGAGGCGTTGAAGTCGAACTTCTTGAACTTCATCAGCGGCGCGATGTCGCGCGGCTTGGGCAGTTGACGCTGAACCATGTGATGCTCCTAGACCGGTCGCTTCGAGAAGTGGGGGCGGGACCCGATGCGGCGCATCCGGTCCCGCCCCCAGCTCTCACGATGCCACTGAACCCGCGATAAACCCACCTTTTCGGTCAGGCCACCTTCACCTGCACGACCGCCCAGGACAGTGCCGGCAGGCTCATGGTCACGGCGCTGCTCTGCCCGGAGTCCCCGAGCCGGACGCCCTCCAGCGGCACCAGCCCCACCGCTTCCTGGCTCTGCAGGTCATTGGCAGTGTGCCGGTCGCCGCCCTCGGGGATGGTCAGCACCTCCGCGCGCAGCACCTCGCTGGCGGTGAAGCCGCGCAGGTCCAGGGTCACGTCGGCGGCCTCCTCGAGCCCGCGGTTTGCGATGAACAGGCTCAGCACCCCGGTCTCGGCGTCGTAGGTGGCGGCCGCGTCGATCACGTCGACGTCGCCGTGCCGGGCGGTGGGCTGCTGGTCGGCATCGACCACCAGCCGCAGGATCTCTCCGGTCGCTAGCTCCGCGATCCGCGCGAAGGGCCAGAAGATGGTCTGCCGCCAGGCAGGTCCGTTCTCCTCCGACCGGATCGGGGCGATCACGTTGACCAGCTGCGCCTGGTTGGCGATCCGCACCCGGTCGCCGTGGCGCAGCAGCGAGTGCATCAGGGTGCCGACGACGACGGCATCCGTGACCGAGTATCGGTCTTCGATCAGCCGCGGGTGGCTCTTCCACTCCTTGGCCACCTGGTCCGGCTGGTCCTCGGTCTCCAGGCCCTGCTGGTACCAGACGTTCCATTCGTCGAAGGAGATGTCGATCTGTTTGGTGTGCTTGCCCGCCGCCTTGACCGCGTCGATGGTCGCGACCACTCCGTCGATGAAGCCGTCCATGTTCACCGCCTCGGCCAGGAACGAGGCGGCGTCGCCGTCGTGCTCCTGGTAGTAGGCGTGCATCGAGATGTAGTCGACCTCGTCGTAGGTGTGGGTGAGCACGGTCTGCTCCCAGGTGCCGAAGGTGGGCATCTGCTTGCCCGAGGAGCCCACGGCGACGAGTTCGATGTTAGGGTCCACCAGCTTCATCGCCTTCGCGGCCTCCTGGGCGAGGCGGCCGTACTCCTCCGCGGTCTTGTGCCCGATCTGCCACGGGCCGTCGAGCTCGTTGCCCAGGCACCAGAGCTTGATCCCGAAGGGCTCCCCGCTCGTGCCCGCGGCGGCGGCATGCTCGCGGCGCAGGTCGGACCAGTAGGTGCCGGAGGGGTGGTTGGCGTACTCCACCAGCGCCCGCGCCTCGTCCACGCCCCGGGTGCCGAGGTTGATCGCCTCCATCACCTCCATGTCCGCGCGCCTGGCCCATTCCACGAACTCATGCAGCCCGAAGGCGTTGGTCTCGATGGTGTGCCAGGCGCCGTCGATGCGCACCGGGCGGTCCTCACGCGGGCCGACCCCGTCCTCCCAGTTATAGCCCGAGACGAAGTTTCCCCCGGGGTAGCGCACCACGGTGGCGCCGAGCTCCTTGGCCAGGGCCATCACGTCCTTGCGGAACCCCTGGTCATCGGCCTCCGGGTGGCCGGGCTCATAGATCCCCGTATAGACGCAGCGGCCCATATGCTCCACGAAGGAGCCGAAGAGTCGCGGGGAGACATCGGCGATGGTGAAGTCACGGTCGACGATGATGCGGGCGTGAGACATGGTGCTCCTTGTGATCGGGGTGTGTGCTGCTGTGTGACGTCTTGCGTGCAGGGCTGCGTGTTCTGTCGGGATGATCGGTCACTGGCCGCCGAAGCCGGTGGTCGCGACCCCCTTGACGATCTGGCGCTGGTAGAAGAGGAAGACGATGACCAGGGGCAGTGCGGCGAGCACTGCCTGCGCCATGACCTGGGAGTACTGCACGCCGTAGGCGCTGAGCACGGTCTGCAGCCCGACCGGCAGGGTCATCAGGGTGGTGTCGTTGATGATCAGGAAGGGCCACAGGAAGTTGTTCCATGCCTGGATGAACACGAATATCGACACCGCTCCGAGGATCGGGCGCGAGAGCGGAAGCACCACGGAGAAGAACACCCGCAGCCGGCCTGCGCCGTCGACGCGGGCCGCGTCTTCGAGCTCCACGGGGACGGCGTCGAAGAACTTCTTCAGGATGAAGATGATCGGCGCCATCACGACCTGCGGGAGGATCAGCCCCCAGTAGGTGTCGACCATGTTGAAGGTCAGCATCTGGTAGTAGAGCGGGATGATCAGCGCCTGCGGGGGCACGATGATCGAGGCGATGACCGCCAGGAAGATCCAGCGGCTGCCCTTGAAGTCGAGCCGGGAGAAGGCGTAGGCCGCCAGCGCCGAGATCGAGACCGTGATGAGCGTGATCACCGCGGATGTCCAGAGGCTGTTGAGCGCCCAGACGTAGACGTTGCCCTCGGCGAGGATCGCTTCGTAGGCCTGGGTGGTGATCCCGTTGGGGCCGATGAGCTCGAGACCCCCGGATGCGGCGTCGGTCTCTGTCTTGAAGGAGGTCACGATGGCCCAGAGCATCGGCAGCAGCCAGAGCAGCGCCATCAATGCCAGGGCGAGGAAGGCCAAGATCCGCGCCGGGCCCAGCGGCTTCTCCCCCGGCATCCGATTGGTGCGTCTGACCTTGGTGACATCAACCGGCGCGACGTCGACCTGCGGGTCGTCGGTCCTCGTGGCGGTGGCTGTGGAACTCATGAGCTTCCCTTTCGATTCCGAAGCACGACCATCTGGAAGATGCCGACGATGAGGATCAGCACGAAGAAGATGTACGAGATGGCGGAGGCGTAGCCGAATCGGTATCCGACGAAGCCCGCCTCAAAGATGTACTGGACGATGGGACGGGAGGTCTCCGAGGAGCCACCCTCCATCATCTGATAGGCCTGGTCGAAGAGCTTGAGCGAGGCCAGCATCTGCAGCACCAGGATGACTCCGGTGACCGGTCCCAGCTGAGGGATGGTGATCGAGAACAGCTGACGCCAGGGTCCGGCTCCGTCGACGGCCGCAGCCTCATACTGCAGGGTCGGGATGTTCTGCAGCGCCGCGAGGTAGAGCAGGAAATTGAAGCCCACGGTCCACCAGATGGTGGCGATGGCGATCGAGATCAGGTCGACGTTGGCGGTCTGCAGCCAGGCGATCGGCTCGAGGCCGACTGCAGAGAGGATCTCGTTGGCCGCGCCGATCTGTGGATTGAAGATCCAGACCCAGATCTGCGAGATCACCGTGGAGGCGAGCAGGAATGGCATGAAGAAGGACAGCCGCCAGAGCCACTGCCCGGGGAGCCCGGTGTTGACCAGCAGCGCCATGATCAGTGCGAGCAGCACCAGGGGCACCGTGGTGATGAGCGTGAACCAGACGGTGTTCCCTATGGACGTCCACATGACCGGATCGGAGAGCGCCTCGGAATAGTTCCCGAGTCCGATGAAGCTGCCACCCGCTCCGGTGAGCGACTGGTCGGTCAGAGAAAGGTAGATTCCGTGGATCAGCGGCCAGATCACGAAGAGCAGGAAGGCCACCATGAACGGGCCCAGGAAGGCCCAGGCGACCAGCTGCCCACGTCGGCTCGCCTGCCCTCGAGTGGGTGAGGTGCGGCGCCCCTTGGAATCCTCTCCTGGAGCCGCCCCGGGCTCGGGACCCGCAGCGCTGCGAACTGCCATCACGTCGGTCATGACCGTCCTCCCTGTGGATTGGCGGGATTGGGCTGGGCGAGAAGATTGTCGACGTATCGACGGAACTCCTCCAGCGCCTGGTCGTACCCGCTGCCGGATGTGATCGCACTGCCGACGATCTGACCGAACTGCTGAACGAAGTTGGACCCGGAACCGGTGAACCAGGCCACCGGGTCATAGACCAGATAGTCCGCCGCCTCGGCGTACTCCGCCTGCGGAGTGAGCTCGGCGTAGTCCTCGTTCTCGGTGACGGGAAGGTAGGCGGGTATATGCCCGGCACCAGCCCAGGTGATCGAGTTCTTCAACAGCTCTGCGACCACGGTGTACGTGTCGCGGCGCATCTGTTGATCAGGGTTGGCCTGGTGCGGCAGGACGAACGAGTGCGAGTCCGCATAGACCGCCTCGTCGCCGAAGATCGGAGGAATCATGGTCGCACCCAGCGGGACCCCAGCCTCCTGCATCGGGGGAAGTTCCCAGACACCGGTGAAATGCATCCCCGTCCGCTGCGCGGCGAATTCAGCGACGGCGGCGTCGATGGTCCCACGTTGAGAGGCGACCTCACCATCGACAAGTCGGTGCATGAACTCCAGCACGGCGACGAACGCGTCGCCGTCCACCTCGACAGATCCTCCCTGGGGGAAAGTCATCTGCTGCCCGTGCTGACAGTAGAGCGTGTAGAAGAGCCGCCACATCTGGTTCCCGTCCCCGATGAACCCGTAGGAGAGTCCGTAGGTGCCGGTGACGCCGGCGATCTCCCGACCCATCTCGAGGAAGTCCTCCGGATTGTCGGGCCGCATGAGCTGCCCGTCGGAGTTCAACACTCCGGCTTCCTCACAGATCTCGGTGTTGTACAGCGTGATGAAGGGGTGCGCGTCCAGTGCGACGCTGTAGACCTCCCCGTCCACCACGCTGGAGTTCCAGACGGGATCCGTGAAAGTGGACTCCGAGACCCCGAGTTCAGTCAGCTGATTCAGGTCCCAGGGGTCGAGAAGTCCGCCGGGGACATACCCGGAGACCCGGGAGGAGTGCATGACTGCGAGATCCGGTGCCCGCCCACCCGCACCGGCCATCGCCAGCTTGGTGTAATACGGGGCACCCCAGGCCAGCACGGTGGGCCGCACGTGAAAGCCACCGTGTGCCGCATTGATGCGGTCGATCATGCCCTGCATCGTGATGCCGTCACCGCCGCTGAGCAGGTGCCAGAACTGCAGGGTCGTGGTCTGTGAACCCTGAGCCGGGGTGCAGCCCGCGAGGGCCGCCAGACCTGCCGTCGCCAGGCCACCGGCAAGGACGCTTCGGCGATTGATGCGCGTGTCGATCATGAGTCACCACTTACGGACGTACGCGGAGTCAAGCTCCGCCATCCGGAGCCTGCGTCTTTTACATCGATGTAAAGACTGCACCCATCCTACACAGATGTGGTGCGGGTCACACTAGTTTTCGGAGTTTCTTCCGGAGAACCCTGCTGGAGGGCCGGTGGTGCTGGCTCGGGCGAGAAGCTCGTAGGGCATCTCCACCGCTCGCGGCGGCAGCGTGCGGTCCCGCATCCGGGAGGTCAGCAGGTCCAGCGCCGCATGGGCGTAGTCCTCGTGATCGAAGCCGATAGTGGTCAGCGGGGTTCCCGCAAATCGGGCGTGTTCGACGTCGTCGAAGCCGCAGACCAGCACGTCTTCGGGCAGCCGCGCACCCCAGCTGCGCAGCTCATGCATGGCCCCCAGGGCGATGGAGTCCGTGAAGGCCAGGACCGCGTCGAACGGGGCGCCGCGCTGCAGGATCTCCCGCATGCCGGCGGCTCCCCCGGCGATGGTCCATTCCGGCACCTCCACCTGCAGCTGCGCGAGTGCAGGGAGCCCGGCCTCGGTGAGGCCGGAGAGGTAGCCGCGCAGTCGCTGCCCCTGGGTGGCCTTGTCCAGGCCCGTCCCGGACTCCGCGCCGCCCAGGGAGACGATCCGGCGCGCGCCGCGGGCCAGCAGGTGGCGGACCGCGTCGCGGGCCGCGTCGCGGGAGTTGATGAACACCCGATCCGTGCGGTGCTGCTCCACCTCGCCGATCAGCACGATCGGCGGCAGATGGTCCAGGTGCTCCACCACGCTGTCCTGCAGCCGCACCGGGTTCAGCACCATGCCGTCGATCAGGTGCGTCCGGGCGCGGGTGACCAGGTCATGCTCGCGGCCCGGCTCTGCCGCCGTCTCCTCCACCTGCACCACCAGGCCGCGCGTATGGGCGGCCTCCACCACGGCATGGGTCATGCTGGCGGAGAAGGCGGCACGCAGGTCTGGCAGCGCCAGCCCGATCACCCCGGAGCGGCCGTTGCGCAGTCCGCGGGCGCTGAGGTTGGGCACGAAGTCCAGCTCACGCATCGCCCGCTCCACGCGCTGCCGGGTGGGTTCGCGCACCTGCGCGGTGCCGGTGAGCACGTTGGAGACCGTCTTGGGAGAGACTCCGGCGCGTTCGGCGACATCGCGCATCGTCGGGCGGGAACTGGACGGGGACATGCCCTCAGCCTAGGCCGCCCGCGCCGGGATTGGACCGCGCGGGGATCGAACCGCGGGACTCATCGCGGATCCAGCGGCACCGCGCTGGGTCGATCTGCCCGCGAGCTGATGGTCACCGAGGCTCCGGTCTCCGCGGCGGTGAGCACCCCGGCCATCACCTCGAGCACATGCAGCCCCAGAGCTCCCTGCGCCCGGCCGAGGGTGGGGTCGCCGTCAAAGGCGCCGGACCAGAGCAGATCGGCCAGGCCGTAGCCCCGTCCCGCCTGGACGTAGCCGCCCGCGGTCTGCACCGGCTGCCATTCGTTCCGGTCGCGGGCGAGAAGGACCTCACCGGCGAAGTGGTTCGGGTCCGGGACCGCCATGGAGGCTTCCGTGCCGTGGACCTCGATCGGCGGCGCCTGGCTGGCGGTGCCGTCGAAGCTCATCACCAGGGTGGAGATGGCACCGGATTCATGGATCAGCGCCCCGGTGATGTGGCTCGGGGTGCTCACGGGCAGCTTCTCTCCGGCTCGGGGGCCGGATCCGATCTCCCGCTCGGTGCGCAGCGCGCTGGAGGCGCCGATGACCGAGGTCACCGGTCCCAGCAGCGTGATCAGGCTGGTGACGTAGTAGGGCCCCATGTCCAGCAGCGGCCCGCCGCCGGGCTGGTAGTAGAAGTCCGGGTTGGGGTGCCAGCTCTCGTGGCCGGCGGTGACCATGGTGGCCACCGCGCTGATCGGGGTGCCGATCTGCCCGGCGTCCACGGCAGCGCGTGCGGTCTGCACTCCGGTGCCGAGCACCGTGTCCGGTGCGCTGCCCATGACCACTCCGGCGGTCTCGGCGGCGGCGAGCATCTGCTGCCCCTGCGCCACGGTCGCGGCGAAGGGCTTCTCCACATAGACCCCCTTGCCCGCGGCGATGGCGGCCAGGGAGGTCTCGGCGTGGGCCCGCGGGATGGTCAGGTTGATCACGGCTTCGACCTCCGGGGAGGCCAGGAGCTCATCCACACTCATGCCCTGGGCCCCGCCGGCTTCGGCCACCTGGCGTGCCCGGTCCAGGTCGAGGTCGGCGACACCGACCAGGTTCAGGTCTTCGAGCCGGTTCAGCGTCTGCAGATACTGTCCGCTGATGTTTCCGGCCCCGATGAGCCCGACGTTGAGCCTGCGCTGGGATCCGTCCTGTGACCGATCCTGGGATTCTGTGGCGGCGCTCATCGGCTGGCCCAGAGCATGCCGCGCTCGATCATGGTGCGCACGTTCGGGTTCTGAAGCACCTCGACCCGGTGCCCCGGTGTGGACACGAAGACCCGGCCCTGGCCCCAGCGCCGGGTCCAGATCGCCGGGTTCACATGCGGGCGCTCCCAGTCGTCGAAGTCGCGCTTGGGCAGCGTGGTGGTGGCGAGGATGTCGATGAGCTGGTCGTGGAGCACCCAGTACTGCTCGGTGACCAGGTCGAAGCTCTCGATGCCGGCGGTGATCGGGTGATCGGCGGCCTCAGGGGCGATGTCGATCCGATGCGGGGTGTAGTAGTCGGACTGCTCGCCGGTGCGCTCATCCGGGTGCACCGCCGGGTGGTGGGCGAACTGGCCGCCGATCAGCTGCAGGTATCCGTCGCTGGCCCGGTAGGAGTCGGCGATGCCGCCGTGCCATCCGGCCAGTCCGGTGCCGGCGGCGACGGCGGCGCGCAGGCCCTCGAGCTGGTCCTTCTCGATGGTGGACATGGTCATGCACTGCACGATCAGGTCGGCCGAGCCCATGGTGGCGGCGTCGGCGTAGATCTCCGGGGATTCGTGGATCGCCACCTGGTAGCCGTTGGCCTCCAGGAACGGCAGGAAGAACTCGGTGGCCTCCACGGGCTGGTGCCCGTCCCAGCCGCCGCGGACGATGAGGGCGCTCTTGGTCATGGTCTCTCTCAGTCTTGTGAGTCGGGTCGGTCTACCGAGGTGTATCGGCTGGCGTTGCGCGCGCTGGTTTCCACGGCGTGGAGCACGCGCTGGACCTTCAGCGCCTCGGCGAAATCGGGGCGCGCAGCGGTGTCCGCCTGAAGTGCGGCGACGACGTCGGCCACCTGGTGCACGAAGAGGTCCCCGTAGCCCAGGCCGTGGCCCACCGGCCACCAACGATCGGTATATGGATGCACCGCGTCGGTGACCTGGATGGTGCGGAAGCCCTGGGCTGCCTGGTCGTCGCGGGCGTCGAAGTACTCAAGGGTGTTCATCGACTCGAAGTCGAAGGCGATCGAGCCTGAGCTGCCGTTGATCTCCAGCCGGTTGGCGTTACGTCGACCCTGGGCGAACCGGGTGGCCTCGAAGACGCCGATCGCGCCGCCGTCGAACCGGGCGGTGAAGGCCGCGGCGTCGTCGACCGTCACCGGACCGCGACGGGCGCCGGCTTCGGCACTGCCACCGAGGCCCTCCGCGGTGCCGGCCAGCGGTCGGGTCTCCACGAAGGTGTGCAGCATCGCCGAGACACCCTCGATGAGCTGTCCGGAGACCCACTGGGCGGCGTCCACGGAATGCGCGCCGATGTCTCCGAGCGCCCCGCTTCCGGCCTTGTCCTTCTCCAGCCGCCAGTTCAACGGGGTGTCGGCGTCGCTGAGCCAGTCCTGCAGGTACTGGGCGCGCACGTGCCGGATCTCACCGAGCCGGCCCTCCTCCACGAAGCGCTTCGCCAGCGCCAGCGCGGGGGTGCGGCGGTAGCTGAAGCCGCAGAAGGTCCGGACTCCGTGGGCCGCGGCCCGTTCTGCGGCCGCAGTCATCGCCTCGGCCTCGGCCACAGAGTTCGCCAGCGGCTTCTCACACAGCACGTGCTTGCCTGCGGCCAGGGCCGCCAGGGCGATCTCGGCGTGGGTGTTGCCCGGAGTGCAGATGTCGACGACGTCGATGTCCTCGCGCTCCACGGCGCGTCGCCAGTCGGTCTCGATCTCTGCGATCTCCAGGCGGTCCGCGGCGGCCCGGGTGCGGGCCTCGTCCCGACCCACGAGCAGGGCGAGCTCAGGTGGACCCGCCATGGGGAAGAACCGCGGCGCGGTCCGCCAGGCGTGGGTGTGGGCGACACCCATGAACGCGTGGCCGATGATGGCCACCCGCAGCGGGCGTTCGGCGGACCTCGGGGCGGGCTGGTGAACTTCGGTGGACTCGGTCAATCGGACTCCTCGGCAGCAGCAGGAATGTGATCCGCGTCAACCTTACGCCCTGTGGCGCAAAACACATCACCGCGCAACTAAATTGGTCGCCCCTGTTCAGCGGCGAGCCACCGCTAGTCGCGCGGCTCCGATCCGAAGAGCATCTCTTCTAAGAACGCGTTGCGGAACGTGCCCTTCGGATCCAGCTCCTTCGCCAAGCGGGTGAAGTCACCCAGCCGGGGGTAGTGGCTGGCGATCTCGGTGGTGGCGAACCGCTTGCCCCAGTGCGGCCGGGCCCCGAGCGGGAGCAGCTGCTCCTCGAGCCGGGGCAGCAGCGCGGCGACCTCCACCTCTCGCTGGAGCCAGGTGAAGTGGAACCCGACGGTCTCCCGCCCGGAGGCCCCGCTGAGCCACTGCTCGTCGGCGGCCATGGTGCGGATCTCGCTGATCAGCAGCAGCGGCTCGATCTCCGCGGCGAGCGCACGCATCCGGCGCAGACCCTCCACCGCGTTCTCGCGGGGAAGCAGATACTCGCTCTGCAGCTCGTCGCCATTGCTGGGGGTGAAGTCCAGCCGGAAGTGCGGCAGGCGCTGGTCCCAGCTGCCCCACCGTCCGCCTTGTTCGGTGGCGAACTCGGGCGGGCCTCCGGCGAGGCCGATGTCCTTCCGGCGAGCGCTCACACCGAGCACCTCGGCTGGGGGCTCCTCGGTGGACTTCATCCAGACCAGCCCGAAGTGCTCATCAGCCCAGCGGGTGAAGAGACTGACGCTGTAGGCCGCACCGGTGAGCTCCTCGAAGTTCTCCAGCACGCCCTCCCAGCTGACGCCTTCGTAGATGTCCTGGCGGACCTGGAAGCTGGGTATCACCTCGAGGGTCAGCGTGGTGACGATCCCGAGGGCACCCAGGCTGACCACCGCGCCGTCGAAGTCTGCCTCGCCGCGACGGAAGGTGCGCAGGCTGCCGTCGGCGAGGACCATCTCCAGGCTGCGCACCGAGGAGGCCAGCGGCGGGTTGCGGTCGCCGGAGCCATGGGTGCCGGTGGCCACTGACCCTGCCACGGTGATGTGCGGCAGCGAGGCCATGTTCGGCAGCGCCCAGCCCTCGGCCTGCAGCGACGCCGCAAGGTCCCCGTAGCGGGTGGCCGCGT
This sequence comes from Nesterenkonia sandarakina, assembly GCF_014138825.1. NCBI lineage: Bacteria > Bacillati > Actinomycetota > Actinomycetes > Micrococcales > Micrococcaceae > Nesterenkonia > Nesterenkonia sandarakina. The sequence continues at coordinate 2,300,017 of NZ_JACJIH010000001.1, read as the reverse complement.
CGAAGGTGACGGTGCGCGCCTCGGTGTCGAGGACGAAGACCCGCGGCATCTCGGTCAGCGTGATCAGGGTGCCGGTGGTGTCGGCCACGGAGCTGAAGCTGTGTCGGCTGCCCAACGCCTTGACCTGGTCTGACTCGGCGACCAGCTGGGCCAGCTCATCGATCGAGCGCGGGCGCTCCAGCCGGGTGCTGGAGTAGGTGAGGTTCCCGGCCCAGTTGGACTGAGGCTCCTGCTCGGGTCCGGGACGGTAGCTCACCGCGGGGCGCCCCGCGACGCTGACCTCGGCGGTGATCACCCGACCGTCGTGGTCGGTGGGCTCATCGAGGTGCTGGGTGGCGGAGGTGACCATCACCCGGTAGGGCGGTGCGGCGCTGAGCGCGATGGAGGTGGGCTGGCGCACCGGCACCTCGATGCGCTCGAGGAGCTCCCCGGCGGGTGAGTAGCGGTGCAGGCAGGAGGCTCCCCAGACCGCGGACCACAGGCAGTCCTCGGCGTCGACGGTCATCCCGTCGGGGCCGCCCTCGCTGATGTGGATGAAGTCCTCCCCGGCGTCGAGCGCACCGGTGGCGATGTCCACCCGGTAGCGCCGGATCCATCCGGTGGGGGTGTCGGAGAGGTACATGGTGGCGCCATCGGCGCTGAACGCCGGGCCGTTGGGGATGGCCAGGTCCTCGAGCACGACGTGGATAGACCCGTCGGGGTCCAGGCGCAGCAGGAAGCCCTGCCCGGCGTCGCCGTCATAGGCCATGGCTCCGGCCCAGAACCGGCCGTGCGGGTCGGCCACGGCGTCGTTCATCCGCAGCGGCACCGCGGAGCGCCCGGCAGCCGGCTCCCCCAGGGATTCCAGCACCTGCAGCTCGCCGCTGGCGGAGCGCTCCAGCAGCGCCAGGCCCTCACCCCGCGCGGCCACCCACTGACCCTCCGGGGCGGAGCTGTGCTGACGCACCGGGGCCACCGCGCCGAGCGGCTCGGTCAGGCTGCCCTGCAGGGTCAGCCCGGAACCGGGCTCGGCCGAGGTGGAGTACATCCGACCGTCCAGGATGTCGACCAGCACGAAGGGGTGCGCGGCGGTGCCCGGCCGTTCCTTCTCTGGGACCGGGCTGACGCCGGTCTCCAGGAAGCGTGCGCCCTCGCCCAGGACGAGCCGCCGCTCGTCCACGGGCGCCCAGGCGCTGCGGATGACCGATGTGTGCTGTTCGGAATCGATGCTCATTCCCTCATACTTCCAGAAGTAGGCGGCGTCACTTTGCGCGGCATTTCATCGAGACGACATCGAGTGTGCGATATGCGCGCAATTCCTGCCCAGAAGGGCTGAAGATCGCGCACGGTTCGCACACTCGATGTCGTCACGTGGAGCTGACCCGCAGCATCAGGCGCTCACGGAGGACCGTTTCTTGCTCCAGACGTCGAAGGCCACGGCGAGCACCAGGACCACGCCGCGCACCACGTTCTGGGTGGACTGGTCGATGCCCAGGATCTGCATGCCGTTGGACATCACCGCCATGATCAGGCCGCCGATGATCGCGCCCTGGACCTTGCCCACACCGCCGGTGACCGCCGCGCCGCCGATGAAGGCGGCCGCGATGGCGTCGAGCTCGAACATGTTGCCCGCCGCCGGCTGGGCGGAGTTCGACCGTGCCGAATAGACGATCCCGGCGATGGCCGCCAGCACACCCATGTTGACGAAGAGCAGGAAGTTCACCCGCTTGGTCTTCACCCCGGAGAGCTTCGCGGCGTCGAGGTTGCCGCCCATGGCGTAGATGTGCCGCCCGAAGACGGTGCGCTGGGTGACGAATCCGTAGATCAGCACCAGCGCGGCGAGCAGGATCAGCACGATGGGCATGCCGCGGGCGTTGGCCAGCTGCCAGCCGAAGGCCATGATCACGGCCGCCACTGCGAGCACCCGGATCGCGAAGAGCCACAGCGCCTCCACCGGCTGCTTGTACTCAAGCTTGCGCATCCGCACCCGCCACTGCTGGACGCCGAAGCCGGCCGCGGCCAGGGCGAAGATCAGCAGGGTGAAGACGTCATAGCCGGGGCCGCCGAGCAGTCCGTTGAGGAAGCCGCCGGCGATCTGCCGGTACTCGTTGGGGAACGGGGAGAGAGAGACGTTGTCCAGCACCTGCATGGCCAGTCCGCGGAAGATCAGCATCCCGGCCAGGGTGACGATGAACGCCGGGATCCCCACGATCGCCACCCAGAAGCCCTGCCAGATGCCCACCAGGACACCGGTGATGAGCGCGGCGATGATCCCGACCCACCAGGGCATCCCTTCCCGGATCACCACGACGGCGGCCACCGCACCGGTCAGTGCCACCACGGAGCCCACCGAGAGGTCGATGTGACCGGCGACGATGATCATCACCATGCCGATGGCGAGGATCAGGATGTAGGAGTACTGCAGCACCAGGTTGGTGATGTTTCCGGGGCTGAGCAGCGTGCCGCCGGTGAGCACCGTGAAGAGCAGCACGATGAACACGAAGGCGATATAGATGCCGCTCTGACGCAGATTCCGCGTCATGAGCTCCAAGAGATTTGATGTACCGGTCATGCCTCAGTCCCTCTCCATAGTCATAAGCTCCATGAGGCGCTCCTGGGTGGCCTCTTCCACGGGAAGCTGCCCGGTGATCCGCCCGGCGGAGAGCGCGTAGACGCGGTCGCACATGCCGAGCACCTCGGGCAGCTCGGAGGAGATGACGATGATCGCCTTCCCCGAGGCAGCCAGCTTGTTGATGATTGAATAGATCTCGTACTTCGCGCCGACGTCGATGCCGCGGGTGGGCTCATCCAGGATGAGCAGCTCGGGCTCGGTGTAGAGCCACTTGCTCAGCACCACCTTCTGCTGGTTGCCTCCGGAGAGCTTGCCCATGACGGAGAGGACCGTCGGTGCCTTGATGTTCATCGAGCTGCGGTAGCGCTCAGCCACCGCGATCTCCTCGTTGCCGTTGATCCAGCCGCGCGGGCCGACCCGCTTCAGGGCGGCGGCGGTGACGTTGCGCCGGATGTCGTCGATCAGGTTCAGCCCGTAGCGCTTGCGATCCTCGCTGACATAGGCGATGCCCGCCTTGATGGCATCGGCCACGGTCTCGATCTTCACGGGCTTCTTGTGCATGTACACCGTGCCGCTGATGTCGCGTCCGTAGGACTTCCCGAACACGCTCATCGCCAGCTCGGTCCTGCCGGCACCCATGAGTCCCGCGATGCCGACCACCTCCCCGGCGCGCACGTTCAGCGAAGCCCCTTCGACGACCTTGCGATCCCGCTGGGTGGGGTGGGTGACGTGCCAGTCCTCAACCCGGAACACCTCCTCGCCTAAGGTCACATCGCGCTCCGGGTACATGTTCTCCATGTCCCGGCCGACCATGCCCCGGATGATCCGACGGGTGAGGTCCTCCCCGTTGCGGGTGGCCTCGGCCATGTCGATGGTCTCCACCGTGCCGCCGTCTCGGATCACCGTGGTGGAGTCGGCCACGGCCGCGATCTCGCCGAGCTTGTGCGAGATGATGATGCAGGTGACGCCCTCATCGCGCAGATCCCGGATCAGCCCGAGCAGGTGAGCGGAGTCGTCGTCGTTCAGCGCGGCCGTGGGCTCGTCGAGGATCAGCAGCCTCACGTTCTTGCTCAGCGCCTTGGCGATCTCCACGAGTTGCTGCTTGCCCACTCCGAGGTGACCCACCGGGGTGACCGGGTTCTCGGCCAGGCCGACCTTCTCCATCAGCCGCACCGCCTCGGAGTTGACCTCGTGCCAGTTGATGATCCCTGCCGTGGCCTTCTCGTTGCCCAGAAAGATGTTCTCCGCCACCGAGAGGTGCGGCACCAGGGCCAGCTCCTGGTGGATGATCACGATGCCCAGGGCCTCGGAGTCGTTGATCGAGGAGAAGCTCACCTGCTCGCCCTCGAAGTGGATCTCGCCCTCGTAGGTGCCCGCCGGGTAGAGCCCGGAGAGCACCTTCATCAGCGTGGACTTCCCGGCCCCGTTCTCGCCGCAGACCGCGTGGATCTCCCCCCGACGCACCTGAAGGTTCACGTCGTCCAGCGCCACCACCCCAGGAAACTTCTTGGTGATGGAGCGCATCTCGAGGATGTTCTCGTTCATGGGCCCTCCTTAGGACCTCTGCCTCAGGGCGGGCCCGGGTGCAGACCCGGGCCCGCCCTGGAGCCGGTGAGCGATGCTCAGCTCAGATAATCGGATGAGATCAGAGCTGGCCGGACTCGACCTGTTCCTCGGTGTAGTACTCGGAGTCCACCAGGATCTCCTCGTAGTTGTCCTGCAGGATCATCTCCACCGGCAGCAGGTAGGAGGGGATGACCGCGGAGCCGTTGTCGTAGCTCTCGGTGTCGTTGGCCTCGGGCTCCTCCCCGCTGAGGAAGGTGTCTGCAGCGTTGACGGCCTGCTCGGCGAGCAGTCGGGTGTCCTTGAAGATGGTGGAGTGCTGCACCCCGTCGGCGATCAGCGAGACCGAGGCGATCTCGGCGTCCTGACCGGTCACGATCGGCAGTCCGTCTTCGATGGTGTCGCCCAAACCGTCGCTGCGCAGCGCCTGGATGATGCCGCGGGAGAGCGGATCCGCCGGTGCCAGGACGCCGTGGAGCTCTTCGCCGCCGCTGTAGGTGCTGGTGAGCAGGTTCTCCATGCGTTCCTGAGCGGTCTCCTGCTCCCAACGCTGGGTGGCGGCCTGCTCGATGGTGGTCTGACCCGAGGGCACCGCGATGGTCTCGTCCTCGATATAGGGCTCGAGCACATCCATGGCACCGTCCCAGAAGAACCGGGCGTTGTTGTCATCGAGTGACCCGGCGAAGAGCTCCACGTTCAGCGTCTCCTCCGGGGCGTCCTCGGCGGGCTCGAAGTCCTCATCGAGCACGCCCAGACCGTAGAGCAGCGCGTTGGCCTGGTTCTGGCCCACCGCGAAGTTGTCGAAGGTGACGTAGAAGTCGACGTTCTCACTGTTGGTCAGCAGCCGGTCGTAGGAGATCACCGGGATGTCGGCCGCGTCGGCGGCGTCGAGCTGACTGGTCAGCGAGGAGCCGTCGATCGAGGCGATGATCAGCGCGTCGACCTCCTGGGTGATCATCTGGTCGATCTGCTGCTGCTGGGTGGGGATGTCGTCATTGGCGAACTGCAGGTCAGCGGTGTAGCCGAGCTCCTCCAGGCCTTCCTCCACGGAGGCGCCGTCGTTGACCCAGCGCTCGTAGGTCTGAGTCGGCATCGCGACGCCGACGGTCATGTCCTCCGGTGCGGCGTCGCCGCCGCCGGCGTCATCGCCGCCGTCGCTGCCAGCGCCTCCGCCGGAGCATGCGGTGAGGCCCAGAACCAGGACCGCCGAGACGCCCAACATCTTCATTGATCGGTTGTGCATGATGCTTTCCTCCTGAGAAGTGATGTCTGCCGGTGCGGCAGGCACGTGGTGCGAATGAGTGGGTCTTGTGCGCGCCGGCTCAGAGGCCCTGCGCAAGTCGGTGATAGGCCGCGTTGAAGCGCAGCTCCTTCGCGAAGCCGCGGGCCGTGGTGCCCGCATCGATGACCGCCAGCTCCATGCCGGCGATCTCGGCGAGGTCCTCGAATGCCTGCAGGCCCGCAGCGGTGGAGAGCACGGTGTGGTGCGCGGCCCCGGCGGTGAGCCAGCACGCAGCCGAGGTCGCGAAGTCAGGGCGCGGCTCCCACACCGCGCGGGCCACCGGAAGGTTCGGCAGCGGCTCGTCCGGGGCCACCAGGTCCACCAGGTTCGCGGTGAGCCGGAAGCGTTCGCGCAGATCAGACATGGCGACGACGACGCCCTCGCCGGGATCGGTGTCGAAGACCATCCGGACCGGGTCCTCCCGGTCCCCGATGCCCAGCGGGTGGATCTCGATCCGCGGAGTGGAGGTGGTCAGCGAGGGGCAGATCTCCAACATGTGCGCACCGAGGATCTTCTCCTTCCCCGGGGTCATCTCGTAGGTGTAGTCCTCCATCAGCGAGGCACCACCGGGCAGACCGTGGCCCATGACCTTCGCGGCGCGGACCAACAGGGCGGTCTTCCAGTCGCCCTCCGCGCCGAAGCCGTAGCCGGATTCCATCAGCCGCTGCACCGCCAGGCCGGGGAGCTGGCGCAGTCCACCCAGGTCCTCGAAGTTCGTGGTGAAGGCGGAGAACCCGCCCTCTTCAAGGAAGGAGCGCATCCCAGCCTCCTGCCGGGCCGCGTAGGCCAGGGACTCCCTGCGGGCGCCACCTTCCCTCAGTTCGGCGGTGACCTCGTAGTGCGCGTCGTATTCGGCCAGCAGCGCCTGGACCTGATCCTCGGTGACCGCCTCGACCCGTTCCACCAGGTCGTTGACCGCCCAGGTGTTGATCGAGGTGCCCAGCCGGATCTCGGCCTCGGTCTTGTCCCCCTCGGTGACCGCGACGTTGCGCATATTGTCCCCGAACCGGCACACCCGCATGTTCGCCAACGCGTTCCACCCGGCAGCGGCGCGCGCCCAGGCGCCCACCTCCCCCTGCACCCGAGGGTCGCTGCTGTGTCCGACCACGGTCTTCCGTCGGACTCCGGTGCGGGTGGCGATGTAGCCGAACTCCCGGTCCCCGTGGGCGGCCTGGTTCAGGTTCATGAAGTCCATGTCGATCTCTGCCCAGGGCAGCGCCATGTTCGCCTGGGTGTGGAAGTGCAGCAGCGGCTTCGCCAGCGCCTCGAGCCCGGCGATCCACATCTTCGCCGGAGAGAAGGTATGCATCCACACGATCACCCCGAGGCAGTTCTCATCGGCGTTCGCGGCCAGCGCGGCCTGCTTGATCGCGTCACGTTCGGTGAGCACCGGCTTCCACAGGATCTGCACCGGGACCTCACCGGCGGCGTCCAGCGCGTCGCTGACCTGCCGGGACTGCTCGGCGACCTGATCCAGGGTCTCTGGACCATAGAGCCCCTGGGATCCGGTGAGGAACCAGAGGGTCTTGCCCGCGAAGGGAGCAGCGAACGAGGAGGCCGACGGCGCCGAGTCGGAGGTGCTGGGAGTCTCAACTGCTGGGCTCATGCCGCTGGCGCTCATGTGTTGTCCTTCTGACCATAGACGTTCTGATACCGCGCGTAGAGCGCGTCGATCTGGTGCTGCGCGATCCGCTCGGGATTCCCGTAGGCGCGGGCGAAGTGCACTGTGCGCGCGACCTCCTCGCAGAGCACCGCGGCCTTCACCGCCTCTTTGGCGTCGGCCCCGATGGTGAAGGGCCCGTGCCGGTCCATCAGCACCGCCTTGGAACGGGATGCCTGCAGGGTCTGCACGATCCTGCGGCCGATGGAGTCATCCCCGATCAGCGCGAAGGGCCCGATGGGGATGTCTCCGCCGAACTCGTCGGCCATCATGGTCAGCACGCAGGGGATCGATTCGCCCCGGGCCGCCCAGGAGGTCGCATAGGAGGAATGGGTGTGAACCACGCCACCGACGTGGGACATGTGCCGGTAGACGTAGGCATGCGCGGCGGTGTCGGAGGAGGGGGAGAGCCCGATGGAGGTGTCGTCGTCGATCTTGACCCCGTCCAGGGTGCAGACCACCATGTTCGACGCGTTCAGCTCGTCGTAGCTGACCCCGGAGGGCTTGATCACGAACACCGCGGAGAGCCCGTCGGGGCCGACCTGATCGTGATCAGCAAGCTCGACCCGCGCCGAGACGTTGCCTGCGGTCCAGGCCACCAGGTCATTGCGCGGGAGCTCCGCGTGCAGCCCGGCCACGGTCTCCCGCGCCGCGGCGATGGCCTCCTGGGCGGAGGCCGAGAAATCGTTCAGATGCAGGGCATTCATGCGCTGACCTCCTGCTGATGGGCGCGACGCCGGATGGCCTTGAGCCGGCGCATGACGTCGTCTCCGCCGCGCCCGAAGTGATCGTGCAATCCCCGGTACTCCGCGTAGAGCTCGTCGTAGGCCGCCACCGCCTCAGGCTGCGGGGTGTAGGCGTTCTTCCGGCGTCCACCCATGACCGACCCGGCGGTGGAGGCGTCCGGGTAGGCCCCCGCGGCGACCGCGGCGTGGATGGCCGAGCCCAGCGCGGGTCCCTGCGTGGAGATGATGGTGGAGATCGGCAGCCCGGTGATATCGGCGTAGAGCTGCATCAGGAACGGATTGCGCAGCAGCCCGCCGGCGACGACCAGCTCGGTCACCGGGACCCCGGAGCTGTTGAAGGCCTCGATGATGGTTCGCGTGCCGAAGGCCGTGGACTCCAGCAGGGCGCGGTACACGTCCTCGGGCCTGGTGGCCAGGGTCACCCCGAGCAGCAGGCCGGAGAGCTCGTGGTCCACCAGCACCGATCGGTTCCCGGAGTGCCAGTCCAGGGCCACCAGCCCGTGCGCCCCGACCGGTTGGGCGGCGGCCTTCTCGGTGAGCAGCTCATGGACGCTGAGCCCGCGGCGCTCGGCCTCGGTGCTGACCCGTCCCGGAACCTGGTGCTCCACATACCAGGCGAAGATGTCCCCGACTCCGGACTGTCCGGCCTCATAGCCCCACAGCCCGGCAGTGATCCCACCGTGGACGGCGCCGCACATGCCCGGCACCTCCGCCAGCCGGTCCCCGTTCATCACATGACAGGTGGAGGTGCCCATGATCGCGACCATCTGTCCCGGGGCCACCGCGTCGGCGGCGGGTGCGGTGACGTGGGCGTCGACGTTGCCCACGGCCACGGCGATGCCCTCGGGCAGCCCGGTCCATACGGCCGCCGCGGCGCTGAGGCCCCCGGCGCGCTCCCCCAGCTGACCGATCCGATGATCGAGCTTCTCGGCGACGAACCCGGAGAACCCGGGGTTCAGCGCACGCAGGAAGTCCGGGGCCGGGTAGCTGCCGTCCTGGTAGATCCCCTTATAGCCCGCAGTGCAGGCGTTGCGCACGTATTCTCCGGTCAGCTGCCAGACGATCCAGTCGGCGGCCTCCACCCAGTGATCCATCACGGCGTAGATCTCCGGGTCCTCCTCAAGGACCTGGAGTCCCTTGGCGAACTCCCACTCCGAGGAGATGAACCCGCCGTAGCGTCCGATCCAGGATTCCGCGCGGGAATGGGCGAGCTCGTTGATCCGGTCGGCCTGAGCCTGGGCCGCGTGGTGCTTCCAGAGCTTGACGTAGGCATGGGGTCGATCGGCGTACTCCTTCAGCTCGCTGAGCGGAGTGCCCTCGGTCGTGGTCGGCACCATGGTGCAGGCGGTGAAGTCGGTGGCGATGCCGATGACCTGGCCGGGGTCGACGCCGGCGTCACGCAGGGCCGCCGGCACGGCGATCTTGAGCACCTCGACGTAGTCGCCAGGAACCTGCAGCGCCCACTCTGGGGGCAGCGGCTCTCCGCGGTGGGCGGTGAGCGCCTCGTCCATGACCCCGTGGGCGTATTCGTGGACGGCAGAGCCCAGCTCCGCTCCGTCGCTGACCCGGACCACCAGGGCCCGACCGGAGAGTGTGCCGTAGTCAACACCGATGACGACTGCATCCGCAGTAGACATTGAACACCGTTCTTCCTCGAACTGAAACTGACTCCGGGCCGGCGGTGACCGAAAACTGCCCGTGAACGTGATCGAGATCGTGACTTGAGTCACGTGATCTGCGTCTCAGCAATGTTAACGTTAACATCGTCAGCCGCGTCAAGACCTGTAGAGAATTTCTTTTCAGTCGTGGAAGTCGGTGGAGCCGCGCTCGACCAGCTCCGGGGAGATGAAGTTCGGCACGTGGGTCAGCCCATCGCTGACGTCGAGCAGCAGCTCCAGGGCGGCGCGGCCGGCTTCTTCGAAGGGCTGACGCACCGTGGTCAGCGGAGGGGAGAAGTACCCGGCGGCATCCACATCGTCGAACCCGACCACCGAGATGTCTCCGGGCACCGAGAGCCCGCGCTCGGAGAGCGCCCGGATCAGGCCCAGGGCGATGAAATCGTTCGACGCGAAGATGGCGTCCGGCAGCGGCTGCCCGGTGAAGAGCTGCTGGGCGGCGTCGTAGCCGGCTTCGGCGGTCCAGCCGGAGGCGCGGATCATCCGCGGCGCACTGAGATCGGCGACGGCGAGCGCCTGGCGCCACCCGACCACCCGGCCGCGGGCATCGAACCAGTCCATCGGTCCGGCGATGTGCGCGATGGCTCGGTGGCCGCGGTCGATCAGGTGCTGGGTGGCCCGGCGCGCCCCGAGCTCCTGATCGATCCCGGCCACGTTCATGTTTCCGGCCGGCCAGAGCCCGGAGGTGACCAGCACCAGCGGCACCCGGGCGGAGAGCTGCTTGGCCGCCTCGGCCAGGGCCGGGACCGGGGTGATCACCACGATCCCCTCGATGCCGTGGCTGAGGAAGAAGTCCAGTGTGGACTCCACGGTCTCGGCACGCTGGTCCCGGACCACGCTGAGCGCGGTGGCGTAGCCGCGCTGCCGGGCGGCATTCTCGATCGCCCAGGTCATCCGGGTGGGACCGAAGTCGGTGTCACCCTGGCTGACCACGCCGATCAGGCCGGTGCTCTGGGTCTTCAGCGCCCGGGCCTGGCTGTTGCGCCGGTAGCCCAGGGTGGCCATGGAGCGCTCGATCCGCTCCCGAGTGTCCGGGTGGACGGTCTCCGGGGCGTTCAGCACCCGGGAGACGCTCTGGTGGGAGACACCGGCGTGCTTGGCGACGTCGATCATCGAAGGCCGCCTGGCACCCCTGCGCTTCGCCCCGCTCACCCCGCGGCTCCTCTCCCCACTGCTCGAGATGATCCTGCCACATCCGCACGCGGACACCGATCATCAATTGTGACGTTTGACACAACTAACTGGGTGAGAATAGTTTGGAAAGCGCATTCCCACTCGCCTGCAAGGAGTTCCCCCATGTCTGAACCACGCGTCCTGCGCATCGCCATGAACGGCGTCACCGGCCGAATGGGATACCGTCAGCACCTGCTGCGTTCGATCCTGCCCATCCGTGATCAGGGTGGAATCACCCTGGCTGACGGATCCAAGATCACCGTGGAGCCCATCCTGATCGGACGCAACGAGGCGAAGATCAAGGAGCTCGCCGCCAAGCATGACGTGGAGCACTGCAGCACCGACCTCGACGCCGTGATCAATGATCCCTCCGTGGACATCGTCTTCGACGCCTCGATGACCTCGCTGCGCTATGCCACGCTCTCCAAGGCCATCGGCGCCGGCAAGCACGTCTTCACCGAGAAGCCGACCGCCGAGACCCTGGAAGAGGCCGTGGACCTGGCCCGCCAGGCCAAAGCCGCGGGCATCACCGCCGGCGTCGTCCACGACAAGCTCTACCTCCCGGGTCTGGTGAAGCTGCGCCGCCTGGTGGAGGAGGGCTTCTTCGGCCGCATCCTCTCGCTGCGCGGGGAGTTCGGCTACTGGGTCTTCGAGGGTGACCACCAGCCCGCCCAGCGCCCTTCCTGGAACTACCGGCTGGCCGACGGCGGGTCGATGACCACCGATATGTACTGCCACTGGAACTACGTGCTCGAGGGCATCATCGGCACAGTCAAGACCGTCACCTCCAAGACCGCCACACACATCCCGCAGCGCTGGGACGAGTACGGCGAGGCCTACACCGCGGACGCCGACGACGCCGCCTACGGCATCTTCGAGCTCGAGACGCCTGAGGGTGATCAGGTCATCGGCCAGATCAACTCCTCCTGGGCCGTGCGCGTCTACCGCGACGAGCTGGTGGAGTTCCAGATCGACGGCACCCACGGCTCCGCGGTGGCCGGGTTGAACAAATGCGTGGCCCAGCAGCGCGCCCACACCCCGAAGCCGGTCTGGAACCCGGACCTGCCGGTCACCGAGTCCTTCCGCGACCAGTGGAGCGAGGTCCCGGCCAACGGCGATCTGGACAACGGCTTCAAGGCGCAGTGGGAGGAGTTCCTGGCCGACGCCGTCGCCGGCCGCGAGCACCGCTTCGGTCTGCTCTCCGCCGCCCGCGGCGTCCAGCTGGCCGAGCTCGGGCTGCAGTCCGCCGCAGAACGCCGCACCCTCGACATCCCGGAGATCACCCTATGAGCACCCACAGCCCGGCAGCGGTCACCGACTCTGAAACCCCCGACTCTCAAGCCCCCGGCCCTGGAATCTCTGACCCCGCGACGACCGACCCCGCACGGGCCTCCACGGGCGCCCTGCCCACGCTGCGCCTGCCCTCCCCGGAGGGTCAGCTGCTGGACTACACGATGTCCGGTCCCGCTGACTTCGCCCCGCCCAGCACCCCGCTGACCTCCCGGAAGGTCTACGCCGCGGCCCACGTGGTGCCAGTGATGTCGGCGGAGAACGTCCCCGGCGCCCCCGCGCAGCTGGACTGGGAGGCCACTCTGGCCTACCGGCATGAGCTGTGGTCCTACGGGCTCGGCGTCGCCGATGCCATGGACACCGCCCAGCGCGGCATGGGCCTGGACTGGGCCTCGACCAAGGACCTGATCCGCCGTTCGGCCGCCGAGGCCGCCACGGTGGTGCGCACCCAGCGGCATCCGGCGGTGGTCGGCCGTTCGGTGCGGGACCTGATCGCCTGCGGCGCCGGCACCGATCAGCTCGGTCCCGACTCGGTCGAGCCGGGACCGGCGGGTCTGCAGTCCGTGCTCGCCGCCTATCAGGAACAGCTCGCGGTGGTCGAGGACTCCGGCGCGAAGGTGATCCTGATGGCCTCTCGCGCCCTGGCGAAGGTGGCCAGCGGCCCCGAGGACTACCTCACGGTCTACTCGCAGCTGCTCGATCAGGCCAAGGAGCCGGTGATCCTGCACTGGCTGGGCACCATGTTCGACCCCGCGCTCACCGGCTACTGGGGCTCCACCGATGTCCCGGCCGCGACGGCCACCTTCCTGACGCTGATCCGGGAGAACGCCGAGAAGGTCGACGGCGTGAAGGTCTCGCTGCTCGACGCCGCGCATGAGAAACAGCTGCGCGCGGATCTGCCCGAGGGCGTGCGCCTCTATACCGGAGATGACTTCAACTATCCGGAGCTGATCCACGGTGAGGACGGCGTCCATTCCGATGCGCTGCTGGGCATCTTCGCGGCGATCTACCCGGCGGCCTCCGCAGCGCTGCAGGCCTACGACGCCGGTGACCCGGAGCGCGGCCGTCAGATCATGGACTCCACCCGGGCGCTGGGCAAGCACATCTTCGCCGCCCCCACCTTGTACTACAAGACCGGGATCGCGTTCCTGGCCTGGCTCAACGGCCATCAGAGCGGATTCCAGCTGGTGGGCGGGCTGCATTCCGGACGCTCGCTGACCCACCTGGCGCACACCTTCGTGCTCGCCGATCAGGCCGGGCTGCTGCGCGACCCGCAGCTGGCGGCGCAGCGGATGACCGCACTGCTCACGACCGGAGGACTCACATGAGCTTCGAACTCTCGCTGAACACCGGCACGACCCCGAACCTCACGCTGGAAGAGGCGGTCGAGGCGGTCGCCACCTCGGGACTCAAGCACATCGGCCCCTGGCGTCACCTCCTGGAGCAGGCCGGCGGGGCCGAGAAGGCCGCGGCGCTCATCGCCGGAGCCGGACTCACCGCCACGACCCTGTGCCGCGGCGGGTTCCTCACCCCGGCGGACCACCAGGGGCGCCGCGCCGCCCTGGAGTCGAACCGGGCCGCGATCCGCGAGGCGGCGATGATCGGGACGGCCGAGCTGATCATGGTCGTCGGCGGACTGCCGGCGGCCGCGCACCTCCTCGCTGGCAGCGGCGGCGCCGCACAGAAGATGAGTGCGGACAAGGACATCCTTGGAGCCCGGGGACGCGTCGCCGAGGGCCTCGCCGAGCTGGTCCCCTACGCCGCCGAACATGGGGTCCGGCTGGTCCTGGAGCCGCTGCACCCGATGTACGCAGCGGACCGCGCGGTGCTCTCCACCCTGGGCGAGGCCCTGGATCTGGCGGCCCCGCACCCGGCCGAGACGGTCGGCGTCGTCGTCGACACGTTCCATGTCTGGTGGGACCCGCAGCTGCGCGAGATGATCGCCCGCGCCGGTGCCGAGCAGCGCATCGCCAGCTACCAGGTCTGTGATTTCAACCTGCCGCTGGCCGCCGACGCGCTGAAGTCCCGAGGCATGATGGGCGACGGCTACGTGGACTTCCCCACCATCAGCCGCTGGGTGGCGGAGGCCGGCTACACCGGTCCGGTGGAGGTGGAGATCTTCAACCAGGCGATCAACGACCAGGACGCCGCCACCACGCTGGAGACCATGACGCAGCGCTATGAGCAGCTGGTGCTGCCCGCACTGCGCGGCAGTGTCCCAGCTCTCGATGCTCCAGTAAGGTGATCTGCGGTTCACATCACATCCGATAGAAGGAGATCATCATGACAGGACCCATCGTCGTCGGTGTGGACGGAAGTCCCACTGCTGAGCGTGCCGCCAAGAAGGCTCGCGATCTGGCGCTGAAGCTCGGTGTCCCGCTGCACATCGTCTCCGCACACACCGATGCCAGCATCGAACACGTGAACAGCGGATCAGACCAGTGGGTGGTCTCGGGTTCGGACAACGCGCTCTACATCGCCGAGCAGGTGGTCCGCGGGCTGCGCACCCCAGGACTGAAGATCCATGCCGGGTCGGCCCAGGGCAAGCCCGCCGAGGCACTCATCGACTACGCGGAGAAGACCGGCGCCTCGATGCTCGTCGTCGGAAACCAGCGCATGCGGGGGGCCCGTCGGGTGCTCGGAAGTGTCGCGAACTCCGTGTCGCACAACGCCGGCTGTGACGTGTACATCGCGAACACCTACCTCGACTAGGACCGGAGAAGATGGCGGATCGCAGACCGATGAGCACCACCGCGGATGCCGTGGAGCGCATCGTCTGCGTCCCCGACTCCTTCAAGGGCTCTGCCAGTGCCGCCGAAGCCGCCGCGGCGCTGGCCCGCGGCGCCCGACAGGTCTATCCGTCGGCGGGGATCATCGAGCTGCCCTTCGCCGACGGCGGGGAAGGCACGCTCGAGGCGCTGCTGGCCGCATGGGGCCGCCCCGCCGAGACCGTCGAGGTCTGCGACGCGCTGGGCCGGCCGGTCACCGCGCAGTACGGACGCTCCGCGGACGGGCGCAGCGGGGTGATCGAGGCGGCGCAGGGCAATGGGCTGCCCCAGGTCTCCGATGTCGCCCCAGCGCCGCTGCGCGCGGACAGCTTTGGGGTGGGGCTGATCGCCCGCGCCCTGCTCAAGGACCCAGAATGCACCGAGATCCTGCTCTGCATCGGCGGCTCCGCCAGCACCGACGGCGGGACCGGGCTGCTGCGCGCCCTGGGCGCAGAGTTCCTCGACGCCGCGGGTGAACCGGTGCCCCCTGGCGGTGCCGGTCTGGGGAGGATCAGCGCCGTGGATCTCACCGGCCTGGATCCCAGAGCCCACCAGGTGAGCTGGCGGATCGCGGTGGACGTGGAGAATCCGCTCACCGGCGAGCGCGGTGCCGCGGCGGTGTTCGGACCGCAGAAGGGCGCGACGACGCAGGATGTCCAGCTTCTGGACGAGGGTCTGCGTCATCTGGCCGAGACGCTGGGGGCCCACGCCGGTGATGATCCCCAGCAGCTGTGTGAGACCCCTGGATTCGGCGCCGCCGGGGGAATGCCGCTGACCATGGCGGTGCTGCTGGGCGCAGAGATCCTGCCCGGCGCCCAGATGGTCGCCGAGGCGTTGGACCTGGAGCAGACCCTCGCCGAGGCGGATCTGGTGATCACCGGGGAGGGTTCACTGGATGCCCAGTCCCTGGGCGGCAAGGTGGTCCAGGCGGTGCGCCGGCATGCCCCCCGCGAGGCGGCGGTGCTCGTGATCGCCGGCGCGGTCCAGCTCAGCGCGGAGCAGTGCCGAGCCGCCGGGCTGACCGCAGCGTTCTCGATCGCCCCGGGAGCGGCCTCGCTGCAGGACCTGCTGCACCGGGCACCGGAGCTCATCGAGGACACCGCCGCCCAGGCCTGCGGGCTGCTGCGGCACAGCCGCTCCTGATCCGCAGTTCGCGGTGAGCCACCGGCCCGCCGGGGCCACAGACCTGCCGGGGTCACCGGCCCGCCTGACTCACCGACCCGCCGGGGTCACAGGTTGGTCGTCACCTCTGCATCGGACCTCAGGTCATCGACATGGGCCACTGCGGCCTCATTGCGGGCTTCATCGGTGGCCTGCGTCTCGAGATCATCGCGGGCCTCCTCGAAGGAGGGCATCTCGTCCTCTTCGGCGCCCTCAGCACCCTCGGGGCTGGGTGCATCCTCCTGGGCGGCGACGGCCTCGTCGTAGAGCTCCCGGAGCTCCTCCTCGGAGGGCTCGGGGACCTCCAGGTCATCGAGCACCTGGTTGATCAGCACCTGACTCTCGGCGTCCTGCCTCAGCTGCTCCTCATCCATGCCCTGGTCCTCATAGGCCTCGATGAACTCTTCAGAGGACTCCATGCCGACGTTCTCCGCGGCGTCGCTGATGATCGCCTCGATCTCATCGGAGGAGGCTTCGTAGCCCTCATCCTCGGCGTCCTGGAGCAGCAGCTCGTTGCCGATCATCGACTCCAGGGTCTGCTCCTTGAGCTGATCCTGGTCCGGCTCCTCGCCGGAGATCTGCGACTGCATCGCCATCTGCTGGAACTGGGACTCGTAGAGCACGGTGAAGTCCTCGCCGCTGAGCTCCTCGCCGTTGACCTCGGCCACGACCTCAGGGATGTCCGAGGTGTCAGCCTCCGGCATCTCGGGCTGCTCGGCCCCGGCCTCCGGAGACTCCGCGCCGGCTTCGGCGCTCTGTTCTTGGGCGTTCGCGTCGCCGTCGTCGGCGGCAGGCGCATCGCTGCAGGCGGCCAGGGCCAGCACTCCGGCCAGCGCGAAACCAGTGGTCATCATTTTCTTCGACAAGGCACGGACCTCCTCATTGGTAATCGAGCGCGAAACGTAGCACGCGGAGCCCAACGCGGAGACCAGTTGCTGTTCAGCTCAGGTCCAGACCCGGACTGGCCGCGCTCACCAGTGGATCAGGCGAGCACCGCGAGGATGCCCAGCAGGCCAAGCACCACGGTGGCCAGGGTCGTGATCAGCACCGCGGGCACGTCCGCCTCCACCTGCTCTGCGGCGATCCCTCGGGACTGCCGCGAATACCGGCGCCGCTGGGTCAGGTAGATGGCGCCGGCGACGACGGCGCAGCTCAGCGTCAGCCCCAGGGTCCAGAACCCGTAGTGCGGCAGCCAGCGCAGAAAGACCGCGCCCACCACGGCGAAGAGCATCATGGTGCGGCCCCAGGAGAGCACCGTGCGTTCTGGCTGCAGACCTGGATCTGCATGCAGCGGCGCGGCCGGGGACATCAGTCCAGCACCACCAGCACGATGATCACGGCCATGGCGACCCCTGAGGCGAAGCTCAGCAGCGGGATGATCAGCGGCATCGGCAGCGGGTGACCCAGGCGCATGCTGCGCTCCACATTGAGCCAGCGCAGCGCCGCGCCCACGCTGATCAGCAGCCCCACGCTGATCGTCAGCACGGAGACCACGGTGCGGTACGGGTCCGCGAACACCTCGGCGGCGAAGGCCTCCACAGCGACACCCCCGGCCAGGAAGGCCAGGGCGGTGCGGATCCAGGCCAGAAAGGTCCGTTCATTGGCCAGGGTGAACCGGGGGTCAGGCTCGGTGCCGTGGGCCAGCAGCCGCGCGCTCAACCGTCCCCGCTGTGGGTTCTCGCTCACTGTGCCTCCTGCTCGCTGCTCCTCGGCGCGCTCGCCGCCAGAGCGCGCTCAAGTCTTTCACAACGGCGAAGAGGCCAGACGAGGTGGCCTTCGGGGAGGCCGCCTCGTTCGAGTGCGTCACACTCCGGCCGCCGCCGTGCGCTGGACGAGCAGGCCCTGCATCTTCTTGGCGATCATCGCGATCCCCCGGCGCGGGGCGATCCGCGCGAGCAGGTCGAAGAGCAGGGCGTCGTTGCCGATCATCACACGGAAGCGCTTCTTCTCCACCGCGTCCACCAGGATCCGTGCCGCCTCCTGAGGGCTCGTGACCTTGGCCTCAGCCGCTGAGATGCCGCTGAGATCCACCCCGGAGTGGGCGCTGATCTCAGTGCGCACCGCACCGGGGAAGACCTCGGTGACCCGCACTGCGGTGCCCTGCAGCTCGGCGTAGAGCCCCTCGGTGAGCATCCGCACCGCAGCCTTGGAGGCACCATAGGCCGACTGTCCCGGCACCGGGAGCAGGGCGCCCATGCTGATCACATTGACCACCGAGGCCTCGGGCCGGGCCCTGAGTCCCGGCAGGAAGGCCTTGACCGTGTGCAGGGTGCCCCAGAAGTTCACGTCCATGACCCGTTCCACGACCTCCAGATCCAGATCTTCCACGGAGACGAAGGGCTGGATGATCCCGGCGACGTTGATCAGTCCGTCCACCGGGCCGTGGGCCGCAGCCATGAGCCCGGGCAGCTCTGCGACCGCGTCGCGGTCGATGATGTTCAGGGTGTGGGTGCTCAGCCGCTCCCCCGCCTGCGCCAGCTCGACGGTCTCCTGCAGCGACTCCGGATTGAGGTCGACGGCGGCCACCCGGGCACCGCGGGCGAGCAGCTCAAGCACGACGGCACGGCCTATGCCGGCGCCTCCTCCGGTCACGACGAATACTTTCCCTGGACACTTCATGGCCATGCCTCCACGTGTCTCCGACAGGCGATTCCCTCCCGGAAGGCCAGGCTAGGGCAGGGCTCCTCCGGGCGGAAGGGCCTTTCCTCGGCTGGGCACGGATCACTCGGCGGCCGAGCTGCCGGGACCCATGAGAGTTCCAGGGGCCAGGTCCGCGTCTCAGCCGCGGGGCTTCATCCGGGTGTTGGGCAGCTCGGGGGCCGGCAACGGCGCGGCCTGTCCCGGCGGGAAGTCGCCGAACTGCGGAAAGCTCCGCCCGTCGTCGTAACGGGTCTCGGCCAGCGCATCGCGGAGTCCTCCGTGCACCGGGTCACCCAGGGCCCCGAGCGGGACCGTCACCTGATGCTCGGAGCCATCCGCCCGGGCGGCACGCTCGGTGGGGGCGCCCTGCGTGGAGTCGCCCGGCCTGGGTCCGCCACCTCGCACGCCTCCCGTGGCATCGGAGACGGTGTGCAACGGGGAGTCCTCGGCTGCCGGCTCGAACCCCATCTCAGCCTGGTAGGCGTTCCGGAAGGCCACGATCTCCTCGTGGCTGCGCCCGACGAAGTTCCACCACATCACGATCTGCTCCCCCAGGGGCTCCCCGCCGATCAGCAGGGCAAGAACCGGCTCGTCGAGGGCCTGGACACGCAACACGGTGTTCCCGGTCTCGGTGACTGCCAGGTGGTCCTCCTCGACCAGGGCGCCGTTGAGCCGCACCGCGCCCGCAATCCGCAGCAGTCCATGCTCATGCTCGGCGGGGACCTCGATCTCCAGCACGGTTCCGGGCTCCAGGCGCAGCTGCGCCCCGGTGAGCGGGAGGTAGGTGGGCACCGGCGAGCGCCGCCCAAGCAGCTCACCCAGGAAGATCCGCGCCTCCCAGCCGGGTCCGCGGACCGGGTCTGGGCGGTGGGTCTCGAGCGAGGGTGCCACGAAGCGGTGCTCATCGGGGAAGGCGTACCAGAACTGGGCGCCGTGGAGCACCGTCGTATCGGCCGTGGAGTACTCCGAGTGGCTGATGCCGCTGCCGGCGTTCATCACCGCCACCTCACCGGGACGCACGGTGGCCCAGTTCCCGGCGGAGTCCATGTGGTCGATCCGGCCCTCGAAGAGCCAGGAGACGGTGGCCAGCCCGGTGTGCGGATGCCGGGGCACCCGCATCGGCGTGGCCTGGGTGAGGTCATCGGGACCGTAGAAGTCCAGGAAGCACCAGGCACCCACCAGGGACCGAGCCCGCTGCGGCAGGGTGCGGCGCACGTTCATGGCGCGCGGCCCGCCCAGCGGCACCGTGCGCGGCTCCAGCAGCTCCACCCCGTCCTGCGCGCGGGTCACTCCGTCGCGCAGGCCCTCGAAGGTATAGGGCCCGTTGATGCAGACCTGCTCCTGCAGTTCACCGCTGCTCATCGCCGTCTCCTTCAGTCCCTGGTCCGCGAATGCACGGCAAGTATTTCAAAATTGAACGGAAAAGCCTAGGGGGTCAGCCGCAGACGCTGAGCGCCGGTCACTCCCATAGAACACCACGCCACTGTGGATGGCACAATGGAATACCGTGCGAACTACCGATGCCGTCTGGCTCGCCCCCGGCGAGCCGCAAGAGATTCAATCTGACCTGGTCACCCGCTTCCAACAGGAGTATGGCCGGGCAGCTTCGGGCACCTGGTTCGCACCGGGGCGGGCCAATCTCAACGGTGAGCACATCGACTTCCACGCCGGTCGCTGCCTGCCCCTGGCCCTGGCCCACGGAACCTATGTCGCCGCCGCCCCGCGCACCGACGGCCAGCTCCGCCTGCGCACCCTGGACCCTTCCCTTGATGACGGGGTCACCACGGTGGCCCCCGACGCGATAGGCCCCGGCGCCGCCGTCGAAGCCACTGGTCATTGGAGCCAGTACGTCTCCGGGGTCCTCTGGGCACTGCGGGAACTCGGCGACTCCCAACCGGAGTTCCAGGTCGACCCGGATTTCGGCGCCGACCTGCTGGTGCTCTCCACGCTGCCCATCGGCGGAGGGCTCTCCTCCTCGGCGGCCCTGGAATGCGCCTCCATCCTGGCCTTCCTCGCCCTGGGCACTCCGTTCGGCCAGGAGAACCCGCTGCAGAACCTCAATGCCGCGCTCACCAAGCAGCACCGCAAGGAACTCGCCTCCGCCTGCGTGCGCGCCGAGGTGGAGGTGGTCGGCGCCGGCACCGGTGGTCTGGATCAGTCCGCCGCACTGCGCGCCCGCCCTGGAAAGGTGCTCTCTCTGGACTGCCGGGATTTCAGCGTCACCCCCTTGGACATCGGCTGCATCCTGCGCGGTTACCGGCTGATCGCCGTGGACACCGGGGAGGCTCACCGCCTTGCCGATGGCCAGTTCGGCCAGCGTCGCGCCGACGCCGAGGCCGCCACCGCTCTGTTGGGCCTCGACCGGCTGCGCGATGCGCTTCCCGAGCGTCCGCGCAAGGCCGACGTCACCCACGTGCTTGAGGAGTTCGATCGACTCTCCGAGCAGCTGGAGACCCTGGAGGGTCGCAGCATCGCCGCCTGCCGGCGTCGACTCCGACACGCGCTGACCGAGATGGTGCGGTCTGAGAAGCTGCACCATCTGCTCTCCGGGGATTCCTACGGGGTGCGCCACATCGCCTCCACCATCGGGGACATCCTGACCGCGGGCCATATGAGCATGCGCGACGACGCGGAGGTCTCCTTCGACGTCGCCGACATGGTCGTGGAGACCGCGCTGGCCCAGGGGGCAGAAGGCGCCCGGCTCATCGGCGGCGGCTTCGGCGGATCCGTGCTCGTGCTGATCTCTCCAGCGGCGATTCCCAAGCTCACCGCGGCTCTGGAGCGCATCAGTCGCAGCATCCGCCTGCTCGACGTGGCTCCGTCCGCGGCGGCCCACGCGCTGTGACCTCCCCCGCCCCGGCCGAGACAGTCGCAGGCGCTGCGAGACCTGTCCACACGGTGCTGCTCACCGGGTTCCAGCCCTTTGCCGGCATGGACCACAACCCCTCCTGGAACGTTGTCACAGAACTGGCCGAACGCGCCGAACGTGCGCAGCTGCGCGCCCAGGCGGTGCACGGAGAGATCACCGTGCGCACAGCGCTGCTGCCGGTGGAGTTCGAGGCCAGCGCGCAGCTCATGGAAGAGCAGATCGCCGAGACCGACCCCGACCTGGTGATCGCGGTAGGCCTGGCGGCCGGCACCGAGGCGGTCCGGCTGGAGCGCGTGGGCCTGAATCTCCGTGATGCCCGGATCCCGGACAACGCCGGCCACCAGCCCGCCGGAGAACCCGTGGTCCCGGGCGGACCGACGGCGATGTTCTCCACCCTGCGGCTGAAGGCCGCACATGCCCTCATCGACGCCGAGGGAATCCCTGTGACGCTCTCGCTCAGCGCCGGCAGCTTCGTGTGCAACAGCCTGCTCTACGCCCTGCTGCACACCACCGGACCCGGACCCGGCGCCCGTGCGGCCGGGTTCGTCCATGTCCCGGACCTGGACCGCCCCGGGTCCGAGGTGAGCCTGGCCCAGGCGGTGCTCGCGCTGGACCTGCTGATCACCGAGTCGCTGCGCCCCGAGCCAGACCTCGACGTGCCCGCCGGCCTGCTGCACTGAGTCACTGAGCCGCTGGGGCACTGAGACACTGCGGCCCTTGAGACACTTGGGCACTCAGGCGCTGAGGCGCCGAGTCACTGAGGCGCTGAGGCGCTGGGACACCGAGGATTCTGCCGGGCCACCAGCCCGCCCGGCAAGGATTTACCTCCCGACCAGCTCATTCTCAGAGACTCTGCCTAGACTTCGCTCAGAGCGCACTGACCATCTACCGGCAGAGAGCTGCCAAGCGAGGTGCACGAATGTCGTCTCATCCCGCAGGATCCGAACACCGCGAGCTTGACCCCTCGACCCAGGACTCCGCAGCCCGGCACAACCCCGGGCTCGGGCGTTCCCACTCCGATGCCGCCGTTGCGATCACGCTGGGACTCGGCATCGGGGTGCTCGCGTTTCTCCTGGTGCTCCCCTACCTGGGCAGGATCTGACCGGAATCCGACGCCGAGCGCACCTCCCCGGATCCCGGCTGGCCCTCGGCGTCGCCGGTCCGCTTCTCACCCGAAATGCCCGGTACGCTGACACGCTGTGAGCACCTGCAAGAAGTCGGCCGGGAAGAAGCCCGCCTCGAAGAACTCCGCCTCCAGGGGGCCCTCCGGCGCATCGGCGTCGCCCTCGCGGAGAACGGCCTCTTCGAGCCGAAGCAACCCGGGCCCGCGCGCTGGCTCTGGCTCACGTGCTGGCACAGGCCCGCGCGCTGGAACGGGTCCACGCAACACCTCCAGGGGCGGCGTCCGAACCGGCAGCGCAGCAAAGACAGGCAGCGCACCACGAGCCCGAACCGCAACCCGGACCGGAGCCGCAACCCGAACCGGAGCTAGAGGAAGATCCGGCGCGCCGGGCAGGCCTGGCACCCACGGTCCCCGAGCGGGCGGACGCGCCACGTCGGGTCCGGCCTCTGCCGCGCCCAGTGGTCTGCGGAAGTTCGCAGGAGACTGGGGCCGGTACCTCTGGGCCGTGGTCGTCGCCGTGGTGATCGCAGCGATGCTCTTCGAGTTCACCATGATCTGGACCATCGGGGTCGGCTTCTACATGCTGGCCCTGGGCGAGTTCACCGGACTCTGGCTCCTGGTGGGCGGCTACGCGATGGCGTGCACCCCGGCGGCCTTCGGCCTGCTCATCGCCACCGGCCAGTTCTGGAAGTCCATGACCCACGCACTGTGGATCGGCCTGCTCTACGGTGCCGTGGGGTTCACCTTCCTCGACGTCATCCTGGGCGCCTTCTAGCGCCCGCCGCGCGGCGGTGGCGCGCCACCAGCTCCTCAGCCCGTGCAAGCACCATGTGGCGCAGGGCATCCGGGGAGAGCACCTCCACGCCTGGCACCGAGATGAGCTGGGACGCGGCGACCTCGAGGCTCTCCAGCCGCAGCTCGAAGCCCGCCCGCTCAGGGTTCACGGGCCCGCCCTCGGCAGCGGTGGTGCCACCCGAGATGGTGCCAGCCGAGATGGCGCCAGCCGAGCTCACTGCCTGGGCCGTGGCGCATGAGGACGCCCCGAGCCGCCGCATCGCGGCTCCCGGCGTGGCGGCCCGCAGCAACTCCACGGCTGTGATCGGCACGGTGACCTGGACCGGCACGGTGCGCAATGAGGCTTCAAACTCCGCCCGCGAGTCCCTCCAGTGCTGAGCGAGGAAGAAGCCCTCAGGGCGCCACGCCGCTTCCGGCAGCTCCTCCGCCCGGCGAATCCGGCTCACCCGGTAGGTGCGTGCAGACCTCCGATGCGCCGCCACCAGGTACCAGTGTTCGCCCTTGAGGACCAGTCCCAGCGGGTCCACCATCCGATTCACGGCGCCTCCCGCGCCGCGCTGGTAACTGATCCGCAGCCGGTGGCCGGACCACACGGCCTGAGCCACCGTGGGAAGTGCACCGGGGTGCTCAGGCTCGGTGAACCAGGCCTCATGGTCGAGCAGGAACCTCTCCTGAACGGGCTTGACCGCCGCGCTCTGACCGGTGGTGGCCGTGGCGGCGAGCATCTTCAGCCGCGCCATCTGGAATTCGGCCTCCAGACCGAGGCCGCGTGAGCCGGCCTCACCGATGATCAACGCCTGCAGCTCCGGGACGGTCAGACCGGTGAGCGGTGAGCGCCAGCCCTTCACCAGGCCGACGCCGCGGCCCGGACCGGGCCGGGTCCACAGCGGCACCCCCATGCTCTGGAGTGCCGCGATGTCCCGCTCGATGGTGCGCACACTGACCCCGTAATGCGCAGCGAGCTGGGACGCAGTGGCGACCGGGGCGCGGCCGAGCTCGAGCAGCAGCGCCACCAGCCGTGAGGATCGCATGGCAGAAGTCTAAAGAGATCCCGACACCAGATGTCGGGGATTGCTGGGACGCTGAGGTTCGAGGCCACCACAACGGGCCTCACTCCGCTCTACCCTCCCGTGCCGCTGGTGCGCACGGCACACCGCTGAAGGAGGCAGTCATGAACGCTCAGTCAAGCCAGGCTGGCCACCCCCACCACCCCGACCTCTCCGGCCGGGTCGCACTGGTCACCGGAGCCACCCGCGGGGCCGGTCGCGCAATCGCCCGCGAGCTCGCGGCCTGCGGCGCGCTGACCTATTGCACCGGTCGCTCCACGCCGGAAGACCCGTCTGACTACGGCCGGCCCGAGACGGTGGCGGAGACCGCCCGGCTGATCAACGACGCCGGCGGCATCGCGCATCCGGTGATCGTGGATCACCTCGAGATCGAAGCGGTCCGGGCGCTGATCGCGCGCATCGACGCCGAACAGGGGCGCCTGGACATCCTGATCAACGACATCGGCGGGGAGGCCTATGTGGAGTTCGGCAAGACCCTGTGGGACTACGACCTCGACGCCGGGAAGAAGCTCTTCGACACCGGGTTCACCACGCATCTGAACACCAGCCATGCCGCTCTGCCGCTGCTGATCCGCCACCCGGGCGGGGTGGTGGTGGAGGTGACCGACGGGACCCGCAGCTACAACGCCTCACACTTCCGCGAGAGCGTCTTTCATGATCTGACCAAGACCGCGGTGGATCGCCTGGCCTTTGCGCAGGGGCATGAGCTCGCCGCCCACGGCGGGACCGCCGTGTCGGTCTCTCCCGGCTGGCTGCGTTCGGAGATGATGCTCGAGGGCTTCGGGGTGACCGAACAGACCTGGCGCGCCGCAGCTGAGGCCAACCGGGGCAGGACCGATGTCGTCCCGCCCTATGAATTCGTCATCTCCGAGACCCCGGCGATGCTCGCCCGCGGTGTCGCAGCCCTGGCGGCGGACCCGGCACGCGAGCGCTGGAACACGCTCTCGACCAGCTCCTACGAGCTTGCCCAGCACTACGGCCTCACCGACATCGACGGGTCCCGGCCGGATGCATGGAGCTTCATCACCCAGCTGGAGACCACCGAGGCGGCCACGCTGGAGGCCTCGGACTACCGCTAGAAGTCCCGGGCCATGTCCTGGAAGCGGGCGTAGTGACCCTGGAAGGCCACCGTGATGTCCCGGGTCGGGCCGTTACGGTTCTTCGCCACGATGATGTCGGCCTCGCCGGCGCGCTCGGTCTCCTTGTCGTAGACCTCGGGCCGGTGCAGCAGCATCACCATGTCCGCATCCTGCTCGATGGACCCGGATTCGCGCAGGTCCGAGACCTGCGGCTTCTTGTCCGGGCGTGATTCCGAGCCACGGTTGAGCTGGGAGAGCGCGATGATCGGGACGTCGAGCTCCTTGGCGAGCAGCTTCAAGGTACGGGAGAACTCGCTGACCTCCTGCTGGCGCGACTCCACCCGCTTGCCCGAGGAGAGCAGCTGCAGGTAGTCCAGCACCACGAGCTTGAGGTTGTTCCGCTGCTTGAGCCGGCGACACTTGGCCCGGATCTCCATCAGCGACATGTTCGGGGAGTCATCGATGAACAGCGGCACGTCGTTGAGCCGGTCCACCGCCTCGGACATCTTCTCCCAGTCCTCGTCACGGATGTTGCCCTTGCGCAGATCCGAGAAGAGGATGCGGGACTCGGCGGAGAGCAGGCGCATCGCGATCTCATTGCGCCCCATCTCCAGGGAGAAGAAGGCGGCGGTCATCTTGTTGTTCACCGCGGCCGCGCGGGCGAAGTCCAGCGCCAGGGTGGACTTACCCATCGCCGGGCGGGCCGCGATGATGATCATCTGGCCGCCGTGGAAGCCGTGGGTCAGGTCATCGAGCTCGCGGAAACCGGTGGGGATCCCGGTGAGCCCGCCGTCGTGGGCCGAGTTCGTCTCGATCTCATCGATGGTGGGTCCCAGCACCTCGGAGAGCGAGACGTAGTCCTCGCTCTGCCGGTTCTCGGCGACGTTGTAGATCTCCGACTGCGCCTGGTTCACGATGCCCTCGACCTCACCGTCGGCGGTGTGCCCGAGCTGCACGATCTTGGTGCCAGCGTCTACGAGTCGGCGCAGGATGGCCCGTTCCTGCACGATCTGGGCATAGAAGCCGGCGTTGGCGGCGGTGGGCACCGACTGGGCCAGGTTGTGCAGGTAGGCCGGGCCGCCGATGCGCTGGAGCTCGCCGCGCTTGGTGAGATGGTCCGAGATGGTCACGACGTCGGCGGGCTCGCCGCGGCCGTAGAGATCGATGATCGCGTCGTAGATCAGCTCATGGGCGGGCCGGTAGAAGTCCGAGCCGCGCAGCACCTCGACGACATCGGCGATGGCATCCTTGGAGAGCATCATGCCGCCAAGCACGGACTGCTCGGCCACCATGTCCTGCGGGGGTGTGCGGGAGTCCACCCCGGCCGGGGATCCAGTGTCGTAGAGCTCGGTAGTCACCCCTCCACGATACTCGGTGCCCGCAGCCCTTCGACCACTGCCCCCAACCAGGTGTGCATGGTCTCCCGGGCCTGTGGGGTATCGGGATAGCGGCAGCGCAGATGCAGCCCGGCCTCGTTGACCACGAACCAGATCATCACCCCGTCGGTCTGGACCACGGCCGAGACATGCTGCGCATTCAGCGCCTGATCGACGTTGACCGGGAGCCGACGGTGATCCAACCAGCTCATCGCGAACATCCCCGGCTCGGCGGGCATCCCACCATAGGGACGCATGATCGGAGCCATCGGATGTGAGCCCAGTCGGATCGCCTCCTTGACCGCCTGGTAGCTGCCGCGCAGGCTCTCGTCGTCGTTCTCCAGCACCGCGTTGGTGATGAACCAGCCCACCGAGTCGAACCAGCGCGGCTCGTCCCGGCTGTGCACCGGGAACACCGTGCGCAGCGGCTGGTCCCCGAGCTCCCGAAAGAGCCGCGTCATCACGGACACGGCGACGGCGATCAGCCGGACCCCCTGCTCCTTGGCGTGGGCCTCCAGCACATCCAGCTCCGCCGAGTCCAGCACGTCGCGGACCTCGACCTTCTCGCTGACCGGCAGCGAGATGTCCCCCAGCGGCAGCGGGAACGTCGGCATCACCCCGCCCCCGGCCTGGAGGATCTCCTGCCATCGCGAGACGATCTCCTCCGGCGGGAACGGTTTGTCCTCCATCGCCAGGGTGTGCGCCGCGAAGGACTCCGGCACCTTCAGCCCATGCGCCACCGGGCGCCCCGCTCGCAGGTTCTCCAGGACCGCGGTGAAGTCCCGCACCAGCACCAGCAGGGACCAGGCGTCCACGTGGGCGTGATCGGAGCCGATCACGATCTGCGGGGAGCCGGCGGTGTCCCGCACGGCGGCAGACTCCCCGTCGTCGATGACACAGAGCCGGTGCGAGGGCGTGCCGAAGGGGTCACACACGGAATCGAAGTGCGCCCGCAGAGCCGCCTTGACCTCGGCGGCGCTGAGCTGATCGCTCGGAGCGTCAAGGTGCGCGGTCTGCAGCCCTGTCCCGCTGTGCACGCTGAACCCGACCGGGCGGCTTTCACGCTCCGGCGCCTCGAGCTGTTCCCAGGCGCCGGGCAGCATGGTGACCTCCCGCAGATACAGATCGGTGATCGGGCCTCCGGAGCGCTTGCCGGGGCCGGAGTGAGCATGATCTGCATCACTGCGGCGTGGTGCGTGTTCTGGGCGCCAGTCGAAGACCGTGCGCAGCGTGCCGTGACGCTGGATCACCACCTGCCAGGCGGCAGCGATCTCTTCCAAGGAGGCCGGGCCGTCGAGCTGAAAAGAAACCGCCATCCACGATCCGGGCCGCGACCCGAAGCTGACATGGCGGTTCTGATCAAAGGACACCGGCAGCCCGCGGGGCGGATCCGGCGTCGGCGCTGCGGCCCCTGGCGGTCCAGCGGTGAAGCCGAGTCCCGCGCTGACGTTCGGATCAGGTTCGGCGGCGGCCTGGGCCACCATCGAGTAGCTGGAGAGACGTCCGGGCCTGGCGTGCATCTGTGCCACATTGGTCAACCGCATACGGCGTAGTGTAGATGGCGTTCACGACGCCAGGATGGTTCCGGCGCAACTTGTTGTTCACCTGAGACGCAGGAGTCAGAGACCGTGGGGCTTTTTCAGACGGCCGGGGCGAAGCTCGCGTATGAGATCACCGGTGAGGGGCCGACCTTCGTCCAGCTGCACGGGCTGACCTCCTGCGCCTCCCGGGAGCGCCGCGCCGGGCTGGATATGACCCTGAACCTTCCGGACTGCCAGGTGCTGCGCTACGACGCGCGGGGACACGGCTCCTCCACTGGTCGGGCGGTGCCCGAGGACTATCTCTGGCCGCGGCTCGCCGAGGACCTCCTTGAGCTGCTCGATGAGCTCGCTCCCGGTGAGACGGTCCACGCCGCCGGCCCCTCGATGGGAGCCGCGACCCTGCTCTATGCCGCGCTGCGCGATCCCGACCGCTTCGCGTCACTGACCCTGATGGTCCCGCCCACCGCCTGGGGCACCCGCTCCGGGCAGGCCGAGACCTATCAGAGGTCGGCTCAGCTGGTGGAGGACCAAGGGATCGGCGCCTTCGTCCGTGTGGGCCGGCAGGTGCTCCCGCCGCCGGCCTTGGCTGACCGGCAGAAGGAACGCGTCCCCGCGGTGAGCCAGGAGCTGCTGCCCTCGATCTTCCGCGGTGCTGGCATGACTGATCTGCCGGATCCAGAGGCGCTGCGGGAGCTCAGGGTCCCCACCCTGATCCTGGCCTGGGTCGACGACTACGCGCACCCGGTCTCCACGGCCGAGAAGCTGCACCAGCTGATCCCGAACTCCAGGCTGCAGATCGCCGAGACCCCGGAGGAGCTGGACACGTGGCCGCGCCGGGTGGCGCGCTTCGTCGCGGCTCATCCGGTCGCGGGCGCAGTCCACCGCTGAGGATCGGATCGCCGGGCACCCAGCAGGATCACGAACCCTGGGTGCGTGATCCCCTTCCCTTCGCCGGCGTCCCGGCGATCCGATGTGCCTCCAGGCCCGCCGTTTCATGCCCCGCATCGCAGTGCAGGGGCGCGGAACCAGGCCCGCCTCGGATTCCCCGAGGCCTCGGACACGTCGAGCATGGGACACCGGGAATCGCTTCCCAGCCCCCTGTCTCCGTTCCGGCCACTGATCGCGGCTCCGCGTGAATGCGCGCTGGAGGAGTCCAGCCAATATTCACGTCCGAGGGACTTTCCACACTGTAGGTCCCGGGACGGGCACGAGCAATAGCCCAGAATGCCCCTGCCTGTGGAGAAAATGTGGACTACGCGGCGTGTCTTGTGCACAACATGTGCAGGAAGCTGTGGACAGAGTCCGGATAACGGTGCAGTCAAGCCTCTGACCTGCAGTTACGGGGTCTTCACACTGTGCACTTCGGTTTTCTGGTACCAATTTTTCCACCATTGTGTGGCCTTGCCGTAACCCTGCCGTTAAGTGTATGCGGGTACCGTCGCCGTGTTTTCCACAGCTTGTCCACAATCTGGTGAGAACGCTCAGGAAGGCGGTCCGATCCCCAGCGGGTAGCGTAGGGAGCCCCACACTTCAGGAGTCTCCCGGTGCAAGAATCGATCAACACATATCTCCGCGAAGTCCTCAGAGAGTCCGGTGAGGATGTCAGCGGCAAGCTCGCCGCCTACATCCCCCGACTGCGTGACGCAGATGAGAACCTGCAGGCGCTCGCCCTGGCGACCGCCGACGGCCAGGAGTGCTCCGCGGGAGACGACGAACACCTGTTCACCATCCAATCGATCTCCAAGCCCTTCGTCTATGCGCTGGCTCTGGATGACATCGGTCTGGACCGGGTCCGCGACATGGTGGGGATGGAACCCTCCGGCGAGGCGTTCAACGAACTCTCCCTGGAGGGTGGGACCGGACGTCCGCTGAACCCGATGATCAATGCCGGTGCCATCGCCACACATCATCTGGTGGACCACAGCAGCCACGAACAGCACCCCGGGGGTCAAGAGAGCCTCTCACGCACCCCCGAGGTGCGCAGCCGGACCACCCGGATCCTCGACGGCCTCTCCGCCTTCGCCGGGCGCCAGCTGGAGATCGACTGGGATGCCGCGGAGGAAGAGTACGCCACGGCGTACCGCAACATGGCGATCGCCCACATGCTGAAGTCCCACGGCTCGCTGGAGACCGAGCCGGATGAGGCGGTCCGCGGATATATCGACCAGTGCTCGATCATGGTCACGGTCAAGGACATCGCCCGGATGGCCGCCACGCTGGCGAACAACGGCGTCAACCCGGAGAACGGTGAGCGTGTGATCTCCGCAGAGTCGGCCCGCACCACGCTGGGGATCATGGCCACCTGCGGCATGTACGACGCCTCGGGGCGCTGGCTGACCCAGATCGGCATCCCGGCGAAGTCGGGGATCTCCGGTGGCATCATCGGAGTCCTCCCAGGTCAGGTCGGGATCGCCTCGTTCGCGCCGCGACTCAATGAAGAAGGCAGCAGCGTCCAAGGCGTGGCCATGTTCCAGCATCTCTCCAACGAGCTCTCACTGCATCTGATGAGCAACCAGCGGATCAACGTGATCGAGGAGCTTCAGCGACGCGTCTGAGCCGAGTCGGCAGGACCCCCGCAGCGGAGACCCGGGCGGGACTGCACCTGGTTAGGCCACAGCCGCTGTGCCGCCGCCTGGGACGGGATCTCGGCCCTCCTCGCGCCGGCGCAGCAGGCTGGCGTGCGTGGGTGCCTGTGGAGTCCCCTGCGGGGCGCGGGCGGCCACCTCCTTACGAAGGACCGGGACCACCTCTTCACCGAGCAGATCGATCTGCTCCAGCACGGTCTTCAGGGGCAGCCCCGCGTGGTCGATCAGGAAGAGCTGTCGCTGGTAGTCCCCGGCATACTCCCGGAAGCTCAGCGTGCGTTCGATGACCTGCTCAGGGGTGCCCACGGTCAACGGGGTCTGCGCGCTGAAGTCCTCCAGCGAGGGCCCGCCGCCATAGACCGGTGCCCGATCGAAGTAGGGCCGGAACTCGCGAATGGCGTCCTGCGAGGTGCGGCGCATGAAGACCTGGCCCCCGAGACCCACGATGGCCTGCTCTTCGGTCCCGTGGCCGTAGTGCGCGTAGCGGGAGCGGTAGAGGTCGATCATCCGCCCGGTGTGTTCCTTGTTCCAGAAGATGTTGTTGTGGAAGAACCCGTCGCCGTAGTAGGCGGCCTGCTCCGCGATCTCAGGAGACCGGATGGACCCGTGCCAGACGAAGGGCGGGATGTCGTGAAGTGGACGCGGGGTGGAGGTGAATCCCTGCAGCGGGGTCCTGAAACGCCCGGCGAAGTCGACCTCGGTCTCGCGCCAGAGCCGGTGCAGCAGTGCGTAGTTCTCCACCGCCAGGGGAATCCCGGAGCGGATGTCTTTGCCGAACCAGGGGTAGACCGGTCCGGTGTTCCCGCGTCCCAGGGTGAGATCCACCCGGCCCTGGGCCAGGTGCTGGGCGAAGGCATAGTCTTCTGCAATGCGCACCGGGTCCGTGGTGGTGATCAGCGTCGTCGCCGTGGAGAGCTGGATCCGGGTGGTCTGGGCAGCCAGGTAGGCCATCAGGATCGGCGGGTTCGCCGGCGCCACGAAGGGCGGGTTGTGGTGCTGGCCCACGGCGAAGACGTCGAGGCCGACCTCCTCGGCCCGCTTCGCAATCGCCACCATCGACTGGATCCGCTCGTGCTCGGTGGGCACCCGACCGGTCGTGGGATCAGGTGTCATGTCCCCGATGCTGAATACGCCGAACTGCATAGCTGCTCCCTGCGCCGTCACGGTTGACCCGGTCTCCCCGAGACACTGTTCAAGATTTCAACAAGACCCAGCATAGCGGGCACAAGAAGGCCCCGGCCTCCCAAGGGAGTCCGAGGCCTTCTCAGTTCTCAGCCGCGAAAGGGCCGGGATATGTGCTGCCTACTTGGAACCGACGACCTGAAGGTCGAGGGTCGCTGAGACATCGGCGTGCAGGCGGACAGTGGCCTTGTAGTTGCCGACTGCCTTGATGCGCGCGGGGATCTCGACGGTGCGCTTGTCGATGGAGCCCAGGCCGGAGGCCTCGACTGCATCGGCGATCTGTGCGGAACCGACGGTGCCGAACAGGCGGCCGGAGTCGCCGGTCTTCACGGTGATCTTCACGGGGGCAGACTGCAGCTTGGTGGCCACTGCCTGTGCTTCCTCGACCGTTGCGATCTCGCGAGCCTTGCGAGCGGAGCGCAGGCGCTCCACGTCCTTCTCGCCGCCCTTGGTCCAGGCCAGTGCGAAGCCACGCGGCAACAGGTAGTTGCGTGCGTAGCCGCTCTTGACCTCGACCACATCACCGGAAGCGCCGAGACCGGTCACTTCCTGAGTCAGGATGAGCTTTGCCATGGGTTGTTCCTTTCCTTCCCAGTCAGTCCTGGATCAGCCGCGGCCAGCGCCGGCGTACGGCAGCAGTGCGACTTCGCGAGCGTTCTTGATCGCCTGGGCGATCTTGCGCTGCTCCTGGACAGTCACACCGGTCACCCGGCGTGCACGGATCTTGCCTCGGTCGGAAATGAACTTCCGCAGCAGAGCGGTGTCCTTGTAGTCGATGACCGTGATGTCAGCAGCCTTCAGCGGGTTCGCCTTGGGCTTTGGCTTCTTGAGTTCAGCCTTTGCCATCGTGGTGCTCCTTTTCATTCTCGGAGCCCGCACCTGTGGGATGCGGGATGGTGGATAGTGTGTGTTCTTGAGCCGCTGCTCCGTGGCTCAGAGGCGCGTGGCGCCTGCTGAGATCAGAACGGTGGCTCGTTGTTGTCAGGGGCTCCCCAGTTTCCGCCGCCGGAGGGCTGTCCGCCCCACGGGTCCTGCGGCGCGGAGTCGTTGCTCCAGCCGCCGGAACCACCGGATGACGAGCCGCCGCCGGAGTTTCCGCCGCCGAAGGCTGCACCGCCGCCGAAGCCGCCGCCGCTCGGGCGGCCGCCCTGGCCGCCGCTCGAGCGCTGGACGCTGGCGGTGGCGAAGCGCAGCGAGGGACCGATCTCATCGACGTCGAGCTCCCAGGAAGTGCGGTTCTCGCCCTCCTTGGTCTGGAACGACCGAGCCTTGAGCCGACCCTGGGCGATCACGCGGGTGCCCTTGGTCAGTGACTCTGCGGCGTTCTCTGCGGCTTCACGCCACAGGGAACAACGGACGAAGAGGGTCTCCCCGTCCTTCCATTCATTCGCTTGACGGTCGAAGAAACGCGGCGTAGACGCGATGGCAAAGTTGGAGACCGCTGCCCCCGAAGGGGTGAAGCGGAGCTCTGGATCTGCCGTCAGGTTGCCTACAACGGTGATGATGGTCTCGCCGGCCATGGAAGTGCTCCTTGGTTGCTGGTTCGCCCTGACAGGTGGATCGTCCACCTGGAGGATTAATCGATCTTCTGTTCCTCGGGGCGGGTGATCTTGGTGCGCATGATCGTCTCGTTCAGGCGCAGCAGTCGGTCGAGCTCAGCGGCGGCGTCGGGAGTCGAGTGGAAGTTGACGACGGCGTAGACCGCTTCCGTCTTCTTCTGGATCTCGTACGCCAGGCGGCGTCGGCCCCAGACGTCGACGCTCTCCACGGAGCCGCCGTCCTTCTTGACGACCTCCATGTACTTGCCGAGGGTCGGCTCTACGGTGCGCTCATCAACCTCGGGGTCGACGAGCACCATCAGTTCATAGTGACGCATTGTGTTAACCCACCTCCTTTGGCCTTGCGGTCACGGGATTTCCGTAACAGGAGGGTCTATCTGCATCGGCATCTGGTCCTGCTCGGCCGGCCCTCGGCATGAGGGCAGGCTGAAACCAGGTCAGACAACCTGCACTATGGTACCGGCTTTGCCCGCGCGTGACGAACGGGTCGGCTCAGCTGTGCAGCGGGGTGGCGAAGAAGCTCGCCACCGCGTCCCGGAGGTGACCGAGATCCTCGACCCCGCACATCTCTCGCGCGGAATGCATCGAGAGCAGCGCGATGCCGACGTCCACGGTGCGGATCCCGAGCCGGGTCGCGGTGATCGGCCCGATCGTGGAGCCGCAGGGGAGATCGTTGTTCGAGACGAACTCCTGGGTGGGCACCCCCGCGGCACGGCAGACCTGGGCCCACATCGCAGCACCCGGGGCGTCGGTGGTGTACCGCTGGTTGGCGTTGATCTTCAGCAGCGGCCCGCCGTTGGGCAGCGGGTGGTTCGCCGGATCGTGGCGTTCGGAGTAGTTCGGGTGCACTGCGTGACCGGCGTCGCTGGAGAGGTGCCAGGAGGCGGCCAGGGCCTGTGCCCGCTGGTTGGCGGTGGCCCCGGGCTGACCGGCCGCGCGGCCGAGACCCTCATAGATCCGCTCCAGCACCTCCTGGAGGAACGGCCCTGCGGCACCAGAGCGCGAGGCGGAGCCCAGCTCCTCATGGTCGAAGGCGGCGAGCATCGGAATCACCGTGCCGGTCTCGGCCTGATCGGCGATGCTCTGCAGGGCGGTGAGTCCGGCGTGGACCGAGGAGAGGTTGTCCAGACGGCTCGAGGCGAAGAACTCCTGGTTCGCGCCGAACCTCGCCGCCGGCTGGGCGTCGGCCAGCACTATGTCATATCCATCCACCTCGGAGGGGTCCACACCGGCCGCCTCGGCCAGCAGCGCCAGCACGTCCGCGGCTGCGGCCTGTTCGGAAGTACCGGCCAGCCCTAGGACCGGGCTGGTGTGCGCCTGCTTGCCCAGCTTCAGCCCCTCGTTGACCTGACGGTCCAGGTGGATGGCCAGCTGCGGGATCCGCGCCACCGGGCTGGTGGATGCCAGGTGCGTGACTCCGTCCCGGGTGACCAGACGCCCAGCCAGGCGCAGCTCCCGATCCAGCCAGGAGTTCAGCAGCGGCCCGCCGTAGACCTCGACCCCGGCCTGCACCCAGCCCTGGCTGATCACCGTGGACTTGGGCTTGAGCTTGAATCCGGGGGAGTCGGTGTGCGCACCGAGGATCCGCAGCGGGGTGGTCGGAGAGGCATTGGAGGGCACCACCCAGGCCAGCACGGCTCCGTCGCGGAGAACCACATAGCCGCCGGGCTCTGCGGGCCAGTCCTGGTGTTCTCCCAGCTGGGTGAAACCGGCGCTGACCAGGCGCTGCGCCGCGACGGCGGCCGCGTGGTAGGAAGACGGGGAAGCGGCCAAATAGGCGGCGAGATCTTCGACGAGCTCTTCGGATGTCATGCCCGCCATCCTAATCAGGCGCCTTGCTAGCGTGTCGCAATGTCATCCCTCGACGTAGGCAACCTGCTCTTCACCCTCCTCATCTATTCCACTCTGGTGGCGATCCTCGCGCAGGTTCTGCACGCGGTCATCCGCTCGGCCGTGCGGAAGGCGCTGCGCGACCACGACTCCTACCGCCGGGAGCAGGCCCAGGCCGCAGATCGGTTCCGCAGCCAGCCCGAGACCTGATCCGCCGCCGCACCCCGGGCTAGAGCAGACCGGTCTGGAACACGTAGACCACGGCCTGCACCCGGTCCCGGAGCTGCAGCTTGGTGAGGATCCGGCGCACGTGGGTCTTGACCGTGGCCTCGGAGAGGAAGAACTTCGCCGCGATCTCCGCATTGGAGAGCCCCTCGGCCACGGCGAAGAGCATCTCGGTCTCACGCTGGGTCAGCGCCTCCCGCGGGACCCCATCATCCATCGCCTCAGCGATCTCCCGGCCATCGGGCAGGGAGCGCGCCGCGCCGTCGACCCCTGTGCGAACCCCGCGAGGCTGACCGGGGCGGGGGTCCTGTGGGGTTGGGGCCTCGGCCGGGACAGCCCCGCGCAGGTAGACCTCCAGCAGCCGCTGGGTGATCCGCGGGGCCACCACGGCGTCACCCTCGGCCACCACCCGCACCGCCTGGACCAGGTCCTCCGGGGTGACGTCCTTGAGCAGGAAGGCGCTCGCGCCGGCCTGCAGCCCAGAGAACGCGTATTCGTCGAGATCAAAGGTGGTCAGGATGATCACCCGGGTCTGCGGGAACTGCGCGACCACCCGGGTGGTGGCCTCGATGCCGTCCATCCGGGGCATCCGCACGTCCATGAGCACCACGTCCGGGCGGCGTGCCGGGTCAAGGGAGTTCAGCTCGTGCAGCGCCTCGATCCCATCGGCGGCCTCCGCCACGACCTCGAGGTCCTCCTCACCCTCCAGGATCAGCCGGAACCCCATGCGCAGCAGATGCTGATCATCGACCAGCATCACCTTCAGCGGCCCGCCGCGCGGCTCCTCCTGGGTCTGCGCGGGGTGAAGCTGTGCTGCCTGTGCCTGTGCGGGGTGTGCCGCGTCGTCGTCATGGTGGTTGTGCACCTGGTCATCCCTTCTGCGGCGGTTCCAGCACCGCGCGCACCATCCAGCCCCGGCGCGGTGCCGGGCCTGCGTAGACCGATCCGTTGTAGAAGCCTGCGCGCTCGGACATCCCGTGGATGCCCTGGCCGCTGCCCACCGATTCCCGGCGCTCCCCCTGCGCCGGGTGCACCCCGTCATCGGTGACGGTGAGCACCACCTGCCCGCAGGAGGGCATGCCCAACGCCGCCTGATCCGCCGCGCTGAGCCCCTGGGCGCTCAGCCGGCGCGACTCGCTGGGCTCAGGTCCGGGACGATGCTCGATCTGCACGCTGACATCGGTGACCTGGCGGCCGTAGCGCAGCACATTGGTCAGCGACTCCTGCAGGATCCGGTGCACGGTGAGACCGAACCCGGCGTCCTCGGGCAGGGAGGGGCCGGTCAGGCTCACCGTCAGCGGCAGACCTGCCTGGCGGAAGTTCTCATAGAGCTCCTCCAGCGATTCCCCGATCGGGCGGCGGGCTGCGCCGACGTCCTGACCCTCGCGCAGCACCCCGATCACGCGGCGCATGTCCCCCAGCGCGGTGCGCCCGGTCCCGGAGAGCTCCTCCAGGACCTCTCCGGCCCGGTGGGGATCCTTGCGGGCCACGATCCGGGCGCCGTCGGCCAGCGAGATCATCACCGAGAGGGAATGCGCGATCACATCATGCATCTCCCGGGCGATCCGGTTGCGCTCAGCCACCTGCGCCAGCTGCTGGTTTCGCCGGGCCCACTCCAGGACCTCCTGCTCGTGGCTGCGGCCGCGGCGCACGGCGGCGCCGATCCCCGCAGAGATCCCCACGGTGAAGAACATCATCACCGCCAGGATGCTCAGCGACTCGAACTCGCTGAGCCCCATCGGGTCGTAGTAGTTCTCCATCCACCAGCTGGGACCGTGCCGCTCCGTCCAGATCTCGGTGCGCAGGAAGCTCAGATAGCCCAGCACGCAGGCCGGCAGCCCGGTGATCAGTCCCACCAGCAGTCCGCGCTGCAGCGCCACGGCGTAGGCGGCGAAGCACAGCCCCCACATCTGCACGCCCTGCCAGGGGTAGAAGAGCAGCAGCGCGGCCTCAGCCAGGGCCACCAGGGCCAGCACGATGAGCGGGTGCGAGCGCCGGAAGCACAGGGCTGCCACGATCACCGCGTAGCCGGGCAGCAGCCACAGCGCGCCGCTGCCCAGATCGTAGAAGGCATAGGGGTAGACCCACAGCGTCAGCAGCACGTAGATCCCGATGACCACGGCGTTCATGGTCTTGGGATGCCGGCGGAACCACCCGCGGACCCCGCGGCCGCGCACGATGGCCAGGTCCTCGAACCCAGGGGGCATCGCCTGTGCGGCGGGGGATTCGGTGAGCGACGGGGTGATCACGGCGTCGACTCTACCGAGGCCGACGGCGCGAAGCTCAGGCATCGCGCCGGGTGAGCAGCAGCCATCCCGGGATCAGGACGACGCCGGCCCACACCAGCAGCAGCGCTCCGGCCAGCGCCGGGGGCAGGTCGCCGGCCATCGAGGCGCCACCGATGAACTGGCGCTGCAGCGCGAAGATCTCGAAACGCATCAGCTCGATGACCCACTGCGCGCCGTCGCTGATGCCCAGCAGCAGGCCCAGCACGATCGGCCCGCTGAAGAGCAGCAGACAGTAGGTGATCACCGCGCCGGCGGTGCTGCGCAGCAGGGCCCCGAGGCCGAACCCGAGCGAGGCGGTGATGATCACTGCGGCCCAGCTGCTGAACACCAGCCACCAGAGCGCGGGATCCAACAGCTCGGGCATCACGTCATAGAACCCGGCCAGCGGCAGCAGCACCAGGAAGCTCAGCGCCACCAGGACTGCAGTGAGCCCCGCGATGAACCCGCAGACCGCCAGCAGCTTGGCGGTGAAGAACATGCTGCGGTCGGGCACGGCGGCCAGCGAGGATCGGATCGAGCCGGTGCTGTGCTCGGAGGTGATCCCCACCGCGGCGAGCGCCCCCATCAGCAGGGTGACCAGGGTGAAGCTGGAGAAGACGTTCTCGAAGAGGGTGAACCCGTCCAGCGGCGCCGCGGAGTTCTGCAGTGCCGCGTCGGAGAGCTGCGCCCGGGAGCTGAGCACGGTGCCCAACAGCGTGAGCAGCATCATGCTCAGCGCGACGAGGCTGAGCCACCAGTTCAGCCGCAGGCTGGTCAGCTTCAGCCATTCCGCGCGCAGCGCCCGCGGGAAGCTCAGCTCTGCGCCGCCCAGCGCCGCCGGCGGTGCGGTGGTGATGCTGCCGGGGCCGGCGCTGCCTGGGGCCCGGGATGTGTGCGGGTTCATGAGAGTCCTCCGGAGCGATGTTCGACGTAGTCCCCGGTGAGCCTGAGGTATGAGTCCTCCAGCGAGGAGTGCAGCGGGGTCAGTTCATGGACCACCACGCCCAGCTCCAAGGCGCGGCGTCCGATGCTGCGGGCATCGACCCCGCGCACCTCGAAGGTCTCGGCGTCCTGACAGGTCAGGGTGACCTCCGCTCCGGCCAGGGCAGCCATCAGCGTCTGGGAGTCTTCGGTGCGGACCAGCACCGGGGTCTCCCCGGCCGTGTCGAGGAAGTCTCCCAGCGGCTGATCGGCGATGATCCGACCCTGCCCGAGCACGATGAGGTGGTCGGCGGTCTGTGCCATCTCCGACATCAGGTGCGAGGAGAGGAACACGGTGCGGCCCTGGCCGGCGAGCCGGCGGACCAGTTGGCGGACCCAGCGCACCCCTTCCGGGTCCAGGCCGTTGATGGGTTCATCGAAGATCAGCACCTGAGGGTCGCCCAGCATCGCCGCAGCGATGCCCAGGCGCTGACTCATCCCCAAGGAGTAGCCCTTGATCCGCCGGTCGGCCACCGAGCTCAACCCGGTCATCTCGATGACCTCCTGGACCCGGGACCTGGGGATCGCGTGGGTGGCGGCGAGGATGCGCAGCTGCTGCTCCCCGGTCCACCCGGGGTGGCCTGCCCCGGCGTCGAGCACCGCCCCGACCTCGCGCAGGGGTGCGCGGTGTTCGGCGAAGGGCTTGCCGTTGATGGTGATCTGCCCGGCACTGGGGCGGTCCAGTCCCATGGCCAGTCGCATGGTGGTGGACTTCCCGGCCCCATTGGGTCCCAGGAATCCGGTGACCCGACCCGGTTCCAGCGCGAAGCTGATGCCGTCCACCGCGGTTCTGCTCCCGTAGGTCTTGCTCAAGCCGCTGGCTGTGATCATGCTCCCACGCTAGATCCGCCCGACCCCCGGACACATCACGCTGAAGGATGATCCTGCGGGCGGCTCCGCGGGTTCGGTTTCACGGGAAACATCCTGCTGGAGTAGGTCCAGGCGCGCAGCGGCGCCTCCAGGGGGCCACGG
This sequence comes from Nesterenkonia sandarakina, assembly GCF_014138825.1. Lineage (NCBI taxonomy): Bacteria > Bacillati > Actinomycetota > Actinomycetes > Micrococcales > Micrococcaceae > Nesterenkonia > Nesterenkonia sandarakina. Next base: position 2,260,056 of record NZ_JACJIH010000001.1, on the reverse strand, counting down.
GTGAAGAAGTGCAGCCACAGTCGTGAGAGCCCCAGCTGGCTCAGCCACAGCAGGACGACGACGGCACCCACCTGGCTGGCGCTGAGCTCTCCCGCCAGTCCCAGGCCCAGCGGGGCGCCGAGCGCGGAGAAGATCAGCGCGAGCACCAGGGACTGTCCCAGGTAGTTGCTCAGCGACATCCGGCCGGCCGGCGCCAGCAGCCGCACCAGCCATACGAACCCCCGATGACGCAGGATCAGCAGCGCTGCGATCACATAGCCGGTGGCCTGCACCGGGCCGGCCAGGAAGATCAGTCCCGAGCTGAGCGTCTCCGCTCCGAGCCCGCCGGAGTCGGCGCCCCAGAGCATCCACGCGGCGCTCAGGCTGAGCGCGCCGCCCACCGCCAGGGCGGGAAGCATCAGCGCGAGCAGCCGCGTCGTCGGAATCTCCCCGGCGATGATGCGCTCCAGCATCCGGGCGCGCCCGAGCACCAGGCCGAGCAGGAAGGCGGCGAGCGCGACCGGGCCCTGCACCAGCAGGATCGAGGGCGCGACCAGGGCGTAGGCGCCCAGCTGGAAGGCCAGGTAGCTGCCCAGACTCCCGGTATAGCCCGCGCGGGCCTCCTCGGCGGACACGATCAGCCCGGAGCTCGCCCCCGTGGCGCTCTCCATCATGGCCCCGTCGATCATCCCGGAGGACTCCATCACCGCGGTCAGCGCGCCGATGCCGAGGATCGCCAGAGCCACCACGGCCCAGAGCCCGCCGGCCAGCAGCAGCGCGGCGCGGGTGCTGATCCCACGCAGCCCCAGCAGCGCGAAGCCCAGCACCGCGTAGGCGAGCAGGATGTCCCCGACGAAGAGGAAGATCCCGTGCAGCACACCGAGGACCGCCAGTCCCAGGAAGCGACGCTGGGATCGCGAGACCTCACTGACCCCGGCGCGGTGCGCAGAGCCGGATTGCAGCACGAAGGAGAGGCCGAAGAGGAAGGAAAAGATCACATAGGACTTGCCCTCGAAGATCGCCGTGGCCGCAAAGGCCACCCATTGATCCGCACCGGCGAGCCCGGCGTCCCCGCCGACGTCCTGGCTCAGCCCGGCCGAGCGCCCGCCGCCGGTGAGGTTCTCCGGGAACACGAAGTACCAGACGTTGACGGACAGGATTCCCAGCAGGGCCAGGGCGCGCAGCGCGTCGACGGCGTGAAGTCTCTCCATCCCCCCAAAATACCGGGGCTTACGTGGTCTACCGGGGACACCGTCCGCACGGTAGACCACGCAAGCCCCGGTAAAACGGTGGGGAGGGTCAGCGGTCGATCTCGCCCCGGATGAAGGCCTCCACCTTCTCGTGGGCGACATCATCGTGGAACTGCTCCGGCGGGGACTTCATGAAGTAGCTCGAGGCAGAGAGCAGCGGCCCGCCGATGCCACGGTCCAGCCCGATCTTCGCCGCCCGGATGGCGTCGATGATCACCCCGGCGGAGTTCGGTGAGTCCCAGACCTCCAGCTTCAGCTCGATGGAGACCGGGGCGTCGCCGAAGTTGCGACCCTCCAGGCGGATGAACGCCCATTTGCGGTCATCGAGCCACTGGATGTAGTCGCTGGGCCCGATGTGGACATCGCGGTCCGCCAGGGGCGCCGAGGTGTTGGAGGTGACCGCCTGGGTCTTGGAGATCTTCTTGGACTCCAGCCGGTCGCGCTCGAGCATGTTCTTGAAGTCCATGTTTCCGCCGACGTTCAGCTGATAGGTCCGGTCCAGGTGGACCCCGCGATCCTCGAAGAGGTGGGCCAGCTCTCGGTGCGTGATCGTCGCCCCGATCTGTGACTTGATGTCGTCTCCGACGATCGGCACTCCTGCCTCGGTGAACTTGGCTGCCCATTCCGGAGTCCCGGCGATGAAGACCGGCAGGGCGTTGACGAAGGCCACGCCGGCGTCGATCGCCGCCTGGGCGTAGAACCGAGCCGCCTCCTCGGAGCCGACCGGCAGGTAGCACACCAGCACCTGGACCTGCGCCTGCTTCAGCGCGGCGACCACGTCCACCGGTTCCGCGGCGGACTCCTCGATGGTCTCCCGGTAGTACTTCCCGAGTCCGTCCAGCGTCGGTCCACGCTGGACCGTGACGCCGGTGTGCGGGACCTCGGCGATCTTGATGGTGTTGTTCTCCGAGGCCGAGATCGCCTCCGCCAAGTCCAGGCCGACCTTCTTGGAATCCACGTCGAAGGCCGCGACGAAGCTGACATCGCGCACGTGATAATCCCCGAAGCGGACATGCATCAGCCCGGGAACGTTCTGATCATCAGGAGCGTCCTTGTAATACTCCACGCCTTGGACCAGTGATGCCGCACAGTTTCCGACGCCGACCACGGCGACTCGGATGGGTTGTTCTGCCAAAAGTTCTCTCCTTGGTGTCCTGATAGCCCCCGGTGCGTGACGCATGGGAACCTGAAGGTGATCTCAGTCATAGAGGTGTCTCCGAGAGTGAAGCCTATAGCCCGTGGACCCCGAGGGTTATCGTGGAGCCGATGACCCAGTCCCCGAAGACCCCGACACCGGTCGCCGCGACCCGGGACGATCCACTGCTGCGGCACCTCTCGGAGCGCCTCGGCGGACCCGCAGGCAGCCGGCTGCGCCCCCGGCGATCCCCCGCCCCGGTGCTGCTGGGGCTGACCCTGCTGGGGATCCTGCTCTCCGCGCTGACCAGCCAGTACTGCCGGATCAACGGCTGGGGCGGGGTCGAGGTCTATCACGCCGGCTGCTACTCGGACATCAGTGCGCTCTTCGCTCAGCGCGGGCTCGACGACGCGCCGTGGGGCCCGCTGCTGGGCACCGGTTATTTCGAGTATCCGGTGCTCACCAGCCTCATCGCGGCGCTGCTGGCCGCCGCGACCCGGTTCCTGCTCGCCCAGGAGATGACCGCGGCACTGGGCTGGAGCGCCGAACGCGGCTCGCTGCTGTACTGGGATCTCAGCTTCGCCGCCGCTGCGGTGGCGTGGCTGGTGCTGGTGCTGGTGGTGATGAAGGCCGCGGGCGCACGGCCCTGGGACGCTGCGATAGTGGCGGTCTCTCCTGCGGTGATCTTCGGCATCGGGATCAACTGGGACATCTGGGCGGTGACCGCGATGGCGCTGGCCATCCTGGCCTTCCAGCGCGGAGCCCATCTCAGTGCCGGGGTGATGATCGGCGTCGGGGTCTCCTTCAAGCTCTTCCCGCTGTTCATACTGGGCGCCGTGCTGGTCCTGGTGCTGCGCCGCGACACCGGCCTGGGCTTCGGGGTCTTCCTGCGGGTCCTCGGCGCAGCGGTGGTCAGCTGGCTGATCCTGAACCTGCCTGCGATGGCCCTGAGCTTCAGCGCCTGGTCTGAGTTCTTCGAGCTCTCCGCCGAGCGCGGCGCCGGATACTCCTCGCCCTGGTACCTCTGGCAGCTCATCGCTGAGGGCCGGGGGGCCTCCGGGCTGAGTGCGACGGCGATCTCGGGATTCTCACTCGGGCTCTTCGCCGCCGCCTGCGCGGGCATCCTGCTGCTGGGTCTGCGCGCCGAACATCCCCCGCGGATGGTCCAGCTGCTGTTCCTGATCGTGGCGGCGTTCCTGCTGCTGAACAAGGTCTACTCGCCGCAGTTCATGATCTGGCTGGTTCCGCTCATCGCGCTGGCGGCGCCGCGCTGGCGGGATGCGCTGATCTGGCAGGGGTTCCAGCTGCTGCACTTCTGGGCGGTGTGGATGCACCTGGCGGGCATCGTCGGGGATCACGAGGCGCAGCATTCCTTTGACACCGCGCTCTACATCACCGCGGTGCTGGGCCACATCGGTGCCACGCTCTACCTGATGATCCAGGTGGTTCTCGACATCCTGCGCCCCCAGCGAGACCCGGTGCGCAATGCCGGTCGCGGCCCAGAGGCCGGTGCCGTTCGCGGGCCTGAGCCTGGTTCTGCACGCGCTCGTGAGCCAGACTCCGCTCACGCTCCCCAGCCTGGCTCCGCACCGGGGCCGGCGCCAAGCTCAGAGCTGCGCTGAGGCCCACTCCTTCAGGATCTCCACGGCCTCTGCCTTCTCCACCGGTCCGTGCTCCATGCGGTGCTCGAGCAGGAACTTATACGCCCGGCCCACCTCGGGTCCTGGAGCGATGCCCAGCACCTCCATGATCTGTTCCCCGTCCAGGTGCGGCCGGATCCGGTCCAGCTGTTCACGTTCGGCGAGTTCCACGATGCGCGCCTCGAGGTCGTCGTAGGCGTGGTCGAGCCGGGCCGCCTTCTTCTTGTTCCTGGTGGTCACATCCGATCGGGTGAGCCGGTGCAGACGCTCGAGCTGGTCTCCGGCGTCGGTGACGTAGCGGCGCACCGCGGAGTCGCTCCACCCCTGGTCTCCGTAGCCGTAGAAGCGCATGTGCAGCTCCACCAGCAGGCTCACCGCGGCGATGCTGGCCTTGTCGAAGCGCAGCTCCTGCATCCGACGCCGGGTCTGCTTGGCCCCGACCACGTCGTGGTGCCGGAAGCTGACCCCGCCACCGGGTTCGAAGCGCCGGGTCTTGGCCTTGCCCACGTCGTGCATCAGCGCCGCGAAGCGCAGCACGAAGTCAGGCCCGGGCACCGGGCCGTCCTCGTCGGTCTCCAGGGCGCAGGCCTGTTCCAGCACCTGCAGCGAGTGCTGGTAGACATCCTTGTGCCGGTGATGCTCATCGTCGGTGAGCCTCAGCGCGGGCAACTCCGGGAGCATGATCTCCGCGAGCCCGGAGTCCACCAGCAGGTCGATCCCGGCACGCGGGTCCGCGCCGCAGATCAGCTTGACCAGCTCCTCGCGGATCCGCTCTGCGGAGACGATGCTCAGCCGGGCAGACATCTCGGTCATCGCGGCGAGCACCTCTTCGGCGACCTCCATGCGCAGCTGCGAGGCGAAGCGCGCCGCGCGCATCATGCGCAGCGGGTCATCGGAGAATGACTCCTCCGGCGTGGCCGGGGTGCGCAGCACGCCCAGGTGCAGATCCTTCACGCCCCCGTGCGGGTCCACCAGTTCGAAGCCCGGCAGCTTCAGCGCCATCGCGTTGACCGTGAAGTCCCGCCGGATGAGGTCCTCGCCCAGGTCGGTGCCGAAGTTGACCTGCGGCTTGCGTGAGCCAGGGTCGTAGGCCTCGGCGCGGTAGGTGGTGATCTCGATCGAGTCCGCGCCCTTGCGGATCCCGATGGTGCCGAAGTCCCGGCCGATGTCCCAGTGCGCGTCGGCCCAGCCGGAGACCGTCGCGATGATCTCATCCGGGGTGGCGGCGGTGGTGAAGTCCAGGTCCGGGGAGGTGCGTCCCAGGAAGAGGTCCCGTACGGGACCTCCGACCAGGGAGAGCTCGAAGCCGTGGGCGGCGAAGCGTTCGCCGAGTTCGACGACGACCTCGGGCAGCCAGGCGCCGTCGGGGAAACCAGAGGGAAGGTAAGGCATAGCGGAAACAGTGTCCCATATGCCTCGCCGAGCACCGCTCCCACCCGCCTCAGCACTGGGATCCACGCCCGGCGCGGGACATCGCGCCGTGATCTCGGCGGCGATCCGATTAGAGTGTTCGGTATGAACAGACCGGAGACCGGCGATGAACGGCGCACCCCATTGACGGTGTCAATGGGTGCCCGGCGCGTGCCGGCCCGCCAGAGCACCCGGCAGCAGGGGAGCCTTCCCACGGTCGAGGAGGTCAGCGCAGGAGGCGTGGTCATCCGTCCCGCATCCCCCGGTTTCGAGGTGGCCATCATCGCGCGCTACAACCGGGGCGGACGCCTGGAATGGTGCCTCCCCAAGGGCCATCCCGAGGGCTCAGAGACCTTCGAGGAGGCCGCGCTGCGCGAGGTGGCCGAGGAGACCGGGGTTCAGGGCGCCATCCTGACCTCCCTGGGCAGCATCGAGTACTGGTTCACCGTCCCCTCGCACCGGGTGCACAAGACGGTGCACCACTACCTGATGGAGGCTGTGGGCGGGGAGCTCAGCATCGAGAACGACCCCGACCATGAAGCCGTAGACGTCGCCTGGGTGGACATCGACGCGCTGGAGCGAACGCTCTCCTTCCCCAATGAGCGCCGGATCGTGAACCTCGCGCGTCAGGTGATCGATGAGTCAGTGCAGTCCAGCTGACCCGGCTATAGTCCTCTGACGATGACTGCTGCTTCCCCCCATCAGACCGACCCGGGCGCTCCGCCGCCTCCGCCTGCGACTCCGGCGACCCCGGACGGCACCGCAGCCAGCGAGAGCTCCGCAGAGCCCGTCGGCCCCGCGGACGCCTCCGGCTCCGCCTCCGACCCTGCGGCGGATCAGAGCCACCTGCCCGCCAAGGGGCTGGCCCGGGCCAGCGCGATCATGGCAGCGGGGACGCTGGTCTCCCGAGTGCTCGGCTTCGTGCGCACCGCGCTGCTGGCGGTGGCCATCGGGTCCACCACTCTGGTCGCGGATGTCTTCGAGAAGGCCAACACCGTCCCCAATGTGATCTACCTGCTGCTCGCCGGCGGGATGTTCAACGTGGTGCTGGTCCCGCAGCTGATCAAGGCCGCCCGGCGCCCCGACCGGGGCGCGGACTACACCTCCCGGCTGCTCACGCTGACCACCACCGTGCTCGCGGTCTTCACCGTGCTGCTGACCCTCGCGGCGTACCCGATCGTGCTCGCCCTGACCCGGAACTGGACCGAGCCGATGCTCGCCCTGGGCACTGCCTTCGCGATCTGGACGCTGCCGCAGATCTTCTTCTACGGGCTCTACGCGGTGACCGGACAGGTGCTCAACGCCAACGCCCGCTTCGGCTGGTACATGTGGGCCCCGGTGCTGAACAACCTGATCGCCATCGGGGTGATCCTCAGCTTCATCATCACCTTCGGCCGGTATGCCGCCAGCGACGACCAGCTCACGGAGTGGACCGCGCAGCAGACCATCTGGCTCGCCGCCGGGCACACCGTCGGGATCATCGCCCAGGCGCTGCTGCTGCTGTGGCCGCTCTCCCGGCTCGGGCTGAAACTGCGCCCGAAGTTCGGGCTCAAAGGGATGGGCCTGGCCTCCACCGGCCGGATCGCCGGGTGGACCCTGGTGACCATGCTGGTCGGCAACATCGCCAACCTGCTCTATATGCGCCTGATCTCCGGAGCGACGGCGACCCGTGAGGGGATGGGGGAGCTCGGCGCCTCGGTGCCCGGTGAGTACGCCGCCAACGTCGCCGAGCTGATCGCGATCCTGCCGCACTCGGTCTTCGTGCTCTCCATCGCCACGGTGCTCTTCAACCAGCTCGCCCGCGCGATGGACCTGGGCCGCTATTCCCGGGCCCGGGAGATCATCAACGAGGGGCTGCGGATCTTCGCGATCCCCGTGATGTTCTGCATGGTGGCCGTCTTGGTCCTGGCCGGCCCGCTGGGCCGGATCTTCGGCGGTGCCGCCGCCGACGCGAACCTCGCCGGCGCCGCCATCGGGCAGCTGCTCGTGCTGCTGGCCCTGGGCATGCCCTTCCGCTCCGCCAGCTTCTACCTGATGCGAGTCTTCTACTCCGCGGAGGACGCGAAGACCCCGATGCTGATCTACGCGATCATCGCGGCGGTGGGCCTGAGCACCGCCTACGGGCTGGCCCAGGTGGTCCCCGACGAGCTGATCCCCTACCTGGTCATCGGACTCTTCACCGCGCTGCACATGCTGCAGTACCTGATCTGCCACCTGCTGGTGGTCCGCCGCTGGGGCGGCTTCGACTTCGCCTCGGTGCTGGGAGCGTATCTGCGTTCCGGGGCCTGCGCGGCCACCGCCGGGCTCGCCGGGGCGGCGACGCTGTGGCTGCTCGGCGGCTACACCTGGGGCTTCGCCTGGAACTCCATCTTCACCGCGGTGATCAGCTGCGCCGTCGTCGGGGTGGTGATGGCAGTGGTCTTCGTGGTGATGCTGCGCTGGCTGCGCGTGGAGGAGTTCACCGCTGCCATCGCGCCCCTGGCCAGGCGCGTTCCAGCACTGTCCCGCCTGGCCCGGTAGGCTTGGGATGATCAGTTGCTGGCCGTCCTGAGCGGTGGCCAGGATGTTTCCCGGACCGAGGAGAACTTGTGGCGCAGCCTTTCGGCGTCGGCGATCTAGTGGGTGGGCGCTACCGCGTCACCCATCACGTGGTGACGTCTGCCGACCAGGACATCGTCTTCCAGGCGAGCGATGAGGTCCTGGACCGAGATGTGAGCATCCTGCTGGCCTCACGCTCGAACGCCAAACAGGTGGCCACCTCGGCACGGGAACTGGCGATGGGGTCACGAGACTCCGAGGTCCAGGTGCTCGACCTCGGCCTGACCGATGAGCGGACCTACCTGATCTCCACCCTGGTGGACCCCAACACTCTGCTGGATCTGGTGGTCCCGGACACCGCCCCCTACGTGGAGCCCTTCTTCACCGACTCGTTGGGATCCGAGCTCTTCGGGCAGTCCCGGGTGATGGAGCCCGAGACCTACGAGGACGACGACGAGTACTACGCCGGCCTGCACGCCGGGGCCTCCGATGATCGCTCCCAGGACGCCGCACGCCGCTTCCGACGACGTCGGCCCGCCTTCCTGGACAAGGTGTCTGACTCCTTGAATCGACGGCTGAACACCGAGAACGACGCCGCCGCGCTGGCCATGGCCGCAGGCCAGAAGGATCCGGAGCACACCGCAGTCGCGGACTTCCTGCGCCTGGACATGGAACTGACCTCCGCCGACCCGGCTGCCGACACCCCGGAGGACTTCAGCGGCACCCGTGAGATCGCCTCGACTGCACCCACTGGCTCCGCCACACCCTCCGCCGCTGCAGCAGCCCCGGCAGCACCCTCCTCAGCGCCGGCGTCAGCAGCTCAGGCCCCGGCGACGGAGCCTGACAGAGCCTCCGAGGGCACACCCGTCTCCACCGCCTCCACCGCCTCCAGCGCCTATGGGGAGGCGCCTTCCCACGGGGAGGCCTCAGGTGCAGCCGGTGCCCGTCAGGACGAGCTGGACGGGGATGAGGTCGTGGACAATCCCCCGGACTCCCCGGTCGAGACGTTCAACCCTCCGCCAGGCCCACCGGAGGCCTCGCAGCCCCCGCTGCCCGGACCGCCGCGGTCGCGTCGCCTCAATGAATCGGTCTCCTTCACCGGTCTGATCCGGCCGGTCCCGCGATTGGACGAAGAGACCACGATGCAGGGGCCCGCTGAGCCCTCCACAGGCTCGAATGCGGACACTGCAGGGGCAGCAGGCGGCAGCACGGTCCCCGCCGCCGGTGCAGCCGCTGCTGCATCCTCTGGGGCGGCCTCTGATGGCGCCGCGGGCTCACGCTCGGTCCCTGCGACCGCAGAGCCTGCTGACACGGACTTCCGGGATGAGAAGCCCGGAATAGGACGCTGGATCACCGCTGCAGGGCTTGCCGCGCTGTTGCTGATCGCCGCCGTGGTGATGTTCTTGAACCTGCGCGGCGGGGAGTCCGAAGACACCGCCGCCACTGCAGATCAGAACCAGGAGGAGGCTGACGAGGAGGCTGCAGCAGAGGGCTCCGACGAGGCCGGGGATCAGGAAGCCTCTTCCGAGGAGTCCGCACCCGCGGAGACCGTCGGTCCAGAACCGGAGATCGCGGGCATCACCCGGGTTGTGCCGGATTCCCCGGATCTGATCGCCGATCGCGACGGCCAGCTCTCCAACCTCTTCGACGGCGACCCCTCCACCACCTGGGTCACACTGTCCTTCGCCACCGCTGATTTCGGTGGCTTCAGCTCAGGCGTCGGCCTCATCGCCGAGCTGGAGGAACCCACAGAGATCTCCTCCGTCACGGTCAACCAGGTGGGCGAGAGCTCCGGGGGCGCCTTCGAGGTCCTGGTCAACGATTCACCCAGCTTCGAAGGTGCCCAGCAGGTCGCAGAGGGCACCTTGAACTGGGACGAGACCACAGTGGAGGTCGACGCCGAAGGTGCGGCAGGCTACGTGATCATCAACATCACAGAGCTGCCGAGCCAGGATTCGCCCAACGCCGACGGACTTCCCTTCAGCACCGAACTGGCACAGATCCGCATCGACTGAACCCTCACTGCGGTGGGGTGCCGGACATGGCTCCAGTAGGCTGGCGGGTGATGGAATAGGGTGAACATCGATGATGTTCAATATTCCAGACACCACGACCGTTGCTAAGGACATGTGATTGTGACTGAACAGACCCCTGACCAGGTTCATGACGTGGTCATCATCGGCTCCGGCCCTGCTGGCTACACCGCGGCCGTCTACATGGCCCGTGCAAACCTGAACCCCATCATCCTCACCGGCTCTGTGACCGCAGGTGGGGAGCTGATGAACACCACAGAGGTGGAGAACTTCCCCGGCTTCCCCGAGGGCATCATGGGCCCTGACCTGATGATGAACATGGAGCAGCAGGCCCGCCGGTTCGGCGCGGACATCCGCCACGAGGATGCCACCGAGCTGCTCCTGGATCAGCCGATCAAGCAGATCACCACCGGTGCCGGGGACGTGCTGCATTCCCGCGCCGTCGTGCTGGCCACCGGATCCGCCTACCGCGAGCTCGGCGTGCCGGGCGAGAAGGCGCTCTCAGGCCACGGCGTCAGCTGGTGCGCCACCTGCGACGGCTTCTTCTTCCGGGAGCAGAACATCGCGGTGGTCGGCGGCGGAGACTCCGCCATGGAGGAGGCTCTGTTCCTCACGAAGTTCGCCTCCAAGGTCACCGTCCTGCACCGCCGCGGTGAACTGCGCGCCTCCCAGATCATGGCGGACCGCGCGAAGGCCAACGAGAAGATCGAGTTCATCTGGAACACCGAGGTCACCGAGGTCCAGGGCGAGGGCAAGGTCAGCCGCCTGCTGCTGCGCGACACCACCACCGGGGAGCCATCCTCCCTGGATGTGACAGGTGTCTTTGTGGCTATTGGTCATGACCCCCGCACCGAGCTCTTCAAGGATCAGATCACGCTGACAGAAGAGGGCACCGCTTGGGTCGAGGGGCGCACCTCCAGGACCTCGCTGCCCGGCGTCTTCGCCGCCGGAGATGTCCTGGATCCGACCTACCGGCAGGCGATCACCGCTGCAGGTTCCGGCTGTGTGGCGGCCCTCGACGTCGAACACTGGTTGGCCGACACGCTGAACTCTGAGGCCGCCAAGGTGCCGACTCCCCCTACCAACACTGCCCCCGTACCGTCCTAAGAAAGGAGATCTACATGTCAGATCTCAAGAACGTCACCGATGCAAGCTTCGAGCAGGACGTCCTGCAGGCCGATAAGCCGGTTCTGGTCGATTTCTGGGCCGAGTGGTGCGGCCCCTGCCGCATGCTGACTCCGATCCTGGAGGAGCTGGCGGCCGAGAATCCGGAGAAGATCGAGGTCGTGAAGGTGAACGTGGATGAGAATCCCGGCACCGCGGCCAAGTTCGGGATCACCTCGATCCCTGCGGTCTACGCCTTCAAGGGCGGCGAGCACGTGCAGTCTTCGATCGGCGCGAAGCCCAAGCAGGTCCTCGAGCAGGAGTTCGCTGATTTGCTGAAGTAGCAACCGGCCCCGAACTTCGGGGCTCTTACAGGTGGGGCCCGGAACGCAGCTGCGTTCCGGGCCCCACCTGTTTCACGTGAAACTCGATGACCCCGTCCAGGGGTGCATGGTCAGCGACTCATGGGCGCGAACCGATCATGTCCATCAGACGGTGCAGATCATCGATGGAGCCGAAGTCGATCGCGATCCGGCCCTTCTTGGCTCCGAGGGTGATCTTGACCTGCGTGTCGAGGCGGTCCGTGAGCGCATCGGAGAACTCCTCGAGCTGACGCACCCGAGGGCTCTTCGCGCGTTCCCGGCCCAGATCTCCCGTGTTCTGGTCCCGCTGGGCCAGGGTCACGGCCTCCTCGGTGGCACGCACCGACAGCCCCTCGGCCACGATCCGCCCGGCCAGCTGATCCATCTGCTCCTGAGACTTCAGCCCCAGCAGGGCCCTTGCGTGCCCAGCAGAGAGCACTCCGGCGGCCACCCGGCGCTGCACGGCCGGGGGCAGCTTCATCAGGCGCAGTGTATTGCTGATCTGCGGACGGGATCGCCCGATGCGCTCCGCAAGCTCGTCCTGGGTGCAGTTGAAATCATCAAGCAACTGCCGGTATGCAGCGGCCTCCTCCAAAGGATTGAGCTGGGATCTGTGGATATTCTCTAAAAGAGCGTCGCGGAGCAGATCATCGTCGGTGGTCATCCGCACGATGGCTGGAATCGATGTCCGCTCGGCGGTCTTGGAGGCCCGCCAGCGCCGTTCACCCATGACCAGCTCATACTGGTCCGGTCCCGCGGGTCGCACCACGATGGGCTGCAGCACGCCGATCTCTCGAATCGAGTGGATCAGCTCATCCATATGCTCCTCGTCGAACTCCTGACGAGGCTGACGTGGGTTCGGGACAATCGCATCCACTGGGATGGACCTGAACTCGGCTCCGTCCACCGAGCCGCCGGTTTCACGTGAAACGGTCTCGGTCCAGGCGGCCTCGGTGGGGTCGCTGGCCCCGAGGGAGCCCTTGGTCGCCTGATCTGTGCCGGATTCATCTTCCAGCGACAAGGCATTGCTGCCCGCAGGAGCGTGCCCCGCTGCGGTCGCACTGGATCGCGCCGCACCACGCGAGAGCACGTCTGGCATGGGAGCGCGCTGGCCACCGGGGGATCGTCTGGATGAGGTGCTTGGCCGCGCGATGGTGGCGGATTCCCGTGCGATCACCTGCCGATCCAGGTCTGACTTTGCTGAGAAGAACACATCGATCGGGCGCGGAGCTGGTGCCCGGTTTCCCCCGGTTTCACGTGAAACCTGCCGGGATCCCGCCCGCGGGTCCGCGCCATCCGTGGACTCTGGAGCCCGTGAGTAATCGTGCCGGCCCCGCCGCGCCTTCTGGGAGGTAGAGTCCCAGCTCTCTGCTGACTCGGCCACGGTCTCCGACCCCCCGTGCGCCGAACCTGCGCCCGCCGACCCTGTGCTTGCCGAACCTTCGGGCGCCGACCCTGTGCCTGCCGACAGCTGCTCTGCCCTCGCGGCCTGTGCGGACTCTGCTGCTGCCGCCTCGTCCGCCGCAGCCTGCTCGGCAGCCGCAGCTTCTTCGGCCGCATCACTGTTGATCAATGCACCCAAGCCCCGACCAAGCCCGCGACGTTTACGTTCTGCCATGCGGCAGCCTCCTAGCAGATAGAACCGGCGCCGTTCCACGTGCAGGACGGCCGCATCTATTCTACGGAGCAAAACCACGGGTTCGGGTCAGGCGAGACACGAGGGCTCAGCGTTTCACGTGGAACCTGGCACCCTACCCATGCGCGGCTTGGCGCTCAACGCGTCTTTCCATCCTTATCGCCGCGTTCTGAATACCAACCAGTCCCGCGCGATCACAGTGTCTCCGAAAGAGAAGATCTCGAGTCTGGCAGCCGTTGAGCCGACCCGCCAGGGATCTCCTACCAGGTGATCTTGGCTCTGTTCCACGTGAAACACCAAGCCATCCATCGATGAGCACCCTTCTGTCAGGAAGCGGGGCATGGGCGAGCGAAAATGCACCGCAATCGTCGACACCAAGGACGCCGATAACAAGAACGACGCCTTGTAGCGCTCGCCACCAGGACCGTAAAAGCCGGTTTCACGTGAAACCCACGCTGTTCACACGCTCCGAGGAGACAAGTGCTCGTGTCACGTGAAACTCTCCGGCAAACAGGCCGAATCGCTGAGGACGACCGAGTTCGCGGACCGGAAATCGGACTCAATTCCCTGGGACTGACCGCAAACCAGCTCGCTGTTCGTGCAGATGAGCCCATGGCCGGCATCTGATCGGTCATGCCGCCGCAGTAGAACTCCGGCCATCCTCGACCAGGTGGGCGATCCGTCAGGATCAGGCATTTACGAGCGCCATGATCCATGAATCAGCGGTATCTGTGGCCCAGACGCTTTGCTGCTTGATTGCGCCGCAAGTTCTGGATCGATCGATTCCCAACACACAGGTCCGACGTTCCACGTGAAACGCCCTCCGGACAGAGAAAGTTCGCTTAGGTGGGCTTGACGTGCAACGCAGCCACTCGAGAAGGCACAGATTGCCGCTTGAGGTTCCACGTGAAACGCGCCAGATCAGTGGGAAGCGGTCCGGCACAGCAGGTTTCACGTAAAACCCCGTCCGAGAGTGCACTGCCCGGCACTACACGGCCACGGCCGCCAGAAAGGCAGATCACTCGGGCCTGAGCTGACCTCCGCCGGTCTGTCCGCTCGCCGGAGCCACGAGAATCGCTCTGTAGGCCCAGCCGCAGCAGCGCCGACCGGTTCACTGCCGCATGAACTCCGAACTCAGGAGCGCTGAACCAGCTCCGCGGCCGCCTCGAGGTAGGCCAGCGCCCCGGTGGAGGAGCGGTCGTAGGTGATCACGGTCTGCTGATAGGAGGGCGCCTCGGAGATGCGCACGCTGCGTGGAATCACAGACTTCAACACCGAGTCGGGGAAGTGCTCCCGGACCTCTCCAGCTACCTGCGAGGCCAGATTGGTGCGACCGTCGTACATGGTCAACAGGATCGTGGAGACCTTCAGGGGTGGGTTCAGGTGCTTCTGGATCATACCGATGTTGTTCAGCAGCTGGCTCAGACCCTCCAGTGCGTAGTACTCACACTGGATAGGGATGAGCACCTCCTGGGCAGCGACGAAGGCATTGACCGTGAGAAGCCCAAGACTGGGTGGGCAGTCGATGAACACGAAATCCAGCCGCTGGAGTCCGTTCTCCTCGCGGTAGCGGTGATACTCCGCCAGCGCGCGGGCCAGTCGCTGCTCCCTGGCGACGAGGGAGACCAGTTCGATCTCCGCCCCCGCGAGGTGGATCGTCGCGGGCACCACTTGGAGTCGTGGGATGTCCGGGCAATCAGTGACCACATCGGCCAGGGCGAAATCCTCGATCAGAACGTCGTAGACGGAGTCCGTGTCCGCGGAGTGCTCAACCCCCAGTGCGGTGGACGCATTGCCCTGCGGATCGATGTCGATCACCAAGACGTTGAAGCCCTGGTCAGCCAATGCCGCAGAGAGGTTGACCGTGCTGGTGGTCTTGCCCACTCCGCCCTTCTGATTGGAGACGGTGATGGCGCGCGTATGTCTCGGTCGAGTGAGCTCGGTGGTGGTCAGCTTCTTGCGGCGACGATTCTCATCTGCGAGTTCGGCCGCGAGGGGAGAGGACGCGGTCAGGGACTCCAGGATAGACGAGCCCTCGGCAGTGCTGGCGGCGGCGTTGGCGGCCTTCGCCGCACCGCTGGTTTCACGTGAAACGCGCTTCTCCTGCACGGGCCACCCTTTCCTTGTCTTCACTGGGCCACTGCGGCGTGCCCTGCGCTTCTGCACAGAGGCACCGCGGGCACACGAGTACGAGTCTAGATCACTGAAGTCCCGGCTGGCGGCACGCATGCTCGGGAGTCAGTCTCAGCATCCCGGGTCGTCGGCCTCAGCGTCGTCCTGCTGAACGACGCCGGCACCGCACCACGGTGCTGGGTTCCTCCAGGAGACCCTCGCCGAGCAGTTCCACGGTGGGCTCGGCGAGCTTGTGCTTGCTGAAGGACTTTCCAGCGGCAGCGATCTCGCCACGAGCGCTGCGACCCTTGATCAGCAGCAGCTCGCCGTCGTCGGCCAAGAGTGGGACTGTCATGGGCAAAAGCTTCTTCAGTGCTGTCACTGCGCGGGCGGTGACCACCTCGGCCATCACCTCATCGGTGACTTCCTCGGCGCGGGCCCGGATCAGCTGCACGTTCTCGAGCTGGAGATCCTCCACCACGGTGCTCAGCCACTCCACCCGGCGCTCCATCGGCTCGATCAAGATGAAGTCCACATCGGGGCGGGCGATGGCCAGTGCGAGACCTGGCAGGCCGGCACCCGAGCCGACGTCGGCGACTGTGGTCCCTGCCGTGAGTTCGGGGCCGAGCACGGCACAGTTGAGCACATGGCGGGACCACATGATGGGCACCTCACGGGGACCCAGGAGGCCGTGCTCGATGCCCGTGGAGCACAGGTGGGAGACGTACTGCTTGGCCAGATCCAGCCGGTCGCCGAAGAGCTCCTCGGCGGCGCGCTGTTCCTTCTCGGTCAGCTCAGGGGCCGAGAGCTCAGGTCCCTGTCCGGGGAGCTCCGGCTCGTTGAGCTGGGCGTCGTTGACCTGCTCTGCGATCGCTTCCTCGCGGTCCTGCTGCGGATCGCTCATGACTTGCTCCTTGGGATGAAGGACCGAATGACTGGCTTCTCTGTGCTCGGGGGCCGTTTCTCGAGGCGTGAGCTGGGATCAGGCGGCTGAGATGACCACGTGGCGACGCCGGCCTTCGCCCTCGGACTCGCTGAGGAGTCCAGACTCGGCGACGAAGTCGTGGACGATCTTGCGCTCATAGGCGCTCATCGGCTCCAGGTGCTCGTCCTCACCGCGGTCCTTGACCTTCGCGATCGCGGTCTCCGCCTGTTCCTTGAGCTCCTCCTGGCGCTGGTCGCGGTGTCCGGCGATGTCCAGGATCAGACGGGTCCGTTCACCGGTGGCGGTGAGCACTGCCATCCGGGTCAGTTCCTGCAGCGCGTCGAGCACCTCGCCGCGGTCCCCGACGAGGTCGTCGAGCTCTTCCCCATTCTCCTCCGTGAGGATGGAGACATAGGTGCGTCCGCCACGCACTTCGATGTCGATGTCACCGTCGAGATCCACGATGTCGAGGAGCTCCTCGAGGTAGTCCGCAGCGATGTCACCCTCGTCGGTGGCGCCTTCGGTGCTCGCCTGATCAGCTTCAACGGCCTCAGCATCCTCGCTGCCGGCCTCGACGTCCTCGTGACGCACCGTGGCAGGCTCGCCTGCCTCGGAGGCGCTGTGCTGGGACTCAGACGCCGTCGGCTCCTGCGCTGCCGCCGGGTCAGAGGCCTCGGTCTCGCTCAGCTGGGTCTCGTTCTCGCTCATGGCTGCTACTTCTTCCTCTTCTTCTTCTTCGCAGGCTGGGAAGTCTGCCCCAGGTGCTTTCCGGTCGGCTTGGGCTGCTCGGCAACCGGCTTGGGCGCCTCATTGAAGGGCGCCAGTCCGCGCGCGGCACGCCGCAGGTTCAGTTCCTTCTCGGCCAGCGACCCCGGTGTCGGGTTGTTGCGGATGACCCACCACTGCTGACCCATGGTCCAGAAGTTCGTCGCCGTCCAGTACACGAGCACGCCGACCGGGAAGTTCACGCCACCGACCACGAAGACCAGGGGCAGCACGTAGAGCATCATCTTCTGGGTCTGCGCGAACTGGCCCGTCAAGGCCGCCTCGGACATGTTCTTGCTCATCAGCTGCTTCTGCGTGAAGAACTGCGTCGCTACCATCGCCACGATCATGATCGAGGTCAGGACCACCACGTCCCACCGGGTCGGATCGGCGCTGAAGGCCGGCAGGAAGATGTCCGACATTCCCACACCAAAGATCTCGGAGCCGTCGAAGCTCTGCACCTCCGCCGCTGTCAGCGCACCGTAGCCGTCGAGCTGGTTCTGCTCCTCGCGCATTCGGTTGAGCATCCAGAACAGCGCGAAGAAGATCGGCATCTGGGCCAGCAGCGGCAGGCAGGTCATGAACGGGTTCACGTTGTGCTTCTTGAACAGCGCCTGCTGCTCCTGCGCCATCTGCTGGCGCGAGACCGGGTCCTTCTTGCCCTTGTACTTGGCCTGCAGCTTCTGCACTTCGGGCTGGATGATCTGCATCCCGCGCTGGGACTTGATCTGCTTGACGAACAGCGGGATCAAGATGATGCGGATCACGAGCACGAGCAGAACAATGGAGATCACCCAGTTCCACCCGGAGTTGAAATCCATTCCCACAGCTGTCAACAGCCCGTGGAAGGTGCTCAGGATGAAGGAGACGGCCCAGGTGAAGGGCCACATGATTGTGTCGAAAAAGCCCATGTATCTCTCAGATGTCGTGGCCAGGCGTCATATGCAAGCGGCCTGCCGGCTCGGCGGCGTCGATGGCATCAGTCATCGTCGCCGAGGGGTATCGGTGGGTGGTTTGTCTCTATGATCGTCGGTACTCCACCTTGCGGCCAAATCCTTGCCGTGGGCGGGACCGGGTCTACTCCACCACCGGTGAAGGGATTGCAGCGAAGGATCCGCCACAGCGTGAGCGGGATGCCGCGCATGACCCCGTGAGTGGTCACCGCTTCCAACCCGTATGCAGAGCAGCTCGGATAGAAGCTGCATACCTGACCGTACAGCGGTGAGATGACTCTGCGGTATCCCCGCAGCAGCCAGGACAGTGCGAGCGAGGGTGAGGAGCGGAGCAGGCCCCAGTGGCCCCGCCGCAGCTCGGGCTGGGTGATCCCCGAGGCCGTGCGCCCGGGGATCTCCCCGTCTTCCACGTAGAAGTCGCGGTGTCGCACCCACTGCGTGGTCGCCGCACTCTGATGCCGGTGGCGTGCACCATGCAGGTGCGAGTCCTGACTCTGATTCATGCCCGCACCCTTCGGCGCAGCGCCTTCCGCTGGGCCCGCTGCGCCGCCGAGACCACCTCGGTGCGCAGCTGAGAGTGGTTCAGCCCGGTGATCTCTGGGGAGGCGCGGATCACGATGTCACGGCAGGCCTCTGGAACCGGGTCGAGCGCGCCCTCACGCATCATCTCCATCACGACATGTCGCAGCCGGCGCTGCACACGGTGTCGGACCACGGCATTGCCCACGGCCTTGGACACGACCAGGCCACAACGCCAGGGCTCAGGATCACTGAGACTTTCCTGCGAGCGCAGCAGCACCGAGACCACCAGCCCGGTGCCCCCGGCTCGAGAACCGTGGCGCATGGCGGCTCGGTGGTCACCTGAGGAGGTCAGACGGTGTCCCTTGGGAAGCACGGCGTGTGATCTCCCTTCGCTGGAACCGACGTGGCGCGGTGCAGGCACCGAACCTGAGTCTGTACAGGGTGCCTGGATGCACGAACGGCCCGATCCCTGATGGTTGGGACGGGCCGCGGTGTTGGCCCAGAAGCACGTGGCTCGGACCGGCTGACCAGTCGGTCAGCGTGAATCGCTGTGAATCAGGCCGAGAGTTCCTTGCGGCCCTTGGCACGGCGGGTCGAGATGATGGATCGGCCGGCACGGGTGCGCATACGGGAACGGAAACCGTGCTTGCGGCTGCGACGGCGGTTGCTCGGCTGGAAAGTCCGCTTGCTCACTGTGTACTCCCACTTGGATGGTTTGAAGTCGTTAGGGCCCCGGAAAGCTTCTGCGTGCAGGCACGGCAGTACTCTGGGGAGACCTGTCAACACTAGGGGGCTTCTGATGGCTGCGTCAAGTCGCTCCGGATCAACCCCTTCAACAGCTGTGCAGAACACTGTGTATAAAGGCGGCTGGGACCCATTGGCCGGGGGTGCGGACTGGCCTATCGTGGAGCTCCCGGCGCTGGCCGGGGTCTCGAAAGGACTGGTCATGACTGGTCACGATCCCGTGATCCAGGTGGTGGGCCTCAGGAAGCGCTTCGCTGAGGTCCGCGCGCTGGATGGGCTGTCTCTGAAGGTCAATCCGGCCGAGGTGCATGGCTTCCTGGGACCGAATGGATCGGGGAAGTCCACCACGCTGCGGGTGCTGCTGGGTCTGCTCCGCCCGGACGGCGGGACGGTCAAGGTCTTCGGCGCCGATCCGTGGCGGGACGCGGTGACCCTGCATCGCCGCCTCGCCTATGTTCCTGGGGAGGTGGAGCTCTGGCCCAACCTCTCCGGGGGTGAGGTGATCGATGTCTTCCTGCGGCTGCGCAGCCGGGACGCCCACTCCAGGGCGGTGACTCGGCGCCGCGACGAGCTGATCGAACGCTTCGGCCTGAATCCGCGGAAGAAGACCCGGACCTATTCCAAGGGCAACCGGCAGAAGGTCGCTCTCATCGCCGCTCTGGCCGCCGACGTCGACCTGTTGCTGCTCGATGAGCCGACCGCAGGCCTGGACCCGCTCATGGAGGTGGTCTTTCAACAGGACATCGCGGAGACCCAGCGCCAGGGGCGTTCGGTGCTGCTCTCGAGTCATATCCTCGCCCAGGTGGAGGCGCTCTCGGACCGGATCTCGATCATCCGTAAGGGTCGCACCGTGGAGACCGGCACGCTCGCGCAGATGCGTCACATGACACGGACCACCATCGAGGTCGAGACGCAGCAGCCCGCCGCAGCGCTGGAACGCCTCGAAGGCGTCCACGATCTGCGCCTGAAGAACACCGCCGGTTCCAGCCGGACCGTCCTGGAAGTCGACAGCGAGCATCTGGCGCAGGTCACCTCCTACCTGGCCTCGCTGGGCGTGCATTCCCTGGTGGCCCATCCCCCGACGCTGGAGCAGCTTCTGATCCGGCACTACGGTGAGATCACCGAGCCTGATCCATCTGCTCCCAGCACTTCAGCGTCATGATGAGCATCCAGACCCGTGCCGCCTCGCGAAGCCCCGAGGACGCCCGCACCAGGGCCCGCGGAAACCTGGTGGGCGTCGGCATCATGCTGCGCTTCATGCTTCGCCAAGACCGGGTGCGGCTGAGCCTCTGGGTGGTCGGCATCGGTCTGATGAGCTTCTACGTGGCAAACGCCGTTCAGGCCCTGGTCACCGATGAGGCCGAACTGGCGCAGCTGGCAGGTCTCTTCGCGGATCCGGTGGGACGCCTGATGACCGGCCCCGCCTACGGCATGGAATCACCGAGCTTCGAGCGCTTCTATGCGGCGGGCTATGTGCTCTTCATCTACATCCTCACCGCTCTGATGAGCATGTTCACGGTGATCAGACACACCCGTGCAGAGGAGGCCTCAGGCCGGGCCGAGCTGCTGCGCGCGGCTGTGCTGGGCCGGCACGCCACACTCACCGCGGCGCTGCTGCTGGCCCTGCTCGCCAACGCTGCCGCGGCTGCGCTGGTGCTCCTGGGGGCGCTCTCCGGGGGTTTCGCGCTGACCGGGTCTCTGCTGGTCGCCAGTTCAGGCGCCGCCGTCGGAGTGCTCTTCGCCGCAGCGGCTGCGCTGTGCGCTCAGCTGACCGAGACCTCGCGCTCCGCCTCGGCACTGATCGGGTCTCTGCTCGGGCTGGCCTATCTGATCCGGATGATCGGAGACATGGCCGCGGTGCAGGGAACCACCCTGTCCTGGTTCTCCCCTCTCGGCTGGTCCCAACAGACCGCACCCTACGTCGAGGACCGTTGGTGGCCGCTGCTGCCGGCTCTGGTGCTCACCGGCGCCGCGATCTCCGGGGCGTATGCGCTGAGCACCCGTCGAGACCTCGGTGCGGGACTGCTGGCTTCACGTCTTGGCAGGTCCCACGCCCACCCCCGTCTGGGGACCCCACACGGGGTGGCGCTGCACACGCTGCTCGGGGGACTGCGCGGGTGGGGGATCGCCGTGATCCTCTGCGGTGCGCTCTTCGGCGGCTACGCCCAGTCCATGGGGGACACCGCCGCTGATCTCCCAGAGGAATTCCGCAGCTTCTTCAGCGGCGAGTCCGTGATGCTGGGATACCTGGCATATATGGCGATGTTTCTGGCGCTCTTCGTGGCCGCAGCAGGGGTCGGCGGCGTCGCGCAGCTGCGCACCGAGGAGAAGCATGGACGGGCCGAGCTGCTCTTCAGCGCCTCCCTGAGCCGGGCTCAGTGGCTCAGGGCGCATCTCACGGTGATCCTCGGGGGGCTGGGCGTCACTCTGACGCTCACCGGGGTGGCCACCGGCGCCGCGGCAGCCGCTGTGCTCCAAGACGATCCGGGTCCGCGCTTCCTCGAGATCCTGCTGGCGAGTCTGCATCAGGGCCCGGCAGTCCTGGCCGTCGTGGGAATCACGCTTGCCGCCTTTGGCTGGGCGCCCCGGTTCACCGCCACGCTGGGGTGGCTGATCCTCGGCTACGCGGCGGTGATGACCAACTTCGGTCCGCTGCTTGACCTCCCGGAGGTGTTCTCCGCGTTCAACCTCTTCGGGCACCTCGCGCTCTACCCGGTGGAGCCTGTGGCATGGGGCCCGGTCCTCTGGCTCAGCGGCATCGGGGTCGGCGGCATCGTGCTTGGATTCACAGGCTGGCGACGACGCGAGATCAACAGCGTCTGACCTGCCAGGACGCGGAAGAGGCGGTTTGTTCCACAGGGCTCTCCACAGAAGCTGTGGAATACTATGGGCAGAATTTCGACGACCTACACGAGGGGAGCAGCGTGCCTGCTGAGTCCGAGATCGATGTGCCGCGCCAATGGCAGCAGGTTCTCGCAGAGCTCCGGGAGAACCACCGCATCGGGGCCCTGAACCTGACCGACGTGGGACGGGCCGTCCCGCAGGGAGAGCAGCTCCTCGGTGACACCCTGCTGCTGACCGTCGCGGTGCCCCATGAACGGGTGCGGGAACTGATGCAGTCGACTCTGACAGTGCCGCTCAGCGAGGCGCTGCGCACCGTGTTCGGCCGGGAGGTGCTCTGCGCCTACGTGATCGACCCCGAGATGTCCCAGCGTCAGCGCGAGCACCCGCCCGAGAGCGCCGCGAGCTCGGCACCTTCAGCGGCCTCGGCCTCCTCCACGGCGGTGGACGACCTCTACCCCAGCGAGCCCCCCGTCGAAGCGCCCCGTCGGACAGCGGAGGTGAACACCGCGAGCTATGACCGTGCCGAGCGCGCCCCGGAGCGCCGCGGAATCGGAGCCGATCGGGCTCGTGAGGATTTCGGGCAGCCAAGCTACATGCCCCCTGACTACTCACACTACGAACGCGGCGCCGCGACCCCCCAGGAGCAGCGTCCGATGGAACGCCGCGCCCCGAATCGTTCGGTCCCCGCTGAGTCCTTCACCGCCAGCGGCGGTGGCGAGTCCTATGAGACCTCCCGGTTGAACCCGCGCTACACCTTCGACACCTTCGTCATCGGCTCCTCCAACAGGTTCGCCCACGCGGCCGCCAACGCCGTGGCCGAGGCCCCCGCGAAGGCCTATAACCCGCTGTTCATCTATGGGGACTCCGGGCTGGGCAAGACTCACCTGCTGCACGCCATCGGGCACTACGCCCAGCGGCTCTATTCCGGCATTCGCGTGCGCTATGTGAACTCTGAGGAGTTCACCAACGACTTCATCAACTCAATCCGCGACGACGAGGGTGCCAGCTTCAAGCACCTCTACCGCAACGTCGACGTCCTGCTGCTCGATGACATCCAGTTCCTGGCCGATAAGGAACGGACGGTCGAGGAGTTCTTCCATACCTTCAACACCCTCTATAACAACAACAAGCAGGTCGTGATCACCTCTGACCTGCCCCCGAAGCAGCTCTCCGGCTTCGAGGAACGCCTGCGCTCCCGGTTCGAATGGGGACTGATCACCGATATCCAGCCCCCCGAGCTGGAGACCCGGATCGCGATCCTGCGCAAGAAGGCCACCGCGGAGAACTTCTCCTGCCCCGACGACGTCCTGGAATACATCGGTTCCAAGATCTCCACCAACATCCGCGAACTCGAGGGTGCGCTGATCCGAGTCACCGCCTACGCCGCGCTGAACAAGCAGGCCGTGGACCTCGCCCTGGCGGAGCAAGTGATGCGCGATCTGATCTCCGATGACCACGCCCAGGAGATCACCTCGGAGCAGATCATCAACGCCACGGCCGATTACTACAGCTTCACCGTGGAGGAGCTGACCTCGAAGTCGCGCAATCGCACCCTGGTCACCGCGCGTCAGATCGCGATGTATCTGCTGCGCGAGCTCACCGAGATGTCCCTGCCGAAGATCGGTCAGGCCCTGGGCGGACGCGACCACACCACCGTGATGTACGCGGAACGCAAGATCCGGGAACTCATGGCGGAGCGTCGAGCCGTCTTCAATCAGGTCACCGAACTGACCAACAAGATCAAACAGCAGCGCTGAACCGATAGAGCCGACCGGGGCAAGTCAAGTCCGTCGCTGACACCTGTGGATAACTCTTTGCTCCACAACTCACACGGATGTCATTTCCTGGGGCTCGTGGCATCCGGGCTAGTTGACACCGAGGATATCCACAGCTTTTCCCACATATCCACAAGCTGCGGTGGAGTTTTCCCGATTCTTGTTAACAGCTGTGGAGAAAACCGTGCAGCTCGCGGTGTAGAAACTCGGACTTCTGTGGATAACTCCATGTGGCCTGGGGAATCGGGTTCAACAGGCCGGAATGGTCTCCACTGCCGCTGCACAACCAAAACGGAGCCGCTCCACGTCCTGGTGCACAACCGGATACGCCCCGGTACCGGGATGCAATGGGTTATCCACAGATTCCACAGCACCTGTTAACACTTCTGACCCTTAACCCTTTGATCTACAAAGAACACTCACCGCGGCCTCTGAAACACCCCAGACCGAGCACCAGCAGAACACTCGGCTCGTTGATCAGGGACAGTGCTGCGGCGCTATGGATCCCAGATCTTGTGGCACATGCTCACCGCAGCGGCTCATATGGTGGTGGCCGAGCTAGTTGCTGGCTTCTGGCGCGCTCTTGCAGGTAAGCTCAACACTCGACACAGCCACCAGATGCTTGACATTCCCCGCAGGACTGTCGAAGAACCACAGAAGGGCAGGGATCAGTGGAGTTCACTGTTGAGCGGGACGTTCTTTCCGAAGCGGTCTCCTGGGCCGCCCGTTCGCTGTCTCCCCGACCCCCGGCACCAGTGCTGGCCGGACTGCACATCACTGCTGCGGACCAGACGGTCACGATCTCCAGCTTCGATCATGAGATCTCCGCGCAGCTGCACATCGAGGCCCAGGTCCAGCAGGAAGGGACCATCCTGCTCTCCGGCAGGCTGCTCAACGACATCGTGAAGTCTCTTCCCAACGCCCCGGTGACCGTGCATCTGCAGGACTCCCGGGTCCAGCTGACCTGCCGGTCCTCGAAGTTCACGCTCTCCACCATGCCGGTGGACGAATACCCGGAGCTTCCAGGGATGCCTGAACTGGCAGGCACCGTTGACGGTGCCGCGTTCGCCCGGGCGGTCTCCCAGGTGATCACGGCGGCATCGAAGGACGACACCCTGCCCATCCTCACCGGCGTTAAGGTCGAGATCGAGGGTGACACCATCACGTTCCTGGCCACGGACCGGTACCGACTCGCCATGCGTGAGATCCACTGGTCGCCTGCTGAACCGGACATCTCCACCTCGGTGCTGATCAAGGCCAAGACGCTCAACGACGTCGCGAAATCTCTGGCCGGAGCCGGGGCCCTGCAGATAGCGCTCTCAGAGAGCACGGAGCTGGTCGGGTTCTCCTCCGGAGGGCGCCGCACCACGTCAGTCCTGGTGGACGGGGACTACCCCAAGATCCGTCAGCTCTTCCCCGAAGAAACCCCGATCCACGCGGTGGTCAACACCGCAGAGTTCATCGAAGCCGCTCGCCGGGTCTCCCTGGTCTCAGAACGCAATGGACATGTGCGGCTGCAGTTCACCCAGGACAACGAGGTCATCCTCGACGCCGGGGTGGACGACGCCGCCTCAGCTTCGGAGGTCATCCCCGCCACCCTCACCGGAGAAGCAATCACCGTCGGGTTCAACCCGGCCTACCTCAACGAGGGGCTCAACGTCATCGACACCGAGTTCCTGCGCTTCTCCTTCGTCTCCGCACCGAAACCAGCGATGATCACCGGGCAGGCCGAGGCTGAGGGTGAGAAGTCCATCGACTTCCGGTACCTGCTGATGCCGGTGCGCCTGATCAACTCCTAGCCGCTCACCGCCCAGGAGACCATGCGGATCTCGCAGCTGACCCTCACAGACTTTCGCAGCTACGCCCAGGCCGAGCTGCAGCTGCATCCTGGCCCCAATGTGCTGCTGGGGTTCAACGGGGTGGGCAAGACCAACATCGCAGAGGCCATCGGGTATCTCTCGACACTGAGCTCCCACCGAGTGAGCCAGGACGGCCCCCTGGTCCGTCACACAGCGAAGCAGGCGTTCATCCGGGCCGAAGCACATCGGGGGACCCGCCAGGCGCGCCTTGAGGTCGAGATCAATCCCGGGCGCAGCAATCGGGCCCGGATCAATCGTGGAAACCCGGTGCGCGCCACCGATGTGCTGGGCATCCTGCGGACGGTGCTCTTCGCCCCGGAGGATCTGGAGCTGATCAAGGGCTCCCCCGGGGTCCGACGTCGGCTTCTGGATGACCTCGCGGTGCAGCTGCGGCCGGCCCTGGGACGCGTTCGTCTTGATTACGAGAAGGTGCTCAAACAGCGCAACGCCCTGCTCAAGTCGATCCGACACCAGGGGTTCACCGCCACACACGAGTCCACCCTCGAAGTCTGGGATCACCAGCTGGCAGAGGCCGGGGCGCACCTGCTCCACGCGCGGCTGAAGATGCTCAGCGCGCTGCGCCCGCATGTGGCCACCGCCTACCAACAGCTCTCCGGCAGCGTGCGCACCGCCCGGCTGCAATATCTGAGCTCGCTGGACGCCCCGGAGGACCCCGGAAGTCTCTCTGCCGACAGTCTCGACTTGAGCAGTCTGGAACCAGGCAGCCTCGAACCCGGCGCCCTGGCGGCTGGCGGTCTGGCGCCCGAGGGTCTGGACTCCGGGGCGCCCGTGCCGGAGAGTCAGGAAGAGAACGTGGACCCCGCAGCACAGCCCGGGTCGCTCGACGTCTCCGCGCTGGAATCATGCTCCCGCGAGGAACTCACAGCCCTGATGCTGCAGCGTCTGAACCAGGCCCGCCGAGAAGAGCGCGAGCGTGGCATCACCCTGGTGGGGCCGCACCGCGATGACCTCTCCCTCTCCCTGGATGAGGTTCCGGTCAAGGGCTTCGCCTCGCATGGGGAGACCTGGTCCTTCGCACTGTCGCTGCGCCTGGCGGCCTACCGGGTGATGGTCGATGACGATCCTGAGGAAGGGGCCCGTCCGGTCCTGATCCTCGATGACGTGTTCGCCGAGCTCGACGCCAGGCGTCGTCGTCGACTTGCAGAGCTCGCCGCCGAGGCGGAGCAGCTCATCGTCACCGCCGCTGTGGACGACGACGTCCCCGAGAGTCTGCTGGGCAACGCCCTGCGGGTGGAATCGGTGGACCAGATCAGCCAGGTGACCCTCCATGAGCCCGGCTGAGAATCCCGCCGAGAATTCCGCTGGCCACCCGAGTCAGGACCATGAGGATGCCGCCAAGATCCTTCTGGCGAGGATGCGCGCGGCAGCTCGTGGACGGGGAGAACATCGGATGCGTGGGGTTCCGCGCGGCTCCTCACTGGCTGGTGACCCGCGCAGCGCAGCCGGGCAGTCGGCCTCGCGCGCCACAGGTGCCGGGGACTCCGCCACGGAGCGTCGAGACCCCAATCTGCTGGGCGGGGTGGTCGGAGGGCTGATCAAGACCCGCGGATGGAGCTCCCCGGTGGCGGTGGGCTCGGTCGTCGCGCGCTGGGAGCAGCTGGTGGGGTCCGCGATCGCCGAGCACTGCACCCCGGAGAAGTTCGAGAACGGCGTGGTGGAGGTGCTCTGCGACTCGACCGCCTGGGCCACGAACCTCAAGCTCATGCAGCCCCAGCTGATGGACGTCTTCAACCGGGAGCTGGGCCCCGGAATCGTCACCGGACTGGCGATCCGCGGTCCCGCGGCGCCGAGCTGGAAGAAGGGCCGCTACTCGGTGCGCGGCCGGGGCCCCCGCGACACCTACGGCTGACACGCCAGGCTGCGATATGCCGCACTCGGGCCCTCACAGTGGAACCCATCCTCACCCGGGCATCCCCGAGCAGGTCCCAGGGCCGTTCATCGGCCGCTGATCATGTCTTCTGTGCGCTGACAGTGCCCGAAGAATGCGGATTCTGCTGCCTCGGCGCGGTAGACTGGACCGACGGCCCGAGAGTACCCACCCCTCGGGCTGGTCTGTGTCATGACAAGGTCAGCAACCTCGACCTTCCCGGCAACTCAAGGAGACGGCATAGCCCGTGACCTCGGCTAACGAGAACAAGCAGCATCAGGGCAACTACGGCGCCTCGGACATCACCGTCCTGGAGGGCCTGGAAGCGGTCCGGAAGCGCCCCGGCATGTACATCGGCTCCACCGGTGAGCGCGGTCTGCACCACCTGGTCTACGAGGTGGTCGACAACTCGGTGGATGAGGCGCTGGCAGGGTACTGCTCGCACATCCAGGTCACGATGCAGGAGGACGGCGGCGTCCGGGTCGAGGACGACGGACGCGGCATCCCGGTGGACATGCACCCCACCGAGGGCAAGCCCACCGTGGAGGTGGTGATGACCGTGCTGCACGCCGGCGGCAAGTTCGGCGGCAGCGGCTACGCCGTCTCGGGCGGTCTGCACGGGGTCGGGATCTCCGTGGTCAACGCGCTCTCCCGCAAGGTCCGCACCACGGTGCGCCGGCAGGGTCATGAGTGGAGCATCGGTTTCGGCAACGGCGGCGAGACCACCCAGCCGCTGACCCAGGGCGCGGAGACCCAGACCACCGGCACCACGATGGTCTTCTACCCGGACCCGGAGATCTTCGAGAGCATCGAGTTCGACTTCGAGACGCTGCGCGCCAGATTCCAGCAGATGGCCTTCCTGAACAAGGGGCTGCGCATCACCCTGCGCGACGAGCGCAAGATCCCCGGCAACGAGGTGGTCCACGATGAGGTGCTCGAGGAGCACCATGAGGAAGCCGCGGAGCTGGAGCCCACCGAGGCCGGCGGCGGACACGACGGGATCATCGAGACGCCCAAGGGCCGGGTGGTGGTCTACCAGTACGACGCCGGGCTGCTGGACTACGTCAACCACCTCAACGCGACCAAACGGGCCGAGGTGGTCCACGACGATGTGATCGCCTTCGACGCCGAGGACGCCGATCGGGGCATGGCCGCCGAGCTGGCGATGCAGTGGACGCTCTCCTACTCGGAATCGGTGCACACCTACGCGAACACGATCAACACCCACGAGGGCGGCACCCACGAAGAGGGCTTCCGCGCCGCGATGACCACGCTGATCAACCGGTACTCCCGGGAGAAGCAGATCCTGCGCGAGAAGGATGACAACCTCACCGGCGAGGACATCCGTGAGGGACTCACCGCGGTGATCTCCGTGAAGCTTCGCGAGCCGCAGTTCGAGGGCCAGACCAAGACCAAGCTGGGCAACACCGAGGCCCGGGGCTTCGTGCAGAAGGTCGTCAACGAGTATCTCGGAGACTGGCTGGAGCGCAATCCCGGCCCGGCCCGCGACATCGTGCGCAAGGCGCAGTCTGCGGCGCATGCCCGGGTGGCTGCCCGCAAGGCGCGCGAGAACGCCCGCCGGAAGTCCCCGCTGGAGACGATGGGCATGCCCGGCAAGCTCGCCGACTGCTCCTCCAAGGACCCGTCCGAGTCCGAGATCTACCTGGTGGAGGGCGATTCCGCCGGGGGCTCCGCCAAGCGAGGCCGCGACCCGCGCACCCAGGCGATCCTGCCGCTGCGCGGGAAGATCCTCAACGTGGAGCGGGCACGTCTTGACCGGGCGCTGGGCAACCAGGAGGTCCAGTCGATGATCACCGCCTTCGGCACCGGCATCGGGGAAGACTTCGACCAGGCCAAGCTGCGCTATCACAAGATCGTGCTCATGGCCGACGCCGACGTGGACGGCCAGCACATCACCACGCTGATGCTCACCCTGCTCTTCCGCTATATGCGTCCGCTGATCGAGCACGGAAACGTCTTCCTGGCCCAGCCGCCGCTGTACAAGATCAAGTGGCAGACCGGGCCGCAGGACTACGTCTACACCGACGCCGAACGCGATGTGGCGCTGCGTGAGGGCCGGGCCGCCGGGCGCAAGCTGCCCAAGGAGCTGGGCATCCAGCGGTATAAGGGCCTCGGCGAGATGGACTACTCGGAGCTGTGGGAGACCACCATGGACCCCCAGCACCGCACGCTGCTCCAGGTCTCCATGGAAGACGCCGCGGCCGCCGATGAGGTGTTCTCCATCCTCATGGGTGAGGACGTCGAATCCCGCCGCGGGTTCATCCAGCAGAACGCCAAGGACGTCCGCTTCCTCGACATCTGACCCGCTGCCAGCCCCTCACGGCGCAGCCGCGAGACGATGCCGATTTCCGCATAAGGGAGAACACCACACGTGAGCGATAACACCGAAGAACCGCAGGACCCGCAGGGCGGCTCCGCCGAGGCCGTGGAGGGCGTCGTCGTCGACGGACCGGCGACCACGGACCGGATCCGCCAGATCGACCTGCAGACCGAGATGAAGCGGTCCTACCTGGACTACGCGATGGCAGTGATCGTGGGCCGCGCGCTGCCCGATGTGCGCGACGGGCTCAAGCCGGTGCACCGCCGGGTGCTCTACGCGATGTACGACGGCGGCTACCGCCCGGACCGCTCGTTCAACAAGTGCGCCCGCGTGGTCGGTGACGTGATGGGCAACTATCACCCGCACGGCGACTCGGCGATCTACGACGCCCTGTCCCGGCTGATCCAGGACTGGGTGATGCGCTACCCGCTGGCCACCGGCCAGGGCAACTTCGGCAACCCCGGCGACGACGGCCCGGCGGCCCCGCGTTATACCGAGACCAAGATGGCCCAGCTGGCCATGGAGATGGTCCGGGACATCAACGAGAACACCGTCGACTTCCAGGACAACTACGACGGCAAGCAACAGGAGCCTGTGGTGCTGCCCTCGCGGTTCCCGAACCTGTTGGTCAACGGGTCCTCCGGGATCGCGGTGGGCATGGCCACCAACATCCCGCCGCATAACCTGCGCGAGGTCGCCGACGGCGTGAAGTGGTACCTGCAGAACCCGCAGGCCTCCCGTGAAGAGCTGCTCGAGGCGCTGCTGCAGCGGATCAAGGGCCCAGACTTCCCCACCGGTGCGCAGATCCTGGGCACTCGCGGGATCGAGGAGGCCTACCGCACCGGTCGCGGTTCGATCACGATGCGCGCGGTGGTCAGCGTGGAGGAGCTGCAGGGACGCACCTGCCTGGTGGTCACCGAGCTGCCGTACCACGCGAACCCGGACAACCTGGCCCGGAAGATCGCGCTGCTGGTCAAGGACGGCAAGGTCTCCGGGATCGCGGATCTGCGCGATGAGTCCTCCGGCCGCACCGGTCAGCGACTGGTCGTCGTGCTCAAGCGCGACGCCGTGGCCAAGGTGGTGCTGAACAACCTCTATAAGCACACCCAGCTCCAGGAGAACTTCTCCGCGAACATGCTGGCCCTGGTCGACGGCGTGCCGCGGACCCTGAGCCTGGACGCGTTCGTCCACCACTGGGTCACCCACCAGATCGACGTGATCGTCCGGCGCACCCAGTTCCGACTGGACAAGGCCCAGCGCGAGGCCCACATCAAGATCGGTCTGCTCAAGGCCCTGGATGACCTGGACCGGGTGATCGCCACGATCCGGGCTTCCTCCACGGTCGATGAGGCGCGGCAGAACCTGAAGTCGCTGCTGGAGATCGATGACGACCAGGCTCAGGCCATCCTGGACATGCAGCTGCGCAAGCTGGCCGCCCTGGAGCGCCAGCGCCTGCAGGACGAGTACGACGAGCTGATGAAGATGATCGAGGACTTCCAGGACATCCTGGCCTCAGAGGACCGTCAGCGCCGCATCATCGGTTCCGAGCTGGACACCATCGTGGACAAGCACGGCGATGACCGGCGAACCCACATCCAGCTCGGCTACGACGGGGACATGTCCATGGAGGACCTGATCCCCCAGGAGGACGTGGTCGTCTCGATCACCCGCGACGGCTACGTGAAGCGGACCAAGATCGACAACTACCGCGCCCAGCACCGGGGCGGCCGCGGGGTCCGGGGTGCCCAGCTGCGCACCGACGACATCGTCGAGCACTTCTTCGTGACCACCACGCACCACTGGATCCTGTTCTTCACCAACTTGGGCCGGGTCTACCGGACCAAGTGCTACGACCTGATCGAGTCCGGTCGGGACTCCAAGGGCCAGCACGTGGCGAACATCGTGGCCTTCCAGCCGGATGAGCACATCGCCGGGGTGCTGCCGCTGCGCACCTACGAGGACGCCCCCTACCTGGTGCTCGCCACCAAGCGCGGCCTGGTGAAGAAGACCGTGCTCAGCGACTATGACACCCCACGCCAGGCCGGAGTGATCGCGATCAACCTGCGCGAGGACGACGAGCTGGTCTCCTCGAAGCTGATCTCGGCCACCGACGACCTGATGCTGGTCTCCCGCAAGGGTCAGTCGCTGCGCTTCACCGCCACCGATGAGGCGCTGCGCCCCATGGGTCGCGCCACCTCGGGAGTCACCGGGATGAAGTTCCGCGAGGATGATGAGCTCCTGGCCGCCGATGTGGTCACCGAGGACTCCTTCGTCTTCGTGGTCACCGAGGCCGGCTACGCCAAGCGTTCCGATGTCAGCGAATACCGGGTCCAGGGCCGCGGCGGCCTGGGCATCAAGGTGGGCAAGCTGGTGGAGGATCGCGGCGATCTGGTCGGGGCCATGGTGGTCGAGGGCGACGACGAGGTGCTGGTGGTCATGGAATCCGGCAACGTGGTCCGCTCTCCCGTGGCAGGGGTGCCCTCCAAGGGACGCGACACCATGGGCGTGATCTTCGCCAAGCCGCGGAAGAAGGACCGGATCCTGAAGGTGGCGCGGAACTCCGGGGTGACCCTTGCCGCCACGGGAGAGGACGCCGCCTCAGAAGAGGCTCCCGGGCAGGAGCACCCAGCGGACCCCGAGGCGCAGATCGAAGGGACACCCGAGGCCGGCCCCGGCCACGCTGAGCCGTCCCGGGCAGCCGATGCAGTAGCGTTGGACCCTGACGAAGCGGACCGGGACGAAGCGGACCGGGACGAAACGGACCGGGATGAAGCGGATCAAGATGATGCCTGATGGAGGACTTCAGTGAGCGCAAGCAACGGCGCAGGTAATTCAGGGAGCCAGGCGGGCTCCTCCGCGGCGCGTTCGGCGAACCGGTTCCCCGCGCCTCGGCCGCGCGCCCAGGCCGTCGGCGGAGCCACCACCTCCACCCGGCCCGGTTCTGACCAGTCAGGGACACCTCGGCCGCGACCGACTGCCGGAGCCCGCCCCAGCGGGCAGGGCAGCCGTCCCGCGCAGGGTCAGCGGCCCAGCCGCCCCCAGCCCGGCCTGGTGCGCCCGACGCCGAAGGCGAAGGTCCGCAAGGCACGCCTGCTGATCTCCAAGGTGGATCCCTGGTCGGTGCTGAAGATGAGCTTCCTGCTCTCCGTGGCGCTGGGCATCATGACAGTGGTCGCAGCGGTCACACTGTGGACCGTCATGGATGTCTCCGGGATCTTCAACAGGGTCAATGAGCTGCTCGGCCAGATTCTGGGCACCGAGGGCGGCGGAGGGTCCTTCCGTGTGGAGGAGCTCGTCACGATCGCCCAGGTGGCGGCGTTCGCCACGATCATCGCGGTGGTCAACGTGGTGCTGCTCACGGTGCTCTCGATGCTCGCCGCGGTGCTCTACAACCTCTCCGCCTCCCTGGTGGGCGGGGTCGGGGTGACGCTCACCGACGACTGAGCGGCCCAGATCCCAGGATTTGGACCCGTCGCCGGGAACAGGGTAATGTGTAGTGGTCGCCCTCGCGGGGGTGACGCACCTGAAACAGGTGTCCGGGCGTATAGCTCAGGCGGTTAGAGCGCATCGC
The DNA here is from genome assembly GCF_014138825.1 of Nesterenkonia sandarakina. Lineage (NCBI taxonomy): Bacteria > Bacillati > Actinomycetota > Actinomycetes > Micrococcales > Micrococcaceae > Nesterenkonia > Nesterenkonia sandarakina. Next base: position 2,226,670 of record NZ_JACJIH010000001.1, on the reverse strand, counting down.
TGATAACGATGAGGTCGGAGGTTCAAGTCCTCCTACGCCCACCCGGACTCCAAGGAGGGAAACATGAAACGCATCGTCTTTGTGGCTCTCTCTGTGGCGGGGATCCTCGGCTATCGCCAGTGGCGCAGGTCCGAGGACACCCGGCAGGTCTGGTCTCAGGCGACAGATTCGCTCTGATAATCTGAGAAGCACCTTCGGGGGCATGGCGCAATTGGTAGCGCACCTGCTTTGCAAGCAGGGGGTTAGGGGTTCGAGTCCCCTTGCCTCCACCAGAAGGTCGTTGTTCAAACCAACGACATCACCGGTTTGAGTTCCAGATTCCGCCGTCCGTCCCTGTTGGCGGACGGCGAGGGTCTGGACGTCGCGGTCGAGGAACACGTTGAACGGGACGCCGGGTTCGCCGTGGATGGCGTCGTCATCAGTGACGATGAGCTTGTCGAAGAAGGCTTGGTTGGCGATCCTGCGGAGCGAATCGTCGATGCTCATGTAGATGGCGTGCATGTCCCCGGCGAGGGCGAGGCAGTCGTCCAGGTGGGCTTTGGCTTGGTCGTACTCGATGTCGCCGGCGTTGATCTGCGCGTCGAGGAACGCGAGCCGCCGCGCGATGCGGTCCTGCTCGGTGCCGAGCAGGTCGAGGGGCACGGCTCCGGCGTAATGAGCCTGCATGAGCTTGGTGCGCTCGTCACGGAGCGCGTCGCGTTCTGCCTTGTACCCCTGGGCCTCGTGCTTGGCGACCTGGTGCAGTCGGTCGAACTCACTGGTGACCAGCTCGCGCAGCGCGGTGACGACGTGTTCGGGTATCTGGACGTGGCGGTAGTAGTCCTCGACGGCGGCTTCGATGTCGGGCACGAACATGGACTTGCGTTCGCAGTTGGTGCGGCGGGCGTGCCGGCCGGTGCACATGAAGTACGGGTAGATGACGCCGCGGCGGCTCTTGGCGTTGGTCAGCGTCAGCCGGGACCCGCACTGCCCGCAGTACAGGCTGCCTTTCAGGTAGTGGTCATGGGACTGGGTCTTCTCCCCGGAGGTCTGGTGCGCGGTGAGCACCGCCTGGACGCGGTACCAGACCTCGGGCGCGACCAGCGGTTCGTGCAGGCCGTCGTAGCTGGCACCGCGGAAGCGGACGCTGCCCTTGTAGTAGGGGTTGGTGAGCATCTTGTGGATCGTGGACAGCACCGGCGGCTTGGAGGGCCGCTTCGGGGTCGGCACGGTGGTCAGGCCCCGGTCGATGAGTTCCTCGCGCAGGCTGATCGTGGAGTAGTTCCCGGTGGCGTAGGCCTCGAAGGCCCACGTGATCAGTGGTGCCCGGTCGGGGTCGACTTCGACGGTGCGGACCTCGCGGCCGAGTTCGTCACGCTTGGTGACGTTGAGGTAGCCCATCGGGGCCTTGCCGTTGGTCCCGCCACCCTGGGCTTTCTGGTTCATGCCCTTGGAGACCTCGCCGGCGAGGTTCCGGGAGTAGAACTCCGCGATGGTGGACATGATGCCGTGCAGCAGCATCCCGGACGGGGTCTCGTCGATGTTCTCGGTCGCGGAGACGAGCATGACCCCGGCCTCTTTGAGGGCGAGGTGGATGGTCACGTCGTCGGCGCGGTTGCGGGCGAGCCGGTCGACCTTGTGAACAATGCAGTAGGCGACCTGGTGGGTCTTGACGTACTCGATCATCCGCATCAGCTCGGGCCGGTCGGCCTTGCGGGCGGACTCGCCGGCGTCGACGAACTCCTCGGTGATGATCGCGTTCAGCTCGCGGGCCTTGCGCAGGTTCGCCTCGCGCTGAGCGGGGATCGAGAAGCCCTCGTCCCGTCCGCCCTTGGAGGCCTGCTCTTTGGTTGACACGCGCAGGTAGGAGACGGCGAGTGTGGTGGTCTCGCCGATGCGATCGAGCGCGGTGGCGGCGGGTGGCTGCTGTGCAGTGGTCGTGGCGGTCATGGGTCGTGTTCCCTTCCCCGGTGGTCGGGGCCAGCACGAGCGGCGGCTACCGCTGGTGCGGTGCGACTCGTAATGGGGAAACACGACCCGGCAGCTCCGAAGGAGCCGGCCGGGTAAGCCACGAAGGCCAAACAGGACTGCGCACCACGACCAAGCCCGAAAGCTCAGCCGTTGGCTTCTTGCGCTTCTGATTCTACCTCGCCGTCCCGACATTGCTCTGAGGCCGGCAGGACGGTGTCGGCGTCCGTCGCGGGCGTGGTGCGGTCCTGCTCGGCGCGGGAGCGGGCCATGCCGATGAACAGTTGGACGAGCTTGTGCAGGTCTGGGCTCTGCCGCGGCTCGGCCTCGATCCGGTAATCCCGCATCCTCTCCGGCAGCCGCTCATCCCTGTCGCGGGAAGCCCGGCCGGTCACGGGACTTCTCCGGTGCGCTCATCGAGGCTGCGGAAGAACGCCTCCTCGGCCTCGCGGCGGGCTTCGACCTGATCGAAGACGAACTGTACGAAGTCCTCCCCGCGGTCGGCGATGATCACGTCCTCCACAGGCGGTGCGGGGTCTTCGCCGGGCCAGGTGGTCTGGCGGGTGGGTCGGTCGCGGTCCAGGCGGGTGCCGGAGGCGGCGACCCATTCGCGGAGCCGGTTCCGGGCGTCGGCGAAGTCACGATGCCAGCCGAACGGCGCGGACCCGGCCTGCTCGGGGTCATAGGCGCCCAGCCAATGCAGATGCAGAGCCGACAGCTCCCACACCAGCTCGGGGTGGCGGTGCCAGAACGGAGGCACCACGCTGGCGGGTAGTCCGTAGGTGCGGCGCAGCCACGCCACCCAGTCGTTGAGCGCGAGCCACTCGACTTCCAGATCGTCGGCGGACAGCAGGTTCCAGTTCACCGGGTGCGGCGGCTCGGCCACATCGTCCGCTCCGGCGTCGGGCCCGTCGTCCGGGTCGAAGTGGTCGGGCTCGTCAGGCTCAGGGGTGTACTCATCCATCGTCGTCAGCCCCTTCCGGTCACAGGCTCACGGCCGCGGGCGATGCGGTGGCCGGGCGGTGCTCAGGTGCGGTGAACGCGGTCGCGTCGCGCTCGGGCGGGCTGCGGCGGGGTGTGCGGTCGACGTCGTAACGGGTGCGGGCCATGTCGTGGCCGAGGCGGCGGGCGACGAACTCCTCACCTTCGACGTTCTGCCCGTCGCGCTGATAGCTGTACTCGCGGACATAGCCGTCGGCAATGACCTTGTCGCCCTTGGCCAGTCGTTCGTGGCCCTGCTCAGCGGCGGCCTTGAACGCGACCAGGTTGTGGAAGGTGGTCTCCAACTGCGTGAACGACCCGTCCTGCTCTTGCCGGTAGTGCTCCTTGCCGACCTTCATATACAGCCGGGCATCACCGTTCTCCGTGCGACTGAGCTGCGGGTCGGACGCGACAAACCCCGAGAACGACTGCTGAGTCTGGATAGCCATCGGACTCTCCTCCTGACACTCACGCGACCCCCGTTAGGAACCGCTCGTGTCAGGCAGGTGCACCCACGCGCCCCACAGATGACAAGGGAGGTCAGGTGTCGGCGGGGCGACGCAGCAGCGCCTCGATGGCCGCGCCGTCCGTGCCGAGCTGGGCGGAGTTGGGGCGTGTCGGCCAGGGCCGCAGGCCGGTCACGATCGGCGGGGCGGACCGCAGCAGGGTGACGCCGGTGCCAAAGGGCAGGGTGCGGATGCGGTCGGGCGGGAGGATCGGCACCCTTCTGATGGAGCGTTGGTTCGATCTGGTGCCGTGGTCGCCGAGGGTCACCGAATCGGTGTACTCGTCCCGTTCGCCGATCAGCGAGGAGAGGTCTTGGAGGTCGCGGGAGTTGGAGGCGCCGCCGAGGATGATCTTGACGATGGAGGCATCCCAGATCGCGCCGGCGGCGTTGTCGCCCCACTTCTCCCGCGCTTGTGCGAGGGACTGCAAGACGGGGAGGCAGGTGATGCCGGTGCCGCCGCCCTCGGCCATCAGCGTCGGCAGCGACGGCAACGGGCTGAGGTTGCCGATCTCGTCCAGGGCGAGCAGCAGGGGCGGGTCGAGCCGGGCACCCGGTGAGCGGGCGGCGAGGCGGCGGGCGGCTTCCACGAGGTCTTCCACGAACGCGGCCACGAGGGACGCGGACGCCCCGGCACCCGCACCCGTCGCCAAGAGAAACAGGGTCCCGCGCTGTTGGAGGAAGGCTTCGGGGTCGAAGTCCTCGCCCTCGCGAGCAGTCACCGCGTCGAGGACGCGCGGGTCGGCCAATGCTGAGAGGGCGAGGGAGACGCCTTGCCAGATGGAGTCGCGCGTCTTGGGGTCGGAGTCGATCATCGCGCCGAGGGAGTCGGCCCATCCGGTGGCTGCGCCGGGGTGGTTCGTGAGGACGGCGACGGCTTCGGCCGCGATGGAGGGGTCCAGGGTCCACCGGAACAGCTCGGCCGGCGGCCGGCCGTCCAGAGCGGCGGCGTGCAGCAGGGCTTGGAGAGCGGTGCGGGTCTTGCCTTCCCAGAACCCGCCCGACTCGACACCGCCGTAAGACAGGCCGGTGGAGGCGGCGAGGCCGGTGGCGCGGATCATCGCCGTCAACGGGTCCTCACACCCCCGCACCGGGGACCACCGCAGGCCGGCGGGGACGCCTTCGGCGAGGTGCTGGGGGTCGAACACTCCCACCGGCCGCCCGTCCCGCGCTCGGGCTTTCAGGGTGGCGGTGAGGTTGTCCGGCCGCGTTGACGTGGTCACGACCGCTCCCGGCGCATCCAAGATGGCATTGATGACCACGTGCAGGCCCTTGCCTGACCGGGGTGGGCCGAGCAGCAGGATCGAGTCCTCCACCGATGCCCACACCTGTTTGCCGTGGCTGGTGCCGAGCAGGTACCCGACATCGCCTGGTGAGGGTTGCTCCACGGAGGGGCGCAGTGTGCCGGCGCGGCGCAGCAGTGCCTTGCCGGAGGCGGTTTGACTGACTTCGTGGCCGGTGGCGGTGCCGGCCAGGCGGCGGGGGTCGGTCTCGGTCTTGCGGGTGTGACGGCGCAGCCACACCCACACCCACCCGCCACCGACGCACAGGCCCGCGAGCAGGAGGCCGGTGACGATCCAGTAGACGACCGGGTTCAACCCTGCGGCGTCGAGCGCGGCGGCGGGGTCGGCGGGGTTGAACAGCACCCCGAGCCCCGACGCCGGTCCCGCGGCGGGCTGGTTGGTGCCGGTGAGGAACGCGGCCACGCTGCCTGATGCGCGCAGGATGAGCGCGACGCCGAACATGCCGACCAGCCCGATCAGGGCGGCGTTGGTCAGCTCGTCCCCGAACGACCCGGCCTGCCGGCCCTGCGGGCTGCTCACGGCACCCGCCTGACCACGATCGTGCCGGAGATACGCCCGTAGAGCACCGCCTCGCCCGCGTCGTCGCCCTCAGGCAGCGCGGCGTCGAGCTGTTGCTGGTCGAGCAGGGCTCGGGCGGCCCCGGTGCCGGTGGCGTCGGTGTGGGCGACGATCACGGCGACGGCGATGTCCTCACCGGGCACGAACCCGTCCCCGGTGACCTCAATCAGCACCGGAGGCTCGTGCTGCGTGGTGTGCTTGGCGCGGCGTGAACGCTGCGTCCCCGGCCCGGCCGGTTCGTCGTCGGGTGGTGGTGGGGTGGGTTTGCGGGCGCGGATGAGGTCGGTGAACACGGTCCCGTCGACCTCGCGGACCTCGATCCGCACCGCTACGGTGCGATCGTGGGTTACCGCGTCCAGCAGCGGCCCGAAGGTGCCCCGTGTCCACTCCGAACCCGCGGAAGGTGACGGGAACGGCGTGCCGTCGACGGTGACGTTCAGGGCGCCGTTCTCAGTGACAGTGATGACGACGTGTGGCAGCGCCACCGGTGTCTCGTCGGGCTGCTGGGACGGGGTGTGGTGCAGCGGGTTGCGGCCCTTCATGACTGACCGCCCAGGTAGCGGGCATCGGTCCGGAACAGTTCCAGCTCGACGGGATGGAGCTGGTGCTGCGAGATGAAGCTTCTGGACTTGATCTTCCACAGCCCCTGTCCGACGCCGAGGGTGGGGAGGAGCTTCTGCTCGGTCCCGGTCAGCCCGAGCGCGGCGGCGGTCGGGCCGAGCTGGTCGGACTCCTGCCGGTAGACGATCCGGGTCTCGGCGTTCGCCAACAAGGAGTTGGCGAGGGACCGCATCGCGGAACCTTGGTCGCCGACGTTGTCGAGGTCGGTGAGCTTGTGGAAGATCAGCATGTTCGCGATCCCGTAATGGCGCGCCAGCCGCCAGTGCGCGTCCATCCGCCGCAGCAGCGCGGGGTGGGACATGAGCCGCCAGGCCTCGTCGTAGATCACCCACCGTTGCCCGCCGGCCGGGTCCAGGAGCGCGGACTCCATCCATGCGCTGGAGCACGTCATCAGCACCGAGATGAGGGTGGAGTTCTCCGTCACCCGCGACAGGTCGAGGCTGATCATCGGCAGCGACGGATCGAACGCCACAGTGGAGGGGCCGTCGAAGAGCCCGCCGAGGTCCCCGGCAACCAGGCGACGCAGGGCATGCCCGACGAGCCGGCCATCCTCCCCGAGGCGCCCATCGTTGTCTTGGGATGGGGACAGGATGCGGTCCACGACCATCGGCAGGATCGGCACCGTGTTCTCCCGCACCGTCGCGGTCAAGGCGAGGTCGATGGCGGTGTGCTCCAGCGGCGTCAGCCCGCGCGCCAGCACGGTTTCGGCGAGGGCGCCGATCAGATCGCGACGCCGGGAGGCGACCGTGGAGGCCCACTGCTCATCCGACAGGCCGGAGGGCCGGTGGCCTTCATCGAGCGGGTTCAGTCTCGTGTGCAGCCCGTGACCGAGGACGATCGCCCTGCCGCCGACCGCTTCGGCGACCGCGGTGTGCTCGCCCTTGGGGTCGCCAGGCACGTAGACGCGGCGGCCGAACGGCAGGGACCGGGTGTAGAGGCTCTTGGCGAGGGATGACTTGCCGGAGCCGACGATCCCGGCCAGGACGATGTTGGGCGCGGTGATGATGCCGCGGGCATACAACACCCAGGGGTCGTACACGAATGACCCGCCGGAGTAGAGGTCTTGCCCGACGAACACGCCATCGGAGCCGAGGCCGCCTTCGGCGACGAACGGATACGCCCCCGCCAACGTCGCGGACGTGTCCTGATGGCGGGGCAGCCGGAACCGGCCCGGCGACCTCAGCGCAGCGGGTCCGGGTTCGCCGACGGCAGGCAGGTAGGTCGTCGCCCGGCGCTCGGCCTTCTCAGCTTCGGCCTTCGCCCGCGCCGCCTGCTTCTCGGCCCGACGTTGCTCGGCCTGGAGGCGGGCGGCGGCCTGGCGGCGTTGCTTGCGCAGCCGGCGTCGCTCGGCGGCAGGAGCGACCAAGACCGAGGTGTGCAGCCGCTCGGGCTCACTCGCGCTCACAGCGAGAGTCCTCGGGACTGCTTCACCGCAGCCACACCGGGATGCTCGAACCACGACGGATCGGGCGCCCTCCGCGACGGCACGGACGCCGCCTGTCTCGCTTCCGGCTCGGGGGCGCCGATCCCGGCGATTGCCTCCCGCGCCGGCACCACACCAGAGTCTTCGAGGACGTCGGCGGGCGGGGTGTGGTGTTCGCGGAGAAGGCTGACGTGGCCGGCGAACGGGTTGTAGGTGAGGGTGTAGCCGTCCTCGCCAGTGATCACCCGGTCCAGCGGCCCGGTCGGGGGCTTGTCGTAGACGTAGCCGTTCTCCAGTGCGGCCTGGGTGGTCTCGTCCCCGTAGTCATAGCCAGCGAGGTGTTCGAGCGCCGCGGCGGTGCCGTCCCGGTCGATCACGTCGAGTACCTGGTCGGCTTCCTCGCCTTGGAGGAACACCACGCTGATCCACTGCCGGCCCGTCCCGGACGCTTCGCTTGCCGGGGCCGGCTCGGCGGGCTCGGTCAGCTCGGTGAGCGCGTCGGCGTTGGTGCGGGCTGCCTCGGCCACCCATTCCGGGAACAACCCTGTGTGCTCGGGCGTGCTGTCGGGATGGTCGAGGGCGTACTGGCGGGCCTCGCCGGCGGCGCCAAGGAACGTGGCGAGGTCGCGGATCGCATGGTCGGGGTCGACGGGCTGGCCGGCGCCGGTGAACAGGTCCCGACCCTCCAGCTCCCGCCCCGTAGTGGTGTCGATGATCCGGTAGGCATAGCGCTGATGCTCACCCGCCGGCGTATCGGGCCACACCGTCAACGTGAGTGTCCCGGCCTGCACGGTCGTGGTCGCGGGGTCGCCATCGAGGCGCGCGGCCAGTCGTTCACGGGCAGCGTCTCGATCCACGACTGGCTCGGGGTGCCACGCGATTCGCCCGGAGTGGGAGAACGCGGTGTTGAGGTGGTCGTGGGCCTGGTCGAGCAGGGTCCCGGCTCGGTGCAGCTCGTCGGCGGCAGCGAGCGCGGAGCGGTCCCCGGCGAGGTGGTCGCCGTCATCGTGCTGTGCCCGGTCCCGGTGGGCGAGGTGAGTATTGGCGAGCTGGTCTAGCACCTGCCGCAGCGATCGCATGGTCGCGGTGAGGTCACCGAACACGGTGTAGGTGTCGGCCGGGTCATCGAACACACGGGAGGCGTGGGCGAGACCCCGCATCGCTTCGGACGCCTCGGCGGCATCGGTGAGCGGGTCGCGGAACGTCGGCATGATGGGGTCTCCCAGACTGATTGAGGGCGTGTGCTCTCAGGTGCGCGGGGTGTCCCTTATCGACGGAAGCCACTGATAGCGGACAGGAGGTGTCCGTGGTGGCGTCTACGGTCGATGACATGACGAGCATTCAGCAGACGCGGACTGTCGCGCAGAAGATGGGCGTCAAGCCCGGCCTGCGTGCGTATCTGCGCGACGCGCCGGCGACGGCTGTCACGGCGATGGGCCTTCCTGACCTCGACGTTCCTGAGACGTTGACGGGCGAGTTGGACTACCTGCATCTGTTCGTCGTTACCCAGGACCGGCTGCGTGAGCAGTTCGGCGAGCTGCGTGACCGACTCCGTCCGGGCGGGATGCTGTGGGTTTCGTGGCCCAAGGGCGGCAAGCTCGGCACCGACCTGACCATCAAGTCGGTGATCGCGATCGGTTACGAACTGAACATGGTCGAGAGCACCTGCCTGCGTATCGACGAGGTCTGGTCGGGACTGAAGTTCACCCACCCCAAGCCCGGCAAGACCTACGCCAACAGCTACGGCACCCTCCCAGACCAGCGGACCTGACTGCGGGCGTGCTCATACGCGGCGGCAGAGTGGAAGGGCGGCGGCGGTGAACGCGGCGGCCTGCTGCCCGACCAGGAGGCGGGTCTCGCAGGAGGCTTGGATCGCGGCCTGCTCGATCGCCGCCACCCCGGCGTCCAGCTCCTCGACGGTGGGTGCGGAGACGGCGATGAGGCCGGTGTAGCGGAGGATGCCGTGGCCGGCGGTGAGGTCGGCTTCCTGTTGGAGCACGTCGTGGTACTCCGCGGTCTGCGCCGCGTCCTCGATCTGCCCGATCTTCGCCCGTTGAGCCTGGTCGGAGATGTGCTCGACCTTCTTCTTCCGGATGTCGCGGGCCGCGGCATCGGAGCGCAGCGGCGTGCACAGCAACGAGAAGCTCCGCTGAATCCCGGTCGAGAGCAGCACCGGGGACAGGAAGCCGGGATAGACCAGCGAGCGGGGCCACTCCGAGACCCACAGCACCGCGTGGTGCGCCGAGTCGGTGCGCAGCCGCGACCAGGACTCGTTGACCGCGACCGGCCCGGCGGTGGCGAGGGACTGGCCGAGCTGTCCGTGGCGTTCGAGGGTGGCGGCGATCGCCGGGTCATAGGCCGAGCGGAGGATCACTGCGATCTGTCCTGGGGTGAGCCATCCCGAGGGTGCCAGGTCGGCCGAGCGCAGCGCCGCGACGAGGGTGTTCATCTCTTGGCGCAGGACCGCGGCCGCGCCGCGCAGGCCGCCGCCGGCGGTCCTGATCTGCCGCGCGGCCGTGTTCATGTCCAACGCCAGCGACAGCGTCGTCGCGTGCCTCTCGCCTGCGGGACCTGCGCGGTCGATCAGCTCGGCGTACGTCTGTGCGGCCCAGGTGTCGTCGGCGGTGCCGTGCGCTTCCCACCATTCCGCGAGGCCGGTACCGGAGTCCGGCAGGGTGCGTTCCAGGACTTGCAGGGTGGCGATGCGGCCGGAGCGGCACACGGTCGCCAGGACACGGCCCCAGGAGGTGACGCGCCGTTCCTGCTCGCCCGGATCGAGGAGCACGAACGCCGGATGCGTGACCTCGCAGACCACCGTCAGCGTGGCGGCGGTGGGGTCGTGGATCATCCCCGCGTTCGTTTCGGGGTCGGTGTACTCGCGGAGTCGCGCCATGTCGCCGGGCAACGCGAGTGTTCCCACTGGTCGGGGCTTGACGACGTGGCGGCGGTAGAGGAGTTGGCCGCCGGTGGTGCGCCAGAGCCACCAGCACGCGACCGGCAGCCATTCCACCGCCGGCCGTCCGGCGACCGGTATCCAGGTCAGGGCGGCGGCGATGACCCAGATGGGGGCGGTGTAGGCGAGCAGGATGCCACCCCCGGCGTAGAGGGCACCGACGACCGAGAGGACGCCGGTGGCGAGGGTGATGAGCTGCGCCAACGACAGTCCCAACAACACGCCGCGGCGGGTGAGGCGGGAGAACTTCACCGGCACCAGCTCACCCGACGACCCAGCGGGCTCGGTCTGCTTCGCGGACATGGCGGCTCACTCCTTCCCGGTCGGCTTCGGCGCCGGCGGCGGGGGCTGCTTCGGCGGACGTGCCTCCGGCTGGGACGGCCCCGCCGTGGGTCCCGCGCCGGGCGTCTTGGGTGCCGGGGTCGACGGCGGGGGCGCCTGCGCGGGCGGCGGGGTGGTGCCCGTCTGGCCCGCGGAGTCGGCGGTGGAGTCGGCTTGGTTGCCGATGGCCTCGCCCGCCTTGGGTCCGGCGGTGGCGGCGTCCTTGGCGACCTTCGCCGCCACGACAGCGGCTGCGGCCGGACCAGCCGCCGCACCCGCGCCAGCCCCACCGCCCGCACCTGCTCCTGCGGAGCTGCTGGCGGCCGCCTTGCTGCCCGCGCCAGCGGTGCCGCTGGAAGAGGCTGGTGTGGGGTTCTTCGGCTCCGGCGGCTTCTTCCCACCGCCACCACCGCCACCGTCGTTGTCGTCGAGGACCTTCTTCGGCTCACCGCCGCCGTTGCCGCCGGGCTTGGAGGGGACCGGGACGGGACTGTTGAGGGCGTTCTTTGCGTCCTGTTCGGAGCCGATGGCGTGGTACATGTCGAACCCGACGAACGCGATGAACTTGTAGGTCAGATACGGGGCGAACGCGGCCATCGCCATCAGCACGATCCCGGCGATCGGATCGGCCACCGAGGCCAGGTCGCCGTCGATGGGTGCGCTGACTTGGGTGATGGCGACGAGGAACATCACGACCAGGACGAGCTTGGAGCAGATCAGTGCGATGACGAACATCGCCCACTTGCTGATCCATCCCCGACTGGCATCCCACGACGCCCCGGAGAAGGCGAGGGGTGCGAACACGATGGCCACCAGCAGCAGCGCCTTCCTGACCAGCAGGGAGAGCCAGACGATGGCGGCGGCGGCGATCGCGAGGCCGGCGAGGAAGATGGTGATGATCGCGCCCACGCCGGGGGCGGCGATGTTGATGCCGACCAGGCCGGCGGCGAGCAGGGCGATCTTGTCGCCCATGCTCTCGGTGGTCTCCCCGGCGGCCTGGATGATCCCGATGCAGAGCTGGTCGACGATCTCCAGCAGCAATGCGGTCAGGGTGATGACGACGAAGCTGCCGAGCACGCTCTTGGCGAGCCCGAGTGCGGCACGGGACAAGGCGGTGGGGTCGCGTCGGATGAGGCCGGTGATGAGCTGGAGGCAGAAGAAGATCAGCATCACGAACACCGCGATGCCGAACAGGATGTTGTAGACGCTCACGTACTCCGGGCTGGTGACGTCCACGAGCGTGGTGGTGTCGAACACCGCCCAGACGGCCTCGAACAGCCACCCGGCGGCGGCGCCCATCGCACCGGCGAGCCAGTCGAACGGCGCCGACACCAGACTGGCAGCGGCCTCACCGGCGGTGTCGCAGACGGTCGAGACGAGGGGGATATCGCACACACCCACCGCAGATCACTCCTTCACGCCAGGGTCGAGTAGGGCGGTCAGACCTGCTGGCCGACGTTCCAGAAGAAGTTGATGAGCGTGACCGACGCCCCGCAGATCACCGCGGCGCCGCAGGAGACGAGGACGCCGATCTTGCCCCTGCCCGCGAGGTGGGGGTTGGAGGAGTTGGCGCCGAAGCCCCACACGATCGCGCTGATGATGAGTGCCAGGACGGAGAGGATCAGGCCGACGGTCATGACGGCGCCGACGATGGTGCGCAGCTGCGCGATGCCGGGCAGGCCGTCGCTGTTGGGGTCGATGTTGATGTCCATCGGCACCACGAGCGGTGCGGCGAGGACGGTGGTGGCGAGGTCGAACACGATGGGCTCCTGACAGGAACAGCCCGCCAGAGACGGCGGGGAACACGGACGGGGTTCACGCATCAGGTGCGCCCCACCTCCACGTGTCCGAGTCCGACCACCGAGAGGCGCAACAGACGGATGCCGCCCCACCCCGGCAGGGCGAGACGGCATCCGTGGCGCGACGATGGATGACGGCGGCGGCGTGCGGGGTGTCAGAGCTGGTCGCCGAGGGCGATGAGCCAGTTCATCCACGCGACCCCGCCGCCGGCCAGTACCGCGGCGCCCAGGGCGACGAGGACACCGGTGCGGCCCTTGCTCGCGATGGCGTGGTTGCCGTTTGCGGCGGCGATCGCCCACACGATCGCGGACACGATCAGCATGAGCACCGCGACGATCAGCACGAACGTCAACAGCGCACCGATCACCGCACGGAGGTCACCGATGCCGCCGAGCCCGTCGAAGTCCGGGAACACGTCCATGACCGCTCAGCTCCCGGCTCGTACGGAGACATGGACGTGGTCGGCGTGCGATCCGGTGATGCTGTCGGGGTCGTGCATGCCGCCGCCGTCGTAGGGACGCCAGCCCTCGGCGTCGCGGGCGAGAGACCAGATTTTTCCGTCCCAGATCAGGTACTCCACGCCCAGGGCTTCGGCATGGGTCTTCATCCAGTTCGTCACGTCCCAGCCGAGCTCGCGCTGCGCCGGGGTCGGGCGCTGGCCGATGGCGTTGCCGAACGTGCCGTCACAGGCGCGGCCGAGGGGGTGTTCGGAGACGGAGCCGGGGCGGGGTGAGTAGCAGGCCCAGCTCGTGTCGGGGAACGCGACGATCGTCTGCTGATACAGGTGCAGCATCCGCGCGGTGATCTGCCCATCCGACGTGGGGTCGTCGACCATGCGGTTCGGGTCGCCCTCGAACGGCTCCGGCGACCCACCGGGAGCGCTGCCATTCTCAGGGTCGCAGTCCTCGCCGGGGGTGCCGGGGCCGGTCTCAGGTTCGGGCAGGTCGGCCGCGTCATGGGAGTTGAGCCAGGCGGCGGGGTCGGTGTGCTCACCGTTCGTGCCGCCGATGCGGACCTCGAAATGCAAGTGCGGACCCGTGGAGTTGCCGGAACTGCCGATGTCGCCGATGTGCTGCCCGGCGACCACCTGGTCTCCGGGCGCGACGTGGATGCCGTGCTCCCACATGTGCGCATACGCGGTCGCGACCGTCTGACCGCCGATGGTGTGCTCGATGACGATGAGCCCGCCGTAGCCGCCGGAGAACTCCGCCACCGTGACGGCGCCATCGGCTGCCGCGAGCAGCGGGGTGCCGTCCGGGGCGGCGAAGTCGGTCCCGGTGTGGAAGGAGTCCTCGCCGGTGATCGGGTGCACCCGCGGCCCGTACTCGGAGGTGAGGACCCAGGTGCCCTCCGGGACCGGGAACACCACCCGCGAGGACTCCGGCCGGGCAGCCTGTACGACCGGAACCGCGTCGCCACCCGCGGCCGTCGTGGTGGTGAGGGTGGACAGGATGGCCTCCGCGACCGGCTCGTAGTTGCGGTACCGGTCGGGGTAGGCGGAGACTTCGACGGCTTGGGCGGCCTCGCCCTTGTCCATGTCCTCCCAGCCGGGAATGTCCAACAGGCCCCGCGGCGAGGGGTGGTTCGGACCGGTGGGTCCGCCGAAGAACGCCTCCGCCTGATAGACGGGGTCCATCAGCTCGGCGACGGTTCCCCACCCGGACTGTGGCCGCATCTGGAACAGGCCCAACGAGTCGTGGTCTCCGCCGTCGCCGTCGTTGGGGTAGTTCGCGCTCTCGGGGTAGGCGCTGGTGTTGGAGAGCATCCGCAGGGTGGATTCGGTGAGTGCGGCCATCAACGCGATGACCAGCCCGTCGCGACTCACGCCGTCGATCCCGGAGCCGGTCTCGATGATCGTCGCGGCGTGGGTGAGCTGGGTCCGGTTCAGGGTGAAGGTCTCACCGTTCGCGGTGGTGACCTCCAGCTCGTCGGGGACGTCGCCAACGGTGAGGTTCGTCCCGCCGGGGACGACGCAGGCGCCGGTGGCGGTGAGGGCGGGGTTCATCACCACGCCGATCCCGACCAGGATCAGGGAGGGGGCGAGGAAGAGCACCGCGAGGGTGGCGATGGCGAGCTTCTTCAACACGACCGATCAACCCCCTGGCTACTGGAGGGGGTTGTCGAGCTGGGACAGCCGCAGCAGGTGGCAGGTGTCGTAGGTCGGTGCGCAGACGATGAACACCGTGAACGCCACCGCATGCTCCGAGGCGACTTGCTCGTCGTTCCAGACCCCGGTGCGGTGGCGGGTGCCCTCGATCGTGTACGCGATGGTGCCGGGCGCGAGCTGGCCCGGCTGGGCCTGCTCGACCGCCTCACCCCACGCCTCCGGCACATAGGCGTCCTCGATGGTCAGGTGCTGGGCGGTGGTGTACTGACGAAGCTCCAGCCAGGCTTCCCGCGACGGGAGGTATGCGGCGACGTCGGAGGCGAGCCCGGCCTGCTCCGCACCCGAGGGGTCGCCCACGGCGAGGATCACCGAGCTGTAGTCCAGCGGCATCAACCCGCTGCCGGTGTCCCAGGCGAACAACGCCTCGGCGACGTTGCCGGCGAAGGTCTCCGGGTCATCGGACGCCTCGACCTCCGGCAGCGCAGGCAGAGTCGGTGTTCCGGTCGGGCCGGGTTCGCCAGGTGAGGTGACCACCGGCCCCGGCCGCGTCCCGCTGTCCCCGCCGGGTGTATCGGGCTTCGGTCGCCCGGCCAGCAGGCCGTAGACCCCGATCCCGGCGAGCACCACGATCGCCACGAGCGCGGCGATGAGTGCGATGAGTCGGTGACGGGAACGAGGATCAGACGAGGCGAATGGGGTCTTCATACCCGGCAGGTGCGCCCACCCTGACCAGACGGAGGAACCCGAGGACGGCGATGGCGCACGGCCCGGTCAGAGGGCGCGCAGATGCCCCCGCGCCGCGGGGGCATCGTCGGCTGCCCGGCGGTCGCGGGCGGCGCGCAGCTCCTCGGCGAACCGGCTGGTGCCTTCGGCGGTGTCCAGGAAGCCCGCGATCTGCTCGTCGGTGAGTTCGGCGGCGAGCTGGTCGGGGTCGTAGTGGGTCCACCACTCGGTCAGCTCGCCCCAGGTGTGGATGAACGCCCGCACCGGATACCGCACCGGCTCCCCATCGACACCGGTCAGCGGCACCGGGCGCGGCACCGGCTGCTTGCCCTTCTGCTTCTTGGCGGCAGTGGCGCGGGCGACGGCCTCGTCGGCCATCTGATGTAGATCGGCCTCCCGCGCGCCCTGCGCAGCGATCGCCGCGTCGCGAACCGCCAGGTAGATGGGATGCACCGGGGCTCCGGCCTCGATCCGCTCCAGCCCCGCCTGTGCCTCAGCGCGCAGGCTCTCGGGTTGGGCGGGGTCGGCGGCGAGATGTTCGAGGTAGCCGATCTTCTCTAGGGTCGTGTGCGAGGCGCCGCCGGGGACCATCGCCGCCGCCTGTTCACGCGAGTCCCCCAAAGCGGTTGACGGTCCCGCAAAATTTGCGGGACCGTCACTCCCCGGCTGGTAGTCGCTGCTGAACTGCGTGGAGACCTTGCGGCGGGCGGCGTCTTCGGCCATGACCTGCTTCAGCTCCCGGTACAGGGCGGCGGCCTCGCGCTGGGTGAGCGGTTTGTGGAGCATGTTGTCGTCCTGTTCGGCCAGGAGCTGTCCGAGTCGGTCGGAGAGTCCGGAACGGACCCACACGTTGACCTTCTTCTCCCCAAGCCGCTTGATCGCCGCGAGCCGACGCGCTCCGCAGACGAGCACGCCGTCCGGGGTGACGGTGATGGGTTGCAGCAGTCCGTCGCGTTCGATGGAGGCGGCGAGTTCGTCGATGTCGCCCAGCTCGGTGCGGTGCCGCCGGCCGACCCGGATGGACTCGACCGTCCACTCCAGCTCGATGTGTCCCGGATCGAAACTCACTGCGCCTCACCCCCGGCGGGACGGCGCCGTGGGGCGGCCAGGGAGAGGGAGAGCACGAGGTCGTCGTCGCGCAGCAGCACCGGCAGCGTCTCGCCGATCAGCAGCCGCAACAGCACCCCCTTGCCGGCACTGGTGGCGGCGTAGGCGGGGTGGGGGTTGCCGAGCAGTGCCCGTAGCAGCACGGTCCACGAGGCGCGGGGCAGGTCGAGTAGGGCGCGGGCGTGCCGGTCTCGCCGCAACGCCTCGTAAGCGCTCTGCCGGGTACCGGCCCGCATCAGCGCCCCACAGACATGCTCCACCGACGCCCGCGCGGTCTCCGGTGCCCAGCCCAGCAGGCACAGCAACCCGATCGCGTCCTCGCTCGCCGACGCAGCGGACATGCACGCCTGATCCGAACCGCCGGAACCACTATCGCCCGCATCGGCGCTGGTGTCGGTCTCGGTGTCTACGGCACTGGGGTCGGTGACGTGGAAGGCCGGGTCATAGTCCATCAAGGCGTTGTCGCGATCGCCGAACCGCTCCGGGTCATGGAACGCGGACACGTGGGGGCGGCGGGCCTGGTGGACCGAGCAGAGCAGTCCTTGGGCGCGTTCCTCGAAGATGCAGGTGATCCGCACCCCGTGAGTGACCATCGCCCACGGATCGTCCGCGCGCCGGGTGGAGGCGTACTGCATCGCGTCGAACGCCGCCGACGCGGCTTCCCAAGGGTCCAGGCCGTGCTTGCGCGCTAATGGGGTGTACTTCTGCGCGGCGTAGGCCATCAGCTCCCGCGCCACGGGGTCGGAGGTCCATGCTCCCTCGCCTGCCTCGTGCAGTCGAGTCAGCAGGGTGCGCAAGCCCTCACCGGTGGTGAAGTCTGCCTCGTCGTGGTGGTCGGTTGTGGTGGTCATGGTCGGTCACCTGTTCATCCCGACACCCGAGCGCACCGGAGACTCGTGAGTAGCACCGCTGCGGCCGAAGGCGGACAGCGGCGGCAACCGGCGCGCCCGGTCGGCGAGGTCGTGCATCCGGTTCGCGATCGGGGCGCGGGCGCGGCGGGCCAGCTCTGCCTCGAAGTCGATACCCCGCCCCGACAGCGACGCGGAGTGCCGAGCGATCAAATCGGTGGGTCGCACCCACTCCACACCCCGCGCCCGCCTTCTGGCGATGGGCGTGCCCAGGTCGCCGTCGCGGCGGACGTGGGCGGCCTCCACCGCATCCGGCGTGCCGGTCTTCTCGACCGGCTCCGACTGCTCATGCCGCCGGTCGGGTGTCTCGTGCTGCTTCTCGTGCTGATCGTGCGGGTTCCCGTTCATCGGGTCGCCTCCTCACCATCGGTCATCTCAGGGGTGCTCGTGTCAGGAAGGTGCGCACGGGCGAACCAGCGGCCGACCGTGGACGGATGCACACCGAGTTCGCGGGCGATCCGCTTGTTCGACCACCCCGCGCCCCGCAGGTCCGCCGCCCGGTCCCTGCGCTCCAGTGCCGGTGCGGACGTAGACGTGTCGGGCACGTTCCTGCCCGCCCGATGGGCTGGCTCGCCCGCGGTGCGCGGCGTGGTCAGCTCTCGCGGCTGTGACGTTGACGGTGCGTCGAGGACCGCGGGGGACGAGGCCGTGGGGTCGGAGACCGCGGCCTCGGGACCGGCGGTGCCGGGTGCGGGACGGGTGAGAATGACGGTCAGGTGGGTGATCGCCAGCAGCACCACCGGCGGCACCGCCGCCACGCTGGCGGCCAGCACGCCGGGCACGTCGGCATCGGCGGCGACCACAGCGTGGATCGCGTTGGCGGCCACCGAGACCGCGGCGCCGCCGATCAGCAGCGCCCACGGATACCACGCCGTCTTCTGCCCAGCGAGAGCAACGACGGCGACGGTGGCGACGACGATGATGCCGTCCACGATCAGCGGCCACGCCCACGCCTGCCCCGCACCCACCCCGGACCTGGCGGCCAGGTCCACCAGTGCGGTGAAGGAGAGCCAGAACGCGCCGGCGGCGATGAACACCGTCCCGGACACCGCCGTCACCACCGCCCACCGGCGACCCGCTGCCCTGCTCGCGATCGGGGTGGTCATCACAACCCCCACACCCTTGATGACTCGGTTGACGGGCGAGCGGGATCACGGTTGAACCAGCCGTCCGCGGCCAGCGGCGACGAACCCCGCACCGGTGACGACCCATCGCGCGCGCCACGCCGGGCAGGTGCGGGGTGGACGGTGCGGTAGGCGGAACGGACCGTGGTGACGATCTCGCGCTCGGCGAGCCCAGCGTGACTGGCGGCCGCGGTCAGCACATCCAGCGCATCCGAGGCGGGGAGCCCGTTCTCCGCGAGGCGGCACGCGGCCCAGAACAGGCCACGGTTCCGCTCACCTTCACCACGGGCGGCGACCCACGCCGCCAACCGGGACACGTCCACATCGGCGTCCCGATCCACACCGCCAGACGCAGGACGGCTCGGTGTGGGGTGGGGGTCGAGGAAGTCCCGCAGCCGCTGCGCGTCTAGGACGCGGGCGGGGCCGGTGTTGACCTGCTCGACCTGGTACCCGCTTGTGGTGCCCTCGATGGAGCAGGTCGAGGGCGGGACGATGATGTAGCCGCCGTCGCCGCGGAAGTCGATCCCCGCGCGAGCCGCCTGCCACGACCGCTGCTCCGAGCCGGGCGTGGCCGGGTAGTAGGCGTGCATCCCGCCGGTGGGCGTGCGCACCAGCAGCTCCCACCCGTGCACCAGCCCGGCGCGGTGGGCACGGTCGAAGCTGGCGCGACCATCGACCGGGCCGTGCACATCGACATCCACCACGACCGCGCCCGAGGCGGCGCCGGTCGGGACGCCGATGTTCGCCCCCGGCGACTGCCGCCACCACGCCTCAATCTGATCCAGGTTGGTGGTGGCGTCGTGGAAGCCGTGCTCGGTCGCCGGCCGCTTCCCATACGAGGTGCATGGGAAGACCGGCACGCCCGCAGCCGCGAACTCGCGCGCGGCTGCCGACAGCGGCCATGACCCGTTCATCCGAAGCAGGACCGAGGAGACGGCGCCGTGCTCGGCCATCACAGCCCCCGCGCCTCGAACGCCGGCACCGGTACGGAGCGTGCACCTGGTTCAGGCAACGACGCCACCCGCCGCGGCGAAGTCGGCTCGGCTGCCGGTCGCGCATGTACGGCTACCTCGCGGTGGGCCGTGTCCCGCTCCAAGCCAGGTGGAGTGCCGTCACCGACCTGCGCGGTGTCGAGTCGGTCCAGGATCGCCAGGGCGGTCTTGCGGACCCGCTCCCCGGTGGCCTTGACCACCTCCACCGGCTCCTTGCCATCCACCCGAGCGGCCCAGGTGGAGACGTACGGGATCGTGTAACCGGAGGTGTCCATCCCGTGGGCGGCGCCGACCATCAAAGCGACGGACTCGGCCTCGACCTCACCGATCCCGCGATGCTGCCGCGCCTCCTCCTGGTCGGGACCGTGGAGCAGGACATGGCCGAGTTCATGAGCGAGGGTCTTGACCTGCGCGGCGGGGTCCATGTCCTCCCGCACCGCGACCGTGTTCGCGGAGTAGTCGGTCATCCCGTTCGCACCGTCGATCATCCCCGCATGCGGCACCCGCAGCACCGCGAACCCGGCCGCCTCCACCTGCTCAGAGAGGCCGTCCCACAACCCCGCGGGCGCCTCGCCTTCCAGCAAGTTTGGTGCTGGGGGCTCGGGGATCGGGTCACCAGAGGTCTGCGAGGCGTCCCACACATAGGCCGGGCGGACGCCCACCATCTTGGAGCGCACCACCTCACCGGCACGCGGCTTCTCACCCTTCCCAAGACGCCGCCAAGACTCCGCATCCGCAGGGTTCGCCGAGGCAAACCGGCCCGTCACGGGAGCGAGAATCTGATAGCCGGGCTGGCCCTTCTCCACCTGCCGGCCGAGTGTCTGCCACTGCTTGTAGCCGGCCACATACGACGGGAACGGCCCCGGAACCCGACCCTGCTCGTAGGCACCCTGATGTTGGTCCCAGATCAGCAGGGTGTTTGAGAACGATCTGGCCCTGAACTGTGCCGCGAATGCGAGCGCGCGCGACCAGTCCTCACCGGAGACGAGGTGTTCGACCGCCCCGGTCAGGCGCTTGTGCAGCTCATCGAGCTTCGCCTCCCGCGCCGCCTGCGCTCGCTCTCGTGTCGTCGCCATCGGCGTGTCCTCCCGATACTCTGAGCACCCGGCCGACCAGGCCCGGTGACCATTAGGTACGCCGCGAAAACCAGCAACGACAGACGGACAACGAAACAGGCGATGTGACCGTCAGGTACGGCGGTCAACCCGACGAGTCCCCACCGGACTACCAGCACTTGACGCCTTCCGTACCGGGAGGCGGGAAGGCTGCGGTGATCCGTATCGTCGATGCCGCGATCTGTACCTTCAGGATCAGGCGGCAGCTCTCTTCCGGATCATCATCCGATAGCGAGTTGGTGTCACACCTACGGCGTGACGAAACATCCGTGCAGCATGGCCGCGACTGCACCACCCCACTTCGCGCATCGCTGCCTCAATCGGCAGGTCTGTCTCGCGCAGCAGCCGAGCCAGATGCTCGGCTCGTACGGTCGTGAGGTACGTCATGGGGGTCTTGCCGTAAGCGTCCACGAAGATCCGCCCGAGCTGCGAGGGCGATAGATTTATTGCGGCCGCGAGTCGACCAAGTGTCCAGTCGTCGGCCGGCGCGTCGCGAAGCAGGTGGAGCGCTTCGCGAGCCTCGTCCCGTAGAGGCGTGAACCGCCGGTGGCGTGGCGTACCAGGGCGACCCGTCCTCCGCAGGTTCGAAGTCCGTCGCACCGGCGACGTCTTCACGTATGGGCTTACGATATCGAGCACGCCAAAGAGCAGCGCCTGCATCCGATAGAAACTCTCGGTGCACGGCCCATCGACACTGAGCGCGACCAACTCGTCCAGGAGTGGTGTAAATATCCGAGCGCGGTCCTCTCCAAGGCGGAGTATCTGGGCCGACTCGGAGTAGAGCTCGTCGGTGAAGTCATGCGCCTCGAACCGGTCTGCAAGCAGCTCGGCATGCTGCCAGAAGATCTGGTCGACGACGTAGTCTTGGTCCAGGCAGAGCGTGGTGACGGTGACTAGATCCTCAGGTTCGCTTCCGCACAGGGTGTTGGCGCCCAGGGCCACGACGTCACCGGCGCATACTGGCCTCTCGCCGAACTCGCTGAGTACGATCGCGGACCCTGCGCGGACGAAGATCAGCTTGACGCAGTCATGCGCCACGGGCGCGATAGGCACACGGATGCTGCGAGTACGAGCGACGATCGGTTGAAAGCGCACTGAAGGCATACACGCCCGCTACTGCCGACCCGCGCCAGGTATGGACTGGGTCATGACGTGCGCCCCTCTCATCGCGAACGCTGGTGGGGCGCCCCGAGGTCTATGGACA
Source organism: Nesterenkonia sandarakina (assembly GCF_014138825.1). Classification (NCBI taxonomy): domain Bacteria; kingdom Bacillati; phylum Actinomycetota; class Actinomycetes; order Micrococcales; family Micrococcaceae; genus Nesterenkonia; species Nesterenkonia sandarakina. The sequence continues at coordinate 2,204,977 of NZ_JACJIH010000001.1, read as the reverse complement.
TCGACGTCCGGCCGACCTCTAGGCGGGTGTGAGTCGCGAGGCCCTACCCCAGCGTGTTGCGGCGCGCAGCCCTCTGGCCGAGAGGTCGCACAGTGGTGAGGTCGGGCAGTCATGGTCGGCGTTCTTGGTCCTCTCGCACGGCGGCAAGGCGCTCGCATCCCCGCCCCGAGGGCTTGATCTGGCTTCCGCCGCAGCGGTGCTGACTCGCGGCGCGTGTAAAAATGTAGCAGATAGTACAATCTACTACCACGGATTGGTCCGCGTCGACCGCGTCGGTGTCAGCCTCGGGCGAAGGGAACGTGACTGTCCCGAACCGCTGCAGGTGGACACTCCGTGGTCAAGAGTGCTGTTCACGCGTATTGGGACGTGTCCTGACCTCCGCCGTGAACACGTCCGGCGGTATTGCAGGCTTCGAGACCCCGGAGTCCCTGGGTGCATCAGCGCACCAGTATTTCGTACTTGACAGTACATAAAAGGCTCTGGCATCGTGATGTCCTGTGAGTGGAGAACCTCGTGCGACCAACCGCGCAAGCGCCAAGGACCGGCGGGCGCAGGCCGAGCAGATCGGTTGTGCCGACATAGTCGATGCGTTGGGTCGTCGCCACCGCCACGGCGCGCACATCCTGGGGCTGGAGAGCCCCACCCCCGGCAGGGTCCTCTTCGGACCAGCCGTGACGATCGCCTTCTTCCCCAGTTGCGCTGCAAGCGTCGACCCCGCAGTGCACGATTTCCGATCGCTGTTCCGTGAGGCAGTTGGGGACGACTCTGAGGGAAAAGTTCTTGTGCTCGCGACCAATGGCCATCCAGGCGTCTCGGTAGGCGGTGGAACGAAGCTGGGTCGCGTGCACCACTACGGGCTCGACGGAGTGCTGACAGATGGCCGACTCCGGGACTTCACTGAGCTCCGAACGTACGGGTTCACCTCGTACTGCGCTGGTGAGGCGGTGGAGGCTGGCGGTGCGCTGATCACTCCACACCGGGCGAATGTTCCCGTGGTGCTGCGCGGTGTCGGCGTCATGCCGGGCGACTATGTTTTCGCCGACGGGTCGGGTGCGGTCATCATCCCCGCTGCAGAGATCGACGAGATCCTGCTCGGTGCCATAGCGGTCAAGCAGGAGGACGCGCACTTCCGCGAGCAGATCGCGCAGGAACGCGCCAGTGCCGGGGAGAGCACCCGGGGAGAGCGAGAGCGATGACCAAGCCGGAGCGCGACGAGCAAACAGAGCAGTCACCAGAGTCTGGAAAGGGAAGTGGCGCCGGTTTGCACCGCGCTTCTCGACACCATTCCGAGCCCGAGATGGACGGCCACTTCAGCGACATCGTAGGCCGCGAGATGTTCGCTTGCCCGCACTGCGGGCACCAACTCAGCATGTTCAGAGAAGCGCGGTCGAGCCCTGGAGACAAGGCCGCTGCCTGGGTGGCGAGCGTCGCGGGCTCATGGCCGTTCCTGCTGATCCTGGTGGTGGCGATTCTCGCGTGGTTTGTCGTGAACACCATCTTGCCGCTCTTCTATCCCCACCCGACGGCCATGCTGGACTATCTAGGAACGGCTCTGGCGATCGTCGCTGCTCTGCAGGGACCGCTGATTCTGCTCACTCAGCGACGGGAGTCCGACCGGGACCGTGCGCGAGACATCGAGACGTTCCACATCTCTCAGAACACCGAAGCCGATCTGCACTCGATCAGTCATGCCATCAACTCGGTTCTTGAGCAGTGGGAACGCGACCGGTCGTCAGGTGCCGTTGACGCACCGGGAGGTAGCGGTGCGCCTGAGAAACCACGGACGGGAGCGACTCGATCGCAGGACTCATCGTGACCCCCGAGGCTGGCGGCTCCAGTCCAGATTGGGGGCACGGTGAGTGAGAAGAAGCCGCGACGGCTGACCGCCAAGGGCGAGGCCACCCGTCTGCGTATCGTCGCGGCAGCCGCCGATCTCATGTACACGCAGGGCGTTGAGGCCACCAGCGTTGACGATGTCATAGAGGCCAGCGGAACGGGCAAGTCTCAGGTTTACCACTACTTCTCGGACAAGACCGAGTTGGTTGAGGCAGTCGTGAGGGCCCAGATTGAACGGGTGCTTGGCGAGCAGGCACCATTCCTCGACGACCTGCGCACGATGCGCGGCTTCGAGCGTTGGCGGGATGCGATCGTGGTAGGAGTGCGTGGTTGGCGAGGTGCTCACGGCTGTCCGATGGGGTCGCTGGCGGGCGAGATCGCTGGCCGGTGTGAAACTGCGCGTGAGAATCTCCAACGAGGATTCAGCGTCTGGCAGCACTGGTTCCGTCTCGGACTGGAGCGCATGCAGGACTCAGGCGAGCTACGGCCGGACGCAGACCCTGAAGAGCTAGCCGTCGGTCTGATGGCCGCTGTCCAAGGCGGGTACCTCCTCGTCAAGACCACACGGGACGAGCGCAGCATGGCGATCGCGCTCGACATGGCTCTCGATTCCATCCGCGTCGCGCTGAGCGCCGCAGAGTGAACTGCGGGGGAGGGCACATGCCTTCTGAAGCACGAGTTCCAGAGCTCGCGCGCGATTCCACGAGCCATGCCATGGTGAGGAGTTGTGCCCCCGACTCTCACAGTTCGAGCTCTATCCACTCGATGCCTCCCGAGCATGATGGTGCGAGTCAGGCCACAGCCAGCTTGCAGGCAATGGTCGATCGGGTTCCTGAAGGCTGGACCGTCGTCGCATACGAAGGTCGCTCATACGGATTGACCCGTACCACGCGAGTGCATGGCCAGAGCATCAGCATCTCGGCCGAGGAGCTAGGAGGGGACGACCTGATCAGCGCCAACGTGTACCGCACTCGCAAAGCAGAGCACCTACGGCCCTGTGAGGTATCCGAAGCCAAGGTGCTGGCATTCCTGCGCGGATGGACGCCCGCATGAGCCCTCGCGACACTCTGTCAGCAGGATCAGGAATCCACGCCGAATCCTCTGGTGTGGCTTCATCGACTACGAGGACCACGACATGTTGGCATGGCCCCGTCTAGAGATTCCACGCTTGGATGTACACGGGCCCGCAGTCTCGGTCTATGACACTGAGAACCGATCCTTGGTGACGTTGCCGCCGAATGACGCCGCGCGGATGTACGTCTGCGGCATCACACCCTACGACTCCACTCATCTCGGCCATGCGGCAACCTACGTCGGCTTTGACCTACTCAACCGCGCCCTTCGAAACGCCGGGCACGATGTCATCTATGTTCAGAACGTCACCGACATCGATGACCCGCTGCTGGAACGCGCCCACGCGCGAGGCATTCCCTGGAGTGATCTCGCACAACGCGAGACCGAGCGATTCCGACAGGACATGACAGCCTTACGCGTCCTGCCACCCGCACACTTCGTCGGAGTCTCCGAGGCCGTCACCAAGATCATCTCTCGCATCGAGATGTTGAAGGAGCGCGGCTCTATCTACCGAGTGGGAACCGACCTCTACTTCGAGGTGTCTGCCGACCCATCCTTCGGCCGCGTATCGTCACTCGACCGCGATGTGATGTTGAAGGACTTCGCCGAGCGTGGCGGTGACCCCGATCGGAGAGGCAAGCGCGACCCGCTCGACTGCCTGGTTTGGCGCGGCGAGCGGCAAGGGGAGCCGTCCTGGCCCAGTCCGTGGGGGCCGGGACGACCCGGTTGGCACATCGGATGCACCACAATCGCCCAGGAACATCTGGGATCATCCTTCGACGTACAGGGCGGAGGACGAGACCTGGCATTCCCGCACCACGAGATGTCCGCAGGACTCGGTCATGTCATTCATCCACAGCATCGGTTCGCGCAGACCTTCGTCCATGCCGGGATGGTTGCGTACGACGGCGAGAAGATGTCGAAGTCGCGCGGAAACCTGGTCTTCGTCTCCTCTCTGCGAAAGCAAGGAGTGGACCCTGCGGCCATCCGCCTCGCCCTCATGCGGCACCACTATCGATCAAGCTGGGAGTGGACAGACGCCGAAATCTCGGCCGCACTCGACACATTGAAGCAGTGGCGTCGTGCCCTGGCTCTCGGTAGCGGGGCGCCGGCAGCACCGGTCGAGCAGGCCGTGCTCTCGGCACTAGCCGCCGACCTTGACGCTCCGGCCGCAGTCACCATTTTGCAGGAGTGGGTTGACGCCTCGCTTGGTACCGACACAGTGGCAGACAAGCGAGACAGCTCTGCCCCTATGACGGTTCGACGTCTGGCGGACGCCTCACTCGGTCTCTTGCTCTGATCGGATCACCCCGGAACGGAAGTATTCGACCATCGTGCACGAGTTGGCTACGCCTGCGTCCAGGTGGTGCCTGAGGTGTGGTCCTGGATGGCGATCCCAGCGCTAGCCAGTTCGTTCCGGATGCGGTCGGCGGTGGAGAAATCTCCTGCGTCCCGCGCATGAGAGCGATTCGCGAGTAGAACCTCGACGAGGGTAGAGATCGTGCTGCCATGAACGTCGGCTCGCGGGGCGGTCGTGAAGCCGCCGGGCTCGATCCCTAACACTTCGGTCATCGCGAGCACCGATTCGTACGTAGACATGGCGGCAGCTGGATCGCCGTTATCCAGAGCGATGTTGCCCGCGCGCACGTGGTCGTGCAGGACTGCGAGCGCCGCTGGGACATTCAGGTCGTCGTCGAGCGCGGCCGCGAAGGCAATGGGCGGCGTCGGGGCGTCGGATGCTGTGTTCGCGAGTCGTGTGCGTGCTCGGTGCTGGAACGTCGCGATTCTCGTGACTGCAGCCTCGGTGTGCGTGAGATCCTTCTCCTGATAGTCCAAGGCACTGCGGTAGTGCGCGCTGAGCAGGTAGTAACGCAGCGTCGCCGGGCCGACACGGCGGAGGAGTTCATCGGCATACAGAGAGTTGTTCAGCGACTTGGCCATCTTCTGCCCGTCGATCGTGACGAGGCCGTTGTGTATCCAGTACTTGGCGAACTCGTCGCCTGCTGCGGTGGACTGGGCAAGCTCGTTCTCATGGTGCGGGAATCGCAGGTCGAGGCCGCCTCCGTGGATGTCGAACGCACGTCCGAGGTAGTGCTGGGACATCGCTGAGCACTGTATGTGCCATCCCGGCCTGCCGGTTCCCCACGGTGAGCGCCAACGCGCGGATTCTGGGTCGCTGGGCTTGGCTCCCTTCCAAAGCGCGAAGTCGCGGGGATCGATCTTTGCCCCGCCAGGCCCTTTATCAGGGTCCGCTACGGCGCCGGGGGTCTGCCTGGTGAGCTTGCCGTATGCCCGCCAGCTGCTGACATCGAAGTAGACGTCGCCGGAGCCGTCGCTGGCGACGTAGGCGTGTCCGCGGCGAAGGAGTCGTTCGATCAGGGTCAGTGCCTGCGGGATGTGACCGGAAGTTCGGGGCTCATGGGTTGGCGGGAGAACACCCAGCGCGGCGTACGAGCGCGCGAACTCCGTCTCGACACGGTAGGCGCGTGCCCACCATGGTTCAGTCTCGGTTGCCAGGTCCAGAACCTTGTCGTCGACGTCGGTGACGTTGCGAACGAGGGTGACCGCGTAGCCGCGGTGGGTGAGCCAGCGTCGCCAGAGATCGTAGACGAGGGCGCTACGAAGGTGCCCGATGTGAGGCGCGGACTGCACGGTTGGCCCGCACACATAGATTGAGACTCGTCCTGGGTTCAGCGGGACGAAGTTGCGTAGCTTCCGGACAGCACTGTCGTAGATGCGAAGCATCAGTCCGCAGCCCCCTGCCTGGTAGAAGCCGCGATCGCGGCGAGCGGACCAGTCATAGGTGGGGCACCCTGATGTAGTCCAGGCCCGAGAGGTTCACTAGCGTCTCTCGGAAACCGCGGACGATGACGCCCAGCACCGCCTGACAATGGCCGCACCGCATGACTGCACCCATGGCTGTGATGAAGACATGCGCGCAAGCGAGGTTGAAAGAGCTGCCGCAGCTCCGGCACCTACCGACCGTCACAGTGATCTCGATACCGAGAGTAGTCGCGAAGGCACCTGCGAGGGCGTTTCCGTCGACGTGCGTCATGGACTGCCTCCGAATCGTTCCGTACGAATCTGTGCGGGGTCGTGACCGAGTTCGACAAGCCAACCCGCGACGGCCTCGACGAACGGCGTTGGTCCGCAGACGAAGATGCGTGGCGACAACGATGCGGGAAAGGTCGACGCGGCGAGCGCCTCGCGCGTCAATCGTCTAGGTGGCCGGCCCGCTCCGGGCGCTGATTCGCGCGTGTGGACAATCTCGACGATGGTTCGTGAGAGTTCTGCCAGTTCGTCAGCGAAGAACTCATCGCGCGGACTGCGGACCGAGTACAGCAGCCGAAAGTCAGCGCCTTTCGGCTCACGTTCACGTGCTGAGGCCATTGAGAACAACGGCACAACCCCCGATCCGCCTGCGATGAGCTGAACCGGTGACTGCTCGGGCTCAGCGGGGATCCAGACGAAGAAGCGTCCGAGCGGTCCTTGTACTTCGACTTCTTCACCTTCTGCGAGTTGGCGCACGAGAAAGGGCGACACCTCGCCCCCGGGCAGCTCCTGGATCACCAGTACAACCCGTGTCGACTCACCCGAGGACGCCAGCGAGTAAGACCGGGACGCCTGGTACCCGTCCGGTGCCGTGAGCCGGATGTCGAGATGAGCTCCGGCGACGTTTCCAGGCCAGGTCGGAACATCCAGCTCAAGGCGGATGGCCGCCTCGGTCTCAAACTGCCGACTGAGCACCCGCCCGAGGTGCCACCGGACTCGGCTAGGAGTCATCACCAGTAGCGTTCCTCTCGCCATGGGTCGCCACGGAGGTGGTAGCCGTTCTGTTCCCAGAACCCCGGGTCGTCCGAGGGCATCATTTCCATTCCTCGAACCCACTTCGCGCTCTTCCAGAAGTAGAGGTGGGGCACGAGGAGCCGGGCCGGACCTCCGTGCTCGGGAGTAAGGGGTTCGCCCTCCGCCTCGGTGGCTAGCCATGCCTGCCCATCGAGGAGGTCTTCGAGTGGGAGGTTGGTGGTGTATCCGCCGTAGCTACGGACCATCACGTAGTCGTAACTGGTCTCGACATCCTCGAACAGCCGGTCCATGGGCACGCCACGCCAAGCCATGTCCAGTTTCGACCAGTGGGTGACGCAGTGGATATCGGTGACGACGTCTTCGACGCCTACCTCCTGAAGCTCACCCCAGTTCCACCGGTGCGTGACCTCGTCTTCGGTCGTGATCGTGAAGCTCCATCGGCCCTCGTCGACATTGGGCGTGGGTCCCGTCGAGAGCACCGGCCAGTCGTAGACGTGGGTCTGCCCAGGAGGCAGTCGCGGGTCGCTGGAGCCATGCCGTCCTCCGAACCCGCCGTTGATCACTCCCATGACTGCCCCTCCTGCGGGAACTCGCTACTGTGGCCTGCGCGAACGGTCGGCGTCGCTGACGAGGGAGCGATGCTGGGTAGGTGTTCCGGACGAACATCGCTCTTGACATGGCGTTCGACGACTTCGCGGACTGCGACGTCGTAACTCGTGAACACGTACCGCTTGCCGACGCCTTGGCGATCCTGTGGTCGGGGTTTTCGCCCCATTCTTCAAGGCTCTGCAGGTCGTCGAACTCGACGACCAGTGCCGACTCCCCGTCCTCAGCGGTGAACATCTTGTGCTCGATGTGGTTAGGACTCTGTTGGATGAGGATGTGCATCTGGTTGTAGAGCCGGTCGTGTTCGGCCCGCTGCTCGGGCGCGACGTAGCACCGGAAGACGGCGAGGGTCATTGTGAAACCTCCCGTTTCTTGGTGTCGATGGTCTTGAGCCACTGCCGGCAGTTCGTCGCCGGAGTGTCCTGGCAGAGAGCCGACCGAGCGGCGTGGCCACCGGCGCGTGATCCGCTGGACATAGGTGCCAGTCACCACGCCAGTGCCCTCGATACGGCGGCTGGATCGGCAGGACGCAGTCACGCTCTGACAGCCATGTACTCGTTGACGACGCCGCGGAGGTGTATCCGAGCGCGATGCAGAGCGTCGACGGCATCGACCTTGTCGAGGCGAAGCACGTAGGCCGCGTCCGCCAGTGATACGTCATCGATGTCGACGAGTTGTACCAACTGGCCGAGCGGATCGGCCAAACGTGCGACGGCGCCGTCCACCACTCGATACAGATCGGTGGTGAACACCTCGTCGTCCGGGCTCAGGGTATTGGTCTGGCCCCAGCGGTTCGGTGCGTCAATGTGGCGTCCAGCATCGGGTCCAATGTCGTAGAAGTCGGGGTAGAAGAACTCCGCAGTATCAGCGTCGGGATCCAGCTCGGCGGTCTGGTTCTCGGCTCTTGTTCGATAGTCGTCGAGGCTCCGTACCGTTGGCTCAGGCTCAGCGAATGCTCGATCGGCTAGGTCCCGGGCGAGCGCCAGAGGGTCCAACCCCCTTGGGCTTTCCTCGAATGCTGAGAGCAGAGTCTCTTGGACCAGGTCTTCCGCAACGTGTGGGGCGAGACTCCGGGCGAGTCCAAAGAGGAGGCGAGTGATCTCACTGGGATCGCTGGGCCTCTCGGTCTCGCCGTCGACGATGTCGTGAAGTAGGAGCGAGACACTGTCGGGCAGATGGGGCAGATCATGCGGTTCGGCATCAGCCACGAGATCAGTGACGGTCTCGACCTGGTGCGTGAACAGCCGGCAGTCCGGGCATGCGTAGAGATGCTGCTGGGCTACCTCGGCGTCGGCTTCATCCAGAAGACCCATTCGGAACTGGGTGAGTTCCTCGGTGTACTCGGCGCATGACAGCTCGGTCGCGTTGACTGGTGCGTGGCTCATGGCGACTCCTTTGACGCCAGGCTCGGAGTGGCACCCTGAGCCAGCTTCAGGCGGGTCCACACGTTCATGTTGATGACGACCGCGGCGATCTCTGCGACTTCGCGCTCCGTGAAGTGAAGCCGCAGTTCTTCGTGCAGGGCCGGAATCTCCTCGTGACGGAACGAGGTGAGACCTTCGCAGTAGGCGAGCGCGGCTCTCTGCCTGGGCGAGTACATGGTGCTCTCACGCCACGACGCCAGGTGTGCGGCTTGTTCGGGCCGGATCCCGATCCTGGCCGCCACCTCGGCGTGGAGAATCAGGCAGTACGAGCAGGGGTTGAGCTGTGCGACGCGCAGACGGAGGAGCTGTAGCAGGACACGGTCTCCCGACAGCTCTGCGGCGTAGCCGAACTGCGTGGCCATGTCTTTGGCGAGTTCGTGGAACGGCGTGAGGTCTGGGTCGAAGCGAGTGTTCTCGAACCGGAGACTCCCGAGTACCGGCTTCGGGTTTTCGGTGCCGGGCTCAGACATCGCCCCGACCGTCCCGTCCAACGCCCGGAATGTCCACCATGGCGGCGTACTCGGGGTTGCGCTCGATGAAGGACCGGAACACGGGACACCTCACGGTCGCGCTCTTGCCCTCCGCGCGGATGCTGTCCAGCACCCTGCGGGTGAGTTCGGTCGCCAAGCCCTGTCCTCGGTAGTCCGGCAGGATCGAGGTCGCCAGCAGCGTCACTCTGCCGTTCTTCTCCGCGAACGGGACGGCTCCGAACTCGACACCATCCTTGATTGCGACGAAGGTGCTGGCCTGAGCATCCACCGCGATCGAGAACGACGAGCCGTTCTCGAGGTTCGTCGACCTGGCACCGGGCTCGTGATGCCGTTCGCCTGCGTCCGTGAAGGCGCCACCAGCCTGATTCTGGTCCTGTGAGTCCACAGTTTCTGTCACCTGACCCAGGTCCTCGGGTTCGTTCATGTCGCTTCCTCTCCGACCTCTGTCGCCGGAACTGCATCGCCGAAGAGTCTTGTTTCAGCCCTTGATAGCCTGGTTACATCGGTCTTGTCGGTCGTCGCGAGACCAGCCGCCCCGCCTCGGGGGCGACGCATCGTCTGGCCTCGACTCTACCGCAGGACATGTGGAATAGTTGGACCGCCGGGTCCGTTACAGCATGTGATGGCGCGGCCGCGTCACCTGCTAGGAGGAGCCAAAGTGACCACCAACGACTACCGCAAGACCCCTGAGTCGCTCAGCCGCCTGAGCGACGAGCAGCATCGGGTGACGCAACAGGACGGCACAGAGCCGGCCTATCGGAACGAGTACTGGGACAACCACGAGCCTGGCATCTACGTCGACATCGTCTCGGGTCAGCCGCTGTTCTCGTCCACCGACAAGTACGACAGCGGCACGGGATGGCCGAGTTTCACGGCGCCCATCGCCGCCGACGCTGTCGCGACCAAGGCGGATCGGACGCACGGCATGATCCGCACAGAGGTGCGCTCGGCGGGCGCCGACAGTCATCTCGGGCACCTGTTCCACGACGGACCCGCCGCCGGGGGCCAGAGGTACTGCATGAACTCGGCCGCGATGCGCTTCGTTCCTGCCTCCAAGCTCGTCGAGGAGGGCTACGGCCAATTCAGTGCACTGTTCGACACCGACCAGGACTCTACGAAGGGAGCCACCGCATGACCAGCGGGACCAACGACAGCGGGGAGATCACGCAAGTCTCGGGAGCGGAGACAGCCGTTCTGGCGGGCGGGTGCTTCTGGGGCATGCAGGACCTGATCCGCCGCCGGCCCGGCGTCCTCGAAACCCGCGTCGGGTACACGGGCGGGCAGAACGAACACCCGACCTACCGCGACCACCCAGGCCATGCGGAGGCGATCGAGGTCGTCTTCGACCCTTCGAGGACGAGCTATCGCGACATCCTGGCGCTGTTCTTCCAGATCCATGATCCCTCGACGTTGAATCGTCAGGGGAACGACCGGGGCACGAGTTACCGGTCCGCGATCTTCCCGGTCACGCCGGAGCAGGAGCGGATCGCCCACGACACGATCGCGGATGTCAACGCGTCGGGTCTGTGGCCGGGCAAGGCAGCCACCAGTATCGAGCCTGTCGGTCCGTTCTGGGAGGCGGAGCCCGAGCACCAGGACTACCTGGAGAAGTATCCGAACGGCTACACCTGCCACTTCCCCCGCGACGGCTGGGTGCTGCCTGAGCGGCGTTCGCCCAGCGTGGCGACGTAGCAAGGTTCTGCGGTTGGGCCCGGGCATCTGGGGTCGAGATCCACCTCTCCACTCCCGACGGGCCGCGACGGGAGTCGCCTGGGCAGCCTGGCCCAACCGTGAGAAGCCCTGGTCCTTGACGTACGGCATGAGGCTCTCGTCGACTGCTCGCGAGGGTGGTCCACATGGATGGTCGTTGGCATCTGAGTGCCGGCGAGAGCGCCCGACCAATCCGAGACGATTAGCCTTGGGGCATGACCGACAGCGCCAGCGGCCCCCGTCCGCGCCGCTTGACGGCTCGCGGCGCCGCAACGAAGGCACGGATTATCGAGGCGGCCGATCAGTTGATGTACGAGCGCGGCGTTGCCTCGACGACTCTGGCGGACGTCCGTGCGTCGAGTGGGACGTCGAAGTCGCAGCTCTATCAGCACTTCGCCGAGAAGGACGCACTGGTGAAGGAAGTCATTGAGGCACGCGCGGAGGCTCTGCTGTCGCAGCAACGTCGTCGCCTTACGAGGGTCGAGTCGCTGCGCGGACTCGAACTCTGGCGCGATGAGCTAGTTGAGCGCAATGGTCTCCGGAACGGCGCCTTTGGGTGCCCACTCGGAGCGCTGGCGAATGAGATCGCTGATCATGACGAAGACACACGAAAGGTCATTGCTGCTCATTTTGACGTCTGGCTCCAACTCTTGACCGACGCGATTGAAGAGTTGAAGAAGCGCGGCGTGCTAACCGCGAGCGCCGATGCGCACGCGTTGGCTACCGGGCTGCTGGCTGCTCTGCAGGGAGGGTATCTACTCGCCAAGACGGCCCGAGACGTCCGTCCCATGCGGGTGGTCCTCGACATGGCCATCGCACAGGTGCGTGCGTACTCGACGGAGAGTGGCTCTGTGTGACTGTGCCGCGGCTCGCTCGGCTGCTGTGAGCCTGAGCCTCGTCCGGGGTCGGTAGATTTTCTGGACTCTCAGGTCCTAGAATCGTTCACGACCCTACGCGCGGGGACGTACTGTATTGTCTCCGCTTGCCCCATGAAGCCAGCCATAGCTACTGCGGGAGTCATGCAGGTTGCGCAGCTCGGAGCGAGCAACCATCATATGGATGGACCCTTGGGTCCATTTAGGAGTCGCCGAGCGATTGGACGGAAGATGGCAACGGTTGATGTGACAGACAAGAACTTCCGCGAAGTGACCGAGCGGGATGGGATCGCGATCCTCGACTTCTGGGCCACCTGGTGCGGTGCGTGCAAGGCGTTTGCACCAGTCTACGAGGCAGCCTCTGAGAACCACCCGGATATCCTCTTCGGCAAGGTCGACACCGAGGCGGCGCACCAGTTGTCTGAGTCACTCGGAATCCGCGCGCTACCAACAATCGCGGTCTACCGCGACTCGATCAGGGTGTTCTTCCAGGCCGGGGCGCTCCCGAGGCCCGCGCTTGACGACCTGATCACGCAGGTACGGGCCCTCGATATGGTGCAAGTGCGAGCCGAGATCGAGAGCCATGCCCACGTCCACTAGTAGTTGCTGTGCGCTGGACGATCGAGTCTCAGGCGAGGTTTCGTCCAGCGGACTCCGGAGATGGGCAGGCCATGAAGAACGGCGATGTATTCCTGCCCTGAGGATATCCGCTACGCGGTGACCAGAGGGTCGCGAGGATCGCTCAAAGCAGACCTTCATATGGCAGGCAAGACCACGTATCCGGAGAACAGGGACCCGACCCGCAGACGGCGCCTGCCAGCAGGGGTGTGGTCGCGCATGGTGGCTCCGGCGGCTCGGTGACCCCGGACCCGAACTTCTCGTGGAGCCCTTCGCCGGGCTGGTCACTCGCCAGGTGCACGACCTTGCTCAACCGCCGCTGACGCCTCGCCGAACGACACAACGAGACGCACCCATTCCCGGCGATCAGGCCGCCGCCGATCCGTCTCTCGCTCAGCCCGCCATCGGAGTTGCCACGCGTCTTGCAGGTCGAGGTAGAGTGTCGCGAATCGCTCACGTCGGACTTACGAGCGGAGGCCGTAGCTCGCGATCAAGTCCGGTCGTTGCGACAACTGCGTTTCGAGGCGGCTATCTGCCCAAAGCTCGATGAACGGAAGTTTCCCATCGACGTTGTGCTTCTCGACGATCGCCACCGCGTCGGTGGTGAAGCGACCGCTCGTCGCGATCACCAAAGTCCGAACGACCGGCGGCTCCCAGAGCGACAGCGCCGCCAAGGTATTCGTGATGTCGGCAGGTGCGACAGATTTGGACGTCCAGTGCTTGGCCTGCACGATGACCCGCTCGGTTCGCGTCGTCCCGCCGTCGTCCCTTATGACGCGTTCAGCGGACAGATCGCGGCCCCGATCGGGCGCGCGCGTCTTCATCAACCACTCGACGTTCTGGTAACTGGGAAAGCCGCGTAAAAGGTCAAACAGCAGTCGCTCGAAGCCGTCGTCATCAAGAGCACCCCAATCGAGCCCGATGCTTGCACCACCTGCGGGTTTCGCGGAAGCAGCTACGCCGAGGTCGACCGCTGGCACCGGCAAAGGGTCGGATTCGGAGAGACTCGCGGCCTCAATGTCAGCCCGGACAGACGGCCAATCCATCTCGGCGATGTCGTGCCAATCGTGCCCCTGACTGAAACGGAGATGCCGGTGAAGATCGCCCCATCGTCCCTTTCGGTCAGTGGTGTCGCCGAGCAACCGCTCGATCTCGCTGATCGACTCCTCCACCGCCTTCGTTCTGAGATCGTCCACGCGATCGGACGAGTCCCGCGCAACGGAATCAGTGATCTGACCAAGGGTCGCGTTGATCGTCGACACGAGATCGTCGAGGCGCTCGTGAATCGCCCGGCGACGCGCTTGAGCAAGTTTGAATCTGTACTCGTCGAGCTGTTGGCCCGGCTTCTCCAACTCGTTCATGAGAGCGAAAGCAGGCTCGCCGATCTCGAAGTAATCGATGAAAGATTGCCCCGCCTCGTCGATGTCGGGCAGCTCCTCGGTGACTGTGAACCCGTCGATCGGGGGCAGCCCCGCGAGCAGCGGCGTCCACGCCCGACGCAGATCCTCATACTCCCGATTCGTACCCCGCTGAGGGCTCGACGGGATCATCGGCTCCGCGCGGTCCCAGATCGCTTGGAGCTTGGCAAGGTTTGCCGCGGCGCGATCCATCACCTGTAGCAACTCGTCGAGATTCACCCCACTAGTCTCCCAGCACCCGAATTCCGGAGATGTATGTCAGCGTCGACGTGTCGAACTGACGGAGCCAAGCAGTGGATGCCGGATGTCGCGGCCGGCCGCACCAGCGGGCATTTCCGGGGCGGAGGTCACGGGCGTCTGCTGCTCACCTGACTGCCGAAAAGGCGGTGGTCTCGTGACGGTCTCGATGCGGGTGATGAGCGCTGGAGACGGCTACAAGTACCTCCTGCGTACGGTCGCGGCCGCAGACGGCGATCGGACTCTCTCGACGCCGTTGACGAGGTATTACGTGGAGGCGGGCACCCCACCCGGGCAGTGGCTCGGCTCCGGCGTCGCCTCACTCGGCAAGGGCCAGCTCGCGGTCGGGGACCGGGTTTCGGAGGCCCAGCTCCAGCTCGTGATGGGGATGGGTCGTGATCCGATCACCGGCGACGCGCTCGGCCTCGCGTTCCCCGCCTACAAGTCGGTCCCGGAGCGGATCGAGGCCCGGATCGCCGATCTCGACCCATCGCTGAGTCCGGGCGCGAAAGGTGAGGCGGTCGCGCGAATTGAGGCTGAGGAGGCCGAGCGTGGGAAGCGTCGCGCGGTGGCCGGGTTCGACTTCACCTTCTCGATCCCGAAGTCGGCCTCGGCACTGTGGGCGGTCGCCGACGCCGGGACCCAAGCCCTGATCGGTGAGGCGCATCATGCGGCGGTTGCGGAGGTGGTTGCGTTCATGGAGCGTGAGGTTGCAGCCACCCGGTCGGGCGCAACCGCCGGCGACGGTGCCGTTGCGCAGGTCGATGTCACCGGGTTGGTGGCGACGGCGTTCGATCACTTCGACTCCCGCGCCGGCGACCCCCACCTGCACACCCACGTCGTCATCAGCAACAAGGTCCAGACCGCGTTCGACGGCAAATGGCGCAGTCTGGACGGGCGACCGATGCACGCCGCCGTGGTCGCCTTGTCGGAGCTGCACGAGGCGGTGTTCGCCGACCACATGACCCGCACCTTCGGCGTCGAATGGGAAGCCCGCGACATGGGCCGAGACCGCAACCCGGCCTGGGCGATCAGCACGGTGCCAGAAGAGCTGGTCCAGGAGTTCTCCACCCGTGCCCGGCACATCGACGCCGAGAAGAACAGGCTCATCGCCGAGTACGTCGCCAAGCACGGCCGCCAACCCTCCACAGCCACGATCATCAAGCTGCGCGCCCAAGCCACCCTCGCCACACGCCCGGAGAAGCAGGTGCGGTCGCTGGCCGACCTGACGGCCGAGTGGCGCACCCGCGCCACCGGGGTACTCGGCCAGGACGCCACCGACTGGGCACGCACGATCACCGACAACGACAAGCCGATGCTGCTGCGCGCCGACGACGTACCGCTCGATGCCATCGGCGAACTCGGCCAGACCGTGGTCGAGGTGGTGGGCGAGAAACGGTCCACCTGGCGGCGCTGGAACCTCATGGCCGAGGCATCCCGGCAGACGATGGGCTGGCGCTTCGCGACCATGCACGACCGCGAAGCGGTCGTCGCGATGATTGCCGACGCCGCCGAGCAAGCCTCGCTCCGGCTGACGCCGCCCGACCTCGCCACCTCACCCGTCGCGTTCCGGCGGGTGGACGGCACCAGCGTGTTCAGGCCCAAGCACTCGACCGTGTTCTCCTCCGAGCTGCTCCTGGCCGCCGAAGACCGACTGCTCGACCGCTCCCGCACCACGACCGGGCCGACCGTGCCGCTGGCGACGGTCGAGAAGATCACCGCTCGTCCCGATGCGGAGGGTCGGATGCTCGGCGAGGATCAGGCCGACGCGCTCATGAAGATCGCGGTCTCCGGCCGTGTCCTTGATGTGCTGGTGGGCCCGGCCGGGGCCGGGAAGACGACGGCTATGTCGGCGTTGCGGCGTGCGTGGGAGAAGGCGCACGGCGAGGGCTCCGTGGTCGGGCTGGCGCTGTCCGCGGTGGCCGCGCAGGTTCTCGCTGAGGACTTGGGGATTGCGACGGAGAACACGGCGAAGTGGTGGCAGAACCACCTCATGTACGGCACCGACTTCGAGGCCGGTCAGCTCGTCATCATCGATGAAGCCTCTCTCGCTGGCACCCTGTCGTTGGATCGGATCACGCACCGGGCTGAACGAGCCGGTGCCAAGGTGCTACTCGTGGGCGACTTCGCCCAGCTCCAATCCGTCGACGCCGGTGGTGCGTTCGGGCTCCTCGTGAACGACCGCGACGACGACGCGCCCGAGCTGGTCGACGTGCACCGCTTCGTGAACACCTGGGAGAAGACCGCCTCCCTCGCTCTGCGCCACGGTCGTACGCAGGTGATCGACACCTACCTCGACCACGACCGCATCCACGAGGGCGATGGCGAGGCGATGAGCGACACCGCCTACATCGCCTGGCGCGCCGACCGGCAGCGAGGGTTGGTGTCGGTGCTGGTCGCCGAGACCCGCGACCACGTGAGCGCCCTCAACCAGCGGGCACGTGCCGACCTGATCCTCGACGGCAGCCTGAAACCGGGCCGGGAGGTCGAGTTGGATGACGGCACCACTGCCGGGGTGGGGGACACGGTCGTCACCCGCCGCAACGACCGCCGCCTACGAGCCGGGAAGGACTGGGTACGCAACGGTGACACCTGGACCATCACCGGCGTCCGCGACGACGGGTCGATCACGATCCGCAGGACCGGCCGCCGGTTCGGCGGCTCCATCGTCCTCCCGGCCGCGTATGTGACCGATCATGTCGATCTGGGTTATGCGATCACCGCCCACAGAGCGCAGGGCGTCACCGTCGACACCGCACACGTCCTGGTGGAACCGACCACCACACGGGAGAACTTCTACGTCGCAATGACCCGCGGCAAGCACGCCAACCACGCCTACGTGATCCTCGACCGGGCCAACGAGCACGCCCACCCGCACCCAGGCGACAACCCCGACGCCACGGCCCGCTCCGTCCTCTACGGCGTCCTGCAACACGTTGGAGCCGAGCTGTCCGCGCACGAGACCATCACTACCGAACAGGAGCAGTGGGGGTCGATCGCCCAGCTCGCCGCGGAGTACGAGACGATTGCTGCCGCCGCCCAACGAGACCGCTGGGCCACCTTGATCAAGTCCTCGGGCTTGACAGCCGACCAGGCGGACGCCGCGATCGAGTCCGAGGCGTTCGGTGCGCTCACCGCGGAGCTGCGCCGTGCCGAGGCCAACCACCACGACCTCGACACTCTGTTCCCGCGACTCGTGGCAGCCCGCGGGTTCACCGATGCCGACGACATCTCCTCTGTGCTGCACTACCGCGTTTCGCGCGCCACAGCATGCCCGGCTGGCTCGGGTCGTGCTCGCAAGACGCCGCGGCTGATCGCCGGACTCATCCCGGCTGCGGACGGCCCGATGGCAAGCGATATGCGGCAGGCACTCGATGAGCGGCGCGAGATGATCGAAGCTCGCACTGATGCCGTGCTCGACACCGCACGTGAGACCGGCGAAGCGTGGGTGCAGCATCTTGGCGAGCCACCCCGCGGTCAGCGCCAAGCCGCTGCGTGGCGACGTTATGGGCGCACTGTCGCGGCCTACCGCGACAGATACGGCGTCACGGATGACCGACCGCTGGGATCGCCGCCGCAGTCCACGGCGCAGAGCATCGACGCCGCTCGTGCACGAACTGCTCTCGATCGAGCACGTGGCTTCATCGTCCAAGCGAGCGATGTACCGCAGCATTCACCGGGACGCGAGGACGTCGAGCGCTCGTTGTAAGCGTGGCGCGATTTCGGCATTTCCGAAGCTTGCAATCGACTTGGTCTGACTGTGAGGGTCAGCCATTGCCGGTCGGCGTCGCTGATGATTGTCCATCGCCACGTCCTTTGCGGGTCGGCCAGGGATACGCATTCCAAGCGTTCAACAGAATCGGATTTTCGGTATCAGTCTTCTTACCGATGTCACGCAGGCTGACGACACCTCCTGCACTCTTCGCCATCTCTGCGAGGAGCAGCGGCTCAACGTCTTTGCCGTGCGTCACGAGCCACTCGACTTCACGCGCGCTCGCCGCGGTTACAGGAACATCTGGGAGCCTCCCGCCGGGGATGGCCGCAACGTCATGGTCGAGAAGGTATGCGGCCCCGGTATAGAACGGCTCCGCCGTGACGATCAACCCCAACATGGGGCGGTCCGTTGGGATGTGCGTGAACGCCGGGTGATTGTCAGCAAGATGGCTGACGGTCCGGGTCAACTGCTTCCGTGCGCCGCCCAGGGTCTCGCTGAGCGAGTTCATCAGCGTCGCATCGCCGGCGCGTGCTGCCGGGCCGAGGCGGCGAGACTTGACCTCAACCAAGATGACCAGATGGGGCAGGATCACAAACCAGTCAACGCTCTTGTGACCGCCACCCTTGCCGAAGACAATCTCGGGTTCGACCTCCGCGTCCTCGATCAGTCTGAGTTGTCGACCAATGTAGTGCTCGAACAGGCCTCCGAGATCATCCGCGAAAGCCTTGCCGTGCTTGGCCATCCCGGCGTAGTACAAGCCTCCCGGCGTGACCGTCCGCATGATCAGACGCGTCGCTGGAGCAACCGGCTCCCCGTCGCCCATGTCCACGAACGGCGTCGCCATCAACGGGTTGTAATCGAATCGGGCCGCTGTGGCTGTTCCGACGGAGTGGTCGTTGAAGGCAGTCCGAAAGGCTGCGGGTGTCGTGGTGAGCCTAGAGGCGATCGTCTCTATGTTCCTCCGCGGATAGAGCTTCAGCACCTCAGCGAAGTTTGGCTGATCCAGCCAGCCAGGCTTATATGCTCCACCGTTCTGGAAGGCACCCACTTGGAGGAAGAACGTCGCGCCGATCGCCTCGCGGAACGGAACTCCGTCGAGCATGGCCGCCAGCGAGTCCTCTGTGATCACTCGGGTCTCGACATCGGGCAGGCCCTCGACCATCCAGGCGTGGGAGCGAGCAAGTTCCTCGAACATCGACTCCTGGTAGGGGAACTGCTCGTACGTGACCCGAGTCATCAGTCTGACGAGGAAGTCCTCGGACCCCACATCGGCATCGTCGATGTCCATCGCGATCTGGAACTTGTGCATCAGCTTCCGCAGCGCCTCCTCATCGACGACCTTCGAGCGATACTCATTGCCGTAGAGAAGCGAATCTCGCGCGGCCGCAGCCAATCCCCACGGCGGCATCCGATGTTTCACAGCATCTGGATACGGCGGTTCGCCGAGCGATGCCGAGGCTTGCGCGATCGCCGGGATCAGCTCGCTGGGTTTGAAGGCGCGGCACGCTTGAGTGAATGCCGAGTAGGACAAGCTCGGATCGCGCGAGAAGCTCATAGACGCCCGTGTCCTTCGGATCGCCGTTGTCTCAACGTTGAGCGAATCCTCCGCGTGAGAGTGACGCTCAACATGGTGTTACGGGCGGCCGCAAGGTCGGTTGGCGCAGTCACGACGCATCCGGGAGGAGCACATCTTCGATGACACCGGAGCTTGCAGATGTACGTACACGCAGCGTGGGCACGTACCTTGCGCGGTAGTCTTCACCGTCGATGGGGTCGGAGTCGTCCCATTCATGGACTACTACGCGCAGGGTGTTGGTCAATCGCCCGATGAGAAGCGCAAGTGGGAACGGGCACCGCAGCAGGAGGTGCACCTCGGCGTTGGCGTTGTCGTTCGACAGGGCACGGATGTGCGCGGCGACGTCGGCAGCGATCAGGCCTGCATCAGCGGGGTCGAGGAGCGTGCCGCTCGCACCTGTGAGATGACGCCAGGCCGCAAGAAACGGCCTATGGTCTTCGATATAGCGGGTGAAGGCGGTGTCACTGCGTTGGGGCAGGAGATCGACATACACGGCTACGGAGGGGCGGCCGGTCGTGATGGCAGATGGGTCGCCGCCTTGATCTGCGATCTGTACTTGCGGCTGTTCGATGAACCGCGCTTCGCCATCGCTCGCCCAGGTGGCGCCCTGTTGGTCGATCACGTCCATGTGCCCGATTCGAGACGAAGGCAAAGCCGCCCCGATTGCGAAGGCCACGGAGAGATGAGCCCCTCCAGCGACACGCAGGCGATGTGCCCCGGAACGGGTCACGGCATCGGGGAGGAGGCCAATGGTGTCCTTGAGATCTCGGAGCCCCTCGGTGCTCGGAAGCCGTTCGTGATCGGAGGGCCTGAGCCGGATGTCCAGTTCGTCACCGGTTCGGTCATAGACCTGTGGCGTGTTCCTGGTCTGGAGGCTCAGGCGGAACGTCGGGTCGGTTGCCTCGATTCGCTTGCGAAGAGACGCGATCCGGTGCCAGACCAAACCGCGGATCAATGCCAGCAGACCATCGCGCTCGGCGGATCGCTGATCTACACCGCTCAAGGTGCCGGGACGAATCTCTAGGAGCCGGTCAGGAGCGTCGTAATCTGTTCCGCCGTCCTCTGTCTTCACCGAGTTGACGATGCCGAGCGCAAACACTTCGTGGTCGCGGTGTAGTTCAAGGAGTTGAGGTGCTTCCAGCGTCTTCACGACTCTGCTGTTCACCACGTCCGGCGTCGTCACAAGAACGCCGCCGGAGATGCCGCCCGCTATCGCTTGCTTGAGTCGGGCCTCGGTGTCGCCTGGCGGCAGATCGTCTCGGTCCCGCCAGACAGGGATGCCGGCAGCCCGCAGGAGCCAGGCGAGCTCCCCAGCAACACCAGTACCGTCCTTCTGTCGGTACGAGATGAAGACAGGGTCTGCTGGGTCAGGGGCGGCGGAATCGGATGTCATGGCGTCTCCTTGTGTTCATCAGCTACGAAGGCGGCGTGCCTCACCGCATCACTGGCGTACGGGCTGTTTACGGCAGGCGCCGTAGGAAGCCTCTCGGGTACCACTGCCACGATGCGGTCCCGTTCTACGAGCCAAGTTGCAACGACCACGCGTGCCGATGAATCGAATCCAGCGATGATCGCGACGAACTTGTCGAACCCCAGTTCGGGGTCGTGCAGATGGCGCATGTAGGAGTGGAGATCAACCTCGCTCGGGGAGAGTCCTCCGGTCGGGTGGGTGTGCCATTCGCCTATCCACTGGCTACGGTCCTCCGACCAGGCGGAGTCCGCGAGACGCCGGGCATGGTCGAGGTCGCGCATGAAGGTGCGTTCGCCGCGGGTGGCTTTGGGTCCAGGTCCGCCGGCGTGTCGGATGACGATCCCATCAGTCGCGTCGTCCCCGAGCAAGATGCCGCCAGTTTCGAGTCCGTCGACGGACCGCAACGCCTCGCGCGCGATTGCGCTGAGTGCGACGTCAGTGATCGTCACCGGAGTCACCTCTCGCCGCGCTGTCATCCTGGCGAGCAGGTCGGACACGATGCGCGAGGTCTGGGGATGGACGACCACCGAACATCGCCGGCTTGGCTGAGGTCGAACGGGGCTGCGAGGTCACCCGTTGGTCGAAGACCGATGATGGCGTGTTCGCCGGGAACCTGCTGGGTGTGGTCGCCGTGAAGCGATTCCAGCAGTGTCGCGATCGCTACTTTCGCGGCGAACGTGCCGACGTATCGGAGATCGGGCGGCACAGCCGTCATAGGCTGATGGACGCGCCCGGTGCCGTAATCCAACTCCTGATCCGCCTCAGCGTCCATCGCTCCCTGATCTGCAAGCTGCTGCCGTAGACAGAGGAGACATCCGAACCGGGGCGTTGGTCGCAGCCTGATGACTTCTCCGATCGAGCCATTGTCGAGCACGCACGCCAAGATCGCCGCCTTCTGTGCGCGTCTGGAGAGGTGGCTGACGACACGCCTGGGAGCAATACCGTCTGCGGCACACAGCACCAGATCGACGCGGTCGACGATGGGCCGGATGTAGTGGGCCTCGGCAACCAGGTCGCGTCGGTGGGCGACCACTGTCTGTTGCGGCCAGTGCTGGGCCAGGTGATCTTTCATGGCCGTCACCTTGTATCGCCCGACGCTTTCGGCTCCGAGAGTGTGGCGGAGCATGTTGTGCCAGAGGAATCGGTCCGGGTCGACAAGTTCCACGCGTCCGACTCCGTATCCTGCGAGCGCCTCTGCTGCGGCGCTACCGATGCTGCCGCAGCCCACGACCATGATGCTGTTGGCGGCGAGCTGCTCGATCGGCCACTTGCCAGCCAACTGTGCCAGGCCAACAACTTCTGGCTCGATCTCGATAGCGAGCGGTTCCACACCATCGCGCCGGACGGCCCAGCCCGCAAACTCCGAGGCACCGGCCTCCACCAGTTCTGGTGGAAGATCGGGGTCGTGAGTGACGACCACGCCAAGGTTGTTGCCGGGGTCGGCAACGCCCGGCACCAGCTCCCTGAAATCCTTGAAGCCTATGGAGATATCGGGGCGCCTGGACAAGAAGAGATGGTGAAGATGGGCGTCGTTCGGTGCCACCCTGATCCACTGAGCTGCATGGTGGGGGTCGCCTGAACGAAGCGCGGCGTACTCGCGTGGGACGTCGGCTGGAAGACGGATGTCTTTGCCGGTTTCCACGGCCTGGACGACGTACATATCGTCCGCGGGAACGCGGCGGAGTACCAGCGCTCCGCCCGAGAGGTTGGAGCTTGCGATCTTGGTGACCGCGTCTCTGGGCATCACGATGTAGGGGTTACGAGGAGACACCTGTGTCTCCCGCCTCGGTCGGGTCCGGTGTTGGAGCTGCTCGCTGAATCGCTCGGTCAATCAGGTGGTCGTGCGAGGGGTCAGAGACGATGCCATTGACCGACATCTCATTGATGACTCCCGCCTTCATGAGGGCGTACTCGATCCGCCACCCCGATGCCTTCGCCAGAAGCTCGGTGAGGCTGGCCTCGGGCTGCCAGCCGCCATCGCTCTGGAGCAGACAGAGCGATCCTCCTGGGGCAACGTGCCATGCGGACTGTGTCTGTTCCCAGATCGACGGCTCCGGATCGAGGGAGTAGATGGTCGGCGGAACCATCGGGTGCGCTGCGGAGTAGATGACGAGCACTCGCAGTTCTTGGTCCCCGAGCAGCTCATCGAGAGCATCGGGCTGTGGCCGCTCGAACGGCCAGCGGGGGAGGACGCCGATCCATCCGCCGTGCGGCAAGCCGTCGTCTGCGGGGCTCTGGTATTCGAGCAATGGCGCGAACGCCTGGACCTCATTCTGATCGCGCGCCAGTCGCACAGGTTCGCGCTCAGTCCAGAGGACGGGGTTGAGCGCCGTGGTGCCCACACCGCGATCTGGACCTTTTGCGCGAGTCATCCCTGCGGAGTGTCCTTCACCGGACGGGGCGCCGCGGGCACGACCGCGGGCGCCGGATTGCCAGTGGAGGCAGGAGGCTTCGGGAAGTCGTCCCCAAAGACCTCACCCCAGTGATTGATCGCAGCCGCAGCGTCATTGTTCGCCTGTGCCTGGAACGCCTTGATGGCGTTGTCTCGCGCGGACCGCAGGGCGTCGGCGAACGCGTCGTAGTCGATGTCAGGCTGAATCGGTCCGCAGAGTCCAGCGGGATCGGCGACGTCGTTCCCGCCCTCGATGTGGTAGCAGGCGCTTACGAAGAACTGCTTGATCGCAGCCGCCTGGTTGACGTCCGTAGGCAGGAAGTCGAGTGCGAGGACCTCCATGACGAGAGACTTGATCTTGGTGTCTTGCTCGGCGGCCCACCACTTGAGCATCCGAACAGTGCCGGCGAACTTGTTCCACTGCGCGTGTCGATCCGCGACCTCGGCGATTAGGAACTCGGGGTCGCAAGCGACCCAATCTTCTGAGAGTGCTTCAGGAATGAGGAGTCGCCCATCGCGGCGAAGCGCGGGCATGGCGTCGACCGTGAACGCGTGAGGATCATCAGGGTCATCCAGGAAGCACTTGACGGCATGGTTGCGCCACCGGGCCAGGCGGACCGCCTGGTCGTATGTGCCGTTCGTTGCCCCGAGCAGCGTGTTGACGCGCTCGCGGGTGTGATCGAGAGCGTCCGCGGCGGAGCTTCCCGGCGAGCCCCACTCAGGATGCTCATCCTGATCAAAGACGACGATCACATCGACGTCATGGATCGGGTCCTTGTGTGTCCCTCGCGCGAGCGATCCGGACGCAATGACTTCCTTCACATCGTCCTCGGTGCCGAAGGCGCCCTTGAAGAGATCGCGGCGAGTGCGTGCTTCGCGGACGTGTGTGATGTCGGCATTCACGACGTCCTGAAAGGTCTTGAAGGCGTCAGTCACACTCATAATCGTTCTCCTGATTGGTCCGTCTGTTCGATCACCGTAGTTACTGCCACCGACATTGCTGCGCGGGGCAGGGCAGGCTCGCTGCCTACTTCTTCTTGCCTCGCCTGCCGTTGCTCTCGTTGGTCGTGGTCTTCGGGTGACGCTTCACCGTGGACTGCTTCACGAACCGCCCGGTGACCGCGCTACGCCCTCGCTTGCCTGCCATGCTCCTCACCTCCTTTGCGTTCCACACTCGATGCTACGTTTCAATTCTAACACACTCCGTTTCGGAGGCGACGAGGTGTCGCAGATGTGACACACTGGGTGCATGGCCAAGACCACGATCAACACGGCCGCGCTCCACTCCGCCCTCGACGCCGCGCGTCAGGAGCGGCAAATCTCCTGGCGGGCACTCGCCGGCGAGATCGGCGTGAGCCCCTCGTTGCTGTCTCGGCTCGGCAACGGCCTCAAGCCGGACACCGACGGTTTCGCCACGATCATCGCCTGGCTCCGACTCCCGGCCGAGGACTTCTTCGAGCACGAGGGAGAACGTGACGCCAACGACGACCGTGAACCCGACCTCATGGCGCAGCTCGCGCCGCTCCTGCGCGCCCGGAAGGACCTCAGCGAGACCGACGTCAAGTACCTGCAACAGGTCATCGGCGCGACCATCGAACGTGCACGGGCACAGGGATGACTCGTGCGTCGAGGATTCAAGACCGAGGCGAAGAGCCTCGCACTGGAGCTACGAGCCGAGATCGGTCTCGACGCCCACGCGCCTTTCGACCCCTACACCTTCGCTTCTGAGTACGGCATCCCCGTCGTCCAACTCAGCGACCTCGATGGTGGCGCGCGTGACCACTTCCTGCGAGCGGACGGAAGCGCACTGTCCGGGGCGCTGATCCCGAACGGGAGCGGCGTGGTCATCCTGGAGAACGACGCTCAGCCACTGACCCGTCGTCGCACCACCATGTGCCACGAACTCGCCCACGTCGTCCTGGAGCACAAGTTCGGCGTCTCTCTTTCCGACGAGAGGAAGTGCGGGCTCGGCGGCGACCAAGAAGCCGAAGCCGACTGGCTCTCAGGGGAGATGCTGATCCCCAACGACGGAGCATTCCGGCTCGCCCGAGCGAACGCCACCGACGAGGAGGCAGCAGATGCCTACGACGTCAGCCTCGCAGTCGCCCGCTGGAGGATGAACCACAGCGGCGCCCGCAAGGTCATGGAACGCGCTCGCGCCAAGTGGGCCAACACAGCCAGCTCCTACCGCTAACCGCGATCCCGCTACCGGCGATCGACCCGCGCTCGGCGCGAGTTCGCCGGTCCCTTCCGTCCTGTCCGGCCCGGGCGTATACTCGGCGTTGAGGTGGATTTCTCCTCTGTAGCGCGCCGCTCGCGGCAGACCCCCGGGTCACTCTCCAACGCACTGCCTCACCAGATGCACTGTGCGATGGAGAGGAACAAGACCATGATCCGTCTGATCTGGACCGTCAGCGTCCACACCCGCTACTTCCTGCGGCGCTATATGCCCACCAACATCCTGCTGGATGCGATCCGCACCCGCCGACGCGGCTTGAAGTGGGGTATCCCCGCGATGCTGCTCGCGATCCCGTACCTGCTGATCGCGAACGTCTGCGTCGAACTTGTCGAGCAGGGTGGCCCCGGATGGCTCCACCTTGTAGTGCTGTGGGCGATCTGGAACATGCTCAAGATGCTCTGGATCGGGCCGGTCAGCGCTGTGCTCCTGATCCGCGCCCATGTCCGCGAGACCGTCACCGCCCGTCGTGAGCGCGCCAGCTTGCGTTCCGAAGCAGACGATGCCGAAGAGCGCGCCGCGGTGGACGCGATAGGTGTCCGGTGAAGTGTGAGAACTCAGGCACCGACCCGGCGACGACCGCCAGCACGGATCGTTCCACCGCTTGCGATCACCGCCGAGCGCACGGCCTCGGTGCTGACTGCGAGTCGTGCGGCGACCTGAGCGAGCGTCAGCCCACCCGCATAGAGCTGGGCGGCGTCCTGTCGGGTCGCGTCCGGCAACTCCGGTCGGCGCGCTGCCAGGCCCGCCTGCCGGGCTATCTCCCGCACGGTGCCGCGGTGCACGTTGAACCGCGTCGCCAGCTCCCGCACGGGCACACCATCGGCGTACCCGGCGATCAGCTCGGCTCGATTGGAGACGCTCAAACG
Source organism: Nesterenkonia sandarakina (assembly GCF_014138825.1). Classification (NCBI taxonomy): domain Bacteria; kingdom Bacillati; phylum Actinomycetota; class Actinomycetes; order Micrococcales; family Micrococcaceae; genus Nesterenkonia; species Nesterenkonia sandarakina. The sequence continues at coordinate 2,178,622 of NZ_JACJIH010000001.1, read as the reverse complement.
GGTTTGAGACTGACGCGAATTCTCACGCACCGGACCGCGCTCATCGGCGATCTGAGCACCCCGAGTGCGCGGCCGACGAGCCCGCGAACCCCGTAGAACGCGGGAAATCAGCGATCCGAGCGGCTTCCGGGGGTTTGAGAAGCTGCTACGGAGGTCCACCCGAGGCTAGAGAACCGAGAAAGCTCTCCGCATCTGATGTGCGGGGAGCTTTTTCGTGCTGTGGACGCTCCACCGAGCCGGGGCTCAAGAGTCCGCGGCGCCGCTGCGAGGGCATCCCTTCTGTGACGTCACGGCGGGCCAGCCTCGGGCGCGGACTTCCTTCTGCGCGAACTTGAGCTATAGTCTCGATCTAATGGATCACTCTAGAGTCTGAAGAGGTGCCTGACACAGGTGTACGACTTAGAACGCGCAGCACTTCGCCGCCGACGATATCGTCCCGCGAGTGCTGCGAACGCAGGAACCCCTGATCGCCTTCGGTGCACGAGGCAGGTGACCCGGTGATCGAAATCCTGCTCCTTCTGCTGGGCATCCTGGCAATCCTGGTCATCATCGCAGGCAACGGCTATTTCGTCGCCCAAGAGTTCGCCTACATGTCCGTGGACCGCAATAAGCTGCGAGCCCTGGCCGCTGAGGGTGACAAATCCGCGAAGCGCGCCCTGGACGTCACCGGGCGCACCTCGTTCATGCTCTCCGGAGCTCAGCTGGGCATCACCGTGACCGGTCTGCTCGTCGGCTATGTGGCCGAGCCGCTGGTCGGTGAGAGTCTCGGCGCCATGCTCGGCGGGATCGGGATCCCCGCCGCACTGGGGATCACCATCGGCACCATCACCGCGCTGGCCGTCTCGACCATCGTGCAGATGATCTTCGGCGAGCTGTTCCCCAAGAACTACGCGATCGCCAACCCCACCCCGCTCTCGCTGGGCCTCGCCCGCTCGACCAAGCTCTACCTGGCGGCCTTCGGCTGGTTGATCTGGATCTTCGACGTCTCGGCGAACGCGCTGCTGAAGCTGCTGCGGATCGAACCGGTGCACGACGTCGAGTCCAGCGCCACGGCGAAGGACCTCGAGCACATCGTGACCAGCTCCCATGAGAGCGGCGACCTCGCCGAGGAGATGTACCTGACCCTGGATCGGATCCTGGACTTCCCGGACCACGACGTCGAGCACGCCATGATCCCGCGCTCGCGCACCGGGCTGATCCACCCAGACACCACGCTGGGAGAGATCCGCGCCCTGATGGCCGAGGAGCACACCCGGTATCCCGTGGTGGACACGCAGGACGAGCCGATCGGCGTCGTCCATCTCGTGGACCTGCTGGGCACCAAGTTCACCGACGCGGCCGCGGCGACCGAGATCATGCGCGCCCCGGTGATCGTGCCGACGCTGATGCCGCTTCCCGAGGCGGTGCGCACCCTGCGCGACGCCAATGCCAAGCTGGCCTGCGTCATCGACGAGTACGGCGGCTTCACCGGCGTGGTCACCATGGAGGACCTCGCCGAGGAGATCCTCGGCGAGATCACCGATGAGCACGACGACGAGGCCCCTGCCGGTATCGAGAATGTCGGTGAGAACCACTGGCGGGTCGACGGCGACCTGCACCTGGACGAGGTGGAGCGGGTGATCGGCCAGGACTTCCCAGAGGGCGACTATGAGACGCTCTCCGGGCTGCTGATGTCCCAGGAGGGCGCTCTGCTGACCGAGGGTCAGCAGGTGCGCATCGATCTGCCGGCCGATCCTGCTGACTATGGAGAATCCTCGCCCCCGACGCGTTGGGTGGATGTCACGGTGATCAGCGTGGACCGCCACGTTCCCGAGTCGGTGCATCTGCGCCTGACCGAACACTTCGAGGAGGAACGATGAGCGACTGGCTGATCCCGACCATCGCCACCATCGGCATCATCGCGGTCTCGGCGTTCTTCGTGATCCTGGAGTTCGCGCTGCTCGCCGCTCGCCGTCACCGTCTGGAGGAGGAGGCGGAGCACAGCCGCTCCGCCCGGGCCGCGCTGCGCGGGCTCAATGAGCTCACCGTGATGCTCGCAGGAGCCCAGCTGGGCATCACCGCGTGCACCTTCGCACTCGGTGCGGTGAGCAAGCCGGCGGTGGACTACGCACTGACTCCGATCTTCGAGTCCTGGAACATGCCGCTCTGGGCCGCCGATGTGCTGGCCTTCGCCCTGGCGCTGTTCCTGATGACCTTCCTGCACCTGGTCGTCGGCGAGATGGCCCCGAAGTCCTGGGCGATCGCGCATCCAGAACGCGCGGCGAAGCTCATCGCGCTGCCCGCCCAGGTGGTCCTCTGGGGCTTCCGACCCTTGCTGCTCTGGATCAACGGCATTGCCAACCGGCTGGTCTCGGCCACCGGTGTCACACCCGTGGACAGTGCTGCCGCGGGAGGCTATGACTCCGACACGATCCGACATCTGGTGGCGCATTCCACCCAGACCGGCACGCTGGACCAGGCCTCGGCCTCACAGATCTCCCGCGTGATCGATCTGGAGACCCTGACCGTGGACGACGTCATCGCAGCGCGCACCCGTCAGGAGACCACCACGGTGCCGTTCTCCGCCACGGCCGCCGACGTGCAGGCTGCCGCCCAGCGCACCGGGCACCTGCGGATCCTGGTCCTGCCTGAGTCGGGGACCAGTCCGCTGGTGGTCCATGTCCGGGATACCCTGACCGTGGAGCCGGAATACCCGGTCAGCGAGCTGGCGCGCCCGGCCCTGGTCGTCTCCACCGGCGCCTCGGTCTACGAGGCGTTCCAGACCATGCGGGAGGCCGGTGAACAGCTCGCCGTGGTCTATTCCAACGGGGTGCTGGCCGGGGCGATCACCTGGAACGACATCCTGAAGCGGATGTGGCCCACCATGGAGGAGCAGTGGAGCGAATCTGAGGCCACGGCCCAGGCCCGCACACAGAGTGCGGCGGCACCCCGCTAGGCGGGCCGCCGCCTCACGGGCCCGTCTTCCACGGGCCTTGCCATACGATGCAGGATCCACAGCCTGTGGGTCCGGCATCGTGGTTTCTGTGGAGAACCCTCTGGGATGCGTTATCCACAGGGTTTATCCACAGTGTGCATAAGTTACACGCGTGTGTTTCCCCTTGTCAGAACGATATCCACAGGATTCTGCAGATTGTGCATAAAACTGTGGAGGAGTCCTGCACAACCTGGGGAGAACCCGGCCGAGACTCAGCCGGCGGGAGTGACCAGCTGCATGCCCACAATGGTGAGAAGCAGCAGGAGCCCCGTGATGCCCAGCAGCCCGAGACCCTGACGGCGGGCCTGCCGCGCAGAGTCTCTGCGTCGGTCGCCGGAGGCCGCGGGAGCGGACTTGGCGAACACCAGGGCGCAGAGCGCGCCGACCACGAGCCCGCCGAAGTGACCCTGCCAGGAGATGCCGGGGATCACGAAGCTGATCACCACATTGATCCCGATCAGGGTGAGAATTCCGCCGGTCTGCGATCCTGTGGCGCGCATCAGGATGAACAGCGCGCCGAAGAGCCCGAACACCGCACCGGAGGCGCCGAGGGTGGGGGTCATGGCGGGGGTCAGGAAGAGCACGGCCACGGAGCCGCCGAGCGCGGAGAGCAGCAGCAGGGCGAGGTAGCGCAGCGCCCCCAGGGCCGGTTCGATGGCGCGCCCGATGAACCACAGGGCGAACATGTTGAAGAGCAGGTGCATGGCGTTGCTGGGAGAATGCACCAGCGCGGAGCTGAGCATCCGCCAGGGCTCGAAGACCCACGGGGAGGTCTGCAGCGGGGCATACCAGAGCGCCGCGGTCACCGGATCGGGGTTGGCGCCGGTGATGGTGCCGCTGAGCAGCTGCAGGCCGAAGAGCACCACGCACAGCCCGATGAGGCTGAAGGTGATGATCGGGCGCTTCCCGGGTCGCACCACGGCGCCGAACTGGGAACGCGCCGGTGGCCGACGGGCCTGCCACTCGTCCCGGGCGCGCGCCAGGCAGTCTACGCACTGGAACCCGACCGGGGCCTGACGCAGGCACTCAGGACAGGCCGGGCGGTCACAGCGCTGACACTGCACACTGGCCGGCCTGTCCGGGTGCTGCGAACAGAATGTAGCGTTGATCGTTCTAGATCCTCAGAGCTTCTCGATGTCGATCTTCTCGATGACGACATCGTCCTTCGGGCGGTCCCGGTTATCGGTGGGAACCGTGTTCAGGGCGTCGACGACCTTCTGCGAGGCTTCGTCGGTGACCTCTCCGAAGATGGTGTGCTTGCCCTGGAGCCAGTTGGTGGCGACCGAGGTGATGAAGAACTGGGATCCGTTGGTGCCCGGGCCGGCATTGGCCATGGCCAGCTTGTACGGGGAGGTGAAGTCCAGCTCCGGGTGGATCTCATCACCGAACTTGTAGCCCGGGCCGCCGACGCCGAGACCCAGCGGGTCCCCGCCCTGGATCATGAAGTCAGAGATGATCCGGTGGAAGACGGTGCCGCTGTAGAGCGGGGTGTCCACCATCTTCTCGCCGGACTCCGGGTGGGTCCAGTCACGCTCGCCGGTGGCGAGACCGACGAAGTTCTCCACAGTCTTCGGCGCATGGTTGCCGAAGAGCTCGACGCGGATCTCTCCCTGGGAGGTACGGATAGTTGCCTGATGTGTTGCGATAGCAGTCATGAGCCTCATTGTCTCACTCCTGGTGGTTGCGTGTTCTCAGTCTCGGTGCATGATGAAGGGATCGGCTGGGCCGTAGCAGGCCAGGAAGAGACCACGTAAGCTGAAGCCAGCAACCGATCCGGATTCGGAGGACATGCATGTTCGGCAAGAAGAAGAAGCGGAACCACAGCTGGGAGCACCTGGTGCTCGCAGGGGTGGAGACCGCACGTGATTGGACCGCACCAAAACTGGGTGCGGCAGCAGATTGGGCCGAAGGCACCTACCGCAAGGGTGCCCCGAAGGTGCACGACGCCTCGGGCCGCGCTCTGAGCGCTGTCAACGACGGCGCTTCGGTGGCGGGGAAGAAGATCAAGGAGTACTCCTCGGTCGCCGGCGGCGGCATCTCGTCCCAGTATGAGAAGCTTCCCCCGCAGGCCAAGGCCGAGGTGGCCAAGGTCATCGCCAAGTACGACACTGCCAAGACGCAGTTCACCTCGGAGTATGTTCCCGCCACCTCCGCAAAGCTCGGCGGCTACGCAGACAAGACCGCGAAGCTGATCCACCGCGCTGAGCTGGATCCCCGTGTGGAGAAGGCGCTGATCAAGGCCACCGGTGACAAGAAGATCGTCAAGAAGCTGCGCAAGAGCTCCGAGAACTACGCCAAGGGCGCTGCCAAGACGCTGAAGAAGCAGCAGCGCTCGAACAGCCGCAAGAAGGGTCTGCTGGTCTTCGGACTGGTGGCCGCGGCTGTCACGGCAGGAGTGGCCGCATGGCGCGCCAGCCAGCCGGTGGAGGATCCGTGGAAGAAGCCCGCTCCGGTGACCCGGCCAGCGACTTCCTCCACAGCGGCTCCCAAGCCGGTGACCTCGTCCACCACGCCCGCCGCATCGGCTCCCAAGCCGGCGGCACCGGGCGGTTCGGCGGCACCGAGCAAGGTGGCAGGCACTCCTGCTGCTGCGCCGAAGTCAGCTCCTGACGCCCCGAAGAGCTCCGGCGCGCCGGAGTCCAAGGCGGGACCCTCGGGCGTGACCAACGTCAATGCGCAGAACGCTGACGAGGCCAAGGGCAACAACGTCCCCTCCCCGAAGCCGGCCACCTGAGCCGACGTCGTGCGGAGAACGTAGCAAGATAGGAAGCGGACCTGGCGATCATGCCAGGTCCGCTTTCTACGTTCGGGCTCCTGTGGTGGACCAGCCGCAGAGTGAGCTCAGATCGGCTGCGCCGCCGGTGCTCAGCGGATCGGGTTGAGCTGCGCGGCCTTCTCGGCCGCACCGGTCTGGCCCATGCTCTCCAGCCAGTTGCCCAGCATCCGGTAGCCACCCTCGGTGAGCACAGACTCCGGGTGGTACTGCATGCCCCACAGCGGCGCTGTGCGGTGCGCAAGGCCCATGATGACCCCGTCCTCGGTGCGAGCCGTGACCTCCAGCACGGCAGGGATGGTCTCGGGCGCCACGGTCAGAGAGTGATAGCGGGTCGCCACGAAGGTCTCTGGAAGCCCTGCGAAGGAGGCGTGTCCGGTGTGGGTCACCGGAGAGGTCTTGCCGTGCATCAGCTGCTCGGCGTGGGTGACCGTGGCACCGAAGGCTTCGCCCAGGCCTTGATGCCCCAGACAGACCCCGAGCATCGGCTCCTGGGCCTCCGCGCACCAGCGGATCAGCTCCACTGAGACGCCTGCCTCGCCCGGAGTCCCGGGGCCGGGGGAGATGAGCACGCCGTCGTGCTCCGCGGCGAGCTTCTTGGCATCTTCGACCGAGAGGTCGTCGTTGCGGATCACGGTGGCCTCGGCGCCGAGCTCGCGCAGATACCCGACAAGGGTGTAGACGAAGCTGTCGTAGTTGTCCACGACGAGGATGCGGGCGGGGTTCTCACTCATGTGGGGTCCCTTCGGCCCGGCCTTGCGCCGGGGCGGTCATCGATTCAAGCGTGGAGTCATTGAGCGGGCTGTACTGGCTCAGCCAGGGGAAGACGTACTGCATCAGGAGGAACACGATACCGGCGAGGATGGCCAGGGCCAGCAGGATCTGCACCAGCAGAGGCCCCGGCAGGGAGCGGAAGAGCCAGGCGTACATGCTCAGGATCCTCCCTGGGAGATCGCAGCTGGTGCCGGCGCGCTCAGCGGGGCGAAGTCCACGAGCTCGGCGTGGGTGATCAGCCGTTCCCGGTTGGAGAAGAGCGGATGGCAGGTGGTCAGTGTGAGCAGCGAACGGTCAGCCTGCGCCTGCGGCTCCCCGGGCACCGGCAGGATCACCTCGGACTGATGGGGCAGCACCACGTGGGTCTCGTAGACCTCATAGGTGTAGTAGCCGTCGGGGGACTCGACGTAGATCTCATCCCCTGCGGTGAGCCGATCCTGATCGCGCAGAACATCACCGTAGGTAAGCCGGTGTCCCGCCACGGCGAAGTTCCCCGGCTCCCCGGGAAGCTGGGTGTCCGGATAATGCCCCAGACCCCCGGTGTTCAGCGTCTGGTCATCCACTCCGGAGCGCACGGGGGCGGACCAGTCCGCTGAGATGGCGGGGGCGTAGACCACGGCCATGGCACCGGATTCCACGGCGGCCATATTCTCCGGGCACGCCGCCGCCTCTCCGTCGCCAAGCTGCTGACACTCCTGCTGCACCTGTGCGGCCTGCTGCGGCGTGGAGTCTGTGTCCTGCTGCTCGAGGCGGGCGTGGAACTCCTCCTCGATGGCCTGAGCCTCCCGGTTCGCATCAAGTCCGGTCCACCACACCTCCCACACCACGAAGAGCAGACCGAGCACGCCCAGGGTGATCAGCAGCTCGCCGGTGACCCCGAGGATCCGGGCGCCGGGGCGAGCGCCGCGGTGTCCCGACATGAATCCTCCGAAGGCTGGGTGGGGCGTCCATCACGGTGAAACGGTAGAATGACGCGCAGACCGCGGCCAGCACCACCAGGGTGCCCGGCCGCGAGACCAGGATACCGAACCGAGATCCGTGCCGGATCCAGAGGGGATCGAACCGACGTGGCTGAGTCCAAGCAGCGCAAGAACCGCAGGACGCGTGGCAAGACCGAGGCGAAGAAGTCTCCGCTGAACGACGCCGATCCCAAGGACGTCAGAGACCTCGACCTCGAGGACGAGTCGCTGCCGCTCTGGTACCGGGCCACGATGATCGGTCTGATGATCCTGGGACTGCTCTGGATGATCGTCTGGTACATCACCCAGGGTTCCGCCCCGGTGCAGGCCGCCGGGGGCTGGAACATCATCATCGGCTTCGGCATCACCATGGTCGGATTCTTCATGACGATGCGCTGGAAGTGACGATGTGCTGGACGTGTCGATGCCCCGCAGATGACGGCGTCTGAGATGCGGATGCCCCGCAGGAGACGGCGCGCGCCTAGCGTGGCCGTCTCGTGGCTGTGGCCCTCGCGGCGCGGGTGAGCTCCTCCACCGGCTGACCCGTCCCGGCAGGCTCGATCTGCGGCTGGATCTGCTCCTGGTAGCGGTTCTCCACGGCCTTGGCGATCAAAAAGTCAGCGATCGCAGGGTTCTTCGGCAGCAGCGAACCATGCAGATAGCTGCCCACGATGTTCTTGAAGCGCGCGCCCTCGTAGGAGTCCTTCGCGTTGTTGCCCTCGCCCTTGGTCACCCGCGCCAGCGGCTGGACCCCCGGGCCGAGGTAGGTCTGTCCGGAATGGTTCTCGTAGCCCAGGATCTCGCCGAACTCCGCAGACTCGGCCACCACATTGCCGATCAGACGAGTGTCGGTGCCCTCGGTGTGCAGGTCCAGGATGCCCACACCCTTGATCTCCCGGCCCTCGCGGGTGCGGAAGGAATGGCCGAAGAGCTGATAGAGCCCGCAGATCATCAGCATCGGCGTGCCACCCTCAGTCAGGCGGTGCAGCTTGTCTCCGATGCGCAGCAGGTCCTGCTGGATCTTGTCCTGGCCGCTGTCCTGGCCGCCGCCGCCGATGACCACGTCGACCTGCTCCGGGAACTCGTCCTCAGGGTCATAGCTGTGCAGGATCGGCTCATAGCCGCGCCACTGCAGACGCCGCTGCAGCACCAGCGCATTGCCGAAGTCCCCGTAGATGTTCATGTCCCGGGGATAGAGCTGGAGGACATGGACGGGCTTGGATGCAGCCATCAGAAGGCCTCCACTTCGGTATAGGCGCTCAGCCGCTTCCGCAGCGCGAGCATCGCGGTGTAGGTGCAGAAGATCCTGGCGGGCTTGTCGGGATTCTCATCCAGGAAGCGGTTGAGCGCGAGCGAGAGGTCGGGCTCCACCGCGTCGAAGTCGACGTCGTCGTATTTCAGCCGCAGCGCCATGTCATAGGCGCGGACCCCGGAGACCATCCGCACGCCCTGCTCGGCGAGCGAGGCGAACTCCACGTCCCAGAGCCAGCTCATGTCCCGGCCGTCGGCGTAGTTGTCGTTGATCGCGATCATCGTGGCGACGCCCTCGGCCGCGAAGGAGCTCAGGCCCAGCCGGAAGCCGGAGGGGTTCTTCACCAGCACCAGGTCCAGCGGGCGGCCCTGCACGGTGAGGCTCTCGCCGCGGCCGAAGGCTGGAGACACCTTGGAGAGCGAATCGATCAGGGCCTGAGGGTTCACGGCCTCACCCAGGGCCTGGCGCACCACCGCCAGCGCGGCCGCCGCGTTGAAGGTGTTGTAGGCGCCGTTGACGGTCAGCGAGGTGGTCACCGCCTCGCCGTCGATGGTGAAGCGGCCACCGCCTTCGGTGAGCTCCTCCAGGACCACATCGGCATGCGGATGATCCGCCGCGCCCGCCGGTGAGGAGTGGAAGTCGTCATCGCTGGGGAAGTGGCTGCGCAGGGATTCGCTGAGACCGAAGTAGTCCACCCGCTGGGTGTCCAGGGTTCCGGCGATCGCCCGGACGCGCGGGTCCTCGCGGTTGAGCACCACGGCCTCGACCGTGTGCGCGGCGATGGTGCGCAGCATCCCGGCAGTGGTGTCGATCTCTCCGAAGCGATCCAGCTGATCGCGCATCACGTTGAGCAGCAGGCTGTGGTTCGGGCGCACGGCTTTGACGAAGTGCACCGCGTGGGCCTCATCGAGCTCGAGCACCGCGATATCGGCGTCGAGCTTTCCGGTGAGCCGCACCTCTTCGAGGATGGAGGCCACGACGCCGCGGGTGAAGTTGGAGCCGCTGCGGTTGGTGAAGACCTTCAGGCCCTGGCCCTGCAACAGCTCCACGACCATCTTGGTGGTGGTGGTCTTCCCGTTGGTCCCGGACACGACGATGACGCCGCGGGGAAGCCGGTGCAGCGTGCGGGCCAGGAAATGCGGGTCCAGCTTCTCCACGACCAGTCCGGGGAAGGCCGATCCGCCGCCCCCGCGCAGCTTCGTCACGGTGCGGGCAGCTCGGCCGATGAGCACCGAGCCCAAAGAGCTCAGGGTGCCGCCGAGGCGGCGCGGTGAGGTGGGGAGTCTGGACATGGGGTCGATTATTTCATCTCATTCCTGGGGTGCCGCGCAGCCAGGGCCGCCCGGTTCTCCGTGGTGCAGTTCTCTGTTGTGCAGATCCCCGTCGTGCAGTTCTTGTTCGGGGCACCGGGGCTCAGCTGCCGGTGCCGCCGTTGCGATTGCCGGTGCCGCTGTCGTCTCCGCTATCTCCGCCGCTTCAGGGGTTGCCGGCGGAGCGCCCCGGGGATGCTCCCGGGCTGCCTGCCCCGCTGGGACTCTGCCCGCCGTTGTTCGCCCCGCCGTTGGCCTCCGGGGACTCCTGTTCCTGGGGCGACTCTTCGGGGGCCTCGGAGTTCTCCTGCTCCGCGTCAGCCTCCTCCTCCCCGGAGCCGCCCTCGGGATCTCCGCTCTCCTCGGCGCTCTCGCTGGGCGACTCCTCGGGCTCCGGGCTGGGCGACTCCTCCGGCTCCGGGCTGGGGGACTCCTCATTCTCCTGAGCGTCCTCGCCTTCCGGATCGGTCGCCTCGTCCTCCTCCGGTTCAGGTTCAGGAGCCTGTTCCGGGGCCACCGCCACGACCAGGGTCACGGTGGAGCCCTGCGGGATGGTGTCACCGGCGACCACGGAGGACCCGCCCACCCGCTGACCCACGACGGTGCCGGCGGGATAGTCGGTGCGCTCGTCTTCGACGGTGGCCACGCTCAGCCCCAGGTTCTCCAGGATCGACTGCGCCTCGGTGAGACTGCGGTTGAAGACCCCGGGCATCTCCACCAGTCCGGTGGAGAGCACCAGGTCCACCTCGGATCCGGGCTCCACGCTGGTGCCTGATTCCGGGTCGGTGCTGATCAGCATGTCGGTCTCGATGCTGGGGTGGTTCTCCCGACTGATCTCTCCCACCTCCAGGCCCACCTCCTCGAGGGCCTCGCGGACCTCGTCCTCGGAGGAGCCCTGCAGCCCGTCGGGCACGCGCACACTCTCAGGCCCGGTGGAGATGTAGAGCACCACGGCGGTGTCCGGCTCCACCGTGGTCTCGGCCTCGGGGTCGGTGCGGATCGCCAGGTCCGCCTCGATCTCGGGGTGGGCTTCGGTCTCCACGCTCGGGTTCAGGTTCGCTGCGGTGAGCTCCTCGCGCGCCTGGTCCTCATCCATCCCGGTGACATCTGGGATCGAGACCTCAGAGCTGTTGAGCGTGCTCATCAGAGCCCAGGTGCCCGCGCCGACCAGGGCGAGGATGAGCAGCGTCCAGATCAGGATCAGACCTCCGCGACGACGACGTGGTCGCTCCTGCGGCTGGTCATAGCTCTGATAGAGGTCCGGGTCCTCGGGAGTCCGCGCCGAGAGTTGAGGGGCCAGCGGGGCGGCACCTGCGGCCAGGACCTGGTTGAACTCCTGGCGGCCGCCGACTGCGGTCATCGCGGCGGTGGGGTGGTCCTCGTCATCCACCCCGATCCCGATCAGTGCCTTCTGGATCGCCTGGTTGAACTCCTCGGCGGTCTGGAACCGCAGCGCCGGGTCCTTCGTGAGGGCCTTGCCCACCACGGACTCCATCGCCGGGCTGACCTGGTGGTTGAACTCGCTGACCTGGGGCGGCTCTTCGCGGACGTGCTGGTAGGCCACGGAGACGGGGGACTCGCCCTGGAAGGGTGGTCGGTTGGTGAGCAGCTCGAAGAGCACACAGCCGGCCGAGTAGAGGTCTGAGCGGTGGTCCACCACCTCGCCGCGGGCCTGTTCCGGGGAGAGGTACTGCGCGGTGCCCACCACGGCAGAGGTCTGGGTCATGGTGGAGGCGGAGTCCGCCAGGGCCCTGGCGATGCCGAAGTCCATCACCTTGATCGCTCCGGTCTGGGAGACCATCACGTTGGAGGGCTTGATATCGCGGTGCACGATGCCCTTCTCGTGGCTGTATCCCAGGGCGCCGAGGATGCCGTGCATATACCCGGCGGTCTCGCGCTCCGAGAGCGGGGTGTGCAGCGCCTGATCGATCTTGGTTCGCAGCTGTGCGCCCACCTGGGCGGCAGGCAGGTGCTCCTCGGCATCCTGGACCCTGCCGGTGTCGCCCAGGGCGAGCACGTCATCCTCGGACTCGGTGGCCGCGTCGGGAGTCGCCGCGATCCGGGTCGCCTCGTCGTCGACGTCGGCGGTGTCGGTGATGCGCGGGGTCCCGTGCAGGATGTGGCGCAGGGTGACCCCGTCCACGTACTCCATCACGATGAAGGGGGTCTTGACCTCGTGATGGGACTGGTCCTCGACCTCCGCTCGGCCGGAGTCGTAGACCGCGACGATGTTCGGGTGGTTCAAGGAGGCGGAGGACTGACCCTCGCGGCGAAAGCGACCCTGGAACTGGGGGTCGCGGGCCAGATCCGGACGCAGCATCTTCACCGCGACCTTGCGATCCAGGGTGAGGTCGTGGCCGAGGTAGACGTCGGCCATCCCACCGCGTCCGATCAGCGATGTGATTCGGTAGCGGCTGTTCAGGACGCGCTCAGCAGTCTCGGTCATATCTCGGTTCCTGTCTCCGATCCTGGACCATCCTCCGCCGAGAATCCAGCCCGGTTCGGATCCTGGGTGCTCTCCGGGCCGGATTCGGCACCGAGCTGTTCCTCGCTGCTCGGGGCGCCAGCGCCTTGTTCATCACGCGGTGCCGACTCCGCCTCGGGGTTCGAACCCCCGGTGGGATCGGCCTCGGTCGCTTCGGGCTGATCCTGGGTGTCCTGCGGGTCCTGTGAGGGAGAGGGGGTCGGCGTCGGGGAGCCCGAGGTCCCCTGATCCGGTTCCGCGTCGTCCTGACCTCCGGGGTTGCCCTGCTCGGGGCTGCTCTCAGTCTGGTCCGGCTGGCCCTGATCCTGCTGATCCTGATCCGTCTGATTCCCCGGCGCCTGGTCCTGATCCTCGGGAGCGGTGTCGCCGGACCCGGCGGAGTAGAAGAGGGTCACCGTGGACCCCACCGGTACGCTGCCCAGCGGAGCGACCCCGGTGACCACTCCCTCGGGCTGACCCGAGGCCACGGGTTCGGCCTGGACCTGCAGCCCGGCCTCCTGCAGCGCGGCGCTGGCCTCCTGCAGGGAAAGTCCGAGGAAGGCGCTCTCGAGGATCTCGACCATCTCGGTTCCCGGAGTCAGGGTCTCGGTGACGGTCGGGGTCGGGGTGGGCTCGTCGTCCTCGCCGCCCCCGCCGAACTGCGGGAAGAACCAGGAGCCCAGCAGGGCCAGCAGCACCAGGACCAGCAGCGCGATCAGCGGCCAGTACCACCGACGGCCCCCGTGGAGGCGGCGCTGATCCTTCCCCTTCTCGGCCTCTCCGGCATCGGTGGGCGCCCCGGAGCGCGCCCCTGCCCCCGACGGGGCGGCAGCGGCATACTGCGCGGTGTGCTCCGGAGCCTCGGCAGGCTGTTCCGGGGTGCGGGCCGAGGGGGCGCGGCCGCTCGGCGGCGCGACGACGGCGGTGGGTGTGGTGTCGGTGCGCGGTATGGCCGTGGTCGGGTCATCCTCGTCCCGCGCACCGTCCAGATGCGAGGCCATGGCCGGCACCGCCTTCAGCGCCGACTCGGTGTCGTGGCGCAGCAGCGCATCGGCGGCCTCGGCGAGCTTGGTCGCGGTGAGCGGTCGCTTGCCGGGGTCCTTCTCCAGCATCGACATGATCAGTGCCCGCACCGGCTCCGGGACGGTCTCCGGCAGCGCTGGCGGCGGTTCGTTGACCTGCTTGAGCGCGATCGCGATCTGGGACTCACCGGTGAAGGGACGGTGCCCGGCGAGGGCTTCGTAGCCGATGATGCCCAGCGCGTAGATGTCCGAGGAGCCGGTGGCGTGCTGCCCGGTGGCCTGCTCCGGGGAGAGGTACTGCACCGTGCCCATCACCTGCCCGGTGGCGGTCAGCGGCACCTGGTCGGCGAGCCGAGCGATCCCGAAGTCGGTGATCTTCACCCGACGGGTGGGCGTGATCAGCAGGTTCCCGGGTTTGACGTCGCGGTGGACCAGCCCTTGGTCGTGGGCGACCTGCAGGGCACGGCCGGTCTGAGCGATGATCGAGAGCGTCTTCTCCCAGGACAGCGTCTTGTCCGTCTCCAGCAGCACCGAGAGCGGGCGCCCCGGGACGAGCTCCATGACCAGGTAGCCCGAGCCGGACTGCTCGCCGTAGTCATAGATGTCCGCGATGCCGGGGTGGTTCAGCAGCGCGGTGTGCCGCGCCTCGGCGCGGAACCGACGCAGGAACGCCTCGTCCCCAGTGTATTCCTCTTTGAGGATCTTGATCGCCACGGTGCGTCCCAGCACCTGGTCGGAGGCCTTCCAGACCTCGCCCATGCCGCCGATGGCGATGCGTTCGGTGAGCTGGTAGCGCTCACCCATCAGAATCCCGACCACCGGCCTCATTCGATCGCCGCCTCGAGCATGGTCAGCATCTGGGGTCCGGTCAATGACGAGCCGGTGTCGTAGTCGATCCGCTCATAGGCGACGGTGACTGCATACTGCGGGTCCTCGGCGGGGGCGAAGCCGGTGATCCAGGAGTTCACCTCTCCGGTCTCGCCGACGTCGGCGGTGCCGGTCTTCGCCGCGACCTGGAAGCTTCCGGTCTGGGCACGGGTGCCGGTGCCGGACTCCACGACCTGCACCATCATCTCGGTGATCTCATCAGCGACCTCCTCCGAGGTCACCTCGGAGAGCGTCTCCGGCTCGGAGGCTTCGAGCAGCTGCAGGTCAGAGCCGCGGATCGCGTCGACCAGATTGGGCTTCATCAATGTGCCGCCGTTGGCGATGGCGGCGGCGACCATGTTCATCTGCAGCGGGGTGGAGGTGACGTCGAACTGTCCGATGGAGGACTGGGCCAGGGCCGCATCGGAGAGGTCCCGCGGGAAGTTCGAGGTGTCCACGCGCAGCGGGATGCCCAGGTCATCGGAGTTGAATCCGAAGTTCTCGGCGGCCTCCCGGATGGGGTCCTCCCCGAGCTCCATGGCGGCCTCGGCGAAGGGCGTGTTGCAGGACTGCGCCACGATCCAGGACAGCTCGGCCTGCGGGCGCTGGGCGCAGATGCCGCGGTCGAAGTTCCGCAGCTCGGTGCTCGATTCCGGAAGGGTGATCGAGTTGGGGTTCTCCACGACGGTGTCCGGCTCGTAGTCCCCGGACTCCAGCATCGCGACTAGGTCGACCAGCTTGAAGGTGGAACCGGGAGCCATCGTGGAGGAGATCGCCCGGGAGGTGTAGCGCAGGTCCGGGTCGGCCTCGAGCTCCTCCTGGTTCTGCACCAGCTGCGCGGAGTCCTGCACGGCGAGCCGGTTGTTGTCATAGCTGGGCTTCGACGCCATCGCCTTGATGTCACCGGTGGCGACCTCGGTGACGATGATGCTGCCCCGGGTGCCGTCGGGGATCTGGTCGTAGGCGAGCTGCTGCAGCTCGCCGTCGAGGGTGAGCTCCACCTGCCCGCCGTCCATGGTGTCCCCGGTGAACACCGAGGCGATCCGGTCGAAGAACTGGCTGTCCGAGTGTCCGGAGAGGTATTCGTTCAGCGTGCCCTCCAGCCCGGTGGGATTGGCGGCGATGGAGTAGGTGCCGGTGATCCCGGAGTACAGATCGGGTTCGTGGTAGACGCGCTGGTAGTCGAAGCTGGCGTTGTCCGAGGGCACAGACTCCGCGATCGCGCTGCCGTCCACGGTGATCGCCCCGCGAGGTGCGCCGCGGTCCTCGTAGACCTGACGCACGTTGTTGGGGTTGGCGTTGAGCTCATCGGTCACGCCCACCTGGATGATGGAGAGCGCGACGAAGAGCGTGATGAACAGGCCGACGGCGACGACCCAGGTGTGACGAATCGCGTTGTTCACTTCGTCCCTCCCTGGTCGGCTGGTGCGTGGTTCAGGCGGGTGGGCTCCTCATCGTGGTGCCTACCTGCGCTGTGCCGGTGCACCGCGCTCTCCCGAGCGCCCGGTCCGCCGGAGTGCTGCAGTCTGGACTCGGTCCCGGAGGAGGATTCCCCGGTCGCGTTGACCATCGGGCCCACGATCACCGGCTGTCGCGCGGAGTGCGAGATCAGCAGCACCAGGGCCACGATCAGCCAGTTGGCCAATAGCGCAGACCCGCCCGCGGCGAGGAACGGCGTGGCCAGACCGGTCATCGGGATCACCCGGGTGATGCCGCCGACGACGACGAAGACCTGCAGCACCAGCACCACGGCGAGGCCCACGGCAAGCAGCTTCCCGAAGGTGTCGCGGGTGCCCAGTCCGGCGCGCATGTAGCGGCTGAACAGCAGCAGGTAGAGCAGCAGCATCGCGGAGAGCCCGATGAAGCCGAGCTCCTCGCCGAAGGCGGCGATGATCATGTCCGAGTTCGCCAGAGAGATCATGTTCGGGTTTCCCGAGCCCAGGCCGGTGCCGACCAGTCCGCCGTGAGCCATTCCGAAGAGGCCCTGGACCACCTGGTAGGAGCCGCCGAAGGTGCGCTCATAGATGTCCTGGTCGAAGGCGTTGAGCCAGATGTCCACCCGGTCCCGGAAATGGCTGACGAACTGATACGCCAGCCCGGCGCCGATGAGCATGAACACCGCGCCGATCGCGATCCAGGAGAAGCGTGAGGTGGCCACATAGATCACGGCGACGAAGAGCCCGAAGAACATCAGCGCGTTGCCGAGGTCGTTCTGCACCACCAGCACCCCGATCGCGATGACCCAGGCGATGAACATCGGGGCCAGGTCGCGCAGCCGGGGGAAGGTCACCGGTCCGAACTTGCGCCCGGCCAGCAGGATCAGATCCCGGTTGTTGGCGAGGAATCCGGCGAAGAACACGGCCAGCGTGATCTTGGCGATCTCGCTGGGCTGGAAGGAGAGCGGTCCGAGGTTCACCCAGATCCTGGCCCCGTTGAGCTCCTGGCCCAATCCGGGCACGATCGGCAGGAACAGCAGCACCACGCTTGCCGCGAGAGAGATGTAGGTCAGCTGCCGCAGCCGCCGATGATCCTTCAGCAGCCACATCAGCACCATTGCGGCCACGATCGAGACGCCGGTCCACAGCAGCTGCCGGTCTGCGACCCCGGAGAAGGACGGGGTGAAGTCGAGCCGATGGATCATGGCGATGCCGAGCCCGTTCAGGGTCACCACGATGGGAAGGATGAACGGGTCCGCGTATTTGGCGCGCAGCCGCAGCACGACGTGGAAGGCCAGGACCAGTCCGGCGAAGACGGCACCTTCGATGTAATAGTCCGTGGTGATCGGCTCGTCCAGGGCGAAGGCCACCAGCATCTGGGAGCCGATCGCGACGGTCAGTGCGATCAGGAGCAGGAGAAGCTCCAGGTTGCGGCGGGGCTTGTACGCCTGCTGTGCTGCTGCGTTCACTGCTCACCTCCCTGGTTCTGTGCTGCTGGGTCCTCGGCTGACTGGTCCTCGCCCGAGGGGTCCTCCGGGGACTCCTCGGTGGACTCCTCCTGCGGTGCCGACCCGGTGGATTCCTCGGAGGGCTCATCCTCGGCGGGTTCATCGGCAGGACTGGGTTCGTCCCGATCGGCGTTGGCCACCGCCATGGCACGCAGCTGGGAGACGATGTGCTCCGCGTGGTCCCGGTCGTCGGCGGCGATTCCGCGCTGGAGGCGCTGCTGGTGGTACTGGGTGAGGTCTTCCAGGGCGATGTCGGCGTGCTCGTCGACCTCGGAGAGCCGGATCGGACCCAGGGACTGCGAGACCCCGCTGTAGATGGCGACCTCGCCCTCGTCCTCGCCCACGTAGTACTGGGTCTGGGTCCAGACGTAGCCCAGGAAGGTGACCACGGCGACCAGCACGACCAGCAGGGCCACGAAGGTGGGCAGGAACCAGGAGCTGCGGCGCCGGGTCGTCTCCAGCGCCTCCAGCTCCTCCTGGTCCAGGACCAGCTCCTCCTCGATGCTCTCGGGCGCCTCGGCCAGTCCGGCGCCGGCGCGGTGCGGCCCGTCCTGCGCTGGGTTCTGCGTCGCAACTGGCCCGGAGCCGTCCGGGCCGGCCTGCGGATCGGATGCCTCGGCGCCGGCAGCGACGCCGGATGCGAGCCCGGCTGTGCCTGCGGGGCTCGCGGTCCCGGGGGTCTCCGCGCCTGGCTCCGAGGTGCCGGTCTCAGGGTTGCCGGCCTCAGGGTTGCCGGCCTCAGGGTTCGGCGCCGCGGATCCGGTGGGGTCTTTCTCCTGCGGGTGCTCCTCCAACAGCTCGGAGTAGGTGTGGCGCACCGGGCGCAGCGGCTGGCCGGTGAGCAGGGCGGCCATCGGGTGTTCGTCCACATTGCGGGCGACCACAGGGATCGTCCCGGTCTCGGCGGCCTTGTTGGCGGCACCGACGAGCAGGTGCGGGCGCGCTCCGAGCTTCTTGCGCACCATGGCGGCGGAGAGCGGGGAGAGGGTGTCCTCGTCGTCGTGGGCGGAGAACGCCTCGGAGTTGACCACCGGGACCATGTCCAGCTCCATGGTCGCGTCGGTGCCGCCGTAGTCGGAGGAGGCCGCCGCCACGGCGGCCTCGCTCAGCGGCAGCTCGTCGCTGGGAGCCAGCGCGGCCTCGTCGGCCTCCATGACCTCCAGGCAGACCACGGTGACGTTGTCCGGGGCACCGCCGCCGAGGGTCAGCTCGACCAGGTCATCGACGATCGATTCCAGGCTCTGGGTGGAGCGCAGCTTCTGCTCGATCAGTCGTTCCGAGACCACGGCGTTGAGACCGTCGGAGCAGAGCAGCCAGCGCTCGCCGGCTTCCAGCGGGAAGGAGGTGATGTCGAGTTCGGGGGAGGCGTCGACGTCTCCGAGCACCCGCATCAGCACGTTCTTATGCGGGTGGTACTCGGCCTGATCCGGGTCCAGCCGCCCCTCGTCGACCAGACGCTGGACGAAGGTGTGGTCCTTGGACACCTGCCGGAAGCGTCCCCGCTTGAGCCGGTAGGCCCGGGAGTCTCCGATGTGGGCGAACTGCAGCCGGTCCTGGGTGATCAGCAGCGAGGTGATCGTGGTGCCCATCCCGGCGAGCTTCGGGTTGGCTTTGACCAGCTTGTTCAAGAAGGAGTTCGCGGTCTGGATCTCATCGGGCAGCACCGTCTCGGGGTCCGCGAAGCCGCGGGTGTCCAGGTGTGCGAGGTCCAGCACCGTCGAGGCCGAGGCGACGTCGCCCCCGGCGTGGCCGCCCATGCCGTCTGCCACCACGGCGAAGTAGCGCCCCGCGTAGCCGGAGTCGTCGTTCTTCGAGCGCACGGCACCGGTGTCGGAGCGCGCGGCGAAGCGGAATACCAGAGCCACGGGCTAGGTCCTCAGCTCCAGGACGGTCTTGCCGATCCGGATCCGGTCTCCAGGCTCCACGGTGGAGGCGCGGGTGAGCTGCTCCTCCCCGAGCCAGGTGCCGTTGGTGGATCCGAGGTCCTCGAGGAACCAGCGCGAGCCCTGCGGGAAGAGCCGGGCGTGCTTGCCGGAGGCGTAGTCGTCCTCGAGCACCAGGGTGCATTCCTGGGCGCGGCCCATCATGATCGAGGCGGAGCCCAGCGGGAGCTCCGTCCCGGCCAGGGGCCCCTCGCTGACCAGCAGACGCCGAGGCCGCGGACGGGGGGTGGGGCCGGAGTGGCTGGCGCCGGCGGGAGCAGGGGGTCCGTTGCGCTGCGCGGGCGCGGGATGCGCGGCGGCGGCCCGGGCGCGGGAGCGCTTGGAGATGGTCATGTCCCGGCCCTGCGCTGCGATGATCGAAAGGATCAGGATCCAGAGCAGCAGCAGCACTCCGAACTGCAGCACGGTGACAGCGAGTTCACTCATCGGTCGGTGTCCTTCAGCTCTGGCGGAAGCGCAGGCGCGCGTTGCCGAGCGAGATCAGGGCGCCGTCGATGAGCTGGACCTTCGGGGTCTCACCGGTGAGCTGCTCGCCATCCACGTAGGAGCCGTTGGTGGATCCCAGGTCCCGGGCGTACCAGGCACCCGCGGAGCGGAAGAGCTCCAGATGCTTCCGGGAGACCCCGGTGTCGGGAACGGTGATGTCAGCCGAGGTGGAGCGCCCGATCACGGTGGAGTCAGGGCGCAGCGGGTAGCTCTGCTCCTCGTACTCCAGGCTCGCGGCGGCCGCCGGGGCGGGAGGCTGGTGGGCGGGGACCGTGGGCTGGGCCATGGTGGAGGGCAGCGGGGCTGCGGCGCTGGGGCCAGCCGCAGGAGAGGACTGCGCCGGAGCGACCGGTCCCGACTGCGGGTCCTTGTCGGTGCGGGACTCGATGCTCAGCTGCCCACGCTTGAGCTCGGTGTTCTTCACGAAGGTGGCCTTCACCGGTCCCAGAAGGGTGTATCCCTGGGATTCGGCATGGCGCAGGATCTCCTCACAGAGCTCCTCGGCCAGGGCGACGCCGTACTTCTTGGCCTCGGTGAAGTCCTCTCCGGCGAGCCGGATCTTGTACAGGTTCGGTGCCAGGTGCTGGCCTTCGGCGATGGTCTTGGACTCTCGGTCCATGTGGCGGCGTACGGCGGTGGCGATCTCCACGGGTCCCAGACTCCCTCCTCGTCCTGAGAAGGCACCGCGAACGGCCTTTTCGATGCCGCGCTCCAGGTTGTCTAGCAGTCCCACCGGCACCTCCTTCTTCTGATGAATGTCTGTCCACGCTCAGCAAGGTCGGCTCGCGAGGTGGGCAATATGTCCTGAGTCTACTGTCTCACTCCCCGCCTGTGCGGTTCGCCGGTCGCCCGCGCGGTGAACTGCTCGGACGCGCCGCGATGTGACTCTTGCCACACTCCGGGAGGAGGTGCTACCTTCATCTCACCGTGAGAGCGCTCTCATAAGAGGACTTGGGGACCCGCTCGCACCTCATATCGAAGGAGATAGCTGTGATGAGGACTACTGATCACGCGGAGCACAAAGACTCCGCACCGGATCGCCCCACCGGGCCATCCGCCTCGCCCCACGCCGGGCGCCGCCACCGTCGGGTCATGCAGTCAGTCGCGCTGAGCTCGGTGCTGGCGCTCGGGCTGAGCGCCTGCGGAGGTGCTGCCGATGGCGACGACGAAGGCGGAGCAGCCGACGGGGAGGCGGTCACCCTCAGCGTGACCACCTTCAACGAGTTCGGCTATGAGGACCTCTTCGAAGAGTACGAGGAGCTCAACGAGAACATCACCATCGAGCACAACAAGATCGACACCGCCGAGAACGCCCGCGACTCGCTGCGCAACAGCCTGGGTGCCGGTCAGGGAGCCTCGGACATCGAACCCATCGAGGTGGACTGGCTCGCAGAGTTCCAGCAGTACCCCGACCGCTTCGAGGATCTCACCGATCCCGAACTGGAGGACCGCTGGCTGGATTGGAAGTATGAGGACGCAGTCCTCGAGGACGGCAGCCTGATCGGCTACGGCACCGACAGCGGGCCACAGGCCGTCTGCTACCGGGCCGACCTCTTCGAGGAGGCCGGACTGCCCACCGATCGTGAAGAGGTGGCCGAGTTCCTCGGCGACTCCTGGGAGGACTACTTCGCCGCCGGTGAGGAGTTCGTCGCCGAGTCTGACTCCGCCTGGTACTCCGGCTCGGACAACATCTGGCAGGGCATGATCAACCAGGTCGAGGTCCCCTACCAGGACGAATCCGGGGAGATCATCGCCGACACCAACCCCGAGGTGAAGGACCTCTACGACCAGCTCCTGGAGGCCTCGGTGGAGAATGAGCTCTCCGCGGGCCTCGCCCAGTGGAGCGGCGACTGGTCAGATGCCTTCCAGCGCGAAGAGACCTTCGCGACCATGATGTGCCCCGGCTGGATGCTGGGCATCATCGAGGGCAACGCCGCCGAGGTCGAGGGCTGGGACATCGCCAACACCTTCCCAGGTGGCGGCGGAAACTGGGGCGGGTCCTACCTGACCGTTCCTTCCCAGGGCGAGAACATCGAGCAGGCCAAGGAGCTCGCGGCCTGGCTGACCGCCCCGGAGCAGCAGCTCAAGGCGTTCGGGGTCGTCGGGGCATTCCCCTCCACCACCGAGGCGCTGGAGGCAGACGAGCTGCTCTCGGCCACCAACGAGTTCTTCAACGACGCCCCCACCGGCGAGATCCTGGCCGAGCGTGCCGACGCCGTGGAGACCCAGCCGCTGAAGGGCACCGAGTACCTGACCATCAACGTGGCGATCCAGGACGCGATCAACCGGGTGGACGTGGACGGGATCGATGACCCCGACGCCTCCTGGGAGAAGTTCGTCAACGACATGGAAGCTCTGCGCTGATCATGTCCGCCCCAGCTGCGCAGGTACCAGTCAGCACCACACGCAGCGGCGGGTCCGCGCCAGAACCGAGGACCGGTCGCCGGAAGCCGAAGGTGAGCTTCCGGCACCGGGCCTCGGCCTGGGATCGTCGATACTCGCCGTACCTCTACATCAGTCCGTTCTTCATCCTCTTCGCCGTGGTCGGGCTCTTCCCGCTGATCTACACCGCCTGGGTCGCCACCCACGACTGGGACCTGATCATGGGTCAGGGAGAGTTCATCGGCGGCGAGAACTTCATGGCGGTGCTGGGGGAGCGGGGCTTCTGGATCTCGCTGCGCAACACGCTCTCGATCTTCATCCTCTCCTCGGCGCCCCAGGTGGTCATCGCGATCCTGATCGCCTACCTGCTGGACTACAACCTCCGGGCCAGGACCTTCTGGCGGATGGGCGTGCTGATCCCCTACGTGGTCACCCCCGTCGCCGTGGCGCTGATCTTCTCGAACCTCTTCGGGGACCGATTCGGGCTGGTGAACTCGATCCTGGAGACCGTGGGCATCGACGCGATCGGCTGGCACTCCGGGACGCTTCCCAGCCACCTGGCCATCGCCACTATGGTGAACTTCCGCTGGACCGGGTACAACGCGCTGATCTTCCTCGCCGCCATGCAGGCGGTGCCACGTGACCTCTACGAGGCGGCGGCGATCGACGGCGCGGGCAAGGTCCGCCAGTTCATCTCGGTGACCATCCCGAACCTGCGTCCCACCATCATCTTCGTGATCATCACCTCGACCATCGGTGGACTGCAGATCTTCGACGAGCCGCGGATGTTCGACCAGTACGGTCGCGGCGGCACCGACGGGCAGTGGCAGACCATGACCATGTATCTCTACGAACTCGGCTGGACCCGCTCAGACTTCGGGCAGGCCTCCGCGGTGGCCGTGCTGCTGTTCCTGCTGATCGTGGCCATCGGACTGATCAACTTCGTCATCACCCGCCGCATCTCAAGCTCGGAGGTCAAGCGATGAGCGCGCTCGAAGAGAAGCCGCTGCCGATCATCCCGCGCACGGGACCGGCCAGCGCACCGAAGAACGACGCCGACCCGTTCGGTCGCCGCGGATCGGGGCCCGGAGACGGTTCCCGCCGTCATCGGCGACGCGGCTCCCGCGGCCCCGGCCGCGGGCCCGGGTGGATCGTCTACGGCTGCCTGGCAGCGGTGATCCTGGGCAGCATGTTCCCGCTCTGGTGGTCCTTCCTGATCGGAAGCCATGACTCCACCATCTTGTCCCGGGACTCCTTCCCGCTGCTCCCGGGTGGGAACTTCTTCTCCAATGCCGCCGAGGTGATCGACACCGTTCCGTTCTGGCGGGCCACGATGAACTCGGTGATCGTCTCCACCGTCACCGCGGTCTCGGTGGTCTTCTTCTCCACCCTGGCCGGCTACGCCTTCGCGAAGCTGCGCTTCAAGGGCGCGGTCCCGCTGCTGGTCTTCGTGATCGCCACCATGGCGATCCCCACCCAGCTCGGTGTGGTCCCGCTCTACCAGGTGATGGCCCGGCTGGGCTGGACCGGGGAGCTGCAGGCGGTCATCGTGCCGGGACTGGTCACCGCCTTCGGGGTGTTCTGGATGACCCAGTACCTGCGTCAGGCGATCCCGGACGAGCTCATCGAGGCCGCCACTGTGGACGGGTGCTCCATGATCCGCACCTTCTTCCACGTCGCGCTGCCCGCCGCGAAACCGGCGGCGGCGATGTTGTTCCTCTTCACCTTCGTCCTGAACTGGACGAACTTCTTCTGGCCGTTCATCGTGCTCGGCCCACAGAACCCCACCCTGCCGGTGGCGCTGCAGCAGCTGCAGGCCGCGCACTTCGTGGACTACTCACTGGTCCTGGCGGGAGCCACCATGGCCACTATCCCGCTGCTCATCCTGTTCATCTTCACGGGCCGTCAGCTCGTATCCGGAATCATGCAAGGAGCCGTCAAACAATGACTTCCTCACTCACCGCCCGCACCACCGACGCCAGCAGCGCTGTGGCTTTCCCCACCGACTTCCTCTTCGGCTCGGCCACCGCGGCCTACCAGGTGGAGGGTGCCGCGGCAGAAGGTGGCCGGGCCCCCTCGGTGTGGGACACCTTCGCCCACACCCCCGGGAAGGTCCACGAGGGCGAGACCGGAGACGTGGCCTGCGACCACTTCCACCGCTTCCGGGAGGACGTGGCGCTGATGAAGCGGCTGAACCTCAAGGTCTACCGGTTCTCGGTCAGCTGGTCCCGGGTGATGCCCGATGGGGTCAACGTGAACCCGGAGGGGCTGAAGTTCTACTCAGATCTGGTCGATGAGCTGCTGGCCGCCGGCATCCTGCCCTGGCTCACGCAATATCACTGGGACCTGCCCCAGGCGCTGGAGGATCAGGGTGGCTGGGCGAACCGGCGCACCGCCGAGCTCTTCGCCGACTACGCGGTCACGCTGCATGAGGCCCTGGGAAGCCGGGTGCGTCACTGGACCACGCTGAACGAGCCCTGGTGCGCGGCCTTCCTCGGCTACGCCAACGGACACCATGCTCCGGGACGGACCTCCCCGGAGGATGCCCTGGCGGCGGCGCATCACCTGCTGCTCGGGCACGGGCTGGCGGTCGGCGCGCTGCGACGTCGGGATCCGGAGCTCGAGCTGGGACTGACGCTGAACTTCACCGACTATCGCCCTGCGGACCCGGCCACGCCGGGAGACGTGGATGCCGCCCGGCGTCTGGATGGCAGCTTCAACCGCTTCTTCGCCTCCGCAATCTTCAACGGGGCCTACCCGTCCGATGTGCTTCAGGACCAGGCCGGACTCTGGCGCGAAGGCCTGGTCCAGCCCGGAGATCTGAAGATCATCTCGGCGCCGATCGATGTGCTGGGAGTCAACTTCTACACCGGAGAGCTGCTCACCGGCGCGGATCCGGAGCACGCCGCCCAGGCGGCCGCCGCGGCACGCACCCAGGGAGCCCCGAACCCGAACGTGGGATCGGAGCACGTCTCCTCGATCCCGCGCGGGCTGCCGGCCACCGCCATGGGCTGGGAGGTCTTCCCGCAGGGGCTGCACGACCTGCTGCTGCGGCTGCACCGGGAGTACACCGGGCCGGCCGGGGTGGCGCTCTATGTCACCGAGAACGGCGCGGCCTACCCCGATGTGCCCGACGCCGCGGGCTTCGTCCAGGACGACGACCGGCTCAGCTACATCCGGAAGCACCTGCACGCGGTGCACCAGGCGATCTCCTCCGGCGCGGATGTGCGCGGCTACTTCGTGTGGTCGCTGCTGGATAACTTCGAGTGGGCCTTCGGCTATGACCGCCGGTTCGGGATCGTGCGGGTGGATTACGATACGCTTGCGCGCATTCCGAAGGCCTCCGCGAACTGGTACGCACAGGTGGCGGCCACCGGCGTGGTGGACTGACCAGGCCCACTTGGCCCTGGTGCGCACATCCGACGAAGGGGGAACTGATGCCGGCTCGGCGACTGCCGACTCTGGAGGATGTGGCGGCCAGGGCAGGGGTCTCACGCGCCACCGCCTCGCGCGCGGTCAACCTCGACCCGCGGGTGCGCTCGCAGTCTCGGCTCGCGGTGGAGGCCGCGGTCACCGAGCTCGGCTACCGACCGAACCGGGCCGCGCGCTCGCTGGTGATCCAGGAGGTGGACTCCATCGCCGTCGTCGTGCCCGAGGCCGAGGACCGGGTCTTCGCGGATCCGTTCTTCGCCTCGATGCTGGCCTCGATCACCCAGCGGCTGGCGGACTCCCCGGTGCAGGTGCTGCTGGCCATGGGTCAGCCGGGGGGTCGGCAGAAGATCGAGCGGTATCTGCGCGGGGGGTACACCGACGGGGCCATCATCGTCTCGCATCACCGCGACGACGACCTCTCGGGTGTGCTCCATGAGACCAAGCTGCCCGCGGTCTACGTGGGCCGACCCTACGCCGGGG
Source organism: Nesterenkonia sandarakina (assembly GCF_014138825.1). NCBI lineage: Bacteria > Bacillati > Actinomycetota > Actinomycetes > Micrococcales > Micrococcaceae > Nesterenkonia > Nesterenkonia sandarakina. Next base: position 2,152,560 of record NZ_JACJIH010000001.1, on the reverse strand, counting down.
ACGTCGGGATCCCCTGGGTGGATGTGGACAACAACTTCGGGGCCACCCTCGCGGCGGAGCATCTGATCGGCCAGGGACGACGTCGGCTGGCCACCATCGCCGGGCCGCAGGACATGGCGGCGGGCTCGGACCGGCTTGCCGGGTGGCGGGCTGCGCTGGACGGTGCCGGCCTGGCCTCAGACCTCGTGGAGTTCGGGGACTTCACCTCGGCCTCCGGGGCGGCGGCGATGGAGCGGCTGCTCGAGCGTGCCCCGGAGCTCGACGGAGTCTTCGTCGCCTCGGACCTGATGGCGGTGGCCGCCATGCACGAGATCCAGTCTCGAGGGATCGCGGTGCCGGAGCAGATCGCGGTGGTCGGATTCGATGACTCCCACGCCGCGCAGCTGACCCGCCCGCCGCTGACCACAGTGATCAACCCGGTGGGGGAGCTTGCTGGCCGAGCCGTGGACCTGCTGCTGCAGCTGATGAAGGGGGAGGCCGTGGACCCGGTGGTGCTGCAGACGCAGATGGTGAAACGGACATCTGGGTGACATTCCGATGAACTTGCTTCAGTTTTGAAATAAATTGCGGCAGACTGCTGTTGGCATCATCGACCAACCACGATGGCTCCGCGCGTTCGGCGCGGACCGGCAACCCCTAGGAGATCTCTTCATGGCACATCTGACCACCGGCACCTGGAACCTCGACTCCGCACACTCCGAGATCGGCATGACCGTGCGCCACGCCGGGATCTCCAAGGTGCGGGCCATCTTCGAGGAGGCCGAGGCCACCCTCGTCGTCTCCGAAGGTGACGTGGCGACCCTGGACGCCCGCGTCAAGGCCGCATCCTTCAACTCCAAGAACGCCGATCGCGACGCCCACGTCCGCGGTGAGGACTTCCTGGATTCCGAGAACCATCCGGAGCTCACCTTCGTGGCGCAGAACATCACCGCCAGCGGCGAGGAGTTCGAGATCTCGGGCGATCTGAGCATCCGCGGGGTCACCAAGCCGGTGACCTTCGAGGTGGAGTTCGGCGGCCAGGCCGTGGACCCCTTCGGCATGACCCGTGCAGGTTTCTCCGCGAACACCGTGATCTCCCGCAAGGAGTTCGGCCTGACCTGGAACGCAGCCCTGGAAGCCGGCGGCGTGCTGGTCGGCGACAAGGTCTCTATCGACCTCGAGGCAGCCTTCGTCCTGGAGCAGTGATCGCGTGACCGCAGGGCCCGACCATGAAACCTGGTAGATGCAAACACCAGGGGCCAGGGTCGGGCCCTGCGGCGTGCTGCGGCCCTTCTCGGCTCAGGAGGAGGAGAACGCCGCATCAAAGGCGGCGTCGGAGGGTTCGAACGCGTGGGACCGCACGAACTCCAGGGCCTGGGGCGCGCCGATGAGCCGGTCCATTCCGGCGTCCTCCCACTCCACGGAGAGCGGACCGGTGTAGCCGATCGCGTTGAGCATCCGGAAGGCATCCTCCCAGGGCACATCTCCACGTCCGGTGGAGATGAAGTCCCAGCCGCGTCGAGGATCGGCCCAGGCCAGATGTGAGGAGAGCCGACCGTTGCGACCGTTCAGGCGCTTCTTCGTGTCCTTGCAGTGCACATGGTAGATCCGGTCCTGGTAGTCCCAGAGGAACGCCACCGAGTCCAGGTCCTGCCAGACCATGTGCGAGGGGTCCCAGTTCAGACCGAAGGCCTCGCGGTGCCCGATCGCCTCCAGGGCGCGCTGGGTCGTCCAATAGTCATAGGCGATCTCCGAAGGATGCACCTCGTGGGCGAACCGGACCCCGACCTCGTCGAAGACATCCAGGATCGGGTTCCAGCGGTCGGCGAAGTCCTGGTAGCCCGCCTCCACCAGCTCCGGTGAGACCGGAGGGAACATCGCGACGTACTTCCAGCTGGCCGATCCGGTGAAGCCGGTCACCGTCTTGACCCCCAGCCGGGCCGCGGCCCGCGCGGTGTACTTCATCTCCTCAGCCGCCCTCTGCCGCACGCCTTCCGGGTCACCGTCACCCCAGATGTGATCGGGCAGGATGTCCCGGTGGCGGGCGTCGATCGGATCGTCGCAGACCGCCTGCCCGCGCAGGTGATTCGCGATCGTGTAGACCTTCAGCCCGTTCTTCTCCAAGATGTCCAGGCGGTCCTTCACGTAGGCATCGTCCTCGGCTGCGCGCCGTGGGTCCAGATGATCCCCCCAGCAGGCGATCTCCAGGCCGTCGTAGCCCCATTCCCCGGCGAGCCGGGCGACCTCCTCGAAGGGCAGGTCCGCCCATTGTCCGGTGAACAGCGTGACTGGTCGTGCCATGGTCTTCAGCTCCGTTCCTGATCGTGGATCTCGGTCCATTGGTGGGAGGCCCCGCTCGAGTGTTGGATCGCCTCCAGCACCTGCTGCACATGCAGTCCGTCCTCGAAGGAGGGCCGCGGGTCCTCCCCGGCGGCGATCCCACGCACCAGATCCACCACCTGATGGGTGAACCCATGCTCGTAGCCCAGTCCGTGGCCGGGCGGCCACCAGGCCTCGAGGTACGGGTGCTCCGGCTCGGTGGCCAGGATCCGGGTGAACCCCGAAGTCCGCGCCGGTTGAGTCGCATCGTAGTAGTGCAGGACGTTCATGTCCTCGAAATCGAAGCTGACCGCGCCCCGGGATCCTGAGATCTCGATGCGCAGCGCATTCTTCCGGCCCCAGGCGAAGCGGGAGGCCTCCAGGATCACCGGGGCTCCCGAGGTCAGTCGAGCGGTGACCAGCGCGGCGTCGTCCACCGTCACCGGGCCCATCCCGACGGCATCGGGCGCCTCGACCGCGGTGCCGAGACCGCTGCCGAGTCCACCTCCGCTGCCGCCGATGCCCCCCGCCGCGACGGCGACCTTGGCGGCGAGCGGACGTTCAGCGACGATGGTGTCGAGCATCCCGGAGACCCCGGCGAAGCGCTGACCGGTGAGGAAGTAGGTCAGATCCACGATGTGGGCTCCGATGTCTCCCAGCGCCCCGGACCCGGCCCGGGTCTTGTCCAGCCTCCAGGACAGCGGGGCGGTCTCATCCCCGAGCCAGTCCTGCAGATACTGCGCCCGCACCTGACGCACCTCACCGATCCGGCCCTCGGAGATCAGCTCCTGGGCCAGCTTCAGCGCCGGTACGCGACGGTAGGTGAAGCCGACCATCGCGTGGATGCCCCGGGCCCGGGCGAGCGCAGCGGCCTCGGTCATCCGCTGCGCCTCCGCGACCGAGTTGGCCATCGGCTTCTCCACCAGCACGTGCTTGCCGGCCGCCAGCGCGGCTTCAGCGATCTCCGCGTGCGTGTCTCCGGGCGTGCAGATATCGACTAGGTCGACATCCTTGCGCTCGAGCACCCGCCGCCAGTCGGTGGCAGATTCCACCCAGCCCAGCCGCTGCGCCGCCTGCTTGCTCCGCTGCGCGTCACGACCGACGATCACCCGCATGCGCGGTTCCATCGGAAGGTCGAAGAACCGTGAGGCGGATCTCCAGGCCTGGGAGTGCACCCTGCCCATGAAGGCGTGCCCGATCATCGCCACGCCCAGGCGCGGCTTGTCTCGCTCAACCATGGCTGCCGCTCAGGATTCGAAGGCGTCGGGCAGGTACTGTTCCACGTTCTCTTCGGTGACCACCGGGGCATAGAGCTGGATCTCGCGGGGCACGTCACTCTGCACCAGGTCTCCCATGGCGCGTCCCTGAGCCAGCAGCCGAGCCAGACGCACGCCGTCGGCCGCCTGGGAGGCCGGGTAGACGACGGTCGCCTCGACCACAGAGTCCCCGGATTTGATCTCGCGCATCATATTGGCTGAACCCGCGCCGCCGACCATGAAGAACTCATCACGTCCGGCGTTCTCGATGGCGGCGAGGACCCCGACGCCCTGATCGTCGTCGTGGTTCCAGATCGCGTCGATCTCCGGTGCCGCCTGAAGCAGGTTGGCGGCCGCGCTCTCCCCGCCGGCGACGGTGAAGTCAGCCGCGACCCGGTTGTCCACCTCCAGGCCGCAGTCGCTCAGCGCCTGTTCGAAGCCCTCGCTGCGATCCTGGGTCAGCGGCAGCGAGTCGATCCCGGCGATCTCAGCGACCACGGCGTCCTCCTGATCACCGAGCTGTTCACAGATGTAGTTGCCGGCCGAGACGCCCATGCCGTAGTTGTCGCCGAGGATCGTGGTGCGCGCGGCGAACGGGCTGGAGAACTCCCGGTCCACGTTGACCACCGGGATCCCGGCCTCCATCGCGTCGGTGGCCACCTCGGTCAGCGCGGCGCCGTCGAAGGGCAGGACCACGATCGCGTCCACTCCGTCATTGATGAACTGCTCGATCTGGCTGATCTGTTCGTTGACGTCATCGGTGCCCTCCGAGACCCGCAGATCGATGTCTTCGAACTCCTCGCCCTGCGCCTGGGCGCCTTCGGTGATGGCGCCGATCCAACCGTGGCCGGCGGCGGGCCCGGAGAAGCCGATCACGACTTCCTCACCTGGTTCGGCGTTGTCGCCGGCCGGCTCCGCGGCCGAGGCGCCGGCGTCGTCCTCTGACTCGACCTCCTCGGGGTCATTCGAGAGGCAGCCGCTGACCATGAGGGTGACCGAGATGAGGGCGGCCGCTGAGAGATATCGGGGGGTGAAGCGGGACATGATTCCTCCTGATGAGAGTGGGTCGTGCGGTGCGAAGCGGGACGAGGATGAACGTGTGGTCTAGGTGGTCTAGGTGGTTCGGTGCGCGGAGAAGCGCTGCTGCAGCAGGACCGCGGCGACGATGATCGCGCCGCTGACCACCGCCTGGACGGATGAATCGAGGTTGTTCTGGACAAAGACATTGGTGAGCACCGCGAAGACCAGGACACCGAGCACCGTGCCGAAGATGGTGCCGCGGCCACCGGCGAGCAGCGTGCCCCCGATGACCACCGCGGCGATCGCGTCGAGCTCGTAGAGGTAGCCATGGGTGGAGGAGCCTGAGGTGGTCCGGCTGATCATCATCACGGCCGCAATTCCGGCGCAGAGCCCGGAGAGGGCGTAGACCATGACGAGGTGAAGCTTGACCTTGATCCCGGCGAGCCGGGCGGCCTCGGCATTTCCGCCCACCGCGATGGTGCGGCGTCCGAAGGTGGTCCGGTTCAGCAGGAACCACCCGGCGGCCGCGACCAGCAGGAACATCCACACGATCACCGAGATGCCCAGGAAGTCCCCGCGGAAGACGCTGTTGAACTCCTGGACCGTGACGATCTGGGTCTGCCGCCCGGAGATCAGCTCGGCGAAGCCGCGCGCGGCGACCAGCATCGCCAGGGTGGCGATGAACGGCACCACCTTCCCGTAGGCGATGATGACCCCGTTGAGCAGGCCCGCCGCGGCGCCCACCGCCAGGGCGGTGAAGAACATGATCGACCAGTGGATGTCCGTGGCCATCGCCTGGGTTCCCAAGGTGGTGGCCCAGATGGTGGCCAGCCCCATCACCGAGCCCACCGAGAGGTCGATGCCTCCCGAGGTGATCACGAAGGTGACTCCGATGCTGATCACTCCGATCACGGCCGCCTGCTGCAGGATGACCATGAGGTTGGCCACGCTGAGGAAGCGGTCACCGCCGGTGATCACGCCCAAGGCGATCAGTGCCCCCAGGGCGAGGATCAGGCCGAGGCTATGCCCCAGGCTGAGCCTTGACCCCGAGGCGGTCTTCGCGGACTGCTCCTGGGCCGGGGCGAGGTCCCGGCCGGGGGCTCCGTCCTCGGCAGAGGTTCCGGCGGGGGAGCCTGTTGCTGTTGTCTCACTCATCCGTGAGCTCCTTCCATCACAAGATCAAGCACCTGGTGTTCGTTGATGTCCTTGGTGGATCCGGTGTGGACCACGCGGCCGTCGGCGACGACCAGGACTCGATCGGCGAGCCCCAGGACCTCTTCGATCTCGCTGGAGACCATCAGCACCGCCGTGCCCTGCCGGCTCAGTTCGCGGACCAGACCATAGATCTCAGCCCGGGCGCCGACGTCGACGCCGCGAGTGGGCTCATCCAGCAGCAGCACCTCGCACCCGTGGACCAGCCAGCGGGCGAGCATCGCCTTCTGCTGGTTGCCTCCGGAGAGTGTGCGGATGCTGCGCTGCACATCGGCAGGGGAGAGGTGCAGCGCCTGGGCCTGCGCGCGGGCCGCGCTGCGTTCGGCACGCTCGTTGAGCAGTCCGGATCTGCCGAAGCGGGCAAAGGTGGAGAGGGTGATGTTGCGATAGATCGGTTCATCCAGCAGCAGTCCCTGGCTCTTGCGCTCCTCCGGGGCCAGGCCCACCCCGTGCTGCACCGCGTCCGGCACGGACCCGCGGCGCAGGCGCCTGCCTTTCACCCGGACCTCTCCGGTGGTGGCGCGGCGAGCCCCGTAGATGGTCTCCAGGATCTCTGAACGGCCTGCACCCACCAGGCCTGCCAGTCCGACCACCTCGCCCGGGCGGACATCGAAGGAGACCGGTTCGAAGACGCCCTGGAGGCTGAGTCCCTCGACTTCGAGCAGCGGCTGATCGCTTGTGGGCCCGATCGCAGCACCGCCGAAGTCAGAGATGACCTCGTGTCCGGTCATCAGCGCGATGAGTTCTCTGGTCGGGGTGTCGCTGACCTCGAGGCTGGTGGCCACGGTGCGCCCATCCTTGAGCACCGTGATCCGATCACCGATGCGCCGGATCTCTTCGAGGCGGTGAGAGATGTAGACCACCGCAACCCCCTGGTCTCGCAGCGTGTGCACCACCCGGAACAGGTTCTCCACCTCTTCCGGGTCCAGGACCGCGGAGGGTTCGTCCATGATGATCAGCTGGGCGTCGTGGGAGAGGGCCCGCGCCATTGAGACGATCTGTTTTCCGGCTGCGGAGAGCCGTCCGACCTCACGCTGAGCGGGGATCTCCGGATGGCCCAGGCGTCGGAGCAGATCACGGGTGTGCTCCAGGGCGGTGGATCGACGCAGCACGCCTCCGGTGCTGAGCTCGTGACCGAGGAACACGTTCTCAGCGACGCTGAGCCCGTCGACGACGTCGAGCTCCTGATACATCGTGGCGATGCCCAGTCGCAGGGCCGCCATGGTGGTGTCGATGGTGACCGGCTCGCCCTTCCAGGAGATCTCACCCCCGGTGGGCTGGTGGGCCCCGGAGAGCACCTTGATCAGCGTGGACTTCCCGGCACCGTTCTGGCCCAGCAGGCAGTGCACCTCGCCGGGGCGGATGTCCAGGTCCACGCCGTCGAGGGCCTTGGCACCGGGGAAGTGCTTGCTGATGCCCCGCATGCGCAGGAGCTCCGACCCAGCATTTTGTGTGATCATAATCACAATAGTGAGCGCACTTCTGTCGGGTGTCAATCAAAAGTCGACCGTGTTCTGGAAAACTTTAGAACTCCCGCAGTCCGAAGCGGGGGTGGTTTACTTGATCCATGGCCTACGTCTCCGTGATCGATGAGCAGAACGCAGTGGCCTCCGCGCCGTCCGGGAACACCCTGCCCAACAGCGCGGGCGCACTGTTCCAGCTGTTTCGGGACGGCACGCCGCGGACCCGGTCTGACCTGACCGCTATGACAGGATTTGCGCGCTCCACGATCTCCGCCAGGGTGGAGGAGCTGCTGAATGCCGCGCTCATCCGGCCGGCGGGTGAGAACTCCTCCACCGGCGGTCGTCCCCCGAGCACCTTCACCGTCAACCCCGAGGCCCGCTCCGTGCTGGCGGTGGATCTGGGGGGCACCCATGCCCGCATCGCCGTGACCGATCTGGCCACCAGGGTGCTCAGCGAGCGGCAGCAGGAGCTCGACATCACCAAGGGCCCGGTGGCTGTGCTCGACGCGGTGGGAAGAATCGGCCTGGAGCTGCTTCAGGAGGCCGGCCGCAGCCCGGAGGACCTGCTGGGCGTCGGGGTGGGTGTGCCCGGACCGGTGGAGTTCGCCACCGGCCGGCCGATGAGCCCGCCGATCATGCCCGGATGGGATCATTTCGACATCCCCGGACATCTGCGCCGCTGGTTCCCCGGGCCGATCCTGGTGGACAACGACGTCAACGCGATGGCCCTGGGAGAGCACGCCGTGGCCTATCCGGGGGTCGCCAACATGATGTTCGTGAAAGTGGCCACGGGGATCGGCTCCGGGATCATCAGCGACGGTCGACTCCAGCACGGCGCGCAGGGGGCGGCCGGGGACCTCGGGCATATCGCCACCCCGGACGGGGATGCGACGCCCTGCACCTGCGGGAATTCGGGCTGTCTGGAGGCGGTGGCCTCCGGGCCGGCGATTGCGGCCCAGCTGCGGGAACGTGGCTTTGACGTGCCGAACCATGCCGCGATGTTGGAGCTGGTGCGCTCCGGGGATCTGGAGGCCCTGCGCACCGTGCGCCAGGCCGGACGGCAGGTCGGATCGGTGCTGGCCGGCTGCGTGAACCTGCTCAATCCCTCGGTCATCGTGATCGGCGGGGTGGTCTCCACCGCCGGGGAGCATTTCCTGGCCGGCATCCGCGAAGCCGTCTACTCCCGATCGCTGCCCCTGGCCACTCAGCATCTGCGCATCGTGGCCAGCCAGACCACGGCGCGCGCCGGAGTGCTCGGCGCCTCAGCGCTGGTGACTGGTCACGGGCTCTCGGTCGAGAACGTGAACCGCCTGATCGGCTGATCTGTTTCAGGTCGACCCTGAGGTCACCGTGTGCTCGGACTCCCCGTCACGCTGTGCCTGGGCGCGCTGCTCCTGGGCGTTGCGCAGCGCCAGAACCAGGGCGGCGCCCAGCATCACCGGGGCGAGCCCCCAGCCGATCGTCGCCGTGTAGTCCGGAGCCTGTGGAATGGCGGAGAGCACGATCCCGATCGGGGCAAAGAACAGCAGCGCATTGATGATGTTTCTGCGACGTGCCATGTGTTCAGCCTCATTCTCGGAGAATCGGATTTTGACGCAGTTCTCCACGCTACCGGAGCCCTGGAGAATGAAACAGGAAACCGCTCATCAGGATTGACGGCTGAGACCTCAGCCGATGTCATGGAGAAATGGATGTGCTTCTTCCAACTCTTAGCTTGATCATCGGCGCGGTATTGTTCACGATCTCGTTCCGCATGGTCAGCCAGGCCAATCCCAGCGAACGCATCCCCCAGCTCTGGGGCCGTCCGGCGCGCCACCCGCGTCGGATCCACGCGGTGCGAGCCGCGGCCATCGGGCTGCTGCTCCTGGGAGTCGCCGGCTGGAGCTCGACGCTGGGCTACGCCGGCCTGCTTCTGCTGCTGCCTGCCTTCCTGCCGGTGATGATCATGAACGTCCTGCATAACCGACGGGTGGCACGGGGACAGCATGGGCAGCGCGGGCACCCGGCGGCACAGCCCGCCGCCGCAGACTCGCCGCTCGGTCCCGGCCAGCGCTGACCTGCCCGCGGTGAAGACAGGCGTCAGCCGGGGCTTACAACCCGAAGGCGGCGCCGACCCGGCGCTGCAGCCGCGCCCACTGGCTTGCCGGATCCAGCTGCGCGGAGAGTGTATGCAGCTGCACCGCCACCGGCGTGCTGACCGGTCCCTCCGCGGTGTGGTCCGCCGGTTCACCCTCGGCGTCGATCACCTGCTGCACCATGGATCCGGGCATCAGGTTCATCAGCGCCAGCGCGAGCTGCCGGGCCTGACCAGGTTCCAGCGCGAAGGGCGCCACCATCACACAGGGCTCGACGTCGATGGGGCGGGAGAGCGCCCGGCGCGCCACGTCGAGCCCGCCGATCACCGACTGCCCCAGGAACCAGCCGAGCAGCACCACGATGGCACCCCAGCGACGCGGCCACTCGCGCGGAGAGCGCGCTGAGGAGGGCGGGAGCAGCACCAGGCTCAGCGCCGTGGCCAGCGCCACCGAGATCACCCCGTAGCTCACGTAGTCCGCGCCCCCTCCGGAGAGCGCCCACCAGAGCAGCCCGAGAAGCAGCGCACGCAGCACCCCGGCCACCACGAAACTGCTCATGAGCTTCTCCCCACCAACAGCATCGTGGCCGCGGTGACCACGGTCAGCAGCACCACCAGCACCAGGCCGGTGGACTCCCATCCGCTCAGACGGGCCTCAGTCCAGGAGACCCCGTGCCGTCCGCGCTGCGCCGCGGCGGAGAAGGCTGTGCCCCACCGCTGCGCCGCGGCGGTGATGAGTCGGTGCGCTCCATCCAGCGTCCGGCCGCCGTCTCTCCGAGCGCGACGCAGCAACGACTCCTCTGCCAGCAACAGGTCACCCGGTGGAATCACGGCCGTCTCAGCGTCGGTGAGCCGGTCCGGCAGCCACTCACGCCGGGCCGCTGCCCAGGTCAGCGCCGCTAGCAGCACGCCCAGCAGAATCGGCCAGGTCGCGTCCCACAGTGTGCTCGGCTCCCAGCTGGGCACCGCGACGCCCTCGGCCTGCACCGGATCGGTGACCCACCGGGCGCCGATCAGCCACGGCACCAGGATCCCGGCCGCGCAGACACCCAGCCAGGAGTACAGCTCCCCATCCGCGCGACGGCGTGGATCGCGCTCTGTCCTGAAGAGGACCACCGCGAAACGCAGCAGCAGCAGGGTGGAGCCGGTCGCGACCAGCGGAAGCAGCGTGTCCAGCCCCACGCCGAGCACCTCGATCCCGCTGACCGCCTCCTTGGAGACGTACTTCCCGAAGGCCCCGGAGGTCAACGGGGCGCCCGCCACCGCCAGTCCCGCGCCGAGCATCCCGAGCAGCACCAGGATCCCGGTCCTGCCCCGGGCGTAGTGCTTGACCACCGGAACCCCGAGGAACAGCGCGCCCTTGGCCAGGCCATGATGGATCGCGTAGACCACCGCAGCGGCCGACGTCGCCGGCTGCAGCTCGGGGAGCATCAGCCCCACGGCGATGAGCACGGTGATGAACCCCATCTGCGAGATCGTCGAATAGGCCAGGATCACCTTCGGGTCCCGCTGCAGGACCCCCAGCACGACGGCGGCGAAGGCACCTGCCAGCGCCAGGGCCAGCAGCACCGCACCGGCGGTCGCTCCCTCGGGCAGGAACCGCAGCCAGCCGATCAGCCCGGCCTTGACCATCGCCCCGGAGAGCACCGCGGAGGCCGCCGGGGGCGCGGCGGGATGAGCCAGGGGCAGCCAGACATGCAGCGGGACGGTGCCGGCCTTGACCCCGAAGCCGAAGATCAGCAGCCCCTGGATCAGGCCGGTGTGCGCGGTGCCGGCGGCGTGCCCAGCATCGGCGAGCAGGAAGCCCCCGGCGGAGGTCACCAGGATCAGGGCGGCCAGGATGGCGGTCTCCGAGAGCACCGACATCACCAGATACACCTTGGTGGCCCGCTGCGCCGCCGCGGTCCGGTAATGGATCACCAGCCCCGCCGCAGAGAAGCTCATCAGCGCGAAGCTCAGGTAGAAGCTGGCGACGTCGGCAGCGAGATAGGTCCCGATGTTGCCGGTGAAGCTGAGCAGCAGGAACGCTGAGAGCGCGCCCGAGCCGCGCTCGGTGTCGCGCAGCTTGATCCAGCTGATCCCCAGCAGGGCAGCGCCATAAAGCAGCGCGGCGATCAGCAGCAGCGGTCTGGCATAGAGGTCCACCGCGAAATATGCACCGAAGAGCAGCCACGGCACCTCCAGGCTCGCCGCCGCTGTGCCAGGGCCCGCCACCACCGCCAGCAGCACTGCGGGAACCACAGCCAGCGGAGCCAGCACGGTGAGCCGACGTCGCATCCTGAATGCCCGCAGCGGGGACAGCAGTCCGCTGAGTCCCAGTACCAGGACCAGCGGGGTCAGCAGGGTCACGGTGATCAGCAGGGAGGGTGAGGTGAGCATCAGCCCAGCACCCCCTCGGCGATGAACCGCGCGATCTGCAGCGGGGCGAAGGCCAGCGAGGCCCCGATCCCGACCAAGAGCGTCAGCACTGCGGTGCTCAGCGCGGGGATCAGCAGGCTCTTGGGCTCACGCACACGCAGCGGGTCAGCTGAGGCGGCGGTCTCAGAGTCACCGCTGAGCAGCGTCTCCGGGTCCACCTCCTCCGGGTCGACGAACCACAGCGCGTAGACCACCGGCAGGAAATACGCCGCATTCAGCAGCGAGGAGCCCACCAGGACCCACAGCACCCAGGGATGTTCCGAGGCCATCGCGCCGGTGCCGAGCTGCCATTTGGAGATGAACCCAGCAGTCGGGGGCAGTCCGATCATCCCCAAGGCGCCCACGGTGAACGCCGCCGAGGTCAGCGGCATCCGCCGCCCGGCCCCGCGCAGCTGGCTCACCGTATGGGCCCGGATCACCTCCGCGAAGAGCCCTGCGCAGAAGAACAGGGTCACCTTCATCAGTCCCTGGTGCACCAGGTGCACCACCCCGCCGGTGGTGGCGAGCACGTTGACCATCGCAACTCCGAGCACCACATAGCTGACCTGGGAGACCGTGGAATAGGCGAGCCGCTTCTTGATCTCCTGCTGGCGCAGCGCCTGATAGGACCCGTAGAGGATGGTGAACGCCGCGAGGATCAGCAGCGGGGTCAGCACCCCCAGCTCGGCGGCGGCGTCGACCCCGAAGACGTCGTGGAGCACCCGCACGATCCCGAAGACACCGGCCTTGACCACTGCCACCGCGTGCAGCAGGGCTGAGACGGGGGCAGGAGCGACCATGGCCAGCGGCAGCCAGCCGTGCAGCGGGAACAGCGCCGCCTTGACCCCGAGTCCGCCCACGAGCAGCACGAAGATCAGCAGCGCGGGCACCGGGTTCGAACCCACCAGTTCGGCGACCCCCTCGGCGCCGCCGTCGGCGAAGTCCACCGGGCCCACATACATGGTCAGCCAGACCACTCCGACGAGCACGGCGAGCCCCCCGCCGAGCGCGTAGCGCAGGTAGATCCGGGCCGCCCGCAACGAGGCAGGCGTTCCCCAGTGCGCCACCAACGGGTAGGTCACCACGGTGAGCAGCTCGTAGAACACCAGGAACGTGATCAGGTTCCCGGAGAAGGAGATGCCCACTGTGGCGGTGACACAGAGACTGAAGAACCCGAAGAACCGGCTCTTGTTTTTAGACCCGCGCAGGTACCCCAGCGCGTAGATGGTGGTCAGCAGCCACAGCAGCGCGGAGAGTCCGGCGAAGAACAGCGCCAGCGGATCCACCCGCAGCACCAGGTCGATGCCGGGCAGGAAGGGTGCCGAGAACTCCGGCCGGGCGCCGTCGGCGACCACCGCCGGGACCAGGGCGATGATCAGCAGCACCTTGACCACCGCGGCGGTGAGGTTGATCCCGGCGCGCAGCCGCACACTGTTCTCCGGCAGCGGGAAGATCGCGACGGCGGCGGTCAGCGAGAGCAGCACCATCACCACCGGGATGGCAGGAAGCAGCTCCGCCGGGATCTGTTCGAGCCAGGTCACCATGGGGCGCCCACCTCCAGGATCTCGCTGAGCCAGACGCCGAGAAAGCCGGTGAGCACGGTGAGCAGCCCCAGCACGAAGGGTGCCAGCTGCGCCTTCCCGGTGGTGCTGGCCTCGGCCACGTGCTGCGCGGTCCTGGCCTGGGGCAGGGCGAGCGCCGTCTGGTCGTCTTCGCTCATCACCAGCAGCGGGGCCACGGCCTTGAGCAGGTAGGCGGCGCTGAACAGCGTCCCGGCCACCAGGACCAGCAGGATCCAGTAGTCTCCCGCGGCCACGGCGGAGGTGGCCAGCAGCCACTTTCCGGAGAACCCAAGCGAGAGCGGCAGCCCGATCAGACCCACCGCGCTGAGTCCCATGCTCATCACCAGCATCGGATGCGCCCGCCCGGCGCCGCGCAGCTGCGCGATCTCATCGGTGCCGTAGCGGTCTTTGAGGTGTCCTGCGCAGAGGAAGAGGCTGGACTTCGCCACCCCGTGCCCCAGGGCAAGGGCAACGGTCCCGCTCAGTGCGCCCGCCAGCACGGCGCCGTCATCCAGGGTGGTCTGTGCCTCCAGCGCGCTGGTGCTCGGGTCCAGCAGCAGCGGCAGCAGCAGGAACCAATAGCCGACCTGGGCCACGGTGGAATAGGCGATCAGCGGCTTGAGCCGGCTCTGCCGCAGGGCCATCACCGAGCCCAGCAGCACCGCGGCGGTGCCCATCCCGGCCAGCACCCACGCCAGGGCGGTGAGCTCCGGCAGCGGCCCGGCCACCCACAGCCAGCTGCGCAGCAGCACGAACAGCGCCGCCTTGATCACCAGCGCCGAGAGCAGCGGGGAGACCGCGCTGGGCGCCGCGGAGTGCGCCGGGATCAGCCATCGATGCAGCGGCACCAGGGCGATCTTCAGCGCCAGCCCCAGACTGATCAGGCACATCGCCAGCACGACGGCGACGAGGTCGGCGTCGTCCTCGGCGGCGAGCTCCGCGATGCTCTGACCCGAGGCGATGATGTCCAGGGTGCCGGTCACCGAGTAGATCAGCGCCACTCCGATCAGGAAGAGCAGCGAGCCCAGCACCGCGATGAAGAGGTAGCGCAGCGCTGCGGGCCAGGCCTCGCGACCGCCCAGGGCCACCAGCGCCACCGCAGTGAGACCCACCAGTTCCAGCCCGACATAGGTGTTGAACAGGTCACCGGAGAGGAACACGGCGTTGAGCCCGGCCCAGCAACCCAGCCACAGCGGCCAGAACCCGGCATGTCCGGGGCGCCACCCTCCGTCGGTCGCCGCGCTCGCAGGCCCCGGCGCTGCGGCGGTGCCGTCTGGCTCCGTGACGCCGGGCAGCGCCGCACGGTGTGTCCCGGTGGCCGCGGGACGCGCGGCTGCGTAGCAGCTGAGCACCGTCCCGATCACCGTGGTCATCGCCAGGAACACCGCGGAGAGACCGTCCGCACGCAGGGTGATGCCCAGCGGGGGATCGAAGCCGCCCAGGGCCAGCTGGAGCGTCTGCCCGGAGCTGACGTGGACCAGGATCGGCGCGCTGAGTCCGAGCACCGTCACCGAGGTGACCACACCCAGGACCCGCCGCGCGCGGGAGCCCAGCAGCACGCTCAGCGCGCTGGCCAGCAGCGGAATCAGCACCACCGCGGCCAGACAGAACGGCGCCAGGTTCAGCGGAGCGGTCATCGCTGAACCTCCCCGTCCGGGGCGTCGTCGCCGTCCCTTGAGCCTTCGATCCGACGGATCAGGACCGCTCCCAACCCGGTGAAGGCCACGGTGATGACCAGCCCCGTGATCACCAGCGCCGAGAGCACCGGATCAATGCCGGCGGCACCGTCACTGACCGGGCCCTCGGGCTCCGCGGCGCGGGCCGCCAGGGCCATGATGATCATCAGCGAACCGATGCCGGTGACGTTCAGCGCGATCAGGCGGGCCACGAGATCGCTGGTGAGCAGCATCCGGACCAGCCCGATCACCGCGATCCCGGTGCCGAGCAGCAGATACCACTGCACCTGGCTGAGCTCCAGCATGCCGAGTGCGGGGCTGCCGGCAGCGTGCAGCCCGAGGTCCAGCCCGTCGGTCCTCATGTGCTCACCTCCGGCTGCGTCGGATTCTCCAGGGACAGGTAGATCGCGTAGAGCCCGGCTGCGATCCCCAGCGTCAAGAGGATCTCCACCGTGAGCAGCACCGGGAAGGAGAACGGCGCCTCCAGATGCGCCAGGGCCGTGAGGCTGAACGCGAGGACGCCGGCGACCAGCATCGGGCGCAGCCATCCCACGGTGAGCTTCGCCAGCGGCACGTGGGCGCTGCGCAGGAGGATCAGCACCGCGCAGAGCACCGCCCCGGACTGGAACGCGCCGCCGGAGTCGGTGCTGCCGGCGAAGAGCAGCCACAGCCCGGCCAGGAAGAGCACCGGGGCGAAGACTCGCATCAGCCAGTGCAGGCTCGCAGGGACCGGCGGGGCGGCTGTCGCGGGGAGCCCGTGGTGCGGGCCGGCCTCGCCCCGGCCCAGGCTGAGCACGGCGACCGCAGTGAGCATCAGCACCGCTGATTCCAGCAGCGTGTCGTAGAACCGGAACACCAGCAGCACCCCGGTGATCTCATGCTCCACCCCGGTGAGGTCCATGCCCTCGGTGAGCGCGGCCTCCCAGGCGGGCAGCGACTGTTCGGCGCGCAGCCAGACAGCACCGGCGATGAGGGTCAGGGTGATGGCGCAGAGCGTGCCCACCGCTGGTCGCAGCCAGGGCCACCGGGGCGCGCTCGCGCCGTCGGGGGCGGGCGCGGTCGGAGAGCTCACGGACACCCAGACCAGCAGCGCGGCGAGGATCCCACCTCCGATGCCGGCCTCGGCCAGCGCCACATCCACGCTGCCAAGCCGCAGCCACGCCAGCGTGGCCAGCACGCCCAGGCCCAGCAGTCCCATGGACTGAGCGGTTCGCGACCGCGGAAGCACGGTGCACAGCACCGAGGCGATCAGCCCCGCGCCGAGCACCAGATCCGCCGCTGGCACCCCGCCGGTCACGGGGTGGGCTCCGGGGAGTCCGAGGTCGCGGGGTCCGGATCCGGCGTCGAGCGCTCCGGGCCGGCGTCGAGTCCGCCGAGCACATGGGCTGAGACGGACGCCGCCGCCAGAGCCAGCACCCAGGTCAGCATCAGCACGCCGGCGGCGGTCCAGCTGCCCAGCAGCAGCGCGACGCCGGCGAGCACCAGTCCCAGGCCGAGGTTGTCAGCCTTGGTGAGTGCATGCAGGCGGCTGCGCAGATCGGGGAAGCGGATCAGTCCCAAGGTGCCCACGGTGAAGAAGAAGGTCCCGAGCAGGATCAGAGTCAGCGCCAACCACGGAGTCAGCCCGCTCATCTCGGCCGCTCCGCGCGCGCGGACGGCCTGGGCAGTCCGGCGCGCACTGCAGCAGCCACAGCGGCCGTGCCGGTGAGCACGAGGGCCACATCGAGATACCGGGAGCCACCCTCGGAGAGCACTGCGAGCACCGCCGCCAGCGCGGCACCGGTGGTGCCGGTGAGCAGGACCACCAGCAGCCAGTTCCCGGAGAGGCCGCGCCGGGAGAAGACTGCGAGAGCCAGGACGTAGTTGCCCAGCAGCACGGCGAACACGGCGAGCAGCACTGCCTGGATCATCACCGCTCCTTCTCTGCCGGGGTCGCGTCTCTGGCCACGCCCGTCCTGGAGGGGAGCTCGTGACCCCCACCAGCCTAGCGATCCAAGCGCCGCGGCCAGGACATTCCCAGGGCCTCTGTGCTCGGTCTCTCAATCCCGGCGGACTGATCAGCCGCTCGCCCCTCGGCCGGGCGGTCCCAGACGTGACCACCACCGGGTCCGCGCCATGGGGCGCTCCCTGGAACGTGGACTTCGTTAGAGTCGGAGCATGAGTGAACAGACTCCACACCAGAACATCACCTTCTCGCTCGCCGGCATCGACGCGCAGGCCGAGACCGGTCACGGCTACCTGGCTCTTCCGGCGAGCGGCTCCGGGCCCGCAGTGATCGTGATCCAGGAATGGTGGGGCCTCACCGATCACATCAAGGACGTCACCGACCGCCTCGCCGCCGCAGGCTTCGTGGCCCTGGCCCCGGATCTCTATGGCGGGTCGATCACCCATGACGGCGCCGAGGCCCAGGAGATGATGTCGAACCTGCCCGCCGAGGAGGGTGCCCGGATGCTCGCCGGAGCCACCGATCACCTGCTCGGGCTGGACGCGGTCAGCTCCGCCACTGTCGGTGCCATCGGATTCTGCATGGGCGGGGGCTTCGTGCTGGCCATGGCCGCGCAGCAGGGGAACAAGGTCTCCGCGGCCGTGCCGTTCTACGGGGTCGGCCAGGGCGTGCCGGAGAGCTACGCCGGGATCACCGCCGCGGTGCAGGGACACTACGCCGAGCACGATGAGAGCTACCCCGTGGAGCAGGCCCGCGAGCAGGAAGAGGCGATCCGGGCGGAGTCCGGCGCGGAGGTCAGCTACTTCTACTACGACGCCGGCCACGCCTTCCACAACGACACCAACGCCATCGGCACTTACGACCCGCAGCGGGCCAAGCTCGCCTGGGACCGTGCCGTGGAATTCCTGCAGGAGAAAGTTGTCTGATCACGGCCGCGCCGAGGACGCAGAGCCCCAGCCACCCCTGCGGGGACTGAGGCTGGGAGCGATTCCGGGGGCGACGCCGGATAAGTGGGTGACCCGCTGGAGAGAGCGCTACCCCGACTTCACGCTGCGCGTGGAGCGCTTCGACGAGGCTGGCCAGCTGGAGCGGGTCCGCGCCGGCACCGTCGACGTCGGCTACATCCGGTTCCCGGAGGATGCAGCGGCCGGAATCGGCGAAGATCTGCACCGAGTCTGGCTCTACCGGGAGGCCCCGGTGGTCTGTGCCTCCCGGGATCACTGGGTCGCAGCCGCTGAATCCTCGGTGACCTGGGAGGAGATCGCGTCGGAGCCGTTCTTCGATCCGGCAGAGCTGCGCGCCGAGATCTCCGCGCCGGAGGCGGCGCAGTCAGCGACCGAGCACCCCGAGCTCGACCGTGACCCTGACGCTGCTCCGGTCCCGCCCTCGGAAGGTGCTGAGCCAGACCCTGCAGCGCAGCTGGATCCGGTGCACACGCCCAAGCGCGGGGTCGATCTGGCGGCGGGGGAGCGGATGGCGCTGGAGATCGTCGCCGCGGGCACCGGTCTGGTGATCCTGCCGAGTTCGGTGGCGCGGATGTTGAGCCGCCGGGACATCGTGATCCGAGAGGTTCAGGGGGTCCTGGGCTATGACGTGGGCCTGGCCTGGCTTCGGGAGGCCGATGGCCCGGTGATCCAGGAGTTCATCGGGGTGGCGCGCGGGCGGAAGCCTGGCAGCGGGCGCAACGAGATCAGCCCCGCCTCCGAGACCAGGTCGGCCTCGAAGGCGTCGACATCGGACTCCAGGTCGAAGACAGACCCGAAGTCGAAGTCCGGTGCTAGGCGGGGAGCTGCTGGCGCAGCGCCTGGGCGCTCGCGGTCGGGTCCGAAGCCTGGGTCACGGCGCGGACAACCACCACGCGGTCGGCGCCGGCCGCGGTGACCTCACCGATGTTGGTGGCATCGATCCCGCCGATGGCGAAGAAGGTCTTCCGGCTTCCCAGCCGCGCCGCCTGTGCGGGCAGCTCCAGACCGACGGCGGCCCGTCCTGGTTTCGTAGGTGTCTCCCAGATCGGTCCGGTGCAGTAATAGTCCAGGCCGATGTCAGAATCCGCCTCCTGCACCTGCTCGATGGTCTGACAGGAGCGTCCGATCACGACGTCGTCGCCCAGGACCAGCCGGGCCTCTTCCGTGCTCAGATCCTCCTGGCCGACGTGGAAGACATCAACCCCCGTGATCAGCGCGACGTCGGCCCGATCATTGGCCGCCGAGAGCCCGCCGTACTCATCTGCCACCTGGCGCAGCAGGACCAGGGCGGCGATCTCGGTCTGGACGGTCACCTGCTTATCGCGGACCTGGATGATGTCCACACCGCCGGCGTAGCACGCCACATAGAACTCGCGCAGCGCGTCGAAGTCGAGCTCATCCACCGGACCCGCCTCGGGGCGCGTGACGAAGCGCTGCAGGTCTGTGCACACGTAGAGACGCGAGCCAGACAGGCGCTCGCGCCGCATACGACCCAGATGTTTGGGGTGCGGGGTGTGTGCCATGGTGTCATTCTCAGTCATGCCTCCTACATTAGGGCACCCCTGCAGCGCCGTGCCTGCTTCCGTGCCGGAACCCTGAGAGGTGAAGCTCAGAGCCTCGGTGCGCCTGAGCCCGGGCCCAGGCCCAGGCTGCCCACCAGGTCCTGGTAGAGCGCGTTGTGCCGCAGCAGCTCGGCGTGGGTGCCGGCTGCGATGATCCGGCCGGCGTGCATCACGAGGATCCGATCGGCGTCGATCACCGTGGAGAGCCGGTGTGCCACCGTGATCACGCTGGCCCGGGTGGCGTGATCACGGATCGTGCGGTGCACCGCCGCCTCGGTGATCCCATCGATCTGCGCGGTGGCCTCATCCAGCAGCAAGATCCGCGGCGCCGCCAGCAGGGCGCGCGCCAACGCCACCCGCTGGCGCTGGCCTCCAGAGAGGTTCGTCTCGGTGAGCCGCGTATCGAGGCCCTCGGGGAGGGAGGAGACCTTCTCCGCGAGCCGGAGTCGTTCCAGGACCTCCGCGACGGCCTGATCACTGGCTGCCGGGTTGGAGAAGAGCAGATTCTCCCGCAGTGTGCCCGGGACCAGGGGCGTCTCCTGCTCCACATACGCCAGAGCGCCGCGTACCTCCGCGTGGCTGAGCTCCGCATAGGGCGTGCCGAAGAGTCGCAGTGTGCCTGCCGAAGGTTCCAGGAAGCGCTGCATCAGGGACAGCACTGTGGTCTTGCCGGCACCGGATGTGCCGACCAGGGCGATATGGCCCCGGGGCGGTATCGCCAGGTCAAGGTCGATCACCGCCGGATCGAGGTCCGCGCCGTAGCCGGCGGTGACCCCCTGGAACTCCAGCGCCGGGCCGTCCCAGCCGGCGGGCGGCTCAGACCCGGCACCCGGTGCGGGAAGGTCCTGGCGACGTTGCGCGTCCTCCTCCACCGGCTGAGTCGCGGGCACGATGCTGACATCTGAGAGCTCGGACTCCACCGGCAGCTCTTGGATCTGGCCGATCCGCGCCGCGGCGGCCAGCCCGGACTGCAGCGCTGTGAGGTCCTCGGTGAGCTCCAGGACCGGGCCGGCCAGGCCCCACACGTAGAGCAGGAACGCCACCAGCACGGAGACGGTCATCTCACCGGTGGAGACCCGGTAGGCGCCCAGGGCCAGCACTGCGATGACCGCGGCGTTGACTCCGGCCATGCCGATGGTCCATGCCGCGGCTTGGATCCGCACCGACTTCAAGCTCCAGCGGCGCGACTCGCCCACGTGGCGCATCAGCTCAGCAAAGCTGCGAGCCTCTGCCGTGGAGGACTTCACGGTCTTGATCGCGCGCATCGTGCCGGTCAGCTCCTCACCGAGGTCTCCGAGGCTTGCCTGGGAGCGCTCCTCCACCCTGGAGATCTGCGGCATCAGCACCACGAACACGAGGCCCACCAGCAGCACCGAGGCAAGCGTGGTGCCCAGCAGCACCAAGTCCAGAGTGGCCATCAGTGCCAGGGAGCCGAGAACCATGATGCTCCCGTTGACCAGGCCCACGATGGAGTTCGACGCCGCCTCGTTGAGCAGCAGGGTGTCCGAGGTCACCCGGGTGACCAGCTGGCCCGGCCCGCGCCTGCCCAGGTCGAAGACTCGGGCTCCGAGGTAGCGGGTGATCATGGCGCGGCGGGCGTCGTAGACCACGTCCTCGGCGAGCTTGCCCAGCATCACCCACTGGAACCAGCTCACCACCGCGCCCAGGATCAGCAGAGCGATGAGCACCAGCACCGGATCACGCAGGGAACCGCCGACGGCGACCGTCTCGAGCACCCACTGGGTCACCAGCGGCGTGGCCAGCGCCATCGCCGAGACGAGGAGGGAGAGCAGCAGGGCGGAGACCAGGACCTTGCTGTAGGGCCGCGCGAAGGCCCAGAGCAGACGCATTCTCACGGAGGTGGAGACGGCGCTCTCGCTCACCGACATGGACACTATTCAGGCACGGGCGGAATTCCGGCGCAATGGCTCGGGCCCGTACTGGCGGCCCCGAGCACGCAGAAGCGGCCAGGACCTCTCGGGTCCTGACCGCTTTGTCGTGATGGATCCGGCCCGGGGCCGGTCAGTGGGGCGTTCGGCTCAGCCCTGTGCCACCAGGGTCAGGAACGCGTGGTTGAAGTCATCGAGGTCATCGGGAGTCCGTGAGGTCACAAGACCCTCGCTGACGACGGCGGACTCGTCCACCCATTCGGCTCCGGAGTTGGTCAGGTCCGTCTTCAGGGACGGGAAGCTGGTGACCCGGCGACCCTTGACCTGGTCGATCTCGGTGAGGATCCACGGGCCGTGGCAGATCGCTGCCACCGGCTTCTTCGCCTCGAAGAACGCCGAGACGAAGCGCTGGGCGGCCTTGTCGATCCGCAGGCTGTCCGCGTTCAGGGTGCCGCCGGGCAGGATCAGCCCGTCGAAGTCCCCGGCGGAGGCGGTGCTCAGCTGGACATCGACGTCGAAGTGCTCCGAGTGCTTCCAGTCGCCCTCCATCGCCTGCAGCGACTCCTCATTCGGGGAGACGATGCTGGGGGTCCCGCCGGCCGCCTTGATGGCGGCGATCGGCTCGCTGAGCTCAGGCAGCTCCACGCCGTCGGTGACCAGCAGAGCGATGTTCTTTCCGGTGATCTGGGGGGTGTTCTCAGCCATGATGATGCTCCTCGTGATCGATGGTCAGGTCAGGCCCGTCAGGGTCATCTGCACCTGTGGAATCTAATGCGCAGCGCTGATCGGTCCCAGGGTGCTTCCTGTGCGCGCGCTGAAGACCGACTGCTGTCTTGCTGATGTGCACACTGGATGCACCAGCGAAATGCGGGGTCAGAGGACCTGGGAGGCCTGGTCGAACTCGAACCGCTCGCCGCGCGGGTACTGGGCGGCCTCGTCGCTGCTGGGGCCGTGTCCCAGGTTGAGCACCATCAGGGTCTGCCAGCCGGTCTCAGCGTGGACCTCGGTGTCTACGCCCTCGGGGTCGAGTCCTCCCATCGGACCGACGTCGAGCCCGACCGCGCGCAGCGCCAGGATGAAGTACCCGGCCTGCAGATAGGCGTTGTCGCGGCCCATCTTCTCGCGGAACTCGACCCGCGGGGCGAACTTCTCCCGGAGCCCGTCCATCTGCGGGTACAGCGTGGGCATGTGCTCGTGCCAGTTCGGGTCGTACGCCAGCACCACGCTGATCGGTGCGGCGGAGGTCTTCTCCCCGTTGTCGCCTTTGAGATGTCCGACGACGGCGTCGCGCCGTTCCCCGGGGCCCAGCACCGTCAGGCGCATCGGCTGGCAGTTCATGGAGGTCGGGGCCCAGCGGGCGTCCTCGTAGGCCTGCTGGATCAGCTCCAGGTCCACGGTCCCTTCCGAGAAGAGGTGCGTGGTGTGGCGACCCTCGAAGAGTTGGTGCATGGTCTGGCGGTCCACTGGTGCAGTCGCCGTGGGCATGAGGGCTCCTCGTACTTGTCGATGTGTGCGTGCAGGTGCCGCGTGCGGCATCACTGAACAGCAACGTCGAGGCCTGCGCAGTTCTTCCCCGGAGCCTGTGTACTACGAGCCCATGTCACGCCAGACCACCGGCGCCGGGGCAGATTCCTCCGGTCCCGATGAGGTCACGCTTGTCGCTCGCGCCCAGGACGGTGATCTGGTGGCATTCGAGCAGCTCGTGGACCGTTACGAATCCCGACTGCTCGGACTCTGCATCCGTATGCTGCGCCATCGCGCCGACGCCGAGGACATCGTTCAGGACACGTTCCTCACGGCCTGGCGCCGACTGGACTCACTCGATGAGCCCTCGGCGTTCAAGGCCTGGGTCTTCCGGCTTGCCAGCAATGGCTGCCTGGATCTCCTGCGGCGTCGTCGCTCGCGCGGAACTGAGGCTGTTGATCCTGCCGACATGGTGGAAGAATTAGCGACAGGTCCCTCGGTGGAGGAGCGGGCGGAGACCTCCGCCGCTGTGCGGGAGCTTGATCGGGTGCTGGTCACCCTTTCCCCGGAGCAGCGGATCGCCTGGTTGCTCTACGAGATCGAGGGCCAGTCCTACGCCGAGATCGCCGAGGTGCTGGGCGTGACCGAAGGGAGCGTGCGAGGACGGATTCATCGCGCACGCCTGGCCATCGTCGAGGGAATGAAAGGATGGGCATGACACAGCCGCCCTCAGACCCGCGCGAACCCGCAGATCAGGATGTCTTCGATGACATCAGCGAGGCGCAGGCCTTGGAGAGCTATGACCGGCTGCGCACCGTGGTCGATGACTACCGCCGCACCGAGACCGCCGCCGGCGAGGAGCTCACCGGGTTGAAGGCTCGCATCATGAGCATCGTCGAGGACGAGGCGGCTCGAGGGCCCAGCACCTCCTTGTACTCCTCTGCTGGTCTTCCCTACGCCATGACCACCGCCTCACTGCGCGCTCAGGTCCGCGCCGCAGTGGACGCGGAGCCTGGCCTGCGCGCCCGCAGGGTCAAGGTCCTCTCGGAGAGCGCGCCGGGCGCCCCGCTCGACCTGCGAGTCACCTTCACGATGTCTGCCGGACAGTCGCTGATCGAGTTCGCTCCGCGGCTGCGTGCTCGGATCGCAGAACGGATCGAGCTGATCATCGGCGTGCGAGCCGGGTATGTGGATCTGGTCGTAGAGGACATCCACGATGAGTGAGATCACCGGCGGGGCTGCCCAGGACGGTGGCGCACCACAGGACGGCGGTGAAACCCAGGGCCTTGAGGCACCCCGGGACAGTGCTGGGCACAGTGACCGCTCAGCCCTGGAAGCCGCGGTCGTGGAGTCGGTCTCCTCCGTCCCGGGAGTGGCGCGCCTGGTGCCGAGCTTCCGGCAGGTGCTCACCGCCGCCGCGCAGCGACTGCTCAAAGCCGACGCGACGCCCGCCACCGGGGTGGACATCGTCAGGGAGCCCGCCGGCGTCGTCGTCTACGTCGACCTCTACACCGACGGCAGCCGCCCTGCCGGCGTCGTGGTCGATGATGTCAACGCCGCGATCCAGTCGCTGATGCATCAGGAGCTGCCCGCCGGTGCGGGTGCGGAAGCAGTGCAGGTCAGGGTGCGCGTGATGGGTGTCTCCGATGCCCGCTGAGGGCGCTGCCACCGCTGCTGCCTCAGCGCCCGGGAGCGCGCCGAGTCCGCTGGTCACCGATCGTGGCGTCACCACGGTCGAGGAGATCGTGGTGCGCAAGCTTGCTGGACTTGCCGCCCGCCAGGTGCCCGGGGTCCACGCCCTGGGCAGCGCCGCACGCCGGTCCTTCGATGCGCTCTCCGAGCGGATTCCGGGCTCTCGCACGCAGGCTGGCGGCGGGGTCGCAGTGGAGACCGGTCAGCGGCAGGCGGCCGTGGATCTGATCGTCATCGTGGACTATGGGGCCCCGATCGTCAACGTCGCCGGGAAGATCCGCCGGGAGGTGGTCCAAGCGGTGGAACATGGCACCGGGCTTCAGGTCGTCGAGGTCAACATCACGGTCGCCGATGTCCTCATTCCCGGTGACGAGGAACCGCCCGGGGAAGTCGACCGGGCGCTGCGCTGAACGCCCGGACCCCTGGCGCTGCTCCCGGCTGAGTGTCGCGGGCCAGGTCCGTCCGGGTGTGCGCGCGAACTCGGCGCACCTGGTAACCTCGAAGCCTGGCCGGAACAGGCCAGATGCGGGCGTAGCTTAATGGCAAAGCTTCTGCTTCCCAAGCAGACGACGCGGGTTCGATTCCCGTCGCCCGCTCTGTGAACACCAGGGCGAACACCGCAGTGATCGGTGCCGGCGTGATCGGTCTGCTGACCGCCTGGCAGCTGCGTCTGACCGGCTGTGACGTCACCGTCATCTCTCCAAGCATCGCCCAGGACGCATCCTGGGCCGCCGCCGGCATGCTCGCCCCGATCAGCGAGGTCCAATACGGTCAGGACGATCTCTGGCCGATCATGACGGCTTCCCGTGCGGAGTACCCGCAGTTCCTCGCCACGCTCTCCCGCGCCACTGACGTGCCCACCGGCTATCGCGAGAACGGCACGCTGCTCATCGCCGCCGACCGCTCCGACCGTGACGCCGTGGCCGAGCTGGCAGTTCTCCAGCGCGAGCACGGTATGGAGGTCACCGCGCTGACCAGCTCCATTCTGCGCCGTCGTGAGCCGGGCCTCGCCCCGGGGCTCTCGAAGGGATGGGATGTCCCCAGCGACCACCAGATCGATCCGCGCCAGCTCGTCGCCGCCGCCCGCGCCGCCCTCGAGACGGAGCTGGACGCGCAGCAGTTCCCCGAGGCCGGAGCCCCGGTCCGATGGCTCACCGCCACGGTCACCGCGGTCGAGGAGTCTGCTGTCGAGGAGTCCGCTGCCGCAGCCCCGCCCGGGGAGCGCGGAAGACCGGGGCAGCGCTTCAGCGTCACCACCGACGACGGCGCGGCGCACCGCTTCGACTCCGTGCTGCTCATCCCCGGGCTCGGCTACCCCGAGATCACCGGGCTTCCAGAGACCTGCCCGCTGGATCTGCGTCCGATCCACGGGGATGTGCTGCGCCTGCAGGTCACCCCGGCCCAGCTGATGCCCGGGGAGTCCCACATCCTGGACGCGACGGTCCGAGCAAAGGTGAACGGCCGCTCCGTCTACCTGGTCCCGCGCGCCGACGGGGGACTGGTGATCGGCGCCTCCTCCCGGGAGGACGGTCTCACCGGCACCCACGCCGGATCCGTCCAGGAGCTGCTCACTGACGCCGTCGCCGTGCTCCCAGGGGTCAAGGACATGGAGCTCACCGAGGTCACCACCCGTGCCCGCCCCGGCACCCCTGACGAGCGGCCCTACCTGGGACAGCTGCGCCCGGGACTGGTGGTCTCCACCGGGTACTCCCGGCACGGAATCCTGCTCGCCCCGCTGGCCGCCAGGCTCGGTGCCGCGCTGCTGCACGCTGCTCCTCAGGATCTCGCGCTGCAGGATCCTGAGCCCCAGGATCCCGCGCTGCCGGATTCCGAACTGCAGAGCCCAGGGCCGTCAGAGCCGCTAGAGCCGACCGGCGACCGGGCCGAAAGGCTCAGCGCTCAGGACCGCCAGCTGCTGGCGAGCATGCGGCTCACCCGGCACCAGGACTGACTCACTAGACTGGTCCCGGCCCGCACTCGCTGGCCCGAGGCCTGCACCGGACCAGGAACACACCTGGCCCGCGCCGTGTTGTGCCAAGACCACCCGCACCAGATGACGTGGAGAACCATGCTCACCGTCCGCATCAATGAAGAACACGTGAAGCTGCCCGAGCAGGCCACGGTGGTGGACGCCGTCGCGCAGACCACCGGGCGCGCCCTGAACTTCGACGGAACCCCCGCCGACGGCGGCAGGCTCGGCGTCGCCGTCGCGATCGGCGCCGCCGTCGTCCCGCGCAGCCGCTGGGCCGCGACCACCCTGACCGGGGGCGAAGAGATCGAGATCGTCACCGCCGTGCAAGGCGGCTGAGAAGAGAGCCTCATGACCACACCATCGCCCGCAGCAGATCTGCCCGCCCTCGAGATCGCCGGCTACACCCTGGCCAACCGCCTGATCATGGGCACCGGCGGCATTACCGACCTCGATGCGCTGGAACGCGCCCTGCTGGCCTCGGGAACCACGTTGACCACGGTCGCGATGCGCCGATACAGCCCGGAGACCAAGACCTCGGTGTTCTCCATGCTGGAGCGGCTCGGGATCGACATCCTGCCCAACACCGCAGGCTGCTACACGGTCAAGGACACGGTGCTCACCGCCGAGCTGGCCCGCGAGGCGCTGGAGACCGACCTGATCAAGGTGGAGGTCATCGCCGATGAGCACACGCTGCTCCCCGATGTGATCGAGACCCTGGAGGCCACCGAGCAGCTGGCCGACCGCGGTTTCATCCCGATGGTCTACACCTCCGATGACCCGGCCGTCGCGCTGCGCCTGGAACAGGCCGGCGCCGCGGCGGTGATGCCGCTGGGTGCGCCCATCGGCACCGGTCTGGGCATCCTGAACCGGCACAACATCGAGCTGATCACCTCCCGGGCCAGCATCCCGGTGGTCCTGGACGCCGGGATCGGCAGCGCCTCCGAGGCCGCACTGGCCATGGAGCTCGGCTGCGACGCCGTACTGGTCGCCTCCGCGGTGACCCGCGCGCAGCGCCCCACCGAGATGGCCACCGCGATGCGGTTGGCCGTGCACGCCGGCTACCTCTCCGCCCGCTCCGGCCGGATCCCGCGGCGCGAGCACGCCCAGGCCTCCTCCGCCTTTGACGGCCGGATCGCCCCGATCGACGAACTCACCTGAGGAAGCTGCCACGATGAATGATCTCTCCCAGTTCTCCCGCACCCAGATGGAACGGTTCCAGCGGCACTTCTCCCTCGACGGCTTCGGCATCGAGGCCCAGGCGAAGCTGCTGAACTCCCGGGTGGCGGTCATCGGCGCCGGGGGTCTCGGCGCACCGATCCTGACCTACCTGGCCGCCGCCGGGGTCGGCACCATCGAGGTGATCGACCACGACGTCGTCGACCGCTCCAACCTGCACCGCCAGGTGATCCACTCCGAGACCAGCATCGGTGAGCCCAAGACCGCCTCCGCCGCTGCGGCGATGCGCGGACTCCACCCCGAGGTGGTCATCCACGAACACCGGGAACCGATCACTGCCGCCAACGCCTTGGAACGCATCGCCGAGGCGGACATCGTGGTGGACGGCTCGGACAATTTCGCGACCCGCTACGTGGTCGCCGATGCCTGCGAGATCGCGGGAAAGCCCATGGTCTCCGGCTCGATCCTGCGCTTCGCCGGGCAGGTCAGCCTGTTCTGGGCCGGACACGGACCCACCTATCGCGACCTCTACCCCGAAGCCCCCGACGCCGGGGAGGTCCCCACCTGCGCCCAGGCCGGCGTGCTCGGCGTGCTGCCCGGGGTGATCGGCTCCATCATGGCCACTGAGACCATCAAGTTCCTCACCGGGATCGGTCGCAGCCTGCTGGGACGGGTGCTGATCTATGACGCGCTGGACGCCAGCTTCCGCGAGGTCAGCCTGCACCCGGACCCGGATCGAGTCCCGGTGACCAGCATCGGCGCCGACGTCACCGGACTGGGCGGGTTCAGCCCCGAGGCTCCCGCGGCTGCACCGCACCCTGCGGATGAAACGTCACCGGCGGCCGAACCGCACCCGGCCTCGGAGCCCGCCCCGGACGCCGTCGAGGACCTCGACTTCAACCCCTTCACCGGGGACCCCAAGCTGGCCGATGAGCTCACACCCCGGGAGCTCCGGGCGCTCATGGAGGCTGGGCGCATCGGCGGCATCGTGGACGTCCGGGAGCCCTGGGAGCACCAGCTGGGCACCATCGAAGGTGCGGTGAACATCCCGCTGGGGACGCTGCACCAGGACGACGCCGGGGTCGCCGGTCTCGACGCCGGCGCGGAGAAGCCCGTGGTGCTCTACTGCAAGGTCGGGGTCCGTTCCCGGCAGGCGCTGGAAGTGCTGCGCCGGCGCCACCCGCAGGCGCAGCTGCGCAACCTCATCGGAGGCTACGAACTTTATAAACAGCTCTGAGCCTCGCGGGGTGCGGTAGTTTAGTGGGGTGAGTGCATACCTGGCGGTCATCGGTGAATGCTTGGTAGATGTCGTCCATTCGGAGACATCTGCCCCCAAGGCGCACGTCGGGGGATCGCCGTTCAACGTCGCGGTCGGGCTCGCCCGGCTGGAGCACGACGTGGTCTTCGCCGGTCGCCGCGGGGACGATGACTACGGACGGATGATCGCGCGCAGTCTGCGCGCCCAGGGCATCACCGCCCTGCTCGACGCCGACGCCTCCCCGACCTCCGTCGCTCGGGCCACCCTGGACCCCACCGGGCAGGCCAGCTACGAGTTCACCCTGGACTGGACGCTTCCCAGCGCCGCCGAGCTGGAGCAGAAGTTCTGCGACCTGGCCCGGGAGGCGAAGCCCGACGCCGCGGCAGAGGCTGCCCCCGAGTCCGGCCCGCTGGAGCACCTGCACACCGGGTCGATCGGGGCCATGCTCCAGCCCGGCGCCGAGACGGTCAAGGGCGTGCTGGACCGGGCACGGACGGTCGCGACCATCTCCTATGACCCGAACTACCGCCCCACGCTGGTGCCCAACCGCGAAGAGGCCCGCAGCCAGGCCGAGGAGTTCATCGCCCGGGCCGACGTCATCCAGGCCTCCACCGATGATCTGGACCTGCTCTACCCCGAGCGCAGCCACCGCGAGACCATGGAGGCCTGGCTCGAGATGGGCCCCGCCCTGGTCACCGTGACCCGCGGACCCTCAGGGGCGATGGGACTGACCCGGGCAGGTTTCGCCGAGCAGGAGGCCTTCTCCATCGAAGTGGCCGACACGGTCGGCGCCGGAGACTCCTTCATGGCCGCCACGCTCTCCACGCTGCGCGGGATGCACCTGCTCGGCGCTTCACGACGAGCCGCGCTGCGCGAGATCAGCACCGAACAGCTGGGCACCGTGCTGCGCACCGCCGCGCGCGCCGCCGCGATCAACTCCTCGCGATTCGGCGCCCAGCCGCCCACCGCAGAGGAGCTCACCCAGGCCCTCGAGAGCTGAGCCGATGACCGAGCTCTCCTCCCGCGCCCTCGTCCCCTCGCTCGCCGCAGGCCCGGTCCACCTGATCGCCAGCGACATCGACGGGACCATCCTCAGCTACACCCACACCCACTCCGGCTCCGTCTCGACCCGCACCGTCGACGCCTTCCAGGCGGCCCAGGCGGCCGGGGTCCAGGTCGTGCTGGTCACCGGCAGGCCGGTGCGCTGGCTCAAGCACATCAGCCAGACCCTCGGCGCCCTGGGCACCGTGATCGCCTCCAACGGTGCGGTGATCTATGACCTCGCCGCGGACCGGCTGATCCACGAGTCCGCGCTGAACGCCGAGGCGCTCTTCAGCGTGAAGGACATGATCGCCCAGATCGATCCGCAAGCCTCCTTCGCCGCAGAGACCCTGCAGCACCTGCACATGGAGGAGCCCTTCATCGCCGGCTCGCTGTTCTTCGAGGAGGACCGCCGCCGGGCCGCCGGCGTCACGGAGGAGGACCTGCGTCTCGGGCCCCTGGATGAGACCCTGGAACGTGACGGGCTCACCGACGCGGCGCAGACCCCGGGCAGCGATGTCACCAGCGCCCATGTCACCGACCGGGTGGTCAAGCTGCTGTGCAAGACCGACACCATGGCCCCGGATGAGTTCCTCGGCCGGGTCCAGGAAAAGGTCGGCGACCTGCTCACCGTCACGCACTCGGCACCGGGGATCAGCCTGCTGGAGCTCTCCGCCCCCGGGGTGAACAAGGCCGCCGGCCTGGCCCGCTACGCCGCGTCCCTGGAGATCGAGCGGGAACGCGTGATCGCCTTCGGGGACATGCCCAATGACATCGAGATGCTGCGCTGGGCCGGGACCTCCTGGGCCGTCGGATCCGCCCATCCGCTGGCCCGCACGGCCGCGAATCACACCGCAGCCTCCTGCGACGAGGACGGCGTCGCGCAGGTGATCGAGAAGCTGCTCACCGGGGAGCTCTAGATGGCCCGGCCCTACCGTCGGCACCCCTACCGGGACGTGGCGTACCTGCTGAACACCCGCCCGGGCCCGCTGCACCACCGGCCTCTGGCCTTCGCCCACCGAGGCGCGGATCCGCGCCGGGAGAACACCATGGGCGCCTTCCGCCGGGCGGTGGAGCTGGGATTCCGCTACCTCGAGGTCGACGTGCGCACCTGCGCCGACGGGACCCTGGTGGTCTTCCACGACGAAGAGCTTGATCGCACCACCACCGGCAGCGGCCCCGTGAGCGAGAAGACCTGGGAAGAGCTCGCCGGGCTGCGCGTCGGCGCCGAAGGCGAGCTGGCCGAACCGATGGTGCGCTTCGAGGAGCTGCTGAGCGCCTTCGAGGACGTGCACCTCAACGTGGACCTCAAGGACGCGGCCGCGGTGGAAGAGTTCGTGCGGCTCATCGAGAAGCATCAGGCGCATGACCGGGTGCTCGCCGCGAGCTTCAACGATGCCCGCCGGCACCACGTGCGGCGCCGGCTCACCCGACCGATCGCGACCTCGGGCGGCTGGACCGTGACCGCGCTGCTGGTGCTGCTGGGACCGCTCGGGCTGCTGGGCCGGCTCACCGGGCGCCTCACCGAGATCGACTGTGTCCAGGTCCCGATCTCCCAGGGCAGGCTTCGCGTCGTGACGCCACGCTTCGTCCAGCGCTGTCACCGGGCGGGGCTGCAGGTCCACGTGTGGGTGGTGGACGATCCCCGTCAGATGCACGAGCTGCTGGACATGGGAGTGGACGGTCTGATGACCGACGACGCCGAGGCGCTCGCCGAGGTCATGCGAGAACGCTCCGTCTGGCCGCAGCGCTGAGCCGGGCGAGGAAGTCGTGACCGCCCGGGGTGCTCAGTCCCAGGGTGCTGAGTCCCGATGGCTGCGGCTGTGGGGGGTCGGGAAGCTGCTGCTGGGCGGGGTGAGCGTCGGCTCCGCCCTCGAGCTCCTCGGGATCCCCGCCGGGATGCTGATCGGAAGCATCATCGGATCGGCGTTGGTCAACCAACCCTGGACCCGCCGGATGAAACCCGCGCGACTGCCGATCCTGGCACGCCAGATCGGTCTGGTCACCGTCGGTCTCGCCGCAGGGGTCCTGCTCACCGTGGATTCGCTGCTGAACACCGCGGCGATCGCCCTGCCCGTCGTGCTGGCCTATCTGGGTCTGACCGCGCTGAACCTGATCTTCATCACCGTGCTGATGTCGCGCTACCAGGTGGACCCGGTCACCGCAGTGCTGGCGGTGACTCCGGGAGGGCTCGCCGAGGTGACCTCGATCGCGATCGACAAGGGCGCGCAGGTCGCGGTGGTGCTCAGCGTCCACGCGGTCCGGCTCTTCTCCCTGGTGCTGGTGATCCTGCCGATCCTGCTGCTGGTGCTCTCATGAGGACGGTGACCCGATGACGGAGCTGCCCGCACTGCTCGCGGTGATCGCCGGGTCAGCCGCCGCCGCGCTGATCTTCCGCGGGTGTCGGATCCCGCTGTGGCCGATCACCGGCGGTCTGGTGGGAGCCGCTGCCGTGAACCTCGGTTTCGGCCTGGCGGTGCAGGTCCCGGATCTGATCGTGCTCTTCGCCCAGCTGCTGGTGGGCACGGCCATCGGCGCCACGATCGCCCCGGACACCTTCGCCCAGTTCAGACGCTTCCTCGCCCCCGGCACCCTGGCCGTCGGGGCCGTCCTCGCGGCGGGTGTGCTCTTCGGTTGGATGTTCGCGGTGCTAGGCATCCTCGACCCGGCGGAGGCGATGCTCTCGCTGATGCCAGGCGGTGTGGGGGAGATGGTGACCGCCGGGGTGGCGCTGGGCCATGACGGCGCGGTGATCATCGGTGCTCATATGGTGCGGCTCTTCACCGTGCTGCTCAGCCTTCCCCTGGTGCTCTGGGCCGCCGTGCGGATCCAGCGACGCTGGGTCACCGGGCAGGACGGGGCCGAGCCGGACCCGTCCTAGCCCACCGGTTCAGATGTCCTGGCGACTGCGCTTGCGCACCGCGGCACGCACGGTGAACGCCAGCACCAGGGCCAGCAGACCGTAGATGAACCAGGTGATCGGACTGTCGATCAGTGCCGCGTAGTCGCCGTCCGAGGACAGCAGGGCGTCTCGGATGGAGGTCTCGGCCAGGGGCCCCAGCACCATGCCGATCATCAGCGGGGCCAGGGGATAGCCGTAGCGTCGCATCCCGAAGCCGAGCACGCCGATGCCCAGCAGCAGCAGCAGGTCGAAGACCCGCCCCGAGGTGGCGAAGACCCCCAGCCCGCAGAACAAGGTGATGCCGGCGTAGAGATAGGGCTGCGGGATCAGCAGCAGCTTCGACCACAGCTGCGCGAAGGGCAGGTTGATGATCAGCAGCACCACCATGGCGATGAAGAAGCTCGCCAGCAGCGCCCACACCAGATCGGGGTTGCGGTCGAAGAGCAGCGGCCCCGGCTGCAGGCCGTACTGCCGGAAGGCGGCGAGCATGATCGCCGCGGTCGCCGAGACCGGCAGCCCCAGGGCCAGCAACGCCCCCATGGCCATGCCGGTGGTCGAGTTCCCGGCGGCCTCCGGGGCGGCCAGGCCGCGGATGGCGCCCTTGCCGTACATCGGGAACCGACGCCGCCGGTCCAGTCGGCGCTCCACGTCGTAGGCCATGAAAGTGGGCACCTCGGAGCCGCCCACCGGGATCACGCCGAACGGCAGCCCGATCGCGGTGCCGCGGCCCCAGGCAGGAGCCGCCTCCTTGAACTCCGCCCACTTCAGCCAGGGCCGCCCGGCGGACCGGGTCTTCAGGTCCCGACGATCCCGCTGCGCCCGCGAGGCCACGTAGAACACCTCGCCCAGCGCCAGGATCGCCACCGTCACGGTGATCAGAGAGATTCCCTCGAACAGCTGCGGAGCTCCCATGGTGAAGCGCTGGGTCCCGGTGACCGCGTCGATGCCCACGGTGGAGATGCCCAGGCCCAGCACCAGAGATGCCAGACCCTTGGGCACCGAGTCGGAGACCACCGAAGAGGTCGCGATGAACGCGAACACCGCCAGCGCGAAGTACTCGGCCGGCCCGAAGTAGCGGGAGAGCTCCGCCAAGGTGGGGGCGAAGAACACCACGATCGCCGAGGCGATGATCCCGCCGATGAACGCGCCGATGGCCGCCGTGGCCAGCGCCTGGGGTGCCCGCCCGTCCATGGCCATCCGGTGGCCCTCGAAGGTCGAGGCGATCGCGGAGGCCTGCCCCGGGGTGTTCATCAGGATCGCCATCGTCGAGTCGCCGAAGAGCCCACCGAAGTAGACCCCGGCGAAGAGGATGAACGCCGCCGTCGGGTCCAGGGCGAAGGTCATCGGCAGCAGCAGCGCCACCGCCATCGAGGAGCCCAGGCCGGGCATCACGCCCACGGCGGTGCCCAGCAGACACCCCACCACGACCCAGAGCAGATTCATGGGGGTCAGCGCACCGGCGAACCCCTCCATCAACAGTGACAGTGATTCCATCTCAAAAACCGCCCCCCAGGATGCCCGAGGGCAGGTTCAGACCCAGCGCGACCCCGAAGGCCAGGTACACCACGGAGCTCATGAACAGTCCCACCAGCACATCGAAGAGCGGCCGGCGGGACCCGAAGCCGCGCGCGGCGCACCAGAACAGCAGCCCGCCGGCGAGGATCCAGCCCAGCCAGGGCAGCAGCACGGCGAAGGCGAGGAAGCCCCCGACCGTCCAGCCCAGTGCCGTGAAGTCGGAGTGGAACCGCCAGGACCGCCCGGACGCGTTCTCTGGGTGCTCAGGGCGCCGCAACACCCCCAGGGCGATGATCCCGGCCAGCACCAGTCCCAGCACCCCGAGGATGCCGGGGAAGAACTGCGGACCCGGGAAATCGGCGTCACCGGCGTCCATTCTCGCCACCCCGATGAGGATGTAGAGGCTGAACCCGGCGATCACGGCGGGCATGATCAGCCCGGAGCGCCCGTACCAGAAGGTGCCTTCCCCGGCGGGGGCCGGGCCTGGCAGGTCGGACTTCTCGGCAGGCGCGCCGGAGCCCACCGAGGCCGAGGGCTCCTCGTGCGCCGCCGCGGACGCTGGCATCGAGCCGCTCACTGTTCCATCTCCTCGAACAGGCCGCCGATGCGCTCGGTCTCCTCGGCGATGTACTGATCCAGCTCCTCGCCCTGCAGGGGCGCCTCGCGCCAGTAGTTCCGTTCCACGGTGGCCTTCCATTCCGGGGTCTCAACGGCCTCGTCGATCACCTCGGTCAGAGCCTGGACCTCCTCGTCGGTGGCGCTGGGCGGGGCGAACAGCGCCCGCCAGTTGGTCAGGGTCACGTCGTAGCCCTCCTCGGCCAGGGTCGGGATGTCATCGACCCCGTCGAGGCGCTCCTCGGCGGCCACCCCGAGCACCCGCAGCCGGCCGGACTCGACCTGGGGGTACATATCAGCGAAGCCGCCCGCGGCGGCGACGGCGGTCCCGTTGAGCAGCGCCTGGATCGCTTCGCCGCCACCGTCGGAGGGGATGTAGGTGGTCTCACTGGGCGCGATGTCCGAGACCAGAGCGATCTCGGTCATCACCAGCTGGTCGAAGGAGCCGCCGCCGGTCCACGGCGTGCCGCTGGGGTCCTGCTGCCACGCCTCGACCAGGTCTCCCATGGTCTCGTGGGGTGAATCGGCCGGAACCACGACGATGTCGTACTCCTCGAGCACCTTGGCCACCGGGGTGACGTCCTGGAGCCGGGAGGGGGTGTCGAACTGGATCTGGGCCGCGATCTGCCCGGTGCCGCCGACCATCAGGTTGTTCGCCTCGGGCAGCTGTGCGACGTTGCCGATGGCGATGGTGCCACCAGCCCCGGGCACGTTGATGACCTGGACGTTGCTGACCAGATCGTTGGTCTGCAGGCTCTGCTGCAGCTCCCGCTGGAAGGTGTCCCAGCCGCCGCCGGCCGCCGCCGGTGCGATCAGCGTCATGTTCCCGCGCACATCGGTGCCCCCGGAGGCGGACTGGATGGAGAAGAACGAGGCGGCCGCCACGCAGCCCACTGCGACGACGGCGAATGCCCCTGTGAGGATCTTCTTGGTGCGCGATGGCGGTGCGGCATCTGGTATGGCCTGCTGGCTCATCAGTTCCCTTCGGCGCCGATCAGCGTCACTGCGGATCGGACTCTCTCGTGTAGTGCGGCGCGCACCGGATCGCCAGTGACCGGTGTCACGCCATAGGGCGGTATCCTACACAGGTCGGGCAGCGCTCTTGCAGTTCCGAGGTCAGACTTCCACTTCGTGGTCGCTGCAGCGGATCGCGCGGATCTTCGACACCGCATTCGCACCTTCTCAGACACCCCCTCGACTCACGCCTCGACCCCACCTTCGATCTCCAAGGAGCACCTGATGACCGTTCTCGTCGCCGGCACCGACACCGCCGAGGGGCAGGCCGCCTACACCTACGCGCTCCAGGAGGCGGCGCGACGCGGTGAAGAGCTGCTCTACTTCGGGCTCAGCGGAGAGCAGCCCTCCCCGCAGACTGCCGCCGAGGCCGGAGTCCAGCAGAGCTACGCGCAGCCGGATGCGCGCGGCAAGGACGGCATCGGGGACCTCCTGGACACCGCCGAGCGCACCGGGGCCTCGGTGATCGTGGTCGGGATCCGGCAGCGCACCCCGGCAAGCAAGTTCATCATGGGCTCCGCGGCGCAGCAGATCATCCTGCAGGCCAACACCCCGGTGCTCTGCGTGAAACCCGGCATGAACCCCCGCTGAGCCTCACTCCCAGGACGGGTTCTGGGTGTCGATCTGCTCGACGACGGTCTGGACCGCGTCCCGCTGAGCCTGGCTGCGCCCATGTCCGGGGAGCACCTGCGCCCACCCGTCCACGGCGACGTCGCCGAAGTTATGGCCGTGGCTCGGCGGGACCGCCTCGCTGACCAGCATGTCCGCCACCAGGTGCGCGAAGGTGACCCCCGGGATCCAGCGCATCGAATCGCTGACGTCGGGGCCGCGGCCCCCGGCGGCCGAAGGCCCCTGGAGCCATTCCGGGGACCTGTGGATCACCGCAGGGTCCAACCAGGTGATCGGATCGGTGGCGTGCTGGAGGTAGCCCAGGCGCGGCTGTTGCCAGGCCCCGTCGAGCGCGGCGAAGTCACCGGGCTTGGACTGCCAGCGCACCTGCTCACCTTCCCGGTAGACGGGCTGCCAGACCGGGCTGCCCGGGTCCCGGTTCGCCTGCAGGGTGGCCCAGGGCTCGGTGTTCGACGGAGGCCCGGTGAACAGGGCCGCGTCGGTGCGGGCCAGCAGGTCATCGAGGTCCTCGAAGCTGCCGGACATGCCCAGCGCCCCGAGGCTCAGCCCGTAGACCACCAGTCTGGGCCGCTCCGCCTCGGGCAGCTCCCGCCAGCGCTCGTGCACGGCCTCGAAGAGCGCCCGGCTGGAGTCTTCTGGGAGCTCGGGATCGAACAGGAAGGAGACCCAGCTGGGCTGGGTCGAGTACTGCATCGACGCGCTGGCGACGTCCCCGGCGTAGAGGTACTCCAGGGCCGCGATCGCCTGCGGCTCAAGCCAGCCCGAGCCGGTGGGTGTGGCCAGAAGCAGCACCTCGCGGTCGAACCCGCCGTGGCGCTCGAGCTCCGCCGCGACCAGCTCGGCGCGGGCCTGAAGGTCCGCACCTTGGGAGAGTCCCGCGTAGACCCGCACCGGCTCCTGGGCAGCGGTCCCGGTCACGGCGCTGATCTGCGCCGCGCTGGGGCCACCGCGGGCGAAGGCTCGTCCCTGCCGGCCCAACCCGTCCCAGGCCAGAGCGGAGTCCGGGCCCCCGGAGCGGCCGGGGAGCACCGGGGCGGTGATGCCTTCGGGCGTCGCCGCATCACGGTCCTGATAGACCTCCGCGACGACGCCGAGCCCACCGCCGAGAAGTCCCAGGACCAGCGCCAGGACCGCCACCGGGCCGGTGGCATGTGAGGCCCAGCGGGCCTGCCGGAGGGATCCGCCGCGGCGAGCCACCTGAGCACCCGCCGCCTGCCGCAGCGCCCTGATCCCCCGGACGATGCCGAAGAGCAGCAGCAGTGTGGTGAACATGCTGATCAGGAACGCGAGGTGTCCGGCGCCGTCGACCGGTTCCATCTCCACCAGTGCGCGGACCTCGTTCTGCCAGGACACCACGAGCGCCCCATAACCGAGCACATAGACCAAGAACCCCACCCCGATGGCAGCGGCCAGGCCCGCCGCGCGAAGCGGCGACCGGCTGCTCTGCGCAGCCGGGCTGGACCCGGCAGGTGGATTCGTTGCCGCCCCGGAGGCTGACCGCCCACCGTGCACACGCCGGGCGAGGATCCGCGCAGCGGCACGCACCGCGAACCCGAGCTGGAAGCCGATCATGAACCACAGCCCCGCCATGACCCCCTGGAAGACCGTGGGGCGGGGCACCAGGGAGGGGGTCAGCGCGAGGGACGCCAGGGCCAGGGCAAGGATCAGGTTGATCAGGTGCGCTCGCAGAAACTCAGCGCCGCGCGCGGAGAACCCCGCCATGTCGTCCCGCCTCTCGTGAACCACCTCGGCGCGGCCCTGGACCAGGAGCTTCCAGCCCAGCAGGTCGATCCGTGAGCGAAGTCTAGGCCTGTCGGGCCCGTTGCGGCAGTGCCCGCTTCAACCCCGGTGAGCCTCACCCGCCCCGGGTCTGCCTCATCTCACCCGGTCCTGATCTGGTCCTGCAGTATGAGGACCCGCCCAGGCACGGCTTCTAGACTGAGACGGTGAATCCTCCCGTCTCCGCCGTCGCCGCGCGCCTGCTCGCCCAGAGCAATCCGGTCTGGTCCTGGGCGCTCGGTGTCGCCGCAGTGGGACTGCTGGTGGCGGCGCTGATGGTGCTCATCCAGGAGCCGCGGCCGAGGGGCCGGCGAGTCGCGATCTGGGCCCTGCTGATCCTTGCGCTGCCCATCCTGGGGCCTGCGACCTATCTGATCGTCGAGACCATCCGGTACCGAAGACAGCATGGCCGCCCAGAGAAGGGCCTGGTCGAGAAGCACGCTCCCGAAGAGGCGGCGCAGCGCCGCGCGCAGGCTCGGCGGGAAGCGGCCCGGCGAGAAGGCGCCCACTTCGAGGAGGGCCGCAGCGAGGAGGACCGGCGAGCGAGGGAACGAGGTGATGACCGTGGCGCCGCTGCTGACTGATACCCAGGAGGCCCAGACCCGCACCCGGCAGCGTCTGATCGATGCGCTGGTCAAGGTGCTTCCGGTGCTGGTGCTGCTGCTCCTGTCCCACTCCGGCGGCACACGCTCCTTCAACGAGATCGGGATCGAGGTCCCCTGGTACGCCGGGATCCTCATCGAGATCCTGTGCATCCTTCCGCTGGCGTTCTCGCGCACCAATCCCGGGGCCGCCGCCGGGTTCATGGCGGTCTTCTGCGCGGCGCAGCTGGTGATCGGCGCGGCACCGAGCGTCTCTGCCCTGGCGGTGCCGTTGATCCTCTATGCCTGCGCGAAATACGGCACCCCCCGCGTGTCTTGGAGCTATCTGGCAGTGGCCCTGCTCGGTGCGGCAGCCCTGGCCGCCTATGTCATGTACGTCGACATGTACTACATGCAGCAGTACGAGTACTACCGGGACTGGTCCGATTCGCTGGTCAGCGCGGCGCTCTTTGCAGGCTTCGCCGCTGCTGTGTCCCTGGTCTTCTGGCTGGCCGGGCACCTGGCGGGGCGCCGTCGTCGTGAGCTCGGCGCGATCTCCGAGCGCAACCAGCTGCTGATCCGGGAGCGGGACCAGGAGGCCAGACTGGCCGCCGATGCCGAGCGGATGCGGATCGCCCGAGAGATGCATGATGTGGTCTCGCATTCGATGTCGGTGATGATCGCCCAGGCCGACGGCGGCCGCTACGTCCTGGCGCAGAGCCCGGAGCGCGCCGAGCAGGCGTTCACCACGATCAGCCAGACCGGGCGGGAGGCGCTCACCGAGATGCGCAGGATGCTCGGGGTGCTGCGCGAGGAGGACGGTGCGCTGCAGAAGCGGCCGGCCCCCGGGGTCCAGGACCTGCCGCAGCTGATCGACGACGTCGCCGCCTCGGGGCTGCCGGTCCGGCTGCACATGCTCAGCGAATCCATCCCGCAGCTGCCCGAAGGGGTGGGACTGGCGGCCTACCGGATCGTGCAGGAGGCGCTGACGAACACGCTGAAACACGCAGGCCCGCAGGCTCAGGCGGAGGTCTGGGTGGCGACGGCGGCGCAGCCTTCGCCGGCGCTGATGCTGGAGGTCCGCGACTCCGGCCGGGGCTCGGCCGCGACCGACGACGGCGCGGGCTCCGGGCTGCTCGGAATGACCGAGCGCGCCCGGCTCTACGGCGGCACCGTGACCACCCGCGCCCACGTCGGCGGCTTCGACGTGCTGGCCCGGTTCCCGCTGACCCGTGGAGCCGGTGAGACGACAGCCAGAACCACTGCCGAGGCAGCGCCGCCGCACCGCACCGAGGAGACCCGATGACCGGCCCGGAACCGATCACGGTGCTGCTCGCCGATGACCAGGCGCTGCTGCGCGCCGGATTCGCCATGGTGATCGACTCCCAGTCGGATCTGAAGGTGGTGGAGCAGGCCGGCAACGGTCAGGATGCGGTGGCGGCCGCCGGCGCGCACCGCCCCGACGTGGTGCTCATGGACATCCGGATGCCGATCATGGACGGGCTGGAAGCCACCCGCAGGATCACCGAGGACCCGGCGCTCTCGAAGACCCGAGTGATCGTGCTGACCACCTTCGACACCGACGAATACGCGCTCCAGGCGCTGCGCGCCGGCGCCTCCGGCTTCCTGCTCAAGGATGTGCTGCCGGAGTCCCTGCTGGAGGCGATCCGCACCGTCACCGCCGGTGGGGCCGTCATCGCCCCGACCACGACCCGCCGGCTCCTGGACGCCACGCTTCGGGAGCCGCACCACCGTCGCAGTCCCGACGCCGAGCAGCAGCTCCGGCTGGACCGGCTGACCAACCGGGAGCGGGAGATCCTGCTGGAACTCGCCACCGGGGACTCCAACACCGAGATCGCGCACCGGCTCTTCGTCTCCGAGGCCACGGTGAAGACCCACGTCGGGCAGGTGCTGGCCAAGCTGGAGGTCCGGGACCGGGTGCAGGCCGTGGTCTTCGCCTATGAGACCGGGCTGGTCGCCTGAGGTCATCCTGGCGGTGCCTCGGCACTGCTGGCGATGGTCCTCATCCTGCAGGATGAGACCCAGACCGGCCTGTGGTCCGATGTGGGAGCATACCGCTGGTTCCTAGTGTGAAGAGCATGATCACCACACTGACACCAGCCCTGCGCGCCAGGGCGCTGAAGAAGACCTACGGCTCCGAGGACGCGGCGGTCCACCCGCTGCGCGAGCTCTCCATCGAGTTCCCTGCCGCGAAGTTCACCGCGGTGATGGGCCCCTCCGGCTCCGGGAAGTCCACCCTGCTCCACGTGCTGGCCGGGCTGGACACCGCCGACGACGGCGAGGTGATCCTCTCCTCAGCGCGAGGGGAGACCACCCTGACCGGTCTCAGCGAGAAACAGCTGACCCGGGTCCGCCGCGAGAGCATCGGTTTCATCTTCCAGGCCTATAACCTGGTCCCGGCGATGACCGCCGAGGAGAACATCCTGCTGCCGACCAACCTGGGCGGCGGATCCGTGGACCAGGCCTTCTACCGCCAGGTCATCGACCGGCTGGGACTTGGTGACCGGCTGGGGCACCGTCCCTTCGAGCTCTCCGGCGGGCAGCAGCAGCGCGTGGCCGTGGCCCGCGCCCTGGTGGGCCGACCCGCGGTGATCTTCGCCGACGAGCCCACCGGCAACCTGGACCAGAGCGCCGGGGCCGAGGTGCTGGGTCTGCTGCGCACCGCGGTGGATGAGTTCGGCCAGACCGTCATCATGGTCACCCATGATGCCAACGCCGCGGCACAGGCCGATCGCACCGTGCTCCTGGCGGACGGCCGGGTGGCCGGGACGCTGGAGAAGCCCACGCCCGAGCAGCTCGCCGCCGCGTTGATCGAGGCCGGACGATGAGCCGGAATCCGGTGCTGCGGGTGAATCTTCGCTCGGCCGGGAAGAAGCTGTTCGCGGCCGGCGCCGCCGTCGCCATCTCGGTGGCGTTCATCGTGGCGGGGATCCTGATGGTGGACTCCTTCAACAGCAGCCTGACTCAGCAGCTCGAGGCTGAGGCCG
This sequence comes from Nesterenkonia sandarakina, assembly GCF_014138825.1. Lineage (NCBI taxonomy): Bacteria > Bacillati > Actinomycetota > Actinomycetes > Micrococcales > Micrococcaceae > Nesterenkonia > Nesterenkonia sandarakina. The sequence goes on along the minus strand of NZ_JACJIH010000001.1, from coordinate 2,110,594 downwards.
CCGGAAGCGATCTGATCATCGAGACTGTCGGGCTCTCCGCCTGGGACGAGGAGACCGACGAGCCCCTCCGGGACGACGTGCCGCTCGCCGAGGCGATCGGAGAGCTCGACGGGGTCGCGATCGCCGACGCGATCGGATCCGGATACATCAGCGAGGTCGCCGCCGACGGCAGCACCAGGATCGGCTTCCAGGTGGGTGAGCAGTCCCAGACCCGCGAGGGTGAGATCGTCCAGGGTCGGGAGGCTCAGGCCGAGGATGAGATCGTGATCAGCTCGGCCGCGGTCGAGGGCCGAGGTCTCGAACTCGGCGACACCCTGAGTGCGCAGGACTTCGTCTACGCCGAGGATGCCCAGGAGGGCGCAGAGCCCACGGTGGTGCAGGAGGACTACACCGTGGTGGGCGTGCTGGAGACCCAGGGCTCGCCCCGCGGCTACCTCACTGCCGAGGGGATGGACCGGATGCCCTTCAGCCCTGGCCCGGAGGAGATCCGAGTGCAGCTCGACGCCGAGGGCGACGTCCTCGCGGTCCAGGCTCAGATCCAGGACCTCATCACCGAGCAGGCCGCGGGCCTGGATGAGGAGCGGGCCGCCGGCCTCGCCGCGCTCGAGGCGCAGACCACCGAGGAGATCGTGGATGCTCGCATAGCCCAGCAGGCCGGGAGCGCCAATCTGCTGGCCTACCTCGCCATCGGCTTCGGCAGCATCTCGGTCTTCGTCTCCGGGCTTGTCATCTCCAACACCTTCCAGGTGCTCGTCGCCTCCCGAGTGCGCACGCTGGCCCTGCTGCGTGCCATCGGTGCCACCACCGGACAGCTCAAGCGCGCCACGCTGCTCGAAGGCGGACTGCTGGGACTGCTCGGCGGTGCGGTCGGGGTCGTGCTGGGCGCCGGGGCGGCGCTGGGCTTCTCGGCCATCGCCCGCGCCAGCTTCGCTCCGGAGCTGCCGCTGGCCACCCCGACGCTGCTCGCCGCCCTGATCGGGCTCGGACTGGGCGTCACGGTCACCGTGCTCTCGGCCCTGCTGCCCGCGATCAAGGCCGGACGCGTCGCCCCGATGGCCGCGCTGCGCCCGGTCGGTCTGACCCCTGGAGCCCGACGACCCTCAGCGGTGCGCATCGTGCTCGGACTCATCCTCACGCTGGGAGGATTCGCCGCAGTTCTGGCCGCCGCCCTGCTCGCCGCAGGGGAGAACGTCCCGCTGGGCCTGCCCGCACCGCTGGTCGGTGTCGCCGGCGCCATGATCGGCTTCTCGGGAGTGCTGGTCCTGGCCCGCCTGGTGGTGCCGCCTCTGGTGGCTCATGCCGGTGCGCTTCTGGGCAGGGTGCCCGGGCTGCGGGTCAACGCGCCGCTGGCAGGGCAGAACGCCCGGCAGGTGCCGGGCCGGACGACGGCGACCGCCTCGGCCCTGCTGGTCGGGGTCACCCTGGTGGGCACCATGATGGTGGGCGCTTCGACGGCGCAGACGGTGCTCTACGACGAACTCGCCGAGAGCTACCCGGTGGAGGCGTCAGCCGCTGCTGTGGACGGCGAGCTGGCGGCGGACCTGGCTGAGAGCGACCTCGTCGAGTCGTTCACCAGCGCCCAGGGTGCCGCGGCCACCGTGTCGGGGGAGCGTGGCAGCGCGGAGGGTCGAGTGGTCCTCGTGACGGAGGAGACCTTCTCCGGAGTGGCCCGCACCGAGGGCCTCGCCCCCGCTACCGGGGAGGCGCTCGTTGCTCCGCAGCTCAACGGCGAGGTCCTCTCCGGCGACGGCGCGGAGCTGGAACTCACCCCGCACGGCACGGGTTCCTCAGGTGCCGCAGAGCAGGCCATCACGGTGGAAGGCACCGTCGCCTCATGGCTTCCAGGGGGCACGGTGCTGATCACCGAGAGAACCGTTGCCGAGGTCACCACCGCACACGACGGGTCCGCCTGGACATTCGAAGATGCGCAGGGCCTGACTCTGATCCGGCTGGCCCAGGGCGTCGGACCGGAGGAGTCCTATGGTCTGTCGGGGCTGCTGGGAGACCATGCCGAGGAGTTCAACGACGTCGGGGCGCTGATGCGAGCCAGCTTCGCCCAGGTCATCGACACCGTGCTGCTGATCGTGCTGGTCCTGCTCGGCGCCTCGGTGCTGGTCGCGGTGATCGGGGTCAGCAACACGCTCTCGCTCTCGGTGTTGGAGCGTCGTCGGGAGGCGGCCCTGCTGCGCGCTCTCGGCATGAATCGCCGCTCGGTGGGACAGATGATCAGCATCGAGGCGCTGCTGCTGGCTTCCGCTGCGCTGCTGATCGGCACCGCGCTCGCTGTGTTCCTCGGCTGGGCCGGTGTGGCCTCGATGGTCGCGCGGTCGGACTGGACCGTGATGGTCGATGTGCCATGGCTGCGACTGGCGATGCTCTGGGGGATCACGCTGCTGGCCGCCGCGCTCGCAGCGCTGCTCCCGGCACGGGCGCTCTCCAGGGTGGAGCCCGCGGCGGGACTCAGCGAGGACTGAGTCGCCACCGCTCATGACCCGGGGCTCCGGTGTGGTGGGGGCGCAGCGCACTCGAAACGGCAAGAGGGCGGGATCCGATCATCGGATCCCGCCCTCTCGGGGTCTTGCTCGGCTCAGTGGATCAGGTCAGCAGGATGACGATGATCACGATGAGCAGGATGCCGGTCAGGCTGATCGGAAGAATGCGTCCCATGGTTTTCTAGCCTTTCGATAATGGTGCGTCTGGTCGGTCTTGAATGCTCTGCGCTAACGTCTGCGCACTGCCCCGATGATGAAGAGGACTCCCACCACCACCAGGATCGCGAGCACGATGTTGGCCACAAGGCTCAGGATCACGCCAAACAGCCAGAGGGCGATCCGGAGGACCACCAGCACCAGCACTATGGAAATGACAATAGATAACGCTCTATTGGCCATGACCCCCACCCTACGTGTGCTCACCTGTGCAATTGCTGGGCGCCACGGCAGGTCCGGGGGTCGAATTCATCCCAGCCTGCCGCGGCATCCCTATCGGCCGCTCAGTCCTCGGCGTCCGCCAGGGCCTCCACGTCGGAGATCGAGGCGTGGGGAGTGCCCTCCGGGACGTGGCCGTTCAGGCGCAGGCCGGTCTCGTTGTCGAAGAGATGCACATGGTGCGGGTTCGGCTTGATCGTGACCCGCTCCCCGCGCATGGGAGGACGGCGCCCGTCCACCCGGACGATGAAGGGCTGGAAGCTGCTGATGCCGTCGGGGGTGCCGAAGATGTAGGCGTCTGCGCCCAGCTCCTCGACCAGATCCACCGTCATCGGAAGACCGGAGCCGTCGCTGGTCAGCTCCATGTCCTCGGGGCGCACGCCCAGGGTGACGTGATCACCGTGGGCCTTCTCCAGGTGGCCGTCCGGGATCGGCAGGATGTCATTGCCCAGCACCACGCCCTGGCCCTGGATCTTGACCTGGAACAGGTTCATCGCGGGGGAGCCGATGAAGCCGGCGACGAAGACGTTGGCGGGCGTGTCGTAGAGGTTGCGCGGCGAGTCGACCTGCTGGAGCACCCCGTCCTTGAGCACGCAGACGCGGTCGCCCATGGTCATGGCCTCGACCTGGTCGTGGGTGACGTAGACGGTCGTGGTCTGCAGCTCGCGGGTCAGTGCGGCGATCTGGGTGCGGGTCTGCACACGCAGCTTGGCATCGAGGTTCGAGAGCGGCTCATCCATCAGGAAGACCTTGGGAGAGCGCACGATCGCACGGCCCATGGCCACGCGCTGCCGCTGACCGCCGGAGAGCGCCTTCGGCTTGCGCTCCAGGTAGGGGACCAGGTCCAGGATCTCGGCAGCCTTCTTGACCCGCTCGGCGCGCTCCTCCTTGGAGACCCCGGCGATCTTCAGCGCGAAGCCCATGTTCTCGGCCACCGACATGTGCGGGTAGAGGGCGTAGTTCTGGAAGACCATCGCGATGTCGCGGTCCTTGGGCGAGACGTGGGAGACGTCCTCACCACCGATCATGATGGCTCCCTCGTTGACCTCCTCGAGGCCAGCCAGCATGCGCAGTGCGGTGGACTTGCCGCAGCCGGAGGGTCCCACCAGGACCAGGAACTCGCCGTCGGCGATCTCGAGCTGGAGCTGGTTGATGGCCGGCCGGGCGCCTGGGGTGTAGATGCGGCTGGCGGAGGCATAGGTGACAGAAGCCATGGTGATATGTCCCTTTCACGGGCAGGTACGTGCCCGACGATCCGTTGTGAAGGTGATTGTGGTGACGCAGGACTCACGTGTGGTGGGTCACATGTCTTGTGCATCACATCACAGCTTCAGACAGAAGTCCAAAACCCCCGCACCCCGCCTGGCGGTCGACGCCGGGCTGCCGCGCGGGCTGAGATCCAGGCCAGACACGACGACGGCGCCCGCCCACCTGCACCACGGTGTCTTCCGTGGTGCAGGCGGACGGGCGCCGTAGGAGGCCGCGGCTCAGCGCCGCGGCTGCTCAGTCCTTGAGCTGATCAGGCAGTCTCATCCTCGAGGATCAGCGGGTAGACGCCGTTCTCATCGTGGACCTCGCGACCGGTGACCGGCGGGTTGAAGACGCAGACCACGCGGATCTCCTCCTCCACCTCGACCCGGTGCTTCTCCTGCCCGTCGAGCATGTAGAGGAAGCCATCGGTGATGGTGTACTTCTCTCCGGTCTCCAGGTCGGTCAGGGTGCCCTTGCCGCCCACGCAGTAGACGGCTTCCACGTGGTTGGCGTACCAGAACTCGTTCGTGGTCCCGGCGTAGAGGGTGGTCTCATGCAGCGAGAAGCCCACCTTCTCCTTGGCCAGGACCATGCGCCGGGAGCGCCAGTTCTCCTGCTGGATGTCGCGGTCGGTGCCGTTGAGGGCGTCGATGTTCAAGGTGTACACGCGGATCTCCGATCAGTGGCTGTTGCGGACTAGGGGCGGGATGCCCGAGAGCAGGTTCAGCGAGGTGCGCGCAGCCGCGAGGGCTCGCCAAGGTTGCCGGTGGCAGCCAGGACGGACTCCTCGACGATGGCGAGGCCCTTCTGCAGATCCTCGGACTCGATGTTCAGCGCTGGCATGAGCTTGAGCACCTCGTCCTGCGGTCCGGAGGTCTCCACCAGCAGGTTGCGCTTATACGCCTCCGCTGCGGTCTTCCCGGCGGTGTCCGGGTTGGGGAAGTGGATGCCGGTGAGGAATCCGCGGCCGCGGATCGAGGCGCCGGGGACGTGCTCGGCGATCTTCTCCAGGCCGTCGCGAAGCTCCTTGATGCGCTCACCCAGCTGGTTCTGGAAGCTGTCATCGGACCAGAAGAGCTCCAGGGCGCGCGCCGCGGTGATGAACGCGAGGTTGTTCCCGCGGAAGGTGCCGTTGTGCTCGCCGCCCTCCCAGACATCCAGCTCAGGCTTGAACAGGGTGAGCGCCATGGCCAGGCCGTAGCCGGAGATCGACTTGGACACGCAGACGATGTCTGGGTAGAGGCCTGCCTCCTCGAAGGAGAAGAAGCGGCCGGTGCGCCCGCAGCCTGCCTGGACATCATCGACGATCAGCAGGATCTTGTGCCGGCGCAGCAGGTCCGCGAGGGACTTCAGCCAGTCCATGCGGGCGGCGTTGAGGCCGCCTTCGCCCTGGACGGTCTCCACGATCACCGCGGCGGGCTTGTCCACGCCGGAGCCGGAGTCCTCGAGGATCTTCTCCAGCCACAGGAAGTCGGGCATGTCGCCGTCGAAGTAGTCGTCATAGGGGATCTTCGAGGAGTTGGTCAGCGGGATCCCGGCGCCGCGGCGCTTCATCGAGTTGCCGGTGACCGAGAGCGCACCCAGGGTCATCCCGTGGAAGGCGTTGGTGAAGGAGAGGATGTGCTGGCGACCGGTGACCTTGCGGGCCAGCTTCAGCGCGGCCTCAACGGTGTTGGTGCCTGTGGGGCCCGGGAACATCACCTTGTAGTCCATCTTGCGGGGCTCCAGGATGACCCGCTCGAAGGTCTCCAGGAAGCGACGCTTGGCGGGGGTCTTCATGTCCATGGAGTGGGTGACGCCGTCGTTGGCGAGGTAGTCCACGACGAGGTCACGCAGCTCAGGGTGGTTGTGGCCATAGTTCAGGGCGCCGGCGCCGGAGAAGAAGTCCAGGTAGCGGGTGCCGTCCTCGGTCCACTGGTAGGGCCCGGAGGCCTTGGCGAAGGTGGCGGGCCAGTTCATGCAGTAGCTGCGGACCTGGGACTCTCGCGTCTCAAAGATATCTGTAGCCATGATGCTCATCTGTCCTTACGTTCTGGGGAAGTCGGGTGAATATTCACTCAGAGCGACGGCGTGGCCGCATTGGGCCGCTCGGTGGAGCGGGTGCGCCGTCGGGTGGGTTTCGGAGGCCGGTTCAGTTCAGCGGGGCCACCGTGTAGAGGTCTTCGGCGGCATGGACCTCGCCGGATTCATCGGCCGAGGGGAAGACCGCCTCGGAGAAGAGTCCGGTGGTGGTGATCTCCGCGCCCCGGTCCCGCGCCAGACCGGTGAACAGCGCGATCGAGGCCGCATTGTCGGAGGTGATGGTGGTCTCCAGCCGGTGCGGGGAGGTGGAGTCCACCAGAGTGCTCAGCATCCGGGAGGCGAGCCGACGTCCGCGGAAGCGGGAGTCCACGGCGACCTGCCAGATGAAGAGGGTCTCAGGGGAGCTGGGGCGTCGGTACCCGGAGATGAACCCTGCGGGCTCTCCGTCGACCTCGGCGATCACCGAGGTCTCTGCGAAGTCCCGCGCCCACAACAGGTAGGCATAGGGGGTGTTCACGTCCAGGACCCTGGTTCCGGCGGCGAGCCTCCACAGGGAGGTGCCATCGGCCACGGTGGGCATGCGGATCTCAACTCGCTCCGGGCCCGTGGAGGCCTCGGTGGAGTTCTGGGCAGGACTATCTGCGGTATCAGGCATCGGAGTCCACAGTAGTGAGCCGATATGGAGATTCAACCGCGAAACCCGCGAATCGGCGGCGAAAACCAGGTCCCGGAGCCCGAGAAAAGTATTGTCCCGGGGTTATTCGTGGCGCTGCACCCCAGCCCTGGCAAGGGTATCGAGGGATCGGCGTGTTCTTCGCGGAGAAATGCGTCGAATGTAATCATCATGTGATTGAAATAGATGTTTCCGAAATGGATCGGGGTGACGCGTCCCATGCTCAGGCTCTGCCGCGACCCCGCTCAGGTGGAGTTAGGGTTGCTGTGATGACTACGCAGAAGAAGCGGCGCCTCCCTGGTTTCGGATGGACGCTCCACGGTGACGGCAAGACGGTCCGACCCGGCGAGGTCGTGACCCCCGACGAGCGGCTGGGCTGGCTGCAGACCACCGGCGTGGGCATGCAGCATGTGGTCGCCATGTTCGGCGCCACCTTCCTGGTACCGCTGATCACCGGCTTCCCGCCATCGACCACGCTGTTCTTCTCCGGGATCGGCACCATCGCGTTTCTGATCATCACCGCAGGCCGGATTCCCAGCTATCTGGGCTCCTCGTTCGCCTTCCTGGCCCCGGTGGGTGCCGCAACGGCCCAGTACGGGATGTCAGGGGCCCTCGGCGGGATCTTCCTGGCCGGGCTCGGGCTCATCGTCGTGGGCCTGGTGGTGCACTTCGCCGGCAGCCACTGGATCCAACGGCTGATGCCTCCGGTGGTCACCGGCGCGATCGTGGCGCTGATCGGTCTGAACCTGGCACCGGCGGCCTGGAACAACGTCAATGAGGCCCCGGTGACCGCGAGCGTGACCATCGTGTCCATGCTGCTGGCGGGGGTGCTCTTCCGTGGGCTGCTGGGTCGGCTCTCGATCCTGCTCGGCGTGGTCGTCGGCTACGTGGTCGCCGTGGTGCGCGGGGAAGTGGACTTCTCCGGGATCGGCGGCGCCGGCTGGGTGGGCCTGCCGGAGTTCACCACTCCGAGCTTCCACCTCGGCGTGCTGGGGCTCTTCATCCCGGTGGTGCTGGTCTTGGTGGCCGAGAACGTGGGCCACGTGAAGTCCGTGGCCCTGATGACCCGGCGAGACCTGGACCCGCTGACCGGCCGCGCGCTGATGGCCGATGGCGCCGCGACCATGCTGGCCGGCACCGGAGGCGGCTCGGGCACCACGACCTATGCCGAGAACATCGGGGTCATGGCCTCCTCCCGGGTCTACTCCACTGCGGCCTACTGGGTGGCAGGACTGTTCGCGATCGCCCTGGCGCTGCTGCCGAAGTTCGGGGCGCTGATCGCCACCGTCCCGGTCGGTGTGCTCGGCGGGGCCGGGACCGTGCTCTACGGCATGATCGGTGTGCTCGGCGTCCGCATCTGGGTGCAGAACCGGGTGAACTTCGCCAACCCGATCAACCTCGCCGTGGCGGGAGTGCCGCTGATCATCGCCATCGCGAACTTCACCATGGTCTTCGGCGAGATCGTCTTCGAGGGCATCGCACTGGGCAGCTTCGCGGCGTTGGCCATTCATCACGTGCTCAGCGCGATCGCACGCTGGCGGGGCACCGACGTCGGCTTCGCCACGGACGACGAGGATGCCCTGGCCACCCCCTTCAACGCCGAGGGCCTGGCCGCCCAAGACACGGAGCGCCCATCGGATCCGAGCTCGGGCAGCCGTTGATTGCGGTGCGGCATCGGTTCGCTGTGAGTTCCCTGGAAATGACGCTCTGCGAGTGACAGTGCCGAGTGTCCTCGGTAGCGTGACCAGGGACTTGTCCGCCGACGAAAGGGGTCACTATGGGACTCGATGACAAGACGAGCAACAAGACCGAAGAAGCCACCGGCTCCGCCAAGGAAGGCTTCGGCAAGCTGACCGGCGACAAGGAAACTCAGGCCGAGGGCAACAGCCAGAAGAATCAGGCCAAGGCCAAGGATGCCGCCCAGGACGTGAAGGACAGCGTCAAGGGCTTCGCCGAAGGCCTGAAGAAGAACAACTGAATCTGATCTCGCCGCGGCTGGGCTACTGCCGCGGTCGCAGCGAGTGATTCCCGGCGCCGGGTCCGAGTCATCGGGCCCGGCGCTGTTGTGTGTTCCTGCCCCCCCCCCCCCCCGGGGGGCGTTCAGTTCTGGGTGAGCGTTCAGTTCTGGGCGAGCGTCGCGGCCAGGGCGAGCAGCTGCTCTTCGGATCCAGGGCGGCCGATCAGCTGGATCGACCAGCTCAGGCCCTGGGGATCGGTATAGGTGGGCACGTTGATCGCTGGCAGCCCCATCACGTTGACCACCGAGCTGTAGGGGGTGAACCGGCACTGCGCCCGGTAGTTCTCCTCGGGCTCCAGGCCTGCGAACCACCCGATCTCCGGCGGGGCGAAGGCCAACATCGGCGTGGCCAGCACATCCCAGGGGCCCATGAAGGCCTCGGCGTCTGCGGCGAACTCCTCCAGAGCGGCGATGGATTCGCGCGTCTGCGCCTCGGGTCTGTTCCGCGCCAGTTCGATGAAGTACCGGGTCAGCGGTGCCATCGCGGCCAGCTGCGCGGCCGGCGGGTCGAGTTCGCCCAGCGGAGCGGTCCACAGCGCCTGGAAATGCCGATGGTAGTCAGCAGGCCAGAACGCCTCCGCGCCGGTGCAGTGGCTGCTGCCCTGCAGGATGTGACCGCGCTGCTCCAACCGGGAGAGCCCCCGCTCCAGGGCCAGGACCGCCGATTCGGCAAGGACGACGTCGAGGTCCGGGGAGAACGGAGACTCGGTGATCACCCCGATGCGCAGCTGCTCCACGCCGTGTTCCAGCGCCTCGTGGACCCGACGCAGCGCGGGTCCTGCCGGGAGGCGGTCAGCGGAGCCGGACCGGTGGAAGCGGTGACCTGCCATCACATCGAAGAGCAGGGCGGCGTCTTCGGCGGTGTGGGCGATCGGCCCCGCCACGGCGAGGTTGCGCACGGTGCGGCGCGGGTCGTCGTCGGGGAGCCGGCCGCGCCCGGGCTTCAGGCCGATCAGGCCGCAGGCCGCGGCAGGGATCCGGACCGAGCCGCCACCGTCGCTGCCGGGGGCCAGGGGCAGCATTCCGGCCGCTACCGCAGCTGCGCCACCCCCGGTGGATCCACCGGCTGTCCGTTCCGGGGCCAGCGGGTTCCGCGCCGCGGGTGCCAGCTCGTTCTCCGAGTAGCAGGGCAGTCCGAATTCGGGGACCTGGGTCTTGCCGAGGCTGATCGCCCCTGAGGCGTGGACACGACGCGCCAGGCGATGATCGTGGGCCGGCATTGTGGCGGGCAGCGCGTTCGTTCCCCGGGTGGTGGGCATCCCTGCCACATCCACCAGGTCCTTGAAGGCGGTCGGCATCCCCAGCAGGGGTGCCCGCCCGGCGAGTTCTTCCATCACGGCGCTGCGGGAGCTTCCGGCGCGGGAGTCCAGCACCGCGCGGCGGACCTCGTCGATCTCAGCGGCACGCAGCAGTGCGGAGGCCGGGTCCAGATACAGGAAGGCGCCGAGCTGGGACTGGTTGCTGGCGGCAGTGATGGCGGTGGTGACCAGGTCCACGGCCGAGACCTCCCCGGTGGCGAGCTCGCGGCGCCACTGCACGGCGCTGACTGCCCGGAAGTCGAGCATCGGCGACGCCGAGCCGGCGGAGGACGCTTCCAGGAGCGGGGCGGGATCGAGGGGATGCACCATGGGCTCACTCTATGCCGACCGATCCTGGCAGGGGATAGTCTTGACAGCGCACCAGAGATGTTCCGTCCGTGTTGAAGGAGGCTGCAGATGGCAGATTTCGAGACCGTCCGCGCCGCAGATGTTCCAGCCGAAGCGAGCCTGTTGGACGTGCGGGAGGGCTACGAGTTCGCCGAGGGCCACGCCCCGGGGGCGCTGCACATCCCGGTCGACGAGATTCCTGCGCGGTTCGAGGCGGAGCTGGATCCCGACGAGGACTATTACGTCATCTGCCGCACCGGCGGGCGCGCCGTGCAGATCACCGCCTGGCTGACCGGGCAGGGCTACTCCGCGGTGTTCGTCGGTGACGGCATGGGGGGCTGGCTCGAGGCGGGGCGTCCCATGGAGTCCTCCACCGGGGAAGACCCCCAGGTCCGTTGAGTCAGCAGATGCCGTCTCAGCCCCCTGCCCGGAGGTACTCCTTCCTGGGTCCCGCCGGGACCTTCACCGAGGCTGCGCTGCTTCAGGTGCCTGGCGCCCAGCAGGCGGACCGGGTGCCGGTGGGTTCGGTGCTCACGGCGTTGAACCTGGTGCAGTCCGGCGAGGTCGACGCCGCGATGGTCCCGATTGAGAACTCAGTGGAAGGTGGGGTCACCGCGACTCTGGATGCCATCTCGGTGGCCCATGAGCTGCACATCCTGCGCGAGGAGCTGATCAACATCAGCTTCGTGCTCGCCTCCTCGGAGCCGCTGGCCCTCGAGCAGATCCGCACCGTGGCCACGCACACCCACGCCTGGGCTCAGGTGCGGCGCTGGGCGGAGTCCGCCATCCCGGAGGCTGAGTTCGTTCCGGCATCCTCCACCGCTGCGGCTGCCCGTGGCCTGCAGGCCGATTCGCCCCTGGCCGATGCGGCAGTCTGCTCCCCTCTGGTGGCCCAGCAGCTGGGTCTGCATGTGGTCCAGCGCGGCATCGAAGACGTCACAGGCGCGGTCACCAGATTCGTGCTGGTCTCCCAGCCCGGGGCCATTCCTCCGATGACCGGAGCGGACAAGACCACCATCATGATCCCGCTGCCGCAGGACCGTGCTGGCGCTCTGATGGAGCTCCTGGAACACTTCGCGACCCGAGGGGTCAACCTGTGCCGTATCGAGTCCAGGCCCACCGGGGATGGTCTGGGACAGTATTACTTCTCGATCGACCTGGAAGGTCACATCGACGAGGCGCGCGTCGCTGACGCGCTCGCCGGGATCCACCGGTTCGCCCCGGGGATCCGCTTCCTCGGCTCGTATCCGCGCGCCGACCGCAAGCCCCAGCAGCCCACCCCGGAAGTCTCCGACGAAGCCTTCACCGCCGCCTCCGCGTGGATCAGCTCGCTGAGACACGCGTAAGAGAGCCCGGCGCGGGCCCCGCACTCGGCGAAGCCGAGGGTGGGAGCCGGGGGAGCGGGATCAGCTCGCTTGAGACACGCGTAAGAGAGCCCGGCGCGGGCCCCGCACTCGGCGCAGCCGAGGGTGGGAGCCGGGGGAGCGGGATCCGCCGTCTCCGACATGTGCCTAAAGGTCTCCACTCCTGACCATATGCCGTGTGAGCCTTGACACTCCTGTGACCAGTTTTTAGTCTCTTGGTGATACAAAATGGTGTTCCAGGTCACATCGTGAGCCTCTCTAGTCCGCAGCAATCGGTCGGTGCGTCTCCGAAGACGAGTCACTGGGTCACCTCCTGTATAGCGGCTCACGCCGCCGTGAACGCACGTCAATGGCGATAACGAGGAGAATGCATGTTCACCCGATCCAACAGACGAACATTGACCGCCGCGGTGGTCTGTGCCGGCGCCCTGGCGCTCGGCACCCCCACCATGGCAGGGGCAGTCCCTGTTTCGGCACAGTCCGCCCCGGGCGCAGAGGCGAGTGTCAACGCAGCCGCCGAGAAGCCGGGCCAGAAGTCGCAGGGGCGTCCCGACCATGCCGGGACGCCCGGCAAGCCCGATCACGCCGGCCAGCCCGGGCCTCCGGACCACGCCAACGGCAAAGGCAAGGGCGGCGACAATGGCAAGGGCAAGGGCAACGGGAAGGGCAACGGAAAAGGAAACGGCAACGGCGGGGGAGAGGAGGCGCCCGGGCAGACGCAGTGTCAGTTCACCCCGGAGAGCGGGGCGGTCGAGGGCTCCTGGGATCGTGATTCACTCGCCGGCGTCGCACCGGATGATCTGCGGATCGGCAATATCGCGGCCGGCGGCGGACACCACACAGACGCCGACTATCCCGACCCGTTCCCCTCGGATCCGCAATACCGGGAGCACCTGGCGCAGGAGTACTCGTCTCTGACCCACGAGAACTTCCTGAAGTGGGAGTTCGTCCAGCCCGAGCAGGGGGTCTATGACTTCGAACAGGCCGACGCCGTCGTCGCCTTCGCCGAGGCCAACGGAATGGACCTGCGCGGACACGCGCTGTCCTGGCATTCGCAGAATCCGGACTGGCTGGAGGAGGGGGACTTCACCGAGGCTGAGCTGCGCGAGATCCTTGAGGACCATGTCCGCACGGTGGTCTCCCGCTATGCCGGGTGCATCGACCAGTGGGACGTGGCCAATGAGATCTTCCAGGACGACGAGGCCGCCAGCATCCGGGACAGCGAGAACATCTGGATCCGCGAGCTGGGCCCGGAGATCCTGGACGACGTCTTCACCTGGGCGCACGAAGAGGACCCCGAGGCCCTGCTGTTCTACAACGACTACAACGTCGATGGCCTCAACGCCAAGGCTGACCGGTACTACGACCTGATCAGCGAGCAGCTCGAGCGCGGTGTGCCGGTGCACGGCTTCGGTGCCCAGACCCACCTGTCCATGCAGTACGGCTTCGACGACAGCTACCAGGAGAACCTGCAGCGCTTCGATGATCTGGGCATCCACACCGCGGTGACCGAGATCGATGTGCGTGGTGAGGTCGATGAGAACGACATGATGTCCCCGGAGGATCGTGCTGGCGCCGCGGAGCGCTACGCCACGGTGCTGCAGGCCTGCCTGGAGGTGAGCCTGTGCAACTCCTTCACCATCTGGGGAACCCTGGACGCGCAGAGCTGGGTCCCCAACACCTTCCCCGGCGAGGGCGACGCCACGGTGCATGAGGGTGACTACGAGCGCAAGCCCACCTACTGCATCATCCAGCGCACGCTGGTGGAGCATGAGGAGGGGGCCGCCGCCTGGGAGGAGGACGCCAGCTTCGAGGAATGCCGCGGCATCCTTGAAGCAGCAGGCATCTGATCCGCCCAGGTCAGCGGGGCTGACCGCTAGTCCGGAGCCTTGGGGAGCCGATCAGGCTCCCTGGGGCTCCTTGGTGATCCGGCCCTCGGTGAACTGAGGGCCGCCGTCCGGATCCGTCCGCTGGTCCGACTCGGTGTCTTCGTCCGTGGCCTCCAGATCCGCGATGCCCCGGACGGAGACGCCGTTGACCACCAGGGCATGGGGGCGGACGCGCGCAGAGACGCTGACGACCTCGCCGACCGCGTCGCCGTCGATCTGGAAGGGCATCGGCTCGTCCATCGTGACGGTGGCGCGTTTGGCCTGACGCACGGTCATCACCGGGATGTCCGCGGCGAAGCGGGTCACGGTCTTCGCCATGATCCTCGCCCAGTCCCAGGCATGTCGGGGACTGAAGAGGACCGCGTCCATGTGGCCGTCGTCGAACTTGGCAGAGGGCACCAGCACCATGCCGGCCTGCAGCGACCCGCAGTTGGCCAGCAGCACCGAGCGCACCCGGTGAGGCTGCGCCTCGCCGTCGTCGACCGTGATGGTGATGCTCGAGCGCGAGCCCATGATGTGGCGCAATCCGGCCTCGCCGTAGGCCAGCCAGCCGGCACGCTGCTTCAGCGCGTCGCGGGTGTCGCCCATGACTTCCGCATCCAGACCACCGCCGGCGATCACCAGCGAGATCTCCTCGTCAATGCGTCCATCGGCGCGCTCCAGGCTCAGATCCAGGCTGTCCACGCGGTGGCTTCGGCCATGCAGGGCCTCATCCACGCAGGCCCGCAGATCCTGGTATGGCAGCCCCACGTTGCGGGCGAAGAGGTTCCCGGTGCCCAGCGGCACGATGCCCAGCGCGGTCTCCGAGCCGGTGAGCTCGGCCGCCACGGCGCGCACGGTGCCGTCGCCGCCGACTGCGATGACCACGCTCGCGCCGGCCTGCAGCGCCCTGCGGGTCATCTCATGCCCGGGGTCCTCGGCGCTGGAGGCCATCACCAGCGGTGCCGGCATCCCTGCCCGGGAACATCCGGAATGGATCTGACGCACGACGTCGTCGGCGGAGTCCTTGGTGGGGTTGACCACCACGGCCACCAGGCGTCCCGGCGCATCGCCCGCCTGGGAGCGCCCGCTGGGCGCGCGATCGAGCTCCTGGGTGAGCTCCTCGGTGCGTCGACGCAGCCGGCGGTGGGCAACGCCCAGCCACACCACGGCGATCAGAAGGATCGCGGCGAGGACGAGCGTGGACCAGAGGAGCGCGCTGAGCGTGGCAGTAGTCATCAGCGTCAGTCTACTGCCGTGGGTTCACGGCATCCCCTGAGCCTCAAGGGCCTCGATCCGGCGCCTGCGGGCTCGGCGCCGGATCGCCACTCCGAGCGCCGCCCCGGTGGCGATAGGCTAAGGGGCGTGATCGACATCAAGGACCTCATCGAGAATCCCGAGAAGTACCGGGCCAGCCAGCGCGCACGTCAGGCGGAGGAGTCCGCCGTGGACTCACTCATCGCCGCGGCGCAGACCCGCAGTGCGGCCATCACTCGCTTCGAGACGCTGCGCGCGGAGCAGAAGTCCTTCGGCAAGAAGGTCGCTCAGGCCGCCGGTGAGGAGAAGCAGCAGCTCCTCGCCGAGGTCAAGGAGCTCTCGAATCAGGTCAAGGCCGCCGAGGCCGAGTCTGCGCAGGCCGAGGAGCAGCTTCGAGGACTCCAGGGCGCCTTCCCCAACCTGATCCACGAGGGGGTTCCCGCCGGCGGTGAAGACGACTTCGTGGTGCTCCGGGAAGAGGGAGCGGTCCGTGACTTCGACGCCGAGGGCTTCACGCCCAAGGACCACCTCGAGCTCGCCGAGTCCTTCGCGGCTCTGGACATGGAACGCGGCGCGAAGGTCTCCGGTTCGCGCTTCTACTTCCTCAAGGGCATCGGGGCACGCCTGGAGCTGGCGATGATGCAGATGGGCATGGACCAGGCGGTCGAGGCCGGCTTCACCCCGATGATCACCCCCACCCTGGTCCGCCCGGAGACCATGGCCGGCACCGGATTCGACGTGGAACACGACGACGAGATCTACCGGCTGGAACGCGACGACCTCTACCTGGTGGGGACCTCGGAGGTGGCCATCGCGGGGTATCACTCCGATGAGATCCTCGACCTTGGGCAGGGACCGGAGCGGATCGCCGGCTGGTCCACCTGCTACCGCCGGGAGGCCGGCTCCCACGGCCGAGACACCCGCGGGATCCTGCGAGTGCACCAGTTCAACAAGCTGGAGATGTTCGTCTTCTGCACCGAGGAAGAGTCCGCCGCCGAGCACGCCAAGCTGCTGGCATGGGAGGAGCAGATGCTGCAGAAGATGGAGCTGCCCTACCGGGTGGTCGACATCGCCGCCGGAGATCTCGGCCTCTCTGCCGCCCGGAAGTACGACTGTGAGGCCTGGGTGCCCTCGCAGCAGACCTACCGTGAACTGACCTCCACCTCGGACTGCACCACCTTCCAGGCACGCCGACTGAACATCCGAGAGCGCACGCTGAAGGACGACGGCAGCAAAGGGCCGACGACGCCGCTGGCCACGCTGAACGGCACCCTGGCGACCACGCGCTGGCTGGTGGCCATCCTGGAGAACCATCAGCAGGCCGACGGCACCGTGCGGGTTCCCGCCGCGCTGCGCCCCTATCTCGGTGGCCTTGAGGTCATCGAGCCCAGCACGTGAGCGAGCTCAACTGAGGCTAGGCTCATCTGCCTAGCCAGCGCTTTTCTGAATCATTAGTATCAACAGGGTCGGCGCCGAACAGCGCCCGTTGCCGCAACAGCACAAGGAGTGTCACATGACTCAGAAGTACTCCGACTACACCGCACCAGGTCTTGCCCAGGAGAACGGCCACGAGATCGCCGGACTGCTGCAGTCCCGCCTGTACGCGCTGAACGATCTCCACCTCGTGCTCAAGCACGTGCACTGGAACGTGGTGGGCCCGAACTTCATCGCCATCCACGAGATGCTCGACCCGCAGACCGAGGTCGTGCGCGGCTTCGCCGACGAGGTCGCCGAGCGCATCGCCACCCTCGGCGGATCCCCCTCCGGGCTCAGCGGGGAACTGGTCTCCAAGCGTCACTGGGAGGACTACCCGCTGTTCAAGGCCGATGGTTCGACTCACCTGGCCGAGCTGGAGAAGGTCTACGACGGGGTCATCGGAGACCACCGCGATGTGCTCAACAAGGTCGGCGAGCTGGATCCGATCACCGAGGACCTGCTCATCGGGCAGGCCAAGGAGCTCGAGCTGTTCCAGTGGTTCATCCGCTCCCACCTCGACAAGGCCGGCGCGGTCTCCTAGAGCCAGCATCACCAGCCCTGACATTCAGGGCCGGCCGGAGCCCCCCGGCAGCATCTTCCAGGTGCCGCCGGGGGGCTCTCGCATACCCGGGGCACGTATCTGAACAGATGTATTTGACGTTTGTTCGGCGACACGTAGCATGGAGGCAGACCCCAGGTACCAGTCGAGGAGACATCATGAAGCGTCAGTTCCGCATCGTCATCGGCAGCGATGAAGCCGGCTACTCCTATAAGGCGGCGTTGAAGGCCGATCTGGAGGCTGACCCTCGGGTGGCCTCGGTGATTGACGTCGGCGTCGGCGATGACTCCGACAAGACCGCGTACCCCAACATCGCGGTGGCGGCGGCAGAGCAGGTCGCCGCAGGCCAGGCGGACCGGGCGCTGCTGATCTGCGGCACCGGACTGGGTGTGGCGATCTCGGCCAATAAGGTCAAGGGGGTCCGTGCCGTGACGGCTCACGATGCCTACTCGGTGGAGCGCGCGGTGCTCTCGAACAACGCCCAGGTGCTGTGCATGGGTGAACGCGTGATCGGCAAGGAGCTGGCCCGGAAGCTGGTGACCGAGTGGCTGAGCCACGAGTTCGACGCCTCGAGCGCCTCGGCGGAGAAGGTCGCAGCGATCACCCGCTACGAGGGCACCGGCAGCTGCAGCTAGGGCTGGCGGTCCACCGCACGAGCGGTGGCCTCGTCGGTCACCAGGATGTTGAACCACCCTGCGTTGGCCGCTGCAATGATGCTCGGCGCCTTATGGGCCCCGACTGCCGCCGCGATCCGGGTCGGCACGGCCCGCAGGGTCTCTCCGGGGATCCGCACCATGCGCTCATTGCCTGGAAAGGTGATCTCGTTGCCCTGCGGGTCATAGAACGCCAGGCACACATCCCCGATCGACTTCGCCAGGTTCGGGTGGTGCCGAGGCACCGACTGGGCGATCGAGCTGCGCGAGAGCGGGGCGGCGCCGATGCCCACCAGCGCCACCTTGGCCGAATTCCAGTCGGCGATCACCTGGCGGTACCCGGGGTCATCCTGCAGGGCTGAGAGCAGGGCCTCGGAGGGCATCGAGGGGGCGAAGAGGTAGTGCGGATAGCCGCCCGAGGTGGCGGCGAAGGCGCGCACCACCTCGTTGGTCTGGTGCCACGGGTCTGGCTCGGCCTGCCCGCCCACCGTCGGTGCCACCACCACCCCGGAGAAGTTCCCCAGCCGCTGCTGCGCCAGCGCATAGGTGGTCTCCCCGGAGGCGAGCAGCAGCACATCCCCGGCACGCAGGTTCGCGGCGGCCAGAGCCTGCCGGGTCACCGGGCCCAGCCCGAGGCCGACCCGCTCCGACTGGTCCCCCGGAGCCAGGTGCACGCCGTCGAGCCCGAGCCGGATCCTGAGCCGTTCGCTGAGCTCATCCATGCCTGTCGAGGTCGGACGATGCACGCGGATCTCGACGATCCCCTGCGCCCGTGCCTCGGCAAGCATCCGGCTCACCGAAGGCCGTGAGATCTTCAGCTGCTCGGCCACCTCAGCCTGCGTGGCGCCCTGCTCGTAGTAGAGCTGGGCGGCGCGGTAGAGCCGTTCGAGCTCGGACGTGCTCGCCGCTGCCTCCTTCATGACCTCAGTTGCCTCCATCGGGACATCGTATCTTCCATGCCGCGGCGAATCCGCCGCAGGAGTGGTGCCGATCACGCCATCTGCTCTAGTGTGGCCTCAGCACATATGTCAGTGAACATCTGTACTGCCGGTCTCGGGAGTGCGGATCCGGGACCACAAGGACAGCCATGACCTACCTGCTCAATTCAGCATCCACCTTCTCTCAGGAGGCCGTGCTTGGCTTCGCGGCAGCACACTCCGAGTATGTCACCGCCGTCCATGGCGGCGTCGTGCGGTCCACCGAGACTCCTGCGGGCCAGCCCGCCCTGGTGATCGGCGGCGGATCCGGGCACTACCCGGCCTTCGCCGGCTGGGTCGGACCCGGCATGGGACACGGCGCTCCCTGCGGGAACATCTTCTCCTCGCCCTCGGCCTCCCAGGTCTACTCGGTGGCCCGCAATGCCGAGAACGGCGGCGGGGTGATCATGGGATTCGGCAACTACGCCGGAGATGTCCTGCACTTCGGCGCCGCGGCGGAGAAGCTGCGCGCCGAGGGCGTGGATGTCCGGATCATCCGGGTCAGCGATGACATCGCCTCCAACACCCGGGAGAACCACCGGGACCGCCGAGGCATCGCCGGAGACCTTCCGGTCTTCAAGATCGCCGGTGCCGCCATCGAGGCCGGGGCCGAGATCGACGAGGCGGAGCGCATCGCCTGGAAGGCCAATGACGCGACGCGCTCCTTCGGCGTCGCCTTCGACGGCTGCACGCTGCCCGGCGCCGAGGAGCCGCTGTTCCACGTCCCCGACGGAACCATGGGGGTGGGCCTCGGCATCCACGGTGAACCCGGGATCCGCGAGATCCCGATGGGCACCGCAGCGGAGGTCGCTGACCTGCTCTTCGAAGGCATCATGGAGGACGCTCCCGAGGCCGGCTCCGGCCGGGTCGCGGTGCTGCTCAATGGGCTGGGCCGGGTCAAGTACGAAGAGCTCTTCGTCGTCTACCACCGCATCGCCGAGCGACTCTCCGAGGCGGGACTCACCGCCGTGCAGCCCGAGGTCGGGGAGTTCGTCACCAGCCTCGACATGGCCGGACTCTCGCTGACCCTGGTCTTCCTCGACGAAGAGCTGGAGCAGCACTGGACTGCGGCCGTGGACACCCCTGCCTACCGGCGCGGTGAGCCCCGCGGGCTCCCGGCCCACGCAGAGCGTGCCCCGCGCACCGAGTTCTACACACCCGGTGAGGAGAGCGTGCCCGAGGCCACGGCAGACTCCCAGCGCGGCGCCGAGTCGGTCCAGGAGATCCTTGAGCTCTTCGCCGAGGTCTGCGCCACCCATGAGGCCGAGCTGGGCCAGCTCGACGCCGTCGCCGGGGACGGCGATCACGGCCAGGGGATGGTGCTGGGCAGCCGCGGAGCTGTGGAGGCCGGGCGCAAGGCGCGTGAGCGCGGCGCCGGAGCCCGCACGCTCCTGGTCCACGCCGGCACCGCCTGGGCCGAATCCGCAGGCGGCACCTCCGGGGCCCTGTGGGGCTCGGCGCTGACCGCCGCCGGACGTGCGCTCGCCGACGACGCCGCCCCGGACTCCTCCGCCGGGGTCGAGGCGCTGCTCAACGCCGTGGAGGCGGTCCAGCGGCTGGGCGGCGCCCAGCCGGGGGACAAGACCATGGTCGACGCCGCCGCGCCCTTCGCGCAGACGCTGGACAAGCAGTTCCAGGCCGAGGAGTCTCTCTCCGCCGCTCTGGCCGCGGCCGCCTCCGTGGCGACCGAGGCTGCGGCGTCGACCGCAGAGCTCAAGGCCCGGCTCGGTCGCTCCCGGGTGCTGGGGGAGAAGTCCCTGGGCACTCCGGACCCAGGGGCCACGTCCTTCGCGCTGCTGATGACTGCCCTCGCCGAGCGGCTGAAGTCGGTCTCCTGATGATCCGCTGGATCGGCACCAGCTGGAAGATGAACAAGACCGTCTCCGAGGCGCGAAGCTACGCCCGTGACCTGCGCTCGGCCCTCGAGCAGCGGCCGGAGCTGCTGGAGCGCGTCCAGCCCTTCATCATCCCGCCCTACACCGCGCTGACCACTGTGGCCCAGGAGCTCGGCCCGAGCTCCACCCGGACGGTGCGCCTGGGCGCGCAGAACGCCCACTGGGAGGACGGCGGAGCCTGGACCGGGGAGATCTCGGTCCCACAGGCCGCCGATGCCGGCGCCACGATGGTGGAGATCGGGCACTCGGAACGTCGAGAGCACTTCGGGGAGACCATCGAGACGACGCGGCTGAAGGTGGCGAGCACGCTGCGCCACGGCCTGGTTCCCCTGCTGTGCATCGGGGAGCCTGCCGAGGTCCAGGAGCGCGGTGGGACCTCTGAGTATCTCTTGGACCAGGCCCGAGGCGCCCTGCGCGGGCTTCCGGAGGATCAGCTGGGCCGGGTGCTCATCGCCTATGAGCCCATCTGGGCGATCGGGGCCCAGGGCCGGCCGGCGAAGGTCGCGGAGCTGCGCGAACCCTTCGAGGTGCTCTCCGAAGAGTTCTCCGGAAAGGTCCAGGCCCTGCTCTACGGGGGATCCGTCTCCGCAGACAACGCCGCGGAGCTCTTGGACATCCCGGGGGTCGAGGGGCTCTTCGTCGGCCGCGCGGCCTGGAGGCTCGAGGGTTATCTGAATCTTCTCGAGATCGCCGCCGAGACCGCAAAAGCCTAGGTCAGCGGCCCCCTGAGCGCTCATCAGCATGCCGGTTCACCGGTGTGACGCTTGACACAGCACCACAACTGACCAAAGATGAATCCGCACGCACGTTTGAAGGGAACAAATGTTCACAGCAGCCTCATGGCCCATCGCCGGCAACATGCTCGCCTTTGGAGGCAAGACCTCTGAGGGCGTTCCGGTCTGGCAGGCGTCGACGACCTACTGGTCCGACTGCCTGCGTCAGATGCGCGAACTCGGGTTCGATCACATCGACCCCACCGATGCATGGCTGCCGCTGCAGAAGCTCTCGCCAGCCCGACTGGAGGAGTTCAAGAAGGTCCTCTCCGACGAGGGGCTGAAGATCTCGTCCATCTCGATGACCCGGAACTCGGTCATCGACCGCGAGCACGGAGAGACCAACCTCGCCGATGCCCACCGGCTGATCGACATCGCCCCGGAGTTCGGGGCCACGATCGTGAACACCGGCTTCATGCAGGCGCTGACGCCGGCGCAGGAGAAGGCACTCTGGTTCTGGCTCGCCGAGGGGCACCAGGACGATCCCGCGCTGCGGCCCCTGGCCGTGGAGCGAGTGCGCGAACTCGGCGACCACGCCCAGGCCAACGGCATCGAACTGAGCCTGGAGATGTATGAGGACACCTTCCTGGGCACGGCCGACGAGGCGGTCGCCTTCCACGGCGAGGTGAACCACCCCGCAGTGGGGCTGAACCCGGATCTGGGCAACTTCATCCGGCTGCACCGCCCGATGCCGGGCTACGAGGAGATGTTCGAGAAGGTGCTGCCGCATGCGAACTTCTGGCACATCAAGAACTACACCCGGGATGAGGATCCGGCGGTCGGAGGCTACTCATCGGCCCCCATGCCGCTGAAGTATGGACTGATCAACTACCGCAAGATCATTCGCCGCGCCCTGGAGCTCGGCTACAGCGGCCCATTCTGCTGCGAGCACTACGGCTCCGATTCCATCGGCGTCTGCGCTGAGAACCGCGACTACATCCGTCAGGTCCTCACCTCGGCGGAGAACTCCCCGCTGCGCGCGGCCGCCGCCGCCGAAGGCGCCTAGAGACCCGCGGACCCGTCGGTCCGCTCACCCGTTGCGCCACCAGAGCACGGTGGTGCCCGAAACCCCATGACGAAAGAGATCTGAGACCCATGGCTAGAACCATCAACACTGTCACCGTCGTCGGCGCCGGCTACATGGGCGGCGGGATCGCCCAGTCCCTGGCGCTCGCCGACCTGCAGGTGGAGATCGTCGACGTCGACGTCGACGCCGCGCGCAAGGGCCTCGCCCGCCTCCTGACCGAGGCCCAGGAGTTCGAGGACCAGGGTCTCTACACCGCCGGCTCCACCGAGCGCATCAAGGCCAACCTCAGCGCCGGGCGCACCCTGGAGGAGGCTGTCGCCGAGGCAGACTTCATCGAGGAGGCGGTGTTCGAGTCCCCCGAGGTCAAGCGGGAGGTGCTGGGCAAGATCTCGGCACACGCCCGGCCGGACGCGATCATCGGGACCAACACCTCCACGATCCCGGTCCACGTCCTGGTCTCAGCGGTCAAACACCCCGAGCGCTTCCTCACCGTGCACTTCTCCAACCCCGCGCCCTTCATCCCAGGCGTGGAGCTGGTCTCCGGAGAGGCCACCACGCCCGACGTCGTCGACGCGGTGAAGGACCTGCTGGCCCGGGCCGGCCGCGAGGGCGCCGAGGTCGCCGACACTCCCGGCATGGTGCTCAACCGGCTGCAGTACGCGCTGCTCAAGGAGGCCGCCTCGGTGGTGGAGGAGGGCATCGCCACCGCCGAGGACGTGGACACCGTGGTGCGCACGACCTTCGGCTTCAGGCTGGGCTTCTTCGGCCCGTTCGCGATCGCGGACCAGGCCGGGCTGGACGTCTACGGGCTCGGATTCAATACGCTCTCCGAGGCCTACGGCGAGCGGCTTGCCGCCCCGGCGCTGCTGACGGAGAACGTCGAGGCCGGTCGGCACGGGCTCAAGAACGGCAAGGGCTGGACCGGAGACTTCGACGAGGCCACCAAGGCTGAGCTCATCGCCTACCGCAACAAGGCCTACGCCCGCATGGGTGAGCTCGTCCGTGAGCTCGGTCCCGCTCCGAAGGGCAAGAAGTGAACGAGGAACTCACCTCGCCTTCGAGCTGCCCACGGCGGCCCTGCTGACTCTGGCGCTGGGCTCGATCGTCCTGCTGCTGGTGCTGATCGTGAAGGTGAAGCTCCATGCCTTCTTCTCGCTGATCATCGTCTCGCTGGTCACGGCTCTGGCGGCGGGCATCGCCGTGGGCGACGTGCTCTCGGTGGTCGTCGGCGGCTTCTCCACCACCGTGGGCAACGTGGCGCTGCTCATCGGCTTCGGTGCCGTGCTCGGCCGGCTGGTCGAGGTCTCCGGCGGCGCCCAGGTCCTGGCGGACAAGATGCTGAAGACCTTCGGGGAGAAGCGGGCGCCGCTGGCCTTGGCCGTGGCCTCGCTGTTCTACGCCTTCCCGATCTTCCTGGATGCCGGCTTCATCGTGATGCTGCCGGTGATCTACACGGTGGCGCGACGGCTCGGGGGCAGCTTCATGCTCTACGTGCTGCCCTCCATCGGTGCCTTCCTGATGATGCATGCGCTGACCCCGCCGCACCCGGGACCGACGGCGGCGGCCACGGTCATGGGCGCCGACATCGGGCTGGTGCTGATCGTGGCCCTGATGGTCGGGCTTCCGACCTGGTACCTGGCCGGCTACCGGCTGGGACTGGTCATGGCCAAGGGCTACCCGAACTTCCCGGTGCCGAACCTCTTCGGCGAGTCCCGGGTCACCGAGGAGCACGAGCGCCCGGCCTTCGGCACCGTCATCCTGGTGCTGCTGCTGCCACTGGCGCTGATCTTCTACAACGCGCTCTCCAACACGCTGGCAGCGGACGGGCGGATCAGCGAGGACAGCTTCGGGTACGCGCTCTCCCAGCTGATCGGCCCCACCCCGGTGGCGCTGCTGATCTCCACCCTGATCGCGATGTACCTGCTCTTCATCAGGCCGCGCAAGGGCTCGGGCAAGCTCGGCGACGCGCTCTCTGACCTGATCGACAACGCGCTGGCTCCGGTCTGCTCGATCATCCTGATCACCGGCGCCGGCGGCGCCTTCGGCGCGGTGCTCACCGCCACCGGGATCGGCGGATCCATCGCCGAAGGCCTGGACGCGATGGGACTCCCGGTGATCCTCGCCGGATTCCTGGTCGCCGTGGTCATCCGCGTCGCGCAGGGCTCGGCCACCGTGGCTGCGACCACCGCGGGCGGGATCATGGCCCCCGGCGTCATGGAACTGGGACTCGACGGCTTCGCCCTGGCGGCCCTGGTGGTCGCCATCGTGGCGGGATCGATCACGTTCTCGCACTTCAACGACTCCGGCTTCTGGCTGGTGGGCCGCTTCTGCGGCTTCGACACGATCACCACTTTGAAGACCTGGTCCGTGATGGCCACCGCCATCGGATTCATGGCCTTCTTCCTCAGCTGGGGCTTCTACGCGCTCGTCGCCTGAGGAAACGCCTGCCACGGCTGACCCGCCCCGGCGCAGGCATCGCGCTGCAGATGCAGGTCCGCGCGTGCTGCAACGCATCTATCAGAAGATCACTCGCACTTTGATGAGACAGGGAATTGATTTCTATGTGGGGAAGAAAAGCAAAACTGAGCACCGCCGTCCTGGCCGCGGGGTCCCTTCTCGGGCTCTCCGCCTGCGGCGGCGGTGACGCCGGGAGCACCGAGCCCGACGCCTGGGTGCTCAACGGCGGAGTCTGGACCGTGGTGGAAGAGGACTTCGAGGCCTGGAACGAGGAGAACCCGGAGCAGACCTTCACGGTGGAGAGCTTCGCCAACGACATCTATAAGGAGCGGATCCGCACCGCGGTGGGCTCCGGCGAGGCTCCTACGCTGATCGTCGGCTGGACCGGTGGTGGGCTGCTGGAGTACGTCGAGGGCGACTATGTCACCGACATCACCGAACCGACCGCAGATCTCCGCGAGAGGCTCATCGATTCAGTGGTGGCCAACGGCGAGGTCGACGGCGCCACCTATGCGGTGCCGATGAACAACGTGCAGCCCGTGATGATGTATTACAACCAGGAGCTCTTCGACGAGGCCGGCATCGAGGTGCCCACCGACTGGGACGAGATGCTTGAGGCCGTCGAGGTCTTCCAGGACCAGGGTGTGCACCCGTTCTCACTGGCCGGCGGCTCGCTCTGGCCGATGCTGATGTGGGCCTCCTACCTCACCGATCGGATCGGTGGCCCCGAAGCCTTCGAGGCCGTGGTGGCAGGGGAGCCCGATGCCTGGTCGCATCCGGCGATCATCGAGGCCATGGAGCGGATCCAGGAACTCGTGGAGGCAGGTGCTTTCGATCCCGGCTTCGCCTCTGTGGTGGCAGACAATAATGAGGATGCCCACCTGGTGGCAGACGGGCTCTCGGCCATGGTGCTCCAGGGGTCCTGGGTGTACTCGCGGCTGCTCGAGGAGAGCCCGGAATTCATGGAGTCCGGCAATCTCGGGGTGACCACCTTCCCGTCGATCCCCGGCGGCGAGGGTGACCCGAACAGCATCGTGGGCAACCCCGCCAACTTCTGGTCCGTCTCGGCGAACGCCACGGAGGAAGAGCAGCAGGCCGGTATCGATTACCTCTCGGAGTGGCTGTTCAACGACGACTACGTCGACGGCATGCTCGAGACCGGCAACATCCCACCGCTGACCGGACTCGAGGACAAGATCGCCGAGACCGAGGACCCGGAGTTCCTGGACTTCGCCTACGGCATGGTCACCGAGGCGCCGAACTTCCAGCTCTCCTGGGATCAGGCGGTGGACCCCAGTCAGGAGCGCGCGCTGCTGGAGAACCTGGGTCAGGTCTTCGATGGAAGCCTCACACCCGAGGAGTTCGCCGAGAACATGAACGCCACGCAGCCCACCGACTGAGACCTGCGCTTCGCCTCCCGGGAGCTGCTCGCTGTTGATCCAGCGAGCCTCGACAGGTTTCCGGGCGGCGAAGCTCCTGGCCTGGAGTGCTCGCCGAAGACGCCGTCCGATCATGTTGCGCCAGTGTGACCTCGGTCATCTGCTGTGTCTTGACACACACCTGCCAGCTATTTAGTCTTACGGCAAGACGAAATCCAGATCACAGTCTGCGAGGAGTCCGTCTCTGGCACCAGAGGCGCTCCTGGTCCGGACTGTGGCGCTGTACTGCTGAGTCACCCGTCCGGCCGATCCGGAGAGCCGGGAAGACCTCGGCGATGTATCGGTACACGGCTGGGGCTCGCATGCATTGATGAGAAAGGACGCGACGATGCGTAGAACAACTCGAGTGGCCGCTGCAGGCCTGGGCGTGACATCCCTGATGGCACTCTCCGCCTGTGGCGGGGGAGGCGAGAACGGCGGGGGCGAGGCCAATGCTGACGCATGGATCCTCACCGGCGGCGGCTGGCCGGCCATCCAGGAAGACTTCGACCGCTGGAACGAAGCCAACGAAGACGCTCAGATCGACACCGAAGCCATCGAGAACGACTCCTATAAGGGTCAGATCCGCACTGCGGTCGGCTCCGGCGAGGCGCCCACGCTGATCATGTCCTGGACCGGCGGCGCGCTGCTGGAGTACGCCGAGGAAGAGCGCATCGTCGACCTCAGCGAGCACACCGGAGACCTCGAGTCCCGGGTCTTCGACTCGGTCTGGCAGAACGGCCAGATCGACGGCAGCACCTACGCGGTGCCGCTGAACGATGTGCAGCCAGTGGTCATGTACTACAACCAGGCCGTCTTCGATGAGGCCGGCGTGGAGATCCCCGAGACCTGGGAAGACGTCGAGGCAGCCATCGACACGTTCAATGAGAACGACGTCGCTCCCTTCTCGCTCGCCGGTGGCTCCGTCTGGCCGGCGCTGATGTGGCTGCAGTACCTCACCGATCGCCACGGCGGCGAAGAGGTCTTCCAGGCAGTCGTCGAAGGTGAAGAGGGCGCATGGGACAACGAGTCCATCCTCTTCGCACTGGAGACCATGCAGGATCTCGGTGAGAACGGCGGCTACATCGACACCTACAACTCGGTGACCGCGGACCAGAACGAGGATGCCCAGCTGCTGGCTGACGGCCAGGCCGCGATGCTGCTGCAGGGCTCCTGGGTCTACTCCACGATCCACCAGGACTTCCCGGAGTTCGCGGAGTCCGGTGACTTCGGCTTCACCTCCTTCCCGACCCTGGAGGACGGCGCCGGTGACCCCTCGAACATCGTGGGCAACCCAGCCAACTTCTGGTCGGTCTCAGCGGATGCCTCGGAGGAGGAGCAGCAGATCGCCTTCGACTACATCAGCGAGAACCTCTACAACGAGGAGACCGTGACCGCCATGCTGGAGGCCGGCTCGCTGCCGCCGCTGGCTGACATCGAGGACCAGATCGCAGAGACCGAGGACGCCGATTTCCTCGACTTCTCCTCCAACCTGGTCGGCGAGGCCAACCACTTCCAGCTCTCCTGGGATCAGGCAGTCGCTCCCGAGGTGGCCCAGCCGCTGACGGACAACCTCTCGCAGATCCTCCGCGGGGACATGACTCCCCAGGAGTTCGTCGACGCGATGAACTCTCTCTGATAGATCCAACAATCGGTTCGGGGTGGCCTGCATCGGCCGCCCCGAACCGATTGCCTTGCACCGACAACCAGAATCTGAATCGAGCTCATGACTGAAACCGCCGCTCGAAGCAGGACGACCGGATCGGGTCATAAGGGACCTTCATTCCTCATGGCCCTGCCTGCCGTCTTGTTCTTCGGAATATTCGCCCTGATACCGCTCTTCGGGGTGGTCGTGATCTCCTTCATGGAGTGGAACGTTCTGGGCTCCCCCGAATGGGTGGGCCTGACCAACTGGCAGGCGGTGCTCTTCGACCGGCCCTTCACCTGGACCGCACTGGGCCTGACGATCACCTTCGTCGTCGGCTCCTACCTCTTCCAGGCGCCCGTGGCCCTGCTGCTCGGAGTCTTCATGGCGGGCCAGCAGCGCTATCGCGCCCTGCTCGCAGTCCTGTACTTCCTGCCGCTGCTCTTCTCCTCGGTGGCCGTGGGCCTGACCTTCCAGTCGCTGTTCTCCCCGAACTACGGCCTCTCCGCCGCACTGCCCTTTGACTGGCTGCCCAATGACTGGCTGTCGAACTCCGACCTGGTCATGTGGGTGATGATCTTCGTGGTCGGCTGGTGCTTCGTGCCCTTCCACGGTCTGCTCTACCAGGCCGGGGTCCGCCAGATCCCGCAGTCCATGTATGAAGCAGCCACCATCGACGGCGCCGGACGTGTCCGACAGTTCTTCTCGATCACGATCCCGCAGCTGCGCTACACGATCATCACCTCCTCGACCCTGATGCTCGTCGGATCACTGACCTACTTCGACCTGATCTTCGTGCTCACCGGCGGCCAGCCCGCCAACGCAGTGCGGATCCTGCCGCTGGACATGTACGTGACCGGCTTCAGCTCATACAACCTCGGCTACGCCTCGGTCATCGCGGTGATCCTGGTAGCCATCGGACTGACCCTCTCCCTCTTGCTGAACATCATCTCCGGTTCATCGAAGATGGAGAGCGACAAGGCAGGCGCATGATGACTCACACCGCAAGCACCCAATCCGCGACTCCCGACGCCGGCAAAGCGCTGAACCCCGAGGTGCCCGGGTTCCAGCAGCGCGAGATGAAGCAGAACAAGGTCCGCCGCACCGGCGCCCCGGGGGAGAAGCCGAACATTCTCGGCGGCCTCGGCGGGTGGCTCTGGCTGGCCGTCATCATCCTGCCGATCTACTACATCGTCATCACCTCGTTCCGCACCAGCGAGGACCTGCGGTCCTCGAACCAGCTGCTGCCCACCACGAACCCCACGCTGGCACCGTTCATCCGGGTGATCCAGAACGACTTCCT
The DNA here is from genome assembly GCF_014138825.1 of Nesterenkonia sandarakina. Taxonomy (NCBI): domain Bacteria; kingdom Bacillati; phylum Actinomycetota; class Actinomycetes; order Micrococcales; family Micrococcaceae; genus Nesterenkonia; species Nesterenkonia sandarakina. Next base: position 2,081,386 of record NZ_JACJIH010000001.1, on the reverse strand, counting down.
GCACTACTTCACCAACTCGCTGATCGTGACGCTCTCCACCGTCGCCGTCGTGCTGGCGGTCTCGGTGATGGCCGCGTACTACATCGCTCGGTCCACCACCCTGGGCGGGCGGCGGCTGTTCCAGGTCATCCTGCTGGGCATCGCGATCCCGGTGCAGGCCACGATCATCCCGGTGTACTACCTGATCCAGCAGCTGGGTCTCTATGACACCCTCTGGGCGCTGATCCTGCCGCAGATCGCCTTCGCGATCCCGCTGAGCGTGCTGATCATCGTGAACTTCGTCCGCGACATCCCCATGGAGCTCTTCGAGTCGATGAAGGTGGACGGCGCCGGGGAGTGGAAGATCCTCACCGCGCTGGTGCTGCCGATGGCCAAGCCGGCGCTGATGACCGTGGGCATCTACCAGGCGCTGCAGGTCTGGAACGGATTCCTGTTCCCGCTGGTGCTCACCCAGAGCAGCGACGTCCGGGTGCTGCCGCTCTCACTGTGGGAGTACAGCGGCCAGTTCGGCATCGACGTGCCGGCCACGCTGGCCGCCGTCGTGCTCTCCGCGCTGCCGCTGCTGGTGGTCTACATGCTCGCCCGCCGCCACATCGTGGCCGGGCTGACCGCAGGCTTCGGCAAGTGAGCTTGAGCCCCACCGATTGATCCCTCAGCGAAGCTGCCGGTCCTTCCCGACCGGCAGCTTCGCTGTTCCCCGACCGACCGCGACCACTGCGCTGCACCGACCACGACGGCTGCGCCGAACATCGAAGGAGTTCACAGATGAGCAACCAGACCCCCGACCGGATCACCGGCCCCTGGAACGATGCCTCGCTCTCGGCGGCCGAGCGCGCGGAGGCGCTGCTGGCGCAGATGACGCTGGAGGAGAAGGTCTCCCAGCTCGGCTCGCACTGGGAGATACGCGAGGATCCGGACACCCAGGGGGAGGTCGCGCCGATGGAGGACGCCATGTCCTCGGGCAAGCTGCCCTTCGAATCCGAGATCCTCGACGGCGAGGGCCACCTGACCCGCACCTACGGCACGGTGGCGCTCTCGGTGCCCGAGGGTGCTGCGGACCTGCGCCAGCGCCAGGCCGCGGTGATCGCCGCGAACCGGTTCGGGATTCCCGCGATCGCCCACGAGGAGTGCCTCACCGGCTACACCGCCTACCAGGCCACGGTCTACCCGACCTCGCTGGCCTGGGGCGCCACCTTCGACCCGGAGCTCATCGAAGAGATGGCGGCCGCAATCGGTGCAGACATGGCCGCCACCGGAGTCCAGCAGGGACTCTCCCCGGTCCTCGACGTGGTCCGCGACGCCCGCTGGGGTCGCGTGGAGGAGACCATCGGGGAGGACCCCTATGTGATCGGCACCCTGGCCACCGCCTATGTGAAGGGTCTGCAGTCGGCCGGGATCATCGCCACCCTGAAGCACTTCGCCGGCTATGCCGCCTCCCGTGCGGCGCGCAACCACGCCCCGGTGCACATGGGCAGGCGCGAACTCATCGACATGATCTTCTACCCCTTCGAGCTCGCCGTCCGGGAGGGCAAGGTCGGCTCGGTGATGAACTCCTATGCCGACATCGACGGCGAAGCCCCCGCAGCCTCACACTGGCTGCTCACCGAGGTGCTGCGCGAGCAGTGGGGCTTCGAGGGCACCGTGGTCGCGGACTACTGGTCGGTGGCATTCCTGGAGAAGATGCACCATGTGGCCGCTGACCAGGCCGAGGCCGCTCGGCTGGCCATCTCGGCCGGCCTTGACGTGGAGCTGCCGCATACCGGCGGCTACCGCACGCTGGCCCAGCAGGTCCGCGACGGCCTGCTCGAGGAATCCGTTCTCGACGCCTCGGTGCGCCGGGTGCTGCGGCAGAAGGCCGAGCTCGGCCTGCTCGACCGCGGTGCGGACGACGCCGACTGGGAGCCTCGCATCGACGAGTCGGCGGACCTGGACTCGGCGAGCAACCGCGCCCTGGCCCGCAAGGTGGCGGCGAAGTCGCTGGTGCTGCTGAAGAACGACGGCGTCCTGCCGGCCACAGCTGAATCGCTGGCGGGCAAGCGGATCGCCGTGGTGGGGCCCTCCGCCGATGAGCCGCGCACCATGATGGGCTGCTACTCCTTCCCGAACCATGTGCTGGCCAAGTACCCCGCCGGGACCTTCCCGCATAAGGGGATCGGCGTGCCGATGCCCTCGATGCTGGAGTCCCTGCGCGAGGCCTACCCCGAGTCGGAGGTCAGCTACAGCTACGGCTCGCCGATCGTGAACTACGACGACTCGCAGATCGCGGCGGCGGCTGAGTCCGCTGCGGCTGCCGACATCGCCGTGGTGACCGTCGGGGACCTCGCCGGCATGTTCGGCGCCGGCACCTCCGGTGAGGGCTGTGACGTCGCGGATCTCAAGCTTCCCGGCGCCCAGCAGGAGCTGGTCGAAGCCGTGCTGGCCACCGGCACCCCCGTGTTGCTCGTGGTCACCTCCGGTCGTCCCTATGCCCTGGGTGACGTCGCGGAGCGCTGCGCGGGCATCGTGCAGGGCTTCTTCCCCGGTGAGGAGGGCGGCGGTGCCCTCGCGGATCTGCTCCGCGGCGCCATCGAGCCCACCGGTCGACTTCCGATCGGGGTCCCGGTGCACCCGGGCGGCCAGCCCTCCGGCTACATCGCAGCCCCGCTGGGCCTGAACAGCCAGGGCGTCTCGAACCTCGATCCCACCCCGCTCTACCCCTTCGGCCACGGACTCAGCTACACCTCCGTGGAGTACTCCGAGCTCACCGTCTCGGATGCGGAGCTCGCCGTGGACGGCGCCACGGAGGTCTCGGTGAAGATCACCAACACCGGTGAGCGCCCCACCGAAGAGGTCGCCCAGCTCTACTTCGGCGATCGGGTGGCCTCCGTGGCCCGCCCGGTGCGTCAGCTGCTGGGCTACGCGAAGGTGGAGCTGGCACCGGGTCAGAGCCGCACGGTGACCTTCCAGGTGCACGCCGACCGGTTCTCCTTCACCGGCGTGGACTACCGCCGGATCGTGGAGCCCGGGGCCATCGACCTCTACGCCGGGCCCTCCGCGGGGGATCTGCCGCTGCAGGCGCAGCTGGAGCTCACCGGGGCGGTGCGGGAGATCACGGGTCAGCGCGTGCTGACCACCCCGGCCCGGATCAGCTAGCTCGGCGCCGCCCGCTCCCACAGGGAAGCCCCCGATGCATCAGCGTCGGGGGCTTCCCTGTGCCCGGCTTCCCCGTGTCGGGCTGGCCCTGTGCCTGGCTGCCCCCTCTGCCCCTTGGCCATCCGTCGCATCTCTATGCCATGTCCCTTCCCTATTTCCGTCCAAAGCCATGGGACTTGGCATAGGGATGCGATAAACAGATGTAGGGGGCGATCACAGTGGGCAGGGGTTGAACCGGGTCTGCGTGGGCCCAGCGATATGCGGGGCCTACAGGCCCCGGGGCCGCCGGGTCAGTTCTGCTGGATCACCAGGTCGGTGCGGATCTGGTGCAGCATCGGGGCCACTGTGCGGGTCAGCAGCAGCAGCAGGAACGAGGCCAGCAGCACTGGCAGCCAGTCGGAGACCACCACGATGAGCCCGGCGGTGATCACCAGCAGCGAGACGATCCCCAGTGCGGCCAGCGGAGCCGACGCCGCCCCGTAGAGCGCGACCTTGAACAGGTCCCGGGCGCGGAAGGAGAAGTTCGCGATCACCACCAGCGCGGCGACGGCGGCGATCACCCCGGCGACGCCGATCACGATGCCTGCCACGATGAAGCCGAGACCCACCTGGGCGTAGGCGGCGTTGAAGGCTGCCAGCGCCAGCAGCGCCACGGCGGGGACCCAGATCAGCAGCGACTGGGCGAGGCCCTCGATCCAGCCCTTCCAGAAGCGCAGCCAGGGCACGACGTCGTGATCGGTGCGCCAGGCATAGATTCCGGCGGTGATCGCCGGACCGAAGAGCAGCGCGCACACCGCGTAGAGCGGGATGTTGCTGGGGTCGGGATCGAGTAGGAAGATGCCGATCAGCGCGGGTGCTGTGGCCAGCACGAAGCCGAGCTCGATGATCAGCAGCCGGTACACGAAGTTCGTGACCCGGCTGAGCGGGCCGTTGCGATCGATATCCATAGAGCTCCAAGATAGTGCGCCCCGGCCCGAAACGGGCCGGGGCGCAGCAGCGGGTCGTTCAGGCTCAGTCCTCGACGACGTCGCCGTCGAGAGTCTCCTGAGCGCGCTGGTAGGCCTCGTTGTGCAGGTCCACGAACTCGGCCATGCCGGAGGACTCCAGCTCTGCGACGAAGGCGTCCCATTCCTCGATGTCGCGCTGGCCCAGGATGAACTGGGCGGTGGCGGTGCGGACCTGGTCGGTCAGCTGGGTCTGGTTGATCGAGGCGCGCTCGCGCTCCAGCTCATCCAGCGGGCGGGCTGGGTCCGGGGTCAGGCGTTCCTTGGAGTCCATGGAGTCGCGGAACTCGATGACCTCGTCGCGGAGCATGGACTGGACCAGTTCCGTGGAGGAGCCGTGGGCGAGCATGAACACGCCGTTGTGGTAGCCGTAGTCGACGTTGAGCTGCTCCTCGCCCTCGGGGTTCAGCCCGTTCATGTCGATGTTCGCCGCCAGCGTGCGGCTGCCGTCCTCGTCCTTGGTGTAGGTCTCGCCCTCCACACCCCACTTGGAGAACTCCATGCCCTCATCGGAGTAGTAGAGCCAGTCCAGGAACTGCAGCAGGGCGACGAAGTCCTCCTCCTCGGCGACATCGGCGGAGAGCGCCATGCCCGACTCGAGCCGGCTGGCGTCGACCATGTCACCTGCGGGGCCGCCGGGCACCCGGATCATGCGAACCTCCATGTCCTCGTCGCCGACCTCCTCGATGGAGGTGCGGTAGGTCAGCAGCTCCTGATCGTTGGCGCCGATCACGGCAGAGCCTCCGGAGGCGAACTTCTGGATCGCCTGGTCGTCGTCCTGGGTCAGCGACTCGGAATCCATCAGGCCCTCCTCCACCAGTCCGGCGAAGTAGGCGAGCAGATCCCGGTACTCCTCCATCGCTCCGGCGTAGACGAACTCATCGGCCTCGGCGTCGTAGTGCATGCCGTCGCCGTAGCCCCAGCCGGCGCTGGTGCCGAAGTTCGGTGCCACCACATTGAGCGTCGCCTCCAAGGGCCCGTTCTCCGACCAGCGGTCGGAGTAGGGGACCATGTCCGGGTAGGCCTCCTGGACCTGCCGCAGCTGATCGGCGAACTCCTCGAAGCTCTCCGGATCCTCCAGTCCCAGCTCGTCCCAGATATCACCGCGCACCGCGAAGGAGTACTGGTGCTGCGGGTCCTCCAGGAGCCCCGGGAGCACGTAGAACTTGCCGTCCTCCTGGTAGAGCGAGGCGAAGTCCTCCTCCAGCTCCCAGTCCTCGATCTTCTGGGTCAGATTCGGCATCAGGTCTAGGTAGTCGCTCACCGGCAGCAGCGCCCCGCCGGCGATGAACTGGGTCTCGTCCCCGGGGTAGGTGATCGGGATGAAGTCCGGGGCGTCACCGGCGCCGATCACCAGCGCGCGACGTTCCGCCCAGTCCGAGAGCGGAGCGTTGCTGGTCTCAAGCGTCACCCCGTGCTCCTCCTCAAGCTTGTTCAGGAACTCCCAGTCGTCCTGGATCGGATAGTTCGGGTGATCGCGATAGAGCAGCGAGAACTCCACCGGTTCGGTGGCCACGAAGGTGTCGCCGGCGGCGAAGTCCTCCATGGCCCCGGCGCCGGAGGCTTCCATATCGATCTCGGCGGCCGCGTCGCCTTCACCTTCGGCGTCGCCGCCGCAGGAGACCAGCAGCAGCGCCGAGGCGGCCAGGACGGAGGTGATGGGCCAGGTGCGCCGGAAGCGTCGACGTCGTCCCTCAGGGGTGCCGGTGACTGGAGTGTTCATGTGCGAGTGATCCTTTCGTGCCTGTCCGGGTCATCCATTGATCCGGTGCGAGGTCTGGTGCCGCGGGAGAGCTGCGACGGGGGGTGGGTCAAGCCTTGACGGAGCCGAGCATGATGCCGCGGACGAAGTACTTCTGCAGGAACGGGTAGAGGCAGATGATCGGCAGCGTGGTCAGCAGCATCGTGACCGACTGCACGTTGGAGGCGATCTGCGTGCTCTCACCGGCCGCCCCGCCCATCTGCTCGGTGCCGGTGGCCCCGGCGAGCAGGTTCCGCAGGTACACGGTGACCGGGTAGAGCTCCCTGCGGTCCAGATAGAGGAAGGCCTGGAACCAGGCGTTCCAGAAGCTCACCGCGTAGAACAGGATCATGGTCGCCATGACGGCCTTGGAGAGCGGGATCACGATCCGCCACAGGATGCCGTAGGTGGTGAGCCCGTCGATCTCGGCGGCCTCCTCCAGCTCCTCGGAGAAGTTCTCGAAGAAGGCCTTCATCACCAGCAGGTTGAACACGCTGATCGCGTTGGGCAGCACGATCGCCCAGATCGTGTTGGTGAAGCCGATCGCGTTGATCAGCACGTAGTTCGGGATCAGGCCGCCGTTGAAGAACATCGTGAACACCGCGACTCCGATGAAGAAGCTGCGTCCCTTCAGGTGCCGCTTGCTCAGCGCGTAGGCGAAGCAGGTGGTCAGCACCATGGCGATGGCGGTGGCCACCACGGTGTAGATCACGGTGTTCGCGTAGTTGCGCCAGAACATCGAATCGCTCATCACCACCTCGAAGGTGGTGACGTTGAATCCGCGCGGGATCAGGTTGACCTCGCCGGCGTTGATGTAGCCCTCCGAGGAGAAGGACTGGGCGATGATGTTCATGAAGGGATACAGCGTCACCGCGCAGATCACGATGATCGCGATCCCGTTGAAGACTCGGAACGCGGAGTAGGACTTCGAGTCCTTGATCTTGATGGTCTGGGTCGGGCGGGAGCCGATGCGCGGGTCCTTCTCGACCTTGGTGCCGGGTTCGGCGGGAATGGTCACCACAGCGAGTTACCTCCGAGCTTGCGGGCGATGCCGTTGGCGGACAGGATCAGGACCAGGCCGATGAGCGCCTCGAACAGGCCGATGGCGGCCGCGTAGGAGAAGTTCGACGAGGTGATGCCCACCCGGTAGACGTAGGTGGCGATGATGTCGGCTGTCTCATAGATCAGCGGGTTGTACAGCAGCAGGACCTTCTCGAAGCCCACGGCCATGAAGGTGCCGACGTTGAGGATCAGCAGCACGATCATGGTCGGGGTGATCCCAGGGATGGTCACGTGCCACATCTGCTTCCAGCGGTTGGCGCCGTCGATCCGGGCCGCCTCATAGAGCTGGGGATCGATCGTGGTCAGCGCGGCCAGGTAGAGGATGGTTCCCCAGCCCACGGTCTGCCAGACCTCGGAGGAGACATAGACCGTGCGGAACCATTCCGGAAGCTGCATGAACGGCATGGTCTCCCCGCCGAGGGAGCCGATGATCTGGTTGATGGTGCCGTTGACGCTGGTCAGCTGCAGGACCATGCCGGCGACGATCACGATGGACATGAAGTGCGGCAGGTAGGAGATCGACTGCGCGATCCGCTTGAACTTGTTGCTGCGCAGCTCGTTGAACATCAGCGCGAGCACGATCGGCAGCGGGAAGCAGATCGCCAGGGTCAGCGCGCCCAGGATGATGGTGTTCCAGAAGACCCGCCAGAAGGTCGGGTCCTGGATGAACATCTCGATGTAGTGCATCCCGACCCATTCATCGCCGAAGATCGAGGATCCCGGGCGGAACCGGCGGAACGCGATGACGTTGCCGGCCATGGGCAGGTAGCGGAAGATCAGCAGGAACAGCAGCGGCAGGATCAGCAGCGTGTAGAGCCGCCAGTCGGTCTTCAGCGCGTGCTTCCAGGTGTTGGTGTTGTTGGTCCCGGCGTAGCCCTTGCGGCTGTTTCGACGCTTCTTCTGCGGCTTGTCGTTCGGGTCGGTGAACTCCGGCACGACGCCGGCTTCACGCAGCGCCGGCTGGCTGCTCCCCTCGGTGACACCGATGGCGCTCATGCAGCTCCCCTCAGAGTGATTCGGCTACCCTGCAGCGAGAAGATGCGACGTGATTCAGGTCACAAGGTAAGCGGTTTCCTAGAACTTAGTTGCATGGCGCACACTAAGTCAAGCCAAACCGTGGTTTGAGTCACATCTCGCGACTATGGTCGCCGGGGGATAGAACCGCGTTGGGGCCGGGGTGCCGACGGGATGCGGTCAATCCGGGGCGGTCAGCGCTGCGGGGTGCTCGCCCGCAGGACCACCCGGGTCTGGATCTTCAGCCGCACCGGCTCCGCGCCGGATCCCAGGGCCAGGCGCACCGCGCTCTGGCCCAGCTCGTGCAGCGGGATCTCCACCGAGGTCATCGCCGGGTTCATGTCCTCGGTGAGCCCGACGTTGTCGAAGCCTGCCAGCGAGATGTCAGCTCCCACACGGAGCCCGTGGTCGCGGATTGCCGTCGCCGCGCCGAAGGCCATCATGTCCGAGGTGGCGAAGACGGTGTCCAGCGGGGCACCGAGGTCCTGCCGCCGCGCCAGCAGCTCATGCATCCCCACATAGCCGCCGTCGCGGGTGAACTCGGTCTCCACGATCGCGTCGTCGCTGAGCGAGATCCCGCGTTCGGCCAGGCCGGCGCGGAAGCCGCTGATCCGGTCGGCATTCGTCTGCAGGGTCATCCGTCCGGAGACCACGCCGAAGTCTCGGCCACCGCGATCGACCAGGGCATGGGCGAGCTTCCGGGCGCCGTCGTGGTTCTGGATGTCCACCAGGTCGAAGGGGGAGGGGCCCTGGGTGATCACGACGACGCGCCCGCCGGTCTCGGCGTAGGCGCGCAGTGCGGCCGTGAACTCTTGGGTGTGGGTGTTCTCCTCATCTCGGGAGCCCGCGACGATGATGGCCTGGGGTCGCTGGCTGCGGAAGGTGCGCAGCATCTCCAGCTCGCGGACCGGGCTGCGCTCGGAGGCGGCCATGGTGACCATCAGCCCGGCCTCGCTGGCCCCGGACATGATCCCGGCCGCGATCGCGCTGAAGTAGGGGTCGGCGACGTCGCTGAGCAGCACCGCCACGGTGGGGGAGGCGCCCTTGGCCACCGTCTGGGCCGAGAGGTTCGGCAGGTAGCCCAGCTCCTCCGCGGTGCGCTTCACCCGCGCCGCGATGTCCTCGCTGACCCGACGCGAGCTGCCGTTGATCGCCCGCGAGGCGGTGGCGGTGGAGACTCCGGCCGCGCGCGCCACCTCGGTGAGGGTGATCTGGCGCTGCTGGGCTGCCATGCGGTTCCTTCCTGGCTCAACGCATCAGGGCAACCGCACCGTGGCGCCGGGATGTACGGCGCAGCGGCCGCAGCCGGTATGGACACCGTCCTCAGCCGGGCGGATCACAGACAGTGTGCCACGGCCTTGTGATTCAAGCCAGGGCGCGACCCCTTGCAGGCAGAAGGCCGGTCTGGGCGCGCACAGGTCTCGCCGCGCACAGGTCTCGCCGCGCACGGGTCTCAGTCGCGCGCAGCGATCAGCTCCCGGCGAGCAGCATAGGCCTCACGCACCTGCGGCGTCGGTGTCCCGGTGATCGTCTGGGTCTGCACCGTGGACCAGGCGGGGGGCGTGGCCGACCCGCTGAGCACCCAGGCCGCCTGCCTCGCGGCGCCGTCGGCCACGTACTCGCCCGGCGCCGGGACCGTGACCTCGCGACCCAGGATCGCCGGAGCGATCTGCTGCACGGCGGCAGAGCGGGCAGCGCCGCCGATGAGCGTGATCGATTCCACCGGGACTCCCTGCGAGGTCATGGCCTCCAGGCCGTCGGCCAGACCGCAGAGCAGTCCCTCCACCGCGGCGCGGGCCACGTCCTGCGGGTTCATCGAGGCCAGGGTGAGCCCGATGAAGGAGCCGGTCGCGTGCGGCAGGTTCGGGGTGCGTTCCCCCTCGAGGTAGGGCACCAGGGTCAGTCCGTTGGCCCCGGGCTCCGCGGCCAGTGCGAGCTCGGCGAGCCCGGCATGATCCACCCCGAGCATCTTCGCGGCGCCGTCGAGCACTCGGGAGCCGTTGAGCGTGACCGCCAGCGGCAGGAACTCCCCGGTGGCGTCGGCGAAGCCGGTGACCATCCCGGAGGGGTCCTGGATCGGCTTGGGCGAGACCGCAGAGACCACTCCCGAGGTGCCGATGGAGATGGCGACGTCGCCGGTGCTCATCCCGAGTCCCAGGGCTGCGGCGGCATTGTCGCCTGCGCCCGGGCCCAGCAGCAGATGCCCCCAGCCTCGGGCGGCGTCCCCGGTGCCCACCTGCTCGGCGGGTCCGGCAACGCGCGGCAGGATGATGCGACGGGCGGCGTCCTCGGTGATCCGCAGGGCACGGGCGAGCAGGTCGAAGCGATAGCTGCCCGCAGCGGTGTCGAAGTAACCGGTCCCGGAGGCGTCGGAGCGATCGGTGGCCAGATCACTGAGCTCGGTGGAGCCGGAGAGCTTCCAGGTCAGCCAGTCGTGGGGGAGTGCGACGGCGGCCACGCGCTCGGCGTTGCGGGGTTCTGCATCGGCGAGCCAGCGCAGCTTGGTCACGGTCAGCGAGGCCACCGGCACCGAGCCGGTCATCGCCGTCCAGGCCGCGGCCCCCTCAGATCCGCCGCCGTACTCCGTGATCAGCGCGTCCGCGGCATCGGCGGAGCGGGTGTCGTTCCAGAGCAGCGCGTCGCGGATGACCGAGCCCTGAGCATCCAGGGCGACCATGCCGTGCTGCTGGCCACCGATGGATGCGGCCGCGACGTCGTCGAGTCCGCCGGCCGCTGTGATCGCCTCGAGGAGCGCGTCCCACCAGGCCGCGGGGGCGACCTCGGTGCCTTCGGGGTGCTTCGCGGAGCCGGTGCGGACCAGCTCTCCGGTGTCCGCGTCACGGATGACGACCTTGCAGGACTGGGTGGAGGAATCGATGCCTGCGACCAGAGTCGGCATGCCGTGTCCTTTCATCGCGTCAGTCCGGGCGGACTGACCTTGCGGGTCGGCCGGCGGGGCTGGCGGGTGGAGCTCGGTGGGTGGTGGGGAGTGCTTCTGCAGGATCTCGCGGCGGTGGCCGGTCACCCCAGGGCTCTGGGGTGACCGGCCACATGCTGCTGCTCAGTGCTTCTGCTGAGCCTGCCTCGAACGGCTGTGGATCAGCCGATCAGGTGCTTCATGGCCAGCTGGTTGAGGTTCACGAAGCCGTAGTCGCGCTCGGCCGCCTTGTCCACGTCGAAGGACTCGTAGGTGGAGGTGTCGGCGATGAAGTCGGTCAGCGACTCACCGGCGGCCAGGGTGGACTCGCCGAGCTCGTAGACCCCGGAGGCCTTCAGCGCAGCCTGCACCTCTGGGTCGGCGCGGAAGGCCTTGGCCTTGTCCGCGAGCATGGTGACCATCTCGACGTTGGCCTTCGCCGAGTCCCAGATGCCCTGGACGTAGTCGGTGCGGGAGGGCTTGTAGTCGAAGTGCAGCCAGCCGTCGTAGCTCGGTCCGCCGCCGGGGAAGCCGTTGACCAGCAGGTCGATGGTGAAGAAGGCGGAGGCCAGCTCGCCGTGGCCGAAGACCAGGTCCTGGTCGTACTTGATGGAGCGCTGGCCGTTGAGGTCGATGTGGAAGAGCTTGCCGGCCCACAGCGCCTGGGCGATGCCGTGGGTGAAGTTCAGCCCGGCCATCTGCTCGTGGCCGGTCTCCGGGTTCAGCCCGACGATGTCGCCGTGCTCGAGCTTGGCGATGAAGCCCAGCGCGTGGCCGATGGTCGGCAGGAAGATGTCGCCGCGGGGCTCATTGGGCTTGGGCTCCAGCGCGATGCGCAGGTCATAGCCCTTGTCCTTGATGTAGCTGGCGATGGTGTCCACGCCCTCGGCGTAGCGCTCGTGCGCGGCGAAGAGGTCCTTGGAGCCGTCGTACTCCGCGCCCTCGCGCCCGCCCCACATCACAAAGGTCTCTGCGCCGAACTCGGCGGCGCGGTCCACGTTGCGCAGCAGCTTGCGCAGGCCGAAGCGGCGCACGGAGCGATCGTTGGAGGTCAGGCCGCCGTCCTTGAAGACCGGGTGGGAGAAGGTGTTAGTGGTCACCATCTCCACCTTCAGGCCGACCTCGTCGGCGACCTCCTTGAAACGGGTGAAGTACTTCTCCCGCGTGGAGTCATCGGTGCCGAAGGGGGCGACGTCGTCGTCGTGGAAGGTGACACCGGACGCGCCGGCCTCCTTCAGCTTCGGAAGGTACTCCCACGGCTCGAACTCGGGGCGGGAGGCCGAGCCGAACTGGTCCTGCGCGGTCCATCCGACGGTCCAGAGACCGAAGGAGAGCTTGTAGTCAGATGCTGGCGTCGATGCCATAGGGGCCTCCTGCGAAGGAAAAGGAATGGTTCCGGGGTGCACCGGGAAGCTGTGACCCGGCACTCATTTTGTTTCTAGATGTAACCTAAATCCTAATGGGGCTAAGATCAAGTCCGTGACCCAAGACACTACCCGCAGCCTGCCAGGACCGAGATCGAGCACTGCGTTCGGCGTGACCTCCCGGGGCTCGCTGGCGCGGCTGGGCCGCAGCTCCGGAGAGGAGCGCGGCGACTTCGCCCGCGCCCCGCGCGGAGACCGGGTGGTCAGCGATCACTCCTCCCGTCCCGGGGCGCGCCAAGAGACGCTGCGGGAATCCAACCTGCTGCTGCTGACCGAGGAGATCTTCTCCGCCGTGGAGCCGCTCTCCCGGGCCGATCTGGCGATGCGCACCGGCATGACCCGCTCCACTGTCTCGCGTCTGGTGGATGATCTGCTCGCGGCGGGGATCATCCGGGAAGGTTCCCCGGCGGTGGGCGGCGGGTCCCGCGGCCGGCCTGCGGTGCCGCTGCATCCCGCGCGGGCCACCCTGGCCGGGCTCGGGGTGGAGATCAGTGTGGACTTCATGGCAGCCCGTGCCCTGGACCTGACCGGTGAGACCCTCGCGGAGGAGATCATCGACGGCGACTTCCGCGGATCAGACCCCTCGGAGGTGCTGCCCCGGGCCGGGGCGATGGCGCTGCGGGTGGCGCAGCAGGCCACCGCCCGCGGTGCCCGCGTGGTGGGCACGGTCCTGGCGCTGCCCGGTCTGATCGGCGCCGACGAGCATTCCCTGGTGCTGGCGCCCAACCTCGGCTGGCGCGGCGTGGACGTGGTGCCGCTGCTGGTCGGAGAGCACCGTGATGCATTCGGTGGATTCATCCATGCCGCCAACGAGGCCAAGCTCGCTGCGCTCGCCGTGGCACAGGAGCTCGCCGCGGCTGACCAGCAGGAGCAGACCTTCCTCTACGTCTCCGCGCAGATGGGCATCGGCGCCGCCGTGGTCATCGACTCGGTGGTCGACGTCGGGCAGCACGGCTGGGCCGGAGAGATCGGCCACATCTCCGTGGAGCCCGAGGGGCCGCAGTGTGGCTGCGGGGCGCTCGGGTGCCTGGAGACCTACGCCGGCAAGCGTTCGCTGCTTGCCGCGGCTGGAATGGAGCGCAGCGCCACCGCGCAGGACCTGGTGGAGCGCAGCCAGCGCGACGACGACGCCGGCCGGACCGCCTGCGAGGCGATCGACCGCGCCGGGTGGGCGCTGGGGGTGGCGCTGGCCGGAGCGATGAACCTGCTCGACGTCCACGACATCGTCCTGGGCGGGGTCTACGGACCGCTGGCAGACATGCTGCGCCCGCGCATCGAGAAAGAGCTGAACTCCCGGGTGCTCTCCGCGCAGTGGAGCACCTTCAGGGTGCGCACCGCCTCGGCCCAGTCGGCGCCCGCGGCCAGCGGCGGGGCGCTGCGCGCCATGCGCTGCGTGGTCGATGCCCCGCTGCAGTGGGTTCCCCAGCCCGCCTGATTTGACGGGTCTGGCGTTCCGAGTCTGAGCTCAGGCGGCCCTGAGCGGACCGATCGCTCAGTCCACCCGGATCGCTTCGATGCTGTAGCCCACCCGGAACCATGTCCCGGGTTCCAGGTGGATCAGGTCCTCGCCGCTGTTCAGCGCGTTGGGCGGGCAGGTCATCGGTTCCACGGCGACACCCGCGCGATCGATCCGCTCCCCGGTGTAGACCTGGACCCACGGCGTGTCAGCGATCATGCGCACCACGAACCCCGAGGGTCCGTGGACAAGCTCCGCGGTCCAGCCCTCCTCGGGGAGGTCTGTGAAGGCGTGATCGATCCTGCGCCCGGCCAGCAGCGGGCCGTTGGTGAGATCGAAGTCCGCCGAGACTGATTTGCGCCCCGTCACGCTGCCATCGGCCTTGGTCTTCAGCATGGTCCGTGCAGGAAGCCGCAGTCGGCATTCCTTCAGCGGCGCACCTCCGGCGGTGAGATAGGGGTGGAAGCCAGCCCCGAACGGCGCCGTCCGCGGGGCTGCGGCGTGCGCGCTCGCTGCTTCTTCGGGGTCGAGATCTGCAAGCCGCGTCTCTGACTCGTCGGTCTCTGATCCGTGAGCATCGACGCCGGCCACGGTGGCCTCCGCCGGCGCAGTCTCGCCGTCTTCTCCGACGGATGCGGTGAGCTCGGGCTCGAGAGTTGCGTCCTCCTCGGCCGCGCCCTGGTCTCCGTTATCGGAGTCCTCAGCCTCGGGCTGGGCAGCCTCGTTCTGGTCAGTGTCTGCTGGGTCAGCCTCGGGCTCCGCTGCGTCAGAGGTTTCCAGGTCAGCGTCACCGGCGTCGAGTTCGTCCACCCCGCGGTCGTTCGGGTCGGTGGCTTCGCCTTCCGGCTCAGCGGCGTCCGTGTCCTCTTCGAGGGAGGGGTCCGCGAGCTCTTCGGGCTGGTAGCGAGCCATCAGCGTCGCGGCGAGGCCCAGGTCGGCGGAGACCCGGTAGGTCAGCGCGATCTCCAGGCCGAAGGGGTAGCCCTCCGAGCTTTCCAGCCAGCCGGCCAGCTGCACCTCGGACTCTTTCTGGGAGACAACGCGCAGCGGGGTGTCGATGAGCAGCCCGTGCAGCGCTGCACCGGTGGCCTCCTCATTGACCGGGAGCAGGTGCTCGACGCCTGCGTAGGTGTAGCTGGCGCCCTTGGTCCGGTTGGGCCAGGGTGCCAGAACGGCACCGGCGAAGGCCCCTTCGGTCTGCGCGGCGGGCACGATGAGCTCATCCTCGAGGTGCGAGAGGTTCAGCAGCTGACCGCCCAGGAGGCTGATCTGCGCGGTATACCCGCCGCCGGTGATGGAGACCGAGTTCGTCGTGTCCATTTGTGGTGCCTCCTACGAAGCGTCGCAATCCTGCGCGGTTCCCTGGCACTGCCGGCGACCCGGCTGAGGACCAGGCGGACGGCGGCAGTGAAACGCGAAGTGACAAGTATGGCAACAGTACCCAAAAGCCCATAGTTCGGCCTATTCGTGCCGAACCAGGGGTCGCGGCAGTGCGAGACTGACCCATGAGGCATAATGACCGGTTACCCCTTCTGAGCGAGTGTGATGACAGTGAATACATCGGCAATGACAACTTCTGAAGAGTTCTCGATCCCGCCGGCCGGCGCAGGTGGCAGCTTCTCCCACACGCCGGGCAAGAAGATGGTCTGCCTGGACGTGGACGGCACGATCGTCTTCCATGACGGCCGCATGTCCGAGGCCGTGAAGCAGGCCGGTCGTGCCCTGGTGGCAGATGGACACACCGTCGTGGTCTCCACCGGTCGTTCGCTTCCGGCGACGCTTCCAGTGATCGAGACCTTCGGCATCGAACACGGCTACGCGGTATGCAGCAACGGGGGAGTGACCGTGCGCATCGACGTGTCTCTGGAGGAGGGCTATGAGGTGCTGGATCGTCGGGTCTTCGATCCAGCCTCCGCGCTCGACGCGCTGGTGGATCGGCTGCCGAATGCGCGCTACGCCATCGAGACTTCCCTCGGAGACTTCCTCTCCACGGAGCGCTTCGAGGACATGTCCTTCGGCCTCGACGCCCGCGGCGTGAGCTTCCAGGAGATGAAGCAGGCCGAGGCTGTCCGACTGGTGGTCAACTCCACCGAGTCCACCGCCGAGGAATTCGCGCTCGCGGTGCAGAGCATCGGCCTGCATGGCGTGACCTATTCGGTGGGCTGGTCGGCTTGGCTGGACATCGCCGCCGCCGGCGTCACCAAGGGCTCCTCGCTCGAAGCGCTGCGTGAGAGGCTGCAGGTGCCGGCGGAGGATACCGTGGCCGTCGGCGACGGGCGCAATGACATCGAGATGCTCGGCTGGGCGGCTCGCGGAGTGGCCATGGGGCAGGCTCCCCAGGAGGTCGTCGACGTCGCCGACGAGCTCACCGCCCCGGTGGAGGAGGACGGCCTGGTCCCGGTCCTGCGGAGTCTGCTGACGCAGGACTGAGGTTGCGGGCCCTGCGCAGCGCCGCTGCTTAGATCCCTCGACGAGGACGTGCTCGGGCACCCCCTGTCTGATCGGACGGAGGTGGGGTAGCTTATGTTCAGTCAGCTGAGTGAGTTCATCGATGGCCTGGTCCCAGGTCGGCGCCCGAAAGGCCTCCATGAAGTTCGATATACATCATGTGTCCGCGCGCCAGACCGTTGCTTCCACGGAAGCCTCTGTTGAGGACGTCGAGCAGGGCAGGGAGTTCCTCCGGGCAAGAGTTGAAGCCCTGGTGGCGGCACTGCCGGAGAGTCCAGTGGTGGCCGGCAGCGTCGAGGCCCTTCAGGTGGAGGTTCTCGATCCGACGAGCGAGGCGGTCATCACGAAGACCAGATCCGCGACGGCGGGAGCCTCTCTGGCTTTGAATCACTTCTCCGAGGGCGACGAGCAGATGCGTTCCACGACGCATTCGCGAGCTTCCTCGGTGAACGTGCCCGATATGCCGGGAGGATCGCGTTCATGAGCGCGGGACTCTTCACGGTGGTGCAGCTCGATGAGTCAGATGTCGTTCGCATAGCTGCCGGGGGCGTGGAGACGGCAGCGGCAGAGCTGCACCACGGGATGCGGGCCGCGACCCAGTCCTGGAGCCCCCTCGAGCAGGAGTACTCGGCACCCGAGGCCCCCGCGTTGCACAGTGCTCTCACGACCCCTGTTTCTGTATCCCAGGAACTCGCAGACGCTGGCACGAGAGTCTATGGAGCGTTGAGCCGGTACGCGGAGCGTCTTGCTGAACTTGCCACCACCCGAGCGCAGCTGCTGAACGATATCGGCAGCTTCGAGACTGATGGCGTGCAGGGAGCCGACGACGATGATCGCTCCGCGCGGGAAGAGGCCATTGAAGGGCTCAAGGCCCAGTGTCAGGCACTGGCGGAGGCGAAGGATGACGCGCAGAACACGTGCGCCGCTGAATTGGCCGCCATCACCACCTCCTCAGCGCACGGACGGGAAAGTCTGCGTGTCGTCCCCTCGTCCAACGAGGGTTCCGACGTGGCACAGGGAACCCCGTACACGGACTACGTCGAGACGCTGGCTGGCAGCCGGGCTGAGTGGGGAGGGCTCAACCTAGACAGCGGAGCGGAGCAGCTGGGCTATGGGCTCACAGGAGCAGCATTCATCGTGGACTCCGCACGAGGTCTGATGGTTCGAGGAGCAGTGCGCCATGGGTGGCCTCCGAACTTCATTCAGAGCCTGTCGAAGAGCAGCCCGATCGGCGAGAAGCTGGTTCGCGCGGGTCTGGGGTGGAGTCACCAGGATGTGAAGAATCCAGGTCAGTTCATCGCCAAAGATGGTGCCCTCAGCCCGTTCCGGAGGCCGGTGGGTGTGCGCGACAGTGCTCGAGTGATGCTCGGCCGCGTGTCCGCGGCTTCGAGGACCAAGATGGTGACGGTGCCGCGGCCCGGGTCGGCTGCGCCGTATGCCACGTGGGGCCGGATCGGAAATGTCGTTTCGAGAGTGGCCGCCCCGGTCGGCGTCGCCAGTACCGCTGCGTCCAGCTGGTCAGAAGACTCCCTCGCGCATCCAGACATGGGTGTCGCCGAGAAATCCTCGAGGGCCGCCGTTTCGGCCGGCACCGCCTTCGTCGGGGCTGCTGCGGGAGCCAAGGCGGGTGCCGCCATGGGGGCAGCCGTCGGATCATTCTTCGGGCCTGGCCCAGGAACCGCCGTGGGCGCGGTGATCGGTGGCGTCGTCGGTGGCGTCGCGGGAAGCTCACTGGGCCAAGCTGTTGGCGACACCGTGAAAGAAGAGGTGGGGAAGCAGGCACAGGCCGTTGCCGACAAGTTCAAATCGTTCTTCGGAGGTTAAGGTTTGCTTATTCTGTGGATTCTTGGAGCAATCGTATTCTTCTCCGCTTCGGTATTTTTCTTCGTATATCCAAGAAGGATCCGCGACGCGCATTGGTATGGAACCCTGACGGAGCCGCTCTATCTCTACCTGCTGCCGCCAGGTCTCATGCTGTTCTCCCTAGGTTCAGCGACTGCCGCTGCCGATGCCATGAGAGTCGAACTCCCCGTGTCGGTGGTGGGCACTCTGGGGATCCTGCTGGTGGCCTCTGTGTTCGTCGGATTTCTCGCCTTCATGGGTGTCCCAATGCCGCGATTCCTGATGCCCAAGTGGGTCTACGAAAGAAAGGTTAAAGACCGCGCGGACCGGCGCCGTCGACGGGATCGAAAGAAGGCCGAAAAAGTCCAGGGGTAGATCGCTTACCGAAAACATCAATCGTGATTGGAAATCGATGAGTTCACCGAACAGCTACGACCACCCTCGGTCAGCGGTGATCCTGTATGCGCCTCCCGAGTGGGACTTCGATGACAGCGGCCTGGATGACGGGCTGGTGATCGGACGCGCCAGAGAGCCGGAACTGATGGGCTTCCATCCCAACGTGACGCTGATCCAGGTGCCGTTGGACGGAGAGGTCCAGACCCCGGAGGCGACGCTGGCTGGCCAGCAGCAGGCGGAGCCCGGGCTGCAGTCCGCCCTGCGGGACTACCGGCTTCTTCAGCTCGACTACGACGAGGTCGGCGCCCAGGAGGTGCCCGGTGTGATGCGCTCCGCCGCCCACACGACCGAAGAGGGGGTGCCGGTCACCCTGCATCAATGGGTGGCCCGACGATCCGGGGTTGAGGTGTCGATGACCGTGACCTTCCCAACGGCCCTGCTCCCAGACTGGATCAACATCAGCTGGATGATGCGCTCCGCGCTGGAATGGAAAGAGACTGCCTCATGACCGCCACCACGCAGCACACCTCCTTCACCGTGAGCGCCGCCTCCCTCGACGCGATGATCCAGGACAACGCCCCCGACCCCAGCAACGACGCCCAGCAGATCATCGGTGCTGACGGGGCCGTTCTCTTCAGCGCCGGACAGGCGGCACCCGGGTACGAGGAGATCATGGATTCCCTGGCCTGGAAGCAGGGCCTGATCTTGCTCAGCCGCACCGCCTCGACCGGGGAGCACATCCGAGGGTACGTGTGGATGTCCCCGCAGGGGATCGTGCACACCAGCGGCGACGCCGCCGCCGCGACCTTCACCCTGCAGGCGGAGAGCGGGCGCGCCGTCTTTCGAGTGCTGATCGACGTGCTCGGCCTGCAGGCGCGGCCAGCACCGAGCAAAGGCTTCGACCCCGCGCGGATCGAGGAGCGTCTGCTCTGGGAGATCATCTCCGCCGAGTCCGGCCCGCAGCACCAGGCTCGGGAGGCGCTGGCATCCGCTGTAGCGGGCATCGCGCCTGGTCCTGCCGCTGATCTGCGGTCAGGAGAATACGCCGTGATCACGGCCACCACGGAGTTCAACGGCGTCCAGGGGCAGCAGGTCGGCAGGGTGCTGGCCATCGACACTCCCGCGGGGCTGCTGATGCACTCCGAGGAGCGCAGGCTGCTCCGATCCGCCCACGTGCTGGAGCCGACCCCGGCCTGGGTGCTGCTCGCCCAACTGATCACCACCATGCCGCAGCCACAGGACATCGCCTGGTGGGTGGAGGGCCTCCCCGAAGGACGTTAAGCGCGTGCACGGTGACAGCGCGCCCCGCCTGAAGCACATCGAGTGTGCAATTCGACCGGCTTTCTCCACCGATCAGGGTCGAAGACCTGCACGAATTGCACACTCGATGTGAGGTGGCCCGACGGAATGCGTCGGCACGAACGCTCCTGGCTCAGCGCAGCGGGAGCTTCTCCTCTGCGGTGAGCGCGACGTCGTCCTCGGGCTCCTTCTTCCCGCTCAAGGCCCGCTTCATGGACATGATGCATTCGGCGAGCACCCAGACCGCGGCGAAGATGATCACCACGTTGATGGAGAACAGCAGCCACTCGCCGCCGTTGAAGAAGCTGAACACCTGGACCACTGCGGCCCAGGAGCTCATCACGAGCACGATCGCCATCGGGATCAGCACCGGCAGGAACGGGCGCCTCTTGCGCATCAGCATCACCACAATGATGCCCATGGTCAGTGAGGCGAGCAGCTGGTTGGTGGTGCCGAACAGCGGCCAGATCAGCATGCCGCCGGAGCCGTCGGCGCCCTGCGAGAAGGTCAGGCCTCCGCCGATCACGATCACGATCACCGTGGCCGCGATGACGCCGATCCGGATCTTGGCCAGCTCGCCGATCTCCTGGACCACGAAGCGCATCAGGCGGACACCGGTGTCCATGGTGGTCGCGGCGAAGAGCACCGCCATGGTGGCCAGGATGGTGGCCGAGAGGTCCACCGGGATCCCGAGGCCGGCGTTGACGATGGCGCCGCCGCCCTCGACGAAGTTCCCGACCGGATTGTCGTTGAAGGAGGCGTAGACGTCCTCCCACTGGGCCAGCGTCTGGAAGCCTGCGGTGGTCGCGATGATCGCGCCCAGCGCCAGCAGCCCCTCGCCCACGGCGCCGAAGTAGCCCACGAACCGGGCGTCGGTCTCACGGTCCAGCTGCTTGGAGGTGGTGCCGCTGGCCACAGTCCCGTGGAAGCCGGAGATCGCGCCACAGGCGATCGTGACGAACAGCAGCGGGATCATCGAGGGCGTGCCCTCAGGCAGGTTCGTGTTGATCGCCGGGGCCACGATGGTCGGGGTGGCGAACATGGTGGCGCCGTAGAGGATGCCGAGCCCGATGAAGAGCTGCACGCCGTTGATGTAGTCACGCGGCTGCAGCAGCACCCACACCGGCAGCAGTGAGGCGATGCCGGCGTAGAGGAAGAGCACGATGATCCAGACGCCGTTGGGCGCCAGCCCGAAGGTGCTCTCCGGCAGGCTGATGGGGTAGGCGTTGCCCACGATGATCAGTCCGTAGAGCGCGATCACGCCGACGGCGGTCACCGCCAGCAGGTTCCAGCGGAACCGGTAGATCGCCTGTCCCACGGCCAGCGCGACGATCAGGGCACCCCAGGTGGGGATGACCGACCCCGGCTGGGCCACGAGCAGGTTGGAGATCACCACGGCGAAGGCGGCGACGACCATGAGCAGCAGCAGGAACACCACGACCAGGAACAGGTTGCGGCCGCGGGCGCTGATGTAGCGGCCCGAGAGTGTGCCGATCGACTGTCCGCGGTTGCGCTGGGAGGCCCAGAGGGCGCCCAGGTCGTGCATGCCCGCGATGAACACGGTGCCGATGGTGACCCAGAGGAACGCCGGGAGCCAGCCCCAGATCACGGCGACGGCGGGCCCCACGATCGGTGCGGCCCCTGCGACCGAGGTGAAGTGGTGCCCCCAGAGCACGTAACGGTTGGTGGGGACGTAGTCCACGCCGTCGTTGAACTGGTGCGCCGGCGTCTTGAACTCGGCGTTGAGCTTATAGACCTTCTTCGCGAGGAACCGCGAATACAGAAAATAGCCGCTCAGCATCATGGCGATGCCGATCACGGCGATGACCAGAGAATTGACCCCGTCCATCGTGTCCTCCTCATTGAGGGGTGCCTGCCCCCAGGCAGACACCGGTTACGGTGCGAATGATGTGATGCCAGACATAGTACGCGGCAATGCGTGACCGGGGACACCGCGTGGTTGTACCGGGAAGTTAGGATCATGTGATGCCCCAGCCCAGCGAGCCCCCGGTGACCCTCGAGAGAACCTTGGAGGAGATCTGGCCGCCCTTCGGCCTGCGCATCGAGTCTCCCCGCCTAGAGCTGCGCGTCGTGCGCGAGACCGACTTCCCCGCCTACGTGGCCGCCGCAAGCTCTGGGGTCACACACACCACCCGGAATCCCTTTCGCCAAGCCTGGAATGAGAAGGACCCGGAAGCGCTCATCAGGGCGTCGCTGCCTTTTCTCTGGTCCACCCGCTCCGCGGTGAGCCCGGAGCACTGGCACCTGGCATTCGGGGTCTTTCTCAAAGACTCCGGCGACGAGACTTCCACAGCCGGGCAGCCCGGACACGGTGCGCCCGCCGAGCTGATCGGGATGCAGGACTGCTACGCCCATGACTGGCCCATCCTGCGCACGGTCAGTTCCGGCAGCTGGCTGCGCGCGGACCGGCAGGGTCAGGGCCTGGGCGCCGAGGCTCGGGGGGCGATGCTGCTCTGGGCCTTTGACCACTTCGGCGCGGAATATGCCGAGTCGGGCGCCTATACCTGGAACGAACGCTCCCGCCGGGTCTCCGAATCTCTGGGCTACTTCACCTCCGGCACCCAGCGGGTCCCCGACGCCCACGGGGTCGAACCGGAGTGGGAGCACCTGTTCCGGCTGCCGAAGAACGACCTGCTCCGTCCGGGCTTCCAGATCCGGGTGACGGGCAACGCCGAGCTCAAGCGCTTCTTAGGCGATGACTGAGCCCGAGACTCACCTCGGCGACGCGCCCACGCCTGCCCGCACCGAAGCCGCCACCACGGCCTGCGCACCGTCGACGACGACGCCGCAGCCGGTCACCGCGGACTGGGTCCGCGGCGTCGTCGTCGAAGCCCAGCACATCCCACCCCCCGCCGGTCCCGGGTTCTATGACGATGCGGCTGAGGTGCTGCGCGGCATCGGGCTGATCCAGCTGGACCCGCTGACCAGGGTCTCTACCGCCCAACGGCTCACCACGCTGACCCGGCTGCCGCGCAGCGCACGCGCCGAGGAGGTCGACTCCTCGCTCTGGCCCGCCGGGGCGCCGCTGCACCGGGAGCCGGTCTCCTTCGAGGCCTTCACCAAGGTGGCCTGTGTGTTCCCGATCGAGGACTGGCCCCTGCTGCAGCTGCGCCGGGAACGCGTCCGCGAGACCTATGGGCGGCAGCTGGACACTGGGATGCGGGAGCGGATCCGGGAGGTCGTCGCCGCGGCGCCCGACGGGTCACAGATCGGCGCCATCGAAGCCGCACTGGGCACCACCCGCACCACCGGCTGGAGCTGGTCGGAGATCAAGCAGGCGGCAGAGCTCATGGTCCGCACCGGGGAGCTGGTGATCACGGCCCGCAACGGCATCATTCGACTCTTCGACCTGCCAGAACGTGCGCTGCCCGCTGCGGTCCTTCAGGCCGCCCACCTGCCGCCGGAGCAGCTGCGCGCCGACCTGGCGCGCCGAGCCGCGGGAACCCTGGGGGTGATGACCGTGGCCGACTTCGCGCACCACTACCACCTCGCCTCCGCCGACGCCGCCCACGGCATCGCGCTTGCAGGACTCACCGAGCTCCGGGTGCCGGGCTGGAAAGACCTCGGCTACTGCGACCCGCAGCTGCTTCAACGCCCGCCCGAGGACCTGCCGCCGGCCGGCACGGCTCCCGCCGCGCAGTCCCGACTGATCGGCCCGTTCGATCCGTTGCTGCGAGACCGCGGCCGTGCTCGGCGGATCTTCGGCTTCGACTACACCTTCGAGGCCTATGTGCCCAAGGACAAGCGGCGCTATGGCCACTACGTCATGGCGGTGCTCTCCGGCACCGAGCTCGTGGGCCGGGTGGACCTCCAGCGCGTGGGCCCGGTGCTGCAGATCAACCGGGTCTTCCCCGAGCCTGGACACGGCACCCGCTCCGTGACCGCTCGCGTCCGGGCCGGAGCCAGGACGCTGGGCACCCAGCTCGGCACCCGGGTGCAGCTCCCCGAGGACCTGTGACCCGGCGGCGCTGCGGCGCTGTGACCCGGCGGCGCTGCGGCGCTGCGGCGCTGTGACCCGGCGGCGCTGCGGCGCTGTGACCCGGCGGCGCTGCGGCGCTGTGACCCGGCGGCGCTGCGGCGCTGTGACCCGGCGGCGCTGCGGCGCTGTGACCCGGCGGCGCTGCGGCGCTGTGACCCGGCGGCGCTGCGGCGCTGTGCCCCGGCGACCCTGCGGCGCTGTGACTCCGTCCCGCTGCGAGCGGGTGCACTGTGTACGCTTGGGCGTGGAAACGGGCGCGCACCGGGGCCCCCACGGGCACCCCGCGCGGCCGCATGACGCCGCCCTTGACGCTCTACATGAGGAGGACCCGTGGCCCTGACCCACGATGTCACCATCGAAATCCCTGAAGGCTCGCGCGTGAAGTACGAGATCGACCACGAGACCCACCGGCTGCGTCTCGACCGGGTGCTCTTCACCCCGATGCAGTACCCGACCCACTACGGCTACTTCGATGACACCCTCGGAGAAGACGGTGACCCGCTGGACGCCATGGTCTGGATCCCCGGAGTGGACCTGGTTCCCGGCGTCGTCGTGGAGTCCCGCCCGGTGGGCGTGCTGAACATGACCGACGACGGCGGCGGTGACGCCAAGCTGCTCTGCGTGCCCAAGGACAAGCGCTTCGACCACATCCAGGAGCTCGAGGACGTGGATCAGTGGACGCGCCAGGAGATCGAGCACTTCTTCACCCGCTATAAGGACCTCGAGCCCGGCAAGTGGGTCAAGATCGAAGGCTGGGCAGGCCGTGCCGAGGCCGAGGCCGAGCTGACCCGCTCCATCGAGCGTTTCAAGGGCTGACCCAGCCCCACCTCTCATCGAGTGGGCGAACTGAGGGATCGAATTCAGGGATCTCAGGGCCGCTCCGGCCAGGAACCCTCCCTCAAGACGCCCACTCGATGCATGCCTGCGGTCTTCTCCGTCTCCCCAAGGGACCCTCCGGCTCGCCCCGACTCCCAGCGTTCGCCGTGGTCACCCGGGGGCGCTCGCGGATTCCGCCACCACCACACGCAAAGGCCCACAGCATGACCTCCCCTCAGCCCGTCGCGCTGGTCACCGGTGCCTCTTCGGGGATCGGCGCCGCGACCGCGCGCAGACTCGCCGCCGCCGGGTACCTCGTCTACGGCGCCGCGCGCCGTGCTGAGCGACTCGAGGAGCTGCGCGGAGACGGCGTCGTCCCGCTGGTGCTCGACCTGCTCGACGAGGGCTCGCTGACCACCGCGGTGAAGCAGATCCGGGAGGACACCGGACGGCTCGACGTGTTGGTGAACAACGCCGGCTACGGCTCCTTCGGTGCCGTGGAGGACGTGCCGCTGGAGGAGGCGCGCCGGCAGTTCGAGGTCAACCTCTTCGGACTGGCCCGGCTGGTGCAGCTGAGCCTGCCCATGATGCGCTCCCACGGCACCGGCACCATCATCAACGTCTCCTCGGTGGCGGGGAAGGTGGCCGGACCCCTGGGCGGATGGTACCACGCCACGAAGTTCGCGCTCGAGGGCTTCAGCGACTCGCTGCGCCAGGAGGTGGCCCCCTTCGGAGTCCGCGTGGTGGTGGTCCAGCCCGGAGCGATCAAGACCGAATGGGGCGCCCACGCACTGGACTCGGCCCGCCGAGCCTCCGGGGACGGGGACTACGCGCACCGCGTGGAAGGGCTCGCCCGCGGGATCCTGAACCCCGCGTGCGTGCAGCGCCGCGCCTCGGGTCCGGAGGTCATCGCCCGAGTGATCGAGCGCGCCGCCACCAGCTCACGGCCACGCACCCGCTACGCGCTGGGGCACCTCGCCTGGGTGGGGCTCTTCGGCCGCCGGATGCTCAGCGACAAGCTGCTCGACCAGGTGACCGGCCGGATCATGGGCTGAGGCCCCGGCCCTGCCCCGGCTGAAGGGTTGTTGTGGTGTGATGGAGAGATGAACAGCATCTCCGAGGCTCAAGCCGGTGACCTGATGATCAACTGGGAGCTCGCCAGCACGACGGCGGCGCGAGTCGCGCCTGCGGGGCCCCGGTTCAGCGCTGCCCAGGTCCAGCAGGAGGTGGCCGCGCTGCGCGGCGCCGCCGCAGCCGCAGTGGATCACGTGCACCGGATCACCGGCCTGGATGCGGCCCAGAACCTGGGAGCCGATCCCGCCGAGACCCTGATCGTGGATCGCGCCACCTGGTCCAAGGCCAACGTGCAGAGCTTCCGGGAGCTGCTGGGACCGGCATTGAAGATCGCCCTGGAGCAGAAGCCAGAACTGGGCAAGGAGGGCTCCAATGCGCAGGTCTTCGGCTCCTCCTTCGCCGGAGCCGAGCTCGGCGCGGTGCTGGCCTTCCTCTCCGCCAACGTGCTCGGCCAGTTCGACCCCTTCACGCAGAACCGGCTGATCCTGGTCGCCCCGAACGTCGTGGAGATCACTCGCGAGCTCAACGTGGTCCCCGAAGACTTCCGGCTCTGGGTGTGCCTGCACGAACAGACCCACCGGGTGCAGTTCGCCGCCGCACCGTGGCTGGCGGACCATCTGAAGTCCAAGATCACCGAGCTGAGCTCCTCCACCATGGGCATGGCCTCCGGGCTGGGTGACCGGCTCGGTGAGGTCATCGAGCAGATCCGGGCCGGGCGCGGCCTGATCGAGGTCATCCAGACTCCGCAGGACCGCGAGACGATGTCCCACCTGACTGCGGTGATGAGCCTTCTGGAAGGCCACGCGAACGTCATCATGGACGGTGTGGACGCCTCGATCGTGCCCAGCGTGAAGACCATCCGGCGGCGCTTCGAAGCCCGCGGCAAGACCCGCACCCCGTTGGACAAGTTCATCCGCAGGCTGCTCCAGCTCGATGTCAAGGCTGCACAGTACCGGGACGGACAGAAGTTCGTCGGGCACATCGTGGAGACCATCGGCATGGACTCCTTCAACATCATCTGGGAATCTCCCGAGCACCTGCCCACCGAGCAGGAGCTGCACCACCCGCAGGAATGGATCGAGCGCATGAGGCTGGCGTGAGCCCGCGCTTCCCTGATGCGGTGAATCGAGCCCGGCGCGCCGTGGAGGCCGCCCTGGACCCGGAAGGCATGACCCTGGTGGCCTGCTCCGGTGGCGCGGACTCCCTGGCCCTTGCCGCCGCCGCGGCATTTCACCACCGGCGCCGCAGCACCGCCGACGGCACGACCGGTGCCGGGCGGATCGGCGCCGTCGTCGTCGATCACCAGCTGCACCCTGACAGCGAGGCGGTCACCGCCGCGGCGCTGACCCAGCTCACCGGCCTGGGCCTGGACCCGGTGATCTCCGTGCAGGCGAGAGTGGACCCGAACTCCACGGCCGGTCCCGAGGCTGCCGCGCGCACCGCCAGGTACCGGGCATTCGCCCAGGCGCTGGAGCAGACCGGCGCCCAGCGGATCCTGCTGGGCCATACCCGCGATGACCAGGCCGAACAGGTTCTGCTCGGGCTGGCACGCGGCTCCGGGACCCGCAGCCTCGCCGGGATCCCGGCGGTGCGCGGTCCCTTCCGGCGCCCGCTGCTGGGCCTGACCCGGGACGAGACCGAGCAGATCTGCGCCCACGCGCAGCTGAGTCCCTGGCAGGATCCGGCCAACACGGCCCCTCGATTCCTGCGCTCCAGGATCCGCACCGAGATCCTGCCCTACCTGGAGGCGCGGCTGAGCAGCAGCATCACGGATTCCCTGGCGCGCACCGCGCAGATCGCCGCCGAGGACGCGGACTATCTGGATCAGGCGGCGAAGGCACGCTTCGAGCTGCTGCTCGAGGACCCCGGCGCAGAGGGTCAGTTGAGGATGGAGCTGCAGGCGCTGGGCGACGAGCCGCCGGCGATCCGCCGCCGGGTGATCGCGCTCGCCGTCATCGCCGCGGGCGGCGCCACCCCCTCCTACGAGCGGCTCACCGCCGTGGAGAATCTCCTGCACCGCAGCGGATCCGCGGGTCCGATCGAGCTCGAGGGCGGGGTCAGCGCGCACCGCGGGACGCGGGGGAGCCCGGACTATGCGAAACTTGTCATCGTTCCACGCCTGAACTGAGGAACGCGAGACTTATCTACTAGGAGCTGGACACCACCCATGGACGCTCAGGATGTCAAAGCAGATCTCACCGAGGTGCTCTACACCAAGGAAGAGATCGACGCGAAGATCAGAGAACTTGCAGCAGTCATCGACCGGGACTACGCAGACAAGGATGTGCTGTTGGTCGGTGTCCTCAAGGGTGCGGTCATGGTCATGGCCGATCTGGCCCGGGCGCTGCGCTCGCATGTGACCATGGACTGGATGGCGGTGTCCTCCTACGGCTCCGGCACCAAGTCCTCCGGGGTGGTGCGGATCCTGAAGGACCTCGACGCGGACCTGATGAACCGGCACGTGCTCATCGTCGAGGACATCATCGACTCCGGGCTCACGCTGTCCTGGCTGAAGACCAACCTGGAGTCCCGCGGCCCGGCCTCCCTGGAGATCTGCACGCTCTTCCGCAAGCCCGACGCGGTCAAGGTCGACATCGACGTGAAGTACGTCGGCATGGACATCCCGAACAAGTTCGTCGTGGGCTACGGCCTGGACTTC
Organism: Nesterenkonia sandarakina; assembly: GCF_014138825.1. Lineage (NCBI taxonomy): Bacteria > Bacillati > Actinomycetota > Actinomycetes > Micrococcales > Micrococcaceae > Nesterenkonia > Nesterenkonia sandarakina. The sequence continues at coordinate 2,053,102 of NZ_JACJIH010000001.1, read as the reverse complement.
GCCGAGAAGTACCGCAACCTCGACTGTGTCGGGATCCTGGCTCCGCATATCTACCAGTGAGCTGGCGGCGAACGTCGCCGAACCGGTTACCCGCGCGACGTGGAGCCCGAGTACCTTTAGAGGCCCTAGCACTCAAGCCAGGCTAGGCACATCTGCGTCTGACGGAGCTGCATGAACTTCAAGAAGATCTTCACCGGGCCACTGTTCTGGATCGTCCTGGCAGTGGTGCTGCTGCTGCTCGTCGTGCCGATGATGTTCTCCTCCTCGGCCAATGGCCAGCGGGTGGACACCAACATCGGCATGGAGCTGCTCGCTGACGGTGAGGTCGTCGAAGCCTCCGTGGAGGACGGCGATCAGCGGGTCGATCTGAACCTGAGCTCGCCCTACGAGCAGGACGGTGAGGAAGTCGGCGACGTCGTCCACTTCTTCTACTCCTCGGCGCGCGCCGAGACGGTGGTCCAGGCCATCGCCGACGCCGAGCTCGAGGGCTACACCGATGAGCCCGAGCAGTCGAACTGGCTGCTCTCCATGCTCGGCTTCATGATCCCCTTCCTGATCATCGCGCTGCTCTTCATCTGGCTGCTGACCCGGATGTCCGGGGGCAACTCCCGGGTGATGCAGTTCGGCAAGTCCAAGGCCAAGATGTTCGACAAGGACATGCCCCAGGTGGCCTTCGGTGACGTGGCCGGGGCCGAGGAGGCGGTGGAGGAGCTCCACGAGATCAAGGAGTTCCTCTCCGAGCCGGAGAAGTTCCAGCGCCTGGGTGCCAAGATCCCCAAGGGCGTGCTGCTCTACGGAGCACCCGGCACCGGCAAGACCCTGCTGGCCAAGGCCGTGGCAGGAGAGGCCGGAGGAGCCTTCTACTCGATCTCCGGTTCGGACTTCGTGGAGATGTTCGTCGGCGTGGGCGCCTCCCGCGTCCGGGACCTGTTCAAGCAGGCCAAGGAGAACGCCCCGGCCATCATCTTCGTCGATGAGATCGACGCCGTGGGTCGTCAGCGCGGCGCCGGAGTCGGCGGCGGCAACGATGAGCGGGAACAGACCCTGAACCAGCTGCTGGTGGAGATGGACGGGTTCGACGCGAACACCAACATCATCGTCATCGCAGCCACCAACCGTCCCGACGTGCTGGACCCTGCGCTGCTGCGCCCCGGACGCTTCGACCGCCAGATCCCGGTGGAGGCTCCGGACTTCGCCGGGCGGCGCGCGATCCTCGAGGTCCACGCCAAGGGCAAGCCGATGGTCGAGGACGTCGACCTCAAGGCCGTGGCGCGCAAGACCCCGGGTTACACCGGCGCCGATCTCGCCAATGTGCTCAACGAGGCCGCCCTGCTCACTGCGCGCTCCAATGCGGATCTGATCGATGACCGCGCGATCGATGAGGCCATCGACCGGGTCATGGCTGGACCGCAGAAGCGCACCCGACTGATGAAGGACCACGAGCGCCGGGTCACCGCGTATCACGAGGGCGGACACGCCCTGGTCGCGGCGGCGCTGAACTACTCGGCCCCGGTCACCAAGATCACCATCCTGCCGCGCGGCCGGGCCCTGGGCTACACCATGGTCGTGCCGGAGGAGGACAAGTACTCCACCACCCGCAACGAGCTGCTGGACACCATCGCCTACGCGATGGGCGGCCGGGTGGCCGAGGAGATCGTCTTCAAGGACCCCTCCACCGGGGCCGCGAACGATATCCAGAAGGCCACCGAGACCGCGCGCCGGATGGTCACCGAATACGGCATGAGCGCGAGGGTGGGCTCGGTGAAGCTCGGCTCTTCAGACTCCAGCCCGTTCCTGGGACGCGAGATGGCCCAGGGCAAGGAGTATTCCGAGGACCTCGCCGCCGTCGTGGACTCTGAGGTCCGCGCGATCATCGATGAGGCCCATGACGAGGCCTACCACGCGCTGCACGAGAACCGGCATGTCCTGGATCGGCTCGCCGAGGAGCTGCTGCGCGTGGAGACGCTCAACGCCCACGAGGTCGCCGCGATCTTCCACGACGTGATCAAGCGACCCGTGCGCCAGGTCTGGGAATCCTCCCCCGGGCGTCCGGTCACGATCACCTCCGAGGTGGTGCCGGAGGACCAGCGGGATCCGGACTACCAGTTCGACGGCGAGAGCACCGATGCCTGATCGGCGCAGCGGCTCGGACCCGGCCGCGTCGGCGACCCCGGGCGCGGTGGATCTGCCGCGCATCGAGGCCGCGGTGCGCGAGATCCTGCTCGCGGTGGGGGAGGACCCGCAGCGCGAGGGCCTCAAGGGCACACCCGCCCGGGTGGCACGGGCCTACGAGGAGGCGTTCCAGGGGCTGCGGGAGGACCCGGCCGAGCTGATGTCCACCACCTTCGACATCGGCCATGAGGAGCTCGTGCTGGTCCGCGACGTTCCCTTCTACTCCACCTGTGAGCACCATCTGGTGCCCTTCTTCGGCCACGCCCACATCGGGTACATCCCCTCCCCGGAGGGCAAGGTCACCGGTCTGAGCAAGCTGGCCCGGCTGGTGGACATCTTCGCGAAGCGCCCCCAGGTCCAGGAGCAGCTCACCACCCAGGTGGTCGACGCCCTGGTGGAGCATCTGGCCCCGGGCGGTGCAATCGTCGTGGTGGAGGCGGAGCACCTGTGCATGTCCATGCGGGGAGTCTCCAAGCCCGGCGCGCGGACCATCACCTCCGCGGTGCGCGGACAGCTCCGCGACGCCGCCACCCGGGCTGAGGCGATGAGCCTGATGTTGCACGGCCGCCCGCAGTAGGCTTGATCTCCAGCCGAAGCAGCGCAGTGAAGGACCGCGGCGAAGCGTCACAGCGGAACCAGCGCAGCCGAAGCATCCCAGCGGAACCGAAGCGGAGGGCCAGATGAGCACGTCCATCATGGGGATCCTGAATCTCACCCCGGACTCCTTCTCCGACGGCGGACGGTTCGACGACGACGCCGGGACCGTCGACGTCGCTTCGGCGGTGACCGAGGCGCTGCGCATGACCCAGCTCGGGGCAGCGATGATCGACGTCGGCGGGGAGTCCACTCGGCCAGGCGCCGAGCCCACCCCGGTGGCCGAGGAGCAGCGCCGCATCCTCCCGGTGCTCAAGGAGCTGCTGGGCTGCGGGATCACGGTCTCGGTGGACACCCGCCGGGCAGCCACCGCGCTGGCCGCGCTGCAGTGCGCCGACCGCGCCGGCGTGGACCCGCGCACCCTGACCATCAACGACGTCTCCGGTGCGCTCACCGATCCCGCCATGCCGGAACTGATCGCCGAATCCGGTGCGCAGATCGTGATCACGCATAATCGCGGCGACGCCCAGAGCATGGGCGCCCTGACCGACTACGACTCGCTGCTCGAGGACGTGACCGCGGAGCTGCTTGCGGTGCGCGAGAGTTACCTTCACGCCGGGGCCCGCCGGGAGCAGCTCATCCTGGACCCCGGGATCGGGTTCTCCAAGACCCATGAACAGAACTGGGAGCTGGTCCGCGGCCTGGAGAGCTTCGTCAGGCTGGGTCACCGGGTGCTCTTCGGCGCCTCTCGCAAGGGGTTCCTCGCCCCGGTCAGCTCGGGAGAGACCCGCGACACCGCCACTGCGGTGCTCTCGGCGATCGCTGCCCAGGCCGGAGTCTGGGGAGTCCGGGTCCACGACGTGCAGGCAAGCCTGGACGCTGTCCAAGTCATCGCCAAGCTGAGAAGCTAGAGAGATGTCGAGCAGGAGCAGGCCCCGTGACAGCATCCGGCTCACCGGACTCACAGCCACCGGCCACCACGGAGTCTTCGACTTCGAGAAGCGCGAGGGCCAGACCTTCCGGGTCGACGTGGAACTCACCGTGGACTTCCGCGCGGCCGGTCGCAGCGATGACCTCGCTGACACGGTCTCCTACGTGGAGATCGCCGAACTGGTCCAGGCCGGGATCACCGGGGCGCCCTTCGACCTGATCGAGGCGCTCGCCGAGCATCTGGCCCGGGCGATCCTGCGCAGCGACGAGCGCATCGCCGCGACCGAGGTGACCGTGCACAAGCCCCAGGCTCCGCTTCCGCAGAGCTTCCAGGACGTCTCGGTGACGGCCCGTCGGGACCGCGCCGACCTGTTGGCCGACCCGGCTGCCGAACTGGCCCCCAACCTGGCTGCCGGGCAGACCTCCGGGCAGGACCCCGCGGGGGCACCCGGCCCCGAGGTCGCTGCGGTGCTGGCCCTGGGCTCGAACCTCGGCGAGTCCGCCGTGACCCTGGCCTCCGCGGTCACCGCGCTGGAGGGGACCCAGCGGGTCCGGGTCCTGAAGCAGTCCCCGGTGGCCCGGACCAGTCCCGTGGGAGGACCGGCCGATCAGCCGGACTTCCTGAACCAGGTCATCGAGATCGCGACCACGCTGAGCCCGCAGGAGCTGCTCCGGCGCACCCAGGCCATCGAGGCGGAGCACCACCGAGCCCGCGGCGCGGAGAACGGTGAGATCCGCTGGGGTCCGCGCACCCTGGACATCGACATCATCAGCTACGGGCAGGAGCGGATCTCCTCCGAGACCCTGCAGGTTCCGCATCCCCGGGCCGCCCAGCGCGGATTCGTGCTGGTGCCTTGGACCTGGATGGACCCACAGGCGCACCTGGCGGGGCGCCCGGTGGCCGAACTGGCCCGGGACACCGCAGACTTCGACACCGTGCAGCCGCTGGAGCATGCACCGTGAGCCGGCTCTCCGCCCTGCGCCTGCTGCTCATCGCAGCCCTGGCCGCCCTGGCCGGATTCATCACCACGGTCTGGATGTCCGCCCAGGGGATGGGCTCCCCGGTGCTGCCGCGCACCTCCCTGGTCACCGTGCTCGGCATCGCGCTGATCGTGCTGACCTTGGGGCTGCTGGTGTGGCGCGACCAGCGCCGGATCGCGAGGGCCGCGGCGCAGGGCCGGCGTCGTCAGCGCAGCCTGCACCCGCTGCACGCGGTGCGGGTGCTGACCGCGGGCCAGGCCGGAGCCTATGCGGGGGCGCTGATCGCGGGCTGGCATGCGGGTATCCTCGGTGACCTGGTCCCCGCGGCGGCGCTGACCGCGCCGAACGTGAACTCATCCTTGTTGATGATCACGGGCGGCGTGATCTGGGTGATCATTGGATTCGTCGTCGAGCTGCTCTGCAGGGTTCCGCCGGATGAGAATCCAACGGGCCAGCAGCGCCGCGGACCGACCAGACGCGACACAGGACAAATACCCGAGGAGGGCTATGCCCGCGGAACCCATTGACCCCACCGGTGTCACCTGGACCCGAGTGGACGAGCGGTACATCACCGTGAAGTTCATCACCGGGATCCTCGGCTGGGTGATCACAGCGGCGATCGTCGCGACCCCGATCGTGCTCGACGCGATCGGCGTCTTCGGAGGCATTCCACTGTGGATCAAGATCGCTGTCTCCGCCGTGGTGCTGGTCTGGGCGGCCGTCGATCTGAGTCTGATCCCTCGACGCATCCGCTCCATCGGCTACCACGAGCGTGAGGACGACCTGCTGATCCGCCGCGGCATCCTCTTCCAGCGGATGGTCGCGGTGCCCTACGGGCGGCTGCAGTACGTGGACATCGAGGCCGGCCCGCTGATGCGCCGCTACGGTCTGTGCACTGTGCAGCTGAAGACCGCAGCCGCGGCCACCGACGCTGTCATCCCGGGGGCCTCGCGCCAGGAGGGTGCGCGGCTTCGGGAAGAGCTCTCCATCCGTGGCCAGGCCCGCCTGGCCGGTCTGTGAGCGCGGACATGGAGGACCAGGCCACCGAGCAGCAGCCCTCCGGGGGTCAGGCTGGCGGGGAATCCGCCGCCGCGACCGAGCGGTGGTTCGATGCCAGCTGGACCAAGGTCCACCCGCTGAGCCCGCTGGTGCGCGGCGGACTCGCCGTCGTCGCGATCCCCGGCATCTTTCTCAGCTACAACTGGCAGACCTGGACGGACGCCTGGCAGGCGTTCCGCAGCGGAGAGATCCAGCGCAGCGTGGAGTCCAACCCCACGCCGTTCCTGCTCGCCGGCGGCGCAGTGCTGCTGGTGATCGCGCTGATCTTCGCTGGCTTCGTGCTCTCCTGGTGGTTCACCCGGTACAAGATCACCGCCGAGCACGTGATGGTGAAGTCTGGGATCTTCGTGCGCCAGCACCGTCAGGCCCGGATCGACCGGGTTCAGGCGGTGGACCTGCGCCAGCCGCTGCTGGCCCGACTCACCGGCCTCGCCGAGCTGAAGTTCGAGGTGGCAGAGGGCGACGGCACCGCCGCGACCCTGGCGTTCTTGAAGAAGACCCAGGCCGAAGAGCTGCGCTCGGAGATCATGGACCGCGCGGCGGGCCGGGACGAGCCGGCTGCGAGCGCCGAGGGCTCATCCGCCGCGCAGGGCTATCCGGCTCCGGAGCCTCTGCACGGGGCTGCGCGCCCCGGCTACCCAGACCAGGCGCTCCCGGTTGACGCCTACTCAGCACAGGGCCCGTCCGGCGCGGTCCCTCCCGAGACGGCTCAACGTCCGGCCGTGGCTGCGGATCGGCTCATCGCCAAGGTCCCCACCGGTCGGCTGATCGGCTCGGTGCTCAGCGGCTGGGGCACGGTCTTCGTGCTGATCATCGTGCTCACCGCGGTGATCGGTCTCGGAATCGGCCTCAGCTTCGGCTCCGACGGCGGATCGGCCTCGGTCTGGGCGGTGCTCACCGGAGCTGCGCTTCCCGCCGTGATTCCCATGGGCATCGCCGCCATCACGATCTACTACCAGCAGTTCAGCACCGGCTTCGGATTCACCTCCACCGCCACCAGCTCCGGGCTGCGCGTGCGCTACGGACTGCTCGAGACCACCAACCAGACGATCCCGCCCGGGCGGGTGCAGGCGCTGCAGATCCAGCAGCCGGTGCTCTGGCGCCCGTTCAAGTGGTTCAAGATCGTGGTGACCGTCGCCGGCTACGGCATCGGAGAGAAGCGCTCGGTGCTGCTGCCGGTGGGCCGGCTCGACGACGTCATGGCCACCGCCGCGGAGATGTTCCCTGACCTGCAGGTCCAGAACCCCGAAGAGGTCTTCACCGCCGGTCTCACCGGTGTGGGCACGGAGCTCGGCTACTCCGAGGTGCCCCGTCGGGCCCGCTTCTTCGACCCCCTCGTGCGCCGGCGGCGCGGATTCCGCACCACACCGACCGCGCTGATGTTCCGCGATGGGCGAGCCTCGCGGCAGCTGACCATGGTCCCGCATGAACGGATCCAGTCGCTGAGTCTGCACCAGGGGCCGCTGCAGCGCCGTCGGAGGATCGCAGACATCTCCATCCACTCTCCAGCCGGCCCATTCGCGGCCAAGCTGAAGAACCAGGACCTGCACGCCGTCCAGGATCTCTTCGAATACGAGTCCCAGCAGGCCGCCAGGGCCCGGCGCTACAGCGACCGCAACCACTGGATGCGTCCCGAGGAGCTCCAGGAGTTCGAGCGCAAGGCCGCCGAGGCGCTGGCCGCACCGGAGGCCCCCCACGGCCCCGCCTCGCCCGCCGCCGCACCGCAAGACCCCGCCGCACCGCGAGACCCCGCCGTACCCCCGACTCACCAGGAGCAGGAGCCCCGTGACCGTTGATCAGCCCGTGGACCCCTACGCCGCGGAGCTCCCGCCCGCCCAGCGGGAAGGCCGCCTCGGCGTCGGAGTGATCTCCGCCGGCAAGGTCGGCTCGGTGCTGGGCGCCGCGCTGCGCGGTGCCGGTCACTCGGTGATCGGCGCCCATGCCGTCTCCGCAGACTCGCGCAACCGGGCGGAGTCCCTGCTGGGCGGGGTGCCGGTGCTGGAGATCCCGGAGATCATGCGCCGCGCCGAGCTGGTGCTGCTCGCGGTGCCCGACGACGCCCTTGCCGAGCTGGTCTCCGGGCTGGCCGAGGCCGGGCACATCCAGGCCGGGCAGCTGATCGTGCACACCTCCGGGCGCTACGGCACCGAGGTGCTCGCCCCTGCCCAGAGTCGCGGGGCCATCGGGCTGGCGATCCACCCCGCGATGACCTTCACCGGGTTGAGCATGGACCTGCAGAAGCTGCACACCTGCGCCTTCGGGGTGACCGCGCCGGGCCCGGTGCTGCCGATCGCCCAGGCCCTGGTGGTAGAGATGGGCGGGGAGCCGGTGGTCATCCGGGAGCCCGACCGGCTCACCTACCATGCGGCGCTGGCGCATGCCTCGAATCACCTGAACACGATCACCGGTCAGTCCGCAGAGATGCTGCACCGGATCGGGGTGGATCATGCCGAGACCGTCCTGCGCCCGCTGATGCAGGCGTCTCTGGACAACGCGCTGGCCTCCGGAGAGAGCGCGCTGACCGGCCCGGTGGCGCGCGGTGACGCCGGCACCCTGCGGCGCCACGTGCAGCTCCTGGCGAGCTCGGAGCTGCCGGCGGACATCCGCACTGCTTATATGGCGATGGCCAGGGCCACCACCCAGCGCGCCCTGGACCGCGGAGTGATCACCTCGGGGAAGGCCGCAGAGCTGCTCGACGTCCTCGACGCCTGACCCGCCGCCCGCACGGACCTAGACTGGTCCGGTGAATCCACCGCAGGTCCTGACCACCATCGCCAGTTTCCGCGCCGCGCTTGCCGAGGCGGTCGCTGGGCACCTCCAGCAGCATGAGTCCGCCCCGGTCGTCGGATTGGTCCCCACTATGGGGGCGCTGCACTCCGGGCATGGCGTGCTGATCGACGCCGCCCGGGCAGCCTCGGACATCGTCATCGCCTCGATCTTTGTGAACCCGCTGCAGTTCGACGACGACGCCGACTACCAGCACTATCCGCGCACCCCGGAGCAGGACGTCACCCTGCTGGGCGAGCACGGGGCAGATCTGATCTTCCTCCCGGAGATCGCCGAGATGTACCCCGGTGACCCCCATCTCCCGCAGGTCCGGGTCAGCGCCGGTGAGCTCGGACATCGCTGGGAGGGCGCGGCCCGCCCGGGACACTTCGACGGGGTGGTCACCGTGGTCGCGAAGCTCTTCAACATCATGAGCCCCCCGGCGCCGGGGAGACTCGAGGCCTGGTTCGGCGCCAAAGACGCCGAGCAGGTCGCGATTATCACCCGGATGACCGCAGACCTGAACCTCGATGTGGTGATCCGCACGGTCTCGATCGTGCGCGATGAGCACGGACTTGCCCGCTCCAGCCGGAATCAGCGTCTGGATGAGCATGACTACGCTTCCGCGCTCGCACTCTCCGCCGCGCTCTTCGCCCTGGAGGACGACGCCGCGGCCGGGCGGCCCCTGGGGCTGGCCGATCAGGTCTCGGAGCTGAACGCGACCACCGGCGTGGATCTGGACTACCTGGTGGTCGTGGACCCGGGCACCCTGCAGGAGCTCCACCCCGGAGGGGATCTGCTGGACGAGCACGGGGTCCTGCAGGGACCGGCCCTGGCGCTGATCGCCGCCCGGGTGGGTCCGGTGCGACTGATCGACAACATCTCGCTGGATCCGGGCAGGTCACAGCCTCGGGAGTAGGCTGAGTCCATGACCGACACCGCCAGCAGCAGCCCGAACGCCACCGAGTCCTTCCCGTATATCGATCCCGACGTGCGCCCCCAGGATGACCTGCAGCGCCACGTCAACGGGGAATGGCTCAAGACCGCCGAGATCCCCGCGGACATGGACGCCTACGGGTCCTTCCACGAGCTGCGCGACAAGGCCGAGGCGGATGTTCGGCAGATCCTGGAGGAGGCCGCGGCGGGGGACATCGGCGAGGCTGACCCTGTCATCGCCGGTCGCATCGGCGCCTTCTACACCTCCTTCATGGACGCCGAGGCCGCCGAGCAGCGCGGCCTGGCGCCCATCGAGTCGATGCTCGCCCAGCTGGAGTCCGTGAGCAGCGCCGAGGACCTGGTGCGGCTCTCCGCCTCCTGGCAGCGCCAGGGCGTGGGCGGGATCTTCGTCGCCGGGGCGATGCGCGACGCCGGGGATCCCACCCGGATGCTCTGGCACGTCATGCAGTCCGGGCTCGGTCTGCCCGATGAGTCCTACTACCGCGAGGAGAAGCTCTCCGAGATCCTCGCGGCCTACCAGGAGCACCTGGTCCGGGTGCTCGAGCTCAGTGGAGTCAGCGACGCCGCCGAGGCGGCCGCCGACGTCGTCGCTCTGGAGCGGGTCATCGCGCGCAGCCACTGGGACAAGGTGACGCTGCGCGATGCGCAGAAGCGCTACAACCTGGTCACCGACGACGAGGCTGAGGCCCTGATGCCGCTGCTGCGGGAGGCGTTCGCCGGCTGGGGGCTGGCCCCGCGGCACACCGCGCAGCTCGTGCTCGCCCAGCCCGATGTGCTCCCCGGGATGCAGGCCGCGCTCACCGATCAGCCGCTGCAGACCTGGAAGCTCTGGCTGCGGGTCCAGCTGCTGCGCTGGGCCGCACCGCTGCTGCACGAGGAGCTGGTGAACGAGAACTTCGACTTCTATTCCAAGCGGCTCTCCGGGGCGCAGCAGCTCAAGGAGCGCTGGAAGCGCGGAGTCGCGCTGACCAACGCCCACCTCGGTGAGGACGTGGCGCAAATCTACGTGGCCCGGCACTACCCGCCCCAGGCGCGAGCCGCGATGGACGAGCTGATCGGTGCGCTCATCGAGGCCTACCGCGAGTCCATCAGCACGCTGAGCTGGATGGGCGAGGAGACCAGGTCACGCGCCCTCGAGAAGCTGGACGCGTTCAAGCCGATGGTCGGCTTCCCGGAACGCTGGATCGACTACTCCGGCGTCCAGGTGGACCCGGCGGACGTGGTGGCCAACGTCCGTCGCGCCGCGGCGTTCGAATGGGAGCGTGACATCGCCAAGCTCGACGAGGGACCGGACCCCGACGAGTGGCACATGAACCCGCAGACCGTGAACGCCTACTACTCTCCGCTGGAGAACGTGATCTGCTTCCCGGCCGCGATCCTGCAGCCCCCGTTCTTCTCCGCCGAGCGGGACATGGCGCAGAACTTCGGCGCCATCGGGGCAGTGATCGGACATGAGCTGGGCCACGGCTTCGATGACCAGGGATCCCGCTACGGCGCCGACGGTTCGCTGAGCAACTGGTGGACCGATGCGGATCGCAGCGCCTTTGAGGAGCGCACCTCCAAGCTGGTGGAACAGTACAGCGCCCTGGTGCCGTCCCAGGCCCCGGAGCACACGGTCAACGGCGCGCTGACCCTGGGAGAGAACATCGGGGACCTCGGCGGGCTGGGCATCGCGCACAAGGCCTACCGGGTGTGGCTGCAGGCCCAGGGCACAGAAGCCGACGACGTCGAGGGCTACAGCGCCGATCAGCGGTTCTTCTTCGCCTGGGCGCAGGCCTGGCGGAACCTCACCCGTCCCGAGCGCGCGGTCACGCTGATCAGCATCGACCCACACTCCCCGGCGGAGTTCCGCGCCACCCAGGTGGTCAAGAACCTCGATGCCTTCCACGCCGCGTTCCAGACCCAGCCCGGAGACGGCATGTACCTGCCCCCGCAGGAGCGCGTCACGATCTGGTGAGCCGGGGACCGGACTGGCGGCGGGCTGGGTTGGTGCCGGGCTGAGCTGAGGGCGGACCGAGTCAGTGCCGGGCTGGGCCGGCGGCGGGCAAGGCCGGCGCGAGTCGGCCACGGCGCAAGGCACGTAGAATATTCGACTGTGACTGCCCCGAACTCCGCCGCCCCCGGCCCCAATGACCTTGACACCAACGACCAGCGCGCCGTGCGACTGGACAAGCGTGAGCGGCTGCTCGCCTCCGGCGTCCAGCCCTATCCCGTGGTCGTCGAGCGTTCCGCCTCGCTCGCAGAGGTCCGCGCGCGCTTCCCGGACCTTGAGCCCGGGGCAGCCACCGGCGAGACCGTGGCGGTGACCGGCCGGGTGATGTTCGTGCGCAACACCGGCAAGCTCTGCTTCGCCACCCTGCAGGAGGGCGGCCCCGATGGCGCGGGCGTCCGGCTGCAGGCGATGATCTCACTGGCCGAGGTGGGGGAGGCTGCGCTCGCCGACTGGAAGGCGCTGGTGGACCTCGGGGACCACGTGCGCGTCAGTGGAGAGGTCATCGCCTCGCGCCGCGGCGAGCTCTCCATCATGGCGAGTTCCTTCGAGATCGCTTCCAAGGCTGTCCGGCCGCTGCCGGTGCTCCATGCAGAGCTCAACGAGGAGACCCGGGTCCGTCAGCGCTACGCGGACCTGATCGTCCGCGACGAGGCGCGGCAGATGGTGTTCCGCCGGGCGGCGATCACCCGCTCCATCCGTGAGACCCTGCATGGGCGCGGATATGTGGAGGTGGAGACCCCCATGCTGCAGCTGATCCACGGCGGCGCCCAGGCGCGGCCGTTCCAGACGCACCTCAATGCCTTTGATCAGGACATGACTCTGCGCATCGCCACGGAGCTCTATCTCAAGCGGGCAGTCGTGGGCGGCATTGATCGGGTCTTCGAGATCGGCCGGGTGTTCCGCAACGAGGGCGTGGACTCCACGCATTCCCCGGAGTTCACCACCTTGGAGTCCTACGAGGCCTGGGCGGATATGTACGTGATGGCCGAGCGGATGCGCGAGATGATTCTCAACGCCGCCGACGCCGCAGGTGTCAGCCGCCAGATCGAGACCGATCAGGGCGTCATCGACCTCGACGGCGAGTGGGCCTGGGTCTCCGTCTACCCGGGGCTCTCCGAGGCGGTCGGCACGGAGATCACCCCGGAGACTCCTGCACAGACGCTGCGCAACATCGCCGAGGAGCATCGGGTCTCGGTGGACCCGGCCTGGGACGCGCAGAAGCTGGTCCTGGAGCTCTTCGGCGAGATCGTGGAGCCCACCCTGATCCAGCCCACCTTCGTCTGCGACTATCCGCCCGCGGCACAGCCGCTGGCCCGAGCGCACCGGGAGAAGCCCGGGGTCATCGAGGCGTGGGACCTGATCATCGGCGGCATGGAGCGCGGCACCGCCTTCTCGGAGCTGGTGGACCCGGTGCTGCAACGGGAACGGCTCGTTGAGCAGTCCCGCATGGCAGCCGCCGGGGACGACGAGGCGATGCAGCATGACGAGGACTTCCTGCGCGCCCTGGAGTACGGCGCCCCGCCCATGGGTGGGATCGGCCTGGGCATCGATCGTCTGGTGATGCTCTTCACCGGAACCGGCATCCGCGAGACGATCCTGTTCCCGCTGTTGAAACCTGAGGCTCAGGGCTGAACGCCGCGCCGATAAAACGCGTACGCTGATATTCAATGTCAGCTTCGCCCTTTAAACCTGAATGCAAGCAAGGAATTTAATGGAAAACTTCTGGACGTACTTCGAAGTTCTCGCACCCTCTATCGGCGTAGGGCTGGTCTTCTGGTTCGCGATCCGGTCCATCTTCCGGGCCGATCGAAATGAGCGCGCAGCCGAGACTCAGGTGCGGGATGAGGCCTCCGATAAGGGGTTCAAGCCCGATCAGGGGTCACCGGAAGCGCGCCGCTGAATCACTCCTGTGCGCTTAATCTGATTGTTCCGGGCAACCAGTCATGACCGTCTTCGGCCTAGGAACTGGTTGCTCAACAGAAGCAGCTTCCAAGCTGGTAAATCACTGAATCTGCTCGGCTTGACCAAGAATTGCTTTTGTTGAAATACTCGACACTACATAGATCGTTCTTGATCTGTCGCAGTATGAAAAAGCGTCACGAGAGATGAAACTCATGAGTCTCGACGTGTGAGTGAGCAGTGAGGTGTATGAGATGGCTCAGAAGGTAGAAGTGGTTCTCGTCGATGATCTGGACGGCACCGAAGCGAAAGAGACGGTCACTTTTGGACTGGACTCTCGTTTTTATGAGATTGACCTCAGCGATGAGCATGCCAAGGAGCTTCGCGAGACGCTGAAGAAGTACATCCGCAAGGGGCGGGCGATTGCACCGCCATCCCCCCAGAATGAGGCCCGTCAGATTCGGGACTGGGCCGTGAAGAACGGCTATCAGGTCTCCAGCAGAGGTCGCCTGCACCGCGACATCGTGGAGGCTTATCGAAACGCCAAGAAGCGCTGATCGTTCCAGTCGCTTCGGAAGGTTTCAGCACCGAGAAACCTTCGTTCTGACGTGTTGCCCGGTCGCAGCCGCATGCTGTGACCGGGCAACACGTCTCTGTGCGCTCACTCCCGCCGGGCGCGTCGACTTTTCCCTACGGCGAACAGCCGCGACGTCACCCCGCAATGCCCGTAGCCTTGAGGCAGAGCACCAACGCTAGGAGTGTCTGTGGCTATGTTCGAGAGATTTACTGATCGCGCCAGGCGCGTGGTTGTGCTTGCCCAAGAAGAGGCACGCATGCTGAACCACAATTACATCGGCACCGAGCACATTCTGCTCGGCCTGATCCACGAAGGTGAGGGTGTCGCGGCCAAGGCCCTTGAGTCGCTGGACATCTCGCTGACCGGCGTGCGCGAGAAGGTGCAGGAGAAGATCGGTCCCGGCCAGAACGCGCCGAGCGGTCACATCCCGTTCACCCCGCGCGCCAAGAAGGTCCTGGAGCTCTCGCTGCGCGAGGCGCTGCAGCTGGGACACAACTACATCGGCACCGAGCACATCCTGCTGGGCCTGATCCGCGAGGGCGAGGGCGTTGCAGCCCAGGTGCTCGTGGAGCTCAATGCCGACCTGAACAAGGTCCGCCAGCAGGTCATCCAGCTGCTCTCCGGGTACTCCGGCGGCAACCAGGAGAAGGCCGGCGCCGGCGTCGGGCAGGGAAGCTCCAATGAGGGCACCCCCGCGGGCTCGGTGGTGTTGGACCAGTTCGGACGCAACCTCACCGCCGCCGCCCGTGAGGCGCAGCTGGACCCGGTGGTGGGTCGTGACTACGAGCGCGAGCGCGTGATGCAGGTGCTCTCCCGCCGCACCAAGAACAACCCGGTGCTGATCGGCGAGCCCGGCGTGGGCAAGACCGCCGTCGTCGAGGGCCTGGCCCAGGCCATCGTCAACGGTGATGTGCCGGAGCTGCTCAAGGACAAGCAGCTCTACACCCTGGACCTCGGGTCCCTGGTGGCCGGCTCCCGCTACCGCGGTGACTTCGAGGAGCGCCTGAAGAAGGTGCTCAAGGAGATCCGCACCCGTGGCGACATCATCCTGTTCATCGATGAGATCCACACCCTGGTCGGAGCAGGTGCCGCCGAGGGCGCGATAGACGCTGCGAACATCCTCAAGCCGCTGCTGGCCCGCGGTGAGCTCCAGACCATCGGCGCGACCACCCTGGAGGAGTACCGCAAGCACATCGAGAAGGATGCCGCGCTGGAGCGTCGCTTCCAGCCGATCCAGGTCGAGGAGCCCTCCGTGGAGGTCACCGTGCAGATCCTGCGTGGACTGCGCGACCGCTACGAGGCCCACCACAAGGTCTCGATCACCGAGGAGGCCCTTGAAGCGGCCGCCTCGCTGGCGAACCGGTACATCAACGACCGCTTCCTTCCGGACAAGGCCATCGACCTGATCGATGAGGCCGGCGCCCGGCTGCGGATCCAGAAGATGACCGCGCCGCCGGAGCTCAAGGAGTTCGACGGCAAGATCGAGGACGTGCGGCGGGAGAAGGAATCCGCCATCGACGCCCAGGACTTCGAGGGTGCCGCCAGCCTGCGTGACAAGGAGCAGAAGCTTGTCGAAGAGCGCCAGGCCAAGGAAGACGCATGGAAGTCCGGACAGATCGATGAGATCGCCGAGGTCGACGCGGATCTGATCGCCGAGGTCCTCGCGTTCTCCACCGGCATCCCGGTCTTCAAGCTCACCGAGCAGGAGTCCGATCGCCTCCGCCGTATGGAGGAGGAGCTGCACAAGCGGGTCATCGGCCAGGACGAGGCGGTGAAGTCGCTCTCCCGGGCGATCCGCCGCACCCGCGCCGGGCTGAAGGACCCCAACCGTCCCTCGGGCTCGTTCATCTTCGCCGGACCCACCGGCGTGGGCAAGACCGAGCTGGCCAAGTCCCTGGCCGAGTTCCTCTTCGGCGACGAAGAAGCCCTCATCACCTTGGACATGTCGGAGTTCTCCGAGAAGCACACGGTCTCCCGGCTCTTCGGCGCCCCTCCAGGCTACGTCGGCTACGAGGAGGGCGGTCAGCTCACCGAGAAGGTGCGCCGCCGTCCGTTCTCCGTGGTCCTCTTCGACGAGGTGGAGAAGGCCCACGCGGACCTGTTCAACTCGCTGCTGCAGATCCTCGAGGATGGTCGACTCACCGACTCCCAGGGTCGCGTCGTGGACTTCAAGAACACGGTGATCATCATGACCACCAACCTCGGCACCCGGGACATCTCCAAGGGCGTGATGACCGGCTTCACCTCCAGTGAAGACACCACCACGAACTATGAGCGGATGAAGGCCACGGTCAGCCAGGAGCTGCGCCAGCACTTCCGGCCCGAGTTCCTCAACCGCGTGGATGACACGATCGTCTTCCCGCAGCTGAAGCAGGAAGAGATCGTGAAGATCGTGGATCTCTTCGTGGACCGGCTGCGCAAGCGGCTCGCCGAGCAGGCCATGACCCTCGAGGTCACCCAGCCTGCTCGGGTGTTCCTCGCCGAGACCGGCTACGATCCGGCGATGGGTGCCCGGCCGCTGCGCCGCACCATCCAGACCCTGATCGAGGACGAGCTCTCCGAGCGGATCCTCTACGGCGAGATCCCGCACGGTGCCGGCATCTCGATCGGCGTCGAGGGCGAAGGAAAGCAGCGCAAGCTCACCTTCGAGTGGCACGACCCGCAGGATCAGATCGAGGCAGCGGAAGAACCAGCCGCCATCGAAAGCTGATCATCGCCGAGCATCATGTTCGACGCAAAAGGCCCGCACCTGTTCAGGGTGCGGGCCTTCTGCGTGAGGCGTCCGCAGAAGATCTCTGCTGCCGGCCTGCAGGACAGGCGTCCGCTCAGTCGTCTGGACGCCGGATCGCTCAGCCCCCCGGCGGGCCGATGATCAGCAGCGCCACGAAGAGCACGACGACGCCGGCCGCCAGCGCCCCGCCGATCAGCGCGGGCCGGTTCAGCAGCACCCGCAGGGCGCGGTCATGCCAGCTGCTGTCCCGAGGATCCGAGGTGACCTCGGTGCGCCAAGGGCCCTCGAGCCGGCCGCTGCGCTTGAGCCAGAGATCCACCGGGATGGTCGCGTAGGGGATCACCGCGCTGATCACTGCGATCGCGGTGGGCCCGGCGCTCCAACGCTGATTCTTCGCCACGATCACCGCGGTGGCGGCATAGGCGAGGAAGACGAAGCCGTGGATGCCGCCGCCGATGCTCACCGCGATGTCCAGGTCATTGGTCGCGCGCAGGATCATCCCGCCGATCAGCAGGGTCCAGGACACGGCCTCGGCGAAGGCCAGCACGCGGAAGAAGGTCTTGGGGGAGCGGAACACGGAACTCCTGGGAATCAGTGAGGGATGGTGGGCTCCGAGCATCGTACGGGTTCTCTCTGGGGTGCGCCGGAATATGTCAGCCCCCGGCGGTAACGTAGGGACCATGGCAACTCGCACCGCGTCCCGGAGCACCGGGAAGTCCCGGTCCAAGGGGTCCCCCTCCTTCGAATGCACCGAATGTGGCTGGCAGACCGTGAAGTGGGTCGGCCGCTGCCCGGAGTGCCAGGCCTGGGGCTCCGTGGAGGAGAAGGGCCAGGTCACCGCCAGGACGACGGCGGCCAGTCAGCTCGCCCAGCCGGCCCGGGTGATCCACGAGGTGGATGCCTCGGAGGCCGAGTTCCGCCCCACCTCCATCGGAGAGCTGGACCGGGTCCTCGGCGGCGGCCTTGTTCCGGGGGCCGTGATCCTGATGGCCGGTGAGCCCGGCGTGGGCAAGTCCACGCTGCTGCTGCAGGTGGCCTCCGCAGTGGCCCGCGCCCACCCCGACTCCCCGGTGCTGTATCTGACCGGTGAGGAGTCCGCTGCCCAGGTGAAGAAGCGCGCCGAACGCATCGATGCCATCTCCGACGGCCTCTATCTCGCCGCGGAATCCGATCTGGGCCAGGCGCTGGGTCAGGTGGAGAAGCTCTCCCCGCAGCTGACCATCATGGATTCGGTGCAGACCTTCTCCTCCGCCGAGGTCGACGGCGCCCCCGGCGGGGTCACCCAGATCCGCGAGGTCACCGCCTCCATGATCGAGTCGGCCAAGCGCCGGAACATGACCATGATCCTGGTCGGGCATGTGACCAAGGACGGCAGCATCGCCGGGCCGCGGATGCTCGAGCATCTGGTCGACGTGGTCTGCCAGTTCGAAGGGGACCGGCATTCCCGGCTGCGGCTGCTGCGTGCGGTGAAGAACCGCTATGGCCCCACCGATGACGTCGGCTGCTTCGACCTCAACGAGGACGGCCTGACCTCACTCGCGGATCCCAGCGGGCTCTTCGTCTCGGCGATGACCGAGCGGGTCCCCGGCACCTGCATCACCATCACGCTGGAGGGCCGCAGACCGCTCACCGCGGAGGTCCAGGCGCTGGTCGCGGAGTCCCAGGCGGCCCAGCCCCGCCGCGCAGTCTCCGGGCTGGACTCTCCCCGGGTCTCGATGCTGCTCGCGGTGCTCCAGCGCCGGGCCAAGCTCACCGCCCTGATGAAGTCCGAGGCCTACGTGGCCACGGTGGGTGGGGTCAAGATCACCGAACCCGCAGCGGATCTCTCCATCGCCCTGGCGGTGGCCTCCGCGGCGCTGGAGAAGCCGCTGCCGAACCGGTTCGTGGTCTTCGGCGAGGTCGGCCTGGCTGGAGAGGTCCGCCCGGTGCCGGGACTGCGTCAGCGGCTGGAGGAGGCCCAGCGGCTGGGCTTCACCCACGCGATCGTGCCGCGGAAGTCCACCGAGAAGGACGCCGCCCCTGAAGGGATGCGGGTCCGGGAGGTCGGTTCGCTCGCTGAGGCGCTGAACCTGGTGCTCGACGGCGGCCAGTCAGGCTGAGCTAGAGCTAGAGCCAGAGGCAGAACAAGAGCCAGCCGCCTGCGGCCTACTCGCCTGCGGTCTACTCAGTGGCGGGGCCGCCGGTCGCGGGTCCGCCGGGATTCGGTGTGGCCGAACCCTGTGATCCGGGCAGGCTGACCTGCCCGCCGTGTTCCGCGGCGAGGCCGTCGCGCAGCAGCGAGTCCAGGCAGCGGCTGCGTTGCTCCGCCGAAGCCTTGGGAAGCGGCAGACCGTCGAGCAGTTCGCAGCGCCCCACGGTCTCTCCGGTGCGCAGCACCGCCATGATCGCCCCGCGCACCTGACGATCGGTGCCCGCCCAGGCCTGTCCGCGGGTCTGCTGCTCCTCGGTGGGTGGTGGCGATCCAGCGGCGCGCCAGGCGCAGAGATCCGCCACCGGGCATATCTGACATTGCGGGGAGCGGGCGGTGCAGATCAGCGCGCCCAGCTCCATGGCCGAGGCGTTCCAGGCGCAGGCGGTGGCGCCGTCGTCGATCTCAGGGGAGGGCATCAGCTCGTGGGCGAGCCGACGCTGCGCGGAGGTGTAGGTCTTGCCCGGCAGCGCATCCCCGGTGAAGGCGCGCGCGTGGACCCGCCGGATGTTGGTGTCCACCACGACTTCGGGCTGGAAGAACGCGAAGCAGGCCACGGCGGCCGCGGTGTACTCGCCTACGCCCGGAAGTGCGCGCAGCTCCGCGGCGGTGCTGGGCACCTCTCCGTCATGGTGCTCCACCATGGCCTGAGCCGCGGCCTGCAGACGCAGCGCACGGCGCGGATAGCCCAGCCGGTCCCAGGCGGTGAGGACCTCCGCGGTGGGTGCCTGCGCGAGGTCCACCGGCCGGGGCCAGCGCTGCATCCAGAGCTCCCAGCGCGGAAGCACCCGCACCACAGGGGTCTGCTGCAGCATGATCTCGCTGACCATCACCCCCCAGGGCGTGCAGTCGGGATCGCGCCAGGGCAGCGGCCTGGCGCTGGCCTCGAACCACTCGATCACGCGGTCATGGACCAGCGTGGGCTCGGGCGTGAACCCGAGGTCGGGGCGCCCGCCCTGGGCGGCGAGCGGGGTGCTGGCATGAGGCGTGCTGGCGGGTGTCATCGTGAAGAGTCTAGAGAACCCCGGCCCCGGTCGGGCTCCACGCCTGCCGCGCGCTGAGTTCGCCGCGCCCTGAGTTTGTGGCGCGCTGAGTTTGCCGCGCCCTGGGGTGGCTGCGCGCTCGTGGGTGCCACGCTCCGGGCCTGCCGCGCTGGCTCAGACCTTCAGGTTCAGGCTGCCGATGAGCTCCTGCACTCGGGCGCGGATGTCGTCGCGGATGACTCGGACTGCTTCGATGCCCTGACCTGCGGGGTCATCGAGCTCCCAGTCCTCGTAGCGCTTGCCCGGGTAGAACGGGCACTCATCACCGCAGCCCATGGTGATGACCACGTCTGAGGCTTTCACCGAATCGTCGGTGAGCTTCTTGGGGATGCTCTCGGAGATGTCGATTCCCAGCTCTGCCATGGCTTCCACTGCGATCGGATTCACGGACTCCCTCGGGGCCGTGCCGCCGGAGAAGACCTGGACGGCATCACCTGCGGTCTCACGCAGGAATCCGGCGGCCATCTGGGAGCGTCCGGCGTTGTGGACGCAGACGAAGAGGACGGTGGGCTTGGAGGTGCTCATGGGGTTCCTTCCGGAGGGTTGCCGAACAGGGGATTCAGAGACTGTGCGGGGCGACAGGGGCGATGGGGCGCTCCTGCGTCGTCGAGATGTTCGATCCGTTGAAGAATCGGCGCGCCCACAGCGCCACGTAGACCAGTGCGACCAGCACCGGCACCTCGATCAGGGGTCCGACCACTCCGGCCAGGGCCTGGCCGCTGGTGGCGCCGAATGTCGCGATGGAGACTGCGATGGCGAGTTCGAAGTTGTTCCCGGCGGCGGTGAAGGACAGTGTGGTGGTGCGCTCGTATCCCATCCGCAGCAGCCAGCCGATCACCATCGAGGCGGCGAAGATGACCACGAAGTACACCAGCAGCGGGATTGCGATCCGGACCACGTCCATCGGGCTCGAGAGCACCTGGTCGCCTTGGAGTGCGAAGAGCACCACGATGGTGAAGAGCAGGCCGTAGAGCGCCCAAGGGCCGATCTTCGGCAGAACCTTGGCCTCGTACCATTCCCGGCCGCGGGCCTTCTCGCCCAGGGTCCGGGTGAGGTAGCCCGCCAGCAGCGGGATGCCCAGGAAGACCAGCACCGAGACGGTGATCGCGACGATGGAGAACTCCGCCGAGGTGGTCGCCAGCCCCAGCCAGCTCGGCAGGACCTGCAGGTAGAACCAGCCCAGCACACCGAACATGAACACCTGGAACACCGAGTTGACGGCCACCAGCACCGCAGCCGCCTCGCGGTCACCGCAGGCCAGATCGTTCCAGATCAGCACCATGGCGATGCACCGGGCCAGCCCCACGATGATCAGTCCGGTCCGGTACTCCGGCAGGTCGGCGAGGAAGACCCATGCCAGGACGAACATGAAGGCCGGGGCGAGGACCCAGTTGATCACCAGCGAGGTGATGACCAGCTTCTTGTCCTTCAGTACCCGGCCGGTCTCGTTGTAGCGGACCTTCGCCAGCACCGGGTACATCATGATCAGCAGTCCGATCGCGATGGGCAGCGAGACCCCGGCCACCTCCATGGACTCCATGGCCTCACCCACCGCGGGCACGACGGCGCCCAGCGCCAGTCCCAGCCCCATGGCCGCAAGTATCCAGACCGGGAGGAAACGATCCAGCAGCGAGAGCTTGGCCACCACTGCCGAGGTGTCGGGGACAGGTGGGGCAGACTGGGTCACGGAAACTCCTGGGAAGATCGACAAACTTCGATGCCCCGAGTATCGTCAGAAATATCGACGGATGTCAATCCATGTGATGCGCCCGCCACGTCCATCCATTGCGGGAGACTGGGCGGGACAATCGAGGAGACGGGCAGCCATGCCGAACGCTGAGGAGACGCGATGACCACCGAGATCGACTGCAAGGTCCCGCCGACCCCGCAGGCGCACCGGATCCCGCTGGACCCCGAGGCGGCTGCCGAGCTCGCCGTCGGGTTCAAGGCCCTTGCAGACCCCAACCGGATCACGCTGCTCACCCTGATCGCCGCCGAGGAGTCCGGGGAGGCCTGCGTCTGTGACCTCACCGAGCCGCTCGGGCTCGGGCAGCCCACTGTCTCGCACCACCTGAAGGTGCTTGTCGACGCGGGACTGCTCACCCGGGAGAAGCGCGGCACCTGGTCCTACTACTCCGTGGTGCCCGGAGCCCAGCAAGACCTCTTCAACGCCATGACCGAAAGGACCACCCCTTGATGCGCGAGACAGCGACGAACCTCCCCGCGACCGGCGAGGACTCCACCAGCCCCTCCGATCAGCCGGTCCGCGGTGCGGAGGAGGAGATCGCCCCGGTCGCGGCCTCCACGCCGCGCAGCGAGCAGCCGGGCGTGCTCTTCGTGTGTATGAAGAACGGTGGCAAGTCCCAGATGGCTGCCGGGCTGATGCGCCTGGAGCTCGCCACGGCCGGGCGCGAAGGTGCCGTCCTCGTCTCCTCCGCCGGCACGCAGCCCGGGTCCAAGGTCAACGCGCTCTCCGCCGAGGTGCTCGCGGAGATCGGCGCGGACATCAGTGCCGAGACCCCGAGGCAGCTGACCCCGGAGGCGATGCGTGAGGCTGGGCACGTCGTCATCATCGGCGCCGAGGCGCAGGTTCAGCCGCTGGAGGGTGTGCAGATCGAGCGGTGGGAGCTCGAGGAGCCCAGTGAGCGGGGGATTGAAGGACGGGAGCGGATGGAGCTGGTCCGTGACGAGATCCACCTGCGGGTGCGCGAGCTCCGGGAACGCCTGCTCGGCTGAGAATCGACCTCAGTCTCCTCCGCTAACCTGGGGCCATGAGTTCCCAGCGAAGGCGGCAGTCTGCCGAGGTCTACCGGCGCCGACGCATCCTGGTGGCAGTCCTGGCCGTGGTGGTCCTGGCGCTGCTCGGGTGGCTCATCAGTCTTGCTCTGAGCTGGGGCCAGGACACCGAATCGGTGGTCCCAGAGCAGAGCGCCAGCTCCGAAGAGACCCCTGGAGGCTCCGAGGCAGGTTCTGAGGCGGAACCCTCCGAAGGGTCATCCCCGGACGCGGGAGGCGCCGATGATCAGGGCGCCGAGGGTGAGGACGCCGCCGAGGAGGAACAGCCTCAGGACCAGCCGGCTGAGGATGGTAGCTGCCGCACCGGGGATCTCGAGGTCCGGGCCTCCACCGGCGCCGAGTCCTATGGGCCAGGCTTCGCTCCGATGCTGATCATGGAGGTCGAGAACACCGCCGACTACGCCTGTGAGGCTGATCTGGGCACGGCCGAGCAGGAGTACCTGGTGGAGCACGCCGGGGCCACGGTCTTCTCCACCGCAGAATGCTCCGTCTCCCGCGAGTCGCTGCCGGTGCAGCTGGAGCCCGGGGAGAGCGAACAGGCGCACTTCACCTGGCCCCGCTCCGACTCCTCCGAGGACTGCGCGGAGCCGGCCTCGCTGGCGCCCGGCAGCTATGAGCTGACCGTGAGTCTCAGCGGCGTCCGCTCGGAACCCCATGAGTTCAGCCTCAGCGAGGGCTGACCCGATGAGCCGCGGGGCACGCTCGGATTCGCCTCGCCGACACCAGCTGCCCGCATAGACTGTGCCGATGGGTTCCTTCATCATCAGGCCAGCGCGCACCGCCGATGTCGCCGCCATCATGGGCATGGCGGAACCCCTGGTGGACCAGCGCGTCCTGGTGCCCAAGGAGGCCGTCGCCTACTACGAGGCTATCCAGGAGTTCGTCGTCGCCGTGGCCGAGGACGGCACCCTGATCGGTTTCGGCGCGCTGCACGTGATGTGGCAGGACCTGGCCGAGGTGCGCACCCTGGCCACCGACTCCCGCTGGCGCGGGCACGGCGTCGGTTCTGGGCTGCTTCACGAGCTCACCGCCCGAGCCCGCACGCTGGGGGTCAGTCGGGTCTTCTGTCTGACCTTCGAGGTGGACTTCTTCACCCGGCACGGCTTCGGGATCATGGATGACCAGGCGGCC
Source organism: Nesterenkonia sandarakina (assembly GCF_014138825.1). NCBI lineage: Bacteria > Bacillati > Actinomycetota > Actinomycetes > Micrococcales > Micrococcaceae > Nesterenkonia > Nesterenkonia sandarakina. The sequence goes on along the minus strand of NZ_JACJIH010000001.1, from coordinate 2,029,285 downwards.
GTGGATCCGGAGGTCTATACAGAGCTGCTGCGCTCGCCCGACGAGGGGGTCGCTGAATTCCTCGACCTGGCCCGGGTCAAGCCCAATACCTTGGGCAACACCAGGATGATTCTTCAGCTCTGACCCCGCGGCAAGCTGACCGGTTCTCACCGGTCAGAGCTGCGAGGCGCTGCGGCCGGTCACAGTTCAGGCAGCTGGTCCCGGGCGTCCTCATGGGATGCCCCCGTGGCCTGGAGCATGTCCACCACCAGGGTGCGCAGCAGCAGCACCACGGTCTCACCCTCCAGCGTCCCGATCCCCAGGGACTTCGGGTGCAGCCGCTGGGCCAGCGCGGAGAGGGCATCTTCGGCGGTCTCCATGCGGCGGGTGTAGGCCGATCCGGGTTCTGCCACAGCCTGGGAGAGCAGCAACGAGCATTCCGCGAACTCGTCCAAGACCGCTGCGAGGTTCTCCACTGCGCCATCACTGAGTGAGGCGTGATCCACGGTGCTGATGACCCGCCGAGCCACCACCCGCATGCTGCGCACCGAGAGATCCACCTGATCGGCCACCTCTGCCATGTGCCGGACATAGTGGCGGTGCTTCCGGTAGGCCGGGGAGAAGACGGTGAGCTCCTTGGCTGAGCGCACCGCGTTGCGCAGCTCATCGATCTGCGGCTGCAGGCCGCGGCAGCGGATCAACGAGTGCCAGGCCTGACGCGAGTCCGAGTTCCGCACCGCCTCGGCCACGTCACGCAGCGAGGCGGTCATCGCGTCGACCACGCTCTTGAGCTCCGCGATCGGTTCCCGGCGCGGGTCCTTCGGGGTCAGCAGCGTGATCGCCATCGCCACTGCGCCTCCGATGATGGCATCGAGGCTGCGCGTGAACGGCCCGAGCGCGGCGGCCTCCGGGGGAGGGATCAGCACCACGAGCAGCGCCTGCAGACCCATCTGCATGGCCAGCACGGGTCCCGAGTCCAGGAAGCGCGCCAACATGATCGAGAGGAAGAGCACCAGTGTGGCCGTGCCCAGATTTGATCCAAGCTGGTGCAGCAACAGGTCACCGATGAGGATCCCCAGGGTGCAGCCGACGCTCACCTCGAGCACCTTGCGCATGCGTGGCTCTTTGGTGAACCCCAGAGCGATCAGGGCGGCAATGGCGGCGAAGAGCGGGTCGTCGTGGCCCAGGACCTGTTCGGCGATCGTGTATGCGCCGACCCCGGCCACGGTCATCTGCGCCGCCGGAACCACGGAGCGTCGCATCCTGCGCACGCCGACCCGAACCCGACGTTCGGTGAAGCGGCGCGCCCGGGCCAGCAGGGGCGGTGATGAGCGCTCGGTTGTCACCCCATGAGTGTAGGCGGCAGGCACTGCTGGGGATACGAGGCGGCTCACATCTGCCCGTGAGAAAGGCCTCAGCCGGCCCGCGCCGGCCTGGGTCCCCGTTCACCAAGCGTTCACCTTAAGTGAGCGCCCCAGTCACCTGCACAGGGTCACAGTGTCACCTGCCCTGCCTAATGTGGATCGAGGTTCGCAGGACGCACCCCAGCGGACCGCACAGACTCGTTCCACTGGCGCGCACCGTCGCCTGATGAGACCTCAGAGAGGCACTGAATACCGTGAAGATGAAGAGCTTCGGTCGCACAGCGGCCATCCTGTCCGTATCAACCCTGGCCCTTGTCGGCTGTGGCGGGTCCAACAACCCCGATGCCGGGGGCGGGGAAGACAGCGGCGAGAACGGTGCCAGCAGCGAAGTGGCGGGCACCCTCGTGGGCGGTGGCGCATCCTCGCAGGAGGCAGCCATGACCGCATGGACCGACGGCTTCACCTCTGTTGCCCCTGACGCCCAGGTCAACTACGCCTCGGTGGGCTCCGGCGGCGGCCGCGACGGATTCCTCGGCGGGGAATACGACTTCGCCGGCTCCGATGCCGCGATGAGCGACGAGGAGTGGGAGTCCTCCCAGGAGATCTGCGGCCCCGAGGGCGCCTTCCACATCCCGTCCTACATCTCCCCGGTCGCGGTGGCCTTCAACGTCGAGGGCATCGACGAGACGCTGAACCTCGATGCTGACACGATCGCGTCCATCTTCGCCGGCGAGATCTCGAACTGGGACGACGAAGCCATCGCCGAGCACAACCCAGACCTGGAGCTGCCCTCCACCCCGATCTCCGTGGTGCACCGCGCAGATGACTCAGGAACCACCGAGAACTTCGTCGACTACCTCGCCACGGCCTCCGACGTGTGGGACTACGAGGTCTCCGGCGAGTGGCCCGGGGAGATCGCGGCAGAGTCTGCACAGCAGACCTCCGGCGTGGTCGGTCTGACCTCCGAGACCGACGGCGCCATCACCTACGCCGACGCCTCCCAGATCGGTGACCTGACCACGGTGGCCGTGCAGGTCGGCGAGGAGTACGTGGAGTACTCCCCCGAGGCGGCCTCCCAGGCAGTGGCCTCCTCGACCCCGGTCGAGGGCCAGGCCTCGAACAACATGGCCTATGAGCTCGACCGCCGTACCGACGAGTCCGGCGCCTACCCCGTGGTCCTGGTGAGCTACCACATCTTCTGCAACGAGTACCCGGACCAGGAGACCGCTGACCTCGCGATGGCCTTCGGAGAGTACGTGATCTCCGAGGACGGTCAGGCCACGGCCGAAGGCGCCGCGGGCAACGCTCCCATCTCCGATGAGCTGCGCGACGGGGCGATGGAGTCCCTCTCCGCCATCACGGTGTCCGAGTGAGCTTGAGCAGTCTCAGCACCGCATGAACAACACGGACGCCGGGTGGTCGGGTGAGAGTTCAGGCTCCCACCGCCCGGCGTCCGCGCGTGCTTCATCACGCATCCACCACACAGATCTGAGAGGCAGACCAGGTGAGCAGCTCACTGACTCAGTCCGATAAGCGGGGAGTCGCCGGAGACCGCGTCTTCTCGGCGTTGACGGTGTCCGCCGGCGTCGTCATCCTGCTGACCCTGGCATTCGTGGCACTGTTCCTGACGGTGAACTCACGCGACGCCGTCTACCAGGAGGATCAGGGGGGCTGGATCCTCACCGCGTTCCTCGACTACGCATACCCGCTGGTCATCGGCACCCTCATCGCCTCCTTCATCGCGCTGATCCTCGCCGCTCCGGTGGCGGTCGGAGTGGCGCTCTACATCTCGCACTACGCGCCGCCGCGCTTCTCCAAGGGCATCGGGTATGTGATCGACCTGCTCGCCGCGATCCCCTCGGTGGTCTACGGCGCCTGGGGCATGAGCTTCCTCGGCCCAGCCCTGGTTCCGGTCTATGGATGGCTCCACGAGAACCTCGACTTCATCCCGCTCTTCGCCGGGAACCCCTCACAGACCGGCCGGACCATCTTCACCGCCGGCGTGGTGCTGGGTGTGATGATCCTGCCGATCATCACCTCGGTCTGCCGGGAGATCTTCATCCAGACGCCGAAGCTGCATGAAGAGGCCGCGCTGGCGCTGGGCGCCACCCGGTGGGAGATGATCAAGATGTCGGTCTTCCCCTTCGCTCGAGCCGGGATCATCTCCGGAATCATGCTCGGCCTCGGTCGCGCACTCGGAGAGACCATGGCTGTGGCGCTGGTGCTCTCGCCCGGGATGCTCACCGCCTCACTGATCTCCAGCGGGAACAGCACCATTCCAGCAGAGATCGCGCTGGGCTTCCCGGAGGCTCCGCCCGGCTCGGAACGACAGGCCCAGCTCATCGCCATCGGCCTGGTGCTCTTCCTGATCACGCTGCTGGTGAATATGACAGCGCGTTGGATCGTCAGCCGCCATAAGGAATTCTCGGGAGCCAACTGATGACACAGACACCTACTCCGACGCCGGCCTCCGTCCAGGGCCCCTCCGGCCCGCCCAGCCTGGGGGACTCGGGCAGCAACGGGGTGCTGCGGCGCAGCTCCCTGACGCAGAACACGCTGCCCTCCTGGCTGTGGATCGCGCTGCTCGGCGGCTCGATCGTCTTCGGTGCCGCTCTCTCGGCACTGCTGGGGTTCAACCTGGCCACCTGGTTCATCTTCACCGCGGTGACCTACGTGCTCAGCAGCTACCTCGTCACCAGGACCAGGGTGAACCGACGACGAGCCACCGACGGTCTCTGGACCAACCTGGTCTACCTCGCCTTCTTGATCGCACTGATGCCCCTGGTCTCGGTGATCTGGTCCGTGGCCTCGGTGGGGATCCAGGGCCTGATGGCACCAGGATTCCTGGTCTCCGACATGCAGGGGATCACCGGACTGGTCGACCAGGCCTCGCAGACCGAGGGCACCGCGGTCCTGGGCGGAATCTTCCACGCCCTGATCGGATCGCTGCTGATCACCCTGGCCGCCACCGTGATCTCGGTGCCGATCGGCCTGCTGACCTCGATCTACCTGGTGGAGTACGCACGCGGCGGACTGCTCGCTCGGGCGATCACCTTCTTCGTCGACGTGATGACCGGGATCCCCTCCATCGTGGCCGGGCTCTTCGCCGGCGCCGCCATGGCGTGGTTCCTCTCGGTCTTCAGCGGCGTGACCGGCCTGCTCACCACGCAGCGCTCCACACTGGGGATCACTGCGGCCATCGCCCTCTCGGTGCTCATGGTCCCGGTGGTGGTGCGCACCACTGAGGAGATGCTCCGAGTGGTGCCCAACGAGCTGCGCGAAGCCTCCTACGCCCTCGGCGTGCGCAAGTGGCGGACCATCTTGAAGGTGGTCCTGCCCACCGCCATCTCCGGCATCGCCTCCGGGGTCACGCTGGCGATCGCCCGCGTGATCGGGGAGACCGCCCCGATCCTGGTCACAGCCGGGTTCGTGGTCAACACCAACTGGAATCTGTTCCAGGGCTGGATGACAGCCCTGCCGGTCTACATCTTCCGGCAGTTCCAGAACCCGACCTCTCCGAACTTCTCGGACCCCTCGGAGCAGCGGGCCTGGGCGGCGGCCCTGGTGCTGATCCTCATCGTGATGGGCCTGAACCTCTTCGCGCGCCTGATCGCCACGCTCTTCGCCCCCAAGCAGACCGGACGCTGAGTCTCAGACCTGCGGTCCCCGACGTTCTTCCCAGAGAAAGTGTGAACAACAGATATGTCTAAGCGAGTAGATGCCGTCGACCTCAACGTCTATTACGGGGACTTCCTGGCGGTGGAGGGCATCAACATCAGCATCGACGCCCGGGCGGTGACCGCGTTCATCGGTCCCTCCGGCTGCGGCAAGACCACCTTTCTGCGCTCGCTGAACCGGATGCATGAGGTGCTCCCGGGCGCCCGCGTGAAGGGACAGCTGCTCCTGGACGGGGAGGACATCTACGACCCCGGTGTGGACCCGGTGACCGTGCGCACTCAGGTCGGCATGGTGTTCCAGCGGCCGAACCCGTTCCCGACCATGACCATCCGCGAGAACGTGCTCGCCGGATACAAGCTCAACGGGGCCCGGCTCTCGAAGTCCGAGTCTGAGGAGATCGTGGAGACCTCCTTGCGCAGCGCGAACCTCTGGAACGAGGTCAAGGATCGTCTGGACCGGCCCGGCTCAGGCCTCTCCGGCGGCCAGCAGCAGCGGCTGTGCATCGCACGCACCATTGCGGTCAAGCCCGATGTGATCCTCATGGACGAGCCCTGCTCGGCACTGGACCCGATCTCCACCCTGGCCATCGAGGATCTGATCGGTGAGCTGCAGCAGGACTACACGGTGATCATCGTGACCCACAACATGCAGCAGGCGGCGCGCGTCTCGCAGAAGACCGCGTTCTTCAACATCGCCGGCACCGGCAAGCCGGGCAAACTCATCGAATACGACGACACCACTTCGATCTTCAACACTCCGAAGGAGAAGTCCACCGAGGACTACGTCTCCGGTCGCTTCGGCTGAGCCTGGGCTCAGAGGAGCAACGGACTCAGCGCCAGGGTGAAGATCGCCGTGGCCGTGCCCGCCACCATCGGAGTCAGCACCCAGAACAGGCAGATCCGCCGGAACGCTCGCCAGTGCACAGTGGCGAAACGCTGGTTCGAGCCGGCGCCGATCACGGTGGACGCCGCGGTCAGCGAGGTGGAGAGCGGAAGCGCGAAGCCCAGCGAGCCGATGAACAGCAGCGCGGAGGTCGTGGTGGTGGCGACCATCCCGCGCAGCGGATCGATCTCCACGAGCCGGTGACCCAGGGTGTGCCCGATCCTCCAGCCACCGGTGAGGCATCCGGCCCCGATCAGGGCGGCGAAGCCGATATAGGCGTAGGGCAGCCAGGCCTGTGCGTCCTGGACCCCGGCAGCGATCAGCGCGGTGAGCAGCACGAAGGAGAAGCGCTGGCCCTGCTGCAGACCTGTTCCCAGTGAGGTGACTCCGACGCTCACCGACTGCGCCATCCGTGATGTGGTGTTGACCGCGTCCGGGTCCTCGCCGCGGGCGAAGCGCACCGCGGCGAAGACCAGCAGGTAGGCCAGCCCGAAGGCCACCAGTGGAGAGAGCAGCAGGGTCAGGACCGCGCCGGTCCACGGCATGGCAAGGACCTCAGCGAAGTCGAGATCCGCGACGACGGCGGCGGCCAGGGTGCCGCCGAGGAACCCAGCCAGCAGGGCGTGGGTGGTCGAGGTCGGCATTCCGCGCAGATAGGTGAAGAGGTTCCAGCCCAGCAGCGTCAGCGCGGCGGCCAGGACGACCGCGAGAAGCATCCGTGGCTGCATCTGTGGGAAGTCGAACCAGTTGTAGAGGTAGATGCCCAGGGGCAGGGCGAGCAGCACCCCGAGGGCGTTGAATCCCGCCGCCAGCCTGGTTGCCGCCTGCGGGGTCAGCGCGCGGGTGCGTACCGGGATCGCGATGGCATTGGGAACATCATGCAGCCCGGCCACGTAGGCGTTGGGAAGCAGTGTCAGGCAGATCAGCCCGAGCAGGATCAGCTCCACCCTGACGCCTCAGGACTCGCGCACGATGATCGACCCGGCGGTGACCGCCACAGCCCGCTGGTCCTGCACTGCGGCGAGCAGCGCATCGGCGATCTGCGCCTGTTGCAAAGCGATATTGGGCTGGAACGCGTTGTCGGTGGAGGTCAACCATGCCCGATGGGTGCGGTTGGCCTGCTTGGTCAGTCGCTGCATCTGGATCCAGTAGTCCTCCAGCAGGTCCAAGTCCTCCAGTCGGGACATCGCGGCCACGGTGAGATCCAGCTGTCGGCTCAGCGTCTCCAGCTGGTCCGCGCTCTGCGTGGGCAGGACCAGGTGGGGGCGGGCCAGGATCAGGTCGCCGGCGGCGACCACGTGTTCCATGGTCCGATTCAGCTGCTGCGAGAGCGCGTAGATGTCCTGCCGGGGCAGCGGAGTGACGAAGACGCTGCGGATATGGGTCATCAGATTGAAGTGCAGGTCCACTGCCCTGCCTTCAAGCCCGAGCAGCTGCTCGCGCAGCGCGGAGCGCTCGTCGCTGGGACTGCCGAGCAGCTGGGAGATCAGTTGGACTCCGGAACGTACTTCGCGGGCGATGCTGGCCAGCAGGTCGGTGGCCTCTGGCTTGCGCTGGCCTCTGCGTACGATCATTCGGTGCGTTTCCCCAGGTGAACGAGTGTCGACGTGTCGGCCCTGAGTGTATAGCCCGAAGGTGAACGACCGTGCTCGGACGGCAGCTTCTGGGCATCGGCGCTGGAAGGGATCCGCGTGGATCTGAGATGTTCAGGTGTGCCGGGCTGGGAACGCCTCACGGCGCGGGGCCGCTCGAAGCGGCTCAAAAATGGAGCCCGGGGGTTACCGCAGCCCGGCACATCTCCAGTGTGCTCCCTCTGCGGGGGAACGGTCAACTGAGCCCTCGGCGTGGCTGGGAATCGGCGCTCTCACGTGTCATGCCCAGGCCTGCGCTGTGCGCTGACCTGGGCATGACGGTCTCCATCGGAGGGCTATGGTGGGCCCTGCGGGGCTCGAACCCGCGACCAGCGGATTAAAAGTCCGATGCTCTACCAACTGAGCTAAAGGCCCCTGTGAAGCCGCTGGAGACGTGCCCTATGGTATCGCCGCGTGAGCCTGCGGCATAATGGCGGACACCACGCGGGCCGGCAGTCCAGCGGCTCGCAGCCTGCGGCGAATCTCTTCAAGGAGGACGCGATGACCAACCAACCTCGGCACCGTCGGCCACGCTACATCGAGCCGGCAGAGTTCGATCAGCGTGAGGGCGGCGCGGATCCGGCCATCATCTCGCAGGCCGCTCACGACACCGCGCATGCGCTGGTCTTCCATGGGCGAGATTCCGAGGATCCCGAGGTGACGGAGCGGTTCATCCGACTGGCCGAGACCGAGGGCATCGAAGCCATCGCCGAGCTCTGGTCCGACTCCCCAGCTCATTCTCTTGCCGGAGGGCTCTGGCGGATCTACGCGATCCGTGCCGCGGTGAACAAGGACCCGCAGCGGATGAGTGAGTACTACCAACTGGGCAAGAGCGATTCTGCGCCTCATGCGATCGCCGGAGTCGCGGAGCCTCCCACCGCGCAGGAGATGGACCGTCTCGCGGATCTGGTCCTGGCCGGGATGTACCGAGGGGACATCGATTCCGCCTTCGATCGAGCCGGCGCGTTCTGCCGCGTCATCGCCCGAGGGCAGGCGCTGTGGGCCGGAGGATCCGAGCGGCACAGTCCGGAGTCTGCCCGACGGCTCACCGAGCGCGCCGATCAGCTGCTGCGCACGGCAGAGGAGCTGGAGAGCGCCGCACGCGGCTGCCGCGCCGGCACCCTCGACTGACCAGCAGGTATCAAGCGAAAACTGCAAGATTAATTGGTGCTGAGCCCTGGCTGCAGGCGTTTCTGACGGTACGCTGAGACTCGCGACACGCCGGTCCAGCAGACTTCGTGTGTTCGCCGACCGGGCCCGGGGGGGGGCTCCGGGGTAAAGAACCAGTCACGAGCCAGCTCGCGCTGGCCGCATCAAGGGGCGCACCATGACAGATCAGCAGCCGAACTCTGGCCGGGAACCAGAGCAGGACGGCTTCACACCGACCGGCGGAGAGCACTCGGAGCAGGCTGCCCAGCCCGGGCACCACGAGCAGGGCCAGCCGAGCTTCGGCCAGCCAGACCAGCAAGGCCAGTACCAGCAGGGTCAGCCCGGTTCCGAGCGGCCCGGGTATGGCCAGGAGGGTCAGCCTGGTTTCGAGCAGTCCGGCTATGCCCAGCAGGGTCAGCCTGGTTTTGAGCAGTCCGGCTATGCCCAGCAGGGTCAGCCCGGCTTCGAGCAGCCCGGTTATGGCCAGCCCGGCTATGCCCAGCAGGGTCAGCCCGGCTACGGCCAGCCAGGCTACGGCCAGCAGGGCCAGCCCGGCTATGGCCAGCCGGGTTACGACCAGCACGGACCGCAGAGTCCCGGTGGGCCCAGCTCTCCCGGCGGCCCGGGCGGACCGATGTACCCGCAGGGACCGGGTGGGCCCAGCAGCGGAGGCAAGGGGCCCGGAAAGGGCCTGATGTGGGGATTGATCGCGGCCGGCGTCGTCGTCCTCGGCACCATCGTGGCGCTGATCGTGATGCTCACCGGCGGCGGCGACGCCCAGGCCGATGACCAGGGCGGGGAGACCGAAGCTGCCAGTGACTCCGGTGAAGCAGATGGGTCTGAGGGCTCTGGCAGCGTCGACACCGACGCCGAGACTCCCTACTCCGCAGTCGAGTCCTACTTCACCGCACTCGCCGAGGGCGACGCCGAGGCGGCAAGCTCGCTGGTCTACGACGCAGGCGACACCACGCTGCTCACCGATGAGGTCCTCGCGACCTCGCTGGAGCTGGCTGCTATCACGGATCTCGAGGTGACCGAGGAGGAGACCACCGAGGAGCTCTCGTTCTCCCATGAGGTCCAGGTCAGCTACACCCTCGGTGACGCCGGGGTGACCAAGCGTATCTACACCTACCAGAACACCGACACCGATTCCTGGGAGGTCGACGGCGCCGCCGAGATCATGCAGCCCGACTTCGGTGACCTGGAGACCACGGTCAACGGCGAGCCGGTCTCCGGCTCGGAAGCCACTGTGTTCCTGGGCCTGATGTATGAACTGGCCATCGACGATGAGAACTTCACCATCGACGGCGACGGTCTTCTCGAAGTGACCGAGACCTACGCCAGTGCCGGCACCCTCGACGTGGGCCTCACCGAGGAGGCGACCGAGACCTGGCGAGAGCTGATCCTCAGCGATGTCGAGGAATGTGTGGCCTCCACCGAGCTGGAAGCCGGCTGCGGGCTGGACATGCCCGAAGACGTCTCCGGAGCCACCGTGGTGGAGGGAAGCATCTCGCGCTCGCTGCCGGCCGAGACGGATCAGGCGCTCCAGCGGCTGACCCCGCAGCCGAATTACAGCACTCCCACGCTGGTCGGTGCCGAGTACTTCACAGGTCGGGTCGACGTGGAATACGAAGCCGAAGAAGACGGCGTGACCAGCCTCTACGAGCTCTACTTCGGGGAACCGGGCACCTTGGGCACCCCGATGGTGGACATGACGGCCGATGAGCTTGAGGTCATCTGGGAGTAAGTCGCGCACTGCGGGCTTACACTCGCTTCGTGCAACAGAACACTGCGAACACCTCGACGGCGCTGCCCACCGGTGAATCGGTCCTGCAGGGTCTGCCCTGGCGGTGGAACACCCAGGGCCGGATCTTCCTCATCGGTGGGCTGGGGTTCATGTTCGACGCCTGGGACGTCTCGCTCAACGGGATCCTGATACCGCTGCTCTCCGAGGAGTGGGACCTCACACCCTCGGATGCCGCCTGGATCGGCACGGCGAACCTGATCGGGATGGCCGTGGGCGCTGTCATGTGGGGCACCATCGCGGACCGGATCGGACGCAAGAAGGCCTTCGCCTGGACGCTGCTGATCTTCTCGCTGTTCACCGTGGCCGGCGCCCTGACCGGAAGCCTGGAATGGTTCGTGCTCTTCCGCTTCCTGGCCGGAGTCGGCCTCGGTGGATGCATCCCGGTGGACTACGCCCTGGTGGGAGAGTTCACTCCGGCCAAGCAGCGCGGCCGGGTGCTCACCGCCATGGACGGCTGGTGGCCCATCGGAGCGGCGCTGGCCGGCTTCGTCTCGGCCTGGCTCATCGGCACCTGGGGGGACTGGCGGCTGCCGCTGCTGGCGATGATCCTGCCCGCACTGCTGGTCTTCGCGGTGCGGCTCTTCGTGCCTGAATCTCCGATGTATCTCATGCGCCAGGGGCAGATGGAAGAAGCCCGCAAGGTCATCGACTCGATGGTGACCCGCACCGGGGCGCCGGTGCAGGCCTACACCTTGGAGACCACCCAGGCGCCGGCGAAGCTGAGCTTCCGCGCGGTGGGGGAGCAGCTGCGGCTGGTCTGGGCGCACGGCTGGCGGGTCACCACCGTCTCCTGGGTGCTGTTCCTGGCGATCATGACGGTCTACTACATCGCGATCCAATGGATGCCCACACTGCTGATCGAGGCAGGCTACGAACAGGATCAGGCCTTCATTCGAACCGCCGGCATGGCCGCCGTCGGACTCGTGGGGGTCGTGATCTCCACGGTGCTGGTGGAGATCACCGGACGACGCGTGCTGCTCGCGGTCTCCGCCCCCGCAGCCACGGCGATGCTGGTGGTCCTCGGACTCACGATGCACCTTCCTGTCGCTGTGCTGATCCTGCTGCTCGGATTCGGGCTGGTGATCCAGATCGCGATCCCGGTGCTCTACACCTACGTCTCCGAGCTCTACCCCACCGAGCTGCGCGGCTCCGGGTTCGGCTGGGCCTCCACGATCTCGCGGATCGGCGCCGGGCTGGGACCGCTGCTCTTCATCGCCTGGATGGAGCCGACCTTCGGTCTGGCCGGAGCCTTCGGCATCTGTCTGATCGGCGTCGTGCTCGCGGTGCTGCTGATGCTCAGGCTCGCCCCAGACACCACCGCGAAACAGCTCGACTGAACCGAGTCCCGGTTCCTCGCGCCGGTGAACATCCTTGAAACTTCCGGGCAATGTTTGATGTAGGAATGTGTCGTACTATTGCCTGCATCACTCGTTTCTCGGCACCCGTATGGGTGCCGTTCTTGCACCATGAGGAGAGCCCCACATGAAGAGGTCCTTCAAGACCAGCGGCGCCATCGCTGCCACGGCCGCCGCAGCACTGCTGCTGTCCTCCTGCGGAGAGGCCCCCGAGGAGGACGGCGAGGGCGCCGCCTCCGAAGAGGTCGACTACAAGGCCTGCCTGGTCTCCGATGAGGGCGGCTGGGATGACCGCTCCTTCAACCAGTCCGCCTTCGAAGGCCTGGAGATGGCCATCGACGAGCTGAACATCGACTCCGCCGACGCGCAGTCCACCGCCGAGTCCGAGTACGGCCCCAACGTGGACACCATGGTCCAGCAGAACTGTGACGTGGTCTTCGGCGTGGGCTTCCTGCTCGAAGAGGGCCTGCGTGAAGCCGCCGAGGCCAACCCGGAGACCGACTTCGCGCTGATCGACTCCTACTTCAACTTCGAAGAGGGCGAAGAGCTCGAGAACGCCAAGCCGCTGGTCTTCAACACCGGCGAGGCCGCATACCTGGCCGGCTACGTCGCGGCCGCAATGAGCGAGACCGGAGTCGTCGGCACCTGGGGCGGCATTCAGATCCCCTCAGTGACCGTGTTCATGGACGGCTACGCCGACGGCGTGGAGCGCTACAACGAGGACAACGACGGCGACGTCGAGCTCGTCGGCTGGGACAAGGAGGGCCAGACCGGCTCCTTCTCCGGGGACTTCAGCGACCAGACCCAGGGTGGCGAGGTCACCGAGCAGCTGCTGAGCCAGGACGCCGACATCATCATGCCCGTGGCCGGCAACGCCGGCGTCGGGGCCGGCCCCGCCCTGGAGGCGGCTGACGCCAAGATGATCTGGGTCGACTCCGATGGCTATGAGTCCACCGACTTCGGAGACATCGTGCTGACCTCCGTGCTCAAGGAGATCGGCCAGTCGGTCTACGCCACCATCGAGGAAGGCACCCAGGACGGCTTCAGCAACGAGTCCTACGTGGGCACCCTGGAGAACGAGGGCGTCGGCCTGGCACCCTTCCACGACTTCGAGGACGAGGTGCCCTCCGAGGTCGCAGATGCCATAGAGCAGCTGCGCCAGGAGATCATCGATGGCGACACCGTCATCGAGTCCGAGAACGCCCCGTCCTGACCACCGCATAACCCTACGTATAACTGATCGGCGACACCGCAGCGATGAAGCTTGAGCTCAGAGGGGTCACCAAACGGTTCGGCTCCTTCACCGCCAATGACCGGATCTCACTCACCGTCCAGCCAGGAGAGATCCACGCGCTGCTCGGTGAGAACGGAGCCGGGAAGTCCACCCTGATGAACACCATCTACGGGCTCTACAGCCCCGACGAGGGTGAGATCCTGCTGGATGACCGGGAGGTCAGCTTCAACGGGCCCGGTGACGCAGTGGCCGCCGGGATCGGCATGGTGCACCAGCACTTCATGCTGATCCCGGTGTTCACCGTGACCGAGTCCGTCGCACTGGGCTACGAGCCCACGCGCGCTGCGGGCATCATGGACATGGCCGCGGCCCGCGCGAAGGTGCTGGAGATCTCGGCACGCTTCGGCTTCGATGTGGACCCCGATGCTCGCATCGAGGACCTCCCCGTGGGAGCCCAGCAGCGCGTGGAGATCATCAAGGCGCTCTCTCGCGATGCCAAGGTGCTGATCCTCGATGAGCCCACCGCGGTGCTGACCCCGCAGGAGACCGATGAGCTGATCACCATCATGGGGCAGCTGCGGGACTCCGGCACCTCGATCGTGTTCATCACCCACAAGCTGCGCGAGGTCCGCGCGGTGGCGGATCGGATCACCGTGATCCGGCGCGGCGCCGTGGTGGGGGAGACCTCGCCGCGCTCCACCGAGACCGAGCTGGCAGGGCTGATGGTCGGCCGCGAGGTCAGCCTGACCACTGCCAAAGAGGCTGCCGATCCGGGCGAGGTCAGCTTCGAGGTGCGCGGACTGACCGTGCTCAACAGCGCAGACAAGATCGTCGTGGACGACGTGGACCTCTCCCTGCGGCGCGGTGAGATCCTGGTGATCGCCGGGGTCGACGGCAATGGACAGAGCGAGCTGGCTCAGACCATCCTCGGGATCCGGAGCCCGGTGGCAGGCAGCATTCTGCTCGATGACAAGGACCTGGCTCCGCTGAGCATCAAGCAGCGACTGGCTGCGGGACTGGGCTTCGTGCCCGAGGATCGCAGCACCGACGGTGTCATCGGCGCATTCACCATCACCGAGAACTACGCCCTGGACATGTATGACCGACCGCCCTATGCCGGCGGGCCCGGAAACATCGCGCTGCGCCTTCCGGTGATGCGCGAGGCCGCGCAGACCCAGGCCGAACGCTTCGATGTGCGCATGGGCACCGTGGACGACCCGATCTCCACCCTCTCTGGGGGCAACCAGCAGAAGGTCGTGCTGGCCCGCGAGATGAGTCGAGCCCTGCGGCTCTTTGTGGCCAGCCAGCCCACCCGTGGCCTGGACGTCGGCTCGATCGAGTTCGTGCACCGCACGATCATCGAGGAGCGGGACAAGGGGACCCCATGCCTGATCGTCTCCACCGAGCTCGATGAGGCGCTGAACCTGGCGGACCGGATCGCGGTGATGTACCGCGGCCGAGTCGTGGGCATCGTCCCGGCCAGCACCAGCCGCGACGTGCTGGGCCTGATGATGGCAGGAGTGCCCGCCGAGGAGGCGCAGACCCAGGCCGCCACCCACCACACCGTGCTGGCCGAGGCCGATGAGCGGGCCGAAGCAGAGGAGAACAAGTGAGCGCAACAGGGCCCCAGACCGGGATGACCCCTGCCCCGAAGCCCGAGCAGCAGAGCCCGTGGGCCGAGGCCGAAGGCCGACTCTCGCGCGCCCTGCGCGAGCTGGGTCAGACCTCCTGGGTGGTGACGGTCCTCGCCGTCGTCGTGGCCCTGGTGGTCGGCGCAGTGCTGATCCTCGCCGCCAGCCGGGACGTCCAGGCCAGCCTCAGCTACTTCTTCGCCCAGCCCAGCGCCTTCCTGGAGACCTCCTTCCAGGTGCTGCGCGAAGCCTACTCCGCATTGTTCCGCGGCGCCGTCTTCGACTGGCAGGCGCCCTCCGTGGCGCGTTCGATCCGTCCGCTGACCGAGACCATGGTCTACTCGGTGCCGCTGATCCTGGCCGGACTGGGCATCGCGATCGGCTTCCGCTCCGGGATGCTGAACATCGGTGGTCAGGGCCAGATCATCCTTGGCGCGACCTCCGCCGGGTTCCTGGGCTACGCGCTCTCGATGCCGGTGGGGCTGCACGTGCTCCTGGCACTGGCCGGCGGCATCCTCGGCG
This sequence comes from Nesterenkonia sandarakina, assembly GCF_014138825.1. NCBI lineage: Bacteria > Bacillati > Actinomycetota > Actinomycetes > Micrococcales > Micrococcaceae > Nesterenkonia > Nesterenkonia sandarakina. The sequence goes on along the minus strand of NZ_JACJIH010000001.1, from coordinate 2,014,053 downwards.
GCGCCATCTGGGGCGGGATCGCAGGTGTGCTCAAGGCGCGCACCGGCGCCAATGAGGTGATCGTGACGATCATGCTCAACAACATCGCCATCTACCTCCTCGCCTATCTGCTGCAGCAGCAGTGGTTCAAGCAGACCGGCTCCAACCAGCCGCTCTCGAGCTCGGTGGATGAATCGGCGCAGCTCTTCTCCCTGCTGGGCCCCGGCTTTCGGCTCCACGCCGGCTTCCTGGTCGCGATCCTGGCGACCATCGCCGTCTGGTGGCTGCTGGAGCGGTCCACCCTGGGCTTCGAGTTCCGCGCCATCGGGGAGAACCCGGAGGCCGCCCGCACCGCAGGGATCAACGTGCCCAAGGCCACCGCGCTGGTGCTGGTGATCGCCGGCGGTCTCGCCGGGCTCGGCGGCGCCGCGCACGTGCTGGGCACCGAATACCGGCTGGCCGGCGGAGTCGCCGGCACGCTGGGCTTCGATGCCATCACGGTCGCGCTGCTCGGCCGCTCCAAGCCGCTGGGCACCTTCCTGGCCGGTCTGCTGCTGGGCGGGCTGCGTGCCGGCGGGGTGCTGATGCAGGCACAGACCGGCACCCCGATCGACATTGTGCTGGTCCTGCAGGCAGTGATCGTGCTGATGATCGCCGCACCGCCGCTGGTCCGGGCGATCTTCTTCCTGCCCCATGCCGACGGACGTCCCCGGATCGGGCGTCGCCGCGCGCGCAGCAAGACTCCCCGTGAGCATGCCGCCGCCGAGACCCCGGAGCGTGAGCTGCAGACCGCCGGCGCACCGAGCGCCCCACCCGGTACCGCAGCATCCGACACCGACACGTCGGGTCCTGAAGCACCGAATCCCGGTTCATCGAGCAGCAACCCACAGGAGCCTGGCAAGTGAGCGAACAGACCGTTGGCAGCACTGCCGTCCACGCCGAACCGTTGGAGCGAGCCTCCACCGGAGTCCGGCCGATCTCCTGGAAGTACCCGATCACCTACGCCGTGCTGGCGGTGCTGGGAGTGTTCTTCGCACTGACCACCCCGGCAGGAGCGCGCACCAATTTCCGGCTCTCCTCAGGACGGGACTTCTTCGAGATCCCGCTGGTGGAGCTGCCCTCGGGTCCAGCGGCCTGGATCCTGGCGGTGGCGCTGCTTGCCCTGGCCGGGCTCGCCATCTTCCAGGCGTCACGCCGGAGGAAGACCGGACTGTGGCTGCCGCTGCTCTTCGGGGTGCTCTTCGTGTTCGCCTTCCTGGTCTGGGCCGGTGCCGATCGCGGCGCCGTGATCCCGCTTGTCACCATGCTCACCGGAGCACTGGCCCTCTCGGTGCCGCTGATCTTCGGCGCTATGTGCGGGCTGGTGGGTGAGCGTTCGGGGGTGATCAACATCGCCATCGAGGCTCAGCTGCTGGCCGGGGCGTTCCTCGCCGCCGTGGCGGCCTCCGTGTTCACCAGCGCCTATATGGGTCTGGTGTTCGCCCCGATCGCTGGGGCGCTGGTGGGTGCGCTGTTGGTGTTCTTCTCCGTGAAGTACCAGGTGAACCAGATCATCGTGGGTGTGGTGCTCAACGTGCTGATCATCGGTCTGACCGGGTACCTGTTCTCCACGGTGCTGACCCAGAACCCCGAGCTGTGGAACGCCCGGCAGCAGCTGCCGCGGCTGCCGATCCCGGGGCTCTCACAGATCCCGGTGATCGGTCCGGTGCTGTTCAACCAGACCATTCTGGTCTACCTGATGTACCTCATCGTCGGGGTGCTCAATGTGTTCCTGTTCCGCTCGCGCTGGGGCCTGCGCACCCGCGCGGTGGGCGAGCACCCCAAGGCAGCGGACACGGTGGGCATCAAGGTCAACCGGATGCGGGTCTACAACGTGATCCTGGCCGGGGGGATCGCCGGCCTGGGTGGTGCGTTCTTCACCATCGGGCAGGGGCTGGCCTTCGGCAAGGAGATGTCTGCAGGTGCCGGCTTCATCGCGCTGGCCGCGATGATCCTGGGCCGGTGGCACCCGATCGGGGCGCTGCTGGCGGCGCTGCTCTTCGGCTTCTCCACCTCGCTGGGCAACACCCTGGCTACCATCGGGACCCCGGTGCCCTCGGAGGCGCTGCTGATGCTGCCCTATGTGATCACCATCTTCGCCGTGGCCGGCTTCGTCGGAAGGGTTCGGCCGCCCGCGGCGAACGGCACTCCGTATGTGAAATAGCGCCAGCCCAAAGGCGACGTCTTTACCGCGGGAGAGGTTCCGGATAGGCTCTTACCGGCTCAAGCAGCGGGCTCTTGGTTCACTAGTCAAGGGTTTCCCATGGAGCACATCTCACCTTCTGCCGCCCGGCGTCCCGGGCCCCACGCCGCAGTGTCCCCGCGGGACGCGGGAATCACCCGAGTCGCTGATCTCATGTCGCCGGTGGAGTCGGTGGAGTCGGTGGTCTCGGTGACCGCGCCGCTGCGCGACGCCGCCGAGCTGGTGCACGGACTTGATGCTGCCGCCGTCGTCCTCGGGCTCTCGCACCAGCCGCTGGGCCTGATCACCGCCGCGTCCCTGAACGAGGCCGCGCAGAAGCACCCGCAGGACTGGCAGAAGAAGCGCTGCGCAGCCCTGCTTGGGGGCGCCCCGCATCCGGTGTCCCCGGAGGACTCGATCGAGGACGTGCTGAGCCGTTACCGCCGGGCGGGAGCCCACCCGCTGCTGGTGCTCGACGCCGGTGAGGCAGTGGGCGTCCTCTACCCGGATCCGGTCTTCACCTGGTGCCTCACCCAGCCTTCCTCGGTCTTCGACGCGCTGGGACTCGGCCCCGATCCCCGCTGAGCCGGTGGCATCTGGACTACTCTGAGCACGGGATCGGCTGAGACCCAGCACACCATTCGAGCACAGGAAATCGAGGCGCCATGAGAATCGCAGTCACCGGATCCACCGGGAAGCTCGGGACCGTCGTCGCGCGGGAACTGCGCGCCGCGGGGCATCAGGTCATCGGATTCGACGCCGAAGGCACGCGCGGGCCCGGTTTCGTGAAGCTTGACCTCACCGACTACGGGCAGGTCATCGACGCGCTCGGCGGAGTCGGGGATCAGCACGACGGCGTGGAGGCGCTGGTGCACCTGGCGGCCGTTCCGGCGCCCGGGATCCGGACCGACGCGGCCACCTTCCACAACAACATCACCGCGACCTTCAACGTCTTCTGGGCGGCGGCCCGGCTGGGGATAGAGCGCATCGTCTACGCCTCCTCGGAGACCGTGCTCGGGCTGCCCTTTGAGACTCCACCGCCCTATATCCCGGTCGACGAGCAGTACCCGGCGCGGCCCGAGTCCACCTACTCGCTGGTCAAACATCTCGAGGAGCAGATGGCCATCGAGCTGGTCCGGTGGAACCCGAAGCTCTCGATCACCGCGCTGCGCTTCTCCAACGTGATGAACCCCGAGGACTACGCCGAGTTCCCGGGCTTCGACTCCGATGCGACGCTGCGCAAGTGGAACCTCTGGGGCTACATCGACGCCCGCGACGGCGCCCAGGCCGTCCAGCGCGCCCTCGAGGTCGCCGGACCCGGGTTCGAGCGGTACATCATCGCCGCCGCGGACACGGTGATGTCACGCCCGAACGCGGACCTTGTCGCAGAGGTCTTCCCGGACGTCGAGCTGCGCGGAGAGCTCGGCGTGAATGACACGCTGCTCTCCATCGAGAAGGCCCGCCGCGAGCTGGGCTACGAGCCGAGACACTCCTGGCGCGATTCCTGAGGGACCCCGCTGCGGGCGCAGAACAGAGACCCCCGCTCCAGGCGCAGAGCAGAGGCCCCCGCTCCAGCGTTGGAGCGGGGGCCTCTGCTCGATCTGGGTCCGGCCTGGGCCGCAGGCAGGATCAGGAACGCACTGCCGCCTTTCGGGTCTGCGGGTACCGGATATCCTCGACCATCTCCTGGACCGCGGCGCTGGGCGGTGCCGTCAGCTTCGAGACCACGATGGTGACCACGAAGTTCACTGCCGCGCCGACCGCGCCGATGCCCTCGGGGGAGACGTTGAGGATGTGTTCGTTCGCGCTGGTGCCGAAGACCTCCAGCGTGTAGATCATGTAGGTGCCGGTGAACGCCAGACCGGTGAGCATACCTGCCGTGGCGCCGGGGCCGTTCGCCTTCTTCCAGAAGATCCCCAGGATCAGGATCGGGAAGAAGCTCGCCGCCGCCAGTCCGAAGGCGAACGCGACCACTTGGGCCACGAAGGCCGGTGGGTTGATGCCGGCCCAGATGGCGAAGAGGATGGCCACGCCCATCGCGATGCGACCGACCATCATCTGCTCCTTCTCGGAGGCGCCGTTCTTCTTGAAGACCCGGAAGTAGAGGTCATGCGAGGCGGCCGAGGAGATGACCAGCAGCAGGCCCGCCGCGGTGGACATGGCGGCCGCCATGCCGCCGGCGGCCATCAGTCCCACGATCGGGGCCGGCAGTCCGCCGATCTCGGGGGAGGCCAGGACCAGGATGTCGTTGTTCACGATCAGATCCGCCCCGGAGGTGGCGAGGTTGGAGACGGTCTGGATCGTCTCGGCGTCCTCGTTCACCGTCACCAGACCGGTGGCACCCCAGGTGTTGATCCAATCCGGCAGCGAGTCGGGACCCTGGCCCTGCACGCCCTGGAGCAGGTTCAGCTTGGTGAAGGCCCCCACCGCGGGGGCGGTGAGGTAGAGCAGCGAGATGAAGAACAGCGCCCAGAACGCCGAGTAGCGTGCGCCGCGGACCGTCTTGGTGGTGTAGAACCGGATGATCACATGCGGCAGCCCCGCTGTGCCCAGCATCAGTGAGAGCGTCACCAGGAACACGTCGATCTGGCCGCCGGCCCGACCGGAGAACGCCTCGGTGAACTCGTTGAGACCGAACTCCACGCTGAGCGAGTCCAGCTCCGTGAGGATCTGTCCGTAGGAGATCTGCGGAACCGGGATCCCCGTGGTCTGATAGGCCACGGCGAAGGCCGGAATCAGGTAGGCGATGATCAGCACGGTGTACTGCGCCACCTGGGTGTAGGTGATCCCCTTCATCCCGCCGAGCACGGCGTAGACGAAGATGACGACGGCGACCAGCACCACGCCCCACTCCACCGAGAGGTTCAGGAACCGGCTGAACACGATGCCGCCGCCAGCCATCTGGCCGACCACGTAGGTGAAGGAGACCACGATGGCGGCGATGGCCGCGACGATGCGCACCGACTCGGAGTACCGATCGCCCACGAACTCCGGCACCGTGAACTTGCCCCATTTGCGCAGGTAGGGCGCCAGCAGCAGGGCCAGCAGCACGTAGCCGCCGGTCCAGCCCATCAGGTAGACCGAGCCGTCAGAGCCTAGGAAGGCGATGAGCCCTGCCATGCCGATGAAGCTGGCCGCGCTCATCCAGTCGGCCGCGACTGCCGCGCCGTTGGCGAGGGTCGGGACCCCCTGGGAGGCGACGTAGAACTCCTTGGTCTCCTTCACCCGGGAGCGCCAGGCGATGATGATGTAGATCCCGAAGGTCAGGATGATGAAGAAGAACGTCCAGAACTGGGTCTCAGTCATTTGTAGCCACCCTCTTCATTGCGCTCGGCCACCCCGAACTCGTCGTCGATCCGGTCCATCCACAGCGCGTAGACCAGGATCAGGATGACGAAGACGTAGATGGAGCCCTGCTGGGCGAACCACAGGCCCAGCGGGAAGCCCAGGATCACGATGTTGTTCAGCGGCTCGATCAGCAGAATGCCGAAGCCGAAGGAGACGGTGAACCAGATGGCCAGCAGCGTGATCATCAGCCGGAGGTTCTTCTTCCAGTAGCGCTTGCGCCAGCTGATGTCCTCCGCCTCTGGCGGACCGCCGGAGATGCCCTCATGTGCCACATCGGACATGTCAGGCTCCCTTCTTTCGTATGCGAGTGATTCGCCCGCGCGGGTGCGCAGGAGCTGACCTAAGCCAGCCAAATTGTGAGACAGATCACAAGGGGTTGGATGACCAGCGGTGCATCTGTGTTTGCCAGCGGCGGGAATCCGCCGCTGAGCGGGTGAGTCGGTTCGGTGGACCGTTCAGCGCGCAGAATCCACCGCTCGGGGCCGGGAATCCACCGCTTGAACGGGTTCTCAGCCCTGGACTTCGCCTGTGTCATGGATCACACCTAAGATGGCGACATGACCACGACAGCAGACAAGGGCCTCTACGGCGGGATCACGGCCCGCCTGAAGGCTGGCAGCGCCACCGGTTGGGGGGTCTTCCACCCCGGCAGCAAGGCGATGATCCTGGGTGGACTGATGCTGATCGTCTCGGCCTTCCTGCCCTGGGTCTATCTGCCCTTCATGGAGCAGGTCACCGGGGAGACCTACGCGCTGCGCGGCACGGATGGACCAGGGGTGCTGACCCTTGCCGTGGGCTTCCTGGCCTTCGCCGGCGGATTCGTGCCCCGCCGCAGGCTGGCCATCGCCCACGCCATGATCCCTGGTCTGCTGGTCGCGGGGATCGTGGTGCTGCAGGCCTGGAACATCCTCGCCTTCTCCGCGAGCTCCGGCGCCTGGGGTGGGCTGCTGCCAGGGATGGGTCTCGTGCTTGCCGGCGGCGGCGCCGTGGTGCTGCTGAAGTCCGCCTGGAACATGTACCGGACGTGGCTCCCCGCCTGAACGGGCGTCCCACCGAGGTGATCGGACCGAGTCCCTCGGCACCCTCGCCGGAGGGCCTGCCCGCCGAGGCCGCCGCTGACACGGAGGTCCGAGACACCCCCGCCGAGGTCGACGCAGCCTTTCGAACCCAGCGCGGCATCGCCATCGCCTACTTCCTGGTCTTCCTGGTCCTGGTCGCCGCCTTTCCGGTGCTGACCATCACGCTGCAGTGGTGGACCGGGGCTCGGGTCTTCGGGGAGCTCAGCCCCGGCTTCGTCGCCGCGGCCGGCGGCCTCTACCTGGCCTTCGCGGTGATCGGGATCGCCGCGGCGCGACTCAGCGCCTCGGTGGAATCACGGATGCTGGGTGGTCAGCAGCACCCCGACGACGACGCCGGCGGCTCCGCGGGCAGCGGAGAGGCACCGCAATGACCTCGACCGCGGTGGTGACCCTGGCCGCCGTACTGATCATCGTGCTCGGGGTCTCCTTCATCAGCCGCCCCCGCGGGCCCTCCACGGTGGACTTCTACCTGGCCGGCCAGCGCGTGGGCGTGATGACCAACTCCTGGGCGATCTGCGGAGACTACCTCTCGGCCGCCTCATTCCTGGGCGTGGCCGCCGCGGTCTACGTCTCGGGTCTGGATGGGGCCTGGTACGCGGTGGGTTTCGCCGCCGGCTTCGTTCCGGTGCTGCTGCTCATCGCCGCGCCGCTGCGCCGTTTCGGGGAGTTTTCGCTCGCCGACTTCCTGGGCCGGCGAATGGATTCGGACCCGGTCCGGCTGGCCTCGGTGGGGGTGGTCCAGCTTGTCATCCTCGCCTACCTCGTCCCGCAGTCGGTGGGTGGCGGGATCACCTGGGAGCTGCTGGTCGGTCAGGGCCTGCTGGGACTCTCTCCGTACGCGACCGGGGTGCTGCTCTCCACGGCGGTGGTCGCCGTCGTCGTCGCCTTCGGTGGGATGCGCGGGACCACCTGGAACCAGGCGGTGCAATTTCTGCTGCTCTTCGCCGCGCTGGTCTGGCTCGCCGTGGTGGTCACCGCCGATGGCTTCCGCTACGGGGAGGCGGTGCAGTCCCTGAGCGAGGCGCCGCTGGCGAACCCCACCCTTGGCGCCGACGGGCAGGAATGGGCGCTCACCGAGGAGACCAACCACATGCACCCGGGGGAGCCGGCGCTCTTCGGTGAGCCCGGCGCCCGGTACGGGCCGCTGGGCCAGGTCGCGCTGGTGGTCACCCTGGGTCTGGGCACGGCCGGGCTGCCGCATGTGATGAACCGCTACTTCACCTCACCCACCGGGAAGGCCGCCCGCACCACCACCGTCTGGGTGCTGGTGCTCATCGGCGCGTTCTACTCGATGGCGATCATGTTGGGCACCGCCGCCCGGGACATCATCCCCGAAGCGGTCACGGGCAGGCCCTGGCTGCAGGAGCTCACCGTCAACGGGGTGCTGCATACTCCGGAGCACGCGCTGCCGGTGCTCGGCCGGATCTACGGCGAGCAGACCGGGCTGGGGCTGATCGCTGCCGCCGCACTGATCGCCGCGATGTCCACCGTGGCGGGGCTGCTGCTGGCCTCGGCGGCGACCTGGGGCCATGACGTGTATGAGCGCCACATCAACCCGCGCGCCACGCAGCGCCAGGCGGTGTGGGCCGGGCGGATCACCACCCTCCTGGGCGCCGCGCTCGCGGCGGGCCTGGCCATCGCGCTGCGTCCCGAGGCGTTCGCCCCGGCCATGCCCTCGCTGGTGGCGACCATGGTGACCTGGGCCTTCGCGGTGGCTGGGTCAGCGCTGACACCGGTGCTGGTGCTGGCCATCTGGTGGCACCGCACGACCGCGGCAGGTTCCCTGGCGGGACTGCTCACCGGGGCGGCGCTCTCGGTGTCCATGTTCATGACCGCCGGTCTGATCACCACCGACTGGCTGCGGGAGCTGCTCGCCGCGCCGACCCTGGTGGTCGCCCCGATCACCGTGGCGGTGGTGGTGCTGGTCTCGCTGCGCACCAGAACCCCCGACGGGGTGCAGGCGCACTGGGTGCGGATGCATGGAACAGCCGCGGACCGCCGTGCCGAGCGTATGGCCCGACTGACCCGAGGAGGCGTGGATGCGAGGTAGCGCGATGCTGGCGGCCGGGGTGACGCTGATCTGGGTGCTGGTCTATCTCGGCACCCAGGTCTTCGCCGACCCGGCGCTGCCGATGCTGCCCACTCTGGGGCTCGGGCTCGGGCTCACGGTGGCAGCGGTGCTGGGCTACCCCTCGGCGCTGCGCGGGGCCACCGGTCGGCGTCGTCAGCGGCCGGTCTCGCCGCGGGAGGTCGAGGTCAGCCGCGGGGTGCGCAACCTCGCCGCCGCGGGTCGCTCGATGCCGCTGCGCGCAGGGCTCACCCCGGAGGCCGCCCGGCGCACCTGTGAGCTGCTGCGCCCGATGCTCTCCGGGGACGCGGTCTCGATCACCGACCGCGAGCAGATCCTGGCCTATGTGGGACCCGGCGCCGATCATCATCGCGAGGGTGCCCAGATGCAGACCTCTGCGGCCCCACGCACGATCGCCAAGGGCAAGACCCAGGTGGTCCGCGACCGTGCCGGGGTGGGCTGCCGGAAGCCCGACTGCGAGGTCACCTCGGCGGTGATCGTGCCGCTGCGTGTGGGGGCCCGGGTGATCGGGACCCTCGGGGTCTACCAGGCCGAGGCCGAGATCCCGCCGCGTCAGCTGGTCGAGGACATGGCCGCGATGCTCTCACTGCACCTGGAGCTCGCGGAGCTGGACCGGGAGAAGCAGCTCGCCACTGACGCGCGACTCAACGCGCTGCGCGCCCAGATCAACCCGCACTTCCTGTTCAACATCCTCAACACGATCGCCTCGAAGGCTCGCACCCGGCCCGATGAGGCCCGCGAGCTGCTGCTGCGACTCTCCGAGTTCTTCCGCTACGCGGTGCGCCAGGAGGGGCACTACGCCGAGTTCGCGCAGGAGTACTACTTCGTGCGCACCTATGTCTCGCTGGAGCAGGCGCGGTTCGGAGACCGGCTGAAGGTCCGCTACGACATCGACCCTCAGGTGCTCACCACCCGGGTGCCGGTGCTGATGATCCAGCCGCTGGTGGAGAACGCGGTCAAGCACGGCATCGCGGGCAAGCCTGCGGGCGGGACCGTGCACCTGCGGGCCAGAGTGGATCCGCTGGCCCGCACCACCAGCATCCGGGTCAGCGACGACGGCGTCGGGATGGCCTCAGAGGTGCTGGCGCAGATGGCCGACGGCGCCGGCCGTCTGGGCGGCGGCGAGGCGCCCCCGGAAGACCCGAACCACGCCGGAGTCGGGCTGCAGAACATCACCGAACGGCTGAACTCGCTGTTCGGCGACCGCTATGAGCTGGCCATCTCCACCCCGCGCACCGGAGGCACCGTGGTGGAGCTGCAGATACCGCTGCGGTGATCGGCATCACAGTCACCTGAATATTGGCTCTATACTGGGCGGATGCACCCCCGGGCTCTGATCGTGGACGACGAAGCCCCTGCGCGCGAGGAGCTGCGATTCCTGCTCGAGGAGATCGGAGGCGTCCAGGTGGTCGGAGAGGCCACCAATGGCGAGGAGGCGCTGCTGCTTCTGAACTCCCTGGCCTATGACCTGGTGTTTCTGGACATCCGGATGCCGGGGCTCACCGGGCTTCAGGTCGCGCAGCAGCTGCACGCCGCCGAGGCTCCCGCCGGGTCGCGCAGGCCTCAGGTCATCTTCACCACCGCCTACCCGGATCACGCAGTGGAGGCCTTCGATCTCTCTGCCGCGGACTATCTGGTCAAGCCGTTCTCCGCCGAGCGGCTGCAACGATCCGTGCAGCGGGCGCTCGCCGGAGCCGAAGGTGCCGCCTCTCCCTCCGCCGCAGCGACGGCGGCCCCCGCAGCGCCGGGTCCGGCTACCCCGGCCCCGCAGGGAATCCAGCAGCTGGTGCGCATCCCGGTGCAGAGAGACGGCCGGACGGTGCTGGTGGACGGGGACGCGATCGTCTACGCGGTGGCGGCGCGGGGATACGCCTCGCTGAAGCTCACCGAGGATCGGGTGCTGGTGTCCTTCTCGCTCAACGAGCTCGAACGACGGCTCCAGGGCCACTTCTTCCGCGTGCACCGCTCATATCTGGTGAATCTGCGCTACGTCCGGGAGCTGGTGCCCGACTTCCGGGGTGCTCTGGTGCTGGTGCTCAACGACCGCCAGCGCAGCCGGGTCGAGGTCTCACGCAGACATGCCCCCGAGCTTCGCAGGCGCCTCGGGGTGTGACCGGTACCGGCCGACCGGAAAAGGCTGGGTCGGCTCAGCGCCGCGGGCGGTCTTCCGGAAGCTCCTGCGAGATCGGCCGAGTGGGCTGAGTCTTGGTGGGAGAAGCCTCCCCGGGCTGGGCGTTGGGCGTGCCACCGGGCTGCGCCGGAGCCTCCGGGGTGCGCTCGAGGCTGCGCTGGCCGCGTTCTGAGGTCGACTCCCGGCTCTGCCGCTGCTTCGCCGAAGCATCTGGCGCGGAATCCTTCTTGGCGCCAGACTTCCCGGCCACCGCGGGGGAGCCGGTCGCATCGGGGGAGCCGGTCCGGCCGGGGGAGGTGTGAGCAGCTGCGGGCTGGCGGCCCCAGGCTTTGACGCAGCCCAGCACCACGTAGGCGATCAGCAGCGCCAGGGCGAGCAGCCCGTGCAGGATCATGGTCGCCGTGGCCCCGGCGGCGTCCTGATTGGTGAACGCGAGCACGAACATGCCGACGCTGTGCACGATGGTCAGCTCCATCAGCCCCGGGTAGGCCCTCGGGCGCCAGGCGACCAGGGCGAAGAGTCCCGCGAAGACGATCAGCCCGAAGGCGTGCCAGGCGTCGGAGAGAAACGTCTCGGTCGAGGCGAGCTGGAGCTGGGCCAAGGACCATCCGGCGAATCCGGCCGCGCCGAGGGCCGAGACGATCAGCAGGGTGCGTCCGGTGGCTCGGCGTCGTGATGCGGTGACCTCTGCCGTCATGATGGATCCTCCGTGTTCGGTGCCGAGCTGCGCACCGGGAGCGATGCGAACCTGTCACCTCAGCTTAGGCGGGTCAGCATCGGCTGACCAGTGAGCAGAACAGCGCGGGCCTTCGAGGTGGGTCGCGTGGGACGAGGGGCAACCTCATGGAATGATCCTGACAGTTGCGTGGTTCACACAACACGAGGGCGAAGCTGCCCTCGAACATGTCCGCAGGATGAGAGAGGTCGCCGATGGCTACTGTTCCCACAATCACACTCAACGATGGTGCTGCCATCCCGCAGCTCGGCTTCGGGGTCTGGCAGGTTCCGGCGGAGGACGCCGAGAAGGTGGTCGCTGAAGCGCTGAAGGTCGGGTACCGGCATCTCGACAACGCCGCCGTCTACGGCAACGAAGAAGGCGTGGGGCGGGCCATCGCAGCCTCCGGCGTTCCCCGCGAGGAGCTCTTCATCACCACCAAGGTCTGGGTCAATGACTTCAAGGCCGGAAACACCAAGCAGGCGCTGCGCACGTCGCTGGAGAAGCTCGGCGTGGACTACGTGGATCTCTACCTGATCCACTGGCCATCCCCTGCGGATGAGGCCTACCTCGACGCATGGAAGGCCATGGAAGAGATGCAGGCCGAGGGTCTGATCCGCAGCATCGGCGTCTCGAACTTCCTGCCCGAGCACCTTGACCGGGTTGTCGAGGCTGGCACCGTCGTGCCGGCGATCAACCAGGTGGAGATCCACCCGGCGCTGCAGCAGCGCGAGATCCAGGAGGCCAACGAGCGCCACGGCATCAAGACCCAGGCTTGGAGCCCGCTGGCCCAGGGCGCGGTCTTCGAGGATGAGCCGGTCAAGGCAGCCGCCGAGGCCCATGGCGTCTCCCCGGCGCAGGTGGTCATCCGCTGGCACCTGCAGCGCGGCCGGATCCTGTTCCCGAAGTCTGTGACTCCGGAACGGATCGCGTCGAACTTCGACGTGTTCGGCTTCGAGCTCAGTGAAGAGGAGCTCTCGGCCATCGACGGGCTGGAGCGCGACGGGCGGACCGGCCCGAACCCGGGGGAGTTCAACCCCTCCTGAACCTTGAACCGGCTCCCGGCAGAGCCTCGGCCGAGCAGGCCACGGTCACCCAAGCGGCCGGTAGGCGAGAGCTGGCTCACCCAGAACAGACGAGCGGGACCCCAGTTCATCATGAACTGGGGTCCCGCGCGTTCTAGGGGGTCAGACCGCGCGCATTCAGCGCTTCGGGTTCTCCTCCGGGGTGGTCCCCGGAGTCGACTCGGTCTCGCCGTTCCCGACGGCCTCCTCGTAGATCTGCTCAGACTCCCACTGCTGACCCGTGGCGGATTCAGCGAACTCCGGGGTCTCGAACACCTGGTCGGCGATCGGGTCGTGGTAGGCCACGTCCTCATCCCAGCCGATGGTGCCCGTCTCCGGGTTGACCACGGTGGAGTGGGCCGGCACGTCTTGGATCGCGAAGACCATGTCATCAGCGGAGAACTCCTCGGGGGCGTCCGCCTGCTTCGACGTGGGCTTCTCCAGTCCGGAGAGCGTCGCCGAGGTGCTGCCGAGGAAGCCCTTCAGGGCGGCGCGCTGGCCGGTGACCATGGAGCGGAGGTTCCGGTGGACCTCTCGAGTCGAGTCTCCCTCGACGCCGTGACGCGCTGTGTCCACCAGCGCCGTCTTGCTCGCCGTGGGGCGGATCCGCACATAGCGCGGCATGGTCTGCGTCTCGTAGGTGAACATGCGGATCTGCGCGATCACGGCAAGCACCATCACGATGGACAGCGGAGCCGCCGCCGCAATGGAGGTCACCTGCAGCACGCGCAGTGCCGCATCCGCGGCCTCGCCTCCGGCCGCCAGCAGCACGATCGCGGTGATCGCGATGAAGACGGTCCAGAACACCCGGGTGAGCTTCGGGGTGTCGGTGCGCCCGCCGTAGGAGAGCACGTCGGTGACCAGTGATCCGGAGTCCCCCGAGGTGATGAAGAAGATCGCGATCACCAGGATCGCCACCACGGCGGTGATCGAGGCCAGCGGGAGCTGCTCGAGCAGGGTGAAGGTGGCGCCGACGGTGTCGACGTTGCCGTCCTGGACCATCACGCCCTCGGTCATCTGGTAGTAGATGCCGGAGGAGCCGAAGATCGTGAACCACAGGATGCTGACCAGCGTCGGTGCCAGCAGCACGCCCATGACGAACTGGCGGATGGTGCGCCCGCGGGAGATCCGCGCGATGAACATGCCCACGAACGGGGACCAGCTCATCCACCAGCCCCAGTAATAGATGGTCCAGTCTCCGGACCATCCGGCATCCTCGCCGCCCACGTAGTTGGCGCTGGTCTCGAACATCAGCTGCGGGAAGGCCATCAGGTACTCGCCGAGGTTCCCCACAAAGGCCTGGAGCAGGAACAGCGTGGGACCTGCAGCGAGCACGAACAGTGCCAGGATCGCGGCCATGACCATGTTGAAGTTCGAGAGCCACTTCAGGCCCTTGTTCACTCCGGTGATCACCGAGAAGGTGGCGATCGCCATGATGACCACGATGATCACGGTCAGCAGGACGGTGTTGGCAGGATCCTCGATCCAGCCCATGAAGCCCAGGCCGGCTGCGATCTGCTGTGTGCCGATGCCCAGGGAGGTCACGATGCCGAAGACCGTGCCCACGATGGCGACCACGTCGATGACGTGCCCGACCCAGGATTCGATCAGCTTGCGACCGAAGATCGGTTCCAAGAGCCAGCGGACCGAGAGCGGACGTCCGCGGCGGAAGGTCATGTAGGCCAGGCCCAGCCCGACCACCACGTAGATGGCCCAGGCGTGCAGGCCCCAGTGGAAGATCGACTGGCCCATGGCGGTGCCCATGGCCGCCGAATCCCCGGCGGTCACGACCTCGCCGGCGGCGTCGGTGCCGACGGCGCCGGTGACGTCCGGGGGAGCGATGAAGTGCCACAGCGGCTCGGCCACGCCCCAGAAGACGAGTCCGATGCCCATGCCGGCGGCGAAGAGCATGGTGAACCAGGAGCCCAGGGAGAACTCAGGCTTCTCGTCGTCGCGGCCCAGCCGGATGTTGCCCACCTTGGACAGGCCGGCCCAGAGGGCGAAGACGACGAACCCGGTGGCGATCAGGACGTACCACCAGCCGATCGTGTCCACGATGGTGGCGTTGAGCGTCTCAAAGGCATCGGCGCCGTTGGCTGAACCCCAGATGGTGGCAAAGATCAGGCCGATGACGATGATGAGCACCGCCGGGATGAATACGGGCTTGTTCAGGCCGCGCCAGGCATCGGCTGGCGACCAGTCCCGTAGTCGAGCTTCGGGTTGCGAAGCCATGAAGTCCTCCTCAGTCAGGTGAGAGTGTTCTCTGGTGAAGTGCAAGGTAAGTCAGTGCGCAGTGATCTCTTTACTCTAGACACGCAAAAGACGACGCCGACTCCGTGGTCGCTGCGGTGGGCTGGTGCGCCATCGCATCGCGACACTGGCAGGGGCCCGCGTCGTCGTCAGAAGTGTCTCGACCCTCGAGAATCACAAAGTGTCTGTCTACTATTTACACACCCGATGGACTTATAATGCAACTGCTGCAGCCCAGATGACGCCGCTATGGTGCCCGTTCCGAGGTCCGGGCGAGCGGTCCTGCACGCTCTGCCGGACTATTACGCCTTGGTAACTGTTTCCCCAAGTCCCGTTCTGAGGTTGGCACGGGCATGGAGCGGCATTACGGTGTATCGCATGCCCAAAGGCCAGCAACGTTCTGAGCTGCGGGCCAGAGGATTGACGCGCAGCACTATCACTGGCTGCCTCGTCGCCGGTCTCGTGATGGCCGGATCTTCCGGCGCGCACGCCACCGACCTCACCAGCGACTCCGCTGGTGCAGCGTCCCCGACCTCCTTCTACCCGACCCCCGGGCAACCACCGATCACCCCGGATTCTCAGGACCCGACCACCACGGTGGAGAAGTCGGTCGGTGACCTGCGCGTGGCCACGCTCCATGCTGAGATCAGTGGAGGGTCCTCCGCCGGGGTGCTTGAGGAGCTCAGCGGAGGGATGCACCCGCAGGCACGCGTGCTGGCGGAGACCGTGCAGGTCAATGCGCCCGACGTGCTGGTGCTGACCGGGCTCAGCTATGACGAGCATCAGCAGATCGCCGCCAGCATCAACGAGGAGTACCTCTCCCGGGGCCAGAACGGCCAGACTGGCATCGATTACTCCCATATATACACCGCCCCCACGAACTCTGGTATTGATTCGGGTGCCGATCTCGACGGCGACGGTCGGGTCGGTGGGCCCGGGGATGCGCTGGGCTACGGGCGCTACGTCGGGGAGCGGGGAATGGCCGTCTTCTCGGTGCATCCCATAGTCGAGGACGAGGTCCGCACCTTCCAGGAGTTCCTCTGGCAGGACATGCCGGAGAACTCGCTGCCCGCCGAGGAGTTCTCCACGCTGGAGAAGTCCGTGCTCAGGCTGCCCAGCACCAGCATGTGGGACATCCCGCTGGAGGTCCCCGGCGAACCGAACCCCGTGCACCTGGTGGCAACGGACCTCAACAGCCCCCCAGGTCCCACCGCGCCGGACACTGCGCGCAGTGAGGATCAGCGCCGCATGGTCTCGGAGTACGTCTCCGGGGCAGCCTGGTACCTCTATGACGACGACGGCGCCTATGGCGGACTCGACTCGGGGGCCCCGTTCGTGGTCGCCGGTGGACTGGCCGACGCCCAGGAGCTCCAGACTTGGCCCAATCAGCGAGTCCCCGAGCTCTCCTCCCTCCTGGAGGGCGAGAGCATCCAGGACCCGGGCCCGGAAGCGATCACCGACGAGCCGCTGCCGAAGCGCCGGGATGCCACAGTTGATCCCCAGGCCACCCACGGTCTGAGCGGTGACACCGCAGTCCGTTCCTCCTATGTGCTTCCCGCCGCCGCGCTGAACGTGGACAACTCAGGTGTGTTCTGGCCCGCGGAAGGGGAGTTCGGCTTCGATCTGGTGGACCCTGCGGACCCAGACTCCCCGGCTGGACGGCTGGTCTGGCTGGACATCGCCGGAAGCTGAATCGCTTCCCACCCTGCCGGGGTCACGGCCTAGACTGAGCCCATGAAGAAGTCCTCTGTCAACGGAAAACTCATGGGCACTGCGGCCTCCGGCTTCTTCGCCCAGCAGACCGTGTCCATGGTCAAGGGTCATGCCTTCGATGATTCCGGGCGACTGACTCCTCGGGCAGAGAGCTGGCTGACCCGCGCCGTCACCGTGCAGCGCCCGCTGGTGCTCGCGAACATCCGCCGCCTCCGCAAGGCCCACCCGGACTTCTCCAACCACCAGCTCGCCGCGCAGCTGGACAAAGACTTCACCCGGGCCATGACCGGGGGAGGTGCCCTGATCGGCGCCACGGCCGCAGTGCCGGCGGTCGGCACGGTGACCTCCCTGGGACTCTCCGCCGCCGCCACGGGAAGCTTCCTGGAGGCCTGCGCGCTCTACGCGCAGTCCATCGCAGAGCTCTCCGGTGTCAGCACCGCAGACCCGGACCGTGCGAAGCTGCTAGTCATGGGTGTGATGCTCGGAGATCAGGGGCGTCAGCTCCTGGGGGAGCTCTCCCAGCAGGCCGGCGGGAAGGGAGCAGGCCCGTTCTCATCGCTGGTTCCGATCAAGACCACTGGCAGCTCCTCCGGCGTCTCCGGACTGGTGGTCAATCAGATCAAGCGTCAGTTCATGCGCAGATTCTTCATCCGCTCCGGCACCACGATGGTGGCCCGCGCCATTCCCTTTGGAATCGGCATGGTGGTCGGCGGCGCGGCCAATCATCGTCTGGCCAGCCAGATCGTGAAGTCCGCGCACAAGACGTTCGGCGATCTGCCCGAGCAGCTCCCGCAGGGGCTGGTCGCTGATATGGAACGCGCGCAGCAGCGAGAGCGGCTCCGCGCCGAGCGCAAGGAGCGCCGCAGCCGCAAGCGAGCCCTCGTCGCCCAGCGGGACTCCAAGGGAAAGTCCCAGCGGGAATCCGAGCGTGTCTCCGCCGGCGAGGTCTCGAAGATTGATCTCGACTCCGGCCGGTCCAATGCTGAGCTGCCACAGGGCTGATCGCCGCCGGCGTCTGCGGGATGGTTCACACCAAGTTCATCCGCGCTTCTTCCAACCGGCCCCCTGCCCGTCGCATCCCGTTGGCCGGATGAGCCCAGTCTGAGGCCGTGATGCCAGAACTGGTTCGGAACCGAGACTTCGCAGGCGCGCTGGGCGTGGCTCCACCGGTCAGCCGGATGGCCACCCCGGTTCACTGCACTTCACCTGCGGAGCCTGAGGATCTCCTCGCATCCGCGCGCCGGGACGGAGCGCGAGCGAAGATCTTCGCGCATCGAGGAGCCTCGGGGCTGTTCGCAGAGAACACTCGGGCGGCCTATCAGAGGGCGATCGAGGAGGGCGCAGACGGTCTAGAGATCGATCTGCATCTGACCGCCGACGGGGAGCTGGTCTGCTTCCACGACGCCACCGTGGACCGCACCAGCAACGGCACCGGAGCTGTGGCCGAGCTCAGCCTCGCCCACATGCGCAGCCTTGATGTCTCCACCTGGAAGACCCCCAGGCTTCCGGGCGACTACGGCGGACGCCACGACCAGCTGATGACGCTCGCCGATGTCCTGGAGCTGATGACCGAGGCGGGCCGTGACCTCGACCTCGCGGTGGAGCTGAAGCACCCCTCACCGTTCGGGGATCGGCTGGAGCACACCGTGCTGCGCACGCTGCTGCGTTTCGGGTGGGACCCCGAGACTTCCGTGATTCCCTCCGGGGCACGCGGTGAGCACGCGGTGACCGTGTCCTTCATGAGCTTCTACCCTGGCTCGCTGCTCGGGCTCTCGGACATGGTGGCACCCGATAAGCTCTGCGCGCTGTTCAGCTCCGTGACCCGGGCTCAGGTCCAGAAGCGGCTGAGCCGGCTCCCGTTCGCCCCGGCGGTGCGGCCCGCGGTGCGGCCGGTGGTGGCCGCGGTGATGCACAGAACCCGCCGGGACTCCGAGGCGCTGGTGTGGAACGGGACCGTCGGAATTGCGGGGCCGGGACTTGCCTACGTCAAGACGCACCGCGCCGAGGTCAAGGCGTGGCTGGCGCGGGGCTCCCGGCTGCGTGTCTGGACCGTGGATGACCCTGAGGATGCCGATCTGCTCCTGAACCTCGGTGTGCGGGAGATCACGACGAACTATCCGGCACGGCTTCTGAAAGCGGTCACTCCCGCGGGGCCTGCACCCCGCTGAGCTGCGGACGCCCACAGATGTCGCAGTGGACATGGAGCGATATCATGGGCGCACGCTGTTCGCTATGGCCGTCAGGAGCTCGTCATGAACCCCGCACCGCACCGAGGATCCCCAGACAGCGGCTCCTCGCCGCGTGACCGTTCGACCCGACCCTCCGTCCCCGATGAGCCTGCCGGTCAGACGGGCTCGGGACGGCGCAGGGTCCGTGGCGTCGTCGTCGGGGTTGATGGGTCCGAGCAGTCGCTGCGCGCCGCGCACTGGGCGGCGGCCGAGGCGCACCGCCGTGGGCTTCTGCTGACTGTGGTCACGGCCTATTCGATTCCCGCCTTCGCCGCCTCATCGATGGACGGTGGCTACGCACTGATGGATGATGCAGCGCTGCGCCAGGGCTCAGAGAAGGTCCTCGAGCAGGCCGCCGAGTTCCTCCGGGACTACCCCGGAGAGGTGCGCTACGAGGTCGAGTCCGGGGACCCCGCAGGGGTGCTGCTGGACTACTCGCACGACGCCGTGGTCCTGGTCGTGGGCAGCCGAGGCAGGGGAGGGTTCCTCGGGAGGCTGCTCGGATCGGTCTCCTCCGCGCTTCCCGCCCACGCGAAATGTCCCACTGTCCTGGTGCCGCTGAAGTTCTCCTCCAAGGAGTCCAATGCGGTCACCACTGCCACAGGCGCCATTCCCATCGTGGGTGGGGCCACCCAACAGGGCTCGACGGCGGATCAGGGCTCCTCGTCGGGTCAGGACTCAGGATCGCCAGAGTCGGACTCTGCGGGGCCGGCCTCCGTGATCTCCGAAGGGGCTCCATCGATCCAGTCCAGAGATACGCGCCCGGTGGCCGCTGGGGTGGACGGATC
This sequence comes from Nesterenkonia sandarakina, assembly GCF_014138825.1. Lineage (NCBI taxonomy): Bacteria > Bacillati > Actinomycetota > Actinomycetes > Micrococcales > Micrococcaceae > Nesterenkonia > Nesterenkonia sandarakina. The sequence continues at coordinate 1,994,448 of NZ_JACJIH010000001.1, read as the reverse complement.
AGATTTCGGTCGAGTGGCCGCACTGGTGGCCGCTCGTGAGGCCAGTGAGCGGGGCACGCGTCTGCGGATCGTATGTGCGCTGCCCCCGGTGGGAGCGACCCTGGTCTGGATTCCGACCAGCATCGACAACGACGCGGCACTGCGCGAACTCCGCGAGAAGCTCGAGGCGGGGCGGCTCTGGCTGCACAGCCACTACCCGGATCTGCAGATCGACGCCGAGGTCATCGATGGCACGGCGGTGGATGTCTTGGTCCAGGAGACCCGGGGAGCGCAGCTCACCGTCATCGGAACCCGCGGCCGCGGCGGGTTCGCCGGAATGCTCCTGGGATCGACCTCCCAGGGCGTGCTGCACCATGCGGAGGGTCCGCTGATGGTGGTCCCGGAGAACGAGGACTCACGCCTGGAGAACCGACCGCAGTTCGGCCCGGTGCTCGGAGACTGAGCCTGCCCGTGGGAGGTCTGGCCTTGGGGGTCTGGGCCCAGGAGTCTGGCGAAGGGGCGTGGGCATAGATGTCTTGATACAGAGAAATGAAGGCCCCCGGTGTCCGACGCCGGGGGCCTTCATCATCTTCATCTTTCATGTGTCTCGCCGCCCTACCGCGAGCGGGAGATCCAGTGAGAGGTTATTCAGTCATGCATTCGACTTCTGGGTTCAGAGCACTCGGCGAACTGCAGATGGTGTCTGGTAGACCGATCGCACGGTGAGCCCGCGGCTCGGGTTGGAGGCATCGACCATCTGGCCGTTGCCCAGGTAGATGCCGACGTGGCCCGGAGCCGTGGCGCTGCCGAAGAACACCAGGTCCCCACGGCGCATATCGCCCACAGACACTGCCTGTCCTTCGTTGACCTGGCTGAACGTGGTGCGGCTCAGGCTGACTCCGGCCTGACCGAAGGCCTGCTGCACCAAGGACGAGCAGTCGAAGGCATTGGGGCCGTTGGCGCCCAGGACGTAGCGGACGTCACCACGGTTTGCCTGCGCCACCGCCCAGTTGATGGCGATCTCCGCACCGTTGGAGTTGCTGCTGGCCGGGACCACGTTCGTGGACTGTGACCGGCTCTGCGACTGGCTCTGGGACTGGCTCTGCGTAGGCGCAGGAGCCTGAGTGCGCTCCGGAGCGGGCGCCGGGGTGGGCTCGGGGGCTGGGGCCCGGGTGGGCTCCGGCTCCGGCTCGGGCTCTACCTGAGCTGAGAGGTAGTCCACGTGCCAGCGCATCTTGTTCCACGATGCATTGCCATCGGCGTTGGTCAGTGCCCCGTTGTTCAGCACAGCCCGGTAGTAATCCTGAGCGCCTCCGCTGAAGGAGGACTCCAGCTCAGCGCCCTGGCGCATCAGTGTCTGCATGCTGGTGCTGAGCTCATTGAACGAAGCGATGACCGGCTCTGGAGCAGGTGCAGGCTGTGGTTCCTCGGAAGGTGCGGCTTCCCCTTCCGCACCTTCCGAGGAAGTCTCTTCAGCGGCAGCAGCGGCGGCTGCCTCCTCTGCGGCCTGAGCCGCGGCGGCCTCTTCGGCTTCGGCTGCTTCAGCGGCGGCCTGAGCGGCTGCTGCTTCCTCGGCTTCGGCTGCTTCTGCGGCGGCCTCCTCGGCGGCCTGAGCGGCTGCTGCTTCCTCGGCTTCGGCTGCTTCTGCGGCGGCCTCCTCGGCGGCCTGAGCCGCGGCTGCCTCTTCGGCTTCGGCGGCGGCTGCCTCTTCGGCTTCGGCTGCTTCAGCGGCGGCCTCGTCGGTGATGCGTGCCTGCTCGGCGTCGGCCCGCAGCGTGGTGATCCGGTAGGTCAGCTGCTCGTGATCGACCTGGCCGTCCTGGTCGATGAAGTCACTGTTGCCAAGGATCTGCTCGAAGAAGCTCTGCAGATCCCCTTCCCAGCCCTCGAGCTCCATGAGGGTCTCAAGCAGCCCCTGGAGCGTCTCTCCCACCTCTGCGACGTCAGTGCGCGTCGTCTCGGTGGCGCGATCTGCGTTCTCTTCCGCCTCTGCGGCGCTGGTGGAGTTCTGGCGCGCCTGCTCCGCGAGGCTCTCAGCCTCGGCGGCAGCCTGCTCAGCGGCGGCCGCGTCGAGCTCGGCCTGTTCCTGGAGCTGGGCACCGGTGGCGGCGTCTGCCAGGCTGTCTTCCTCGGTGAGCAGGACCTCAGCAGCGGATGTCTCCGGCTCCTGGTACTCCTGGGCCGCAGCGGCCTGGGTCTCCTCCGCGGCGGTGCGGGCTTCATCAGCCTCCGCCGCCGCCTCGTCCGCCTCAACCTGTGCCTGGACAGCCGCCTGGTGCTGTTCCTGCATCGAGGTCTCCAGCTCCAGCGCGCGCTGGCTGGCCTGTGAGATGCGGTCGGAGATCTCGTCGATCATCTGCTCGGTGGCCTGAGAAGAGTCTCGGGCGGTCGAGATCTCTTTGGCGGAAGGAACCGCGGGGAGTTCAGTCAGGCTGACTGAATCGGCGGAATTACGATCATTCTGTTCGACGGCAGTGGCGGCTCGGTCGGCCACCAGATCGGGGAGAGTTGTCCCGACCAACGCTGTCGTCACGACGGCGGCAGTGACTGCGGCCACCGCAAGATTGCGACGGTATTTCACGGTAGATCCTCACTTAGTCCTCACTGGGGAAGCGCCGCAGCCCGTCTCACGGGGCAAAGCTCGAATCGCGGGTACCTCAGCTCGTGGACTCACGTGGCCAGGCGGACCTAAGGAAAGACAGTTGTGGAAACCCTCAATCAAAAAGGTGATCGCCGTGCGGTGATAGCCGTGTGATCCAGAGGCCGAAGCGTAACGATGGGAAACGCGAATCGAGCCTTTTGGCGCTACGCCGGCAACGATAGTTGTGGATTTGTCATGTTGGCAACAGGTCGTGTCGTTCCTGTGATCTAACTGTGAGGGCTACTTCCGCGTCATTCCGGGGATGTAGCGGGGTAAAGCATAAGGCTCAACCTTCAAGTAGGTTGAAGGTTGAGCCTCCCCGACATTGGAATGGCACTGTGCTAATGGCGTTATCCACGGCCGGTAATGCACGCTGCTCGCGGCATTCAGCCCCAGCCGAGGCGGTGCAGAGTTTCGTCGTCGATGCCGAAGAAGTGCGCGACTTCGTGGATCACCGTGATGGTGACCTGATGGATCACTTCTTCCCGGCTGTGGCACATCTGCAGGATCGGCTCCTTATATAGGGTGATGCGATCCGGCATCGCCCAGCCTTCTGAGCCGCGCTCGGTGAGCGGTATGCCCTCATAGAGGCCCAGCAGCACGACTGAAGGGTCTTCCCATGACTGTGGCTGATATCGGTCCTCTACAAAGACCGCCACGTTGTCCAACTGCGCGGCAAGGTCTGCAGGAATGCTGTCGAGCGCCTCGGTGGTGGCGGCGTCGAACTCCTCGTCACTCATGGAGAAAGCCATGGCTTCATCTTATGAGGACCGTCCGGGTGTGCGAGTGCTCGGCGATCGATTTGCTCTGCGCGGGTGCTGGACCTAAACTTTTACAGGTTCCCACCAGGGATCGGGCCCCCATCGTCTAGCGGCCTAGGACACCGCCCTTTCACGGCGGCGGCACGGGTTCGAATCCCGTTGGGGGTACTCTGGTGAGACGGATCGGCGGGTCTGACTCGCAGGTCACGGTCTGAATCCGGCGGAAGTTGGATTTGGTCCGAAGGGGTGGAGCTGGTAAAGTTTCACTCCGTGCCTAGCGGCACACAGCAAGGCCCTGTAGCGCAGTTGGTTAGCGCGCCGCCCTGTCACGGCGGAGGTCGCGGGTTCAAGTCCCGTCAGGGTCGCTCCACTCTCTGTACAGAGGATCTGGCCGGAGAGCGAGTCGTCGCACTAGTCGGCGATCCTGGCTCTGTAGCTCAGTTGGTAGAGCGTTCGACTGAAAATCGAAAGGTCACCGGATCGACGCCGGTCGGAGCCACCTTTGCCCGCTATCGGGTGAGAAAACCCCTGGATCTCCAGGGGTTTTCTTGTGTCCGGGGGTATTTCCCAGCCCCCGCAGATCCGTCGGGGAACGGCGGCCGCCCAGGCCGGACCCGGTTCCCCGCTTGACGCCCTGGCGACAGGACTTACTAGACTCAGAACCCTGGCGTGCAGCTGTCCGCCGCTGGCGTTCTGGGAGTCTGATCCTTGATCGGATGCCCCGGGCGGCGCGCCGACCTTGTCATCTGGCCACAGTGGAGGGGGATCGTCATGGATCGTGTCGCTGAGCTCGAGGAGCAGGCAGCCGAGATCGCAGCAGCGGTGGGGAGGCTGCTTGCTGAGCGCGGGCTGACTCTCGCCGTCGCGGAGTCCCTGACCGGGGGCAAGCTGGCGGACCCCTTCGCCGCGGCGAAGGGGTCCGGCGAGTGGTTCGCTGGTGGCGTTGTGACCTACCAGACCATGTCGAAGCACCGCGTCTTGAATGTGCCTGAGGGGCCGGTGATCTCCGAGGAGGCAGTCCGGAGCATGACCCAGGGTGTCACTGCCATGTTCGACGCCGATGCCGGCGTCGCTGCCAGCGGGGCGGGAGGTCCGGAGGGCCAAGAGGGTCAGCCCCCTGGGACCACCTGGTTGGCGGCCTCGGTGTCCGGCACCACGACGACAGAGCTGCGGCATTTCTCCGGAGAGCCCCCCGAGATCCTGGCGCAGACCCAGCTGTACTGCCTGCGCCTGCTGCACTCTCTCCTAGCCGCAGCTTGATGGAACTGCCCAGAAGACCTTCACCGGCGGCTCCGGCGCGAGCTGTCACTGAGTAGCGCGAGTCGGCCCGTCTCCTCCAGGGCTGAGGAGCCCCAGGAGAAGACGGGCCGAATTCGCGCGTCGTGTGCCGGACCGGCGGCTCAATTCTTGATGTAGTCGTTGGGGTTCAGGACGAACTTCTTGGCCGCACCCCGATCGAATTCCGCATAGGCGGCCGGCGCGTCTGCCAGCGATATGGCGGTGGCCTTCACTGCCTTGGCGATCTGGACCTTCTCCTGGAGGATCGCCTGCATCAGGTGACGGTTGTACTTCATCACCGGGCACTGGCCGGTGGTGAAGGACAAGGACTTGGCCCATCCCAATCCTAGTCGGATCGAGAGCGAGCCCACCTGGGCGGCTGCGTCGACACCACCGGGGTCTCCGGTGACGTAGAGTCCGGGAATCCCCAGCGCGCCCCCGGCCTCGGTGAGATCCATCAGAGAGTTCAGCACCGTCGCCGGAGCTTCTGTCGCCGAATCGGCGCCGTGTCCGCGCGCCTCGAAGCCCACTGCGTCGACACCGCACTCCACTTCCGGCACCCCGAGGATCTGCTCGATCTGGTCGCGGGGGTCACCTTTGGAGACGTCCACGGTCTCGCAGCCGAACGAGCGGGCCTGAGCGAGGCGTTCCTCGTTGAGGTCCCCGACAAGCACCGCGCCCGCGCCCAGAAGCTGCGCACCCACGGCAGCGGCGAGGCCCACGGGCCCTGCACCGGCGATGTACACCGTGGATCCCGGCCCGACGCCGGCGGAGTAGGCGCCGTGGAAACCGGTGGGGAAGATGTCCGAGAGCATGGTCAGGTCGAGGATCTTCTCCAGCGCCTGATCACGGTCTGGGAACTTCAGCAGGTTCCAATCGGCATACGGGGTGAGGACATACTCAGCCTGCCCGCCGACCCACCCTCCCATGTCCACATAGCCATAGGCGCTGCCTGGGCGATCTGGATTGACGTTGAGACAGATGCCGGTCTTGCGCTCCTTGCAGTTGCGACACCGCCCGCAGGAGATGTTGAACGGCACCGAGACGATGTCGCCGACCTTGATGAACTCGACGTCAGGGCCCACTTCGACGACTTCGCCGGTGATCTCGTGCCCGAGAACCAGCCCAGCCGGTGCTGTGGTCCGCCCGCGCACCATGTGCTGGTCGGAGCCACAGATGTTCGTGGCGACGGTCCGCAGCACGGCGCCGTGCGGCACCTTGCGTCCGATGTTGGCGGGATTGACACCGGGGCCGTCCTTGAGTTCAAAGTCCGGATAGGGGGTATCGATGACCTCCACGACTCCCGGGCTCTTATACGCGATTGCTCTGTTCTCAGACATTGCTATCCTCTCGGTGGACCGTGATAGGCGGACTGCCTCACATACCTCAAGTCTCCATCTGGGTGTGACGCGCCTCAATGACCTGTGCGGTGGGCTGTAGCCCTACCTTCGGGTAGGTCCTGTCAGTAGTATTCGGATCATGGAACGCGTCACCCTCACCGACGGTCTGCTCCACCAGCTCTTCGACGTCCTCTCCTCGCCGCTGGGTTCGATCGTTCGCAGCCTCTCTGACTTGTTGAGCCCGTTGGTGACCCATTCGGCACTGATGGTCTTCACCGCCGACGCCAGTGGCGGTCGTCTGCAGTGCGCAGGCGACCCTGCGGTCCATCGCGGGGTGCGTGGGCTCGATCTGGACCAGCTCCGCAGGGTGGCCGGAGGCGTGGAGGGCGTCCAGCCGACAGCCCTGAGGATCGGGGACGCCGAGCGCTCGGCTCTTCAGGTGCAGGCGCGCAACGGATCGCTCCTGGTGATCACCGACCCAGGCCCGCTGACAGATGAGCAGCGGCTTCTCGACGTCTGGAACATCGTCTCGCTGCATGTGCAGGAGCACGCAGACGAGGCGGGCCCGGACTACCTCCGTCACGCACGCTCCAGCGCCGGGGTGCGCCTGCAGGCACTCGGTGAGATCCAGGACGAGTATTCAGCGACCTTGGACGGGATCCTGGCCCCGCTGCGGGCTGGGCGGTTGTCGGACGCCTCGGCGCGGGACGCTGCCATTGCCCGATCCGCAGCGGGGCTGGATCGACTTCGGATGCTCAGCGGACAGGCAAGCGCAGTGGCGCAGGAGCCGGCGACGCTGGCCTTTGCGCGCTTGAAGGAGGAGCTGTGGTCCGCGGCCCGCTATTGGCACGTGGAACTGGAGTTCGTGGAGCCGACTCAGGGACACCACCCGGTTCCCGATGACATCGCCCGCGGCGCCCGGGCCGTGGTCCACCGGATGATTCTCCGTCGCGTGGAGAGCCCGGGGATCACCCGGGTGCGGGTGCAGTGGGACTGCGACGGAGTCCAGCTGGTCGTCCACGTCCGCGACGACGGCGAGGGTGGGCCCACGGATCAGGAGGCGCTGCGCCAGATCGCCGAGCAGCGAGTCCAGGCCCTCAGGGGCCAGCTGTCGGTCATCTCCACGACAGGCTGGGGTGCAGAGCTCTCAGCACTGCTCCCGCTGGACCCTCCCCTGGTGGGACGCTCCACCGCGGCCATCGCGGAGCTGCGTCCTCGGGAGAAGCAGGTGGCGAACCTGCTGGCATCGGGCAGCAGCAATCGCAGCATCGCCGAAGAGCTGGGCATCAGCGAGAACACCGTGAAGTTTCACATCTCTCGGATTCTGCACGCCCTGCAGGCAGACTCCCGTGCGGAGGCCATTGCCGTGCTCCTGACCGAGCCATAGGCCCTGCCCAGGCGTCCAGGCGTCCAGGCGTCCAGGCACCCCGGTGCCGGGTGGCAACGTCCCGGCGCCCGGCGCCCGGCTGAGACGCGCCCGCATGGCCGACGTCCTCGGTTGTCACTGCCGCAGGGCGTCCTCGAGAATCCGCGCCTGGGGGAGCGAGAAGTGGTCCTCTCCTTCGGGGAACTCAGCCCGCACCTGCTCGAAACCCTGTTCGCGGTACCAGCTGGAACCCTCCTGAGCTGCGGTCAACGCGTCGAATGGGGCGTAGGGGACGCTGCCGTCGTCCAGGGTCCCGGTGATCCAGGTCAGATCGAGGGATGCTCGCTGCTCAGCCGTCGGTTCCTCGCGCAGAGCCCCCGGTGAACCGCCACCGCCGATCATCACGGCGCCGCCGGTCACCACCTGAGGGCTGCGCGGAAGCACCCCGTAGGAGATCATCTCTGCACCGCCGGAATATCCCATCCACCAGACGTCTTCGGTGTCCGGGGCGTAGGTCTCAAGGACGCGTGCGCTCAGCAGGTCCTGCAGCCAGGGAAGGTTCGTCGAGATGTCTTCCCACCATGTCTCCTCACCGTTCACATCGGGGGTCAGCGGAGCCAGCAACATCATGTTGTGAGACGCGGCGACTGCAGCGAGGCAGTTCAACAGGCCATCGGGCTCGGCATACTCAGCCCCACCGTCACCGTGGAGTCGAACCACCACGCCCACGGGCTCATCGAAGTCCACGTCCCGGGTGTAGAGGTGGTAGCCACTGGTGACACCGTCGGCGGTGAACTCCTCGTCCAGCTGCACCGCGCCCTCTGCACCGGCGGCCTCATTCTCGGCCCCACTGACTGGTTCCGGGTCCGCCCGAGGGTCCGGTGACGAGATCCCATGTTCTTCACACCGGGCCGGGCCCGCCGCGCCCGCCTCGGGGTCCTGGTCCTGACTCAACGGCACCGTCGGGCCGAAGAACACGAGAAGCCCCAGAAGCACGAGGATCACCGCGAGCACGGCCGCGACCAGCACCGGGAGTCGTGCTAAACCTCTGGTCATAGCTGCAATCCTTGCCGTTGCGCCGCCGGGCGGCTCCGCGGGTATGCGGAGACACCAGCCGATCGGGCTGATGGGGTTCCTGCATCGGCCCGAGGGCTTCTGCGAGAAGTGTAAGAGATTGTGGTGGAGCAGGAGCGAGAGCCCTGCAACGAGGAGCACCGAGGTTTCATGGCTCAGGGCCGATCCGGGAGCTGAGCCCCGAACAGCCAGTCCCGCAGCAGGGCCCCCGCCGGGTGCCCTGTCACTCGCTGCGCGTGTGCCAGGAACTCTGCGGTGGACACGGTTCCGTGACGATTCAGTGCCGTCCAGGAACGCAGGGTCTGAAAGAACCCGTCGTCGCCCACATGGCATCGCAGGGCATGAAGGGTGAGGGCTCCACGCAGATAGACCCGATCGTCGAACATCTCCGGCCCGCCGGGGTCGGCCAGCACGATGTCCTGCGGCATCGATGCCAGCTGTTCGTAGGCCGCGTCTGCCCGTGAGTTGGCCTCGGCCTGGCCGGAGGCCTCCGACCAGAGCCACTCGGCGTAGCTGGCGAAGCCCTCGTTGAGCCAGATGTCAGACCATTGATGCGGGGTCACCGAGTTGCCGAACCATTGGTGGGCGAGCTCATGGGCGATCAGGCGCTCCGAGTTCCATCCCGCGCCCAGATGGTTCGGTCCCAGAATCGAGAGCGGTTGGGATTCGAGCGGGATCTCCAGATCGTCATCGGTGACGACCACCCCGTAGGAGTCGAAGGGGTACTCGCCGAAGTGCTTCTCGAAGACCGTCAGCATCGCATGCTGCTTGGCCAGGGCGTTCTGGCCCTGTCGCCAGAGGTGGTCCCCACAGGCCAGGCGGAGCGGGACCCTCGCGGATGTGTGGGTCTTGCTCTGCAGCGGGCCACGCCGGTACTGCCCAATCTGCACCGTTGCCAGGTAAGTCGCCAGTGGGACTCTGGACTCCCAGGCCCACACGGCTCGGCCGTCGCCTGGGGTGCAGTGCAGGAGTTCGCCGTTGCTGATCGCTGTGTAGTCCGCGTCGACCTCGATGCTGCAGCGCCAGGTGGCCTTATTGCCGGGGTGATCGTTGCAGGGGAACCAGGTGGCAGCCCCGTTTGGCTGCCCCGCCACCAGCACGCCGTCGGTGAGCTCCTCCCAGCCGACTTCGCCCCAGGGCCCCTTCTGGACTCGGGGCTTGCCGGAGTAGGAGACCTCGATGATGACCGCGTCCTCAGCCGCCAGCGGGCTGCGCAGCACCAATTTCGTGCGGGTCTGTTTGAAGCGGACCGCGCTGCCGTTGAGCTGCACCTGGCTGACCTTCAGGCCTCGCAGGTCGAGTGCGAGGGTGGACGTGTCGGTGAGCACCTGCCCGTGCAGCACGGCCACCCCGACGAGTCGGTTCGAGTAGACGTCATAGTCCAGCGTGAGGTCATAGTGATCCACACGCAGTTCAGCCGACCCAGAGGTCGGGGTATAAGGGTCGGGCTGGATCATGAGCGGGACACGCGTCCTTTGCGAAGATCATCAGAGTTGGGCTCGCAGCCTCAAGAACTGCGAAAGGGTGTGAAGATGGGGTCATCCGTTCCTGGTCGGTGTGCAACGGGTTCAAGGCCTCAGGAGGCGCGACGATGGAGTGGACCTATAGCTCCGGCGGCAGCGCCGACTCGATCGTCCTCGCCTTGGTGGCCGAGGCGCACAGTGTCGACCCTGCTCGGGTGGAACTTGTCCCTCGCCGTGGGGCACCGGAAGCGAGGATCGCCGGCAAGCGGGTAGAGGTCTCCAGATCGCGTTCTCACGGGTGGATTGCGGCAGCCTGCGCCGGCCCCGGCGAAGCCAGCTCCCTGGGCATCGACATCGAGCTGGTCGATCCCTTCCTGCGTTCGACGACGCAGCCGGCGGGGTTCGCGGAGGTGATTCTGGCGCCGGAAGAATCTCCGTGGTTCCGTCTGACCGAGGGCCTTGACGACGCCGATCGACTCTACTGGCTGCTGCGCACCTGGGTGCGAAAGGAGGCGGTGCTGAAGTCGCTGCATATCGGCTTCGACGTCGGGCGTGGGGGTCTGCACCCTACGGCCGTGGTGCTCAACGAGCCCTGGGAGCCCCCGCTCTGTCTGAGTCATCCCGCAGTCACGCTGACCGACTTGCCGCAGAACTCTCACTCTGCGCTCGACGTCCGGGAGGGTCTGCCCGTGATGCTTGCCCTGGCGGAGAACTCCGGACCGCTTCTGGACCCTCGCCGCTGAGGCGGCCGCTGAGCTCGCCGCTGCGTCAGATGCCTCAACCGGGCGGCGTCGAAGCTGAGTAGAGGTCGCTAGTGGTCCTGGCCCTCGGAGTGTTTCCGAGGCTCTCTGGCACCCTCCTGGGTGCCCGAGCTCTCGGTCTTCTGCCGCCACCGTTCCTTCACGTCCTCGGGGAGGTCTTCCCATGGCTCCGCCTCCGACATCATCAGACCGGCAAGCAGCTTTCGTCGTTCGTCGTAGAGTGCTCTTGCTGCTTCGTCCCGGTTACTGCGCACGCACCCCTCCGGCACCCTGGAAAACTCATGTCAGAAGTCGTGCGCCCGTGGCAACGCCAGCTTCTCGGTGCCAGTGTAATGGACCGGAAACCGCAGGCTCTTCCGCCTTGCTAGCCAGGCGCCTTTCGCTGGATCCGCGTATAGACCCGATCCCGGACAGCGCGGGTGGCCACAGTGACTCCGCGCTCCAACGGGCCGGAATCCTTGAAATGCAGCCAGATCATGGCGAAGCCTACGGCCGCCGTGGTCTGCACGATGAACGACGCCCAGGGGGCCTGAGCGAGCAGACCAGTGGCCAGCAGCAACAGATGTGCGCTGTACAGGGTCAACGTCATACTTCCGATGGCCGTCAACGGCCGGAGTGCGCGCCCGGCGAACCTGCCGATCAGAAGCATCGCGCCGAGCGCGGCAGCCGCGACTCCCAGAGAGTGGAACACCTCGAACGGGGCGGCGGTGTACGGTGCCAAGACGGTGAGCCACCACCACGTCGTCGTCGGAAGCTCCGGAAGCGGCCCCCAGATGAGGAAGTCTTGGATCTCGGTCGCAGACCACGGGGTGGCGGCCATCAGCTGCTCCCGACCCCCCAGTGGGCCCTGGAGCAGAGCAGAGGTCAGCCAGGCGCCCAAGGCGGTGAGGACGCCAGCGGCGAAGAGTCGGAGTGCGGTGCGCTTGTCCCGCAGGTCCAGACGGCCCAGGGCGAGTCCCGCACAGACGTAGGCCATCCACGGGATGACCGGAAAGCTGCCGGTGAATAGCACCACGCTGAGGAACGTCACCGGTTCGGTGAACAGGGTGGTCAGGGTGGGGTCGTAGCCGGAGAGGTCAGGAAGGACGTCTCGCGTGAGGTGCACGAGGATGGGGCCCAGCACTGCGATGCCGACGGCGAGAGCCGCCAGGGCTCTGGCTGAGAGCCGAAGCAGCGGGATGGCCAGGAGAAACATGACCCCGTAGTACACCAGGATGATCGCCGCAGGGGGATCCACAGCGGCGAGCAGCATCCCCAGGACGGCGATCAGGGCCGCCCGGACGAGAAGACCAGCTCGGGAAGCAGTCAGCGCGCCTCCGCTGAGCGGGCGGGAGCCACCGGTCAGGAAGGCCAGCGTGAGTCCGGCCAGGAGAGCGAAGAGTGTGGCTGCCACGCCGGAGAACGCAGACCAGACGAGGGTCGGGTCTCCGTCCTCATTCCAGGACGGAAGGATATGGATTGCCATCATGCCCAGCAGCGCGAGGCCGCGAGCCGCATCGACCCCGGTGAGGCGGCGTCTGCGCGTGCCTCCTGGCGCAGCCCCGGCGGACGTAGGAGTGGCGGGTACAGTCGCGGGGGACCTGCTGCGCGTGCCTCTCACGGCAGTCCCAAGCTCAGAACGGGCCCGGTTCGGCCAGAGTCGGCGTCGCGGACCTCCGCCGCTGCCGCGGGGCGATGCGGGATCATCCGATCCGAGATGTCGGAAGCGACCAGGTCCAGTGAGAGCTGCTGTCTCTGTGACTCGTCCAAGTCCACCAGAGGCAGCCGCACCGGGCCGCCGGGCAGTCCCTGCATAGCCAGGGCTGCCTTGACCGACGCGGCCGCGGGAGCCCGGAACATCCCCTCGTAGACGGCGAGCAGCTGGCGGTGGATCCCCGCTGCCTGCGCCGTCCGGCCCTGCAGGTGGCACTGCCGCAGGCAGCGCAGCAGATCCGCGGCGACGTGCCCGACGACCGAGACGAAGCCGACCGCGCCGATCGAGAGCAGCGGCAGGTTCAGCACATCTTCCCCCGAGTAGTAGGTCAGACCGGTGTGCTGCATGACCCAGGAGCTCGAGGCGAGGTCACCTTTGGCGTCCTTGACCGCGATGATCCGCGGGTGCTCCGCGGCGGCCAGCAGGGTCTCGCGATCGATGGCCACGCCAGTGCGACGCGGGATGTCGTAGAGCATGACCGGCAGCGAGGTGCTCTCGGCGATGGCGGTGAAGTGTCGCAACAGACCCGCCTGACTTGGACGGCAGTAGTACGGCGCGACCACCATCAGCCCGTCGGCATCGGCGCCCGCGGCCGCCTGCGCCAGCTCGATGCTGTGCTGGGTGCTCGCCACACCTACCCCGGCGATCACCGAGGCCCGGTCTCCCACCGCGGCGGAGACGGTCCTGATCATGGCCGTCTTCTCTGCATCCGTGGTGCTGATCGACTCGCCGGTGGTGCCGTTGACCACCAGACCGTCGCTCCAGCCGTCGCGGGTGAGCCAGCGCGCGAGGTCGCGGGCACCTTCGAGGTCCAGCTGCCCGAACTTGTCGAAGGGGGTCACCATGGCCGTCATGACTGTCCCGAACTGCGGGGTGATTCGGAACCTGAGATCGGGTGTCAACTCCATCGTGTCTCCTTCTTCTGTGCCAGCTGTGCCAGCTGTGCCAGCTGTGCCTTCAGTTCGCTCAACGAGTTGCCCCGGAAGCTGCCAGGGATTCCCGAGTTCCGAGGACACCGACGGTGCGTCGGATCGGATTGCCGTTCCACGTGGTGGAGCCCGGGATGCTCTCCGAGCGCATCACCAGCGAGCCCGCACCGACACTTGCATGAGGGCCCAATGAGCTGCCGGGAAGCACGATGCTGTTCGGCCCGAGGGAGGAGCCTTCCTCGAAATGGACCCGGTCCAGGCGCATGATGCGGTCGTGGAAGAGGTGTGTCTGCAAGACGGTGCCGCGGTTCACCGAGGCGCCCTTGTCGAGTCGGATCAGGTCGAACTCCGGCAGCCACCAGGTCTCGCACCAGACGCCGCGTCCGATCTTCGCGCCCATCCCACGCAGCCAGAGGTTCAGCAGCGGGGTTCCCAGGCTCATTCGAATCAGACCGGGGACAGCGAGGGCCTCGGAGAAGCAGTCGGCCAGCTCATTGCGCCAGACGAAGGAGCTCCACAGCGGCCGCTGCGTTGCTTTGAACCGACCGACCAGGAGCCATTTAGCGAGCATCGCGATGAGTGCGGCGGCGATCCCGCTGGCCAGCAGCACCGGGCCGGAGAGTGCCACGGCGGTGAGGAAGCCGTAGCTGGTGTAGACCAGGGAGAGTACGTAGACCGTGGCCAGCGCCAACCACGCCGTGATGAACATCGGCACGATGCGGCACAGCTCGACGGCTGCCCGAGCAACCTTGAGCCGACGCGGCGGATCATAGGTCAGCGAAGCATCGACGTTCTCTGCCGCCCGGGGCAGCTCGATCGGGGGATTGCCGAGCCACAGGGAGTTCAGCGGCATCTCTTTGGGTGCCGTGGAGAGCACGGCGACCAGTGAGTTGGAGGGCATCCTCTGATTGGGTCCCAGGATGGCCGAATTGCCGAGGAACGCCTTCTGGCCGACGCTGCCGCTCTCCAGTCGCAGCTGGCTGTGGCGGACGTACTTGGAGGAGACCAGGGAATGGTCGGCCAGGAATGACTTGTCCCCGACGCTGGTCAGATGAGGGATTGCCTCCACTGTGGCGGCTTCCACGTCCTTGCCCACGTGTGCACCGAGCAGGCGCAGCCAGGAGGGGGTGAGCATGCTGGAGTAGAGCGGGTACATGTTGATCAGCGACTTCGACATCAGGCGTCCCGACATCCAGGCCGCCCACGCCGGAAGACTGTGCACCGAGTGGATGCCCCGAGGCATGAGCCGGCCCATCAGTCGGACCGAACCAGCGAGCAGACCGAGGTAGGTCACCACCGTGATCACGATGAACACTGGGGTCCACGCGGCGAGCGTCCACAGGGCAGGAACCAGCGCCTCATAGCCTGAGATCAGGAACAGCATGAGCGCCGCTCCCGGCAGGGGTGCCAGCAGAGCGAGCAGTCCCAGCATCAGGAGCCCGATCGGGTACATCAGCGCGATGCCGAGGTGTCCCCGGGCTGCGGGCTTACCGGCCTCCGGCCAGTCCTGACCGGAGACGCCGATCCGCTGCAGCGGGGAACCGGCCCAGTGCTCGTTCTCGGGGACCATGTCGGTGACCACGCTGGCGGGTGCGATCTCAGCGTTGGCGCCGACCACGGCTCCGCCCTGCAGGGTGGACCTGGTGCCGACGCGGGCATTCTCACCGATCCGCACGACTCCGATGTGCAGCTCATCGCCTTCGAGCCAGTGACCGGCGAGGTCGACGTCCTGCTCGATGGAGGCCCCGGATTCTATTGCGGCGAGACCGGTGACCGGGGGGAGGGCATCCAGGTGGACATCCTTGCCGACTCCAGCGCCCATGGCGCGTGCGAAGGCTGGTGCGAAGGGAGTTCCCATCAACGCGTCCAGCTGGCAGAAGGTCACAATCCGTTCTGCCGCCCACAGCCGGACATGCACGACCCCGCCACGCGGGTAGATGCCTGGTCTGACGCGGTAGAGCAACACCCGGGCCGAGCCGATCGCTGCGAGTGCCCGGGCGGGCAGGCTGAAGAGCAGCAGCCAGGCGATGATCGTGGGGACCAGGGGTGGGTTCGGCACCCATGGTGTCTCCCCGATCTGGAACAGCACCAGACAGACGATGGCGATCCCGGTCACGTAGCGCAGTCCGATGATGCTGTAGAGGCCGGCGATCAGTGGCATCTGGAGGAATCCGGTCCAACGGGGAGTGGGGCGCGTGGTGCGCTCCACGGAAGTTCTGGGATCCAGCTGACGGAGATGCGAGGACATCGCAGAAAGCGTGGGGTGGGCGTAGAGATCCGCGATCGACACGTCCGGGTAGCGCTTGCGCAGCGTGGAGACGAGTTGTGCGGCGGTCAGGCTGGAGCCGCCCAGGGCGAAGAAGTCGCTCTCGGCAGTCAGTGGCACAGGCCCCAGTAGTCCGGTCCATCTTTCGGCGAGCCAGACGAAGTCCGCGTGCAGCGCAGTGGCCGCGGCCGCCGCGCTCGGGTCTGCCGGCAGCGGCCAGGGGAGCGCCTTGCGATCCACTTTGCCTGATGTCTTCACCGGGAGCTCATCGATCACTGCAAGTGCAGGGACCAGCCGCCCGGGAAGCTTCTCGCTCAGCGCGGCGCGCGCCTGAACCAGGTCGATGGTCTTCCCGGAGGCGGGTACCAGGTATCCGGCGAGGATCCCGTTGCCATCAGGGCTTTTCTGCACGGCGCTGGCGCCAGCGGCGACGTTGGCCAGATTGCTCAGCGCGTCGTCGACCTCACCGAGCTCGACCCGCTGACCGGCGAGCTTGACCTGATCGTCGGCTCTGCCGACGAAGATCAGACCGTCCATCTCGGCGCGGACCAGATCCCCGCTGCGATAGGCGCGGGGCCAACCGAGCGTCGTCATCGGTGCGTACTTCTCGGCGTCCTTCACCGGGTCCAGGTAGCGTCCCAGCCCGGCTCCGCCGATGACCAGCTCACCGACCTCGCCCCAGGGCACCGGCTGGTCCTGGGCATCGACGACCGCCAGCTGCCAGCCGCGCAGCGGAAGCCCGATGCGCACCGGCCCTGACCCATCGACCAGGGCGCCGCAGGAGACGACCGTGGCCTCAGTGGGGCCGTAGGTGTTCCAGACCTCCCGGCCGGGGGTCGCCAGACGTGCCACCAGTTCCGGCGGGCAAGCTTCCCCGCCGAAGATCAGCAGCCGGACGTTCTTCAGAAACTCGGCGGGCCACATCGCAGCCAGCGTCGGCACGGTCGAGACGGCCGTGATGCCGCGCTCAGCCAGCCAGGGTCCGAGGTCTTCACCTGAACGGACGACTTCACGCGGTGCCGGCACGAGGCAGGCGGCGTAGCGCCAGGCCAGCCACATCTCCTCACAGGAGGCGTCAAAGCTCACCGAAAGCCCGGCCAGGACCCGATCCCCCGGTCCCAGCGGAGCATCGACGCAGTACACAGAAGCCTCGGCGTCCACGAATGCCGCCGCAGATCTGTGTGAGATCGCCACCCCCTTGGGCTTTCCGGTGGACCCTGAGGTGAAGATGATCCAGGCATCGTCGTCGCCGTTAGGGGGGCGGTCTTCTCCGCGCGGGGGTGAATCAGGCAGCAGGCGCACGTTGAGACCGGACTCGATCACGGCCGTGACGCTGGCTTCCTTCCACACCAGCCGCGCACGTTCCTGGGGCTCATCGTGGTCCACCGGCACGTAGGCGGCGCCGCGGTACAGCGCCGCGAGGATGGCGATGTAGAGCTCCACGGTCCCGGAGGGAACCCGGATGCCGACTCGATCACCCGTGCCGATGCCTGCTTCCCGCATGGCCACTGACACCTTCTCGATGCGATTCAGGACATCGAGGTAGGTCAGCTGGACCACGCCGTCGTCGAGCGCGGTCGCATCAGGGAAGTTGTCCACGCTGTGAAAGAAGATGTCCAGCAGAGTGCGCGGGGCGGTGACGGCTCCGCCGGAGTACACGGCAGTTGAAGGTGCAAGTTTGTTCCAACTCCCGATGGGTCTCGAGGCGCCAGCCGGGGCGGTCAGTGCAATGACCTCACCCGGTGACTCCGCATGCAGATCTGGGGCGGCGGGGGGCTTGAGTGCAAGGTCCGGGGTCGCCGTGGGGAGGGCCTTCGGCGAGCCTTCGTATAGAACCATAAATCACCTTTTCGGCTGGAAAAGTCGGCACCCGATCGTGACTTAGGCACGACTTAGGGCTTCCGGTTCCGCAGGACGGACCGGTTGTAACAGGGGATACGCCGGCTACACGGGTCTCATTCATCACCGGCGTGAAAACTTTGGAGCCGGCTGGCGGCGAGCCGGGGTTCGGGCGGCTTCTGTTGGGGGCGGCGGGCCGAGCGTGGCACGCTATGGATCTGATCGCTTCGAGCGATGCGCAGCAATATTGATGCGATTGCAAAACCTGTATCGTCCGTAGATCACTTCGTAATAATTGTGAGATATGTCACATCTTGTGATATTCAACGGCGGACGGATACGCTACAAGAGGTTCTCAGCACTTAAGGACCGTACCGGTCTGACATCCTTGCACCGGATGCGCCCGGGGCCCAGAAAGGTCTCCACCACATGTCTGTTTCTCCGCCCGTTTCACGGAGCATCTCGAGAAGGTCGGCGGCACGCGGCGCCGGTCCTTCTGGCGGGCAGAGTCGAGCGTCCCACCAGCTCGCGCAGCGACACGGGGTCGGAATGCTGCGAGCTCGAACAGCATTGGCGGAGTCCTTCCAGGCCCTGCTGATTCAGGGGGGTGCCCGCCATGGATTCAGCAGGTGAGGACATTCCCTTCGACGTGCGGGAGGCCTTTGCCGCGCACGGCGGGGCGCTCTTCGCGTTCGCGCTCAATGCGCTCGGTGACCGGTCCGAGGCGGAGGACTGCGTCCAGGAGGCCTTCATCCGCGCCTGGCGGAACCGAGATCGCTACAGCAGTTCTCGTGGTTCGGTCAGGACCTGGCTCTTCGCCATTGCGCGGAACCTCGTCATCGATGCTCTGCGTGCTCGCGCCCGACGACCCGCCCCCTCGGACCCGGAGAAGATCGAGTGGGCCAGTGAACCCGTGGCCGAGGATCTGCTCATCGTCGAGAGGCTGGTCCTCTATGAATCCTTGGCCACACTCACCTTCGAGCATCGAGAGGTCATTTTCGCTGTTCAGCTCAACGGCGTAGGCTACGAGGAGCTTTCGGAACAGACGGGCGTTCCGGTCGCGACCTTGCGGACGCGGATGTACTACGGGCTGAGATCACTGCGGAGGGCACTGGGGGGTAATGCTCACGATGGGGGAAATGCCGTCGCGGCGCGAGGAACTGATCGCAGGGGCACTGACGGGCAGTCTCAGTGACGCCGAGTGGCAGGAACTGGACCAGGCCCGAGCCGCAGACCCGACGATCGACGCGGAACTCGCTGAACTCCGCGCAACAGCTTCGCGTCTTGATGCCGCCGACCTGAGCTGGCGAGAAGAGGCTCTGCCAGCGTCGCTTGAAGAACGCATCCGCGCTGCGACCTCAGAGTCAGAATCAGAACGGGACGGCGAAGACGGACGCTCCTCCTCCGATCTCTGACGCGCATCGAGGGTCATCCGGCTACTGAGATCCCATCGGTGGTCCTGCTGTGGCCGCGATCGTGCATGCCTGCCGCTTGCTGGACCGAGCCGCAGGGTTTGCAGCGCGCTGACCTGCGCTGAGAACGCTCGACGCCTCAGGATCGGCTCGTATAGGTTGAGCATGACGCGGAGCGACCGCACAGCACAGGAGGCGCCATGACTCAGCATCCAGGCCAGAACGAACCGTCTGAAGGCGAGAACCCGGAGAAGGCCCACTCGCCGGAGAAAGGCACTGATTCGCCAGGCCACCAGCCCACCACCCCCCTGGGTGATCGGCCCGGGGATGCCGGAGGTCCGGGCCGGCCGGCAGCGCCAGGCCCCGCCCAGGCCGGCCGGCAGCCACAGCAGCCCGATCACCCCGGTCAGTCGACCCCAGCGGGTGAGCCCGGTCCTGGTCCCTACGGCCGGCCAACCTCGCCGCAGCAGGCTCCTGGTGCGGGCGCCGGGGCGGGTTACGGGCAGCCCCGGGGCGGATATCCGGGTCCAGGCCAGTCCGGGCCCGGTCAGTCGGGTCCGGGCCAGTCCGGGCGCCCGCAGTCGGGCCAGGATCAGCCTGGTCAGCCGCGGCCGGGTCAATCCGGTCAATACCCGGGTCAGCCCGGTCAGTACCCGGGTCAGCCCGGTCAGTACCCGGGTCAGCCCGGCCAGCACCCTGCTCAGCCCAGCCAGTACCCGGGTCAGCCGGGCCTGACCGGACAGTACCCGGGACCGAGCTATCAGCAGCAGCCCTATCCACAGCCGCCACAGTCTCAGCGTCCCGGCGCCCCGAGTAAGAATGCGGTCGAGGGCAAGAACTTCTTCGCGGCCCTGTTCGACCTCTCCTTCCAGAGCTTCGTGACGGTGAAGTTCGCCAAGTTCATCTATGTGCTGCTGATCGCGTTCGTCGTGCTCGGGTATCTGGTCGTGGTGGCCTCCGCATTCACCGAGGGTCCCGGGGTGGGACTGCTCGCGCTGCTGTTCGGCTGGATACCGGCGGCGTTCTACGTGATCCTGATCAGGATCACCCTGGAGTTCATGATTGCGCTGGTCCGCACCTCGCAGAACACCGCCGGCACCCGCTCGGAGATCGAGGCGCTGCGTTCCGAGTTGAAGGACCGGGGCTGAATCGCCCGGCAGCTGCTGCCTGAGGCCGGATACGACGACGGCGCCTGACTCTCCGCGCGGAGGATCAGGCGCCGTCGTCGTCGGGGCTCAGGATCAGCTCAGCTCCACCACCACAGGGGCGTGGTCCGAGGCGCCCTTGCCCTTGCGCTCCTCGCGGTCGATGGAGGCCGTGCTCACGCGTTCGCTCAGCGCGGGGGAGCCCAGCACGAAGTCGATTCGCATGCCCTCCTTCTTCGGGAAGCGCAGCTTGGTGTAGTCCCAGTAGGTGTAGACCCCGGGACCGGGCGTGTGTGGGCGGACGACGTCGGTGTACCCGCTGTCCAGGAAGCTCTGGAACGCTTCGCGCTCGGCGGAGGAGACGTGTGTGAGCCCCTGTTCGCGGAAGAAGTCGATGTCCCAGACGTCCTCGTCCTGCGGGGCGATGTTGAAGTCACCCATCAGCGCGATCTGGGCCTGCGGGTCCTTGTTCAGCCAGGACTGGGCGTGATCGTTGAGCTGACGCAGCCAGGCGAGCTTATAGCTCATGTGCTCATCCTCGAGTGAACGGCCGTTGGGCACGTAGAGACTCCAGATGCGCACGTCGCCGCAGGTCGCAGCGATGGCGCGTGCCTCCTGGATCGGGTCCTTGCCGCCCTTGCCGAAGACCGGCTGGTCTTCGAAGGTGCGCTCCACATCCTTCATGCCTACACGGGAGGCGATCGCCACACCGTTCCACTGGTTCAGGCCGAAGTGCGCCACGTCGTAGCCGTTGGCCTCGAAGAGCTCCCAGGGGAAGTTCTCGTCCTTGCACTTGGTCTCCTGGATCGCCAGGACGTCCACGTCAGAGCGGTCCAGCCAAGCCTCGACCCGGTCGGCCCGGGCCCGCATCGAGTTCACATTCCATGTCGCAATCCGCATGGGCTCAAAACTACCAGCGGGGACCCGCCGCTCGGCCCTCCGCTCAGGCGAGCTCGTGGCTCACCGGATGCGTCTCACAGAGCGATTCACGCGGAGCGGCTCAGCCGTGGCGCCACCAGTCGTCCTGAATGGACACCGGGACAGTGCGCTTATGACGGGTGCGCAGGTAGTGCTTCTCCAGGATCTCGGCCTCGCTGTCCGGGATCTCGCTGCCCTCGAGGTAGTCATCGATGTGGTCGTAGCTGATGCCGAGCTCGGTCTCATCGAGCTGACCAGGGCTGTCATCGAGCAGGTCTGCCGTGGGTGCCTTGGACCAGAGGGTCTCCGAGGCGCCGAGGTGCTTCAGCAGCTGGCGGACCTGCCGCTTGTTCAGAGTGAACAGCGGGAGGATGTCCGCGCCGCCGTCGCCGTATTTAGTGAAGAACCCGGTGATGGACTCGGCGCCATGATCGGTCCCCACGACCAGCAGGTCGTGCTCACCGCCGATGGCGTACTGCACCGTCATGCGCAGCCGGGCCTTCACATTGCCACGGTGGTAGTCCTTCATGGCGCGGCCGAAGGCCTCGTCGAAGGCGATGTTCACCCCGGTCACGGCCTTTTCGATGTTGAAGGTGTGCGTCTGATCTGGGCTGATGAACTCCAGCGCGGTGGCGGCGTCGTCGGCGTCGTGCTGGACGCCGTGTGGAAGCCGCACCGCGTGGAACTGTGCCGGGTGGCCCTGATCGCGCAGCTTCTGCGCCGCGAGCTGGCAGAGCCTGCCTGCCAAGGAGGAGTCCACGCCACCGGAGATGCCGAGCACGAAGCCCTGGGCTCCGGCTGCTCGGGCGTACTCCACGAGGAAGTCGACGCGCCGACTGACCTCCTGCGCCGGGTCGATCTCGGGCTTGACGCCCATCTCTTCCACGATGTCTGTCTGAAGCTCACGCATGGCCTGAGTCTACCCAGGCGCAGGTTTCACTCAGATGACTGGGGCCTGTGTGTTCGCAGAATCCCGCGAGGGCCGAGACTGCAGGCGGTGCGCCAGGCATGGTTGTCGCGCCGACCTGCTGGGTAGGCTGAATCGACACCGCGGTGCAGCCCGGAGGGGGAACCTGTGATGGCCTCAGAAGAGATGTCCGGTTCGGAGCCGCGAGGCTCTGCGGCCGAATCCCGGGCAGGGGTCGAGGATTCCTCCAAGGCAGACTTCGGTGCCCGGTACCGGCGCTGGGACAGGGCCACCGAGCTCCCGTTGGCAATCGTGGCGTTCTCCTTCCTGCTGGTGTACGCCTACCTCGTGCTCGCCAATACCCGGCCCACTGAGACCCCATGGCCGGCGGTCTACCTGCTCGTCGTCTGGTCGATCTTCGTGCTGCACTACGTGATCAGCCTGGTGCTGGTGCAGCAGCGGGGGCGCTGGTTCGTGACCCATCTGCATGAGCTTGCGATGGCGGCACTGCCGTTCCTGCGCCCGCTGCAGCTGCTGCGCCTGGTCAAGGTGGTCGCGGTGCTGCACCGCACGGTGGGATCCGCCCTGCGCGGACAGGTGTCGGTCTACGTCGCCGGCGTCGCGGCGATGCTGCTGCTGGTTGCCGCCCTGGGAGTTCTCGATGCGGAGCAGAACGCGCCCGGGGCGAACATCACGGGTTTCGGGGACGCGCTCTGGTGGGCCTTCGTGACCATCAGCTCGGTGGGATACGGCGACCACTATCCGGTGACCGGGATGGGAAGGCTCGTCGCCATCGGGCTCATGTTCTCGGGGATCGCGCTGATCGGCTCGGTCACGGCCACGATCGCCTCCTGGTTCGTGGAGCGCATCGTGCGGGCCCAGCATCAGGTCGCCCACCCTGAGAGCACGGTCGAGCCGGTCAGGAGAGGTGGGGGATCCTCCAGGGGTGGGTCTGAGTCAGCCCCGGGCGAGGGGTCGCAGCCTGGTCCGTAGCTAGGATGGGTCCCATGACTGAGACTGCCGCCGGAACTCCGCAGCCCGCCGACCAGCCCGCCGATCATCGCGCAGGCCACGCCGCCGATCGCCAGCGCCTGAAGGAGCTCATCGGTGAGCTCGCCGTGGTGCGCGGGAAGGTCACGCTGTCCTCGGGCAAGGAGGCCGACTACTACATCGATCTGCGTCGGATCACGCTCCAGCACGAGGCCGCCCCGCTGGTGGGGCGCGTCATCCGCACTCTGCTCTCCGAGGCCGGGATCAACTACGTCGCTGTGGGTGGGCTGACCATGGGTGCGGACCCGGTGGGCACCGCGGTGATGCACGCCGCCGCGCAGGACGGGGTGGCCACCGACACCTTCGTGGTGCGCAAGGCGCAGAAGTCTCATGGCATGGGACGTCAGGTGGAGGGGCCGAGCGTGGAGGGCCGCAAGGTCGTGGTCCTGGAGGACACCTCCACCACCGGCGGGTCCGCGCTGACCGCAGTGGACGCCGTGCGGGCCGCCGGGGGGATCGTGCAGGCGGTGGCGGTGATCGTGGATCGTGACACCGGCGCCAAGGAACACATCGAAGCCACGGCGGGAGTCCCTTATCTGTTCGCGTATTCCAAGAACGACCTCGGACTGGACTGACCCCTCCTTCCATTGACGGTGATCGATAAAAGCGCCTAAGCTCGCTATATCGAACATTGTCGATGCATCCCGCGGGCGCACCCGCGCCCGTTGGATGCACCCGGAGATGGAGCCACCATGGAGTCCTCACCCGCCAGCCTCGCTGAGCTGCCCGTCGTCGTCGTCGGGGCTGGTCCCTCGGGGCTGGCCGCCGCCGCCCACCTGCTCGAGAACGGCCTGGAGCCGCTGGTCCTGGAGGCCGGGCCCCAGGTGGGCGCCGCGATCCGAGAATGGGGACATATCAAGCTCTTCTCACCCTGGCGGTACAACATCGATGCCGCCGCGGCGAAGCTGCTCGAGCCCACCGGGTGGGAGCCTCCGCGTGCCACGGCGCTGCCCACCGGCGCCGAGCTGGTGCGGGACTATCTCGAACCGCTGGCCAGGACGCCGGAGCTGGGAGACCGGATCCGCACCGACCACCGGGTGCTCGCGATCAGCCGTGGAACGCGGGACAAGACCCACGTGGCTGCCCGCGCCGGCCAGCCCTTCGTGCTGCAGGTGGCGCACTCCGGACAGGTGCTCCAGCTCCAGGCCCGCGCGGTGATCGACGCCTCAGGAACCTGGGGCACCCCGAACCCGATCGGGTCCGCCGGGCTGCCGGCGCTGGGGGAGGACCACCCCGCAGTGGCAGCGCGGCTGCTGGGATCGCTGCCCGATGTGCTCGGCGCCCAGGCGGCGCGGCTGCGCGGTCGCCACACCCTGGTGGTGGGGGCCGGGCACAGCGCCATCAACACCTTGCTCAATCTCGCAGCGCTTCGGCGTGAAGATCCTGCGACCAGGATCAGCTGGGCCATTCGCGGGGCATCGGCCGAGCGGGTCTACGGCGGCGGGGACGCCGACCAGCTCCCCGCACGAGGTGCGCTCGGGCAGCGGCTGCGCCGACTCGTGGAGGGAGGCGAGATCACCCTGGTCACCGAGGCCGAAGTCCACGCGCTGAGTGTCGCAGAGTCGAGTGATCGGGAGTCGGGCGTCCGGGAGTCGGGTGGTGATCCCGACGACGACGCAGCCCTCCCCGCTCTGGAGGTCGCCCTCGCCGATGGTCGCCGGCTCCGGGCGGATCACCTCGCCGCTGCCACCGGATTCCGACCGCAGCTTCAGATGCTGCGCGAACTCCGGTTGGAACTCGACCCCGCCGTGGAGTCCCCGCGGCGGCTGGCCACGCTGATCGACCCTGAGTTCCATTCCTGCGGCACCGTTGAGGCCCATGGCGCGGACGTGTTGGCGCACCCGGAGGAGGGCTTCTTCCTGGCCGGGATGAAGTCCTATGGCCGGGCGCCGACGTTCCTGCTCGCCACCGGATACGAGCAGGTGCGTTCCATCGCGGCGCACCTGGCCGGTGCGGACGCGGCCGCCGCTGCCCGAGACCTGAACCTTCCCGAGACCGGCGTGTGCTCCGGCGTCGGCGCTCCTGATCCCGAGGAGTCGCCGTCCTGCGGCGTGCCGGAGCCCAGCTCGCCCGCGCAGAACCAGGCACAGATGCCGGCGTCGTCCTGTTCCAGTCCCGCGCCCGAACCCGTGGCGGCAGGGTCACGCATCGGCGCCTCCACCGGCGTGCTGCACGGCCGCACCGGCTGAGCTCCGCGCGACCGGGCGCTGACCGCGCGGATCTGCCCTTCCAATCGAGCTCCCCGTGCATCCATAGTGCAATTTGACCGCCGATTCTGGCGTTCCTTGATCGAAAACCTGCACAGATTGCACATTCGATGCGCCAAACGGCCCCTAGGCTGAGCAGATGCCTTCCGCACCCGATTCAGTCTTCGCTGATATGCGCCTCGCCGAGGTTTACGACGCCCTGGACCCGGACCGAAGCGATCTCGACGAGTATGAGGCAGCTGTTGTCGACGAGTTCGGCGCCGAGAGCGTGCTTGACCTCGGCTGTGGGACGGGAACCTTCGCGCTCCGACTCGGTGCGCGCGGCCTGCGCGTCACGGGGGTAGACCCCGCGCGCGCCTCGATCGAGGTCGCGCGGCGGAAGCCTGATGCGGACTCCGTCGCCTGGGTTGCGGGCACACTGTTCGACGCTCCTTTCGCCACGGTGGATGCCATCACCATGACGGCGAACGTCGCGCAGGTCTTCCTCGAGGATCGAGATTGGGCTGAGGTCCTGGAGGCTGCCCACGCCAGATTGAAACCCGGCGGTGTCCTGATCTTCGAGGCACGGCGTGCAGAAGACCGTGCCTGGGAGCGATGGACGCGGGAGCTCAGCCACCACACCGCCGAGGTGCCCACGATCGGGATGCTGGAGCGATGGGTGGAGGTGGCGGCCGTAGAGGGGGAGCGGGTCACCTTCGATCAGCCGACGATCTTCCACGCCGACGGCGCGAGGGTCGATTCCACCTCGACGTTGCGCTTTCGCAGCCGCGAGGCGATCGAGGACTCGCTGAACCGGGCAGGATTCCGCATGGTGGGGGTGCGCGATGCTCGCTACGCTCCGGGGCGGGAATGGGTGTACTTCGCCGTGCCTGGGCCGACAGCGCGGCTCCGTTCCTGATGTGCTGAGCGCCCCCCCCGCCATCGATTGTGCAATTCGACCGCGCCGCGGGACGTTCTGGGTCGGAAAACCTGCACGAATTGCACGCTCGATGACAGGTTGTGGATAACCCGATCCCCTCTCAAGACCCGGGCACACTGAGAGGATGCAAGCCCTGCCTCCTGAGCTCACAGGTCAGGCCTTCACCGCAGGTAGCGCCCAGCGGGCAGGTGTGACCCGGGCCAGGCTCCAGCGCGGGGACATCCTCGCACTCGGCTCTGGCGTGTACGCACCGAAGGCGCTCGCCGAGAGCACCAGTGCCCGGGAAAAGCTTCAACTCAAGGCCCACGCCCTGCTGCAGGACTGGCCGGACGCCTGGGTCTCACACGCCAGCGCGGCTCTCCTGCATGGATTCTGGCTGCCGCAACGGCTGATCGACGATCCCGACCTGCACCTCTCGCACCCAGGGCAGACGCAAGCTTGGGTGCGGCGGCGCGGGGTCTGCGGGCATCGCGTCTCGGCTCGGGCGCAGGACGTCATTGCGCATCGCGGTCTCAGAGTGAGCTCGCCCATGCGGACCTGGCTCGACGTCGCCGGCCTCTGCAGCGTGCGCGAGCTGATCATCATCGGGGACCAGTTGGTCCGTTCTCCCTACCCGCGCTTCGAATCCCGAACGGAACCGCACGCGACCATCGAGGAACTCGCGACCCTTCTGGACCAATGCCGCGGCGTTCCGGGACGACGCCGCTGCCTCACCGCGCTGACAGAGGTCCGGGTGGGCGCAGATTCCGTCCAGGAGACCCTTCTCCGGCTCGCCCTGATCCGGGCGGGGTTGCCTGAGCCTGAGCTTCAGGTCCCAGCGCAGCCGGGAATCCGCTGGTCACCGCGCGCGGACCTCGGCTATCCGGCACTGAAGCTCGCGATCCAATACGAAGGCGACACCCATTTCACCCCGCAGCAGCAGCGCGCCGACCAACGACGCGACAACATCTTCCTGGCAGAGGGTTGGCGAGTGCTGCGCTTCAACTCCGACGACTCGCGGGAAGGGTTTCAACGTGCCGCGGCCCAGGTTCGCGCGGCGCTCGCCCTCGGGTGAGAGCACAGCATCCCGCCACGCAGGTTCGCGCGGCGCTCGCCCTCGGGTGACCGCGCCACCTCCTGACGCGCATCCATTGTGCGTTTCGACCGCCGGTTCGGGCCGGATCGGGGAAGAAACCTGCACAGATCGCACACTCGATGCAGGAGGGCGGTTCGGGGCTGACGCCACCCCGCCGCGCCGCCCGGGCACCCGACTAAGCCAGACCGGCCTCCCGCGCGAGGATCGCCGCTTGCATCCGCGAGTTCAGCTGCTGCTTCGCCAGGATGTTGGAGACATGCGTCTTCACAGTGGCGAGGCTGACATAGAGCTCCTGTGCGATCGCCGCGTTGGAGAGCCCCCGGCCCAGGGCGGCCAAGACGTCAAGCTCCCGCGGGGTGAGGTGCTCGGAGAGTTCCCCTGGCCGTGCGCCGGGCGACGACAGGGCCTCTGCCGGTCCGTGTGAGGAACCGCCACCCGCGAGCTGCAGCTCGGTCCCCGCTTCCAGCTCAGGCCCGGCCGAACCCCCGCCCGCGAACTCGCGCAGCAGCTTTCGGGTCACCTCCGGGGCGAGTATCCCGTCGCCCGCGGCAACCCGGCGGATCGCGTCGATCAGCTGGGCGGGCTCGACCGACTTCAGGAGGAACCCGGCGGCGCCGGCGCGGAGCGCCCCGAAGACCACCTCATCGACGTCGAAGGTGGTCAGCATCAGCACCTGCGTCGCGGATTCCGCGACGATCCTCCGGGTGGCGGTGATCCCGTCGGTGCCTGGCATCCGGGCGTCCATGAGCACCACATCGGGGCGCAGAGCGGAGACCTGCCCCACTGCGGCGGCACCGTCGGCGGCTTCACCGACGACCTCGATCCCCTCGGCAGTCTCCAGCAGCAGCCGCAGACCTGCCCGAATGCTGGAATGATCGTCCGCGAGGACCACCGTGATGCGGTCCCGGCTCATGGTGATACCTCCTTCAGCGGCAGCTCGGCCTCGACCACCCAGAGCTGTGGGTCGCCGGGAGACGACGCCGGCTTCAGGCCCACCGGGCCGGCGCGGAGCGACCCTCCGATGAGCTGGACCCGTTCACGCATCACCGCCAGGCCCACGCCGGCACCGAGGTGGGACGCGCCGCCGTCGTCGTCCTGGCCGAATGTGCGCACCTTCACAGAAAGCTCACACGGGACCGGAGAAGTGACGGTGAGCCGTAGTCGAGCTCGCCGCCGCTGCAGAGAGACCGCAGCCTGCGCCTGGCCATGCTTGTGCGCATTGGTCAGGGATTCCTGCAGCACCCGCAGCAGCACATGGTTCTGACCTGGGGAGAGGTCTGCAGGTGGTTGGCCCTCCACCTGGATTTCCATTCCGCGCTCCTGCGCCCGGGAGAGGACGTCGTCCCAGCTGGTCCCATCCAGCAGCTCCGGCCGGTGCTTGGCCTCCGGGTCCACGGATGAGCCCTCGCCGCGCAGCAGCAGCAGCACCATCTCACGCAGCTGCTCCAGCGCCTCCACGCTGGTGCTTCGAATGCTGCCCAGCGCCCAGCGGTCCCGCTCGGTGTCCGCTGCCGCATTCAGCACAGCCCCTGAGGTCAGCGCGATCGCGGAGACCTGCGAAGAGACCACGTCGTGAAGCTCGCGCGCCATCCGCTGCCGCTCTGCCTCCACTGCCTCCCGGCGCTGACTCGCCTGCCGGCGCAGCAGACTGGCGTGCCGCTCGGCCTCGAGCTGGTGACGGGCATCGGGCTCCTGCCACAACGGGTAGCCGCGCCGGACCTCGGCCGCCCACCACAGCGGCATCAGCAACACCGCCAGGCCGACCAGCGCGATGCTCAGCGATCCCTCCAAGCCCGCGCCGAAGGCCAGCGCCACCAGCCCGGTGGCCAGGGTGCCCGCTGTCAGCGAGAGCGCCCCGGCCCGCACCGCACGCCGCGAGCCGCGGATGCCTAAGTTGTAGACCAGGTCTGAGACGCACAGCAGGATCCCGACGTTGACCCCGATGCTCAGATCCAGCAGCGTGAACCCGCCACCCAGGACCAGGGCCAGCACCGGTCGGCGGATCCGGATCAGAAGAGCGAAGGCCATCAGCGCCAAGGGGATCAGATGCCACCAGGGCTGCGGCCTGACGCCCAGTGCGCTCCACCACGGCGTCTCGGCCACCCCAGCCCAGCCCACAGCGAGGATCAGCACCGCGACGCCGAGCGTCAGCAGCGACTGCAGGTGTGCCCTCACGCTCGGCCTCATGCTCATATTCGACCACAGTGCGGCGCGCGCCGCCTCCGACCAAAGATGGAGAACGACGACGTCGCCTCGCCGGTCTCGATCCTTTGACCGATGTGCGCGAAGCGCTGCCCGGGGGAGGCTGAGCGCATGATCGAGGGACTGCTGGGACAAGTGGATACCATCTGGGCGCTGTTGGGCGCGCTGGGGGTGTTGGCGCTGCTGGATTCCACGAGCTTCGGCACGCTGCTGATCCCGGTGTGGCTGCTGATGAGCTCGGGACGGCTGCGGGCGGGCCGGGTGTTGATATACCTCGGGGTGGTGGCGGGTTCGTATGCACTGATCGGGCTGGTGCTGTTGGCAAGCCTGCTGGCGTTCGGGGAGGAGCTGATCGACGGGCTGGCCGACCTCCAGCAGAGGCCCGTGGTGCTCCTGGCACAGGTGGCGCTGGCCGCAGGCTTGATCGGCTACAGCTTCCGATTGGATCCACTGAGCGAGGCGGGGAGGCAGCGGAAGCGCCGCCGCGAGGAGGCGCGCGGATCCGCAGGACGGGTGCGGCGTTTCCGCGAGCGCGCCGTGGGGGAGGGTGCCCAAGGCGGGCTCGGCCCGCTGATGGGACTTGGCCTGGCCGCGGTAGGTCTGGAGATCGCGACCCTGCTGCCGTATCTGGCGGGCATCGGGCTGGTGGCCGCCGCAGACCCGGGTGTGCCGATAGCCCCGGTGATGATCCTGTTCTACTGCGCGGTGATGATCCTGCCCGCTCTGGTGCTGCTGACCGCGCGGGTGTTCGCGCACCGAGCGCTGGAGCGGCCGCTGCGCCGGCTCGAAGCGTTTCTCAGTCGGCATGCGAGCGGCACTGTGGCGCTGATCCTGTTCCTGGTGGGGCTCTGGCTGGGACTGAACGCACTCGGTGGGCTTCAGGATGCGGGGTGGAACGTGCCGCTGGTGTGAGCCGCGGATTCACGCCCTGACCCGTCCTCACGCGCATCCAGGCGGCGCCCCGCCGGCGTTCCCTGACGCGCCACGTCCCGCCGGGCATCCTCCCGCCGCGCAACCTCCCGCCGCGCATCCATTGTGCGATTCGACCGCCGGTTCGGGCCGGATCGGCGAAGAAACCTGCACAGATTGCACACTCGATGTTCGCGGCGGCCTCGCCTGAGCCGGCGGCCCGAAGTCAGCTTCCCAGCGAGCGCTGCATCAGCACCGTGCTCAGCGTCTGCCCGCGCTTGACCCCCACCTCGGCCAGCCGTCCCACCTCGGTGAAACCGAGCTTGATGTGCAGCGCGTAGGAGGCGCGGGTCGAGGGGTCCTCGGTGAGCACCGCGATGACCTGGCGGTGTCCGGCAGCCTCGCAGCGGGTCATCAGCTCGGTGAGCAGCGCCCGTCCGACGCCGCGGCCCTCCGCGCCGGGGCGCAGGTAGATCGTGTCCTCCACGGTGTGCCGGTAGGCGGACTTGCGTCGCCAGTGCCCGGCGTAGGCGAATCCCAGGATGACTCCGTCCTGTTCCGCGAGCAGGAACGGGTGTCCTGCCGAGCGCTTCTCCGCATGGCTCTGCGCCCATTCCGCCACGCTCAGCGGCTCCTCGCTGAACGTGGTCACCGTGTGGTGGGCGTAGTGCGTCTGGATCTCCACAACGGCCGGCAGGTCAGCGAGCTCGGCGTCGCGCAGGTGCACCGGGGAGGCAGCGTCAGGCATAGCAGGAGCATAATCCCCAGTGGGCGCCGTCGTCGTCGGGCAGGTCATCGGGTCCAGCCCGCCGACGGCGCCTTGCCCTGGCCGGCTCGGCCCAACTCTGCCGGTATTCGCCCGGATCGGAACGCGGGGCGCCCCCACCGTCCACCCTGGTGCGCACCGTGCCACCGGCCCTCGGGTGCTCCCATGGGCGCAACACCGGATGACTTCGCCGCCGTCGACACCTACCTGATCGAGAAGCTGGTGCATGAGGACGCCGCGCTCGCGGAGACCCGGCGCAGCTCCGCGGAGACCGTCACCCCGGGGATCGACGTCACCCCGAACATGGGCGCCTTCCTGGCCCTGTTGGTGCAGATCACCGGCGCCACGAGGGTGCTGGAGTTCGGCACCCTGGCGGGGTATTCCAGCATCTGGATGGCACGCGCCATGGACGACGACGGCGCCGTGGTCACCTTGGACATCGACCCGGCGGCAGCCCAGGTGGCCCGCCGGAACTTCCACGCCGCAGGTGTCGCCGATCGGGTGCAGGTGCGCATCGGCCCGGCACTGGACTCCGCGCAGGCGCTGATCGCAGAGGGCGCGCGGCCCTTCGATCTGGTCTTCATCGACGCGGACAAGGCGAACAACCCGCACTACCTTGAGGCCTCCCTGACCCTGTCCCACCCGGGCTCGGTGATCGTCATCGACAACGTGGTCCGCTCCGGTGCGGTGCTCGAAGAGGAGAGTGCCGACCCGGACATCCACGGCATCCGCACCCTGATGACCCAGATCCAGGCCGATGAGCGGCTCAGCGCCACCGCGCTGCAGACCGTGGGGCTCAAGGGCTGGGACGGGTTCCTGCTGGCCCGGGTGAACTGACGCCGCCGCCACACCTGTGGCCGCAGCGCCGGTGCCGGGCCGCCAGAGTCGTGATCTCTGCGACCTCACCGGTGGGATAGCCTCGAATCCATGGATGAACAGGGGCCCGCCGAGGCCGCAGCGCGGCAGCCCGCAGAACGCGAGATCGGGGTCGGCCCGTGGCAGGGGCCCTGGCCTGCGGGTGAGCACTACGACCCGGAGCTGCTGCGTGAGGGCGACCGCCGCAACGTCACCGATGAGTACCGCTACTGGTCCCATGACGCGATCGTCGCCGACCTCGATGCGCGCCGGCACAACTTCCATGTGGCCATCGAGAACTGGCAGCACGACTTCAACATCGGCACCGTGGTGCGCACTGCCAACGCGTTCCTGGCCAAAGAGGTCCACATCATCGGGCGCCGACGCTGGAACCGCCGCGGGGCCATGGTCACCGACCGTTACCAGCACGTCCGCCACCACCCCTCAGTGGAGGACTTCGTGGCCTGGGCCGAATCCGAGCGAATGCCGGTGCTCGGCGTCGACCTCTTTCCGGACTCCAGGCCGATCGAGACCTACGCGCTGCCGAAGCGGTGCGTGCTGGTCTTCGGCCAGGAGGGGCCCGGGCTCAGCGAGGAGGTGCGGGAAGCCGCCACGGACACGCTCTCCATCGCGCAGTTCGGCTCCACCCGGTCCATCAACGCCGGCACGGCGGCCGGTATCGCGATGCATGCCTGGATCCGGCAGCACCGGTTCACCGACTGAGCAGCCGCTGCAGCTCGCAGGCGGCCGCGCAGACCTACGGCGTCTCCCCGTGGCTCAGCTTCTCCAGGAACTTCTCGATCCGCCTGGCCCGCGTGGCCGGATTCGCGGCGATCATCAGCTGGTGCAGCACGTGATACCGGCCCTGGCTGCCCAGTGCCTCGAAGGTCGCCTGCGCGGTGGGCAAGGCCTGAAGCGCAGCGGCCAGATCCGCCGGGACCTCGGCTGACGCCTGGCCGGAGTAGGCCCGGTCCCACCGGCCATCGGACTGGGCCCGC
This sequence comes from Nesterenkonia sandarakina, assembly GCF_014138825.1. Classification (NCBI taxonomy): domain Bacteria; kingdom Bacillati; phylum Actinomycetota; class Actinomycetes; order Micrococcales; family Micrococcaceae; genus Nesterenkonia; species Nesterenkonia sandarakina. The sequence continues at coordinate 1,961,695 of NZ_JACJIH010000001.1, read as the reverse complement.
TCGATCTCCGCGAAGCCGCGCGCCCGCATCCGCCCTTCGGCGATCAGTGCCTCCACATAGCCCACGTTGCGCTGCGACCAGATCGAGGCCCTGCGCCGCGGGGTGAACCGCTGCCGGAACGTGGTCTCATCCCGAGCCTTGCGCTGCCCGTCGATCCACCCGCTGCACAGCGCCTCCTGCAGTGCTTCCGCATAGCTCAGCGAGGTCGGGGTGGTGACGCCCTTCTTGGCCAGCACCAGCCATACGCCTTCTGAGCTGCCCTCATGCTGATCCAGCCAGGCGCGCCAGGCGGCGACGTCGGGCAGGGTCAGCTCCAGCTCCTCACTCACCGCGGCCAGCCCTGGTGTTCTCCGGATCTGCGGCCCAGCGGCGGAGGAACTCGGCCCCGGCCTCGTCGTGGATCGCGTCGGTCTCTGAGGTCAGCACCTCGTACTCGGTCTCCGGGATGCCGTCCTCGGGGCGGACGTCCACGTGGGAGACCGGGATCCCGCGCTCGTGCAGCCAGGTCGCCATGGCGTAGTCGGTGCGGGAGTCGCCCATGGTGAACCAGGTCTGCGCGGTGATCCCGCGTGCCTCCAGCAGGGTCAGGGTCCGCTCGGCTCCCACGTCCTTGCCCACGCCCTCGTGCTCAATATCGGTGGAGATGATCGTCGGGTCGATCCGGACATGCTTCAACTGGTGCTTCTCTAACAGGGGTGGGATCGCGGCGTCGAACTCCTTCTGGGCTTCCAGGTAGTCCTTGTTCTCCACGTCGGTGGACTGCTCCACGGAGACCATGGAGCGTTTGGTCTCGTCGAAGAACATGTGCCCGCTGAAGCGCTCGGCCACCAGGTCACGGATGTCATCGGAGAGCGCGGTGGGGAGCTTCAGCTCCTCGTCGATGTGGATCTCCCCCAGGCCCTCCGGGGTGACCTCGGCCCAGACGGCGCCCTTCTCCGCGATCGTGAAGACCGGGGTGTCTGGGAGCAGCCCGGCGGCGCGCATCGGCGGGATCACCTGCTGGGCGATGAAGTCATCGGAGCGTCCGGTGTTGAAGATGACCGGGATTCCACGATTGGCCATCAGGGTCAGATCCCGGGCGATCGACTCGATGGCGACGGTCCGGCTGACCGGAGAGGCGATGGGCCCGTCCACATCCAGCAGCAGTCCGAAGGGCGGGGCGGGGTTGAATGAGGCAGTCTCAGCAGAAGAAGTCACCTATCCATTATCCTGTAAGGGCCGACGCCGCGGGCCCGGTGAACCGGAGAAGTCTGGTTTGCTGGATGAACCGCAGGTCACGGGGCTATAGCTCAGCTGGTAGAGCGCGTCGTTCGCATCGACGAGGTCAGGGGTTCGACTCCCCTTAGCTCCACATCTCAAGGTGTGCCTAAGCCCAGCGCCTCTTCCTGGTTTCTCGCCTTGGTCAAACCGCTTGGCTGCCCGTTTCAATGTGAATGACTCACGTCCTGATAGGCGCCCCGATCTCCCCGTTGAACAGTCAGAGATTGCGCTAGCCTAGGCGTATGCAGAGTCGCTACCGGTGGAGTTCCATAGATCCCCAAGATGTTCAGGCGTGGGCGGAGCTCACCAACCATCTGGCGCGCGTGGATGGCACGGAAGAGTTCTTCGAGGCAGAGGACCTCGCTGAAGAACTCGAGAATCCGCGCATGCATCCCGCCAAGGACACCTTCGCGGTCTGGGATGGCGAATCCATGATCGGCTTCGGCACGGTGCGGGTTCCAGGCTCCGTGGACCACCACGGTGGCAAGGTCGACGTCTCCCTCGACGGGGGCGTGCACGCTGAACATCGGGGAGAAGGTCTCGGCTCGGCTCTCATGGAGAAGTTGGAAGCTCGGGGAAGGGTGCTCTGCGCCGAGAGGCACCCGGAGACTCCGTTCTACTTCTCCACCGGGGGTGGTCTCGAGGATTCCTCGGCTCGACGCTTCCACCTCTCCCGGGGGGACAGCGTGGCGCGGTACTTCAATCTCCTTGGCCGGGAACTCAGCGCACAGGACTCCGCAGACACCATTCTTCAAGGACGAGGAATCCCCGACGGGATCGAGATTCGGCCTCCGGGCGGCCAGGACGAGGCCGCAGTCAGGGCCGCGCACGCAGCGGCGTTCGTCGACCACTGGGGCAGTGCTCCGCCCTCTGAGACCGGGTGGCACCAGAATTGGATCGCACGGAGCAACCGGCATGCGGTCTCGCGGATCGCGGTGGATGAGTCAGGGACCCTGGCGGAGCCTGGCACCGTGGTGGCCTACTCCCTGTGTGGGCAGTGGGTGGACCGGGAGCTCTACGTCAATCTCATCGGCACCGTCCCCGATGCCCGGGGACATGGCCTGGGAAGCGCAGTCCTCGCGCACACCATCGAGGCCGCCGCGCGGTCTGGAGAGTTCGATGTCATCGAACTCGACGTGGACTCGGAGTCGCTGACGGGCGCGACTCGGCTCTATGAGCGGCTGGGCTTCACCCTGAAGCTCACCCAGGCCGCCATGCGCCGCACCGTGGACTAGCCGCACTCAACCCGGCACCCGGTAGGATCGCCCCAACGCCGCCACAATGAGGTGGCGGCGCTATGAGTTGAGGGAGATTGCACCTATGTTCTCGAAGATCCTGGTCGCCAATCGCGGGGAGATCGCGATCCGCGCCTTCCGCGCCGGCGTCGAACTCGGGGCGCGCACCGTCGCCGTGTATCCGCACGAGGACCGCAACTCCTTCCACCGTCAGAAGGCCGACGAGGCGTACCGGATCGGTGAAGAGGGTCATGCGGTCCGCGCCTACCTCGACATCGAGGAGATCCTCCGGGTCGCCAAGGACTCCGGCGCCGATGCCATCTACCCCGGCTACGGATTCCTCTCCGAGAACCCCGACCTGGCCCGCGCCGCGGAGGCCGCCGGGATCACCTTCATCGGCCCGCCCGCCGACGTCCTGGAATCCACCGGTGACAAGGTCAAGGCCCTGCGCGCCGCCAGAGAAGCCGGCGTCCCCGTCCTGCAGAGCTCCGAGCCGTCGAAGGACACCGAGGAGCTCACCCGCGCCGCCGAGGAGATCGGCTTCCCGATCTTCGTCAAGGCCGTCGCCGGCGGCGGCGGTCGCGGGATGCGCCGGGTGGACAAGCGTGAAGACCTCGCCGAGTCCCTGCGCTCAGCCATGCACGAGGCCGAGACCGCCTTCGGCAACCCCACCGTGTTCCTGGAACAGGCCGTGCTGCGCCCCCGGCACATCGAGGTCCAGATCCTCGCCGACGGCGAGGGCAACGTGGTCCACCTCTTCGAGCGCGACTGCTCGCTGCAGCGCCGCTACCAGAAGGTCGTGGAGATCGCCCCGGCCCCGCACCTGGACGAGGACATCCGCCAGGCGCTGCACCGCGACGCCGTCGCCTTCGCCAAGGCCATGAACTACCGCAATGCCGGCACCGTGGAGTTCCTTGTGGACACCGTCGGGGAGCGCGCGGGCCAGCACGTGTTCATCGAGATGAACCCGCGCATCCAGGTGGAGCACACGGTCACCGAGGAGATCACCGACATCGACCTGGTCTCCGCGCAGATGCGCATCGCCGCCGGTGAGACCCTGGAAGACCTCGACATCCGGCAGCAGGACCTGCGCGTGCGCGGCTCCGCCATGCAGTGCCGGATCACCACCGAGGACCCGGCCAACGAGTTCCGCCCCGACATCGGCACCGTCACGGTCTACCGCTCCGCAGGCGGCTCCGGCATCCGGCTCGACGGCGGCACCGTCTACGCCGGGGCTGAGATCAGCCCGCACTTCGACTCGATGCTGGTCAAGCTCACCGCCCGCGGCCGCAACCACCAGACCGCCATTGCCCGGGCCCGCCGGGCGCTCTCCGAATTCCGGATCCGCGGAGTCGCCACCAACATCGGGTTCCTGCTCAACGTGCTGGACTCCAAAGAGTTCCTCGCCGGGGACGTGGCCACCGACTTCATCGACGCGCACCCCGAGCTGGCCAAGATCAACCGCTCCCAGGACCGCGGCTCCAAGGCGCTGCAGTACCTGGCCGACATCACGGTGAACCAGCCGCACGGCCCCCGGGTGGAGGGCATCGACCCGCGGGACAAGCTCCCGCACTTCCCCGGAGACAAGCGCGACGAGCCCGACCGCAGCCCCTTCGACGGCCCTTCGGATCACCCCAAGCCCGAGGGCTGGCGACAGGTGCTCCTCGCTGAGGGCCCCGAGGGCTTCGCGAAGAAGCTCCGCGAGCAGACCGCCCTGGCGGTCACCGACACCACCTTCCGCGACGCCCACCAGTCGCTGCTGGCCACCCGGGTGCGCACCCGCGACCTGTTGGCCGCCGCGCCCGCCGTCGCCCATGTGACCCCGGGACTGTTCTCGGTGGAGGCCTGGGGTGGGGCCACCTACGACGTCGCGCTGCGGTTCCTCTCCGAGGACCCCTGGGACCGGCTGCGCCTGCTGCGCGCGGAGCTGCCGAACATCCCGATCCAGATGCTGCTGCGCGGGCGCAACACGGTGGGCTACACCCCCTACCCGCTGGAGGTCACCGACGCGTTCGTGGCCGAGGCCGCCGCCACCGGGGTGGACATCTTCCGGATCTTCGACGCACTCAATGATGTGAACCAGATCGTCCCGGCCATCGAGGCGGTCCGCAAGACCGGCACCGCCGTGGCCGAGGCCGCAATCTGCTACACCGGCAACCTCACCGACCCGGCCGAGGACCTCTACACCCTGGACTACTACCTCGACCTGGCGCAGCAGATGGTCGACGCCGGCGCGCATATCCTCGCGATCAAGGACATGGCCGGACTCCTGCGACCAGCCGCGGCGAAGACCCTGGTCACCGCCCTGCGGGAACGCTTCGAGGTGCCGGTGCACCTGCACACCCACGACACCGCCGGCGGCCAGCTGGGAACCCTGCTGGCGGCGTCCGAGGCAGGGGTCGACGCCGTCGACGTCGCCGTGGCCTCCATGGCCGCGACCACCTCGCAGCCGCCGGCCTCGGCCCTGGTCGCAGCGCTGGAGCACACCGAGCGCGACACCGGACTAGGCCTGGAAGCCGTGGCCTCCATGGAGCCCTACTGGGAGGCGGTGCGCTCGATCTACACCCCCTTCGAGTCCGGTCTGCCCAGCCCCACCGGCCGGGTCTACCGGCACGAGATCCCGGGCGGCCAGCTCTCGAACCTGCGCCAGCAGGCCATCGCGCTGGGCCTGGGGGAGCGGTTCGAATCGATCGAGGATATGTACCACGCGGCCGACACCATGCTGGGCCGGCTGGTGAAGGTCACCCCGTCGTCGAAGGTGGTCGGGGACCTGGCGCTGCAGCTGGTCGGGATGGATGTGGATCCGCACCAGTTCGAGGCCAACCCGCAGAGCTTCGACCTGCCGGACTCGGTGATCCAGTTCCTGGCCGGTCAGCTCGGGGACCCGCCAGGCGGCTGGCCCGAGCCGTTCCGCTCCAAGGCACTTCAAGGCCGCACGGTCAAGCCTCTGGACCAGAAGCTCAGCGAAGAAGACTCCCAGGCGCTGCGCTCTGAAGACCCCGCCGAGCGGCGCCGCACGCTGAACCGGCTGCTCTTCCCGGGACCGACCAAGGATTTCGAGGCCGCCCGGGAGAAGTACGGCGACGTCCAGGTGCTGCACACCCGGGACTTCCTCTACGGGCTGCGCACCGGCTACGAGCACGTCATCTCACTGGGCAAGGGGGTGCGGCTGCTGGTCACCCTGCAGACCGTCTCGGACCCGGACCCCAAGGGGATCCGGACCGTGATGTGCACGCTCAACGGCCAAGCCCGCCAGGTGGGCGCCCGGGACGACGCGGTGGAGGCCTCCGTGGCCATCGCGGAGAAGGCCGATGCCTCCAAGTCCGGCCACGTGGCCGCGCCCTTTGCCGGAGCGGTCTCGCTCACCGTGGAAGAGGGCGACACCGTGGAAGCGGGTCAGAATGTGGCCACCATCGAGGCCATGAAGATGGAAGCCGGGATCACCAGCCATGTTGCGGGCACCGTCACCCGGGCGGTGATCAGCGGCGTGCAGCAGGTCGACGGCGGAGATCTGCTCGTCGTCGTCGAATAGCCGACTCTGCCGTCGCGTTCAATGTCCGGTGAGTGAGCTCAGCAAGAAGCTGCGCAGCTCGTGGTGCTTCGGATCCTGTTCCAGGTTCTCCACATCACGGGGACGGGAGAACGGGACGGTGATGTCGTGCACGATCCGAGCCTCGGGTCCGGCGCCCATCACCAGGATCCGGTCGGAGAGCAGCAGTGCCTCGTCCACGTCGTGGGTGACCATGATGAAGGTGCGCTTGTGCTGTTCGCACAGTTCCAGCAGCTGCAGCTGAAGCTCATGCCGGGTCAGCGCATCCAGCGCGCCGAGCGGCTCGTCGAGGAGCATGACCTTGGGCTCCAGAGCAAAGGCTCGGGCGATCCCGACGCGCTGCTGCATGCCGCCGGAGAGCTGGGTGGGCCGCCGGTCTGCTGCGTGGGAGAGGTTCACCAGCTCCAGGTACTCATCGGCCAGCGACTCCAGTTCCTGCTTGCTTCGCTTCTGCCGAGGATCGGTCTCCAGCGCGAAGATCACGTTCTGCCGCGCGGACATCCACGGCAGCAGCACGTGCTGCTGGAAGACGATGCCCAGCTCCCGGCTGGGTGCGGTGATCGGCTCTCCGGCCAGTGAGATGCTGCCTTCATCGACGGATTCCAGACCAGCGATCATCTTGAGGATGGTGGACTTCCCGCAGCCCGAGGGTCCGATGATGGTGATGAACTCGCCTTCGTCGATGTCCACGTCCGTGGTGCCCACGATCCGCTGGAAGCCCTTCTTGCGATCAGGGAATCCCTTGGTGATGCCCTGAAGCTTCACCACCGGTTCGGTGCTGGTGCGCTCTGCGGTCAGAGTTTCGGCGCTCATGTCTGTGTCTCCTGGTTTCTCAGGCGTGGGTCTCAGGGGCGGGTGTTGCGAGCTCGGGCGCTCAGGATTTCGGGACCAGGCGCTGCAGCTGGGCGATCGAGCGGTCGAGCAGGAAGCCGACGCCGCCGATGATCACGATGGCCACCACGATGCTGGGGGTGTTCAGCGCATTCCATTCGTTCCAGACGAAGTGACCCATCCCGCGGCCGCCGACGATCATCTCGGCCGCCACGATCACCAGCCAGGCCGTGGAGAGCGCGGTGCGCAGACCCGTCACGATGGCCGGCAGCGTGGCCGGGAGCAGCACCTTGAACACCCGGGTCTTGGTGTCGGTCTCCAGGGATCTCGCCAGATCCAGGAACAGCGGGTTGACCCGACGCACCCCGTCGATGGTGGAGACCAGGATCGGCCACAGCGCCGCCATGAAGATCACGAAGATCGCGGTCATCTGCGAATCGCGCAGCAGCGCCAGGCCCAGCGGCAGCCAGGCCAGGGGTGAGACCGGGCGCAGGATCTGGATGAACGGGTCCATGCCGTCGTGGATCACCCGGGAGGTTCCCAGCAGCAGGCCCAGCGGGACGGCGATGAGCGCGGCCAGGCCGAAGCCCAGGAGCACCCGCTGGATGGAGGCGAGCAGGTGGTAGAAGATCCCCACGTTATTGGGCCCGTCCAGCAGGAAGGCCGTGCCGAGCATCTCCAGCAGCCGCTCCCAGGTGGCCCCCGGGGTGGGGGCGAGGCCGCCGTCGTCGAGCCCCACGGTGGCCAGGTGCCAGAGGCCGATGAACCCGAGGAAGAAGATCACGAAGAGTCCGGTGGTCTGGATCCGGTCCCGGGTGCGCTGGGCCTTCGCCCGCTGCTGCAGCGCCTCCGGGGCGCTGTGGGCGCGGGGCTGCTGGGCGGCGTCGGTGGTCTCAGCGGGCTGAGTGGTCTGGGTGCTCATAGGTTCACCTGTTTCTCGGTCCAAGGCAAGGGGTCCGCCGGGTCGAACGTGCGTCCGATGATGGTCTCGGTCTCCCGAGGGGTGGTGTCGGCGCCGAGCGCCTCAAGGATCGGGGTCGCGGCGTCGGGGTCCAGGACCTGGCGGACCGCGGACTGGTAGTCCGCGGCCGAGTCGTAGCCGGCCGTGGGGGCGAGGTCCCAGCGCTGGAGCTGGGTCAGCGCCCAGATCGCGTAGGACTCATGAGGGTAGGGGCGGAAGCCGATGCGGTCTTCCACGGACCGGGTGGCCCCGGTGCCATCCTGGAACTCGCCGGTGAGCACCGCGGCGATGACCGCGGGGTCCTGGCTGAGGAACGCGCGGCCTGCCATGGTCTCCGCCGCGGTGGCGCGATTCTCTGCGTTGTCGGTCCACATGGCGGAGTCCCCGATGGCCCGCAGCAGCGTGGTGTAGGTGTTCGGATATGCGGAGGCGAACTCCTCGGCCACGGTGAAGCTGCAGCAGGGGTGCCCGTCCCAGAGCTCCTTCGAGAGCATGTGCAGGTAGCCGGCTCCGAGGGCGACGGCGCGCTGGTTGAACGGATCCGGTGCCAGGAACCCATCGATGTCACCGACGTTGAGCGAGGCGACCATGTCCGAGGGGCGCATCACCTGGATGCCGACGTCGTAGTCCGGGTCCAGACCGCCCAGGGCGAGGTAGTCCCGCAGCAGCAGGTTGTGTCCCGAGTAGTCGAAGGGCACCGCAATGGTCAGCCCGCGGAAGTCCTCCGCACCGCGCACCCGGTCCATGTGCTGCGTGCCCAGCGTGATCGCCTGCCCGTTGATATTGGTGATGTAGGGCATCCGGGAGTCACGCTGACCGGCGGCGAAGTTGTGATGGATGCCCAGCGGCATCGGGCTGAGCATCTGGGTGGCGTCGAGCTCGCCGGCGACATAGGCGATCCACAGCTCGCCCCATCCGGTGTAGCGCTGCAGCGTCACATTGAGCCCGTACTGCTCGAAGATCCCCATCGCGGCGGCGTTGATGATCGGGGAGGAGCAGGTGATCGGCACGAAGCCCAGCGTGACGTCGCGGACCTCAAGCTCACCGGCGGGTCCCAGCGCCGCGCTGAAATCGACCCCCAGCGGGTTCGTGTTCGGGGTGCCGCCGGTGGGGGTGCACCCGGCGAGCAGGCTCGCGCCCAGCGCCCCGCCGCCGAGGCTGAGCAGGTTGCGTCGAGAGAGGTGACGGTGTCCCACGGTCACCACTTATAGTCGAGGAACTTGCCGTCGAAGGTCACGACGACGCGGTCTCCCTCGGGGTCGGTGCGGCGCGCGACGTTGAGCTGGAAGTTGATGGCGCTCATGATCCCGTCGCCGAACTCCTCATGGATGAGCTCCTTGATGGTCGGGCCGTAGACCATCACAGCCTCCTGGAACCGGTAGATGGTCGGATCGGTGAGGACGTCTTCGCTGAGCGGACCGCGGTAGGGCTGCATCTGCAGTGCTTCAGCGACGGCGTCATCGAGGTCGAGAAGCTCCTTGACGATGTTGGACTGCTGCGCACTCAGCGCATGGCTGCCCAGCAGAGCGGCGGTGCTCCATTCCTTGGCCACGCCCAGCTGCTCGGCGATCTGCGCCCAGCTGATCCCGGCCCGGTGACGCGCGATCCGAATGTGCTCAGCGGCGTCTCTCTTGCTGATGAACGGTTCCATGACGAGGGCCTCCCTGGGTCGGTGGCGCCGGGCCGGTGCGGCCGCGGCGGGTTTTGTCGAACCTAGGGCGGTCTCACTGGCGCCACCAAGGCAATCTGCGCGGAGAATCCGACAATTCGCGCAGGCGGCCGGAGTTTTACGCGACCGAAATATTCGGGCATCCCCGGAGAAACAGCCCGGACCTAGGATTGTGGAACAACGTCAGCAATGGTGTCGGAAAGAGGCGCTTCCCGAATGACCTTCGACGGCGAGGGAGTCTTGCGCTCCCTCATAGACGCAGCCCCCACCCCGCTCTGGCTGATCGAGCCCGACGGCTCTGTCGCCCTGGTCAATGAGGCCGCAGCAACTGTCCTCGGCTACACCCAGGGCGCCGCGCTGGTGGGCAGGTGCAGCCACGAAGCGCTGCATCCCCGGCACGCAGATGGTTCTCCCTACCCCAAGGAGACCTGCCCGATCGTCACCGCTGCCGCAAGTGTGGGGCACAGCCACGCGGAGGAGTTCATCGATCGTCGTGGCCGGACGCTGCGCGTGCGATGGAAGCTGCGTCGGCTCCAGGGCTCGGACCACAAGCTGCTCACCTTTACCCCGCGCCAACCCTCGGGCCCGTCTGCGGCCCGGCTGGATCCCGGGGCAGGAGCTGGTTTCAGCGAGGTCAAGGCCTATATCGAATCCCACTGCCAAGAGCCCACACTCACCCCTGCCCGGGTGGCCGCGCTGGCCGGCGTCTCGCTGCGTACCCTCCAGGCCGTGTTCGCGCAGCACGACACCTCCCCCGCCCAAGAGATCCGTCGTGCCCGTCTCAGCCGAGGCCATGAGCTGCTCCGAGCTGGGATGAGCGTGGCCGAGTCGGCGTTCTCCAGCGGATTCAACGACGTCGGAACCTTCAGCCGGGCCTATAGACGCAGCTACGGAGACTCACCGGTGGTCGCGAGGGGCCTGGTCGGGCGTCCAGAGGCAGACTGAGCCAGGCCCCGGCTGGCTGAGCACGGGTCGCGGCGTCGCGGTGCCGGGACCCTGACTGACCGCCGACTTGATGGCTCCGGCGGGCAGTACAGTTGTGCGGTAAGAAGTCCCCGTCGCCTCGCCGTCTTGCACCCGAGGAGGCGGAGGCTTTGAGAGATGTCCGCACCTGAGGCCGCTCGCGCAATGACGCGCGATGTCTCGCGAGGGTCCGGCGCGAGGAAAAGCGAGAATCACGTGACCACGAAGACCTCGGGGCGCCGCAGCCCCGCCCAACCGCGCTGGATCCGGATCCTGATCCCCGTCATCCTGGTGCTGGTCTGGCTCGGGGTGACCGCCGTGGGTGGTCAGACCTTCGGCAAGGTCAGCGAGGTCACCACCAATGACCAGACCACGTTCCTGCCCGCCGACGCCGAGTCCACCCGGGCGCTGGAACTGAGCCAGGGCTTCTCCGACGACGAGTCTGTCCCGGCCACCCTGATCGGTGAGCCCGCCGGTGGGGAGGTCGACGAGCAGGCGCTCGCCGCCGTGGAGGCGCTGGTCGAGGAGATCAACACGCTTCAGGGTGTGGACCGGTCACTGCCGTCGCAGGTCTCCGAGGACGGCGAAGCCTTTCAGGTCCTGGTGCTCATGGAGGAGGCCGCCGTCGAGGACGGCGCGGTCGCGGAGCTGCGCGATCTTGTGGACGCTGAGCTGCCCGAGGCGGAGTGGAGAACCCACGTCACCGGGCCCGCCGCACTCTCGGATGACTTCGCCAATGCCTTCGCCGGGATCGATGGTCTGCTGCTGCTGGTCGCGGTGATCACGGTCTTCGTGATTCTGGTGGTCGTCTACCGCTCGGTGCTGCTGCCCTTCCTGGTGCTGCTCTCCTCCATCGCCGCGCTCTCCAGCGCGATCACCGTGATCTTCCAGATGGCCAAGATGGAATGGATCACGCTCAACGGGCAGGCCCAGGGGATCCTCTCGATCCTGGTCATCGGCGCCGCCACCGACTACTCGCTGCTGCTGGTCGCCCGGTATCGGGAAGAGCTGCTGGCCCGGGAGAACCGCTTCGAAGCACTGTGGGAAGCCTGGCGGCGATCCACCCCGGCGATCCTCGCCTCCGGGGGCACCGTGGCCGCGGCGCTGCTGTGTCTGCTCTTCTCCGATCTGAACTCCAACCGCGCCTTGGGCCCCGTGGCCAGCGCCGGCATCGTCTTCGCGATGCTCGCCACGCTGACCTTCCTGCCCGCGATGCTCGCGCTCTTCGGCCGCCCGGTCTTCTGGCCCAAGGTCCCCCACGCGCCCAAGCCCGCCGTCGAGGAGGCTCGCGCCGCGAACCCCGACCTTCAGACCCGCCGCACCCGGCACACCTCCCGGCGCCGGACGCTCTGGGCCGTGGTCGCCGAGAAGGTGCGCGCGCGTCCGCGCCTGATCTGGCTCGTGGTCACCGGGCTGCTGCTGATCTCCTCGGTGGGCGTGCTCGACCTCAGGGCCGAGGGCGTCCCGCAGTCTGAACAGGTGCTGGGTCAGACCGACGCCAAGGACGGCCAGGTCATGCTCGAGGAGCATTTCGACGCCGGCACCGGAGCCCCCGCCAACGTCTTCGTCCCTGCTGATGAACTCGGCGAGGCTCTGGAGATCGTCGTGGCCAGCGACGGCGTCGGAGAGGTCTACCCGGTGGCCGAGAACGGCGCGCCGGCCCAGGGCCCTGCAGACGCCAACGAGGTCGACGGGTACAACCAGCTCTCGGTCACCCTCACCGACTCCGGGGACTCGCTGGAGGCGGAACGCACCATCGGTGAGCTGCGCGAAGAGCTCAACGCGCTGGACGGGGAAGCCCTGGTCGGCGGGACCACCGCGACCCAGCTGGACACCAATGAGACCGCGCAGCGAGACCTGGTCACGATCATCCCGATCGTGCTGCTGGTGATCCTGGCGTTCTTGATCGTGCTGCTGCGCTCGGTCACGGCCCCGCTGATCCTGCTTCTCACCACGGTGCTCTCCTTCACCGCCGCGCTGGGCATCTCGGCGCTGGTGTTCAACTACATCTTCGGGTTCCCCGGCGCCGACCCGACGGTGCCGCTGTTCGGGTTCGTGTTCCTCACCGCGCTGGGGGTGGACTACAACATCTTCCTGGCCACCCGGGCGCGTGAGGAGACCGCCCGACGTGGACCCAAGGAGGGGCTGCTCTACTCGCTGGTCATCACCGGCGGGGTGATCACCAGCGCCGGGATCGTGCTGGCCGCGACCTTCGCCGCGCTCGGCGTGCTGCCGCTGATGTTCATGGTGCAGCTGGCGTTCCTGGTGGCCCTGGGTGTGCTGATCGATACCTTCATCGTGCGCACCCTGCAGGTTCCGGCGCTCGGGGTGGACCTGGGTCACCGCTTCTGGTGGCCTTCGAAGATCGGCAAGGACGGGCATGGGGACACGGATGCTGTGGCGCAGCGCGTTCCCGGAGAATCTGCAGATTCGGTGGAAGATTCCTCGGCCCCGACGGTGCTATCCCGATAGGATGACCGCGGTGCACCAATGACGCTGCCGTATCTGACTTAACTCCTAAGGAGCTCACACGTGGCTATCGCAACCCCGGACAAGTACAACCAGATGATCGATTCCGCGAAGGCTGGCGGATACGCCTACCCCGCGGTCAACGTCACCAGCTCGCAGACCCTGAACGCGGCCATCCGTGGCTTCGCCGAGGCTGAGTCTGACGGCATCATCCAGGTCTCCACCGGAGGTGCCGCGTACTGGTCCGGCGCGAGCATCAAGGACATGGTCGTCGGCTCGCTGGGCTTCGCGGCCTTCGCCAAGGAAGTCGCCAAGAGCTACGGCGTGAACATCGCGCTGCACACCGACCACTGCCCCAAGGACAAGCTCGACGGGTTCGTGCTGCCGCTGCTCGAGGCTTCCGAGGCCGAGGTCAAGGCCGGTCGCGACCCGATCTTCAACTCCCACATGTGGGACGGCTCGGCCGAGACCCTGGAGGAGAACCTGCGCATCGCCGCCGAGCTGCTGCCCCGCAGCGCCGCGGCCAAGCAGATCCTCGAGGTCGAGATCGGCACCGTGGGCGGTGAGGAGGACGGTGTGGAGAACGAGATCAACGAGAAGCTCTACACCACCATCGAAGACGCCACCGCGACCATCGAGGCGCTGGGCCTGGGCGAGCACGGTCGCTACATGACCGCGCTGACATTCGGCAACGTCCACGGCGTCTACAAGCCCGGTGGCGTGAAGCTGCGCCCGGAGATCCTCAAGGACATCCAGGACCAGGCCGCCGCGAAGTACGGCAAGGACGCACCCTTCGACCTGGTCTTCCACGGCGGTTCCGGCTCCTCCGAGCAGGAGATCTCCGACGCGGTCTCCTACGGCGTGATCAAGATGAACATCGACACCGACACCCAGTACGCCTTCACCCGTCCGGTGGCCGGTCACATGTTCGCCAACTACGACGGCGTGTTGAAGATCGACGGCGAGGTCGGGAACAAGAAGACCTACGACCCGCGCGTCTGGGGCGCCAAGGCAGAAGAGTCCATGGCCGCCCGCATCGTGGAGGCCTCCCAGCGCCTCGGCTCCGCAGGCAAGTCCATCAAGTAAGCCTCAACGCCCGGCGTCCCGCGCCGAGCACCGACGACGACGGCGGCCGTTCCTTCTCCGTGGAAGGCGGCCGCCGTCGTCGTTGCTGGTGTTGGCTCAGTCCGAGGCTCAGCGGCGGAATCCGCCCTCGGTGTTGATGATCTGGCCGGTGATCCAGGAGGCTTCCTCGGTGCTCAGCCAGGCGATCAGCCGCGCCGGGTCATCGGGCTCCCCGAAGCGGCCCAGCGGGAACATCGGGCCCAGGTCCTTCCAGAGTTCAGGGCTCAGGTATCCGGTGTCCACCGGGCCCGGGTTCACGGTGTTGACCCGGATGCCGCGGCGGATCAGCTGCTCGGAGAGCGTGGCGGTGATTCCGGCGAGAGCGGCTTTGGCCGCGGCGTAGGCCACCTCGCCGACCATGGGCCCCAGACCCTGCCCGGAGGTCAGGAAGATGATCGAACCGGTGGTGCCCTCGGGGTGCTGCCGCATATAGGCCTGGGCGAGCAGGATCGAGGCTCGAGAGTTCACCGCCCAGTGCTGATCCAGCTGCGCCGCGGTGAGCTCGCCGAGCGCCCCGTCCTGGCCGCTGAGCCCCTGATTGCAGACCAGCGCATCGATCGAGCCGAACGCGGAGACCGCGGCCTGCATCACCAGATCCGGGCCTTCAGGGTCGGCCAGGTCAGCATGGACATCGGCGACCCGGGCGTCACCGACCAGGTGGCTGCGGACGCCCTCGAGCACCTGGGTGAGGTCATCGGCACCCCAGGGCTGTTCACGGTCGTGCGGTGCGAAGTGGTGGCAGAAGACGCTGGCCCCATAGGCGGCCATCCGGCACGCCGTGGCGTAACCGATCCCGGCCTGCCGGCTCACCCCGGTGACCAGCACGTTCTTCCCGCGCAGGGGGAGCGGGTCACGGGAGAGGTCGGTGGTGGGGGAGGGTTCCATGGAGTCATTGCACCACATCACACGTTTCAACCGGCCCGGTCGATCAACCGGGTGCTCCGGGATTACTGCGCCCCAGCCTGGCCGCGGCCGGGCCCAGGGGAGGCCGTGCGGCCCCTGCGGCCCACCTGAAGTCCTGCCAGAAAACCTGTGCCTACAAGTCCGAGGATCAGGAGCACGATGCCCAGCGCGGTGAGGGCCAGCGTGGATCCCGAGGCTCCGGGCATGTAGCTGGTCTCCGAGAGCGGTGCGTAGGCGAACCAGCCGAAGGAGCGGGGGCGGTTCATGGCGACGATCAAGACGATGACGCCGGTGAGCGCGAGTCCCGCCGCGGCCACCCACCCGATCAGTGCTTTGCGCGAGGCTTCCATTCCCTGATCGTAGCGAGGCCCCCGCCGACCAGGCAGAGGCTCGCGGCCACCGCGGCCAGCACCGCCGGATTCCAGCTTCCCTGAACCAGCCCGAACCCGGCCGAGCCGACCGCCTGTCCTGTGGCGAGGGCGATGAACAGCACCGAGGTGCCAGCCCCGGCATGACCGGGCCACACGCGCCGCGCCCAGAGGATCAGCACCCCGGAGAGCGCCATGTACCCCGCGCCGAAGATCGCCATGCTGGCGTAGGCAGCCGCGCCGGAGTCCCCCAGCAGCGCCCAGGCCAGGACCCCGCTGGCAACCGCGAGCACGCCGGCGGTGACGCCGAAGCCGGCAGGCTCACCCAGACGTGTCACCAGCACTCCGGTGAAGGTGCCCAGCAGTCCGCCTGCTCCCAGCGCGATCCAGAGCCAGCCCACCTGAGCCGCGGCCACCACCCCGGAATCAGACGCCAGCAGCGGTCCAAAGGTCCAGATCAGTGCCGAGCCCGCCCCGACGACGACGGCGGCGGTGCCCGGGAGCAGCAGCTTCCGCCAGGCGAGCCTGGCCATCGTGGAGGCTTGCCGATCCGGGCCCTCGCCCATGTCTGGCTGCGAGGCGCCCCCGGGGCGTGCAGCCGCACCCAGGTCCGTGCGTCCGTGGAGCGGAAAGATCACGGCCGCCGCGGCGGCGGCGGAGAGTCCGGCCATGACCACCCAGGCTGATCCGACCGAGGGTGCGGAGAACGCCACCAGCCCAGCGCCGATCACACCCACGCCCGTGCCGGTGTTCACCACTGACTGCGCCGTGGCGCGTGCTCCTCGGGCGACCACGGCGTCGATCACCGGAACCAAGGCCGGGGAGGCGAAGCCCCCGCCCATGCCTGCGATCACCACCGAGGTGATGAAGAACAGCGGCTCCGACGCCAGCGCCACCCCCAGGGACCCCAGGGTCGCGGTGCTTCCGGCAAGCACCAGTCCGGCCCGCGGCCGTCGATCCACCAGCCGGCCGGCGATCACCGCCGCGAGCGAGTAGGCGAGGAACTGGGCCGCCGCCGCCGCACCGAGCACCTCGATGAGTTCCGGACGCTCCTGGGCCAGTCTCGGCGCGAAGAGTCCCACACCGAAGCGCGCCATCCCGTACGTCGCGGCGATCAGGAGCATTCCTGCCACCGCCACCCCGAGCCCCGATCCGGGTGCAGATGAGCTCGCGATGTCCCGCCTCACGGGGCTGGCAGAGCGTCGAGTGGTGTCCAGCATCGTGGTCCTCCGAAGGATGGTCAGGCGGGGTATAACGAACGTTTCAGTGAAGTGAACGTTATACTATCTCCATGGCCAACCCACAGCTCACCCGGACGCGGATCCTCGACGCGGCAGAGCGGCTGTTCTTCCAGGAGGGGATCGCCACCACCGGTGTGGACCGGGCGGCCGCCGCTGCCGGGGTCTCGATCGTGACTCTGTATAAGCACTTCGGCTCCAAGGACAACCTGCTGCGTGAGATCCTCGCCCGCCGATTGCAGGACTGGAGCGCCCATTGGGAGGCAGCTGTGGGGGCGGCCGGATCACCGCGCGAACGCGTGCTCGCCATCTTCACGGGGATCGAGACCTTCCGCGCCGCAGCGGGGGAGACGCAATGGTGCTGCTTCCTCGCCACCGCCTCGGAGCGCCCGGCTCCGGCCCCGGATGCGCAGGACCCGGTCTTCGAGCTGATCCGCCAGGACACCGCGATGGTCACCTCACGGCTGAGAACGCTGGCGGCTGAGGCCGACTGCCCCGACCCGGAGCTCGGCGCCGACTCGATCCTGCTGATCTACAACGGTGTGCTTGCCAGCCTCCTGCGTGGGGCTCCGGCGAAACCCATGGCCTCGGCCCGAGCTGCCGCCGGGCTGATCGTCGACACCTGGGCCGAATCCTCCGGCTCCACCCCGCCCGCTTCCGCCGCCGTGGGCTGACGGCACCGGTTCCGCCGCAGCCGGCTCCGCCGCCGCGAGCTGAGGGTGCCCTGCGTGGGAATGGGCGCTCCATCGGTAGGGTTGATCCTTGGGAAATCGTCTTCAACGGCTGCCGTCTCGGGCGGCCGGACGTCCTCGAATGGTTGGAGAACCTCATGAACATGTCCTCAGTCGCCCTGCGCGCCGTCCCCGGAGCCTTCATCCTCAACGCCGGAATCGGCAAGCTCAAGCTCGACGCCGAATCCGCAGCCGGCATGCAGGGTATGGCCGCCACCGGTGTGCCTGCGGTCAAGCAGCTCTCCCCGGAGCAGTTCGGCAAGGCCCTGGCCTGGGGTGAGATCGCACTGGGCGGCGCGCTGCTGGCTCCCTTCGTGAGCAACCGGGTCGCAGGCCTGGCGCTGGGCACCTTCTCCGCGGGCATGCTGAGCATGTACTTCCGCAACGAGGGCATGACCGAGTCCGACGGCGTCCGTCCCACCCAGGACGGCACCCCGCTGGCGAAGGACGCCTGGCTCGCCGCGATCGCCATGGCGCTGGTCAGCTCCGGGAAGAAGTCCCGCAAGAAGAAGTAGGCCGCGCTCCTGCGCGGGGAGACCCTTGCCTCCCCGTGCGGGTGCGCCACACGTCCCACCCGGGCGTCCCGCCCTCCGATCCCTGCATGCTGCTCTCATGCATGCTGACCCCAGCAGAAAGCGATGTGTATGACCCGCGAGAAGCTGCTCCTGCTCGATTTCGACGGCACGCTCTGCCTCGGTGACGCCCCGGTCCTCTTCTATGCCGACCGTGTCGATGCGCTGCTCGCGGAGCGCGGCCACACCGGCGGGTCAGCCGGCAGCAGCGTCCACGAGGTCATCACGCGCGCCTTCGCGGAGAACTCTCTGCTGGTTCCAGAGATCGCCTACGACGACGCCGGCGCCCCGCTCACCGTGGGCGGCGAGGCCACCCATGACGACGCCAAGGCACACCCGGTGTCCTGGCCGCTGCAGGACGGCTACCAGCTGGTCCAGCTGCTCGCGCGCCAAGCCGGGCTGAGCGACGTCGACTCCGGGTGCGCCTTTCGCGCGGCACGCCAGGACCTGCTGGCCCACGGGCTTCAGAACACCGATGTGCATGCGCCTGCTGGGGCGCAGGAGCTGCTCGCCGAGGCCAGGCGGCGCGCCGTCGTCGTGCTGGTGACGAACTCCCCGGCGGACGCGTTCGCGCCCTGGCTGCAGGCCCTGGGGCTCAGTGACGCCTTTGACCTGGTCATCAATGATGCCCGCAAGCCCCTCGGCATGCCTGCGGCACTCGAGCGGGCCCGGGCCGCCGGTGGGGACGCCGGTGGGGCCGCCGGTGAGAACGGTGCCGCCGCCGCGCACCTGATCCCCCCGGATCAGGTGCTCTCCGTGGGTGACATCTGGGCCAACGACCTCGAGCATGTCCATGATCTCGGTGGCAGAACCGTGCTGATCGACCGGTTCGGCACCGGCCTGGGCGCCCCGGATCACCGGGTGCGGGACTTCGCGGCCCTTCCGGAGGTTCTCGATGCCTGGACACACAGCCCGGCCACGGTCTGAGTCGCACGTCTGCTCGGCGCACCGCACCCTGTTCATCATGTAATCTGCGTCACAGCAAGAATGCTGCTGTGTTAACAGTGCGTGACAGGTTGTCCAACTGACCGGTTCCAGGTTGGAGGGCGCAGAATGCGCGCCTTACAGTGAATCGTGGAATCGCGCGAGGTCAGCCGCGAGGATGGCGCTTCGGCGCTGGTGGCCGAGCGCGGGACTCTCCGGAATTCGTCGCACTTGAGGTGTGGCGGGACGCAGCACCGGGGTCGCCCTGCACCTTGATGAAGAGGAAATATCCCTATGCGTAAGAAGACCCTGTCCACGTTCGCTCTGGCGAGCGTGCTGACGCTGACCATGGCCGGCTGTGTGGCCGAAGAGGGCGGGACCGGCGGAGACGAGGAGGCCGAAGCCGGTGACTCCGAGAGCGCTGGTATCAGCAGCGTGGACGAGATCGTGATCGCCCTCGTCCCCTCCAATGACATCGACAACATCGTCGAGAGTGCCGAGCCGCTGGCCGAGGCGCTCAGTGACGCCCTCGACGGCTTCCCGGTCCGGGCAGAAGAGACCCAGGACTACCTCGGGGCCATCACCGCGATGCAGACCGGGGACGCCCAGGTCGTCATGTCAGGCCCCGTGGGCATGATCCAGGCCGAGGAGCAGGCCGACGCCGTGCCGATCACCCAGTCGATCCGCTATGGCTCCGACGTCTACGTGACCCAGTGGTTCACCAACGACCCTGACACCTACTGCATGGATGAGCCCGTCGACGTCCCCGACGAGGACGGCAACACCATGCTCTTCTGCAACGGCACCGATGAGGCCGAGCCAGGCGCCGTCGGCGAGGAAGCCCTCGAGCTGATCGAAGAGGGCACCACGGTCTCCTACGTGGACCAGGGCTCGGCCTCGGGCTACTACTACCCGGCCACCCAGCTCAACGACCTGCTCGGCTTCGCCCCCGGTGAGGGCGACATCGACGAACAGTTCGCGGGCAGCCACGACAACTCCGTGCTCAACGTCTACAACGACAACGCCACCATCGGCACCTCCTTCGACGACGCTCGCCAGAACGTCGTGGCAGAGAACCCCGACGTGGGTGAAGAGGTCGTGGTCTTCGCCTGGGCCGGCCCGATCCCGAACGACGGCATCGTGGTCTCCTCCGAGTTCTCTGAGGAGGAGCAGCAGGTGCTCACCGATGCCTGGCTCGCCGTGGCCGAGGACGAGGACGGCCTGGCCGCACTCGACGAGGTCTACGAGATCGAGGGCATGGTCGAAGCTGACCAGGAAGCACTCGACGGTGCTCGCCAGGTCTACAACGACTTCGGCGACGAGTGACCTCTAACTCCCCTTCCGAGAGGAAATAGTCCGCATTCCGTCGGCAGTCCGGGTGCGCAGCTCTTACGCTTGAGGCGTCAGCTGCGCACCCGGACCCGGCTAGGACACCAGATCATGATCACATTCGAGAACATCGACGTCGTCTACCCCAATGGCTTCAAGGGGCTGAGCAACGTCAACCTGCAGATCAACAAGGGCGAGTTCGTGGCCATCGTGGGGCTCTCAGGCGCGGGCAAGTCCACGCTGATCCGCACGGTCAACGGGCTGGTCCCGTTCACCTCGGGCACGCTGAGAGTCGGCGAGGAGGTCGTGGACCCGCGCAGCAAGGCCAAGCTGCGCCGGCTGCGCTCCCGGGTGGGGATGATCTTCCAGTCCTTCAACCTGGTCACCAGGGTCTCCGTGCTGAACAACGTGCTGGTCGGTCGCTCCGCGGAGACGCCCACCTGGCGGTCTATGCTGGGCTGGTACCGGGCCGAGGACAAGGAGCTGGCGTTCCAGTCCCTGGAACGCGTCGGGATCGTGGACAAGGCGTATACGCGCGCTTCCTCACTCTCGGGCGGACAGCAGCAGCGCGTGGCCATCGCCCGCGTGCTGGCCCAGGACCCTGAAGTGATCCTGGCCGACGAGCCAGTCGCGTCCCTGGACCCGCCCACTGCGCACAAGGTGATGCGGGACCTGCGCCGGATCCAGCAGGAGCTGGGCATCACCACCATCGTCAACATGCACCACCTGGATCTGGCCCGCAGCTACGCAGACCGGATCATCGGGATGCGCGCCGGCGAGGTGGTCTTCGACGGTCCCGTGGAGGAAGCCACGGATGAGGTCATCGAAGAGGTCTACCAGCGCTCGCTGACCGCCGAAGATGTGGCCAGCGCCGCGACGGCCCAGGGCTGACGCGTGGCCACCACCTCCGCCGCACCCTCCACCCCCACCGAGGACCACCGATCCCCGGAAAGTCACGCACCCGCGATTCAAGGGGTGACTCCGCGCCCCGAGGCGCCGAAACCCAGCGGGATGGTCTACCTCGGGCTGGTCGGGCTCGCCGTCCTCGCCTTCATCTTCTTCTGGGCCACTCGGGATTCCGGGAACGTCCTGCTGATCCCGTTGGGCTTCGTGACGCTCTGGGCGCCGCTGTACCCGGTGATCGGGCTGGCAGTGATGCTGCTGGCGCTGGCCTTGTGCTTCAAGGCCAAGGTCGGCACCATGGGCGCCTTCGGGGTGTTGGCCTTCATCATCATGAGCTATTGGGCCGGTTCCACGGTGAACTTCACGCTGTTGGAGATTCCCAGCCGCTGGTCCAACGTCGAGCCCCGCCTGAGGGCCTTCCTGGACCCGAACTGGAGCTACATCTGGACGGTCCGGGACCAGTGGCTGATCACCATCTCGATGGCCGTGGTGGCCACGCTGATCGGCTGCGCCATCGGACTGGTGCTGGCCATGTTCGCCTCCCCGGTCTCCAGCCCGAACAAGGGGGTCTCACAGGCGATCAAGGCGGTGAACTCGGTGGTGCGCTCCATCCCGGACGTGGGCTGGGCGCTGCTCTTCGTGGCCTTCATCGGCGGCACTGCCCACGGGCTGGGCCCGATGGCCGGGGTCCTGGCGCTGCTGATGTTCAACACCGGAATCGTGGCCAAGCTGCTGAGTGAGACCATCGACTCGGTGAACCCCGGACCGGTGGAAGCGGCCGACGCCGCCGGTGCGAACCTGACTCAGCGCAACCGGCTCGCGATCCTGCCCCAGGTGCTGCCTGGCTTCGTGTCCTACGGGCTCTACGTCTTTGAGCTGAACATCCGCGCCTCGGCAGCGCTGGGCATTGTGGGGGTGGGCGGCATCGGCTCGGCCATGATGCTGCAGCTGAACCGCTTCGCCTTCGAGAACGTCGCCGCCATCCTGATCGCGCTCATCGCGGTGGTGCTGCTGGTCGACATGTTCTCCATGTACATCCGGAGGAAGCTGCTGTGAATAAGAGACCGATCAACGCCGGGCCGGGCAGCGCCTCGCGCCCCGAGCACCAGCAGCCCGCCCAGAACTCCGAAGCAGGCCAGCCGCGCTTCGCCCCGGACGCGCTGGACCGGCGCCCCGTGCGACCCTCCAGGCTCGGCTACAACGCCGGGATGCTGGCGGTGGGCATCATCTTCATCGCCGCGATCTACGGCACCGGCATGGACGCCCGCGCGCTGTTGGACCTGCCGGCGAGCATCATCCAATACGGCCAGCTCATGGCTGCCGGGGTCTTCCAGATCCCGGATGAGACCGTGGCCGGCTACTGGAGCCAGTCCTTCGACGCGATGTTCGAATCCGTGGCGATCGCCTGGGTCGGCACCATGGTCGGCGCGCTGTTCTCCCTGCCGCTGGGCTTCATGGCGGCGCGGAACATGTCCCCGCTGCCGGTCTACGTCGTGGTCCGTTTCATCCTCTCGGTGATCCGTGCGGTGCCCGAGATCATCTTCGCCATCGCGATCATGCTCCCGCTCTTCGGCTTCGGCTCCGGCGGCGGTGGAGCCCTGGCTGGGGCCATGGCGCTGGGCATCAGCTCCATCGGCACGCTCTCGAAGCTGATCTCCGAGGCCATCGAAGCGGTCGACGGCGGTCCGCTGGAGTCCTCCCGGGCCTCGGGCAGCAATCACCTGCAGCTGATCCGCTGGGCGGTGCTGCCCCAGGTGATGCCGGAGGTCATCGCGATCTGGCTCTACCGCTTCGAGGTCAACATCCGCGCCTCCGCGATCCTCGGAGTGCTGGGTGCCGGTGGCATCGGCTCGCTGCTCTCCACGGTCTTCGGTGCCCGTGACTGGGACCGGATCGGCATCGTGCTGGTCGTGATCATCCTGGTGACCATGGTGGTGGATCAGATCTCCGCGTTCATCCGGCACCGTGTGATCCATGGCCCCACGGTCCGCAACGGTGGGGGAGAACCTCAAGGGGACGACGACGGCGACACCGGTCCCGGCCCGGGCCCCGGCTCCCAGGCCGGCACATCGGTCGAGGAGGACCCGGCCCCGAAGTCGACCCGAGCCGCCGCTGGTCTCTGATCATCGAGGCACTCTCTGGAGAAGTCGGCACGGAGGCCCCCAGGAGCGGGCGCAGACCCGAAATTTCTCGAGGAATCTTGGCAGTAGGATGTGCCCATGAGCATCGTTGGTCAAAATTTGATGGAGCCGGAGCCCACGCTGCTCCCGGCCGAGCCCGAAGTCTCCGAATCCCTCGCCACCGGCGAGGAGCCGGTGGATCTCGCGGCGAAGCACCCGGAGTCCTCACTGGTCTGGGCGCTGCTCGCCGAGGATGCGCTGGATCAGGGCTACACCGTGGAGGGCTACGCCTACGCCCGGGTCGGCTATCACCGCGGCCTCGATACTCTGCGCCGCTCCGGCTGGCGCGGCGCCGGACCCGTGCCGTGGAACCATGAGCCCAACCGCGGCTTCCTGCGTGCCCTGGGTGCACTGGGTCAGGCAGCCGCCGCGATCGGCGAGACCGCCGAGGTAGAGCGCATCACCACGCTGCTGCGCGACTGCGACCCCTCAGCACCCGAGGCGATCAGCCGCCTGCGCTGACCCTTGAGGTGCCCACGCTGAAGGGTTGTTTCCGCGATGGCTAAGCTCTACTTTCGCTACGGCGCCATGAATTCGGGCAAGTCCACCGGACTGCTGCAGGCCGCGTTCAACTACGAGGAACGCGGCCAACGGGTGTTGCTCACCAAGCCTCAGGTCGACACCAAGGGCGAGGATGAGATCGTCTCCCGCCTGGGAGTGACCCGCAATGTCGACTTCCTGATCCCGCCGCAGGCTGCGCTGCGCGAACTGGTGGCACAGCACGCGGCCGGGACCACCCCGGGGACGCTGCTCGATGACATGGAAGACGAGTCCGGGGCGCTGAACCGGCAGATCAAACCGGTGGCCTGCCTGCTGGTCGATGAGGCCCAGTTCCTGACTCCGGCTCAGGTGGAGGACCTGCTGCGCATCGCCGTGCTCGACGACGTGCCCGTCCTGGCCTATGGCATCCGCACGGACTTCCGCACGGTGGCCTTTCCCGGCTCGGCCCGGCTGATGGACCTCGCCCACGCGCTGGAGGAGCTCAAGACCATCTGTCGCTGCGGGCGCAAGGCCGTGTTCAACACGCGCCGGGCTGGGGAGGCGATCATCTTCGATGGTGATCAGGTGGCGATCGACGGCACCGACATCTGGTATGAATCCCTCTGCGCCGCCTGCTATCTCCAGGCCTCCGGAGGCCGGCTGGGCTGAATGACAGGGCGGAGAATGTCAGCACCAATCCCCGTGTTGTTCGACGTTGGTAGGATCTACAGGGACGCCTTTGCTGTTGCGGGTGCTCCCAGACCAGCTCAGCTCGGGAAAGGACTGCCATGCCGGCCATCGTGATCGTCGGAGCCCAATGGGGCGACGAAGGTAAGGGCAAAGCCACGGACCTGCTCGGTTCACGAGTCGACTACGTGGTGAAGCCCAATGGCGGCAACAACGCAGGCCACACCGTCGTCGTCGGCGGTGAGAAGTTCGAGCTCAAGCTCCTTCCCGCCGGCATCCTCTCCCCGAACGCCGTTCCGGTGATCGGCAACGGAGTCGTTGTGAACCTCGAGGCGCTCTTCCACGAGATCGACGGCCTCGAAGCGCGCGGCGCGGACACCTCCAAGCTGAAGATCTCGGCGAACGCCCACCTGGTGGCGCCGTATCACCAGACCATGGACAAGGTCACCGAGCGCTTCCTGGGCAAACGCGCCATCGGCACCACCGGTCGCGGCATCGGTCCCACCTATATGGACAAGGTTGCCCGCCTGGGTATTCGGGTCCAGGACATCTTCGACGAGTCGATTCTGCGGCAGAAGATCGAGGGCGCGCTCCGGCAGAAGAACGAGCTGCTGGTGAAGCTCTACAACCGCCGAGCCATCGCGGTTGATGAGATCGCCGAGTACTTCCTGGACTTCGCCGAGCGTCTGCGGCCCATGGTCGTGGACACCACCATCTTGCTCAACGACGCGCTGGATCGGGACGAAGTGGTCCTGATGGAGGGCGGCCAGGCGACCTACCTCGACGTCGACCACGGCACCTACCCGTTTGTGACCTCGTCGAACCCGACGGCGGGCGGCGCCTCCGTCGGCTCCGGCATCGGTCCGACCCGGATCAAGCGCTCGATCGGCATCGTGAAGGCCTACACCACTCGCGTCGGTGCCGGCCCGTTCCCGACCGAGCTCTTCGATGAGTGGGGGGAGTACCTGCAGAAGACCGGCGGGGAGTTCGGGGTCAACACTGGTCGGCCGCGGCGCTGTGGCTGGTACGACGCCGTGATGGCGCGCTACGCCTCCCGGATCAACGGTTTCACCGATTTCTTCCTCACCAAGCTCGACGTGCTCACCGGGATCGAGGAGATTCCGGTCTGCGTGGCCTATGAGGTCGACGGCGTGCGCCACGACGAGATGCCGATGACCCAGACCGAGTTCCACCACGCGAAGCCGGTCTTCGAGAACTACCCCGGCTGGACTGAGGACATCTCCGGTGCCCGGACGCTCGACGACCTTCCGGAGAATGCGCGAAACTACGTGCTCGCACTCGAGAAGCTCAGCGGCTGCCGCATTTCCGGCGTCGGCGTAGGACCGGGGCGCGACCAGACGATCGCGATCCACGACCTGATCGAGGACTGAGGCTCGCAGCGGCGCCTCCTTCGGGCGCTGGCGGTAAGGCGCTGGTCTGATGAACATGTTCATCAGGCCAGCGCCTTTTTTGTGCTCTCATGCCGGCGAGTGTCGACGTGGAACATATGAATGACATTTATTATATCAAGAAATATTCATGTATTACTTGACGGGCAGTCTGCTGAATGGTTTGGATGGGCAACAGTGGATTGATGCGGAATCCATTTTGTTCAACAAAATCAGAGGGTATAAAGCATTCACTCGCCTCGTCTTGATGCAGCAATGACCACACCTGGTCGCGCATGAAGCGCCGAGAGCGTATTCACGGGGCGGGGGAACCTAGCAAAGGGGATCCCGTATGAGGGACGCACTAAGACAAGAATCCAGGCCCAGACCGCCCGGTCACCGGGCGCCTTGGCGGCGCTGGACCGCCTACGCCTCCAGCCTGGCACTCGCCGCGGGGCTCACCATGGCGGGGACGGTGCCCGCCAGCGCCGCGCCGGAGGACGTATCCGAGGGTCTCGGCCAGTTCCTCGGTGGAGACGCGGCGGGATTGAATCTGGACGCCATCGTTGAGCTCCAGGGCGCCTATGCGGAGAATCCGAGCGGCACCAACCCGGTCTCGGCCACCCCGCTGAGCGCCGAGCTGCTGAACTCGGTCGGTGTGGACCTGGGCGGTTCATTGCAGCTGCTGGGACCCAACGGAATTCTGCAGCTGGGCACGGTGAACCAGTTCGGTGAAGCCACCGATGAGGGCGATGCCCGAGCAGCGGCTGGTGCCGTCAGCGATCAGGGGGCGATCTCGGTGGGTGGTTCGGGAGAGTTCCCGGCCAAACGCGGACCTCAGCCTGACCCCGCTGCTCACCGGGACCGAGGCGGAGAGCATCCTCAGCGCGCTGAGCCTGAACCTCGGAGCTGTCTCCTCCAGCGCTGAGCAGCTCGACGGCGGTGCGGCCACCACCGACTATGACATCGCCGGCGCGACGCTGAACTTCTCCAGCCCGCTGGTGCAGGCGGTCTACGGGGACCTGCAGACCACCGTGGAAGAGCTTCAGACTGATGTCGCAGGCCTCTCGGAGTCCATCTCCGGCGGGCTGGCCAGCGTCGAGCTCGGCAGTTTCGCGACGCTCAACAGCGAAGTGACCGTGGTTCCGCCCGATCTCTCCGAGGTGCTCCCGGCCGAGGTCATCGGCACCAGCAGCGGCGTGACCGTGGACCTGACCAGCGGCGCGGTCACCGTGGATCTTGCGGCGCTGCTCGCGGCCAACCCCGAGCTGCCCGACCTGAACAACCTGGGACCGAACTCGCCTCTGCTGAGCGCCGGCGTGACTGCGGCGATCGCGGACGGCATTACCCAGGCGGTGACCGACGCAGTCTCCCCCCTGGTGGAGAATCTTGAGAACGCGATCCAGGCAGCGAGCGTCGACGTCGATGTCACCATTGACGCCCTGCTCATCGGCGAGATCGCGGTCACCCTTGATGCCACGGTCCAGGAGCTGCTGGCAGGCGAGGCGACCGCGGTCTTCGCGGAGGGCCAGGAGGGCCCCGTCGGGGAGCTCGTGTCAGCTCTGGGGCTGGGCAGCTCCGATGCTCTCCTGAACTCGATCGTCAACGCCGTGACCGGCAGCCTCTGGACGGCAGTCGACGAGGTCATCGAAGCCGAGGGCACTCTCGACGACATCACCGGTTCGCTGGCCGCCGAGGTGGTAGGACCGGTTCTCACCCTGGTGAACGAGCTCGTCGCCGTCACGGTCAACGTCCAGCCCGCGACCGGGGACCTGGGTGCGGCGTCAACCACCGTCCGTGCCCTGCAGGTCGCGGTGCTGCCTGCAGCGCCGCTGGCCACGGTCAACCTGGCCTCCTCCACCGTGCGCGGCACGGGCACAGAGGTTCCGGTCTTTGATCCTTCGATCGGTGTGGATCCTTCCGAGGTGGAGCAGGGCTCCTCCACGACAGTCACCGGTGAGGGGTTTGCTCCTGAGGAGTCGGTGACGGTGAGCATCCCGGGTGTCGATGGTGGTGATCCGGTGGCAGTGGAGACCACGACGAACACTGAGGGTGAGTTTGTGGTGGATCTGCCGGTGCCGGGGGATTACCCGACCGGTGATGTTGAGGTCACGGCGGAGGGTGCGCAGTCGCAGACTCCGGCCACGGCTGGTCTGGTGGTTCTCGCTCCGGGTGAAGACGGAGACGATGACGACGATGATGACACCGACGAAGCCGAGGTGGACCCCTCATTGGGCGTCGAGCCTGACAGCGCAGCGCCCGGTGACGAAGTCACCATCGAGGGCGATGATTTCGTGCCCGGCTCGACCGTGGACATCGTCATCACCGACGAGGACGGCGACGTCATCGGCACGATCGAAGACGTCCAGGTCGATGAGGACGGCGACTTCAGCCAGGACTGGACGGTGCCCGAGGGTACCGATCCGGGGGATCTCACCATCATCGCTGAGGACGATGAAGGAAACAGTGCCGAGGCGATCCTCGTCATCGTGGACGGCACCGGGCCTGACGGCGACGAGGGGCCCGACGGTGACGGTGACAACGGTGCCGGTGATGACGGTGCCGGTGATGACGGTGCCGGTGATGACGGTGCCGGTGACAACGGTGCCGATGGTGACAACGGTGCTGGCGGCGGCGGCGACGATGGGGCCCTCGATCCAGGGGTCTCCATCGACCCGGACGCTGCCGAAACGGGTGAGACCGTGACCATCGAGGGTGATGACTTCACCCCGGGAGGCACGGTGATCATCGAGATCGTGGACGAGGGTGGCAACACCGTCGGGACCATCGACGATGTTCAGGTCGGTGACGATGGGTCGTTCCTCGTGGACTGGACGCTCCCGGCTGACCTGTCCCCAGGTCAGCTTGTCGTCACCGCAACCGATGACGCGGGCAACGCGGGCAGTGGCATCCTCGATGTCCTGGACCGGGATGGTGCCGGCGGCGTGCGCGACGGTGAAGGCGATGCCACCCCGGCAGGGGCCGGTGAGGGGTCTGATCGATCCGGTGGACTTGCCGCCACAGGCGCCACAGTGGCGACCTTCGGGGTGATCGCGCTCGTGCTCACCTTGCTCGGCGCGGTACTCTACATGGTCTCCCGTCATCGCCGTTTCGCGGAGGGAGGGTGACACCGCGCAGCGACACCGTGCATCCAGAATGCGAGTCGTCAGTGCGCAACGACACCGCGCGGTGACGGCGTGGACTGAGCGCACGGTCTAACGCGGTTCCGTGCGGCCGTGTCGCGGACGCGCAGTGCCAGGGGCGGTTCCACCATCAGGTGGGCCGCCCCTTCCACGCTCGAGCGCCACGATCTGCGACGACGCCATGGTCCACGTCGGAACCGGGGACGAGCAGACTGTTGAGCTCAGCACGGGACGTGAACGGTATTGCTCGAGATTCTTCCTGGGAACTATGTCCGTTTCAGACTCTGCGCCGTAATCTGAATGCACCTCGTGTTCCTCGAGAGAGTAGGTTCTCATGGAGCTTCCACAGCATGGACGATGCGTTGCGCGGCTCGGCAGGTCACTTCGGATGTCCAGTCTGGTGCGCACATGACTGCCTCCGACCGCGAGGGTTTCAACATCCTGGTGGTCTGCACCGGAAACGTCTGTCGCTCTCCCCAGGCCGCACAGCTGCTCCAGGCCGAGGCCGAACAGGCCGGAGAACCCTGGCGCTCCACGGTGCGCATCACCAGCGCGGGGACCCGAGCCCTGGTGGGCTCGCCCATGGACGAACCCGCGGCTGCGCTGTCCAGCAAGTTCGGTGCCGCAGCCACCGAGCACACGGCCAGGCAGCTGGACACAGCGATGATCGAGGACGCCGACCTGGTGCTCTGCATGGCGCGCGAACACCGCAGCGCCGTGGTGCGCGCGGTGCCGCGGGCCTCGCGGAGGACGTTTCTGCTGACCGAGTTCGTCGACCTCCTTGAAGGCCTCGGAGAGCCCTTGGACCGGCAGCCTGAGTCCCTGCAGCCGGGCGGCGCGCCGGCGGAACTGGCAGACCAGCTGCGCCGAGGGGTGGAACGAGTCGCCGCACAGCGCGGGATGATCCCACCCCGAGACCCAGAGACCGTCGACGTGGTCGATCCCTACCAGCGCAGCCCCAAGATCTACCGGGAATCCGCGGAACAGGTGCGCGCGGCCATCGCTGGGATCCATCGGTCCCTGCACGCACTCACCCGGGGCGTGACCAGATAGCCACACCCCGGGGCCGGTGTGCCCGGGCGGGTATGCCCGGGCCGCTCACGCTCAGTGGTCGAGGATCTGCCGCTTCGCGGAGATGACGCCGGTGTTGAAGCCTGAGAGGTGCAGGTTTCCGTGGAAGCGGCCGTGCTCGATCTTGATGCAACGGTTCTGCACCGCGTTGAGCCCCGCGTCCTGGGCCAGCTGCATGGCTGACTCGGATTCGATCCCCAGCTGCGCCCAGATGGTCTTCGCGCCGATCTCAGCCGCCTCCTCCGCGATCCCAGGAACGTCCTCGGCGCGACGGAAGATGTCCACGATGTCGGGGACCTCCGGGAGGTCCTTCAACGAAGCGTAAACCGGCTGACCCAGCACCTCCTTGAGCCGCGGATTCACGAAGTAGACCGTGTAGCTCGAGGAGCTCAGCAGGTAGGTGGCCACGAAGTAGCTGGCCCGGGCTGGCTTGTCCGACATGCCCACGATCGCCACAGACTTCGCGCTGCGCAGCAGCTGCAGCCGGCGGGAGGGCGACGGCGCCTCCCAGCGCCCATGGGGATGTTCGGCCGTGGCGTCGTCGTCGTGCTGCAACGTCTGCTCGCTCATCACTTGTCTCCTTCGACTGCGGTGCTCAGCGCATTCTCCAGCGCCTGGTCCAGGTCCCAGATGATGTCATCCACGTCCTCGATCCCGACCGAGATGCGGATCAGATCCTCCGGGATCCCGGCCGCGCTCATCTGCTCCGGGGAGAGCTGCTGGTGGGTGGTGGATCCCGGATGCAGGATCAGGGTCCGCACATCTCCCACATTGGCCAGGTGGCTGGCCAGCTGCAGGGACTCGATGAACCGGGCCCCGGCCTCGCGGCCCCCGCGGATCCCGAAGCTGAACACCGAACCGACGCCCTTGGGCAGCATCTCCTTGGCCCGGTCGTGATCGGGGTGGGAGGGCAGCCCGGCGTAGTTCACGTAGTCCACGCGGTCATCGGCTTCGAGCCACTCTGCGACCTTCTGGGCATTGGCCACGTGCTCATCGATCCGCTGCGGCAGCGTCTCGATGCCCTGGATCAGGTTGAACGCCGCCTGCGGGCCCAGCGAGGGCCCGATGTCGCGCAGCTGCTCAGCGCGCAGCTTGGTCAGGAACCCGTACTCCCCGAAGTTGCCCCACCAGGAGAGCCCGCCGTAGGAGGCCACCGGTTCGGTCATCGCGGGGAAGTTCCCGTTGTCCCAGGGGAACGTCCCGGACTCCACGACCACCCCGCCCAGCGTGGTGCCATGGCCGCCCATGAACTTGGTGACCGAGTGGATCACGATGTCCGCGCCGTGTTCGAAGGGCCGGATCAGGTACGGGGTGGTCAAGGTTGAGTCCACCACCAGCGGCACGCCGTGCTTATGCGCGACCTCGGAGAGTCCGCGCAGGTCAGCGATGTCCGAGCTGGGGTTCGCGACCACCTCGGTGTAGAGGACCTTGGTGTTCTCCTGCATCGCGGCCTCGTAGTCCGCCGGCTCCAGGGAGTCCACGAAGGTGGTCTCGATCCCGAATCGGCGCAGCGTGACGTCGAGCTGGGTGATGGTGCCGCCGTAGAGCTTGGAGCTGGCCACGATGTGGTCCCCGGACCCGCACAGTGCGGCGAAGACCAGGAACTCGGCGCTCATCCCTGAGGCGGTGGCCACTGCACCGATGCCGCCCTCCAGGGAGGCCACCCGCTCCTCCAGTGCCGAGACCGTGGGGTTGCCGATCCGGGAGTAGATGTTCCCGTACTTCTGCAGCGCGAAGAGGTTCGCGGCGTCGTCGGTGTCCTTGAACACGAAGGAGGTGGACTGGTGGATGGGCACGGCACGCGATCCATAGACGGCATCGGGGACGGCCCCGGCGTGCAGGGCGCGGGTGCGGAAGCCGAACTGGCGATCGCTCATGTAGCTACCTCTTCTCTCCTCGGCGCGGTTCCGCGCCGTTGGCAGATCTCTTCGATTCTCGGGACACAGGGTTCATTCTGCAGGCTCGTGGTGTCTCCCAGGGTCTCCCCGTCATGGAGCTGGGTCAGCAGCCGGCGCATGATCTTCCCGGAGCGGGTCTTGGGGACCTCCGGAACCGGGATGATGGTGCGCGGCTTCGCGACCGGGCCGATCACCTCGCCCACGTGGTGGCGCAGCGCTGCGATCAGCTCCGCCTCGGACTCGCTGCCGGTGCCTCCGGCGGAGTCCAGGCGCTGTTGTGCGGCGGTGGTCAGCACGGTGAAGGCGACGGCTGCGTGTCCGGTCATCGGATCGAAGACCGGGCAGACCCCGGCTTCGATCACGTCCGGATGGGAGACCAGCGCGGATTCGATCTCGATGGTGGAGAGTCGGTGACCGGAGATGTTGATGACGTCATCGATCCGGCCCAGGATCCAGATGTCCCCGTCGGCGTCCTTCCGCGCCCCGTCCCCGGCGAGGAACCAGCCCCGCTGCGCGTACTTCTCCCAGTAGGAGCTGAAGTAGCGTTCCGGGTCTCCCCAGACGGTCCGCGCCATCGAGGGCCCGGTGTGGGTGAGCACGATGTTTCCCTGCTCCCCGCTGGGCACCGGGTCGCCCGCCTCATCGACGACGGCGGCGCCCCAGCCGGGCAGCTCGCGGGTCGCCGCTCCGGGCTTGAACCTGGAATCCTCCGGGCGCGGGGAGAGCACCGTGGACCCGGATTCGGACTGCCACCAGGTGTCCACCATGGGCAGGGCAGGCTGGCCGGCGTCGTCGGTGGTGTCCCGGCCGATCTCGCGGCGGATCCAGTGCCAGGCCTCCGGGTTCACGGCCTCGCCCACGGTGCCGGCGAGCCGGATGGAGGAGAGGTCATAGTGTTCCGGCACGCCGTCGGGGAACCAGCCCATGAGTGAGCGGACCAGGGTCGGCGCGGTGTAGTAGGTGCTGACCTTGTGGCGTTCGATGATCTCGAAGTGCCGGCCCTCATGCGGGGTGTTCGGGGTGCCTTCAAAGATCACCTGGGTGGCCCCGGCCGCCAGGGGCCCGTAGATCTCATAGGTGTGTGCGGTGACCCAGGCCAGGTCGGCGGTGCACCAGTGGACGTCCTGAGTGCGCCGGGCCGGATCCGGGTGGGCGAAGAGCCGCAGATAGGTGTAGAGCGCGCCGGTGAGGTAGCCCCCGGTGGTATGCACCAGGCCCTTGGGCTTCCCGGTGGTCCCGGAGGTGTACATGATGAACAGCTCGGTCTCGGCGTCGAAGAACTCCGGGGTGTGCTCGGTGGAGGCGGTCTCCACCACCTCGTGCCACCAGAGGTCCCGCCCGGGGGTCCACTCCACGTCCGAGTCGGTGCGGTTGATCACCAGGACGTGTTCCAGGTTGCCGCCGTGTCCAGCGCTCGCCTCGGCGACGGCGGCATCAGCGTTGGCCTTCACCGGCACGGCCTTGCCGCGGCGGAACTGACCATCTGTGGTGACCAGCAGCTTCGCCCCGGTGTCCTCCACCCGGAACTTCAGCGCCTCGGTGGAGAATCCGCCGAAGACCAGCGAGTGCACCGCGCCGATCCGGGCGCAGGCCAGGGTGATCACGATGGTCTCCACCAGCACCGGCAGATAGATCACCACCCGGTCGCCGCGGGTGATGCCCATCGAGGTCAGGGCGTTCGCCGCCTGGTTGACCCGGCGGCCCAGCTCCGCGTAGCTGACGTCCTCGCGGTCCCCGGGCTCGCCCTCGAAGTGCAGCGCGATCCGCTCGCCGTGCCCGGCGGTGACGTGACGGTCCACGCAGTTCACCGCCGCGTTGAGGGTCCCGCCCTGGTACCAGGCGATCTCCGGACCGCGCCGGGTGACCGGGTTCGGTGGGGTCCAGGAGTGCGTCTGGCGCCAGGGTGCGGCCCAGTCCAGCAGGTTCGCCGCCGCGGACCAGAAGGCCAGGCGCTCGTCCTCGTTCTGCGGGTCCGCCCAGGAGTGCACATCGGCGCTCAGCGGGTCAGCGGGCACCGCGGTATTCGGAAGTGGTGTCACCAAAGGTCCTTCTGCTCAGCTCAGGGAGGTCAGGGTCTTGAACTCGTGCTGGTGGAAGACCAGCCCTGCAGCACCCTCGGTGAAGCCCAGGTCCAGGATCTCGAGCACCACGATGTCGTGGTCCCCGGCGCGGACCTGGTTGTAGATCCGGGTGCGCAGCCACATCGGGACTCCGTCGAGCAGCAGCGCCGAGCCCTGGAGCTGGTAGTCCACCCCGGTGAAGCGGTTCGCCCGGTCCTTCGAGGCGATCTGTCGGCACAGTCCATTCTGGTCGCGGCCCAGCACCGAGATGCCCAGTTCGCCTCCGCTGCGCTCAAGCTTCGGCCAGGTGGAGGAGTTGTGCTGCACCGCCAGGGTGACCAGCGGCGGGTCGAGCGAGACGCCCACCGTGAAGGTGGAGGCGATGATCGCCTCGGGCGCTCCGTCCACCTCGGCGCCCACGGCGACAATTCCCTGCGGAAACTGCGCCAGGGCATGACGCAGCGCGAAGGAATCTACGCGGGACGCGGCGGTGGGGTTTTCCAGGGTGCGTGCGGGAACAGACATGCAGATCAACTCCATCGGTCCTGGCGTTAGCACCCGGCGTATCCGGGTTGCTGCGGCGTCTCTGAGCCAGATCTCTCAGCCGCTCGGGATGGTGACGGGTCAACGCTACGCGGGCTGCCGCCGACCAGCAAGAATTGCTCGCACTGTGAGACGCCGGATGACATCCGCATCGTGGGGCAGGACTCTGTGCTGTCGGATGAACACACTGTCGCCCCGGCTGTCAGGGCGCACAGCGTTCAACGATATGCACCGCCTCCCTATTGGTCGGCGCCGCGGCGGATCGCAGGTGTGCGGCGTCGTTGCGACTTGACGGGTGCGTCCCTGCGCCGTCTATATTTAGCGTCATCACCATCCAGAGCGACTGAGGGATCTGGCCCGTCGACGTCGCAGCAACCCGGACACGCCGGGTGCTAACGCCAGAACCGATGGAGGATCGAATGAACATTCAACTGCCTGTGCCCCAAGATCTGCGCGAGACCATTGCCCGGGTCGGGCTGCGCGCCCTCGACCGTGAGCGCAGCCGCGAACTTGCCCGCACCGAGGTCAGGGACCTCGTCTCGGCCGGCATCGGTCGACTACGTCTGCCGCGCTCGGCCGGCGGATTCGGCCTGGACTGGGTGGCCAGCACGGAGATCCTGCTGGAGCTCGCCGCCCAGGACAGCAACATCCCACAGGTGCTGCGGGGACACTTCGCAGTGCAGGAGGACCTGCTGTGGCGAGCCGATGCCGAGTCCGATGCCGCCCCCGACGCCCGGGACCTCGTCCAGCGCTGGCTCGCGCGGCTCGCGGCGGGGGAGCTGGTCGGCAACGCCTGGACCGAGCCGGGCAAGGGCGGCTTCCACCAGTCCGGCACTGTGGTCAGCGAGTCCACCGACGGGCACGTGGTCAACGGGGTGAAGTACTACACCACCGGCGCGATCTTCGCGGACTGGCTCGATGTCACCGCCCGGGACGCCGCGGGCCGCGAACTCGCGGTCCTGGTCCGCCGGGACCAGTCAGGGGTGGAGATCGACGACGACTGGGACGGTTTCGGTCAGCGCACCACCGGTTCCGGCACAGCTCGGCTGACCGACGCCGTGGTGGAGGAGGCCGAGCTGCGCGGACTGAACGATCGGTTCCCCTACCAGACCGCGCTCTACCAGCACTTCCTGCTGATCGTGCTCGCCGGGGTCTCCGAGGCCGCCGCCCGGGATGCCGCGGCACTGCTGCATGAGCGCTCGCGGACCTTCTCCCACGCCAATACCCGCACTCCGCGCACGGATCCACAGCTGCTCCAGGCTGTCGGAGAGATCGATGCGGTGGCGGCGTTGGCGCGGGCGCAGGTCCTCGCGACCGCGGCGAGCTTGGATGCCGCCTCCGCCGCTCGGAGCAGCACCGAGGGCGCCCAGATCGAGGCCGCCAATGCCGTGGAGCTCGCCACCGGTCGCGCACAGGTGGCGCTGCACCGCCCCGTGCTGGAGGCCCTCACCCGGGTCTTCGATGTCCTGGGCGCCTCCGGGGTGAGCCAGTCGCGCAGCCTGGACCGGCACTGGCGCAACGCGCGCACCGTCACCAGCCACAACCCCTGGGTCTATAAGGCTCGGATCGCGGGGGACCACCGGGTCAACGGCACCGCACCGGTCAGGCTGTGGAGCGTCGGCGAGCCTGACGCTGCGCACACGCCTTCGGCTGAGGGCCCGACAGGCGCACCGGAGAAGGTCACACCGGGCGCCTGATCTGCCCTCCGTGGTCCGGCGTCCGGTGTGGATCCTCGAGCGCGGCGTCCACGCCCAGGCACCGACCAGGCTCGGCCCGCCGCGCCACTCCGTCAGACCGCCACTCCGCTATTTCGCCACTCCGCCCCGCCCCGAACGCCCGAACCCCAAGGAGAACCACGAATGACCTACCCGAGAACCGAATCCGGAAAGCGCGAGATCCTCTTCAACGCCTTCGACATGAACTGCGTGGTGCACCAGTCCCCGGGCCTGTGGCGGCACCCGGAAGACCGCGCCCGGGAGTACAACACCATCGGGTACTGGACCGAAGTGGCGCAGATCCTGGAACGTGGACTCTTCGACGGCCTGTTCATCGCCGATGTGCTCGGCCCCTATGACGTCTTCGGCTCGAACCCGGAGGCCGCGCTGCGTTCCGGGGCGCAGATCCCGCTGCAAGATCCGTTTCTTCTGGTCTCCGCGATGGCCGCGGTGACGAAGAACCTGGGCTTCGGGATCACCGCCGGCACCGCTTACGAACACCCCTACCCCTTCTCCCGTCGCCTGGGCACCCTGGATCACCTCACCGGCGGCCGAGTGGGCTGGAACGTGGTCACCGGTTATCTGCCCTCGGCCGCGCAGAACATGGGCCAGGACGATCAGATGGAGCACGATCGCCGCTATGACCACGCCGATGAGTACCTGGACGTGGTCTATAAGCTCCTCGAAGGCTCCTGGGAGGACGACGCCGTGCTGGCCGACAAGGCCTCAGGGGTGTTCACCGACCCGACCAAGGTGCACCGGATCGAACACCACGGCGAGTTCTTCAAGACCCCCGGGATCGGTGTGGTGGAGCCCTCCCCGCAGCGCATCCCGGTGATCTACCAGGCCGGCGCCTCCAGCCGAGGCCGCGCCTTCGCGGGCAAACACGCCGAGGCGGTGTTCATCAATCCGCCGACCAAGGAGCTGGCCAAGGCCTCGGTGGCCAAGATCCGCGCCTCCGTGGCGGAGGCCGGACGCGACCCCTATTCGGTGCGGATCTTCGCGATGCAGACCATCGTCACCGGTGAGGACAACGCCGCCGCGCAGGCCAAATACGAGGACCTCACCCGCTACATCGACGCCGAGGGCGGACTGGTGCTGATGTCGGGCTGGATGGGCATCGATCTGAGCCAGTTCGACCTCGACCAGCCCATCGGAGACGTGAAGTCCAACGCCATCCAGTCCACGGTGGAGACCTTCCAGAAGGCCTCGGGCCGGGAGGACGAGGTCTGGACCGTCCGGCAGCTCGCCGAGTGGGTCGGCGTCGGCGGCTTCGGCCCGGTCATCATCGGCGACGGCCCGACCGCAGCCCAGCAGCTGATCGAGTGGCAGGAGGAGACCGATGTGGACGGGTTCAACCTGGCCTACCACATCACCCCTGGGACCTTCGAGGATGTGGTGGAGCATGTGGTGCCCGAGCTGCAGCGACTCGGCCGCTATAAGACCGAGTATGCCCCGGGCACGCTGCGCAATAAGCTCTTCGGCGCCGGAGATCACCTGCCCGCTGAGCACCACGGCGCTCAGTTCCAGCTGCGCCGCAAGGGCTGAGCACCCCAGGACGCAAAATACCGGGGCCTCCGCGTCATACCGGGCAGACGGTGTGGCCGGTAGAGCGCGGAAGCCCCGGTAAAACGCGCGAACGGGGGAGCGGAGCTAGGCCCAGGTCTTAAGGGCCTTGCGCTCGAGCACCCCGAGCAGGGTGTCGGTGAGCTTGCCCAGCAGGGCCAGCAGCACGATGGCCAGCAGCAGCCGGTCGGTGCGCCCGTTGTTCTGCGATTCCGTGAGCAGGAATCCCAGACCTTCGGCGGCCGCGAGCAGCTCGGCGGCGACCAGGAAGAGCCAGGCCTGGGCGAGGCCCAGGCGCAGTCCGGAGAACACGCTGGGCACCACGGCCGGCAGCTGGACGGTGCCGAGCAGCCGGATCCCGTGGAACCCGAAGGCGCGCCCGGCCTCGACCAACTGAGCGTCCACATGCCGCAGCGCGGAATGGATCGCGGTGAACACCGGGAAGAACGCGCCGATCGCGATCAGGATGACCTTCGAGTCCTCGCCGATCCCGACCCAGAGCAGGAGCAGCGGGACCCAGGCCAGCGACGGCACGGCGCGGAAGGCTCCGACCGTGGGGTTCAGCAGCTTGTCCGCGATGGAGGACAGGCCCAGCAGCGAGCCGAGCGCCAGGCCCAGTGCAGCACCGATCCCGAAGCCGATCAGCACCCGCTGCAGCGAGATCCCGACGTGTTCAAAGAGGTCGCCGGATTCGAAGAGGCCGATCCCCGCCGTGAGGACCGCCTGTGGGGGAGGCAGCTGGATCGCGGTGAAGGTGCCGGTGACCTCGGTGACCAGCCACCAGAGTCCCAGCAGCAGCACCGGGACGATCGCGCCGATCAGCAGCCCGCCACCGCGGAGTCCGCGCCGGGTGCGTCGTGCGGGCGCGCCGGAGGGTGAGTATCCAGGCTGCGCTTCAGGTGCTGCGAGAATGGTGCTGCTCACTCGTCGTCCTCCTCGATGTCAGCCTCGTCGGCGGCGTTCTCGGTGCCCTCGGCGTCGGTGGCCTCGATGTTCTCGGCGAACTCGGTGTAGAACAGCGAGTCCAGGGCCTCGTCCACCGCCTCCTGGCTGTCCACGTCCCCGTTCTCCACGAAGAACGGTCCGGCGGCCTCCATGGCGGCGTAGACGTCATCGCCGGGCACCGGGTCCACCTCGAAGTTGGTGCGCTCGGTGATGACCGCCTCGGCGATCTCCAGCTCGATCCCGGCGTACTCGGCGAGGATCTCGGCGGTGCCCTCCGGGTTCTCGGTGGCCCACTCCCGGGCCTGTTCGTAGACGTTGACCACGATCTGCGCCACGTCGGGGTGGTTCTCCACGAAGTCTCCGGTGGCGTTGATGACCGAATACGTGTTGAAGTCCACGTTGCGGTAGAGCAGCTCCGCTCCCTCGGCCTCGGCGCCGGCCATGATCGGATCCAGCCCCGCCCAGGCGTCGACGTCGCCGTTCTCCAGGGCCTGCCGGCCGTCGGCGTGCTGCAGCGCCTGGACCTCGACGTCGTCCTCGCTGAGCCCGGCCTCCTGCAGGGCGCGCGCCATGAAGAAGTAGGGGTCGGTGGCCAGCGTCGCCGCGATGGAGGCACCCTCGAGGTCCTCCACAGACTCGATGTCAGAGCCCTCCTGGGTGACCAGGGCGGACCATTCGGGCTGGTTCTCGATCAGGATGGTGTGGGTATCGGCCCCCACGGCGCGGTTCAGCAGCGCAGCCGAACCGGCGGTGGAGCCGACATGGATGTTTCCTGCCCGCAGGTTCTCGTTCGCACGGTTCGAGCCCTGGGACTGCACCCACTGCACGTCCACATCGAGTTCCTCGAGCTCTTCCTCCAGCCAGCCGTTCTCCAGAATGATCAGGCTCAACGGGTTATATGTGGCGAAGTCGATGTTCAGCGTCTCCAGCTGCTCATCCTCCCCGCCGTCACCGCTGCAGGCGGTGGCGAGCAGCGTGACGGCGGCGGCCATGGAGACTGCCTTCAGCGAGGTGCGGGTCGAGCGGGATGCGCGGGAAACGGCGGGGCTGGGCATGTGGGGGCCTTTCGGTTCTTCAGTGATGGACAAGGTGTGCCGGGGTCTCAGAGGTGACTCTCCGGCGGTGTGGTGGGTCTGGCCTGCGGGACCGGTCGGAAGGACGTGAAGTCGACCGGGGTGCAGACCACGGATGGATCGAAGTGATGACCGGAACGCTCGGTCACCGCAGCCTTCAAGGTCAGTGGAGCACCTGGGGCCTGGTCGGTCGGTCAGTGGCTGTGTGAGTCCACGCCGAGGCCGGAGAAGAGCTCGCTGCGCAGCGCGGCCAGCTCGGCGGAGGCGCGATCCCGGGGTCGTTGCCCGGGGACGCTCAGCAGCCGCGCGATCGTGGCACCCTCGGCGGGGTCAGCATCAGCCGGGTCTTGACCGAGCAGCAGCACCCGGTCGGCCAGCTGCAGCGCCTCATCCACGTCGTGGGTCACCAGCAGCACCGTGGTGCCGGTCTCGGCATGCAGATCCAGCAGCAGGTCCTGCATCTTCAGCCGGGTGAGCGCATCCAGGGCGCCGAACGGCTCATCGAGCAGCAACACACCGGGGCGTCGAGCCAGAGCGCGGGCCAAGGACGCGCGCTGCGCCATGCCACCGGAGATCTCCCGAGGCCGCAGCGATGCGCGGTCATGCAGCCCGACCAGCTCCAGGAGCTCATCGACCCGTTCCCGGCCCTCGGCCTTGGAGAGGCTTCGCGGCAGGCCCAGGCTGACGTTCTTGTGGATCGAGCGCCAGGGCAGCAGTCGCGGCTCCTGGAACCCGACGGCGGTGCGCTCGTCATAGCGCCGCACCGGAGAACCGTCGATCAGGATCTCCCCGGTGTTGCCGGTGTCGAGACCGCCGACGGCGCGCAGCAGCGTGGACTTCCCGCACCCGGAGGAGCCCAGGATCGCCAGGACCTCACCGGGAGTGATCTGCAGGCTGACATCTCGCAGCACGGTGCGCGAGTCGAAGGAACGGCCCACCGCGGAGAGCCGCACGTCGAGCGAGGTGTATTCCCGCCGGCCGGCAGGCTGCTCTGCGGCTGGCGCACCGAGCTGCGCGGATTCAGCGGGGCTCGCAGCGGTCGCTGCGGCGGTGCCGGTCAGGGTGGAGGCAGGCGAAATCATCAGAGGTTACTCCCATCGATCCTGGCGGTAGCACCCGGCGAAAAGACGCCCCTTGAGGAGGCATCCTTCCCTGGGTTGCTGCGGCGTCGACGAGCCAGATCTCTCGGCCGCTCGGGATGGTACGCGGATCAGCCTACGCCCAGGCGGGGAATCGGATCAACGTGGAGTTCATCTGGTGAGATAAAACGCAACACCGGGGGCGACTTGACTTCCAGGCTATGTTCACGTCTACAGTGAAGATACTCAACCATCCAGAGCGACTGAGAGATCTGGCTCGAAGACGTCGCAGCAACCCGGAGGGCCGCAAGGCTCCGGCCGGGTGCTAACGCCAGGACCGATGGAGTATGCCTCATGATTTCCCTCTCCCATGTCTCGACGACCTTCGCCGCCCGCGGCAGAAAGCCGCTGACCGCGGTCGATGATGTCAGCCTGGAGGTGCCGCGCGGCAGCATCCAAGGCATCATCGGGTTCTCCGGCGCCGGCAAGTCGACCCTGCTGCGAAACATCAACCTTCTGGAGCGTCCCACCTCGGGCAGGGTCAGCGTCGGAGGCACCGACCTGACCAGCCTGGATGACACCGCGTTGCGCCGGGCTCGGCATCAGATCGGCATGATCTTCCAGGGATTCAATCTCGTGAACAACCTCTCGGTCGCTCAGAACGTGGAGCTTTCACTGAAGTTCGCCGGGGTCACCAGCCGCCGGGAGCGTCAGGCCCGGGTGTCCGAGGCGCTGGAGATCGTGGACCTCACCGAGAAGACTTCGGTCTATCCGGCCCAGCTCTCCGGGGGTCAGAAGCAACGGGTGGCGATCGCGCGAGCTCTGGCCACCAAGCCGGAGGTGCTGCTCTGCGACGAACCGACCTCGGCTCTGGATCCCTTCACCACCGCGACCGTGCTGCAGTACCTCGCGGATGTCAATCGCGAGTTCGGCATCACCGTGGTGATCGTGACCCATGAGATGGAGGTCATCAAGGCCCTCGCGGATGACGTCGCAGTCATGGAGGACGGACGCGTGGTCGAAGAGTTCCCCGCCGCGCAGCTGCGCCGGGAGGACTTCGACCCGCAGACCTCCATCGGGAAATACCTGCTCAGCGACGGGATCAGACTCGACCGCAGGTCCAGCGCAGAACCCGGGCCGGCCTCCGCGCCGCGCCTGGCATCCTCCGATCCGGACGCTGGGCCGGAAGCTGGGTCGGACGCCAGGTCGGACGCTGATCCGGATCGGTCACCGCAGGCCGCGCTGGCTGGCTCCGCCGGGGGTGTCCGCTGATGGACCTCGTCATCGAACGGCTGCCCGAGATCAATCAGGCCATGCTGGAGACCTTCGCGATGATCGCGGTCGCCATTCCGGTGGCGGTCCTGCTGGGCACCCCGCTGGGGATCTGGCTCTTCGTCCACGCCCCGGAGGGCCTTGCCCCGCGGCCCCGATCCCACGCTGTGGTCTCGGGGATGGTCAACATGATCCGATCCTTCCCCTTCCTGATCCTGCTCATCGCGATCATCCCGTTCACCCGGTTCGTGGTGGGCACCTCGGTGGGAACCGCCGCGGTGATCGTCCCGCTGACGATCAACGCGATCCCCTACTTCGCGCGCCTGGTGGAGCAGAACATCACCCAGCTGGGCTCCGGCGCGGTGGAGGCATCCAGGGCGATGGGCGCGACCCGCGGCCAGATCATCCGCAATGTGCTGCTCGTCGACGCCAAACCCGGACTGATCGGGTCCATCACCATCACCACGGTCAGCTTCATCTCCTACTCGGCGATGTCAGGGCTGGTCGGCGGCGGCGGGATCGGGGACCTGGCCATCCGCTATGGCTACTACCGCTACGAGACCCCCACCATGATCGCGGCGATCGTGCTGATGGTGCTGCTGGTGAGCCTCGTGCAGTTCACCGGCACCCGGCTCGCCCGCGCCTCGGACCGTCGCATCACCGCCTAGAGCAGCATCACCGCCTGATCAGAGTCCCCGCCTGATCAGAGTCCCCGCCTGATCAGAGTCCCCGCCTGATCAGAGTCCCCGCCTGATCAGAGTCCCCGCCTGATCAGAGTCCCCGCCTGACCCGCCTCCGCGCCACGTCGGGATCCAACGCAGAACCCCAAGCAAGCCCCCGCCCGACACCACCCGCACACATCACCTGACCCCATTCCCGGGGCCGGCGTCCGACGTCGCGCCCGGGTCCTTCCCGCACACCCTCTGGGCCCTGCGCCCAGCACGAGAAAGCAGCTTCAGAACCATGACTCATCCACGCCTCAGGATTCTCTCCGGCGCAGTCCTCGCCACCGCAGCGCTGGGCCTGACCAGCTGCGGACTGGTGGAGGACGACTCCACGATCAGCATCGTGGTCACCGAATCCGCGCCCTTCCAGGAACCCGCCGAGATCGCCGCAGAGCTGCTCGAAGAGCAGGGCTACGAACTCGACATCACGTACATGACCGACATCGTCCAGCCCAACCAGGTGGTCAACCAGGGCGAGTACGAGGGCAACTACTTCCAGCACCTGGCCTACCTGAACAACTTCAACGCCTCGAACGACACCGCGGTGCAGCCGCTGTTCTCGGTCTACTACGCCCCCGCGGGACTGTTCTCCTTGGAGTATGACTCCCTGGAGGAGCTCCCCGACGGCGCTGAGATCAACCTGCCGGTAGACCCCTCCAACAACGGCCGGGCGCTGCAGCTGCTCGCGGACGAGGGCCTGATCGAGGTCGACGAGAGCGTCTCGATCATTGACCTGACCCAGAACGACATCACGGAGAACCCCCGGGACTTCCAGTTCGTGGAGACCGACCAGCAGTCCGCCGCACAGGTGCTGCCCGATGTGGACGCCGGCTTCGCCTTCGTCCGACTGATCGCCGAGGCCGACCTCGACGTGGAGGAGACGGCGCTGAGCATCGAGGACGGTCGCGAGGAGGTGCGCACCCCGTTCACCTGCGTGGTCGCCGTCGGCCCCGAGGGGGTCAGCGATGAACAGGCCCAGGCGCTGCAGGACGCATTCCAGTCCGAAGAGGTCGAACAGTGGTTCGAGGACTACCAGGGCGGGGTCATCGACTTCGAGGACTTCATCACCATCGACAATGCCGAAGAGATCTGGACGGACTTCAGCGCATGAGCACCTCCAGCGCCCCCACACTCTCCCGGCGTCGAGTATTGAGCGGTTCACTGGGCATGGCCGCTCTGCTCGGCGTCGGGAGCCTCACCTCCGGCTGCGGGCTGGTGGACCGGATCGGCGGTGACCGCACGCTGCGCCTTGTGGTCACCGAGAATGCTCCCTTCCAAGAGCCGACCCGGATCGCACAGCGCATCCTTGAATCCGAGGGCTGGGAGTTCGACGCCACCTACGTCACCGACATCATCCAGCCCAACCACGCGGTGAACAACGGCGAGTACGACGTCAACTTCTTCCAGAACATCAGCTACCTGCGCCAGTTCAACGCAGACAACGACTTGGACATCGAACCGATCTTCTTCATGTTCGAGCAGCCCTCCGGGATCTACTCGGAGCAGTACGACTCACTTGAGGAGCTCCCCGACGGGGCTCAGGTCGCCCTGCCGGTGGACACTGCGAACAACGGACGTGGGATCCGGCTGCTGGCCCGCGGCGGCCTGATCGAGATCGACGAGTCCAAACCTGTCGCCGCGCTGAGCGTGGATGACATCACCGCCAACCCCAAGGACCTGCAGTTCATCGAGGTGGACCAGCAGTCGGTGGGCCAGATCTATTCCGACGTCGACGCCGTCTTCGGCTTCGCCCGGCTGCTGGCCGAGATCGATGTGCTGCCCGAGGAGGTGCTGATCATGGAATCTGCCGAGGAGGCGCTGCCGTTCGCGCTCGCGGTCTGCGCGCGCCCGGGCTTCCGCGAGGAGCAGCCCGAGCGCTATCAGGCGCTGAAGTCGGCCTACCATTCGCAGCCGGTGCGCCGGTGGTACGGGGACTACCTCGACGGTCTGCTCACCCCGGCCTTTGACCGAGACATCGACGCCGCATGGGAGCAGGTGAACGCCTCATGAGCTGCGCAATCCCTGAGGAGCTTCTCACCCGGATCCGGGAGGGGGCCGTCAAGCGTGAGCTGGATCGGATCC
Organism: Nesterenkonia sandarakina; assembly: GCF_014138825.1. Classification (NCBI taxonomy): domain Bacteria; kingdom Bacillati; phylum Actinomycetota; class Actinomycetes; order Micrococcales; family Micrococcaceae; genus Nesterenkonia; species Nesterenkonia sandarakina. The sequence goes on along the minus strand of NZ_JACJIH010000001.1, from coordinate 1,916,757 downwards.
TGCCCTTCGAACAGGTCGGCTGGCTCGACGCCGCCGGCTTCGGCGCCCTGCGCGTCCCGGCCGAGTTCGGCGGCGCGGATCTCAGCGTCGAGGAGCTGATCCGCGAGGTGATCGCGCTTGCCGAGGCGGACTCCAACGTCGCACACCTCTACCGCGGTCACTTCGGCTTCGTGGAGTCGCTGCGCTTCCAGCCCGCGGCGATCCGTGAGCTCTGGTATGCCCGGGTGCTCAGCGGCAGCACCGTGGGCAACGCCTCCACCGAGCGGGGTGGGAATGCGCTGGGCAGCCTGAACACCCGACTGGAATCCGGCCCGACCGGGGCGGCTCTGCTGACCGGGGAGAAGCACTACTCCACCGGGACGATCTTCTCCACCTACACCCGCGTCTCGGCCGCCCAAGCAGGGCAGGGGGAGGGACGTCGGTTCGCGGTGGTGCCCACCGACGCCCCCGGGGTCACGCTGCTCGATGACTGGGACGGCTTCGGGCAGAAGCTCACCGGCACCGGGACCACGCTGCTGGAGTCGGTGGCCGTGGAGGACCTTGCGGTCCTCCAGCGCAGCCCCGGCGACCACGAGTCCGTCCATGAGGCCGCGTTCTTCCAGCTCTATCTGCTCGCCGTCCAGGCTGGCATCGCCAAGGCCGCCCTGGCCGACGCGACCTCCACGCTGGCGCGGCGCACCCGCACCTTCAACACCTCCACCGCCGGACAGGCCTTCCGGCAGGATCCGCTGATCCAGCAGGTGGTCGGGACGATGTCCTCGAAGGCCTTCGTGGCCGAGGCTGCGGTGCTCGAAGCGGCCCGCGCCGTGGACCGGGCGCTGATCGCGGGCCTGCAGGCCGGCACCGGTGACCCTGGCTTCAGCGCTCCGGCGCCGCGCGAGATCCACGACGCAGAGATCGCCGTGGAGAAGGCCCAGATCAGCGTGCCGGACCTGGTGCTGGCCGTGACCTTGGAGCTGTTTCAGACCGCCGGTGCCTCCGCCACGGTCCGCACCAAGGCGCTGGACCGGCATTGGCGCAACGCGCAGACCATCGCCACGCATAACCCGATCGTCTTCCGTGCCCGCTCGCTCGGGGACCATGAGATCAACGGCACCCTGCCTCGGGGGCTCAACGCCATCGGCGAGGCCAAGGAGAAGTCATGACCATCCATTTCAACGCCTTCGACATGGTGGTCCCGGTGCATCAGTCTCCAGGACTCTGGCGGCACCCGGACTCCCGCATCGAGGAGTTCGACACCCTCGAGTACTGGACCGAGCTGGCCCGGACCGTGGAGCGCGCCGGATTCTCCTCGCTGTTCCTCGCGGACATCCCGGGGGTCTACGACGTCTACGGCGGCACCGCCGAGGCTGCCGCGAGGGGTGGCGTGCAGTTCCCGCTGCTGGACCCTCAGGTCATGGTGCCGGCCCTGGCTGCGGCGACGACGCACCTCGGCTTCGGGCTGACCGCCTCGGTCACCTATGAGGCCCCCTACGCACTGGCTCGGCGCCTGGCCACACTGGACCACCTCACCCGCGGACGGATCGCGTGGAACATCGTGACCAGCTACCAGGAGTCCGCAGCGCGAAACCTCGGACTCAGCGGGCAGATCCCGCATGATGAGCGCTACGACCGTGCCGATGAGTACCTCGAGGTGATGTACAAGCTCTTCGAGCACTCCCACGAGGCGGGTTCGGTGCTGGCGGACAAGTCCACCGGGGTCTTCGTGGACCCGGAGAAGGTGCACCCGATCAGCCACCGCGGGGAGTGGTTCGATGTGCCGGGGGAGATGCTGACCCACCCGGGCCCCCAGCGCACACCGCTGCTCTTCCAGGCGGGCTCCTCGGCGCGCGGTCAGAAGTTCGCGGTGGACCACGCGGAGGCGATCTTCGTCATCAGCTCCTCACCGCAGCGACTGGCGCACCAGGTCGCCGACACCCGGGGGAAGCTGCTCGAGGCCGGCCGGGATCCCGAGTCGGTCCGGTTCTTCGCGATGGCGACGATCCTCGTGGCCGAGACCCAGGACCTGGCGCAGGCACGACTGGCGGAATACCGGGACTACGTGGACACCGCCTCGGCGCTCACGCTCTTCGGCGGGTGGACCGGAGTCGACCTCTCAGGCCTGGCCGAGGACGACGTCGTCAGCGATGTGCAGACCGAGGCCAATCAGTCCGCGCTGGCGATGTTCACCAAGGACCCCGCCAAGCGCTGGACGGTCCGCGATGTCGCGGAGTTCATCTCCATCGGCGGACGCGGGCCGCTGATCGTGGGAGATCCGGTGCAGGTGGTCGATGAGCTGGTCCGCTTCCAGGAACTCTCCGGAGTGGACGGGTTCAACATCTCGGCGGCGGTCCGGCCCGCAGACTTCGAGCGCTTCGAGACCTTCGTGACCCCCGAGCTGCGGCGCCGCGGACTGCTGCCGGAGCGCCCCCAGACACCGGTGACCCTTCGCGAGGCGCTGTTGGAGGAAGGCCCGCATCTGCGCGCAGATCATCCCGCGCGCCGCTGCAGCGCAGGAGCTCAGCGCGAGGCGCGCAGCAGGATCTCATCGGCGATCGCGCCGGCCACGTCCCGGGACTCGCCGTAAGCAGGCATGTGCGCTGGCCTGATGTCGGCGTCGGGGAGCACCGTGAGCACGAGCGCGTCCTCGGCGGACTCCAGGTCCGGGACCAGAAGGTCCACGGCGGCGGCGTAGAGCCCCGGCACGGCCATCACGGCTTCCGCGGCGAGCTCATGCAGGGCATCGGGGAGCATCCCGGTGACATCGATGGTCAGCCCGCCGGAGGCCAGCTCCGCAGAGTCCTGCAGCTGCATCAGGCTGCCTTCTGCGGGCACCTGCTCCGGATCGAAGCCCCGGTCCCGCAGCCGCGACTGCACCGTGCTGGTTGCGACATCGGTGCTGGTTGAGGCACCGGTGCTGGTTGAGACACCCCTGCTGGTTGAGACATCGGTGCCGGCGGGGACGTCCGTGCCGGTGGGAGCATGCACAGGGCCGGGCACCGCCGAATCGGCCAGCAGCGCGTGCCGAGAGCGCACCCCGGCGTCGTGGAGGATCAGCTGAGCCAGGGTTGAGCGGCCATCACCGAGCACGGTGGCCGGTACTCGCAGCAGAGAGCAGCAGACCCGGTCGCCGACGACGAAGGCCCGGACCCTGCTGGGGCCCGATGCCTCGCCTGGCGCCCGGCGGGCAGCGGCCGCGTCCTCGGCGGGCAGCGGCAGCTCCTGGATCTCAAGGTGCCGGCGCAGCAGCTGCGCGTCTGCGGTGATGCGCCGGGCATGCGCGCTCACCAAAGTGGTCACCACCGAATCCATTCCGCCGACGACCACCCCGCCGAAGACGAACACCTGGCTGCTCTCCCCGACTGGTCGCAGGGTGACCCGTCGCCGGCGCAGCGCTCGCCGGAGCAGCTGATCGTGACGCGGAGCCTCGGGGTACTCGTTCAGCGATCCCGAGCCCAAGGTCTCGGCGATCAGGCGGGCGGCGAAGGTCTCAAGCGGCATAGGTCTCAGGATATAGGTCGGCCGTGGGCCCGCCCCATTCCAGGGCTGGTCCCACGGCCGGTGCGGCGTGTGCGCGAAGAGTCAGGCGGATCCAGCGGGCTTGGTGGAGGACCCGGCGCTGCCTGAGGAGGCGGAGGAGCCCGAGGTGCCGTTGGAAGACTCGCGGGCCTTCTTATCCGCGGCGTCGGCCTGCTTCTCGACCTTCTCGGCTGCCTGATCGACCAGCTTCTCAGCCCCGCTGCCGGCCTTCTTCACGGCGTCCTCGGCCAGTGCGGCGGCCTCCACGGCCTTGTCGGTGACCGGTGACGCGGCGTCGTTGGCCTGCTTCTTGACCGAGTCGGTGACGGTGGAGACGTACTGCTTGGCGGTCTCTCCTGCCTTGGTGACCGTCTCCTGGACCTTGGGGTCCTTCCAGGTCTCGGCGGCGCTCTTCTTCACGGCGTTGAGGCTCCGTTCGAATTCTGCCTTGCCGCGCTTGCTGCCGATGATGTAGCCGATGGCAACGCCGGCGCCCAGTGTGAACAGTCGCATGGTCAACTCCGTTCTGACGGTGGATGAGTCTCTCGTGTGGCACGAGTCCCTCTAGAACTTAGTCTGCTTTGCCGGCCGATGTCACGGCCATGACCCCTGATCGGGCCTGATTCCACCACGGGCTGACCCCTGCGGGGCTCAACAGCGCCGGATGGCTTCTCGTCGATGGCGCCCGGATGAGGCGGATCCCTGGTCTCTGCGGTTCAGGTGGTATCTGCGGCTCAGGTGAGCACTGCGGTGCGCGGGTCCAGCTGATCCACTGCGCCGGGCACGGGCTGCGCCGGGTCGTGGCCGAGCTCCACGATGCGGTTCTCGGTGTCCACGTGGACCACCTGGGGCTGATGCGCGGAGAGCTCGATGGCGTCCACGACCACGTAGGAGATCAGGATGACCAGATCCCCGGGATGCACCAGGTGCGCGGCGGCGCCGTTGATGCCGATGACTCTGGAGCCGCGTGGTCCGGCGATGGTGTAGGTCTCCAGGCGCGCTCCGTTGGTGATGTCGACCACCTGGACCTTCTCGCCCTCCACGATTCCGGCGGCGTCGAGCAGCTCGGCATCCACGGTGATGGATCCGACATAGTGCAGGTCCGCGTGGGTCACGGTGGCGCGGTGGATCTTTCCGCCCATGACGGTCCTCAGCATGTTCGGCTCACTTTCGAAGAAGGTCGGGTGCTCATCACGTGCTTCATTATCCAGCGTCCGCAGCAGGACCGGTATTCCCGGATGCCGCTCGCCGGCTGGTCAGCGCCGTGACCGCTCGGCTGCCGACCTCGACCAGGCCGCAGCCCAGGATGCTGGCGACGAAGGCGGCCGCCAGCAGCTCGGCGGAGGGCATCGCGAAGAGGTGATACTGCTGGGAGATCGGGACCAGCAGCACCGCGCCCAGCAGCAGGTACATCATCGCGATCAGCGCGATTCGAGGCAAGGTCAGCGGGCGCAGGGCGACGTTGAGCACCCAGAGTCCCACCGCGGTCAGGCACAGCGTCGCCGCCGTCTGGATGGCTGCGGAGGGTTCCTGCAGGTAGCGGCCGAATGCGCTGACCGTGACCACTGCGAGCACGATCGCGATCGCCGTCGGAACGGAGAAGAGCATCGAGCGGCGCAGGAACCCGGGGCGGTAGCGTCGCGGATTGGGCATCAGCGCCAGGAAGAAGGCGGGGAAGCCGATCATCAGGAAGTCCACGGTGGAGAACTGCCGGGGCAGGAAGGGGAACTCCCAGAAGAGCAGCCCATAGATGAGCCCGAGCAGGATCGCGTAGGCAGTCTTGGACAGGAACAGATGCGCCACCCGCTCGGTGTTCGCAATGACCTTGCGGCCCTGCTCCAGCACCGAGGGGAGCCGGTCGAAGCGCCCGTCCAGCAGCACCATCCGGGAGACCGCCTTGGTGGCAGGTGCGCCGTCGCCCATGGCGATCCCCAGGTCTGCCTTCTTCATGGCCAGCGCGTCGTTGACCCCGTCCCCGGTCATCGCGACCACGTGCCCGGCGGCCTTCAGCGCCTCCACCATGGTGCGCTTCTGCTCCGGGGAGACCCGGCCGAACACGCCATGGTGCTCCAGGACCTCGCGCAGCGCCGCAGGATCCTCGGGCAGCGTCGAGGCGTCCACGGCGTCGCCCTCCACGACCATCCCCACCTCACGGGCCACGGCGGCCGCGGTCTTGGGGGAGTCTCCGGAGATCACCTTCAGGGCGATGTTCTGCTCCCGGAAGTACTCCAACGTGGCGTGCGCCTCGGGGCGGACGTTCTCTTTGAAGGTCAGCAGCGCCACCGGGACCATGGCCTCGGGGAGTCGGTGCCCGCGCCCCAGCGGACCGGTCCCTTCTGCCGGCAGGGGAGCTTCCAGCGGGGCGTGGGCCAGCAGCATCGTGCGCAGCCCCTGGCTGGAGAGCTCATCGGTGCGGCGCAGCAGCGCCTCGGTCTGCACCTGGGCGTCGGTGGCCTCGCCACGCAGGATCTCCGGGGCGCCGAGCACCCAGTGCCCGGCAAGACCGCCGGCGTCCTGGGCGAAGCTGACCGCGGAGAAGCGTCGAGCCGAGGAGAACTGGACCTGGCTGGCCGCTCGGTGCCGGGGCAGCGCGGTATACGGTGCGCGCAGCGCCGCCGCAGTGGCATTGGCGCGCTCGTCGGCACCGAAGAACGCCAACACCTGTTCCCATTCCTCGGTGCCCTCCAGCGCGGTGGACCGGGGGTCCCGACGCCGGACCGCGGGGAGTCCCTGCGGGCTCAGCGCGGTGGCGCCGTGGAAGGCGATGGTGCCATCGGTGAGGGTGCCGGTCTTGTCCAGGCAGACCACGTCCACGCGGGCCAGGATCTCCACGGCCGGCTGTTCCTGCAGCAGCACGTTCTCCTTGGAGAGACTCACCGCGGCCACGGCGAAGGCGATGGTGGTCATCAGCGCCAGCCCCTGCGGGATCATCGCGGTCACCGAGGAGACCGAGGTGAGGACGGCGTCGCGCCACTGCCCGGTGTCCCAGGCGCTGCCCCAGCCGCCGAAGGCCTGCATCTGCCCGTTGAGCACCACCGCAACGATGGGCAGCAGCACCAGCGAGAGCCAGAAGGCGATCCTCTCCATGGCTCGGCGCAGCTCGGAGTTGATCTTCTGGTACTGCTTGGCCTCGGTGGCCAGCTTCACCGCATGGGCCCGTTCGCCGACCGCGGTCACCCGGAACCGTCCGGAGCCGGCGACGACGGCGGTCCCGGAAAGCAGGCGGTCATCGCGGCGTTTGGCCACGGCGTCGGATTCCCCGGTGAGCATGGATTCGTCCACGTCGAGTCCCTCGGAGCGCAGCACCGCACCATCGGCGGGGACCTCATCGCCGCGGCGCAGCTCGACGACGTCGTCCAACACGATCTGCTCCCGGTGGACCTCCAGGAGCATGCCGTCGCGCAGCACCCGGACCTGGTCCTGATGCAGCAGCGCGATCGCATCGAGTTTGCGCTTGGCGCTGTACTCCTGGAAGAGCCCGATGAAGACGTTGGCCACCGCGGCGACGGCGAAGAGCAGGTCGAGCCAGCGTCCCAGCACGATGATGGCCAGCGCGCAGATCCCGATGATCAGGTTGAACAGCGTCATCAGGTGGGTGCGCAGAATATCGGTGACCGAGCGCGAGGTGGTCCGCGGCTGGACGTTGTCCAGTCCCAGCCGGTGCCGCTCCAGCACCTGGACCGAGCTCAGCCCATCGGCTTCAAGAACCTCGGGGTCCACGGCAGACCGGGTCTCCGCTGCGTCGCGGATCGCAGTCTTCTGGGCAGCCACAGGGGGAGAGTCTACCGGTGGGTCAATCGGATCCGGAGACCGCGACGATCAGCTCCTCGCCGCTGGCACCGACTTCGACGTCAAGCGCGAAGTTCACCTGGTGGCTCTCCTGAAGGCTCGCCCCGTCGTGGAAGTGCCGCGAGTCGAACCGGATCGTGGCCTGCATCTCGGTCCCCGTGATCTGCCATCCCTGATCGTCGAAGTCGAGGGTGAGCTCCTCGGGGTCCGGCATCTGCCAGCTGATCGACTCTGTGGCCACCTGATTGGGGGTGTTGATGCCCATGGGGCAGCCGGCGGGCATCAGCACCTGCTGCTCCGCGCAGGAGGCCAGATAGGCCTGGACCTCCTCGTGGAGCAGCTCTTGGGCAGCCTCGGAGGCCTCCAGCTCCAGCTCGATCTGATGTGTCCGGCTCTCGCCCTGCTCGGCGGCGTCCTGGACCACCACATACCGGCTGCTCCCGACCAGCCATTCGCTCTCCACGGCGGTCTCCACCACGGCCGGGACATAGCTGCGCAGCGTCGCGGAGTCCTCCTGAAGGTTCACCGGTTCCCCGTTGACGGTGATCGCAGCGATGCCGCCCGCCGCGGCGCCGGGCACGTCGATCTGCATCTGGGTCATCGCGGCCGCGCTGAGCTCCCAGTCATCGAAGACTCCCAGCGTGCTCTGCCTCACCGTCATCGGCAGCTGGGTCTCGAAGCTCTCGCCCGCGGCGTCGAACTGCATCAGCGCACGTCCCTGATGCTCGAGGTCCTCGCCGAATCGGGCGTTCTCGATCCCGGCGGTGCTGCGCGCGAGCGGCTCACCGTCGAGCAGCAGGCTGTCCACGTCCTCGTCCTGCGTCGCCTCCAGCACGGAGGGGTCGAAGAAGCCCAGGGCCTCGGAGCCGCTGCCCCGGGTGATGGAGTCCCAGTACTCTTCGGCGGTCTGGCCCGGCGTGTAGATCCGTTCGCTGACCTGCCAGATGGCGACCCCTCCGGCGATCAGCGCCATCACCAGTGCGGCGGACCAGGCCACCAGCAGTCCGCGGTGCGCGGATGGACGTCCCGGAGCCTCCGGCGGGGGAGGCGGGGCGGAGTGATGGGCCTGCGACATGGGTTCAGCGTAGCAACGACCGGTGTGGCATCCCGAGCCTCGGGACGCTGCGCTCAGCCCAGCAGGGCGGCGACGAGCACCACGGTGGGAATCGCCGCGATGGTGGTCAGCAGCACGGTGTCGCGGGCGATGACCTCACCGGCCTGGTAGCGCACGGCGGTGACCAGCACGTTCTGCGCCGTGGGCAGCGCTGCCATGACCACCGCGACGAGCACCTGGTGGTCGTCGAGGCCGAAGACGACCGCGGCCAGCAGCCAGGCCAGGACCGGGTGCAGGATGAGTTTCAGTCCCGCCGCGAGGAACACGTCACGACGCCGGCCTGTGGCCTTGTCCAGGGGGCGGCTGCCCACCAGGGAGAGGCCGAAGGCCAGCAGCATCAGCGGGATCGAGGCTCCGGCGAGGAGTTCGATGGCTTCCTGCACCGGGGTGGGGAAGCTCAGTTGCTGCCAGGAGAAGAGCAGGCCCAGTGTGGCTCCGATGATCATCGGGTTCACCGCCGACTGTCCCAGACTGCGCAGCACGGAGATCCGTGGGTGCGGGCGGACCTTCGGCATGGAACCCTGGTCGCGGGTCAGCAGGTCCAGCGCGGTGACGTAGATCGGGGTGTAGATCGCCAGCTGGAACATGATGATCGGCGCGGCCAGCGCCACATCACCGAGCACATAGGCCGCGATCGGGAATCCGAGGTTCGCGCCGTTGACCAGGGACCCGCTCATGCCGCCGATCATCAGGTCGGAGCCGGGCCGCGACTTCAGCAGCAGGAACCGTCCGATCAGCACGAAGGCCAGCAAGGTGCTCAGCGCGCCGAGGGTGGCGATCAGGAACTGCGGTCCCAGCACCGCGCGCAACGAGGATTCGGAGATGGTGACGAAGAGCAGGCAGGGCGAGGCCACGAAGAACGCGACCCGGCTCAGCGCCACCCGTGCGTCGGGACCCAGGACCCCGAACCTGCCGATGATCCAGCCGACCGCGATGATCAGCCAGATGATGGTGAAGCCGGAGAGGACCGCGCCCATGACACTCCTCCCCGTCTTCGCAGCAGATTCAGCTCAACACTCTAGCCCCGGTGGGGCCCCGGGCCTGCCGCTGCGACGCGCGGATCAGCTCATGACTGGGCTTCGGCGTCCTCGGCGGGGCTGATGAAGTCGGTGCGGATCCGCTCCACGCCTTCTGCGGAGATCTGGAAGCCATGCTCCTGGCCGGCGTCGATCATCACGCCGGCTCCGGTGATGGACTGCACGATGGCGACCCCGGGGGCCTCCACGGCGTGCGGGGCGTGCTCCTTGTAGTCATCCGGGATGTTCTCGGTGGTGCTGAACAGCGCGATCAGCGGGTTGCCCTCGTTGTCCTGCAGGGTGAGCGGGTTCACCGAACCGGTCTCGTCGTTGACCTCCTCGGGGCTGAGGAAGAAGACGCTGCTGGTCAGGAAGGTCCGGATGATCTCTCCGGCCTGGGCCTTGCCGTCCTTGCCTTCGATCAGGACCTGCTCGAGGGTGGCGGCGGAGCCGGTCGGCACATCGGTGGCGGTGGTCTGCTCGGGCTGAGTTTCAGGAGTCTCGGTCATGTCTCTACGCGATCACGGACGCGCGCAGAATGCAATGCGAGCGGGCCCGTCTGATCCTCCAGCACCGGGGAGCTGGGGTATTTTGGGCGGGTGCTGCTATCTGATCGAGACATCCGAGCCGAGATCGACGCCGAGCGGATCACCCTGGACCCGCTGGAGCTCTCGATGATCCAACCCTCCAGCGTCGATGTGCGCCTGGAGCGCATGTTCCGGCTCTTCGACAACCACAAATACGCCCATATCGACCCGGCCGCAGACCAGCCGGAGCTGACCCGGCTGGTGGAGGTGGACCCGGAGGAGCCCTTCATCCTGCATCCCGGGGAGTTCGTGCTCGGTGCCACCTATGAGTCGGTGACCCTCCCCGACGACGTCGCAGCACGCCTTGAGGGGAAGAGCTCACTGGGTCGACTGGGGCTGCTCACCCATTCCACGGCGGGCTTCATCGACCCCGGCTTCTCCGGGCAGGTCACGCTGGAGCTCTCCAACATGGCCACGCTGCCGATCAAGCTGTGGCCGGGCTCGAAGATCGGGCAGCTCTGCTTCTTCCGGCTGACCTCCCCGGCCGAGTACGGCTACGGGGCCGGGGTGCACCAGTCGCGCTACCAGGGACAGCGTGGCCCCACCGCCTCACGCAGCCACGCGAACTTCCACCGCACGATCATCCGCTGATCCGCTGACCCGGGTCAGCTGCGGCTGAGCACCCGGTGCTCGCGCATCTTTGCCGGCCCGGTGGGATTGTGCACCAGCGCCAGGGTGGCCAGCCCGATGCTCAGGATCACCACCACCCCGAGGATGATCGCCTTGTCGCTGCCGCCGGCGCTGAAGAGCAGCAGCGCGATCAGTCCGGGGGTCAGGAAGGACACGCTGCGTCCCGCCGTGGCGTAGAGGCCGAAGAGCTCTCCGGCCCGGCTGGGCGGGGCCAGCCGGGCGAGGAAGGCCCGGGAGGATGACTGCGCCGGCCCGACGAACACGCACAGCATCAGCCCGAAGACCCAGAAGGCTCCGGTCGGGGTGATCACGAACCCGCCCAGGCTGCGCTCGACGTCGAGGAAGTACAGCAGACCGGCGGTCAGGATCAGCGCGATCACGCAGGTGGCGATCACCCGACGCGGACCGACCCGGTCATCGAACCAGCCGCCGATGAACGCCCCCAGCGCCGCCGCCACATTCCCGGCGATGCCGAAGAGCAGGATGTCTGAGGTGGTGAATCCGAAGACGGTGACGCCGAGGATCGCGCCGTAGGTGAACACCGCGGAGAGCCCGTCGCGGTAGATCGCCGAGGACACCAGGAACCAGAAGGTGTTCCGGTCCTCGCGCCAGAGCCCGAGGATCAGTCCCAGGAGTCGGCGGTAGGACTCCAGGATGCTGACCCGCTCCTGGACGACCTCCTGGTCTGCGGTCTTCAGCGGGGTCAGCAGCAGCGGCAGCGAGAAGATCAGGAACCAGGCGGCGGCCACCAGCGCCACGGCCCGGACATTGACCATCTCGTCCTCGCCGAGGCCGAACAGGTGCGGCGGCTCCCCAGCGACCAGTCCGAAGTACACGATGGCCAAGATCACGATGCCACCCAGATAGCCCGAGCCCCAGCCGACCCCCGAGACCCGACCCATCCGCGGGGAGTCCGCGATGTCGGTGATCATCGAGTTGTAGTTCAGGTTCGCGAACTCGTCGAAGAGCGTCATCGTGGCCATCAGCGTCACCCCGAGGACCAGGTAGGCCTGATCCGGCTTCACGAAGAAGCATGCGGCGACCAGCGCCACGACGATCAGCGTGTTGAGGGCGAGCCAGCGTCGTCGTTGCCCGCCGTTGTCCGCGCGCTGCCCGATCACCGGGGCGGTGAGCGCGATGATCAGCCCGGCGATGGTGTTCGCCGTGGTCAGGTACTGCGTGCCCTGACCCCCGGGCCCCACCGCGTCGGCGATGTAGGTGCCGAAGACGAAGGTCACCATGACCGCGCTGACTGTGGCGTTGCCCCAGCTCCACAGGCTCCAGACCGCGATCAGCCGCTTCTTCAACGGCTCCAGGACAGCGGCCGCGGCGGGCTCAGTGGTGCTCATTGCGGCATAGTAACCCTGGTTTGTTAACATAGAGAGGATTGCCGCCGCAGAACCTTGTTTTCAGGGACTCGCAGTCGGGCGCGCGAGGAGTTGATGACTGGAGAGGAGCGGGGTACGTGATCATTTGGATGCTGACGGCGCTGTTCGCGCTTAGCGTCCTGACCCCATTCCTCTTCCACCGCTTCGGCCGCCGCACCTTCTTCTTCCTCGCCGCGGTCCTGGGTGCAGCCACGATCCTGATCCTCGGCTACATCCCCACGGTGCTCGAGGCAGACCAGGCGGCCGGCATCGGCGCGCCGAATGCTCCCCCGGCCGAAGTCATCGAGTGGATCCCGCAGTTCGGCGTGGAACTGGCCTTCCGCATGGACGCCCTCGCGCTGGCCATGTCGGTGCTGATCCTCGGCGTGGGCGCCCTGGTGATGCTCTACTGCGCGCGCTACTTCTCCGCCACGGAGCGCGCCGCCGGCCCGTTCGCGGCGCAGCTCTTCGCCTTCGCCGCCTCGATGCTCGGCCTGGTGCTCTCCGATGACCTGGTGATGCTCTTCGTGTTCTGGGAGCTCACCACGATCCTGTCCTTCCTGCTGATCGGCTTCTCGGCACACCGGATCTATGCCCGCCGCTCCGCCATCCAGGCACTCCTGGTGACCACCTTCGGCGGCCTGGCGATGCTGGTGGGACTGCTCTGGCTGGGTCAGCTGACCGGTAGCTACCGGCTCTCCGAGATCCTCGCCGCCGCCCCGGAATTGGTCTCCGACCCGACGACGGCGACCGCCGTGGACATCGCAGTGGCCCTCGTCCTGCTGGGCGCCCTCTCCAAATCAGCCCTGGTGCCGTTCCACTTCTGGCTGCCCGCCGCGATGGCGGCACCGACCCCGGTCTCCGCCTACCTGCATGCCGCCGCCATGGTCAAGGCCGGGGTCTACCTGGTGGCCCGCTTCGCTCCGGGCTTCTCCGAGACCAGCTACTGGCTGCCGCTGGTGCTGGGCCTGGGGCTGCTGACCATGCTGGTCGGGGCCTGGCGGGCGCTGCGCCAGACGGACATCAAGCTGGTGCTGGCCTATGGCACGGTCTCTCAGCTGGGCTTCCTGATCATGGTCAACGGGCTGGGCACCGAAGACGCGGCGCTCGCCGGACTGGCCATGCTGCTGGCCCACGGGCTGTTCAAGGCGGCGCTGTTCATGGTGGTCGGGATCATCGACCACCAGTCCGGGACTCGTGATCTGCGCCGCCTCTCCGGGCTGGCGCGGACCCAGCGGCCGCTGTTCATCGTCGCGCTGATCAGCACCGCGTCTATGGCAGGGCTCCCTCCGCTCTTCGGCTTCGTGGCCAAAGAGGTTGTCTTCGAGTCGTTCTTCAGCTACGCCGAGATCACCGCCGCCGGCTCGGTGCTGCCCTGGGGCTGGCTGGTGCTGATCGGGGTCGTGCTGGGCTCGGCGCTGACCGTGGCGTACTCCGCCCGCTTCCTCTGGGGAGCCTTCGCGACGAAGCGGGAGCCCTCCGGTGCGACGGTGCCGCCGACCGTCTTCAAGGGTCCGGTGCCCCTCGTCTTCCTGGCTGCCCCGATGATTCTCGCCAGCGCCACACTGGTCCTCGCCCTTCTCCCGCAGCCGGTGCAGGCGCTGGTCGAACCGTTCTCCACGCTGTTCGACCCGGTGGCTCCGGAGGTCGAGCCGACCTACCTCGCGCTCTGGCACGGACTGACCCCGGTGCTGGGGCTCTCCGTGCTGACCTGGGTCCTGGGCTATCTGCTCTTCCGTGCCCGGGAGCCCTTCGCCCGGTGGCAGGCCAAGGTGTCCCCGGTGTTCGACGCCGAGCGCGGCTACCGCGCCACCGTGCGTGGAGTGGACATGCTCTCCTCCTGGGTCACGGCCCGCACCCAGCGCGGCGCGCTGGGCTGGTACCTGTTCATCATCCTGGCCGTGGCGACCCTGGTGCCGCTCTCGGTGGTCATCTTCGGCGCCCCCGGTGGGTCCGGGGTCACCGACCGTTGGGCGCTGGATTCCTACATCATCGCGGAGCAGCCGCTGCAGGTGGTCCTGGCGCTGGTCATCCTCGCCGGAGCCAGCGGCGCGATCTGGGCGCCGAAGCGTTTCATGGCGGTGCTGATGGTCTCGCTGTGCGGCTGGGGGATCGCCGGGATCTTCGCGCTGCAGGGTGCCCCAGACCTGGCCCTGACCCTGCTGCTGGTGGAGTCGATCGTCCTGGTGGTCTTCGTGCTCGCGCTGCGCAGCCTGCCGGCCGGGATCTGGACCCAGAGCCCCACCCGGTTCAAGTTCGGCCGGGCCGCTCTGGGCGTCGGCTTCGGTCTGGTCATGATGGCCGTGGCGGTGATGTCGATGAACGCCCGCACCGCGGAACCGGTCTCGGTGGAGTACCCCTGGATGGCCTACGAGGTCGGGCAGGGTGCGAACATCGTCAACGTCACCCTGGTGGACCTGCGCGTCTGGGACACCTTCGGTGAGATCACCGTGCTCGCCGCCGCGGCCACCGGCGTCGCCTCGCTGATCTTCGTCAAGCGCCGTGATGTGCAGCGCCGCGAGCTCCACGAGGTGCCCAGCGGCTCCGTCGGGCGGGTGCTCTCGGACAAGGCGCTCTCCCCGCGTCAGGTCCGCGAAATCAAGGTGGCCCGCTCCTTCGCCACCGTGGCGCGGGAGGCGTGGCTGGTGGCCGGGCGCACCGTGGCCCCGGAGCATCGCAGCATCGTCTTCGAGGTGATCACTCGACTGATGTTCCACGGGATCATCATGATCTCGCTCTACCTGCTGCTGGCCGGGCACAACCTGCCCGGCGGCGGGTTCGCCGGCGGACTGCTCGCGGGACTGGCCTTCGTGCTGCGCTACCTGGCGGGTGGACGCTACGAGCTGGAGGCTGCGATCCCGTTCTCCGCCGGCGCCCTGATGGGCTGGGGCCTGGCGATCGCCTGCTTCACCGGACTGGCCCCGCTGATCGCCGGTGGACAGGCCTTCCAGTCCTTCGACTTCTACCTCACGCTCCCGATCCTCGGCGAGCACCACTTCGTCTCCGCGATCCTCTTCGACGTCGGGGTCTACCTGGTCGTGATCGGCCTGATCGTGGACATCCTGCGCAGCCTGGGCTCGGAGATCGATGTGCGCAGCGAACGTGAAGGTCAGCGTGCGTCCACCACCGCCCACGGCATCCACGGCGAGACCTCCGCGGGGGTGGCACGATGACCATCAACCTGACGCTGCTGGTGCTCATGGGCGCGCTCTTCGCCATCGGCATCTACCTGCTCCTGGAACGTTCCCTGACCCGGGTGCTGCTGGGGATCATCCTGATCTCCAACGGGGTGAACCTGCTGCTGCTGCACACCGCCGGCCGCGCCGGCCTGGCCCCGATCTACGATCCTGAGATCGCCGCCGAGGAATACCTCGACCCGCTGCCTCAGGCGCTGCTGCTCACCGCCATCGTGATCGCCTTCGCCCTGGTCAGCATCATGCTGGCGCTGATCTACCGGTCCTGGGTGTTGGCGCGTCAGGACGAGCTCGCCGATGACGAGGAGGACCGGCGCATCGCCTCCTACGCCAACGTCCACGACGTGGAGGAGGACGCCGAGCTGGCCACCGAGACCACCGAGTTCACCGACGAGACCGATGCCGCGGGCCGACAGCTGCTCAACCCGCGCCGCGGATCAGACGCCGCCGAGGCCACCGAGACCACGGGGGCCACAAGAGCCGCAGGGGCCATCAGAACCACGCAGGCCACTGAGGCCAGCGACACCACGGAGGCCAGCAACACCACTGAGGCCAGCAACACCACTGAGGTCAGCGACACCACGGAGGCCGCCGATGCGACCGATGCGGTGCGCGACGCCGGGACGCACCCTGATCAGCTCGATGTCACCCTCGGCGCCGGACGCGCCGACGGCCCGCCGCGGAAGGCCGCTGTCGAGCCCGACGCCGATCCCACCGAGGACGCCGACCCCACCGAGGACCCTGAGGCCGGCGGGGCCCCTCCTGAGACCCAGGCCACCGATCCCCATGATGGCCCGGACCCGAGCGAAGGAGGTCAGCGCTGATGAACGCCGAGCTGCTCAGCTTCACACCCCTGGCCGTGCTGGTCCCGTTCTTCGGCGCCGGATTCGCCTTCGCCTTCTACCGCAGCAAGTCTGCCCAGCGCGCGATCACCATCGGAGCGCTGGTGATCACTGTGATCCTGGAGATCACGCTGCTCAGCCAGGTCTGGAACGGCGGTGCCCACGCCATCCACCTGGCCGGCTGGCCCGCACCGTTCGGCATCGTGATGGTCATCGACCGGTTCGCGGCGCTGATGCTGCTGGTCTCTTCGATCATCACCCTGTGCGTGCTGCTCTACGCGGTGGGCCAGGGCGCCGCGGAGGAGAAGGACGACTCCGGTCCGGTCTCGATCTTCTATCCCACCTATCTGATCCTGGTCGCCGGGGTCTCGAACGCCTTCCTCGCCGGTGACCTGTTCAACCTCTATGTGGGCTTCGAGATCTTCCTGACCGCCTCCTATGTGCTGCTGACCCTGGGCGGAGGTGAGTCTCGGATCCGCGCGGGCGTGACCTATGTGGTGGTCTCGATCGTCTCCTCGATGCTGTTCCTGATCACCATCGGGATGATCTACGCCGCCACCGGCACCGTGAACTTGGCCGATCTGGCGCTGAAGCTGGGCGATCTCGACCCGAGCATGCAGCTGACCCTGCACGTGATGCTGCTGGTGGCCTTCGGCATCAAGGCGGCAGTCTTCCCGCTGGCTTTCTGGCTGCCGGACTCCTACCCCACGGCTCCGGCTCCGGTCACCGCGGTGTTCGCCGGCCTGCTCACCAAGGTGGGCATCTATGCGATCATCCGCACCGAGACGCTGCTCTTCCCGGGGGAGCGGATCAACACGGCGCTGATGATCGTCGCGGCGCTGACCATGATCGTGGGCATCCTCGGGGCCCTGGCCCAGGCGGACATCAAGCGGATGCTCTCCTTCACCTTGATCAGCCACATCGGCTATCTGGTCTTCGGACTGGCGCTGAGCTCGATCATCGGGATGGCCGCGACCATCTACTACGTGGCTCACCACATCACCATCCAGACCACCTTGTTCCTGGTCACGGGGCTGATCGAACGCCGCTCGGGGACCTCGAACGTGCTGCGCCTGGGCGGGCTGGCGAAGATCTCGCCGGTGCTGGGGCTGCTGTTCTTCATCCCGGCGATGAACCTGGCCGGGATTCCGCCGTTCTCCGGATTCGTCGGCAAGCTGGGCATGATGCAGGGCGGGATCGCGGAGAACACCTGGATCACCTGGACGCTGGTGATCGCCTCGGTGGTGACCTCGCTGCTGACCCTGATGGCGGTGGCCAGGATCTGGACCCGCGGCTTCTGGCGCAAGCCTGAGGACGCCGACGAGACCCCGGAGCGTCAGCTGATGTCCAAGACGCTGGCCCACTCGCGTGCCGCGAACAAGCGTTTCCTGCCGATGTCCATGGTGGCGCCCACGGCGGCGCTGGTGGCGCTGTCGCTGGCCTTCACCGTCTTCGCCGGACCCCTGATGGACTTCTCGCGGGCCGCCGCCCAGGACATGTATGAGCGCACCCCGTACCTGGAGGCGGTCTTCGGACCCGAGCGCACCGAGGGCGTCCGCGATGAGCTTCAGGACTACGCCGCCACCTTCCTGATCGACTATGAGCTCGACGACGACGGCGCCGCCGAGCACGCCCCCGTGGAGACCTCGCTGCAGCCCGATGACGAAGAGGCCGAGGTTGTCCCGGAGATCACAGACGAGGATGATCAGTGATGAAGAGACCTAAGACGCCGCTGAAGCTGGAGCTGCCGCTGATCGCGTTCCTCGGCTTCTTCTGGATGGCCATCTGGCAGGACTTCACCCTTGGGACGCTGATCATCGGTGTGGTCTATGCCACGATCATCGTGCGGGTGTTCTATCTGCCCCCGCTGCGCGGCAGCGGACGGCTCAACCCGCTGTGGGGTCTGGTGTTCACCGTGCGCTTCCTGATGAAGATGGTCGCGGCCTCCTTCCAGGTGTCCTGGATCGCGATCGTCGTCGGGCCCAGGGTGAAGAACTCGATCATCTCCGTGCAGCTGCGCAGCCACGATGACCTGATCGTCACCCTCACCGGGCACGCCCTGGCCCTGGTGCCAGGCTCGTTGGTCCTCGACGTGGACCGGACGACGGCGACGCTCTACCTCCACGCCTTGGACGTGAACTCTGACGAGGACGCCGAGAAGATCCGCCAGGACGCGCTGAAGACCGAGGCGCTGCTCATCCTGACCTGCGGGAACCGCTCGGATGTGGCGGTGGTCAAGGCGGAGAAGCGACTGGGCAGGATGTCCGGCTTCTCCAAGACCGAGCGCGACACCCCGTTCATCCACCGCGGAGATGCTCCGCGCGCGGCTGACCGGGATGCCGAACGCTCCACCTGGGACTCCGCCGCGACCCAGACCCCCGGCGGCCCCGTCCCGTCCGAGCGGACCACGATCGAGGAGGTGGAGCACTGATGCTGGAGATCGCGGTGCCCATCACCCAGGTCCTGCTCGCCGTGGGCGCCCTCGGCAGCGTCTACCGGGTCTATAAGGGCCCCTCCGTGCTGGACCGGGTGATCAGTCTGGACGTCATGCTCATCATCGTGGCCTCGATGATGATCCTGGACATGGTGGTCAACGACCACCAGGACTTCATCATGTTCGTCGTGATCACCGCCGTGATCGGGTTCCTCGGCGCCGTGGCCATCGCCCGCTACGTGGTCGTGCGCTCTCCGGAGGAGGTGGCGAGCCAGACTCCTGAGCAGGACCCATACCCTGCCCCGCCGGTCGCGCCGGCCATCCCGGGTGTCGCCGCGGAGAACGAACCGGAGGCCCCCCATGATCCGGTGAGCACGCCTCGGATGCCCGGCCTGGCAGCCGAGGAGGGCGAGGACGAGTCCACCTCGTGGTTCTCCGCGCTGACCCGCTCCGGGTTCACTCCGCGCCGGCACGATGATCCGACCCCTCCTGCGCGCACCTCGGGCGAGGCCGAGTCCGGTGCTGATCCAGCCTCGGGCCGGACCCCAGGCAGGTCTTCGACCCAGGAGGGGCACGATGCTTGACGCTCTCGACACGGACCTGATCCTCGACGCCGTGGCCTCGGTCCTGCTGCTCATCGGCGGTCTGATGTCCCTGGCCGCGGGCGTCGGGCTGGTCCGGCTGCCTGACCTGCACTCGCGGATGCACGCCGCCACCAAACCGCAGGTGCTCGGCCTGCTGTCCCTGTTGCTGGCCGCCGCCATCACCTGGCGATCCTGGGAGTGGGTGGCGATCGTGCTGCTGGCCTGGGGGCTGCAGCTGCTCACCGCTCCGGTCAGCGCGCATGTGGTGGGCCGCTCCGGCTACCGCACCAAACACATGCGCCGGGACCTGCTCACCCACGACGAGCTCGCCAGCGCAGTGGAGCGGATCAGCCGGGACATCCCACCCTCCCGCGGCTGAGCCGCCGGTTCACCGAGGACCGGCGAGGGTCCGCCGCAGGCAGGTCGGCGCAGGCAGGTCGGCGCAGGCAGGTCGGCGCAGGCAGGTCGGCGCAGGCAGGTCAGCGCAGGCGGGGCGGCTCAGGTCCAGACCAGGTTCCAGGTGCCGCTGAGGATCGCCGCGCCCACGGCCAGCGCCCCGATCGCGGCGCCGCCGAGGATCACCGGGGCATCGGCCAGGCTGAATCGTGCCGGACGAGCCCAGCTGCGCGCTCCGGCGCCGAACCCGCGAGACTCCATGGTCACTGCGAGCCGGGTGGCCAGTCGGATGGCCTGGACCAGCAGCCCGAACCCCTGCGAGGCCGTGCTGCGCATGCGCCGGAAGAGACCTCCCTGCGCGGTGACTCCGCGGGCCCGTCGGGCGTGCCCGAGAGTGGTCCAATGCTCGGCGAGAAGCCCCAGCAGCCGCATCGCCGCCAGCGCCCCGAGCACGAATCGAGCCGGCAGTCGCAGCTGCTGCGCCAGGGAGTCCGCGAGGTCTGTCGGGTCTGTGGTGGAGAAGACGATCACCGAGGGCAGCACGATCGCGAAGGCGCGCGCCCCCAGTGCAAGCCCCAGGGCGATCGATCCCTCGCTGATCGTGGTGAACCCGAGATCAGCGACCACCGGCCCGGACTCCTCAGAGGCGATCGCAGTGCCCCAGGCCGCCACCAGCGCGCCGAGAGCAAAGGGCCAGATCCGCCGCAGGAAGCCCGCCGGTCGGATCCCGGCCAGCGGCAGCAGCGCGAGGCTGGCCAGGATGACGACGCCGGAGCTGACCACATCGATGGTCATCACCAGTGCCGCAGTGATCAGGAAGACCGCCAGAAGCTTCGCCAGCGCGTTGCGCCGCCCCAGCCAGGACAGCGAGCGCTGCGCCCCGAAGAGCTCCCCACCGGGGGCCTCGGAACGCGGAGGGTCTGCCGGCCCGCCCGAGTCAGGGGCCTGGATGTTCAGCTCTCTGGCGTCGACCCCGCGCAGGAAGGCCGCATCATGGGTGACTGCCAACACCGTCCCCCCGGAGTCGAGATGCTCGCGCAGCAGCAAGATCAGCTCGGCGAAGGTGCGGGCATCCTGACCGAAGGTGGGCTCATCGAGCATCAGCACCTCCGGTCCCGCCGAGAGCACCGTGCCGACCGAGAGTCGCCGCTTCTCCCCGCCGGAAAGGGTGAACGGGTTGGCCTCGGCGAGCTCGGTGAGTCCCAGCCTCTCCAGCAGCTCAGCGACCCGCTCCTGGACCTGCTGCTCGGAGAAGAGCCGATCCGTGCCGCCGGGCACCCGTGCCTGCTCGGCCCCCAGGGCGAGCTCCTCGCGCACGGTGCTGCGCACGAACTGGTGCTCCGGCTCCTGGAAGACCACCCCGATCCGGGCGATCAGCTCCGCCGAGCGCCACTGGTGCGGGTCCGTGGTGCCCAGCGCACCGGGTCCGCTGCCGGTGAGTTCCGTCGTGGCGGAGACACCGCCGGCATGCGCTGGGAGCAGGCCCGCCAGGGTGAGCAGCAGCGTGGACTTTCCCGCGCCGTTCGCGCCGGTGATGCCCACGCTCTGACCCCGGCGGATCACCAGGTCGAGATCCGTCAACGTCGGTGGAGCGGGGTGCGCCCGCCGCCAGCCGGCCTTGGGGGAGTGGCGCCCGACCGCGAGCCCCTGAGCCAGCAGCAGCGGCTCGCCCTTCTCTGCGGCGCTCGGCTCAGCTCGATGCTCCATGCCGGGTGCTGCGTCGTGCTGACCTGCGCCGTCGTGGTGGTCGCGGGATCCCTGCCGCCACGGGGGCAGCCCCTGCAGCGGGTCCCGGCCGGGCACCCAGAGCCCCATCTCGCCCAGCTCCTCGCGCAGCGGCGCATCGGTGAAGATGTCACCGGCGCGTCGTCGTCCTCGGATGCCGCCTCCGGTCTCCAGGATGAGCAGGGTGTCCATATGCTCCGCCCAGACCTCGAGCCGATGCTCCACCAGGATCACCGTGGCTCCGGTGGCGGCAGCGGCGGCGAGCACCGCGTCACGGACCTGCCGCACACCCTCGGGATCCAGGTTCGCAGTGGGTTCATCCAGCAGCAGCAGACCTGGACGCATGGCCAGGATCCCGGCCAGGGCCAGCCGCTGCTTCTGGCCCCCGGAGAGCTTCGCACTGGGATGATCCAGTCCGAGCTCCTGCAGGCCGACATCGCTGAGCGCGGCCTGGACCCGCTGCCAGATCTGCTCCCTGGGCACCGAGAGGTTCTCGGCGGCGAAGGCCACGTCGTCGCCGAGCCGGGAGAGCACGACCTGAGACTCCGGGTCCTGCTGCATCAGGCCGGCCCTGCCTCGGGCCTTCTCGGGAGGGACCCCGTCGAGCAGGAGCGTACCGTGGGCCTCAGCCTCCTCGTCGTGGAGCACCCCGGCCAGCGCGTGGAGCAGCGTGGACTTCCCAGCACCCGAGGGTCCGGCCAGAAGCACCTTCTCGCCTGGCTGGATGCGCAGGTCCAGGTCCTTCACCGCGGGATGCGGGCGTTCGGAATGCGTCCAGGACCAACGCTGCGCGGTGACGGCCACCCCGCGTTCCCGGTGCCCCGGGGATGTCGCCGTCAGCCCCGGTGCAGCCTCGGGGGCCGGGTGGTCACGTACAGGGTGGTCACGTACAGGGCGGCCTGCGGGCTCACCCACGGGAGCGCCCGAGGCTCAGCCGCGGCTCCCGGTGGGCTCGGCGAGAGGCCAGCGGTCCCAGCACCGAGGCTGCCGCGAGCCCGCGGGTTGCGAGCCAGGGGATGATCCCGGCGATGATCGCTCCGGAGAGCGCGAAGCAGCTGATGTGGATGGCCGTCTCGACCGGTGCGTAGGCGTACATCGGCACGATCCAGTGATAGGTGATCCCACCAGTCAGTCCGGAGGCGGCCCCGGCGAGCATCGCGAACTCCAGCGAGAACCGGCGGTAGGCCACCGCCAGGAAGATCAGCTCCGCGCCGAGGCCCTGCATGAAGCCGGAGGAGAGCACCGTGAGTCCCCACTGCGAGCCGAGCAGCGCCGAGACCGCCGCGGCGACCATCTCGCAGTAGATCGCGGCACCAGGCTTGCGGATCACCAGGGCACCCAGGACGGCGGGAAACAGCCACATCCCGTGGACCAGGGTCTCCACCGGCGGGTAGAAGACGAAGAGGTTGCCGATCAGGTGGTAGCTGAGGTTCCAGCCCCAGAAGATCACCCCCGAGGCGACGGCGAGCACCGAGGCGACCACGATGTCAGAGACCGACCAGCGCCAGGACCGGGCGGGGGAGTGGGCGGTGCCGCTGCGGGCGGAGGAGGTTGCGTGCTGGCTGCTGCTCATGATGCTTCTCCCTGAGTGGGGGCGGACCAAGAGCACGCAGGAGGGAGGCTCGCGCCGCAGCATGAGCATCCGAGTGAAGATTCTCGACTTCCTTCGCAGGTCCTAACCTGATCAGGTGCGAGGGTCTGGGCCTTCAGCCCACTCTCAGCACCCTGCCGACGCGGTGCTGGCCTTCCGGCCAGGCATTCCGTCGAGGGGTGCTCCCCTGTCGTGTCTCAAATGACGTGCACTAGAGTAACACCAGGACACCGACCCACCACCTGAGGAGAACCCCGTGGACAAGCTTCTGGACAAGGGCATGGCCCTTGGCATCTCACTGGCCGGCGGCTTCGTCGCGACCCGCATCTTCGACTTCGTGTGGAAGCAGGCCACCGGCGACGACGCTCCGCGGGTGGCCAACGATGAGATGACGCTCAAGCGCGCGCTGGCCTTCTCGATCGGCTCCGCCGCCGTCTCGGCCACCGTGCAGGTGCTCTCCCAGCGCGGCGCGAGCTCCACGGTGAAGAAGCTGCGCAAGAAGGTCGGGGACCGCGCGGAGGTCTGATCGATGCTCTTAGCTGCTGCGCAGGTCACCACCGGCCCGGACCCGGACGCCAATCTCGAGCTGATCCGCGACTACGCGCAGCGCGCCGCGCAGGCCGGGGCGCGCGTCGTGGTCTTCCCCGAGGCCGCTCAGCGCGCCTTCGGGCATTCGCTCGCCGAGGTCGCGGAGCCGGTCACCGGCCCCTGGGCCGAGCAGGTCCGCGCCATCGCGCGGGAGTCGCAGATCGTGATCGTCGCAGGTATGTTCACCCCGGGAGTGCCCAGCGCCGATGGCCGCCCCCGGGTGGTCAACACGCTGATCGCGGTGGGCCCGACCGGCTCCGAGATGGAGGTCGACGTCGCCTACGACAAGATCCACCTCTACGACGCCTTCGGCTTCAAGGAGTCCGACGGCGTCCAGCCGGGCCGCAGTCCGGCGCAGTTCCAGGTCGACGGGGTCACCTTCGGGCTGGCGACCTGCTATGACATCCGCTTCCCGAACCTGTTCACCGCCCACGCCCGTTCGGGCGCCCATGTGACCCTGGTGCCGGCCTCCTGGGGCGCCGGGGAGGGCAAGCTCGCGCAGTGGCGGCTGCTTGCCCAGGCCAGGGCGCTGGACTCCACCCAGTACATCCTTGCCTGCGGGCAGGCAGATCCTGCTGCAGCCGGCGTGGATGCGGTGCCGGGAGCTCCTACCGGGGTGGGGCATTCCATGATCGTCTCACCGCTGGGAGTTCCGCTGAGCGAGGCCCAGGCGGCGCCGGAGCTGCTGCTCGCGGAGGTGGACGTGGACGTGGTCAGCCGGACCCGAGAGCTGGTTCCGGTGCTGCAGAACGCCCGCCCGCTCTGAGCCGACGCCCGCCCGCTTTGTGCTGACGCATGCGCGGTCTGCGTCTGCGCCCGCACAGTCTGCGCATGCGCGCGAACTGGGACGTCAGTCCGTCGGGTGGTTCACCGGGAGGTCCTGGTCCAGGAAGCTGTTCAGCTGCGCGGTGAGCTCCGGGTCCACGGCGAGCTCGTGCTCATCGATCCGATTCACCGGGGCGGCGAGTCGGACCGAGGAGAGCAGCCAGACATGGTCTGCTGCCCGCAGGTCTTCCGGGGTGAGCGGGCCGTAGCCGAGCTTCCACCCGGCTCGTTCCGCGGCGGTGAAGATGGCGCCCTGTGTGGTGCCGGGCAGGATGCCGGTCTCCAGCACCGGGGTGATCAGGGTCGGGGGCTCGCCCTCGCCCCCCGCCCGGGCGATCAGCACGGTGGAAGTGGGGCCCTCGAGGACCTGGCCGTCGGAGGTGGTGAAGATGACGTCGTCGAAGCCTCCGGCCTCGGCGTGACGCAGCGCCGCCATGTTCACCGCGTAGCTCAACGTCTTGGCGCCGAGCACCAGCCAGGGCGCGCGCTCTGCGGCCGTGGAGTCGTATCCGCGGTCCAGCAGCGTCACGGCCAGCGGCTTCCCGCGGTTGGCGCGCATGCTCTCGGCCACCGGGGTCAGCATCAGCCAATAGGTGCCGGCGAAGGCCGGGTCCTCAGAGGCTGGTTCGTTCTCCACCCCACGGGTGGCCACCAGCTTGATCGCCAGCTCCTCGGGCACCCCGCCCCGGGCGCGGTATTCCTCAAGGCCCAGTCCGACCGCCGCCTCCCAGGATTCCGCAGGCGGGACGCCGATGTCGAGGATGGCCGCGGAGCGACGCAGCCGTGCCAGGTGGGCATCGAGCTTTCGTGGCGTCCCATTGACGGCGAACATGGTCTCGAATATCCCATCCCCGCGAATGGCACCGAGGTCGGTGACCCGCAGCTGGGGCTGGTGCGGGTCAAAGACCGCACCGTGGGGGTGTTCGGCGTCGATCCGTACGGCGACGGCGGCCACAGAGTCATCACGAAAGTGCTCAGCCATGACTACAGCCTAGCCGCTGTGCGGCGCACCGGGTGCGAGGGTGCGGGACGGACCAAGTAGGCTTAAGCAGGGAAGGACGGGGGGATGCGGTGCTGTGGCCATTCAGCGGGTTGGGACTCGACGACCTCCCGCAGTGGATCTTCCTGATCATCCTGGTGTTCGAGGTCGGCGTCCGGGTGGCAGTGATCGGGATCATCCCGTCAAATCGACGCCCCAACACGGCCATGGCCTGGCTGCTGGCGATCTTCTTCATCCCCGCGGTGGGCCTGCCGCTCTTCCTGCTCCTGGGCCGCAGCAAGCTCTCCTCGCGTCGCCAGGAGCGGCAGCGCAGGATGAACGAGGCGCTGCTGGAGGCGACCAGCCAGATGGAGCTCTCGGACCAGCTGCGCGAGCACGAACAGCTCAGCGCCACCGTCGTGCTCAACCGCAATCTCGGAGCCTTCCCCATCCAGGAGGGCAACCAGCTCACGCTGATCACGGATTACCGGGCAACGTTCACCTGGCTGGTCGATCAGATCGATGAGGCTCGGGAATACGTCCACGTGCTCTTCTACATCGTCGGCGATGACCCCGAGTTCAGTGGACCGGTCCTGGATGCGATGGAGCGCGCCGCGGAGCGCGGGGTCAAGGTGCGCTTCCTCTACGACCACCTCGGGACGTCCCGGGTCAAGGGCTACCGCCGGCTCAAGCGCAGGCTGCGCCGGTCCAAGATCGAATGGCACCGGGTGCTGCCGATCCGCCCGCTGCGTCGTCGCTTCTCCCGGCTTGACCTGCGCAATCACCGCAAGATCGTCGTCATCGACGGTCTCACCGCGCTGACCGGCTCCACGAACCTGATCGAACCGCACTACCAGCGCCCGGCGGCGGTGCGCATGGGTCGCCACTGGGTGGAGCTCAACGTCGTGCTCACCGGTCCGGCGGTGACCGGGCTGGACATCGTCTTCGCCTCGGACTGGTACGCCGAGACGAACGAGAACCTCGGCGAGAAGCTGCTGGTGGACCTGGAGGCCGACGAAGCCTCATCCGGGGGCTCCCTGGTCCAGGTGGTCCCCTCCGGACCGGGGTTCCCGGATGAGAACAATCTGAGGCTCTTCAACGATCTGATCTATCAGGCCACGGACCGGATCATCATCTCCACGCCGTATCTGGTCCCCGACGACTCGCTGCTCTACGCGCTGACCAATGCCGCGCACCGCGACGTGGAGGTGATGGTGCTGGTCTCGAAGAAGGCCGACCAGTTCACCGTCCAACATGCTCAGCAGTCCTACTACCAGATCCTGCTCGAAGCGGGGGTGCGCATCTTCCGCTACCCGGACCCTGATGTGCTCCACGCCAAATTCATGATCATCGACGAACACGTCGCGGTGCTGGGCTCCTCGAACATGGATATGCGCTCGTTCTCGCTGAACCTCGAAGTCACCCTGATGATCGTCGACGTCGCCAAGGTCGCCGAGATCGAGGAGGTCTTCACCCGATACCTGCTGCTCTCCACCGAGCTGGACCAGAAGGAGTGGGCGCGCAGGCCCTGGCACGTGCGGTACCTCGACAATACGTTCCGGCTGACCTCGGGCCTGCAGTAGAGCCCTCCGCCAGGAGGCTATATACTCTCTGCCCAGGATCCCGGAGCGCTGGCTTCGGCCCGTTCACCTGTGCCGATGAGACCTGAGGAAACATGATCGGATTGCGTTCGAGCTCCCGCCGAGCCGCGCCCTCCGCGACCCGAACCACGCGTCTCCTGGCCGTCCTCGCCGCCGCGACACTGACCATTACTGCGTGCTCGCCCGGCGCCGAGGACCCGCAGCCCGCGCAGGATGCCGCCGCCGCGAGCTCCCTGCCAGCCGAGAGTCCTGAGTCTGGAAGTCCTGGGTCCGGGAGTCCTGAGTCCGGAAGTTCCCCGGAAGGCGGCGACGACGCAGACCAGGACGAATCGGGCAGCGAGGCCTCGGCCGAGCCGGAGCCCCAGGAGCTGCTCACCCAGCGCGAGATCTCACAGATCCTGCTCACCCAGTCGGAGCTGCCCTTCACCCCGGACCGCCACTCCACGCTCACCGGGCTGGACTTCTTCCAGAACCAGCTCGGAGTCGCCGCCGAGGTGTACACCGAGAGCTTCGGCGAGGGGGAGTGTGCCTCCGCCATGGACCGGATCAACGCCGATCTGATCGGGGAGCGGCCAGAGCTCGGCGTCGTCCAGGAGTACCAGCACGAGCTCGGTGATCGCACCGAGAGCCTCTACGTCTGGATGCTCGGTCTTGAGGAGTCGCCGGACTCGGGGGCCATCTGGGACCGGGTCATCGAGGCCTGCACCGCGCAGCCGCTGCGCGGCGAGACCGATTCGGTGGACTTCGAGGCCTATGAGGCTCATGATTTCCGAGGCCTGGAGCTGGACATGGAGGTCCACGACGGTGAGTCCGTGGTGGAGGTCCTCGGGTTCTCGGCAAGCATGGACTACGGCAGGCACCTGCTGATGGTCAGCGCGGCGAATATGGACGCCGAGACCTTCGATGCCATCGTGGAGCTGCAGGCGAAGAAGCTCGCCACCTTTGACCACCAGCGCGGGGAGTAACACCGGCGCGACGAGCAACACCGGCGCGACGAGCAACACCGGCGCGGCGAGCAACACCGGCGCGCAGTGCTGGTGGCAGTGCGGCGGCGCCGAGCGGCAGCCCGCGGCAGCACGGCAACCTCGACCGGCCGCGCTGAGCAGCGCCGGTGCGGCCAGTGCGTCTCACCCCTCCCGGTGGGCGGCGGCTGGCTCGGGGAACGGCGCCCCGAGGGCCTGCAGCACGCCACGTGACTTGGTGCGCACCTCTTCCCATTCCTCGGCGGGCTCCGAATCGGCGGTGATCGCCCCGCCCAGCCCCAGGTGGAAGCGGCGCGCCTCTGGTGAGCCGCTGAGCACGACCGTGCGGATGAGCACCGCCAGGTCCGAGGCGCCGTTGAGGCTGAAGTACCCTGCCACTCCCGAGTAGGGCCCGCGGGCACCGGTCTCCAGCCGTTGCAGGATCTCCATCGTGGAGATCTTCGGCGCCCCGGTCATCGAGCCCGGGGGGAAGGCATCGGCCACGACCCGCGCCCGGGAGGTGTGCTTCGGCAGCTGTGCACTGATCGTGGAGACCAGCTGGTGCACCGTGGGGTAGGTCTCCACGGCGCAGAGCCGCTCTGTGCGCAGACTCCCCGGCACGGCGTGGATCGAGAGGTCGTTGCGGACCAGGTCCGCGATCATCACGTTCTCGGCACGATCCTTCGGGTGGGTGCGCAGATCCTCCACCAGCGCCTGGTCCTGCG
This sequence comes from Nesterenkonia sandarakina, assembly GCF_014138825.1. Classification (NCBI taxonomy): domain Bacteria; kingdom Bacillati; phylum Actinomycetota; class Actinomycetes; order Micrococcales; family Micrococcaceae; genus Nesterenkonia; species Nesterenkonia sandarakina. The sequence continues at coordinate 1,888,310 of NZ_JACJIH010000001.1, read as the reverse complement.
CCTCGGTGGACCCGCGCGGTCTGGTGCCCTTGATCGGCTCCGAACGCACCCTGCCGCTGGAGCTGATGCTCAGGAAACGCTCCGGTGAGGTGGAGAGGATCTCGGTCTCCCCGATGCTCAGGAACGCCGTGAAGGGCGCCCGGTTCCGAGCGCGCAGCGCCGAGAACACCTCGACGCCGCGCGCGCTGCCCGGCGTCAGAGTTCCAGTGATCGCGGTGGTCAGGCAGATCTCGTAGCTGTTTCCGGCGGTGATCTCCCGCTTGGCCTGCACGATCGCGGCAAGGTAGGCGCTGCGGGAATCCCGGACCGCAGCCTCACGGAGAACACCGCGCTGCTCTGGCGCTGCGTCCCCGGCATCGGGGTGCTCCGACCCCTCCGACCCGTCCGGCGCAGCGGGGCGTCGCGGGAGTCCTGCCAGGGACCCGGTCACCCGCTCCTCCCAGTCGCCCATCGTCTCCGCCTCCAGGCACTGAAGCTCCAGCTGCCCCCGGTGATGATGAATGACCACGGCGTGGGTGGCGCGGAACAGGCTGGCCTCCTCCGAGGGGAGATCGCCGGACCGGGAGGCACTCTCGGTCGGCTCGGTGGGATCCTCGATCGGGTCGGGGGAGCCTGCTTCGCGCTTGAGCTCATAGCCCAGCCAGCCCACCCAGCCGAGTGCGAACCGGGGAGCGTCGGCCTGTGCTGGGCCGCCGAACCCCTGACTGATCTGCCAGTTCTCCGCGAGCCAGTCGAAGAAGGGCTGCCGGTGCCGGGTGGTTCCGCCGTCGGCCCGCACCCTCATCTGCCCCCGCGAGTGGCTCACCGTCGCCGCCTGAGTCCCGAAGGAGAAGGCCAAGATGCTGTGTGCGCTGCGGGCTGGCTGCGTGGTCCGGGCGTGATCGCTGCTCTCCAACAGTGCGGCGGGGACACCCGGCAGCTGGGAGGTCAGCGCAGCGAAGAGCCGTGCCGCAAGATCCTCGGTGATGCCGTCCGGGACTCCGCCGGCGCTGCCCCCGGCTCGGGCGAGCAGCTCGTCAAGGTCCAGCAGCCGGCTTCTCGGCGCAGCCCTCATGGGGTCCCCGGTGCAGCGGTCATGGATCAAGGATGGCACAGGCCCGGGGCGCGTCTCGGCGCGCTACGATGTCGCCCATGTCATCTGAGGCACAGCGGTCCGAGATCGTAGAACCGCGACGGGGACGTCCGCGCAGCGAAGCCTCCCACCAGGCGGTCCTGGACGCCACGGCACGGCTGCTCCGTGCGAGCCCCTATGAGGAGCTCACCGTGGAGGCCATCGCCTCGGAGGCGGGGGTGAGCAAGCAGACCATCTATCGCTGGTGGAAGTCCAAGGCGGCCGTGGTGCTGGAGTTGATGCTCACCGGGGACGCCGAGATCGAGCTGGTCCCCATGCCCTCCACCGGTGACCTGCGCGCGGACTGCCTGACCTGGATCCGCGGCATGATCGTCGAAGCCTTCCGGGAGACCCATGTCGGGATGGCGCGCAGCCTCGTGGCGGCCGGGCTCCAGGGTGATCCTGGAACGGAGCGCCTGCTGCAGCAGGCGAGCATGTGGGATCACGGGCTGCTCGCGGAGCGGCTCCGCGAGGCCGAGCGGGCCGGTGAGCTTCGCGAGGGCGTGGACATCGCCGCGGCGGCCTCCGCGATCGGAGACCCACTGATCTTCCGGATGCTCATCGGCTCCGCCCCCAGCCGGGGCTGGGCGGAGAGCCTGGTCGACGTCGTCCTGACCGGGCTGCTGCGTCCCGAGGCGGGAACCGACCGCCCTTGATCCGCTGAGCCTGGTCGCAGACCTGCTTCACAAACCCGCTTCACAAACCCGGCAGAGAATTTCGAGACGCCGCGTTCCGTTTATGATCGTGTCATGGCAAAGCTCCTTTATCGCCTCGGCCTGCTCTCCGCGCGCCGAGCCAAGACCGTCGTGGCAGCCTGGTTCGCCATGCTCGCCCTCGCCGTCAGCTCCTTCCTCGCCTTCGGCGGACAGCTGACGGATCAGATCACGCTTCCTGACCTGGAGACCACCGCGGTCGCGGATCGCCTGGCCGAGGAGATGCCGGACTCCGGCGGCGGCAACGCCTCGGCGCTGCTCCGCACCGAGGACGGCGAGCCGGTCACCGCGGAGCAGGAGGAGCAGGTCGCGCAGTTCATCGAGGAGCTCGAGACCGAGGACATCGTCAGCGGCGTCACCGATCCCTTCGCCACCGAGGACCAGATCGCTGACGCGCGCAGCGAGATCTCCTCGGGTGAGGAGGAGCTTGAGTCCGGCCGCCAGGAGCTCGAGACCAACCGCGAAGAGCTGGACTCCGGCCGCGAGGAGATCGAGTCCGGGCTCGAGCAGGTCGATGCGGGCCAGGAGCAGCTCGACGCGGCCATCGCCGATGCTCAGGAGCAGGGCATCTATGACGCCGCCGTGGCCCAGTTCGACGCGCAGCAGGCAGAGCTCGACGCCAGCCGCGCCGAGCTTGAGGCCGCGCAGCAGGAGCTCGAGGCCGGGGAGGAGGAGCTGAACTCCGGCGAGGACGAGCTCACCGCCGCCGCCGAGGAGCTCGAGCGCGGCGCCGCGCTGCTGGAGCTCTCCTCCGGGGCCCAGGTGGTCTCTGAGGACGGCGACGTCGCGGTGCTGATGATCAACTTCACCGAGCCCATGGAGAGCATCGGGGCCGAGGACCTGGCGACCGTCTCCGAGGCGATCACCGAGGCAGAGATCGACGGCGTCGAGGCGCTGCCCGGCGGGGACCTGGACTTCGAGCTCCCGCACCTGTTCTCTATCGCCGAGCTGATCGGTCTGATGATCGCCGCAGCGGTGCTGCTGATCATGCTCGGCACACTCATCGGCGCAGGACTGCCGCTGCTCAACGCCCTGATCGGCGTCGGTGTCGGCGTCGCCGGCGCACTGGCGCTCTCCGGCGTCGTCGAGATGATGTCGATGACCCCGATCCTGGGTCTCATGCTGGGCCTGGCCGTGGGCATCGACTACTCGCTGTTCATCATCCACCGGCACCGCCGGCAGCTGAAGGACGGCATGGCGATCCACAAGTCGATCGCGCTGGCCACCGGCACAGCGGGCAACGCCGTGGTCTTCGCCGGGGCCACCGTGGTGATCGCGCTGCTGGCGCTGAACGTCACCGGGCTGCCGTTCCTGGCCCTGATGGGCAGCGTCGCCGCCGCCTGTGTGGCCATCGCGGTGCTCATGGCGGTGACCATGACCCCGGCCATGCTTGCCCTGGTGGGCCGTCGGATCCTCGCCCGCAAGGAACGCCGCCGCATCGGTGAGCGTCGCAGCAAGGAGATCACCACCCAGATGGGCCATGGCAAGGCGATCGGCATCGCCGCTGCGGCGCTGATCGGACTCGGCGTGCTCTCCATCCCGACCTTCGATCTGCGCCTGGGACTTCCCGATGCCAGCTCCAATGCCGAAGACTCGGCCTCCTACCAGGCCTACACCGCCACCGAGGAGGCCTTCGGCCAGGGGGTCAACGGACCGCTCCTGGTCCTCGCCGATCTGCCCGAAGGTCTCGACGAGACCCAGGCGCAGGAGTATCAGATCGAGATCGGCACCGCGCTGCTGGAGAATCAGAACATCGCCGCAGCCGTGCCCGCCGCGCTGAACGAGGACAACACGCTCGGGGTCTTCCAGGTCATTCCCGAGGAAGGGCCCGCCGCGGAGTCCACCGAGAACCTGGTGCATGAGTTCCGCGACGGTAACCCGCTCGCCGGCACGGATGCTGCCGATGTCCAGCTCTCTGTGGCGGGGATGACGGCGGCGCAGATCGACATGTCAGATGTCATCTCCGATGCGCTGCCGCTGTACCTGGCCCTGGTCATCGGGCTCTCGCTGCTGCTGATGATCATGGTGTTCCGCTCGATCCTGCTCCCGGTGATCGCGACGCTGGGCTTCGTCGGGTCCTTTGCGGCCGCTGTGGGCATCGTGGTCGCGGTGTTCCAGTGGGGCTGGCTCAGTGACGTCTTCGGCGTCACGACGCCGGGCCCGGTCCTGACCTTCCTGCCGGTGCTGATGGTCGGCATCCTGTTCGGGCTGGCGATGGATTATCAGCTCTTCACCGCCTCCGGGATGCGCGAGGCCTACGCCCACGGCTCCGCGCCGCGGCTGGCCGTGCGCCAGGGCCTGCATGCCGGACGCTCGGTGGTCACCGCAGCAGCCCTGATCATGGCCTCGGTGTTCGCCGGCTTCGTGTTCACCGATGATCCGATGATCGCCTCGATGGGCCTGGGGCTCTCCGTGGGAGTGCTGCTGGATGCCTTTGTGGTTCGACTGCTGCTGGTGCCGGCGCTGCTTCACCTGGCTGGGCCCGCCGCCTGGTGGCTGCCCAGGTGGCTGGATCGCCTGATCCCAGACGTCGATGTCGAAGGCGCTCAGCTTGAGCGCGAGGTCGTCAGTGATCCCGCCAGCTCCTCTGATGGGATCGAGCCGCTGGGGGACAAGAAGCAGCCTGCGCACACGCGCTGATCGATCCGCATATAGAGTCGCCCGGCACCGCAATGCGGTGCCGGGCGACTCTATGTGATCGCCTGTCCGGTCCTGGCAGGGCCAGGCGGTCCTGTGCGAGGGATCTACTGGGCGTCGTCGTCCTGGTCCACGGGATCCTCGAGCAGCTCGTAGACGCCGTCGATGATCTGGTTCGGACGGAACGGGAAGTCCGCGATGCTGGCGCGGCTGGAGAGCCCGGTCATCACCAGGATCGTGTGCATCCCGGCCTCCATGCCGGCCACGATATCGGTGTCCATCCGGTCCCCGATCATCGCGGTCTCCATGGAATGCGCACCGAGATGATTCAGCGCCGATCGGAACATCATCGGGTTGGGCTTGCCGACCACATACGGGACCCGTCCGGTGGCCTTGGTGATCAGTGAGGCGATGGCGCCGGTGGCTGGCAGCACGCCCTCCGGGCTCGGCCCGGTCGCGTCGGGGTTGGTGAGGATGAACCGTGCGCCGTCGTTGATCAGCCGGACGGCCTTGGTGATGGCCTCGAAGCTGTAGTTCCTGGTCTCACCGACGACCACGTAGTCCGGATTGGTCTCGGTCATGATGAAGCCTGCCGCGTGGACCGCAGTGGTGAGTCCGGCCTCGCCGATGACGTAGCAGCTGCCCTGAGCGTTGGACTCCGGGTCGATCTGGTTCGCCAGGAACGTGGCCGAGGCCAGCGCTGAGGTCCAGATGCGCTCCTCCGGCACGACCAGTCCGGAATGTCGCAGCCGGGCGCTGAGATCCCGGGCGGTGAAGATCGAGTTGTTCGTCAGCACCAGGTAGGGGAGATCCTTGCGCCGCCACTGCTCCAGCAGCTCTGCGGCACCCGGAAGCGCCTCCTGCTCCCGGACGAGCACCCCGTCCATATCGGTCAGCCAGCATTCGATGTTCTCACCGTTCATGACCTGATCCTATGTCTTCCGGCCACAGGGCTACCAGCAATCAGCCCTGGGACCTGGGACACAGCCGCGATGCACACCCTTGACGCAACGCTGCCTCTATGGTTCATTAGTAGAGTAATTAACCATAGAGGTAGCGCACCGGGTATTGTCGAGGTGTTCTCAAGGAGAGGTGGATCGGGTCGTGGAAGAGGGTCGGGCACTGTTCGTGCAGATCGCCGAGCAGCTGGAGGCCGCCGTCCTTGACGGTTCCCTGGCTGAAGGCGAGCGTGCCCCCTCGACCAATGAGCTGGCATCCTTCCACCGGATCAATCCGGCCACGGCCGCCAAAGGCATCAACCTGCTGGTGGACCGCGGGATCCTGCTCAAGCGCCGAGGGCTGGGCATGTTCGTGGCTCCCGGTGCCCGGGAGATCCTCACCGCCCAGCGTCGTGCGCAGTTCGCCGCGAACTACCTCGACCCGGTCATCACCGAGGGCCGCGCCGTCGGACTCTCGGTGGAGTCCATCATTGAGATGCTCCGCGCCAGGGCGTGAACAGCGCGCAGGGCGCCGAAGGAAGGAGGCGGTCATGAGCACCGCCATAGAACTGATCCGAGTCTCGCGCAGATATCGCAGTGCCACGGCGCTGCAGGAGATCTCGCTGCGGCTCGAGAAGGACGTCATCCACGGGCTGCTCGGTCGCAACGGTGCCGGGAAGACCACGCTGATGTCCATCGCCACAGCTCAGGACTGGCCCTCGAGCGGAGAGGTGCGGGTCCTGGGAGAGCGCCCGCATGAGAACGAGCAGGTGCTTCCGAAGATCTGTTTCGTCCGTGAGGAACAGCGCTACGTCGACGACGCGCTGGCCAAGCACGCCTTCGCAGCTGCAGGCCGGGCGTTTCCGAATTGGAACGCTGAGCTGGCCGCTCAGCTGGCCCGCGAATTCAGAGTCCCGGAGAAGACCCGGATCAAGAAGATGTCCCGAGGTCAGCGCTCCGCAGTTGGTGTCATCATCGGGATCGCCTCGCGAGCCGAGGTGACCTTCTTCGACGAGCCATACATGGGGCTTGATGCCGTGGCCCGCCAGCTGTTCTACGACCGGCTGCTCGAGGACTATGCCGAGCATCCGCGCACCGTCGTGATCTCCTCCCACCTGATCGATGAGATCGCGCACCTGATAGAGACCGTCGTGTTGATCGACCAGGGCCAGATCCTGCTCCAGGAGCCGGTGGAGCAGCTGCGCGACCGCGCTGTCACCCTGGTTGGCCGAGCAGACGCCGTGGCAGAGATTGCCGGCGCCAGAGAGGTGCTGCACCACGAAGCGATGGGACGGATCGTGCGGACCACCGTCCTGGGCGCCCTCGACGAGACGCAACGTCGGGCGTTGCAGGAGCGGGATGTGGATGTCGCCCCCGTCTCCCTGCAGCAGCTCATCGTGCGCCTCACGGCGCGCGAGCACTCGATTCACCAGACCGTTGCGGATCCGACCGAGGAGGTGGCCCGATGAGCATCACCCTTGACCCCACGACTCCGGAGGCTCAGGGGGTGGGAACGAGGTGCTCCAGCTTCGCCCGCGTTCCCGCAGCCTTCAGGCTGCAGTTCACGGTGCCTTCGGCCATGATCGGAGTCCCGCTGGTCGTGTTCTTCGGTGCCTGGGCCGTGGCCGTCGGCATCGGCCACTGGGTGCGCTACCTGGCAGGCGGCGATCCGGGGCCCGGGTATACCGGGGCTGCGCAGGCCACGGTCTGGGCACTGGCCTTCATGGCCGCCTACTCGGCCTCGCACACCTTCCCTTTCGCCATGGCGCTGAGCTACAGCAGAAGGGTCTTCGTGCTCGGGGCGTTCCTGGCCTTCGCGGCGGTGTCTGCCGGTTTCGGTGCACTCTTCTCGATCGCCATCCTCCTTGAACGTGCGACCAATGGGTTCTGGGCCGAGAGCTACAGCTTCGATCTGCCCTTCATGACTCAGAACGCCGGGGTACCGGGTGCTGGGCTCCTCGCGGGGGCACTGTGTCTGGCGGCCATGATGGTCGGGTTCTTCTGGTCGATCCTGTATCGGCGCGTCAGCCTGCTTCTCCTCTGGGTCATCATCCTGGGTCTCGTGGCGCTGCTGGCGGTCGTGGTCATGCTCACGACGCAGAACGAGTGGTGGCCCCATGTGGGGGACTGGTTGGCGGCGCAGAGCGCGTACTCCTTCGCCGGGTGGGTGTTGTTGCTGGTCCTGGGGGTGACCGCGCTGAACTATGGGGTGATCCGGCGAGCGGTGCCCACCGTCTGAACCTCACCCGGCCCCAGGGCCGCGAAGCAGAAAGAAGGAAGCCCCAGATCGGCCAGCGTGAGGGGGATGCTTCATGGGCCGATCCGGGGCTTCCGAATCACTCGCACCTTGATGAGGTAGTCACTAATGTAAGGGGATTCCATGAACGGACACTTGCCGTTGGCTGGTGATCTACTGGGAATCCAGAACCTCGCGCTGGGCATGAGAAGAGCCCCGAGTCAGCCTGCGTGAGGGGACGCATCTATTGGCTGGCTCGGGGCTCTTAATCACTCGCACCTTGATGAGGTAATTAATACTCTAGGTGCCATTCTTGACGATTTCCCGTGCAGTTCCTGGGAGATCCCTGGGACTCTCTGTAGTCCAGGTCTTCGCCCGGCTGCGGGCGGTCTACTGATCCGGTCGCGGGGTGCCGGGGTGCAGCATCAGATGATCCCCGGAGATGGTGATCTGGTGCGTCCTCACCGGACGCAGCGCGGGGAGGGTCTCCGGGACGCCCGTACGCAGGCAGAACGCGGAGGCATGCATGGGGCATTCCAGGGTGTCCTCTTCGACGTATCCGTCGGAGAGTGACACCGCCTCGTGGGAGCAGGTGTCGTCCAAGGCGTAGAAGCCGCCGTCTTCGGCGTGGACCACAGCGATGTCGTCGCTCCACCCAGTGTCCTGGGCGGAGACCCGGAAGACCTCACCCTCCGGGAACTGATCGGCCGGACCGAGGTCGAGCGGCGGGAGTGCATCGGTGGTGGACATCGGTACTGCCTCTCTGCGAAGAACTGTGTGCGCCTGCATTCTTTCAGACACGGTCACTCCGGGAGCTTGCCGCGCAGCTCCTCGAGCTTTCTGCGCTCCCGTTTGGTGGGACGTCCCGATCCACGCGCGCGCACCGGCAGTCCGACGTCGCGGGGCCGGACCCGTTCCGGCGAGTGGTCCCGATAGGCCTCCCTGGCAACAGGGGGCCCCACTCGTTTGGAGAGCGTGTGGACCACGTCCAGGATCAGCTCATGCCCGGGGCGACGGATATGAATCCGGGTACCCGGCGCGATGCGCAGAGATGCCTTCGCCGGATTGCCGTCGATGGTGATGTGGCCGGCGCGGCAGGCCGCTGTCGCAGCGGAGCGGGTCTTGAAGAGCCGGACGGACCAGAGCCATGCATCGATGCGGACCGGGCCGGTGGGGCCGGTGGTGGCGGCGGTCTCTGTCATGGGTTCAGTCTAGAGATTCATCTCCTGCGCTGCCCGGGGGGCAGCTGGCGAACGCACAGACCCCGCGTCCGGAGGTGTGAGGGGACACTGTTCCGAAACGCGGGGTCTGCTGAATCACTCGCACCTTCAAGAGGCACTTTCCATCCTAGGAGGCCTTCTTGGGTGTCCGGTGTTTGTGGGCTGGGAACTCTCTGGGGACAGGGAGTCGCGACGCCCGGAGGCTAGGCATCGTCCCCGGGGGTCTGGTTGTGATACTCCCCGTCGCAGAATTCCACAGTCAGCCAGCCCGCGACCGGCTCGGCGGCCACCAGGACCGATTCCTCGTCGAGAGTCTCGACGTCGGTGTCAAGCAGGGTGAGAATGTTGCGCAGCGGCTCACGAAGCTCCTCGGGCACGAGGATATAGTTCTGCTCGACGGCCGAATATATGTCATCTAGAACGTCTTGTTCTTCAATCCCGGAATTCATATCTGATTCCAGTCCATCGATCATTGATCCGACGGACATGCAGGCTTCTTCTTCTGAGAAGTAAGCCCCAAGTTCCTCGGTCCTTTCCAGGTCGAGCGAGTCGGGATCCTGCAGCTCCCCACTGGGTCCTTCGGGCGAGGGAATCTCGCCGGGATCCTCGCTGGGTGCGTCCTCCTCGGGGGTCTCTGTCTCGCCGGAATCCGGTGTTCCACTGGGCTGTGAGGACTCCGGCGCCTGGGAGCCGGGGGCCTCGGGGGCGTCGCTGGTCTCATTCCCGGTGCTGGGATCCTCCTCTGCCATGCATCCCAGGAGCAGCAACGGTGTCATCGCCACCAGGGCGAGCGCGCCGCGGGCGCGAGTCCGCGTGGTCTCGACGCTTCGCTCCGGAGTGGTCTTCGAGGGGATGGTCGGTGTCATGCGTCCAGTGTTGCACGCGCGTCGCACGGCGGGTCACGTTCTTATCACAATGGCTTCGAACTCTGGCGGAGTGAGCGTTGACCGGTCACTGCAGTGGGATACTTCTTCGGCGGGGCAGTGCAGCGCCACGCGAGCGTCCTGCGGTAGTGACGTTCGTCAGCTGCGCTGCCCTTCCTTCGTTCCACCCGCGGCCAGGCGGGTGCGTGGGTTGGCTCCCTCGCTCAGCCTTCGCCGATTCCCCTCGAACACCTGCGCATCGTGTTCTGTTCGTTTCCACGATCACAGGCCGGTTAAAGTCACGCTGGAAGCTTTTCGAAAAACTCTTGTCGCAGACAACTAATCATGGGTTACAGTAGTCACGACTCGGCAGGCTGTACGCGCAGATTTCCCATCATCAAGTACAGTTCGCTGCTTCCCCAGTCGCCATATCTGCTCATGAATACTCTGCATGCACGTGCCTTGGCGTGCTGGCCCTCACCCACCCCGCAAGGGGCTTCCCGGTCTCCCAGCCGGCGATGAAAGAGGCCCCCAGCCGCTTGCCGCAGGTGCTGCCCCGGTGTTCGTGGAGCCGTTCTGATCTGAACGACTAGTGAGGAAGCACCCGTGCCGAAGAAACTCTCGTCTGCCGTCGTCGGCACTCTGGCCGTTGGCCTGACCATGCCGCTGACCGCGAATGCCGCCGCTGCTGACACCGCGCCGCTGAACGCGATGCCGCTGCCCGCGACCGGGGTGGATGCCCCCGCGATGAACGCCTCCGGGCTGAGCACCGTCGACATCTCCGCCACCCGAAACGCCACCCAGTTCAGGTTCCCGCTGGCGCAGCGCTCCTACAGCTACACCTCCCCCTACGGTCCACGCTGCATGCCAGCTCCGGGTGCCTCGACATGGCACCTGGGGCAGGACCTCGGGGCTGCTGACGGCAGTCCGATCTACTCGGTGGCCGAGGGCACCGTGGTGCGGACCTTCAACGGCAACCGGTACAACGCCGGCTACGTCGTCGTGCGGCATCAGGTGGGCGGCAAGACCTTCCACAGTGCGTACTACCACATGTGGGATGCGAACTCCCATGTCAGAGTCGGTCAGAGCGTCCAGGCCGGTCAGACGATCGCTAGGATCGGCAACTCGGGCCCGTCCACCGGTCCCCACCTGCACCTGGAGATCTGGGAGGGCGCCTGGATCAACGGCACCTCGCATGATCCGACCACCTGGCTGGCTCAGCGCGGCGTGAACCTGCGCGCCGGGGCGACCACGGTGCTCAACATCTCGACACCGTCCTCCTGCGACTACTACACCTCCTCCTCCACCGCGCTGCGCTCCACGGCGAGCAGCTCCGGGGCGGTCATCACGCAGCTTGGAGCTGGCACCGCGCTGAAGGCGGCGCCCGGGGCCATCAGCAACTCGATGCTGCGGGTGACGGCCAACGGCCGCACCGGCTGGGTGGCGCACTCGGCTGTGACGCCGAACCGCCCCGCGGGCACCGTGCCCGCCTCGAGCGCCCCACAGGGCACCTCGATCACCCCCACCAAGTACCGGACCACCGCCTCGCTGAACGCCCGCAGCGGACCCGGAACCAACTACGCCGTCCAGCAGGGCCTGGCGTCGGGGACCGAGGTCACCGTCATCGCCACCCACGGCAGCTGGCTGAAGTTCAGCCGCAACGGCCAGACAGTCTGGTCCCACAGCGACTTCATGACGAAGGTGGCGACGACCCCGACCACGGCGGCCAGCGGCACCTATAAGGTCCATGCCGGGGTGAGTCTGCGGGCGCGCAGCGGCCCAGGCACCTCGAACTCGATCGTGAAGGTGCTCAACCCCGGCACCACGGTGAGTGTGACCGGGAAGAACGGTGACTGGTTCAGCTACCGCGATGGGTCCCGGACCCTCTGGCTGCAGGGCAGCTTCCTGGAACAGGTGACGACGACGCCGACCACCCCGACGACGGCGGCCAGCGGCACCTACAGGGTCCAGGCCGGTGTGAGTCTGCGGGCGCGCAGCGGCCCAGGGACATCCAATTCGATCGTGAAGGTGCTCAACCCGGGCACCACGGTGAGTGTGACCGGGAGGAACGGTGAGTGGTTCAGCTACCGCGATGGATCCCGGACGCTGTGGCTGCAGGCCACCTGGTTGGACCAGGTCACCACCCCGACGACGGCGGCCAGCGGCACCTACAGGGTCCAGGCCGGTGTGAGTCTGCGGGCGCGCAGCGGCCCAGGGACATCCAATTCGATCGTGAAGGTGCTCAACCCGGGCACCACGGTGAGTGTGACCGGGAGGAACGGTGAGTGGTTCAGCTACCGCGATGGATCCCGGACGCTGTGGCTGCAGGCCACCTGGCTGGATCAGGTCAGCGCGTCGTCGAGCAGCTCGTCGAACACTGGGTCGACCACGGCGGCCAGCGGCACCTACCGCGTCCAGGCCGGTGTGAGTCTGCGGGCGCGCAGCGGCCCAGGCACCTCGAACTCGATCGTGAAGGTGCTCAACCCCGGCACCACCGTGAGTGTGACCGGGAGGAACGGTGAGTGGTTCAGCTACCGCGACGGATCCCGGACCCTGTGGCTGCAGGCCACCTGGTTGGACCAGGTCACCACCCCGACGACGGCGGCCAGCGGCACCTACAGGGTCCAGGCCGGTGTGAGTCTGCGGGCGCGCAGCGGCCCAGGGACCTCGAACTCGATCGTGAAGGTGCTCAACCCCGGCACCACCGTGAGTGTGACCGGGAGGAACGGTGAGTGGTTCAGCTACCGCGACGGATCCCGGACGCTGTGGCTGCAGGCCACCTGGCTGGACCGGGTCACCACCTCGACCGGTTCCGGTTCGGGCACCGAGACGATCCCCGGTGGCCCAGAGTCCTCCAGCTCCACGCCCACCACGAGCGGCGGCCAGTACACCGTGAAGAGCGGAGTGAACCTCAACGCGCGCACCGGAGCGAGCACCTCAAGCTCCAGCGCGAAGGTGCTCGCACCCGGCACGAGGATCTCCATCACCGGTGAGCAGAACGAATGGGTCAGCTTCAAGGACGGGTCACGGACCCTCTGGGTGCATTCGGGATACCTGGACCAGACATCGGCTAGCCAGGAGGCCGAGCGCACCAGCGCCGCCAGCGGCGCATACCGGGTCAAGAACAGCGTGAGCCTGCGCGCACGCAGCGGCGCCAGCACCTCGAGCTCGATCGTGAAGGTTCTCAATCCGGGCACCACCGTGGAGATCACGGGAAAGAACGGAGCGTGGTTCAGCTACAAGGACGGCTCACAGACGCTGTGGGTGCAGGCAAGCTTCCTTGATCGGATCACAGGTTCCACCGGCAGCGGCTCCTCCTCCAACGCGGGCTCGAACACCGGGTCTTCCTCGACCAGCGCGGCCAGTGGCACGTTCCAGGTCAAGTCCGGTGTGAACCTCAACGCCCGGACCGGCGCATCGGCGACCAGCTCCAGCGCGAAGGTGCTCGCCCCGGGGACGAAGATCTCCATCACCGGCAAGCAGGGCGACTGGGTCAGCTATAAGGATGGTTCCCGGACGCTGTGGGTGCACTCGGGCTACCTGACCCAGGCGTCGGGATCCACCTCGAACGGTTCCGGCAGCGGCTCCTCCTCCAACACGGGCTCGAACTCCGGGTCCTCCTCGAACGCGGGCTCGAACACCGGGTCTTCCTCGACCAGCGCGGCCAGTGGCACGTTCCAGGTCAAGTCCGGTGTGAACCTCAACGCCCGGACCGGCGCATCGGCGACCAGCTCCAGCGCGAAGGTGTTGGCCCCGGGGACGAAGATCTCCATCACCGGGAAGAAGGGTGACTGGGTCAGCTATAAGGATGGTTCCCGGACGCTGTGGGTGCACTCGGGCTACCTGACCCAGGCGTCGGGATCCACCTCGAACGGTTCCGGCAGCGGCTCCTCCTCGAACGCGGGCTCGAACAGCGGATCCTCCTCGAACTCCGGTTCCTCTTCAGGGTCCACGGGTTCGAGCACCTCGGCGAGCGGGAAGTACCACGTCAAGAACAACGTCTACCTGAACGCACGCAGCGGCCCCGCCACCTCGCACCCGATCGTGTTGAACCTCAACCCCAAGCGGGAGTTCGAGATCACCGGTCGCAGCGGCAACTGGGTGAGCTTCGTCTACAGCGGCAAGACCGTCTGGGTGGACTCCACCTACATCAACTCCGGTCCCGCCAGCAGCTCCGGGTCCAGCAACTCCGGATCGAGCAACAGCGGATCCAGCAGCTCCACCCCCACCCTGGCCAACTCGACGAACAGCAAGAGCAAGGTCGTCGGGACCGCCTACGCCACGGCCCAGGTGAACGTCCGGATGGGTCCGAGCACACAGAACAGCGCCATGTTCTCCGTGCGCACCGGCACCAAGGTCGAGCTGCTCGAGAAGAAGTCGAGCGGCTGGCAGGAGATCAAGGTCAACGGCGCCACCGGATGGATGTCGGCGCAGTACCTCTCCACCTCCGCCCCGGCGACCTCCGGCTCGAACAACTCCGGTTCGAATTCCGGGTCCTCGGGCAGCGGCTCCTCCACCGCCCCATCGACTGCGAGCATGCACAAGAAGAGCGCCAACGGACCGTACAGCTCGGCCTGGGACAAGCTGGCCCAGTGTGAATCCGGTGGAAACTGGAAGATCAACACCGGCAACGGCTTCTACGGCGGCATCCAGTTCAGCCCCGAGTCCTGGAAAGAGGTGGGCGGTTCCGGCTTCCCGCACCAGGCGAGCAAGGAGGAGCAGATCAAACGGGCCTACATGCTCTGGAAGAAGCAGGGCTGGAAGGCCTGGCCGCACTGCACCTCCCAGCTGGGCCTCAAGGGCGACCCCGGTGGCTACGGGGACGCCTACTACAAGGTCCACCCCAGCGCGAAGACCGCCTCATCGGTCTCCTCCGCCGGAACCTGGACCTCCTCCCACAGCGTGCCGCTGCGCGAGACCGCCTCCACTTCGAGTGACAAGCTCGTCCAGATCCCGCGCGGCGCGCAGCTCGAGCAGCTCCAGCGCGAAGGATCCTGGCTGAAGGTGCGCTACACCCAGGGTGGGGACACCCACACCGGCTGGGTCAACACCAGCTACATCCTGCAGGCCTGAACCCCCGGTTCAGCCCCTCGGTGCCCAGCACCGGCAGAACCCTCCAGGACTGTTCAGGAAGCGGCGCCACCAGGGGCCGCTTCCTGAACAGCCGCGCTGCGCGCGGGTAACCTGATCACGCACGACGACGGCGGGCTCGACTCCCTGATTCGCGGGAGAGTCGCGCCCGCCGTCGTCGTCTCGGTGATTAGCAGTCCCGAGGAGCGGCAGTGCGCCGTGTCAGCGGAATCGGGCCTGCACGGCGTCGCCGTGTGCTGGGAGGCCTTCGGTCTGCGCCAGGGCCGAGACGTGGTCGGCCACCGCGCGCAGTCCTTCGCGTCCATAGTGGATGACCTGCTGGGAGCGCAGGAAGCTGGAGACGTTGAGCCCCGAGGAGTAAGCGCTGGCGCCCCCGGTGGGCAGCACATGGTTCGATCCGGCGCAGTAGTCGCCCAGAGACACCGGGGTGTGGGCCCCGACGAACACCGCCCCGGCATTGTGGATCCGCTCCACAATTCCGGCATCATCGCGCGTCATCAGCTCCAGGTGCTCCGCGCCGTAGGCGTTGGCGATCTCCACGCCCTGGTCCATGGTGTCCACCACGAGCACCGCAGACTGGGCGCCGCTCAGCGCCTGCTTGACCCGGTCCACATGCCGGGTCTCCTGCGCCTGCTGCTCGACCTGGGTCATCACAGCCTCGGCCAGTGACATCGAAGGGGTCACGAGCACCGCTGCCGCCAGCGCGTCGTGCTCGGCCTGGGAGATCAGATCCGCCGCGATCAGCTCCGCGGGAGCCTCCTCGTCGGCGAGCACCATGATCTCGGTGGGGCCGGCCTCGGAGTCGATGCCCACCACCCCTTGGACCGCGCGCTTGGCGGTGGCCACGAAGATGTTCCCGGGCCCGGTGATCAGCGAGACCGGCGGGCACACCTGCTGGCCTGCCTCATCCTTGGCGCCATAGGCGAACATCGCCACCGCCTGCGCGCCGCCGACCGCGTAGACTTCCTCGATCCCCAGCAGGTGCGCGGCGCCGAGGATGCTCGGGTGCGGCAGTCCGCCGAAGTCGGCCTGCGGCGGAGACGCGATGGCCAGCGAGCTGACCCCTGCCACCTGCGCCGGAACCACGTTCATCACCACCGATGAGGGATAGACCGCCTGACCACCGGGCACGTAGAGCCCCACCCGGCGGATCGGGGCCCAGCGGTTGAGCACCCGGGCGTCCGGTCCGGGGGAGACCTCGGAGGATTCGGGGAGCTGCGCGTCATGGACCTGCCGGGCACGCAGGATCAGCTCCTGAAGCGCGGCGCGGACCTCGGGCTGCAGCTGCTCGGCCGCCTCCCGGAGCTTCTCCGCCGGGACCCGCAGCGAGGGCGGACGCACGCCGTCGAACTTCTCGGAGTACTCAAACAGGGCGGAGACGCCATTGCGCCGCACGTTCTGAAGGATCGGGGCCACGGTCTCGATGGTGGTCGAGATGTCCTGCGAGGCGCGGGGCAGCACGGCGGCGGCGTCGATCGTGCGCCCGCGCAGATCCTTGAGGGTGAGCATGGGTCTCCTAGTGGGTGCGGTCAGTGTTCACCCGCGGGCTCGCGGGCGGACACCCCTCCATTGTCTCCATACCGGCCGCCTTGCGCCCACTTCGTGACGTGAGAGCCCACACACCGGATGTTCCGCGGTGTTCCAGTGCCCGTTCAGAACGCCATGGCAAGATGCTGGCCATGGTCTTTTCCCGGATGAATTCTTCACCGAGCTCACCTGCCTTCACCGCGGCAGACACCACGGAGGTCACCCCGGAGGAGCCGACCCCGACCGAGGGGGTCGGTGACGTCGTCGAAGAGAGCGTCCCGGAGGGACTGGAGTCCCTGATCGTCGAGCAGGGCCCCTTCTTCGGGATCATCACCGGCCTGGTCATCGCGCTGCTGGTCGCCCTGGTGGTCACCGTGATGTCCTCGATGCTGCTCAAGCAGATCTTCCGGCACCACGACGGGGTCAAGCAGGCGGTGAACCGCACCCGGACCCCGCTGTTCATCACGCTGGTGCTCATCGGCGCCTGGTTCACGCTGAACATCACGCTCAGCGCCGCCACATGGTTCCAGCCGGTCTCCTTCGTGCTGCTGGTCGCCGTGGTGATCGGTCTCGCCTGGTGGGCGCTGCGGATCGTGCGCATCGTCGAGGCGATGATCTACTCCCGGTACATCGGCTACTCCGAGGGGGAGCTGGACGTCGAGGACCGGCGCGGGCGCCGCCTGGCCACCCAGGTCTCGCTGATCCGACGCATCCTCACCGCAGTCATCATCACCCTGGCCGTGGCGGCGATCCTGCTGATGATCCCGCAGGTGCGTGCGCTCGGTGCGGGGCTGCTCGCCTCCGCCGGCGTGGCCTCGGTGGTGGTGGGCCTGGCCATGCAGTCGGTGCTCACCAACGTGTTCGCCGGCATCCAGCTGGCCTTCACCGATTCCATCCGCGCCGGAGACGTCGTCGTGGTCGAGGGCAACTTCGGCACGGTGGAGGACATCACACTGACCGCCGTGGTCATCAAGTCCTGGGATGAGCGGCGCTTCATCTACCCCTCCAGCTACTTCGTGGCCACCCCGTTCGAGAACTGGACCCGGGTGGGCACCGACATCCTTGGCACCGTGGAGCTCGACGTCGACTGGCGGGTCCCGATGGACCCGCTGCGCGCCCGGCTGAAGCGGCTGCTGGACTCCGCCGAGCTCTGGGACGGCCGGGACTACTCGCTGCAGGTCACCGACGCGGTGGGCGGCATGGTCAAGGCCCGCGTGGTGGTCTCCGCGCGGAACTCCGGAGAGCTCTGGGATCTGCGCTGCCTGATCCGCGAGGACCTGGTGAACTACCTGCGCGCCGAACACCCGTATGCGGTGTTCACCCAGCGGATGCTGCTGACCAACGAAGAAGCCCTGGCGCGGTCCTCGGACCCGGTGCGCACCGGCCAGGTCGGCGTGGTGGACTCCGGAGTGGACTCGCAGCCGGTTACCCAGGCGGGGGAGGGAGCATCGGTCTTCACCGGCTCCATCGCCGCGGTCCAGCGCAACCGAGAGTTCTCCGGCCCCGGTGCCGATGCCTACCGGGAGCGGCTGGAGCGCCAGGAGGAACGCCAGGACGGTCAGGAGCTCGACGCCGACGGCACCGCCTACCCCGAGGATGTCGCCGCCACGCAGGCGATCCAGGTGCCCAAGGGCGAAGCACCGCGGACCGATGCCGCCCGGCGGAGCGATTCGACGGCAGAGGCCGCGCAGACGCGTGAGGTCTCAGCCAGTCAGGACGCCGCGGAGGAGACCTTCGGTGCCGCCGCCAAGCGTCGTCCTGGCACGCCGCCGCGCCTGGGTTCCCAGCGCTGAGTCGAGCCCGCGCTCCGGGCCCTGCCCGCGCGCTGAGCCGAGCCCAGGGCCCTGCCTGCGTGTGCTCCGCCGTGCGAGCGGGCTCAGTCCTCCGGCGGACGTGCCGCCCGGGCTGCGCTGGCCTTGGCGGAGCTCTTCGCCTTGGCTGACTTATAGGCGTCCACGGTGTTGATCGCCTCGGTGGTGGGTTCCGCGGTGCCGTCGCCGCCGCCGTACTCCGCCACTGCCGCGTCCGCGCCGCCGCGCTGCGCCGCAGCGTCCTCATCCGGGGAGCCGGTGCGCTTGTCCACGGCCCACTGGACCATCGAATCGGGCATGAAGCGCAGCCCGGCGGTGAGCACCTGGTAGCTGCGCGCCGGCACGCAGGTCGCCGCACCCTGGGCGTTGGCCGTCAGGGCCTGGCGCACGACGTCGTCGGCATCCAGCCACATCCAGCGCTTCGCCGATTTGATCGTGATGCCCGAGCGCTGATGAAACTCGGTGCGCACCAGCCCGGGGACCAGGGCGGTCACGGTCACCCCGCGAGAGCGCAGCTGGGAGTGCAGCCCCTTGGAGAAGTTGATCACCCAGGACTTCGCCGCCGAGTAGGTCCCGGTGGGGGTGTACCCCGCCACGGAGGCCACATTGATGATCCGTCCGCCACGACGGCGCGCCATCGCGTTCGCGGCGGTGTGGGAGAGCTCCATGGTGGTCTGCACGTGCAGTCGCAGCAGGTCGCGCTCGGCCTGGAGATCCGAGTCGATGAAATCTGTGGCCAGCCCGTGCCCGGCGTTGTTCACCAACAGGTGCACCGGGTGGGTGCGATCGGCGAGTCGCTCCTGGACCGCGGCCACGCCGTCGTCGGTGACCAGGTCGGCAACGATGACCGAGGTCTTCACCCCGTATTGCGAAGCCATGGATTCCGCCTGCATTCGCAGACGCTTTCCATCGCGGGCCACCAGGACGAGGTCGTAGCCCTGGGCGGCCAGCTGGCGAGCAAATGCTGCGCCCAGGCCGGCGGTGGAACCGGTGATGACGGCCGTGTGGTTGCTCATGCTGGCTATCCTAGAGGGCAGAGGTGGGCGCTGCGATCAGCGTTCTGTCAGGAGCGTCGGGTCCTGAGCTTGAATCCACACACCAGGAGGGTCATTGCGCTGGAAGAGACGTGCCGCATGGGGACACCGCCCCCTGGCGGCCGATGAATGGGCGGTGCTGCATGCCGAGATCGTCGCCGAGGATCTGATCGCCGTGGATGACGCGGTGGAGGAGCTCACCGGCTTCATGGACCCCTTCCGCGCCGACATCGCAGAGGGCCCGCTGGTGGGGGTTACCGACGGCCAGCTGGCCGTGGCCAAGGCTGAGTTCCACGACCCGCGAGGCCGGCGCGGGCTGAAGCTGAGCTTCTACGCCGCGGGACCGGCCAACGGCCCCGCCGAGGACGCGTTCGCGCGGCTGAACTCCGCCGCCTCGGCGTTTCTGGACCATCTCACGGCCGAGGGGATCGCGGTGGAATCGATCCGCTGGATCGAGGCCGATCACATCTCGCGACCCTTCTGAGGGCCCCTGCCGGTGCGCTGACCGGCTCGGGTCACCGCTCGCCGAGGTGTTCCAGATGCTTCAGCTGCGCGGCAGCGATCTTGGTGGTGATCCCTGCCGGCAGCCCCGCCCGCTCGCCGTAGATCAGCCTGCCCAGCGCCGCCGCATCCAAGGTGACTCCCCGCTGTGCCGCGTCACCCAATAGGGAGCGCACCTGGTCCAGGCGTTCCTGGCGGTGGATGAGATAACGCTGCGCCGCAGCGGAGACGCTGGGCTGCGCCGGCCCGTGGGCCGGCAGGAGCCGCGCGTGGACGTACCGTTCCAGACGTTGAAGGCTGTGCAGGAAGTCGGTCAGTGTCCCGTCAGGGTGGTCCAGCATCGTGGTGCCTTCGCCCAGGATGGTATCCCCGGTGAACATGGCCTGTTCAACACCTTCCGCAGCGCCCTGGAGCCAGAAGCAGACCGAATCCGAGGTGTGTCCCGGGGTGTGCAGCACGCTGAGCCGGAGCTGGGCGGGCTCGAGCACCTCCCCGTCGGTCAGCGCCGCGGCGGGCCGGCCGGGCGCATCGATGCACTGCTGCGGGCTGTGCCCGCGCACCGGCGCCGCGAAGGCCGCACCGAAGCTCGCAGCCGCCCCGGAGTGGTCGGCATGACGGTGGGTGAGCAGGATCTGCGCCACCTCACGGTCGCCGACGACGGCGCGCACCCGATCCAGGTGATCCCGGTGGTCGGCCGGCCCGGGATCGATGATGATCAGCTGCCGCGCCTGATCGCCGCCCAGGACGTAGGTGTTGGTCCCCTGAAGTGTCATCGGGGAGGGGTTCTCGCAGGTGATCGAGTGCACCAGGCTGGCCTGTGACATGAAATCAGCCTACCGAGGTTCACGCGTAGGCTGAGCCCATGGCCCAGAACAGCGAAGCTCAGCCCACCACCGAACCGCAGAAGACCGCAGGCACGGAGCACTCCACCAAGGGCGCCTACGTGACCGGCGGCGAGTTCACCCGTGACACCAACTACATCGAGGATCGCGTCGTCGCAGATCCGCAGGCGGTGCGCTCGGCTCCGCAGGAGGAGTCCTCCTCCATCGGTGATCCGCGCATGGCGGGTCTGACCGAGGGGGGACAGGCCTGGCCGGTCGAGCCCGACCGTTACCGACTCGTCGCCGCCCGCGCCTGCCCCTGGGCCCACCGCTCCGTCATCATCCGCCGCCTGCTCGGACTCGAGGACGTCATCTCACTGGGAACCCCCGGGCCGACCCACGACGCGCGGTCCTGGACCTTCGACCTGGACTCCGGCGGAGTCGACCCGGTGCTCGGCACCGAGCGGCTCCAGCAGAACTACTTTGCCCGGTTCCCCGACTACCCGCGGGGCATCACCGTCCCGGCTCTGGTGGACATCCCCTCCGGTGGTGTGGTCACCAACAACTACCCGCAGCTGACCTATGACCTCTCCACCCAGTGGAGCGCCCATCATCGGAGCGGGGCACCCGACCTGCTTCCCGAGGACAAGCTCGATGAGATGCTCCCGGTGATCAAGCGGATCTTCACCGAGGTCAACAACGGCGTCTATCGGGCAGGCTTCGCAGGCTCCCAGAGCGCCTACCAGGATGCCTACGACCGTCTCTTCACCGCGATGGACTGGCTGGAGGACCGGCTCGCTGGCAGTCGCTACCTGATGGGAGAGCACATCAGCGAGGCTGATGTGCGACTGTTCACCACCTTGGTCCGCTTCGACCCGGTCTACCACGGACACTTCAAGTGCAACCGGAACAAGCTCTCCGAGATGCCGAACCTCTGGGCCTACGCCCGGGACCTGTTCCAGACCCCGGGCTTCGGCGACACCGTGGACTTCGACCAGATCAAGCGGCACTACTACGAGGTCCACGAGGACATCAACCCCACTCAGATCGTCCCGGCGGGCCCGGACCTGCAGAACTGGCTGAGCGATCACGGGCGCGAGGCGCTGGGCGGATCGCCCTTCGGCACCGGCACGGCTCCCGGCCCGGTGGCCGACTCGGAGCGGCCGGCCGGAGCCAACCCGCTCTACGGCTGATAGGTGGCGATCACCTGGGAGTCGTCGTGCCGGGTCAGACCGGCGTCGGCGGCTTCCAGGTACTTCGCGCGCGCGGCCTCGAGCATCGGGGCCGGGAAGCCATGCGCGCTGGCAATCTCGCTCACCAGTGACGAGTCCTTCACAAAAATTCCCACGGCGCTGGCCACCTGCGCATCCGGACCCTGCAGCATCCTCGGCCCCCGATCGCTGAGCATGAATGAGCCCGCCGCGCCTTCGGCCACCGCCTCGAGCACCTGGGCCTGATCGAGTCCCAGCCGATCCGCCAGGGCCAGCGCCTCGGCGGCGGCCACGATGTGCACCGAGCACAGCAGCTGGTTGATCGCCTTGAAGGACTGGCCGTCGCCGATCTCGGTCCCGCATTCCACGATGCCGCCCATCGACTCCAGCAGAGCCCGGTTCTGCTCCACCGCGGCGGATTCGGCGGAGACGAACAGGCGCAGCGAGCCCTCGGCGGCGCGGGCGATCCCGCCCGTGACCGGTGCGTCGATCAGCGTGATCCCGCGCTCCCTGGCGGGGATGCTCAGCTGCTGCACCGCCTCGGGGCCCACCGTGCTCATCACGATCAGACTCGAGCCCGGCCGCATCGCGCTGAGCAGACCGGCTGATCCCTGATCCGGGGATCCCAGGGCGGCGCTGCGCAGCTGATCCCCGGTGGCCACCATGACGATCACCGCGTCGGCCGTGGCGGCAGAGGCCGCCGAGTCCTCGGCTCGCAGGCCCTGCTGTGCGGCCGCCGCCCGCTGCTCCGCCGAGAAGTCGACGGTGGTCAGCTCGAATCCCGCGCTCGCGACGCGGGCGGCCATCGGGAGACCGATGGCGCCGATGCCGACGAAGGTCACCTGCTGCGTGGTCGAGTGCTGGCTCATCTGTGGTCCTCGTCTCGTGATTGGCTTCACATTCTGATTCCGTCATGTTAGCTTATGTGAACTTGCTTGTGAATATTCACACACAGAGACGGGCCGGTCCTCGCACCGGCGGAACACGAGAGGGAGGGACCTCATGGCGCTGCGCATAGGCGTGCTGGCCGACGATTTCACCGGAGCCACCGACATCGCCGGGTTCCTGGTCTCAGCCGGGATGACCACCGTCCAATTCACCAGCCCGGAGGGTCTCCCGGAGAAGTTCGACGAGCGTGTGGACGCCGCGGTGATCAGCATGAAGACCCGCTCCATCGCACCCGGCGATGCCGTGGCGCAGAGCCTTCAGGCGCTGAACGCACTGCGAGCTCGCGGCGCCGAGCAGATCATCTTCAAGTACTGCTCCACCTTCGACAGCACCGGTGAGGGCAATATCGGCCCGGTCACCGACGCCCTCCTCGACGCCATGGGGGAGACCTTCACCGTGCTCGCACCCGCGCTGCCGGTCAACGGGCGCACCGTGTATCAGGGGCACCTCTTCGTCCACGACCAGCCGCTGGATGAATCCGGGATGCGCGACCACCCGGTCACCCCGATGACCGACTCCAGCCTGGTGCGACTCATCCAGGCACAGGCCCAGGGCAGCGCCGTCGTCATTCCCTACGCCACGGTCCAGGCCGGACCAGAGGCCGTGCGGCAGGCCCTGCAGGATGCCCGGTCCTCCGGCGCGCGCTACGCCGTGCCCGACACCCTGGACATGCGTCACCTTGAGACCCTCGGGGCGGCGCTCACCGAGATGCCGCTGATCACCGGGGGCTCCGGGATCGGCTACGGACTGGCCCGCGCAGTGACCCAGAGCCGCGAGTCGACCGCGACCCGCGCTGTGACCCAGACCCGCACAGTGACCCAGAGCCGCGAGACAGGACAGGACGCGGGGGCTTCCCGCTCTGCCGCCGCGGACTGGACCTTCACCCCCGGGCCCGCCGTGGTGCTCTCCGGATCCAGCTCCCAGATGACCAATGCTCAGGTGCGCGACTACCGCGGCCGCGCCGCGGCCCTGCCCCTGGAGATCAGCTCAGTGCTGGAGGACGCGGAGGGCTATTGCACCGAGGTCGTGAGCTGGGTGAGAGAGCAGCAGTCCGCGGACACGCTGGCCCCACTGATCTACGCCACCGCCTCTCCCGAGGAGGTCCGGACCGCCCAGCGGGAACACGGCGCCCAGGAGCTCTCCGCGGCGATCGAGGAGTTCTTCGCCCGGCTTGCCCGCGCCCTGCGCGAACACGGCACCCGCCGCTTCATCGTCGCCGGCGGGGAGACCTCCGGGGCCGTCACCCAGGGGCTGGGAGTCCGCGGATTCGAAGTTGGACCGCAGATCGCGCCGGGAGTCCCGTGGACCCGAACCCTGCCCGGCGAGCATCCGCAGGCCACCGGCGAGGAGCCCCTCGATCTCGCGCTGAAGTCCGGGAACTTCGGCGAGGAGGACTTCTTCACCGCCGCCCAGCAGCTGGTCTCCCAGCAGCGCGCGGCCCAGCAGCCTGCGAGCCAGGAGCTTCCGACCCAACAGCCCCCAACCCAGGAAGGTCGAGCCTGATGCCCCAGTTCGCCGCCAACCTCACCCTGATGTTCACCGAGCTTGACTTCCTGGATCGTTTCGCCGCCGCCTCCGAGGCCGGATTCCGCGCCGTGGAGTACCTCTTCCCCTATGAGCATTCGGCCGAGGAGGTCGCGGCGGCGCTGCACGGCGCCGGTCTGACCCAGGCGCTGTTCAACGCTCCGGCCGGGGACTGGGCCGCAGGTGAGCGCGGCATCGCCTCACTGCCCGGGCGCGACGACGAGTTCGCCGCCGGCCTGGTGACCGCCATGGACTACGCCCGGGCGCTGGACTGCCGGCAGATCCATGTGATGTCAGGGATCCCGGGAGCCGATCCGGACGCTCGGAGCCGCTATGTCCGACGACTCCGGGAGGCCGCCGAGGTGGCCGCCGCCCACGGGGTGCGCGTGCTCGTCGAGCCGATCAACCCGGTGGACATGCCCGGATACTTCGTGGACAGCGTGCCCGCGGGGGTGGAGCTGCTCGAGGAGATCGACCACCCCAACACCGGCCTGCAGCTGGACCTGTACCACGCGCAGATCACCGATGGGGATCTCACCCGGCTGATCAAGCGCGTCGCCCCGGTGGCCGATCACATCCAGATCGCCTCCGTGCCGGAGCGGCACGAACCCGACTCCGGCGAGCTCAACCATCCCTACCTCTTCGAGCTGTTGGATGCCGCGGGGTACACCGGCTGGGTCGGCTGCGAATACCGGCCCGCCGGAAGCACCGAGGACGGCCTCGGCTGGTTCGCCCGCCATCGAGAGACCCAGACCGGTGCCGCCCGGCCCGGATTCACCCGACCCGGATTCACCCAGCCTGGATTCACTCAGCCTGGATCTTCGCAGGCCGGTCATGTTCCCGCTGGGGACCAGCCGTGATCCCGGACGAGCGTCGTCGTCGACTGGTGCACATGGTCGCGGAGCAGGGCGCGGTGAGCATCGCCGCGCTCACCGAGGTCCTGGGCGTCTCGCATATGACCATCCGCCGCGACATCAAGATGCTCGAAGACGCCGGCCGGCTGGTCTCGGTCAGCGGGGGAGTCACCATGCCCTCCCGGATCCAGCTCGACGCCACCCACCAGGCGAAGCTGGACATCCGCCCCGGCGAGAAGGACTCCATCGCCGCCCGCGCCGCAGACCTGGTCTCCGCCGGGGACCTGGTCTATCTCGACGCCGGCACCACCATGCTCGCGCTGGCGCGCACCCTGGTGGCGCGGGCCGGGACCGAGGGCCTCGACGTCGTGACCAACGATCTGCTCGTCGCGGCGGCCGTCGGCGAGCACCCGCAGGCCCGGGTCCATGTCCTGGGCGGACGGCTGGACTCAAGGAACATGTCCACCGACGGTCCGCTCACCGCCGCGGAGCTCGCCGAGTTCAACATCGACCTGGCCTTCGTCTCAGCCTCCAGCTTCGATCTGCGCGGACTCTCGGTGCACAGCCAGGCCAAGGTCATCGTCAAACGCGCGATCATCGAGAACTCCCGGCGCGCCTATCTGGCCACCGACAGCTCGAAATATGGGCGGGTGGCCGCCTTCAAGGCCATCCCCTTCGAGGCCTTCGAGGGCATCATCACCGATCCAGCCCTCCCCGAGCCTGCCCGCGAGCGCGCGGCGGAGCTCGGCGTGGACCTGATCACGGCAACTGCTTCCACCCGAAAGGACACCACTGCGCCATGAACATCGTCGTCACCGGAGGTGCCGGCTTCCTCGGCAGCCGGGTCATCACCGAACTGCTCGCCGCCGCCGACGCCGGGAAGCTCCCGCACCCGCTCACCAAGGTGATCTCGCTGGACCTGGCGGCCTGCCCGATCCAGGACCCACGCGTGGTCTCGCTCACCGGGGACCTCGCCGACCCGGCTCTGCTGCGGCAGGCCGTCGACGCCGACACCGCGGGGATCTACCACCTCGCGGCGGTGCTCTCCGGCGGATCGGCCGAGGACTTCGACCTCTCGCACCGGGTCAACGTGGAGGCGACGCATCGGCTGCTCGAAGCAGCCCGCGCCATCGACTCCCGGCCGACCTTCGTCTTCACCAGCTCGCTGGCGGTCTTCGGCGGAGCCATGCCCGAGGTCGTCCCGGGCAACCTCGCGACCCAGCCGGAATCCACCTACGGAGCGTTCAAGGCCATGGGTGAGCTGTTAGTCAATGAGTACTCGCGCAAGGGCTGGGTCGACGCACGGATCGCCCGGCTGCCCACCATCTCGGTGCGCCCGGGCAAACCGAACTCCGCGGCCTCCTCCTTCGCCAGCGGGATCATCCGCGAACCGCTTCAGGGGATCCCGGCGGTGTGCCCGGTGCCGCTGGACACCCGGATGTGGCTCTCCTCCCCGAACACCGCCGTGGCCAACCTGGTCCACGCCTACCTGGTGCCCGCCGCCGAGCTTCCCGCCTGGCGGGTGCTCGACATCCCCGGCGTCAGCGTCACCGTGGGCGAGATGCTCCACGCCCTGGAGACCGTCGGCGGCGCCGAGGCCCGCGCCCTGGTCAGCGAGGTCCCCGACGAATCGATCATGGACATCGTCTGCTCCTGGCCCGGCGTCTTCGACATCGAGCGGACCCTCGCCCAGGGCTTCGCCCCGGACAACAGCTTCGAATCCGCAGTGCGGCAGTTCCACGCGGAATTCATCGCCTGACCTGCAGACCCGCATGACGTGTCAAGGAGGACACTATGACTGAAACGATGGGCTCCTCGGAGCTCGCGGCCATCATCGGCCTGGCGGCCGCGGTGGCGCTGCTGATCTTCTTCGTGCTGCGGACGAAGATCCACGCGGTGCTGGCGCTGATCATTGCGGCCTCCATCGCCGGCCTCGCCGCGGGCATGGCCCCGGATGAGGTGATCGACTCGATCACCACCGGCTTCGGCTCCACGCTGGCCACCATCGGCCTGGTCATCGGCCTGGGCGTGATGATGGGCCGGATCCTGGAGGTCTCCGGAGCTGCAGAGAAGCTCGCCTACACCTTGATCCGCTGGTTGGGGAAGAAGAAGGAGGAGTGGGCGCTCGCCGGCGCCGGCTTCATCATCTCGATCCCGATCTTCGTGGACAGCGCCTATGTGATCCTCTCGCCACTGGTGAAGTCGCTCAGCCGCACCACCGGGCGTTCGATCCTGACGCTGGGGATCTCGCTGGCCGGCGGTCTGATCCTGACCCATCACGCCGTGCCGCCCACCCCCGGTCCGCTCGGTGCCGCCGGGATCTTCGGTGTCAGCATCGGGGAGATGATCCTCTGGGGCATCATCCTGACCCTGCCCGCGCTGTTTTTGATCGTGCTCTACGCCAAGATCATGGGACCGCGCATCGAGGCGATGATCGAGGCCGACACCGGAGAGGCGCTGACCCCCACCGAGGCCTTCGACGAGTTCCAGGCCCGCGCCGAGGAGCGTGAGAAGGAGCTGCCCTCGCTGTTCCTCGCGATCCTGCCGATCCTGCTGCCGATCGTGCTGATCTTCTTCAACACCATCTCTGCCTACATCGCCGATGCCGGGATCCTCGACCTCCCGGCGACCCTGGTCTCGATCGCGGCCTTCATCGGCAACCCGGTGATCGCGCTGCTCGCCGGCGTGCTGGTGGCCATCTACGGCCTGACCCGCAGGCAGAGCCGGCAGGGAACCCTGGATGACATGGAGCACGGCGTCCAGGCCGCGGGCATCATCCTGCTGGTCACCGGGGCCGGCGGAGCGCTCGGCGCGGTGCTGCGTGACAGCGGCACCGGTGACTCCATCGGCGCCTGGGTCGCAGGACTGCCGCTTCCCACCATCATGATCCCGTTCCTGATCGCCACCGTGGTGCGCATCATCCAGGGCTCCGGCACCGTCGCGATCATCACCGCAGCCTCGATCTCCGCCCCTATCCTGGCCCAGGTGCCCGACGTGAACATGGTGCTCGCCGCGCAGGCCGCCGCACTGGGCTCGCTGTTCTTCGGCTACTTCAACGACAGCTTCTTCTGGGTGGTCAACCGGATGCTCGGGGTGAAGAACGCAAAGCACCAGATGCTGGTCTGGTCCATCCCGACCACCATCGGCTGGGCCACGACCCTGGTGATGCTGCTCATCGCCAGTGCGATCTTCTAGAGCCGCACATGAGAATCTGGCCTGTGCGAAGCCGCTGCACATCCCATCCGCCACGCATCCCATCCGCTGCGCCTGCGCAGCCCGACTCGGCGCCCGCCGGGGGAGGACGTCACCGATGACACCACCAGCTGAGAACGAGTCGGCGCTGCGAGAGCGCATCGTGGCCCTGGGGGCAAGCCTGTTCGACCGCGGCTTCTCCGTGGGCAGCGCCGGGAACATCAGTGTGCGCACCCAGGACGGCTTCCTGATGACCCCCACGAACTCCTCCCTGGGGCGCCTGGACCCGGAGGCGCTCTCGGTCTTGGACCCACAGTGGGTGCACACCGCGGGGCCCAAGCCCTCCAAGGAGGTGGTGATGCACCAGGCGATGTATCAGGCCCGCCCCCAGGCTGCCGCCGTCGTCCACCTGCACTCCACCTACGTGACCGCGCTCAGCTGCCTCGAGACAGAGCCGGCGATCCCGCCGCTGACCCCGTACTTCATCATGCGGCTGGGTCGAGATGTGCCGACGGTGCCCTACTACAAGCCGGGCTCACCAGCGGTCCTGGCGGATCTTCAGGCGGCGGGGGAGCGCGGCCCGGCGGTGATCCTGGCCAACCACGGCTCGATCGTGGCGGGCGGATCGCTGGAGGATGCGGTCAACGCCGCCGAGGAGCTTGAAGTCTCGGCGCAGCTGGCCTTCCTGCTCGAGGGCAGGGCCACCCGGCCGCTGAATCAGGAGCAGATCCAGGACCTGCTCGGCTGAGACCGGTCACCCCGTCCGCCATGACCGCCACACCCAGCTCAGCACTGTGCTCGCCAGGTTCAGTCCTGGCCACCGGTAGGGTTGCAGCAGAGAGTACGCCAGCCGCATGCGAACGGGAGGGCTCAATGTCCGCATCAGATCAACTCGACGGTCCTTTTCAGAAACGCTTCGTCGCCCTGGGGGACTCGTTCACCGAGGGCGTGGCGGATATCGACCCGTCCAGCCCCAACGGGGTGCGCGGATGGGCCGACCGGGTGGCCGGCCAGCTGATCTCCAACGACTCCTCCTGGGGCTACGCGAACCTCGCGGTGCGCGGGAAGAAGCTCCAGCAGGTCCTCGACGAGCAGCTGGACCCCGCGATCGGGCTCGGCCCCACCCTGGTGACGGTCTACGCCGGGGGCAACGACATCCTGCGCCCCACGGTGAACATCGACGCGCTCATGGAGCGCTACCGCTGGGGCGTGGAGAAGCTGCTCGCCAGCGGCGCCCGCGTGGTGCTGTTCACCGGATTCGACTCCGGCCAGGCCCCGCTGTTCAAGGCCACCCGCGGCCGGACCGCGATCTACAACGAGCACGTGCGCAAGATCGCCGCCGACTTCGACCTGGATCTGGTCGACTTCTGGCACATGCGTGAGTTCCAGGACTGGCGCTACTGGGACGAGGACCGGATGCACCTGGGCATCGCCGGGCACATGATGATGGCCAAGGAGGTGCTCAAGGTCCTCGGCGAGAAGGACGAGATCGAGGACCCCGAGGTCGACGACGCACCGCTGGCCTCCCTGCCCGAGCGCCTGATCAGCGAGCTGACCTGGACCAAGGACTACCTCTACCCCTGGGTCCGGCGGCGGGTCACCCGCACCTCCTCGGGCGATGACATGTCCCCGAAGTACCCGCAGCTGACCTCCCGGGTCTGGTAGCCGGGGCCGCCTGCCGGATGCGCCGGCCTGCCGGCTGACGCACCGGCCCGGCGTCGACCGTCGGCCCGCCGCTCAGGCGAGGACGGCGGCCACCGCCTCGGACCACATCGCGACCGCCTGGTCCACCTCGGACTCCGAGACCACCAGCGCCGGGATGAACCGGACCACCTCACCCCAGGAGCCGCAGATCAGCAGCAGCAGCCCGCGACGGGCAGCCTCCTGCTGCACCGCGGTGGCGGTGGCCGGGTCCGGCGCTCCGTGGGCGTCGCGGAACTCGTTGCCCACCATCAGACCCAGGCCGCGCACCTCGGCGATGCGCTGCGCACCGGCGCGGGCGTTGGCCTGCGCGGCGACCTCGCGCAGCCCGGCGCGCAGCTGCTCGCCGCGCTCCGCGCTGTTCTCCACGAGCCCCTCTTGGGCGATCACCTCCAGGGTGGCCACCGCCGCGGCGCAGGCCACCGCGTTCGCGCCGTAGGTCCCGCCCTGGGACCCCGGCCATGCCTTGGCCATCAGCTCGGCGGAGGCAGCGATCCCGGAGATCGGGAACCCGGAGGCGATCCCCTTGGCGAACATCATGATGTCGGGCAGTCGTGGAGCGCCCCCGGAGACGAAGTGGTCATGGCCCCAGAATTTTCCGGTGCGCCCGAAGCCGGTCTGGACCTCGTCGATGATCACCAGGATCCCGTGCCGGTCCGCGCGCTCGCGCAGCCCGGCGAAGAAGCGCTCATTGCCCGGGACGTACCCGCCCTCGCCGAGCACCGGCTCCACCAGGAACGCCGCGGTGTCCGCCGGGTTGGACTGGGTCTGCAGCAGCAGGTCCAGCTCCTTGAGCGCGAAGTCGGTGGCCTGCTCCGCGTCCCAGCCGTAGTCGCGATAGTGGCTCCGATTGGGGAACGGCGCGACCACCACGCCTGACATCAACGGGCTGAACCCGGCCCGGAACTTGGTGCCGGAGGTGGTCATCGACGCCGCCGCCACTGTGCGGCCATGGAAACCGCCTTGGAAGACCACGATGTTCGGGCGCCCGGTGGCCTGCCGCGCCAGGCGCAGCGCGGCCTCCGCGGCCTCGGAGCCGGAGTTGGAGAAGAAGACCGAGTCCAGGCCCGCCGGCAGCACCTCGGAGAGCCGCTCGGTGAGCGCCAACAGCGGCTGGTGCATGATCGTGGTGTATTGGCCGTGGATCAGGCTGCCCACCTGGGCCTGGGCAGCTGCGACCACATGTGGGTGGCAGTGGCCGGTGCTGGTGACCCCGATGCCGGCGGTGAAGTCCAGATGCGGCTGGCCCGCCTCGTCATAGAGCCACACGCCCTCTCCTCGGGTCGCCACCACGGGGGTCGCCTGCTTCAGCTGGGGAGACAGCGTCGCCATCGAGATACACCTTTCGGATTGTTGACAATCTTCTTGCGCTCCAGGTTAGCTGTCATCGCGGCGCAAGGCCAGAACCACACCCGGGACTCCCTCAGCACCCAGCGACGGCGGCCGCATGACCGGCGTAGGCTGGCCCTCGAAGGCCCACGTCACGTCCATCGCACCCTCTCAAGGAGGACCCATGGCAGAGCAGAGCATCACCGCAGAGCGCGAATCCAGCCTGATCCAGGCGACGCCCAAGCGCCTCTACATCAACGGGGAATGGGTGGACGCCGAGGGCGGAGCCACCCTGGAGGTCCACGATCCCTCCACCGGCAGGCTGCTCTGCACCGTGGCCGACGCCTCCGAGCGCGATGGCTGGAACGCGCTGAAGGCCGCCGAGGCCGCGCAGCCCGGGCTCGCCGCCATGCCCCCGCGGGAGCGGGCGAACATCCTGATGCGCGCCTTCGAGCTGATGCATGAGCGCAAGGACGACCTCGCACTGCTGATGACCCTGGAGATGGGCAAGCCGCTGGCGGATTCCTATGGCGAGGTCACCTATGCCGCGGAGTTCTTCCGGCACTTCGCCGAGGAGGCCACCCGGATCAGCGGCAGCTACCAGACCGCGCCCGCCGGAGGTGCCCGCTTCCTGGTGGCCAAGCAGCCGGTGGGCCCCACGATCCTGATCACCCCGTGGAACTTCCCGCTGGCCATGGGCACCCGGAAGCTCGGCCCGGCCATCGCCGCGGGCTGCACCTCGGTGCTCAAGCCCGCCGAGCTGACCCCGCTCTCCATGCTGGCCCTGGCGGAGATCCTGCATGAGGCGGGACTGCCCGCCGGCGCGGTGAACATCCTGGTCACCTCCACCGCAGGCAAGGTGATGGAGCCGCTGATCCGCTCCGGGATCGCGCGCAAGCTCTCCTTCACCGGGTCCACCGGGGTCGGCCGCAAGCTGCTGGAGCAGGCCTCCGAGCGGGTGCTGCGGACCTCCATGGAGCTCGGCGGCAACGCCGGGTTCGTGGTCTTCGAGGATGCCGACATCGACGCCGCCGTGGCTGGTGCGCTGCTGGCGAAGATGCGCAACACCGGCGAGGCCTGCACGGCTGCCAACCGGATCTTCGTCCACCGCAGCGTGATCGATGAGTTCGCGGCCAAGCTCGCCGCGGAGATGGAGCAGCTGCCCCTGGGCCGCGGAGTTCAGGACGGCGTGCGCGTCGGGCCGCTGGTCGACGCGAAGCAGCTGGCCAAGGTCGATGAGCTGGTCACCGACGCGGTGGACGGCGGCGCGAAGGTCCTGCTCGGCGGTGCGCCGGTGGACCGCGAGGGCTACTTCTACCCGCCCACCGTGCTCACCGACATCCCCTCCAATGCTCGGATGCGTCAGGAGGAGATCTTCGGGCCCGTCGCCCCGCTGACCCCCTTCGACACCGAGGAGGAGGTCATCGAATGGATCAACGCCACTGAATACGGCCTGGTCAACTACGTCTATACCGAGAATCTGCGTCGCGGCATCCGGGTCGCCGAGGCCGTGGAGTCCGGCATGGTGGGGCTGAACCAGGGTGCGGTCTCCAACCCGGCCGCCCCCTTCGGTGGGATCAAGGAATCCGGGCTGGGCCGCGAGGGCGGGGACACCGGCATCGAGGAGTTCCTGGAGACCAAGTACATCGGCATCGCCATGTGAACTCGATCTCACCCAGCCGCGGCCTGCGGGCTGAAGGGAATGGAATCCGCAGAGCCGCGGTTGGACCGGGAGTAGAAAGTTGAGTCACCTGCACTCAGGTCAGTTTGACACCACGTCGAGCGAGTACAAGACTTGAGCGCAGTTCACTCAACACCGCTCTCGAGAAGGAGATCGCATGTCCCGCTCAGTAGGTATCGACCTCGGCACCACGAACTCTGTCGTGACCGTCCTTGAAGGTGGCGAGCCCACCGTCATCGCCAACGCCGAGGGTGCCCGCACCACTCCCTCCGTCGTCGGCTTCTCCAAGTCCGGCGAGGTCCTCGTCGGCGAGGTGGCCCGCCGCCAGGCAGTCTCCAACCCGGACCGCACCATCGCCTCGGTCAAGCGCCACATGGGCACCGACTGGTCCACCGAGATCGACGGCAAGAAGTACACCGCCCAGGAGATCTCCGCCCGCACCCTGATGAAGCTCAAGCACGACGCCGAGTCCTACCTGGGCGAGGACGTCACCGAGGCTGTCATCACCGTGCCGGCATACTTCAACGACGCCGAGCGCCAGGCCACCAAGGAAGCCGGCGAGATCGCTGGCCTGAAGGTCTCCCGGATCGTCAACGAGCCCACCGCCGCGGCGCTGGCCTACGGCCTGGACAAGGGCAAGGAGGACGAGCTCATCCTGGTCTTCGACCTGGGCGGCGGCACCTTCGACGTCTCCCTGCTCGAGGTCGGCAAGGATGAGGACGACTTCTCCACCATCCAGGTCCGCTCCACCTCCGGTGACAACCGCCTCGGCGGCGACGACTGGGATCAGCGGATCATGGACTGGCTGGTCGCACAGGTGAAGTCCAAGGAGGGCGTGGACCTCTCCAAGGACAAGATCGCCGTGCCGCGCCTGAAGGAAGAGGCCGAGCGCGCCAAGAAGGAGCTCTCCTCGACCTCCAGCGCCAACATCAACATCCCCTACGCCACCCAGAACGACGGCGTCCCGGTCCACGTGAACGAGACCCTGTCCCGGGCGAAGTTCGAGGACATGACCTCGGATCTGCTGGACCGCACCAAGAAGCCGTTCAACGACGTCATCAAGGAAGCCGGGGTCAAGATCGCTGAGATCGACCACGTGATCCTCGTCGGCGGCTCCACCCGGATGCCCGCCGTGGCCGAGCTGGTCAAGCAGCTCGCCGGCAAGGACGCCAATAAGGGCGTGAACCCGGACGAGGTCGTCGCCGTCGGCGCAGCTCTGCAGGCCGGTGTGCTCGCCGGTGAGCGCAAGGACGTGCTGCTCATCGACGTCACCCCGCTGTCCCTGGGCATCGAGACCAAGGGCGGTGTGATGACCAAGCTGATCGAGCGCAACACGGCCATCCCGTCCAAGCGCTCCGAGGTCTTCTCCACCGCTGAGGACAACCAGCCCTCGGTGGCGGTCCAGGTCTTCCAGGGCGAGCGCGAGTT
This sequence comes from Nesterenkonia sandarakina, assembly GCF_014138825.1. NCBI lineage: Bacteria > Bacillati > Actinomycetota > Actinomycetes > Micrococcales > Micrococcaceae > Nesterenkonia > Nesterenkonia sandarakina. Next base: position 1,853,939 of record NZ_JACJIH010000001.1, on the reverse strand, counting down.
CACCCGGGACAACAAGGCGCTGGGCACCTTCGAGCTGACCGGCATCGCACCGGCGCCGCGCGGGGTCCCCCAGGTCGAGGTCACCTTCGACATCGACGCCAACGGCATCGTCCACGTCTCCGCCAAGGACAAGGGCACCGGGACCGAGCAGTCGATGACCATCACCGGCGGCACCTCGCTGGAGAAGGAAGACATCGAGCGCATGGTCGCCGACGCCGAGGCCCACGCCGAGGAGGACAAGGCCCGCCGCGAGGCTGCCGAGAAGCGCAACGCCGCCGAGTCCACGGCCTACTCCGTGGACAAGCTGCTCAAGGACAACGGCGACAAGCTGCCCGAGGAGGTCAAGACCGAGGTCCAGGCCGACGTCGACGAGCTCAAGAAGGCACTCGAGGGTCAGGACAACGAGTCCGAGGTCAACGCCGCCTACGAGAAGCTGCAGGCCTCCCAGGTCAAGATCGGTGAGGCGCTCTACTCGCAGGCTCCCGAGGCCTCCGCCGACGGCACCGGCGAGCCGGCGCAGAACGAGGATGAGGACATCGTCGACGCAGAGGTCGTCGATGAAGAGGACGAAGCCGAGAAGAAGTAAGGGGGCCGCACACATGGCAGATCACAAGAACCCTGAGGTTCCCAGCGGCGAAGAGCCCGAGGATCAGGACCCGGTGCAGGATCCCTTGGCCCAGGCCGAGAAGATCCTGCAGGACCTCCCGGTGGAGGACGCCCAGGACACCGAGACCCTCGGTGCCCAGGGACAGTCCGAGAGCTACGGCGCGGCCGGGGACCCCGTCACCGAGGAGGAGCCCGAGCTCACCGAGGTCTCCGCGGAGGACGGGATCACCGGTGGCACCGAGACCGAGCCGCAGGAGCGGATCCAGGCGGCCGACGACTTCCTCCGCGGCACGGAGGAGGAGACGATCGCCGAGGCCGCCATGGCGATGGACCCCGAGGCCATCCTGGCCGAGGACAGCATCCGCGAGGATGCTCCCGCTCAGGAAGGGGTGCGCGAGGCTGAGCTGCAGGCTGACCTGCAGCGACTCCAGGCCGAGTACATCAACTACCGGCGTCGGGTGGAGCGTGACCGGGCCACCGAACGTGATCGCACCAAGGGTCAGCTGATCACCGAGCTGATGCCGGTGCTCGATGACATCTCCTCGGCCCGCCAGGCCGGAGACCTGCAGGAGGGGCCCTTCGCGCACATCGCGACCCGCCTGGAGTCGGTGCTGCAGAGCCAGGGCCTTGAAGTGGTGGGAGAGATCGGGGAAGCCTTCGATCCCAACCAGCACGAGGCCATCATGACCCAGCCCCACGAGGAGATCCCCGCCGACCACGTGGCCATCGTGCTGCGCGCCGGCTATCGCCACGGTGACCGCCTGCTCCGGGCGGCCCAGGTGATAGTCTCCTCCGGCCCCGACCAGGGCTGATCCGCAGAGCAGCAGAAAGGAGGGAGGCGCCATGGCCTCACAGGACTGGATCGATAAAGATTTCTACGCCATCCTTGGCGTCTCCCGCGATGCCTCCGAGGAGGACATCAAGAAGGCGTACCGAAAACTCGCCCGGAAGCACCACCCCGATAAGAACCCAGGGGATGATGCCGCCGAGCAGAAGTTCAAGGACGTCGCCGAGGCCCATTCGGTGCTCGCGGACAAGGAACAGCGCGAGCAGTACGACGCCGTGCGCGCCATGGGCTCGGGCGCCCGATTCTCGGGCGGCCCGGGCCCCGGCGGGGGCGGCGGATTCGAAGACCTCTTCGGCAACCTCTTCAACGGCGGCTCCGGCGGCGCACGCGGCGGCTTCGGTCGCGGCGGCAGCGGCGGACCCGACCTCTCGGACCTCTTCGGAGGAGCCGGCGGGTTCGGCGGCTCCGGCCGATTCGGCGGGGGAGCCGCCGCCAAGGGCGCGGACCGCACCGCGCGGACCACGATCTCCTTCGGCGGGGCCATGCGCGGAACCACCGTGGGGCTGCGTGAGCCCGACGGCGGGGTCATCGACGTCCGGATCCCCGCGGGGATCCGCACCGGACAGAAGGTTCGCGTGAAGGGCAAGGGCCAGCGAGGCTCCGGTGGAGCCGGAGACCTCCTGGTCGAGGTCGTCGTCTCGGGTCACCAGTTCTTCGAGCGTGAAGGCGATGACATCCGGATCCACCTTCCGGTCGCCTTCGACGAGGCGGCCCTGGGCACCACGGTGCAGGTCCCGACGGTCCACGGTGAGAAGGTCAACATCAAGATCCCCGCCGGAGTGACCTCCGGACGCGTGCTGCGGCTCAAGGGTCACGGCGTGCGCCGGAAGGAGAAGGGCAAGGAGATCGCCGGCGACATGCTGGTCACGGTCCAGGTGCAGGTTCCCAAGGACCTCTCGGCCGACGCGGTGGAAGCCGTGAAGGCCTATGCGGAGGCCACCAAGGGGCTGGATCCCCGGAAAGGCCTCGAGGCGAAGGCGGTGCTGTGATGGTGGAACCCCGGAGCAGGGAACCCCGCACGACGGGCCCGCGGGTCCTCGACGCGCGGCTCCTGGAGCCCGAACATCGGCATGCCCCGATGTTCGTGATCTCCGTGGCCGCCGAACTCACCGAGATGCACCCACAGACGCTGCGGCAGTATGACCGGATCGGTCTGGTCACCCCGCGGCGCCAGGGTGGACGGCACCGCCGCTACTCGCCGTATAACATCGAGCAGCTGCGCCAGATCCAGCAGTTCTCCCAGGAGGGAGTCTCGCTGGAAGGCATCCGCCGGATCCTGCAGCTGCAGAACCGGGTCGAGGTGCTCGAGGAGACCGTGGACGCGCTGCGCCAGGAGCTGCGGGAATCCCAGCGTCACTCCACCAAGCCGCGATTCTTCGCGGTGGGCCCGCACGGGGACGTTGTCACCGTGGACCGTGGCCGTCGAGCCCGCGCCAACACGCAGGCGCTGGTCCTCTGGGAACCGGCCCCGCGACGGCGCTGACCTGGGGCCCCTTTGCCCGCGCCCCGCGAGTCCTGCCTGTGACGGGCGCGAGGGACCGCGATACTGAGACCATGTCTGACTCCGCACGCTCCCGGCTGATCCTCCCCGGCGTGGTGTCAGCCGCAGCCCTGATGCTGCTCACCAGCTGCAGCGCCGACCCCTCCGAGACCGTGGAGGAGGCCGCCGGCGCGCTGGCCTCCGCGGTCTCCAGCGGGGACTTCTCCGCGCTGAGCTTCGAATCCGGAGATCCCGAGACCATGGCGGCCGCCGTGGAGAACCTGCATGCGCCCCTCGAAGACCTCGCCCCGGACGTCGAGGTCGGGGAGATCGTGCTCGACGAGCCGCCCGAGGACTCACCGCGCCCGGTCACCGCCACCGTGCCGCTGCAGCACAGCTGGGACCTCGAAGAGCTCGGCGTCGACGGCGAGGCCTGGACCTATGAGACCTCCGCCCAGCTGGTCTATGACGAAGAGACCGAGACCTGGGCAGTGGAGGCGGAGCCTGCGATCGTCCTGCCGGACTACACCGGTGGCGAGTCGATCGCCCTGGCCACCACCGCAGCGGACCGCGGCCGGATCATGGACGACGACGGACGGGCGATGGTCTATAACCGTGACGTCGTCCGGCTGGGGATCGACAAGTCTCAGCTCGCCCAGGACGGTGAACCCGCCGATGAGGACACGCTGCGCTCCTCCGCAGAGGCGCTCGCCGAGCTGGTCGGGATCTCTGTGGATCCCTACGTTCAGAGCGTGCTCGGCGGCGGTGAGCTGGCCTTCGTGGAGGCCATCACGCTGCGCCGCTCCGAGGACGAGGTCACCGCCGACGACGTCGACGCGATCCCGGGCGCGCTGGCCATCGACGATCAGATGTCCCTGGCCGACTCGCGCGACTTTGCCCCTCTGCTGCTGGGCCGGGTGGGACCGGTGACCGCTGAGGCGCTGGAGGCGGACCCCGGCCTGAGCGTCGGGGACACCATCGGCACCTCCGGGATCCAGGCCTCCTACGAGGAGACCCTGCGCGGGGCTCCGGGCCTGGCGATCCAGAAGGACGGGGAGACCCTGTACTCGGTGGAGGCCGCCGACGGGGGAGACGTGGAGACCACCATGGTCCCTCGGCTGCAGAACCTGGCGCAGGACATCGTCGAGGATCAGGACACCGCTGGCGCCGTCGTCGCGATCCGACCCTCCGACGGCGGGGTCCTTGCCGCCGCCAGCCACGACCCTCAGGAGGGCTTCGTGGAGATCGCCACCCAGTCCAGCTATGCGCCCGGGTCCACCTTCAAGGTGGTCTCCTCGCTGGCGATGCTGCGCGACGGGCTCACCCCAGACTCCACCGTGACCTGCTCGAACCAGACCACTGTGCACGGACAGTCCTTCGGCAACTACACCGGCTTCCCCTCCGAGTACCTCGGCGAGATTCCGTTCCGCGACGCCGTCGCCGTCTCCTGCAACACCGTCTTCGCCGACGCCTACGACGATGTGACCTCCGAGGAGGTCCACCAGGCGGCGGTGGACCTCGGGATCACCGAGGAGACCAACCTCGGGGTGCCTGCCCGGATGGGATCCGTGCCGCAGGACTCCGAGCTGAACCTGCATGCCTCCAACCTCTTCGGCCAGGGCGTGGTGGAGGCCTCCACGCTGGGCATGGCCACCGTGGCCGCCTCGATCGCGGCCGGAGGCACCGTCTCACCGCACCTGGTGGTGCCCTCGGATGAGTCAGAGTCGCAGGCCAGCGGCCTCAGCGAGGAAGAGGCTGAGGACCTGCGCACGCTGATGACCGACACCGTGAACTTCGGTTCACTGGAGTCCCTGGTGGAGGTTCCCGGCGAACCGGTCTACGCCAAGACCGGCACCGCAGAGGCCGGAGAGGGTGACGACTCCTACGCCCATACCTGGGTGATCGCCATGCAGGGAGACCTCGCAGTGGCGATCTTCCTGCAGGAGGGCGAGTTCGGCGGCTCCACCAACGGGCCGCTGCTCCAGGAGTTCCTAGAGGGGGCCTCCGCTATCCTGTAGCGGTGACTTCCCAGCCCGAGACCGCCCAGCCTGATCCCTCCGACTCCGAGACGGTCTCGCCGCCGATGCGCCGCCCGCTCTCCTTTGTGCGGCGCAGCAATCGGCTCAAGCCCAGCTACCAGCGGACCTGGGATGCAGCTCTGGGTAACGAGCTCCTGGACATACCCCACGGGCAGCGAGACACCTCCGTGGCCGAGGGTTTCCGGATCGACTGGGCCGCAGAGTTCGGCCGCACCGCACCGATCATCGTAGAGATCGGGTCCGGTTCCGGGGAGGCCGTGGCCCATGCCGCCGCCGAGAACCCTGACACCGACTTCCTGGCCATCGAGGTCTATAAGCCCGGCGCCGCCCAGCTGGTGAGCCGGATCCGCCGCGAAGGGCTGAGCAACGTCCGGGTGGCCGTGGCCAACGCTCCTGAAGTCCTGGACCGGCTCTTCGCCCCCGGCCAGCTCGCCGAGGTCTGGATCTTCTTCCCCGACCCCTGGCACAAGAAGAAGCACAACAAGCGCCGACTCGTCGACGAGGACTTCATCGCTCGCCTCGCCCGCGTCCTGCCCCCAGGCGGAGTCTGGCGCCTGGCCACCGACTGGTCCGGCTATGCCGAGCAGATGCGAGCCCTGATCGGGGCCTCCCCGCAGTTCAAGAATCCCCACGCGGGGGAGCGCGCCGGAGCGGATTCCCCGCTCACCCAGGTCCGTCTGCATGATCTGGACGCGATCTCGATGGGCAGGCAGCCGGCGCCGCTGCCGCTCGAGGAGGCCCTTGACGACGACGGCGGCTGGGCGCCCCGGTTCTCCGGCCGCACCCAGACCGACTTCGAGACCAAGGCGCTCGCCGTCGGGCGCAGGATCTTTGACCTCACCTATATCCGGGAGCCGTAGCTCGCCGCCGAAGACGAGCGCCACGCGTGCGCCGAGGGACGCACCACTGACGCTGACCACTGACTTGCACCACTGACGCACAGCCCTGACTCGCACCTGTACAGATCTTCCGGCGTCGGAGTCGGAAGAGCGACAAAGATAGAGGTACATCACCGATGTCCGAAGAAGAGCCACGCACCCGCAGCCAGCGGCTCGGTGCCGAGACCCGACGGGTCTCGCGCCAGGCCGGTCAGGCGCTGGGCCAGCTGAACCCGATGTCCCGGTCGAGCTACCCGCATGACATCCACCCCGCGCTGGTGCCCGGGATCGGCATCGATGAGCAGCGCAGGCGCTACAGCATCGACTGGCTGATCTTCGCGATCACCGGTGTGCTCACCGTGGCCTTCGTGATCTGGGGGATCACCAGCCCGGAGAACGTCGGGACCGTCTCCGGCAGGGCCTACGACTGGACCATGGAGCACGCTGGCTGGCTGTTCAACGCGCTGGCCATCGTGGTCCTGGTCTTCCTGCTGATCCTGGCCTTCACCCGCTATGGCAAGATCCCGCTGGGCAAGGACGGGGAGGAGCCGGAGTACTCCACCTTCGCCTGGATCGCGATGCTCTTCGCCGCGGGCATCGGCATCGGGGTGCTCTTCTGGGGCCCCGCCGAGCCGCTGACCTACTTCCACAATGTGCCAGCGCCGCTGGATCATGCGCCGGAGTCGGAGCAGGCGCTGCACAGCGCCATGGCCCAGACCTACTTCCACTGGGGGCTGCACGCCTGGGGCATCTATGCCCTGGTCGGCGGCGCAGTGGCCTACGCCGCGTATCGCCGCGGCCGGGTCCCGCTGATGTCAGCGATCTTCGAGAAGCTCTTCGGCAAGAAGCACTCCGAGGGCTTCGCCGGTCAGATGATCGACATGTTCGCCATCATCGCCACGCTCTTCGGCACCGCCGCGGCGCTGGGCATCGCCGTGATGCAGATCGGGCAGGGAGTGGTGATCGTCTCCGGAGCCTCGGAGCTGACCAACGCCATGATGATCGGCATCATCGCCGTGCTGAGCGCCTGCTTCGTGGTCTCCGCGGTCTCCGGGATCTCGCGCGGGATCCGCTACCTCTCGAGCCTGAACATCGTGCTCACCATCGGTGTCATCGCACTGTTCTTCTTCGCCGGACCCACGCTGTTCCTGCTGAACCTGCTGCCGTCCTCGCTGATGGAGTACTTCGGGACGATGTTCGAGATGATGGGCCGCTCCGCCTCCTGGGGTCAGGACACCCTGGACTTCCAGTCGACGTGGACGGTCTATTACTGGGCCTGGTGGATCTCCTGGTCGCCCTTCGTGGGCATCTTCATCGCCCGGGTCTCCCGCGGCCGCACCATCCGGCAGTTCATCCTGGGCGTCATCCTGGTCCCCTCCTCGCTGCTCTTCGTGGCCTATGGAGTCATGGGCGGAACCTCGATGTGGCTCTCCCGCGAGGGCCAGGGCGATGTCAGCCCGGATCTGAGTGCCCCGGAGGTGCTCTTCGCGGTGATCGATGCGCTGCCCTTCCTGCAGTGGCTGCCGATCGTCGTCGTGCTGATCCTCTCGATCTTCTTCATCACCTCAGCGGACTCCGCCTCCGTGGTGATGGGCATCCTGACCACCCGCGGGGACCAGGACCCGAACAAGATCGTCGTGGTCTTCTGGGGGCTGGTCATGGCCGGTGTGGCTACGGTGATGCTGCTGCTCGGCGATGGGATCGCGCTGGAGGGCCTGCAGTCGCTGGTGATCGTCACCGCGCTGCCCTTCGCCCTGGTGCTGATCATGATCATGATCGCCTGGTCACGTGAACTTGCCACCGACCCGCACGCGCTGCGGGAGAGGTACGCCGATCTCGCCATGAGCAACGCCGTGCTCGACGGCGTCCAGCGCTACGGCGACGACTTCGCCATCGAGGTGGTTCCCACCCACCCCGGTGAGGGCGCCGGGGCCGAGGTGGACTCCGAGCACGATGACTACACCGAGTGGTACCAGCGCACCGATGAGGACGGAACCCCGGTGGGCTATGACTTCGCCACCGGGGAATGGGCCGACGGTTGGGACCCCGAGACCGGAGAGATCGGCACCGTGGTCGCAGAGAACGGCAGCGCGACCGGTGGCGCGGAGAACGGCAGCGCGCGGCCGGGTGACAGGCCGGGCCGCGGGCCCGATCCTGAGACGGGTCAGACCACCAGTCGGTAACCGCGCTTGACCACGGTCTTGACCATCGAGGGGTCAGGCAGCGCCTGGCGCAGTCGGGAGACCCACATCTCCAGGGCGTGTTCTGAGCCGCAGTGCGGCAGCATCGCCAACAGGTGCTCCCTGGAGAGCACCGCACCCTGAGCCTTCATCAGCGCTCGCATCACCGCGAGCGGCCCCGGTGCCAGCTGGACCGGCGCGGTGTTCGGAGGCGGCAGGTGCAGGGTGTCACCGCTGACCTGGATCTCCCCGGAGCTGGTGTGCAGGCGCAGGGCAGAGTCCGCTTCCGCCGGCGGCCGTGCCGGAATCGTCATCACCGTGCCTCCCCGCTCTAGCCTGAGTCCAGACAGCTGCTGGGCTGTCTGGACTCAGGCTAGAGCGAGGGCGTTTCTCCGCTTTGTCGGCAGTGTGACGCTGATGTGTCCGGGACTTCACTGCGGCTCTCAAGCACCGCTGTGCGGTTCTTCACCGATCGGTGACCTCTCCGAAGGCGCGACGAGCGAAGATCATCAGGCCCACCAGCAGCAGCCCGGGCAGGATCCACCCGGAGACTCCCTGCAGCGTGGCCTGGCGCAGATCCACCATCTGCCCCGCCTCGGCGAACCAGAAGTGCAGGATCGCGGCCGCGGAGATCATCGACTGTGCGAAGGCCGCGGGCCAGATCGACCCGGACTGCATCCGCAGCCAGGCCAGCACGCCTCCGATGATGATCGAGAAGCCCAGCATCAGCGCCAGCGCCTGGAACACCGGAGTCTGGTCATAGAAGAACCCGGCGGCGAGCAGCGGGGCGTACCAGATCCCTGAGATCACCCCGGTCACCACGACGGCGGCGCGCGGTCCCCAGCGCAGCGCCAGCCTGGGGAAGAGGTAGCCGCGCCAGCCCATCTCGATCCCGGCGTGCAGGAACACCCCGAGCACCGAGGCGGTGAAGATCACTCCGACCTCCACCAGCACGCCGGTGGCGATGAACTCGGTGGCGTCGCGACCCAGCCGCGAACTCAGATCCTGGACGAAGAGCGGCATCGACGGGTCGAAGGGGTAGACGCCCAGAGCCCCGCCAAGCGGCAGCGCGGCGAGGCTGAAGGCGAAGAAGAGCAGCAGTCCGAGCACCGACCAGCTCAGCAGCCGGCGCACCGGACGCAGCGGCGTGATGCCCAGGGCATCGGTCACGCTCTGCGGCTTCAGCGTCCGGGCGGGCTGCGCCTGTTGCTGTACTTCCTGCAGTTCCTTCTGCTGGTCCGGCTGCTGGTCCCGGGCAGCCGCTTCGGCGCGGTGGCCATAGAGCACATTCAGCGGCTGACGGCGCTCCAGCAGGTACGCGGCCAGCGCGGCCACTGCCGGGGTGAGCATGAACAGGTTGTAGTAGAGATCCAGCGGTGCGGCGCTGCGCTCCTCGGGGCTCATCAGCACCAGGGGCAGGCCGATCAGCCAGCCCAGTGTCAGCGCCACCAGCACGAAGCTGCTGAGGACGATCAGAGGTGTGCGCGGCGTCGTCGTCGTCGAGACAGGAGAGGGAACAGTCACGCGATGACCCTACCGGCTCCGGCTCCCGGTTCGGCCTGCGGGCCCCGCGTGCCGCGCAGCCGAGCCCGGCTCAGGACCGGCGTGCGATGAAGAAGAGCCGCCGGAACGGCAGGATGGTGCCGATCCGGGTTGCCGGGTAGGCCTCGCGCAGCGCGGCCTTGTACTCCGCGGTGAACTCCTCCCGAAGATCCGCCGGCAGCGCCTGGAGCACCGGCCGGGCCGCCGCGGCGGAGATCCAGTCGAAGACCGGGTCCTCGCCGTGCAGCACGTGATGGTAGCGGGTCTCCCAGGCCTCGACCTCCCAACCGGGCAGCGAGACGTCGAGCATGTACTCGTGAAGCTCGGAGGTGGGCTGGAGCAGGGAGTCGGGGTCGAAATGAGCCGCGTAGCGGGGCGCGGCGGCGAACTCGGCGAGCAGCCGGTGGCTCGGGGCGCCGAAGTTGCCCGGGACCTGCACGGCCAGCGCACCGCCGGGGGCCACGTTCTCCATGATGCTCGGAAGCAGCTCACGGTGCTCGGGGATCCACTGCAGCGCCGCGTTGGAGACGATCAGATCCGCCTTCTCCTTCAGATGCAGGTCCCGAATGTCGGCCTGCGCGTAGGAGATGCGCTCGTCGTCGGTGGCCGCGTCGGCCCGCTGGAGCATCTCGGCAGAGGAGTCGATGCCGGTGATCCATGCCGTGGGCCACATCCCGCGCAGCACCGGCATTCCGTTGCCAGGGCCACATCCGAGGTCCACGATCCGATCCGCCTTGGGGGAGCGCACGCGCTGGAGCAGGTCGATGAAGGGCTGGGTTCGTTCGGAGGCGTAGGTCAGATACGCGCCCGGGTTCCACTGGGTGCTGGGCATGGTCTGAGTCTAAATCGAGGAATTCCGGCACCGCCCGGGGTTCGACATAATCCGACACCAGGTTCTCCCCGCAGCAAAGGTGGTGTAGGCACCCCTGCGGCGCGACGACCAAGCACCCCGCCTCGCTTTAATGCGAACGATTCGCAATTGAAGCCGAGTTAACTAAGAATGATTCGCATGAACACCAAACATCTCACGCTGCCCTCTGTTTTCATGATCTCCGCGCTCGCGCTGGTCTCCTGTGCTGATTCCGCCGCCGACGGGGACGCCTCCGAGGAGGAGCCCGCCTCCTCCGCCACCCCGACCTCCGAGAGCGGTGAGGGCGCCGACGGCGGAGGGGACCAGGCGACCTCCGACGCCGCGGCTGTGGAACCCTCAGACCGCGAGACCCATGAGGCCGGCGGTCCCAGCCCCCGTCTGGCGGTCACCTATGACGGCGGAGTCGCCGTGCTCGACGGGGCCACTCTGGAAGTGCTCAGCGAGGATGAGGCCGAGGGGTTCGTCCGGGTCAACCCTGCGGGGGATGGGCGACACTTCTTCCTCACCGAAGGTGAGAGCTTCCGGCTGATCGATGGTGGTACCTGGGGCGAGCCGCATGGGGATCACGATCACTTCTACACCACCGATCCCTACGTCAGTGACCTCACCGTGGACGGTCCCGCTCCGGGCCACGTGGTCTCCCACGAGGGCATCGGCACGCTGTTCTTCGACGGCAACGGTGAGATCCACAGCTATGAGCTCTCCGAGCTTGCAGACCTCGACCTGGGATCCGAGGAGCAGCTCGAGACCGAGGTCGCCGAGACCGGGGAAGCGCACCACGGAGTCGCGGCAGTCTTCCCCGACGGTGGGCGCTTCGAGACGCTCGGCAACGAGGACGAGCGCAACGGGGCCCGGGTGCTCGACGCCGACGGCGAAGAGGTCGCCCGCAGCGAGGAATGCCCCGGTGTGCACGGTGAAGCTGCAGGGCCCGAAGGCATGCTGGCCGTGGGATGTGAGGACGGTGTGCTGATCTTCGACGGCACCGAGTTCACCAAGATTCAGGCCGAGGAGGAGTATGCCCGGATCGGCAACCTCTTCCCGGCAGAGGACTCCCCGATCTTCCTGGGCGACTACAACACCGACTCCGAGGGTGAGGAGCCGATGACCCAGGTCTCTCTGGTGGATACCGCAAGCGGAGAGATCTCCACCGTGGACCTCGAGGCCGCGTATAACTTCCGCTCCCTGGCCCGCGGGCCTGAGGGGGAGGCACTGGTGCTTGCTGAGGACGGTCAGCTGCACGTGATCGATCCGGAGACCGGCGAGCTCACCGATCAGCTGGAGATCTTGGCGGAGTGGACCGAGCCCGAGGAGTGGCAGGAGCCGCGCCCGGCCATCCGCGTGGTCGACGACATCGCCTACATCACCGAGCCTGATGCGCAGACCCTGCACATGGTGGATCTCGGCTCCATGGAGATCATCAACTCCGCCGAGCTGGACTTCACCCCGAACGAGATCGCCGCCGTCGATGGGCGGGCAGCTGTTGGGGCGCAGGAGCACGAGGGCGAACATGAAGAGGGTGACCACGACGACGATCACTCAGACCACGATCACTGATCCCCACGCGGCTGGTCCCCACGCCGGGTGACCAGCGCTGGATGTTCAGCGCGGAGAGTGTGAACGGCGACCCGCAGGGTCGTCCACTGGAAGGGTCGGAGGCACTGCGCCTCCGGCCCTTCGGCGTGCCGCCACCGCGGTCCACCAGGCGCCCCCGATGATCATCGCGCAGCCCACCAGCTGCCAGGCGCTGGGGATGTCCGCGAAGAGCACGGCGGCCAGCGCCACGGCGAACACCGCCGAGAGCAGCATCAGCGTGCTGGAGGCGGTCTCGGAGATCGCGGTCATCGCGATGTTGAAACACAGGTAGGTGAGCACCTGCCCCACGAAGGCCAGTGCGAGCATCGGAGCCCACTCCTGGAGCCCCTGGGGCACCTCGAGCCGGCCCAGTCCGGCGGCGGTCAGCGCCGTCGTCACCCCGGCCGAGAGGCAGACCAGGCTCAGGATGGTGAACGGCGCAGACCTGTGCCGGCGCGGCGCGCGCGGCGCGGTGCGTCGGATGATCGCCAGATAGAGCGCATACCCGGTGCCGGCTGCGAGTCCGGCGAGCACGCCGGCCAGCTGCAGGTTCTCCAGGTCCAGCGCCCCGGCGGTCAGCGCGACTCCGGCGAGCATCAGCGGGATGATCAGCGCCAGCTGGCGCATCGGGCGCACGCCCTCCAGCGCCCAGGCGATCAGCGGCAGGATCACGACCTGGATGTTGATCAGCACCGTGGCGATGCCGGGTCCGATCATGGTGATCGAGGTGTTGTAGAAGCTGTAGTCCACACCGAGGGCGACGCCGGCGACCACGGCTCCGATCAGGGTGCGAGCCGGGACTCGGGCCGGCCCGGATCTGCGCAGCAGCTCCCAGGCGGCCAGCGGCAGCAGCATCGGCACCGCGAGCAGGCAGCGCCAGGCCGCCACGCTGAGCGGTTCGCCGTCGATGGCGGAGATCATCGCCGCCGAGGCGGCCAGGGCCAGGGTGCCCAGCACCATCAGGACGACGCCGCGCGCTGGAGTCATCACCGGCGCGCTCAGGACTTCACGAGGCGACGGATGGCCGCAGTGGCCTCCTTCAGCTTCGCCTCAGCCTCATCGCCGCCGACGGCGACCGCGTCGGCCACGCAGTGCCGCAGGTGGTCCTCCAGCAGTGCCATCGCCACGTTCTCCAGTGCCGAGGTGGTGGCGCTGATCTGGGTGAGGATGTCGATGCAGTAGGTGTCCTCCTCCACCATCCTGTGGATTCCCCTGGCCTGCCCCTCGATCCGCCGCAGCCGCCCCAGGTATCGGTCCTTCTGCGTCATGTACCCGTGATGCTGCTCCTGGGTCGAGGTCGGTTCCGGCGTGCCGGTCGAGTGCTCGAGCGCTGCGCTGTCCATGGGATCCTCCTCAGATGGCCAAGGCCACCACTATATGAGCCGTGCTCCACAAATATACCCTTAGGGGGTATATTTGGGTGTGTTCATACGCATCGCCGCACCGCTGAGGAGCCCATCATGACCGAGACTCGCCGTTACAGCGTCACCGGAATGTCCTGCGGCCACTGTGAGAGCGCGATCCGTTCGGAGGTGGAGCAGCTTCCCGGCGTCCTCGGGGTGGAGGTCAGTGCCCAGAGCGGTGAGCTGGCGATCACGCTCAGCGAGGACCCGGTGCTGCGCGACGATGCCGTGATCGCCGCCGTGGACGAGGCCGGCTACGACGCCCTGCGCCAGCCATGAGCGCCGCGGAGACGCCCGCCGAACTGGCGAGCACCACGCACGCAGCGCACATCGATCTCGAGATCGGTGGGATGACCTGCGCCGCCTGCGCCCAGCGGATCGAGCGCCGGCTGAACAAGCTCGACGGCGTCTCGGCCACCGTGAACTACGCCACCGAGAAGGCCGCGGTGCAGGTCGCGGATCACTCCGAGGCTGTCGTCGCCGAGCTCATCGCAGCAGTGGAGAAGACCGGGTACCGCGCGCAGGAGCCGGTGCCGCTCACCGAGGAGCCATCCGCTGCGAGCCCGGCCGCCCGGGATCTGGCGGGGCTGCGTCGTCGTCTGCTGATCTCCGCCGTGCTCACCCTGCCGGTGGTGCTGTTGGCCATGATCCCCGCACTGCAGTTCCCCTGGTGGAACTGGGTCTCGCTGGCGCTGACACTGCCAGTGGTGCTCTGGGCCGGCTGGCCCTTCCACCGCGCCGCGGTGCTGAACGCACGCGCCGGCGCGGCCACCATGGACACGCTGATCTCGCTGGGCACGCTCGCGGCCCTGCTCTTCTCGCTCTACGCGATGCTCTTCGGCGCCGCCGGGGACCCGCGGCTGCGCCATGACTTTGTGTTCTTCGCCGAACCGCCCTGGGCCTCCGGCGCCGCCCACGCGATGGGGGCCACCAACATCTACTTCGAGGTGGCCGCCGCGGTCACCGTCTTCCTGCTGCTGGGCAGGTACTTCGAGAAGCGCTCGAAGTCTCAGGCGGGCCAGGCGCTGCGCTCGCTGCTGAACATGGGAGCCAAGGAGGTGGCGGTGCTGCGCGAGGGCACCGAGGTGCTCATACCGGTCCGCGAGCTCGCCGTCGGGGACGAGTTCATCGTGCGCCCCGGGGAGAAGATCGCCACCGACGGCACCGTGGTCACCGGGGCCTCTGCGGTGGACATGTCCATGCTGACCGGGGAATCGGTGCCGGTGGAGGTCGCTGAGGGGGACAGCGTCACCGGGGCCACGATGAACTCCTCCGGTCGGCTGGTCGTCCGTGCCTCGCGGGTGGGGGCGGACACGCAGCTGGCCCAGATGGCCCGCCTAGTGGAGCAGGCGCAGTCGGGCAAGGCTGAGGTCCAACGCATGGCGGACCGCGTCTCGGGAATCTTCGTGCCGATCGTGCTGGTGATCGCGCTGGTCACCCTGCTGGTCTGGCTCATCCTAGGCCCCTCGGCGGAGTCTGCGTTCACCGCCGCGGTGGCGGTCCTGATCATCGCCTGCCCCTGCGCGCTCGGGCTGGCCACCCCCACCGCGCTGCTGGTCGGCACCGGCCGCGGCGCACAGCTGGGGATCCTGATCCGCGGCCCCGAGGTGCTCGAGGCATCCCGCGGGATCGACACCGTGGTCCTGGACAAGACCGGCACCGTGACCACCGGTGCGATGAAGCTGGCCGCGATGCATTCGGCGCGCGGCTGGTCGCTGCGCAACGCCGGCGACGACGAGCTGCTCTGTCTCGCCGGAGCCTTGGAGTCCGCCTCTGAGCACCCCATCGCCCGTGCCGTGACCAACGCGGCGCGCGAGACCCTCGGATCGGTCGCGGGGAAGCTGCCTGGTGTGAGCGACTTCAGCAACCATCAGGGCTACGGGGTCTCAGGGATCGTCTCAGGGCACACTGTGATGGTGGGTCGTCGCGAGCTGCTGCGGCAGCAGGGGATCGAGGTCCCGGATGATCTGGCCGGGCTGCTCGCACAGGCCGAGTCTCAGGGCTCCACCCCGGTGCTGGTCGCCGTGGACGGTGGGCTCGCCGGCGTGCTGATCGTCTCTGATGCGGTGAAGGAGACCTCGGCCGAGGCGATCGCGCGGCTTGGCGGCATGGGCCTTTCCACCGTGCTGCTGACCGGGGACAACTCCGGGGCTGCGCATCGGGTGGCTGCCGAGGTGGGCATCGAGGAGGTGATCGCCGAGGCGCTGCCGAAGGACAAGGTGGCGGCCATCCGCGCGCTGCAGCAGCAGGGCCGGACGGTGGCGATGGTCGGCGACGGGGTCAACGACGCGGCCGCGCTCGCCCAGGCGGACCTCGGGATCGCCATGGGCACCGGCACGGATGTGGCCATCAACGCCGCCGGGATCACCGTGATGCGCGGTGACCTGCGTGCGGTGGCGGACTCGCTGGCGCTCTCGCGCCGGACGCTGCGGGTGATCAGGTCCAACCTGTTCTGGGCCTTCGGCTACAACGTCGCGGCCATTCCGCTGGCCGCCTTGGGCCTGCTCAACCCGATGCTCGCCGGGGCGGCGATGGTCTTCTCCTCACTCTCTGTGGTCGGCAACAGTCTGCGGCTGCGCGGCTTCAAGGGCGTCTGAGGAGCAGGTAAGGCCGGCGACGGCGGTCGGCCCACAGGCCAGCTGTCTAAGATGAGCCCATGTTGAAGCCATTTCGCCAGGTAGACGTGTTCGGTGACGGAGCATTCATGGGCAATCCGGTCGCGGTGATCGCTGAGGCTGAGGGGCTCAGCGACGATGAGATGCGTGCCATCTCGCGCTGGACGAATCTCTCTGAGTGCACCTTTCTGCTGCCGCCGAGCACTCCTGAGGCGGACTATCGGGTCCGGATCTTCGCTCTGGACAAGGAGCTGCCCTTTGCCGGGCACCCCACCCTGGGCTCGGCCCGCGCCTGGTTGGACCTCGGGCACGAGCCGCGTTCGGCCGGCGTCGTCGTCCAGGAGTGTGGTGTCGGCCTGGTCCCGGTGCACCTCGGAGAGCAGGCGCTCTCCTTCGGCGCACCCGGTCTGGTGCGTTCCGGGCCGATCCCGAAGGCGGCGCGGGAGATGCTCACCGATGCGCTCGGCGTCACTCCCGAACAGGTGGTGGACGCGGCCTGGGTGGACAACGGTCCCGGCTGGGTCGCGGTCCTGTTGGACAGCGTTCAGACGGTGCTCGCTGTGACCCCGGACCTGACTCGGATCACCGATCCGGAATACCGTCACCTCGGCGTGGTGGCCCTGCAGCCAGAGGAAGCAGAGACCGATCTGGAGGTGCGCGCCTTCTTTCCGGACGACGCCGGGGCGCTGCGCGAGGATCCGGTGACCGGGAGCCTGAACGCGTCCGTGGCGCAGTGGCTGGAGTACTCGGGCAAGATGTCTCCGCCGTATGTGGCCGGTCAGGGCACGGTGGTGCAGCGTCGCGGCCGGATCCACGTCGAGGGCGAGGGTGAGGCCCTGTGGGGGATCGGCGGCCGCGCCGAGGTCGTGGTCAGCGGGACCATCGACGTGGGGGAGCCGAGCGCATCGGTATGAGGCCGGAGAGGTGTGGCCGGAGCGCTGGATGGGGATGACCGTGCTGGCGGGGCTGGACTCGGGCCAGCTCGTGCGGCCTCGGGCCAGTTCGCGCAGGCTCGGGCTGAAAGGGTTGGGCGAATGACTGATTCAGGCAAGCCCGGCACGTCACCCGCCGCGCCGCTCAGGAGGGTCTCATGGCCGTGGTGATCCGGGAGCCGCGCCCTGAGGATGCGGAGCGCATTGCGGCGGTGCACGTGGCCACCTGGAAAGAAACCTACATCGACCTGCTCCCGGAGGGCTTCTTCACCGAAGAGCACTCCCGCATGCGCCGCGAGATGTGGGCGCGGATTCTCGCCGAGCAGAGGAGTCAGTGGAGCATCCGCGTCGCCGAGGTCGATGGTGAGATCATCGGCTTCGCGATGGCAGGCCCGGCGCAGGACGCGGCTGAGCCGGCTGAGCCGGCTGATCTGCCCTCCCGCACCCTCTACACCCTCTATGTCCTCCGAAGCCATCACGGGACCGGCGCGGGGCAGGCGTTGCTGGACTCGACCCTCGGGGTGGGGTCTGGCACTGGGGCTGGCGCTGCGGCGGGCGCTGGGGCTGGCATTGGGGCCGTCGCTGCGCCGGACGCTGGGGCCCGCGTTGAGCCGGTGAGCCTCTGGGTGGCCAAGCAGAATCCGCGGGCCATCGCCTTCTATCTGCGCAATGGGTTCCGCTTCGACGGGGCGGAGCAGCAGGATCCGGGTGCTCCCGCCATCACGGATGCCCGGATGGTGCGCCCTTAGCGGTCGCCCACCGAGTTCTCCGGCCGTGCCGCGAAGCGTGTCCAAATGACATCAAATTGGCAGCAGCTGGACTCTTGAGCCTCATTCGATTAGAAGGTATATTCGAATCATGCAGGTTGCACTCACTGATCCGAATGCAGAGCCGCTGCGGGAGTCGCAGCGGCAGCTGAATCGAGGTCAGGCGGAGCAGCTCAGACTGCTGGTGGACTATGTCGAGTCGTTCATGCGTGACACCGAGGTGATCGAGCCGGAGTTCATGAGCAGGGCGCGCGGTCGCGCAACTGCAGAATCGGCGGCCATCATGAATGCGGCCGAGGCGATGGGCGCCAGCGAGGGGCATGTCTACACCCAGTACCACCAGGCCTGCTTCGCCCGCCGGCATCTGCCACAGGTGTGGGGCGCCGTGCGTGCCGGGGATGTCCCCGTTCGCTCCCTGGTCCGAGTGGTCTCCGCGGCAGAGCGCCTGGTCTCTCCCAAACACCGCGAACGGCTCGATGCTGAGGCCGCAGCCTACGCTCTGACGCATCGTCCGGCGCGGTTGACGGCCTGGTTGAACCGCTTCGTGGCGCGGGCCGAACCGGCTCAGCATGAGCAGCGGTGTCGCCGCGGGCACGCAGAACGCCGGGTCTGGCTGGAGCATCTGGAGGATGGAGTCAGCATTCTGCACGCGATGCTGCCCACACTCACCGCCGAGGCGATCAAGAACCGGCTTGTCGATGTGGCCCGGAGCCCGAAGCAGAACGTGCCCTACGATCCCTGTGTGGAGCGGCCCGCTGCGGGTCGGTCTGCCTCATCCCAAGGAGGCCCCGGCTCATGCCATCCAGGGACCGTGCAGGGAGGATTCGACTGGCTCGGCCTGCCGAGCGAGGGGCCCGATGCTGGGCTGCATCATGGGTCCGAACTGGCGCTGCTGCCATCCGAAGAGGGCGTTGCTGCTTCGGGCGACGGCGGCCGTCTCGAGCATGCCGCGCCGCCGATGAGCCGAGAAGCCGGCGACCCCAGGACTCAGGCCCAGCGGGAGGCGGATCTGCTCTCGAGCTGGCTGCTCACCGGAGAGACCGCCTCTGGTGCTCCGATCAACGGCCACGTCGGCATCCTCATCGAGCCCGAGACCCTGCTGATGAGTTACGCCGTCACGGGGGTCACTCCAGGCGCCGGTAAGCCCGCGTTGAGCCGCAATCGTCGCCACGCCTACCCGGCAGAGATGATCCGCCGGATCATCCTCAGCGAGGAACACCGGATCACCTGGACTCCGGTCCCTCGCGGAGCCACGTCGAGTGCTCCCCAGAACGCGGTCGCAGCCGCTTCGGGTGCTCCCGCGGGCGCCGTCGCAGCGACCACGGGCGATCCGCAGGACGCTGCGTTTCAGTCCCAGTCACCGCCACTGCCCGAGCCCCCACAACTGCCCGAGCCCGAGCCCCCGCCCCTGCCCGAGCCCGAGCCCCCGCCACGGCCCGGGCCCCCGCCGCAGCTCGAGCCTCTGGCCCGGGTCTACGAGGGCCGGTTCGTGCCCAAGCTGCTTCGGCGGGCGATCGAGTTCCGCGATGGCACCTGCCAGGCACCAGGATGCATGGTCGCCGCCGAGCACTGCGACATCGATCATCAGATTCCCTGGCCGCACGGCGCGACCACGGCGTCCAACCTTTGGGCGCTGTGCCGCAAACACCATCGACTCAAGACCGCCGGATTCTTAGACATCCCCACGGACCGCCCGCCCCCGGCGAGCCCGTAAGCTGGGCGCAGATCGAGTACCCGCAGACTCCTGCCGAGCACAGCACGCAGGAGTCCCTTGCCTCACGCCCCGCCTGGCACCCCGCACGGCATCCCGTCCGGCGCCCCCGACGGGCAACCCGACCAGTGCCCCCGGCGCGGGAGACCGCCGACACGAAGGATCAGATGACCGACGAATACCGGCTCTCCGCCTCAAGCCTCACCTCCGGGTACGAGGAGCGCCAGGTGCTTGAAGACCTGACCATCAGGATCCCGGATGGATCGTTCACCGTCATCATGGGACCCAACGCCTGCGGGAAGTCCACCCTGCTGCGCAGTCTCGCCCGCCTGATCAAACCCACCGGTGGGCAGGTCCTGCTCGATGGCGAATCCATCTTCAACATGCCGACCAAAGAACTCGCACGCACGGTCGGACTGCTGCCGCAGTCCGCGATCGCTCCGGACGGCATCACCGTCTTTGACCTGGTCTCGCGGGGACGGCATCCGCATCAGCACATGTTCAAGCGCTGGGGCCACGAGGATGAGGCTGCAGTCCGCTCCGCGCTGGAGAACACCGGGATGACCCAGCTTGCCAGCCGAGAGGTCGATGCCCTCTCCGGTGGCCAGCGCCAGCGCGCCTGGATCGCGATGGCTCTCGCGCAGGAGACTCCGCTGCTGCTCCTCGACGAGCCGACCACCTACTTGGACATCGCCCACCAGATAGAGATCCTTGAACTCTGCTCGCGACTCCAGCGCGAAGGTCGCACCCTGGTCGCCGTGCTCCATGACATCAATCAGGTGCTGCGTTACGCCTCGCACATCGTCGCGATGAAGGACGGCCGCATCGCCGCGGAAGGAACCGCCGAGCAGGTCGGCACCGAGGAGACGATCCGCAGCGTCTTCGGCGTGGACTCCCGCGTCATCGAGGACCCCGAGACCGGCAAGCCGCTGATGATCCCCAAAGCGCCGGTGCACTGAGCCTTCCGCCGTGGATCCCGCGCGTGTGAGACTGCTGCGAACCAGCACGAGAGACACCGACACGAGAGATCCAGGAGGTCGCCGTGGGGAACCTGATCTTCTTCATGCTGCTCTCCGCCGACGGCTATGTCGCCGATGCGGCGGGCGACTTCCAGTGGGGTGAGCCCGATGAGGAGGTCATGGCCGCCATCAACGATCAGACTCGGAACATCGGCACCTACCTCTACGGGCGGAAGATCTACGAGCTGATGAGCGTCTGGGAGACGGACCCCGGCTTGGCCGAAGACTCTGCCGCCTCGGCGGAGTTCGCCGAGATCTGGACCGCCGCGGAGAAGATCGTGTATTCCACCACCCTCACCGAGGTCACCACCAGGCGCACCAGGATCGAGCGCGAGTTCGATCCGGCGCAGGTGCAGCGGCTCAAGGAGTCCAGCGCCAAAGACTTGACGATCGAGGGCCCCACGCTCGCGGCGCACGCGCTGCGCCACGGACTCGTGGACGAGATCCACATGCTGATCTGCCCCGTGGTGATCGGAGGCGGTCTCCGCATGCTCCCGGAGTTCAGGGTCGAGATGACACTGCGCGACGTGCACCGATTCAGCAACGGCATGGTGCAGCTGAGCTACACCGTCACCTGATCCGAGCGGCAGGCGCGGCGAGTCCCTACCGGCTCAGCCGCGACCAGAGCTCCGCGTCGAAGGACTCTGGTGCCAGCGCCGACATGTGACGGACCGCGTTGTCCAGCTTCAGCCTCCAGGCGCGCACCGCGGCCTCAGCGTCGCCGGCAAGCACCGCGGAGAGGATCCGCCGGTCATCACTGACGATGCGCTCCACCGCAGGGCTGTAGTCCAGACCCAGCACCGCGATGAACATCCGCACCCGCAGCGTCAGGGCATGGAACCCTCGGGCGGACTGGCTCAAGCCCGAAGCCTCCGCCAGCTCCTGCTGGAACTGCAGGTCCGCCAGTCCGACGTCGGACCGGGTGCCCTGCGTGGCGGCCGCCTCCACGGCGCCCAGCGCCAGTCTCACCGGCAGCATCTGGTGACGCGGCTGCACGGCACAGGCCCGCAGCAGAACCATGCCGAGGTGCAGTCGCGCAGCATAGAGATCGACGACGTCGGCCCCGGTCACCGCCGGCACCCTGAAGCTGCCCTGACTGGAGTCGAGCAGTCCGTCGTCGACCAGTCGACTCATCGCTGAACGCACCGCCCCGCGGCTGAGCCCCAGCCGATCAGCGAGCACCCGGGGAGAGAGCCGGTCACCCGCGCGGAAGCCCGAATTGGTGATCTCCCGGCGCAGTGCGATCGCGATCTGCTCGGTCACCGAAAGCTCCACCTGCGAGAACCAACGGTTCCGCGGCGAGCGTTCCATGTCCGCGGCAAGTCCGAGGCTGTCCTGATCTGAGTCAGAAATGGAGCCGCTTTGTCGGAGGCTTCGCTGCCAGGAGCTGCCGTGCAGCCCCCTGCCGGCCCGGCGCGCGAGCAGGTCCAGAAGATCACCGGGGATCGCCTCGACGGTTGGGGCGCAGCGGTCGAGCAGGCGCGCAGTCCGGTCGAGGAAGGCCTCCCAGTCCCGGTCCCTGGCGTCCCAGACAGCACATAGCGGGTCAGAGGCCGGGGGCATCACCTCGGCAGACGGCGCTTCGCCGGCGTCCCGAACCCGCCACCTCGAAGCCTCGGAGGCATGCAGGGAGGCCATCAGGGCAGTGGCTCGCCGCTCGGCGACGGTTCTCTGCGCTGTGGCGGTGACTGCGCCACGGCCTCCCGAGGAGACAAGGGGCGCCGGTGTGAACCGCAGGATGATCTGCGGGAAGCGCACCTGCATCTCCAGCAGCACCAGCTCCCGCGCGCGCCCCGCCCCGGTGCCGATTTCGGGGTCGATGTCGGCGCTGCTCTCCCCAGCGCTGCTCTCCACGGCGCTGCCTCCGGCCCGTCGTAGCCGCCGGCCGGCGCGGCTGACCAGCGTCTGACTCAACCCGGTGAGCTCAGCGACGCGTCGCGTGGAGAAGTCGGGCGTGCTCACTCGTGCCCCGGCAGTGGCCAGGACGGCGGCGACGATGTCGTCTGCGGTGTCCTGAATGCGCGGGCGGCCCCGGCTTGCGGTCTCCATACACGCCAGTATCGCCCATTTATGACTCAAACGATGCCGCGCCTACCCGTGCCGCTGTGCGTCTCACATGTGGTTCGCCACACACTGGAAGTCAGCAGTCCGAGCGCCCCGCCAGCTGAACCAGTACCTGCGCGTGAAATATCGCCGTGTGAAATGAGGCCCCGATGTCCAGTCTGAACACCGCCGAGCTCACCGACCTCTCCGAGGCCGCGGTCGCGAAGGTCACCCAGTGGCTGAAGCGCGGGTCCCACCACGCCTCGGCCGCGGGGAATGCCTCCAAGCCCAGCAAGAACCATTCTGCGGCGGAGAAGTCTGCGCAGCGGCTCTCCGCGGTGCTCTCCCACCCCAACGGGCTGGACTTCACCGTGGGCTTCGTGGACCGGGTGATCCGCACCGAAGACACCAGGGCGGCGGCCTCCGCGCTGTCTGAGCTGGGCGGTCTGGCCCCGGACACGCTCTCTTCGCTGGACCGGGCGCAGATCCGTGCCGGCAGCGTGCTGGCCAAGACGCTGCCCGACGTCGTCGTCCCCGCCGCCCGGGCGCGGATGCGCTCGATGGTCGGCCATATGGTGGTCGACGCCCGGGACAAGCCCTTCGGCAAGGCCGTCGCTTCGATCAAGCAGGACGGGCACCGGCTGAACATCAACCTGCTCGGTGAGGCGGTGCTCGGAGAGGCCGAGGCGGACAAGCACCTGCAGGACACCGTGGACCTGCTGCGCCGCGAGGACGTCGACTACGTCTCGATCAAGGTCTCCTCCATCGCCTCGCAGATCTCCATGTGGGGCTTCGAAGCGACCGTGGACTACGTGGTCGCCCGGCTGATCCCGATGTACCAGGAGGCCGCCAAGGCGCCCGCCGGCTCCAAGTTCATCAACCTGGACATGGAGGAGTACCGCGACCTCAACCTGACCATCGCAGTGTTCAAGACCCTGCTCTCCCGCCCGGAGCTGGAGCACTACGAGGGCGGCATCGTGCTCCAGGCCTACCTCCCGGATGCGCTCGCCGCGACCCAGGAGCTGGCGGAGTTCGCCAACGCCCGCGTGGCTGCCGGAGGCGCGGGGATCAAGATCCGCCTGGTCAAGGGCGCGAACCTGGCGGTGGAGAAGGTTCACGGCGAGATCGCCGGCTGGCCGCAGGTGACCTGTGAGTCCAAGGAGGCCACCGACGCGAACTACAAGCTGGTCCTGCACTGGCTGCTCACCGAGGAGAACATGGCCGGGGTCCGGATCGGGGTGGCCGGCCACAACCTCTTCGACATCGCCTTCGCGCACCTGCTGGGGAACCAGCGCGGAGTCACCGGGCAGATGGAATTCGAAATGCTCCAGGGCATGGCCACCGAACAGGCCGAGGCGGTCAGCGCCGACGTCGGCCAGCTGCTGCTCTACGTGCCCGCCGTGCGCCCCGCTGAGTTCGACGTGGCCATCTCCTACCTGGTGCGCCGGCTCGAGGAGAACGCCGCCAGCGAGAACTTCATGTCCGGCATCTTCGAGCTGGAGGTGGACGAATCCGGACGTGGCAGCGAGGTCTTCGAGCGCGAGGCCCAGCGCTTCCGCCACTCACTGGCGCTGCTGGAGGAGATCCTCGCCAAGCACGGCCACACCGCACCCAGCCCGCAGCACACCCAGGACCGGAGTCGTGAAGAGCTGGCGAACGACGACGACGTCGCCCTCCTGCCTCCCTTCGTGAACGAGCCCGACACCGATCCTGCCCTGCCGGCGAACCAGCGCTGGGCCGCAGACGCGATCGCGCGCGCCTCGCAGCCAGGCTGGCTCGAGACGCAGTCGCTGCCGGAGAAGATCAGCGGGGACCGGATCGACGAGCTGGTCGCCCAGGCCCGCGCGGCCGCTGAGCCGTGGGCGGCGCGCCCCGCCGTCGAACGCGCTCGGATCCTCTACCGGGCGGCCGACATCCTCGCCGCGCGACGGGGTCACCTGGTCTCCATCGCCGCCGCCGAGGTGGGCAAATCGGTGGCGCAGACAGACCCGGAGATCTCCGAGGCGATCGACTTCGCCCGCTATTACGCGCACAGCGCGCTGCAGATCGAGCAGGTGGAGCAGGCCCGCTTCGTCCCGGACCGCCTGGTGCTGATCACCCCGCCGTGGAACTTCCCGCTGGCCATCCCGGCCGGCGGCACCTTCGCGGCGCTCGCCGCAGGTGCCGCGGTGATCCACAAGCCCTCGAACCACACCCCGCACTGCTCCATGGCGATCCTGGATGCGCTCTGGGAGGCTGGGGTTCCCCGCGATGTGCTGTACGGGGTCTACCCCTTCGAAGGAGAGGACGGCAAGCGCCTGGTCTCCCACGACGGGATCGACCGGGTGATCCTCACCGGCGCCTCTGAGACCGCGGCGATGTTCCGCTCCTGGAAGCCCGATCTGGCCATCAATGCCGAGACCTCGGGCAAGAACGCCCTGGTGGTCACCCCCTCGGCGGACCGGGACCTGGCAGTGGCCGATCTGGTCACCTCGGCCTTCGGTCACGCCGGGCAGAAATGCTCCGCCGCCTCCCTGGGCATCCTGGTCGGCAGCGTCTATGAATCCGAGCGGTTCCGGCGCCAGCTGGTGGACGCCGCCGCCTCGATGGTCGTGGACTGGCCCAGCAGCCTCGCCGCCACCGTCGGCCCACTCACCGAGGCGCCCAGCGAGAAGCTGCAGCGGGCATTGACGTCGCTCGAGCCCGGAGAGTCCTGGCTTCTGGAGCCCAAGCAGCTCGATGACACCGGACTGCTCTGGTCCCCGGGGATCAAGGACGGCGTGAAGCCAGGCTCCTTCTTCCACCTCACCGAGGTATTCGGTCCGGTGCTGGGGCTCATGGAGGCCTCGGACCTCGACGAGGCGATCTCGCTGCAGAACCAGGTCGATTTCGGGCTGACCGGCGGCATCCACTCCCTGGAGCCGGCAGAGGTCAGCACCTGGCTGGATCAGGTCCAGGTGGGCAACGCCTACGTCAACCGGGGGATCACCGGGGCCATCGTCCAGCGGCAGTCCTTCGGTGGCTGGAAGCAGTCCTCGGTGGGGCTGGGCTCCAAGGCCGGCGGGCCCAACTATGTCATGCTCTTCGGGCGCTGGGAAGATGACACTGTGGGCGCCGATGCTCCTGTCGCAGGCGCAGCCGGGGTCACGCTGAAGGAGACCGTGAGCCGGCTCATGGACTCGGCAGTCAGCTCCGGAATCGTCTCCGGAGCGGACCGAGCCTGGCTGGCCGCCGCCGCTGCCGATGACCAGCGCTGGTGGGAGGCCGAGTTCGGCCGGCCCACCGACCGCACCGGGCTCAGCAGCGAGGCCAACATCTTCCGCTACCTCGGCGAGGACGTGCTGCTGCGCGTCGGGGTCGACGCCACCGCGGTTCAGGTGCTGCGTGCGCTGATGGCCGCCCAGCGAGCCGGGGCCGATGTGCGCATCTCCGCCTATCCCAAGCTCCCGAGCGCGACCGCCAAGGCGCTCCAGCTGGGCCGCAAGATGCTGAAGCTGACCGTGGTCCAGGAGACCACGAGCCAGTTCGCCTCGGCGCTGGCCGCCGGCAAACACGATCGAGGCGTCGGAGTCCGGGTGCGTATGCTCGGCACCGTGGACGCCGAGCTGCGGACTCGGCTGGCGGAGCGCCCCGAGGTGGCGCTGCTCGCCGATGAGGTCACCGCCTCGGGTCGCGTGGAGCTGCGTTACTGGCTCAAGGAGCAGGCGGTGTCCATGACGCTGCACCGCTTCGGCAACCCTGCCCGGGACTTCCACCGGTTGGCCCAGGAGCTCAAGGCGGACTGACGCTGGACGGCTTCACTCGCCCTGGCGCCGCCGCAGCGTGTGGGCCGCCAGGGCGAGGACGGCGCCGTACTGCATTCCGGCAGCATCCTTGATCGGGATGGGCACCAGATCCGCCTCCTGGAGCTCGGCCTCGGCGAGCCAGTCGGCGTAGAGCTCGGCCAGCTCGGCAGCCAGTTCCCCCGCCAGCGCGGTGGCCGACGGCTCTGTCGCGTCGAGCCCCGTCGCCGCGATCTCCCGCAGCGCGCGCAGGAACATCCCGCCGAATCGCAGCCGAAGCATGTGCAGGATCCCGGTCAGGCCATGAAGCTCGGCCACGGTGGCCTCACGCTGGCAGGCGGGGTCCGCGGACCGCGCGCGCTGAGACTCCGCGGCCTGGCCCAGCAGCGGCAGGAACGCCCGGCTGGCGCGCAGCAGCGCAGGTTCGGTGGGCGCAGGTGCAGGTGCAGCGTGTGCGGATTCGGTGTGCGCATCCCAGCGGCCGAGCTGCGCCATGAGCAGCTCCCCGGCCGCTGCCAGCCAGGTGGCCTGGGATCGCAGGGCTGCGGCGTAGTCCTGCCCGCTGGGGGAGACGTCGTCGGCGAGCAGGTGCTTCCACTGCGGCATCTCCGCGACCATGGAGAGCGTGCCGTGGCGGCGCGCATAGCCGGTGGAGGACTCCCCGGTGGATCCCTCCGGGAAGGGATCCAGCCCGAGCGCCTCGACCCAGTCGTAAGCCTCCTCCAAGGTCCCCATGGCGAAGATCCCGGGGGAGAGCACCTTGAAATGCGCGGCCTCCGGCTCTCCCCGGTGCAGCGGGATGCCCAGGGCGGCGGGGAGCTCGCTGAGCAGCTCGTGCAGCGGCTTGAGGTGGCTCGACGGCGCAGCATGGCTCGACGGCGCAGCATCGGTGGACGGCGCAGCGCAGAGCGTGTCGGAGAGGTAGTAGTACGCCCCGCCGGATTCCGCATTGTGCAGCGGCATGTAGAAGTCTGGCCTGGTCAGGTCGATGGCTCGCTGCAGTGCCCGGGTCTCCGGGAGCATCGCGTCGAAATGTGCCGCCTTGTACCGGAACGGGAAGGTCCACTCCACCTGCTCCGGGCCTGCCGGGCGGTAGAAGTTCTCGAAATACCGGGCCCGGTCCGCTGGGGCCTGGAACCATCCCTGGTTCAGGCGCATCGAGTCCGGGTCAGCACAGGGGATCACATGGAAGCTGGTGGCCAAGGCCCGGTGCAGCTGGGTGTCCTCAAGCAGCTGCCGCACCAGATGCAGCAGGGTCCAGGAACCTATCGGCTCGTTCGGGTGCACCCCGCCGGCCAGCAGCCCGGAGAGCCCCGCCGTCTCATGCTCGCGATCCGGATCATGCTCGGGCCCGGCGATCGAATACAGCAGGATCGGCTCCCCGGCGCGCGAGTGGCCCAACGGGGTCACGCTGAGCTGCTCCGGATGCTGCGCAGCGAGCTCCGCGAAGCTCGCGTGCAGCTCATCCACCGTGGGGTAGTGGTGCACCTCAGGCAGCTTCGCGGCCAGGTCCAGGATTTCCTCCCTGGTCAGCGGTTCCAGGGCGGTGAGTCCGCTGGTGTGCGTCACGCGGGTCCTTCCACTTGGTGCGTCCGAGGCAGCTCCCTATCCTAGGGGGATGCGGCACAACCCGGACTACGCGCTCGAGGATCTCGAGGTCATCAAGGAGCTGATCACGGCGCACCCCTGGTGCACCTTCGTGGCCCATACTGCGGCGGGCCTGAGCGCCTCGCACTACCCGGTGATCCTCGATGACCAGGCAGATGCCGACGACGGCGAGCTGGTCCTGCTCAGCCACGTGGGTCGCCCCGATGAGGCCAAGCTCGGGCTGGGCGGCGCCGACGGGACCGAGCCCGGTGAGCTGCTCGCCATCATCCAGGGCCCCCACGGCTACATCTCGCCGAGCTGGTACGGCTACGGGCCCAATGTGCCGACGTGGAACTTCGCGGCCGCCCACCTCCACGGCGTGCCCGAGGTGCTCTCAGATGCCGAGAACCTGGCAGTGCTGCACCGGCTGGTGGAGCACTTCGAGAGCCGGCTGCCTGACCCGCAGCTGCTGGACTCCACCGAGGAGACCAGCGACTACGCCCAGCGCATCGTGCGCGGAACCGTCGGGTTCCGGATGCGCGTGACCCGCATCGAAGCCAAGGAGAAGATGAGCCAGGACAAGCCGATGGACTCAGTGCGCACCATCCTCGAGCAGCTGCGCGGAACCGGACCCTACGCCGATCCAGCACTGGCGGATCGGATGGAGCAGGTCAACGGGGCCGCCCTCGAGGAGGGGTCTCGATGATTCCTGCCTCCGCTGGCCTTGAGACACCCAGCCCCGCCGCCGCTCACCCCGAGTCGCTGCTGCTGCGCAATGTGCGCCTGCCCGGAAGCGATGTCCTCCACGAGGTGCAGCTGACCCAGGGGAGGATCGCCTCGCTCGCGGCAACCGATTCCACCGCAACCGACTCCCTGGACGCCGAGGGGCGCTTCCTGATCCCCGGACTGTGGGACCACCACGTGCACTTCACGCAGTGGGCGATCGCTCGGCGGCGGCTCGATCTTGCCGCCACCACCAGCGCGGCGGAGGTGCTGCAGTTGGTGCGCGGTGCGCTCAGCGCCGCAGCTTCGCAGGGGGCGGGCGCCGGCGTCGTCGGCTATGGCTTCCGGGACGGGCTCTGGCCCGACCTCCCCTCGCTGAGCAGCCTGGATCAGGCGACGGGCTCGGTGCCGGTGGGACTGATCAGCGGGGATCTGCACTGCATGTGGCTGAACTCCGCGCTGCAGACTCGGCTCGGGGTCTCCACCGACGCTAGCGGGCTGCTGCGCGAGGCGGATTCCTTCGCGGTGATGGACCAGCTCCAGGACCCCGCCTCGCTGACCCCGGAGATCTACCGGCAGACCGCTCAGGCGGCCGCCGAGCGCGGGGTGGTGGGGATCGTGGAGTTCGAGAACGCCGACAACATTTCGGCCTGGCCGCTGCGCACCGCGGCCGGGGTGGACTCGCTGCGCGTGCAGGTCTCGGTATGGCCCGACCGGCTGCAGTCCGCTCTGCTGGCCGGGATCTCCACCGGCGATGTGCTCGACGAGCGCGGGCTGGTGACCATGGGGCCACTGAAGGTGATCTCCGATGGTTCGCTGAACACCCGCACCGCATGGTGCTGGGACCCTTATCCCGAGGTGGACCTGATGCATCCGCACAGCTGCGGGATGCAGACCGTGCCGATGGATGAGCTCCAGGAGGTGATGCGCCAGGCCCGCGACGGCGGCATCTCTGCGGCGATCCACGCGATCGGCGACCGGGCCAACACCGCCGTGCTGGACGCCTTCGAGGCCCTGGCCATGCCGGGGGTGATCGAGCACGCCCAGCTGCTGCGCTGGGAGGACATCCCACGGTTCGCCCGGCTGGGGCTCACCGCCGGCGTGCAGCCGGAACATGCCATGGATGACCGGGATGTGGCCGACGCATACTGGGCGGGGCGCACCGATCGTGCCTTCCCGCTGGACGCGCTCACCCGGGCCGGGGTCCCGCTGCGGCTGGGCTCCGACGCCCCGGTCTCTCCGCTGGATCCCTGGGTGGCCATCGCGGCCGCGGTGAGTCGAAGCCGGGACGGCCGGGACCCCTGGCATCCGGAGCAGCGTCTGGACCCGGCCACCGCGCTCGCGGCAGCCACCCGGGGCGGGACTGCGACGGGCGGCCATCAGGTCCGAGCAGGCGATGCGGCGGATCTGGTGCTGGTGGAGAGTGATCCGCTAGCGGGTGAGGGCTCGGGTCTGCGCGAGATGGGAGTCGCCGCGACGCTGCTCGGCGGCCGGTTGACCTACGACGGGATCAGCTGAGCGGTCTCAGGTGCGCAAGGCGGGTCAGTCTTTCCGGGCCTGATAGGCCAGCAGGGCCGCCAGGTAGCCACCGCCGAGCACCACGGTGACCATGCCCACCGGGATCGGCTGAGCCAGCGCTTGTTGCGCGATGAGGTCAGAGCCGAGCAGCACCAGTGCGCCCATCAGCGCCGAGTTCACCAGCGGGATCCCGGGCGAGCGGGCGAGCAGCCGCGCGATCTGCGGGGCTGCCAGGGCGACGAAGGCGATCGGCCCGGTGGCCGCGGTGACCAGCGCGGTGAGCAGCACCCCGATCCCCAGGATCGCGAGCCGGGTCGGTTCCACGCGCACCCCGTGGGAGGCCGCGACGTCGTCGCCGAGTTCCAGCTGACGCAGCGGTCGCACCGCGAGCAGCAGCAGCGGGGTCACCGCGAGCACGATCCCGATCGCCGGCAGGACCGCGGACCAGTTGGTCAGACCCAATGACCCGGCGCCCCAGATGGCTGCGCCCATCGCGGTCTCGGACTGGGCGCGCAGCAGGATCCAGGAGTTCACCGCGTGCAGCGCGGCGGTGATCCCGATGCCCACCACGATCAGCCGGAACCCCTGGACGCCGTCGCGGTAGGCCAGGAGATAGACGATCAGCGCGGTGCCCAGGCCCCCGATCAGCGCGCCCAGCGAGGTGCCGATCGCCCCGCCGGCCACGGTCGCGCCACCGAGTCCCACCGTGGCGAGCAGGACACCGGTATACGCTCCGGTGGAGAAGCCGATGATGTCCGGGGAGCCCAGCGGGTTGCGGGTCAGGGTCTGGAACAGCGCCCCGGAGAGCGCCAGGGCGGTCCCGAACACCAGAGCGGCGGTGATCCGGGGCAGGCGCCACTGCAGCACCACCGTGGAGTCGAAGCCGCCGCCCCCGGTGAGCGCCACGAGCACCTCGGCGGGGTTCAGCGGGTAGTCGCCCATCCCCAGTGCGGTGATGCTCAGGATCGCGATGCCGGCCAGCAGGCCCGCCGCCACCAGCCAGGAGCGCACCGGTCGGTGGGTCAGCCGGGCCTGGGAAGTTCGCGAGCCGGCCCCGCCCCTCATAGCTTCAGCGCCCTGCGTCGGCGGATCAGCAGCACCAGCACCGGGGCGCCGAGCAGCGCGCTCACCAGACCCACTGGCATCTCGCCGGGCCAGACGATCAGTCGAGCCACGATGTCCGCGGTGAGCATCAGGATCGGGCCGAAGACCAGTGAGATCAGCAGCACCCAGCGCTGATCGGCGCCGGCGAAGAAGCGGGCGGCATGCGGGACCATCAGCCCGATGAAGGCGATCGGCCCGGCGATCGCGGCCGCGCCTCCGGCCAGGATGGTGATCGCCAGGATGCTCAGCACCCGGGTCTTCCACAGCGAGACCCCGAGTGCGGCCGCCAGCTCATCGCCCAGCGCCAGCGTGTTCAGCCCCTTGCCCAGGGGCAGCGCCACGATCAGGGCCAGCAGCACCAGCGGTGCCACGGTCAGGGTCACGTCGAGTCCGCGACCGGCGAGGATCCCGGCCTCCCACACCTGCAGCGCGCCGAAGGTGCGCGGGTCCGACAGGCGCAGGGCGCCGATGACCCCGGAGAGCACCGCGGAGAGTGCGACCCCGGCCAGGACCATCCGCATCGGGTCAACCTTGCCCGCGGACATCCCGCCGATCAGCGCCACGGCCACGGTCGCGAAGAACGCCCCGGCCAGGGCGAACCAGATATAGCCCAGCGGGGAGGTGATGCCGAAGCCGACGATCGCAATCGCCACGGCGAAGGCCGAGCCTGCGGAGACCCCGAGCAGGCCTGGCTCGGCCAGCGGGTTCCTGGTCAGCGACTGCATCAGCGCCCCGGCCACCGCCAGCGCGGCCCCGACGACGACGGCGGCCAATGTCCTTGGCACCCGCAGGCCCAGCACCGCGTGCCGGTCTGTCGCGCTGACCTCCCCGCCGCTCAACGCCGCCCAGACCGTGTCCATTCCGATGCCGCGGCTGCCGATGCTCACGCTGGCCAGGCACAGCAGCCCCAGGACCAGGAGCCCGAGCAGCAGGGCCAGCGTGGTGCGCGGCGTGGCGCTGCGGCCCAGGGCATGCGGGTGCAGCCCGGGGCGTCTGAGCGTGCCGGATTCAGCGGTCATGCCGGATGAGTCTCGCCTTAGTGGGAAATGGATACTGTCTCGTGCTCTAATTTGTTCTATTCTGGGGGAGTGGTCAACAGGCCATCCTCATATCCTTTCATCACAAGGAGCATCCTCTTGCACGGATCTCGTCGTCTCACTGGCCTCGCCCTCGGCGCCGCAGCCGCCCTTCTGCTCTCCGGCTGCGCGGACTCATCCGGGCAGGACAGCGGCAGCGCAGAAGGCGGGGACGCGAGTCAGGACGCCGGGGCGTCCAGCGGGACCTACCCGGCCACCATCGACACCGAGTTCGGCGAGGTCACCATCGAAGAGGCACCCGAGCGCGTCGTCGCCCTGGGCTGGGGCGACGCCGAGGTGGCACTGGACCTCGGAGTCGAACCAGTCGGCGCCTCGGACTGGCTGGGCTTCGAGGATCCGGACGGGATCGGGCCCTGGGTGGAGAACACCTACACCGAATCCCCGGAGATCCTCGGCACCCTGGAGCTCTCCTATGAGGCGGTGGCCGCCCTGGAGCCGGATCTGATCCTGGACGTGCGCAGCTCGGGCGAACAGGCGCGCTACGACCGGCTCAGCTCCATCGCCCCCACGGTCGGCGTGGCCCCCGGCGGAGCGGGTTACCTGACCGAGTCCGAGGACCAGGTGACGATGATCGCCGCCGCACTGGGCCAGCCAGAGGCGGGCGAGGAGATGCTCGCCGAGCAGGAGCAGGCCTTCGCCGCCGCCGTCGAGGAGAACCCGGAATGGGAGGGCCAGACCGCCACGGTGGCCTCCCGCACCGCCGAGGGCTGGGGCGCCTACACCGCAGCCGACGGCCGAGTCGCCTTCATGGAGGACCTCGGGTTCGAGCAGAACCCAGAGATCGCCGAGCTCGGTGACGAGGGGGAGTTCAGCGTGAACATCTCCGATGAGCAGCTCGAGCTGCTCGACGCAGACCTGCTCCTCGGGTTCCCGATCTTCATCGAGGAGACCGAGATCACCGAGGATGCGGGGTGGACGAGCATTCCCGCCGTCGAGGACGGCCGCGAGCTGGTGGTCACCGGAGACCTCGCCAACGCCTTCTCGCTGGGCACCCCCGAGGCGCAGATCTACGCGCTCGATGAGCTCAGCGCCGAGTTCGAGGAGATCCTGGGTCAATGAGTCTGCGCTCAAGCCTCGCCGCGGTGGCCGACCGTGCTGTTGGAGATGACGACGCCGTCGACCCCGCCACGCTGAATCCGCAGCGCGCCTACGCCACCGTGGTGGCACGGGTGCAGCGGCTGAGCCCGAACTATCTGCGCTTCACACTCGAGGCCGAGGAGCTGCGGCACTTCCACACCGGCGGGCTGGACCAGCGGATCAAGCTGCTGCTGCCCCGCGCCGACGGCACGCTGCCTGATCTGGGGCTCTTCGAGCAGCCGCAGCCGGAGATGATGCAGTGGTACACCACCTGGCGTCAGCTCCCCGACGCCGAGCGCAACCCGATCCGGACCTACACGGTGCGAGCCATCCGCCCGTGGGCGCAGCAGATCGATGTGGACTTCGTGGTCCACGGCACCGAGGGTCCCGCCTCGGCCTGGGCGATGCGCGCCGAGGTCGGCGACGAGCTGGTGATCATCGGCCCGGACGGCCGGTCCACCCGGGTCGGCGGCGGGATCGAGTTCGATCCGCATACCGCGCGCGATGTCCTGCTGGCCGGCGATGAGACGGCGGTGCCCGCGATCTGCGCGATCCTGGAGATGCTGCCCGAGCGGGTCCACGGCGAGGCGTACCTGGAGATCCCCACGCGCGCGGATGCCCTCGACGTGGCCAACAGCTCCGGGGTGGAGATCTTCTGGCTGCCCCGAGAGGGCGCCGCCCGCGGCGCTCCGCTGACCAGTGCCGTGCAGAACTGGGGCCGGCGGCGCGCGGAGATCTTCGCCCAGCGCCGCGCCTCCTGGCAGCCCGCCCGCGGTGAACCGGTGGGAGCACCCTCGGGCGCCGAGGACCTCGCGGAGCTCGGCGAAGACGATCTGCTCTGGGAGGTCGGGGACGCCAATGGCTTCCGCGAGTACGCATGGCTGGCCGGTGAGGCCGGTGTCATCACAGGCCTGCGCCGTCACCTGGTCAAGGATGTCGGGCTCAGCCGGAAGCAGGTCTCCTTCATGGGCTATTGGAAGCAGGGCCGCGCCAGCTGAGCGCTGGGCGGCCTCGGCCCTACCCCCGGGGACGTAGTGCGCCGGACTCGCGCCCATGGGAGACTTGCAGGGATGGCAAATCCCAAGAATCCCCGCAACGAAGTCCGCTCCCGCGACGAGCGTGAGCCGAAGATCTCCGCGCCCAAGTCGGCTGCCGCCCGCAGCGCCGCCGGGGCGCCCCGGACGGCAGCCTCGGGTCCCTCCTCGGAGGCCGCGCGCCCGCAGATCCGGCCCAAGGCGGAGGGCTGGCAGCAGCCCATGGACGCCGAGGGGCGACCGAAGCTGCAGTTCGCCCAGCCCAAGGTCAAGCAGCCGCCGAAGCATCTGGCGGACATGACCCTGGATGAGCGCACCGATCGCGCCAAGGAGCTGGGGATCTCTGGGTTCCGCGCCAAGCAGCTCTCGGTGCACTACTTCCGGCACTACACCTCCGACCCGGAGCAGATGACCGATCTGCCCGCGGAGACCCGCGAACAGCTGGTGGAGGAGTTCCTGCCGCCGCTGCTCACCGAGGTCCGCCGGCTCAAGACCGACGACGGCGCCACGATCAAGTTCCTCTGGCGGCTCTTCGACGGTGCCATGGTCGAGTCGGTGCTGATGCGCTACCGCAGCCGGATCACGCTGTGTATCTCCTCGCAGTGCGGCTGCGGGATGAACTGTCCCTTCTGCGCCACCGGACAGAACGGGCTGACCCGCAACATGTCCTCGGCTGAGATCGTGGACCAGATCGTCCAGGCGAACCGGGTGATCGCCGCCGGTGAGCTCGACGCCCCGAATGCGGCCGAGCTCGCCGAGGAGCAGGATCACGCAGCCCTGGGCGAGGAGACCGACTTCGCCGAGTCCGAGGAATCGGCAGCGGCGGGCAAGGGCGCGTCGTCGTCCTCTTCGGTGGGCCCGCAGCGGGTCTCCAACATCGTCTTCATGGGGATGGGCGAGCCGTTGGCGAACTATAAGCGCGTGATGAACGCCGTGCGCCGCATGGTGGACCCCGCCCCGGAGGGCCTGGGCATGAGCGCCCGCGGGATCACCATCTCCACCGTGGGACTGGTCCCGGCGATCCGCAAGCTCGCCGATGAGAACCTGCCGATCACCTTCGCGCTGAGCCTGCACGCGCCCGACGATGAGCTGCGCGATGAGCTGATCCCGGTGAACTCGCGCTGGAAGGCCGATGAGGCCATCGACGCCGCGTACCACTACTACAAGACCACCGGGCGTCGAGTCTCGATCGAGTACGCGTTGATCAAGGACATGAACGACCACCAGTGGCGCGCCGAGCTGCTGGCCGAGAAGCTCAACGCCCGCGGCCGCGGCTGGGTGCACGTGAACCCGATCCCGCTGAACCCGACTCCGGGCTCGATCTGGACCTCCTCGGAGCCGGAGGTGATGCGGGCCTTCGTGAACCGGCTCGAGTCCCTCGGAGTGCCCACCACGCTGCGTGATACCCGCGGCAAGGAGATCGACGGCGCCTGCGGCCAGCTCGCCGCGGCGGAAGAGTGACCGGAGAGGACTGAGATGAGCGACACCTCGCGCCCCCACGACGTCATCGAGGTCATCGGTGCGCGGGAGAACAATCTCAAGGGATTCAGCCTGCAGATCCCGAAGCGGGCGCTGACCGTCTTCACCGGGGTCTCCGGCTCGGGAAAGTCCTCGCTGGTCTTCGGGACCATCGCCGCGGAGTCCCAACGGATGATCAACGAGACCTATAGCGCGTTCCTGCAGGGCTTCATGCCGAGCCTGAGCCGGCCCGAGGTGGAGGATCTGCAGGGCCTGACCGCGGCGATCGTGGTCAACCAGGAGCGCCTGGGCGCGAACATCCGCTCCACCGTGGGCACCGTCACCGACGTCAACACGCTGCTGCGGATCCTGTTCAGCCGGATCGGGGAGCCGCAGATCGGCGGCCCGCAGGCCTTCTCCTTCAACGTCGCGAGCGCGAGCGGGGCCGGTGCGGTCAGCTTTGAGCGCGGCGGAGAGAAGACCAAGGAGCGCCGCGAGTTCAGCATCACCGGTGGCATGTGCCCGCGCTGCGACGGCCGCGGCCAGATCAACGACATCGACGTCGCCCAGCTGATCGACGAGTCGCTCTCGCTGAACCAGGGCGCCATCACGGTGCCCGGCTACAAGGCCGGGGGCTGGTCGGTGCGGTATTACTCCGAATCTGGCTTCTTCGATCCGGACAAGCCGGTGCGCGACTACTCCGAGCAGGAGCGCCACGACCTGCTGCACCGCGAGCCGGAGAAGGTCAAGATGAGCGGGATCAACATGACCTATCAGGGCCTGGTCCCACAGGTGCGCAAGTCCATGCTCGCCAAGGACCGCGACGCGATGCAGCCGCATATCCGGGCGTTCGTGGACCGCGCGGTCACCTTCGTGGCCTGCCCGGAGTGCGAAGGGACCCGGCTGAGCGCGCTCACCCGTTCGGTGACCGTTCAGGGCCGCAACATCGCCGAGGTCTGCGCGATGCAGCTCAGCGACCTGGCCGGATGGCTGCGCGAGCTCGAGGTGCCCGGAGTCGCTCCGCTGCGTGCCTCGCTGCTGGAGACCGTGGAGCACTTCATCGAGATCGGGCTGGGTTACCTCAGCCTGGACCGGCCGGCCGGTACGCTCTCCGGCGGCGAGGCGCAGCGGGTGAAGATGATCCGTCACCTGGGATCCGCGCTGACCGACATCACCTATGTCTTCGACGAGCCCACCATCGGGCTGCATCCGCATGACATCGACCGGATGAACACGATGCTGCTGCGACTGCGCGATAAGGGCAACACTGTGCTGGTGGTCGAGCACAAGCCGGAAACCATCGAGATCGCCGACCACGTGGTGGACCTGGGCCCGCGGGCCGGGGAGGCCGGTGGGGAGCTGTGCTTCGAGGGCACCGTGGCGCAGCTGCGCGGCAGCGACACCCTCACCGGCCGGCACCTGGACTACCGGGCGCAGGTCAAGGACCAGGTCCGCTCGGCCACCGGGGAGATGCAGATCCGCGGAGCCCGGCGCAACAACCTGCGCGAGGTCGATGTGGACATCCCCACCGGGGTGCTCACCGTGATCACCGGAGTGGCCGGATCGGGAAAGTCCACGCTGATCGAGGGCAGCCTCGCCGGACGGGAGGGAGTGACCTTCATCGACCAGAGCGGGATCAAAGGCTCCTCGCGTTCGAACCCCGCCACCTACACCGGGCTGCTGGAGCCGATCCGCAAGGCCTTCGCCAAGGCCAACGGGGTCAAGCCGGCACTGTTCAGCGCGAACTCCGAGGGCGCCTGCCCCACCTGCGGCGGCGCCGGGGTGATCTACACCGAACTGGGCGTCATGGAGACGGTGGCGAGCCCCTGTGAGGACTGCGAGGGCCGCCGCTTCCGGCGCGAGGTGCTGGCATACACGCTCGGCGACGAGCACAGCGGAGCCAAGAACATCAGCGAGGTGCTCAACCTCTCGGTGGACCAGGCGCAGGCGTTCTTCTCCGCCGGGGCCGCCCGCGTCCCGGCCGCGATGAAGATCCTGACCCGACTCTCCGACGTCGGCCTGGGCTACCTGCGGCTGGGGCAGCCGCTGAACACGCTCTCCGGGGGTGAGCGGCAGCGGATCAAGCTGGCCACGAAGATGGCCGACCCCGGCGGGGTCTACGTCCTGGATGAGCCCACCACCGGGCTGCACCTGGCTGATGTGGCGAACCTGCTGGGCCTGCTCGACCGGCTGGTGGACTCCGGAACCTCCGTGGTGGTGATCGAGCATCACCAGGCCGTGATGGCTCATGCGGACTGGATCATCGACATGGGGCCAGGGGCAGGCAGCGACGGCGGCCGGGTGGTCTTCACCGGCACCCCGGCCCAGCTGATCGCTCAGGCGCAGACGCTCACCGCGCAGCACCTGGCGCGCTACGTCGCCGGGTGATCGTTGCGTCTGGATAGGCTGGAGCGATGATGCCTTCGCAGAGATCACAGGTCCCCGGCTTCGAGGTGATGAGCATCCTGGCGCGGATCGATGCGATGCGCGCCGCCGGGAAGGACGTCGTCTCCCTGACCGCGGGGGAGCCCGGCTCCGGCGCCCCGGTGGCGGTCAACCAGGCGGCCGCGGCGATCCACGCCAGCAACACGGTGCTGAACTACACCGCGGCCATGGGAATCGCCCCGCTGCGCGAGGCGATCGCAGAGCACTACGGAAGCTGGTACGGGGTCACTGTGCCGCCGGAGCGGATCGCGGTGACCACCGGCTCCTCGGGGGCCTTCATGCTCAGCTTCCTGGCGGCCTTCGACCCGGGAGACCGGGTCGCGCTGGCGCGCCCCGGGTACCCCGCCTACCGCAACATCCTCACCGCGCTCGGCATCGAGGTGGTGGACCTGGACTGCGGCCCGAAAGAGCGGTTCCAGCCCACGATCGCACAGCTGCAGGAGCAGCTCGACGCCGGGAACTCCCTGGCCGGACTGATCCTCGCCTCACCGGCGAACCCCACCGGCACCATGGTTCAGCGGGCACAGCTGGAAGAGCTCGCCGCGTGGTGCGTCGAGCACGGGGTCCAGCTGATCAGCGATGAGATCTATCACGGGATCAGCTACGGGTCCGAGAACGTGAGCGCCACCGAGATGGGGGAGGATCCGGTGGTCATCTCCTCCTTCTCGAAATACTGGGGGATGCCCGGCTGGAGGCTGGGCTGGATGGTGCTCCCGGAGCACCTGGTGGACCCGGTGTCCCGGCTCGCCGGGAACGTGTCACTGTGCCCGCCGCACGCCACGCAGCTCGCGGCGGTCCAGGCGTTCACCCCGGCTTCGCTCGACTTCGCCGCCTCCCAGGTCAGCGGTTATGCCGCAGCGCGCGAGCGGGTGCTTGACCTGATCCCACAGCTGGGCTGGGGCGAGGTCGCCCCGGCCGACGGCGCCTTCTACGTCTACGCGCATCTGGGCGAGCAGCTCGAGCGCTTCGGTGATTCACCGGCCTACTGCGCAGCCCTGCTGGAGGGTGCCGGTGTCGCCGTCGTCCCGGGCACCGACTTCGATCCGGTGGCCGGGCAGCACTGGATCCGGCTCAGCCTGGCCCCGGGGGAGCAGGCTGTCGCGGAGGGACTGCGCCGGATCCTGGCATTCCAGGCCGTCTAGGCATGAGTCCGCTCAGTCCACACTGAATTCGATCCGGTGCTGACCGGTGGCGGCATTGGGGATCGGATCCCGGCGCTCATCGGTCTGGGTCTCCCCGGCGGCGTTGATCGCGCGCACGGTCACTGCATGTCGTCCGGAGCTGACATCGGCGAAGGTGTGCCGCCACTGCCGCCAGGTGTCGATGTTGACCTCATCGGCGAGCTCCACAGATTCCCAGTCCCCGTCGTCCAGGCGCACCTCCACCTCGGCGACACCCTCGTGCTGGGCCCAGGCGGTACCGGCGACGACGAGCTCCTCGCCGCTGTCCACGCGGGCCAGCGGGCGGGGCACGTCGATCCGCGAGGCGACCAGGATCGGGCCCTCGGCGTCCCAGCCGCGATCGGTCCAGTACGCGGTCTGCGCATCGAAGCGGGTGACCTCCAGCTCGGTGACCCATTTGGTGGCCGAGACGTAGCCGTAGAGGCCCGGCACCACCAGCCGAGCCGGGTAGCCGTGCTGGGCGGGAAGCGGCTCGCCGTTCATCCCCACCGCCAGCAGGCAGGCGCGGTCCTCATCGGTGAGCACCTCCAGCGGGGTGGAGGCGGTCCAGCCGTCGATGGAGCGGGAGAGCACCATATCGGCCTCGCCCAGCGGGCGGGCCCGGGCGAGCAGCTCCCGGATCGGGTAGCCGAGCCAGGTGGCGTTGCCCAGCAGGTCCCCGCCCACGGGGTTGGACACGCAGGCCAGGGTGATGTGGTGCTCTTGAAGCGGCAGGTCGAGCAGCTCGGCCATGTCGATGGTGATCTCCTCCTCGACCAGGCCATGGATCCGCAGCGTCCAGTCCTCGGGGGAGAGCTCAGGCACCACCAGGGCGGTGTCGATCCGGTAGAAGTCGTTGTTCGGGGTGATGAACGGTGCGACCCCGTCCACTCCGACGCTGGCCCCGGCCGGGATCGCTGGGGCGGGCACCGCGGGGGTGGGCAGGACCAGCCGTGCTGCGGCCTCCCCGGCGCCGACGCCGAAGGCGTTGACCGAGCGGCCGAAGGTGATCGAGCCCGCAGCGATGGCGGTGCCGGCGGCTGCCAGGCCCAGGAAGCGGCGCCGCGAATGGGCGCGCTCATCCTCGGTGCTGGTGCGGTCGGCAGCGGATGATTCAGTGGAGGGGGTTGTGGATGAGCCAGCGCTCGAGCCAGCACGGTCGGCCTGGGAGGCGCGGGTGAAGCCCGTGGCCGCACCGCTGAGCAGCAGCAGGCTCGCGATGCCGAGGCCGCCGCCGATCAGGGTCGGCAGTGCGTCCAGCGGCGAGCTCTCGGGACGCAGCAGCACCACGACGAGCAGGGTCACCACGACCGCGGAGAACACGATCACGGCCAGGCGCAGGCTGCGCCGGGCCAGGGCCCCGATCAGGGCCGCCAGGATCATCCCCACGATTCCCATGCTCAGGTAGAGCACCAGCTTGTTGTTGCTCCCGAAGTAGGAGATCGCGAAGTCCTGCAGCCAGCTCGGTGAGAGCGTGATGATCGTGGAGCCCAGCGAGACCAGCGGAGAGGAGGCGGGACCGAAGAGCCTGGAGATGAGATCCGCCAGGCCAAGGAAGATCGCCGCGGCAAGGACACCTGCCAGCAGGTGTGGGATCAGGTCACGCCGACGCCGAGGATCTCGGCCTGCGGCTGGTTCCTGGATGCCGGGCGTCTCGTGCACTGTCTCAGTCATGTCTTGAGTTCGTAGCCGAGGCGGCACTCGGATGGGTGGACCGGGTCAGAGATCCGCGAGAACCACGGGGTCGCTGGTGGGGGCCTCGGAGCCGCCCGCCGGTTCCACGGTGACGCCGAAGGTCATGTCCTCGTCCATGGAGAGGTCCGTGAGCAGTTCGGTGCTGGTGCCGGTCATCAGTCCGGCACTGTGCGGGCCCTCTTCATCGATCAGCCAGAGCTGCATGGTCTGGTCCTCGCTGAGCTCGGGCATGTCGTGAGGTGTCAGGTGCAGCATCTGCTCGGAGACCGAGTACGCCAGGGTCAGCCGTCCGCCCACGGTCGCCTCTGCCTCGGTGAAGGCCAGATCTGAGGCGCTGAGCAGACGCTGGGTGCGCTCGCGCTCCGCCTCCGCCACGGTCAGCGATTCCTGGATCTCGGTGGTGTCCTGCTGCTGGTTGATCAGCGCTCCGGCCAGGACCGCGGAGAGCAGCAGCAAGGTGGAGGCGGCCAGCGCGAAGAGCATCGTGGCCGGTCGGCGCGACCGCGACGCCGCAGCCGGGCGCTCCTGCTGCTCCTGCTGTGCGTCAGGGGCTGACGCGGGCTCTGGCACAGGGGCTGACGCGGGTTCTGGCACCGGGTCAGCCGCCTGCTGGTGCAGCCGGGGGATGGCGAGGATCGCCGCTTCGGTCTCTGGGCTGGGCGCGATGGCGTCATCGGACTCGGCCAGCAGTCCCAGCGTCTCGCTGAAGGACTGGACCTCCTCGGCGAAGCTGGGGTCGGTGGCCTCGAGGTCGAGGGCCTGGAGCATCTCGGCATCGGCCAGGGTCCCGAGGGCAAGGCCGGCTGCTAAGTATTCGCGATCGGCGTTCATCCGGCACCTCCTAACTGGGCCCTGAGTCTTCGCATGCCGTCTCGTATTCTGGATTTCACTGTCCCGAGTGGCACATCGAGTCGCGTGGCGATCTCTGAGTGAGACAGTTCCTGGTAGTAGGCCATCGCAATCGCGGTGGCCTGCTCTTCGGGGAGTCTCTGCAGCGCGGTGCGCGCCCGATCTGCCTCCACCTGTGTGAGGACTGAGTCCTGGACATCTGGCTCGTGTTCGTGAGCCTGCTTCACCCCCTGGGTGAAGTCCCGGTTCTGCTGGGCCTGGACCGCTCGTACCCGGTCGATCGCTCGACGCCGGCACATCGTGGTCAGCCAGGCCCGTCCGCTTCCGGCGTTCGGCCGGTAGCTGTTGGCGTTGATCCAGACTTCGGTGAAGATCTCTTGGAGAACTTCCTCCGCCAGGGATCTATTCCGCAGCACCCGAAGTGCAGTCGCCAACAGAATCGAGCCCTGGTCGCGGTAGAGCTGCTCGAAGGCCCGCTCGTCGCCCTGCTGGATCCGCAGCAGCAGATCGCCGCAGGGATCCGCTGAGCCGTCCACCGGAATCTGCGCGCCGTCGGCCGCTGACCCGGACCTGCCCATCTCTTGCATCCCAACAGGATGCCACATCCTGGGCGGAGACCTTCGCATCGACTGGCGTCTTGCAGCTGGTGCATGAACTGACGACGGCGGCGCCCGCATCCCGAGATCAGGGTGGTTGCGCGGCGCCGCCGGGTCGTTCAGAACTGCTCAGGAGCGCTCAGCGGTGACCGAGCCCAGCGAGGATCACTCCTCGGCAGC
Source organism: Nesterenkonia sandarakina (assembly GCF_014138825.1). NCBI lineage: Bacteria > Bacillati > Actinomycetota > Actinomycetes > Micrococcales > Micrococcaceae > Nesterenkonia > Nesterenkonia sandarakina. The sequence goes on along the minus strand of NZ_JACJIH010000001.1, from coordinate 1,811,150 downwards.
TGCTGGCATCAGCACGGCGTCGACCATGTAGACGGTGGCGTTGTCGGTCATCACGCCGCCGCAGACCAGGCCGGCCTCGTCGAACATCAGATCGTCGCCTTCGCCCTCGACGGTCACGGTGGCGCCGTTGACGGTCTCGTGCTCGCCGGCGATCTCATCGGGGGAGAGCTGGCCGGGGATGACGTGGTAGGTCAGCACATCGGTGAGCATGTCGGCATCCTCGACCACAGCGTTGAGGTCTTCTTCGGGGATGGCGGCGAATGCGTCATCGGTGGGAGCGATCACGGTGAACTCGTCACCGTTGAGCGTGTCCACCAGGTCCACATCGGGGTTCAGCTCGCCGGAGACTGCCGCGGTCAGCGTGGTCAGCATCGGGTTGTTCGAGGCGGCGGTGGCCACCGGATCCTGGGCCATGCCCTCGACCGAGCCGTCGCCCTCGGGGACCTGCTCGGCGTAGTCGGCACAGCTGGCGCCGACCAGGTTGGCCGCCGGATCAGCCTCGTCCATGGACTCCGACTCCTCATCCATGGGCTCCTCGGACTCCATGGACTCGGTCTCTTCATCCATGGGAGCCTCTGACTCCATGGTCTCCTCGGTCATCTCCTGGTCGGACTCTGCTGCCGGCTCTTCGGCGTCGCCGCCGCAGGCGCTGAGGCCCAGCAGGGCCACCATGCCGATTCCGAGCAGGGACGAGGTCTTGCGCATCTCGGTCTTCATGACTGAATCTCCTGTTGATCGCACTTGGTCTGTGTCACGGCCTCTGGTCGGGGTATCGACCAGGCCATGTACGCAGAGTTCGGAGCGGGGACAGGATCGGATGGTGATTTGTTGAAAAACTTTCCCGAGGGTCAGATCCGGGTCATCTGCGCGTGCTCGACTGCCCGGCCTCGGCGAGGATCCGGGCCGCCATCTTGCGGAAGATGATCGCGTGGAACGGGGTCACCCCGAGCCAGTAGGCCCGACCGGCGAGGCCGCGCGGGAAGAAGATCGCTCGCTGCCGGTAGCGCGAGCCGGTCCCCTCCGGTTCCACCATGAACTCGAGCCACGCCTGACCGGGCACCTTCATCTCTGCGCGCAGGCGTAGCAGCCTGCCGCGCTCCAGGTCCTCCACCCGCCACCAGTCGAGGGTGTCACCGAGTGCGAGCTGGCCCCGGCTGCGCCGGCCGCGGCCCATGCCGACCCCGCCGACGAGCTTGTCCGCGAGTCCCCGCAGCGCCCAGGCCCGAGAGAGCGAGAAGTATCCGGTCTCTCCGCCGATGCCTTCGATGATCGCGAAGACCGCGTCAGGTGAGGCGGTGGAGAGCCGCTCACGCTCATCGACCAACACCGAGCGTCCGGTCCAGTCCGGGTCCGAGGGCAGCGATTCCGAGGGCACGTCCAGCGGGTGCGCCGCGGCCCAGGTGGTCTCCACCCGATCGGCGGAGATCTTGTCCAGAGCCAGCCGCACAGAGGTCTCATAGTCGGTGAGCCCCTCCTGGGGCGGGGCGATGATGTCGTCGATGACGTGGTCCTTGACCACGCAGTCATGCTGGAGCGATTCCACCAGCGGGATGGCCAGCGTGCGCGGGATCGGGGTGACCAGGTTGACCCACTGCGCGGCGAGCCAGGGGGTGAGCACCGGCAGCGCGATCACTCGCGGCTCGTTGAGCTCAGCGGTGCGGGCGTAGATCTTCATCAGCTCGGCGTAGCTGTGCACATCTGGCCCACCGATGTCGGCGCGGACGCTTTCGCTCAGCTCGATGTCCATGGCGCGGGTCAGATAGTGCAGCGCATCGCGCACGGCGATGGGCTGGATCTGGTTCAGCACCCACTTCGGGGCCGGCATCACCGGGAGCACATCGGTGAGGTGGCGGATCATCTCGAAGCTGGCGGAGCCGGAACCGATCACCAGTCCGGCCTGCAGGGTCAGGGTGGGCACACCGCTGGACTCCAGCACCTCGCCCACATGGACCCGCGAGCGCAGGTGAGCGCTGAGCTCGCCCTCGTTCGCGTCCGGGTGCAGACCTGCCAGGTAGACGATGTGGTCGACGCCGGCAGCCTTGGCGGCGCCGCCCAGCACCTCGGCGCAACGTTCGTCGAGCTCCTCGAAGCTGCGGTCGGAGGTCATCGAGTGCACCAGGAAGTACGCCGTGTCGGCGCCTTCGCAGAGCTCACGGGCCGCCTCGGGGTCGGTCAGGTCACCTTCGACGACGGTGACCTCGTCCCGCCACGGGACATCGCGCAGCGCATCCGCCCGGCGGGTGAGCACGCGCACCTCATGTCCTGCACTGAGCAGCTGTGGCACCAGCCGCCCTCCGATATACCCCGTCGCTCCGGTCACCGCTGCTGTTGCCATCTGGCCCACATCCTCGCTCGAAGATCTCCGCGGCCGGACAGTCCTGACCTGCCGCGGCACGTCCCGGCCAATCTAACACCGACGTCTCGGTGGACTCTGTGAAAGTCACCCCGAGTCATTCCGCCCCCTGCTCGGCGATCTCGGCGGTGCTCGGCGGGCTCGCCCCGGCGTCCCGAGTGGGTCGCACAGGCGTCACGGGCGCGTCTTATCCACGCCGCGACGGTCATGTGTCCCGCGGGCGGGCGGCTCGGGTAGCTATGCTCGATCCATGACCTCAGGCACGTCCTCGACCGAGGAACACGTCGTTCTCCTTTCCGAGGCAGGTGCGCCCGTCGGCTCGGCCCCTAAGGCCACGGTGCACACTGCCGAGACCCCGCTGCACCTGGGCTTCTCCTGCTACCTCTTCGACGCCGCGGGCAGGCTGCTGCTCACCCGCCGGGCGCTGTCGAAGACCACCTGGCCGGGTGTGTGGACCAACAGCTTCTGCGGGCACCCCGGCATGGGGGAGGAGCTCACCGAGGCGGTGCGCCGTCGGGCCCGCGACGAGCTCGGCGCCGAGCTCACCGAGATCCGCCCGCTGCTGCCGGAGTTCAGGTATCGCGCGGTGGACGCCAGCGGTGTCGTCGAGAACGAGATCTGCCCGGTCTTCACTGCGGTGCTGGACTCAGAGCTCACCCCGGCGGATGCTGAGGTCAGCCAGTGGCAATGGGTGGACGCCGAGGCGCTGAAGCGGGCCGTGGCGGAGGCGCCCTACGCGTTCAGCCCCTGGATGGTCGAGCAGCTCGCCGCCCTCGCGCAGCGCGAGCCCGCAGATCAGCCCGACGCCGCAGATCAGAACAGCCCCGCGCCGCGGCCCGGCTGGGGTGCCCCCGCGTGAGCGCACCCGTCGATCCGGCCGAGCACTTCACCCAGACCGCCCGTGCTGCGGCGGATCGTGTGATCTCCTCCTACTCGACCTCGTTCGGACTGGCCACGAAGCTGCTCGGGCCGCGCCACCGCAGCCATGTGCGCAGCCTCTACGCCCTGGTGCGGGTGGCCGACGAGGTCGTCGACGGCGCCGCCAGCGCCGCCGGCCTGGACCCGGCTGAGAAGGCCGAAGCGCTGGAGCACTACGCCGAGGAGACCCGCCGCGCGCTGCAGCGCGGCTACAGCACCGACCTGGTGGTGCATGCCTTCGCGCGCACCGCTCTGGAGGCGCAGATCGGAGCGGATCTGATCGACCCGTTCTTCGACTCGATGCGTGCCGATCTGGAACCTGCCGCCTATGGCGCCGCCGAGCACCAGGACTACGTCTACGGCTCCGCCGAGGTGATCGGGCTGATGTGCCTGCAGGTGTTCCTGCGCGAGGAGCAGCCCACACCGGCGGAGCGCAAGACCCTGGTCCATGGGGCACGGGCGCTGGGAGCGGCGTTCCAGAACATCAACTTCCTGCGCGACCTGGCAGAGGACACCGGCGAGCTCGGACGCGACTATCTGGGCGGCGGGACCGGGATGACCGAGGCCCAGCGCCAACAGTGGGTGAACACGGTCCGGCTCCAGCTCGCCGATGCCCGCGCCGCCATGCCGCTGCTGCCGCGCGATGCGCGCACCGCGGTGCGCAGCGCCTGCGCACTCTTCGAAGCGCTGCTGGAGAAGATCGCGGTGACCCCGGTCGAGGAGCTCTACCATTCCCGGGTCCGGGTCTCCAACGCCTGCAAAGCAGGACTGGCCGCCCGGGCCGCCCTGAGAACACGACTGGAGACCCACTGATGCCTCGCACCATAGTGATCGGCGCCGGAGTCGCCGGACTTGCCAGCGCCGCGCTGCTGGCCCGAGAAGGCCATGACGTCCTGGTCCTGGAGAAGGGGAAGCGGACCGGAGGCCGCGCCGGGATGCTGGCGGAGGACGGCTTCCGATTCGACACCGGGCCCTCCTGGTACCTGATGCCCTCGGTGTTCGAACACTTCTACAACCTGATGGGCACCACCGCGGCCGAGCAGCTCACGCTGGTGGACCTGGACCCCGCCTACCGGGTCTACTCCGAGCCCGAACCCGGCCAGGCGCCCCCTGCCCCGGTGGATCTGCCCAAGGGTGCGGAGCGGGTCCGGGCACTCTTCGAGGAGCTGGAACCTGGCAGCGGCCCGGCCCTGGAGAAGTACATCGCCTCCGCCAAGCGCACCACCGCGATCGCCGAGCGGCGCTTCCTCTACAACCCGTTCAAGCGGCTGAACAACCTGGCGGTGCCCGAGGTGCTCAAGTCCGCGCCTGAGCTCGCGCAGCTGCTGCTGACCTCGCTGGAACGTTTCGTGCAGCGCCGGTTCAAGCACCCGGTGCTGCGCCAGATCCTCGGCTACCCCGCGGTCTTCCTTGGCACCCGCCCGCAGGACGCCCCGGCCATGTACCACCTGATGAGCGCCTTGGACCTCGACGACGGCGTGCGCTACCCGATGGGTGGATTCTGGGAGGTCCTGGCGAGCTTCCGACGGCTTGCTGAGGGTGCGGGAGCCCAGATCACCACCGGCGCGGAGGTCATCGAGATCCTCACCGAAGCCTCACCGCGCACCGGGTTCGGCTCCCGGCTCAAGACCGGCGGACAGCGCGTCGCCACGGGCGTGCGCTGGCGCGACGAGCATGGCACCGTGCACACCGAGCACGCCGATCATGTGGTCTCCGCGGCCGATCTGCACCACACCGAGACCGCCCTGCTCGCCGAGGTGGACCGCAGCTACCCCGAGAGCTGGTGGGACAAGGTCACCTCCGGCCCCGGCGCAGTGCTGGTGATGCTGGGCGTGCGCGGGAAGCTCCCCGAGCTGGCCCACCACTCGCTGTTCTTCACCCAGGACTGGACGGCGAACTTCGAGTCCATCTTCGGGGAGAACCCCTCCGTCCCGACGCCGGCCTCCTCCTACGTCTGCCGAGCCAGCGCAAGCGAGCCGGGTCTGGCGCCGGAGGACCATGAGAACCTCTTCGTGCTGATCCCGGTCCCCGCCGACGTCTCCCTGGGTGCGGGCGGCCGCGACGGCGCCGGTGACCCGGCCGTGGAGCAGATCGCACAGGCCGCGATCGAGCAGATCGGCGGCTGGGCGGGGATCGAGGACTTCGAAGAGAGGATCGTGCTGCGCGAGACCATCGGCCCGGCCGATTTCGCGGCGGACTACAACTCCTGGCGGGGTTCGGTGCTGGGACAGGCGCACACGCTGCGGCAGTCCGCGATGTTCCGCCCGCAGAACGTCTCACCGAAGGTGCGCGGCCTCTATTACGCCGGAGGCACCGTGGCGCCGGGCATCGGGGTGCCGATGTGCCTGATCAGCGCGGAGCTGGTGCTCAAGCATCTGCGACGCGACTACAGCGCCGGCCCGCTGCGCCCGGACTCCCTGGGCGCCGGCACTCTGGAAACCCGCGCTGGCGGGAAGGCGGGCTGAGCGAGCGTGTCCTTCCTCTACCTGGCCGGACTGCTGGGAGCCGCCTTCTGCATGCTGCTCATCGATCGGCGCTTCCGGCTCTTCTTCTTCGCGGATCCGCGCGTGGCCACGCTGGTGACCCTGCTCGGCGTCGTCTTCTTCCTGCTCTGGGACTTCGCCGGGATAGGACTGGGGATCTTCCTGATGGGGGAGAGCCGCTACCTCACCGGGGTGGTGCTCGGACCTGAGATGCCGCTGGAGGAGCCGGTGTTCCTGGCGTTTCTGAGCCTGTGCACCATGATCATCTACACCGGTGCTGCGAAGCTCCTCAGTCACCGGGCGCAGCGCCGCTCGAGCACACCCAGTGCGGGGGTGTCCTGAATGGCGTACCTGTGGCTGAGCCTGGCCTTCATGGTGCCGGCGGTGCTCGCCGCGGTGCTGCTGCGCCGCGAGATCCACTGGGGCGCGGTGGGCCTGACGACCCTGGTCCTGCTGAGCCTGACCGCGGTGTTCGACAATGTGATCATCGGCCTGGACATCGTGCGCTACGGCCACGAGCAGCTGATGGGCCTCTACCTGGGCCTGGCTCCGCTGGAGGACTTCAGCTACTCGCTGGCCGCGGTGCTGGGGCTGCCTGCTCTGTGGCATCTGATGCGGCGTCGGAAGCTCGCCCGCGCCGCTGACCGGCCCGGGCCCAGGGTCCAGCCCCGCCCCGGGCGGGGACGCCGATGAACGTGGGCCTGATCCGCGAGCTGCTGTTGTCCTCACGCCCGTTCAGCTGGATCAACACGGCGTTCCCCTTCGCCGCGGCGTATCTCTTCGCGACGCGCGAGCTCGACTGGGTGCTGGTGCTCGGCGCGCTGTTCTTCCTGGTCCCCTATAACGTGGCGATGTACGGGATCAACGACGTCTTCGACTACGAATCTGACCTGCGCAACCCGCGCAAGGGCGGCATCGAGGGCGCGCTGCTGGATCCCTCGCTGCACTCGACCGTGCTGTGGATCTCTGCGCTGAGCACACTGCCGCCGGCGCTGCTGCTGATGCTCGGCGGCGGTCCCGCCACCTGGGCCGCGATGCTGGTGAGCCTGTTCGCCGTCGCCGCCTATTCGGTCAAGGGGCTCCGGTTCAAGGAGCGTCCGTTCCTGGACTCGGTGACCTCCAGCACGCACTTCGTGAGCCCTGCCGTGGTCGGTTTCGCGCTCGCCCACGACCGGGTCGGCTACACCCCGAGTCCCACCGTGATGATCATCCTGGCCGCGTTCTTCCTCTGGGGAATGGCCGCCCATGCCTTCGGTGCGGTCCAGGACGTGGTGCCCGACCGGGAGGGCGGGATCTCCTCGGTGGCGACCGCGATCGGGGCGCGGCCCACGGTGCGGATGGCGGTGCTGCTCTGGGCCGGCGCCGGTGTGCTGCTGCTCCTGGCGCCATGGCCCACCCCGCTCGCGGCGCTGCTGGTGGTCCCCTATATGGCGATCTCCCTGCCCTGGTTCAACGTCACCGATGCGACCTCGGCCGGGGTGAACGCCGCGTGGCGCCGCTTCATCTGGCTGAACTACGGCTGCGGGTTCCTCGGCACGATGCTGCTGATCTGGGTGTGGTGAAGCGCGGTGTGGTGGAGCAGGCCGTGGTGGAGCAGGGTGAGGCGGGGCGGTTCGGAATCAGTGAGAGGCGTTGACCATCCACGGGACCCCGAACTTGTCCGTGAGCATCCCGAAGGTGTCGCCCCAGGGTGACTTCGCCAGGGGCTCGGTGACCTGCGCCCCTTCAGAGAGCTTCTCCCACCACTGCACCAGGGTCGCATGCTCGGCGTCGTCGGCTTCACTGTTGCTCAGCGAGACCGTGCCCAGCACGCTGGTCATCCCTGGAGGCGCATCGGCTGCCATCAGATGCATCCCACGGTCGAGGAAGAGCGACCCATGCATGATCAGATCCTTGGTCTCATCCTCAGCGCCCATGCCCTGGCCGAAGGTCATCATCTCCAGCTCTCCGCCAAGGGCCGAGTGATAGAACTCCAGGGCGTGGCGGGCGGTTCCGGGGAACTGCAGGTAGGGGGTCAGGCCGATGGTCATGACGAGCCTTTCATGGGGGATCTCAGGTTGACCCCGCCATTCTGACCTGACCGCGCGTCCAGCGGAAGTGCTGCAGGCCCCGCGAACCGGACGCCGCGCGGGTGCGGCTCAGCTCTGCAGTGACCGGATGACCCGTGCCGGGTTTCCCACCGCCACGGAGTTCGCGGGGATGTCGCGGGTGACCACGGAGCCGGCGCCGATCACGGCGTTGCGGCCGATGGTGACCCCGGGGCAGACGATGACGCCGCCGCCGAGCCAGACGTTCTCCTCGAGCGTGATCGGCTCCGCGGACTCCCACTTGGCCCGGCGCGGGCCCGGCTCCAACGGGTGGATCGGGGTCAGCAGCTGCACATTGGGACCCAGCAGGCAGTCTGCGCCGATGCGGATCGGAGCGACGTCCAGAGCCACCAGGCCGGTGTTGATGAAGACCCGGTCACCGATGGACATATGCGCGCCATAGTCCACTGAGAGCGGGGGACGGATCGCCACGTCCTCGCCGAGCTCACCGATCAGCTGGGGCAGCAGGGCGGCGGCGTCGTCGTCCTCACCCTGGGATGCAGCCTGGCTGTAGCGGTGCGCCAGCTGATGCGCCGCGAAGGCCCGTTGCAGGATCTCCTCATCGGCCCGGTACCAGTGTCCGTCGCGCAGCCGCTGGTACTGGCTCCGGTGGTCATCGGCGAAGGGCCCGTGGTCGAAGTCTTTCTGGTCCACGGCTCCGTGGTCCATGCGCTCGATCAGCCGAACTCTCGGGCGAGGTGAGCGGCCAGGCCGGTGTAGCTGCCGGGGGTCAGCTGGGCGAGTCGAGCCTCGGCGTCCTTGCTCAGTCCCAGTCCGGTGACGAACCGCTTGAGCTTCTCGGCGTCCACCCGGCGACCGCGGGTGAGCTCCTTGAGCCGCTCATAGGGGTCCTCCATGCCCGCGACCCCGGCGATCGCCTCGGCGCGCATCACGGTCTGGATGGCCTCGCCGAGGACCTCCCAGTTCGCGTCGAGATCCGCAGCGATCACCTCCGCGGCGACGTCGAGCTGCTTGAGTCCCTTGCTGATGTTGCTCAGCGCCAGCACCGAGTGCCCGATCGCGGTGCCGATGTTGCGCTGACCGGAGGAGTCGGTGAGGTCGCGCTGCCAGCGGGACTCCACCAGGGTGGCGCCCAGCGCGTCGAGCAGCGCGTTGGAGATCTCCAGGTTGGCCTCGGCGTTCTCGAACCGGATCGGGTTGACCTTATGCGGCATGGTGGAGGAGCCGGTGGCGCCGGCCACCGGGATCTGCCGGAAGAACCCGATCGAGATGTAGCTCCAGACGTCCACGCAGAGCCCGTGCAGGATCCGGTTGAACCGGGCCATGTCCGCGTAGAGCTCGGCCTGGTAGTCATGGGACTCGATCTGGGTGGTCAGCGGGTTGAAGGTCAGACCCAGCTTCTCCACGAAGCGCTGCGCCAGTGACGGCCAGTCCGCCTCGGGCGCGGCGGCCAGGTGCGCCGCGTAGGTGCCGGTGGCGCCGTTGATCTTGCCCAGGAACTCCTGGGACTCGATCCGGCGCAGCTGCCGGCGCAGCCGGTGCACGAAGACCGCGACCTCCTTGCCCAGCGTGGTCGGGGTGGCAGGCTGTCCGTGGGTGCGCGAGAGCATCGGCACCTCGGCGGCGTCCTGGGCCAGCGTGGCCAGTCCGTCCAGGGCGGTGCGGGCGGCGGGCAGCCAGACCTCGGCCACGGCGTCGCGGATCCCCAGCGCGTAGGAGAGGTTGTTGATGTCCTCGCTGGTGCAGGCGAAGTGCACCAGCGGGGTGAGCTCGCTCAGCCCCAGCCCCTCCAGGCGGCGCGCGATGAAGTACTCCACGGCCTTCACATCGTGGTGGGTCTGCGCCTCGATGGCGCCTAGCTCCTGAAGCTGCTCGGTGCCGAACTCGGTGACGATGCCGCGCAGCCCGCTGACCTGCTCCTCTGTGAGGGTGGGGAGCCCGGAGAGCACCTGCTCGGCGCAGAGGTGGATGAACCATTCCACCTCCACGTGGAGCCGGTGCCGGTTCAGCGCCGCCTCGGAGAGGTGATCCACCAGCGGCGCCACGGCGCTGCGGTAGCGCCCGTCCAGCGCGCCCAGCGCGATCTGCGGCTGCGCATCGGCGAGCCGGACGCGGTTCGAAGAGTCGGTGGTCGCGGCGGAAGCATCAGTGGAGTTGGCCATGGCGTCGATTCTTTCATGAGTTTTCCCCAGTCCCGGCGACGACGACGCCGCCGTCACGGGTCTTCCACCAGCGCCGCGGCGCCGGGAAGCCCAGCGGCTGCCGTGCCTAGATTGATCACTCTCAGCGGGAGCAGCGGGCCTCGCGAATCCCCAGGCACAAGGAGTGATCAGGCGTGATCTTCTCTCGGGCGGCACAGCAGTTCGACGAGGCGGCAGAGCACTATGAGCAGGCGGCCCGGCGGCTGGATGAGGTCGTCGAGCACGGCGATGCCTGTGTGCGGGCGGTCTTCGCCGGGTGTGAGCAGCTGCAATGGCGCTCGCCCGCGGCGCAGGCGTTCACCGCGCTGACCTTCCACCACGTCGAGCAGTGCCGGCGGCGGCAGTCACGGGCATTGGAGATGTCCGTCGCTGCGCGGGTGATCGCCGCAGACCTGCGCGAGCAGGCTCACCTCGCGCGTCTGTTGGCTCTCGCGGTGGACGCCGCAGAGCAGGCCCTGCCCGCCATGGCAGCCGAGGGTCACCGGGAGCAACTGATCCACGGCGCCCGGGGCGCATCGCAGAGCGCCAAGGGGTTCCTGGATTTCGTGGAGTCCTGTGGCGGGCTCCCGCTGGCTCATCTGGCCGCAGCGGACCGGTGAGCTGCGATGTTCGTGATCACCGAGGACCATTTCGGCGGGCCCGCCCCGCGTGAGTTCACCGTGCAGGCCCACGGGGGGCCCACGGAGGTGAACCTGGTGCTGGAGAGTCTGCTGGTCGCCGCCCAGGGGCTGAGTGTGGCCAGCAGCATCGCTGAGGAGCAGCGCGACGCGCTGGGAGCTCTGAGCGCCGAGCTCTTCGGCTCCGGGTCCGCGCTCGCGCTGCACTGGCGGATCCCGCTGCTGGGTGCGCAGCTGGGGATCAGCCTCGCAGAGACGGCGGCGGGGGTCTTCGCCATGGAGCAGACGGCCCAGGCGGTGCGCACCGCCCAGGAGCGCTACCGGGAGACCGAGGCGCAGCTGGCGGCCGCGCTGGGCACCGCGCGCCACCTCGCGCAGTTCCCCGAGATCCAGCCGCACCTGCTGGATCCGCAGGGAGACAAGGCGCTCGCCGACGCATGGGGTCGCACCGCGCTGGTCAGCCTGGGTCAGGGCTCGCAGCTGCTGCTGAGCCTGCTCGCCAGGAAACACCCGATGCTGCGGGCCTCCGGGGAGGGGCTCGGACTGGTCACCCAGTCACTGCTGGAGAAGGCCCGCCGGGTCTCCCGTGAGAGCACCCAGACGCTGAGTCCGCAGACCCAGGCCCTGCCCGGTGAACCGGTGGAACGGCTCAGCGAGCACCTGCAGGCCCAGGCCGAGGTCGCCGCGCTCGGAGACTTCAGCATCTCCTCACGGGAGCAGCCGGGCGAACGTCCGCGTCACGTCATCCACATCCCCGGGCTCGAGCTGCCCGAGGAGCTTGCGGAGCTGGATCTCGATGGCCTGGCCGCCGGCGAGCTGGATCTCAGCGCAGGGCGCGGCCTCAACAGCCTCCTGGACGCGGGGACCAACGACTCCGCGCACCTCCAAGGCGTGATCGATCAGGCGCTGGAGGACTCCGGAGCGCTGCCAGGCGACGAGCTGGTCATCACCGGATATTCCCTGGGCGGGCTGCACGCGTTGAACATCGCCTCCGGCGGTGCCCTGGCGAAGAAGTATCGGATCTCCCAGGTCGCCACGGTGGCCGCGCCGAACCGGGCGGGAGCCACGCTCCCCGGCATCCGGACCACCAGCTTCCAGGACGCCAATGACCCGGTGCCGGGCCTGCTCGGCGGGCCCGGTGAACTCTCCGCCGATCGGATCCGGGTCACCTACGAGCACCAGGACCCCGCGGCGCAGCCCGGCGGGATCTTCGGGGCCAGCCACAGCTTCACCCACAACATCGACGCCATCGCCCGGCTGCAGGACGAGGCCCCCGCACATCTGGACGAGGGTCAGCGGGCCCAGCTCGAAGAGCTCGACGAGTCACTTCGCGGGGATCCTCAGGCCCGGGTCTATTCCACCGAATGGGACTCCGAGGGGGTGGCGCAGCTCGAGGCGGCCGTGACGGAACTCGCGGGCCGGCTGCAGAAGTTCCCCGAGCGCGGCGCCTCAGGTGTTGAGCGGGCGCAGGATGAACTGGTTGAGCAGCGCTGAGACCAGGGAGACCACGATGGACCCGAGGACCGCGCTCCAGAAGAGGTCCTCCACCACGAAGTGCACTGGAGTCCAGGAGGTCAGCCAGGCGGTGAGCATCAGCATGCCGGCGTTGATGACCACGGCGAAGAGCCCCAGGGTGAGGCAGGTGATCGGCAGCGAGAGCAGCGAGATGATCGGCTTGATCACCACGTTGACCAGACCGAAGACGGCCCCGACGAAGAGGAAGGCCAGGATGGTCGCACCGGTGCCCTGTTCGGCGCCGTCCATGTAGATGCCGGGAATGACGAAGGCCGCGGCGGCGAGGGCCAGGGCATTCAAAATAATTGCCAGTAGGATTCTCACGATGACTATGTTCTCACGCGCCGGGTCGATCACCCCACGGGAAAGCGTCAGCCTTCTGCCCGCCTATGCCGCAGGCAAGCCGCCACGGGCAGCAGAGGGTCTCACGCCGTATAAGCTCTCCTCCAATGAGAATCCGCTGGGGCCGGTCCCCGCGGTCACTCAGGCGATGGCAGCCGTGGACACCTTGCACCGCTACCCGCACCCCAACGCCGAGAATCTCCGCGCCGGGCTGGCTGAGGTCCTCGAGGTCCCGGTGGAGGACATCGTCGCAGGCACCGGAAGCCTCGGGGCGCTGACCCAGATCATCAACGCCTTCGCCGGTTCCAACAGCGACGGCAGCCAGGACGAGGTCATCTATGCCTGGCGCTCCTTCGAGGCCTACCCGATCGTGGTGCGCACAGCCGGTGCCAAGGACGTCGCCGTCCCGGTGGCCGAAGACGGCCGTCACGACCTCGAGGCGATGCTCGCCGCGATCACTGCACAGACCAAGGTGCTGCTGCTGTGCACCCCGAACAATCCCACCGGGCCGGCGCTGCGGCACAGCGAGGTCGAGGCCTTCCTGGCGAAGGTGCCGGGCGACGTCGTCGTGGTCATCGATGAGGCCTACCAGGAGTTCGTCCGCACCGAGGACCCGCTGGACGCGCTCGCCCTGTACCGCAGGCACCCCAACGTGGCGGTGCTGCGGACCTTCTCCAAGGCCCACGGGCTGGCCGCGCTGCGCGTGGGCTATTCCATCGCCGGTCCCGAGATCACCCGACACCTGCGCGTGGTGGCGGCACCATTCGGCGTCTCCACCCTGGCCGAGGTCGCGGCGCTGGCCTCCCTGGAGCACCTGGATCAGGTCATGGAGCGGGTGGACTCGCTGGTCGCCGAGCGGGACCGGGTCGCCGCCGCTCTGGCCGAGGCTGGCTGGACGATCCCCGAGGCGCAGGGCAACTTCGTCTGGCTCCCGCTCAGGGAGCGCACCGCGGAGTTCACCGAGGCTGCCGGGCTGCAGGCGCTGGCAGTCCGCGGCTTCCCCGGGGAGGGGGTCCGGGTCACCATCGGCGAGGTCGAAGCCAATGATCGATTCATCGAGTTGTGCCGGACCTACAGGTTCGAAGCCTGAGTCAAGCTGACACAATGAGCGATGGCCATCCTGACCTGCAGGGTGTCCATCAGCGGTGCCGTCGGAGAGGATCACACTGTGCAGCCAGAAGAGGTGCAGCCCGTCCAGCTGCTCACCCCTGAGGGAAAGCTTGCCGAGAACGAGGTCTACACCCCGTTCATCGCGGAGCTGGGTGCGGAGCAGCTCCGTGAGCTCTACCGCTATATGGCCATGGAGCGTCGGCTCGATGCCGAGGCCACCTCGCTGCAGCGTCAGGGCCAGCTCGCGCTCTGGGCGCCGGCGCTCGGTCAAGAGGCCGCCCAGGTGGGCACCATCGCGGCGATCAAATCCTCGGACATGGTGTTCCCCACCTACCGTGAGCACGCCATGGCGCTCTACCGCGGGATCTCGCCGGAGGAGCTGCTGACCATGTTCCGGGCCACCCGGCACACCGGCTGGGACCCGCGCAAGCACAACTTCCACATCTACACCCTGGTGCTCGCCGCGCAGACCCTCCACGCCGCAGGCTGGGCGATGGGGATCAACCAGGACCTGCGGATGGGCAGCCTGTCGCGGGACCGCGCCGAGGACGAGATCGTCGTGGCCTGCATCGGCGACGGCGCCACCAGCCAGGGCGACGCCCACGAATCCATGGTCTTCGCCGCCTCCTACGAGCTGCCCCTGCTCTACTTCATCCAGAACAACCACTGGGCGATCTCGGTGCCCACCCGGACCCAGTCCCGCAGCCCGCTGGTGAACCGCGCCACGGGCTACGGCTTCGAGGGCGTCCGGGTCGACGGCAACGACGTGCTGGCGAGCTACGCGGTCGCGACCAAGCTCTCCGCAGAGATCCGCGCCGGCGCGGGACCCAAGCTCATCGAATCGGTCACCTACCGGATGGGCGCCCACACCACGGCGGATGACCCCACCAAATACCGCAGCTCCGAAGAGGAGCAGCTCTGGAAGGGTCGGGACCCGATCGCGCGCTACCAGACCTGGCTGCGCGCAGCAGGCCACGCCGATGAGGGCTTCTTCGCCGAGGTCGACGCCGAGTACAAGGACCTGGCCGCCGATATGCGGCGCTCCGTGCTGGCCATGGAGTCCATCGATCTGGAACGAGTCTTCGACACCGTGTACTCAGAGCCGCACGGCCAGGTCGAGACCGAGAAGGCCTGGTTGAAGGACTACGAAGCAGGATTCGCCGAGGAGCAGACGGAGGCGGGCACCGCAGGATGAGCGCGATCAAAGAGATGGTCATGGCCAAGGCGATCACCGCGGCCCTGCGCGATGAGCTCGCCGCGGATGAGAAGACGCTGCTCATCGGCGAGGACATCGGGGCGCTCGGCGGCGTCTTCCGGGTCACCGAGGGGCTGCAGGCCGAGTTCGGCACGCACCGGGTGATCGACTCGCCGCTGGCCGAGTCCGGCATCGTCGGCACCAGCATCGGCATGGCGATGCGCGGCTACCGCCCGGTGGCCGAGATCCAGTTCGACGGCTTCGTCTTCCCCGCGTTCAACCAGATCACCACCCAGCTGGCCAAGATGCACAACCGCACCGACGGCCGGGTCAAGGTCCCGGTGACGATCAGACTGCCCTATGGAGGGCACATCGGCTCGATCGAACACCACTCCGAATCGCCTGAGGCGCTCTTCGCGCACACCGCGGGGCTGCGCATCGTGGCGCCGTCGAACCCGCAGGACGCCTACTGGATGACCCGCCAGGCCATCGTCAGCGACGACCCGGTGATCATCCTCGAGCCCAAGCGCCGCTACTGGCTCAAGGGCAAGGTCGACCTGGAGAACCCAGCGCCGGACGCGTTCCGCGCCCAGGTCATCCGCGAGGGCACCGACGCCACGATCGCCACCTACGGTCCGCTGGTGCCGGTGGCGCTGGCCGCGGCTGAGGCCGCCCGGGCGGAGGACCGCAGCATCGAGGTGGTGGACATCCGCTCGATCAGCCCGCTCGACGACGAGACCATCGCCCGCTCCGCAGCGAAGACCCAGCGGCTGATCGTCGCCCACGAGGCACCGACCTTCGGCGGGATAGGCGGAGAGATCGCCGCACGCGTGGCCGAACGCGCCCATCACCGACTGCTGTCCCCGGTGCTGCGCGTGGGCGGATTCCACATGCCCTACCCGCCCTCGTCCCAGGAGCACCGCTACCTTCCAGACATCGATCGGATGCTGGAAGCCGTGGACCGCAGCTTCAGCTACCAGAGGAGTGCCTGAGCATGGCTGAGACCTTCAACCTTCCCGACGTCGGCGAGGGCCTGACCGAGGCCGAGGTCGTCACCTGGCGCACCACGGTGGGCGCGACCGTGGAGGTCAACGACATCGTGGTCGAGATCGAGACTGCCAAGTCCCTGGTCGAGCTGCCGGTGCCCTACGCCGGAGTCGTCACCGAGCTGCTCGCCGCCGAGGGCGAGACCATCGAGGTCGGCGCCCCGCTGATCCGGATCGCCGCCGAGGGGGAGGAGACCCGGACCGACCCGGACTCGGGCTCCGCCGAACCCGATCTCGGCTCAGGTGCCGACTCGGGCGCGGACTCGGGTGTGCCAGAGAGCGACGAGCAGCCCGCAGCGGAGGAGAAGCCGGGCCGCCAGCGCTCCGGGCGTGCGAAGAAGGCCGCCGCCCAGAAGCGCGAGAAATCAGAGCGCGGGAGCTCCGAGCGCACAGACTCGACCCCTGAGTCGAGCTCCGCACAGAACGAGGCCCTGGTCGGGTCCGGCCCCAAGGCCGACTCCACCGCTCGCCGCGTCCGGACCCGCTCCACGGCGCCGGACCTGATCGACCTCGAGGGCCTGGAGATCGCCGCCCCCGCCCCTGCCGGCGGGGCGTATACCGACATCGCTGACATCGTCGCTCGGGCCAGTCCTCCGGTGCGCGCCCTGGCCAAGCGCCTCGGCGTCGCCGTCTGGGAGCTCGTCGGCTCCGGTCGCAATGGGCAGATCACCCGAGACGACGTGGAGCGCCAGGCGCAGCAGAAGCGGGAACAGCGCGCCTCGGGGCAGACCCCGGCGACCGGGGCTCCGGCGACCAGTCATCGCAAGGCCACTCCGGCCGAGGAGGGGCTGCTCTACGAGGGTCCGCGCGAGGAGAACATCCAGGTCCGGGGTGTGCGCAAGGCGACTGCGCGCAACGTGACCGCCTCGGCGACCACCGTGCCGCATGTCTCTGTGTTCAAAGAGGTCGATGTCACGCGCACCATGGAGCTGCGCCAGGTGCTGAAGAAGGACCCCTCCTATGAGGGGCTGAGCGTGTCCCCGATGCTCTTCGCCGCCAAGGCGATCATCTGGGCGGCGCGGCGCAACCCGCAGGTCAACGCCACCTGGCATGACACGCACTACACGTTGAGGAACTACGTCAACCTCGGAGTCGCCGCGGCGACCCCGCGCGGGCTTGTGGTCCCGGTGATCCATGAGGCCCATGCCTTCAACACCCGGGGCCTGGCCGCGGCGCTCACTGCGCTGACCATCGACGCACGCGAGGGCCGGACCACCCCGGGGGAGATGCGGGGCGGCACGGTCTCGATCACCAATATCGGCACCCTGGGACTGGACAGCGGAACCCCGATCCTGCCGCCGGGCCAGGCCTCGATCGTGGCGCTGGGCGCGGTGCGGAAGAAGCCCTGGGTCGTGGAGGGACAGATCGTGCCGCGGGATGTGATGGTGATCGGCGGGTCCTTCGACCATCGGCTCATCGACGGGGACCTCGCGGGCCGGTTCATCTCCGACGTGGCCGCAGTGATGGAACAGCCCGGCCTGCTGATCGACTAGCCCGGCTGATCGACTAGCCCGGGGGCCGCCGTCCAGCCACCTCGCCGGTGGTGTGGGGCGCTTTGGTCGGTCCTGTGCTCAACGCTCGATCTGATCGATCTGCAGCGGCTCGCGGTCCACGGGAAGTCCCAGCAGCTGGGCCAGCGGTTGACCATCGACGGTCACCTCGCTGGAGGTGGCGCCGGTGGCCATGCTGGCCGTGGTCTCGATCTGGGTCAGGATCTGCCAGGACTCGCACTCTCCTGAGCTGACCGGCTGACCGCTCAGTGCCACCACAGCCGTGTCCTCGTCGACCTCCACGGAGTCGACTTCCAGCTCCTCGGAGGCGGCGAGCGGGTTGGTGAAGGCCGGCGACCCGTGGGAGACGAGCTGGTCGTCGATCAGGAACTCCAGCGCCGCGACCGCCGGATCCTCGGTGACCATCGGCACCGAGCGGATGACCGAGACGGTGTCGCCGCAGCCGAAGGCCTCGGTCCGGGCGATCTCGATCTCCTGGGTCTGCTGCGCCCCGTCGGTCTCCTGGACCGGGCTGCCCGGCGCCTGGTCGTCTTCCAAGGTGCCCCCTGGCTGCGAGGTGTCCTGTGTCTGACCGTCCGGGCTGAGCATCGCCAGCGGGAGCCGCACCGAGTCGTCCCCCTCCACCTCGGGCTGCGGAATCGCGTTCTCAACAGCGTCCTGTTCCCCCGACTCCGGATCCGAGGAGCCGCAGCCCGCGAGCAGCAGTGCCAGCCCGAGGCAGCTCGCAGCGGCGCGCGTGCGAGCGCGGGGGCGCAGGGTGGCAGTCATGGCACCAGAATAAGAGCTGGGTCCCGGCACACCGAATCGGCTCCCTCGCTGAGGTGCGCTTTGGCTGCATCCAGCGCTTGGGTGGCGCATCGCTTGGGTGTCGCAGGGGGGGGAGTGGCTGGCGCGCGGCCCGGTGCCCTCGCGGGCGGGGGTGCAATGACGGGGGTCGACCCTCCGCCCGCGGCGTGGGTTCAGGAAACCGGATGCACTCGGGGCGGCAGTGGTGCACCCGGCCAGCAGTTCCTTCCCACAGGGCGAGCGCGGCCAGGAGATCGGGGGTCCTGAAACCGCGTCCGGGATCAAAGCCCAAGCCATATATTTCAAACTTGAACTTCAATCATCTTCGAGTCTGCGATGCCGCCGGGCCGATGTCAACATCTCACCAGCGCCAGGTGCGCAGCGCCCACGGCGTGCCCCGTGTGCCCCCGCCCGCCCTGCGTGCCCCGAGTGCCTCCACCCGCCCTGTGTCCCCCACCGCCTGCCGCAGGGCAACTCCTGGTGGGGCGCGGTTCTCGCAGCACCCGCCACCGGCTCTGGAGAGCATCTCCGGTAGGCTGGAGCCATGCCCATCCGGAACCGTCGCGCGGCCGCGCTTCCCGCCAAACTTTCCCGCTCCTGGCTGTTGATCAACGCCGCCAAGGAGCAGGACTTCGCACCCGGACTGGCCAGCGAGGCCGACTCTGTGATCTTCGATCTGGAGGCCTCGGTCCCTGACGACGGCAAGGTCGCCGCCCGTGAGGCGGTGCTGCGTGCGCTCAACGGCGGCATGACCGCCTGGGTCCGGGTCAGCCCCACCACCTCCGAGCACTGGGAGGAGGACCTCGCCGTGCTCTCCCGGGCCGACGGGCTGCGCGGGGTGATGCTCGCCGAGACCGAGCACCCCGAGCAGGTCACCTACACCGCGATGCGACTGCGCGCCGGGACTCCGGTCATCGCGCTCATCGAGTCTGCGCTCGGCGTGGAGAACGCGACCCAGATCGCCTCAGCCCCAGGGACCTTCCGGCTGGCCTTCGGCACCAACGACTTCCGCAAGGACGTGGGCGTCTCCGCTGACCCCATGGCGCTCGCCTACGCGCGGGCCCGACTGGTCATCGCCTCCCGCGTCGGGGGGCTCCCCGGTGCCATCGACGGGCCGACCGCCGCCGACGCGGATCCGGCGCAGACCGCGGAGGCCTGCGCCGTGACCGCCAGCATGGGCATGACCGGCAAGCTCTCGCTGAACCGGGCGCAGGTCGAGCACATCAACACCGGTCTGGCCCCGTCAGAGGATGAGCTGAACTGGGCTCGCGAGCTCATCGAAGCCCACGAGGCCGGAGGCTCCATCGGCGACGGCTCGTATCTGCCGCGCCTGGCCCGGGCCCAGAAGATCGCCTCACTGGCGGACTCCTACGGGCTCTGGAACGCCTGACCCGCATTCGAGGCTCGCGCCGAGGACACTTTTGAGTCACGTGCCGGGCCCCGTGTAACCTCTGTCACATGGGCAGGGAGACGTATACCGGTGATGTGGCCTTCGAGCTGCGCGGACATCTTGGCATCATCACGCTGAATCGACCGCATGCGGTGAATGCGCTGACCCAGTTGATGTGTGAGTGCATCCTGGTCCAGCTCCAGGACTGGGCCGTGGACGATCGGGTGGATCAGGTGCTCATCCGCGGGGCCGGAGACCGAGGTCTCTGCGCCGGCGGCGACGTCTCCAGCCTCTACCAGGAGATGGTCCGGCTCCAGGAGCACGACGGCGGCGGGATCCTCCCCGACGGGACGCCCGGTTACGCCGCCGATTTCGTCAGCGAGTCCTTCCTGGCCACCGAGTACGCGCTGAACCTCACCATCGCCGAGTACCCCAAGCCCTACATCGCCCTGATGGACGGGCTGGTGCTCGGCGGGGGCATCGGGGTCTCCGCCCACGGATCCCACCGCGTGGTCACCGAACGCACCCGCGCCGGCATGCCCGAGACCACCATCGGCTTCGCCCCCGACGTCGGAGGCACCTGGCTCCTGGGCAGGGCTCCGGGTTTCCTGGGGCTGCACGCGGGACTCACCGGTGCCCACCTCGACGCCGCCGACACCCTCGCCCTGGGCCTGGCCGACGTCGAAGTGCGCGGCGAGGACCTGCCCGAGCTGATCCAGGCGCTGAGCACGGAGCCGGTGACCGAGGCGCTGCCTCGGTTCACCCGCAACCCGGAGGCCTCCGCACTTGCGCAGTCGCAGGCCTGGATCGACCAGGCCTACGCCGCGCCGAGCGTGGAGGAGCTGCTTGATCGCCTCGATGAGCTCGCGCCGAGCGCACCAGGCGCGGCGACCGCTGTGAAGTCCCTGCGCGGGAAGTCCCCGACCTCTCTGAAGGTCACGCACCGCGCGATCCTCGCCGCCCAGGAGCTTTCCCTGCCTGAGGCGCTCGAGAGGGAGTTCACCATCGCGGTGCACATGCTGCGCTCGGCGGACTTCCGAGAGGGCATCCGAGCCCAGGTCATCGACAAGGACCGGACCCCGCATTGGAACCCCGGAACGCTCGAGGCCGTGGATGCGGCGCTGGTGGAGACCTACTTCACTGTGGTGCCCGGGCGTGAGCTCGAAGACCGCCAGAGCTTCTGAGCTGGGGCAGGCCTGAGCGGCCTGCCCCAGCTGCTCAGGCCAGCACGTCCGCCATGGCGCGGTGCGGCGCCCCCAGGGCCTGGGCCACGGGGGCGTTGGTGAGCTCCCCGGCGTGGACGTTGAGCCCGTTGGCCAGATGCGGGTCCTCCCGCAGCGCCTGCTTCCACCCCTTGTCCGCCAGGGCGAAGATATAGCGCAGCGTGGAGTTCGTCAGGGCGGCCGTGGAGGTGTGCGGCACCGCCCCGGGCATGTTCGCCACGCAGTAGTAGATCTGCTCCCCGATATGGAAGGTGGGATCGGCGTGGGTGGTGGGGCGGGAGCCCTCGAAGCAGCCCCCCTGGTCGATCGCGATGTCCACCAGGACCGAGCCCGGACGCATGGCGGCGGCCATCTCCCGGGTCACCAGCTTCGGGGCGGTGGCTCCCGGGACCAGCACCGAACCGATCACCAGATCGGCGGCGGCGACCTCCTCGGTCAGGGTCAGCGTGTTCGAGGCCAGCGTGGTCAGACCGCGTCCGGAGAGTGCCGAGAGCTCGCGGAGCCGTTCGATGTTCAGGTCCAGCACCGTGACATCGGCACCCATGCCCAGTGCGGTCAGCGCCGCCTGCTCCCCGGCCTTGCCGCCGCCGATGACGACCACCTTCGCGGGGCGGGCGCCGGGGACGCCGCCGATCAGGATGCCCGGGCCTCCCTGGGAGTGCATCAGGTGGTAGGCGCCCACCTGCGGCGCCAGGCGCCCGGCGACCTCACTCATCGGAGCCAGCAGCGGCAGGCCGTGGGAGCCGGTGACGGTCTCATAGGCGATCGCCGTGACGCTGCGCTCCTGCAGGGCGCGTGCACAGTCCGGTTCCGCTGCGAGGTGCAGATAGGTGAAGAGCACCTGACCGGAGCGCATGCGGGGGAACTCCTCCGCCTGCGGCTCCTTGACCTTCAGAATCATCTCGGCCTGCTCCCAGACCGCGTCGGCGCCGTCGAGGATCTCGGCACCCGCGGCCCGGTAGTCCTGATCAGTGAAGCCGGAACCGGTGCCGGCTCCGGCCTCCAGCAGCACCCGGTGTCCGCGGGCCGTGAGGTCCACCGCTCCGGCGGGGGTCAGCGCCACTCGATATTCGTTGTTCTTCACTTCGGCGGGGACTCCGATGATCATCTGTTCTCCTCAGTAGGTGCCAGGTAGGGCGGGTCAGCGGGTGAACCAGTGACGGACGGCGGGTGATATCGGTCACTGCGGACAGTCTTTCACGAAATCGGATCCCGCTTCGAGGTGCTCAGGGGTCAGACTGTTGTTGCGCCTGGGGCTTCGGCCTAGGATCGAAGGTCGAGAGTCTGTAGAGTTCCGGGACATCTGCCACGCCTGAGGAGGCAGTTCAGGAAGAAATCGCGGGAGGTGTCATGGCGGGGGAGAACGGTGCCGGGCCTGCGCAAGGGTCCCCGGAGGCGACCCTGCGGCCCGCCGAGCCGCCCAGGCTCGCGGTCTCCTCCCCGGTGCTGATCCTGGGTGGTCCCTCGCCGGCGGCCTCGGAGCTCAGCCAGCGACTGCGTGGGATCGACGTGAAGGTGCTGCTGGCCTCCAGCGCAGAGGCCGCCCGGCAGGCGATCCAGGTGGAGAACCCGGAGCTGTTCGTGGTCGATGCCCGCGCCAGTCGTCAGGTGACCGATATGGAACGGGTGCTTCAGGACCTGCGCTCGAGCGCAGACCCGTCCGCGGTGCTGCACTGGTTCGACGCCGGGATTGAGCTGGAATCGGTGCTGAGGGCCGTGCACCCCCAGGATGACCATATGGCCGGAGCAATCACGGTGCAGGAGGCGCTGCGCCGGCTGCACTTCATCACGGCTCGGCTCCCGCAGCGCAGTGAAGGGGAGCGGCTGCTGGTCGGGGACCTCGAGCTGGACACCGCCGCGCGCACCGTGCGCCGCGGCGGACGCGACATCGACCTCTCCGACACTGAGTTTCGGCTGCTGCGACTCCTGATGCTCCACGCCAGGACGGTGCTGCCCAAGGCGGAGATCCTGCAGCAGGTCTGGGAGTATGAGTTCGCCGGGCAGGCGAACATCGTGGAGCTCTACATCTCTTATGTGCGCAAGAAGATCGAGGCCGACATGCCCCGCATGATCCACACCGTCCGCGGAGCGGGCTACGTGCTGCGCGCCGCGGAATCCAGCACCGCTGGTTCGCCCTCGGCGCCCTCCGCGGCATCGGGGTGAAGTCGCGCACCGCAGACCAAGTTATTACTCAGCGGTAGCTTATGGCACACTGTGCCCATGCATGTGATCTTCCGCACCCTGCTGGTGCTGCTGCGCGCCCGACGTCGACCTCCCATCTCTGTCTGGGAGTCTTCGGTGCTCACCCTGCGAGCACTGCCCACCGATATCGACATCGCCCGGCACATCAACAATGGCCAGTACTTCTCGCTCTTTGACCTCGGACGATTCGATCTGATGGCGCGCTCTGGCCTGTGGGCGCAGATGAAGAAGCGCGGATGGTCCCCGGTGGTCCAGTCCGAGCAGATCACCTTCCGACGCTCGGTCACCTTCATGACGCGGTTCGAGATCCACACCCGGATGATCGGCTTCGATGAGAAGTGCTTCTACTTCGAGCAGCGCGCAGTGGTCGACGGCGAGATCTACGTCCGCGCGCATATCGCGGGACGGCTGCTCTCCCGCAATGGGCCGGTCTCCAACGCCGAGATCCTCGACGCGATCCAGGACCTCGGGCATGAGGTGCCCGAAGACCTCACGATCGGGGAGGAGCTTGCGAACTGGCGCCGCGACTCCGCGCTTCCGGCGGCGCGGAAGCCGGCCCCCAACACCTGGTGAGCCCGATCAGCGAGCGGAGCCTGATCAGCGGGCGGAGCCTGATCGGCGAGACGCCAGCATCATGGCCGCAGCACCGGCGAGGATCGCCAGCAGCGCCAGCGTGAGGGCTATTGCGGTCTGGGCGGTGCTCAAACCGGTCGCCGCGAGCGCCGAGTCCTCCGCCGGCTGAGCCGCCGCCGGGTCCTCGTGGGAGTCCCCACGCTCAGGCGTCGGTGAGGCCGAGTCTGGGGAGCTGGGGGATCCCTGACCTGGCAGCGCGTAGCCGGGCATGCCGGGAATGGGAGGGCCGCTGAGCCTCGAGTCGGAGGTCGCCCCCGCGGAGCTGCTCGGGGAGCTGCTCGCGGTGCTGGGAGCGGTGGCCGACCCGGGGCGCTCTGCGCTCGGGCTGCCCGGCGCCGGATCCAGCTGACTCGGTGGGGCGGGCTGCTCGGCGTCGTCGGCGTCGCCGGGCGTGGATGCCAGACCGATGTTGCAGCGGTCCGAGACCGGGTCGCCGTTGGGATCGACTCCCCGAACCGCGAAATCATCCTGGGAGGCACCGGGAGGCAGCGGCGAGGGTGCCTGGTAATAGACCACGCCGCCCTCGATCCAGATCTCTGCTCCGGTCAGGCTCGAGCCCACGGTGAGGTCGCTCAGGCTGCTGCTCATCTGAAGCCGCAGCGTCTGGGTCTGACCGGGGTAGGCGAATGCCGAGCCGCACTGCAGATAGTGCTCGCCCTGCGCGGGGGCCGAGGTCCCCTCACCGGGATCGGAGGGAAGGCCTGGCGGGGGCTCCTCCTCGGAGGGTTCGGGCTCGGGAGTCACCGGATCCGGGGCGCTGGGATCTGCGGGATCCGGCTCGGTGCTCCCGGGGTCCGTGGGCTCCGGCTGGGTGGGCTCTGGCTGTGTCGGGCCCGGCTCGGTGGGTTCTGGCTCTGTGGGATCCGGTTCCGTGGGTTCCGGCTGCGTCGGGCCCGGCGCGGGAGTCTCCGTGGGGTCCCCCGGCACGGTCGGATCCAGCGGCGCCTCGGTCGGATCCTCGCTGAGACCCTCGACAGGGTCCGACGGTTCAGGGCTGGACTCTTCAGAGGGTGCATCCGGCGATGCACTGGATGGCGCAGGACTCGCGCCCTGGGTGTCCTGGGTCGAGCTGGGACCGACGACGTCGTCCTGGGTCTGCATCGTGGCAGGGGATTCCGAGACTGGCGCGGGGGATGCGATGGCGGCCGTGGGGGACGCACCCAGGAGCAGGGTCACGCTGAGCAGGGCGGCACCGCCGAGGGGGGCCACACCCCGTGCTCCAGGCTTCATCCGGTCCCGCCCCCTGTTATCTGGCCGCGCTCATGTTCAGCCGGCTGTCCATGTCTTCAGTCCAGCGGCCAGTGTACGTTCCACGCCACCGATTTCATAACGATACGGTAAAGGTGACCAGATTCTGAGACCGGTGAATCGACGAGGCCCCCGGTGCGCTGCGGCACCGGGGGCCTCACCGTTGGACCGCTGCGCGGCCGGCGGAGAGTCGGGGCGTGCTCAGCTCAGCCGGGTCTCGGGGGACTTCGTCAGGCGGGCATCCTGCTCGGCGAGATCCCCGATCACCGCGTCGATCGCGTGCATCGCGGCATCATCAAGGGTGACCCCGGCCGCAGCGACGTTGCCGGCGATCTGTTCCGGCCGGGACGCGCCGACCAGGGCGGAGGCGACGTTCGGGTTCTGCAGCACCCAGGCCACGGCGAGCTGCGCGAGATCCAGCCCGTGGTCTGCCGCGATTGGTTTGAGATTCTGCACCGCGGTGAGGATCTCCTCGTCCATATAGCGCTCGATGAACTTTCCGGCCTCCTTGTCGGAGGCGCGAGAGCCCTCAGGTGCGGGCTGACCCGGCAGGTATTTCCCGGTCAGCACGCCCTGGGCGATGGGGGACCACACGATCTGGGAGATCCCGAGATCCTCGGAGGCCGGCACCACCTCGGGTTCGATGACTCGCCAGAGCATGTTGTACTGCGGCTGATTGCTGATCAGCTGCACGCGCAGGTCCTTGGCCAATGCGTGGCCGGCGCGCAGCTGATCAGCGGTCCACTCAGAGACCCCGATGTAGAGCGCCTTGCCGGCGCGCACCACATCGGCGAAGGCCTGCATGGTCTCCTCCAGCGGCGTCTCATGGTCATAGCGGTGTGCCTGATAGAGATCCACGTAATCGGTGCCCAGCCGGGTCAGCGAGCCGTTGATCGACTCCAAGATGTGCTTGCGGGAGAGCCCGGTGTCGTTGGGGCCCTTGGGGCCGGTGGGGAAGTAGACCTTGGTGAAGATCTCCAGGGATTCCCGGCGCTGACCTGCCAATGCGTCGCCGAGCACCTGCTCCGCCACGGTGTTGGCATAGACGTCAGCGGTGTCGAAGGTGGTGATTCCGACGTCGAGGGCGGCGTGGACGCAGCTGGTCGCGACCTCGTTCTCGATCTGGGAACCGTGGGTCAACCAGTTTCCATAGGTGATCTCTGAGATCTTCAAGCCTGAATGTCCGAGATATCTGAATTCCATTACTTGACCCTAGCGCCGTCGGCTCTGCCGGACCATAGGTTCGGCCAAGAGTTCACCGAGACGCTCTGACCAGGCGATCCAAGGCTTCCTGCATATGTTCCTCGATCTCGCGCACCAGCCCGGCGTCATCACCGGAGGCGATGGCCTCGACGATGCGGGAGTGTTCTGCGACCTGGTCCTCCGGGTCGAAATAGGTGCCCTGCAGCGCCGTCATGCACATCCTGGTCTCCACCATCAGGGTCTCGTGGACCCGGTGGAGCCGGGGGCTCCCCGCGAGGCTCACCAGCTCCTCATGGAAGGCGAAGTCTGCATCTGCCAGCGCCTGCAGGTCCCCGGAGGCGGCGGCCGCCGCCATCGCGGCCGCGCGGGCACGCAGTCTCGCGGCACCTTCACCCGCTGACTCCCCGTGGGCCACTGCCCGGGCCGCGGCAGTCTCGATCGCGGTGCGGGTGAGGTAGAGGTCGCGGATCTCGGTCTCGTCGAGCTCCTTCACGAAGAGTCCCCGGTTGAGCTCGCTGCGCACCAGCCCCTCCTGGACCAGTCGCTGCATGGCCTCGCGCAGCGGGCCGCGGCTCACACCGAACTCGGCGGCCAGCGTCGCTTCGGAGAGCTGGGCGCCTGCGGGCAGCGCGCCGCGCATGATGCCCTCGCGCAGCTGGCGGGTGATCAGCGAGGAGGTGGATTCGCGGGGGACGGGCTGGAAGCCTGATGCAGAACTCATGGCATCTCCGGATTGTTGACAATCTTCACAGGTATTCATAGCATAGCCGCACCTGGCGAGGGAAGCTCAGCAGCGGGGGACAGCCCCGGCCGGGCAGCCATCATGAGCCAGAGAGGGGCAGGTGGATATGACACCAGCACGACCGATCATCACCGTTCTGTGTCCGCGAGCCGATCCCGGGGCAGCGGCAGCAGCTGATCAGCCTGCCGAGCTGCACCGACCTGAGCTGGATCGACCTGAGCTGCATCGACCCGAGCTGCATCGACCCGAGCTGCATCGACCTGAGGGGCTGGAGTCCCTGCAGGCGCGCGCGGAGCTGCGCTACACCGATGCCGACGGGCTCGGGGCCGCGATCGAAGGTGCCCAGGTTCTCTTCCTCTGGGACTTCTTCTCCCCGGCGGTGCAGCAGGCCTGGCCCCGGGCGGGTGCCCTGGAATGGATCCACGTGGCCGCCGCGGGGGTGGATGCCCTGATGTTCGATGAGCTCAGCGGCTCTGAGGTGGTCGTGACCAACGCGCAGGGCATCTTTGACCGTCCGATCGCGGAGTACGTGCTGGCCGCGATCTTCGCCCACGCCAAAGACTTCGCGGCAAGCCAGCGACACCAGCAGCAGGCCCAGTGGGTCCACCGCGAGACCAAGAGGGTGCAGGGCACCTCCGCGCTGATCATCGGCACCGGGGCGATCGGGCGTGAGACCGCGCGTCTGCTGCGTGCGGTGGGGATCAAGGTCACCGGCGCCGGACGCACTGCGCGGGAAGAGGACCCAGACTTCGGCACTGTGGTGCAGAGTGCGCAGCTTCGTCAGCACATCGGCGGCTTCGACCACATCATCAATGCCGCACCGCTCACCGCGCAGACGGCCGGGCTGATCGGGGCCGAGTCGCTGGCAGCGGTGCGCCCCGGCGCGCACCTGATCAACATCGGGCGCGGTGAATCAGTGGACGAGACGGCGCTTCTCGAGGCCCTGCAGACCGGGAACCTGGCGCGCGCCACCCTCGACGTCTTCGCCCAGGAGCCGCTGCCGAAAGACTCCCCGCTCTGGGCGATGGACTCGGTGACCATCTCCGCCCACATGTCAGGAGACGTGCACGGCTGGCGTGCGGCGCTGGCGGAACAGTTCCGGGACAACGCCGAGCGCTGGCTCGACGGGCAGGAGCTGAAGAACCTCGTGGACACCGCCAAGGGATACGTCCCCCGGCACTGAGCCCAGCCCCAGCACCGCCGAGCCCTGCCGGACACCCAGCCCGCCGACCACCGATCGATCCCATCCCATAAGCCGCACCAGATGAGTCCTAGGACTCCAGATCCAGAGGAGGGGCGCATGACGCACCTTGCCGACCTGACCGCCGTCGAACTGCTCGCGGGGTACCGCTCGGGTGACTTCACCCCGGTGGACGCCACCGAGGCGGCCCTGGAACGGATCGAGCAGCGCGACGCCGCGGTGAACGCGTTCGTGCTGGTGGACCGGGATGCTGCGCTGGACTCCGCTCGAGCCTCCGCGCGGCGCTGGGCCTCAGGACAGACCCTCGGTCCCGGAGACGGGGTGCCGACCTCGATCAAGGACATCTTCCCCACCGTGGGCTGGCCCACCCTGCGCGGCAGTCGGCTGATCGATGAAGCCGGGCCCTGGGACTTCGACGCGCCCTGCGTGGCGCGGCTGCGTGAGACCGGTGCGGTGCTGCTGGGCAAGACCACCACGCCGGAGTTCGCGTGGAAGGGCACCACCGACTCGGGGCGCTTCGGCGCGACCACCAACCCCTGGGATCCGGCGCTGACCGCCGGCGGATCCTCCGGAGGTGCGGCCGCCGCCGTGGGCGCCGGGATGGGCCCCTGGGCGGTGGGCACCGACGGCGGCGGCTCGGTCCGGATCCCGGCGGCGTTCACCGGCACGGTGGCGATCAAGGCCACCTACGGCACCGTGCCGATGTACCCGGCCAGCCCCTTCGGGACGCTTGCCCACGCCGGGCCGATGGCGCGCACGGTCACCGACACCGCCCTGCTGCTCGATGTGATCGCCGGCTTCGATGCCCGGGACTGGTCCGCCCTGCCCTCACAGACCCGACCATTCTCCGCCGACCTCGCCGAGCTCGAGGTCGACGGCGGCTCGCTGGCCGGGGTGCGGATCGGGTATTCGCCGACCCTGGGATTCGGCAGCAACGACCCGGAGGTCGAGGCCCGGGTTGAGGAGGCGGTAGCCGTGCTGGCCTCGCTCGGCGCCCAGGTCGAGAAGGTGGACCCCGACATCACGGACCCGGTGGAGGCCTTCCACGTGCTCTGGTTCGCCGGAGCCGCGAAGGTCCTGGAGGCCTACGGCCCCGGCGCGCTGGAGAAGGTGGATCCAGGGCTGCGGGCCGGAATCGAGCAGTACGCCGACGCCTCGGCGCTGGACTACCTCACCGCCACCGGGGTGCGCATGGACATGGGTGTGCGGATGGGAGCCTTCCATCAGAAGTACGACCTGCTGGTGACCCCCACCATGCCGATCCCAGCCTTCGATGCGAGCCGGCAGGCTCCGGCGGGCTGGCGCTCGGACCTGTGGACCAGCTGGACCCCGTACACCTACCCGTTCAACATGACCCAACAGCCTGCCGTCTCGGTCCCCTGCGGACTGACCGGCGCCGGGCTGCCGGTGGGTCTGCAGATCGTCGCCGCCCGGACCCGGGACCGCTCGGTGCTGCGCGCCGCACGGGCCTATGAGCTGGCCAGCGGGGAGAGGTTCAGCGCACCGGTCGCGCCTGCGGCACGTGTCGCGCCGGCCGGCGAAGCTGCGCGATAGCCACCCCGGTCAGGGTCACCGCACCGCCGATGATCCCCAGCAGCGGCGGAACCTCGCCGAGGGTGAGCCATGACATGACCACGACGACGGCGGGCACCGCCAGTGTGCATGCGGCCACCTTGCCGGTGGGGAAGTGGTTCATCGCGTAGCCCCAGAACCAGAAGCCCAGAGCGGTGGGCCCGATCCCCATATACACCGCGCCGAGGATCACCGGGGTCGAGGTCGTCTGCAGCTGATCCCAGGTGGCGCCGAGGAAGGGAAGCAGGGCGATGGTCCCGGCGGCGCAGGCCAGCCAGGTCGCGGTCAGCGGGTCGGTGTGCCGCAGTGCGAGCTTCTGGATCAGCATGCCCCCGGCGTAGAGGAACGCCGCGAGCAGGGCGATGCCCAGCCCGGCCAGCGCCAGCTGACCGGTGGATCCCGCCACGGTGATCAGTCCGATCCCGCACAGCGAGACCACCATGCCCGCGAAGAGCCGGGAGGAGAATGACTCCTTGAAGAACACCACCGCGCCGACGCCGACCATCAGGGGGGCCAGGTTCACCACCATCGCGATGGTCCCGGCGTCGATGTAGTGCCCGGCGAGGTTGAAGACCACTGTGTAGAGCGCGAACCAGATGACCCCGAAGAGAGCAGTCAGCCCCAGCGCGGGTCGGCTGGGCAGGTGCAGGTTCCTCCGGCGGACCCAGAGCAGCAGCGCGCTCAGCGTCACCGTGCCGGCGAGCAGCCGCAGCAGGGCGAGCGGGCCGGGGGAGAGCTCCCCCGCGGAGTAGCGGATCAGGACGAAGGAGGAGGCCCACATCAGCACCGTGGCGACGATGGCCGCCACGGGAAGCGCGGGGAGGGTGCGGGCGGCGTTCTGAGTCACGCCATGACTGTACCGCCGGCTCGGGGCCGACTCCCGCACCCGCTTTGCCGAATCCCCGGGCGCGGGCTACCATAGACAGTCGCAAGCCGTGCTGCGCTGTGCACATGCGTGTCCTCTTGGAGCGAGGACCGGGTGGGCTTCAGCGCCGGAAAGCAGCATGGTCGATTGTGAAGCCTGGATTCCAGAGCACCACATCAAGCACCACCGTCCGTTCAGCGTTTCGCTGGACGAATGAGAAGACACTTCGGTTGGATCTCACCCAGCCTGGTCCGTCCTCGGAAGTAACGGTGTCATAGCTGGTGGCGGGACCCAGAATCGGGGACCGCCCGTATACATTCACGTACTTACGCAAGAGGAGTGATCATGGCAGCACGTTGCCAGGTGACCGGAGTGGGGCCGCAGTTCGGCAACTCAATCTCCCACTCGCATCGGCGCACCAAGCGCCGGTTCGACCCGAACATCCAGAAGAAGCGCTACTGGGTTCCCTCGCTGGGACGCAATGTGACGCTGACCTTGTCCGTGAAGGGCATCAAGACCATCGACGTCCGCGGCATCGACGTTGTCGTTGCCGAGCTGATCGAGAAGGGTGAGAAGCTCTAATGGCCAAGGACAAGGACGTACGTCCCATCATCAAGCTGAAGTCGACGGCCGGCACCGGGTTCACATACGTGACCCGCAAGAACCGCCGCAACAACCCCGACCGCATCGTGCTCAAGAAGTATGACCCGGTCGTTCGCAAGCATGTCGACTTCCGAGAGGAGCGCTGATCATGGCTAAGAAATCCAAGATCGCAAAGAACGAACAGCGCAAGGTCATCGTTGAGCGCTACGCCGAGAAGCGTCTGCAGCTGAAGAAGACCCTGGTGGATCCCAACGCCTCGGACGAGGACCGCGAGGCAGCTCGCGTGGGTCTGCAGAAGCTTCCCCGCGATGCTTCCCCGATCCGCGTGCGCAACCGCGACTCCATCGATGGTCGCCCCCGCGGCACCTTCCAGAAGTTCGGCATCTCGCGCATCCGCTTCCGCGACATGGCTCACAAGGGTGAGCTTCCCGGCATCACCAAGTCGTCCTGGTGATCAGCCGAGGCTGAATCGAGAACACCTTTTCAAGGGGTGGGTCGCCTTCGGGTGGCCCACCCCTTGAAGTGGTTGTACGATACACACTGTGTTCTAGATTGAACCCCCGGAGCCGCGCACCGAGCGTGTGCGCTCCGCAAAGTCCGCCACCCGTGCGGAGGCTGCTGTTCCTCACCCCCTGGAGGAACAGCATCAGTCCTCCCGCGGGTGGTTTTTTCATGCCACCCATCCAAGCGACCAGGCACCCTCTGAGATCCTCGTCTGCGGTGTTCGCGGAGCGGAGAATGCGGCCCTCGGGCCCAGGATCACGCGGTTCCATGCTGGTTCCGCCGGGCCTGCGTGGTAAGTTGCCGTTCTGAAAGCCCCACGCGGCATGACCGGCCCGCCGCCGCAGAAGATCGCGGCAGCGGCACGCATTGAGCAGGTCGTGCCGGGGACTGCCACCGAATAAGTCCAGGAGGACAAACACATGGCACTGAACCGCAGCGAGCTCGTCGCAGCAGTCGCAGAGAAGTCCGGAAACTCCCAGGCCGCCGTCAACGGCGTCCTGGACTCGGTCTTCGAGGTCTTCACCGAGCAGGTGTCCAAGGGCGAGAAGGTCACCATTCCCGGCTGGCTGGCCGTGGAGCGCACCAAGCGCGCCGCCCGCACCGGACGCAACCCGCAGACCGGTGAGACCATCCAGATCCCCGAGGGCTACTCGGTCAAGCTCTCCGCAGGTTCGAAGCTGAAGGCCGCTGCCACCGGCAAGTGAGCCCGAGCCGCCGCGGCGCTCCGCAGACTGGAGAGCCACGGCCCGCCTGAGAACATCGGCCCCTCGCCCGGAGAACGGGTGAGGGGCCGATGTCGTCAGAGCCGGGTCTTCTACACGGCGTAGAATCGTGGCAGGCGCAAGCCCTGACGACCCCGCAGGAAGGTGCAGCATCGCCATGACAGCCCCACTCACCCTGACCACTGCCACAGCTACAGCCTCAGCCACGGCCGCCGCGCCTGCGATGCCGGGGTGGGCCCCGCTGGTCTTCGGGATCGCCAGCCTGCTCGTGCTGGTCCTGGTGATCGTGCTGGCGAGGCGGAAGATGCACGAGTCAGCGCGCTGGCAGCAGTCCACCCGCCCCGACACCGAGCGCGATGACCCCCAGCAGGGTCCCCCGCCCGGCTCCTCGCAGGATCCCCGCACCGACCCGCCCAGGAACGACGGCGCGTGAGCACCTCCACCCCCACCCTGACCTCGGGCACCCGGGTCTGGACTGCGCCGCTGCCGCTGACCGCCGCTGCGCTGTGCGCCGGACTGCTGGCCCTGATCGTCACCGGTGTCCTCTCCGGCAGCACCGCGCCCAGCGAGCTCTCCGACCCCGGAGCGCTCACCCGGTGGGGTCTTCCGGTGGCCCGTTTCATCCATCACCTCGCCATGGCCACGGCGATCGCCGCGGTGAGCCTGGCCGCTGTGGCGGTGCCCCCGCAGGCAGGTCCTCGGCGGCGCCGGAAGCTTGCCGGTGAGGGTGTCGCCGCCGAGCACCCGCTGTTCACCCGGACCATGCAGATCGCTGGTCTCGCCGGAGTGGTCTGGACCGTGGCGGCGGTGGCGGTGCTGGTACTGACCTTCTCCTCACTCTCTGGACTCGCGCTCTCCTCCTCGGACTCCTTCGCCGCCGGGTTCTTCGACTACGTGCAGTCCATCCCGACCGGGCAGGCCTGGGCCGCGGTGGTGCTGATCGCCGCGGTCTTCGCCACCCTGGTGACCGCGGTCCGCGCGCCCGCGGGACTGTTCTTCATCGCCGTGCTGGGACTCACCGCCATCGTCCCGATGGCGCTGGTCGGGCATTCGGCCTCCGGCGATGACCACTACGCGGCGGTGAACTCGCTGGGACTGCACCTGCTCGGCGTCGTGATCTGGGTGGGCGGACTCGTGGTGCTGGCGCTGCTGAGCCCGGCGCTGAGCCGAGATGCAGCCCAGACCCGGGTATCGGCAGCCGCAGCGCCTGTGACCGAGGCGGGCCCGCTCGGCGCGGAGGCCCCCGCCACCCCGGCGCCTGGTATGACCGAGACGCTGCTGCGGCGCTATTCCACCCTGGCGGGACTGGCCCTGATCACCGTGGCAGCCTCCGGGGTCATCAACGCGAGCCTGCGCATCGAGACCCTCGAACAGCTCACCGCCACCAGCTATGGCCTGATGATCTCGGCGAAGCTGCTGGCCACCCTCGCCCTGGCGGGCATCGGCTGGATGCACCGGTCCTGGATCATTCCGCGGCTGGGCAGCGGGGCGCGTCCGTCCGGCCTGCTCTTCCAGCTGATCCTCGTAGAGATCGCCATCATGGCGGCCGTGATCGGGATCAGCGCCGTCCTCGGACGCACCGCGCCCCCGGTGCCCGAGGATCTTCCCCCCGACGCCACACCGGCGCGGACGCTCACCGGCTACGACCTTCCCCCTGAGCCCACCGGCAGCCTCTGGCTGACCCTGTGGCGCCCAGACTGGCTGTGGGTCGCCGTCGTCGTCTTCCTCGCCGCCTGGTACCTGCTCGCCATGGTGCGGCTGCGTCGGCGCGGGGACTCCTGGTCGGTGCTGCGCACCGCGAGCTGGCTCTTCGGCCTGCTGGTGCTGCTCTGGGTGACCTCCGGCGGGCCTGCGGTCTACGGGACGGTGCTCTTCTCGGGACACATGATCCAGCACATGACGCTGACCATGGTGGCGCCGCTGTTCATGGTCATGGGCTCCCCGGTGACCCTGGCGCTGCGCGCACTGGACGTGCGCACCGACGGCACCCGCGGCCCCCGAGAGTGGATCCTCTGGCTGGTGCACTCGCGCTTCTCGAAGGTGATCACGCACCCGATCGTCGCGGCGGTGAACTTCGCCGGGTCGCTGCTGATCTTCTACTACACCCCGGTCTTCGGCCTGGTGCTGGAGTACCACGTGGGCCACGAGCTGATGATCTTCCACTTCCTGGCCACCGGCTACATCTTCGCGCTGGTGCTCATCGGTCAGGACCCCCTGCCGGCGCGGCCCGCGCACCCGATGCGGCTGATCATCCTGCTCGCCACCATGGTCTTCCATGCCTTCCTGGCGGTGGCGATGACCAGCTCGGACCAGCTGATCCAGGCCGCCTGGTTCGGCAACATGGGCCACGACTGGGGCTTCACCGCGCTGGAGGATCAGCGCAGCGGAGGCGAACTGATGTGGGCGCTGGGAGAGATCCCCGCGATCCTGATGTCCTTCGTGGCCGGGGTCATCTGGTCCCGGGACGATAAGCGCGAGACCAAGCGGTTGGACCGCGAGGCCGACCGCACCGGAGACGCCGAGCTCAACGACTACAACGACATGTTCGCCCAGATGGCCGAACGGGATGGACCACGATGAGGCCACCAGGGATCGCGGCAGCGGCATCGGCGTTCGCCGGGGTGCTGCTGCTCACCGCCTGCGGCTCGGACACCGGAGCCACAGCCCCGGAGGATGCTGATCACGCCGGGGTCAGCCCAGGGGAGACCGCCCCCGAGGGCGCGGGCGAGGACGGCGCTGGCGAGGACGGTACGGGCGAGGACGGGGCTGTGCTCAGCGCCCCGGAGCGGCTGATCGCCGCGGCCCAGGAGGGCGCCGGGCGTGCCTCCAGCTTCGGGTTCAACGAGATGGGATTCGTCTCCGACGAGGTGGCCGACTCCTATCGCGAGCTGCTCCAGGAGAACTCCCTGGCAGGGGAGGACCCCGAGGCGCAGGTGAGCCCGGCCTCCTGCGCGCAGCCGCTGGCCGCCGTCGACTTCTCACCGCTGCTGCTTGCCGAGGCCGTGCGCGCAGACTACTTCGCCGAGAGCTTCGACGGGGCCGGTTCGATCGAGCTGGCCACCCTGCAGAGCCCGGCGGATGAGCAGCGCGTGGCCGAGCACCGGGAGAACGTGGCGGAGCTGCTTGAATCCTGCCAGGACACCGAGTTCACCCTGGACGGGGTGGACTACGAGCTGCGCATCCAGGAGCCGACGCTGCAGGACCAGGACGAGGTCTCCGCGGAGCAGGTTCAGGACACCGTGGCCTACTCCTGGCGGCGCAGCGGCGGGGATGGAACAACTTTCGCCCAGATCCTGTTCACGCAGGTGGGCAGTGACATCATCATGGTCTCCTTCACCGGCGGGGAGGCGGCAGAATCGGCCGAGTTCACCGCGATCGCGGAGGCCATCGCCGCTGAGGCGTCCGCCGCGCTGGAGACCGAAGAATAGCCAAGCAGAACAGAGGGAGTTCCCGTATGACTGAGACGATTCGCCGTGCCGAGCGGGTGCGCGCATCCGAGCTTCTGGGGCGAGGGTGGCTGAACACCGGCGGCAAGGACGTCTCCTTGGAGGACCTGCGCGGGAAGATCGTGATCCTGGACTTCTGGACCTTCTGCTGCATCAACTGCCTGCACGTGCTCGACGAGCTGCGCCCGCTGGAGCAGCGCTTCAGCGACGTCCTGGTCACCGTGGGCGTGCACTCCCCGAAGTTCGAGCATGAGGCCGACCCGGACGCGCTCGCCGCCGCCGTGGAACGCTACGAGATCGCCCACCCGGTCTTGGACGACCCGAACCTGACCACCTGGCAGGCCTACGCGGCACGCGCCTGGCCGACCCTGGTGGTTCTCGACCCGGAGGGCTACATCGCCGCGCACCTCGCCGGAGAGGGCCACGTGGCCGGACTGACCTCGCTGGTGGAGGAGCTCGTGGCAGAGCACGAGGCCAAGGGAACCCTGCACCGCGGCGACGGGCCCTACGTCCCTCCCGAGCCGGTCTCGCGCACGCTGCGCTTCCCCGGCAAGGCGGTCCCGGTGACTCGTGAGCTCGGTGAATCCGATTCCTCCCACGGGCACTTCCTGGTCTCTGACACCGGCCACCACCGGATCGTGGAGCTCGACACCGACCTGACCACGGTGGTGCGCTCCTGGGGTGGGGGAGCAGACCACGAGAAGGGTCACCGCGACGGCGACCCCGCCTCCGCCCGGTTCAACGAGCCTCAGGGCCTGACCGTGCTGCCGGCCGAACTGGCGCAGCAGGTCGGCTACGACATCGTGGTCGCCGACACGGTGAACCACCGGCTCCGTGGGATCAACGCCGAGACCGGAGCAGTCACCACGCTGGCCGGCAACGGCGTGCAGCGACTCCTCGACGCCGAGCGCGCCCGGTCCGGGGCGATCGAGTCCGGCAGCCTGGGCACCGAGCCGCTGCAGATCTCGCTGTCCTCTCCCTGGGACGTGCTGTGGTCTGAGACCCTGGGCCGGGTGGTCATCGCGATGGCCGGCACCCACCAGATCTTCACCTTCGACCCCGCCACCGGGGAGCTCTCGATCTTCGCCGGCACCGGCCTGGAGGGGCTGCTCGACGGCTCCGCCGAGACCGCCTGGTTCGCGCAGACCTCAGGGCTCACCGAGGACGCCGACGGGGATATCTGGATCGCCGATTCCGAGACCTCCTCGCTGCGCGTGATCCGCACCGGCGCTGATTCTGACGCTGAGCCGGGCGAGGCGGCGACCCCGGAGGTGGAGACCCTGATCGGCGAGGGCCTCTTCGACTTCGGCTTCCGCGACGGAGCCCCGGAGCAGGCCCGGCTGCAGCATCCGCTGGGCGTGACCGCGCTGCCAGATGGCTCTGTGCTGCTGGCCGACACCTATAACGGCGCGATCCGGCGCTACCGCGGTGAGCACCTTGCTGCGGACGGCACCACCGTCGCGGCCAGCGTCTCCACCGTGGCGCGCGGACTGAAGGAACCCTCAGATGTCCTGCTCGACGCCGACGGCACCAACCTGCTCGTCGTGGAGACCAACGCCCACGAGCTGGTGCGCATCGCGGTGCCTCAGGAGTACCTCACCGTGGATGAGGGCGCCACGCAGAGCCAGCGACCGGCCACGGCGGTGTCTCCGGGCGAGTTCTCCCTGGCCATCGGCTTCTCCGCCCCCACCGGGCAGAAGCTCGACGACCGGTGGGGCGACCCCACCCAGCTCAAGGTCTCCTCCTCCCCAGAGAACCTGCTCCTGGACGGTGCGGGGAACTCCGAGGGGCTGCGCCGCACGCTGCAGCTGAACCCTGAGGTCACCGAGGGGGTGCTGCACATCACCGCGCGCGCCGCCGCCTGCGACGGCGCCGAGGGCGAAGAGATCCCGATGCACGCCGCCTGCCATCTCTACCAGCAGGACTGGGGCATCCCGGTCCGGCTGGAAGCCGGTGCCCAGGATGAGCTGACCCTGGACCTGCGCGGAGTCCGGTGAGCGCGCATCTCGGCGATCCCGGCGCTCCCGCAGCGACACCGGCGTTGATAGGCTCAGAGGAGAACCCAAGTTTCTGCGAGAGGGCGGATGAACCATGACCACGATGGTCGTTGTTGCGAGCAAGCACGGGTCCACCGCGGAGATCGGCGAGCATATCGCCGCCACGTTGAAGGCCCGCGGCGTCTCCGCGCATGTCAAAGAGGTCTCCGAGGCCGGGAAGTGGCTCTTCGAGACCGATAACGTGGTCCTGGGCGTGCCGGTCTACCGGCAGAAGCTGTGGGGTCCGGGGATGATGTTCCTCGACGCCAACCGCACCGAGCTCGGCGGCAAGCCGCTGTTCCTCTTCGCCTCCGGGGGCGGACCCAGCCTCGCGCCCGAGCTGGCCGAGACCCTGCGCAGCTACCCGCACCGCGAGGTCGCCTACTTCCGGGGTGCGATCGATGCCGAGAAGCTCAGCTTCTTCGAGAAGCTGCAGCTCAAGGTGGTCAAGGCACCGGAGAATGCCGACTACCGAGACTGGCCGGGGATCGAGGACTGGTCACAGTCGTTGATCGCCTACGGCCTGAGCTGAGCTGATCCGTTGTTCCTGCGTCACCGATGATCGAGTTCGATCAGGTCACCAAGAGCTACACCCAGCGCGGCGCCCCGCGGGGCAGGTCCGTGAACGCCCTGGACGAGGTCAGTCTCAGCATCGGTGAGTCAGAGATCTTCGGGGTGGTCGGTGAGTCCGGGTCGGGCAAGTCCACCCTGTTGCGCCTGGTCAACGCCCTGGAGATGCCCACCTCCGGTGCTGTCACCGTCAACGGGGTCAATCTCGCTGCCCTGTGGCCGCGCGCCCGCCGGGCCCAACGACGCCGGATCGGGATGGTCTTTCAACAGTTCAACCTGCTGGCGAACAAGACCGTGGCGGCCAACGTCGCGCTGCCGCTGAGCCTGCACCGATCCCGCGGCGGCTTCCGCAGCCGCGCCGCCGAAGCGCAGGTCCCGCCCTCACGCACGCAGGACCGCGCCCGCGAGATGCTGGACTTCGTGAACCTGGGCGGGCATGCCGAGAAGCACCCCGCCCAGCTCAGCGGCGGTGAGAAGCAACGGGTGGCGATCGCGCGAGCCCTGGTCAACGAACCCGACATCCTGCTCTGCGACGAGCCGACCTCCGCGCTGGACGGTCAGCACACCGACGAGGTCATCGCGACCCTGCTGCGTGTGCGCGCCGAGATGGGGACCTCGATTTTGCTGGTCAGCCATGAGCTTGAGGTGATTCGGGGTACCTGCGACCGGGCCGCGATCCTGGAGTCCGGTCGGCTCACCGGGATCGCGGAGATCGCCGGGCTGGGTGCGCGCGAGAAGTACGACAGCTACTCGGAGCGGGCCCGCGCCTACCTCGAGGGGGACCAGGAGTGAACGAGCTGGCCCGGCGGCTGGGCGAGTATCAGGACGAGATCATCACCTCGATCCTGGAGACCGCGGCGATGCTCGGCTGGTCCCTGCTCGCTGCGGTGCTGATCGGACTGCCCATGGGGACCGGGATGTACCTGGCCCGCCGCGGCGGCCCGAAGGAGCGCGGCTGGGTCTACGCCGGGCTCAACGGCTTCGTCAACGTGGTCCGCTCGGTGCCGTTCCTGCTCTTCGTGGTGGCGCTGATCCCGTTCACCCGCTGGGCCGTGGGAACCTCCTTCGGGACCACCGCGGCCGCGGTCCCGCTCTCCTTCGTGGCGGTCGCGCTCTACGCCCGCTGGGTGGAGCAGACCCTGGTGGACATCCCCCGGGACACTGTGGAGCTGGCTGACTCCCTGGGCGCGAACACCTTCCAGCTGGTCACCCGGTTCCTCTACCCCGAGGCGCGCTCCGGGCTGGTGCTCTCGATGACCACGGTGACCATCTCGATGATCTCCTACTCCACCATCATGGGGGTCGTGGGCGGCGGCGGCGTCGGCGACTTCGCGATCCGCTACGGCTACCAGCGCTATGAGTACGACATCATGTACGTGACCATCGCGCTGATCGTGGTGATCGTGATGCTGATCCAGGCATCCGGCACACGACTCTCCATGGCGCTGGACCACCGGTCACGCTGAGCCGTGACAGGTGCGGCCGTGCCAGTCCGGCGCGGTGATGCCGGGCTGGCATAACTGAGCCGTCGGCGTCGTTGACACCACTGGGCCCGGTCCGGGTCCGTCCCTTCCGAACGAGGAGCATCTTGACTGCCGAACTGCAGAACCGTCCTGTCCGTGCGCTCAGCGGGGCCG
Source organism: Nesterenkonia sandarakina (assembly GCF_014138825.1). Taxonomy (NCBI): domain Bacteria; kingdom Bacillati; phylum Actinomycetota; class Actinomycetes; order Micrococcales; family Micrococcaceae; genus Nesterenkonia; species Nesterenkonia sandarakina. Next base: position 1,771,228 of record NZ_JACJIH010000001.1, on the reverse strand, counting down.
CCGTCGTCCTCGCCCTGTTCGTCACCGCCGCCTGCTCCTCAGGCGAGTCCGGAGCCGAGGGTGATGACACGGTGATCCAGGTCGCCTCGCACACCACGCCGATGACCGATGTGGTCGAGGCTGCCGCCGAGGTGGCGCAGGAGGACGGCTACACCATCGAGCTGGTCGAGGTCAGCGACAACGTCCAGTACAACCGGCTGCTCGCCGACGGCGAGGTCGACGCGAACTTCGCCCAGCATGAGCCGTATATGCAGGCCTATAACGCAGAGCACGACGCCGAGCTCAGCGTCGTCGCCCCGATCTACAACGCCCGAGTCGGCTTCTACTCGCGGGACTACGATTCGCTGGAGGAGATCCCCGACGGCGCCCAGATCGCGCTGCCCAACGACGAGTCCAACGAGGGTCGCGCGCTGGCGATCCTGGCCGATCAGGGGCTGATCACCCTGGCCGAGGGGGTCGGCTTTGAGGGGACCCTCGATGACGTCGAGGAGAACCCCAAGGACCTGGAATGGGTCCAGGTGGACCTGCTGAACCTGACCTCGGCCTATGACGAGGACGGCATCGCCGCGGTCTTCAACTACCCGACCTACATCTCCAGCCTCGGGCTGACCCCGGAGGATGCGATCGCAGTGGAGGAGAACATCGACGAGCGCTTCGCGATCTCGCTGGTGGCCCGCGAGGGTGACCTCGACTCGGAGCAGATCGACGCCCTTGAGCGCGCCATGACCAGCGATGAGGTCCGGGACTTCCTCGTCGAAGAACATGACGAGACCCTGATGCCGGCCTTCTGAGGCTGAGTCGCTGGGCTGAGTCTCCGAGGCTGAGCTGCCGGGGGTGAGCTGCGGAGGCCGGCTCCGGGCGCAGGCTCGGAGGCGGCCCGCCTCGGTCCAGAGTCCAGATGCCCATCCCGCCAGGCAGATCCGGCGGCGTGACGTCTGGCGTAACAGAGCACCCTGTTCCGAGCAGCGCGAATGATACCGTTCTTTGCCTGTCCATGACCTGACCATTACGCGCCGGTCCCACCGACGCTTCACCTTAGGGGCACCACCTATGACCACACGCCTGCTCTCGACTCTCGCCCTCTCCGCCGCGGCGGCCCTCACGCTGGCCTCCTGCGGCGGCGGTGACGCGGGGCAGGACGATGCCTCGTCGGAGGAGTCGGCCTCAGGACTGACCCTGGAGCAGGTGCAGGACGCCGGGGTGCTCACCATCGGCACCGAAGGGACCTACCGTCCATTCAGCTTCCACGAGGGCGGCGCGGGTGAGCTCACCGGCTACGACGTGGAGATCGTCACTGCGGTGGCCGAAGAGCTCGGCGTCGACGCCGAGTTCGAGGAGACCCAGTGGGACGCGATGTTCGCCGGCCTGGAGTCCGCGCGCTTCGACGTGATCGCCAACCAGGTCTCGATCACCGAGGAACGCCAGGAGAGCTACCTGTTCTCGGAGCCCTACACGGTCTCCAACGGTGTGATCGTCACCCTGACCGAGAATGATGAGATCACCAGCTTCGAGGACCTCGACGGTGCCACCACCGCGCAGTCGCTGACCTCGAACTGGAACGAGCTGGCTCAGGAGTCCGGCGCCGACGTCGAAGCCGTCGAAGGCTGGGCGCAGTCGGTGACCCTGCTGGAGCAGGGTCGGGTGGACGCCACCATCAATGACAAGCTCACCTACCTGGACTACCAGGAGACCGAGGGCAACGAGAACATCAAGATCGCCGCCGAGACCGAGGACCAGTCGCAGTCAGCGCTGACCTTCCGGCAGGGCAGCGAGTCCCTGGTCGAGGCAGTCGATGAGGCGCTGGCCACCCTGGCCGAGGACGGCACGCTCACCGAGATCTCCGAGAAGTACTTCGGCGCCGACGTCACGCAATGATGGAGCTGGCCGAGATCAATTGGCAGCTGGCGGTCGACTCGTTCTGGCCGCTGCTACGCGGCGGGCTGACCGGGACCATCCCGCTGACCCTGGCCAGCTTCAGCCTCGGACTGGCGCTCGCCCTGGTGCTGGCGCTGATGCGGATCGGCGGGAGCCGGCTGCTCTCCGGGATTGCCCGGGTCTACATCTCGATCATCCGGGGCACTCCGCTGCTGGTGCAGCTGTTCGTGATCTTCTACGGGCTGCCCTCGATCGGTCTCACCATCGACCCCTGGCCCAGTGCGGTGATCGCGTTCTCGATGAACGTCGGCGGCTACGCCGCAGAGGTCATCCGTGCGGCCATCCTCTCAGTCCCCAAGGGCCAGTGGGAGGCCGGCTACACGATCGGAATGTCCCGGAACCAGACGCTGCGCCGTCTGATCCTGCCGCAGGCGGCCCGGGTCTCGGTGCCGCCGCTGTCGAACACCTTCATCTCCCTGGTCAAGGACACCTCGCTGGCCTCGCTGATCCTGGTCACCGAGATGTTCCGGGTGGCTCAGGAGATCGCCGCCTTCAGCCAGGAGTTCATGCTGATCTATGTGGAGGCCGCCATGATCTACTGGGTCTTCTGCCTCGTGCTCTCCACCGTGCAGGACCGCCTGGAGCGCAGATTGGATCGCTATGTCGCCCACTGAACCTTCACGCACCGACCCGCTGCTGCGGGTGGCCGGACTGAACAAGTCCTTCGGGGACAACGAGGTGCTGCGCTCCATCGATCTCAGCGTGCAGACCGGGAAGGTGCTCGCGCTGATCGGGCCCTCCGGCTCCGGCAAGACCACCGTGCTGCGCTGCCTCAACGGCCTGGAACAGCCCGACGCCGGGACCGTGGAGTTCGCCGGGGGCCCCGCCGTGAGCTTCACCGAGAAGACCACGCGACGGGAGAAGGAGTCGCTGCGCACCCGCTCGGCGATGGTCTTCCAGGGCTACAACCTCTTCCCGCACAAGACCGTGCTGCAGAATGTCACCGAAGGGCCGATCCAGGTCCAGAAGCGACCCAAGGCCGAGGCCATCGCCGAGGCCGAACGCCTGCTCGAGCGGGTGGGCCTTGCCGAGAAGCGCGACGACTACCCGCATCAGCTCTCCGGGGGACAGCAGCAACGGGTGGGTATCGTCCGGGCCCTGGCCCAGCAGCCCTCGCTGCTGCTCTTCGACGAGCCGACCTCCGCGCTGGACCCCGAGCTGGTCGGCGATGTGCTCACCGTGATCAAGGAGCTCGCCGAGGAGGGCTGGACGATGGTCCTGGTGACCCACGAGCTCGCCTTCGCCCGCGAGGTCGCTGACACGGTGGCCTTCATGGACGGCGGGGTCGTTGTGGAGCAGGGGCCCGCCCAGGAGGTGCTGCGCACGCCGAAGCAGGAGCGCACCCGATCCTTCGTGCACCGGCTGCTCAACCCGTTCTGAGCGGGGCAGACCAGACGCCGCGGCTGAACGGGCTGAACCCGGCTGAACGAGCTGAACCCGGCTGAACGAGCTGAACCCGGCTGAGCGGTCAGACGGCGCTGACCAGGACGACCCTTGACCGGGCACCCGGCCCGGCGCAGACTTGGCCGCATGAAGATCACAGCACACACCGTCGTCTTCGACGCCGCGGACCTGGAGGCCGAGAGCAGCTTCTGGGCGAAGCTGCTCGGCGGAGAGGTGCGCGCCGGGTCTGACTGGCACACCGTCCTCGTCGAGGGTGCCGCTCCGGTCGCGGTGCAGCTGGCTCCGGAGCATCAGCCACCGCAGTGGCCCGAGGGTCGCCCGCAGCAGATCCATCTGGACCTCGACGTGGAGGACATCTCGGCCGCGCACACCGAGGTCCTGGAGCTCGGAGCGCAGGTGCTGCAGATGGCCACCGGAACCCAGCGCTTCAACGTCTACGCCGACCCCGCCGGGCATCCGTTCTGTCTCTGCTGGGACTGACCGGGACTGAACGGGACTGAGCCCTGCGGTCGCGCAGCTTCTTCGCAGGGCCCCTGTTCGGGTGCGGTGAGCTGTGGCAGGCTGAGCGCATGAGCGCCATCGAGAACTCCACCCTGGCCATCGTCGGAGCCGGAAGCGTGGGCACCGCCACCGCCTATGCGGCCATGATCCGCGGCTCCGCCCGGCATGTGCGCCTCTATGACATCGACGCCGCCCGGGTGGAGGCAGAGGTCCTCGACCTCGCCCACGGCAGTCAGTTCACCGGTGCCTCGGACATCGACGGCGGCGCGGACCTGCGGCACGTGGAAGGCGCCGACGTCGTCGTGATCACCGCCGGGGCGAAGCAGCACCCCGGCCAGACCCGGCTGGATCTGGCCGGCACGAATGTGGACATCCTGCGCGGCATGCTTCCGCAGCTGCTGGAGCGCGCCCCCGACGCCGTGTTCCTGCTGGTCACCAATCCCTGCGACGTGCTCACCGTGGCCGCGCAGCAGATCACCGGACTGCCCAGCTCCCGGGTCTTCTCCTCGGGGACCGTGCTGGACACCGCTCGGCTGCGCTGGAAGCTGGCGCAGCGCGCCGGTGTGGCGCAGTCCAGCGTGCACGCCCACATCGTGGGAGAGCACGGCGACACCGAGTTTCCGCTCTGGTCCGCAGCCAGCATCGGGGTGACCCCGCTGCTGGACTGGGAGCGAGACGGCCTGAGGGTCTTCGACGCCGAGGAGCTCGAGACGCTCTCCGAGGAGGTGCGCAACGCGGCGTACCAGGTCATCGCCGGCAAGGGAGCCACGAACTACGCGATCGGTCTCTCTGCGGCGCGGATCGTGGAGGCGGTGCTCGGCGATGAGCACGCGATCCTGCCGGTGAGCAGCGTGCTCGAGGGGTTCCTCGACATCAGCGGAGTGGCACTGTCCATCCCGAGCGTGGTCTCCGCCGGCGGAGTGCAGCCGGTGACCACCACCCCGTTCGCGCAGAACGAGGCCCAGGCGCTGCGGGAGTCCGCGCGGGCGCTGGGGAAGGTGCAGGCCTCGCTGGGGATCTGAGCCCCGGCCGACGCTGTGGCCCAGGCGTCACTGACTCCGCTGCGCCGGGGCCACTGAAGCAGGAATCACCCCAGGTCGGTGCCCCGCAGGGTGGTGAATCACAGTAAAGTGATCCCATTATGACGCGTATCGGGACCTTTGTGGGAGCGCTGCTCTACCACTCCAGCGGCAAGACCTTCGCCCTCATTCAACAGCTGATCTTCCTCGCGGTGCTCGCGTCACCGGTGTTGCTGCTCATGATCTTCGAACCCGAGACGTCCTCGATCCCGGGCATCGCCTTGGGCCTGGGGCTGCTGATCGTCGCGACCCTTGCCGTCGCCCTGTCCCCGCGTCGCGGACTCCACCCGGTGCTGGAATGGCTCGTCCCGGTGTCCAGCATCCTGGCCTGCGGCATCTGTCGCTACGCCACCTATCCCGATGGCGCCGTGATCTCCACGCTCAGCCTGGTGCCTTCGCTGTGGCTGATCGTTCGCTTTCGGCATCGGGGGGCCGCGGTGGCGGTGCTCATGGTGGTCCTCGCGATCAGCGTTCCCTCCCTGGTCGCCATCCAGGAGAGTCTGAACTTCGCCTCGATCTCGCGCTACACGGTGCTGCCGGTGGCGCTGGCGCTGATGTCCCTGGCCGTGATCGGGATTCTGCAGAACCTGGAGGCCAGCAACATCGAGGCCAAGCGGGCGCTGGTCAGCGAACGCAGCTCGCTGGCTGCGCTGGAGCGCACTGACCGGCTGCTGCGAGGGGTGCTGGAGAACCTCAACGTGGGCGTGCTGGTGATGGACGTCCGCGGCAACGACGTGATGACCAACCGTGCCCAGCGTGAGATCCACGCACTGGCCTCCCCGGAGACCAACCTGGACCGCACCGAGGCCGGGCATCTGGCGTACTACACCGACGGCACCCCGATCCCCACCCAGAACCGGCCCGCCGCGCGCGCCAACCGGGGGGGAGGAGTTCGACAATCTCGAGTTCCTGGTGGGGGCTCCCGGACCGGAGCAGCGCGTGATCTCCGTGACCTCCCGCGCGGTGACCGCCGAGGACGGCACCCGGGACGCCGCATTTCTGATCTTCCGGGACGCCACGAAGGAGTACAACCTGCTCCGGGCACAGCAGGAGGTCATCGCCACCGTCTCCCACGAGATGCGGACCCCGCTGACCTCCATCGTCGGATTCAGCGACTTCGCCGAGGACTCCATGACGGAGCTCGCGCCCTCGGCAGCCCGTGATGACGCCCTGGATCAGCTGGCGGTGATCCGGCGCAACGCCGAGAAGCTGAGCAAGCTGGTCGAAGACCTGCTGCTGGAGCAGCAGGCGACGGTCGGGAAGCTGAACCTCGACCTGGAACAGGTCAGCCTGCAGAAGCTGGTCGCGGACTGCGTCCAGGGGTTCCAGCCGATGGCCGCGGCGCGCGGCATGACGCTGGAATCGAACCTCCAGGAGGGCACCACGGCCATGGCCGATGTGCTGCGCCTGTCCCAGGTGGTCGACAATCTCGTCGGCAACGCCCTGAAGTACACCCCTGAAGGCGGCCATGTTTGGGTCACCGCGGGAGCCGCGGACACGGCCGAAGGTGCCGTGGAGGCGGTGTTCGTCGAGGTCAGGGACGACGGCCCGGGGATGAACCAGCTGGAGGCCAGTCAGGTCTTCACGCCCTTCTACCGTGCGCCCGCCGCCCGGCAGTCGGCGACTGCCGGCGCCGGTCTGGGCCTGGCGCTGTCCCAGTCGATCATCGAAGCCCATGGAGGGACCATCACCGTTCGCTCCGTGCCCGGGGAGGGCTCCCGATTCCGGTTCACGCTGTACAACGACAGCACTCGACGCGCCCGCGCGGCCACCAGCTGAGAGGGAGACGATGTACTCCGGCCCCAGGAACGCCTCCACCAGGAGACGCATGCACCGTGTCTCCCCCATCGTCTTCGTCCTCTGCGCCGTCTACGGGGGACTCGCGGCCTCCGTGTTCTGCTTCTCCGGAGCCTTCGGGCAGTTCGGCACCAACCCCTGGCGCGATGCCGGCCTGGTCACCGTCTCGGTGATCTCCGCCTTCGCCCTGACCTACATCAGCCTGCTGGTCCACACCTACTCGGCCCGTCGCAGGACCCGGCCGGGGGATGCCTCCGGGTTCACCTGGCACGTGATGATCCCCTGTCGCGACGAGGAGAGCGTCATCGCCGAGACCGTCTCGGCGGCGAGGACGACCTTCCCGGGTCTCCACGTCTGGGTCATCGACGATGACAGCGAGGACGCCACGGCGAGCATCGTGCGCAAGCTGCAGGATTTCGATGAGAAGGTCCACCTGATTTCCCGCCGTCGTCCCGACGCCAGGACCGGAAAAGGGCACGCCCTCAACGCGGCCTACCGGGTGATCGCAGCGGCGGCCAGCCAGGATCCGGACCAGCGCAGTCGTACGATCATCGGCGTGCTCGACGCCGATGGCTTCCTCTCCGGCAATGCCCTGGATCTGCTCTCCGGTCCTGATGCCTTCGGGGAGGACACTGTGGGGGCCGTGCAGCTGGAGGTCTGGATGAAGAACCGGGGGGATCGGCAGCCGCGGCCGCTCTCCGGGCCGTTCAAGAATCTCTTGGGCCGCACGCTGATCCGGATGCAGGACATCGAGTTCCGCACCTCGAACTCGGCCATGCAGATGCTGCGCGTCAAGACCGGTACCGTCGGCATGGGAGGCAACGGCCAGTTCACCCGACTCTCGGTGCTCGATGACCTGGAGGCCGACTACGGCCAGCCCTGGGGCAAGAAGCTCAGCGAGGACTACGAGCTGGGACTGAACATCATCACGGGGGGACACCGTACGCACTATGTCCCCGAGGCCCACGTCTCACAGGAGGCGCTGCCCTACACCCGGCGGCTACTCACCCAGCGCACGCGGTGGGCGCAGGGGAATATGGAATGCGCCGAGCTGCTTCCCGGGCTGCGCCGCAGCGGAAACCTCCGCGGCGCCGGATGGGCCGAAATCCACTACTTCATGGGCCAGCCCTGGCTGCTGATGACGAATCTGATCCTGGGGCCGCTGCTGCTGGTCCTGGCCGTGATCGAGGGCCGCATCGGATTCGCCTCGGGGGAGCCCGTGGAGTGGATCGTGCTGCTGGCCGCAGTGTTCATCGTGCTGCCGTACTTCCTCTGGGGAATCCTCTACAAGTATCTGTGCCGAGAAGACATCACCCTGGTCGCCGGGATCTTCTACGGGTTCGGCTATCTCTTCTACGTCTACATGACCTACCTCTACTACCCGCGCGCCATGAGCCGCATGGCCTCCGGGCGGACCTCCTGGGCCAAGACCGCGAGAAACGCCGACAACATGGCGCTGCCGGTGATGAGTCTGCGCGAAGAGCTGCTGGCGCTGCCGCTGCTGGATCCGGCGATCATCTCGACCCTCGCCGAGGAGCTCGACGGCGCGGAGGACTTCGCCCGAGAGCTGGTCAACACCTTCGGCCTCATCTGGCCGCGTCGCTGGGCGAACCTGCGCCTCGCCGCGGCCGCTGAGGATCACACCGCCACCATCGATGCCCTGGCCAGCATCCGGGTGGCCTCCGAGATGCTCGGTGCCGAGCGGCTGGCCCAGACGGCGAGGGACCTCGGGGTGCACCTGGACGCGGTGGACTACTCGGCGCTGCGCCGAGAGCTGCCCACGATCTCAGTGGTGGGCGAGCAGACGGTGGAGGAGATCCGCGGACGGTTCATCACGGCCTAGCGACGCGGGGGCAGCCGGTTTCGGGGTCTCAGGGGGCGTCTGCGGAGACCAGGTCGAGAAACTTCTGCTTGAGCTCCCGCGGCCTGAAGGGCTTGGTGATGTACAGATCCGCCCCCGCCGCATGCCCGGAGGACTGATCTGACTCGCCGGAGCGGGCGCTGACCATCACGATGCGTCCGCCGAAGCTCGGACGCACGCGGCGCACGACCTCGAGCCCGTCGATGTCGGGCAGGCCGACGTCCACGCTGAGCAGCGCGTAGCTGGCGTCCTTGGCCCGGGCGACGCCCTCCTCGCCGTTGGGCACGGCGTCCACGGTGAATCCGGCCTGGGTCAGCACCATCTCCAGGAGCCGGCGGATGTCGTCGTCGTCCTCGATGATCAGTGCGCGCGGGGTGTCCTGCATGGTCTTCCTCTCCTTGGATCTGAAGACCATCCTAAGCGAGGTCGTCCCAGGTCACACGGGTTTCCTGGGACGACCCCGACCTATTTCTCCTGACGCACGGCCTCGGTGGCCTCACCCAGGGTGGCGAAACGGGAGGGGATGACCGCGCTCCAGGCCTCACGCAGCTCATCCAGACCCAGCGTGAAGCTGCCGCCCTCATACGGCCCGGCCACCTCGAGATCGCCGGAACTGGCGTCCACCACACCGATGCGCAGCGCAGGGAATCCCCGTGCCGAGGTCATATCGGTGAAGCGCAGCTCCTCCGAACGCGGCAGCGCCACCAGGGCGCGGGCCTGGGACTCGCTGAAGAGCGCGGTGAAGGCATCCACGCCGTCGCGCTCGCAGATCCCGTCCACGGCCACCCGGGCACCCACGCCGAAGCGCAGACCCATCTCGGCCAGGCCGGCGGCGAGCCCGCCCTCGGAGAGGTCGTGGGCGGCGTCGATCATGCCGTCCCGAGACGCGTTGATCAGGATCTCACCGAGCATCTTCTCCGCATCCAGGTCCACCTTCGGCGGCAGTCCGCCCAGATGGTCGCGTCCGCGGGCGAACTCGGAGCCGTCGAGCTCATCGCGCGTGGTGCCCAGCAGGTAGATCGCCTGGCCGTCGGCCCAGCGTTCGAACCCGGAGGGGGTGCGGCGTCCGACGTCGTCGAACTTGCCCAGCACGCCCACCACCGGGGTGGGGTGGATCGCCCGGCCGGCGGTCTGGTTGTACAGCGAGACGTTGCCGCCGGTGACCGGGATGCCGAGGGTCTTGCAGCCGTCGGCCAGGCCGCGCACGGCCTCGGCGAACTGCCACATGACCTCGGGGTCTTCGGGGGAGCCGAAGTTCAGGCAGTCAGAGACCGCCATCGGGATCGCACCCGAGGTGGCCACATTGCGGTAGGACTCGGCCAGTGCCAGCTGCGCACCGGCATAGGGATCCAGGTAGGCGTAGCGGGCGTTGGCGTCGGTGGAGAGCCCGACGCCGAGCCCGGTCTCCTCATCCACCCGGATCACCCCGGAGTCATCGGGCTGGGACAGCGCGGTGTTCCCGCCCACGAAGCGGTCGTACTGATCGGTGATCCAGGAGACGTCGGCCATGTTCGGGCTGGTCATCAGGTCCACCACGGCGGCGCCGAGCTCCTGGCCGGTCTGGGGCAGGTTCTGCCCCGCGGCCGAGGAGCGGAAGGTGTCGGCCTGCAGCGCGTCCTGCCAGTCCGGGCGGTGGTAGGGCCGCTCGTAGACCGGGCCGTCGTGGGCGACGGTGCGCGGGTCCACGTCGACGATGGTCTCGCCGTCCCATTCGATGATCAGCCGGCCGGTGTCGGTGACCTCGCCGAGCCAGGAGTATTCGACCTCCCACTTGGCCATGACGCGCTCGAACTCGGCGGCGTTGGCGGGGGTGACCACTGCCATCATGCGTTCCTGGGATTCCGACATCAGGATCTCGCCGGGGGTCAGCGAGGGGTCGCGCAGCAGCACGTTTCTCAGCTCCACGTGCATCCCGCCCTCGCCGTTGGAGGCCAGTTCAGAGGTGGCGCAGGAGATCCCTGCGGCGCCCAGGTCCTGGATGCCCTCGACCAGCTCCGCGTGGAAGAGCTCGAGGCAGCACTCGATGAGCACCTTCTCCGCGAAGGGGTCCCCGACCTGCACCGCGGGGCGCTTGGAGGGCTTGGAATCGTCGAAGGACTCCGAGGCCAGCACCGAGGCGCCGCCGATCCCGTCGCCGCCGGTGCGCGCCCCGAAGAGCACCACCTTGTTGCCCACGCCCGAGGCGTTGGCCAGGCGGATGTCCTCGTGGCGCATCACGCCCACTGCCAGCGCGTTGACCAGCGGGTTGTCCTGGTAGACGGAGTCGAAGACGACCTCGCCGCCGATGTTGGGCAGGCCCAGGGAGTTTCCGTAGCCGCCGATGCCGGAGACCACGCCGGGCAGCACCCGCTTGGTATCGGGGTGGTCGATGTCGCCGAAGCGCAGCGGGTCCATCACCGCGACCGGGCGGGCGCCCATGGAGATGATGTCGCGCACGATCCCACCGACCCCGGTGGCCGCACCCTGGTAGGGCTCCACGAAGCTGGGGTGGTTGTGGGACTCGATCTTGAAGGTCACCGCCCAGCCGTCACCGAGGTTGGTCACACCGGCGTTCTCACCGATGCCGACCATCAGGTCCCGCTTCATCTCCTCGGTGACCTTCTCGCCGAACTGGCGCAGGTGGACCTTGGAGGACTTGTACGAACAGTGCTCGGACCACATCACCGAGTACATGGCCAGCTCGGCCGCCGTCGGACGCCTGCCCAGGATCTCCACGATCCGGTCGTACTCATCGGACTTCAGCCCGAGCTCCGCCCAGGGCAGGTCGGTCTCCGGGGTGGTGGCGGCGTGCTCCACGGTGTCGATGTTGAATTCTTTGTCTGTCACAGTCGGCTCGCTCACTGGGCTCACTGGGCACCTCCGGCAAGAGATGCGATCACGGAGGTGAAGATGGTCAGTCCGTCGGTGCCGCTGCGCATCCCGGTGGCGTCATCGGGACCGTAGCCGGCCTCCACGGCGTGCTCAGGGTGCGGCATCAGGCCCACCACGTTGCCGGTCTCATTGCTCACCCCGGCGATGCCGTTGCGGGATCCGTTCGGGTTCTCGCCCACGTAGCGGAAGACCACGCGGCCCTCGGACTCCAGGGCTTCGAGGGTGTCGGGGTCAGCCAGGTACTGACCGTCCTGGTTCTTCAGCGGGATCGCGATCAGCTCATCAGCGGTGAACTGGGAGGTCCAGGCGGTGGACGTGTTCTCCACGCGGAGCACCTGGTCGCGGCAGAGGAACTTCAGGTGATCGTTCTTCACCATGGAGCCTGGCAGCAGGTGGGATTCGGTGAGCATCTGGAAGCCGTTGCAGATGCCCAGCACCGGGAGTCGGGTGCCTGAGCTGGCGGTGGCGGCGGAGATGATCTTGTTCATCATCGGGGCGAAGCGGGCGATCGCCCCGGCGCGCAGGTAGTCCCCATAGGAGAATCCACCGGGGAGCACGATCGCGTCCACGCCCTGCAGCGATTCATCCGCATGCCAGAGCGGGACCGCGGTGCCCCCGCCGAGGCGGACCGCGCGCGCGGCGTCGCGGTCATCGAGGGTGCCGGGAAAGGTGACGACGCCGATGCGCGCGCCGTCCAGCGGGGTTGCGGCCGGGGAGGCGTGGAAGTCCCCGATCAGAGGAGTCTCCGTGCTCATGCAGCGTCCTCATCGACGCGCACGCTGATCACGTCTTCGATCACCGGGTTGGAGAGCATCTCTGCCGCGGCCGTGCGAGCACTTTCCAGCACCTGCTCGGTGACCTCACCCTCGACGGTGAGCTCGAAGCGCTTGCCCTGACGGACCCCGGAGAAATCCGTGAAGCCCAGGTGGGGCAGCGCGGAGGCGATGGCCTTGCCCTGGGGATCGAGAATCTCGGGCTTGGGCATGACCTCGACGATGATGCGCGGCATAGGGTCTCCTGTGCGATGGTGCGGGTGGATGAGCCCGCGGGACCGCGACGAGGTGCCGTCTCACGCGCTGCCACGTCCAGATCAGCACGGCTGAGGACGACGGCGGCACGCTCCGCGAGCTTGCCGGATCAGTCTACCGGGTGCCCGCGGGGGAGGGCGCCGCTGGGGTTGGGGGCTCAGGGCTGGGGCTGGGAGGCGGGGATGGTTGCGGGAGCGCGCGGGCGGTCAACGGGTGGATTCCCGTGCGTTCGGTGCCCGGCTGCGATCGCTGGGGCGCATACGGTTGGAATCCTCAATGAAACCGTCCCCGAAGCAACTGTTCTCGCCCCAGGGATGGTGGGGAGCCGGGGATGGTGCCGGAGCGAGGGACGGCGGGGGTGCCGGGGTACCTGGGGGAGAGGGCGCCGTCGGGATCCGGGGTGAGATGCTGGTGAGATGACGCAGAACCCGCGATTCCCGCCCGGTGCAGGACAGCCCGACCCCTCGCAGCGCCACGCCGAACAGCCCGACCCCGAACAGCCCGACCCTGCGCGGCGCTGCCCCTGCGGATCTGGCGAGAACTACGCCGGCTGCTGTGCGCGCTTCCATCAGGGCGCGCCCACTCCGACCGCTGAGGCGTTGATGCGGTCCCGCTACAGCGCGAACGCCCTGCTCGGTGAGGATCCGGCATTCTTCGCGACCTACCTGCACCGCACCTGGGCCGCCGAGACCCGGCCCGCGCTGCGCGATCTCACCGCACCGGGTCCGGTCTGGCGGGGACTGCACATCGTGGACACGACGGCGGGCGGCCCGTTCCACGACATCGGGACCGTCGAGTTCGTGGCCAGCTACCAGGACGACGCCGGCCCCGAAACCCGGGGAGCCGGCGCTGCCCCGGTCCGGGGCAGGCTGCATGAGCTCAGCCGGTTCCGTCGGGAGTCCGGTCGGTGGCTCTACGTGGACGGGGACGTCAGCTGAACCCGTGCCTGCACCAGAGCCTGTGCCTGCACCTGAACACGCCTGCACCCGAACATGCCAGCACCTGAACCCCTGCCTGCGGCTGAGCGTCGGGATCCGCTGTGATGCACCCGGCATCCACTCAGTGGAACAAATCCCCGCGGGCGCACGTTACATCTGGCGGAATCTTGCAGTTTTGAAGAATCGGCCAGGAGCTGGTCGAGGGACGGGATCGCTATGACGCAGTCGCCACTGACCATCGGAGTGCTCGGCGCGGGCCGGGTCGGCACCGCCGTCGCACGTCAGGCCGTGCGTGCTGGTCACACCGTGCACATCGCCACGGCCAAGCCCGCGGCGGAGATCGCGCTGCTCACCGAGGTGATCGTGCCTGGTGCCACCGCGGTGGACCGGGAGCAGCTGCGTGGGGCTGACATCATCGTGCTCGCGGTGCCGCTGCACAAGTACCGCAGCATCGACACCTCGGTGCTCAGCGGTCAGGTGGTCATCGACGCCATGAACTACTGGGCCCCGGTGGATGGCTTCATCGACGAGTTCGAGACCGGCGCCAGCACCAGCGAGGTCATCGCCGAGTTCCTCGGTGATGCACGTGTAGTCAAGACGCTGAACCACATCGGCTACGGCGATCTGGAGATCGACTCCTACCCCGCAGGGCATCCGCAGCGCCGGGCGCTCGCTGTCGCCGGAGATGACACCGCGGCCAAAGCCCTGGTCCAGGACTTCGTGGACTCCCTCGGCTATGACGCCGTGGACGCCGGGCCGCTGGCCGCCGGGAAGTCCTTCGAGAACGGGACCGAGATCTTCAACGGCCGCCACGACGCCGCGCGGATGCGGGACCTGCTCAGCGAATGCGGCCGGGTGCTCGCCCACGCATGAGCCGTGCCCCCTGGCCCGTCTGAGCAGGCGCTCTTGCATCCGCCTGATCAGACGGGGTCAGGGCTGGTCTTCAAGCTGGTCCAGCACCGTCAGCAGCTTCCCGCGCAGCACCTGGGACTCCTCGGCGAAGCCCTTCTGCGCCCGGGCGTAGGCGGCGCGGCCGGATGGCGTCTCGATCGGCACCGGCTCGTAGCCCCAGTCGCTCAGGTCATAGGGCGAGGCGCGCATGTCGAGCCGACGGATCCTCGAGGCGAGGTCGAAGCACTCCAGCAGCAGGTCGCTGCTGACCGCGGGGATGAGCTTATAGGCCCATTTATAGAGGTCCATGTTCGCGTGCAGGCAGCCCGGCTGCTCCATCTGAGTCTGAGATTCCCGGGTCGGTTCCAGGGCGTTGAGCGGCCGCGCCGAGGGCGTGTAGAACCGGTAGGCATCGAAATGGGTGCACCTGATGTTCGCCGCCTCCACCACCTCGTCGGTGCCCGCGGCGCCTAGCCGCAGCGGAACCTGGTCGTGGCGCTGGCCGTGTTGAACCGACTTGTACACCATGGCCCACTCATGCAGACCGAAGCAGCCCAGCTGAGCGGGAGCCGCCGCCGTCGTGCTCAACAGACGCCGGGCGAAACCGATCATGGACGCCCGGTCCTCACGGAAGCTCTCAACGTCGAGGGTCACCCCGGCAGCAGTGCGCCGGTAGTGCTTCCAGTCCGCCCGCTCAGAGTCCTGCGCGCCCTCCAGGAGGAACCCCACCCCGGGATGCCAGCGCGAGAGCTTGCCGGGGGAGTGTGAGTAGTAGGTGAAGAGGAAGTCCTCCACCGGGTGCTTCGCGCCAGCATGACGCCGCGCCAGGAAGTCCTCGGTGAGCCGGTCCACCGCGATCTGATGCGCGGCGGCCCGTTCCCGGTGCTCACGTTCAGGAAGCACGGTCAAACCACGTGTTGCCTCAACAGAAGCTGGTGTCTGGGTTACCATCGGGTATATCACTCGTACCAAGTGCGCAGGCGGCAGGGAACCCGTAAAGGGTACACCTGCCGCCTGTGTGCTTGAGTCGCCTATTCCGCGACAGCGTCAGGCCCGTCCAGCTCCCGGCGCATGATCCAGCGCGGCCGGTGACCGCTGTGCGCGGTGGTGGGCCCGGCGACGTGGAAGCCATGGGCCTCGAAGAGCTCCTTGGTGCCGACGTAGCCACTGATCACGTCCACCCGATTGCCGTCCTGGAGCTCCATCGGATAGCCCTCGATCACCGAGGCGCCGTGCTCGGCGGCATGTGCCACGGCACCGGCGAGCAGGTCATGCATCAGCCCGCGCTTGCGGAAGCCCGGGCGGACGACGAAGCAGACCACAGACCAGGGGTCCTGGTCATCCAGGAACGGGATGGTCCGTGAGTTCATCAGCCGCCGGTAGCTGCTGCGCGGGGCCACCGAGCACCAGCCGGCCGGGGTGTCATCGACGAAGGCGATCACTCCCGGGCCGGGCTCCGCGCGGCAGAGCTCTTCCATGAAGGCCGGCCGGTCCGGACCCGAGACCCGGGAGTCCCGGTAGGACATGCACCAGCACCCCAGGCCGCCGGGCTTCTTCACCCCAACGACCTCGTAGAAGTCCTCGAAGCGCCCGACGGCGGGGCGGATGGTGGTGCCCATGGTGGTTCTAGCGGCCGGTGCCGGCGTAGACCGTGGCCTCTTCGTCGGAGTCCAGGCCGAAGGCGGTGTGGATCGCGGCCACCGCGCGGTCCAGCAGCTCGACGTCGGTGATCACCGAGACGCGGATCTCTGAGGTGGAGATCAGCCCGATGTTGATCCCGGCGTCGCGCAGCGCGGTGAAGAACCGGGCCGAGACGCCGGGGTGGTTGCGCATCCCGCCGCCGATCAGTGAGACCTTCCCGACCTGGGGCACGAAGTCCATGGACTCGAACCCGATGCTGTCCTTATGTGCGTTGAGCATCTCCTGGGCGCGTTCGCCGTCCTCACCGGGCAGGGTGAAGGAGATGTTGGTGGTCTTGGTCGCCATGGAGACGTCCTGGACGATCATGTCGATGTTGATCGCACCTTCGGCGATGAGGTTGAAGATCTCAGCCGCCTTGCCGGGCACATCGGGGACACCGGTGATGGTGAGTTTGCCTTCGGATGCGTCATGAGAGACGCCGGAGATGATCGGCTGTTCCAAGGGTTCGCCTTCCTGAATCTTGACGGTGTCTTTCGGGTCGGGGATGACCCAGGTGCCTTCGAGCTGGCTGAATGAGGAGCGGACGTGGAGCTTCACGCCGAACCGGCGCGCGTACTCCACCGAGCGCAGATGCAGCACCTTGGTGCCGGCGGCTGCCATCTCCAGCATCTCGTCGCTGGAGATCTCGTCGATCTTTCGGGCGGTCTTGACCACCCGCGGGTCGGCGGTGAAGACCCCGTCCACGTCGGTGTAGATCTCACAGGCGTCGGCGTGCAGCGCTGCGGCCAGTGCGACCGCGGTGGTGTCGGAGCCGCCGCGGCCCATGGTGGTGATGTCCCGGGATTCCCGGCTCATGCCCTGGAACCCGGCGACGATCCCGACATGGCCGGCGTCGAGGGATTCCTGGACACGCAGCGGGGAGACCTCGATGATGCGGGCCTTGCCGTGGATGGCGTCGGTGATCATGCCGGCCTGGGAGCCGGTGAAGGACTGCGCGGATTCGCCCAGCTCATGGATGGCCATGGCCAGCAGCGCCATGGACATGCGCTCGCCGGAGGAGAGCAGGATGTCCATCTCTCGGGACGGCGGCGCCGCGGTGATCTGGCCGGCGAGGTCGAGCAGGTCATCGGTGGTGTCACCCATGGCGGAGACCACCACCACGACCTGGTGACCGGCACGCTTGGTGTCGACTATCCGCCTCGCCACTCGTTTGATGCTCTCGGCGTCGGCAACGGATGATCCGCCGTATTTCTGAACGATCAGGCTCATGACAGCTTGTCTCACTTCTGGTGTGTTGAACGGGGGAACTTAGGTCAAGTCTAAATCTGCTCAGGCGTCGCGGAGCACGGCGCTGAGGAACTGCCGGGTGCGCTCATGGGTGGGGGCGGAGAAGATCTTCTCCGGTGCTCCCTCCTCCACCACACGGCCGCCGTCGAACATCATCACCTTGTGCGAGACGTCCCGGGCGAAGCTCATCTCATGGGTCACGATCAGCATGGTGACGTTCGTGGTGTCTGCGACCTTGCGCAGGATGTTGAGCACGTCCCCGACAACCTCGGGGTCCAGCGCGGAGGTGACCTCATCGAGGAGCAGGATCTCCGGGTCCATGGCCAGCGCACGGGCGATGGCGACGCGCTGCTGCTGCCCGCCGGAGAGGCTCATCGGGTGCTGATCGGCCTTATCCGGCAGCCCGACCTGTTCCAGCAGGGAATGGGCCTTCGCGGTGGCCTCTGGCTTGGACTGGCCCAACACATGGACCGGGGCCTCGATGATGTTCTCCAGCACGGTCATGTTCGGGAACAGGTTGAACTGCTGGAAGACCATGCCGATCCTGGTGCGCAGCCGCTTCTGCTCCTTCGGGGAGACGGCGACGCGCTTGCCGTCCTTCTCACGGTGGGTCAGCGGCTCGCCGTCGACGAAGATGTAGCCGCCGGTGAGCTCCTCCAGGGTCATCACCAGGCGCAGGATGGTGGTCTTGCCCGAACCGGAGGGGCCGATCAGGGTCACCCGCTCGCCGCGCCGGACGGAGAAGTTCAGGTCTTTGAGCACGATGTTGTCCCCGAAGCGCTTCTCGACATCGACGAACTCGATGACCGGAGTCTCGGGATCATTTGGCGTAGGCAAGGCGCTTCTCCAGACGGTTGATCAGCAGTGCAGTGGGGTAACTGGCGGCGAGGAAGATCAGGCCAGCAATGGTGATGGCCTCGGTGTAGCGGAAGGTCTGGGCCCCGATGGTCTGCGCGACGCGGACCATCTCGGCCACCGAGATCACGAACAGGAACGGGGTGTCCTTGAACATGGAGATCGCGTAGTTGCCCAGCGAGGGAATGGTGGAGCGCAGCGCCTGAGGGATGATCACGCGCCGCCAGGTGCGACCGGCGCTCATCGAGAGCGCCTTGGTCGCCTCCCACTGGCCCTTGGGCACGGAATCGATCCCGGCCCGGTAGACCTCGGACATGTAGGTGGCGTAATGGATTCCAAAGACGATGAACCCGATGGTCAGCGGGTCCATCCAGGTGAAGCCGTAGTAAAGCACCAGCAGCTGGACCACCAGCGGGGTCATCCGGATGAAGTTCGCCACCCAGCGCACCACGAAGGCCAGCGGGCGGGGAAGCACTCGCAGCAGGATCGCGATCACCAGGCCGAGTACAGCGGCGATCACGGTGCTGACCACAGTGACCAGCAGGGTGACCTGCAGGAAGGCCGCGAGGATATCCGGGAAGATCTCGATGGCGAAGTCCCAGTCCCAGACGTTGCCGGTGGTCTCTGGGGCAGGTTCGGCGGTGAATGGAACGACGGGGATCATGAGGCACCCCCTGGCTGCCGAGCGCCGGTGACGATCTTGGGTTTGGTGGAGAGGATCTCTCGGATGCTCGGGCCCTGCCCCAGCTTGCTCTTCGCGCGGGTCTCCAGAAGTCGCATGCCCTGGGTGAGCAACAGTGCGAAGAGGAAATACCCGATCAGGCCGACGAAGGCGTAGGCGAACCAGGCGTCGGTGACCCGGCGCAGCTGATCCAGTTCAAAGTTGAAGTCGTTGAGCCCGACGACGTAGACCACTGCCGAACCTTTGAGCAGGTGCACCAGCAGGTTGGCGAGGGAAGGGATCATCAGTGCCCAGGCCTGCGGGAAGATGATCCGACGGATCTTGTGCGGCCAGGACATGGACAGCGCCACGGTGGCTTCCCACTGTCCCGAGGACACCGAGGTCAGCGAGGCCCGGACAGCCTCTGCGCCATAGGCTCCGTAGTTCAGCCCGAGGGCGATCACCCCGACGGTGAACGGGCTCTCCAATGTGAGGCCGAAGAGTGGCAGCACGTAATAGACCCAGAACAGCTGCACCAGCAGCGAGGTGCCTCGGAAGAACTCGATGACGATGCGGGCAGGGACGCGCAGCCACCATTTAGGGCTGCCGCCCATCAGGCCGAGTACCACCGCTATGACGAACGCCAGGGCCGCACCAAGAAGAGTGAGCTGCACGGTGAGCAGGAACCCATCCCAAAGTCTGGGACCGAAATTCTGCAACGACTCGAAGTACTGCTGCTGTTGATCTAACCAGTCCACGGTTGGGGGTCTTTCCTCTCTGCTGGAGGTCGCGCCACCGAAGTGGTGTCACCGAAGCGGTGGCCGGCCCTTGAGCAGGGCCGACCACCAGTGGCTTCTGAGGCTCTTCGCTCAGTCTTCGATGTCCTGGAGCGACTCCAGGTCGCCCTCGCAGAGTGCCTCTGCAGTCAGCTCAGCGGGCGGGATCTCGGCCTCGGTGAAGCCGTACTCACCGATGATCTCCAGCAGCTCGCCGCTCTCCTTGAGCTCGGCGAGGTGCTCGTTGTACTCCTCGAGCAGCTCGGATCCTTGTGGGAAGACCGTGGACCCTGCGCCGTACTGCATCACCCCGTCCATCTCATGGACGAAGCCCTCAGTGACCTCAACGCCGTCCATATCGCTGGCCATCTCGCTGAGCGAGATGGCGGTCAGCGCGAACACGTCGGCCCGTCCGCCTGTGACCATGTCCACGCCGTCATCGGCGGTACCTACACCTTGAGCGTCGATCCCCAGTGCGTCGACGTAATCGGCTTCCACGCCGGAGGAGAGCGTGGCCAGTGTGATGTCTTCACCGGACTCCATCGCCTCGGCGACGTCGTTGAGGTCCTCCACGCCGAGCGGATTGCCCTCCTCCACCAACAGTGCGGTGGTGTACATGATCTCCGGTTCGGCGAATGCAGCCTCTGCACACCGGTCGGGAAGAATCGACATGCCCGCCGATACTGCGTCATAACGGTCGGCGTTGAGACCCGGGATGAGGCTGTCCCAGTCGGTGAGCTCGGCTTCGATGGTGTAACCCATCTCGCCGAAGATCTCCTCGGCCAAGGCGATGGTCGCGCCTTCGGGCTCGGCGTCGTCGTTCAGGTAAGAATACGGCTGTTCGCCTGCGATCGCCACGGTGATGACATCCTCGCCGCCACCCTCGGCCTCTCCGTTCTCGCCCTCGTCGCCGCCGCCACAGGCGGTCAGTGCCAGCAGCGCGGCGGCGCTCACGGTGCCTGCGCGGACTGCCATCGAAGTCTTCTTCATCATCAGTGCTTACCTCATCCTCTGGTGTGCGTCTGGTGCGAGTGAGCAGGACCCCGGACTCGAAAACTGCCCGGGTGTCGCCTGTCTCAACACGCTAGACCGAGAAATGAGATTTGGAAACTGATTTCTGTCGGATCGACAAGGTTGGGAGGCGTCCGGAGGATCATGGAATTGAAGAAAGAATTGTGGAGCGTGAACCGGGCGTCGCCGCTGCTTCCCCCGTGCCGCAAGGCCAGCGGTGCCTACGAAAACGGATCGAAATACCCGCCCATAGAAACCTGAGTATTACCTGATCACGCTTGCATAACTATCTGTGCGGAGGTCCCGGCGCAGGGTTCAGGACATCACCGTGCGGCCCTCGAAGGCCCGCCCGAGCGTGACATCGTCGGCATACTCCAGGTCCCCTCCCACGGGAAGCCCTGAGGCCAGCCGCGTCAGCTTGATGCCGATGGAGCCGAGCATCCGGTAGAGATACGTGGCCGTGGCTTCGCCTTCGAGGTTCGGGTCGGTGGCCACGATGACCTCGGTGATGGTGTCGTCGGAGAGCCGGCTGAGCAGTTCGCGGATGTGCAGCTGATCAGGTCCCACGCCGGCGATCGGATTGATCGAGCCGCCGAGCACGTGGTACCGGCCGCGGAAGGAGCGGGTGCGTTCGATCGCCATGACGTCCTTGGACTCTTCCACCACGCAGAGCAGGCTGGGATCACGTCGGCTGTCCTGACAGATCCGGCAGGTGTTCTCCTCGGAGACGTTGAAGCAGATCGCGCAGAACTTGACCTTCTCCTTGACCGTGGTGATCGCGTCGGCCAGGCGCTTCATATCCTCGCCGTCGGCCTCCAGGATGTGGAAGGCCACGCGCTGCGCCGATTTCGGACCGATGCCGGGGAGTCGCCCGAGTTCGTCGATCAGGTCTTGGACTGCGCCTTCATACACGGTGTGGACGAGCCTTCCTTCAGGGGTGGAGATCCAGTTTAGCGCCGGCTCACTCGTTGAGCCGGCGCTCCTCCAGCAAGGTGGCACCGAGGTGTTTCTCGAACGCCTTTCGCCCGAAGACTCCGGAGTGCTCCAGCGGGACGTCGTCCTCGCTGGCGACATCCTCCGGCTCACCCTGTGCCCAGGATGGCGGTGCGCTCTGGTCATAGTCACTCGGCGGCCCTGAATCCCATGCCGGGTCCGGTGGGGGAGCCGGATGCGAGGGATCATCCGCCGGCGGCTCCGCAGCGTAGGCCGGTCCTGGCCCACCGCCACGCTGGGCCAGACGACGCCGGATCTCCGCCGCGCGGCTCGGTGCGCCACCGCCAGGCTGGCCGCTCGGTGCGGGGGAGCCCTGCGGGACGGCGGCGCCGCCGGCGGCCGGGCGCTGCGGCGCGCTGCCCTGGGAGGAGGCGCCGGGAGAGGGGACGCATTGGGATGCGGCGCCCTGGGATGCCGCGCCCTGGGATGCGGCACCGGAGGAGGCGGTGCCCTGACTCTGAACGGCATCGGCTGGACTGGACCAGCGCGGACCGGTTCCGGCGCGGCGGGCGAACGCCGGCACCGGGGTCTTCTCGGCCTGTGGCTTATAGGCATCCTCGCTCTCGGAGCTGGCTGCTGGTGCTTCGCGGTCGAAGCGTGCTGGCGCCTCGGGGCTCAGGTGCGGTGCCGCCTCGGGGGAGACGGCGGAGGGTGCGCCTGCTCTGGACTGCGCAGCAGCGGAGACCTCGGAGTCCGTGGACTCGGGGTCCGAGGGATCCAGGTCCTTCGCGTCGGGGTCCTGGGAGTCGGCCGTGGTGTCCAGGTCGGCAGCGATGTCGGACTCGGCAGGGTGTTCCGAGGGTGGGGCCGCGGGCCGCTCGGGGGGCGCCTCGGCGAAACCGGGATCATAGGGCTCCGGCGGCTCCTGCAGGACCCATGCGGGCGTGTCGTCCGCAGGGTGATCCGGTGTGGCCGCCGGGCTCAGCCGGCGTTCAGCTTTTGGGCCCCCACCACCGCCCGCCGAGGAGGTGCCCCCGGTGCCAAGCTTGAAGCGGACCTTCATGCCCAGGACGTCCTCGATCGCTGCGTTCATCGCCTGCTCGCCGTGCCGGTTCGCGAACGTGGTCCGTGCTCCCTCATTGGCGAACTCCAGACCCAGGGTCTGACCGTCGAAGCCGCCCATGCTGACATTGCCCTTGACCAGCATCCACAGCATCCGGGACTGGGACTTTAGGGAGTCCACGATGTCCGGCCAGGCGCGGCGCATCATCTCATCGGTGGATCCCCCGGCGCCCTGCGAGCCCTGAGCGGCAGTGCTTGGAGCTGTCGGCGAGGCAGTGGTCGAAGCGGCCGGCGCGGCAGCGGTCGGTGAGGCCGGTCCGGCGGGTGAGGTCGGTCCGGCGGGTGAGGCAGGCGCGGCGGCCTGTGGCTCCTGCCGCCCGGGGCCATCCGAGCTGCGCGCCTGCGATTCGCTGGTCTCGCGCCCGGAGGCGCCCCAGGTCGCGGTCCCCGGCTGCGTCGCTTTGGCCCCAGGGGGAGCGGGAGCGCTGTCAGGACTGGTTCCTGGGGTGGCCCATTTCGGGTCTGCCGAGGAATCCGGCTCGGCAGGGGCCCCCGGTGCTGAGTCGGATCCAGATGCTGAGTCAGATCCAGACGCTGAGCCGGCTCCAGCTGCGGTGTCTGCTGCGACGGCACTGCCGGCGTTGCTTGAGCTCGCAGCGGAGGCGGCCGCACCCTCGGCCGGCTCGGCGGCATCGCCCGTGGGACTGGGGGTCACCCCGGCCCCGGCGGAGAAGTCGAGCCTGCGCTCCACGCGTTCCAGGCGCGCCGCCACCGAGGCGTGGCCCTGCTCGGCGTGGGGCAGCAGCAGTCGCGCCATCAGCAGCTCCAGATGCAGCCGCGGCGAGGTGGCGCCGACCATGTCGGTCAGCGCCTGAGCGCTGATGTCCGCGGCGCGGGAGAGTTCCGCAGAGCCCAGCTGGCCCGCCTGGGTCTGCATGGAACGGATCTGGTCCTCCGGGACCCCGCGCAGGATCGCGCCGGGGTTCTCCGGGACTGACTTCACCACGATCAGGTCGCGCAGCCGCTCCAGCAGGTCCTCGACGAACCGGCGCGGGTCCTGCCCTGACTGCACGACGCGGTCCACCACCGAGAAGGCCTTCGCGCCGTCAAGGGCGGCCACGGATTCGACGACCTCGTCTAGCATCGTGGCGTGGGTGAAGCCGAGCAGCGCCGTCGCCCGGTCATAGTCCAAGGTGCGCTCGGCGGAGCCGGCGATCAGCTGGTCGAGCACCGAGAGCGTGTCGCGCACCGAGCCGCCGCCGGCGCGGATCACCAGGGGCAGCACGCCCGGGGCCACCGTGACGCCCTCCTGCTCGCAGAGCCGGTGCAGATAATCCATCAACGGCTCGGGCGGGACCAGCCGGAACGGGTAGTGGTGGGTCCGCGAGCGGATGGTTCCGATGACCTTGTCCGGCTCGGTGGTCGCAAAGATGAACTTGATGTGTTCCGGGGGCTCTTCGACGATCTTCAGCAGCGCGTTGAAGCCTGCGGCGGTGACCATATGGGCCTCATCGATGATGAAGATCTTGTAGCGGTCCCGGACCGGGGCGAAGGTGGCGCGCTCGCGCAGGTCCCGGGCATCGTCGACGCCGCCGTGGCTGGCGGCGTCGATCTCGATGACGTCCAGCGCGCCGGGTCCGCCGGTGGCAAGGTCCACACAGGAGTCGCAGGTGCCGCACGGGGTGCCGGTGGGGCCCTGCGCGCAGTTCAGGCATCGGGCCAGGATGCGGGCGGAGGTGGTCTTCCCGCAGCCGCGCGGTCCGGAGAAGAGATAGGCGTGGGAGACCGCGTCCTTGCCCAGGGCCGTCATCAGTGGCGCAGTGACGTGCTCCTGCCCGATCACGTCGGCGAAAGAGTCGGGTCGATAGCGGCGGTACAGGGCGGTGCTCACAGTGAGAAACCTTATCTGCTTGCTAGGACATGCGCATGCGGTCGGAGCCCTGGCTCGACTCCTGGTTCCGTGCCGCGAGCCTCGAGGCCACCCGGCGATCACCCGGCACGGTGTAGAGCCACCGGGTCCAGGGGCGCAGCCAGACCGCGAGCAGGCTCATCAGCAGGCCGCCGATGGTGCAGCCCGCGACGTGGAGCACCGGGTCCACCCCGATCTCGCTGAGTCCGCGGTGGATCAGGATGATGATCGGGAAGTGGCTGACGTAGACCACGAGGGAATTGCGGCCGGTCCACTGCATGAACCTGTTGATCCGCCCCGCAGGGATCCGCGGCGCCACCCAGAGGATGACCGCGATGCCGATCATCGCCGTGGGGGCGGCGTAGAGGCTGCCGGCGCGGAACTCGCGATCTTCGAGTCCATGATCGGCCAGCAGCGCCATGATCACGGCGAGCGCGGCGATCAGCAGCCATGGCGCCGTGGCCCACCGAAGCAGGATCCTGGCGCAGGCCGCACCCAGGAAGAAGAAGGCTCCGTAGTAGAGGGTCCGGCTGACAAGCGAGTTCTCCAACTCGGTGAAGTGCCTGGTCACCAGCATCAGAAGAAAGACGACGACGGCGATCCCGCTGAGCGGTCCGGGCCGGGACACTGCGGGCTTGAGCAGCATTCCCACCAGATAGCAGATCGTGAGCGCCATCAGGAACCAGAGGTAGTCCCCGGTGAGCCAATACTCCAGCCGTCCCGGGCCGCCGTGATAGATCAGCACGCCGAACCCGACGAGCCAGATCATCAGCGGCCAGACGATGCTGGCGAACTTTCCCCACAGATAGAGGGCGGGGGGCTTGGCCAGGGAGCGGGGGAGCAGCGTGCCGGAGAGGAACATCAGCAGCGGCATCCGGAAGGGCTCGAGGTAGAGATTCAGCTGGGCCCATTCATCCACGCCCAGACCATTGGCTCGTGGGATGTCGGAGCCATGCAGCACCACGACCAGCAGCACGGCCACCCCGCGCAGCAGGTCCATCCACTGCATGCGTGGTGCGGGGTGGGCGGGTGTCGAGGGCATGATTCTGCGCGCGGTTCTCTCGAGGGCTGGGAGGGTCATCGGGCCGTACAGCGGTGCTGCGTCCCGGTGGAATCACTGTATCGGACGGCATTCTCGCTCTTCACCTCACTGACCAACCGTTCGGTCATTAATTCTGGTACATTAGCGCTCGTGTCCGTGACCTGGGTCACAGGAAGCATCTTCGGGATCACTCGACCACCAGGATCACTCGAACACCAGAATCGCTCGAACATCAGAATCACTCGAACGTCATCGTGACGTGTCCAGCCTTTGGAGCAGCTATGAGCCAGACCACCTACCTCAGCAACGAGGGGCATGACCTGACTCGCGAGGAGAAGAAGGTCCTCGCGGGAACCCTCGTCGGCACCACCATCGAGTGGTACGACTTCTTCATCTACGCGCAGGCGGCCGGCTTCGTGCTGGCGGTGCTGTACTTCGAGCCGCTCGGTGAGGACAACGCGGCGCTGGCGCAGATCGTCGCCTGGGCCTCGGTCGGCATCTCCTTCCTCTTCCGCCCGCTGGGTGCGATCCTCGCCGGCTGGGTCGGTGACCGGTACGGACGCAAGATGGTCCTGGTGATCACCCTGATGGGCATGGGCGGAGCCACCGTGCTCATCGGTCTGCTGCCCACCTACGCCACCTGGGGCGTGCTGGCACCGATCCTGCTGATCACCCTGCGCGTGCTGCAGGGGCTTTCCGCCGGTGGCGAATGGGGCGGCGCAGCGCTGCTCGCTGTGGAACACGCCCCCCGGCACAAGCGCGGACTCTTCGGTGCCTACCCGCAGATCGGTGTGCCGCTGGGCATGCTGCTCGCCACCGGGTTCATGTTCGCGCTCAATGCCATGACCACGGAGGAGCAGTTCCTCCAGTGGGGCTGGCGCGTGCCGTTCCTGTTCTCCTTCGTGCTGATCATCGTGGGCTTCCTGATCCGGCTCAAGGTCGACGAGTCCCCGGTCTTCGTGGAGATGAAGGCTCGCAAGAAGGAATCCTCGGCGCCGCTGAAGGAACTGGTGACCACGCATAAGAAGTACACCTTCCTCGCCGCGCTGATCTTCGCCGCGAACAATGCCGCCGGCTACCTGGTGATCGCCTTCTTCGCCGCCTACGGCGTGAACACGCTGGGCATGGACCGCAACGACACCCTGATCGCGTCCCTGATCGGCGGCGTCGGCTGGTTCATCTTCACCCTCTTCGGCGGGTACATCTCCGACCGCATCGGCCGGGTCAAGACCTTCCAGATCGGCTACGGCATCATCATCGTCTGGGCGATCCCGATGTGGTTCCTGCTGGACACCGCCTCGCTGCCGCTCTTCGCGCTGGCCATCTTCATCCTGACCATCGGGCTGGGCCCCTCCTATGGTCCGCAGTCCGCGCTCTACGCCGAGATGTTCCCGGCGAACATCCGATTCTCGGGCGTGTCCATCGGCTACGCGCTGGGCTCCATCATCGGCGGTGCCTTCGCCGCCACCATCGCCCAGACCATCCTGAACACCACCGGCCAGTCCTGGCTGATCGGTCTCTACATCGCGATCCTGGCGATGGTCTCCTTTATCGCGGTCTCGATGGTGCCCAAGAAGCTCCAGGGCATCAACCTCAACGACGACAGCGAACGCGAAGAGGTCACGGTGACCTCCGGGTCGCGCTGACCTGCCGACGCGCCGACATGCCCAGGCGCTGACCTGGAGCAGGATAATCTCTGTTCCACACCGTGGAAACACGGCGGCCACCGGACAGAGAAGCATCACCCGCACCACCTGTAGCACCCGCACCACCTGCTTCACCGTAGAAGCAGCATCACCGCAATACCTGAATCACGCACCGCATCACCCGGAGATCCACACAGGCGATCTGCGCCGGGGATGATGCACCTAGATGAGGAGCACCTATGCGTTCACGCAGCACCACGATGAGGCTCTCGGCGGCGCTCGCCGCCACTGCTCTGATGCTCACCGCCTGTGGCGGCGAGACCCAGGGCGAGGACACCGAGGGCGAGGCCGGCGAAGAAGGCGGCAGCTACTCGATCGGCATCACCCAGATCGTCTCCCACCCGTCCCTGGACGAGGCCCGCGACGGCTTCAAGGCAGCCTTCGAGGATGCCGGTGTCGAGGTGGAATGGGATGAACAGAACGCCCAGGGCGAGCAGGCCACCGCGAGCAACATCGCCGGGACCTTCGCGACCTCGGATCTGGATCTGGTCCATGCCATCGCCACGCCCACCGCCCAGGCAGCCGCCCAGGCCGTCACGGACAAGCCGATCGTGTTCTCCGCGGTCACCGACCCTGAGGAAGCCGGCCTGGTGGACTCCTGGGAGGAGCCCGGCGGCAACATCACCGGCGCCTCGGATCTGAACCCGGTGATGGAGCAGTTCGAGCTGCTCCAGGAGATCGCCCCGGATGCTGAGACCGTGGGCATCGTCTACTCCTCCGGAGAGACCAACTCCGCCGTGCAGGTGGAGCTCGCCCAGGAGGCCGCCGATGAGCTCGGCCTGGAGATCCAGGAAGCGACCATCTCGAACTCCTCCGAGGTCCAGCAGGGCGTGGAGTCCCTCGACGTCGACGCGATCTGGGTCCCGACCGACAACGCTGTCGTCTCGGCCCTGGAGTCCGTGCTGCAGTACGGACAGCAGAACTCCATCCCGGTGATCGCCTCCGAGGGTGACTCCGTGATCCGTGGATCTGTGGCCACCTACGGCATCAACTATGGCGACCTCGGCCGCCAGGCCGGGGAGATGGCGCTGCGGATCCTGCAGGACGGCGAGGACCCTGCGTCCATGGCCGTGGAGACCCAGGAGACCCTGGAGCTGATCGTGAACCCCGAGGCCGCCGAGGCCATGGGTGTCGAGCTGGACCAGGAGCTGCTCGACCGTGCCGACACCGTCGTCGGTGAGGATGTCGAGGCCGAGGACCCCGCCGAGGCAGACGAGGCTGAGGGTGACGAGGACGCTGAAGAGGAAGAGGAGTGACCCACCGCGGGTGACTCCGCGCCATCAGGCGCAACCGGATTGGTCGGCGTCGTCGTCGGCCATCACCAAGAGATGACCACCGGGCCGGGCGCCGGGACAGCCGCACCAGGCTGTGCCGGCGCCCGTGGCCTGGGTGGACGTGGACCCGCCGTCGGCCGAGGCCGCGACGATGATTGAGGACACATGATCACTGCATTCGAGCTCGGGCTGATCTACGCGATCATGGCCCTGGGCGTGTACCTGACCTTCAGAATTCTGAACTTTCCCGACCTGACCGTCGATGGGTCCTTCACCTCCGGCGCGGCGACGGCGGCGATCCTGATCACCAATGAGGTGGACCCCTTCCTGGCCACCGCCGCGGCCTTCGTGGTGGGCAGCCTGGCTGGGATGATCACCGGCCTGCTGCACACCAAGGGCAACATCAACGGCCTGCTGGCCGGCATCCTGACGATGATCGGGCTGTATTCGATCAACCTGCGCATCATGGACGGGGCCAATGTGCCCCTGCTGGGCCAGGACACCGTGATCTCCATGATGCGCGGCTTCACCGGCGTGGGCTGGACCTCGGTGGCGGTGCTCGCCGTCGTCGCCCTGATCTTCAAGCTGGTGATGGACTGGTACCTGCAGACCGATAATGGTCTGGCGCTGCGCGCCACCGGTGACAACGAGCAGATGATCAGCTCCTTCGCCGTGAGCACCGACCGGCAGAAGATCATCGGACTGATGCTCTCCAACGGGCTGGTCGGCATCGCCGGCGCCGTGGTCGCCCAGCACCAGGGATTCGCCGACATCGGGATGGGCATCGGCCTGATCCTGGTCGGGCTGG
This sequence comes from Nesterenkonia sandarakina, assembly GCF_014138825.1. Lineage (NCBI taxonomy): Bacteria > Bacillati > Actinomycetota > Actinomycetes > Micrococcales > Micrococcaceae > Nesterenkonia > Nesterenkonia sandarakina. The sequence goes on along the minus strand of NZ_JACJIH010000001.1, from coordinate 1,741,958 downwards.
CCTCGGTGATCGTGGGGCAGGCCATCTTCGGCAGCCGCACCGTCATCCAGGCCACCCTCGCAGTGATCCTGGGTGCGGTGGTCTACCGGCTGGCGATCCAGCTCGCACTCAACGTCGGGCTGAACCCGAATGACATGAAGCTGATGTCCGCCGTGCTGGTCGTGGCGGCGCTTCTACTGCCGCAGTGGAAGGGCTTCTCGAAGCTGAGTCTGCGCCGGAAGTCCTCCTCCCCGCTCGCGGAGGCCGCGGGACCGCTGACCACCTCCGATGCACACCTGCCGAAGTCCTCGGCAGAGAAGGGAGCCTGAGATGTTGACCGTCGCTTCAGTCTCCAAGACGTTCTTCCCGCACACCGTCAACGAGCGCCGCGCGCTGGTGGATGTGAATCTCGAGCTGAGCGAAGGGGACTTCGTCACCGTCATCGGCTCCAACGGCGCGGGCAAGTCCACGCTGCTCAACACCGTGGCCGGCCGGATCCACCAGGACGCCGGTGTGGTCTCCCTGGACGGTGCCGACGTCAGCAGGCTCAAAGAACACCAGCGGGCCGCCAAAGTCGGACGGGTCTTCCAGGACCCGATGGCCGGCACCGCGCCGAACCTGAGCATCGAGGAGAACCTCTCACTGGCGGATCGCCGCGGACGCCCGCGCGGGCTCTCCCGCGGAGTTACCAAGGCCAAGCGGGAACGCTTCGCCGAGGCGCTCAAGCAGCTGGAGCTGGGCCTGGAGGGCCGGCTGAAGACCAAGGTCGGGCTGCTCTCCGGAGGCCAGCGGCAGGCGCTGAGCCTGCTCATGGCCACCTACTCGGACCCGCGCGTGCTGCTGCTCGATGAGCACACCGCGGCGCTTGATCCGCAGCGCGCAGACCTGGTCACCCGGCTGACCCGCAGCGTGGTCCAGGACAAGGGCCTGACCACGCTGATGGTCACCCACAACATGGTCCAGGCCCTGGAGGTGGGCAACCGGCTGATCATGATGCATGAGGGCCGGATCATCCTCGATGTCGGCGCCGAGCAGAAGTCGCAGATGACCCCGCAGGACCTGCTCGCCGAGTTCGGCAAGCTCAAGGGCGCGGTGGTCGACGACAAGACGCTGCTGCAGTAGGTCTGCGGCGGAACAGCAGGGGCGGGTCAGTGAGGGGCGGAGTCTCAGGTCGAGGCGCCGCCCCTTGCTGTGTCACCCGCTGAGCAGCCACCTGCTGTGATTGACCGCACAGGCCACTCGTGGAAGAGTACTAGGTGAACGATCGGTCAGTTATTCCTGTGAAAGGCGCATGACGTGGCGATCAGCCCTGCATATCTTGTCTCTGGCACTCGCACGCCGGTCGGCCGCTACGGCGGCGCGCTGTCCTCGGTGCGTCCCGATGACCTCGCCGCCCTGGTGGTGCGCCAGGTGGTCGAGGAGTCCGGGATCGACCCCGCCGACGTCGATGAGGTGATCCTCGGCAACGCCAACGGCGCCGGTGAGGAGAACCGCAATGTGGCCCGGATGGCCTGGCTGCTCGCCGGCTTCCCGGACAGCGTCCCCGGCATCACGGTCAACCGGCTCTGTGCCTCCGGGATGAGCGCGATCTCCCAGGCCCAGCACATGATCGCCGCCGGCGCCGCGGACATCGTCGTCGCCGGGGGAGTGGAGTCCATGTCCCGGGCGCCCTGGGTGATGGCCAAGCCCACCACTGCCTTCGCCAAGCCCGGCGAGGTGGTGGACACCTCCATCGGTTGGCGCTTCACCAATCCTGAGTTCATGGCCATCGAGAAGCGCACCTTCTCCATGCCCGAGACCGCCGAGGAGGTCGCCCGGGTCGAGGGCGTCTCTCGGGAGGACGCCGACGCCTTCGCCGCGGAATCCCAGCGCCGCGCGCTGGCCGCGATCGACGCCGGCCGGCTGGCCCGGGAGATCACCCCGGTCCAGGTGCACGGGCGCAAGGGCGCGGTCACCGTGGTGGACACCGACGAAGGCCCCCGGCGCGGGGTCACCGCGGAGTCCCTGGCGGGACTGCGCCCCGTCGTCGCCGGGGGCTCGGTGGTCACCGCAGGCAACGCCTCCTCGCTCAACGACGGCGCCTCCGCAGTCATCGTGGCCTCCGAGGCCGCCGTCGAGAAGTACGGTCTGACCCCCCGGGCACGGATCGCCGGCGGCGCCAACGCCGGCCTCGCCCCGGAGATCATGGGCATGGGCCCGGTCCCGGCCACACGCAAGGCCATGGCCCGCGCCGGGTGGGAGATCCCCGAGCTCGGCGCCGTGGAGCTCAACGAGGCCTTCGCCACCCAGTCCCTGGCCAGCATGCGCCAGCTCGGCCTGGACCCGGCCATCGTCAACGCCGACGGCGGCGCGATCGCCCTGGGCCATCCGCTGGGCTCCTCCGGCTGCCGGATCGTGCTGACCCTGGCACGGCGCATGGAGGATGAAGGCGTGACCCGCGGACTAGCGACCATGTGTGTGGGCGTGGGCCAGGGATCTGCCCTGCTGCTGGAGCGGGTCTGAGGCCATGAGCGCACAGGATTCCACCATGCTCGACGCCGCCGGCTTCTCCACGCTCACGGTCACCGAGTCGCCCGACCGGCTGCACGCCCAGCTCGACCGTCCCAAGGTCCGAAACGCCATTGACGCGAGGATGATCACCGAGCTGCACGCGGTCTGCGCGCACCTGGAGCACCACCCGAAGGTGCTGATCCTCTCCGGGACCGAATCCGGGGGCAAGGGCATCTTCGCCTCCGGAGCCGACATCGCGGAACTCAGAGAACGACGCCGCGCGGACGCCCTGCGCGGGGTCAACTCCACCGCCTTCGAACGTCTCGCCAAGCTGCCCATGCCGGTGATCGCCGCACTGGACGGCTACGCCCTCGGCGGCGGGGCGGAGCTGGCATGGGCGGCCGACTTTCGCCTGGGCACCCCGGGGGTGAAGATCGGACAGCCCGAGACCGGGCTGGGCATCATCCCCGCCGCCGGGGCGCTCTGGCGGCTGCGCGAGCTCGCCGGGGAGGGCATCGCCAAGGAGATCCTGCTCGCCGGGCGGATCCTTGACGCCCAGGAGGCCCTGGAGCACGGACTGCTGGGCGCGATCCACCCGGCGGAGGGGCTGCTTGATGCCGCTCACGCGCTCGCAGACCGGATCGCCAAGCAGGACCCGCTGGCCGTGCGGATCAGCAAACAGGTCTTCGCCATGCCCCGCGAGGCCCACCCGCAGATCGACAACCTCGCCCAAGCGATCCTCTTCGAGTCCGAGGCCAAGTTCGATCGGATGCAGGCCTTCCTGGACCGCCGCGAGGCCAAGGCTGCCGCGAAGACAGAATCAACCTCAGGAGAGAACCGATGAGCACCCCGAGCGCAGCAGCCCAGCCCTTCCCCGCCGTCGTCGGCGTGCTCGGGGGAGGCCGGATGGGCGCGGGGATCGCCCACGCCTTCCTTGTGGCCGGGGCCGCGGAGGTCATCGTCGTCGATGTCTCCGAGACGGCGGCGCAGGCCGCCGCCGCACGGATCACCAAGGACCTCGAAGCCTCGCTGACCCGGGGCAAGATCAACGGTGAGCTTTCCGACTGGACGGACCGGCTGACCGCCACCGCGGAGGTCGGCGCGTTCGCGCGCTGCGGCCTGGTGGTCGAGGCGGTGCCCGAGGACATGACGCTGAAGGTGGAGTCGCTGCGCCGTGCCGAGGCGCAGCTGGCGCCCGAGGCGTGGCTGGCCACGAACACCTCCTCACTGTCGATCACCGATCTCGCCGAGCAGCTGCAGCGCCCCGAGCGGTTCTGCGGACTGCACTTCTTCAACCCGGTGCCCGCCTCAAAGCTGGTGGAGGTGGTCCTCGCCGAGCGCACCGGAGAGGAGCTCGCCGCGCTGAGCCCGCGCTGGGTCGAGGGGCTGGGGAAGACCCCCGTGGTGGTCAAGGACGCACCCGGCTTCGCCTCCTCCCGGCTGGGGGTGGCCATCGGGCTTGAAGCCATCAGGATGGTCGAAGAGGGCGTCGCGGCTCCGGCGGACATCGACAACGCGATGGTGCTGGGCTATAAGTTCCCGATCGGTCCGCTGGCACTGACCGACATCGTCGGCCTGGACGTGCGGCTGGGCATCGCGGAATACCTCGAGTCGCAGCTGGGGGAGCGGTTCGCCCCGCCGAAGCTGATGCGCGAGATGGTCGCCCGCGGTGAGCTCGGCAAGAAGTCCGGGAAGGGCTTCTACGACTACCCCGAAGCCTGAGGTCCAGCGCTCCCAGAGTCTGAAGCCCCGGCCGCTGGAGCGGCCCCACTGACGCGCCGGCCGCTGAAGCCGGCTCACCCGCCGGGCCGCGTGCTACCCCTCCTGGACCAGCCAGCGTGCGGTGGCCTCATCCAGGATCAGATCCGTGGGCAGCCCGGCCGCCAGCGCTCCGCGGAGTCCGCTGATCTTGGTCTCCCCGGAGACGATGCAGATCCGCCGCGGCACCCGGAGCAGCAGCTCCAGGTCCGGCCCGGTGCTGCGCTGATTGATCTGCAGATCCTGGTGGCTCCCGTCGGAGCGGAAGAACATCGTGGCCACGTCCCCGACCACGCCCTCAGCGTCCAGCGCGCGCAGGTCCGCATCGTCGAGGTAACCGCCGGAGTACACGTGGCTGGGAATCCCGGAGTTCGTCGAGCCGACGCCGAAGATGGCCATGGTCATGCGCTGCTGCAGCCCAAGGATCCGCTGCACGCTGCGTTCGGCCCACATGGCGGTCTTGGTGTCGGCGTGATCGAAGAAGGCCGGCACCGGGAACTGCTCGACCCGGGCGCCGTAGGCGTGACCGAACCGACGCAGGATCTCACTGGCATAGGCGATTCCGGTGGTCTGGGTGTTGCCGGCCCCATTGAGCTGGACGATCGTGCTGTCATGGGTGATCCGTCGGCTCAGATGCTGACTCACCGCGCTGAGCGTGGACCCCCAGGCGACCCCGATGATCGCGTTGGAATCGACCAGCGGGCCGATGGTCCGTGCCGCCTGGATCGCCACTCGGTCCAGCGCCTCGGAATCACTGATCAGATCCGAGACCGGCACCACATGGGCCTCGACGCCGAAGCGGCGCCGGATCTCGTGCTCCAGATACGGCGCCCGGTGCGCCGGATTGTTGACCTGGATCTCGACCAGGCCGGTATCCCGGGCCAGTGAGAGCAGCCTCGAGACCGTGGAGCGCGAGGTGCGCAGCTCCCTGGCGATGGCGTTCATGGTCAGGTCCTGGAGGTAGTACATCTGCGCCGCGCGCAGGGCCTCGCTGCTGCGAGATCGCGCCGGCTCCCGGGTGGATGAATGTGCACCCGAAGTGGGTCTATCCTTCTCAGTCGCGGCGTTGATGGCGATTCCCTCCGTCGAGCTTGCACGTCTGTGCACCACCATTGACTATCTGTCTCAAAGTTTCAAGAGTGGTCCTATGCACACGGAGGACCCCGATGCACCCAGCACTGCCCTGAGGAGAATGTGATGCCCGACACAACGGTGACCAATGGTGAGACTCGCACACCCGCGCAGCGCGCAGAAGTTCGTCGGCTCAAGGAGACCCCCCGAGCCTCCGTACTGATCATCGGCGGCGGAATCAACGGTGTGGGCACCTTCCGCGATCTCGCACTGCAGGGTGTCGATGTGGCACTGGTGGAACGCGGAGACTACTGCCAGGGCGCCTCCGGGGCGTCCTCGCACATGATCCACGGCGGGATCCGCTACCTGGAGAACGGCGAGTTCCGGCTGGTCCGCGAATCCGTGGTGGAGCGCAACGGACTGCTGAAGACCGCACCGCACTACGTCAAGCCGCTGCAGACCACCATCCCGATCTTCAGCACCTTCTCCGGGATCCTTGCGGCACCGCTGCGGTTCATCACGCACCGTCAGCAGGGCCAGCCCCGGGAGCGTGGAGCGTTCCTGATCAAGGCCGGACTGACCATGTATGACTGGTTCTCCCGCGACGGCGGCGCCGTTCCCCGCCACCGCTTCGCCGGTCGCCGCTCGTCCCTCTCCCAGCTCCCCGACCTGCGTCCGGACGTTCGCTACACCGCGACCTACTTCGACGCCTCGGTGCACAACCCGGAGCGGATGACCCTGGACGTGCTGCGCGACGGCCTCAACGCCAATGCTGAGGTCCGCGCCACCAACTACGTCAGCGCGGTGGCTCGCGATGGGGAGACGGTGACGCTGCGCGATGAGCTCACTGGAGACGAGTTCCCCTTCACCGCCGATGTGATCGTCAACGCCACCGGCGCCTGGGTGGACGGGACCAACGAGTCCCTCGGTGAGCCCAGCGCCTTCATGGGCGGAACCAAGGGCTCCCACATCGTCCTGGACCACCCGGAGCTGCTGGCCGCCTGCGCGGGCCGCGAGATGTTCTTCGAGAACACCGATGGTCGCATCGTGCTGATCTACCCCATCGAGGATCGGGTGCTGGTGGGCACCACCGACATCGACGTCGATGTCAACGAACCGGCCGTCTGCACCCCCGAGGAGGTCGACTACTTCATCGACCTGATCGGTCAGGTGTTCCCCAAGATCGAGGTGGAGCCGGGACATGTGGTCTACAGCTTCTCCGGGGTGCGGCCGCTGCCCCGCCACGACGCCACCCAGCCCGGATTCGTCTCACGGGACTACAGGATCGAGCACCGCTCCGTGCACACCGCGGACCAGCCGGTGACCATGCTCAGCCTGGTCGGCGGAAAGTGGACCACCTTCCGGGCGCTCTCCGAGCACATGACCAACGATGTGCTCGAGATCCTGGGCAAGCGCCGCACGGTGAGCACCGCAGGACTCGCCATCGGCGGCGGCGCGGACTTCCCCAAGACGGTCTCCGGCCAGAAGGCCTGGGTCATGGCGCACACCGGCGACGGCCTCTCCGCGGAGCGAGTGGAGGGTCTGCTGACCCGTTACGGGACCCGCGCAGAAGAGGTCATCGCTCACCTGCGCGCAGGCTCGGACCAGGACCTCGACTCCACATCTGAGCTGAGCCACCGCGAGCTCGCCTACATGGTGGAGCATGAGCAGATCGGTCACCTGATCGACGTCCTGATCCGACGCACCTCCCTGGCCTTCCGCGGCCTGGTCACTGCGGAGCTGCTGCGCGAACTCGGCGAGACCCTGGCCCCGCTGCTGGACTGGGACGGTGCGCAGACGCAGAACGAGATCGAGCATGCCGAGCGGGTACTGCGCGACTGGCACAACGTCGAGCTGAAGGCCCGGGTGGCCTAGGCTCTCGCGCCGCACGGGGCTCCTGCCCCGTGCGGCCTCAGAACTCCCCACCGTCACCGCTGGGGTCGGAGGAGTCACAGCATCCGGCTGGGGCCCCCACAGAAATGAATACAGAAAGGAGCCAAAGATGTCTCTAGAAGCATTCGTCGCCGAGACCTTCGGCACCATGTTGCTCTTGCTGCTCGGCGGTGGCGTTGTCGCCAACGTCGCGCTGCGAGGCACGAAGGGCAACAATGGCGGATTCCTCATGGTCAACTTCGGCTGGGGGCTCGGCGTCTTCGCCGGTGTCTATGTGGCCGCCCTCTCCGGGGCGCACCTGAACCCCGCGGTCACCATCGGCCTGCTGGTCAATTCCGAGACCGCGACGCTGGGCCCGGACATCGAGAAGTCGCTGCTCAATGTGCTGCTCTACTTCGCAGCGCAGATGCTCGGCGCCATGATCGGTGCCGTGCTGTGCTACCTGGCCTATAAGCAGCACTTCGACGCCGAACCCGATGCCGCCACCAAGCTCGGGGTCTTCTCCACCGGACCGTCCATCCGCTCCAACGGATGGAACCTGGTGACCGAGATCGTGGGCACCTTCGTCCTGGTCTTCGTGATCATCGCGCAGGGCAGCACACCATCGGGCCTCGGCCCGCTGGCCGTGGCGCTGCTGGTCGTCGGCATCGGCGCCTCCCTGGGTGGACCCACCGGCTACGCCATCAACCCGGCACGTGACCTGGGCCCCCGACTGGTGCATGCACTGCTGCCGATCAAGGGCAAGGGCAGCAGCGACTGGTCCTATGCCTGGGTGCCGGTGGTCGGTCCCCTGATCGGTGGCGCTCTGGGAGGTCTGCTGGCCATGGTGGTCAGCTTCCCCGCCGTCGCCTGATCACCGCAGCACGTCCCGGCGGCTTCGCAGCCGCCCACGGCAGCAGCATCGAGGCAGAGAACACTCAAAGAGGAGAACAACATGTCGAAATACGTCATTGCGATCGACCAGGGCACCACGTCAAGTCGCGCGATCATCTTTGACCACAGCGGGAACATCGTGTCCTCGGGTCAGAAGGAGCACGAGCAGATCTTCCCGAAGGCCGGATGGGTCGAGCACGACCCGATGGAGATCTGGAACAACACCCGGGAGGTCATCGGCAACGCGCTCTCCAAGGTGAACCTCACCCGGCACGACATCGCCGCAGTGGGCATCACCAACCAGCGCGAGACCACTGTGGTCTGGGACAAGAACACCGGAGAACCCGTCTACAACGCGATCGTCTGGCAGGACACTCGCACCCAGCCGATCGTCGACGAGCTCGCCGCCGACGGCGGGGTCGAGCGCTTCAAGTCCAAGGTCGGGCTGCCGCTGGCCACCTATTTCTCCGGCACCAAGGTGAAGTGGATCCTGGACAACGTCGAGGGCGCCCGCGCCAAGGCGGAGGCCGGTGACCTGCTCTTCGGCAACACCGATTCCTGGATCACCTGGCACCTCACCGGAGGCACCGAGGGCGGCGTGCACATCACCGATGTCACCAACGCCTCTCGGACCATGTTCATGGACCTCGAGACCCTCAGCTGGGATGACGAGATCCTGAAGGCCTTCGGGGTGCCCCGCTCGATGCTTCCCGAGATCAAGTCCTCCTCCGAGGTCTACGGCAAGGTCCACGGTGCGCAGCTGCTGCGTGAGACCCCTGTGGCCGGAATCCTGGGCGACCAGCAGGCCGCGACCTTCGGCCAGGCGGCGTTCGAGAAGGGCGGGGCCAAGAACACCTACGGCACCGGCAACTTCCTGATCGTGAACACCGGTGAGGAGATCGTGCGCTCCGAGAACGGGCTGCTCACCACGGTCTGCTACAAGCTGGGAGACGCCAAGCCGGTCTACGCCCTGGAAGGCTCCATCGCCGTGACCGGATCACTGATCCAGTGGCTGCGGGACAACCTGGGCTTCATCAAGACCGCTCCCGAGGTGGAGCAGCTGGCCAAGTCCGTGGAGGACAACGGCGGGGTCTACGTGGTGCCGGCGTTCTCCGGGCTCTTCGCCCCCTACTGGCGGGGCGAGGCGCGTGGAGCCATCGTCGGTCTGACCCGCTTCGTGAACAAGGGTCACATCGCGCGCGCCGCCCTGGAGGCCACGGCCTTCCAGACCCGCGAGGTGCTCGACGCGGCCAACGCAGACGCGGGAGTCGACATGGAGGACCTGCGGGTCGACGGCGGCATGGTCGCCAACGACGCCCTGATGCAGTTCCAGGCCGACATCCTCGGGATTCCCGTGGTGCGCCCCAAGGTCACCGAGACCACGGCGCTGGGCGCGGCCTACGCGGCCGGGCTCGCCGTCGGCTTCTGGAGCGACACCGATGAGCTGGCGGCGAACTGGTCCGAGGACAAGCGCTGGCTGCCGTCGATGGATGCGGCGGAGCGTGACCGTCAGATGCGACTCTGGAAGAAGGCCGTGACCCGGACCTTCGACTGGGTGGACGAGGACGTCAAGTAGAGCACTCTTGAGCGGGGAGGTCGCGCAGCGGCAGCCCCAACTCATACAGCGGGCCCGCATCGGTGAATGATCACCGGTGCGGGCCCGCTGTGTGTCCAGGTTGCGGTGAGGACGCCGTCCACGGCCCGCGCGGTTGCTCAGGGGCGACGGGGCCCGCGGCTGGGGTGCGGAGCCGCCATCAGGCCATGACGGCCACGCCTGCCGCGATACTTCGCGATCTGCGGCGGCTGCCAGTCCTGAAGCGTGCGTTCCGGCAGGGAGAAGACCTCGACGCCGAGTGGGTGGCAGTGTTCGAGCTGTTCCTCGGTGCTCGCCGCATGGGGTCCCCACATGTGCACCGAGAGGTCCCCGCCGGGGCAGGTGGAGAGTGCGCAGAGCAGATCGGTCTCCGCGAAGAACTCGAAATAGTCCCCGGGCTGGGTGGGGCAGGCGTCCATGAAGTACTCCCGGTTCTCATTCAGCCCGGCGAACTGGAAGACGTTGAGCACATCGTGGATGTCGGACTCGGTGAGCCCGTGCTCCTGGACCGCTCGGGTGAGGTTGGAATGGCAGTGGTAGTCGAAGTCTTCTTCGCTGAGCATCCGATTCACGTACGGGTCGCAGCGTGTGCCCAGCAGGTCGTGGATGACGTCGGCATCGGGGTGGTCTGCGAGGGAGTCCCCGATCACGGTGGCCATGGGTCGCAGGTAGGGGAGCGCGGACCAGAACCTGTCGTAGGTGGTCATCGAGGCCCGCTGCAGCTGCCGGGTGCGCGCGGCCCAGAACCGTTCCCGCGGGTTGTGCAGGTTCCACAGGTTCAGGTCACCGACCTGGGGTCCCTCCACGGCATTGATCCGCACGATCGACCCGGCCCGGACCTCCCAGGCGTGGCCGGAGCGGACCGGGATCTCGAACTCCCGGATCAGGGTACGCTCTGCCGCTGCCACAGCGTCGTAGAAGCTGCGATCCACCTCCAGCGGACCCCCGGGCATCGACTGATAGGCCGCGGGCTGATCGTAGCTGCGTCGGACCGTGGGCGGGGTGCGCTCGGCCCTCGGAGCGGCCGGGCCTGTGCCAAGGGGGTCTGCGCCCGCCGGGTCTGCGTCGGCCGGGCCTGAGTCGGTGGGATCTCCACCGGTGTGATCTGAGGTCATGGAAGTCTCCTTCGCACGGGAAAGTGCCCAGTCTAGGCAAGAGGCCGGGGCCGACAGATCACTGTCGGCCCCGGCCGGTTCTGCTCATCCCTCAATGGTGCAGCCTGTTGATGCTCTGAGCCCCGCCCTCAGAGGTCCGCCAGCGCAGAGGACGGATCCTCCAAGCAGGTGGCCACGAAGTTCAGGAACCCGCCGGCGGTCCCGCCGTCGCATACCCGGTGATCGAAGGCGATGGTGAGCGTGGCGACCTTGCGCACCGCCAGCTCCCCGTTCACCACCCAGGCCCGGTCCAGGATCCGTCCGATGCCCAGGATGCCGACCTCCGGGTGGTTGATGATCGGCGTGGCGCCGTCGGAGCCGAAGACCCCGTAGTTGTTCACCGTGAAGGTGCCTCCGGTGAGCTCCTTGCCGGAGATCTTCCCCTCGCGGGCCTCACCGACCAGCCGGGAGATCTCCCCGTGCAGTCCTCGGGCGGAGAGCCGCTCAGCGTGCCGGATCACTGGGACCACCAGGCCCGCCGGGGTCTGGGCGGCGAAGCCGAGGTTCACGCCGTCATAGTGCACGATCTCCTGAGTCCCGGCTGCCGTGTCCTCAAGCCTGGTGGCCAGGTCCGGATACCGGGAGAGCCCGGCCAGCACGAACCGGCTGAGCAGCGCCAGCAGCGACGGCGCGGTGGTCCCGTCCTTCTGGGACTGTTCCTTGAGTCGGGAGCGCAGCGCCAGGACTTCGGTCATGTCCACGTCCTGCCAGACGGTGGCCTCCGGGATCTCCCGGCGCGAGCGGGTCAGCGTGGTGGCCACCGCCTTGCGCATCCCGGACATCGGGACGCGCTCGCGGACCTCGAGACCACCCGGGGCGGGGGTGCCTGCCGTGGACGCGGAGGAGGAGATCGGCGCCGCGGCCGACCCGGTCGCGGGTGCCGACGCAGAACCAGACGCTGAACCAGACGCAGCACCGGCCTGCGAGGCCGGTGAGGGAGCTGTCTGCACGGGGGAGTCGATCGCTGCGAGCACATCGGCGCGCAGGATCATCCCGTCAGTTCCGGTGCCGGTGAGCTCGGCCAGGGGAAGACCATGCTCCCGGGCGAGTCGGCGGACCAGCGGTGAGGACACCCGAGGGGCCTTCTGCGCCGAGCTGATCGTCGATGACGCTGCGCCGCTGGTCGAGAACGCTGCGCCGCTGGTCGAGGACTCCGCGGACTGCGCCGAGGAGGCCGCAGCCGGGGCCGCTGCACCGCCGGTGGTGCCTGGGCGGGAGGTGCCGTTGCGGCGTCGGCGTCGTCGGCCGTTCTTCGAGGCCGAGGTGCCGTAGCCGATCAGGACGTTGCCAGAGCCTTCCTCCTGCCCAGCGTCGGCACCGGCAGTCTCGGGATCGGTGACCGCACCGGTGGCGGGCACCGTGCCGGCGCGTTCCTCCTCGCGGTAGCTCAGCGCCCCGGGTTCGGAGCCGGACGAGCTGGAACCGGGGGAGCGGGAGCCGGCAGAGCTGCCGGCCTCGTCCTCGGCGCCCACGGTGATCAGCGGCTCGTCCACGATCATGGTCTCGCCCACGGCGCCGTGCAGCGTGGTGACCACACCGGCGTAGGGGCTGGGCACCTCGATGGCGGACTTGGCGGTCTCGACCTCGGCGATGGGCTGATCCACCACGATCGTCTCGCCCTCGGCCACCAGCCAGCTCAGCAGCGTGGCCTCAGTCAGTCCCTCGCCCAGGTCGGGCAGGTTGAAGGTGGTCACCTCAGTCCTCCCACTGCAGCTCGTCGAGCGCGTCCAGGATCCGGTCCACGCTGGGCAGGTGGTGCTCCTCGAGCTTCGGCGATGGATACGGAATGTCGAACCCGGTGACCCGCTTGACCGGGGAGGACAGCGAATGGAAGCTGCGCTCCTGGATCCGCGCCACGATCTCCGCGGCCACCGAGACGAAGCCCTGCGCCTCGGCGATCACCACGGCGCGCCCGGTCTTGGTCACCGTGGCCTGAAGGGCGGCGTCGTCGAAGGGCACGATGCTGCGCAGGTCCAGGACCTCTGCAGAGATCCCATCCTCGGCGGCGGCCTCAGCGGCTTTCAGCGCGGTGGACACGCTGGGCCCGTAGCTGATCAGCGAGACGTCGGTGCCCTCCCGGACGACGACGGCGCGGCCTTCGGTCCCGACCCCGGCCGCCGGCGCGGAATCATCCCTCGCGGCGGTCTCATACTGGGTGCGCAGCGCGCTGAGGTCCACGGCCTCCTTGGTCCAGTAGAGCTTCTTGGGCTCGAAGAAGATCACCGGGTCAGGGGAGTCGATTGCCTCACGCAGCATCAGGTAGGCGTCGCTGACCGTGGCCGGGGTGTAGATCTTCAGGCCCGGGGTGTGCGCGTAGTAGGCCTCGGAGGAGTCACAGTGATGCTCCACGCCGCCGACTCCGCCGCCGTAGGGGATCCGGATGACCATGGGCAGCCGGACCCGCCCGCGGGAGCGATTGGCGGTCTTGGCGATATGGCTGAAGATCTGCTCCAGCGCTGGATAGGCGAAGGCGTCGAACTGCATCTCGATCACCGGGCGCATCCCGTTGATCGCCATGCCCATCGCCATGCCGGCGATGCCGGACTCGGCCAAGGGGGTGTCGAAGCAGCGGTTTGCGCCGAAGCGCTGGGTCAGCCCGTCGGTGATCCGGAAGACCCCGCCGAGCGTGCCGACGTCCTCGCCGAAGACACAGACCGAGCGGTCGTTCTCCATGGCGTCAGACATTGCGGTGTTCAGCGCCGCGGCGAAGGTGGTCGGCTTGGCGGCCGCAGCCGCAGCGGACGTGCCAGTGCCAGCTGCAGCGGCGGGTGCGGGTGTGGTGGCAGTGGCCATGGGTCAGCCCTCCTGGCTTCGCTCGAGCTCATCGGCCAGCGTGGCGCGCTGTTCGCGCAGCTGGGCGGTCGGGGCGGCATAGATGTGGTCGAAGATCTCCAGCGGGTCCATCTCCGGTTCGGTGGTCATCGCCAGGCGCAGCGCGGCCGCGACCTCCTCGGCCTTGCCGCTGATCCGGGTCTCAGCGTCGGAGTCCAGGACCCCGCGCTCGGTGAGGAAGGTGCGCATGCGCAGCAGCGGGTCGCGCTGCTTCCACTGCTCGACCTCCTCGGACTCGCGGTAGCGGGAGTCGTCGTCGGCGTTGGTGTGTGCCTGCATCCGGTAGGTGATCGCCTCCAGCAGCAGCGGCATGGAGTTCTTCCGGGCCAGGTCCACCGCGCGGCGCAGGGTGGCCAGCACGGCCACCATGTCATTGCCGTCCACCTGCTCCCCGGCCATGCCGTAGCCGATGGCCTTATGCGCCAAGGAGGGCGCGGCGGTCTGCGCCGAGAGCGGCACCGAGATGGCGTAGCCGTTGTTCTGCACGAAGAAGACCACCGGGACCTCGAAGACCGCGGCGAAGTTCAGCGCCTCGTGGAAGTCACCCTCACTGGTCGCCCCATCACCGCACATCGCCAGCACCACGGTGTCCTCCCCGCGCAGCTTCGCGGCGTGGGCCACGCCCACGGCGTGCAGCAGCTGGGTGGTCAGCGGGGTCGACATCGCCGAGATCTTGTAATGCAGCGGGTCATAGCCGCAGTGCCAGTCCCCGCGGAAGGAGACCATCACCTCCAGCGGATCCACCCCGCGGGTGATCGTGGCGACGGTGTCGCGGTAGGTCGGGAACATCCAGTCTCCGGTGCCCAGTGCAAGTGCGGCACCGACCTGGCAGGCCTCCTGGCCGTGCGAGGAGGGGTACACCGCGAGCCGGCCCTGGCGGACCAGTGCGTAGTTCTGATCATTGACCCGGCGCCCGACCACCAGCGCCTCGTAGGCGGCCAGCAACGCGTCATCCTCAGGGATCGGGTACTCATGGCCGGGGCTGGTGCCCTGAGCCTCCTCGGGGATCAGCTGTCCGTCGGGACCGAGCATCCGAATCTGCTGGGCGGCCGGGAGCATGTACTGCTCCGGGGTGATCCCGAAGCTGCTGCTGGTCTCCCTGATGTGGGAGCCCTGCATCGGGGTCCCGTCCCGTGTCTCGCTGGTCATCGCCCAGGCCTCCTTGAAAGTCAATCTGCAGGTGGTGTGCATCACACCGCTGCTACGAGTGTGACCCAGCTCATCCGCCCCAGACCAGCGGGCCGGAAGATCCAAGACGGCGTCCACCCGGGGTCGCCCGGAGCTGGACGAACTGCTCGTGTGAGGCGCGCCACGGCTGGTATTGTCCAGAACTATGGGTGATGCGCGAGACGAGGCGGTTCGAGGGGAGATCTCCCTGGACTCTGTGGACCATCGGATCCTGCATGCGCTGAGCCAGGACGCCCGCCAGTCGGTGAGCGCCCTGGCCGCAGCCCTGCACCTCTCCCGGGCCAACGCCTATGACCGGATCTCGCGGCTGCGCGCGGCCGGTGTGCTCCAGGGCTACACGGCGGTGGTCGACCCGCGCGCCGCTGGGATGTCCACCGCGGCCTATGTCTTCCTGACCCTGAAGCAGGACGACTGGGAGGTGCTGCGCGGGGCGCTCGCGGATGAGCCCGCGGTGCGGCACCTGGCGCTCGTGGGCGGGCAGTATGACGCCGTGCTGCTGGTGCGCACCCGCACCGTGGAGGAGCTGCGCCGCGTGGTCTTCGAGCGGATCCAGTCGCTGGCCTGCGTGCAGTCCTCCCAGACCGCCCTGATCTTCGATGACCACACCCAATACGAACACCCGATGCCGAGGAGGCTTCCATGACGTTTCGAGCAGCCCTGATCGAACAGAGACTCGACGGTGGACGCATTCAGGACCACCAGGCCGATCTGCAGGACCTTCCCGAGGAGTTCCTCGACGGCGCTGGGGGAGATGCCCCGGTGGACATCGACGTCCACTACTCCGGGATCAACTACAAGGACGGCCTGGCGCTCGCCGGCAAGCCCGGGGTGGCGCGCACCTCACCGCTGATCCCCGGCATCGACCTGGTCGGGGAGGTGACCGCCTCTGCCGATCCGCAGTTCCGGCCCGGCGACGCGGTGGTGCTCACCGGCGGAGGCATCGGGGAGGCTGCCCACGGCGGGCTCGCTCAGCGTGCCAGAGTCTCCGCGAAGTACCTGGTCAAGCTGCCTGAGGGGCTGAGCGAGCGCCGAGCGGCGGCAATCGGCACGGCGGGGTTCACCGCGATGCTCGCCGTGCTCGCCCTGGAGCATGGCGGCGTCCGGCCCGAAGCGGGCGAGGTCGTCGTCAGCGGGGCGGCCGGCGGGGTCGGTTCGGTGGCCATCGCCGTGCTGAACACGCTCGGCTACTCGGTCACCGCGGTGACCGGTCGGGCCCAGGAGCAGGGGGAGTACCTGCGCAGCCTTGGTGCCGCGAATCTGCTGGAGCGCAGCGAGCTGGCCGAGACGGGCCCTGCGCTGCAGAAGCGGCGCTGGGCCGGTGGGATCGACTCCGCGGGGTCTGCCATCTTGGCGAACATCCTCTCCCAGACCGACGACGGCGGCACCGTGGCCAGCTGCGGGCTCGCGCAGGGCCATGACCTGCCCACCACGGTGATGCCCTTCATCCTGCGCGGGGTCACCCTGGCCGGGATCAACTCGGTGACCGCCTCGCCCGAGCTGCGGGCCCGGGCCTGGTCCCGGCTGGCCCGAGATCTGCCGATGGAGCTGCTCGATGAGATGACCCAGGAGATCACTCTGGACCAGGTCTTCGACCAGGCCGAGCAGATCCTCGCAGGTCAGGTCCGTGGACGCACCGTGGTGAATCTGGCGGGCTGAGCTCCCCGGTCCAGCGTGGGGCGACGGCGCGGCGCCCTTGTGTGGGGTGTCACATCGCCGCCTCTCGGGTTAGGATGGGTTTAATTACCGACCGTTCGGTCAGTTCTACCTGTCGTCGAGAGGACCCCATGGCTGCCACTGAGACATCTGCGGCTGCGCGCCTGCTGCCCAGCTACATCCAGGACACCTGGTGGACTCCGGAGGACCCGGCGAAGGTCAGCGAGATCCTCGACGCCTCCACCTCCGAACCGGTCTGCCTGGTCTCCACCCAGGGGCTGGACACCTCCGCGGCCGTGGCCCATGCCCGATCGGTCGGCCAGCAGAGCCTGGGGCAGCTGACCATCCATCAGCGGGCGCTGCGCCTGAAGCAGCTGGCGGCCTACCTGCACGAGCACCGCGAGGAGCTCTATGAGCTCTCCGACCGCACCGGCTCCACCCGCCGCGACCACCTGATCGACGTCGACGGCGGCATCGGCACCATCCGCACCTTCTCCTCCAAGGGGCGCAAGGAGCTTCCCAACGCGAACGTCATCCTCGACGGAGCGGTGGAGCAGCTCTCCCGCGACGGCTCCTTCATCGGCGAGCACATCTATACCCGGCTCACCGGGGTGGCCGTGCAGATCAACGCGTTCAACTTCCCGGTCTGGGGGATGCTGGAGAAGTTCGCCCCGAGCTTCATCGCCGGGGTGCCCACCATCGTGAAGCCCGCCTCGCAGACCGCCTATGTCACGCAGGCCTGCGTGCGGCTGATGATCGACTCCGGGCTGATCCCCGCCGGCGCGCTGCAGCTGATCTCCGGCTCAGCCCGGGACCTGCTGGACCATCTGGATCACCGCGACCACGTGGCGTTCACCGGTTCGGCGAACACTGCACAGCTGCTGCGCTCCCATGAGAACGTCGCGAACCACGGCGTGCGCTTCACCGCCGAGACCGATTCGCTCAACGCCGCCATCCTGGGTCCCGACGCCGGACCGGACACCGTGGAGTTCGACGCCTTCATCAAGTCGGTCACCCTGGAGATGACCGCCAAGACCGGACAGAAGTGCACCGCGATCCGCCGGGTCATCGTGCCCTCGGCCCAGGTGGATCCGGTGGTGGAGGCGCTGCGCTCCCGGCTGGACTCCCGGGTGGTCCTCGGTGATCCGCGCGACGCCGAGACCACCATGGGCCCGCTGGCCTCGCAGGATCAGCGCGACGAGGTCGCTCGCGCCGTGGACACGCTGATCAGCGCCGGCGGCAGCGTCCGCGTGGGCGGCCCGGAGTCGGGCACCGGGGCGGCCGACCCCGCCCGCGGCGCCTACTACCCGGCCACCGTGCTCTCCTTCGCCGAGGCCCGCACCCCTGAGGTGCACGCGGTGGAGGCTTTCGGGCCGGTCACCTCGGTGCTGGGTTACACCGACGTCGACGACGCCGTGGACCTCGCCGCGCTCGGCGGGGGATCCCTGGTTGCCACGGTCTGCACCCATGACCCGGAGATCGCCGCCGAGTTCGCCCGCGGGATCGCCTCGCACCATGGGCGTGTGCTCTTCCTGGACCGCGACGACGCCAAGACCTCCACCGGTCACGGCTCACCGCTGCCGCACCTCGTCCACGGCGGCCCCGGCCGAGCCGGCGGCGGTGAGGAGCTCGGCGGGATCCGCGCCGTGAAGCACTACATGCAGCGCACCGCCGTCCAGGGCTCACCTGACCTGCTCACCGGGGTCACCGGGATCTGGCACCGCGGCGCCAAGGCCGTGACCGCCACCCCGGAGACCGTGGCCGATGGCACCGCCGTGCACCCCTTCCGGAAGTCCCTGGCGGAGCTGCGGATCGGGGACCAGTTCGCCTCCGGGCTGCGCACCGTGGCGCTGGAGGACATCACCTCCTTCGCCGAGTCCACCGGTGACACCTTCTACGCCCACACCAATGAGGAGGCGGCGACGGCGAACCCGTTCTTCCCGCGCCGTGTGGCCCACGGCTACCTGCTGGTGGCCTGGGCGGCCGGGCTCTTCGTGGAGCCGGCCCCGGGCCCGGTGCTGGCGAACACCGGTCTGGAGAACCTCTCCTTCCAGACCCCGGTCACCTACGACGACTCGATCCGGGTCACGCTGACCGCCAAGCAGATCATCCCGCGCGAGACCGACGACTATGGCGAGGTTCGCTGGGACACCGTGCTGCACAACCAGCACGACGAGGTCGTCGCGACCTATGACGTGCTGACCCGGGTGGCGAAGCAGAAGAAGCCCGAGTGGACGTGAGCGCGGTCGTCGTCGAGAGGGGCTGACCGGGGGTCGATTCAGATCTGATCCCGGGCTGAGGCCAGCCTCACCGCAGGCTGGTGCTCGGGCGGACTGGCGGCACCGAAAGAGGCGAGGCGGGGCTGGGGGATGATCCCCGGCCCCGCCCTGCTTCATGCCCGTGACCGCACCAGGTACTGTGAGGTGCCATATCGCAACGGCCCGCAGACGGGCCCCGGCTGAGGGAGGGGGTGTACCCGGTGTCCGCTGGAACCCAAGAACGCGCTGCCTCCGGACGGGGCATCCGCCTCGCCAAGCGATCTGGCCACCTGCTGAGCCGGGTCGCGGTCTTCCTGCTGATCTGGTTCGGGATCGCCCTGCTGATCGCGGCGACCCTGATCCGCGTCTTCTGGGGTGAGATCACCGTTGCGCAGATGATGCTGAACCTGGTCTCCGTGGAGACCGACGGCGGCGGCGGCGCCCTGGTCTGGATCTGCATCCTGAGCATCGGCGTGCTCCCGCTGCTGATCACCATCGCGGTCACAGCAGCGCTGCAGGTGCGTCGCAGACGGCGTCTGAAGCGCGATCCCCGCCAGCGGTTCCGCGAGCACTGGCTGATGCGCACCGTCCGGGTGACAGCCGGAGCCAGCGTGGTCGTCCTGGGGGCCGCGTCCTTCACCAGCTCGGTGAGCCTCGCCGACTACATCCAGGCGGCGAACTCTCAGTACAGCCTGGACCAGTTCCACGTGGAGCCGAGCGTGACCGGCGAGTCGGATAAGCGCAACCTGGTCCTGATCTACCTGGAGAACGGCGAGGCGACCCTGGAAGACACCGAGCTCTTCGAGAAGGACGCCTTCGACCCGCTGCAGTCGGTCACCGATCCCGCCGACGGCTGGCAGAGCGTGGAGTCCCTGCGGGAGTACGCCGGCGGGGGATGGACCATGTCGGGCCTCGTCGCCACCCAGTGCGGGATCCCGCTGGGCGGGATCATCTCAGCCGCCAGCAGCGGCGCCCTGGACGGGCAGAGTGAGGAGTCCAAGACCTACCTCGGCGGCACCACCTGCCTGGGTGACGTGCTCGAGCAGCACGGCTACACCAGCGTCTTCCTCGGCGGGGCCAACTCATCCTTCGCCGAGAAGGACACCTTCCTGAAGACGCACGGCTACTCCGAGGTGAAGGGCCTGGCCGACTGGCGCGCCGCCGGAGAGCCGGAGAGCAGCTTTCGCAGCGACTGGGGCCTCAGCGACCGGAGGCTGATGGCCCACGCGACCGAGCAGCTCGACGAGCTGCACGCCGAGTCCGAGGCGAGCGGGCAGCCGTTCAACCTCTCGGTGCTCACCCTGGACACCCACGGGCCCACGCATGTCTTCGACTACTGCGATGTGGACACCCGCGACCCGACCACGTCGGTGTTCGCCTGCTCCATGGCCGAGGTGGCGGGCTTCGTGGAACACATGGAGGACCAGGGCTACCTCGAGGACACGGCCGTGGTGATAATGGGCGACCACCTGAAACAGATCAACGCCGGCGACGCCTTCCAGGACCAGCTGCAGGACCACCCGGATCGCACCATCTTCAATCGGATCTGGATCCCCGGCGCGGACGGGCCCACGCCGTTGCGCTCCGAGGTGGATCAGCTGAGCATGTACCCCACGCTGCTCGATGTCGCAGGTCTCAGCGTGGCGGATCGGGAGGCTGGGCTCGGGGTGTCCGCGTTCTCCCCCGAGGTGCCCGAGGACTCGGCGCAGTCCTTGAATCCAGAGGCCTACCTCGAGCTGATCACCTCGCGCTCCGCGGAGTTCTACTCCCAGGCCTGGGGCGCCCCGTAGCCCACGGTGCGCCGCAGCTGGGACGGCGGTGCGCAGCGAGGGTGCGCAGCGAGGGTGTGCTGAGCGGGTGTGCCGAGAAGGTGTCCTGCGGGGACGTATTCTCATGCAGATGGGCATGAACTCTGAGCGGCGCTTCAATCCACCCTGCGGTCCGGTCATCGGCCGTGTCGCCGGGCCGGTGGTCAAGGCGTCGGGGATCCCCTACGCGCGGGCCCAGCGGTTCCAGCCGCCGCACCCGGTGGCCGACTGGTCCGAACCCTGCCTCGCGATGGATCCGGCGCCTGCGTGTCCGCAGTGGCGGATCCGGGAGCTCGAGTCTGTGTCCGGGAGTCAGACCGGGGGGCTGCCGCAGCGGGAGGACTGCCAGAATCTCACGGTCACCCTGCCCAAGGACCTGCAGGACGGAGAGCTGCTGCCGGTGATGGTGTGGATCCATGGCGGCTCTTACATCACCGGGGCCGGCGATGCCCCGATCTACGATCCCGCGGCCCTGGTGAGCGAACAGCGGGTAGTCGTCGTCGCCGTGACCTACCGGCTGGGGGCCTTCGGGTACCTCGGGGGTCCCGGTCGCACCGCGAACCTCGGCCTCTGTGACCAGCTCAGCGCCCTGGAATGGGTGCAGCGCAACATCGCCTCCTTCGGCGGTGACCCCGACGCGGTCACCGTCTTCGGCCAGTCCGCCGGAGGTGATGCCGTGGCGCACCTGATGGCCACCCCACGAGCCGCGACGCTCTTCCGCCGGGGCATCATGCAGAGTCCACCGCTGGGGATCTCGCGGGGGCGTGCGAAGATGACCGCGGCCATGTCCGCCGCGGGCCCACAGCTCTCTGATCAGGCCTCCGTCAAGGAGGTGCTGCAGCTCCAGGAGAAGGCGCGCGTCGCGGGGGCCAGGTTCGGGCTGCGTGGGCTCATGCCCTTCGGCCCGGCATTCGGAGCCTCCCCGCTTCCCGCGGAGACCCAGGTGGATGACGCGTGGCGGGCCGTGGCGCCGCACATCGACATCATGATCACGCACACCGCCGAGGAGACCCGGCTGTTCATCCCGGTCGCCCATCCGGTCAGCTGGGTCCGGGAGATCCCGGTGCTCGGTGCCGGCGCCACCAGGCTGCTGAGCGCGCTGGCGACCCGTCTGATCTACGTCACCGGGATCCGCAGCTTCCTCCGGCGCCACTCTCGCGCCGGCGGCCGAGCGCACTACTTCGTGGTCCGCTGGGCCGCGCCTGGGAACTTCTACGGAGCGGCCCACGGGATCGATCTGGCGCTGCTCTTCGGCACCCGGGAGAACACGGCGGGACTGGAGATGCTGCAGGGGGCCTCCTGGGAGGAGCTTCAGGAAGCGGGCCGGGCCGTCCGGGCGCTCTGGGCGGGGTTCGCTCGAGGCACGCGGCTGCCCGAGCGCGGCAGCATCCCCGGGGTCTCGGCCTGAGCGGCGCGCCCGACGGGGATGCTGCCGGTTCGCTCAGCGGCTGATCACATGCGGCTGCGCCACCTCCTTGAGCCCCTGCAGGCCGAACTCCAGGCCGAAGCCTGACTGCTTGGCGCCGCCGAAGGGCACCCGCGGGTCGATCGCGCCATGCTTGTTGATCCAGGTGGTGCCGGCCTCGATCCGTGCGGCCACCTCGGTGGCGCGCTCCGGGTTCGAGGACCAGACCGAGGAGCCCAGCCCGACCTCGAGTCCGTTGGCCCATTCGATGGCCTGCTCCAGATCGGTGTAGCGGATGATCGGCAGCGCCGGGCCGAACTGCTCCTCCAGGACCAGCGGGTTCTGCGGGTCGATATCGGCCACCAGGGTGGTGGGATAGAAGAAGCCCGGGGCGTCGTCGTCGGGGTCAGCCCCGATCAGCACGCGGGCACCGGAGTCCTTCGCGGCCTCCACCAGCCGCGCGACGATCTCACGCTGCTTCGCGTTCTGCAGCGGCCCCAGCACGTTGCCCTCTTCCAGGCCGATGCCCATGGGCATCTTGGCCGCCACCTCGGTCAGCGCCTGGCAGACCTCGTCATAGATCGAGTCCGGGACGTAGAGCCGCTTCAGCGCCGCGCAGGTCTGACCGGTGTTGATGAAGGCGCCCCAGAACAGATCCTCCGCGATCGCCTGCGGGTCGGCGTCGTCCAAGACGATCCCGGCATCATTGCCGCCGAGCTCCATGGTCATCCGCTTCATGGTGTCTGCGGCCGTCTTGATGATGGCCTTGCCGGTGGTCACCGACCCGGTGAACATGATCTTCGCGATGTCCTGATGCTCGGTGAGCTGCCTGCCCCGGGATCCGTCGCCGGGGACCGCGATCAGCACATCGGCTGGCAGCGCCGAGTTGAGCACCTTCACCAGGGCCAGCACGCTCAGCGGGGTGTACTCGGAGGGCTTGATCACCACGGTGTTGCCCATCCGCAGGCTGGGCGCGATCTGCCAGATCGAGATCATCATCGGCCAGTTCCAGGGCCCGATGGCGCCGACGACGCCGAGCGGGCGGTAATGCAGCTCGGCGTGGCCGGACTCATCATCGAGCAGCACCTCCGGCTCCACCGGGATCGAGGCCGCGGTGCGCAGCCAGGCCACGCAGGCGCCGACCTCGAAGCGCGCGTTGGGCCCGTTCAGCGGCTTGCCCTGCTCGCGGGAGAGCAGCTGGGCGAGCTCCTCGGCGTGGGCCTCCACCGCATCGGCGGCGGACTGCAGCGCGGCCTGCCGCGTGCTGTGACCGGCGGCGGCCCAGGCGGGCTGGGCGCGCACGGCGCGGGCCACGGCGTCGTCGAGGTCCGCGGCCGAGGTGAGCGGTGCGTGGCCGATGAGCTCGCCGGTGGCGGGGTCGTGGATCTCCTGGCCCTGGGAGGTGGTGATCTCCTCGAGCAGCGTGGTGGTGGTCATGGTGTTCTCCTTGGTGGCGTCAGCGGGTCTGTTCAGGTCTGGTTCAGGTCTGGTGCTTCGGGCTCAGCGGCCCAGCAGCAGGTCGGCGGCCTTCTCGCCGATCATGATCGAGGGGGCGTTGGTGTTGCCGCTGGGCAGGGCCGGCATGATCGAGGCGTCTGCCACGCGCAGCCCGGTGACCCCGCGCAGGCGCAGCTGTGGGTCCACCACAGAGAGGTCGTCGACCCCCATCCGGCAGGTGCCCGCCTGGTGGTGATAGGTCCCCGCCATCGCCCGGGCGTGGGCCCGGACCTGATCGCGGGTCTGCAGCGGCGCTGCGGGGCTGAACTCCGCCTTGCGGTAGGGGGTGAGCGGATCCTGGGCGCCGATCTCCCGGCAGAGCTCGATGGCGTCGCAGAGCGCCTCGAGATCGTAGTTCTCGGCCAGCAGGTTCGGGTCCAGCAGCGGCGCGACCCGAGGGTCCGGGCTTGTCACCCGCAGCGTGCCGCGGGAGAGCGGCCGCACGATCCCTGCATTGATGGTGAACCCGGCCTCGGGCACCGCGCCGCCGTCGGTGGGATAGGGGAAATGCATGAAGAGCGGCTGGATGTCCGGCGCCTCCTCCCGGGTCTGCTGGCTGTGCGCGAAGAGCTGGGCCTCGAGCAGGTTGTGCCGTCCTTCCGCCAGCGGTTCCGGGGCCTCGTAGATGACACTGGCCAGGACGTGATCGTGCAGGTTCTTGCCCACTCCGGGCAGCTCGAGGACCGTGCTGATCCCCGCCTCGCGCAGGTCGGCGGGATCACCGATCCCGGAGTGCTGCAGGATGCTCGGGGAGCCGATGGCGCCGCCGCAGAGCACGATCTCCGCGGTGGCGTGCGCGATCTGCGTGCCCTCCGAGGTGCTGTACTCCACCCCGGTGGCGCGTCCGGAGTCCACGGTGATCCGGTGTACCAGGGCGTCAGTGGTCAGGGTCAGCCGCTCGTGGCCCAGGATCGGGTGCATGAAGGCCCGCCAGGGGCTGTGTCGCTTCCCGTCCTTGGTGGTGGTGTGGTTGAACCCGGCGCCGGAGAGCTGCGCGCCGTTGAAGTCCTGGGTCTCGGAGATGCCGAGGATGCCGGCGGCTTCGACGAAGGCCTCGGAGCTTGCGTGGCGGTTCACGATCTTCTCCACGTGCAGCTCACCACCGGCACCGTGGAACTCCGATGCTCCGTCTTCATGGTCCTCGGAGCGCTTGAACAGCGGCAGCACGTCCTCCCAGCCCCACCCCTCACACCCGGCGGCGGCCCACTTGTCATAGTCCGAACGGTGGCCCCGGATGTAGATCATGCCGTTGAGCGATCCGGACCCGCCGAGCACCTTCCCGCGCGGCCAGGCGATGCTGCGGTGTCCCGCGTGGATCTGCGGCACAGTGCTCAGCGCCCAGTCGGAGACGCCCTGCATCAGCATCGGCCAGCCCTGTGGACTGTGGATGTTGGGATCCTCATCGCGGCCCCCGGCCTCGATCAGGTGGACGCTGTGGCCGGCGTCGAGCAGGCGGCGGGTGATCACGGATCCGGCGGATCCGGCGCCGATCACGACGTACTCGGAGGTCATGGTCTGATTCACGATTCTCAGCTCTCCTTGGCTCAACGGGGCTCGGGGGTCCAGTGCAGTGCCCCCAGCATCGCGGTGCGGCCCTTCTCCGCCTTGATCCCAGGCGCACGGAGCTGTGCATGAGGTGCACGGTTGTGGCGGGGATCACAGGCCGGTGGGAGGATGGGACAATGCTGATTGCCGAAGGGGCCACCCGATGAGCACGACGACGGGGCAGCACTGCTTCGATCCCGGCCCGCTGGCGCCCCAGGATCGCTTCGAGGCCTGGCGGCACGCGGTGAGCACCGCCTTCGTCCCGCTGGACGCCAGCACCGAGGATCCGCGACAGTTCCACGGCACCTTGACCGGGCTGGCACTGGGTTCGCTCAGCGTCGCCGGAGTGGGCGGCGACGCGGTCACCGTGCGGCGCAGCCGACAGGCGATCGCCGCAGGAGACCCCGGCGTGTTCAAGTTTGCGCTGCAGGTCCAGGGCAGCTCACTGACTCGGCAGGACGGCCGGGAGGCCATGCTCTCGCCCGGAGACCTGGTCATCTACGACACGCGCCGCCCCTATGACCTGGTCTTCGGCGAGCCCTACCGGATGTTCGTGGTGCAGATCGCCGTGGAGCACCTCGGACTCTCCGCCGAACAGGCCCGTGCGGTGGTGGCGCAGCGGATCCCGGGTTCCGCCGGTCTCGGCGCGCTGACCTCCTCGCTGCTGAGCAGCCTGGACGAGCAGCTGCAGAAGGGTGAGATGGCCCCGGACCCGAGGGCCGCCTCCGCGGTGCTGCAGCTGGTCCAGGCCACGCTGCTCTCCAGGTTCCGACCAGCCTCTGAGGTGCCGACCCGGGATGTGGTCTATCTCGAGGGCGTCCGGCACATCGATGATCACCTGGGGGATCCCGATCTGGGGGTCAGCTCGGTGGCACGCGCGTTGCATGTCTCGGTGCGTTACCTGCAAGGGGTCTTCGCGCAGGAGGGCACCACCATCAGCGAGTGGATCCGCCGGCGCCGGCTTCAGCGCTGCCGGATGGAGCTCGGTGACCCCTCCCAGGCGCACCGCTCCGTGAGCGCGGTGGCAGCCCGGTGGGGGTATCCGGAGGCGTCAAGCTTCAGCCGGGCCTTCAAACATGAATACGGGATCTCCCCGGGAGCATTCCGACGCGAAGTGGCGGGTGGCTGAGCTCAGCGCCCGTGAAAGACCGGCTTCCGCTTCTGCTGGAAGGCGGCGAAGCCCTCGGAGTAGTCCGCAGAGTCACAGAGCCGGCCCTGGGCGTGGTTCTCCGCCTCCAGGGAGGCCCACAGTCCGATCCGCTGGTCCCTGACCGCGGCCACCAGCGCCTTGGACTCCCGAAACGCCAGGGTCGCCCCGGCGGCGGCCACGGCGGCCTTCCCCCGGGTGAAGTCCAGCAGCTCATCGGCGGGCACGGCGCGGGAGAAGAGCCCTGCGGTCACCGCTTCGGCCCCGGACATCAGATCCGCGGTGTAGATCAGGTCCAGCGTCCGGTGGGCGCCCAGGCGTTCGACGAAGAGCGCGTGGCCGCCGGAGTCAAGGGTGGCGCCCAGTGCGGCGAAGGGGGAGCCGATCTTCGCGTTCTCGGCCACGTAGACCACGTCGGTGGCGATCGCCAGGCCCAGTCCCACACCCAGGCAGGCGCCCTGCACCGCGGCGAAGGTCGGAGCCGGGAAGGCCGCCATCCGGCGCATCAGGGGAGTGACCTTGTCCTGGAGGTAGCCCAGCGCGTCGTCGGTGGCGGGCACCACGTGGGAGATGTCCCGGCCGGCGCAGAAGCCCTTGCCCTCCCCGCGCAGCAGCAGCGCCCGGACGCCGGCGGCCTCAGCCTCCTGGTAGGCGGCGTCGAGGGCGTCGAGCGCGCCCTCATCCAGAGAGTTCAGCTTCTTCGGAGCGTCGAGGACGATCTCGGCGACGCCCTCGCTGATGGTCAGGTTGATCATGGGTCTCCAGGTGTGGGTGGCAGGCGTCGAGGTGTGCGCAGGCGTCGTCGTCGCGGGGCTCAGGCGTCGTGGTCGCGGGGCTCAGGCGTCGTAGTCGACGACGAGCTGCTTGGAGGTGGGCCGGGTCTGGCAGGTCAGGACGTAGCCGGCGTCGACCTCGTCGGATTCCAGCGCGAAGTTCTCCTCCATCTCGAAGTCCCCGGAGACCACCTTGGCGCGGCAGGTGCCGCAGACGCCGCCGGCGCAGGCGAAGGGGACATCGGGACGTGCGCGCAGCGCGGCGTTGAGCACGGTCTCGCCCGAGACCACCGGCGACGCGATCTGGCCGGTGAGCCCGTCCAGGGTGAACTCGATCTGCACGTTCTCACCCTCCGGGTCGGCTTCGACCTTGCGGCCCCGCTGGCCCTCGGGGCGGTCCGGGCGTCCGGTGGTGAACAGCTCGAACCGGATGTTGTCCTCCTCGACGCCGCGCGCGGCCAGGGAGTCCCGGGCCATCTGCACCAGCTCGAAGGGGCCGCAGAGGAACCACTCGTCGGTGTCCTTCACCCGCAGCACCTTGTCCAGGAGGTC
This sequence comes from Nesterenkonia sandarakina, assembly GCF_014138825.1. Classification (NCBI taxonomy): domain Bacteria; kingdom Bacillati; phylum Actinomycetota; class Actinomycetes; order Micrococcales; family Micrococcaceae; genus Nesterenkonia; species Nesterenkonia sandarakina. The sequence goes on along the minus strand of NZ_JACJIH010000001.1, from coordinate 1,714,488 downwards.
GCTGAGCTTCTCCTCGTCGATCCGTCCGGTGAGCAGCGGGTTGATCCGCTGCTCGCGGCTGAGCACGTGGTGCACCGCGAGCCGGGAGGGGTAGCGGTCCTTGAGGTCGCCGAGCTCCTCGGCGAACATCACGTCGGACGCGGAGCGGTTGGCGTAGACCAGGTCGAAGGTGGAGTCCTTCGAGGCAGCCAGCACGGAGCGGGCGATCGCCATGATCGGGGTGATCCCGGAACCGGCGGCGAAGGCGACCAGGTGCACGTCCGAGCGCTGCGCCACGGCCTCCTCGGCGAGCTTGGCCGGGTTGTTCATCGAGGTGATCGCGGTCTTGGAGACGAACGCCCCGGAGGGGTTCATCACCTCCATCTGATCTCCAGGCTTGAGCGACTCGTTGGCCCAGTTGGAGAAGAGCCCGCCGATGTCGCGCTTGATCGCCACCCGGATCTCACCGGGAGTGGGTTCGGTGCAGATGGAGTAGGAGCGACGGACCTCCTGGCCCTCAAGCTCGGTGCGCAGCGCCACGTACTGACCCGGCGCGTAGTCGAAGTCCTCTTGCAGCTCCGGCGGCACCGCGAAGGTGACCTCCACGGAGTCCGATGTCAGCGGGCGCACCTCGGAGACGGTGAGCGTGGTGAAGGTCGCGCGGCGGCGGGTGGTCGTGGACATCAGTGCACCTTGAAGTGGTCGAAGGGCTCCAGGCAGCTCCGGCACTGGTAGAGCGCCTTGCATGCGGTGGAGCCGAAGCGGGTCATCTCGCGAGTATTGGGGGAGTCACACCGGGGACACTTCACGCTCAGCCCCACCCGGACCGGTCCCAGCGCGGCCTTGCCGGTGGGCGGGGCGATGCCGTATTCACGCAGCTTCGCCTTGCCCTGATCGGTCATCCAGTCGGTGGTCCACGCCGGATGCAGCACCGTCTCGATGCGCACCTTCTCATGCCCGGCATGGCGCAGCGCGGCGGTCACGTCAGCGGTGATCGTGTCCATGGCGGGGCAGCCGGAGTAGGTGGGGGTGATGACGACGACGGCGGTGCCGTCGGGCTCCACCGCGGCCTCGCGCAGGATCCCGAGATCGGCGATGCTGAGCACCGGGATCTCGGGGTCGTTCACACTCGCGGCGACCTCCCAGACCGTGGCGTCGGCGGGCAGGGTCACGGATTCTGGTCCCATCACGGCCATCAGCGCTCCTTTCACCAGGTGGCTCCGGGGTGCTGGCGGGCCAGCACCTGCATCTCGGCCAGGATGAATCCGCGCTGCTCGGAATGCCGTCCGGAGCGGTCCGCCCCGTGGGCGCCGGACATGTCGGGGATGCTCAGCCCGGCCTGTTCGATGACCTGGTGCAGCCGGGTCAGCGTCGGCTCGCGCAGCGTGGAGGGCAGCACGGCGATCTCGCCGAGGGAAGTCATCGGCTCCACATCGGTGAACAGCTCCTCGACGTAGGACCACACCGAGTCCAGGCCGTCCTGGACTCGGCGGGCGGACTCCTCGGTGCCCAGGCCCAGCCGCAGGATCCACTGGGCGGCGTGGTCCTGGTGGTAGTCCACCTCTTTGAGCGCCTTCTCCGCGATGGCCGCGAGGGTGGCGTCGGTGGAGTCCACCAGCCGGCTGTAGAGCTCGTGCTGGTAGAAGCTGAAGATCAGCTGCCGGGCGATGGTCTTGCCGAAGTCGCCGTTCTCCTGTTCCACCAGGCGGCAGGAGCGGAATTCCTCCTCGCCGCGGAAGTAGGCGAGGTCGTCCTCGGACTTGCCCCAGGCGGTGCCGGCGTAGGTGAGCAGGAAGCGGGCGTGTCCGAGCAGGTCCAGGGAGATGTTCGCCAGCGCGACGTCCTCCTCCAGCTCGGGTGCCCGGGAGATCCAGGCGCTCAGCCGCTGGGCGAGGATCAGGGAGTCGTCTCCCAGCAGCAGGGCGTAGCGGGCGGTGGCGTCATCGGCCTTGGCGCCGGATTCGGCGATCTCCTCGGCGGTGATCGCCTCACCCTGGGACTGGCGGGTGGCGGAATCATGCGATGCGAAGCTCACAGGTGCTTCACCCCTTCGGACTGGGTGTAGTACGTGGCGTGGCGGTAGCTCTTGCCCTGGGCGGACTCGAAGTAGGCACCCTTGGAGTCCGGATCCGAGGCCATGATGGCCTCGGCCGGCACCACCCACACCGAGGTGCCCTCGTTGCGCCGGGTGTAGAGGTCCCGGGCGTTGCGGATCGCCATGGTGGCATCAGGTGCGTGCAGCGAGCCCGCGTGGACATGGGAGAGCCCGCGTGAGGACCGGATGAAGACCTCCCAGAGGGGCCAGGAGCTGGAATCTGCGCTGGAGGTCATGGCCTCGTCTTTCTCGTGGTGAGTGGCTGGGGTGTGGCGGGGGAGAGGGTCAGGCGCCGATCAGGGCGGCCTGATCCTGCTCCTGGGACTGCCGGTTCGCGTAGGCGACCGCGGCTTCACGGACCCAGGCGCCCTCATCGCGGGCCTTGCGGTAGTGCTCCAAGCGCTGCCGGCTCAGCGGGCCGTTGCCCTTGATCACGGCGAAGAACTCGTCCCAGTCCAGGTCTCCGAAGTCGTAGTGGCCGCGCTCTTCGTTCCACTTCAGCTCAGGGTCCGGAAGCGTGAGTCCCAGGGCTTCGACCTGCGGGACCAGCATGTCCACGAAGCGCTGGCGCAGCTCATCGTTGGTGAAGCGCTTGATCTTCCAGGCCATGGACTGCTGGGAGTTCGGGGAGTCTCCGTCCGGCGGGCCGAACATCTGCAGCGCCGGCCCGTAGAAGCGGTTCACGGCGTCCTGGGCCATCTGGTGCTGCGCTTCCGTGCCGTGGGAGAGCGAGTAGAGGATCTCCCAGCCCTGGCGCTGATGGAAGGACTCTTCCTTGCAGATCCGCACCATGGCGCGTCCGTAGGGCCCATAAGATGCACGGCACAGCGGCACCTGGTTCACGATGGCGGCGCCGTCGACCAGCCAGCCGATCGCCCCGATGTCCGCCCAGGTCCGGGCGGGGTAGTTGAAGATCGAGGAGTACTTGGCCTTGCCGCTGTAGAGCTGGTCGTACATCTCTTCGCGGGGGCGGCCGAGGGTCTCGGCGGCGGAGTAGAGGTAGAGCCCGTGTCCGGCCTCGTCCTGGACCTTGGCCATCAGGATGGACTTGCGCTTGAGGCTCGGGGCGCGGGAGATCCAGTTGCCTTCGGGCTGCATGCCGATGATCTCGGAGTGCGCGTGCTGGGAGACCTGCCGCACCAGTGACTTCCGGTAGGACTCGGGCATCCAGTCCCGCGGTTCGATCCGGGAGTCTTCGGCGATGATCTCGTCGAAGCGGTTCTGCCCGGCCTCCGCCTCGGCGAGTGCCGCTGCGGCGTCAGCCTCATCGGCGAGGTGCAGGGGAGCGTGCTGGTGGTTCTCGGGTGACATGGTCATCCTCTATTCCGTCGCATTATTTACCGACCGTTCGTTCAGTATAGCACTGGAGGTGTGACGGTCAACACTGGGCTCTGGCCCTCATGCGTCGACGAGTTCCCGGGCGGGTTCGCGGAGTCTGCGGACCCGCGGACTCAGCAGCGAGGCCAGGGCGACGATCACCCAGAGGCTGACGAAGACTGTGGTGGCCAGGTGCAGGCTGCCGCCCTCGATCAGGATGGCGCCGCCGCCGATGCCCAGGGCCGGAGTGAGGGTCAGGATGGCGTTCTGGGCGCCGAGGACCCTGCCGCGCTGGTTCTCCGCGACGTTTTCCACGAAGGTCAGCCCGACGACGGCGTTCATGGCGCCGCCCCCGAGGCCGGCGACCGCTGCGGAGGCGAAGATCGACCAGACCGGGCCCAGGAAGGCGAGGCCGCCCAGACCCACCGCCAGGGTGGCGATCCCGGAGATGAACCAGACCCGGCGCGGAATCCTGCTGGCCAGGCCGGCGAAGAGGCCGCCGCCGACGAGCAGGCCTGCGGCCAGGGAGCTGAGCACAAATCCGACGAACTGCGGCTCATCCTGGAAGGCGAAATGGACCGGGATCACCATGCCCTGCATGGCCGCCAGCACGACCCCGAGCGTGACCGCCAGCAGGAGCATCATGCGCAGCAGGGGGGAGCGGAGCAGCAAGGTCAGGCCGTGCAGGAGTCCGCGGACGCCCTGGGTGGTGGGCGCCGCGTCGCGGTGGCGCTGGTGTGCCGTCGCCCCGGACGGGATGCCGAGGGTGAGCAGCACCGCGAGGGCAGCCATCCCGGAGGTGATCCACAGGACTGTCACCGGTTCCAGAGCTGCGACCAGCACTCCGGCCACTGCGGGACCGATCAGCATGGTCACACCGGTCATTGCCTCGCGCAGTCCGATGAGCCGGGCAGGCTCCGATCCCACCGCCTTCGCGATGGCCGGCAGCATCGCCTCCCGGGCGGTCATGCCGGGGACGTCACCGAAGGAGCCCAGGATGGCCACCGCGATGAACCAGCCCAGGTTCAGGCCTGCCGTGAGCTCCACGATGGGCAGGATGACCAGGGCGACGGCGGAGATGGCGTCCGAGAGGATCGAGGCGGTGCGGCGATTGATCCGATCGATCAGAGAACCCATCAGGAGTCCGGCGATCGCGGCCGGAAGCGCCGCCGCGATCGCTACGATCCCGGCGTCGAGCGGGCTGCCGGTGGTGAAGAGCACGAGCAGCGGAAGGGCGATGGCGGTGACCGAGTTGCCCAGCAGCGAGGTGACGAATGAGGCGAAATAGAAGAAGGAGGTTCTTTTCATGCCCACAGTGAAGGCTATGACGTCGCGTCAGGGTCAAACTCGCGTGCCTCAGTCCGCCTGGGGGTGCTCCAACTCCTGCTGGATCCGGGTCAGGACGCGGCGTTGCACCGGGTGGAGCCTGCGCAGGTTCAGCTCCTCCATGAGGGCTGTGACCTGGTCATCCAGCGGCGGCAGCTCGGCGAAGCGTTCCTGCACGGGACGCAGAACCAAGGCCATCTCCTGGATCAGCGAGTCGACCTCAGCCTCGGGAGTCTCGGCATCCAGGGCGGAGAAGCGCGCCGTCAGCGGTGCGATCATTCGGGCGTTGAGTGCCGCGAACCCTTCGGTGAACACCTGATGGCCGCCGTCGTCGAGAAGGTGTCCCAGCAGCACCAGCTGCTCGTGCTCATACCGCGAGATCTCTTCAGAGACGGATGCGTCCGGAGCCGAGCGCCAATCGGCGAGCTCCGGGGGGAGATCCAGCGGAGCACCGCTGCGGCGCAATTCGGCGATGCGCGCCCGGCGGGCCTCGAGTCGGTCGATCTCCGCAGCGGCCTGCAGATCGAGCTCCTCGAGCAGGTCCTCTGCGGCGGACGGACCGTCCAGTACCGTGGGGAGCTCCGCGAGCGGGACGCCCAGGGTGGTGAGTCTCTTGATGCGCAGGAGCTGGACCAGATGGCTGATGTCATAGCGGCGGTAGCCTGCGCTGCTGCGCGGAGGCTCGGGGAGCAGTCCCATCTGGTGGTAATGGCGCACCGTGCGCACGGTCACCCCGGCCAGGTCGGCGATCTCACTGCTGAGCACGGGTGTGACTCCTCTGCTTCAGGCCGGCTGTCCGGTGTTCTGCCCAGCCGCACGACGCCGGATCCGGATCGGGCCGCGGGCCGTGGTCAGGTCGACCACTTCTCCGCGCTGGGTGATCTCCACGGCGCCTGCAGCGACGAGGCGCCAAGCGGCGGCGCGCGCCGCGTCCATCTTCTCCCGCCACTGCTCACCGCCCACCGCGCGGGCGGCCTCGGAGGGACAGATTGTCGCGGTCGCAGCCCGCTGGGCGAGCAGCTCGAGGATCGCGCGTTCCATATCGCGGTCGGAGATCGCGGAATGTGGTTCGTCCATGGCTTCAGTCTGTCGCAGACGTCAGCTCGGGGTAAGTCCGAGCGCAGTCTGCCTCAACGAAAGGCGGAGTGCCCGGTGAGGTGCTGGCCGAGGATCAGGCTGTGCACCTCATCGGTGCCTTCGTAGGTGCGCACAGACTCGAGGTTGTTCGAGTGACGCAGCGGTGAATATTCAAGAGTGACACCGTTGCCCCCGAGCATCGTGCGCGCCTCTCGGCACACGTCGATCGCGATCCTGCAGTTGTTGAGCTTTCCCACCGAGATCATGTGGTTCTCCAATCGCCCCTCGTCCTTGAGCCGACCGATTCGCAGCGCCAGTAGCTGCCCCTTCTGGATCTCCAGGGCCATGTTCACCAGCTTCGCCTGGGAAAGCTGGTACGCCGCAAGCGGCTTGTCGAACTGAACCCGCTGCTGCGAGTACGCCAGGGCGGCCTCGAAGCTGTCCCGAGCAGCTCCCAGGGCACCCCAGATGATCCCGTAACGGGCCTCGTTCAGACAGGAGAAAGGGCCTCGCAACCCAGGGTTCTTGGGCAGGATGGCATCGGACGGGAGCTTGACGTTCTCGAGAGTGATATCGCACTGGATGGAGGCACGCATGGAGAGCTTCTGCTCGATAGGAGTTGCGGTGAACCCGGGAGTGTCGGTGGGGACAAGGAAGCCACGGACCCTCTCGTGACCACTTTCATCGAGAACTTTCGCCCAGATCACAGCCACGTGGGCGATTGAGGCGAGGCCGATCCACCGCTTGGCGCCCCGGAGGGTCCACTGGTCACCCTCGCGCACTGCTGTGGTCGCCATGGTCGACGGATCCGAGCCTGCGGTGGGTTCGGTCAGTCCGAAGCACCCGATGATCTCGCCGGCAGCCATGCCCGGAAGATAGCGCTGCTTCTGCTCCTCGGATCCGTGCTTGGCGATCGCGGACATGGCGAGCGATCCCTGGACTGAGACGAAGGTGCGCAGACCAGAATCACCGGCCTCGAGCTCCTGCATGGCGATGCCGTACTGCACCGCGGACTTCCCCGCGCAGCCATAGCCCTGGATATGCATGCCGAGCAGACCAAGCCTGGCCATCTCGGAGATGATCTCCTGCGGAAAGTGCGCGTCTGCGTACCATTCGGCGATATTCGGACGGATGCGCCGATCCACGAACTCGCGAACTGCCATCTGGGTTTCGCGCTCTTCGGAACTGAAATCTGCTTCGACATCGAGCAGGTCGGTCGCGGCTTGGTTCATGAGGTCCTCCTCAAGGACGGGCGTGATGGGGTTCCCTTCAAGGATTGCTCACTTGTGACCCAGGCAACACTTCCCGAAGAATAATGACCGTATAGGTATCAATGGACGGTTGATTAGGTATTTGAAGTTTATGAGTGGCCATGGAAGTGTGATCTGCACGACATTTTCCGTACACATTGGAGTCCTCCATGCCGCAACCGTTTCCCGCTGACACCTCGGCGCGAGTGCGTGTTCGACGTGAGGGCGCCGTAGCCGTGGTGGTGCTTGACGATCAGCCCCGCGGCAATGCGATCGGGTCCCGAATGCGTTCCGAACTGCGTGCCAAGCTGACTGCTCTTGCGACGGAACCGAGCGTGCGGGCACTGGTTCTGACCGGTGCGGGGGAGTGCTTCAGCGCAGGCGGAGACCTGAGCGCGATGCCTCCTCGCAGCTTCGACGATGGTGTCGCCCGCATGGGAGAGGTCACGTCCCTCATACTCCAGTTCGCGGCCCTCGAAAAACCAGTGGTCGCCGCGGTGACCGGGCCCGCAGCCGGTATAGCGGTTGGTCTGGTGTGCTGCTGCGATGTCGTCGTGATCGATGACACTGCGCGGTTCCTGTTCCCGTTCACCCGATTGGGTCTCACAGCAGACGGAGGACTGACGCACTCGCTGTCCCAACGCGTGGGAGCTGCTCGGGCGCGCAGGATTCTGATCGAAGCCGCGCCGCTGACAGCAACGGAGGCTCTCGCCATGGGTCTCGCCGATCATCTGGCCACGGAACAAGGCGTACTGCACGCCGCCGTTGACCGCGCCGAGGAGCTCGCGAGCCGCGCTCCGTTGGCCGTCGCTGCCGTCAAGCGTGCAGTTCGTGAGGCCTCCAGCACGTACCAGGAGGCCCTCACATTCGAACGGGACCACCAGCCGGCACTGTTCGGCACCTCCGACTTTCTGGAAGGCAAGCAGTCCTTCCTCCAAAAGAGGGCTCCTTCCTTCTCCGGGCGCTGAGCGCCGACCTCTGTAGATCGAAAGGCCACGATGAAGACAGCGAAGATCCGTTCAACTGCCCTGAGCGCCGCCGCACTGCTCTTCCTTGCCGGATGTGCCAGCGGCGACGCTGCTGATCCGGCAGACCCCGACGCCCTGCCGGAGCAATCGGTGTGGTCCACGTACAGCGTGGGCACGGGCACTTACAACGACCTCGCTGCCATCGCGAACACGCTGACCGGGGAAGAGGGGCTTCAGGTACGGCTGATGACGTCGGACACCGGCATCGGCCGACTGGCCCCCCTGGTGAACGGCACCGCAGACTATGCCCGGGCCGGGGACGAGTATTACTACGCCTTCGAGGGCGACTATGAGTATGCCAACGAGCAGTGGGGGCCCCAGGACGTGAGCCTGGTGTGGGCGCCCCTCGGCTACTACGGCTTGTTGGTCCGAGCGGACAGCGGCATCGACTCCTTCGAAGATCTGGAGGGCACGAAATTCCCGGATCTGACAGCTAACACCTCCATCAACAACAAGATGGAGGGCTTCCTCAACTATGGCGGGCTGACCGGCGACGACGTCGAGAAGGTTCCCATTTCCTACGCCGAGCAGCTTGACGCTCTCGAGGCGGGTCAGATCGACTCCCTCTACCAGAACGTGGTCGGGTCCAACATCGAGGAGCTCGCCTCCACGACCGATGTGAAGTGGCTGACCTTCGACGACCAAGACCCGGACCGCTACGAGACCTGGGACGAGCTCATGCCCATGGTGAACGTCGGTGAGGTCACCGACGCCCCCGGAGTGGAGGAGGGCGAGAGCGCCCAGGTCCTGGAGTACACGATTCCGATCACCACGATGGGGGACCGAGACCCCGAGGAGGTCTACCGCCTGGTGAAAACGATCGTAGAGAACTATGAGCACTACGAGGACACCACGCCGGACACTCCGCAGTTCTCCCTCGACGCGGTTCTCAAGGAACCTCTGGTGGTTCCCTTCCATGCCGGCACTGTCCGCTTCTTCGAGGAGCGGGGCGTATGGACGGAGGAGCTCGAGGAGAAGAACAACGCACTGATCGAGCGTGGCGAGCGGATGCGGGAGGCCTGGCCCAACGTTGTCGAGTCGTCCTCAGAGGAGGAGCTCGCAGGAGACTGGGCCGCTTGGAAGGCCGACGATTTGGGCAACGAGAGGACTGGCGATGAGAGCTGAGAACCGAGTGACGCCATTCTGGCGGACGGTAGTGATCGTGCTGACGGTCCTGGGTGTGCTGATCGCCATGAATCAGGTCTTCTTCTGGAACGTGGGCGGACTGGGCCTGTTGAGAAACTCGTACCTCTATCTGATCCTGGGCGTGTTCCTTCCCGTGGTGTTCATCGTCAATCCCCTGCGAAAGATCCCGCTCGCCCAAGCAGCGGAACAGTCGGAGGATGCGTCTGGTGACGACGTCGCTCCCAAGGAACGCCCGGTTCAGGCTTTCGATGTCCTGCTGATGGTGGTTGCGGCGAGCGCCTGCGGCTATTTCGCCGTCAACGGGACGCGGATCTATGACTTCGGCTGGGAGTACATGGCGCCCACCGCCGCGACGGTCGCAGCGTTCCTGCTGTGGATCGTGGTGCTCGAGGCGCTGCGCCGGACCGGGGGAATGATCGTCACCGCGATCGCCCTGCTGTTCTCGCTCTATCCACTGGTGGCGGCGGATCTTCCTATCGGCGTCCTCCAGGGTGTCACCTACGACCTCAAGACCCTGGCACAGGTGCACACCATGGGAGCCGAGAGCCTGCTGGGCCTGCCCATCCAAACCGCAGCGACCATTCTGATCGGCTTTCTCGTCTTCGGGGTGGCCCTGCAGCACACCGGCGGGGCAGACTTCTTCCACAAGCTCTCCATGTCGATCTTCGGCCGCTACCGAGGCGGCGCGGCGAAGGTGTCTGTGGCGAGCAGCGCATCAATGGGCATGATGAGCGGAAGCGCCGTGTCCAACGTCCTCACTACGGGACCCATGACCATCCCCGCCATGAAGCGCTCCGGATTCAGCCCCACCTACGCCGGAGGGATCGAAGCAACGGCATCCTCCGGCGGGTCCATCACACCGCCCATCATGGGTACCGCAGCGTTCCTGATGGTCTCCTTCGTGGGAGTTCCCTACACCGAGATCCTCATCGCCGCGGCCATTCCTGCAGCACTCTTCTTCCTGGGCATCTACCTCCAGGTGGACGGTTATGCCGCCCGCAAGGGGCTGAAAGGCGTATCGCCGGCCCTCCTGCCCCGTACCCTGGTCACGCTGCTGCAGGGCTGGCCCTACATCCTGGCGCTGGGTCTGCTGACCGGGATGCTCTTCTTCACGAATTCCGAGACCCAGGTGCCCTACTGGGTGATCCTGGTGCTTCTGGTCGTGGCAGTCCTGCGCCCAAGCCAGAAATTCGGACTCCGGGAGTTCGCCGAATTCCTGGTGGCGGCCGGCCGGACGCTGGGCAACATCATCGGGATCATCGCCGGCGTCGGCCTGATCGTCGGAGGCCTCACGGCGACGGGGGTGAGTCTCTCTCTTGCCCGCGAACTGGTCGCAGTGGTCGGCGACAACGTGGTGCTCATCCTCATTGCCGGCGCCGTCACCTGCTTCATCCTCGGCATGGGGATGACGATCTCCGCGGCGTACGTGTTCCTGGCGATCGTGATGGTTCCAGCGGTCATCGACCTCGGGGTCAACCCGCTCGCTGCGCACCTGTTCGTCATCTACTGGGCATCCGTCTCCTACATCACCCCACCCGTGGGTCTCGCCGCCTTCGCCGCGGCAGGCATCGCCAAGGCTTCCCCCATGGGTACCTGCGTGGCCGCCATGAAGCTGGGAGCGGTGAAGTACATCGTTCCGTTCGGATTCGCCCTCAACCCTGCGCTCGTGGCACAAGATTCCCCCGGGCGGGTGCTGCTCGCGTTCGCGCTGAGCATCGTGGGCGTCTATGCCCTGGCCTCCGCCATCGAAGGCTGGACGGTCGGCTTCGACCGCCGGATGCCCGTCCTGGGTCGCCTCGCGGGCGCCGTCGGAGGGTTCCTGCTGTTCATGCCAGCGCCGCTCAGCGCGGTCCTGGGACTGGCGCTCGTGGCTGTCAGCCTCATACTCGCCTTCCTGACCGTGAAGCCCCGGACCCCCTCCGACGACGGTGCTGCCCCCGCCCAGATTCCCGCGTCTGCGACAAGCGTCGCCTGATCGAAAGGACCAGACATGACAGAGACCACCACCACCAGCGCCAACGGTGCTGCCGCCGGGACAAGCGTCGTCACCACGGAGATCAGAGGCGGTGTTGCTGTTGTGACCGTGAACCGCCCGGAGGTGCGCAATGCGCTGAACTTCGGCGTGCTGGATGGGATCGAGGCCGCTCTGAACGCGCTCGAGCGCAACGATGACGTCGGTGCCATCGTGTTCACCGGTCACGGAGAGAAGGCGTTCGTCGCCGGTGCGGACATCAACCAACTCATCGGCTACACGCTGCGTGACGGGCTCACGGCCCGGATGCAGCGGTTGTGGGACCGGATCCAGGAATCTGATCTGCCCACCATCGCAGCGGTCAACGGATTCGCACTGGGAGGGGGCAACGAACTGGCGATGTCCTGCGACATCCGCGTGGCGGCGCAGAACGCTCAATTCGGCCTGCCCGAGACCAACCTCGGAATTCTTCCTGGCGCCGGAGGCACCCAGCGGCTGTCACGACTTGTCGGCCTGGGCCGGGCGCAGGAGATGATCCTCACCGGCCGCATCATCGACGCGGAGGAGGCACTGCGCATCGGGCTGGTGACCAACGTGGTCCCGGCGGAGGAGCTGATGGACACCGTGCTGTCCACGGCCGAGACGATCCTGGCCAAGGGTCCGTTGGCCGTGCGGCTGGCCAAGCTCGTCGTGCGCGGCGGCGCCGAGACGGACCAGTCCACAGGGCTGCTGCTCGAACGCCTGGCGCAGTCCCTGCTCTACGCCTCCGATGAGAAGGCTGAAGGTGCCACGGCGTTCCTCGAGAAGCGCCGAGCGCGATTCCGCGCCGAGGAGTGACATCCAGATCCCGATCGCTGATCCCGTGACCAACCCGGGACAGTTTCCGAGCACTTCAGCGAAACACCTCAAGGAGCAGATATGACGCCCGATTCGACCATCGACACCATCGACACCATCGACACCATCGACACCATCGACGACGTCCTCGTCGTCGGCGCTGGGGCCATGGGGACACAGATCGGTGCGGCCTACGCCCTGGCTGGCTACCGCGTCACCACAGGCGACCTGGCCCCCGAAGCTCTCGACCAGTCGCGGGACGAGGCGCAGCGGCGCCTCCGACGACTGGCCGAGAAGGGGACATTCAGCCGCGACGAGGTCGACTCGGCGCTGGAGCGGATGATGTATACGACGGACTCCCTCGAGGCGGCTCGGACGACCGACTTCGTGCTCGAGGCCGCCGTGGAGCGGATCGACATCAAGCGACAGCTCTTCGCCGACCTCGACGAGGCCGCCCCGGAACATGTGATCCTGGCGACCAACTCCTCGACGATACCTTCGTCCCTGCTCATGGATGCCACAGCCAGGCCGGACCGGGTGTGCAACATGCACTTCTTCAACCCGGCCCTGGTGATGAACTGCGTCGAGGTGGTGCGCAACCCACAGACCTCGGACGCAACCGTGGAGGCCGCTCTTGGGATGGTGCACCGACTCGGCAAGCAGCCTGTCCGATTGAACAAGGAGATCCCGGGGTTCGTCGCCAACCGTCTGCTGGGCGCCCTTCGGAACGAGGCTCTTCGGCTGGAAGCGGACGGTGTGGCCAGCTACCAGGACATCGATGTGGCCGCCCGGACAGCCTTGGGCCACCCCATGGGTCCGTTCGAGCTCATGGACCTGGTGGGGATCGATGTGTCGTACCTGATCCGACTTTCCGAGTACGAGCAGAGCGGGGACCCGGCAGACCTGCCGCACCCGTCCGTGCAGAAGCTCTACGAGCAGGGCCGCTACGGACGCAAGAACGGCCGTGGTTGGTATGAGTACGCAGGCTGAGCAGCCCCGACGTCGAACAGATGACAGAAGAATAGGAAGAGAGACGACATGAGTCGAGTCGATGACTTGGGTGTTCTGGAGGAGATCTTTGGTCGCCGTGGCACAGGGCCGCTGGCCGGCGTGGTGGTGGCGGATCTCAGCAGGGTTCTCGCAGGGCCCTACGCCACGATGCTCCTCGCCGATATGGGCGCGACCGTCATCAAGGTGGAATCCACCACCGGCGACGACGCCCGCGCATGGGTTCCGCCGCACCGGGACGGGGAGAGCACGTTCTTCCTCTCGGTCAACCGCAATAAGCAATCCATCGCATTGGACTTCTCGGACCCGGCGCAGCTCAGGGTCGTGGAAGGGATCATCGCTCGGGCCGATGTTTTGGTGGAGAACTTCAAGCCTGGAGGACTCAGGCGCTACGGCCTCGACTACGACAGCGTCAGCGCGTGGCGTCCTGATCTCGTCTACGCCTCCATCACCGGCTTCGGCACCGCAGGTGGAGCTGACCTTCCCGGCTACGACCTGCTTGCCCAGGCGCTTTCAGGGATGATGAGCCTCACCGGTAGCGCATCCGGTGAACCCTACCGCGCCGGCGTGGCGCTCTTCGACGTGATCACCGGACTCCACGCGGTCTCCGGCATCCTGGGGGCATTCCATGAGCGCCAGGGGTCCGGGACCGGGCAGCACGTCGAGCTCAATCTGTTGACCTCGGCGCTCTCGGGACTGGTCAACCAGTCCGCCGCCTACGTGGCCGGCGGCAGCGTCCCGACCCGCATGGGGAACGAGCACCCGAGCCTGTATCCCTACGAACCATTCCCCACTCTGGACAAGAACATGGTGATCGCGGTGGGGAACAACGGGCAGTTCGCCCGCCTGTGCCAGTGCCTCGGGGCTCCCGAGCTTGCTGTGGATGAGCGCTTCGCCACCGTGGGGGCGCGAAACGCCAACCGCGTGGAGCTGCGTCAGCTCCTGATCGATGGACTCAGCACGCGCAACGCCGCAGACTGGTTCGAACGGCTCAAGGCGGCGCAGGTGCCTTGCGCGCCGATCCTCGGGGTGGACGAAGGTGTCCACTTCGCCGAGGGCCTCGGCTTGGAGCCGGTGGTCATGGCAGGTTTCGGAGAGCGGGAGATCCCCACGGTGCGCCACCCGGTGGATTTCAGCCGAACCCCGGTCGACTACACCCACGCTCCGCCCCTCCTCGACGGCGACCGAGATCGCGTCCTGGCCTGGCTTGAGCGCGTCGAACCTGAAGTGCGGAAAGCCTCATGAGCGCCGTCCACCTCGTGGTGCTGCCCGTTCGCTGGTCGGATCAGGACCTCAACGGGCACGTCAACAATGCCCGTGTGGTGACCCTGATCGAGGAGGCGCGGATATCTGCGATCACCTCCTGGTTGGGCGAGGACGGCATCCCTGACCCAGCCCGGCCGCGGGTGGTCGTCTCCCTCAGCGTCGACTACCTGCGCCCCCTGGACCATGGACCGGAGCTGACGGCGCGTGTCTGGGTCTCGGCGATCGGCCGCTCCTCCTACACGGTGGACTACGAAGTGGTCCAGCACAGCGAGGTTGCGGTCCGTGCTCGGACGGTGCTCGTCCAGACAGACCCGGCCACAGGACGGTCCGCCCCGCTTCCCGAGCGCCTGAGTCGCATGCTCGCCCAGATCCTCACCCCACAGTCGAAGCCGGTGCGGCCCGGGGCTGAGCCCGGTGCCTCGACCGAACATCAGTGAACGCACGAACCCACCACCAGGCCGGGTCCGCCGACCCGTCGACGAAAGGACCAACTATGACCGCGACTACATCGACCCGGAGCGCGCCCGCAGCGGCCACCGGCACCACCACCAACGCCGACTACTTCCGTCTCGACGAAGATCTCAGCCCAGAAGAGATCGCCATCCGGGACAAGGTTCGGTCCTTCGCCGAGCAGCAGGTGCTGCCGATCATCAACGACTACTGGGAGCGAGCCGAGTTTCCCTGGGAGCTGTTGCCTGGACTGGCAGAGCTCGGCATCATCGGCACCACGATTCAGGGCTACGGCTGTCCAGGAATGAGCCGAAAAGCCGCCGGGATGGTGGCCCGCGAGATGTCACGTGCCGACGGCAGCATCAATACGTTCATCGGGGTACACGCCAACCTCTGTATGGGCAGCTTGAACATGCTCGGAAGCGAGTCGCAGAAGGAGCGGTGGCTCCCTGAGATGGCGCGCCTGAAGAAGACCGGCGCGTTCGCGCTCACCGAACCCGACCACGGCTCCGACTCGGTCGCACTGGAGACCAGCGCCCGCCGTGAAGGTGACACCTGGGTGATCGACGGGCACAAACGCTGGATCGGCAACGGAGATGCTGCCGACGTCACTGTCCTGTTCGCACGAAACGTCGAAGACGGGAAGGTCAACGCCTTCGTCGTGGAGAAAGACGAGCATCAGAATTTCCCAGCCGGGTACAAACCTGAACGGATCACCGGCAAGGTCGGCAAGCGGGCCATCCAGCAGGCGGATATCACCATCGAAGGTGTACGCGTTCCCGACGAGAACAGACTCACGGGGTGCAACTCCTTCAAGGACGTCTCTCGGGTGCTGCAGGCGACTCGCGGGGGAGCCTCCTGGGAAGCCGTGGGCCACGCGATGGCGGTCTTCGAGATTGCCGCCGAGTATGCGTCCAGGCGCAAGCAGTTCGGCAACGTCATCGGGGGTTACCAGCTCGTGCAATCGCGGCTTGCCAACATGCTCAGCGAACTCACCACGATGCAGCTTCTGTGCAACCGAATGGCTGAGCTCGCCGACCGTGGCCAGCTCACGAACGCGCAGGCCTCCATGGTGAAGATGTCGACCGCTCAGAAGGGCAAATGGATCTGCAACGAGGCACGCGATCTGCTCGCCGGAAACGGACTCCTGCTGGAGAATCACGTCGCCCGGCACATGACCGACATGGAGGTCGTCTCAACCTATGAGGGCACCGACGCCATCCAGTCCCTGCTCGTAGGACGAGACATCACCGGGATCTCCGCCTTCAAGTGAAAAGCCCCCGACAACCTGACCTCACGACAGATGGGAAGAGATAGTGACGGAAGCATTCTTGGTCGGCGGTTCTCGCACCCCGACGGGCAGCTATGGCGGCGCGCTGGCCAGCGTCCGCCCGGACGACCTGGCCGCCCTGGTGATCCAGCACACGGTGGCTGACGCGGGGATCGACCCTCACGACGTCGACGAGGTCATCCTTGGCTGTGCCAATGGTGCCGGAGAAGACAACCGCAACGTCGCCCGCATGGCCTGGCTGCTGGCGGGTTTCCCCGACACTGTTCCGGGGATCACCGTCAACCGGCTGTGCGCCTCCAGCCTGTCGGCGATCATCACCGCCTCACACATGATCAAGTCCGGGGCGGCTGACCTCGTCGTCGCCGGTGGTGTCGAGTCCATGTCCCGTGCCCCCTGGGTCATCGAGAAGCCGACCGCAGCCTTCGCAAAGCCCGGGGAGGTCTTCGACACCTCGATCGGTTGGAGGTTCACGAATCCAGAGTTCAAGAAGACCGACAAGTTGACCTACTCGATGCCCGAGACCGCCGAGGAGGTCGCGGTCGTGGACGGCATCACCCGAGACGATGCCGACGCGTTCGCCGTGGCCTCCCATGAGCGCGCCATCGCCGCGAGCGAGGCCGGTCACTTCTCGCAGGAGATCGTTCCCGTCACGGTGAAGGACCGCAAGGGCGCCGAGACGGTCGTAGTCGCCGATGAGGGTCCCCGACCGGGCACGAGCACAGAGGTCCTCGCGCGGCTGCGCCCCGTGGTCAAGGCCGACGGGATCGTCACAGCCGGCAACTCTTCCTCCCTCAACGACGGCGCCTCGGCGATACTGGTCGCCTCGGAGCGGGCCATCAAGAAGTATGGCCTTGCCGCTCGAGCACGGATCGTGGACGGCGCCTCCGCCGGGGTGGCCCCTCATCTCATGGGGCTCGGCCCAGTCCCGGCCACCAACAAGGTGCTCGAGCGCAGCGGCTATTCCATCGACGACCTCGGCGCCGTCGAGCTGAACGAGGCCTTTGCCACCCAGTCCTTGGCCTGCATCAGGCGCCTCGGGCTCGATGCCGGGACCGTGAACAACGACGGGGGCGCGATCGCCCTCGGTCACGCCCTGGGCTCATCCGGGTCGAGGATCACCACCACTCTGCTGGGGCGTATGGAGCGTGAGTCGGCACAGATGGGCCTGGTCACCATGTGCGTGGGGGTCGGTCAGGGTACGGCGATGCTGTTGGAGAAGGTCTGATGGATGTCGTCATGCCATCCGTCGTCGGAGTCCTCGGGGGAGGCCGTATGGGGGCCGGAATAGCGCACTCCTTCCTGCTGGCCGGATCGCAGGTCATCGTCGTGGAACGCGACGGTGAGTCTGCCAGAGCCGCTCAGGAAAGTGTCGAAAGAGATCTCAGAAAATCTCTTGAGCGAGGCGCTGTGCAGGGCAGTCTCGAGGAACTCACCGGACGACTCAGGACGAGCGTGGACCACGTCGACTTCGCGCACGCCGAACTCGTGATCGAGGCCGTCCCAGAATCTTGGGATCTGAAGGTCCACGCACTCCAGGAGGTCGAGAGTCATCTCTCCGCCAACGCCTGGCTGGCCACCAATACATCCTCTCTATCCGCGGATGACCTCGCTGGGCAGCTGTCGAACCCCGAACGGTTCTGCGGCCTGCACTTCTTCAATCCGGTGCCGGCCTCGAAGCTTGTCGAGGTCGTGCTCTCGAAGCCCACGCGCCAGGAACTCCGCGAGCTGTCGGTGGGCTGGGTGGAGGGGCTGTGTTTAGCAGGGGCTTTCGGTAGCGGGTGTGCATTGATCCGGTAGCGGGGGCACGGGTACCGGATAGCGCTGTGGTGACCCTGCCCCCGCTTCGGCTGGGGTTTGTGCCTCAGTCCTGTTCGGTGGTGTGGGTGTGGCGTCTCATGTTGGGCCCGTCGAGCTGGATGAGTTCGCCGGTGGTCACGATGCGGTTGAGGATCGATTCAGCGATGACTGCGTCGTGTAGGGACTTGTACCAGTCCTGTGGGTCGAATTGTGAGGTGACCAGTGCGGATCCTCTGCCTTCTCTGGCGGCGAGGATGTTGAGCAGTTCGCTGGCGGCCTCACCGGTGATCGGCGTGGTCAGGAAGTCATCCAATACCAGAACGTCACAGGTGTGGATCTGGGCCAGGAACGCCAGCCGCTGTGGGTCGGTGCGGTGGTAGACCGCTAGCTGGTTGGCCAGGTCATCGAGGCGGAAGTAGCGTGCGGTGTAGTCGTTGCGGCAGGCGGCGTTGACCAGTGCTTGGGCCAGGTAGCTTTTGCCGACGCTGGATTGGCCCAACACGATCAGGTTGGTGCTCATCTCGATCCATCGGCAGGCTGCCAGACGGCCGATGACCTCGCGGTTGAGGTTACGGCCGGGCAGGTAGTGGATCTCCTCGACACAGGCTGTCAGGTTCGGTGACCGGGAGGCTTTGAGCAGCTTCTGGATCCGGCGTTCGGCCCGTGCAGTGTTCTCTTGGTCCAGGGCGTGGCGGATCTTCTAGGAGAAGGTCCATTCGTCGTAGGCGGGGTCATTGGCGATGTCGATGGCGGCTTCGCCGAAGGCGGTCATCCGCAGTCTGGTGAACATCGGCATGTCATCGATGCTTAAGTGCTGGTCAATCATGGTCTACTCCGGTGGTTGAATTGTTGGTGTGGCCCAGGGCGTCGAGGCTGAACTGATCCGCCCCGCCCAGATGCGCTCTGCTGGTGTCACGGGCCAGCGGCGCCGATGCCGAGGCAGCGGGTGCCTCGGTGACGGTGGGACGCTGGTCGCCGCGGGCCCGTATGGCGGTGAGGCGGTGTTTGACCGCGGTGTAGCTGACCGGTCGTCGCCGCTGTTCTTCGGTGTCGCAGAGCTGCTGGCAGACGGCTTCGAGTAATAGTCGGTTGGTGCCTTTGCCGAGGCTGAGGATGTTCATACATGCCCGGAAGCCTTGGGCTTCGATGACCTTAGCGTCGAGCAGGCTGGTCAGCGCTTCGACGGTGTAGGGACCGACTTTGGCTGCTTGGCGCAGAAAATAGGCCCGGGTCCACAGTCCGGATACTGCCTCGTAGTAGGCCGGGGCGTGCTCAGGGTCGGTGACGTACCCGTGGCGTTGGGTGCCTTGCCGGTGGGAGGCGATGATCGCGCCATCGGCCATGATGTCGATGTCGAAGCCGCTGATGCGGGCCTCCACATTCTGGCCGGCGAATGCATGAGGCACCGAGTACTTGATCGTATCCAGCTGGATGTGCCAATCGCGGTGGACTTTGGCTCTGCGCCAGGCCACCGGCTGCCAGGGCTTCTCCGGCAGCTGCAGCAACTGGTGATGCTCGCTGGTCGCCAGCCACTGGTTTCGGCTGGTGTTCTCCCCGCGGAAGGGAGTGCGATCATTGATGACTTCCACAGCATCGGCGACCGCCTCGTTGAGGTCCTCGATGACGGCGAAACGCCGATCAGCCAACCGATGGATCACCCAGTTGGTGACGATCTTGACCCCAGATTCCACATGGCCTTTCTCGCGGGGCCGGTACGATCTGGTCGGTACCGCTGCGGTGCGGTAATACTCCAAGAAATCAGCGTAGGAACGATTGACTTCCCGGGTCTTGTCGTAGCGGCTGATCGCATTCGAGGCTGTGGAAGCGTTGTCGGGGATGATGACCTGGGCCACGCCGTCAAAGTATTCAAAGGCCCTGCGGTGAGCATCCAGCCAGGAGGCCAGCCTCTCATCCAGATAGCCGCGGGCGAAGAGCATCCCTGAAAACGGCAGGCTGGCCACAAACACCGAGACCCCGGTGACCTTGCCGGTGATCGGATCGACGATGCTCATTTTCGTCCCCGCCCAGTCGACCTGCATCGTATGGCCAGGCACATGAGCGATCGGGGCCGTCAGATCATGGGTGCGCACATGCTCGGCCACGATTTGGCAGAACCTCTCATACCCATAATGGCGCACTCCAGCAGGAGCATCAGTGTCGAGGTATCTGGCCCATAGCACTTTCAGCGGCGGTTTCTTCCGCCCGAGTCGGGCGTTGACCACCGCGTCAACATCGACCTCGACAAATAGCTCCGAGGAGGCTTTCCTGCCATCGGTGAAGAGCTCATCGAGGTCTTCGGCGCCCAGGCCCTCAACCTGCTCCACGGTGGTCAGGCCGCGTTCATCGACAGCCTTGCGGGCTTTGGCGATAGTCCGGTGCGAACACCCGGCCATCGCTTCGATCTCACGGTAGGAATAGCCCCGCACCAGCAGGGACATCACAAGCCGATAATCGGCCATAATCGATCCTTTCACTCACCCACGACACCAGTTGCCGTGAGGGTGAAAGCAATCCTGTTACAGCCCAGCCCGAAACGCTACCGGATCCTTACAGCACTGCTACCCGGTCGTTACGCGCGTGCTACCGAAAGGCCCTTCTATACAGGCTGGGCAAGACTCCAGTAGTGGTTCACGACTCGCCTGGTTTCGCATCCTCCCGCCTTGGACTGGTCATCGCCCTCGAAGCGATTCGGATGGTCGAGGAAGGCGTTGCCTCGCCCGAGAGCATCGATGACGCGATGGTGCTGGGCTACAAGTTCCCGATCGGTCCACTGGCTCTGACTGACGTGGTCGGCCTGGATGTGCGCCTGGGAATAGCGGAGTACCTCGAGTCCAAGCTGGGGGACCGGTTCACCCCGCCGCCACTCATGCGGGCGATGGTTGCCAGAAATGAGCTGGGGCGCAAGACCGGCAGAGGCTTCTACCGCTACGGCGAGTAGCCCTGCGAGGATGGCACCCTCATGATCGCTGCTGCGGCGGGCCCCCGGATGAGCCTGAGTCCGATCCCGTGTCCAAAGTGTCGGGAGGGGGAAAGACGGACTTGGAGATATCAACCACAGCACGCAGTCCCGGACTCAGATCGTCGCGTCGCCAGATCAGGCGCACCTCCACGGGCTTCTGCCGATGCCTCAAGGGCTTGTAGACAACGCCACGGGAAGGAACGTGATCACGCACGCTCGAAAGCGTGAGGGCAATCCCCATTTCCGCGCCGACGAGAACGACTAGAGTTCCGGAGTCCGGCGCCACCTGAACGATTCGCGGGACAAATCCGGCGTTGACGCCGAGAGCGTTGAGTCGATTCGGCAGAGTGGCCCCAGCCCCACCCGGGAGAACAATCCAGGACTCGTCGACGAGGTCTTCGGCCGCAACGGTGTCCTGGTCCGCGAGGGGGTGGTTCTCTGGAAGAGCGATCAGCAGCTCCTCCAGACCCACGAGCCGAGAACTGATCTCGGCAGGTAGAAAGTCCCAGCGGCCGATGACGAGGTCGAGGGATTTGTCTAGAACCTTCTGCAGTCCCACGTGGGAGAACTCAGAACTGTAGAGCTTCATAGAGATCCCTGGTCGTTTCCTTCGGATCTGCCTTGCGAGTTCCCCCACTGATTGATTGACGGATGCCCCGGCGAAACCTAGCCGGGCTGCTCCCACCTCACCCTGTTGGGACTTCACCACCACATCTTTGATCCGCTGTGAAAGCATGAGCATCTCGCGAGCGGGTTGGAGGATCGCTTCCCCTTCAGGTGTCAGAGTCACATTGCGAGTGTCGCGATCGAACAGCTTGGCTCCCAATTCCGCCTCCAACTGATGAATGAGGCGGCTCAGCGGCGGCTGTGCCATATGTAGGCGCTTCGCGGCACGTCCGAAGTGCAACTCCTCGGCTACCGTGAGAAAAGCCCTGGCTTTGTGAACCTCCATCCCGCCATGGTAGTCCCGGTGAGGGCAACTCCCATGGCGAACCGTCCGCTTGAGAGGCGAAGCTCAGTAGCGTCGCCGCCGCGTCAGCCAGGCGCAAAGTCGCCGCGCGAGAAGCTTTCGACGCTGCGTTGTTCGCTATCTTTCCTGGTCGACTCCAGTGCCCGTGTGATTGGACTCGGCCAGCGCCTCGCCCATGGCCGTTCCCTGGACCTTCGCCTGCAGGATCGAGCCGAGGTCGATCCCGGTGGCGGCCTCGACACTCTTGAACACCCCGGCCAGGGCCACGGAGGACTCGCCGTCGAAGTGCTTAGAGGCTCCGGAGTCGCCGGAGCCGCCGATCAGGGTCATCGAGCCGATGTTCGCGTAACCGGCGGCGAAGGACTCCATGAGCTGGGGCAGCACCGCCAGCGCCTCGCGGGCGAGCACCGCTTCCTGGTTCTCGCGCAGCGCCTCGGCCTCGGCGCGGATGGCGGCGGCCTTGGCCTCACCTTCCTCGCGGATCGCCGTGGCCTCGGCCTCGGAGCGGCGCAGGCGGGCCCGGGCCTCGGATTCGGCGACCAGGGCCTCGGCCTCAGCTGCCTTGGTGCGCTCGTAGGCCTCTGCGTCGGCGCGCTTCTGCTGCTTGTACAGATCAGCGTCGGCAACTCGTTTGACCTCGGCGTCTAGCTCGGCCTGGCGGTTCTCGGCGCGCTGCCCCAGCACCTCCTGGCGGGCCTTCTCCCCGGCCAGGGCTTCGGCCTGTTCCGCCTGCGCGCGAGCCTGACCCACGCGTGAGGTCGCGGCCGCCTGGTTCGAGTCGTACTCGGTCTCCTCGATCAGGTTCTGCTCTTGGTTGGCGATCCGCTCTTTGGCGATCGCGCGTTCGGCGTTGGTCGCAGCGATCTCTGCGGCCTGCCGCTTGGCCTCGATCTCCGGGGCGCCGAGTGAGGAGATGTAGCCGGAGTCGTCGGTGATCTCACGGATCTGGAAGGAGTCCAGCAGCAGACCCTGGGTCTGCAGCTCCGGGGAGATCGATTCTGAGATCTCATCGGAGAACTTCTGCCGGTCCCGCATCAGCTGGATGACCGTCTGCTGCGCCATCAGTCCGCGCAGCGCGCCTTCGAGCTGGTCCTGGGTGTACTCGACCACCGCGTTGTCCTGGGAGGCGAAACGCTCGGAGGCGGCCTTGACGTCTTCCACCGAGCTGCCGATCTTGACCAGTGCGACCGCCTCGGCGTTGATGGTCACGTTGTCGTGGCTCTGCGCGGTCACGGTCATCAAGACCTGCCGGGACCGCAGCGAGATGATCTCGTGGCGCTGCCGGATCGGGTTGACCAGCGCCCGACCGTTGACGATGACCTGCTTGGGGCGCGAGCCAGGAACATCGGAGCGCGAGGACTTGCCGGTGACCACCAGCGCCTCGTCCGCCCGGGCGACCTTGGTCCAGGCGCGCATGATCAGCAGACCGACCGTGCCGATGAGCACCGCGGCCACGAGCAGACCGACTATCAGAGCCAGCGTCCCACCGGTTGTCAGAACATCCATCCGTCAGTACCTCTATCTGCGTCCGTGTTGGGGGCCAGCGATGTGCGCCGGCAGGAGCCGCCCCGATCCGCGGGCCAGCGACCTGCGGAAAGAGCTAATCTTCAGGACTTTGGATCGGATGGTGCGAAAAGAGAGTTCACCTCGGCTGGTCAGCACCCAGGAGGGGGCACTGACAAGCCAAGATGAACCGAAACGTGTCCTGGAGACAACCTGACGCTAACCTGAACAAAATCCTTGGGTCAACAGGTCCAGGTGACTGTGACCCGCGAGATTTGGGCGCGGTGCAGGGGTGTGTGGACCGTCAGGCCCGTCGCGGCGCGGATGCAGGCAGTTGAAGAAGGCACCTATTGTGTCGAAGTTTCAGCCCTGCTCGGTGGCTCGCAGTCCGCCCAGGATCATCTGTTTCACGGTCTCGGCCAGGGCTGCGTCGGGGGCTCCGCCGACCGGGCGGTACCAGTCCACGATCGAGTTGATCGTGCCCATGGCCAGACGGGAGGCGGTGCGTGCGTCGATGTCCTGGCGCAGGTCACCGTCCTGCTGGGCCTGCCGGATCAGCTCCGCGATGCGCAGCGTGATCTCACGGCGCCGCTGCAGCGCCTTGAGTTCCATCTCGGAGTTCCCGCGCAGCCGCAGCAGCAGCGTCACATAGGGCAACGAGGTGGTCAGCACCTTCACCGATTCACTGAGGATCATCTCCAGCTCAGCCAGAGCGGGGGCGTCCAGTGCTTCAGCCTCGGTGACCACCCGCTCCAGCTCGGCCAGCGAGCGGTTCAGCGCGATGTCCAGGATCTCTTCCTTGGAGCTGACATGGTGATAGATCGCGGACTTCGAGATGCCCAGCTCGCGGGAGAGCGCCCCCATGGAGGTCGCCTCGTAGCCGTGGCGGTTGAAGGTCTCGACACAGACGGTGATGAGCCCCTCGCGGTCATAGCCGGGGCGGCCCCGGCGGGAGGCGGACGCCGTCGTCGAAGTGGTGGTCATGACTCCACACTAGCCGCGGGACTAGCGCGGCCGCTGATCATAGATCCGGCGCAGCTTGCCCGAGGAGCGCGCCAGCGAGCCTGGCTCCTCTACGCTGATCTTGCAGCTGGACCCGACCTTCACCTTGATCTGCCGCGCAAGCTCCGCTCCGGCTGCCTCAGCGTCTGCGGCGGAGGTCTCTGAGCGGCGTTCGATGTGCACGGTCATCTCATCCATCTTGCCCGGCCGGGCCAGGCGCAGCTGGAAGTGCGGGGAGAGCTCCTTGATCTCCAGGGCGATCTCCTCGATCTGGGAGGGGAACAGGTTGACCCCGCGCAGGATGATCATGTCATCGCTGCGCCCGGTGATCCGTCCCATCCGGCGGTGCCCGGGACGTTCGGAGCCTGGCAGCAGCCGGGTGAGGTCATGGGTGCGGTAGCGGATGATCGGCAGCGCCTGCTTGGTCAGCGTGGTGAAGACCAGCTCGCCGTGTTCTCCGGTGCGCAGCACCTCCTCGGTGATCGGGTCGATGATCTCGGGACGGAAGTGGTCCTCCCAGATCGTCGAACCGTCCTGGCGCTGCACAGATTCACCGGCCACCCCGGGGCCCATCACCTCGGAGAGGCCATAGATGTCGCAGGCCTTCAACGCGAAGGTCTGCTCGATCTCATGGCGCATCTTGTCGGTCCACGGCTCGGCGCCGAGCACGGCGACCTCCAGTGAGGTCTCCCGCGGGTCCACGCCGGCGGCACGGAAGGCATCGGCCAGCGCGAGCAGATAGGTGGGGGTGCACAGGATGACCCGAGGCTTGAAGTCCTGGATGAGCTGGACCTGCTTCTCGCTCTGACCACCGGACATCGGGATCACCGTGGCCTTGAGCTTCTCGATCCCGTAGTGGGCGCCCAGGCCCCCGGTGAACAGGCCGTAGCCATAGGCGTTGTGCACCAGATCTCCCGGGCGGACCCCAGAGTAGCGCAGACAGCGAGCAAGCAGGGTCGCCCAGTTCTCGATGTCCGCATCGGTGTAGCCCACCACGGTGGGACGACCGGTGGTGCCTGAGGAGGCGTGGACCCGGCGGACCTGGTCCATCGGCACCGCGAAGGCCTTGAATGGATAGGCCGCGCGCAGGAATTCCTTGTCGGTGAACGGGAACTTTGCCAGGTCCTCCAGGGTCTGCAGGTCCTCGGGGCCGACGCCGTGGGCATCGTAGAGCTCCCGGTAGGCCGCGACGTTGTCATAGGCGTGGCGCAGGGTCTGCTGCAGCCGGGTGAGCTGGAGAGCTTCGATCTCCTCGCGGCTCATCAGCTCTTCGGTGTCGGGCGCTGCGGGCTCGGTGGCGGGGATCGAGGCGGCTTCGGTGTTCAACAGGCTCATGGTCACTTCTTTCCGGGGGAGGCGATGGTGCGCGAGCGGCCACGGAAGACGCCGAGGAGGTCGTCTCCGCGGGTGATCTTGACGTCATAGACGCCGCTGCGGCCGGTGCTCGCCACCTCGGTCGCCTCAGCGGTGACCGTCTCGCCGAGCAGGGCAGGCTTCAAGAAGTTGATGTCCACCCCGGAGGCCACCGTGATGGTGCCCTCATCGAGGTACGGGTGGTTGCACGCCATGGCGAAGCAGGTGTCGGCCAGCGCGAAGAGCATCCCGCCGTGGGCGATGTCGAAGCCGTTGGTCATGTCCTCGCGGATCACCATGCTGATCCGGGCGTGACCGGGGTCAGCCTGCAGGACCACGATGCCCAGGGCCTGCGACGCTCGATCGTTCTCCAACATCCGATGCCGCGGCTGGGTCGCGCTGCCCGAGGCTGCGGTGCTCGAGTTCAGGACCTCGGGGGCGAGCTGGGTGGACTCCGTCATCGATGCTCCTCATCGCATTTCCAGACCGAATGGTCAGTAAGTCAACTCAAACACCGGAGTCGATGTGATGTCAAGCACAGGCGGGAGCCGTCCAGCTGCTGGCCCAGACGTCGGCGGACAGCGCCCCGATCAAGGGCTCGTCTATTCGCGTAGTGCCGCGGAGTACCCCGAACGGAGGTCCGGGTGCAGCAGCTCGCCGAGCAGGCGGTGCAGCAGGGACCCGTCCAGTGCCTTGCCGTGGCCCGCGCCTAGCAGATCCGAGGCGAACAGGTCTGCGCCAGAGAGGCCGGAATCAGTGAGCGCCACGCCTGACGGGGAGTCCGGGTGCTGACGGACCGGTGAATTCAGCGGCATCGAATCCAGCACCTGGGGATCGAGCCGCGGATCGCTCCACGGCCGGGGAAGGGCCAGCTGATCGGCCATCCAGTTGTGCACCACGCCCAGGGGCACCGGAAGCTTGTCCACCCCGAGCACCAGCTCCGGTGGCGCCGAGGAGGTCAGCAGTTCGACGGCGGCGCTCGCGGCGTCCTCGGAATGGATCCGGTTGGAGATCCTCCAGGCATCATGATCGTCCTGACCCGCGGCCTCACCCACCGACCCGGAGCGCAGCTGCCGGATCAGCCGGTCGCGTCCCGGTCCGTAGATCCCGGAGAGCCGGAGGATTCCACTGCGGGAGCGGGCCGAGCCAGCAGTCCCTGCGGCCCGCCAGTCCTGCAGCAGCGCCTCGGTGCGGGCCAGGATCTCCCCGGTGGGACTGGCGGGTGTCAGCGGGGCGGACTCATCCAGCCTGCCGGAGGCATCGCCCAGGACCGAGGTGGAGGAGACCAGGAGCACCTGCACGGACGCGGCGAGGCCGGCCTGGGTGATCCGGTCCAGCACTCGCTCGAGCCCGCGCAGGTAGACCTGCTCATAGCGTTCTGGGTCCCGGGTTCCGGCGGCGGGGGAGAACACCACCGCCGTGGTGTCCGCTGGTGGGGTCGGGATGCTGGAGTTCTCGGCGAGGTCCATGGCCGCGCCGTCGAAGGCATCCGGGAGACGCTCCGGGCTGCGCCGCCACCCGGTGACGGTGAAGCCTCGGTCCAGCAGCCGGTTCCCGATCCGGGTGCCGACGTCGCCGCAGCCCACTAACACGGCACGTGGAGCGGGGGAGTCGGCGGGCAGTGGGGCAGCGGAGGAAGTCATGTCCCGAGCCTAACGATCTCGCGCAGGATACGGTGATTAGTGCAGGTCAGAAGTCGAGATGCCAGTGAGCAACCACCCCGACCCCCTGAGATGAGCGCCGGATGATGAGCCCCAGAGACGCACTGCTTTCCACCGCAGCGATTGCCGCAGCGCTTGCGCTGAGCAGCTGTGGATCCTCCGAGGATGAGCTGCCACAGGATGAACCGACGCAGCAGAGCCCGGCACCCGCCGAGGACCCGACGGAGTCCACCGAGCCGACCGAGGCCGATGAGTCAGCCGAGGCCAGTGACACCGAGGAGGCCAGCGACCCGGCTGAGGAGTCGGACTCCGCCGAGCCGAGCGGGGACGCCGACGCTGATGAGTCCGAGACGGCTTCCCCGGAGGAGGACTTCGCAAGCGATGCGGAGGGCTCCGAAACGGTCGACCTCAGCGGCTTCAGCACCCAGCCCCAGGCCAGCGAGAACTTCGAGGACTATCAGCTCGATGTCGGCCACAACACGATCCAGGTGCTCAGCGAGGTCCGGCTTGGTTCACACGAAGGCTATGAGCGGATCGTGTTCGAATACGCGCTGGAGACCGACCTGGCGCATCAGGCCAAGTACATCGACCCCGGCACCCAGGGGGAGAACTTCTCCGAGGTCCGCGATGACGCGGCCGAGGCGATGCTGCTGATCGATGTCCTCGGCACCACCGGCGGGCCCGAGGCGGAGGCCGCGGCCTGGACCGAGTCCTGGACCCCGCAGACCGATGCGGCGATGGTCCGTGATATTCAACCCGGTGAGCTGCTCGGCGGGGAGTCCCAGCTGCTGGTCAGCCTGGACCAGGAGCGCGACTACCGGGTCCAGCAGCTTCAGGATCCGGTGCGGATCGTGCTGGACATCGCCCAGGACTAGATCGCCCCAGGCATCAGCCCCCCACCCGACCTGGATTCACCGGCCGGCGCCGGGTCATAGATACAGCAGAACCCCCGGCAGGATCTCTCCCAACGGGGGTTCTGCTTCACATATGGCGGAGGCGGGGGGATTTGAACCCCCGGTCCGCTTTGAGGCGGACACTTCATTAGCAGTGAAGCCCATTCGGCCGCTCTGGCACGCCTCCTGTGCCCACGATTTCGGCGAACCGATTCATGCGCCCGTCTAGACTAGCGGTTCGGCGAGGAAACTGACAAAGCGCGTGCTCCCAGTACCCTGGTCGGAGAGTGCCCGCTTCAAGAGTTCATCAGGAGAACAGCCCGCCCATGCCCCAGCAGACCCAGGAGCGCACCGTTGCGGTGATCGGCGCCGGACCCCGCGGCACCTCCTTCCTGGAGCGCCTGTTGGCGGCGGTGGAGCACGGTGTAGACGGCGATCGGGCGCCCCGGCTGCGCATCCTGGTGATCGACCCGGCACCGCACGGGCCCGGTCGGGTCTGGAACCCGCAGCAGTCCCCGCTGTATCTGATGAACACCCCCGCCAGCTTCCCCACGGCGGCCCCGGCAGGTGCCACCCGGGAGCAGCTGCCGGCGTCGTCGGTCTCGCGCTCCTTCGCGGAGTGGCGGCACGAACACGAGGCTGAGGAGACCGCCACCTCGGTGCGCGCCGACAGCTTCGAACCGCCGGTGGTCCTGGGGATCGACCACGGGGACACCGACACCGACTACCCCACGCGCGCGGCCTACGGGCAGTACCTGAGCTGGCTGCACACTGAGGTCAGCGCCGCGCTGGCGCGCCAGCCCGGGATCCGCGTGGAGCACCTGCGCGCTGAGGTCACCGGGCTGCGCCGCGCCGAGTCCGGCTATGAACTCACCCTGGGCAAGGACAAGTACACAGGCAACCACGACAACCACGACGACGGCGGCGCGGGTCCGGCCCCGGAGGATCGGCTGCGCGCAGACCAGGTGGTGCTGGCGCTGGGCCATATCCCAGCCGGGCTGAACGAGTCCGGGGAGCACTTCACCGAGGTCGCCGGCCAGCTCGGACTGCACTACCAACCCCCTGCGATCCCGACCGAGGTGGACTACTACTCACTGCCCGCGGGGGAGAACGTCCTGGTCCGGGGGATGGGCCTGAACTTCTTCGACCTGATGATCCAGGCCAGCGTGGGCCGTGGGGGAGTGTTCCACGAACACCCCGACCGGCCCGCCGGGCAACGCCTGGAGTACCTCGCCACCGGTGACGAGCCACACCTGGTGGCCGGCTCCCGGCGGGGCACCCCCTACCGGGCGAAGTCCACTGCGCTCACCGAGTCCCCGGGCTTCGCGCCGGTGGGCATCCGCCTGCATCACCTGACCCCGTGCCGCGGTGGCCGATGCCGAGCGGCGCCACGATGTGCTGGACTTCTCCGCACACCTGTGGCCGCTGATCCAGCGCGATGTGCTGCGCACCTACTACCGGACGCTGGTGGAGCTGGAACCGGAGCTCTTCCAGGCCGGCTTCAGCGCGGCGCTGGATGAGCTGCTCGCGGACACCCACCTGGGTGAGGCGGTGCTGCAGACCCGCGGCCAGCGGCTGCTGCGCGAGCTCGCCCCCGACGTGCTCTGGTTCGACATCCGCTCCCTGGGCAGGCCCTTCGGCGGGCTGACCTTCGAATCTGCGCAGCAGTACCAGCAGCATATGAGCACCTACCTCGAAGACGACGCCGCCACCTCCGCGGCGGGGGTGCACAGCCCGGTGAAGATGGCGATCGGCGCCCTGCACCTGGCCCGGATGGAGGTCAAGGCGCTGATCAGCCAGGGCCGGGTCTCCCAGTCCAGCCAGATCAGCGAGATCGAGGGCTGGTTCGAATCCTTGGTGGAGGGCCTGGCCAGCGGTCCGCCGCTGCAACGGATCGAGGAGCTCGCCGCGCTGACCCGGGCCGGGATCGTGGAGTTCCTCGGCCCGGAGCCGATCTTCTATGTGGACCGGGAGGCTGGCTGCTACACCGCTGAGTCCCCGGCCGTCGCCGCCCCGGCGTATCAGGCGCGCTGGCTGCTGGAGGCGATGATGCCGGCCAATCGGGTCCAGCTCTCTCGGTCTCCGCTGGTCGCGGGTCTGCTGCGCAGCGGCCTGGCCCGGCCGCGGGAGCTCGTCGACGCTTCCGGCGCGCCGCGTGCCGGCAAGGGCTTCGACGTGACCACCCTGCCGCACCGGCTGATCCCGGTGGACCGGGCTGCGCCGGAAGAGATCTACGTGCTGGGCCTGCAGCTGAGCTCGGTCCAATGGGGGACCGCGATCGCGGCCGAGGCCGGCGGGAACCTGGCGGCCTCGGCGCGCTCCCTGGCGGACGCCGACGCGGCGGCGCGGGCGGTGCTGGCCGGACCGGAGGATTCCACCAGCCCAGGCGCGAGAGCCAGCGGCCGGGACCGGATCACAGGATCGCCCGCCCGGGGTTGAGCCGGTATTCCGGGTCGAAGACGTCCTTGATCCGGCGCTGCAGCGCGATGACCTCCGCGGACTGCTCCCAGTCCAACCAGCGCAGCTTATACGTCCCGATCCCGTGCTCCCCGGTGATGGTTCCGCCCATCTCAAGCGCGAGCCGGACTGAGCCGTCCAGGGCTGCATGCAGCCGGGACATCGCTGAGGCCGGCAGATCGCCCTCGGCGGCGTCAAGGGTCACGGGGGCGGCCTCGGGCAGAGCAGGGGAGCCCGCGCCGTCGTCGGGGGATGTCTCTGGACCGGACGCGGGGCTCAGCTCGGAGCTGGGCACGCTGAAGGTGGGGTGCAGGTTGCCGTCCCCGGCGTGGGCGACCACCTTGAGCTGGACCTGGTGCTCCTCGGCGAGGTCCTCGATGGCGCGGATGTAGTCCACCAGCTTCGAGCGCGGGACCGCCACGTCCTCGCCCACCCGCACCTCGGTGGCGATCCCGTCGCCTCGGGCGTGCCGGCGCAGCTCGATCAGCCGTTCGGACTCTGCGGAGCCAGGGTCGCTCACCGTGGCTCCGAGCCCGCGCAGCACCTCGCGGATGATCTCCGCCTCGATGGCCGCGCCGTGCCCGTCGGTCTGGATCAGCAGCAGCGTGTTCCCGCGCCCGGCAAGGTCAGAGCCCTGCGCCTGATCCAGGGCGAGCATGGTGTTGCGGTCCAGCAGTTCGGTGATCGCCGGCTGCACCCGGGCCTTGCCGATCTCCAGCACCCCCTGGGCGGCGGTGGTCAGCTCGTCGAAGAACGCTGCGATGGTCTCGGTGTGCCGGCTCAGGTGGCGCAGCCGCACGGTGACCCCCACGACGATGCCCAGGGTTCCCTCGGAGCCGACGAACAGACTGGTCAGGTCGTAACCGGCGACGCCTTTGAAGGTGGCCTGTCCGGTGTGGATCAGCGTGCCGTCGGCCAGAACCACGTCCAGGGCGAGCACGGAATCCCGGGTGACCCCGTATTTGGCGCAGCGCAGCCCGCCGGCGTTGGTGGCGACGTTGCCGCCGATGGTGGAGATGCGGTAGCTGGCAGGGTCAGGGGCGTACATCAGCCCATGCTCGGCGGCTGCGGCGTTCAGATCGGCGTTGATCACGCCCGGTTCCACCACGGCGACCTCGTCCTCTGGTCGCATCGTGAGGATCTGGTTCATCCGGGTCAGGCTCAGCACCACGGATCCTTCGGTGGTGTTGGCCCCGCCGGAGACCGAGGTCCCGGCCCCGCGGGTGACCAGCGGGAACCGATGTTCTGCCGAGAGCCGCACCAGGGTCTGCACATCCTCGACGGACTCCGCGAAGACGACGGCGCGCGGTACGTGCACCTGCCAATGCTCCAGCGGCCCCTTGTCCACCGCGTAGGCGTCAAGCTCGGCGGGGTCGGTGGTCAGGGTGTGCGGGCTGAAGGTGCTGCGCAGTGCTTCCAGGACGTCATCGTCAGAGGTGCTCATGCCAGATGAGTCTAGGTCAGGGGTGTCCCCTGGTGAGGCTGCGCGCCTAAGGCGCGGCCCGCCCGAGACCTGGTCATTCAGGTCCGAGGCAGGCCGTGCCCGAGGGTGGAACGCCTTCGCTTGCAGCCCGGCAGGATGCTTCGACGTCGAGTCGGCCCCTAGAACATGGAACTGGTGATTCCTTGGAACTCTTCCTCGCCGATGATCGTGTCATCTGCAGGGCGGTCAGGTGCGTCGGCTTCGTTCCAGCTGGTGAAGGTCACCGACGTCTCCTGGCCCGCGTTGTCGCCCCGGATCTCCATCAAGACCGGTTCCTCAGAGTCAGCACGCACAACGATCTCGAGTGATTCCTCGCCGCCTTCATCGCTGTAGACCCAGACATCCTCACCGTCACGGGTATCTGACTCACCCGTGGCGTCCCAGTCGGAGAGGTCCTCCCCGTCGGAGGAAGCCATCATGCCGGCGCGGAGATTCTCGATGAACTCACGGGGAGTCTCGAACTGTGGAGCCAGGCTGGTGATGTCGACCCAGTCGCCTTCTGCCTCCACGGCCTCCCGCAGTTCTTCTGGGGATGCCCCCTGTCCTTCTTCCTGGAGGGATTCGTATTCTGCGACCACAGAATCGGTGCTCTGGAGAGCCATATCGCTGAAGACGAGGAGATCGATCAGACCGTCAGCAATGGTGTAGGTGTAGCCATCACCCTCCATGTCACCGGAGAGCTCTACCTGGATGACCTCATCCTCGCCCGATTCACCGTCGGTGCCTTCGCCGAGCGTCTCAGCACCTTCCCCAATGGCGCTGAGGAGCACGTCAGCGCTCACGGACACTGAATCCTGGTTCAGGGACGACTCCCAGATGTCCTCGTGGATCTCTGCAATCGCCGGGGCCTCTTCAGGAGCGTCGTCTTCCTCAACGGCTGCTCCTTCCTCGGTCTCAGCGGGCTCACTCGTCGCGTCATCCTGAGTTTCCCCGGCCTCATCCGTCTGCTCCGCGGCGGGCGCCGACTCGCTCGTCGCTTCGTCGTCGCCACACGCCGTGAGTGCCAGCAGGGTGATTCCAAGGAGCCCCGTGGTCTTCAGCGTCATGTCCTTGATGGGGGTTCCATCAGCTCTCATCGTTTTGGACCCTCTCTATCTGGTGGTGCACCCAACACCAGGACGCAACGAATCAATGATTCAGGGTTTCACTGATCGAAGGACTCGACTCATCGGCCCGTGGCGGGATGCATTGTCATTTTCGGTTCGTAACGCCCATGCGTCAGTGCTGCTCGGAGAAAACACAAAAAAATAGATCTGATCCGACTACATTGAGTGAGCTACGCCACTAGAGTCTAGCGTTCAATGAGCAGCGGCCAGCGCCACATTGCTCGTGCGATTGGGCGTCAATCGGTGTTGGTCTTTTTGCCGCCTATACGTTTGTGTTCTGGGAAGACCCCAATCTTGATATTGCAAAGCGACTCGTCAATGGATCGCGAGCAGCTGTCGATCGTGGTGAGGCTTGCCGGTGAGTGCCCTGCCCTGCACGAGCACTCCTGAGAAGGGTTATGCATCATGGGTGCAGCGGGAGTTGACCGGGGCCTGCCAGAGCGCGCGGGTTCCTCCGGTGCTGCGGGGGGAGAGTGTGAAGTCTCCGCCCCAGGCCTGCGCGCGGGCGCTGAGGTTCTTGGTGCCGCTGCGCCGGGTCGAGCGGGAGGGCAGCCCGACGCCGTCGTCGTCCACCGTGATGGTGATCTGGGCTTCAGAGGCGGTGATTTCCACGGAGACGGTCTCGGCGCGAGCGTGCCGGGCGACGTTGCTCAGGGACTCCCGGAGCACCGCGACGGCGTCATCGGCGAGTGCGCCTTTCAGGATCAGGTCGACGGGTCCGGTGAAAGTAAGCCGAGGAATGATGGAAAGTCTGGGAGAGAGTTCTGAGACGACCTCCAGAAGCCGGTGCCTGATGTTCTGTTCCGGAGGCCGGGTCTGGAGTGTGAAGATCGCGGTGCGAATGTCAGCGATCGCCGCGTCGATCTCGGCCACGTGGGTGTCGATGCTGGTGGCCAGGTGCGGATAGGTCGAGGCCAGTGCCTCCAGACCCAGCCCGGTGCCGAAGAGTCTCTGGATGACATTGTCATGGAGGTCCCGGGCGATCCGAGCCCGTTCCTCCACGACCTCCAGGCGTTGCCTGTCGGCCCGGGCCCAGGCCAGCGCCACGGCAAGACCGGCCTGTGCGGCGAACTCAGAGAGCAGCTCGAGGTCACCCGGTGTGAAAGGCGACTCCAGGGCGGATCGAGCAGCGCAGAGTGCTGCGACGCGATCTCCTGCGACGACCAGCGGTACGGCGATCATGGAGGCGCTGGGGATCTCATCGGCGAAGGGAACCGGTTCGTGCTCTCCTTCTGGGGTCATGCCGGGCTCACCCTCCATGGCACGAGAGATCACGCAGTCCATCCACGGAATCGAGGTGCCTTCCACCTGCGCGGCGCCTTGACCATGGGCGGTGTCCACGTGAAGCTCGCCACCCACGGCCTCGGAGATCACCACGCTGACCAGCTGCGCTCCGGTGAGGGAGGCGACGCTCTGGGTGAGCAGGCTGAACACCTCGTCGTGTTCAGCCTCGAGCAGGCTCGCCGCGAGATTGCTCAGCACTTCACTGAGTTCTTGCGCCTGGCGTGATTGTTCGTAGAGGCTCGCATTGTTGATCGCGGTTGCCGCGGTGGCAGCCAGCGCTTCGACCAGGGCCTCATCGTTGGCGGTGAATGCAGTCTCGGAGGGATTGGTGAGGTAGAGGGCGCCATAGGTGCTGCCGCGGATCTTGATGGGCACACCGAGGAATGCCCGCATCGAGGGATGATTCAGGGGTGCGCCCACCGACCGAGGATCCTCGGTCAGATCTGTGATTCTGATGGTCTCTTCTCCGGTGAGGACGGCTCCAAGGAGTCCACGTCCTCGAGGAGGGGGGCCCATGCGCCTGACGAGCTCTGGAGACATCCCGACGTGGATGAACCGTTTCAGGGCGCCGTCGTCATCGACGACCCCGAGGGCCGCGAATTCTGCATCTACCAGCGTGCGAGCAGACTCGGCGAGATGGTGGAGAACCTGCTCGAGGTCAAGGTCTCCGGTCACGAGCTGGCTCGCCTGGAGCAGGCCCAGCAGCCCTCGGTGGTCCTCCAGAAAGTGTCGACGTCGAGCGGCCCCCAAGCGGCGCGATTCACCTGGGTCAGTCGAAGAGGGGCCCGGAAAGTCCGGGACAGGAACCACTTTCTCAGCCCCCTAGGGGTAGACCAGTGGCGACAAGGCATGAGCTGCTCGACGCGGTTGCGTTGTGATTCTCCAGGTGGCGAAGGTCAACAACGAGCGCGGGGTCCACCGACATTGGAGTGGTTTGAGAACGGGGCCCATCGCGTGTCGTCGTACTTTCCGAAGAGTCAATCATTGTTGACATCAGGTGGGAAGGGTTTGGGACTGGTCCGGGGGCCAGGAGTGTCCGGTGGCCGGACGGCTAGCGGGCACTCCCCAGGGCTGGTGGCATGCCGTGCGGACGATGACTCCCGGCAGACTCAATCGATGACTGCTGTCGCTTCCACTTCTACCAGGACGTCTGGTTCGAAGAGGTAGTCCACCCCGATCAGGGATGCTGGCGGCATCGGCATGGGCAGCCCTAGCTCTTCGGCCACGGAGTGAACTCCAGACATGAAGGCCTCGATCTTCTCCGGGGCCCACGCCGTGACGTAGAAGGCCAGTCGAACCACGTCCTCGAAGCCTGCGCCGACGCTTTGTAACCCAGCGTGCGCGTTACGCAAAGCGTGGCCGACCTGCCCCTGAAGATCCCCTGGGGCCAGGGGTTCACCGTCAGAGTCCCGCGCGATCTGGCCAGCAACGTGCACGTGCCGCGTTCCGGTCGCTACAGCGACATGTTGATAGGGCGCTGGCATAAGAGAGTCTGGGGATGAGAGCTGCACTGTCATAGCGGTCTCCTCACTCGTAGAAATAGTCGGTATACCTTTGATACTTGGTTCTTGCAGGTACCTTCAACGAGACTTGGTGTCATGGACGATACCGCCACTGCTCACGCTGACCCCTTTGAGATCAGCGCTCCGCACAGGGCGTTGCTCGATCAAGTCCTAGATAAGTGGTCTCTGGAGGTCTTGAACGAACTCTGTGAACGGCCCGCCAGATTCAGTGAGCTCCGGCGCGCGATCCCGGCGGTCACGCAGAAGTCGCTGACTGCAACTCTGCGTCGATTGGAGCGAAACGGAATCGTCACCCGGGAGGTCCTGGACACACAACCGGTCGCGGTGGAGTACCGAATCACTGCCCTTGGGAAGACGTTGAGGCCACCGGTAGACGTGCTGTTGGAATGGGCGGCACGGCACATGCCACGGATCGAAGAGGCGCGTCGCTATTTCGACGATGAAGAAGCAGACCGTTCGCACCTTCACTAGAGACCAGGACAGCGTCGAGGAGACCCGGAAATCGGCCAACCCCAAAGGCGCTAGCGAAGGGTTGCCTGTCCGCACGACCGTCCTGTGTGAGACCTCGAGACATAGCCTCTGCCGCTGAACCGAGGGTGTCCGCGGAGGAGGCTGCCTAGGAAGATGGCGCCTGGGTGGGGTCCGTCGGGAGCTTCACATAGTCGATGAGCTCATCGATATTGACTCGGGTGTCGGCCTGACCGATCTGTGCGCTGGACAGCATTCCGCAGACAGTGGACCCGTCGAGGACGGGAAGGTGCTGGGTCTGATGGATCGCCATCTGGGCCATCGCCTTCTCCACCGAGTCTTGGACACTGATGCTCGGTGCTTCAGGGTTCATGAGGTGCTGGGCTCGCAAGGAATTCGCGAGTTCTCCGAGGGAGCGGAACGCTCGAGAGATGTCCTGTTGGGTCACCACCCCGAGCAGTGTGCCGTCTGGGTCGCAGAGCGGCAGCACGTCGAGGGGGGACTGGGCAAAGGCCTGGGTGGCGTCTTCCAGCGTGCAATGCGTGCTGAGGCGGGGCACGTCTGGGGTCATCAGGTCTGCGAGGTTCGCCATGATGCTGGTTTCTCCTTCGGAAGATGTCTGTAACTGGGGTCGCGGGGCCAGCCCAGGCAACCTGTGCAAGGTTTGATGGGGCTAGACCCGGTCGGGTCGCGGGGGGGGGGCTGCGGAGAGCTGCTCCGGAGGCGGCGGGTCTACGGGTGGGGCTGCGTCAGGCACTCACGTCAGAGCATCGGGAGCCAGGACAGAACACCGGTTGGAGTCTGCGTGCGGTGGCCGGAGTCAGAGCGTTTCGGTCGAGGAGTCGGTGCCTGGAATCCCGGCAGGAGGTGGGGGCCTGTCAGATGCGGGGGTCGCGGCGAGGACGTACTCCGGGTAGAGCACGCCGATGAGGGCGTCTCCGTCGAAGACCAAGAGTGGTCGCGGTCCGCAGCCGCGGTAGTGGGCGAGTGCTTCCTCGAGTGAGTCCTCTGCGCGCAGCCGGCACGTGAGGGGGTCCATCAGGTGCGCACACCTCGTGCGTGTCCACCGGCCGGGGTTCCTCGCGGCCTCGTGGGAAATCGCTGCCTTGGTGATCACGCCCACTGGTTTCTCGCGCAGATCGACGACGACTACCGCTGGGTTCTGGTGATCGAACAGGCTGACGGCGTCGGGCAGAGACTGGGTCACCCAGACACTCCGCGGAGCAACGGACATGAGCTCTAGCACCTGCATCACGCCGGGCTCCAGGGAAGCTCGGGGGCAAGTGGCTCGCTGAGGACGGTGAGCCAAGAAGCGCCGGAGGCGGACTGTTCAGCGGTGTCGAGAAGAGAGAAGTGCTGCAAGAAGCCACCCCTTGAAAATTGATCCAAGAGCCCGCTGCTTGAGCTACCAGCTCAGCCTACCCGAGTGATCCGGACGATCGGAAACTTTTGACGCAGTTTCTCGTTTGCCGTGGACGAGCCCTCGATCCAGTACCTCGGTCTCCACCTGTGGGATCTCCCGGAACCGGGGTGGACGGCGTGACGAGCCACCGAGGGACCTCATCGTCGCATTCCTCGGGGACCGCGTAGATGGTCGGCCCGGCCATGCTTCCTCCCGCCGTGATGTCACCCGCCCGCCCGGTCGCAGGATGACGAACTGCGACCCTTCGGCGCGGCCTGCACTTGCACGCGAGCATTCCGCGATGCAGACTTATCCCTAGGTCAAGAGTGCCAGCGCAAAACCCCGGTTTGCTGGCCGGCAACCCTCCAGTTCGCGGTGGGGTGCCCCGGGTGACGACCTGGCTGCGGCAGTCTTCGACAAGGTTCATCGACTGGCCGTGGCAAGCGCGGGCCACACACCAGTGCGGGCCCTTCAACCCAGTCCTCAGGACAGGGCCGTACAGGATTCGACGCCGGAGACACGCTCGCCGGCAGCGAGGTTCAGATTCGGTCCCGTTCCGGGGCCGCATTGAACGGAGAATCCCTTGAGCCACGAGAACACCTGGCAGTTCGAGACCCAGCAGATCCACGCCGGCACAGCCCCGGACCCGGTCACCGGTGCACGGGCGCTGCCGATCCAGCAGACCACCTCCTTCGTGTTCCCCGACACCGCCGCCGCGGCGCGGCGCTTCGGGCTCGAAGAGATCGCCCCGATCTACTCTCGGATCGGCAACCCCACCGTCCAGGCGGTGGAGGACAAGATCGCCGCCCTGGAAGGCGGGGTCGGGGCGCTCGCCGTGGGCTCCGGGCAGGCCGCCACCTCACTGGCGCTGCTGAACATCGCCCACGCCGGCAGCCACATCGTCGCCTCGCCCACGCTCTACGGCGGCACGCAGAACCTGTTCAAGCACACCCTGCCCAAGTTCGGCATCGAGGTCTCCTTCGTGGAGGACCCCGATGATCTGGAGTCCTGGCGGGCCGCCACCCGGGAGAACACGGTGGCCTTCTTCGGCGAGGCGGTGGCGAACCCGCGCGGAGACGTGCTCGACATCGAAGGCGTCGCCTCGGTGGCCCACGAGTTCGGGGCACCGCTGATCATCGACTCCACCCTGACCACGCCGTACCTGATCCGCCCGTTCGACTTCGGCGCCGACGTCGTCGTGCACTCGGCCACCAAGTTCCTCGGCGGACACGGCACCGCCATCGCCGGGGTGATCGTGGACTCCGGACGCTTCGACTACTTCGCCCACCCGGATCGCTACCCCGGCTTCTCCACCCCGGATGAGAGCTACCACGGGCTGGTCTTCGGCCGGGACCTCGGGCCCGAGGGGATCTTCGGAGTCAACCTCTCCTTCATCCTCAAGGCCCGGGTCCAGCTGCTGCGCGACTTCGGTCCGGCGCTGTCCCCGCACAACGCCTTCGAGATCAACCTGGGCCTGGAGACGCTCTCGCTGCGGGTGGAGCGCCACGTGGAGAACGCGCAGCAGGTTGCCGAGTACCTCGAGGCCCGCCAGGACGTGCACCGGGTCTTCTACTCCGGGCTGCCGTCGAGCCCCTGCTTCGAACGCGCCAAGAAGTACCTGCCGCGCGGCTCCGGGGCGGTGCTCTCCTTCGAACTCGCCGGTGGGGCCGCCGACGACGACGAGGCGCAGGCCCGGGCCGGCCAGGCCTTCGTGGACGCACTCGAGCTGCACTCGCTGGTGGCCAACGTCGGAGACGTCCGCTCCCTGGTGATCCACCCGGCCTCCACCACGCACAGCCAGCTCAGCGCCGCCGAGCAGCGCGCCGCCGGGGTGACGCCGGGTCTGATCCGGCTCTCGGTGGGTCTGGAGCACATCGACGACATCCTCGCCGACCTGGCCCAGGGCTTTGAGAAGGCCGCTCATGCCGTGGCAGCAGCGGCCTCGGAGACTGCCCCCGACGGGGCCTCTGAGGTCACCGCTGAGAATGTGACGAAGCAAGAAACCGCGGCTGCGGTCTGAGGTTAGGGTGATCAGGTGCTGAATGACTTTGGGGACAGGCCTGCCGGTGCGCTGAAGACCGCAGCGGTCGGCGCGTACACCTTCGAAGCCGGCGGGCAGCTGCCTGAAGTCACCCTCGCCTATGAGACCTGGGGCACGTTGAACCAGGACGGCAGCAACGCCATCCTGGTCGCCCATGCCCTCACCGGCGACTCCCACGTCGCCGCCACCGCGGCCGACCCCTCCACCGGATGGTGGGAGGGACTGCTCGGCCCCGGCCGCCCGATCGACACTGAGCGCTGGTTCGTCATCGCGCCAGCCATGGTCGGCGGCTGCTACGGCTCCACCGGACCCGCCTCCCTGGATCCCGAGGGGAAGCCCTATGGCTCCCGATTCCCCTTCGTGACCATTCGCGATTCCGTGCACCTCGAAGCCCGGCTGGCTCAGGCCCTGGGCATCGAGAAGTTCCACACGGTGATTGGCGGATCCATGGGAGGTGCCCGGGCCCTGGAATGGGCTGTGACCTACCCGGACATGGTCGAGAGCGTCGCCGTGTTCGCCTGCGGAGCAGCCTCCACCGCAGAACAGATCGCCTTCGGCCAGGCCCAGGTGCTGGCCGTGGAGAACGACCCGCACTTCGCCGGCGGAGACTACTACGGCGGCCCGGCCCCGCAGGCCGGGCTTGGACTGGCCCGCCGGATCGCGCACATCACCTACCGCGCAGAATACGAGCTCGCGGTCCGCTTCGGCCGCTCCGCGCAGGGCGCCGAAGACCCCTTCGGCTGGTCCCAGCGGCGTCGCGGACGCTACCAGGTGGAGTCCTACCTGGATCATCAGGCCGAGAAGCTGCTCAAACGCTTCGACCCCAACGCCTACATCGTCCTCGCCGAGGCACTGATGAGCCACGACGTCGGCCGCGGTCGCGGGGGAGTGGACCAGGCGCTGGCCGGGGTCACCGCCGTGCCGTTCCTGGCGGCCGTGACCACGGATCGGCTCTACTTCCCAGCCCAGTCCCAGGAGATCGCCGACGCGATCCCCGGGGAGCATCAGGTGCACATGATCGACTCGCCGATCGGTCACGACGGCTTCCTCACCAGCGCCGAACAGCTCGGCGACGCCATGCGCGAGACCCTGCAGCTGGGAACCCGCACGCCGCTCCGGCTCTGAGGCGGTCCAGTCGTGGGGGTCGTGCGGCCGCTGAGCCCGCGACGTGCGTGAAACCTCTGGGCCCGTGGCACAGCGGATCCGCTGCATCAGCGGTGCCTGAAACGTCGGTTCCAGGCGTGTCATTCTGCTGTAACACCTGGTGGGGCAGACTGGATCGGGACGAGGAGAGTGATCCATGAGCCTGCCATCTGACCTGCCGTCCCACGCGGCTTCCCGCGGGGAGTCCAGTCCCGAACGCATCCTGCAGCCCGGTGAGCACCTGCCCGAAGGGGCGCGGTACCTCCCTGCCTCTGCAGAGAACATCTTCTGGGGCCGGCTGCCCTGCGCCACCGACGCTCCGGTGCTGCACATCCGGCCCGGGGAGCAGGTCGTCATCGACACGCTCTCCCATGAAGGCATCCTGGAGGACCAGGGACGGGACCCGGCCCGCTACTTCGCCGGTCACGGCGTCCCTGCCGAGCAGGTGCTCACCGACGCGATCGAGCTGGCCGCCAGCGATCACGCCCGGGACCCCAGCGTGGACGGACCACATGTGAACACCGGTCCGATCCACGTGGAGGGGGCCATGCCGGGGGACCTGCTGAAAGTCACCATCGAGACACTGCAGCGCCGGGTGCCCTACGGGATCATCTCGAACAGGCACGGCAAGGGCGCGCTGAACGGCGAGTACCCGCGCGGGGAGGCCAACGTGTCGATCTTCGCCGCAGTGAAGCACGACAGCGAGGGTGTGCCCCGCGGATGGATGTCCCCGAAAGCAGGCGCCCCGCGACAGCTCAGCTTCGACCTGGCACCGTTCTTCGGCGCCATCGGGGTGGCGGTGGCCGGCGAGGTCCGGCCGCATTCGGTGCCCCCCGGCGCCCACGGTGGGAACATCGACATCAAGGTGCTCACCGAGGGGACCTCGCTCTACCTCCCGGTCCAGGTGCCCGGCGCGCTGGCCTTCGTAGGGGACCCGCACTTCGCACAGGGCGACGGCGAGGTCGCACTCACCGCCATGGAAGCCTCGCTGCGCGGACACCTGCGCTTCGACGTCGTCCCCCGGGACCAGGCGCTGAAGGACTTCGGTGCACAGATCGGGCCGATCGCGGAGACCCGCGACCATCTGATCCCCACCGGGATGGATGAGGACCTGGACATCGCGGTGCGCCACTGTGTGCGCAACGCGATCGTGCTGCTCCAGGCGCGCTGGGGGCTCGACGCCGAGCATGCCTACGCCTACCTCTCCGCGGCCACCGACTTCAACATCTCCCAGGTGGTCGACATCGTCAAGGGCGTCCATGCGAAGGTCTCCATCAAGGACTTCGCGGGGCTGTGAGAGCGCCGAAGCCGAGCCAAGCAGGAGCTGGGCGTGATGCACCTGCGCCTGCCCACCCTGTGTCTCCCCACCCTGCGCCGCCCATCACCGCGCATCCGGCCGGATCGACGGATGACCGGGTGGACGCCACGGTCTGGCGGGTGGGCGGTGACAGCGGCTCCCCGCTGCTGCCCGCGACCCGGGGTGGAGGCCTGGACGGGCACACCCTGGCGGTGAAGGACCTCTATGCGGTGGCCGGGCAGCGGATCGGGGCCGGCAACCCTGCCTGGCTCGACGGCACACCCACGCAGACCAGGACCGCCTGGGCGGTGACCCAGCTGCTCGACGCCGGGGCGTCGCTGACCGGGCTCGCGCAGACCGATGAGTTCGCGCTCTCCCTTGCGGGCACCAATCAGCACTACGGGACGCCGCCGAATCCGGCGGCACCGGAGCGGATCAGTGGCGGGTCCAGCTCCGGATCCGCGGCCGCAGTGTCCCTGGGCCAGGCGAGCATCGGGCTGGGCACCGACACCGGTGGCTCCATCCGGGTGCCCGCCTCCTACCAGGGACTCTGGGGTCTGCGCAGCACCCACGGCGCCGTCTCCCGCGACGGACTGATGCCACTGGCGCAGAGCTTCGACACGGTGGGCTGGATGACCCGAGACGCGGACACCCTCGCCGCCGTCGCGCAGGTGCTGCTCACCACGGCTGACCCAGCGACGGGCGCCCAGGGTGGCACGGCGACCGGCGCTGCTGGTGCGGCGACAGAAGCGGCCACCGATGCTGCAGGCGCGGCGGGCACTTCGCCGGCGGAGGAGCCGAAGCTTGCCTCCGAGCCTGTCCTGAAAGTCATCCCGAGTCTGTTCGACCAGGTGCAGCCGGAGATCACCGAGGCGGTGCGCGGAGCGCTCCGGGCCCAGGAGGGCGCAGGTGCCCCGCGCGAAGAGCTCGACGGTGTCTCCCCGGAGATGCACGCCGCCTGGTTCGAGGCCTTCCGGATCATCCAGTTCCGCGAGGCCTGGGCGAACCACGGCGAATGGATCACCGGCCACTGGGAGGCGATGGCCTCCGACGTCGGAGCCCGGTTCCGCATGGCCAGTGAGCTCACTGCGGATCAGGAGATGCAGGCCCGGGCGCTGGCCGCGGGAGCGCGCCGGGTCATCCGCGGCTGGGTCGGGGACGGGATCCTCGCCGTGCCCTCCGCGGCCGGCCCGGCTCCGCTGCGCAAGGACGCGGCCCTGGGCGGGAACCTGATCGAGGAACACCGCCGCGGCACCATGCTGCTGACCTGCCTGGCGGGACTCGCCGGGCTGCCCGCGGTCAACGTCCCGCTGCGCACCCAAGAAGATCTGCCCACCGGGGTCTGCCTGATCGGGCCGGCCGGCAGCGACATCGCCCTGATCAGACAGGCCGCCGCGTTCCACCGCCGTATTCCGAGTCCGAAAGAACGATGAACAGGATGCCCATGACGCTGGATCAGTTCAACACCGCGCCGCCTGAGGAGCTCACCGAGCTGCTCGAGGCCTGCGCCCCGATTCCCTCCTGGCGTTCAGCGCTGCTGGCCCGGCGCCCCTACGCAGACCTCCAGGAGCTGACCCAGACCGCTGCGGAGATCGCCCGGGACTGGACCGATCTGGAGGTCGACGCCGCCCTGGCGCACCACCCCCGGATCGGAGAGAAGGTCCAGGGTGCGAC
Organism: Nesterenkonia sandarakina; assembly: GCF_014138825.1. Classification (NCBI taxonomy): domain Bacteria; kingdom Bacillati; phylum Actinomycetota; class Actinomycetes; order Micrococcales; family Micrococcaceae; genus Nesterenkonia; species Nesterenkonia sandarakina. Next base: position 1,670,430 of record NZ_JACJIH010000001.1, on the reverse strand, counting down.
TCGGGAGGCCCAAGCGTCCCGGCGGGAACAGGGCAGCCTGAGCGAGGACGAGGCCGCGCAGCAGGAGTGGTTCAGCGCGAACCAGGACTATGAGGACCGCTTCGATCGGATCTTCCTGGTCCGCGCCGCCGGACGCACCCCGGAGCAGATGATGACCCAGCTCCGACTGCGGCTGCAGAACACTCCTGAGGAGGAGGCCGCTGTCCGCCGGGAACAGCTCTCCGAGATCGCGGTTCTGCGCCTGGAACACAGCGTTGCCTGAGGATACGTCCTCGTTTCATGGATGAAACAATAGTTTCAGTACGATGGTGTTCATGAGCTCCAGCCAGATCAATCCACCGCCACGCCTGCTGATGGGCCCGGGCCCGATCAACGCCGATCCGCGCGTGCTGCGCGCCATGTCCGCCCAGCTCGTGGGCCAGTACGACCCATCGATGACCGGATACATGAACGAGGTCATGGAGCTCTACCGCGGGGTGTTCAAGACCACCAATGACGCCACCCTGTTGGTGGACGGTACCTCCCGGGCCGGCATCGAGGCCGCCCTGATCTCCCTGATCGAACCCGGCGCCAAGGTGCTGGTCCCGATCTTCGGCCGCTTCGGGCACCTGCTCAAGGAGATCGCAGTGCGCGCCGGAGCCGAGGTCGCCGTCCGCGAGAAGGCCTGGGGTCAGGTCTTCACCCCGGAGGAGATCGAACAGGCCATCCTCGAGGAACAGCCCACGCTGCTGGCACTGGTCCAGGGCGACACCTCCACCACCATGAACCAGCCGCTGCAAGACATCGGGGCGATCTGCCGCGCCCACGGCGTGCTCTTCTACACCGACGTCACCGCCTCCCTGGCCGGCAACGAGTTCCGCGCCGATGACTGGGGGATCGACGCGGTCACCGCCGGGCTGCAGAAATGCCTCGGCGGACCCTCCGGCTCCGCGCCGATCAGCCTCTCCGAGCGAGCGGTGCAGGTCATCCGCTCGCGCCGCCACGTGGAGGAGGGCATCGCCGACGGCACGCAGGGCCGGGGCCGCCGGATCGCCTCGAACTACTTCGACCTGGCGATGATCCTGGACTACTGGGGTCCGCAGCGGTTGAACCACCACACCGAGGCCACCTCGATGCTCTACGGCGCCCGAGAATGCGCCCGGCTGCTGCTCGAGGAAGGACTCGACGACGCCATCGCCCGTCACGAGCTCCACGGTGCGGCGATGCTCGCCGGGGTCCAGGGCCTGGGGCTGGACGTCTTCGGCGACATCGCGCACAAGATGAACAACGTGGTCGCGGTGCACATCCCGGACGGGATCGACGGCGACGCGGCCCGGCAGGCGATGCTGGAAGACTTCGGCATCGAGATTGGCACCAGCTTCGGACTGCTGCACGGGAAGGTCTGGCGCATCGGCACCATGGGCTACAACGCGCGCAAGGATGCGGTGCTGCTGACCCTGGCCGCGCTGGAGCAGGTGCTGCGCGCCGGCGGAGCGGACCTGACCCCCGGCGGAGGAGTCGGCGCCGCCACCGAGGTCTACCAGGACGCGGCCGCCCAGGGGAGCCCCCGATGACCCGCGAGGCCGAGGCCGCCCGGATCATGGCACGCTGCGACGAGCTCGCCGGGATCACCGCGATGCCCGAGGGCATCCTGCGTGCCTACCTCACTGAGGAGCACCGGCGGCACAATGCCCTGGCCGCCAGTTGGATGGCCGAGGCAGGACTCGAGGTCTGGCAGGACGCCGCCGGCAATCAGTGCGGACGCCTCGAAGGTGCCCGCCCCGGGCTTCCTGCCCTGGTCATCGCCTCCCACTTGGACACCGTGCCCGACGCCGGGCGCTATGACGGGATCCTGGGCGTGCTGCTCGGGATCGAGACCGCCCGCCGGTTGGCACCGCACGCGAATCAGCTGCCCTTCGCGGTGGAGATCGTGGCCTTCGCAGATGAAGAGGGCACCCGGTTCGGCGCCACCCTGCTCGGCTCCCGCGCCATGGCCGGCACCTGGGACCCCGCCTGGTGGGAAGCCACCGACGCCGAGGGCATCACCATGGCCCAGGCGTTCTGGGACTTCGGGCTGGACCCCGAGAAGATCCAGGACGCCGCCCGGGCACCGGAAGACCTGGTCGGCTACCTGGAAGCCCATATCGAACAAGGCCCATATCTGGAAGCCGAAGGGCGGCCGCTGGGACTGGTCAGCGCGATCGCCGGAGCCCGACGCTTCAAGCTCAACATCCTGGGTGAGGCCCGGCACGCCGGGGGGACACCCTATGAACGCCGCCGCGACGCGCTGATCGGGGCCGCTCAGGCGGTGCTCGACGTCGAGCGCATCGGCCGCGACCGCGGGGTCATCGCCACCGTCGGACAGCTCGAGGCCCACCCCGGAGCGGTCAACGTGGTGCCCGGCGAGGTGGAGTTCTCCCTGGACCTGCGCGCCGAGTCCGATACGCTGCGCGACTCCGCCTGGGATGAGATCCATGCCGCGCTGAGCAGCTTCTGCGCGCAGCGGCGGCTGGAGCTGATCGTGGAAGAGATCCACTCGGCACCCACGGTGAGCTGCTCACCGACGCTGAAGCAGGCGCTCGCCGTCGGAGTCGCCGAGACCGGGGACCCGGCTCCGATGACGCTGTACTCCCGGGCCGGGCACGACGCCATGGCGATGGCGGCGGTCACCGAGATCGGGATGCTCTTCACCCGCTGTGAGGATGGGATCAGCCATCATCCGGAGGAGAATGTGCTCGAAGCAGACGTGGCGCTGGCCCTGCAGGCCCTGGAGCGCACCGTCTGGACCGTGGCCGCCGAGCACCGAGAGTGAGCAGCAGATGATCAAGACCCCGGAGCCGGACGCGCAGTCCCGTCCCGACACCGAAGCCCGTCCCGACGCTGAATCCGGTGTGGACACTGACGCTCGGCTCGACACGGAGACCAGGATCGATGCCCGCATCGACGCCCGCTACGGCGGCCTCCCGCCGCAGGAGCGCCGGGTCGCGGACTTCCTGCTCGAGCACCTGGGTGATCTCGCGATCTTCTCCGCCGCCGACATCAGTCGGGAGACCGGGGTCTCCAAGGCCACCGTGTCCCGGCTCTTCCGAAAGCTGGACTTCGAGGACTTCCGCGAGGTCAAGGACCATGCGCGTGCCCTGCGCAGCCGGGGCGTGCCCACTGCGGCGCCGGTGACCTCGGCGGACAATGAGGGCTCCACCGGGGTCCAGCGCCACGAGGCGCGGGACCATGAGAACCTCGCCCGGCTCGGCGCCGGGCTGGCCGAGGGGCGGCTGCAGCAGGCGGTTCAGCTGCTCGCCGCCGCGGAACGAGTGATCGTGCTGGGACTGCGCAACAGCTATCCGGTGGCGCTGCACCTGCACCAGCAGCTCATCCAGACCCGGTCCAAGGTGCGTCTGGCCCCGCAGCCCGGGCAGACCCTGGGCGAGGAGCTGGCCGGCATCGGAGCCGGGGACCTGGTGGTGGCGGTGGGGTTCCGACGTCGCCCGGTGGTCTTCGGCAAGGCCGTGCGAGCGGTGGCGAGCTCACCGGCCCAGCTGCTCTGCATCGGTGACAGCACCTCCCGGCACTATGCGATGGAGGCCGACTGTTGGATCGAATGCCCGATCGACTCTGAGGGCGCCTTCGACAGCTACGCCGCTGCGATGTCCCTGGTCAGCCTGCTGGCCAACGGTGTGTTGAACCGGCAGCTCGGCGAAGGGCGCAAACGCATCTCCGCGATCGCGCGAGCCTATGACGAACTCGACGAGCTCGAACACTGAGTTATGTTGCGGAGTTAGAACATCGAGCCCGATCGCTGGGCCCGGGACGGCGCAGCGCGCCGTGCCCGCGGGTTTCAGGGATCACCACGACCACCACAGGAGCCATGATGAGCCTCATCACCACCCACGTCCTGGACACCAGCACCGGGACCCCCGCCGCCGGCATCCAGGTCACTCTGCGCGGGCCTGAGCAGGCCGAGATCGCCGTCGGGACCACCGACGACGACGGTCGGGTGGCTGACCTCGGTCCGGACTCGCTGGCGCCGGGGATCTATGAGCTGGTCTTCGCCACCGGTGCGCACTTTCAGGCCCGCGGGCTCGATCACTTCTTTCCCCAGGTGACGCTGGCGTTCCAGGTGGAGGCCTCCGCCGAGCACTACCACGTGCCGCTGCTGCTGAGCCCCTTCGGCTACACCACCTACCGCGGCAGCTGAACGCGCAGCCCCGCCGCAGTCTCGCAGCAGCCTCGCCGCAGTCACGACGCAGCCCCACCCGCACTGCGGCACCGCAGGTCCGAACCCCGAACCGCTGCGTCCAAACCCCGTCAAGACCCCGTCCACGCCTCGCCCAGAAACAGGAGCACATTCATGAGCAGTCCCGACGTCGTCCTCGGTCCGAATCAGTACGGCAAGGCGGAGGTCCGGGTGGTCCGGGTCAACCGGGAGACCCCGGTGCATCAGCTCATGGACCTCAACGTCAGTTCGATGCTGCGCGGGGACTTCGCCGACTGTTACGCCACCGGGGACAACGCCAGGGTGATCGCCACCGATACCCAGAAGAACACCGTCTACGCCTTCGCCAAGGAACACGGGATCGCCACCCCGGAGGAGTTCCTGCTGCTGCTGGGCCGGCACTTCACCGACCAGGAGGAGGTCAGCGGGGGCCGCTGGACCGCGGAGTCCTACCCCTGGGAGCGGATCCAGGTGCCCGGCAGTGACGGCGAGCCCCAGGCCCACGAGCATTCCTTCGTGAAGTCCAAGCAGGAGGTCCGCACCGCCGCGCTCACCATCCAGGACGGAAAGGAGCATCTGCTCGGCGGCTTCAGCGACCTCACCGTGCTCAAGACCACCGGCAGCGAATTCTCCGGTTTCCCCAGGGACCGCTACACCACCCTGCCCGAGACCCAGGACCGGATCATGGCCACCGACATCACCGCGCGCTGGCTCTTCAGCGCTGACGCCGGGACGCCGCAGGGGGCGGGTTCATCTCAGGACCCCGCCACGCTGGACCCAGCGCCGCTGGACCCCGCCACGCTGGACTTCGACGCGATCTACGCCGCGGTCAAGCAACAGGTGCTGGAGCAGTTCGCCCTGGTGCACTCGCTGTCCCTGCAGCAGACCCTCTACGCCGCCGGAGAGGCGGTGCTCGCTGCGGTGCCCGAGATCGAGGACATCCGCTTCGTGATGCCGAACAATCACCATTACGTGGTGGACCTGAGTCCCTTCGGACTGGAGAATCCCAATGAGGTCTTCCAGGCCGGGGATCGTCCCTATGGATTGATGAACGCCTCGGTCACCCGCCGAGCCGCACCTGCCCGCCCGCATGCCTGGGAGTGGCTGGGCGGCTTCTGCTGACTGGCCCAGCGCTGACCGGTCCAGTGCCGACCTGTCCAGCCCGGCGTCGCGCAGCCGTTGAATCGCGGCACCTGAACCGCGGCGCGGCCTCACTTAGGAAACAAGTGTTCCGTACTGCATGAAACGCGGAACGCATGTTTCTTATGGTGGTAATCGCTAGGAAACACGGCGCTAACACCGCACTTCTAGCGTGGAACCAGCCAACCGGGTTCCCCGTGACAGGAAGTTGCTCCGATGAGTGCCGAGACCACCGCCGCCCGTCCCCGCTCCGGGGCGAACACCTCCTCCGGGGAGCTCGAAGACCCACACAGCGCATCGGAGACCCGCAGCCCGGTGGATCAGATGCCGCCGCTGCGCCGCGCGTTCCCACTCGCGGTCCAGCACCTGCTGGCGATGTTCGTCGGCAACGCGGCCCCGCCGCTGATCGTGGCCACGGCCATCGGGATGGCAGCCGGGGAGACCACCCTGATGGTCCAGCTGGCGATGATCGTCTCCGGGGTGACCACCCTGCTGCAGACCCTGGGCGCGGGGCCGATCGGGTCCCGGCTGCCGGTGATGCAGGGGACCAGCTTCGCGTTCCTGGCGGTGGCCATCCCGATCGCCCAGGAGTTCGGCATCGCCGCGGTCTTCGGTGGGGCCTTCATCGCCGGGTTCGTGCAGGTGATCTTCGGCGGCGCGCTGCACTGGATCTCCCGGCTCTTCCCACCACTGGTCTGCGGGGTCATCATCCTGATCATCGGGATCAAGCTGATGCCCACCGCCATCGGCTACGCCGCAGGCGGGGCACCTGCCGAAGCTGCCGGAGACTACGGGGCGCTGTTCCACTTCGGGATCGCCGCCCTGGTGGTGGCGGTGACCGTGCTGTGCAACCAGTTCGGCCGTGGCTTCCTCTCCGTGGCCTCGGTGCTGATCGGGCTGCTGGTGGGCTACGCGGTGGCCGCGGCCTTCGGCATGGTGAGCCTGCAGCCGGTGGCCGAGGCGGACTGGCTCTTCGCCCCGACGCCGTTGCACTTCGGCCTGGACTTCACCAGCGGGGCCATCATCGCGATCACGGTCATCGCGCTGGCCTCCTCGATGGAGTCCATCGGGGACCTCACCGCGGTCTCGCGGACCGCGATCGGCAAGACCCCGACCTCGCGCCAGCTCAGCGGCGGCGTCATGGCGGATGGCATCGGCACCTCGCTGGGCGCGCTCTTCGGCGCCATGCCCAACACCACCTTCAGCCAGAACACCGGAGTGGTCGTGCTCAGCGGAGTGGTCAGCCGCTTCGTGGTCGCCCTGGCCGGTGGGATCCTGCTGCTCGCAGGGTTCGTGCCGAAGTTCGCCGCCTTCTTCAGCACCATCCCCTACGCCGTGCTGGGCGGGGCGGTGCTGGTGATGTTCTCGATGGTCGCCTCGGCAGGCATCCAGGTGATCGGCAGCGAGGTGCTCAACCGCCGCGCCATGCTGATCGTCGCGGTCTCCCTCGGGCTCGGCATCGGCTTCTCCTTCGCCCCTGAGGAGGTCACCGCCGCGTTCCCACCGGATCTGGGGCTGCTGCTGACCTCCGGGATCGTGCCCGCCATGCTCACCGCGGTGATCATGAACCTGGTGCTGCCCCAGCGGACCCCCGCAGATGCGGAGCAGACCCGATGATGCTGCGCCACCTGATCGCCGAGCAGGTCCTGCTCGACGGCGCGTTCACCCCGGCGCATCTGGAGATCCTCGCCGGTGAGATCGTGCGCATCCACCGGCTCAGCCCCGGGGAGGGTCGGCGCCGAGCCGAGATCGTCAAGGCCAGCGACGTCGGCGCCGGTGCCGGTATGACCGTGGTCAGTCCTCGGCACCAGGTGCTCCCGGGCAACGTCGACACCCACGTGCACATCAACGAACCGGGCCGGACCAGCTGGGAGGGCTTCGCCACCGGGACCATGGCCGCGGCGCTGGGCGGGGTCACCGCGGTGGTGGACATGCCGCTGAACTCCATCCCGCCCACCGTGGATGTGGCGTCGCTGCGGATCAAGCAGCAGGCGGCGGCGGGTCAGACCTACGTCGACGTCGGCTTCTGGGGCGGCATCATCCCGGGCAACACCGCCGCGCTGCGCCCGCTCTGGGAGGCGGGGGTCTTCGGCTTCAAGTGCTTCCTGCTGCCCTCTGGGGTCGAGGAGTTCCCGCCGGTCAACGCGGCCCAGCTGCGCGAGGCGATGACCGAGGTCGCCAGCTTCGACGGGCTGGTGATCGTCCACGCGGAAGACGCCGAGACCATCGAGCGGGCCACCGACCTGGGTGGACGACGACGCCGGCTCAGCCACTACGCGGACTGGGCCCAGACCCGACCCCATGACGCCGAGGTGGCGGCGGTCAGCGACCTGATCGAGGCGATGCGCGAGACCGGCTGCCGCACCCACATCCTGCACCTGGCCTCCGCCCGCGCCCTTGACCTGATCGCCGAGGCCCGCGCGGAGGGACTGCCGCTGACCGTGGAGACCTGCCCGCACTACCTCTGCTTCGACGCCGAGGCGATCCCGGACGGTGCCGCCGAGTTCAAGTGCTGCCCGCCGATCCGCGACGCCGGGAACCGTGAGGCGCTCTGGGACGGGCTGCGTGAGGGCCTGATCGACGCGGTGGTCAGCGATCACTCGCCATCCACCGTTGAAGAGAAGCACCGCGGCGCACCGGACCTGCAGCAGGCCTGGGGTGGGATCTCCGGGCTGCAGGTGGGGTTCTCCGCCGTGGCCCACGAGGCGCGGCTGCGCGGGATCGGGATCGAGACCGTCAGCGCCTGGATGGCGAAGCACACCGCGCAGCTGGCCGGGCTGGAGCGGAAGGGAAGCATCGCCCTGGGCAAGGACGCGGACCTGGTGATCTACGACCCGGGGCAGACCCATATGGTCTCCGCAGCCGGGCTGGCGCATAAGAACCCGATCTCGGCCTATGACCACTTCGAGATCACCGGGGCGGTGGTCGGCGCCGTGCTGCGCGGCACCCCGCTCTACACAGCCCAGGACACCACCAGCCCGCTGGCCCCGGTGGGCGGCTTCCTGCAGGGCATCGGCAGTCCCTCGCTGAGCATGCTGGGGCGCTGAGCCGGGATGACGGAGCAGCAGGGCTCAGGCGAGGCAGCGGCACCCGGAGCCACGACCGGAGCAGCAATGCCCAGCGCGACCACACCCGGCACGACCGCGCCCAGCCCAGTCACGCCGAAGACAGCTCGACGCCGCGCGGCTGGGGTGCAGTCGGTGGACCGGGCGCTGGAGATCCTGGAGGTGATCCACGCCCACGGCGGGCAGCTGAGTCTCAGCGAGCTCGCAACACAGACCGGCCTGCCCGCCCCGACCGCGCACCGGCTGCTGCGCACCATGATCGCCAAAGGCTACATCCGGCAGCTGGCGAACCGCAGCTACTGCCTGGGGGAGAAGCTGATCCTCCTGGGTGAGGCCGCCGCGGCGCGCGCCTGACCGGGAGCAGCCAAATGATGCACGATGTCACCGTCATCCTCGCCGCCGGAGCGGGCACTCGACTCGGCGGCCACGGCAAAGCGCTGCTGCGCCTGCACGGAGAGACCCTGACCGCTCGAGCGCTGCGCAGCGCCCGCGAGGCAGGGACCAGCCCGCTGCTGGTGCTGGGTCACCGGGCAGGGCCGGTGCGCGCGGCACTGGCTCAGGCCCCAGGCTGGGCCGAGGAGGACGCGGTGGACTGCCCGGACTGGGAGCGGGGCCTCTCCGCCTCCTTCCGCACCGGGGTGCATGCCGCGGCCCAGCGCGGGGCCGAACGGGTCGCCGTCGTCCTGGTGGACCAGCCCGGCATCGGGGCCGCCGCGCTGCAGGCGGTGCTGGCCGGGCATGGCCCCGGGCGCATCGCCCGCGGCCTGGTGGCTGGGTCACTGACGCATCCGGTGGTCTTTGAACTCGGCGCAGCCCAGGCGGCCGCGGCGCTCGCCGTCGGAGACCAAGGCGCGCGCCCTTACCTGCAGGCCCACGCGGAGCTGGTGGACGCGATCGACATCACCGGGCTCGCCGAAGCGCAGGACATCGACACACCGGAGGACCTCACCGCCTGGGCCGACTCTCGGCCGAAGTGCTGAGCGAAGAACCCGCCCGGCGCTGGGTGCTCGCCGCTGTCTGCCCGGTGCTGCGTGCTCGGTGCTGCCTACCCCGCGTCGCCCGCCCGGTCTCAGCGATCCAGTGCCAGCGAATCGGCCGGCGCGGCGTCCAGTGCCTGCAGGATCCGGTCCTTGCGGAACGGAGTGCGGGTCATCCGCAGCCCGGTGGCGTCCCGGATCGCGTTGCCCAGGGCCGGGGCGACCGGGTTGAAGGGCGCCTCGGACATCGACTTCGCGCCCAGCGGACCGATCGCATCGTGGGTCTTCGCGAAGTGCACCTCGGTTCGGGGCACGTCGGCCATCTGCGGCACGTGGTAGTTGCGCAGGATATCCGTGGTGACGCGTCCGGCCTCGTCGATCTCGAGCTCCTCGAACATCGCCGCCCCCAGCGCCTGGGCGACCCCGCCTTCGATCTGACCCCGGCACTGGGCCTCATTGAGCACCACCCCGGCGTCGGCGGCGTGGACCGATTGCAGGATCGCCAGGGTGCCGCTGCGGCGGTCCACCGCGATCCGGAACCCTTGGACATTGAAGGAGACCGAGCGGGGCGTCCCGGCCCAGCTGCCCTCTCCGGTCACCCCGACCGGGTCCGCCTCCGGGTCGGCGGAGAGCTTCTTCAGGAGATCCTGCGCCGCGGCGTGGGCGGCCTTCACCCCGACCGTGATGCCGGTGGACCCGAAGGCCCCGGTGTCATAGTGCACCGCGTCGGTGTCTGCCTGGATCAGCTGGATCTTCTCCGCGGTGGTGCCCAGCACCTCGGCCACCACCTGGCGGTGCACCGTGGAGGTGCCATTGCCGAACTCTGCGGTGCCCACCTTGAGCAGATACCGCCCCTGGCCCTGGGCGGTGACCGTGACATGGGAGTGGTGTCCGTTGGGCGGCACGGTGTCGATCATGGCCACCGCGCTGCCGGTGCCCACAACCCAGTCGCCACGAGGCAGACCCCAGGAGGAGACCTCGCGGGCAGGAGTCCCGCCGTGGCGCTCCTCGCTGAGCAGTCGCTCGCACTGGGCGAGCTCGGTAGCGGTGAGCTCCTCGGTGCGCAGCTGCTCGCCGATGATCTGCAGACACTGCTGCAACCCGCCGACGTCGGCGGTCACATCATCGTGTTCCGCGCCGAAGAGCGCCTCCCCTTCGGTGACGATGTTCGCGGCCTTGAAGCGCAGCGGGTCCTCGCCGAGCTGGCGGGCGAGCTCGTCCATGGCGGAGTCCACCGCGAAGGTGGTCTGGCTCAGCCCGTAGCCACGGAACGCTCCGGCGGGCGGGTTGTTCGTGTAGACCACCTCGGCGTGGACCTGCTTATGCGGAGCCGAATAGAGCTGCATGGACTCGGTGATGCTGTGGAACATCACCCCGGGCCCGTGATTGCCATAGGCCCCGGTGTCGGAGAGCACGTTCAGCTGCATCGCCTGGAGTCTGCCCTCGGCTGAGGCGCCCAGTGCGACCTCCATCTGGAACGGGTGGCGGGTGGTGGTCGCAGCCAGCGCCTCGGAGCGGGTGAGCTCCAGCTGCACCGGCCGGCTGATGCCGCGAGACTTCAGCACCTGCAGCGCCAGCAGCACCAGGTCCTCGGTGAGCACCTCCTGCTTGGAGCCGAATCCGCCGCCCACGCGCGGGGCGAAGACTCGCACCGCCTCCGGCGCCAGTCCGAAGACCCGACAGAGCGTGCGCCGGACCAGGAACGGCACCTGGGTGGAGGAGCGCACGGTATACCGGCCCAGGTCATCGATCCAGCCCAGGGCGCCGTGGGTCTCCAACGCCACATGGGAGGTGCGGTGGCTCTGGAAGCTCGCCGAGTAGGTGGCCCCGGAGTCAGAGCTGCTGAGATGCGCCCTCGGGGCTCCCGGACCGGCAGACTCCTGGGCCTGCTGCAGTCGGGTGAGCTCCTGGGCGGGCTGCCCCTGGGAGCTGGAGGCCACCGCGATCAGGTTCTTCTGCGGGAGGAGGATCCGGTGCGTGGCGGTGTCCTTGTCCCCGTGGATCGCCGGCGCCGAGTCCTCCTGCGCCAGGCGTGGATCCAGCACCGCCGGGAGCAGCTCATAGTCGATCTGCACCAGCTTCGCGGCGCGCTCCGCCTGCCGCCGGGACTCCGCGACGACGACGGCGACCCGCTGTCCCACGTGCCGGAGCACCTGGTCCAGAACCCGGGTGTCGGCCGGGTCGTCCTCCACGAGCTCGTGCTGCGCGGAGGAATGGTGCTCCGTGGGGGCGTCCTGATGGGTTAGCACGGTGACCACGCCCTCCGCCGCCAGCGCCGCGGCGGCATCGATGCCCCGGATCCGCGCGTGGGCGTGCGGGGAGCGGATCACAACTAGGTGCAGCGGTGACTCCTCAGGGCGCTCGCCGGCCTCATCGAAGGTATAGGCCGCGGTCCCGGTGACCACGCCGGGGCCGGCGGGAGGCATCGGGCTCTTCCCGGGAGACGACTCGGCACTGACCCGCGGGGTCTGGCTGAGGGCGTCCTTGATCGAGCAGTAGCCGCTGCACCGGCAGAGGTTCCCCTTGAACCGGCGCAGCGTGGCGGGATCCTCCGGGTCGGTGCTGGTTCCGGCCGCGGGGGAGTAGGGGCCCTGCGCCGTGGCGGTCATCAGGAAGCCCGGCGTGCAGTAGCCGCACTGGAAGCCGTGCGCGTCCAGGAAGTCCCGCTGGGTGGGGTGCAGCGCTGCTCGCAGCGACTCGGGGTCCTGGCTGTTCTGGGTCTCCTGGTCCTCTGCCGCGCGAACCGTGGCCTCAGGGCTCAAACCCTGCACAGTGGTGACCTCTGCCCCGGCCACACGTTCTGCCGGGACGATGCAGCTGTGCACTGCGGTGGGCGCCTGCCCGGGCTGCCCCAGGTGCACCGTGCAGGCCCCGCAGTCCCCGGCCTCGCAGCCGCGCTTGACCCCGGCAGAACCGGTATCGCGCAGCCAGGTGCGCAGGCACTGACCCGGAGCCGCGTCGAGGATCAGCGGCTTCCCGTCCACCGTCACCTGCGCCGAAGATGCCGGGGCAGCCGGATCAGTCGGGGATGCCTGGGCGGCGGGGTCGGTGGGGTCTGCAGCGTCGGCAAGGTCGGTAGGGGAGTCCGCCCGGGACGAGGTCGGCTCGGGCAGTGCCGTGGCGGAAGCCGCGATGGACCCGCCGTGAGCCCCGCTGTGGGAGTGCTCCGCGAGGTCTTCGCGCAGTTCGGATGCCAGTCGGATGGTGGACTCGATCCTCCAGCTGCGATCGCCGTGGACATCGTCGTTCCACAGCGACTCGTCGATCTGCGTGCGGATCACCTCGGCCACGTCATCGCTGGGGCGCAGGCGCAGGATCACCGGGCGCACGGTGCTGGCGGTGATGGTCAGCCGGATGGTGCCGGGTTCGGAAGTGCCGTGTTCAGAGCTGCCTGGTCCAGAGCTGCCGGTGTCAGAGCTGGTGGGTCCTGCAGTGCCGGGTGCGGATGTGTCGGCGGTCCCGGCCGGCACCGGGGAGGCCAGCAGCAGCGTCGCGGAACGCCCGTATCGGGTGAGCGACTCGCGCACCATCAGCGTGGGTCGGGCCAGGGTGTGCGCCGGGATGAAGAACGCCCGGATCAGCTCGCCCGGGGCCAGGAAGGTATGCCCGGTGCTGCGCAGCAGATCGGAGACCTCCGCGGTGCGCCGGGTGCCGCCGGGGCAGAGGATCAGCGCAGTGGCCTCCATTCCGCTCAGCCACGAGGTCATCGGACCCGCGGGCAGGGCGGTGGCCACATTGCCTCCGACCGTGGAGGTGTTCCAGACCTTCCAGGACGCCACGAAGCACTCCGCGGCCGGAGCCATCAGCTGCACCCCCGGCAGCTCCGCGAGCTGGACCCCTCCCGCGGTGCTGGAGTGATGCGTGGCCAGCTCCGCGGCTGCAGCATGGAACTCAGCGATCGTGCAGGTCGCGGCGATCTCCAGCCCAGTCCACCCAGCTGTCCCGTCGTGCCAGGTCAGCGGGGCCCACCCGGCCTTGGTGATGTCCAGCAGCCTCCTCGGTGCCGGGTTGGAGAAGTCATAGCCGTAGGAGTAGAGCACGGTGCCCCCGGCCAGCCAGGAGTCCCCCGGTGCGAAGGCGTCCGGGTCCGTGGTGTGCAGGGTCTGCTCGACGCTGGTGATGTCCACGGGTCACACTGCCATTTCTTCGATGAGGCTCAGGCTGCGTGGCCGTGAGGTGTTGATCGGGCCGCTGGTCTGGTTCAGGGGCGTCCCGCCGGCGTGGGTGTTCTTCGCCGCGATGAGCTGAGCCATCATGGACACCGCCGCCTCCGCGGGGGACTGCGCGCCCAGGTCCAGCCCCAGCGGGGAGACCACCCGGTCTCGGGCGGCCTGGCTGTGGCCCAGCTCGTTCAGTGCGGCGTCCCGGCGTGCGGCTGAGCTGCGCGAGCCCATCGCTCCGAGGAAACAGCGGGCGGCGTCGTCGTCGGAGCTCAGGCTCTGCCAACGCAGGGCCGCGTCCAGCACCGGCACGTCGAGGTCGGGGTGATGGGTCATCACGCAGATCCCGGTCCAGGTGCTCTGCTGCGGGTCGTGGTCCTGACCCAGCAGCTCGGTGATCACACTGGCGGGGTGGCCCACGTGCAGCAGGGCCCCGGCGGGCACGCGCTCCTGGGTGGCGAAGGCGGGGCGGAGGTCCACCAGTTCCACGCGCCAGCCGGCCTGGATGCCCAGCTGGGCCAGGTGGAAGGAGAAGTCATGGACCCCGCTGAGGATCAGTCGAGGCGCCGCAGGCCGGTGCTCGGTCACGGTGAACCGTGCGCCGTCCTGGTCCTGGAGCTCCCGGGTGAGTGCGGCGCGGGTGCGGGGGTCCTGCCGGGCCAGCTCCCGCAGCGCGTCGAGATCTGCGCTGATCAGCGGCTGGATCAGCACCTCGATCTCCCCGCCGCAGGTCAGCGCGACGCCGAGGCCCGCCGCGCCGAACGGGGTGCCGTCGGGTCCATAGGACTCGCGCCGGATGCCGCCCGCGGCGATCGCGTCCTGGGCCGAGGCCGCCACGGAGGACTCCACGCAGCCCCCGGAGAGTGATCCGATGATCCGCAGGTCCGCGGAGACCGCCATGGAGGTGCCCACCGGGCTCGGCGCGGAGCCGCGGACCGAAACAATCGTTGCCACCGCCCAGTTCTCGGGCTCGTCGAAGCAGTCCACATAGGAGCCGATGCGATCCAGCACGGGGCCTCCTCCTCAAGCGGTCAGGGTGCGGGGAAATGCGGAGATTCGGCCTCCAGCATAGGCAGGCGCGGGTTACGGCGCCGTTACAGGATCGGCATTTACATGCCTGTAACCGGGCGGGATGAATGAAGAAACATCCGTTTCATAGGTTGGGGTCAATCTACTTTCAGGAGGACGGATGCCCCCCGCCCAGACCCGCGTCGACACGCTGATCCGCAACGCCTACCTCGTGCTGGAGGCCTCCGGGACAGGTGCCCAGGCCCAGCAGCAGGCGCTGGAAGCGGGCCGGGAGATCGACGGCGGGTGGATCGCGCTGCACGCCGGGCGGGTGCACAGCACCGGGTCCTCCACGCAGCCAGCGCCCCCGGCCGAGCGGGTCATCGATGCAGGAGGCCGACTGGTGACCCCGGGCCTGGTGAACACGCACCACCACATGTACCAGAACCTGACCCGAGCCTTCGCCCCGGCGATCAACGGCACGCTCTTCCAGTGGCTGACCACGCTCTACCCCCGCTGGGCCGCCCTGGATGAGGAGTCCACCTACCTCTCCACCTATGTGGCCTGCGCCGAGCTGCTGCTCAGCGGCTGCACCACCTCCTCGGACCACATGTACGTCCACCCGAAGCCGAATCTCATCGACGCCCAGATCAAGGCCACCACCGAGATCGGGTTCCGGTTCATGGCCAACCGGGGCTCGATGACCCGTTCGGTCGAGGACGGCGGGCTGCCACCGGCATCGGTGGTCCAGGACGAGGACACCATCCTGAGCGACTCGGAACGGCTGATCCGCACCTTCCACGACCCGACGCCGGGGGCGATGACCCGCGTGGCGCTGGCGCCGTGTTCGATGTTCTCGGTCAGCGAGTCGATCATGCGCGCCACCGCCGAGCTCGCCGAGCAGCACGATGTGCGCCTGCACACCCACCTGGCCGAGGACAAGGACGAGGACAGCTACGCGCTTGAGGTCTACGGCCGGCGCCCGGTGGAGTACTTCGAGGACGTCGGCTGGGCCACCCCGCGCTCCTGGGTGGCGCACTACGTCTACGGCAGCGCGGAGGAGAATCAGCGGCTCGCCGCGGCCGGGGTCAGCGCGACCCAGTGCCCCAGCTCCAACATGATCCTCGCCGGAGACACCGCGGACGCCCAGGCGCTGCGCTCCATGGGCATGCCGGTGGGGATCGGCTGCGACGGCTCAGCCTCCTCAGACTCCGCCAACCTCTGGATGGAGACCCGGGGCGCGATGCTGCTGGCCCGCTACCGCAGCGGCCCCTCGGCGATGTCCGCCCGGGAGGCGCTGTCCATGGCCACGGCAGGATCCGCCGCGAACCTCGGCTGGTCCGATGAGATCGGACACCTGAACCCCGGCGCCTGCGCCGACCTGGTCATCTGGGAGTCCTCCCAGCTGTCCCAGACCGGGGCGCTCACCGACCCGGTGGAGGGCTGGCTGCGCTCCGGACCTGCCAGCGGCTGGTACGTCCTGGTGGCCGGGAACCCGCTCGTCGAGGCCGGGGAGCTCAGGCTCGGCGAGCTCGACGAGGTGCTCCCGCGGCACGCCGCCGCGGCCGCCTCGATGCAGGGCCTGAACTGACCACCCGCACCCACAACCCGCACCCACCACTTGCTGCACCCAGCAGACGTATCCAGCAATCGCACCCACTGCCCACCGCACCCCTTGATGAAGGAGACCCCCATGAAGAATCCCGTCCACAGCCGCGGGCTGAAGCTGACCACCTTCTCCGCCGTCGCCCTGCTGGCCCTGACCTCCTGCGGCGGCGATGACAGCGCCTCCGCCGACTCGGGCGAGGACGCCAGCTACGGCGATATCAACATCGCGCTGTCCTGGGTCGAGAACGCCGAGTTCGCCGGGGAGTTCTTTGCCCAGGAGAACGGTTACTACGAGGAGGCCGGCTTCGAGACGGTGGAATTCATCCCCGGCCCCGGCCCCATCGAGAACATGGTGGCCTCAGGTGAGGCCACCTTCGGGACCTCCAACGCGGTGGCCACCGGGGAGATCATCGCCGAAGAGGACGCCCCGCTGAAGATCGTGGGCGCGAAGTACCAGCGCAACCCGTTCACCATCCTCTCGCTCGCCGACGAGGGCAACATCGCCTCCCCGGAAGACCTCGAGGGCAAGACCATCGGGGTGCAGGCAGGCGGGAATGAGGCGCTCTTCGAGGCGCTGCTGGAGGTCAACGACATCGACCCGGACTCTGTGGAGATGGTTCCGGTGGAATATGACCCGGCACCGCTGCTCGACGGCGAAGTGGACGGCTTCTTCGCCTATGTGATCAACGAATCGATCACCGTGGAGCTGATGGGTCACGAGGTCACCGACCTGATGCTCAGCGAGAACGGACTCCCGTTCGTGGCGGAGGCCCTCATCACCTCCGAGGAGATGATCGAGGAAGAGCCAGAGCTGATCAAGTCCTTCCTGGAAGCCGAGCTGCAGGGCTGGCAGGACGCGGTGAGCGACCCCGAGGAGGGCGCCCGCCTGGCCGTGGAGGAATACGGGGCACACCTGGATCTGGAGATGGACAAGGAGCTGCGCCAGGCAGAGGTCCAGGTGGACCTGGTGGTGACCGACGAGGTGCGGGAGAACGGGCTGCTCACCATCTCCGAGGATCTCCAGGCCGAGAGCGTGGACAGCCTGGAACGGGCCGGGGTGGATGTCACCGCCGAGGAGCTCTTCGACCTCTCGCTGCTCAGCGAGCTGCTCGAGGAGAAGCCTGAGCTCGCCGAGATCCCCGACGGAGTGTGAGCGCAGACCATGATGACGGCACCGCAGCGGCAGGCCGCTCTGGCCGAACAGTCCAGCCCTGACCAGACACGCACCGAACACTCCGGCGTCGAACACCCCGGCACTCGCCAGACCAGCGCCGCGCCTTCAGGCTCCGGCCTGCGGATCGAGGGGCTGAGCAAGTCCTTCAAGCTCCGCGGCGGGGAGACGCTGACCGCGTTGGATGACGTGTCCCTGCACACCGACCGTGGCAGCTTCCTGTCCCTGCTGGGACCCTCCGGCTGCGGGAAGTCCACGGTGCTGCGGGTGCTCGCCGGCCTGGAGGAGCCCACCTCCGGGGCCGCGCTGGTGGACGGGAAGACCCCGGCCCAGCTGCGCAGCGAGTCCGAACTGGGCATCGCGTTCCAGGACGCCGCGCTGCTGCCCTGGCGCAGCGTGGCCGCGAACATCCGGCTGCCCTTCGAAGTCTCCGGGCAGAAGCCCGATGATGCCCTGGTCTCGGAACTGATCGATCTGGTCGGGCTGAAGGGGTTCGAGAAGGCCAAACCGGGCCAGCTCTCCGGGGGCATGCGGCAGCGGGTCTCGATCGCCCGCGCCCTGGTCGTCCAGCCCTCGGTGCTGCTGCTCGACGAGCCCTTCGGCGCCTTGGATGACATGACCCGGCAGCGGCTGAACGATGAGCTGCTGCGGATCTGGACCGAGAAGCCGGCCACCACCTTGATGGTCACCCACGGCATCGCCGAGGCGATCTACCTCTCGGACAAGGTGGCCGTGATGAGCGCCCGTCCGGGACGGATCGCGGAGGTGATCGACGTGGATCTGCCGCGTCCGCGCACGCCGTCGATGATGCGCACCGCGGAGTTCCACGCCTTGCATGACCGGGCCTCCGAACTGCTCTTCGGTTCCCAGGAGACCGGGACCGGGGGAGAGGACGGATGAACACCGCGATCGACAGGCGCCGATCCGCGCTCTACAGCGCCGCCGGTCTGGGTGCGGTGATCCTGCTGTGGTGGGTGGGGTCGGTGACGGTGCTCGCCGAGGCGCGCATCCCCACACCCGGTGGGGTCATCGGGGCGCTTCTCAGGGATGGGTTCGGGTTCTACTGGCAGCACTTCTCAGTGACCATCCAGGAGGCCGCGATCGGCTTCTTCTGGGGAAACCTGATCGCGATCCTGCTGGCCTCGGTGGTGCTGGTGCTGCCCTGGACCGAGCGGCTGATCACCCAGATCGCGGTGATCAGCTACTGCATCCCCATCGTGGCGGTCGCTCCGGTGCTCTACATCGTGATCGGCGCCCCCTCCACCGGGGAGCCCTCGGGCACCGCGGTGGCGCTGGCGGTGCTTGCGGTGTTCTTCACCACCGTGGTGGGCACGCTGCTGGGCCTGAAATCTGCGGACCCGGCGAGTCTTGACGTGGTCAGCGTCTACGGCGGGTCCCGGCTCACCCAGCTGCGCAAGGTGCGGCTGATCGCCGCGCTGCCGGCGATCCTCAACGCGCTGCAGATCGCCGCCCCGGCGGCCCTGCTCGGGGCGATCCTCGGCGAGTACGTGGGAGGTGTCCGCCAGGGGGTGGGGCTGGCGCTGATCATCGCCCAGCAGAACCTCGATGTGGAACGCGCCTGGGCCATCGGTCTGCTGTGTGCGGCCGTGGCGGGAGGCGCCTACGCGCTCTTCGGCCTGATCGGGAAGGTGGCAGCACCGTGGTCGAAGGGAGTCGCGTGATGAGTGCAGCACCAGTGATGGAGGTCAGCCGTGGCAACCGCGCCGGAACCTTCACCCGCACCGCCCTGAGCACGCTGGGCAACACCGCGATCATGCTCACCGTGATCCTGGTGCTCTGGGTGGGTCTGCTGCGCGCCTTCGACGTCTCGGACTTCGTCGGGAAGGGCCCTCTGGACGTCTACGAGCACCTCTTCCTCGACGACGACGCCGCCGCGATCCGCGCAGAGATGTGGGGGCTCACGGCGGTGACCCTCCGCGACGCCGCGATCGGCTTCACCGCCGGGATGATCGCCGCCGTGGTGATCGCGGTGGGGATCGTGATGAGCCGGGTGGTGGAGTCGGCGGTGATGCCGCTGGCGATGATCGTGCGCTCGGTGCCGCTGGTGGCGCTGGCTCCGCTGATCATCCTCGCGCTGGGCCGCGGCACCGCCGTGGTCGCCGCGATGGGCGGGATCGTGGTGCTCTTCCCGGCGCTGGTCACCCTGGTCTTCGGCCTGCGCTCGGTGACCCCGCAGATCCGCGACGTCGTCACGGTCTACGGCGGGTCCACCTGGGACATCCTGCGCAAGGTCGCGGCGCCCTCGGCGCTGCCGGCGTTCTTCTCCGCGGTGCGGATCTCGGTGCCCGGCGCCTTCACCGGCGCGCTGCTGGCGCAATGGCTGGCCACCGGGGAGGGCATCGGCTACGCCGTCGTCTCCGCGGTCAGCCGCTCCCAGAACACCCGGGTCTGGGCGCTGGTGGTGGTGATCACGCTGGTCTCCCTGGTGCTCTACATGCTCGCCCAGCTGGTGGAGAACCTGGTGCTGCAGCACTACGACATGGCCAAGAAGGCCTGAGTCGCGGCGATGGGATCAAGATCGGCATCGACGCCCCGCGGGACGTCAAGGTCCAGCGCCGGGAGGTGCTGCTCACGGTCTCCGAGACCAACCTGCAGGCAGCCCCGGCCGCGAGCCCAGAGGCCGAGACCGCGCTGAAGGCGCTCTTCGGCACGTCCGACGGCGAGGCCGCGCCCAACGACGACGCCGCTTCCGCTGCGGACCCCGATGCCGGCCCCGAACCCAGTCCCGGTGCTCCCGCCGGCGACGATCAGGGTTCCGGCCCCGCCGGCCCGGACCGCACGCACTCCGCGCCCCGGAGCTGAGCTCAGGCGTCGATCGTGCCGCCACCCGGCGGCATGGACCCGCCGAAGAGCGGCTCGAAGTTGGGCCGCTTCGCGTGGATCCCGTCCCCGGAGGAGCGGCCACGCAGCCTGCGCACCACCCAGGGAAACAGGTGATGACGGGCCCACACGGCATCGTCCACCCGGGCCGCGCGCCAGGTCCGATGCGGCACCGGCCGCGGCTCCAGGGGCTGCAGGTCATGCTTGACGTTCAGCGTCTCCAGGACCATCCGGGCGATCGTGTGATGGCCCAGGGCGGAGAAGTGCAGCCGGTCCTCATCCCACATCTCGGGGCGGGTGAGCTCGCGCAGCGACCACATGTCAGCCACCAGGGCGTCATGCCGGGCCGCGATGGTGCGCACGTTCTCGTTGAAGATCGCGACCTTGCCGCGGATCGATCCGACCACGGGGGTCTCCCGGACGTCGGGGCCGTTGAAGAGCACGATGGTGGCGCCGGTGGTGCTCAGGATCTGCACCATGGTGTCCAGGACCCGGGCCGTCTCATCGGGGTCGCCGCCGGGCCGGATGACGTCGTTGCCGCCGGCGCACAGCGTGATCAGATCTGGGCGCAGCTGAAGGGCCGGCGCGATCTGCTCGTCCCGGATCTGGCCGATGAGCTTCCCGCGCACCGCCAGGTTGGCGTAGGAGAACTTCGGTGCCCCTGCCACGGTGGCCGCGCCGATCGCGAGCTCCTCAGCCACCCGGTCGGCCCACCCGCGGTGGTACCCCGGCCGGGTCTCATCTGGGTCCCCGATGCCCTCGGTGAAGGAGTCCCCCAGCGCCACATAGCGGGTCCAGGGGTGCCGCGGGGTGTCCGGTCCCTCCTCTGCGGGCCGGTCGGTGGTCTCGAGGAGGTCTTCGGCATTGTGGAGGTCTTCGGTGTAGTTCACCTCTCCATTCTCGCCGACGACCCCCTCCGGGCGCATCCGCCCAGGGGCTGATACCTGGGGCTGATCTGTGAGGCTGATCATCGGCGGCGCTGCGCCGGTCGATGCGGTCCACATGCTGCGCTGAT
Source organism: Nesterenkonia sandarakina (assembly GCF_014138825.1). Taxonomy (NCBI): domain Bacteria; kingdom Bacillati; phylum Actinomycetota; class Actinomycetes; order Micrococcales; family Micrococcaceae; genus Nesterenkonia; species Nesterenkonia sandarakina. The sequence continues at coordinate 1,649,253 of NZ_JACJIH010000001.1, read as the reverse complement.
TAGAGTGGAGCCGGCACCCTTCCCGTCACGCAAAGGTCTCTTCATGTCTGCAACCCCGCACGTCGCCTGGTCCCGCGAGCCCGAGGACCGCGCCGGCACCCCCTTGGTCGTGCTGCTGCACGGCTACGGCTCCCACGAACAGGATCTGATCGGGCTTGTCCCCGGGCTGCCGGCAGACTTCACCTATGCCTCCGTGCGCGCCCCCGTGGAGATGGAGTTCGGCGGCTACACCTGGTTCGACCTCGACGTGGAGCGGCTCGCCTATTCCTCCTCGGCAGCTCGCGCCGCAGTGGAGGATCTCTGGGAGTGGATCGCCTCGGTCAAGGACCAGCACAGCTCGGTGACCCTGCTCGGCTTCTCCATGGGCATGGCGATGGCCACCTCGCTGCTGCGCAGCCGCCCGGAGGCCTTCGCCGCCGTCGTCGGACTCTCTGGCTTTGCCGTGGACCCGACCCGTGGTGAGGGGCTTGAGGACTATTTCGACGACGAGGCGCTGGCCGCCGCGAAGGTCCCGTTCTTCTGGGGCCGCGACCAGGAGGACCCGATCATCCCGCCCGAGCACGTGGAGTACACCCACAGCTGGGCCACCAAGACCGTGAAGCTGACCAAGGTGCTCTACGCCGGGGCCGGGCACGGCGTGGTGCCCCAGGAGATCAGCCACGTGGGGGAGTTCCTGACCCACATCGTGCTCAACCCTCGCTGAGCACTCTGGCGTAGATCTCCGCATGGGCGGCGGCGATCGCTCGCCGCTGCTCTTCCCGCCAGTCCTGACGGGCCGGGGCCGCCGGGGCGCGCCAGGGCGTGTTCCCGGCGGGGTAGGAGCCTGACTGCGCGCCGGCCGCGTGGGTGCTGGCCGCCTGGGTGCTGGCGGCCTGCACCGCGCGGGTCAGGCTCGCCGCGTCGAGTCGCCCGTCCTGCCAGCGGTAGAGGAAGTCGGCTCCCTGGCTCCGGTAGCAGCCCACGTCCGGGGCGATCACCGTGGTGCCCAGATCGTGGGCAGCCTCCATCCAGCCCGAATGCGTGCCGAAGCGATAGGGCAGCAACGAGGCGTGCAGGCTCGAGAGGTAGTCGAAGAGCTCGGCGTCGGTGAAGAAGTCGTGCACCCGAAGGTCCAGGAGCTCAGGGTCCTGACGTTTCAGCCAGCGGACCAGCCGCGCGTCGTGGCGTGTCCCGGAGGAGTCGAACACGTCGTGGTGCAGGTCCACCTGCAGCACTGCTCGGGGAATCTCACGCAGCGCCGCGAGCGCGGCCTCGAGGACCTCGATGCCGACCATATTGGCGCGCAGGCTCTTCAGATGCACGCCAAGTCGGAACTCCTCGGTCCGGCGCCGCGGCGACTCGGCGTACCTGCGGATCAGCTCCAGGTCCACCACGTGGGGATGCGGGATCACCTCCGCGCTCACACCCCAGCGGGTGAAGATCTCCTCGGCGGCCTGGTCGCTGAGCGTGATCACTGCCCGTGCCCGGGCGAAGAGCACCTGAAGCTGGGCCTCATGCAGCGCCGGATCCTCCTGGTGCGGGTTCCACAGATCATGCGCGGTGTAGATCAGGGGTCGGCCGTGGGCGTCGAGCGCGTCGAAGACCTCGTGGAGCTGCTCGGGGGTCTGCGCGTCGAAGCCGAAATGGACGTGCATCAGATCGAAGTCGTGCGCGGCGATCCAGTCCGGGTCCAGCATCGCCGGCGGCCACCACGGCGCCCCGGTGGGGGTGTCCTTCCGCGGAGAGGGCGGATCCGGCAGCCGGCGCACCACGAGGTGTTCCGACTCTCTCGGTTCCGGCTGCTCCGGCGCTTCCGTCCTGCGGGCTGCGTCGTCCGGGTGTTGGAGATGGCGGATGTAGACATGGGATGCGGGCACCGAGGCCACGGTGATGCTCATGCCGAGCTCCCGCTGGGGGTTTCCGCCGCGGGGGCTGCCGCGACCCAGTGCTCGCCGACCCGGCGGATCAGTCCCAGCCGTTTGAACTCTTCCAGCCAGCCCTGCATCGGCCAGTGCCCCCACCGATCCGCGAAGATCCGGCCATTGCGCAGGATGTCGGGGAGGTGCTCCACCGGCGGTCGGGACACCGGGTGATGCTGGTGGTAGGCACGGGCACCTCCCACCCAGGTCAGCTCGACCCCGCGTGCCCTGGCGCGCCAGGAGAAGTCGGTGTCCTCGGCCCCGTAGCCGGTGTAGGCCTCGTCGAACCCGCCGATGTGCTCCCAGACGTCCCGGCGCACCGCGAAGGACAGCGACCAGAACAGCGCGTGCTCTCCGCCGGTGATGATCTCTCCGGGCTCCGGTGCTGGCCGGGCCGGATGCGGGGCGGCCCAGCTCGCAAGCTGCTGTGCGGAGGCGGCGTCGAGCTTCTCCGCTGGAAGCTCGGGAAGATACGCGACCGGGCCGCACAGCAGGTCCTCCGGTCGCTGCTGCGCCGCCTGGAGGTAGGCGCGGATCAGCTCGGGGTCCGGGATGCAGTCCACGTCCAGGAAGATCAGCAGGTCCTCGGCTTCGGTGAGGTCCTTGAGCGCCTGGCCCGCGCCCATATTGCGGGCCGCGGCCAGCGGAAGCCGGCCAGAGCTGCGCGCGATGCTCAGCACCTGGGTGTCCGGCGCGACGTCGTCATCTGGTCCTGCTGCGTCGAGCTGCGCGCTGACCCGGGGGTCCGCCATGGCGACCACCACGTGGCGCAGCGGAGGGTGGGTGCTGGTGCGCAGCGCGGCGCGCTGCCGCTGAAGATGCGCGTGGCGACCATGGACCGCAGTCACGACGACGGCGCGCGCTTCAGCTCGGTGGGGAAGGGTCATCGGAGCACCTCGCTGATCTCTTCTGCACCGCTGGTAGCTGGGGAATGTCGGGAGGGGGTGTCGAGAATGGCGTCTAACAGCTCGGCGAACCGCAGCGCGGCCGCGCCGTCGCACCAGCTCTCCCAGTCCGCACCGGGCAGCTGGAGGACCTGCGCCACGGCCCGGTCCCAGCCTGCGGAGTCGCCGGCCTCGGGGGCGCGGACCGCGGGCCAGGGGCCGCACTCCAGGGCGGCGAGCATGTGCTGCTGTTCCTGGTGCGGGCGATCCAGAGCGGTGACAAGGGCGGGGGTGCGACTGGCGGCGACCTCGGCGATGGAGTTCTGTCCGGCCGCGGTGAGCACCAGATCAGCACGTTGCAGCAGCTTCCAGGGGTCGTCCTCCCAGCCGGACTCGCCGCCGAGTACCCGCAGCCGTGCCTTCGGGAGGGCCCGGCGCAGCTGCGCGACCGCAGCCGGGGGCACCGCTCCTCCGCCGGCGCCGCTGAGCACCAGGACCTCCAGGGGTGGATCTTCTGCGGCTGCGCGCGCGCTGGGGTGGCCGGTGCTGGGGGAGGCCGGCCGCGCATCGCGTGGCGCGGGGGTGAAGCGGGAGAGTCCGCCCAGGGCCTGGACTGCCGGGGCGCCGGTGAGGATCCCGGTGGCCTGAGCGGGCCACATTCCCACCACCGCGGTGGAGACCGAATAGCCCAGCCGGTGCGCCGGGTCGCTGCGGTCCCCGGGCAGCGCCACGGTGACCACCGGGATCCCGTGCAGTCGGGCCAGCAGCGCGATCTCCACCGAGACATCGGCGACGAGCAGCTGCGGGGCGGCGTGATCGATCCAGGCCGAGAGCTGCGCGCTGCGCCGGCGCAGCCCGGGGTGGTGCAGCGGAGCCCAGTGCAGCGTCCCCGCCGCGGTGGGCGCCCGGAACTCGCCCTGCACCGGCCCGCCGTCGTCCGGCCGGTCAAGATCCAGCCCGGCAAGATCCGGCCCGCCGTCGCCTGTCCCGCCGCGAGGCTGCCCGGTGCTCTGCGGCATCGGGCTGTCATCCATCGGGGTGTCATCGCGGGCGAGCTGGACCCAGCCGGCCGCGCTGGGCCAGTCTGCCGGCTCTGCCAGGGAGGAGATCCCGGTGATCCGGGTTCCCCGGGCGGCAGCGGCATGGGCCACGGCGGTGGCGCGGTGCAGATGTCCACGGCCCTGGTGGTGGATGTACCAGCCGATCATCGGGTGGAGGCGCTGGGTTCGGTGGAGGGCTCCATCGCCATCTCGGCGTAGAGCAGCTCGTAGTCGTCGACCATCCGCTCCAGGGACAGGTCCCCTTCAGCGCGCTGGCGGACCTCGCGGCGGTCGCGGCGCGCGGCACGGGTGATCGCCTCGGCTAGCGCGGCCACGGAACTCTCCGCAGCGAGCGCGCCGGAGGCCTCCGTGACGATCTCGACCAACCCCCCGCGTGGGAACGCCGCGACCGGGGTCCCACAGGACATCGCCTCTGCTGCGACCAGGCCGTAGGGTTCGTCCCACTGCGAGCTGACCACGGCGACCGCGGAGGAGCCGACGAGCTCGACCAGCTCGCGGTGGCGCAGGTGGCCCACATAGACCGCGTCGTCACCGAGCCGCGGCTGGAGCTGCTGCTCGAAGTAGCTGCGGTCCATGATGGGCCCGGCCAGGGTGATGCTGCGGCCGGCGGCGCGCGCGGCGTCGATCGCGAGGTGAGGAGCCTTCTCCGGCACCACCCGTCCGGTCCAGACGCATTCGTTGCCTCCCGGCCCGGGGTGCCAGACCTCGGTGTCGATCCCGTTGGGGATCACGCTGGCAGTCACGGAATCTGCCCAGGCCCGCGCCGTGGCGGAGCTCACCGCGGTGAACACCGAGGAGCCAGCGGCGTAGGTCATCGCTGATTCCAGCCAGGGGGTCGGGGGAGTGTGCAGCGTGGTGAGCATCGGCACCGGCAGCAGCGCCGAGAGCGCCAGCGGAAGGTGGTGCAGCGAGTTGTTGTGGATCACGTCGAAGTCCCGGGACTCCGCCAGGCGCAGCATCAGACCCAGGTAGGCGTGGTGCTGCTGCATCCAGTCCACCGGCATCGCGCCGACGTCGGAGCGGGCAGTCTCACTGAGCTCGAGGCGTTCCGGCAGGAGCATCTGCGCGCCCAGCTCCGGATCGCTGCCGCCCGCGGCGAACAGCGTGACCGAGTGGCCTCGGCTGATGAGCTTCCTTGCCACCGTGTGTGTAAAAGCTTCGAGCCCCCCGGCGAAGGGTTCCCTGATGGGGAACTGGCTCGAGGCGATGATGCATATGCGCAACCGCACCCCTAGTTCACAGGGCGAGGCACAGCCCCCCGGCGCCGGTCATCGAAGACCGGCAGGCACCTCGCAGAAGAATGTCTTTGAGGGCCCGGCGCACCTGCGTGCACCCGCCCCTAGAGGCACTGTACACGCGGTTTCAGGGAGCGAGGATCAGTTCCGTCAGCCTTCGACGGGCATGAGTCGGGCGGCCGGCAGTCCGAAGGGCTCGCCGTCGAACTCCACGAGCTGGCCGCGCTTGATCTGGGCGCCGCGCCGGGTCTCCACCTCACCGTCCACGCGCACGCCCGAGGAGTCGATCACCTCACGGGCGATCGCGCCGTTCTCCACCACTCCGGCCAGCTTCAGCAGCTGCCCCAGACGGATGGACTCATCGCGGATCGGGACCTCAGACACCTCGAGATTCATGGTCCAAGTCTGTCATGCCCTCCCAGCGTCCCCACCCATCCTTTTACCGGGGGTTCCGTGTTTCACCGGCCAGACGGGCCGCCCGGTCAACTGCGCAACCCCCGGTAAAACGCTGGGCTGGGGGCTGGCTACAGTGAGTCTCATGAGTTCTGCTGTGCCCGCCGCGGCGCCCCGTTCCCCGCTGGTCTGGGTCTTCCTGTTGCTGCTGATGCTCGCCTCCGGGGCGGCGATCCCCGCCCAGGGAAGGGTCAATGCCGCGCTGACCGCTGAGATCGGTGACCCGGTCCTGGCGGCGACGATCAGCTTCTCCGTGGGCAGCGTGATCCTGCTGCTGGTGACCTTCGGCACACCCCGTGGTCGGCGGGCGATGGCCCGAGTGGCACCGGCGGTCCGCGACGGCCGGATCCGATGGTGGTATTTCTTGGCAGGGTGCGTGGGTGCCTACTTCGTGCTCACCCAGACCCTGACCATCGGGCTGATCGGCGTGGCCGTGTTCACCGTGGCCGTGGTCACCGGTCAGACCCTGGGCGGTCTGCTCTGGGACCGGATCGGACTCGGCCCGGCCGGGCGGATGCGCCTGAATCCGTTCCGTGTGGGTGGCGCCGTGCTGACCGTGCTGGCGGTGCTCTGGGCGGTCTCTCCGCAGCTGGGCGCACCGGGACAGGGACTGGCCTGGCTGGCGCTGGTGCTGCTGCCGCTCTCCGGAGGGTTCCTCCAAGCCGCTCAGCAGGCGATCAACGGCCGGCACTCCGCGGCCTATGCCTCGCCGGCGCCGGGCACGCTGTTCAACTTCCTGGCCGGCACGGTGTTCCTCCTCCTGGTCTGGGCCGGCAAGGCCCTGATCAGCGGCGCGGAGCCGGCGCTGTCGCTGACCTGGTGGCACTACCTCGGCGGACCGCTGGGCATCATCTTCATCGCACTGGGAGCGCTGCTGGTCACCCGGGTGGGGGTGCTGATCGCCGCGATGGGCATGATCGCGGGCCAGCTCCTGGGCTCGCTGCTGCTCGACGTGCTGCTCCCGACGCCGGGCTCCTTGGTCACCACTGCCACGGTGCTGGGCACCGGGCTGACCCTGATCGCGGTGATCCTGGCCTCGCTGCCCGATATCCTGCGCGGGCGCCCCGGTCCCCGGTCCGCTGCTTGAGCCGCTTCCGCACCTGCCGCGCCAGCGCGATAAGCTGACGCAATCTGTGTTCATCCCCGTTCTACCTGAGGTGTATCTGCCACATGGCCAAAGAGACCGCACTCGACAAAGTCATCTCCCTGGCGAAGCGTCGCGGCTTCGTGTTCCAGTCCGGTGAGATCTACGGCGGCACTCGCTCTGCCTGGGACTACGGGCCGCTGGGCACCGAGCTGAAGGAGAACATCAAGGCCGAATGGTGGCAGACCTTCATCCGCGGCCGCGGCGACATGGTCGGGCTGGACTCCGCGATCATCCTGCCCCAGGCGGTCTGGCACGCCTCGGGCCACGTCAAGACGTTCTCTGACCCGCTGGTGGAGTCGCTCCACACGCACCGCCGCTACCGGGCCGATCATCTGATCGAGGCCTATGAGGCCAAGCACGGGCACCCGCCGGAGAACGGCCTGGCTGACATCCGCGACCCGGAGACCGGCCAGCCCGGGAAGTGGACCGAACCGCAGCAGTTCTCCGGGCTGATGAAGACCTTCCTGGGACCGGTGGATGATCAGGAGGGGCTGCACTACATGCGCCCCGAGACCGCCCAGGGCATCTTCGTGAACTTCAACAACGTGGTGACCTCGGCGCGAAAGAAGCCGCCCTTCGGCATCGGCCAGATCGGCAAGGCCTTCCGCAACGAGATCACCCCCGGCAACTTCATCTTCCGGACCCGCGAGTTCGAACAGATGGAGATCGAGTACTTCACCCACCCGGATGAGGCCGACGAGTGGTTCAAGCACTGGGTGGACGCCTGCTACAACTGGTTCGTCGACCTGGGTCTGAACCCGGAGAACCTGCGCAAGTTCGACGTGCCCGAGGACGACCGGGCGCACTACTCCGCTGGCACCATCGACCTGGAATACCGCTTCGACTTCGCCGGCTCGGCCTGGGGCGAGCTCATGGGCATCGCCAACCGCACCGACTATGACCTGAACTCGCACACCGAGGCCTCCGGTGCGAAGCTGCAGTACTTCGACCAGGCCAGCGGCACCCGCTACACCCCGTACGTGATCGAGCCCTCCTTCGGCCTGACCCGCGCGATGATGGCCTTCCTGGTGGACTCCTACACCGAGGACGAGGCGCCGAACACCAAGGGCGGGGTGGACACCCGGACCGTGCTGAAGCTGCACCCCAAGCTGGCCCCGGTGAAGGCCGCGGTGCTGCCCCTGTCGAAGAAGCCCGAGCTCGCCGGGGTCTCTCAGGACCTGGCCCAGTCGTTGCGCCAGCACTGGAACATCGACTTCGACGACTCCGGCGCCATCGGTCGCCGCTACCGTCGCCAGGACGAGATCGGCACCCCGTTCTGCATCACCGTGGACTTCGACACCCTCGAGGACCAGGCGGTCACCATCCGGGACCGCGACGAGATGACCCAGGAGCGGGTCTCGCTGGACAAGGTGCAGTCCTACCTGGCGGTGAAGCTGCTCGGCTGAGTCGGCCGCGCAGCCGGGGAGCCGGGCATCACAGTGAGGAGGGCAAGCTTTGTGTGCCCGCGCGTGCGGGACTACCATTGCGTGGTTGGTCTGAACGACACCTTCTGCCCTTGTCTAAGGAAATGTGATGAGTACTGAGCACGACGCCGAGGCTCGCCCCGCGAACCCGGCCCGGCTGACCCTGGAATCCGGTCTCACGGTGCGCCCCTGGGCCGATGGTGATGACCTGAAGCTGCTCCAGGTCTGGGGAGACCCGGAGAACTCGATGCACCACCAGGACCGCAGCCTGCTGCGGCCCTCCTCCAACGAGCCCTGGTCCCGGTGCATCGTGGCCGAGGCGGATGGCCTGCCGGTGGCCGCAGCCACGATCTTCCGCTCCTCGCTGCACCCGGACCGGCTCTCCTTCTACGCGGAGGTCGCCCCGGAGCACCGCCGCCGCGGAGTCGCCGCCCAGATGCTGCAGATCCTCGAGGCCGAGGTGCCCAACTGTGCGGTGCAGTCGCTGAAGGCGCGCGTGGCCAAGCGCTCCGCCGCCCAGTGCTTCCTCAAGGACAACGGCTTCACCAAGATCCAGGCCTCCCGCCAGGTGATCGTCCAGCCCGGCGCCATCTCGCTGCCGGACCTGGACAGCGCCGGACTGGACCTCGAGGACCTCGCCACAGGCTCGGTGGAGCTGACCCAGATGGTCGCGGACTTCTACAACACCGTGCACACCTGGGACCGCGCCGAGATGACCATCGGCAAGGCCCAGCAGATGCTGCTCGGCCCGGAGACCGGAGCCTCCGGCGCCGTGGTGCTGCGCGACACCTCCGAGGGCGGGAACAACGCCATCCTGGCCTTCGCGATCAGCTACACCTCCGAGCGCACCGACGAGCCAGCCGACGTGCTGCTGGGCTGGAACACCGCCCTGGATGACTCCGACGCCGAGACCGCCTGCCGCGCGATGCTCGCGCTGCTGGCCGCGCACTTCCCGGTCAAGGTCGAGGTCGACGACGCCATGGGGCCGCTGAAGACCGTCACCGATGAGCTGATCGCCGCCGGGGACGCCGAGTACGACTTCGAGGCGCTGATCTACGCCAAAGACGCAGCCTGAGCGGGGAGCCCATGACCGCTGAGTCCACCGACACGCTCACCCGCGAGCCCGCCCAGCAGAGCGCTGCGACGGAAGCCGGCGCCCGCACCGGGGCGCTGCTGCCGCCGCTGACCCTGGGCCCGATCACGGTGCAGACCCCGGTGGTGCTGGCCCCGATGGCCGGGATCACCAACACCGCCTTCCGCAGGCTCTGCCGGGACTACGGCGGCGGGCTCTTCGTCAACGAGATGGTCACCGCACGCGCCCTGGTGGAGCGTCGGCCGGAATCGCTGCGGATCATCAAGCACGAACCCGACGAGGTTCCGCGTTCGGTGCAACTCTACTCGGTGGACCCGGTCACCACCGGCCACGCCGTGCGAATGCTGGTCGACGAGGGCCGCGCCGATCACATCGACATGAACTTCGGCTGCCCGGTGCCCAAGGTCACCCGCAAGGGCGGCGGCTCCGCGCTGCCCTGGAAGACCCGGCTCTTCGAGTCCATCGTCGCCACCGCCGTGCGGGAGGCCTCCAAGGCGAACATCCCGGTGACCGTGAAGATGCGCAAGGGCATCGACGAGGACCACCTCACTTATATCGAGGCCGGCAGGATCGCCCGAGACTCCGGGGTGGCCGCCGTGGCCCTGCATGGACGCACCGCCCGGCAGCACTACTCCGGTCAGGCCGACTGGTCCGCGATCGCCGCGCTGCGGGAATCCCTCCCCGACATCCCGGTGCTGGGCAATGGGGACATCTGGTCAGCAGAGGACGCCGTGGCGATGGTGGAGCAGACCGGGGTGGACGGCGTCGTCGTGGGCCGTGGCTGTCAGGGCCGGCCCTGGCTCTTCGGGGACCTCCAGGCCGCCTTCGAGGGTCGCGAGGAGCGGCACCGCCCGGATCTGCCGATGGTCTCCGCCACGCTGCTGCGTCACGCGCAGATGCTGATCCCGTATTTCGACGGCGACGAGCGCAAGGCCATGCAGGACATCCGCAAGCACGTGGCCTGGTACTTCAAGGGCTACGCCGTGGGGTCCCAGCTGCGCACCCAGCTGGTCGCAGTGGAGTCCATGGCCCAGCTCGAGGACCTGCTCGGGCAGCTGGATCAGACCCTGAGCTACCCCGGGGCCGACGCCGAGGGTCCGCGCGGCCGGGCCGGATCACCCAAGAAGGTCCACCTTCCCCAGGACTGGCTGGAGTCTCAGGAGCTCAACGAGGTGCAGCGCGAGATGATCCAGGCCGCAGAGGTCGACACCTCCGGCGGATAGGGTTGGACCCATGAGCGCGCAGAACGTGGAGCGAGTAGAGGGCGGATACGCCACCCTGAGGCCGGGATACACCGAGGCCGATGAGGCCCGCTGGGTGCCCGAGCACGGGAAGTCCGTCTACCGCTCCAGCTTCGAGCGCGACCGGGCGCGGCTGCTGCACTCCTCCGCGCTGCGCCGACTCGGCGCCAAGACCCAGGTGGTCTCGCCCGACGTCGACGACTTCTCCCGCACCCGGCTGACCCACTCGCTGGAGGTCGCCCAGGTGGGCCGGGACCTGGGCCGGCTGCTGGGCTGTGACCCCGACGTCGTCGATGCCGCCTGCCTCTCCCATGACCTGGGACACCCGCCCTTCGGACACAACGGGGAGACCGTGCTCAACGCGCTGGCCGCCCCGCACGGCGGGTTCGAGGGCAACGCGCAGACGCTGCGGCTGCTGACCCGGCTGGAGACCAAGCGCTTCCACTCCGACGGCCGCTCCGCGGGGCTGAATCTGACCCGGGCTTCCCTGGACGCCGCGGTGAAGTACCCGTGGCGCGCCCATGAGGCGCCGATCCTGCCTGATGGCAGCCGCAGCGCGAAGTTCGGCGCCTATGAGGACGACGTCGAGGTCTTCGACTGGATCCGGGCCGGCGTGACGGGCCGGCGCAAGTCCATGGAGGCCCAGGTGATGGACGCCGCCGATGACATCGCGTATTCGGTGCATGACATCGAGGACGGCGTGGTCAACGGCCGGTTCCAGCTGAAGTTCCTCACCGATCCGCTGCAGCGCCGTCGCGTGGTCCAGACCACCCACGACTGGTATCTGCCCGAGACCGACCCGGCCCGGATCGAGGCCGCTCTGGATCGGCTGGCCTCGGCGGATTCCTGGGTGGGGGAGTCCGACGGCTCCCGGCGCGCGCTGGCCGCGCTGAAGAACATGACCAGCGAGCTGATCGGGCGGTTCTCCCACGCCATCTTCGCCGCGACCCGTGAGGCCTATGGGGACCGTCCGCTGGTCCGCCACGAGGCTGACCTGGTGGTGCCCGATGAGACGGTGGAGGAGGTCTCGCTGATGAAGGGGATCGCGGCGACCTACATCATGGCCTCCCGGGAGCAGAAGCCGGTCTACGCCCGGCAGCGCGAGGTCATCGAGGGCCTCTACGGGCTGCTCGTCGAGACCGGGGACCAGTTCCTGGAGCCGCCCTTCCAGGCGGACTTCCACGCCGCCGGCGACGAGTCGGCCCGGCAGCGCGCGATCATCGACCAGATCGCCTCGCTCACCGACGGCGCGGCACTGGAGTGGTACGCCACCCTGGTCCACGGCCGCCCGGTCTTCAATCGCCTCTTCGCCTGACCCCCGTTCCCTTCGCGTTGAGGGGCGGACCTATTTACCGATGTCGCCGACGACGACGTCGAAGGCCGCGAACAGCTCATCGGCCTCCACGAAGAGGTTCAGGTCCTGCTCCCCGGCTCCCATGGCGATCCGACCGGAGATCGAGGCGTCCGCATAGACCGGCCAGGTCTGTCCCTCAGGGGTGCGCGCACCGAAGGGCGTGATCGTGCCCGGGTGGTACCCGGTGGCCGCCACAGCCTCCTCCGGGGCGGTCATCGACATCTTCTTCATCCCGGCCAGCCGGCGCAGCTTCGCCCAGTCCACCTGCTTGTCCCCGGGGATCAGCGCCACCACATAGCTGTGCTCAGTGGCGGACTGGGTGAGCTTGGCCTTGGCGACCAGGGTCTTCACGATCTCCCGCGGCGCGACCCCGAGATTCTCGGCCGCCTCCTCCAAGCTGGAGGCGGGCCCGCGCTGGACGAATTCAAGGGTCACGGCGCGGGCATCGGCGTCGGCCTGGACCCGGGCGCGTCCGGAAAGCTCAGTCATGTTCCCCAGCCTAGCCAGAGAACCGACCCGCTGCCCGGTCCCTGCACAGGCGCCCTGTGAGCGGGGAGCATTTGGCCGTGCCGAGTAGATTAGAGCCATGGCCGGACTGATCAAACGCGAAGACATCGACGCCGTCCGTGAGCGCGCGGACCTTCGCGAGGTGGTCGAACAGTATGTGACGCTCAAGGGCGCCGGCATCGGCTCGTGGAAGGGCCTGTGCCCGTTCCACGATGAACGTTCTCCCAGCTTCCACATCCGCCCACAGGTCGGCACCTTCCACTGCTTCGGCTGCGGCGAGTCCGGGGACGTGATCGCGTTCCTGATGGGCATGGACCACACCAGCTTCCAGGAGACCGTGGAGAAGCTGGCCGGCCGCGTCGGGATCGAGCTGCGCTACGAGGACGGCGGCAAAGGACCCGATAAGGCGGAGATCGGGCGCCGCCAGCGGCTGCTGGATGCGCACAAGATCGCCGACGAGTTCTTCCAGGCCGCGCTGCAGAGCCCCGAGGCGCAGCCCGCCCGCGAGATGCTCACCGGCCGCGGCTTCACCCGGGAGCACGCCGCCCAGTTCTCCGTGGGCTACGCGCCCAAGGGGTGGGACAACCTGCTCAAACATCTGCGCGCCAAGGGCTTCACCGAGGAGGAGCTCACCGAGACCGGCATGTTCTCCTCCGGTGGACGTGGGATCTATGACCGCTTCCGCGGCCGACTGATGTGGCCGATCCGCAACATGACCGGGAACACCGTGGGCTTCGGCGGACGGCACCTCTACGAGGATGACAAGGGCCCGAAGTACCTGAACTCGCCTGAGACCGCGATCTATAAGAAGTCCCAGGTGCTCTACGGGATCGAACACGCCAAGCGCCACGTCGCCAAGCAGCGCCAGCTGGTGGTCGTGGAGGGCTACACCGACGTCATGGCCTGCCACGTGGCCGGGGTGGAGACCGCGGTGGCGACCTGCGGCACCGCGTTCGGCGAGGGCCACGTGCGGATCGCGCGCCGACTGATCTCCGATGAGGGCGGCGCGGGAGAGGTCATCTTCACCTTCGACGGCGACGCCGCCGGTCAGCAGGCGGCGCTGAAGGCGTTCAAGGAGGACCATATGTTCCTCGCCAAGACCTTCATCGCGGTGGGCCCCGAGGGCATGGACCCCTGCGACATCCGCCAGCACCGCGGAGACGACGCGGTCCGCGAGCTGATCAGCTCCAAGACGCCGCTCTTCGAGTTCGCGATCCGGGCCAAGCTGCGCGAATTCGACCTGAACACCATCGAGGGTCGGGTGGGCGCGCTGCGCGCCACCGCCCCGATCGTGGGTGGGATCAAGGACCCGGCGCTGCGCCCGGCCTACACCCGGGAACTGGCCGGCTGGCTGGGTGCCGAGATGGACGACGTCAACCGGGCGGTGGCCTATGCGCAGAAGCATCAGCCCTCACCGCATCTGGAGGCGGAGAAGGGCTCCGGGACCGGCCCGGGCCAGGGGCACCAGGCTGCGGGGCATCAGGGACAGAGCGCGCACGGGCAGTCGGAGCCGGGGGAGCCGCTGCGCCGCAGCGCGCCGGGATATCCGCGCCCGGACACCCGCGATCCGGCCGTGCTGATGGAACGCCAGGCGCTGGAGGTGATCCTGCAGCACCCCACCCACCTGACCGCGGAGCAGTGGGAGGAGATCTTCACGGTGCGCTTCACCGCCCCGGCGCACCAGGCCATCCACGACGGTGTGCGCATCGCCGCAGCCTCGGCCTCGGATCCGCGCAACTGGGTCCAGGCGGTGCGCGAGGAGGTGCCAGAACCGATCAAGTCCTTCGTCTCCGAGCTTGCCGTGACCGCGCTGCCCACCAACAGCGATGAACACCTGGAGAAGTACTGCCAGTCGATCCTGAACCGGCTGGTCGAGCTGAAGATCACCCACCAGAAGGCGAACCTGCTGGGCCGGCTGCAGCGCATGGACCCCGCCCAGAACCCGCAGGAGCATCAGGCGCTGAACCGTGAGCTGATGGAACTGGAGCTGCGCCGTCGCGCGCTGCGGGAGGCGGAATGGGGGTGAGCCTGCGGCCCGCGCACCCCGGTCCGGCACCAGCCGACTTCGAGGCAAGCACCAGGCTTGATAGCGTGTTGCCTCGAACACAGTGAGCGCAGCCACGCCGCAGGCGTCGTCGCCGAGGATCAAGCACAACAGCAGCACAAGTTCATCAGCGTGACGATGGGGTCACGTGAAGCATCCGAGAAGGAGATTCACATGCCCCAGGAAACACCCTCCGCCGCGCAGACCAGCTCACCGGCCACCGGCAGCATCACCCGGGTCCAGGCCACCCATGAGGTGCCCGAGGCGATGCGCCGCGACGTCGGCCTGCTCGGTGGCCTGCTGGGCCAGGTGCTCAAGGAGTACGGCTCCGAAGGCCTGCTCGACGACGTCGAGGCGCTGCGCGAACTGACCATCGCCGCCCTGGAGGACACCAGCGGGGAGACTCTGGTGCGCGCCGAGGAGCTGGTCTCCTCCTTCTCCGCGGAACGGGCCAAAGAGGTCGCCCGCGCCTTCACCTCATACTTCCTGCTGGCGAACCTGGCCGAGGAGCAGCACCGGGTGCGGACTCTGCGCACCCGCGACGGCGAGCTCCCGCTGGCCCAGCAGCAGCCCACCGACTCGGTGGCAGCGGCCTTCACCCACCTCGCCGAGGAGGTCGGCGAGCGCGAGGCTGAGCGCCGGCTCAAGGAGCTGCGCTTCCACCCGGTGCTCACGGCGCACCCCACCGAGGCCCGACGCAACGCGATCACCGCCTCGGTGCGTCGCATCGGGGCGCTGCTGGAGGTGCGTGATGATCCCCGGGTGGGCCCCACCGAGCTGGCGAAGAACCGCCGGGAGCTCCTCGAGGAGATTGACAACATGTGGCGCACCGCGCAGCTGCGCGTCTCCAGCCCGTCACCGCTGGACGAGGTCCGCACCGCCCTGGGGATCTTCGACTCCTCCTTCTCCTCGGTGTTCACCCAGGCCTACCGCCGGATGGACGACTGGCTCCAGGGGGAGGCCTCAGGAGCCCAGGCGCCGAAGGCGCCGGCCTTCATCCGGCTGGGCTCCTGGATCGCCGGTGACCGGGACGGCAACCCCAATGTCACCGCGACCATCACGCGCAAGGCCGTGGCGCAGGCCGCCGACCGGGTCCTGGCCGACCTCGAAGAGCGGTCCCGGCGCACCGGCATGTCGCTGACCCTTGATGATCGCTACACCCCGCCCAGCCCCAAGCTCGAGGCGCTGTGGAACCGGCTGCGCCAGCTCTCGGAGGAGCTCACCGAGCAGGCCGCCCAGCATTCCCCGGGCGAGCCGCACCGTCAGGTGCTGCTGGCGATCACCGGACGCATCCAGGCCACCCGGGAGCGCAACGCGGACCTCGCCTACGCGGTCCCCGAAGAGCTGATCACCGATCTGCGCGTGGTCCAGGACTCGCTGGTGGAGGCCGGTGCCAAGCGCGCGGCCTACGGAGACCTGCAGGAACTGATCTGGCAGGTCCAGACCTTCGGCTTCCACCTCGCCGAGCTCGAGGTCCGCCAGCATTCCAAGGTGCACGCCCAGACCCTGGCCTGGCTCGAGGACCCCGCCTCGGTGGAGAAGATGGCCGTGCCCGGGGAGGAGGTGCTGGAGACCTTCCGCGCCATCGCCTCGGTGCAGCAGCGCTACGGCGTGGACGCCGCTCGACGCTATATCGTCTCCTTCACCCAGTCCGCGCAGAACCTCGCCGATGTCTACACCCTGGCGGAGAAAGCGCTCGGCGGGCCCGAGAACGCCCCGGTGCTCGACGTCATCCCGCTCTTCGAGACCTATGAGGACCTGCGCAACGCCCCGCAGATCCTCGAAGAGATGCTGACCCACCCGGCCGTGCAGGCGCGTCTGGAGCAGACCGGCCGGCGCATGGAGGTCATGCTGGGCTACTCCGACTCCGCCAAGGACGTCGGCCCGGTCTCCGCCACCCTCGCGCTCTATGAGGCGCAGGAGAAGATCTCCGCCTGGGGGATCAAGCACGAGATCACGCTGACCCAGTTCCATGGGCGCGGCGGCGCGCTGGGCCGCGGCGGCGGACCCGCGAACCGGGCGATCCTGGCCCAGCCCCCGCATTCGGTGGACCTGCGCTTCAAGGTCACCGAGCAGGGTGAGGTGATCTCCGCCCGCTACGGCAACCCGGAGATCGCCCTGCGCCACATCGAGCAGGTCGCCGCCGCCACACTGATGGCCTCGGCGCCCTCCACCGAACGGCGCAACGCCGAGGCCGCCCAGCGCTACGCCGGGCTGGCCGAGAAGATGGATGCGGTCTCCCGGGAGCGGTTCCATGGCCTGGTCAACGCCGAGGGCTTCGCACCCTGGTTCGCCGAGGTCACCCCGCAGGACGAGGTCGGGCTGCTCGCCATCGGCTCCCGTCCGGCCAAGCGCGGACTCTCCGTGGAGTCCCTGGAGGACCTGCGCGCGATCCCGTGGAACTTCGCCTGGGGCCAGGCGCGGATCAACCTCACCGGCTGGTACGGACTGGGCAGCGCCCTGGAATCGGTGCAGGACCTGGAGCAGCTGCGTCAGGCCTACGCCGAGTGGCCGCTGTTCCGGGCGCTCATCGACAACATCGAGATGTCCCTGGCCAAGACCGACCGGCGCATCGCCGAGCGCTACCTGGCGCTGGGGGACCGCGCGGATCTCACCTCGGTGGTCCTCGAGGAGTTCGACCTGACCTCGAAATGGGTGCTCGCGATCACCGACCAGGATCGTCTGCTGCAGAAGCACCGGGTGCTCGGTAGGGCCGTGCAGCTGCGCAACCCCTATGTCGACGCGCTCTCGCTGATCCAGCTGCGCGCCCTGCGGGTGCTGCGTTCCGGCAAGCTCACCGATGATCAGATCGATGATCCGCGCAACCTGTTGCTTATCACCCTCAAGGGAGTGGCCGCCGGCCTGCAGAACACCGGCTGACCCCTCCCTTCTGCGTTTTACCGGGGCTTACGTGTCCTACCGGCCGGGCGGTGCCGCCGGTAGGACACGTAAGCCCCGGTAAAACGCTGGTGGCTAGGATTGGGGGATGACAGTCTCCTCGGCGAAGCCCCTGATCAGTCCCGACCTCGACCCGGCCCAGGCAGATCCGCATCTCTGGCTCGAGGAGGTCACGGGAGAGCAGGCGCTGGCCTGGGTGCGCGAGCGCAACGCTCGTGCCGAGGACCGGATCCAGGACGAGGCGTTCGACCCGCTGCGCACGCAGCTGCGGGAGATCCTCGACGCCTCCGACCGGATCCCCGGCGTGACCAAGCGCGGGGAGCACCTGTATAACTTCTGGACCGACGCCGAGCATCCGCAGGGGATCTGGCGGCGCACCACCGAGGAGTCCTACCGCCGCGAGTCCCCAGAGTGGGAGATCCTGCTGGATCTGGACGCGCTCAGCGCCGAGGAGGGGGTCACCTGGGTCTGGCACGGCGCCGAGGTCCTGCGCCCGCGCGAGGCGACGCCGGACACCCCCACCCCGAGCAACGCGGAGACCGACGCGAGAACCGCGGCCGACACCGCCCCCTGGCGGCACACCCTGATCTCACTCTCCCCGGGCGGCTCCGACGCCGATGTCACCCGTGAGTTCGACCTTCTCACCCGGCGTTTCATCCCGGAGTCCGAAGGCGGGTTCCACCGGCCGCAGGGCAAGGGCGGGCTGAGCTGGATCGATTCCGAGACCGTCTACCTCACCCACGACGACGGCGCCGATGCCGTCACCAGCTCCGGCTATCCGCGGGTGGCCCGGCGCTGGCGGCGCGGCACCGCGCTGACCGAGGCTGAGCCGGTGATCAGCGTGGAGGCGGACCATATGAGCGCCGTCGCCGGCTACGACAGCACCCCGGGCTATGAACGACACATCGGGGTGAGGCTGCTGGGCTTCTACGACCGCGAGACCTACCTGATTGACCCTGGCGCGCCGGAGACGATGACCCGGGTGGAGGTGCCCACCGACGTCTCGGTGGGCTTCCACCGGGATCTGATCCTGCTGCGTCCGCGCACCGACTTCACCCACCACGGGGTGGACTACCGCGGCGGCAGCCTGATCGTGGGCGACGCCGAGAAGTTCATGGCCGGGGCGCCTGAGCTGCGGGTGCTCTTCGAGCCCACCGAGTCGGCGGCGCTGCTGGGAGTCGCGCTCACCCGCGAGAGCATCCTGGTGACGATCATGGAGGACGTGGTGCACCGGGTCGAGGCGCACTGGCGCGAAGCCGGCCAGTGGCGCGCCTGCGCGGCCTTCGGCGAGCTCCACGGCTCCCTCGGCGTCGCGGCGGTGGACGAGGAGGACTCCGAGGAGGTGTGGGTCACCAGCACCGACTGGATCACCCCCACCAGCCTCCACCGCGGCACCCTGCAGGGGCTGCGCAGCGGCGCGCCGGCGTCGTTGGAGCTGCTCAAGCAGGCACCGGAGCGCTTCGACTCCGAGGGGCTGGCCTGGGTGCAGAGCTTCGCCACCAGCGAGGACGGCACGAGGGTCCCGTACTTCCTGATCGGCCGGGCCGAAGCCGTGCAGGCCGCGGAGGCCGCGGACTCCGAGTCGGTGCCGGGCGCCACGCAGATCGCCGGACCCGAGCCGCACCCCACGATCCTCTACGGCTACGGCGGATTCCAGATCTCGCAGACCCCGAGCTACCTCGGGCTCGCCGGAAAGGCCTGGCTGGAGGCCGGGGGAGTCTTCGCCGTGGCCAATATCCGCGGGGGCGGGGAATACGGTCCCGGGTGGCATCAGGCCGCGCTGAAGCAGAACCGGCACCGCGCCTACGAGGACTTCGCCGCAGTCGCCCGGGACCTGGTGAGCACCGGAGTGACCACGGTGGAGAAGCTCGCCTGCCGCGGCGGCTCCAACGGCGGACTGCTCACCGGCAACATGCTCACCCAGTACCCCGAGCTCTTCGGCGCGGTGGTGATCCAGGTGCCGCTGCTGGATATGCGCCGCTTCGCGCAGCTGCTCGCCGGAGCCTCCTGGCGCGCCGAATACGGCGACCCCGAGACGGCGGACTGGGAGTTCATCCAAGACTTCTCGCCGTATCACCTGGTCGGTGGCGGCGTGGACTACCCACCGGTGCTGCTGACCACCTCGACCCGGGATGACCGGGTCCACCCGGGGCATGCCCGCAAGATGACCGCCGCCCTGGAGGAGCTCGGCGCCGACGTCACCTACTGGGAGAACACCGAGGGCGGCCACGGCGGCGCGGCCAACCCGGAGCAGCAGGCACGGATGAACGCGCTGATCTACCGCTGGCTCTGGCAGCAGCTGGGCTGAGAGGGGGTTCCCTCCCGGAGGCGGCGGACTAGACTGGTCCCGTGAAATCGGGGCGCGCCGGGACCGGCGCGGACCGATCAGGAACAGATCACAGCCGAGGATTCCAGGGGGGAACGCTGCGCATGAGTGTGCCGGCCATCGAGACACGAGGACTGGTCAAACGCTTCGGGAACACCGCTGCGGTGGACGGCATCGACCTGGACATCGCCCAGGGCGGGATCTATGGCGTGCTGGGCCCCAACGGGGCCGGGAAGACCACGGCGATCCGGATGCTGGCCACGCTGCTGCGCCCTGACGCCGGGGAAGCCCGGGTCCTGGGCCATGATGTCTTCACCGAGCCCAAGACCATCCGGGAGAAGATCGCGCTCACCGGGCAGTTCGCGTCGCTGGACGAGGATCTCACCGGGATCGAGAACCTGATGCTGCTGGGACGGCTGCTCGGCTACAGCGCCCGGGACGCCAAGCTGCGCGGCATGACCCTGCTGGAGGCCTTCGGCCTCACCGACGCGGCCGGCCGCCAGGTCAAGAAGTACTCCGGAGGCATGCGTCGCCGCCTGGACATCGCCGGGTCCCTGATCGTGACCCCGCAGCTGATGTTCCTCGACGAGCCCACCACCGGGATCGATCCGCGCAGCCGCAACCAGGTCTGGGACATCATCCGGACCCTGGTCGAGGGCGGCACCACGATCCTGCTGACCACCCAGCACCTGGAGGAGGCCGATCAGCTCGCTGACCGGATCGCGGTCATCGACACCGGCAAGGTGATCGCCGAGGGCACGCCAGGGCAGCTCAAGGCGCAGGTCGGCACCGGCGCGCTGAAGGTGCGGGTGGTCGACTCGACCCGCCGCGAGGAGGCCGCCGAGATCCTCGGGCGCACCCTGCTGGCTGAAGTGATTCGGGAATCTGACCCGTCGGCGCTGACCGTCCGGCTCGAGGACGAGTCCCGGGCCGCCTCAGCACTGATCGCCCTGCAGGACTCCGCCCTGGCGGTGGAGACCTTCGCGCTGGGCCAGCCCAGCCTGGACGAGGTCTTCCTCGCCCTGACCGGTCATAAGACAGCTCACGAGGCGAGCGACGGCGTGAGCGAAGAGGCACAGGAGGAGGCGGCGTGACCACCACGGCCCAGGATCAGAACCAGCGGATCAAAAGCGTGCTGGTCCCGGCAGAGCAGCGGCCGGCCCCGGCGGGCGCGGTCAGCGCGTCCTTGACCTACGGCTGGCGTGCGCTGCTGAAGATCAAGCACATCCCCGAGCAGCTCTTCGACGTCACGGTCTTCCCGATCATGATGACCGTGATGTTCACCTACATCTTCGGCGGAGCCATCGCCGGCTCGGTGGACGGCTATGTGCAGTTCCTGATTCCCGGGATCTTCGTGCAGACCATGATCATGATCACCATGTACACCGGGCTCACCCTGAACCGGGACATCTCCAAGGGCGTCTTCGACCGCTTCCGGTCTCTGCCCACCTGGCGTCCGGCGCAGCTGGTCGGGGCGCTGTTGGGGGATCAGATCCGCTACGTCCTGGCCGGTGCGATCATCCTGATCGTGGGCTTCGTCATGGGGTTCCGGCCCGAGGGCGGACTGACCGGGGTGCTGATGGCGTTCGTGCTGCTGCTGCTCTTCAGCTTCAGCCTGTCCTGGGTCTGGACGGTGATCTCGCTGCTGGTGCGCACCGAGCAGGCCGCGATGGGCATCTCGATGTTCATCATGATGCCGCTGACCTTCGCCTCGAACATCTTTGTGGACCCCGAGACCATGCCCAGCTGGTTGCAGGGCGCAGTCGAGGTCAACCCGGTCTCCGTGGTGGTCACCGCCATCCGTGAGCTGATGGCCGGGGCCGGTCAGTTCTCCTCCGTCACGCTGGTGCTCGTCTATTGCGCCGTGCTGGTCGGGGTCTTCGGTCCGGTCTCGATGTACTTCTACAACCGCAAGAGCTGAGCATCCTCCGCCGGGCCGGCTCAGGGGATCGCTCCGTCTGGCCGGCCCGGCGGGGCGCGCTCACTTGATGAAACGGATGGTCAGCGGGTAGCGGTACGGCCGGCGGTTATAGGCGGCGATGGCGGCCAGGATGCTGAACACCACCGAGAGCACCCAGGCGAGGAACAGGATCAGGAAGCCGATCAGAATGATCGTGGTGGCCGCGCCGACGATGTAGGCGATGAACAAGGTGATCTGGAAGTTCAGCGCCTCCTTGCCGTGATCATCGAGCATCCGGCTGCGCTGCCGGAACACCAGCCAGAGCACCAGCGGCACCAGCCAGGACAGGAAGACCCCGCCCAGGTGCATCGCGACGCCCCAGCCCTGCTCCTCCCCGGCGCTCACCGGGACCCCGGACTGCCCATCTGAGGATCCACCGGGCGAGACCCCGGACGGGCTGCCTGGCTGCCCGCCGGCGGGGCCGCCTGTCGGTCCGCCGGAGGGCGCCGGGCCTGCGGCAATGCTCGGCTCCGGCGGCGCCTTGTGCCACTGTCCATCGGGTCCCTGCTGCCATTCACCGTCTGCGCCTGTGGGGCGGGTGGGCTGGGTCATCACTCCTCCAAGGTCTTCGCCGCGGCGGGATCGGGATTCAGCGTCAGCCGCGAGTGAGGACCAGCGTAGTCCTCGCGCGCTGTGATCGATACGGTAGAGGACATGTCTGCTCAGCCCGATATCGCCGCCGTTCCGGAAGAAGTCCTCAGCCTTGCCCGCGCGGCCCGCCGCGTCGCCGTCTTCAGCGGGGCGGGCATCTCCGCCGAGTCCGGCGTGCCGACCTTCCGGGAGGTCCAGAGCGGTCTCTGGGAGCGCTTCTCCGCGCAGGATCTCGCCACCCCCGAGGCCTTCGAGGACGATCCGGGACTGGTCCACACCTGGTACCGATGGCGGGCGGCGCTGATCCAGCAGGTCGCCCCGAACCCGGGGCATCGGGCGCTGGCCCGCTGGCAGCGGCAGCTCACCGAGCGGGGCGGCAGCCTGAGCATCGCCACCCAGAACGTCGATGATCTCCACGAGCGCGCCGGGGCTGAGGTGCTGGCGCACCTGCATGGGAGCATCACCGCTCACCGCTGCGCTGAATGCGATGCACCGGTGGAGCTTCCGGCACCCCAGTACGACGGCGCCGCCGCGCCCGCACAGCCGGAGGACCCGCCGCAGTGCACCGTATGCGGGGAGGGCCTGATCCGGCCCGGCGTCGTCTGGTTCGGCGAGGCGCTGCCGATGTCGGCGTTCGAGGCCGCCGCGGCTGCGATGCAGAGCGCAGACCTGATCCTGGTCGTGGGCACCTCCGGACTGGTGCAGCCAGCCGCCTCGCTGCCGCTGCTCGGCATGGAGCGCGGGACACCGCTGGTCGAGATCAATCCCGAACCCACGGAGCTCAGTGACGCCATGCACCATCGGCTGCGCGGACCCGCCGGGGAGCTGCTGCCGGCCCTGGTCCAGGCGGTCACCGGGGACTCCCTGGACTCCCCGAACGCGCCGGAGGAGACGACGACGAGAACCGACGCGACCGCCCCCGACTCTGCGCGATGACCCTGTGGGAGACGGTGCTCCTAGGAGCGATCCAAGGGCTGTTCATGTTCGTGCCGGTGAGCTCGTCGAGTCACCTGGTCCTGATCCAGCAATACCTGGCCGACCAGGGGTCGCCGCTGCCTTCCCCGGACACCCCGGAGATGATCCTCTACAACCTGGTGGTGCACCTCGGCACCATGGTCTCCGTCACGATCGTGATGTGGCGGCCGCTGAAACGTCTGGTCCGAGGGATCTGGCGTGAGCTGGGACTCTGGCGCAGGCGCCGAACGCTGCGGCACCTGATCCACCTCAGGCTGGCGCTGCTGGGCCTGGTCACGACCGCCATCACCGGGGTTCTCGGGCTGCTGATCCGTGCCTACGGCACGGGCGTCTTTGCCAGTCCGTGGGCGGTGGCGCTGATGCTGATGGTCACCGGGGCAGTGCTGTGGTGGTCTGACTCGGTGAAGACCACCTGGCGTGGCGCCGCTCAGATGACCCTGCTGGTCGCCATAGTGATCGGGCTGGCCCAGGCGGCGGCGCTGTTTCCGGGGCTGAGTCGCTCCGGTCTGACCATCGCCGCCGCCCTGGCGATGGGAATGCATCGCCGGCTTGCCGCGCAGTTCAGCTTCTTCGTGGCGATCCCCACGATCCTCGCCGCCACCGGGCTGCAGTCGTTGAGTCTGCTTGATCCTGCCAGCTTCGACGGTGGTCTGTTCTTGAGCTGGCAGGACTATGCGTTGGGGTTCCTGGTGGCTGCGGTGGTGGGAGCCGGGGCGCTGTGGGTGGTGCTGCGGCTGCTCTATCGAGGCTACTTCCGAGTCTTCGCGGTCTACGTGGTGGGTCTGGCGCTGTTCGTGCTGCTCACCCAGCCCGACCTCAGCGACGCCCCGCCAGTGGACGAGCTGCCGCTGGATCAGGACCAGATCAACAGCGTCCAGCTGCACTGAGCCCTTTCCGCCCCGTCAGCGCCGCGCGAGATAGGCTGAACCCATGCTCTGGCTATACCTGCTCGCCGTGGTGCTGCTCGGTCTCGTGGTGGCCGCGCTGCTGGGACGCTGGGAGGGGGCGGCCGTGCCAGGCGAGGAGTCGGATCTGGACGGCTCAGGCGTGGACGAGCTGCTGCGGCTCAGGGCCGGAGCGAGGATCACCGCGGATGACCTCCAGGAGGTGCGCCTGGACTCCGCCGTGCGCGGCTACCGGATGGACCAGGTGGACCGGCTGCTGGACGCGCTCGGGAAGCAGCTCCATGACCTCCAGCTTGAGCGCCCACCGATGCAGCACCAGGCTTCGATCAGTCAGACGATGCCGGAGGCGGACACCTCTGTAGCGAGGATGACAGCTGACGGGGACCCTGAGGGTCAGGCTCATGGCCCGGCTGACAAGGATCTAAGCGCCCCGCGACAGGACCATCCGAAGCGCGGAACTTCAGGGGTGGAGTGACATTCCTCGCAGATGCGAGATAATGGAAACAGTTCAGGTGCTGGAACTCTCAGGCATGGACACACACGCTAGAGAACTTCGGAAGGGATGCACTCGATGGCTGCAATGAAACCGCGCACTGGCGACGGTCCGATGGAGGTCACTCAGGAGGGCCGCAGCCTGATCATGCGGGTGCCTATCGACGGAGGGGGCCGTCTGGTGTTGGAGATCAACAACGACGAGGCGCAGGCACTCAAGCAGTGCCTCATCAAGGCCGTCGGCGAATAATGATCTTCGGTTCAGGCCGGTCGTGCACTGCACGACCGGCCTGAACTGTCTCAGCTGCGCTCGCCCAGTCGCCAGTGACTCAGTCACGCAGTGGCGCGGCGACGCCGTGGTTGAGTGACCGTCACGCAGCGACGCCGTCGCCCAGTGGCTCAGCGCCGCGCCGCGACCAGCAGCCCGGTGCCGGCCCCCAGCATCGCCGTGAGCAGACGATCATCTTCGAACAGCCGACGCTCCAGCTGCCGCATCTGCTGCGTGGACTCATCGCGCACTGCTGGCCGCGGCAGGCGATCGTGATCCAGCGCGTCGTTGATGATCAGCAGTCCTGAGGGGCGAAGGAGCCGAATGCCCTGTTCGGCGTACTCTGCGGCGTGCGTCGCCTCGGCGTCGACGAACACGAGGTCGTAGCCCCCGGAGGTCAGACGTGCGAGCACCTGTTCCGCCCTGCCGGTGATCAGCCGGGTGCGCGCCGAAGCCAGACGCGCCTCACGGAAGGTCTCCTTCGCCGCCTGGATGTGGTCTGCCTCGTAGTCGATGCTGGTCAGGACGGCGTTCGCCTGGGCGCCGCGGAGCAGAGCCAGGGAGGAGACGCCGACGCCGGTGCCCACCTCGACCAGTGCCTGCGCTCTGCTGCTGGCGGCGAGCACGGTCAGCAGCGCGGCCACCCCTTGGCTGACCGGCTGGACTCCGAGGTTCTCGCCACGACGACGCGCTTGAAGAAGCGCTGGCTCCTCCTCGGTGTGCTGCTCCGCGTAGGCCCAGCTTGAATGCTTGACCGAGTGCTGTGACTGCTGGGCTTTCATAGGACCTTCTCTGCGCGCGAATGAGAGGAACCGGGCGCCGGCATCGGCAGGCACGTCCGGCGCCGTGGAGCCCGCGGTGACGGGTCGGACCCCGAGTGACGTTGAATGTCCAAATTTTCAGCTTCTGCCCAGTTCTACACTTCATGATAGTTAGGATGACCAGGCTCGATCGTAGTACTCCGTCCGCTCGCGGAGGCGGCACCGGTGAGTCACACCGTGGCTGGCAGCGCGGAGCGGTCGCTCAGGAAGCCACCCGGCCGCGCGCCGGGTGGCTTGTGGCGCTGGCCCTGCTCGTGCTGGTGCTGCTCGGAGTCCTCATCTTCGTGACCGCCTGGGTGGTGGGAGGCAGGGCGCTTCCGCAGATCAATTCGGTGCAGTCTCTGCTGCCGCAGGGCTCACAGTCCAGCCAGCAGGAAGCCGAGGGTCTCACCCACGACGGCGTCGTCGAGGCGCCGATCACCAGCACGGACCTGAACCTGATCCCGGTGGACGCCGCCGATGCGACGCTGCCCGGAGCCCCGGAGAGCACTCAGATCCAGCAGATCCCGCTGGAGAACCTCAACGAGCTCAAGAGCCTGGGCTGGTCCGTGCCGCATCTCTCCGGCTTCGGCCTGGCCACCGAGTACGCCGAGACCGGAGTGGTCGATGGCATACGCACCGTGCAGGTGCGGCTGACCGACGGCGAGCACCGCCTGGACATCTCCGAGACCCGCCCGGAAGATGCCGAGTTGGAGCTTGCGTCGCTGGAGTCCAAGCTCGGCGAGGTCGTGGACACCTCCGCCGCCGCCCGGGAGACCCTCACCCTGCGCACCGGCGATGACTGCGAGCTCTACGTGTCTGAGGACTCTAAGGAGTGGACCGCGGCGATGGAGAGCGCTCGGGTGCAGTACGTGGTCACCTCCGATCTGCCCACAGAGACTGCGGAGCAGATCTCGAACTGGGTGATGGCCACCGACCGCTCCCGCGTGCAGGTGCTGCCGATCGTTCCCTCCGGCTCCGAGCGGCTTGAACGCGGCTTCGAAGAGCTGCTGGACTGGCTCACCGACTGAGCCGACGCTGAGGGTAGGGTTGAGCTGTGCCTGGTATCAATGCCTACGAGTTCGTGATCCTGATCGTGCTCGCGCTCGTCATCCTCGGACCCGAGAGGCTTCCGCAGTATGCCCGGAATCTGGCCCGCTGGGCCCGCCAGGCGCGGGACCTCGCCGAGGACGCCAAGGGCCGTTTCAAGGATGAGACCGGCACCGACTTCGACGACGTGGACTGGAAGCGCTACGACCCCCGGCAGTACGATCCGCGGCGGATCATCCGTGACGCCCTGAGCAACGAATACGGAGACGACTTCCGGGAGACCCGTTCTGCGGTGACCGGGACGCTGGACTCGGCTCGCGCGGCGACGGACCCGCGCGAACTCTTCCGCAGCAAGAACGGCTCCACACCCGGCGCCCGCAGCGGCGCCGCCTCCAGCGGGGGCGTCTCGCCCGCCGCAGCTGCCGCCAGCGGCGCCATCGCGGCCGGGATGGCCGGAGCTGGCGCGCCGCGGGACCCCGCCGCGTCAGCCACACCGGACCCCGCCGCGTCAGCCACGCCGGAGGTCGCCGCGAACGAGGATCAGGCGGAGGCGCCCACCGCAGTCAAGGCTCCCTTCGACAGCGAGGCCACCTAGGCGCCCACCCCTCACCTCACGCGTTTTACCCCGCGATGCGTGGAATACCTCCCCGACGGTCACCCCGGTACATCACATACGCGCAGGTAAAACGCTGGGGCAGGGGAGCAGGGGTGAATCAGGCGGGGCTGATCGGGAGCTTGCGCCCGCTGAAGCCGCGCGGCTGCACGGCCAACCGGGCGGCGATCTCGCGCAGCGCGGATCCGGCCGGGGAGTCAGGGGCTGAGAGCACCACCGGCTCGCCGTCGTCGCCGGCCTCGCGCAGGTTCATGTCCAGCGGCACCGAGCCCAGCAGCGGCACCTCGGCCTGAAGGGACTCGCTGAGCCGGTCTGCCACCAGCTGGCCTCCGCCGGAGCCGAAGAGCTCGAAGCTGGAGCCGTCGGGCAGTGTCATCGGGCCCATGTTCTCGATCACCCCGGCCACGCGCTGCTTGGTCTGCGAGCTCAGCGCGCCGGCCCGCTCGGCCACGTTGGACGCCGCGGCCTGCGGGGTGGTGACCACCAGCAGCTCGGAGCCGGGCAGCAGCTGGGCCACTGAGATGGCGATGTCCCCGGTGCCCGGGGGCAGGTCCAGCAGCAGCACGTCTAGATCGCCGAAGTGCACGTCGGTGAGGAACTGCTCCACCGCCCGGTGCAGCATCGGACCGCGCCAGGCCACGGCCTGGTTGCCCTCGACGAACATTCCGATCGAGATGGTCTTCACCCCGTAGGCCACCGGCGGCAGGATCATCTCATCGAGCCGGGTGGGCTTATCGGTGATCCCCATCAGATCCGGGACGCTGAACCCATGGATGTCCGCGTCCACGATCCCGACCTTCAGCCCCTGCGCGGCCATCGCGCAGGCCAGGTTCACCGTGACCGAGGACTTGCCCACCCCGCCCTTGCCGGAGGCGACGGCGTAGACCCGGGTCAGGTTCTCCGGCTGCGCGAAGTGATTGACCTTCCCTGTCTCCCCACCCCGGAGGTGGTCCTTCAGCTCGGCCCGCTCCTGGGGAGTCATCACGCCCAGCTGCACCGAAGCGGTGGTGACTCCCTCAGCGCGCACCGCGGCCGCGGTGACGTCTTCGACGATCCGGCTGCGCATCGGGCAGGCCTCGATGGTCAGCTTGACCCCCACCTGCGCGGCACCGGATTCGTCCACACTGATCTCGCCGACCATGCCCAGCTGGGTGATCGGCAGGCGCAGCTCCGGATCGATGACCTCGTTCAGGCGCTGGCGGATGCGTTCGGTGATGGCAGGATCAGACACCGCCCCAGTCTACGAGCCAGCACGCTCTGTGACCTCGCCGGTCTCTTCAGGGCTCCGCCACAGGCATGCACCTGAGATGATGTGGACATGTCGATCAACGCTGGGACCAATGCAGGCGCAATGAACACCTCGGGGCTGCCGCGCGGTGAGCTGCTCGGCCGGTACCGCTCCTATGAAGACGCCCAGAAGCTGGTGGATCACCTCACCGCGGCGGAGGACTTCGACGTCAAGGCGCTGAGCATCGTGGGTAACGACCTGCGCTCGGTGGAGCATATCCGCACCCGTCTGACCTACCCACGGGTGGCGCTCGGGGGCGCCGCGCAAGGCGCCATGTTCGGCGCCTTCATCGGGCTGATCCTCTACCTGTTCAGCCCCGAGGCTGCCATCTACAACCTGTTGTTCTCGGTGGTGCTGGGCATGGCGATCTGGATGATCATCGGGGTCCTGGGCTTCGCCATGCGCAAGGGGAAGCGGGAGTACGCCTCCTCCTCTCAGCTGGTGGCGACCACCTTCGACGTGGTCTGCGAGTTCTCGGCGGCGCACCGCGCCCGGCAGCTGGTGCCCGGCGCCGGTGTGATGAGCCTGAACGCCTATAACGATCCGACCACCCAGGCGTCGGCACGGCTCACGCCCGCCGCACCGGCCCGCACCGGTTCAACCCCCGCCGGTTCCGGCAGCGCCGCCTCAGCTGCCACGCAGCCGGTCGCCGCGCCGCCGCAGACCGGGTCGGGAGAGCAGCATCAGGGCAGCCAGGCAGCCGGAGGCCCAGCGCTCGTCCAGCCGCCCGCAGCCGCACACACGCCGGGACAGGACGCTCAGGGGCCCGACGCCGAGGGCCAGGATGCCCAGGGGCAGGACGCACCTGAGAAGGAGACGACGACGGCGCCCGGCTCGGCTCCCGGCCAGCCCACGGCGGGGTACAACGACCTTCCTGACGGGCGCCCACGCTACGGGGTGCGCGTGCCCGCCGCAGAGACCCCCGCTGAGGGCAGCGCCCCCGAGGCCGCTGACGGAGGGCCGGAGCAGGACGCGGAGCGTCGCCCTGTCGATGATTCCAAGGACGCTGAGGACTCTTCGCACCGCTGAGGGCGGCGGCCAGAACCGGAGGGAACGTGTCTGTAGACACGAAGACGCCCCGCTCATCCGATGCTCCGTGGAGCCCGGGCGAGCGGGGCGCTTCTGTGTATCTGCGCTTCAGTGCGGTCCTGGCTCAGTCATGAGCCGCGCCGCGCTGAAGTGGTTCAGACGGTCTTGCTGCCGCGGCGACCGGTGATGGCCTGCCAGATGAAGGCCACCAGCACGCCGCCACCGATGGCGAAGAGCCAGGTGGCAAGGTCGAAGAACGAGTCGTTGACGTTGATGCCGAAGACGGCGGAAGCGATGAAGCCGCCGACCAGTGCGCCGAGCACACCGGTGATCAGTGCGGCGATCCAGCCACCGGCCTGCTTACCGGGCAGGATGAGGCGGGCGATGGCGCCGGCGATGAGGCCCAGAACGAGCCAAGCGATGATTCCCATGAAAATTCCTCCTGTGATTCTTGAACCTGACAGGTTCGACTCATTCCAGCCTAACGCCTGAAACCCAGCAGTCATGAACGCTTAGTCGCTGACAGAGATCGGCTTGATCACAGTTCTATCACCGCCGTAGCACACTTCTTCTCGGCTTGAGATCAGGATCTTCAGGAATTCCAGATGCCCTGCATCCAAGCTTCAATCTCCTGCGCGGTGCGCGGAAGCGCTGCCGAGAGGTTCTCGGCGCCGTCCTGGGTGACCAGCACGTCGTCTTCGATCCGCACTCCGATCCCGCGGAACTCCGCAGGCACCGCGAGGTCTTCGTCCTTGAAGTAGAGACCGGGTTCGATGGTGAACACCATCCCGGGCTCCAGCACTCCATCGAGGTAGAGCTCCCGCTTGGCCTGGGCACAGTCATGGACATCCAGTCCCAGGTGGTGACTGGTTCCATGCGGCATCCAGCGGCGGTGGTGCTGGCCGGTCTCGTCCAGGGCCTCCTCAAGGCTGACCGGCAGCAGTCCCCAGTCATCGAGGTGCTCGGCGAGGACCTTCACCGCAGCCGCGTGGATCTCGCGGAACCTGATCCCGGGGCGGACCACGGCGAAGGCGGCATCCGCCGCGGCGAGCACCGCGTCGTAGATCTTCTGTTGGACCGGGGAGAACTCCCCGCTGACCGGAAGCGTGCGGGTGATGTCTGCGGTGTAGAGCGAGTCCGCCTCCACTCCGGCGTCGAGCAGGAGCAGGTCCCCGCGTCGCACCGCGCCGTGGTTGCGGATCCAGTGCAGCACCGTGGCGTTGTTGCCCGCAGCTGCGATGGTGTCATAGCCGAGGTCGTTGCCCTCCAGGCGGGCCCGGGCGAAGAACGCGCCCTCCACGATCCGCTCGCCGCGGGCGTGACCGGCTGCGCGCGGCAGGGCGGCGACGACGTCGTGGAACCCGGCGATCGTGGCGTCCACAGAGACGCGCATCTGTGAGATCTCCCAGTCGTCCTTGATGAGTCGCAGCTCGGAGAGCGCCTCGGCGAGCTCGCCGTCGAAGGCGTCGGAGGTCTCCAGGTCCACCGTGGTGTTGATCCGTGAGGTGTCCACCAGGGCGTCCACGTCCAGGTCCACCTCCCGCAGCAGACGGATCCGGGTGCCGCCGAACTCCACCGGCCCGGCGTTCTTGGTCACCGCCACCTCCAGGGCCCCGGCATCTGCGGTGCGCAGCCCGAGTCGCTGCGAGAACTCCTCAAGACCCGGACGGGGGCCGATCCAGAACTCGCCGTGGCGGGCATCGGCGTAGAACTCCTGGGTGTCGCGTCCCGCCATCGGCTTGAAGTACAGCGTGACCTCATGTCCGGAACCGTGATCCCCGGTCCCTTCATCCACGGGTTCGAAGACCAGCACCGCGCCGGGCTCATGGTCCACCCCGAGCCCGGAGAGGTGGGCGAAGGCGGAATGCGGCCGGAACCGGTAATCGGTGTCATTCGAGCGCACCTTGTGCGGACCGGCGGGGATCACCAGACGCTCTGCGGGGAACCGTGCTGAGACCGCGCCGCGCCGGGCGGCAGCATACTCGGCCACCTCGTCACGTTCATGGTGCACCGTCTCCGCTGGAGCCCAGCTGGAGGCCATGAACTCCTGGAACGCCTCCGAGGTGGGCCGCTGGGAACGGTTGTTCACCCGGTCCCCGAGATCCTGCCCCTGCTCGGGGGTGAAGCCCGCCGCGGAGGCGGGGGAGACGACGTCGAACTCTTCCTGCTTCTCTGAACTGGTCATGGGATCCAGTCTAGGCGGGGGCTCGACGTCGGAGCTGGGTCACGGCACCCGGGCCGGCCGGGGCTGGCCGGTAGGCTGAGGAGCATGAGCGTGGACCTGCACACCCATTCATATGTCTCCGACGGCACCGAATCTCCGGCGGCGCTGGTCGCCGCCGCGGCGGCCGCGGGACTGCAGGGACTCGCGCTCACCGATCACGACACCACCTCGGGCTGGGACGAGGCGATCGACGCCGCGAACCAGCACCGAATCGCCCTGCTGCCCGGGATGGAGATCACCACGCTGACCGAGAACGGGATCAGCGTCCACCTGCTCAGCTACCTCCACGACCCGCAACACCCCGACCTCTCCGAGGCCGTGGCTGCGGCCCGGGACGGTCGGCTGCACCGGGCGCGCCGGATCGCTGACCGGCTCTCCGTGGACTTCCCGCTGACCTGGGAGACCGTGGAGCAGCATGTCAGCGCCGGGGCCACCGTCGGGCGGCCGCACCTGGCTGACGCCCTGGTCGGCATCGGAGCGGTGGTAGACCGGCAGGAAGCCTTCGACCACCTGCTGCACGCCGCCTCTCCCTACTACGTGGGCCAGGACAACATGCACCCGGTCACGGCGATCCGGCTGGTGCGCGAAGCCGGGGGAGTCCCGGTCCTGGCCCACGGCATGGCCTCAGCGCGCGGCCGCACGGTCAGCGGCGAGCAGCTGGAGGAGATGGTCGCGGCCGGTCTGGCCGGCGTGGAGGTCTACCACCGGGACAACCCCGAATCGGGCCGGGAGGTGCTCCGCGGGCTCGCGTCCCGCCACGACCTGCTGATCACCGGATCCTCGGACTATCACGGCACCGGGAAGGACAATCGGCTCGGGGAGAACACCACCGACTGGGAGACCGTGGAGGCGCTGTGCGCCCTGGCCACCGGCACCGCGCCGATCCGCCCCTGAGTCCCAGAACCCACGACGGAGGCGGCCCCGGCGCGGCCCGCCATAGACTGTGCCCATGACTCAGAGCATCAGCGACCCGGCAGGAGTCGTGCGGGCCAAGCGGCTGCCCCGGGAGAAGCGGCGCACCCAGCTGCTGGAAAGCGCGCTGCAGGTCTTCGTGGCCAAGGGGTATCACGGAGCGTCGATGGACGACATCGCCGAGATCGCCCAGGTCTCCAAGCCGGTGCTCTACCAGCACTTCCCGGGCAAGCACGAGCTCTTCCTCGGGCTGCTCGACACCCACCTGGGTGCCCTGGAGCATGAGCTCACCCAGGCGCTGGCGAGAAGCGAGGACAACAAGGACCGGGTGCAGGCCACCATGGGCGCCTTCTACGAGTTCATCTCGCGCAAGGATGAGGCCTACCGGCTGGTGTTCACCTCCGGGATGGACAACGACGACGAGGTCGAAGACCGGCTGGAGCGCTTCCATGACGATATGGCCGGGGCGATCGCGGAGGTCATCGCCGATGACACCGGCCAGCCGATGGCCGAAGCGACGATGCTCGGCCACGGGCTGATCGGCATGGCGCTCTCCGCCGCCCGGCACTGGAGCCGACTCTCCGAACGCCCGGACCGAGAGGTCTCCGCCCAGCTGACCGCGCGTTTGGCTTGGCGCGGAATCTCGGGCTTCCCGAAGGAGCCTGAAAGCACGCAGAGCGCGCAGTAGGTAGACTTCAGGCAGGTAAACCCGCCCGCTTCTCCCGCACGCGCCCGCTCCCGGGCACATGTGGGACTCCTCGAAGTGGGCGCAGCCCACAGATTCAAGGAGTTGGCATGGAAGTACGTATCGGCATTCAGCACGTCTCCCGCGAGATCGTCATCGAGACCGACGCCAAGCCTGAAGAGATCGAGCAGGCCGTGGCCGCCGCCATCGAAGGCGCGCAGTCGCTGCTCAGCCTGGAGGACCGCCGCGGCAAGAAGATCGTGGTGCCGGTCGCCTCCATCGGCTACGTGGAGATCGGCTCCGACACCAAACAGACTGTGGGCTTCGCCGCCGCAGTCGCCTAATGAAAGAACCTATGACTGAACAGAGAACCGAGTCCTCGGCCGCCGAGACCGACACCACCATCGCGGCAGCCGACCCCGAGCTCGCCGAGGCCGTTCAGGCCTCCAGCCTCACCTTCGCAGACTTCAACGTCCGCCCCGAGATCGTCGAGGCGCTCGCCGCCAAGGGAATCACCACCCCCTTCCCGATCCAGGCCGAGACCCTGCCGATCGCGCTCGGCGGCTACGACATCATCGGTCAGGCCAAGACCGGCACCGGCAAGACCCTGGGCTTCGGCATCCCCGCCATCCAGCGCGTCACCAGCCCGGACGACGCCGGCTATGACGACCTTCCGGCCCCCGGGGCGCCCCAGGCGCTGATCGTGGCGCCGACCCGTGAGCTCGCCGTGCAGGTGGCCTCCGACATCAAGGTCGCCTCGGCGCGCCGCGGCATCCGGGTCGCCACCATCTACGGCGGTCGCGCCTACGAGCCGCAGATCGAAGAGCTGGACCGCGGCGTCGAGATCGTCGTGGGCACCCCCGGTCGCCTGATCGACCTGCACCGGCAGCGTCACCTGAAGCTGAAGAACGTCAACATCGTGGTCCTCGATGAGGCCGATGAGATGCTCGACCTCGGCTTCCTCCCCGACGTGGAGACCCTGCTCTCCGCCGTTCCGGAGATCGGACGGCAGACCATGCTGTTCTCCGCGACCATGCCCGGCCCGGTCGTGGCCATGGCGCGGCGCTACATGACCAAGCCCACCCACATCTCGGCCGCAGATCCGCTCGATGAGGGCATCACCAAGAAGGACATCCGGCAGCTGGTCTACCGGGCGCACCACCTGGACAAGGACGAGGTCATCGCCCGTCTGCTCCAGGCCGAGGGCCGTGGTCGCACCATCGTGTTCACCCGGACCAAGCGTCAGGCCGACCGGCTCTCCGCCGAGCTGCAGTCCCGCGGCTTCGCCGCCGGCGCCATCCACGGCGACCTCGGCCAGGGCGCCCGCGAACAGGCCCTGCGCGCCTTCCGCAACGAGAAGATCGACGTCCTGGTAGCCACCGACGTCGCCGCGCGCGGCATCGACGTCACCGACATCACCCACGTCATCAACCTCACCGCCCCCGAGGATGAGAAGGCCTATCTGCACCGGGTGGGTCGCACCGGGCGCGCCGGGAAGACCGGCATCGCGGTGACCTTCGTGGACTGGGAGGACATGCCCAAGTGGAAGCTGATCGACAAGGCGCTCGGACTGGGCATCCCGGAGCCGATCGAGACCTACTCCTCCTCGCCGCATCTCTACGAGGACCTCGACATCCCCAAGGGCACCAAGGGGCGCCTGCCCCGGCATAAGCGCTCCAAGGCCGGTCTGGACGCCGAGGAGCTCGAAGACCTCGGCGGCCCTGAGAAGCGCCGGTCCAGCGGCGGACGCGGGGACCGCGACGGCGGCCGAGGTTCACGTGCCAAGGGTGGACGCGGCGGGCGCGATTCCGAGAACGGCGGACGCGGTGAGCGAGAGTCGGGTCAGGGTTCTCGCTCAGCGGCACCACGCAGCCGGAACCGTCGCCGCACCCGCAGCGGTGAGGACAGCGCCTCCGCGTCCCAGCAGCAGGGCCAGTCGGCTCCCGCCGAGGCGTCCTCCGCGAGCTCTGATTCGCCCACGCAGCCCAGGCGGCGGCGTCGTCGTCGCGGCGGCTCCGGCTCGGGCGGCGAGAACGCCTCCAGCGAGAGCTGAACGGCACCGATGTGAGTGCCGGTCAGGGCGCTGCGGCGCGCGGCGGCGGCTTCGACCCCGGCGGCGCCTCGCAGGTGCTCGAGGGGGAGAACCTCGAGCTGCTGCCGCAGCTTCCCGACGGTGCCTTCACGGTGATCTACCTGGACCCGCCCTTCAACACGGGGCGGGCCCAGCGGGCCACCAAGACCACCAACACCCGGCGTCCCGACGGTGAGGGCAACCGGGTGGGCTTCGCCGGACGCAGCTATGACACGGTCCGCCGCGCGCTGGCTGAATACGACGACTCCTTCACCGACTACTGGGAGTTCCTCGAGCCCCGGCTGCTCCACGCCTGGCGCCTGCTCGCCGAGGAGGGCACGCTCTACCTGCACCTGGACTACCGCGAGGTGCACTACGCGAAGGTGCTCTGCGACGCGATCTTCGGGCGGGAGTGCTTCCTCAACGAGATCATCTGGGCCTATGACTACGGCGGGCGCACCAAGAAGCGCTGGCCCACCAAGCACGACACCATCCTGGTCTATGTGAAGAACCCGTCGCGGTACATCTTCAACGCCGAGGCCGTGGACCGGGAGCCCTATATGGCGCCCGGGCTGGTCACCGCGGAGAAGGTCGCACGCGGCAAGCTGCCCACCGACGTCTGGTGGCACACCATCGTCTCGCCCACCGGGCGGGAGAAGACCGGGTACCCCACGCAGAAACCTGTGGGACTTGTCCGCCGGATGGTCCAGGCCTCCTCGAACCCGGGGGACTGGGTGCTCGACTTCTTCGCCGGCTCCGGGACCCTGGGGGCGGTGGCCGCGGAGACCGGGCGGCGCTTCATCTGCATCGATTCTTCGCCACAGGCGCTGGATGTGATGGAGAATCGTCTGGGCGAGCATGCGCAGGTCCACCGACAGGCACTGATGGAGGCGTCATGATCGAATTTCGACAGGTCACCAAGACCTACCCGGACGGGACCGCCGCGGTGAAGGACTTCAGCCTCACCGTGCCCTCGCACACCACCACCGTGCTGCTGGGCTCCTCCGGCTGCGGGAAGACCACCCTGCTGCGCATGGTCAACCGGATGGTCGAGCCGAGCTCCGGCGCCGTGCTGATCGACGAGGAAGACGTCGCCGACGCCGCCCCGGTCGCCCTGCGCCGCCGCATCGGCTACGTGATGCAGCACTCCGGGCTGCTCCCGCACCGCCGGGTGATCGACAACATCGCCACCGTGCCGCGGCTCAACGGCGCCTCCCGCGCCGACGCCCGGGCCCGAGGCTACGAACTGATGGAGATCGTCGGGCTCGACGCCTCCCTGGGCGTGCGCTACCCCGGGCAGCTCTCCGGTGGTCAGCAGCAGCGCGTGGGTGTGGCCCGCGGGCTGGCCGCGGACCCCAACATCCTGCTCATGGACGAGCCCTTCGGGGCGGTGGACCCGCTGGTGCGCGTGGAGCTGCAGCGCGAGCTCTCCCGGGTCCAGTCGGAGCTGAAGAAGACCATCATCTTCGTCACCCACGACATCGACGAGGCGCTGACCCTCGGGGACCAGATCGTGGTGCTCAAGGCCGGTGGCGAGGTGGCCGCCGCGGGAACCCCCGCGGAGCTGGTGCAGAACCAGCAGGATGAGTTCGTCTCCCGCTTCCTGGGACTGGACTCGGGCCGACGCTCGCTGAACGCGGCCACCGCCGAGGACGGCGGCTGGCTGATCTCCGACGCCCAGGGTCGGCCTCTGGGCGTGGTGGACCCCCAGCCGGTGCAGCGCCCATGACCTGGATCTTGGACAACCTCCCGCGAATCGGGGAGCTCACCCTGGCGCACCTGGCGCTGAGCCTTCCCGCGGTGATCATCGCCTTCGTGCTCTCCATCCCGCTGGCCTGGGGTGCCAACCGGGTCCGGGTGCTGCGCGAACCGGTGCTCACCGGGACCGGGCTGCTCTACGCCATTCCCTCGCTTCCGCTGTTCATCCTGCTTCCCGCGCTGATCGGCACCTCGGTGCGAGACCCGCTGAACGTGGTCATCGCGCTCTCGATCTTCGGGCTGGCGCTGATGGTGCGCTCCGCGGCTGAGGCGCTGGACGCGGTCACCGGTGACATCCGCACCTCGGCCACCGCGATCGGCTTCTCCGGAATCGGACGGTTCTTCACCGTGGAGCTGCCGCTCGCCGGACCCGCCCTGCTCGCCGGTGTGCGGGTGGTCTGCGTGAGCTCGATCAGCCTGGTCTCGGTCAGCGCCGTGCTCGGGGTCAGCTCACTGGGCTCGCTGTTCACCGACGGGTTTGCACGCAACATCGTGGGCTCGATCCTCGCCGGGATCCTGATGACCGTGGTGCTGGCGCTGATCTGCGACCTGCTGCTGGTCCTCGCCGGGAGGCTGCTCATGCCCTGGCAGCAGGGCCGCCGCCGTCGTCCGCTGCTGGCACGGGCGCGGGAGGTCTCCGCATGAGCAACATCCTCGAAGCCCTGGAGTGGCTGCTCACCGCAGAGGCCTGGGCCGGGCCTGGCGGGCTCTGGGCACGCTCCCTGGAACACCTGGCATACACCCTGCTGGCGCTGGGGATCTCGGCTGCGGTCGCGCTTCCGCTGGGCCTGGCGATCGGTCACACCCGCAAGGGACGCGGCATCGCGATCGTGGCCACCGGCGCCGCCCGCGCGCTGCCCACGCTGGGTCTGCTCACCCTGGTGGCGCTGTTCACCGGCATCGGGCTGACCGCTCCGATGGTCGCGCTGGTGGTGCTGGCCGCGCCCTCGGTGCTCGCCGGCGCCTATGCCGGGGTGGAGTCGGTGAACCAGGCCACCGTGGATGCCGCACGTGCCCAGGGCATGAGCGGCTGGCAGGTGCTGACCCAGGTGGAGATCCCACTGGGGCTCCCGCTGATCCTCAGCGGACTCCGGCTCGCGGCGCTGCAGGTCATCGCCACCGCCACGCTCGCCGCCTATGTCGGCGCCGGGGGACTGGGCCGCCAACTCTTCCTGGGGCTGCAGACCTATGACTACTCCGTGATGCTCGGGGCCTCTATCGTGGTGATCCTGCTGGCGATCCTGGTCGACGGCGCCTTCGGACTGGGGCAGCGGCTGCTGCGCAGGGTCCCGGGACTGGCCGGCACGGCGCCCGCGAATGTGACTGCCCGCTGATCACACACTGCGCGTGAGCTGGAGTTTCTGCGAAGATCTCCCTCAGGACAAGTTGCCGCCGAAGTGGGAGCTGCCAAGAGAAAGAGGACCAGACATGAGGACCACCGGACTGTGGGTCACAGGAACCATCGCCGCTCTGGCGCTGACCGGCTGCGGCGGCGGAGATCCGCTCGCCGAGGACGGCGAGTCAGAGGCGGAACAGGGCGAGGCTCTGGTG
Organism: Nesterenkonia sandarakina; assembly: GCF_014138825.1. Lineage (NCBI taxonomy): Bacteria > Bacillati > Actinomycetota > Actinomycetes > Micrococcales > Micrococcaceae > Nesterenkonia > Nesterenkonia sandarakina. Next base: position 1,610,516 of record NZ_JACJIH010000001.1, on the reverse strand, counting down.
ATCGGCTCCCAGCAGTACTACTCCAACACCATCATCGCCGAGCTCTACGCCCAGGCGCTGGAGGCCGAGGACATCGAGGTCGAGCGGGAGTTCGAGATCGGTCAGCGGGAGGTCTACGTCTCGGAGATCGAATCCGGCGCCATCGACATCTTCCCCGAATACGCGGGGAACTTCCTGCAGTACTACGACGCCGAGGCCGAGGCCGCCACCCTGGAGGAGATCACCGCCGCTCTCGAAGAGGCGCTGCCCGAGGGTCTGCGGGTCCTGGAGCCTGCCGAGGCCACCGACCAGGACAGCTTCGTGGTCACCTCGGAGTTCGCCGAGGAGAACGATCTCACCGAGGTCGCCGACCTCGCCGGGATCGAGGATCTGCGCATCGCGGCGAACTCCGAGTTCGAGACCCGCCCCTATGGCCCGGATGGCCTCCAGGACGTCTACGGGGTGGAGATCAGCGTGGTCACCGTCCAGGACTCCGGTGGACCGCTGACCGTGGACGCCCTGCTCAGCGGGGACGTGGAGGTCGCTGACATCTACAGCGCCGATCCGGTCATCGAGGCCGAGGACCTCGTGGTGCTCGAAGACCCCGAGGAGCTGGTGCTGCCGCAGAACGTGCTGCCGGTGGTCTCAGAACGGGTCGACGACGCCGCAGCCGCCGTGCTCGACGAGGTCAACGCCGCGCTGACCAGCGAAGAGCTGATCTCGCTGAACAGCCAGAGCGTGGACGAGCAGGCCGATCCCGCCGACGTCGCCGCCGAATGGCTCAGCGAACAGGGCCTGGACTGACCTGAGGCACCGGGAGGGATCACCTCCCGTGCGTGGAAAAATCGTAGACCTGTGGTGGATCGTAGAGCTCTAGCCCTACGACAGACCCGCAGGTCTACGATTTTTTTCGTCTCAAGGGGCAAGCCCGACGCGGACCAGCCTGAAGCAGCAGCTCAGCTGGCGCGGCGGATCTGCAGACCGCGCACCGCGTCGATGCGTTCGATCGCGAACTCTCCCGGGCGGTGGTGCTGGCAGAACCCGCCGGCGGGGACCTTGGTGAGGTAGCTGGCCATCTGCGCGAGCTCAGCGGCGGAGAAGTCCTCCGCGCGGCGTCGCTTCGCCGGGGTGGCGCGGGCGGTCTCGGCGCGCACCGGGACCTCGATGCCGTGCAGGTCCTGCAGGGCGCGCACGTAGTCCTCGGTGCGCCCTTCGGCCGCCATCTCGCGGGCCCGCACGGTGGGGGTGTGCAGCATCTTGCGCACGATCCGGCGCACCGCGAACTCCACCTCCTCGGCGGCTCCGGTGCAGCCATGCTGCTTCCGGATCTTGTTCATCTCCTCATCGAGCAGCTCCTGGGTGTGTCGCCGCAGCGCCACGATGGCGTCGTCGGCGCTGCGTTCCCGGCGCTCGCTGAGGTAGGTCTGCACCGCCGAGGCCACGACGTCGCGCGCCTCCTGGACCGAGTCCTCGGTCTCCCCGGGGGCGGCCATCTTCACCGACTCCAGGGTGATCAGGTCCACCCCGTCGAGTTCGGCGACGTCGGGATCGAAGTCATGGGAGAGCGCCAGGTCCACCACGGTCAGCGGCTTCACCCGGGGAGAGCTCCCGGTGAGTCCGGCCAGGTTCTCGACCTCCCGGGCGGTGATCCGACGGTTCCCGCCGGAGCAGCCGATGATCACATCGGCCTCACGGAAGGCGGCGGGGAGCTCCTGCATCTGCAGGGCCCGGGCACCTCCGGCGCGCTCGGCCACGAAGTCTTCGGCCCGGCCCGAGCCCGAGAAGACCCCGATATCGGTGACTCCGCGTTCCACCAGCTGGGCCAGCGAGGTCCCGGAGTAGGCTCCGGTGCCGATCAGCACGACCTTGGCCCCGGGGTAGAAGGCGGCGCCGTCTCCGCGCATGTCTCCGGCGATGTCCAGGGCCACCGAGACGATGGAACGTCCGCGGGAGCCCAGCGCCGTGCGGGTCCCGACGTCCTTGGCGGTGCGTGACGCGGTCTCGAAGAGCTTGGTCAGGTTTCCGGAGATGGTGCCGGCATGCTGGGCGTCAGCCAGGGACTTGCGCACCTGACCGGCGATCTCGCGCTCCCCGATGACGGCGGAGTCCAGACCGGCCCCGACCTCGAAGAGATGGGAGACGGCGTCGTCCTCCACCAGGGTGCGGAAGGAGCGTCCGACCAGTTCGCGGTCCAGGCCTGAGGTCTCGGCGACCACGTCGAGCAGCTGTTCCCGGGTGGTCTGGACGTCGTCGTGGGAGGACCCGGTGGACTCGGCGTAGATCTCCATGCGGTTGCAGGTCGCCAGCGTCACGGCAGGCATATGTACGGATCCGGCCAGTTCGGCCGCTCCTGAGCTGAGCGTGCCCACCGTCTCGAGGTCCAGCTCCGAGTGGGTGGCAACGAGGGAAATGAGTACCACGACGTCATCGATTCTACAGCGGGTCGAACTGTGCCGCCGAAAAGTGGAGAATGTGGCATATGACTTCTGGAACTTTCGCGGGCATGGCCGCGTCCTCCCCGGCCACCGGCTCGGTCACCGCGATTCCGCGGGCTGCCGTGCGTTCTCAGGGCCCCACCGGGCAGCTGCCTCAGGACCACCCGCTGCTCACCGGGCTCACCGCTGACTCTGCGCTGTTGAATCAGTATCGCGGCGGGCGTAACAGTGCGGGGGAGATCACACGCCCGCACCGCCGCCCCGTGTGGTTCATGCGCCAGGCCGGCCGCTCGCTGCCGGAGTACCGGGCGCTACGCGAAGGCACCACCATGTTGGATTCGTGCCTGGACCCGACGCTGGCCTCGGAGATCACGCTGCAGCCGGTGCGCCGGCACGACGTGGACGCTGCCATCTTCTTCTCCGACATCGTGATCCCGCTGCGTCTGGCCGGGATCGACGTGGAGATCCAGCCCGGGGTGGGTCCGGTGCTGGGCTCCCCGGTGCGGACCCGCGTCGACGTCGACGCCCTGCCCACGCTCGACGACGCCGCGTTCGCCCCGATCACCGAGGCGGTGAAGCGCACCGTGGCCGAGCTCGGCTCGACCCCGCTGATCGGCTTCGCCGGTGCCCCGTTCACCCTGGCCGCCTACATGGTCGAGGGCAGGCCCTCCCGGGACCACCTGGGACCGCGGACCATGATGCACGCGGACCCCGAGACCTGGAACGCGCTGGCCGCCTGGGCCGCGGAGGTCTCCGGCCGGTTCATGCGCGCCCAGCTGATGGCCGGGGCCTCCGCCGCGCAGCTCTTCGACTCCTGGGCCGGATCACTCGGCCGCGAGGACTACGCCCGGCACGTGCTGAGCCACTCCGCCGAGGCCTTCACCCACGTCCAGGACCTGGGCGGCACCACGCCCGAGGGTCACCGGGTCACCGCCCCGCTGATCCACTTCGGCACCGGCACCGGGGAGATCCTGGACCTGCTGCGCGCGGCCGGCGCCGACGTCGTCGGGGTGGACTACCGGCTGAACCTCGCCGAGGCCACCCGCCGGGTGGGCGCGGAGACTCCGCTGCAGGGCAACATCGACCCGGCCCTGCTGCCCGCCGACTGGTCTGTGCTGGAGGGTCACGTCCGGTCGATCATCGCCGCCGGTTCCGGCGCCGCCGGACATGTGCTCAACCTCGGCCACGGGGTGCCCCCGGAGACCGACCCCGAGGTGCTCACCCGGGTGGTCAGCCTGATCCACGAGATCGGCTACGAGGACTGAGCCTGCGCTGAATGAACGCCCAGAGCAACGCCTCGATGAGTGAACCCGTGACCGCAACTGTGCGCCCGCCGCACGTGGTGGTGGTCGGCGGGGGCATCGCGGGGCTGATCGCGGCCTGGGATCTGGCGCGCGCCGGGGCCACGGTGCAGATCTTCGAAGCCTCAGACCGGCTGGGCGGCGCCATCGGCGCCCACGTGCTGGGCGGGGTGGCCTACGACGCCGGAGCCGAGGCCTTCGCGACCCGCTCACCAGTGGTGCCGCGGCTGCTCTCGGAGCTGGGCCTGGATGAACAGGCGGTGGCCCCGCAGCACACCGCGGCCTGGCTGCAGCTGCCGGATCTGGCCGCCCCGCTGCCGGCCACCGGGATCCTGGGGATTCCCGCAGACCCGCTGGCGCCGGATGTGGTGGCCATCCTGGGCGAGGCAGAGGCGCGCCGAGCCGCGGCGGACCTGACCACCTCGATGCAGAACTGGGCCGAGATCTCCGAGACCAGGGTCGGGCAGGTCACCCTGGGCGAGGTGGTCCGGGATCGGATGGGTCAGGCCGTGCTGGACCGGCTGGTCACCCCGATCGTCTCCGGAGTCCATTCGGCGCATCCTGACGACCTGGATATGAACAACGCCGCGCCGGGACTCTTCGAGGCGATGCTGCGCGAAGGCTCCCTGGCCCGTGCGGTGGCGCTGGTGAAGTCCAAGGCGCCACCCGGGTCGGCGGTGAACTCGCTCTACGGCGGGCTGCACCGGCTGGTCCTGGCCCTGGAGCAGGAGCTCCGCCAGCTCGGCGCGGAGATCCAGCTCAACACGCAGATCACCGACCTCGTCGCGCTCGCAGCCGGGACCGGCCCAGACGGCGTCCCGGGACGCACGTCCGCGCCGGATCACGTGATCCTCGCTCTGGACGCGCCCGCCGCGGTCCAGCTGGTCTCCGGGGTCGTTGACCTGAGCGGCCTTGATCTGGCCGGACTGCTCCCGGAGCAGGCTGCCGGCGCGCAGGCGGTCGGCGCGCAGGCGGTCGGCGCGAAGGCGGCGGGCCCCGGCGTCGCCCTGGTCTCGATGATCCTGGACGCCCCGGAACTCGATGACCACCCCCGAGGCACCGGTGTGCTGGTGGCTCCCCAGGTGAGCACCATCGCGGCGAAGGCGATGACACACATCAGTTCGAAATGGGAATGGGCGGACACCGCCGTGACCCACGCCCACGGGCCCGGGCACCATGTGGTGCGGCTGTCCTACGGCCGGGTGGGGGAGACCCATCAGGATGCCCTGGGGGCAGACTCCAGCGACGAGGATCTGCTGCGCGCGGCCACCGTGGACGTCGGGTCGCTCTTCGGGGTCCCGATCGAACCGGAGCAGATCCTCGAGGCCAGCGTGATCCGGTGGCGCCGGTCACTGCCGCAGACCTCCGCCGGGCACGCCGAACGCATCGCCGCGCTGCGCGACCGATTGACCCAGACCTCCCAAGCTGGGGCCCCGCAGGATCCGGGCAGCGGAGTCCGGCTCCCGGAGATCCACATGATCGGCGCCTGGTTCGCCGGCACCGGGCTGGCCCGAGTGGTGCCCGACGCGCGCGCCGCCGCCGCGACGATCCTCGCCTCAGGCCGCTGAGCGGTCGGTCACTTTTTTCGACGTCATGTAGAAATCCGGTCAACCTCGGGCGATAAGCTGGATGCGGGACATCGCCACCTGGGGTCCCACACGGACGATCAATGCTGATGGAGGCATCTGTGAGCTACGGCAGCACCGCTCAGCGAACGCCCGAAGAGGTCAACACCTCGGGCAAGGACTGGTTCACCCTCTACACCGTCTTCGCGCGGACCGGTTCCGCTCCGCAGGGCGCTGACGTGGAGGTCGAGTTCGATGAGCTCGCCGGATCCTTCGCCGAGCAGGAGATGGACTTCCGCGGCAGCTACGACGTCTCGGCCATGCGCGACGAGGCCGACATCCTCACCTGGGTCACCGGGCCGAGCGCTGAAGGTCTGCAGGCCGCAGTGCGCCGCATCCGCCGCACCGCGATGTTCTCCAAGACCCGGATCGCCTTCTCCGCGATGGGCGTGCACCGCACCGCCGAGTTCGCCCGCAGCCATGTCCCGGCCTACGCCCTCGGTGTGCCCCCGGAGGACTGGCTGGTCGTCTACCCGTTCAACCGCTCCTATGACTGGTACCTGCTGGACCCGGCCAAGCGCGGGAAGATGCTGCGCGAGCACGGGATGCTCGGGCAGGAGTTCCCCTCGGTGCTGGCCAACACCACCTCGGCGTTCGCGCTGAACGACTGGGAGTGGCTGCTCGCGCTGGAGGCGCCGAAGCTCACCGATCTGGTGGACATGATGCGCAAGCTGCGCGAGTCCGAGACCCGCTATCACGTGCGCGATGAGATTCCCTTCTACACCGGACGCCGCCTGAAGGCCGCTTCGGAGATCGCTGAGGTCCTGCTGTGACGATCACCCCAGAGAACACCGGGTCAGACAACGGGTCGGAGAACACCGGACCGGTCCACCCCACCGAGACCTCCGATCACCCCACCGAGGAGCAAGCCGCCTCGGCCGTGGCGGACTCCTCCCAGGCCACCCCCACCCCGGGCACCGAGGACAAGGCCGAGGCCGCCGAGGCCCCGGCTCCGCTGCCGGTGGACTATGCCGAGGGCACCACCACCGACGAGCCCAGCAACTACGACGCGATCCTGCTGGCCTCCTTCGGCGGTCCAGAGGGCCAGGATGACGTGATCCCGTTCCTGCGCAATGTCACGGCTGGACGCGGGATCCCGGACGAGCGGCTCGAAGAGGTCGCCACCCACTACCGCGCCAACGGTGGGATCAGTCCGATCAACCAGCAGAACCGGGACCTCAAGGGCGCACTGGAGGCCGAGGTCGCCGCCCGCCAGCTGGACATCCCGATCTACTGGGGCAACCGCAACTGGAACCCGTTCTTCACCGAGACCTTCAAGGAGATGCACGCCGCCGGGCACCGCCGGATCCTGGCGCTGGTGACCTCCGCGTACAACGGCTACTCCTCCTGCGGGCAGTACCGCGAGGACTTCTCCCTGACCCTGGATGAGACCGAGCTCCGCGAGGAGATGAGCGTGGTCAAGGTCCGCCAGTTCTTCATGGACAAGGCCTTCATCGACCCGTTCAAGGATGCCCTGGCCGCCGGGATCGCCGATGTCCGGGAACAGCTCGAGCAGGCCGGCAAGCCGGAGGCGCAGCCGAAGATCGTCTTCGTCACCCACTCCATCCCCAGCCGCAACGCCGAAGCCATGGGCCCGGACCGGGTGATCGAGGAGTACGGCACCGATGTCTACTCGGCCGAGCACCTCGCCGTCGCCCGGCACCTGATGGCCAGCGTGCCCGAGGCTGAGGGCCTGGAGCACTCGCTGACCTTCCAGTCCCGCTCCGGCAGCCCGAAGACCCCGTGGTTGGAGCCCGACATCAACGACGCCCTGGAGGAATACGCCGAGGCCGGGGTCGCCGGGGTGGTGGTGATGCCGATCGGTTTCGTCTCGGATCACATGGAGGTGCTCTGGGACCTCGACACCGAGGCCAAGGACACCGCCGCCGAGCTGGGCCTGGCTTACCACCGGGCCGCCACCCCTGGCATCCAGGAGAAGTTCGTCTCCGGGCTGGTCGATGTGCTCAGCGAGTACCTCAAGGGAGCCAATGGGGAACCTGTGGGCTTCGGCGAACAGGTCGTGCCCGGCAAATGGTCCGGCATCTGCGGACCCTGCAACTGCACCCGGTTCCGCAAGGACGTCCAGAGGAGCTAGATGGCGACATTCACGGTAGGCACGCGCGGCAGCAAGCTGGCCCTGACCCAGACGACGACGGCGGCCGAGGCGCTCGCCTCCCACGCCGAGACTGACTACGAGCTGATCACGGTCAAGACCGAGGGCGATATCCTCACCGGGCCGCTGGCACAGATGGGCGGCACCGGGGTGTTCGCCTCGGCGCTGCGCCAGGCGCTGTTCGAGAAGACCTGCGATGTGGCCGTGCACTCGCTCAAGGACCTCCCCGCCAAGGACCTCGAGGGGCTCGCGATCGCCTCGGTGCCCTCCCGGGAGGATGTCCGCGATGCGCTGTGCTCCGCCGATGACCTGCCGCTGCGCGACCTGCCGCAGGGCGCGAAGGTGGGCACCGGGTCACCGCGCCGGGCTGCGCAGCTGCGCGCCGCACGACCTGACCTGGAGATCGTGGACATCCGCGGCAACGTCGGCACCCGGCTGGCCCGGGTCCGGGGCCACGGGTCCGCCGCCGAGGCCTCACCGCAGGCGCCGAACGCGGCCCGGGGTGACCTGGACGCCGTGGTGCTCGCCGGAGCGGGCCTGAAGCGGCTCGGACTGGAGCACCACATCGCCGAGCTGCTGCCTCCCGAGGTCATGCTGCCGGCCCCCGGGCAGGGCGCACTGGCCGTGGAGGTCCGCGCCGAGGACGCCGAGCCGACCGCGCCGCTGGGCATGGCCCTGGCGCTCTATGACGACATCCCCGCCCGGTTGGAGACCTCCGCGGAACGCGGCCTGCTGGCCCGGCTCAACGCCGGCTGCTCCGCCCCGATCGGCGGACTGGCCCGCTACGACGACAACCCCGACGGCGGCGCCACCCTGCGCCTGGACTCGGTGATCTGCGCCCCCGACGGGAGCCGGACGCAGCGCGCCGGCGCCGAGATCTCCATCGAGGCCGGAGCGGATCGCCGGGTCTCTGTGGAGCGCGCGGTGCAGCTGGGGACGCTGGTCGCGGAGCAGCTGCTGGCCGAGGACTTCGGACTGCTCAAGCACGTCGTGGACTCCTGAGGGGCTGAGCATGCTCACCCAGGCGAGACGGTCAGCGGCTGTGGCGCTCGTTGCAGGATCTGCTCTCCTGCTCGGGTGCAGCGCGGATCCCGACGCGGGTGAGCCCGAGGGTCCCAGCTTCGACAGCGCCGAAGCGCTCTACGACGCAGTCGATGAGGTGTTGCGGTGCCCCATCTTCGACAACACCAACATCATCAACATCGCGCTCTCCGACGGCGGCTTCCTGGAAGGTCTCACCTGTGGGGAGGGTATGGTGCTGGCCTGGTCCGAGGACCGCGAGGAGATCGACGAGGCCCGTGGCAACTTCGCTGATCTCTCGGAACCATCACCCGCCGTGCAGGGCCCCGGCTGGTTCGTCGTGGACGCCGAAGATTCGGTGCAGCCGCAGACCGGGGACGGCCCTGAACCGCCGCAGCCGGACTCCCGCGACCTCGAAGCCCTGGCCGAGGAGCTCGGCGCGGAGTACACCGAGTACTGACGTCTCCGGCACATCCAGGTCCCGATGCCGCAGCACTCGGTAGGCTGGCGCCATGCGCATCGCCCTGACCCGAGACCCCGCGCAGGCCGGACCGCTGGAAGCCGGGCTGCGCGCCGCCGGGCTCGAGGTCCGATTCCTGCCGGTCACCGAACAGCGCCTGCCAGCAGAGGCCAGCGAGCTGACGACGGCGCTCGAGCGGCTCTCCCGGGGGGACTTCGCCTGGGTGCTGTTCACCAGTGCGAACACGGTGCGTGCCCTGGTGAAGCTGGGCTGGGACGGGTCCCTGCCGGCGCGGACCCGCGTCGGCGTCGTCGGTCCCGGCACGGCCCGGGTGTTGCAGCGGCTGACCGGTGTCACCGAGCCGTGGATGCCGGAGGCCGAGCGCAGCGCGGCCGGGATGATCCAGGAGATGCCCGAACCGGCCCCCGATGGCAGCACCTCGTTGCTGCTGCCGCAGTCGGCCCAGGCCCGCTCCGAGCTGCGCGAGGGACTCAGCGCCCTTGGCTGGGACGTCACCCAGGTCAGCGCCTATGAGACCGACTCTCTGGTGGTGGACGGGGTGCTCGCCGCCGGTGACCCGCGGCGGCGCCTGCTGCCGCCGCCTGCCTCGGAGGATCTCCTGGACCTGAGGCAGCTGGCGGCGGATCTGCGACGCGACCGGCTCACCCGTATGGACCCCACCGTCCTGCTCGTCACCAGCTCCTCCGCGGCGGACGCGCTGGCCGACCTGGGACTCCCGCCGCGGGTTCCGCTGCTGGCCATCGGTCGGCCCACCGCCAGGACCCTCTCGCGCCGCGGAATCCCCGCCGCCGGTGTTCTCTCTGAGCCGAGCGCCGCCGCTGTCCTCGCCGCCCTGGGCCGCTGAGAACTAGACTGACGGGCGGCGTCACGCTTGGAGGATGCCCGCTGCGCAACGGCACATGCCGGCTCCGCAGCGACGCACCGTCCGCCCAAGCGCACCAACCGCCGTCCCCCTGATGACCAGGAGTCGCACGTGAGTTTCCCCGAACAGCGCCCCCGCCGGCTGCGTCGCAGCCCCGCCATGCGCCGGATGGTGGCCGAGACCCGGCTGCACCCGGCCGACCTGATCCTGCCGGTCTTCGTCCGTGAGGGCCTCACCGAACCAGTCCCGATCAGCTCCATGCCCGGGGTTGTGCAGCACACCGAATCCTCGCTGCTCACCGCCGCGGTGCAGGCCCGAGACCTCGGCCTCGCCGGGATCATGCTCTTGGGGATCCCCGCCGCCCGCGATGCCCAGGGCAGCGCCGGACTCGACCCCGAGGGGATCCTCAACCGCTCCATCCGCGCCGTGAAGGACCTGGTCGGGGACGATCTGGTGGTGATGAGCGACCTGTGCCTGGACGAGTTCACCGATCACGGGCACTGTGGGCTGATTGACGAGGCCGGAGAGGTGGATAACGACGCCACCCTGGAGGTCTACGCCGAGATGGCCGTGGCCCAGGCCGAGGCGGGCGCCGACGTCGTCGCACCCTCGGGAATGATGGACGGTCAGGTCGCCGTGATCCGGCAGGCCCTGGATGATGCCGGACACCAGCACGTGCCGATCCTGGCCTATGCCGCGAAGTACGCCTCCGGCTTCTACGGGCCCTTCCGCGAGGCCGTGGACTCCCAGCTGACCGGTGATCGGCGGCAGTACCAGATGGACGCGCCGAACCGCACCGAGGCGCTGCGCGAGGTGGAGCTGGACCTCGCCGAGGGTGCGGACATGGTGATGGTCAAGCCGGCCAGCGCCTACCTGGACATCCTCTCCGACACCGCCGCGATCAGCGATGTCCCGGTCTCGGCCTACCAGGTCTCCGGGGAGTACGCGATGATCGAGGCCGCCGCCGCCAATGGCTGGATCGATCGGCGCACTGTGATCACCGAATCATTGATCGCGATCCGCCGCGCGGGGGCCACCAACGTGCTGACCTACTACGCCGCCGAGGTGGCCGGGTGGCTGCGCGAGGAGCTCGCCGGCACCCGCGGCCCGAGCGTCCCGGCAGCCCCGGTCTCGCCCAGCGGGGACTCGGCCCCCAGCGCCGACACCCCGGTGCACCCGCGGGTCGAGCCGCATACGACTGCCGCCCCGGTGGAGGCCTCCGCGCCGTCCGAGACCAGTTCACCGACCAATACTGACGGCGATTCCACCGACGAACCCCGCACCGACGCCGGCTTCCCGCCGGTCAGCTGAAAGGACCCTGTCCCGCGATGACCACGAACCAGGAACTCTTCGACACCGCCCGCGAACTGATGCCCGGGGGCGTGAACTCCCCGGTCCGCGCCTTCGGCTCGGTCGGAGGGACCCCCGCCTTCATGGTCGCCGCGGACGGCCCCTACCTCACCGATGCCGAGGGGACCGAGTACGTGGACCTCGTGGGCTCCTGGGGTCCTGCGCTGCTGGGGCATAAGCACCCTGCGGTGATCGCCGCGGTGCACGCCGCCGTGGACGCCGGGCTGGGCTTCGGCACCTCCCACCCGCTGGAGGCGCGGCTGGCGGAGCTGGTGCAGGGCCGGGTCCCCGGTGCGCAGATGATCCGGATGGTCTCCACCGGCACCGAAGCGACCATGACCGCGGTCCGGCTGGCCCGCGGGGTCACCGGGCGCAACATCGTGGTGAAGTTCGCCGGCTGCTATCACGGGCACTCCGACGGGCTGCTCGCCGCCGCTGGCTCCGGGGTCGCCACCCTCGGGCTGCCCGGATCCGCCGGGGTGACCGAGGCGCAGGCCTCGGAGACCATCGTGGTGGAGTACAACGACCGCGCCGCACTGGAAGCTGTCTTCGCCGAGCACGGCGAGCGGATCGCCGCGGTGATCACCGAGGCCACCCCTGCGAACATGGGCGTGGTGGTCCCGGAAGCGGGCTTCAACAGCTTCATCCGGGAGATCACGCAGCGCCACGGGGCCCTGATGATCTTCGACGAGGTGATGACCGGGTTCCGGATCACCGAGTCCGGCTACTGGGGTGCCTCCGGCCGGGTGGAAGGCTGGGAGCCTGACCTGTTCACCTTCGGGAAGGTCATCGGCGGCGGTCTGCCTGCCGCCGCGCTGGCCGGACGGCGCGAGATCATGGAGCACCTCGCCCCCACCGGGCCGGTCTATCACGCCGGCACACTCTCCGGGAACCCTGTCGCCATGGCTGCCGGGGTGGCGACGCTGGAGCACGCCACCGCTGGGGTCTACGCGCATGTGGATGAGAAGGCGCAGATCGTGGCCGACGCGCTCACCGCCGCGCTGAGTGAGGCCGGGGTGGACCACACGCTGCAGAAGGTGGGCTCACTGTTCTCGGTGGCGTTCGGCACCTCGGCCACCGGGGTGCACAACTACGCGCACGCCCAGGCTCAGGAGACCTTCCGCTACGGAGCGTTCTTCCACGCCATGCTCGACGCCGGGGTCTACCTGCCGCCGAGCGTCTTCGAGGCGTGGTTCCTCTCCTCGGCGCACGACGACGCCGCCATCGGCCGCATCCTGGACGCTCTGCCGGGCGCCGCGAAGGCCGCTGCCCAGGCCCAGCCCTGAGGGTTCAGGCGCTGAAGACTCAGGTCTGTGGGTTCGGGTCTGAGGGTTCAGGTCTGATCACGCGCTCCTGGGGCTGATCATGGTCATCCCCGGGGTCGCGGAGCGCTGCATCGCCGGCAGCAGCCGGGCGGCCTCCGCGAGTCCGACCACACGTTCGATCAGGTCCTGGGGGCGCAGCACGCCGTCCGCGATCAGGGCGAGCATCCCGGGGTAGTCGGCGGCGGCCATGCCGTGGCTGCCCAGCAGGTCGAGCTCCCAGGCGATCGCGCGGGCCATCGGGACCTGGGAGAGCCCGGTGTCGGTGGGCAGCAGCCCGATCTGCACGTGTCGACCCCGACGGCGCAGACTCAGGACCGCCGCGGCGCAGGTCGACTCGCTGCCCACCGCGTCCACGCTGACGTCGCTGCCCTCTCCGGTGATCTCACCGACGGCGGCGGGCACGTCGCGCCCGTCGGCGAGGATCACCTGATCGGCTCCGAGGTCTTTCGCGGCCTGCAGCGCCTCGGGGCTGCGATCCACCGCGATCACCCGGGCGCCGAGCGCCTTGGCGATCATCACCGCGCTCAGCCCCACCCCGCCGGCGCCCACCACGGTGAGCCATTCCCCGGCGCGCAGCCGGGCGCGCGCGGTCAATGCCCGGTAGGCGGTGGCGAAGCGGCAGCCCAGCGCGGCGGCGGCCTCGAAGGAGACCGCGTCCGGGATGGCGACCAGGTTCGTGTCGGCGGCGTGCAGCGCGACGTGCTCCGCGAAGGAACCCCAATGGGTGAATCCGGGCTGCTGCTGGTTCGGGCACACCTGGGCATTGCCGTTGCGGCACCAGTCGCAGGCGCCGCAGCCGCACACGAAGGGCACCGTCACCCGGTCACCGACCTTCCAGTGCCGCACCTCCGGGTGCACGGCGGAGATGACCCCGGCAAGCTCATGCCCGGGCACATGGGGCAGGGTGAGCTCCTCATGTCCGGCCCAGGCATGCCAGTCGCTGCCGCAGAGCCCAGTGGCGTGGACCTCCACGATGACCCCGCCTGCTGGTGGGGTGGGGTCGGGGACCTCTCGGACGTCTACGGGACCTGCGATCTCATCCATCACCAGTGCGCGCATGGGACTGAACTCTACCCATCCCGGGGGCGGCCGCCGCGACCGCGCTCCTCAGCGACCCACTCATCCCCGGGGCGCGTACGGGTGGAATGATCCGGATCCCGGCGACCATTCCACCCGTTCTCGCCCCAGGGATCGCGCGGGGTGACCCGGGGCAGGGCTCAGCGGGCGCCGTCGCGGATCGTGCCGTAGTCCAGCGCAGCCCAGAAGTCCCCACGGACGTAGCGCTGCTCGGGCTCCGGGTTGTGATCGAAGGCCCGCTTGCGTCCCATGTTCAGCGCCTCGGCGACGAGCCTGCGCCGATCCTGGCTCTCCAGGATCCCGGCCTCCAACGCCGCCATGTCATAGCGGGCGTCCAGCTCGCCGCGCAGCCGCGCCACGGTGGCCGCATGCTTCTCCTCGCGCGCCGCGTTGTGCAGCTCATCCGGGTCCGTGGCGAGGTCGAAGAGCTGATCGGGATCACCCGAGCAGATCACGTACTTGTACTGCCCACTGATGATGCTCAGCTGCGGCCGGTAGGTGCCCTCGGCGAGGTACTCGATGATCACCGGGCGGTCCTCGGGTCCGATCTCACCGGCCTGCTCACCCCGGGCGATCCGCAGCACGGAATCACCGGCGGCCTTTGGCGACGGGGCGCCGGCCAGGTCCACCAGGGTGGGCATCAGGTCCAGCAGCGAGACTGGGGTCTGATACCGGCCTCGGGGCACCAGGTGCTCCGGGCCGTAGGCGATCAGCGGCACCCGCGAGGAGCGCTCATAGGGGGACATCTTGTACCAGAGGCCCCTCTCGCCGAGCATGTCCCCGTGGTCGGCGGTCACCAGGATCACGGTGTTCTCGCTGAGCCCCAGGGAGTCCAGGCGCTCGCGGATCCGGCCCACGTGGTCATCGATGTAGCTGACCGCCGCGTAGTAGGCGCGCCGGGCGTTGCGGACCTGCTCCAGGTCCGGGTAGCGCTCATCGAAGCCGCTCATCGCGCGCAGCCGGTGGCTGTGCGGGTCCTCGGCGATATCGGGCACCTCGGGGTGCGCCGGGTCGGGGATCTGCACATCGGCGAACCGGTCCCAGTGCTCCTGCGGCGGCTCATAGGGGTCGTGCGGGTGGATGAAGCTGCTCACCATGAGGAACGGCTGCGCCTCCTCGCCCGCTGCGGCGGCCGCCTGGTTCGCCCGGACGCGGTCGTTGAGGTGACGCAGGGTGCGGAAGCCGACCTCGTCGTCGAAGTCCTGCTGGACCGAGGCCTGGGAGACGCCGGCAGTGAAGACCGGGTCGGCGTCGTGATACCACTGCAGCTTCTGCTCCAGCGGCAGCGTCCAGTCCGGAACCATGTCCAGGTCAGCGGGGTAGACGTCGGTGGTGAGCCGTTCTTCGAATCCATGGTGCTGGTCCGCGCCGATGAAGTGCATCCGGCCCACCAGAGCCGTGTGATACCCGGCGAGCCGCAGCCGGTGCGCGAAGGTCGGCACCGAGGACGCGAAGTCGTCCCCGTTGTCGAAACATCCCAGCTCAGAGGGCATCACGCCGGTCATCATGGACGCGCGGGAGGGTGCGCACAGCGGGGAGTTGCAGTAGGCACGGTCGAAGACCGCGCCCTCCTCGGCCAGGGCATCCATATGCGGGGTCTTCGCGGCAGTGTCGCCGTAGGCGCCGAGCGCCTGGGCGGCCATCTGATCAGCCTGGATGACGACGATGTTCGGGGGTGAGACGCTGGGGGAGTGCTCCGGGGGAGACACGGTTCCGGTGCGGTGTGAGATGTTCTGATGGTCAGACATAGTGTGTCCCTCCTTCGAGATGAGCACTGATGGGTCCATGCTGCGCGCGTGAGTGCAGGCGTCGCGCCCTGCCAGGGTACAGGCCGCCCTCTGCCGGATTCCGGGGGATCAACGGGCCTGCAGCGAGAATCAGGAGACAGACAGGGGAGCACAATGACCGAGGCGCAGCACCATTCCGCACCAGCGTCCTGCTGCAGTCCGGGCCGCCCGGAAGCATCGCAGGACGCACCGAGCAGCACTCCGACAAGCACCCCGACCAACACCCCGACCATCACCCCGACGACGACGCCGCCTGGCGCGCTCGAACCGGCCGCACGGGCCGCGCTGGTGTCCCGGCTGGCCGCCGCGGCCGGGTCACAGCTCTCACTGATCGGGTTCGCCGCGGACCGGTTCCGGATGGGCAGCGAGGACCCGCAGGCCTACTCAGAGGATGGCGAGGGCCCGGTCCGGACGGCCCGGGTGGAGGCGTTCGCGATCAGTCCTACCACGGTGACCGTTGCGGAGTTCGCCAGGTTCGTCCAGGCCACCGGTCACCTCACCGACGCGGAGCGGCACGGCGATGCGCTGGTGTTCGAAGGTCTGCTCGAGCCCGCGCAGCGTGCGGCCGCGCCGGCCCCGGAGCCGTTGACCCCCTGGTGGCGGCAGGTGCGCGGCGCCGCGTGGTTCGCCCCGGAAGGTCCCGGGTCCACCGCTGTGGGACGGGAGGAGCACCCGGTGACTCAGGTGTCTCAGCGCGATGCCCAGGCCTATGCCGCCTGGGTGGGCGCCCGGCTGCCTACGGAGACGGAGTGGGAGTATGCCGCCCGCGGCGGACTGGATCAGCAGCCGTATCCCTGGGGATCAGAGCGTGACCCAGAGGGACGGCGCCGGATGAACATCTTCCCCGGCGAGTTTCCGCAAGG
This sequence comes from Nesterenkonia sandarakina, assembly GCF_014138825.1. Taxonomy (NCBI): domain Bacteria; kingdom Bacillati; phylum Actinomycetota; class Actinomycetes; order Micrococcales; family Micrococcaceae; genus Nesterenkonia; species Nesterenkonia sandarakina. The sequence goes on along the minus strand of NZ_JACJIH010000001.1, from coordinate 1,594,298 downwards.
CGTAGTCGGAGAGGTGGGCACCTGTGCTGCGAAGTCTTTCGAGCCCAACGGGTATGGGCTCTACAACACCACTGGCAATGTCTGGGAGTGGACCGCCTCGGGGTTCACCGGCGGTGATGCGGCAGCGCCGGGGACCTCCGGTGCTGCCCGTTCGGGATCTGATCCGGTGCTGCGCGGGGGCTCCTATATGTGCCACAGCTCGTACTGCCGGCGCTACCGGACCTCGGCTCGGACCTGCGCCTCGGCGGAGACCTCCCTGGGTCACACTGGATTCCGGCTGGCGTTCACACCGGCCAGGCCGGGCTGACCACAGCGTCAGGGCGGGTGCGCCGCAGGTACTCCTGCAGGTCCGCGGCCTGTCCGACCTTCCAGCCGGCCTGGAGCCGGTGCAACTCGGGAGCGGGGATCTGCAGCTGCGGGAAGCGTTCCGCCTGGGCGCAGGCCACTTCCACGGCCGCCCAGGCGTCGGGTGCCGCCGAGTGCGCGGCGTCGAGCTCGACCTGATAGTGCAGGCACATCTGGCTCAGCGTGCGCTTGCCGCGGCGGTACTTGTCCACCTGCTTATCGATCACCAGCGGGTCGATGACCGCCACCGGCTCGGTGAACTCCACCCCGTGGCGCAGCGCCTCCTGCTGCAGCACGGTGAAGTCATACGGGGCGTTCATCACGACCACTGCGCTGCCGGCGGCGAACTCCTGGGCGAGGGCGGTGGTGATCTGGGCGACTGCTTCGGCAGCTGGCTGACCGTTGGCCTGGGCGTACTCGGTGGAGATGCCGTGGATCGCGGTGGTCTCGGCCGGGATCTCCACCCCGGGATCTACCAGCCATTCCCGGGTCCGCACGGGATTCCCGGCGGCAGCCGACGACGCGACCGCACCGGACTCAGCCACACCGGGTTCGGCCGCGGTCCCGGCCACAGTCACGGGCTCGAGGCTGACCTCTGTGTCATCGAAGATTACCAGTGCCGCGGAGACGATCCTCGCCACCCGAGGGTCCCTGGAGGTGGTCTCCAGGTCGAAGCCGACCCTACGGCGGGTATGCCAGGACTCGCTGCTGGGGGTGATCTCGAAGAGGGTGGGGGTCTCGGCCATGGCACTACGGTAGCGCGCGGGTGGGACATGGCCGTGGACATCACCCTGCGCCGCTGGGCGCCGGTGTCCCGCGGCTGCACCAGGTCATGTCCGGGGGCTCTGATTGAATGATCCCCATGGAGTTCGATCAGTCCCAGCATCAGCTGCTCGCCGCCGCGCAGCGGCCCGGACATGGGCCGATCCTGAGCTTCGGCGGTCCCGGCAGCGGCAAATCGACCCTGGCCGCGGAGCTTGCGCTGCGTCATCTCGAGTCCGGACAGGACTCCTCCCGGTTGCTGCTGCTCTCACCGACCCGCGCCACCTCGGCGGTGCTGCGCGATCAGGTCGAGGCGGCCTGGGCTCTGCGGGACACCAGTTCAAGGGGCGGCTCGCTTTCGGAACAGCCCTCCCGGTCCTTCGCCTCCTATGCCTTCTGGCTGCTCGGGGAGGCCCGGCGCCGGGAGATCCTCTCCTTCACCGCGCGCCGTCCCCGGCTGCTCTCCGGAGCAGAACAGGACAGCATCATCCGTGAGCTGCTCGCCACCGATCCTGCCAGCGGGCTGCCGCCGCTGAACTGGCCATCCTCGCTTCAGGAGGCCGCCGGCACCGATGGGTTCCGCAAGGAGATCCGCGAGCTCTTCGACCGCGCCGCAGAATACGGGGTCTCACCCGAGCAGCTGCGCGGCTTGGCCGAACAGTGCCGACGTCCGGAATGGGCGGCCGCGGCAGAGCTCTACCAGCGCTACCGTGAGGACCTCGACGCCGGCGCGAACGCCGATGCCTTCGACCCGGCCGGACTGATCAACGAGGCCTGCAACCTCCTCGAGGAGAACCCCGAGTTCCTGGAGACCGAACGCCAGCGGCTGCGCCGCATCATCGTCGATGACCTCCAGGAGGCCACGCCCTCGGTCTACCGGCTGCTGCGCCTGATCGGAGCCGGCGCCGACGTGCTGGCCTTCGCCAGCCCGGAGACCGCGGTGCAGGGTTTCCGGGGCGCGCGCCCGGACAAGCTGCGCAGCTGGACCGTGGCCCCCCGCCGGGTCACCGCCGAGTCCGTGCTCGGGCTGAACCCCGAGACCGACGCCGAGATCGCGGGCATCGTCCGGCGCAGCATCTTCGGAGCCATGACCCCAGATCCCCACGGCGGGCTGCCCGGGGCCGAGCCCAGCGTGATGGTGTTAGAGGGCAATCATCGGATCAGTCCCACCGTGGGCCGGGCCTACGCCCGGGCCCTGCGCCGGATCGCCCCGGTGGGACCCCAGCAGCCCCGGCAGCGCTGGCTGCAGCTGCTGAGCGCGCAGCCCGCCCCGGAACCCCCGCAGGCGTTGGCGGAATCCCCAGCCTCCGCTGCCTCACCCCAGGACCCCCCGACCGCACACCAGGACTCCGCACCCCAGGACTCCGCACCCCAGGACCCAGCGCCAGAAGACAACGGATCCTGCGCGGTGGAGATCGTGCCGGGAGACTACCTCGCCGAACAGTTCGTCCTGCAGGAGGTCTTGGACCGGCACCACCGGCACGGGGTGCCCTTCGATCAGATCGCGGTCATCGCCCGCAACGGCGCGCTGCTCAAACGCCTGGTGCGGATGTTCCAGACCCAGGGTGTTCCGGTGCGCCAGTCCATGAGCGATGTGATCCTCAACCAGGAGCCTGCGGTGGCGCCGTTGCTGCGGGCGCTGCACCTGGTGACCGTCCCACCGGAACCTGACACCGAGCATCCCGTGCCGCTGACGGAGGTGCTCGCGCTGCTGACCAGTCGGTACGGGGAGACCGACTCGATGACCCTGCGCAGCCTGCGCCAGGTGCTGCGCAGCCAGGAACGCCGCCGGCTGCGCGCACTGGCAGACCCTGCTGAGCCGCGCAGCTCCGATGAGCTGTTGGTCGCCGCGGCGAACAACGCGGCGGACCCGGTGTTCGAAGAAGTCCGCGCCCAGGCCCGCTTCCAGCACCTGACCCGCGGGCTGGAGCGGGTCGCCGCGATGCTCGCCGCCGGACACGCCGCCGCAGGCCCCTCCAGCGGACCCGAGGAGCTGCTCTGGGAGATCTGGAACGCCGCCGGGGTCAGCCGCCACTGGGCCGGGCTGACCCGCTGGGCCAGCGCCGAGGGTCGCCGCGCCGACCACGACCTCGACGCGGTCATGGCACTCTTCCAGGCCGCGGAACGCTTCTCCGACCAGAACCCGGGAGCCTCGGCCATCGCGTTCGTGGACCACATCGAACGTCTGGAACTGCCGATGGACACCCTGGCGAAGACGTCTTCGGCCGACGTCGCCATCGAGGTCCTCACCCCCGCCAGCGCGGCGGGGCGTGAATTCGACACCGTCATCCTCACCGGACTCCAGGAAGGCGCCTGGCCGAACCTGAATCCGCGCGGGCAGCTGCTGGGCAGCGGACACCTGGTCGACGTCGTGGAGGGTCGCGCCGACGCTGCGGCGCAATCCTTGCTCGTGAAACGGATGAACGTGCTCCAGGACGAGTACCGGCTCTTCGCCTCGGCGGTCTCCCGCGCCAAGAACCGGCTCTACGCGGTGGCCGTGCACGCCCAGGAGGAGAGCCCGTCGATGCTCCTGGATCTGGTGGTGCCTCCCGGGGAGCGCGAGGCTCGCAGCGGCGCCATCCCACGTCCGATCACCGCCCACCGGCTGATCGCCGAGCTGCGCCGACACCTGGAGATCAGCATCCAGACCCAGCTCGACGACGCCGGATCCCGCCTCCCTGAATCCAGCGCCGCCGCGTTCGGCGCCCTGGCGTCCAGCGGGGCGGAGTCCTCCGGTGATCAGGCGACCGAGATCCAGCGCCAGGCGGCAGCCCGCGCGCTGGCCGTGCTCGCCGAGGGTGGACTCATCGGAGCCGAGCCAGGCACCTGGTGGGGTCTGCCCGAACTCAGCACCACGGCACCGCTGCTGGAGCCCGAGGAGCCGGTCCGGGTCTCTCCCTCCTCGGTGCAGAGTGCCGTGGACTCGCCCCTGCAGTGGTTCACCGGTGCGGCCGGAGGCGTCGAGGCCACCGACTTCAGCCGTATGCTGGGCTCGCTGATCCATGAGATCGCCGAGCACCATCCCGCGGAGACCGACCGCGAGGTGCTCACCGCGGAGCTCGACGCACGCTGGGACAGCCTGGGACGTGAAGCCGGGTGGGAGACCGAGAAGGACCGTGCCCGCGCCCGGGTGATGCTCAAGAAGCTCGCCGGTTACTTCGGCCACGTCCAGGGCCAGGGCCGTGCGGTGATCGCCCGCGAGCTGCAGGTCGAAGCCAGCCTGGAAGTCCCGCTGCCGCCCGAAAAACCAGGTGGGGCACCTCAGACACGATCCGTGGAGATCCGCGGCGTGATTGACCGGGTGGAACGCACCGACGCCGGCGAGCTCTTCGTCATCGACCTGAAGACTGGCCGACACAAACCCGCACAGATCGAGATCCCGACTCACGGGCAGCTGGGCTCCTACCAGCTGCTGGTCGCCCTCGGCGCGGTGGACCGTGCCCTGCACGAAGCCCAGAACGCAGCACCCGCGGCAGAGGATGCCCAGCCAGGTGGCGGCGCAGCGCCCGGGCAGGACGCTCCCGCGGCGTCTCCGGGGTCAGGTGCTGCGCTGCTGCACGTCGGGACCACTGTGGCCAAGACCGACCTGCAGAAACAAGATCCGCTCACGGCGGAGGACACCTGGCCGCTGGAACAGCTCACCCAGGCCGCCCACGTGATGAGCGGCAGCGTCTTCGCGGCCTACCACTCACCCAATCAACAGCGCTGCCTGGTCGGCTCGCTCTGCCCGCTCTGCGAGAACACGAAACAGGTGACCCAGCCATGACGGCCCTGCAGACCATGCGCTACAGCGCCCGAGACATCGCCGACGCGCTTCAGCGAGACACACCCGCCGAGGACCGGAAGTACCCCACCGCCGAACAGCAGGCCGTCATCGAATCCGGGCTGGACCCGATGCTCGTCGTCGCCGGCGCCGGGTCGGGCAAGACCGCCACGATGGCAGACCGGGTGGTCTGGCTGGTGGCCAACGGGATCGTGCGTCCAGATCAGATCCTTGGCGTCACCTTCACTAAGAAGGCCGCCGGTGAGCTGCGCGAGCGGATCACTCGGAAGCTGGAGCAGCTGCTGGAGGCGGAGCTGATCTCCCCGGCCGATGTGGTGCCCGTGGAGGTCTCCGACACCGTGGAGCACGCCGACATCTCCGAGCTGCTCGCCCCCGCGGTCTCCACCTATCACTCCTATGCGAACACCCTGGTGACCGAGTACGGCCTGCAGATCGGCTTGGAGCCCGAGACTCAGCTGATCGGCGAGGCCAAGGCCTGGCAGCTGGTCCATCGCCTGGTCAGCGCCTATGACCGGGCCGAGGTGTTGGTGGAGGCCGAGCAGTCGGCAGGGAACCTGGCCGGGTATGTGATGCGCCTGGCAGGGGACTGCGCCGAGCACCTGCAGTCCCCGGAGGCGGTAGAGGCCCACCTCGACGTCGAACTGGCCCGGGTGGATGCCTGGGAACAGGCAGGTGCTGAGCTCAAGGGCAAGCAGATCGATCTGGTCCGGGCGCTGCGGGTGCGCCGGGAGATGGCCGAACTGGTCCGCCGCTATCAGGAGAAGAAGCTCACCGACGGGCTGATGGACTACGGGGATCTGCTGCGCTTCGCCGCGCAGATCGCTCAGGACGTGCCCAGCGGGGGGGAGGCCGAGCGGGAGAAGTACAAGGTGGTGCTGCTCGACGAGTTCCAAGACACCTCCTACGCCCAGCTCGCGCTCTTCAGCAGCCTCTACGGCGCCGGAGGCTCCGGCGGCGGGATGGGCCACGCGGTCACCGCGGTCGGGGACCCCAACCAGTCGATCTACGGGTTCCGCGGCGCCTCCGCCGGGCAGCTCTTCGACTTTCCGCAGTCCTTCCCCGCGGTGGACCCCGACACCGACCAGCGCCGACCCGCCGCGCTGCTCCAGCTCACCAAGGCCTGGCGCAACGGGGAACGGATCCTCGACGTCGCGAACCGGCTGGTCGCGCCCTTCGCGCCGGACGCCGCAGACTCACTGGACAAGCCGTGGCGGGCGCATAACGCGCACCTGCGCGGTGAGCTGAAGCCGCTGAGCCCACCCGACGGCGCCCACACCGGGAGGGTGCGCTATGGCTGGTACACCTCGGATATCGAGGAATCCCAGGCGATCACCGAACAACTCAGTGCGGTGCTGCGCCCCGATGCGCAGCACGGCCCAGAATCTGAGGCCCCGAGCTGCGCGGTGCTTGCCAGGACCCGCGCCCAACTGGAGACCATCGCCGAGCAGCTGCGCCTGGCCGGGCTGGACTATGAGCTGGTCGGGCTCTCCGGGTTGCTAAGCACCCCCGAGGTCGCCGAGGTGCTCGCCTACCTGCGCGTCATCGCCGACCCCGGCCGTTCCGACGCGCTGATCCGAATCCTCGCCGGGGCCCGGTATCGGATCGGCCCGCGTGACCTGCTGCAGCTGCAGCGCTCCGCGCGCGACCTCGAGGGCCTGCGGCTTCGCGCACCCATCACCGAGCCGCACGAGGGCAGCGCGCAGTCCGGAGAGGACGCGACGTCGGCCGGCACGGGTGGTCCTGCGGACGCCGAGGACCGGTATGAGTCCACCGAACTGGAGATGGACGAACGCGCCTCCCTGGTCGAGGCGCTGGAACGGCTCAAGGACTCCCCAGACCACGCCGAGCAGCTGGGGCTCTCCGCAGAGGGGTACCGCCGGCTGGTCCTGGCCAAGGAGCAGATCCGGCGGCTGCGGCAGTGGGCCACCCTGGACCTGGGCGTGCTGATCCAGCGCATCGTCAGCGACACCGGGCTCGACATTGAGGTCGCCGCACGGCCCTGGGAGGAACAGCACCATGCCGCCCGGCAGCTGGACGCGTTGATCGATCAGGCCGAGAGCTACGCGGCCACCGAGACCACCCCGGACCTGCGCAGCTTCCTGGACTGGCTGGACGCGGCCGAGGAGAAGGAACGTGGCCTGGAACAAGCCGATGTGGAACCGACCCCCGGGGCGATCCAACTGATGACCATCCACGCCTCCAAAGGACTGGAATGGGACGTGGTCACCGTGGCCGGGCTGCGCGAAGACAAGTTCCCCAGCGCCAAGGCGGACCGGTGGACCGGCAGCAACGGGATGCTGCCGGCCCGGCTGCGCGGGGATCGCCGCAGCATCCCGCAGTGGGAGTCCGAACAGCCCGATCTGCGCTCCTGGGCTGTCTCGGCAGGGATAGGCAGCTGGAAGCAGTTCACCGAGGACAACCGGGTCTTCACCCAAGACGTGAAGGACTTCAGCCGGGAGGAGGAACGACGCCTGGCCTACGTCGCGGTGACGCGAGCCAAGAAGCTGCTGCTATGCACCGGTGCCTGCTTCTACGGCACTTCCGCCGGCAAGGATCCCTCGGAATTCCTCGAGGAGATCCGCGCGGTGGCCGATGGTTTTGGTGACGCCGCGGCGGCATTGGAGTGGGCAGAGGTCCCCGATATGAAGGCCAACCCGGTGGGCAACGACCTCTTCGGCGCCCAGTGGCCCTATGACCCGCTGGCTCCGCTGCCGATTGGCCGCTACCGCCGGCAGGTCCATGAGGGAGAGCGGACAGCGCTGCCGCAGATCAACACGGTGGAGGCTCCGAAGGTCCAGCCCGGCCGCCGCGCCGCGTTGACTCGGGCCGCTGCGCTGGTGGAGCACGCCATCACCGACCGTGCGCAGTCTGCCGCGACATCCGCCGAGGCCGGCTCGGAGGCTTTACCGCTCACTCCTTGGGAGCAGGAGGCTGAATGGGTCGTGGATCGGGCGCGGGAGCAGCAGCGCGGGACGGGGAAGCCGCATTTCCCGGCCCACATCAGCGTGTCCAGTGTGGTGGGCATGGCGCGTGACGCCGAGTCCATGGCGGAGTTCGCCCGGCGCCCCGTGCCGGTGAAGCCATCCCAGGCGGCGCGCCGCGGCACGGTCATGCACGAATGGATCGAGGAGTTCTACGAGACCCGCAGCAGGTTGCCCGGAATCGAGGAGCCCTACCGGGGTGATGAGGACCTGGACGATGCCTTCGACCTCTCTACGGTCAAAGAGCGCTTCGTTCAGACGGAGTGGGCGCATCGCCGCCTGTACGCCGCCGAGATCCCGGTGGAGACCACCTTGGACGGGGTGGTGATCCGTGGCCGGATCGACGCCATCTTCGGCAAGGACGACGCCGGCCGGGACCTCACCGCCGAAGACTTTGAGCGCTGGGAGCTGAAGTCAGCGCAGGACCGTAATGCTCAGATGCAGCAGTGCCATTGGGACCTGGTCGACTGGAAGACCGGCATGGTCCCCACCGGCAAAGACCTGCGTGAGAAGCAGATCCAGCTCGCGGTCTACCGGCTGGCCTTCCATCGGCTCTATGGAGTGCCGCTGGAACAGATCGGAGCGTCCTTCTTCTACGTTGAGCACGGCGTCACCGTGCCGGGAACGGATCTTCCGGAAGAGGAGGCGCTGGAAGAGTATCTTCGAGACGCCCGCAATTACTTCTCATAGCATGTATAAATGAGTTATCTAATTCGAGTAGTTGTTGAGCGGATGGAAAAGTCACATGGTCACCTTGGGCCTCGCACATGATCTTGCATTCCGAGAACTCGCCTTCGCCTGGCTGGCTGGGAAGACAGCACACGGAAGCCGTTCACTGACAAGACAGGAGATTGAGGAGTTTCAAGGTCACTCCCCGGAAGCACCGCACAGATTGCTGAACCAAGAGGGTATTTGGAAGCCCGCCGCCTTGATGGCAACGCTGTCAGTAACCTCCGGAGTCGCGACTAGCCGCCACAACCCCTACGTCGATCGAGTGACGAAAAGTGGGTTGGTCGAGTACGCATTCACGGACGCTCCAAAGAAGCAGCATCAAAACGACGGCCTACGACGCGCACATGTCCAGGGACTGCCGATTATCTACTTCCGCGCCGTAAGGAAGTCTGTCTACGACGCGTACTTCCCCGTCCATGTCGTGGGGATCAGCGAAGACCGCCGAGTCGCTTTCTTAGATCTCACAGACACACTCGGAGCACACGGTCGTTCCGATATCGGTTCTGTCCCTCCGATGGGAGAAATCGAAGTTGAGTATCGCGGACAAGTGGTCAGGCGCAGATTGCACCAGCGTGACTTCAGATCGAATGTGATGTTCGCATACACATCCAGATGCTCCGTGTGCTCTCTGGGGCAGACACAATTATTGGATGCCGCTCACATACTTGCTGACTCCCGAGGTGGCTTGCCAGAGATCAGCAATGGGCTGGCGCTTTGTAAAATCCATCACGCCGCCTACGACGCAAACATCATGGGCGTTGACGGTGACCATCGAATTCACATTCGTGAGGACATCCTGCAAGAGGTAGGCGGCCCTGTCCTGGAGCACGGATTCCAGAGGCGTCACCGAGAGATGTTGCGAGTGGTCCCCGAGAACCACAGGTTCTCGCCGAATCGGGAGCACCTCGCAGCTCGATTCGAAGAGTTTCAGTCGGCTGGCTAGTCCGGCAAGTTCGTATTCGAGTACGCCGCATCAAAGAACGCCCGCTCGATCGCCACGACCCGCTTCCACCGTGCTGATAACCGCGCGCCGTCGTCGGACGCCAGCGGTGGGGCCACTCGGTTCAGCTCATCGATCAGGAACTGGGTCCACGCCCGGAAGTCCTCACCGCGGTGCAGGTCGATCCAGCCCCGGTGCTTCGACGCCTCAGGCAGGGGCAGATCGCGCTGGCCCCAGTCCAGGTATAGCCACTCCGCGATCACCAGCACCACCAGAAGGTCCGCGTAGTCCCGGGACCGTGCTACCTCCCACATCTGGACGATGAACTCCTCCGTGGGCGCGGCAAGATCCGGACTGACGACATCCGAATCGGGCACGCCCAGCTCGGCGAAGCTCTGCTGAAAGTATCCATCCTCATCAGCGGCGAGCATCCCGAGCTGCGCAGCGAAGCGCAGCCGCGCCGGCTTGGAATCGGTGGTGGCCACGCAGGCGCCCAGCATGGCCACAAAGGCGTCGAAAAACTGGTAGTCCTGCACCAGATAGCGAGCCAGCACCTCATCGCTGAGCGTCCCGTCAAACAGCTCGTCAACGAACCGATGGTTCACCGAGGCGTCCCAGTCCTCGGCCGTGGCCAGCCGCAGCGCTCCGGCGAAACTGTCCTCGGCGACGTCGGCGGTGGTGGAGAAGGTGCTGGGGGAGCTCATGGACTCAGCCTACTCACCTGGCTCAGCGCACCGCGGCAGCGTGAAGCGGTCAGATCGCAGTCCGCGGAGTCTTCATCTTCCGGGTCAGGTGGATCGCGTAGAGCGCGACCATCACGCCCAGCACGGCGGCGCCGGCCCCGACATAGCTCGGGGCGCGCAGACCCATCTCTGCGGCGATCACCTGGCCACCCACCAGGGCTCCCAGAGCGTTGGCGGCGTTGAACGCGGAATGGTGCAATGAGGCTGCCAGCTGGGGTGCATCCGGTGCGGTGTCGATCAGGTGGGTCTGCATTGACGGGCCCAGCGCACTGGCCGAGACCCCGACCAGGAAGAGGAAGATCAGCATCAGCGCCGGGATGTGCGCCGTGGAGGCGAAGAGCACCATGAACACCGCCACCAGTGTCATGGCGATCACCACGGTGCCCAGCACGGACTTGTCCGCCGCCCAGCCGCCGACGAAGTTGCCGACCACCATGCCGGCGCCGAAGAGCCCGACCACCCAGGGCAGCGAGCTTTCGCTGAAGCCGGTGATCTCGGTGCTGACCGGGGCGATATAGGAGTACAGCGCGAACATGCCGGAGAAGCCGACCACGGCGAGCATGATGCCCACCCAGAGCCGCTTGTTCTTCAGGCCCTTGATCTCCGACCGCATCGTGGCCTTGGCCGGGGGCATCTGCCGCGGGGCGTAGCGGGCCACCGCGGCCATCGTGATCAGCGCCAGCAGGATCACCGAGATGAACATCCAGCGCCACCCGAACGCCTGACCCAGCGCGGTCACCAGCGGCACACCGAGCACGTTGGAGATCGCCAGACCACCCAGGACGACGGCGATCGCCCGGCTGCGCTTGGCGGGTCCGGCCATCTCTGCCGCCATCAGCGCCGCCACGGCGAAATACGCGCCGTGGGGGAGTCCGGAGAGGAACCGAGCCAGCAGCATGGTCTCGTAATTCGGGGCGAAGAAGCTCAGCACGTGCCCGAAGACGAAGACGCCCAGCAGCAGCAGGGCATAGGACTTCCGCTCCCGCTTGGCGCCCAGGATGGAGAGGATCGGCGCGCCCACCACCACACCGATGGCATAGGCGCTGATCAGCATGCCAGCCTGCGGGATGGTGATGCCGAGATCGGCCACCGCCTCCAGCTGGAGTCCCATGATCGCGAACTCGGTGACCCCGACTGCGAAGCCACCGATGGACAGCGCGACGATGGCCAGCGCCACCTGTCTGCGGGTGTACTTCGGCTTGGCCGGGGTCGCGCCCGTCGCAGGTGCGTTCGCTGGGGTCTGTTCCGCCGTGGTCATATCGTCATCCTGTGCTGCAGCCGGTCAAGGGGAGAGCGCACCTGTCACAGCGCGCATGAAGCCTGCCAAACCCGGACGCCGGGGGAGACACTCACCCGACAACTGCGCCGCGGCGGGGATCATTCCCGACCATGGCGCAGCGCCTCACCGTCGAGGCACCCGTGTGCAAGCATCCTGGGCACGCGGGTCCTCGGCGGTGAGGAGACGCTGCCAGGAGATTCAGCCAGTCGGTGGGCGCAGGCCCGGGTGCCGCTGGTAGATCGACTCGTCGCCGTGCTCATCGGTCTCCGGGGAGGAGGCCGAATCGGCAGATGCTGGCGAGTCCGGCGATCCAGGCGAGTCCGGTGACTCGGGCGAGCCGGGAGATGCTGACGCTTCGTCGGACTGCGGGTAGTCATCAGCGACCGGCGCCGCCGACTGTGCCGGGTCAGCAGAATCGGTTGCGGCCTGGGACTGCGCCGGGGCCACAGACTGTGCCGAGGCCGCCGACTGTGCGGACTGTGCCGAACGGGCCGACTGGGCCGAGGAGGCAGAGCCCGTGGAGGCGGCTGAGCTGGCCGAGCCGACGCCGGGGAAGAAGTGCTTCTCCTTCGCTCGACGCTCAGAGGCGGCGTCGGGGTGAATCGGCAGGTCGCCCTCGTCTTCCTCCTCGAAGATCCGCTCGGGAAGGGGCTCGTAGGCGGCAGCCTGATCGGCGACCGGCTGATCGGTGGGCGGCTGATGGGCGACCCGCTGATCGCTGACCACCGGGATCGAACCGGTGGGCTCATCTCCGGGCAGCGGACGCGCCGCGAACGCGGGGACCTTGCCCGTGGCACCGTCATCCTCGCTGGCGCCCTGGTGGTGGACATGGTCACTGTCGGAGTCGTGGTCGGGGTGGTGACCGCGGTCCTGGCCGGTCTGCTCGGCACCGGCATCGGTGATCACGGCGGGCTCGTCGTCGTCCTCACCGGACTCCGCCCACTCACCGGTGTCGGCCACGGTCGCCGCAGCGCCGGCCCGAGCCACGGGACGCGAATCCTGGACCTCGGCCGCTGCAGCAGGCTCCTCACCCTCCAGCGGGGTCAGCGCGATCGGCTGCCCGCCGTAAGTCTCGATGTCCACCTTCAGCTGCTCCAGGAGACTCTTCGCCTCGGCGATCATCTCCGGGTTCTCGCTGGCGTGCCCGCGCACCAGCCACTGGGCCAGAGCGAACTCCGCGGTCAGCGCGGCGCGGCGCATCAGATGCTCATCGACCTCACCGGTGCGGTGACGTCGGTACGCGGCGAGCACCTTCTCGGTGAACTCCACATCTCCGGCGGCGGTGAGCCAGGCGAAGTCATCCGCCGGGTCCCCGCTGTGCAGATCGGTCCAGCCGGTGACCGCCATGACGCGCTCACCTTCGATCAGCAGCGAATCCTCGTGCAGATCCCCGTGGGTGACGGCCGGGGTGAAGCGCCATAGCTCGCGGTCCTCCATGGCGTGTTCCCAGCGGCGCAGCAGCAGCGCGGGGATCTCGCCGGTGGTCGCAGCCTGGTCCAGCTCGTTGAGCCGACGCTGGCGGTACCGCTCGGCGGAGTATCGGGGCAGGTCGGCGTTGTCCACCACGGCCTCATCCAGGTCGTGGATCGCGGCGATGGTGCGCCCGATGTCCTCGATGACGGTGGGGGACTGCTGGGCCAGCTCGCTGAGCTCGAAGGAGGTGCCGGGCAGGTGGTTATAGACGAAGGTGCGCATCTCCCCGCGGCGCACGGCGCCGGCGACGGAGGGAACCCGGAACGGCAGTTCGGCGCGGATGCCGGTGGAGAAGCCGCGCAGCACCTGCAGCTCGGTCTCCAGGCGCATCGCCGCCTCCTGATGCTGAGGGGAGCGGATCCGCCAGCGGTGACCTTCGGAGTCGATGACGACGGCGGAGGTGAAGTCGCGGGCGTCGTCAGCGGCCGCAGCCACGCCGGTAGGGGAAAGCCCCGGCACTGCCGCGGTCGCCAGGGCCGCAAGTTCCATCGATGTCCATCGCACGAGGACCAGCGTATGGGGTCAGAGCCGCTACCTGGCGCCGGGGCACGCTGAATTGACGAAATCCGGCGGATTGCCTTCCCGCGGGCGCTGCGGATGCGGGGATGCTCACTGTCCACATCCACGCCTCGGGTGCTCCCAGCAGTCCCGCGCCCGGTACGGTGGAGGGTATGCATATGCACTCCCGGGACCCTGGTGAGGGTCTGCTCGTCCTGCCCCAGGACGGGGCCCGGATCGACCGGCTCGACGCCCAGCGCAAGCGCCCCGAGTGGCTCGACGAGGTCTGGTCCGCCCCCGGCACCCGGGTGCTGCGGCTCTTCGGTCGCCGCGCCCGGCTCAACGGGAACCGGTTGGACTATGAGCCGGCCACCGGTCCGCTGCCCGAGGGGGCCGTCGCTCTGGGCGCGGTGGACCCTGCCGAGCTGCCCGACGCGGACGTCGGCGATGAACCCGGCGCGGCCGCCCCGGTGCATGTGGTCACCGTGGCCCACCCCAAGCCCGCCGACGAGACCGCCGCCGCGGGGACCACCGGCACCACCTGGGCGGACCTGGCCTTCGCCGGGTCCCAGCTGACCCCGCTCGACGCCGCGCTGCTCACCCAGGCGCTCGCGATCACCGCCTGGCATGCCCGCACCCCGTTCTGCGCCTCCTGCGGGACCGCCACAGAAGTGGAGGTCTCCGGCTGGCGACGCACCTGCCCGAACTGCGGGGCGCAGACCTTCCCGCGCACCGACCCTGCCGTGATCACCGCCGTGCTGGACCCCGAGGACCGGATCCTGCTGGGCTCGGCCAACCGGTGGGAGACCCACCGCTACTCCACCTTCGCCGGGTTCGTCGAGGCCGGAGAGTCGGTGGAGGCCGCGCTGGCCCGTGAGATCGAGGAGGAGGCCGGCGTCGTCGTCTCCGATATCCGCTACATGGGCTCCCAGTCCTGGCCGTTCCCGCGCTCACTGATGCTCGGACACTTCGCGGTCACCCGGGATCCCACCGCGGCCCGGCCCGATGGGGACGAGATCCGCGACGTGCGCTGGTTCACCCGCGCCGAGCTCGCCGAGGCCGCCCAGGCCGGTGAGGTGAGCCTGCCCACCCGGCCCTCCATCTCCCGGGCGCTGATCGAACGCTGGCACGGCGGGCAGATCCATGCCGCCTTCGATGCGAAGCCGCGGACCGCCGTCAACGGTGCGAACGGCCGGCCCGGCCCGCAAGGTCAACACCCCCGAGGTCAGCAGCCGCGATGAGCCAGCCCGCCTTCAGCTCCAGCGCCTCCACCGGTCACGCCCTCTCCGCCACCCAGCTGGCTGCGGCCCCGCCCGAGGCGATCCTCGACGGGCTCGACGAGGAACAGCGCCTGGCCGCCTCCACGCTGACCGGCCCGCTGTGCATCCTCGCCGGGGCCGGGACCGGCAAGACCCGCGCCATCACGCATCGGATCGCCTACGGGGTGCGCGCCGGGGTCTATGACCCGCACCGGCTGCTGGCGGTGACCTTCACCGCCCGGGCCGCCGCGGAGATGCGCTCCCGGCTCAGCTCGCTGGGCGCCCCCGGCGTCCAGGCCCGCACCTTCCACGCCGCTGCGCTGCGCCAGCTGCAGTACTTCTGGCCGGTGGCGATCGGCGGGACCATGCCGCAGATCCTCGACCACAAGGTCCGGCTGCTCGCCGAGGCCGCGCGCCGCCTGCACGTGACCACCGACCGTGCCGCGCTGCGCGACCTCGCCAGTGAGATCGAATGGGCGAAAGTCTCCACGCTGACCCCGGAGTCCTACCTGGAGGTCGCCACCGCCGAAGGCGCCGGCCGGCCCGCGCCCGGGGGAGTGGACCACCGCACCTTCGCGAAGCTGTATCAGTCCTACGAGGACGTGAAGCTGGACAAGCATCTGATCGACTTCGAGGACGTGCTGCTGCTCAATGTGGGCATCCTGGAGGACGACGAGCGGGTGGCCGCCCAGGTGCGCCAGCAGTACCGGCATTTCGTGGTCGACGAGTACCAGGACGTCTCCCCGCTGCAGCAGCGGATGCTGGACCTCTGGCTCGGCGGGCGGGAGGAGATCTGCGTGGTCGGCGACGCCGCGCAGACCATCTACTCCTTCACCGGAGCCACCCCGAACTACCTGCTGGGCTTCAAGCGCCGCCACCCCGAGGCGAACCTGGTCAAACTGGTGCGGGACTACCGCTCCACCCCCGAGGTGGTGAAGCTGGCGAACTCGTTGCTCGCCGACCGCACCCGGGAGTCCGTGAAGCTCAGCGACCCGGCGCCCTGGCCCGAGCCGCTGCAGCTGATCTCCCAGCGCGAGCGCGGCCCGGTCCCGAAGCTGATCCAGCACGCCGACGACGACACCGAGGCCGGCTGGATCGCCTCCGAGATCAAGACGCTGCAGGAACAGGGTGTGCCGCTCTCAGAGGTGGCCATCCTCTATCGGACCAACGGACAGTCCCAGGCCTTCGAGCAGAGCCTGGCCACCGCCGGGATCTCGTACCAGCTGCGCGGCTCCGAACGGTTCTTCTCCCGCCGCGAGGTCCGCGAGGCGCTCGCGGCGCTGCGCACCTCCTCGCTGGTCGACGACGCCGGGGGCGCCGTGACCAAGAGCGTGCGCGACATCCTCTCCTCCCACGGCTACTCCGCGAAGGCTCCCGAGGCCACCGGCGCGGTCCGGGAACGCTGGGAGTCCATGGCTGCGCTGGTCGCACTCGCGGACCAGCTCTCCACCGAACGCGAAGACTTCACGATGCGCAGCTTCATCGCGGAGTTGGAGGAACGCTCCGCCGCGCAGCATGCCCCGACCGTGGAGGGGGTCACGCTGGCCTCGCTGCACTCCGCCAAGGGCCTGGAATGGGAGGCGGTGTTCCTCGCCGGGCTCTCCGAAGGCCTGATGCCGATCACCTTCGCCAAGACCCAGAAGGAGGTGGACGAGGAGCGCCGACTCTTCTACGTCGGGATCACGCGCGCCCGGAAGCATCTGTTCCTCTCCTCCGCGGCCTCCCGGCACACCGGGGGCCGCGGCCGACGCACCCCCTCACGGTTCCTGCGCCCGCTGCGTAAGGAGATGGGGCTTGAGGAACCCGGCCGGAAGATCATCCCCGAGGCAGGGCTGAGCCCGAATGCCTCGGGGCGGAAGAAGAAGGCCTCCACCTGTTCCACCTGCGGGAAGGTGCTCACCAACGGCACCGAGGTCAAGCGGCGCCGCTGCGAGAGCTGCCCCGCCCGCTACGACGAGGCGCTCTTCGAGAAGCTGCGCACCTGGCGAAGCGAGTACGCCAAAGAGCTCGAGGTGCCCGCCTTCGTGATCTTCACCGACGCGACCTTGGAGGTCATCGCCGAGCGCCGACCCACCTCCGACGAGGCGCTGCTGAAGGTCCCCGGCATCGGGGAGCGCAAGCTCGAGAAGCACGGCGACCGGCTCCGCGAGATCCTCAAAGAGGCCTGACCCGCGCGGTCCCGCTTCCCGTCTCCCGCTTCCGCCATCTCGCGTTTTACCGGGCCTTCCGCGAAATACCGGCGGGACGGTGGTCTCGGTAAATCACGGAGTGCCCGGTAAAACGCGAAAGGGCACGGGCTATTCGGTGAGCATGCCCGCCAGCAGCGCTGTCTGCGGAGCGATCCCGGAGATCAGGATGTGCTCGTGCCAGGCGTGGGGACCTTCGCCGACGGCGCCGAGCCCGTCCAGCACCGGCAGTCCCAGCGCAGAGATGAAGTTCGCGTCCGAGGCGCCGCCGACCATCCGCGGTGCCAGCTCACGCCCCAGCGCGGCAGCAACCTGCTGCAGCTGCGCCATCGCAGCGTCCGAGGCGGGGGTGGGATTCATCGGCGGACGGTTTGCGTCCACGTCCAGCTCCAGACGCAGCCGCTCATCGGAGCGGTAGGGCTCTGGAAGGCTCAGCGCGCGCAGCGCATCGGCCACCCGCTCCTGCTCGGCGGTCTCGGTGACCCGCACATCGACCAGGCACTGCGCCTGACCTGCGACCACATTGCGGCCGGTCCCGCCCTGCAGGGTCCCGACGTTGACCGTGGTGCCCCGCTCGGGGGCGGCCAGGGCGACGATCTGCGGGACCAGCACGGCGAGTGCGTGCACCGCGCTGGCACCGTTCTCCGGCTCCAGCCCGGCGTGGGCCTCCACACCGTGGACCGTGACGTCGGCGAAGACCATGCCCTTCCGGCGGTCCTTCGGCTGACCGGACGCGCTGGGCTCCGGGACCAGGGTCACCCGGGAGTCCGCGGCGGCGGCCTCGATGACCGGACGCCCGGCCACCGAGCCGATCTCCTCATCCCCGGTCAGCAGCAGCCGCAGCGGCGCGTGCGGGATCCCGGCGGAGCGCAGGGCGCGGACCGCCCAGAGGGTCTGCACGATCCCGAACTTCATGTCCAGCACCCCGGGCCCGGTCAGCCGGTCGCCCTCGATGCTCATCGGCCAGACGCTGAGCGTGCCCGCCGGCCAGACCGTGTCGTAATGGCACACGGAGGTCACCGGCTGCTCAGACTCCACCGAGGATCCCGGCCACCGCAGCTCCAGCACATCACCGAACGCACCGCCGGGGGTCCTCGCCTCATGCGCGGGCTCTCCCAGCCGCTCGCAGGCCAGCGCGCGGATCTCGGCGAGGCCGGCGTCGAGCAGGGTCTTGTCCTGACTCGGCGTCTCGCAGTGCACGATCCGCCGCAGGTCCTCCAGCACGTCGTCGAGGTGCTCGGTGATGAACTGCTCCACGGTGCGCAGCTCAGCTGCGCTCGGGGCGGGCGTGTCGGCGCGTGTCAGGTTCTCAGGAATGATGGGTCTCCTTCTTCGAGGTGAGCAGGTGTACAGGTGGGTCGATCAGCGGACCGGGACCCCGGGGCCCAGCGGAATCCCGATCGCCCACCACAGCATGAAGAACAGGAACCAGGAGACCAGCAGTGCGAGCGCCACCGGCAGTGTCAGTGAGATCAGCGTGCCCACCCCGGCCTTCGGGTAGTAGCGCTGCAGGTATCCCAGCACCAGCGCGAAGTACGGGCTCATCGGGGAGATGATGTTCGTGGGGGAGTCCCCGATCCGGAAGAGCATCTGGGTCACCTCCGGGGACGTGCCCACGAGCATCAGCATCGGCACCAGCACCGGGGCCATCAGGGTGTACTGCGCGGAGCCGGAGGTGATCGCGAAGTTGAAGGTGGCCACCAGCAGCACCACCCCGGCGAAGAGCACCCCGGCGGGCAGGTCCAGCTGCTCGAGCACCTGGGCGCCCTCGATGGCCAGCACGGTGCCCATGTTCGACCAGCCGAAGTAGGCGATGAACTGCGCGGCGGCGAAGAAGAGCACGATGACCCCCGAGAGCTCCTTGATCGAGCGTGCCATCAACTCGGGGATGTCACCGGGGCGGGTGATCGTGCCGGCCTTGATGCCGTAGGTGATGCCCACGACCAGGAACGCCAGCGCGATCGGCACGGCCACGTCGGTCAGCAGGGCAGACTCCAGGACGTCGGAGCCCTCTCCGCGGAAGGGTGACGCCGGGAGGAACAGCAGCGTGAAGTAGACGACGAGGAAGACCGCCAGGGCGAGGAGCGAGGCCTTCAGGGCGGAGACCTCACGGCGGCTGTAGCTCAGCAGCTCGGCGTCGTCGGTGATGGCGCCGTCTTCGGCGCGGTCCTGCGCACTCTCGCGTCCAGCGGAGAGCACCGCCGTCGCCGCGCCGCCGGAGGCGTCCTCCTCATGGCGCATCCGCTCGGTCATCTTCACCAGCAGCAGCTCGGTGACCAACGTGACCACCAGTGCGAGCACCACGGCGGAGGCGGCGGAGAAGAAGTAGTTCGCCACCGGGGAGACCACGTAGTCCTCCTCGACCAGCTGCGCGGCGGAGGTGGAGATCCCGGCGAGCAGCGGATCGCTGGCGGTGATCAGCAGTGAGGCGTTGTACCCGGCCGAGGCGGCCCCGAAGGCGACCACGGCGCCCAGGACCGCGGAGCGGCCGCTGGCCTTGAAGGCCGCCGCGGCGAGTGGGATCAGGATGACGTAGATCGCGTCGGAGGCGACGGATCCGGTGACCCCGGTCAGCGCGACCGTGAAGGTCAGCCATTTGCGGGAGACCCGGGAGACGATCACCCGGATGGCGGCCCCGATCAGCCCGGAGCCTTCGGCGACGGCGACGCCGAGCATCACCGTGATGATCAGGCCCAGCGGGGGGAACGTCACGAAGTTCTCCACTGCGTCCGTGAGCATCCGTTGGAAGCCCTCGGGGTTCAGCAGGCTCTGCACCGCGATGTACTCGCCGTCCGCGGGGTTCTCGGCTCCCAGGCCTGAGGCCTCCAGGATCGCCGAGAAGACGACCACCACCACGGAGAGGATGACGAAGAGCCAGAACGGATGCGGCAGCAGATTCCCGACCCGCTCGATCACCCGGAGCAGGCGCACCACCACCCCGGCTCGACGCTCCTGCGGTGGCCGCGGCTCCTGGTCGGTGACGATCTGCTGGGGCATCTGCTTCCCATCTGCCCGCTCGATCTGAGGAGGGACTTCGTGGTCGGAACCGGGCAACGAGCGGTCAGTCTAGTTCAGGGCCGGTTGCCTGGGCATTGCCCCAAAAGTCCCCAGTTCTACAGTCCCCAGCTCTACAGTTCCCAGTTCTACCCGGCATTGCGAGGTCTACCCGCTGAACCGTCGCCCCGGTCTTTCACGCACGCCCCGGTAAAACGGGAGAGAGGGAGGAAGGGAGGGCTCAGCCGGCGTTGCGATCGGCCCAGCTGACCCCGGCGAGGAACGCGTCTGCCTCCCCGGTGCGCGGGTACTTCGCCACCAGTTCCTTGAAGCGCGGCCCATGACCGGGTTCGATCAGGTGCGCCAGCTCGTGGACCAGCACCGAATCCTGGACCCAGGCGGGCATCTCGCGCAGCCGCGAAGAGAGTCGAATGGTCCCGGTGGTCGAGGTCGTGGAGCCCCAGCGCTGATGCTGCTGGGTCGACCAGCTCACCGCCTCGGGCTGCGGTACCCCGTCGAAGTAGCGCGTCGAGAGGGCGCGCGCTCTCTCCAGCAGCTCTTCGTCGCTGCGAGGCCGCCGGGCCGCGCGCCGGGCGAGCTTCTTCTGGAACGCCCGGGCGTGGTCCTCGACCTCACGCTGGCTCAGCCGCACCGGGACCCGCAGCCGCAGAGTCCCGGCCACCTGATCCGCGGTGATCGTTCGGGTGCGGCGGGCCGATCGGACGACCAGCACCTCGTGCCCATCCACCGTGATCTGTTGTTGAAGCTGCCGCGACGCCATGAGAAGGAGCCTAGCCCGGGCCGAGACTGTGGAAAACCCAGCCGGGGCTGCCCAGGCTTGGCACTATAGGGACATGGACGTTTGGGCCGCGCTCGCGGAATGGGAAGACATCTTGGTGCTGGATCAGCGCACGGTCCAGCTCGGCGCCGAGGACCGTGCCGTGAGGATCATCGGACCCGCCCAGCAGACGCTCAGGCGACTCCAGGAGCGCCCGAGCAGACCCTCCGAGGAGGCGGTTGAGAACGACGGCGCCGCCCAGCTTCCCAGCACAATCGCCCCTCGCGCCCCCGTCCCACCGGGAGACGGCCCTGCGGTCCGGGTGCGCGCCCGCCGTGGACTCGCTGCTGTGCTCATCGATGGACTGCCCCGCCCCGCTGCCCTGCTCGCCGAGCAGCTGACCCTGCTGAAGCTGGGCGCGCTGCTGCTGCGCGATGAGCACCCGGTGGATCGCCACGACGTATCGTCCGGGTACTCCGCCGCTGCGGTGGGGCACTCCCGGGCCAGCGCGGTGCGCCGACTCTGCCTGCGCCAGGACCCCGAGGCCGTGATCCTGCTCTGCTCCCCGGCTCCCGCCCCGGCCGCCGCCACTCCCGCTTCCGTCTCACCTCCCGCCGCATCCCGGCCGCAGGAACCGGTGGATGTCCACGTGATCTTCGCGCGCCGCGCCGTCGCCCCGAGTCGCCTGCTCGACGCCGCGGCCACCGCCCAGCTGGTGCTTCCCGTGGTGCAGGAGCGCGGCCAGTGGCGGATCGGGCCGCTGCTCAGCCGCGCACACGGACCGTGTCCCCGGTGCCTGCTGCTGCACGGCCGCGCGGAGGACCCCTACTGGGAGGCGGTGCAGACCGCCCTCGCAACCTCATCCGCGCCACCCCGCAACCCCACCCCGACACCTGCGTCCCTGGGAGCACCGCCCCTGGAGAAGTCTTCGACCTCGGGTGCGCCACAGTGCGCCGTGGTCCTCGCGAGCCTGATCACCCGAGAGATCCAGCTCGCGATCGATGCTGAGTTCACACCGCAGACCGCCACCCGGGTGATCACCGTCTCCACGCAGACCGGACAGCTGGATCTGCACCCGGTGCAGCCACACCCGGAATGTGACTGCCGGCTGCACGCCACCGGCTAGACCCTGCAGAGACCGCCCGAGTCGCAGGAAAGCTCCGCCGGTCATCGTCAATGCAGGACCGAAGACTTCATCCGGTGGCGAACTGACCGCGCCCATACAGACAGCACCGAGCCAGCGTGGATACGCTGGAATCTCTCAGGCCGAACCAGGATCACCACAGGGAGCGTCCGATGAGCCAGAACAACTCCGGCAACAACGACCAGGGCAACGGGGAAGACCCACGTGACCCCATGGAGGAGTTCTTCAAACAGCTCTTCGGCGGGCAGATGCCCGGTCAGACCCCCGGCGAGGACGCCGAAGCCGACGACGCCGCCAAGCGCGGCCCCAGCATCGGCTTCACCGGCACCCCCGGCGCAGGCGGCGCGGCAGGCACTGGCGACCAGGGCGGGTTCCCCGGCTTCCCTCCCGGCTTCGACCCTTCGCAGATCCCCGGCATGGCGGATATGAACCCGCAGATGATGCAGCAGATCATGGGGCAGGTGCAGTCCATGTTCTCGGCCATGCAGAACCCCTCCGAGGAGGACAAGGGCCCGGTGAACTGGTCCATGGCTCGCCAGGCAGCACGCCAGGCCGCCGCCGGGGATGATCCCAGCGTCTCCGCAGCCGAGCGCAAGGAGATCGACGACGCCCTGCGCCTGGCTGATATGTGGCTCGATGGGGCCACCAGCTTTGAGAGCGCCGGGCAGATCGGTCAGGCCTGGTCCCGCGCCCAGTGGGTCGAGGAGACCTTCGAGTCCTGGAAGCGGCTCACCGAACCGGTGGCCGAATCGGTCTCCAAGGCGCTGGGCAGCGCTATGAAGGATCAGCTCGGAGAGTCCGGATCGGGCCTTCCCCCGGAGCTGGAGTCCATGATGGGCGGCGCCGGGGCGCAGCAGATCACCGGCATGATCGAGTCCATGGGCGGGATGGCCTTCGGCATGCAGCTGGGCCAGGCCGTGGGTGCGCTCGCCAAGGAGGTCGTCTCCTCCTCGGACACCGGGCTCCCGCTGGCCGGTCACACCACCGCCCTGCTGCCCAAGAACGTGAGCGAGTTCGGCAAGGGCCTTAGCGTGGACAAGCGCGAGGTGCTGCTCTACCTGGCGCTGCGCGAGGCCGCCCGGATGCGTCTGTTCATCAACGCGCCCTGGCTGGAGCAGGACCTCTTCAACGCGGTCGGCCAGTACGCCGCCGGCATCCACATCGACATGGGGCGGATCGAAGAGGCCGCCAGCCAGATGGACCCCAGCAACCCTGAGGCGATGAACTCCATCCTCGGCGAGGGCCTCTTCCCGGAGGAGCGGACCCCCATGCAGGAGGCCGCGCTCAAACGCATCGAGACCACCCTGGCCCTGGTCGAGGGATGGGTGGACGACGTCGTCACCCAGGCCGCCGAGCATCTGGAGTCGATGTCCCGGCTGCGCGAGACCATGAACCGCCGCCGCGCCTCCGGAGGTCCCGCCGAGGACACCTTCGCGGCGCTGGTCGGACTGGAGCTGCGGCCGCGCCGGCTGCGCGACGCCGCCGCACTGTGGGCGCACCTGCGCGAGACCGAAGGGATGTCCGGGCGCGACGACGTCTGGGGCCACCCCGACGTCCAGCCGGACGAGCAGGACCTCGACGATCCCACCGGATTCCAGCAGCGCCGCGCAGAGCGTCAGGAGGAGACCGCCAAGATCGACGAGGAGCTGCAGAAGCTGCTTGACGGCGGGTATGACGGCAAGTCCCCGGGGGCCTGACGTCATCTTCCTGTGCGGCTGGTCCCAGATGAGATGATGAGTGACGATCATCATGACTGAGCGCACCCAGAAACCCAGACGGCCGAGCCTGCGGAGAAGCCTGCAGGCGGTGGCGGGCACGTCTGCGCTCATGATCGGGCTGGTCAGCCTGCTGCTGCCCAGCCCCTACCTGGTGGAGAGCCCGGGTCCGATGTTCAACACCATCGGTGAGATCGAGGACCAGGCCGTGATCTCTGTCAGCGGGGAACAGACCTATCCCACCGAAGGCTCACTGAACCTGACCACGGTGTTCGTCAGCGGGGCGCCCACCTCCACGGTGCGGGTCCCCGACGCCGCCCTGGGCTGGTTCAACCCGGGCGCCGACATGCAGCCGCATGAGCTGATCTACCCCTCCGGCACCACCGCGGAACAGGTCCAGCAGCAGAACACCGCCGCGATGACCAGTTCGCAGGACCTCGCCGTGGCAGCAGCGCTGAACGAACTCGGCATCGACTACGAACAAGAGCTCTCCGTCGTCGACTTCACCGCTGAAGCCGTCGAGGTGGGCACCGATGACCAGCTGCAGCCCGGTGACCGGGTCACCGCGGCGGCCGGAAGCTCCATCACCGGGCTCGAGGGACTGCGTGACGCAGTCAACACCGCCGCAGGTCAGCCGGTAGCATTGACTGTGCTTCGTGATGGTGAGGAGCTCGACTACGAGGTCCCCACCTACCAAGAGGCCGATGGCGACTACTACGTGGGAATCATGCTCGAGAACGAGTTCGCGTTCCCGGTGGACGTCGACATCGAGCTCGACGGCGTCGGCGGTCCCAGCGCGGGACTGATGTTCTCTCTGGGCCTCGTGGATTCCATGACCGAGGAGTCCATGACCGGAGGCGAAGACTGGGCCGGCACCGGCACCGTGGATCCCGACGGCACCGTCGGGCCGATCGGCGGAATCGCCCAGAAGGTCGTCGGGGCGCACTCCCAGGGGATCGGGAACTTCCTGGTCCCGGCCGCGAACTGTCCCGAGCTCGACGGGCGGGTGCCCGACGGGATCTCCACCTACGCGGTCGCCGACGTATCCGAGGCTCGCGCGATCGTCGAGGCGGTCCGCGACACAGACGAAGACTTCCTCGCAGGGCTCGAGCCCTGCGGAAGCTGAACCGGCCCGCCGGTCCAGCGGGGTCAGCACACTGACCCACCAGCAACATTGATGTATCCGAGCACAAATATAGAGACGAGGGTTTATCCGTGAGTTTCTCTCAGGGATTCGGGTCCGCGAACCCGTTCGGCGGAGGCCTGTTCGGCTCCGGATCGGGCGGGAACGACGGCGACAGCTCCGGCGGGTCTGGTTCCGGCCAGCCAGCCAGGAGCTCCGGACCGCGGCGGCCGTCAGCACTGGTGCTGACGATCATCATCATCGCCGCGCTGATCGGCATTTTCGTGGCATCTTCTGGCTTCTACGCCGAGATCCTATGGTTCAACCAGCTGGGATACCAGGACGTCTTCTGGACTGAGCGGATCGCCCGCGGCGTGATCTTCGTGGTCGCGTTCCTGCTGATGGCCGGCCTGGTCTGGCTGAGCCTGTTCCTGGCCTTCCGGCACCGCCCCCAGGTGATGCAGAACCAGATGAACGAGTCGGTGATCCGCTACCAGCGCACGCTGAACTCGATGCGCCGCCTGTTCATGATCGGTCTGCCCGCGCTGATGGGCCTCTTCGCCGGCACCGCAGCCCAGGGCAGCTGGGAGAACGTGCTGCTGTTCATCAACCAGCAGCCCTTCGGGATGACCGACCCCGAGTTCGGCATGGACTTCGGGTTCTTCGTCTTCACCCTGCCCTTCCTCGGGTTCGTCAACGGCTTCCTGATCTCGGCCGTGCTGGTCGCCGGCATCGCCGGGATCCTCACCCATTACCTCTTCGGCGGGATCCGCATCGAGGCCAGCGGCAAGTTCGTGGTCGAGAAGGCCGCGCGCTGGCACATCGCCGTGACCGGCGCGCTGTTCCTGCTGCTGCAGGGCGTGAACTGGTGGCTGGATCGCTACGCGACCTTGCAGAACCAGAGCGGTACCTGGGCCGGAGCGCTTTACACCGACGTCAACGCGGTCATCCCTGCCCAGGCGATCCTCGCCGTCGCCGCGGTGCTGGTGGCCGCGGTCTTCATCGTCACGGCAGTGACCGGACGCTGGCGCTTCTCCATCATCGGTTCGGCGATGCTGCTGATCACCGCGATCATCGGCGGCGGGCTCTACCCGTTCCTGGTCCAGGAATACCAGGTGCAGCCCTCGGAGCGGACCCTGGAGACGCCCTACATCGAGCGAAACATGGAGCTCACCCGCTACGCCTACGGCCTGCATGAGATCCAGCAGGAGAACTACGACGCGGATGCCTCGGCCACCCCGGGTGCCCTCGCAGAGGACGCGGCCAACACCGAGAACATCCGTCTGCTGGACCCGAACCTGGTCTCGGCCGCATTCGGCCAGTTCCAGCAGTTCCGCCAGTACTACTCCTTCCCAGACACGCTGAGCTTCGACCGCTACGAGATCGACGGCGAACGCCGCGACACGGTGATCGCAGCCCGTGAGCTGAACGTGCCCACCGACGCCTCCTGGGTCAACCGGCACCTGATCTACACCCACGGCTATGGACTGGTCGCGGCCAACGCGAACACGGTCACCCCCGAGGGGCGCCCCAGCTTCACGCTGCAGGGCATCCCCACCCGCGGCGAGCTGGCATCCGATGAGGACTACGAGCCGCGCATCTACTTCGGGCAGAACTCACCGGAGTACTCGATCGTCGGGGCACCCGAGGGTGCCGATCCGTTGGAGCTCGACCGCCCTGCGGCGGCTGACTCCGAGGCCGAGACCGTCTACACCTTCGAAGGCGACGGCGGCCCCGCCGTCGGCGGCCTGTTCAACCGGCTGGTCTACGCCATCCAGTTCCAGTCTCCAGAGATCCTGCTCTCCGGGGACATGAACGAAGAGTCCCAGATCCTCTACGACCGGGAGCCGCGGGAGCGGGTGCAGGAAGTCGCACCGTTCCTCGATGTGGACCAGAACGTCTATCCGGCGATCGTCGATGGACGGGTCAAGTGGATCGTGGAGGGTTACACCACCTCCAATGATTTCCCTTACTCCGATCAGCAGCAGCTGGAGCAGGCCACCACGGATGCGCTGACCCAGGGAGCACCCACGCTCGCCGGTCAGGTCAACTACATCCGCAACTCGGTGAAGGCCACTGTTGACGCCTATGACGGTTCGGTGGAGCTCTACGCCTGGGACACCGAGGATCCGATCCTGCGTGCCTGGCAGCAGGTGTTCCCGGATGCTCTGCAGCCCTACGAGGAGATGTCAGCTGAGCTGATGGACCACGTGCGCTACCCCGAGGACATGTTCCGGGTCCAGCGCGAGCTGCTGGGTCGCTACCACGTGACCGATCCCGGCACGTTCTACGAGAACAACGACGCCTGGTCGGTCCCTGCGGATCCGACCGCCGACGACGAGGGCGCCATGGCGCAGCCGCCGTACTACATGACGCTGCAGATGCCCGACCAGGAGGAGCCTGCCTTCTCCCTGACCGGAACGTTCATCCCGCAGATCGCCGAAGGCGCGCAGCAGCGCAACGTGCTCTACGGCTTCCTCGCCGCTGCCGGTGACGCCGGCACCGGTGAGGACGGAGTGAAGGCGGAGGACTACGGCCAGCTGCGGCTGCTGGAGCTTCCGCGTGACACCGCGGTTCCTGGCCCCGGCCAGACCCAGGCGAACTTCGACTCCAACTCGCAGATCTCCCAGGAGCTGAACCTGCTGCGTCAGGGCGCCTCCGAGGTGATCAACGGCAACATGATCACCCTGCCTGCCGGTGACGGCATCCTCTACGTCCAGCCGGTCTACGTGCAGTCCACCGGCACCGCGGCCGCCTACCCGGCGCTGCGCAAGGTGCTGGTGGCCTACGGCGAGGAGGTCGGCTTCGCTGACACCCTCGACGAGGCCCTGGACCAGGTCTTCGGCGGCGACTCCGGAGCCGCCGTGGCCGACGGCGCTGGAGTCACCGGCGATGCCGTGGACTCCGAGCTCGACGTGCCTGAGGGGGAGGAGCCTGCAGAGGACCCCGCCCCCACCGAGGACGAGGCGCCCGCTGAGGAGGAGGCCACCACCGAGGATGAGGCCGACGCCGAGGAGACCGAGGGGCCCGTCGCTCCTTCCGGTCCCGCGCAGGAGCGTCTGAACGACGCCCTGGATCGCGCAGGCACTGCGCTCCAGGACTCCGAGGAGGCACTCGCCGAGGGCGACTTCGCCGCCTACGGTGAGGCGCAGGAGCAGCTGCAGCAGGCCATCGACGATGCCCTGCAGGCCGAGGCTGACCTCGAGGAGTGATCCTCGGGAGCTGATCTGAAACCCGCAGAATCTCCCCGCTCGGACCCTCGTGGTTCGGGCGGGGAGGCGGGTGTCGGAGATCACGCTCCAGAGGGTTCATCTCGATTTTGCCCTCAGGATATGTGTGCGTAGACTAAACAAGTCGCAACGCGGGGTGGAGCAGTTCGGTAGCTCGCCGGGCTCATAACCCGGAGGTCGCAAGTTCAAATCTTGCCCCCGCAACGAGATGAGGCCCCTGATCTGGTAACACCAGGTCAGGGGCCTTTTGCTTGCCCAGACGGCCCCGAACTTCGGTCTGACCCGGGCGGGTTCGGTCTCCAGTCCCGCTCCCAGGTGCGCAAGAGGACCATTGCGTCAGCATTCGGCCGCGGCGCAGGCCTGCTCGGTGACGGGATCAGCTGGTTCGGGTCGGCTCTCGCCCTGAGTCTGTCGCCTCTCCGACCATGAGTGCCGGGAAAACGGATAACCCCAGGATTCCTTGTGGGTTCCCAGGGTCTCTGGTAAGAAAGTTCATAGAAGATTTCAAGACCGTGAGCAACGTGGTGCTGATGTGCAGTGTCGTCAGTTGCAATTCCTGTGACGGGGCCAATTAAATGAAGCTTGAGTTTTCATCGCGTTGATCCGCCAACCGGTGTCTGAGAAGAGTCCGCTGGGGACTTCAACACCGTCCCTGAACCACTCTGCCACCGGCAACAACGGCCGAATTGCAAGAGAGCGACTCGATAGAAGGAGGTGCCCTGGGTGGGCGCGGAGTACGACATCATTCCCAGTGCGGTTACGACGACGTTGGCCCAGGTTAGAGCTGCTGCCGATGCTGCGCGATCTCGTGGAGCTGCAGCCTCCAATGAAGGCCACAGCATCGCGGCATCGTGTGGCTCGGCTCAGGCGGTGGCCGATGCGGTGACCCGGTTGTGGGCGCAGCGCAGTGAGACCGGGGTTCGAGGCGGTGAATACGCGTCCGGGTGTGCCGAAGCAGTGGCGCAGGCCTGCGCTGCGATCACCGATGGTGATGCCTTGATGCACAAAACCTCACTGGCCTCGGCGGAACAAGCCGACGCCGTGGCTGGCTTTACTCGGACTCTTGCGTGATGTTTGACCAGGGGCAGGCTGCGGGGGTGGCCGTGAAGTGGCCAATGGAGATTCATGGGAGATGGTCCACCCTGGCTGCGACTGCGTCCTCGTGGGCCTCAGAGAGCTATGCAGCTGCTGAGCAGATGGGAGCTGCGGCGGCTTCCTGGACTGGGTTGCTGTCCTCGTATCGCGATTCGGAGACCCAGGAGATCGTCCGCACCGCTCTGGATAAGGCGCCTGAAGTGACTCAAGAATGGGCGCAAGTCGCAGGCAGGGCCTCGGAAGTGCTGCAAGGTTTTGCGACCGAGGCCAATGGCCTCCAGCAACGCGCTTCAGCCCTGGAGGGGCAGGCGAGCAGGCTGCAAGCGCGGCTATTGCGCTCCAGCCTGCTTAGCAGCGGGGGTGGGGAGGGCCCTTCATTCGAAGATGACGCGCTGCGCAGGGAGATAGAGATTCATAACGGTGACGTGATGACCTTGGAGTCTCGGTGGCAGGATCTCGAGCAGCAGACGGCAGCAGAGATCGATTCAATCGCCGGAGGTGGCGGTTTTCAGGATCAGATCCCTGTGGTCAGCTCTGCAGGTGCAGACACTGATTCCGCCGCCTTCGATGCCGCAGGCGGTAGCGCGGGGATGGATCGATTTGGGGCGCGTGGCCTCCTAGGTGCTGGCAGTCTGGGGTTCGCTTTCCACTCCGCGGTGAATCAGATGATCAGGAGCGGCAACGACTCCGGCACCGATGACGCCGTGGAAACAGCGACCGAACTCTACGAGACAGTGACATCCGATGACGTCACTGGGAGAGACCTCAGCGCGTTCTACGACCACCTCGGGGACATGGATGCTGACGATATCGAGGAGTTCTCGGAAGCAAATCCTCAGATCAATCAGTATTCGATGCCTTTGCCGACCAATGAAGACCAGCTCAAGTCCTGGCCCACTGGTGCTGACGGAGCCGCCTGGTGGGAAACCCTGGAAGCGAACGGCACTCAGGTTGCCATGGCGACCTTCTTGCCCCTCGTGACTGGCAACACCAACGGCGTGCCGTATACGGCGCGGAATGTAGCGAATCGACGTTCGCTGACACAGCTACTTGATGCGGATGATCTCCAGAGGAACCAGCGAGTCCGCCTCGAATCAATCGAGCAGTCCCTGAAGGAAGGTGGCGGTGAACGGGTGTTGTTGTCACTGAACATGGGGCAGGAGCCAGTATCGAGAGGTCGAGGGCCTGGCCCAGCTCCAACGGATCCCCTGGCTGCGGTCTCCGTGGGAAACCCGGACTCGGCAGATACAACCACATTCAACGTCTCCGGGATGGGCAGCGGCACCGACGCGATGCCGAGTGAGGTCGGCAACGCTCAGCAGCTCTACAACGGGTCACGGCGGGACACTTCGAACGAGCATGCAGTGGTCGCTTGGATCGGCTATGAATCGCCGGGACTGAAGACGGTGTTTCGCGATGAACATGCCGTTGACGGGTCCTGGGCATTGGCGTATGCCTTGGACGGTCACCGGGAGACCATGGACGCGCACCGTGAGGATGGCGGGACGAGGGTCAACGTCAATGCTCATTCATATGGGACCAATACCGCTGCTCGTGCGCTGACACATACGACACACCCGGTGGACACGTATTCGATGTACGGCTCCGCCGGAATCCCCGAAGGTGTTGCACAGCATGCCTCAGACTTGAACGTGACCACCACCGACGAGGGCCGGCCAGCTGTCTACGCCACGGATGCCTCAACAGACTGGCTTTCAGATGTGGGTCGGTCCCCCGGGGTACGGCAAGACCCTACGGATACAGGTTTTGGCGCGTATGTGTTTTCTTCAGATGGCATGGGACATCCACCTGGTTATCCTGTGAGCGGTCACTACCAGAACTTCGCTGCCGCAGAGGAATACGGCTACTTGGAGCGGGACAGCCAAGCGTTCGAGGCGCTTTCCCTGATCAACGACGGTCGGGGTGACGAGGTTGACGAAATGACAGATGCGACTGTCGAGTACTACCAAGACCTCTTCGACCGGCACGTCGAGGAGGTCGCGAACAATCCGGGGCGTCAGGTCACGGCGTACCGGGTTGAGCTGGGAGGTCAGTCTGAACAGGTCGACACCCGGGGCGAGGCCGTGAAGCTGGTCAACGAGTATTACGCTGACAAGGACTACTGTCCGGCACCGGAGGGCCCGTGAAGCGAACCTTGACGACTACGAGCTCAAAGGGCGGCCCTGAGGTCTCGGAGCGGCTGCACCGGCGGAGGGGGTTGTCGCCTGCCTGGTTGGTTGGCACTCTTCTGCTCGGATCGGTCGTGATGGCTGGGTGCTCGGAAGCAGAACAGACACCAGGGACAGACAATCCAGCCAATGAAGGTGCGGAGGCGACAATGGATCCAGAGAATGGATCACCATCGGGTGAAAGCACCTCGCGTGCGGGGTTGATCGATATCGATGGCGGCTACACCCAGGACGAGCAGCTCGCAGAATTAGAGATCGTCGTGGAGATCATGCGAGAACACTTCGGTGAGGACGTGGCCACCATCGATGGCGAGCCATGGACTGCTGAACGCCACGACGCACAGGTTGCTGCAATGCCTCAGGGAGGCGGTGTTTATCGCCACGGGATTGAGTTCAACATCCCTCCAGGGAACCTGAAAGAAACCTATGCCCTCGCAGATGAGATCGCGAAGGAACTGGGGCTCACTGAGAATGTGAACAACAGCAACGGCATCGGTCCCAATGGGCGTATCTACTACGGCGCTGGACGAGAAGACGGACGCATCTTCCTCGTCACCGCAGACTCCTCGGAGCTGGCAGGGGCTACGTACCAGACCCGGCATTCGGATGACGAATCCATCATTGGCAACTATGAAAGAATAATTGACGACTTTCGTCAAGAAAACAGGCAAAAGTACAGTCCAGATACTCCTATCGATCCGGAAGAACTTGAGATGGACGACGGGGAGTCGGGCTAAGCTTCTGCATCGACCTGGGGACTGGCGGGTGTCTCTATATACCCCTGCCTCCCTCAATGTCCGGAGAAGGAGGGTCGCAGCAGGTATTTGGTCCCTGTCTCGGAGGGGGAGCCGCAGGTAGCATCGGGCCCAGACCCCCGGATCCTGTCCGAGGAACCGTTCGATGCGGCAGGACAGGGCACGAGCGAGAGCTGGGCTCCCATGGTGGTGGCAGCGACAATATTGGCGATCATCATCATCTGGAGCGCGCTTTCCGGGCCGCTGGACCGGCGCGGCATCACTCCTGCACTGTTCCTCGCAGCCTCGGGCTTCCTGTTCGGCGGGTCGGTGCTCGGTGTTCTCGACATTTCGGTGGAATCAGAAGCGGTCCAGCGGGTGGCCGAGCTCGCGCTCGTTCTCATCCTCTTCAGCGACGCCACCCGGCTTCACTTCGGAGCACGTCGCTACACGCTGGGATGGCCCAGACGGCTCCTGCTGATCGGGCTGCCTCTGACGATGCTCGCCGGCATCGGCGTCGGGGTTCTCATCTTCCCCACCGTGGCCCTGGCCTCGGTGCTCCTGCTGGCCACGATGCTGGCCCCCACCGATGCGGCGCTCGGCCAGAAGGTCGTCTCCGACCCGGCGGTGATGACCCGGGTGCGGCACTCGCTGGATGTGGAGAGCGGGCTCAATGACGGACTGGCGGTTCCCTTCTTCCTGGTTGCGCTTGAGATCGCGAACGCGGAGCTGCAGACCAGGGTCATCTCGGCGGTGATCAGCAACATGGTCACTCAGATCGGCTGGGGGCTCACCGGTGGGCTTGCCGCCGGGGTCCTTGGCGGGCTGCTGTTTCGCTTCGCGGACCGACGTGGCTGGATCAGGAGCGAGTGGCGTCAGGTGCTGCTCCTCTCCACGGCGCTTCTGGCCTATACGCTGGCGCTGACGCTCGGCGGCAGCGCATTC
The DNA here is from genome assembly GCF_014138825.1 of Nesterenkonia sandarakina. Taxonomy (NCBI): domain Bacteria; kingdom Bacillati; phylum Actinomycetota; class Actinomycetes; order Micrococcales; family Micrococcaceae; genus Nesterenkonia; species Nesterenkonia sandarakina. The sequence goes on along the minus strand of NZ_JACJIH010000001.1, from coordinate 1,561,369 downwards.
ATCGCTGCCTTCGTCGGCGGGCTCGCTTTTGGAAGCGTCTCGGGGGCGCAGGCGTCAGCCGGCATCCCGCTCACCGAGGAGACCGGCGGTCTCCTCGCAGCCGTGGTCTGGATCGGATTCGGTGCCCTCGCCTTCACACTGGTCATCCCGAACATCACCTGGCAGGTGATCCTCTATGCCACGCTGAGCCTGACCCTGATCCGGATGATCCCGGTGGCGATCGCGTTCGCCGGCCGGGGCGTCCCGTGGCAGACGGTGGTCTTCATCGGGTGGTTCGGTCCGCGCGGACTGGCATCGCTGGTGTTCGCGCTCATCGCCCTCGAGCGCGGGGTCCCGGAGGGTGAGGTGGTGCTGACCACGGTGGTCGTCACCATCGCGCTCAGCGTCCTCCTGCACGGACTCAGCTCTGTTCCGCTGGTGGCGGCGTATCACCGCTGGTCCGAGGATCAGCCAGAAGACATCTCCTGAGCGATCCGAGTCGAAGGCCAGGCGCGAGCATGAGGGCAGCGAGGCGACCGGGCCGTCCTGCTCTCCCCAGGGCGCCTCACTGGGGGCCGGCTCAGACGCGCTCGACGGTCTTCGCCGGTGGAGTGGTCCCGGCGTTGCGCTCGGAGTCGACCTCGCCTGCGGGCTCGCCATCGACCTGGGTGCGAGGCTCAGATTCCACGGAGGGTGGCCGCTGCAGCAGTTCGAGCAGCAAGACGGCGAGGAGCGCACCACATGCGGTCCACAGGATCACCTCCGGGGTCAACGGCCTCAGAAGCAGCACCACCGCGGCGCCGATGACGGCGATGCCGATCCGAATGTAGCGGCGGGCACGGTGCAGGAACGCCCCGAACCGGCCGGTGGTCACCCCGGCGTCCTCCGCTGCCCCCCTGAGGTGCTCGGCCGAGCCCACGGTCAGGCGTCGCACCGCGAGGGCCCCACGGAACGGTCCGGCGAAGTACGCGACGACGGCGAGTGTGACGCCTGCTGTGCCGACGGCGAGCGCCGTCGAGTAGAGCAGGGGCACCAGCGCGTCGTAGATCGCCTCGGCGGCCCCTGAAGGCAGGTACTGCGGTGAGACCGTGGCGACGGTGAGGACACGTCCGAACGCCACGCCGAGCGCGAGGAACGCCATCGCGAACGCCAGACCGAGCCCGGCCCAGATCAGTGCCTTGGCCCTGCGCCCCGCGACGAGGACGCCGAGGGTGAGCAGGCCGATGCTCACCCAGGGGAGCACGAAACCGAGCACATCCACCGCCTGGTAGGCGGTTCGTGCCTGGACCAGCTCATCGGACTGCGCGACGACGACCGTCCGATCCACCTCGGGGATCCGCTCGGCCAGTGCGAACCCCTGCGCGGTCAGCTGTTCCTTCACAGAGGCGATGATGGGTCCGAGCTGGATGCCCACCTCGCCGGAGTCGCTGATCACCAGGGCACCGGAGGTGTCTCCGCTGAGCGCGGCGGTCAGCCGGGCGTGGCTGATCCGCAGCGCCTGATCCCAGACCTGTTCAAAGGTGTCGGAGGCGATGAGCCGCTCAGTGGTGGAGCGGATCTGCGACTGGGCACCTTCCACCGCGGGCTGTTCGAGCAGCTGGAGCGCCTCGGCGGCCCGGGGCGGGAGGTCGAGGGTCGCGATTCCGTCGAAGAGTTCGGAGGTGACCGTCTCGACGTCGATCTGTTCATTGATAGCCACGGTGATCTCGTCGACCAAGAACGCCTGGAAGGCGGGGTCGTCGACTATCGGTGCCACCGTGGCGACGAACTGGTCGGTGTTGGTGACTTCAGCCTTGGCCCAGGCGGCACCGACGGCGAGCGGGGCAGTGAGCACGCCGAGGACGATCAGCAGGGCGGCGAGGACGGCACGTCCCCGTCCTGTCCTGTGCGGGGCCGCGGGCGGCGGCTCCACCGGTCCCACCGGCTCGGAATGCAGCTGCGACTGCAACCGGTCGACCTCTGCAGACAACCGTGCTATCTCCTGATCCCGGTTTTCGGTGATACCCACGGGCTGCGCCTCTCGGTCTGGAAGATGGCCGGACTCATCGTCAGCGCGGGGATCAGCGGAGGCTGAACGCCGCTGCTGTCTCCACCATGCAGCAACCTGCGGCGCGCGAGTAGAGCCGTAGGTCCCTCGGTCGCAGCGTCGGACCTGTGACAGGGTGTGGTGCAACGACACGGTGGTGGATAGGGTCATGAGCCGCCGGACCGATGCGACGACAGAGTAAGGAGCCGCCGGACTGATGCGACGCCAACTTCTCGAGCGCCACCAGGTCTGGCTCTACCTCAGTTCGGTCCTGTGCGGGCTTGGCCTGGGAAAGCTGGCACCACAGCTGGGTGGCACCGCAGATGCGCTGCTGTGGCCGGTCCTGGGGCTCTTGCTCTATGCGACGTTCACCCAGGTGCCTATGGCGTCGGTGCCCGCGGCGTTCACCGAGCGGCGCTTCATGGCGGCGGCCCTGCTCGGGAACTTCGTGCTGCTGCCGGCAGTGGTCTGGGCCCTGGTCCAGTTCCTCCCTGACGATCAGGCCCTGCAGCTGGGCCTGCTGCTGGTGCTGCTGGTGCCGTGCACCGACTGGTTCATCAGCTTCAGTCAGCTGGGCTCCGGTGACGCCGCCCGGGCGACCGCGCTGACCCCGGTGCTTCTGGTGCTCCAACTGCTGCTCCTGCCGTTCTACCTCTGGCTGCTCTCAGACGCTGACCTGCGGGTGGTCTTCGCCCCGGCAGACATCTGGCCCGCTGTCGTGGTCGTGCTGCTGCCGCTGGGGCTGGCCCTGCTGACTGAGGCCTGGGCCGGACGCAGACCAACGGGAGCCGCCGTCGTCGGCCATCTCGGCTGGTGGCCGGTGCCGCTGCTGGCCGTGGTGGTGCTGCTGGTCGCCGTGGCGAACGTCGGTGCGGTCCTCGAGGATGTTCATCTGCTGCCGACAGTCCTTGGAGTGGTGATGCTGTTCCTGGCGGTCAGTCTGCTGCTCTCGAGAGCTCTGGCCCGCATGGCGGGGCTGGGCCTGGCGCAGGGGCGCACCCTGGCATTTTCGATGGCCACCCGGAATTCCTTCATCGTGCTGCCCTTCGCGCTGGCGCTGCCTGCGGGCTGGGAGACTGCCGCGATCGTGGTGGTCATGCAGTCCCTCGTCGAGCTTTTGGGCATGATCTTCTGCGTCTGGTTCATCCCGCGGGTGCTCTTTCCCGCGGCCAGGCCACAAGACCGCAGAGGGGTGCTAGGGGCGGGGTGAGTCCGCGGGTGTGCGTGCCGAGTAGGCTCGGGCCATGGAGCCGGTCACTGACAGCGTGGAGGACCACCTCAGAACCGCGGTACGTTCTGCCGAGATGACCGTGCTGGACGGCTGGATCACCGCCGAGCTGCCGGGGATCAGTCGGGTGCTCTGGCGCGGACGGATGTGGGGCGGCACCGAGCAGAGCATCATCGGCTACGGCAGGCTGCGCCAGCCCAGGCCGCGCGGTGCCCATGTGGACTGGTTCCTGATCGGGCTCGCCGAGCAGACCAAGCACCTCTCCGTCTACATCAATGCCGTCGAGGACGGGGCGTACCTTCTCAAGCAGCGGGCCGATCGGCTCGGACGCGTGAAGGTGGGGGCCGCTGCGCTGACATTCACGAAGCTGGAGAACCTGGACCAGGCAGAGTTCTGCAGCCTGATCGCACGTGCGCATGCGCTCACCCCTGAGGTGGTCTGACCCTGCGATGTGTACGAGCGTGTCGCGCCGGGACCGGTCGGTCTTGGTGGGCGCGTGTGGCATCAGACCGGTCAGTAGGTGAAGTTCCGGCTCGCTGAGAGGTTGATGCCTTCTCCGGTGAGCTGATTCCAGCAGGACATCTGCGACTGGAAGGATGTGCAGGCGAAGAACTCGTTGTACGCCGTCTGCCCATAGCCCAGCACCGGCTGATTCTGCTGCGGCACCGGGTTCTCACAGTCCGGCTCCGCGGTGCGGTCCACCCGGATGGCGTAGGTGGCTCCCTCGGTGCAGCCCTCCGGGGCGGTGAAGCTGTGCTGGAGCACCCGGCAGCGCAGCGTGTCCGAGAGCTCACAGAGCACGTTGCCGTCGGGGGAGACGAAGGAGTTCAACGGCTGGCCCTGCGCCGGGAACGAGGTCTGGATCCAGGCGGTGCCCATGTCCGACACTGTGCCGCGCAGCGCCGAGGCGGTCTCCTCAGACTCCCGGAGGTCCAGATACAAAGCCGCAGCATGGGTGCTGTCGCAGTTCTCCTGGAGACCTAGAAGCGCGTCCTGGACCAGCTCGCCATCGGACGACTCCACCCAGCGTCCCTCCTGCGAGGCGGCCGAGGCGAGCTCGGCGAGGACCTCGCCGTCCTGCGCGGGAGAGTCGCAGCTGGACTCCTCGGGCAGGCCTGCCACCTCCACGCGCAGCTCATCGGGGGTAGGGGGCTCCGGGCTCGGGCTGGGCTCGGGCTCCTCACCGGCTCCCTCCTCACCGCCTTCTGCGGGTGCGCTGCTCGCCGGGGCATCGGCGGCGGGAGCATCCGCGGGGGAGCCGCCGTCCAGCAGGGACAACGCCATAGCGACGAGGCCGACCAGCACCAGGACCGGCAGCAGCACCGCGAGGATGAACTTCGGCGCCCTGGACCGGCGTCTCTGCAGCGGCGCGCGCCGCGCGGCCCCGTAGCCGGCGACGGAGGTCACGCGAGAAGGACCGGGGGCAGCCTTGTCGCTGGCGGAGGAATCCCCGGGAAACCAGGTGTCCTGCGCGTTGTGACCGGGCTGAGTCGCGGTGACGGGGTCCACCTCGCCGGTGTCCTGCGCGTCGAGTCTCGCGGCGGTCACCGATTCGTCCTGGGTGGGGGTGTGGTCCGAGGGCGCGTCGGGCGGCGGGGCGGGGGTGGGGGTCTCGGGGCTCTGCCTGGCGGACTCCGGTGGGTCGCTGGCCCGCCGGGCCAGGGCGGCGTCGATCTCTGGGTCACCCAGCGAGGCGAGGGCGTCCAGCAGCTCCGGGTAGGTCGCGGGGTTCTCGGCCACGGCCGCGCGCAGCGACGGGTGGTTCTCCGCGATCCAGTGCAGCGTGTCCCAGTCCGTGCCGGGATCGGAGGCGATGCGGCCGAGCTCGTCGTCGATCGAAGCCATGCGTTCCTTCTGAGGTCCCGACGGCGGCGCACCAGGCCTGCCGTGCAGCGTGAACAGTGCCGTTTGAGCGAAGTTTACCTGCGCGGGGCACCTGGCATGGCGTCAGTTCTGCAGCTGGTAGCTCTCTCGAGCCATGAAGAAGCCGTTGCCGGTCTCGGTGTTCCAGCACTCGAAGCCCGATTCGGAGGAGACGCAGGCGAACCGGCCATTGCTGGCGGACTGGCCATATTGCAGGGTCGCCGAGTTCTCGCCCTCGGTGCTGCCACATTCGAGTCGAGGATCTTCCGACCCGACCGAGAGGCGCGCCGGGCCTTCACAGTCCTCCGGGGTCTCGAAGCTGTAGTCCAAGATGCTGCACTCGAGCTCGTCCTCGCTCATGGCGCAGTTGATGTTGCCCGAGGGTGCGGTGAAGGCGGGGATGTCCTGCGCCCCCTCGGGGGCTGGACGGGCGGGCTCGGCGTCGTCCTCGGCGGGGTCCTGCCCCTCGGCCGCCTCCTCGGGGGCGGGCGCTCCTTCTTCGGCCTGCTCCTGCGAGACCGAGGACTCCTCGGCGGAGTCATCGCCGCTGAGGACACCGTTGAAGATCAGGAAGTACGCGGCGACCACCGCCGCCACGGCGAGCAGCAGAATCATGAGCAGGATCGCGCAGGTGCCGCCGCCGCGACGCCGCGGTTCGGGTTCCGGCTCGGCGTACGACGCCGGGGCGGCAGGGGTCTGCCAGGGTGCCGGGCCGGCCGGTGCGGCGGGATAGTACCCCTGGCGCGAGGGCACCGGGTCATAGCCCTGACCGTGCTGCCCCGGGTAGCCCTGACCGTGCTGATCCCGGTAGCCGTGATCCTGAGGGTGGAGGTGGTCCTCACGGACCGCTGAGAACTCGTCAGTCTCAGAGGGGCCCCGGGCGGGGTCCCCTGCTGCCGGGAGCATCGAGGTGGGCTGGTCCCGTCCCGGCTCCACCGACCCGGCGGATCGACGTCGCAGCGCGGCGTCGACCGCTGGGTCGCCCAGCTCGGAGAGCCACTGCAGCAGCTCGGGGTAGGTGTTGGGATTCTCCGCGATCAGCGGGCGGAGCTCGGGGTGGTCCCCGGCGAGCATGTGCAGCTGGACCTGGGGCGTGTTCGGGTCGGCGGCGCGAGCGGCCGGTCCCGTGGCACTCTGCCCGTGATGTGGTCCGTCAGTCATGATCTCTCCTGAGTCGATGGTCCCGCGTGCGGCATTCTTGGGACATCATGCCCGAACCGGGACCAAATTTCAGGTCAGCTCACGGTGCGCTGTGCGCTGAGCTCCACGAAATGCCGGTGCAGCCGATGATCGGGAGTCAGCTCAGGATGGAAGCTTGCCGCCAGGATCCGACCCTGACGGACCGCGACCGGTCGCTCCTGCCAGGACGCGATGACCTCCACCTCGGGCCCAAGGGACTCGATCACCGGGGCTCGGATGAAGACCGCCTGCAATGGCGTCGCATCCTCCCCGGGGATCCCGCTGACCTGCAGCGGACCGACGAAGGATTCCAGCTGGCTGCCATAGCCGTTGCGGCGCACCACCACGTCCAGACCGCCGATCCGCTCGAACCCGGTGAGCGCCTCGGCGTCGAGGATCTGATCCGCCATCAGGATCATGCCGGCGCAGGTTCCGAACATCGCCATGCCTTCGGCGTGCCGTTCCCGGATGGACTCCATGAGTCGCACCGGGGCGGCCAGCCGAGCCATGGTCGTGGATTCCCCGCCGGGCACGATCAGCCCGTCCAGGCCCTCGAGCTCGGCGGGGCGGCGCACGGTGGAGACCTCAGCGCCCGCGGCGCGCAGGGCGCGGGCGTGCTCGGCCACGGCCCCCTGCAGCGCCAGGACCCCGATGCGGGGTGTGTTCACCAGCCGCGCTCGGCCAGCCGGTGCGGGGCCGGCAGGTCGGCGACGTTGATGCCGACCATCGCCTCACCCAGACCCTTGGAGGCCTCGGCGACCACCGCGGGGTCGTCGTAGTAGGTGGTGGCCTTGACGATCGCGGCGGCGCGCTCGGCGGGGTTGCCGGACTTGAAGATGCCCGAGCCCACGAACACTCCGTCGGCGCCCATCTGCATCATCATCGCGGCATCGGCGGGGGTGGCCACGCCGCCGGCGACGAAGAGGACCACCGGGAGGCGGCCTTCACGTGCGATCTGCTTGACCAGCTCATAGGGGGCCTGCAGGTCCTTCGCGGCGAGGTAGAGCTCGTCCTCGGCCAGCGAGGTCAGCCGGGCGATCTCGGCGTTGATGGTGCGGATGTGCTTCATCGCCTCGGAGACGTCGCCGGTGCCGGCCTCGCCCTTGGAGCGGATCATCGAGGCGCCCTCGGTGATCCGGCGCAGCGCCTCACCGAGATTCGTGGCGCCGCAGACGAAGGGCACCTTGAACTTGGACTTGTCGATGTGGTGGATGTAGTCCGCGGGGGAGAGGACCTCAGACTCATCGATGTAGTCGACCTTGAGGTGCTCGAGGATCTGCGCCTCGACGAAGTGCCCGATCCGGGCCTTGGCCATCACGGGGATCGAGACCTCGTCGATGATGCCGGTGATCAGGTCGGGGTCAGACATCCGGGCGACACCGCCGGTGGCGCGGATGTCGGCGGGCACGCGCTCGAGGGCCATGACAGCGACGGCACCGGCGTCTTCGGCGATGCGGGCCTGCTCGCGGGTGACCACGTCCATGATCACGCCGCCCTTGAGCATCTGGGCCAGTCCGGTGTTCACAGCGGTGGCGCCGGTGGCGGCAGCAGTGTGCGAGGTGGACTCAGTGGTCACGGAGATCTCCTGGAAGGTTGGGTTGCTGCGATGACAATGGGGAGTGAACATCGCGTTCACTCCCCATTGTTCCATCACTTCAGCGTGAGCGCTGAACCGACGTCATACAGCTGCGCTCAGGCGCGATCGCGCTCCTCAGCCTCGAGCTGCGCGGCGTAGTCCTCGGTGGCCTGAGCATCCGAGCTTCCGGCGCCCAGGGCTGCCGGCGCGGAGCTGCCGGACTTCAGCGCCGCGAGCCGGGCGTCGACCTCGGCCTGTTCGCCGAGGTCCTCCAGGGACTCGAACTGCGCGTCCAGGGAGGAGGCGGCCAGCTCGTTCTGCCCGCGCACCTTCGCCTCTTCGCGGCGGATCTTCTCTTCGAAGCGGCCCACCTCGGAGGTCGGGTCCATCACGTCGATGGACTTCACGGCGTCGTGGACCTGGGACTGGGCGTGGGCGGCGCGGGAGCGGGCGATCAGCTCGTCGCGCTTGGAGACCAGCTGCTGACGCTTGGTCTTCATCTGCTCCAGGCCGGTCTTGAGCCGGTCCACGATCTCACGCTGGGAGGTGATGGTCGGCTCCGAGGACTTCGCGGAGGACTCCGCCTCCATCTGGCGCTGGATGGCAACCCGGGCGAGGTTGTCGAACTTCTGCGCATTCTCGGCGTTGCCGCCGTCACGGAACTCATCGGCCTTGCGGGAGGCGGCGAGGGCCTTCTGCCCCCAGGAACGGGAGTTCTCGAGATCCTCCTTGTAATCGTCCTCCATCATGCGCAGGTTGCCGATGGTCTGGGCGATCGCCTCTTCGGCCTCTGAGATGTTGTTGGTGAAGTCTCGGACCATCTGGTCGAGCATCTTCTCCGGGTCCTCGGAGCGATCCAGCATGGCGTTGACGTTCGCGCGTACCAGCTGGGACATGCGACCTAAAATGGACTGCTTGCTCACAGTGTTCACCTTTCCTTGTGCATCAATGTCTCTGAACTGCTCACCATGTCGATACTAGTCACGGCACCTGCCCACGGCCATGGCAGGTCCCCGGGGAAGCCGCAGGAATCCCTGGGCCCGGGACGTCAGAACATCCGACGACGGCGTCCGAAGCCGCCGCCCATGCCTCCGCGGCCTCCGGGGTAGCCGTAGCCGCCGGGCATGCCGAAGCCTCCGAACCCGCCGCCGTAGCCTCCGCCCCCGCTGAGCGCGTCCTCGGCCGATTCCTGGCGTGCGATCTGGGCGGCCTGGACGGCGAGCGTCTTGGCCTGGGTCGCCAGCTCGAGGGCCTTCGCCGGCTGGTCATCCCCGATGGACTCCGCCTCGGCGAGGGTACGCTCCGCCTCGGCCATCCGGGTCCGGGAGGTGGCGCCGCTGCGCTTGGAACGCAGGTAGTCACGCGAGGACTGCACCTGGTGCCGCGCGGTGAGGATCTCGGTCTGGAGCACCTCGCGGGCGCGACGATCCCTGGCCTGCTGGTCGCGCACTGCGTTCAGCGGCTCATCGAGCTCCCGGTGGGCGATCTCCAGGGAGTTCAGCAGCTCCAGCGGGTTCGTCTTCTGCTGGGAGTCCAGAGCGCGGCGGACCTGTTTCACCGCCGCTTCGGCGGCGGCGATGGGTCCTGCGAGCTCTGCGGACTGACCTGCCTGCATGGTGGCGCGGGCCTGGGCGATGTCCTGCTCGGTCTGGTCCAGGCCGATGCTGAGGTTCTGCTCGGCGCTGCGCAGTCGCAGCTGGGTCTCCTCCAGGGAGTCGATCAGCTTCCCGGCTTCCCCGGCCGCTTCTTCGCCGGTGTGGATCGCGACCACCGCGTCGGAGGCGTCTGAACCGGTGAGCGCCTGCTCGGCCTCGGCGGCGGCGCGCCGGGCGTGGTCGAGGCTGCGCGAGGAATGCGTCAGGCCTTCGGTGAAGGAGGCGAGCGCGTCGTCGTCGTATGTGGACTGCAGATCTGGCAGTCGCTTCTGGGCCTGCTCCCGGCGGCGGCCGAGCTCCTCGATCCGGGCACGGAGCTGATCCAGCGCCGGCCGGGGGTCGAGCTCCAGGCTGCGCAGGGACTCGAAGTCTTGGCGGTGCGACTCCAGGGTCTCATTGACCTGCTGGCAGTTGGCGATCACCTTGCGCAGCAGCTCACGGGCCTGCGCCTCATCCTCCGGGGGGTCACGGTCCACCTGGTGCTGCATCCGGAAGGACTCCTGCAGGTGCTCCCGAGCCTGGTCCACGTCCTTCTGGAACGGGGCCACCTGTTCATCGCCATAGGCGGCGCTGGCGAAGAGGATCTCCTGCTCGGAGGAGTTCACCGCATTATCGGCCGCGATCAGCAGAGAACCCGCCTCGCGCCGCAGCTCCTCGAGGCTCATCCCAGCGAGTCGACGCTCTTCTGCGGAGACCGGTTCGGAGTCCCGACCGGAGGAGAGGCGCTGGCGATCCGCGAAGCCCTGGAGCCGGCGGTCCTGCTTCTTCCCGCCCGAGAGCCACATTGCACCCAGACCGATCAGTCCTAAGATGACCGCACCGATCAGCAGCGGGCCGATCACGATCATTCCCAGGGTGATGGGGGGACTGAGGACTATCTCGGGCACCATGGGCCGAGTCTATAAGTGGCCTATGACATCGTCTATCAGGCAACGGTCAGCTCCCCTGAGGGCGTAGGGAGGGCTGGTGTCAGGCACGTCCAGGCCCAGCTCAGACCATCGGCGTCTCCTGGAATCGTCCAGGAGGCATCCAGCCGGTTATCGTCGTCGATACAGAATGGGCGCGGACAATAGCAGTCGAGCCACAGGCCAGCATGCGTGTCACGCTCCGGCCGGCACACTATTGCACCGCAAGACCACAGAGGCAGGTTCCACCATGAGTTCAGATCCGCATAACAGTCCTGACCGGGATGAGGTAAACCCTCCGGAGGACGCCACCGCGCGGATCGACCCCGTTCCGGCGCGTGAAGAGGCGCAGGATCCTCATGGGGAGTCGGCCCCCGGGCCTGAGACGGGCCACGGCAGCCCGGGATACGGCAGCCCGTCCCCCGAGGGCCGAAGCTCCGAGGAGTCCTCCCCGCTCAACGCGCCCGACGCGCCCCCCGCCCCGCCCGGCTCCCAGCCCGGATCAGGCCAGTACACCCAGGCGGAACATGGTGAGGGCCAGTACGGCGGGGGCCAGTACGGGCAGGATCAGTACGGCCAGGGTCAGTACACCCAGGCGGAACATGGCCAGGGCCAGTACGGCCAGGGCCAGCATGGCCAGGATCAGTACGGCCAGGGCCAGCATGGTCAGGACCCGTACGGCCACGGTCAGTATGGTCAAAACCCGCACGGGCAGTATCCGCAGGGCGGGGACCAGTACGGCGGGGACCAGTACGGCCAAGACCAGTATGCCCAGTCCCAGCACTACCAGGATCCCGCTTATGCAGCGACTGGCGGCTACGCCGGGTATGGCTCAGGTGCGGCCTTTGCCGATTCCTCGCAGAAGCAGCCTCGGAACAAGCGGACGGTGGGCGTGGGTTCCCTGGCGCTCGCGGTGCTGCTGGCCGGGCTGCTCGGCGGCGGCGTGGTGGCGGGGTCCCAGGCCGTGCTCGGAGACGGCGGAAGCGTGAGCACCTCCGCGTCCGACGGGATCGAGATCAACAACCCGGATTCGGCCACGGTGGTCACCGCGGCGGCGGCGAAGGCCTCCCCGTCAGTGGTGACCCTCGCAGTCAACGATGGCAGCCAGGGCGGTTCGGGTTCGGGGATCATCCTCGATGAGGAGGGTCACGTGCTGACCAACACCCATGTGGTGACCCTCGGCGGGGCCGCTGCCGACCCGGAGATCGAGGTCCGGATGAGTGACGGGTCCGTCTCCGCCGCGGAACTGGTGGGCACCGACCCGCTCAGTGATCTTGCGGTGATCAAGCTGGAGAACATCGACGGCATCCAGCCCGCCGAGCTGGGATCCTCCGGCGACCTCAACGTCGGGGACCAGAGCATCGCCATCGGTGCTCCGCTGGGACTCTCCGGCACCGTCACCGACGGGATCGTCTCCACGCTGAACCGGACGATCTCCGTGGCCTCCTCGGCGGTGGAGGATGACGGCGCCGATGCTCCCGAAGCTCCGGAGGAGGGCTCAGAGGAAGACGGTTTCGAGTTCTACTTCCCGGACATGGAAGGATCACCCACCCAGGGGTCGATCCACCTCAACGTGATCCAGACCGACGCCGCGATCAACCGCGGCAACTCCGGCGGGGCCCTGGTCGACGACGAAGGCCGGGTGATCGGGGTCAACGTGGCCATCGCCTCCTCCGGAGGAGGCGCCGAGACCGACGCCGGATCCATCGGTGTGGGCTTCGCCGTGCCCATCGACTACGCCCAGCGGGTCGCCCAGGAGCTGATCGACACCGGCGAGGTCTCCCACGGGCTGCTCGGAGTCACGGTGGCGGCCGCCGGATCCCAGGACGCCTCCGGGGAGACTGACCCCGGAGTCGCTCCGGTGATGCCTGGCTTCACCGTGGGCGCACTGATCGACGACGTCCCGGGCAACACGCCCGCTGCGGACGCCGGACTGACCACCGGTGACATCATCACCGCGGTCAATGACCGGAGGATCGAGGATTCGCTCGCGCTGACCGCAACCATCCGGGAGTACCCCGCAGGGGAGACCGTGACGATCACCTACGTGCGTGACGGCGCCGAGGAAGAGACCGAGGTGACCCTTGGCGCGACCTGAGCCCGATCTCTCCGCCGGGGGTGACGATCCGGGAAGTCCGGGTTCCGCGCCGGTGACACCGGCGCGGCTCGCCGCAGAGCATGGGCTGAGCTCGGTGCTGGCATTCGGGGCGCACCCGGATGACATCGACTTCGGTGCGGCAGGCAGCATCGCGGCCTTCACCGAAGCTGGGGTGGCCGTGACCCTGTGTCTGCTCACCGCCGGTGACGCCGGAGGCTTCGAGCCCGGCCGCGATGCCGCAGAGATGGCCCGGGTGCGTGAGGCGGAGCAGCGCCAGGCGGCGGCGGTGCTGGGGGTGGATCGGGTCATCCTGCTCGATGAGCGGGACGGCTTCGTCGCCCCCACCGCCGAGCTGGTCGGGAAGATCGTGCGGATCATGCGTGAGGTCAGGCCTGAGCTGGTGATCTCTCCGCATCCCGAGCGTGCCTGGGATCGGCTGCAGAAGTCTCACCCTGACCATATGGCCTGCGGGGAGGCAGTGGTGCGTGCCTCGTACCCCTATGTCGAGAATCCCTTCGCCTACCCGGAGCTGGCGGCCGAGGGGCTTGAGGCGTTCAAGATCCGGCATCTGATGCTCACCACCGCCCCGCAGGAACGGGTCAACCTGCGTCTGGACGTCACGGGTCAGGAGTCGGTGAAGATGAGCGCACTGCGGGCGCATTTCAGCCAGCACCCCGACGCTGCCCGGATGGAGGGCTATGTGCTGGAGAAGATGCGTCAGATCCACGGTGCCGGCGGTTACGCCGAAGAATTCCACTGGGTCACCGTCAACGCACCGGACACGATCAGCGGGTTCTGAGACCGCTTCGATCGGGTACTGGAGATCACCGTAGGCTCCACCGTATGCGCGGGCCCCGGAGCGCCTCGCGCCTCGGAAGACCGGCGCATCCGGAGACCGGCGCATCCGGAGACCGGCGGCTCGGGAGACCGGCGGCTCGGGAGAGCGGCAGCTCAGGCGGGGGTGACCAGCACTCCGTCGGCGTCGGACCAGAGCGTGGCGCCGGGAACGAAGGTGACGCCGCCGAACTGCAGCGGCACATCCACCTGACCGAGCCCTTCCTTGACCGACTTGCGCGGGTTCGATCCCAGCGCGCGGACCCCGAGATCCATCTCGGCGAGCTGCTCGCGGTCCCGGACGGCGCCGTGGATGACCACCCCTGCCCAGCCGTTCTCGATCGCAGAGGCGGCGATCATGTCTCCGATCAGCGCCGAGTCCAGGGACCCTGCGCCGTCGACGACCAGCACCGAACCCTCGCCGGGGGTGTTCAGCAGCTCCTTGACCAGCCCGTTGTCCCGGTAGCAGCTGATGGTCCGCACCTGGCCGGTGAAGCGGGCGCGCCCGCCGAGGTTCAGCAGCTGCAGGGAGAGCGACTGCAGCGACTCGTCGGCGTCGTAGAGGTCGCAGGTGGCGAACTCGGTGCCACCGCTCGCCGCGGGCTCGGGCTGGCTGTTCGGGGTAGACATGGTTTCTCCGCTCATCAGTCCTCTTCCTGGTCCTCATCCACGGAGCCGCCGTACTGCGGCCCGTCGGTGACGCGTTCACGCAGCTCAATCTCACCGGCGGTCTCACCCGTCGGCCGCTCCTCGCCGCGGATCGTCTCGATGGTGATCTGCAGGGCTCGGTTGGCCTCGATGTCTCGCAGGGTGACGATCTCCTCCTCGAGCTCCGCGGCCGTGAAGTTCCCCAGCGAGCTGGGCTGGCCCTCGTCGCGCGGCATCAGCCAGAGCTGGTAGGTCGTGTCGCCTTCGAGCTCTCCGACCTCAAAGAAGTCGACATAGCCGACCCCCTCGGCGGTCGATATCACCGCCCGCGCGGTGCCCCCCTCGGTGAGTTCCACGCCCTCGACCACTCGGGCCTCCGGGTCACCGTCGGCTGTGGCCTGGATGTCCTGACCCGAGGCGAAACCCCAGATCAGCAGGATCGCGGCAAGTACGACGACGCCCAGCCCGGTCACGATCATCCAGCGTTTCATCACCGGCTCACGCTTGGAGGTGACCTCGGTGTGGCTGGAGATGGACTCCACCATCCCCATCCCGACCTCCTGGTCTGAGAGGTTGTGCAGCACCTCATCGAGCAGGTTGCTCGGCGGGACCACCGGGTAGGCCGTGAAGATCTCGGCCAGGGTGCGACGGGCGGCAAGCACCCGGGTGTCCCAGGCCCGCGCGGTGGCCTCGTCCGCGGTCAGCGCCGCTTCATCGAGCACCGCGCGTTCCCGGTTGTCGATCGCGTCCAGGGCGTGGACCTCGGCGAGCTCCACCAGCAGCCCGTTCTCGACGTCGGAGCTGATGTCCTCGGTGAAGTTCCGTTTCACCGCCCCGGAGCGCTCCACGTCCTTCTTGGTCACCGCAGCCCGCAGGATCGGGTCCAGCTCCGCCTCCAGGGTGGTGCGACGGGCATGCATCCGTGTCATGCCATCCCGCAGACGCGACTTCACCGCGGGCACGGCGGATCCCACCTGCGCGGCGACCTGCTGATGGGTGCCTCCGGCCAGATAGCTCAGCGCCAGCGCCTGCGACTGGGAGTCAGAGAGGACGCTGATGTCCTCGATGATCTCCTCGGGCAGCCCGGCGATGCCGCCGCCCTGCTCGGCCGGGACCACGGTGAGCGGGATCGGGGTGGCCAGACCTTCTCGGAAGCGCTCAACGATGATCCGGTGCGCCAGCGGCACCAGCCACTCCAGCACCAGCTCATACTCGCTGGGCCGGTAGGCCTCCTCCTGGACCTGCTCCTGGGCGGCGTGCTCATCGGTGAGCAGCTCCGAGGCCTGGGACTGCAGCCGCAGATCCTGGGCGCGCTCATCGGCCTGGTCCCAGAGCTGGTGATAGACCGCCAGCGTGGAATCCTGGGCGCCCTGGGCGTCAGCGTGCATGAGCAGCGCCAGGCCGTAGACCACGTCGGAGGTGGCGTCGTAGAAGGTGGCGAAGGAAGGCTGTTCACCCCGGGCGGACCCTGCGAGCAGCTCGCTCAGCGTCGGGTCGCTCAGCGACTGGGCCGAGTCCAGGTGATCGGCGCTTTGGTCATCGGCCGCAGTGTGGCCATGGTCAGTGGTGTGCTCGGGCTCAGCTGTGTGCCCACGGGCAGTGTCGTGCCCCGACTCAGCCGTGTGCCCTGACTCGGCGTCGTGTTCAGCGTCGTCGGCGTGCCCGTGCTGCGCCGTCTCGGCCGTGCCCGGGTGCGGATCCGTGTCAGGTTCCGCGGGCACCTGGTGACTCGCCGTCTCGGTGGTGGTGTGCTGGGTTCCGCGGTGCTGATCTGCGGGGGTCCGGCCGCCGTCAGAACGATCGTCGGGGCGGTCCGATGCAGGGCGGTCAGAGGCGGTGTCCATGGTTGGTGAGTGTATCCATCCTCAGCGCCGCGCCGCGGCACCAACACCCGCCGCGGGATCAGACAGCGCCGCTGAAACCGTCCTGACGCCAGGCCTCGTAGACCGCGATCGAGACCGAGTTCGCCAGGTTCAGCGACCGGCGGGAGGCGAGCATCGGAATGCGCACCCGTTGCGTGATACGCGGATCCGCCTTGACCTCTTCATCCAGCCCGGTGGATTCCCGTCCGAAGAGCAGCACATCCCCGTCGCGGTAGCTGATGGAAGTGTGGGCGACGGTGCCCTCACCGGTGAATGCGAAGATCCGTTCTGGGGCGAGCGCCGCGTAGGCGGCCTCCAGGCTCGGGTGCACCGTGAGCACGGCGAGGTCGTGGTAGTCCAGTCCGGCCCGGCGCAGCTTTGCATCGGCGAAGTCGAATCCCAGCGGCTCGGCCAGGTGCAGCTCGACGCCGGTGACGGCGGCGAGCCGGATCAGGTTCCCGGTGTTGCCGGGAATCTCAGGCTGGTCCACCAGCACGCGTATCGCAGTCTCCACGCCGGTCATCCTACCGGCGACCGTCCACCGGTCAGGTCTCCGTCGCCGGCGGGGGAGGGCCGGGCGCCTGCCCAGGGTCAGTATGCTGCGGGCGCCTGCCCAGGGTCACCGTGCCGCGGGCGCCTTCTCCTGGCTGCTGTCCCCGACCGGGGCCGCTGCCGCATGCTCGAGCCGGATGATCACACCCTTGGAGATCGGGGTGTTGCTGCCCTGCACGGTGTCGTCCAGGGGCACCAGGACGTTGCCCTCGGGGTAGTACACCGCCGCGCAGCCCTGCGCCGAGGGGTAGGACACCGCGCGGAAGCTGCGCAGCACGCGGTCCTTGCCGTCCGTGGACTCCCCGTGGACGTCCACCAGGTCCCCGTCGCTGAAACCCAGGCGTGCGAGGTCCTCGGGGTTCACGAAGAGCACATGCCGGCCCTTCTTGATTCCGCGATACCGGTCGTTGTAGCCGTAGATGGTGGTGTTGAACTGGTCGTGGGAGCGCATGGTCTGCAGGATCAGACGATCCGGCGGGCAGTTCATCGGATCCAGCTGATTCACGGTCATCCTGGCCCTGCCGGTGCCGGTGTTGAAGGTGCGGGAGTCGCGCGGCCCGTTGGCCAGGAGGAAGCCGTCCTTCTCGCGGATGCGCCGGTTATAGTCCCCGCAGCCCGGGACCACGTGGGAGATGTGATCGCGGATGAGGTCGTAGTTCGCTTCGAATCCCTGCCAGTCGGCGGCAATGCGGCCGCCCAGGACCGCGTGGGCTATGCGGCTGATGATGGCGATCTCAGAGAGCAGGTTCGGCGCCACCGGGTCGACCCTGCCCTGCGATGAATGGACGGCGCTGACGGTGTCCTCCACGGAGACGAACTGCGGCCCCGACGCCTGGACATCGATCTCGGTGCGACCCAGGGTCGGCAGGATCAGCGCCTCCTGGCCCACCACGGTGTGGGACCGGTTGAGCTTGGTGGAGATCTGCACGTTCATCTCGAGGTGCTCCATCGCGGCCTCGGTGGCCCCGGTGTCCGACATCGCGGACGCGAAGTTCCCGCCCAGGGAGAGGAAGAACCTGATGGCGCCGTCGCGCATGCCCCGCACGGCGTCCACGGAGTCGACACCGTGTTCACGGGGCGGGTCGAAGGAGAACTCTTCGCCGAGGGTGTCCAGGAACGACGCCGGCATCTGCTCCCAGATGCCCATGGTGCGGTCACCTTGGACGTTGGAGTGCCCGCGGATCGGTGCCGCTCCGGCTCCGGGGCGGCCGAAGTTTCCCCGCAGCAGGAGCAGGTTGATGATCTCCTTGATGGTGCCCACCCCGTTCCTCTGCTGGGTGACGCCCATCGCCCAGCAGACGATGACCGAGTCAGCGGTCATGTACCGCTCGGCGAGCTCGTCGATCTCCTCTGATCTCAGACCCGTCGCCTCGCGGATGCTCGGCTCATCAAGGTGGGAGAGGTGTTCGCGCAGCTCGGCAAGCCCGTCGCAGTGCTCGGTGATGAACTCGTGGTCGAGCACGCCGCCGGGGTTGCGGTCCTCGGCGTCGAGCACCCGCTTGGACACGGCTTGGAGCAGCGCCATGTCTCCGCCGGCGCGGATCTGCAGGAACTGATCCGCCAGGTCGGTGCCGCGGCCCACCACGCCCCTGGGCTTCTGCGGATTCTTGAACCGACGCAGTCCCGCCTCGGGCAGGGGATTGATCGCGACGATCTGGCCCCCGTTCTCCTTCTGCTGCTCCATGGCGGTGAGCATCCGCGGATGGTTGGTCCCGGGATTCTGCCCCATCACGATCAGCAGATCCGTGGTGAGGAAGTCGTCATAGGAGACTGTGGCCTTGCCGACCCCGAGGGTCTCACCCATCGCCACACCGGAGGATTCGTGGCACATGTTGGAACAGTCCGGCAGGTTGTTGGTGCCGTAGCCGCGGACGAAGAGCTGGTAGAGGAACGCCGCCTCGTTCGAGGCGCGTCCGCTGGTGTAGAACGCGGCCTCGTCGGGTGAGGCGAGGCTCTTGAGCTTCTCCGCGACGATCTCGATGGCCGTGTCCCAGTCCACCGGTCGATAGTGCTGGGATCCGGCGGCCTTGTAGACGGGCTCTGTGAGCCGGCCCTGCATCCCCAGCCAGTACTCGGAGCGTCCGCGCAGCTCGCTGATGGGGTGCTCGGCCCAGAAATCTGAGGAGACCGTGACGGGTGTGGCCTCCCAGGTGACGGCCTTCGCGCCGTTCTCGCAGTACTCGAAGGTGCTGCGGTGACCTGAGGGATCAGGCCAGGCGCAGCTCATGCAGTCGAATCCCTGTTTCTGGTTCATCGCCAGCAGCGTCCGAGCACTGCGCTCGATGCCCATGTGTTTCAGCGCGGGCTGCATCGAGTGGTACACCCCCGGCAGGCCGGCGGCCCAGTCCTTGGGCTTGCCGACGTCAAGGTTGTTCTCGTCGGCTTCCTCCACATGCGGCTCGTGGCGAGTCATCGCGTATCCCTTCGGGCGGGGGTCTGGGCGTGCGGCAGTCTTCTGGGTGCCATCGTGACTCACGAGTCGGGTGGATGTCCCGAGGTCCCGCCCCACGGATGGGGCGGGACCTCGGTGGGGTTCTCACTGGTTGGCGGCTCGCGGTGCCCCGATGCCGGGGTCGATCTGGACCGGTCCGGCAGCCGAGGGTCGAACATCGAAGTCGAAGATCGAGGTCGGGATATAGACGGTGGAACAGGAGTTCGGGATGTCCACCACGCCGGAGAGTCGGCCCTCGATCGGTGCCGCCCCGAGCAGCAGATACGCCTGCTCCGGGGAGTATCCGAACTTGGTGAGGTAGTCGATCGCGTGCAGGCAGGCGCGCTGGTAGGACAGGTGCGAGTCCAGGTAACGCTGCTCACCGTCCAAGGTCACGGAGGTTCCGGAGAAGGCCAGCCACTGGCTGAACTGAGGATCGACGTTGCCCGGCATGAAGATCGCGTTCTCCTTCACCCCGTAGGTCTCCATGCCGCCCTTGATCACGTCCACGTGCAGGTCGATGAAGCCGCCCATCTCGATGGCGCCGCAGAAGGTGATCTCGCCGTCGCCCTGGGAGAAATGCAGGTCGCCCAGTGAGAGGTTCGCGCCGTCCACGAAGACCGGGTAGAAGACGCGGGTGCCCTTGGACAGGTTCTTGATGTCCTGGTTGCCGCCGTTCTCCCGCGGGGGCGCCGTCCGGGCCGCTTCGGCGGCGACTCGGCTGAACTCTTCCGAGGGCAGAGACCCCAGAACGGCCTCTCTCGGCTCCGGAGGCAGCGCCAGCGGCGGCACCCGGTGCGGGTCGGTGGCGATCAGGTCGCCTTCACGCTTGTTCCACACGGCCAGAAGCTCCGCCGAGGGGGCCGTTCCCATCAGTCCGGGGTGGATGAGCCCGGTGAAGGACACGCCTGGGATATGCCGCGAGGTGGCCGTCTGGCCGCTGAAGTCCCAGATGGCCTTATACGCATCCGGGAACTGCTCGGTGAGGAAGCCGCCGCCGTTGTTGCGCGAGAAGATCCCCGTGTACCCCCAGCCCTGACCGGCGAGGGGTCCAGAGTCCTCCATCGGGATGGGGCCCACATCGAGGATGTCCACGACCAACAGGTCACCTGGCTTCGCGCCTTCAACGGCGAAGGGACCGCTGAGCTTGTGCACCGTCAGCAGCGGGGCGTTGAGGATGTCCTCGGCGGAGTCGTCGTTGACGATGGCGCCGTCGAACCACTCGCGGCAATCCACCCGGAAGGAGTCCCCGGGCTTCACGGTGGCGACCGGAGGGATCTCTGGATGCCAGCGGTTATGCCCCAGCTTCTCCTGGTCCTCGAACTTTTTGGAAGAATCTAGCGGAAACAGCAGTTCAGGCATGGTGTTCTCCTTCTGTGGACAGGTCGGGCCGTGGGGTTATGGTCGCGGAAGCTTCTGATGCAGCGGGTTCGAGGTGTATCTCTGCGCTGGGGCGGAGCGCGCCCGCCCGGGCAGCGAACTGACGGTCTCGGGTTCATGCGCGCTGCGCTCGGTGGCGTCGATGACCCGGGAGGCCGCTGAACCGGCCCGGGAGAGTCTGGGCGCGCTGACCCGGCGCCTGGCGGACGCGCCACAGGTCGGGCACGTCGCGTTCTCGGGCACCGAGCGCATGGCGAAGACCAGGTCGAAGTCGGTGCAGTCGGGGCATCGGAACTCGTAGGTGGGCATGATCCTCTTTCAGGTGACGAGTTGTGCGGGGGTGGATTCCTCGGCTTCCGTCGCGGCTGCTCTCCGGCGTCCGAGCGTGATGGCGATGAGGAGCGCGAGCGATCCCAGGGCGGCGAGGGTCAGGGCGAGGGGCACGTTGGACTCGTATCGGCCCAGCAGCAGGACGAAGGCCGGGATCGTGCCGGTGAGGTGGCTGATCAGGATCGTGAACCATCCGGTGGTATGCGCCAGAGATTCCATGCCCAGCCCCAGCAGCAGGAAGAAGAGGAACCACAGCACCGCCCAGATCCACCAGATGACGGCGAAGACCGGGTCCTGCAGTGTCAGCTGGATGAACCCGATCACCACCGCGCACGCCGAGACGAACAGTGAGAACCAACCAAGGCCCTCCCCGCTGACGCCGGTCACCTGAATGATGCCCACGTAGAGGTAGGTGAACCCGAAGAGGTACAGGCCCGCGGCTCCCAGGATGATCCCCGGGTCATTCTCGGCCTGGATGAGAACGATGGTCGGGAAGACCACCTGCATGCCGCCGACGAAGAAGTTGAGGATGGCAGCAGACTTGCCGGGGATCACCCCGATCAGCATCAGCCCGTTGATGAACAGGACCGCCCCGACGTATAAGAGTCCGACGTTGCTCATGCTTCACCCGCCTCCACGACTGTGTCGAGGGTCCGGAGCCAGCGAGGTGCTCCCCGGAGATGTGATTCCTCGAGCGTGTCTTCACCATGGGCCGGGAACAGTCAGGTGGGCCAGGGTCCTAGGTCCTACGGACCAGGTCAGCCGGAGGTCACTGCAGCGGGTGCTGGAGCTGCCGGCGCAGCGCGGCGAGCAGGTGCCGGTCGATCACGTTGGCCTGGTCGGAGGCGGCCAGCTGCTCTCGGATGCTGCGGAAGGCGCGCGCCGGGGCCAGCGGGGCGCGCCCGGAGCCGGTGCCGCGGGTCTCGATCACCGGGCTCTGCATGCTGCCGTCGGGGGAGTGCAGCACGATCTGCTGGCCCAGGTTGAGGGCGGTCTCCCGTCCGGTCTCCCGCATGGCCGCCTCGAGGGTGGCCCGCAGCAGCCGGGAATCCCCGGTGAGATCGGGCAGGGTCAGCGAGCGGCCCGCTGCGTGGAGGCGGCGTCCGTCCCAAGAGGCTGCGGCGGCGGGCACCTCAAGGGAGGTGACCACGACCAAGGTGTCCCCGCAGACCAGAACATGATCCACCGCGGGACCGCGCGGGGGCCGGCTGCCTCCGCGCCGATCCTTCTCGGCCGGCTCCAGAGCCACGGCGTTGAACAGCCGCGCCGTGGGCAGCTCGGCGAGCACATGCTTCTCCAGCAGATCGGCCATGCGCTCCGCGCGACGCACCCGCCCGCCGCCGAAGAGTCCTCGGGAGGCGAAACGGCCGTGGCTGCGCTGGCTGGTCAGCGGCAGCGAGAGCGGCTCGGGCTGCGAGAGGTCAGGGATGTAGACCGGAGCCAGATGGGCGGCCCCCGACGGCGTCCGGGCGGAGTCTGCGCTGGAGGAGCCCGCCGAGGTGCTGCCGGAGGCGGTGGTCCGAAACCCGGATCCTGAGCCGCCAAAGCCGGAACCCCGGCCGTAGATCGGGCCGCTGCCGGCGGCCTCGTCTGCGGGGCTCTCGGCGCTGGTCTGTAGCTGGCGGAGCCTGCGGTCGTAGGCGGCGCGGGCAGATTCGTCGCCGAGGACCTCCCAGGCCGACTGCACCTGATGGAACTCCTCGGCCGTGCCTCCGGCATCCGGGTGCGCCTGCCGCACGCGCCGGCGGTAGGCCGCGCGGACGGACTGGGCGTCGGCATCGGAGCCGATGCCCAGCACGCTGTAGAGATCTCCGGAATCACTGCTCATCGAGGATTCACGATAGCCCCAAAAGCGTAGAATCGTGGACACGATGTCATCTGTACCCGACGCCCCCGGCGGATCCTACTTCGACCACGCGGCCACCACCCCGATCAAGCCCACCGCGATGCGCGTGCTCACCGAGATGCTGCCCGCGCTGTCGAACCCCTCCTCGCTGCACGGCTCCGGCCGCCGGGCGCGGCTGGCCGTGGACTCCGCCCGGGAGCAGCTGGCCCGCGCGGCGGGCGCCCACGCCTCAGAGGTGATCTTCACCTCCGGGGGCACCGAGGCGGACAACCTGGCGGTCAAGGGACTCTACTGGCAGCGCCGCACCCAGGACCCGGGACGGCGCCGGATCCTGCTCCCCGGCATCGAGCACCACGCGGTGCTCGAGACCGCCGAATGGCTTCAGGCGCACGAGGACGCCGAGCTGGAGATCCTCGCCGTGGATGACGAGGGCATCGTGGATCTTCCGGCGCTGGAGGCCACCCTGTCCCAGTCGGAGGAGTCCGTGGCGCTGGTGACTGTGATGTGGGCCAATAATGAGACCGGCGCGATCCAGCCGGTGGCGCAGATCGGTGAGCTCTGCGCACGGTTCGGGGTCCCGCTGCACACCGATGCGGTCCAGGTCTTCGGCTCGCTGCCGGCCGGGGCGGCCCCGATGAGCTTCCGTGACTCCGGGGCGGCGACGCTGGCGATCAGCGGGCACAAAATCGGCGCCCCGGTCGGTGTGGGCGCGCTGCTGGTCCGCCGAGACGTGGTGCTGACCCCGGTGCTCCACGGTGGCGGACAGGAGCGCGACATCCGCTCCGGGACCCTCGATGTCGCCGGGATCTGCGCCTTCGCCGCCGTGGCCGAGGAGCTGGTGGCGTCTGCGCAGCAGGAGGCCCAGCGGCTGGCGGGGCTGCGTGATCAGCTGTTGGACGCCGTCGTCGGACTCGAGGGTGTGACGCTGCGCGGACCGGATCCGCGCACCCACCCGGAGCTGCGACTGCCGAACAATCTGCACATCACCGTGGAGGACGCCGAGGGCGATTCGCTGCTGTTCATGCTGGACATGGCAGGGTTCGACACCGCCACCGGCTCCGCCTGCACCGCCGGGGTGCCGCGCCCCTCGCACGTGCTGCTGGCGATGGGCCTGGGAGAGGAGCAGGCCCGCGGGGCCCAGCGCTTCACACTGGGATGGACGACCACCCAGCGCGACGTCGACGCGCTGATCGCCGCGCTGCCTGCTGTGATCGCCCAGGCGCGCAGCGCGGGCATGGCCGCGGCCCGGCGCTGAGCGGGAAAGCACCCGGGGGAGGGGACGCAGCGGGAGAGGAGGGAGGGACCTCGGATCAGGGCAGCACGATGTCGTTGACCTCACCCGGTGCGCAGGCGATCTCCCAGCGGAACCCGTCGGGATCCGCGAAGTAGCCGCTGTAGCCGCCCCACTCGCGGTGCTGTGCCGGGGAGACGGCGCTGGCACCGGCCGCTTGGGCCAGGTGCAGGATCTCATCGACCTGGTCGTTGCTGGTTACGTTGTGCGCCAGAGTCAGCGGGGCGACGCCGGTGCCGGTCATGATCGGACCCACTTCGGCCTCGAACTCCTCGCGATCCCACAGCGAGAGCAGCAGGTGCTCACCGGCACGCAGCATCAGCACCCCGGGGGCCTCCACGCTGGGCGCCCAGCCGAGCCCTTCGAGGTAGAAGCGTCGGGTGGCGGGCAGATCCGCCACGGCCAAGGTGATCAGGGAGAGTCGCTGGTCCATCGGGACCCCACTTCTATGGGAGTGCTGATTCGGGACTGGGCTGATTCGGGACCGGGCCGGGTCTGCCTCGGGTGCGCCCGGCGGCGCGGCCGCTCAGGCCTGCTGCACCTGCTCACGCAGCGCCTCGGCGGCGTCGCGCACACGGGTGATCACCCGCATGGCGGCGGGCTCGGTCAGCGCGGCGGACCGCGACCGGGCTGGTTCCGTGCCGTGCCGGTCCGCGGAACCTACCAGAAGGAAGCTCTCCAGGGCACCCAGCGGCATCCCGAGTCGTTCCCAGGGACCGCGCAGCCGCCGCGCCAACTCACTGACCTGCGGCAGCTGGGTCTCCCCGCGACGGGCCGCCTCGGGCGACCCGAGACGAGCCGCGGCGGCGGTCTCCGCGGAGGTCAGCATGGAGGCGAGCATGCTGGCTCCGGATTCCACCAGCTCGGCGGTGCGCTCCCAGCCGGGGGCCTGCATCGTGGTGAGATCCACCCCGAAACCGTCTGCCCGCGGGCCCCGGTCCGCGCGGAAGTCCTGGATGTGCTCGGCCTCCACGCGGCCGCCCAGATCCAGCAGGACCTCATCCGCGCCGGCGTGCTGCAGCGTCTCGATCATGGCGCCCAGATGCCCCCGTGCCTCCTCCCGCTCCAGCGCTCGGATGGTGCGGTACCCGCTGACCGTGGGGATCAGCCCGCCGCGGACGCGGGTGTAGTCGGGCTCGGTGAGGACCACGGTCAACGACGACGGCGCGCAGGCTCTGCGCACGTGGCTCAGGTGCTCCGCGGCCCCGGTCGCCAGCGAGGCAGCCAGATCCCGGCGCGCGCCGTGATCGGTGAGCACCTTCTCCCCGGAGGGCAGCGCCAGTCCGGCCATCAGGCTGAGCGGTCCCAGCAGCTCGAGCACCAGGGGAGCGCCGCGCCCGTCCTCGGCGACGGGGTCCAGGCCGGACTCGCGGCGCTCACCGCGGAGATCGGCCAGGGTGTCCACATCGGAGCGCAGCCAGCCGCGGGCACGTTGATCATCGGCGCCGGGGCGCTGAGTCAGCCGCCAGCCGTAGGAGGTCAGCTCGGTGGCGAGCTCGGCGAGCTGGGCGAGGCTGCGTCCCATCAGCTGAGAGTGCAGGCCCCGCCCGGGCAGTTCGGGCAGCCCGGGAAGATGCGGTGCCGGCAGCTCGGCGGCCTGGAGCTCGGCGCTGCGCAGCAGGTTCGTCCCGGGCATCACGCCGACGGCGGCGCTGCGCAGGATCATCCGCGTTCGACCGGGGCCTCGGAGGCCTGCGCGCCGGCACCGGTCCGGGAGGACTGCGCCGCCGAGGTCTCCGCCGCTGATGTCCCAGGCGCTGCAGTGGTGGCGCCGGAGATCGCCTCGTGGTGCCGGATGACCTCTTCGATGATGAAGTTCAAGAACTTCTCCGCGAACTCAGGGTCCAGCTGCGCCTCGTCGGCGAGTCGTTTGAGCCGGGAGATCTGGTTCTTCTCACGGGCCGGGTCTGCCGCGGGAAGCCGGTGCTTGGCCTTGAGCACCCCGACGCGCTGGGTGGCTTTGAACCGCTCGGCCAGCAGGTAGACCAGGGTCGCGTCGATGTTGTCGATGCTGGCCCGCATGGACAGCAGCTCGTCGAGGATCTCGGGCTCTACCTGGGCGGCGGCCTCACCGGCGCGGGGATCAGTGCTCATGGACCCAGCCTACTGGCCGGTGGCGCCCACCGGCTGGTAGTTCTTCGAACGCGCGGTGTCGATCGTGGCCTGCCCCAGCACCCGGGTGCCCTGGTACATCACGGCCGTCTGACCCGGAGCCACGCCCTGCAGAGGTTCCTGAAGCTCCACCATCAGCCGGGGGGCGCCGTCTTCGGTCTGCGGGTCCTCGGCCTCGACCCGGGCCCGGGCCGGCACGGGATCGGCGTGGGCGCGGATCTGCAGATCAAGTAAGAACCAGTCACCGGTGTGAGCCTCGGGCACCGGGCGGCCCGCCCATGAGAGCCGGATCCCGGTGAGCCGGTCGATCTCGAGCAGCTCACGCGGACCGGCCACCACGGTGTTCTCCTTGGGCCGGATCTCCAGCACGAACCGCGGCTTGCCGTCCGGGGCGGGGCGGCCCAGCTTGAGTCCGCGGCGCTGGCCCACGGTGTAGGCCTCGGAGCCCTCATGCTCACCGATCTGCTCACCCTCGGCGTCGAGGATCGGTCCGTTGCGCAGCTCGATCTGCTCGGCCAGCCAGCCCCGAGTGTCCCCGTCCGGGATGAAACAGATGTCATGGGAGTCCGGCTTCTTGGCCACGGAGAGACCGCGTTCGGCGGCCTCGGCGCGGACCAGATCCTTCGACGGGGTCTCCCCGAGGGGGAACATGCAGTGCTCGAGCTGTTCAGTGGTGAGCACCCCGAGCACATAGGACTGGTCCTTGGTCCAGGTGGCCGCGCGGTGCAGCTCCGGGGTGCCCTCGGCGTCGCGGAAGACCTTGGCGTAGTGCCCGGTGGCCACGGCGTCGAAGCCCAGGGCGATCGCCTTGTCCAGCAGCGCCTCGAACTTGATCTTCTCGTTGCAGCGCATGCACGGGTTCGGGGTGCGCCCGGCGGCGTATTCGCTGATGAAGTCGTCCACCACGTCGGCCTTGAATCGATCGGAGAAGTCCCAGACGTAGAACGGGATGCCGAGCTTCTCACACGCCCGCCACGCGTCGGAGGAGTCCTCGATGGTGCAGCAGCCCCGTGACCCGGTGCGCAGCGTCCCGGGCATCCGACTCAGCGCGAGGTGGACCCCGACGACCTCGTGTCCGGCCTCGACGGCGCGGGCTGCGGCCACGGCGGAGTCCACTCCGCCGGACATGGCTGCCAATACCTTCATGAGATGACTTTCCGATTGACGATCAGGCGCGCCGCCGATGCGGCGCTGATGGACCCCAGTATTCAGCAACCCAGGGGGTCGGTGCATTCCCGCCGGTCAGAGCCGACCGGAGGCCTTGAGCCGGATATAGGTGTCCGCGAGCTGCGGAGGCAGCTGGTGCGGGGTGGCCTCGACGACCTCGACTCCGAGGGAGGCCAGCTGCCGGCGCAGTGCCTCCTTCTCGATCAGCGCCCGCTCCGCGGCGGCCGCCCGGTAGACCTCCCCGGCGGTCTCCCGGGCCTGCGCTCGCCGATCCAGCTCGGGATCCCGGACCGCGGCGAGCACCACCAGGTGCCGTTGGGTCAGTGCCGGGAGCACCGGCAGCAGCCCTTCCTCCAGAGAGCCTGAGTCCAGCGAG
This sequence comes from Nesterenkonia sandarakina, assembly GCF_014138825.1. Classification (NCBI taxonomy): domain Bacteria; kingdom Bacillati; phylum Actinomycetota; class Actinomycetes; order Micrococcales; family Micrococcaceae; genus Nesterenkonia; species Nesterenkonia sandarakina. The sequence goes on along the minus strand of NZ_JACJIH010000001.1, from coordinate 1,534,031 downwards.
GTCAGCACCACCAGCAGGCTGCGCTGCGAACTGATCGAACGGATCTGCCCCGGCAGCTGGGAGAAGTCGGCTTCGACCAGGCGCGGCTGCACCACGGACATCGCCTCGGCCATCTGGTGCAGCAGGTCCCCGCGCATCCCGGAGCGTGCCTGGGAGCTGATCCCGCGGTCGAAGGAGAAGCAGTCCACGCGGTCCCCGGCCCCGGCGGCGAGCGCGCCGAGCAGCAGCGCCGCCTCGATCCCGGAGTCCAGCCGCGGCTCGTCCTCGATCCGCACCGCGGAGGTGCGGGAGGAGTCCAGGGCGAGGATCACGCGCCGGTCGCGTTCCGGGCGCCAGGTGCGCACCACCAGGTGCTGCCCCTGCGAGGACTGTCTCCGGGCCGTGGCGCGCCAGTCGATGGAGCGGACATCGTCGCCGCGGACGTAGTCGCGCAGCGAGTCGAACTCATGGCCGGCCCCACGGATCTGCACCGCGGTGGCCCCGTCGAGCTCACGCAGCCGCTGCAGCTTCGAGGGCAGGTGGCGTCGGGAATGGAACGGCGGCAGCACCCGCTGGGTGTGCCGCACCCGGTGCACCACCTGGCGTCCGGCCAGGCCCAGCGGACCGATCGAGCGCAGGCTCAGATGCTCGCTGTGCAGGTCCCCGCGCCGGGTGGGCCGCAGCGCGGTGTCGATCCGGCGGCTCGCTCCGGGCGGCGCCGTCTCCGAGTCCGCCCCGGAGCGTCCCGGCGCGAGCTGGATCGGGCTGATCGGTGAGCGTGTCCCGGCGGAGGGCTGCCAGCCGTCCTTGACCTGGCCGCGCAGCGCGCGTGCGCCGCGGTGGTGCAGCACGGTGCTCGCCGTCGTCGGCTGCCCCAGCCGCACCGCGGTGGTGGGCACCCGCTCCACCCGCACGCTGCGCGGGGATCCCGCGAGCACCATGTCCACGGCGGCCAGCAGGACCAGGATCAGCGCGCAGCCCAGCAGCGTGGCTGGGTCGGGGAAGACGACGACGACGGCGCTCAGCCCCAGCGTCAGGTACAGGAAGCGTCGGGTCAGCACCATGGCGGGCTCCCCGGGGCCGGGTGCAGCCGGGTGTCCGTGACAGCGATGATCATCTCGGGCCGGTCAGCGCGGGACCGGGACGGTGGCCAGGATGGACTGCAGCACGTCATCGATGCTGACCCCGTCCATGGCCGCCTCCGGGCGCAGCGAGACTCGGTGCCGCAGGCAGGCCGGGGCGAGCGCCTTGACGTCGTCCGGGGTGATGAAGTCCCGACCGGAGAGCCACGCCCAGGCGCGTGAGGCGTTCATCAGGGCGGTGGCCCCGCGGGGGGAGACGCCGAGCTGGAAGCTCGGGGTCTCCCGGGTGGCCCGGGCCAGGTCGACGATATAGGCGAGCACCTCACCGGCGATGGCGACCTGCCGGACCTGGGCGCGAGCGGCCAGCACGTCCTGGGCCCCGGCCACGGCGCGGACACCGGCGTCGGCGAGGTCGGAGGGATTGAATCCGGCGGCATGGCGGCGGATGACCTCGATCTCCTCGCCGCGCTGCGGGAGATCCAGGTGCACCTTGAGCAGGAACCGGTCCAGCTGGGCCTCGGGCAGGGGGTAGGTGCCCTCGTACTCCACCGGGTTCTGGGTGGCGGCGACCAGGAACGGGTCAGGCAGCGGACGGCTGATCCCGTCCACCGAGACCTGCCGCTCCTCCATGGCCTCCAGCAGCGAGGCCTGGGTCTTCGGCGGGGTGCGGTTGATCTCGTCGGCGAGCAGCAGGTTGGTGAACACCGGTCCTTCGCGGAAGCTGAAGTCCCCGGTCTTGGAGTCATAGACCAGGGAACCGGTGACGTCACCGGGCATCAGGTCCGGGGTGAACTGGACCCGGGAGGTGTCCAGGCTCAGCGAGGCCGAGATCGCGCGGACCAGCAGCGTCTTGGCCACCCCGGGCACACCCTCGAGGAGCACATGCCCGCGCACCAGCAGCCCGATCAGCACGCTGGTCACGGCGGCGTCCTGACCGACCACCGCCTTGGCCACCTCCACGCGGACCTGGTGGAACTTCTCCCGCAGCTGGTGTGCTCCCTGATCGGAGCGCGGGTGGACGGTCTCAGGTGCAGGATCGTAGGCGGCCTGATGGTTCTGCGTGGCGGCCGGGTGCGGTTCAGTCATCGCTGGTGTTCTTCCCTTGCTGGTGGTTCAGGTGTGTGGGCTCGGGTGCGGCGCTTCGGCCGCCGGGATGATGCTTCAACGCGGCGCTGCGGACCTCATCCTCCAGCTGCGCCAGGGCCTGGGCGTAGGCGACGAGGTCGGCGTTGCTGCGAGGTTCTGTGTTGATCAGTCCGCCCAGCTGGGCCGGGTCTCGGTGGACCGCACGGGCGGCGGCGCTGATGATGCTCGCCTGATGCGGGGCGGTTCCCAGGCGCAGCAGCCGGGCGAGCCGGATCAGGTGCGCGCTGCGCAGGGTCTGGGCCGAGGCGGTGACCGCGTTGGCGCTCTGATACATCCGGCCGCGGCCCTCGGCGGTCTCGGCCGCAGGGACCTGCACCGGCAGCGGCTCGCCGATCACCGGGCCGGGGCGTCGCCCGAGCACGAGCATCATCACCAGTACGCACAGCAGCAGCCACCAGGTCAGCGGGAGGACCCAGCCGGGGAAGAAGTCCATCGGGGAGGCCCACTGCTGATCCTCCAGCGTGTCCAGGCCCATCGGGGTGTACCAGATGAGGTCATCCTCGGCACCGAAGAGCCACAGCGCCAGCGCCGCGTGCCCGGCGTCGGTGATGTTCTGGTTGGTGAAGGCCGCCGGGGCGCCGAAGAGGATCCCGGCGTCGGTCTCGACCAGCATCTGCGGATCACCGGCCGCCGCGGATTCCCCCGCGGCCTCTCCGGCATCGGCGGCATCGCCGGAGGAGACGGGGAAGCAGCCGGTCCCGGCGCCGGTGAACAGTGCGCCGGGGGCCTGCACCGTGGAGGCGTTGACCGCGGCGTCCACGCCACACTGCGTGCCGGCCTGAAGCGCGGAGCCGGAGCCGCCACCGGGATGAGCCCCGGCGTAGCTCACGGGGCCATCGGGGTAGAGCGAGCTGAGCAGCTCGGGTCCTTCGCTGAGCAGCACCACTTCTCGGTCCCTGCCGTCGCGCAGCCGCTCCAGGAAAGCCTCGTCGGGGACCTCACCGGTGGAGAGCACCACCAGAGGAGCGTCCGGGTGCTCGCCGAGCAGCTCGCGGGTGATCTCTGCGGAGGGCGCCGGGTGGATCTGCACCTGCTCGTCGTCGAGGACCTCGGCCAGCGCCGCATACCCGTCCAGGGAGGTGTTCTCCAGGCCGAACCGGTCCATGTCCTCGTCGCTGAGCGACTGGACCAGGGCCACGGAGAGCAGGCCCAGGACCAGCAGCAACAGCCAGAACTGCCAGCGCTGGTAGCCGCTGCGCAGCGCGGAGCCGAGCGTCGCCGTCGTCGTCATCGGGGCACCCCCGGACGCTCCGGGGCGGTCCAGGCCTCGGGTGCGCTGGGGGCGGCCGCCTCGGCGGGTGAGCCCGCGCTCTGGGAGGCGTGCAGCCGCTGCTGAAGGTCCAGCAGCGCGTCATAGTCCGAGCGTTGCAGCGACCGGCCGCCGTAGCGGGAGTAGTTGAACAGCTCTGCGGCGCGCATGGCTTCCCGCGCCTGGGTCGGGTGCGCCCGGGCCAGCGAGGCGCCCGCCTCGGTCGCGGTGCGCCCGGCCTGCTCAGCGAGCTCCTGACGCTCTTCGGCGGCGCGGATCACGGACCGGAACAACTCCCTGCAGGCCTCGTCGAAACGGCCGGCCTGGGCGTGAGACTCGGCGCGTCGGCGCAGCTCATCCGCGGTGACCCCGGCGGGGCTGGCAAGCAGCTCCTCGGAGTCGGCACCGCGCTGCAGCCGGGGCCGGACCAGCACGATGCACAGCACCACCGCGGCCAGCAGCAGCACCAGCAGCAGCACCGGACCCAGCGGGAGGTTCACCGGTCCCAGGTTCAGGCTCAGCTGGTCCAGCCAGCCGAAGAACCGGTCTGCGGCCTCGCGCAAGGGCCCGGTCGCGTCCCGCTGATAGCGCGGGTCGCTGAGCTCGCGCTCCAAGAGTCGACGTGCCTCATCGGGTTCGGGCTGCATCGCGGCTCACCTCCGCGAAGTGCTCGTGGAGGTGCTCGGTGGATCCTGGGACGAGGCGGTCGGTGGGGGTCCACATGGGTGGCTCGGCGGCCCACGGGGTGTTCGGCTCAGGCGCATCTAGTCGGGGGGCGCCGGGTCGCCGTGCGGCCCGGTCCGCGGCGGCGAGCAGCGTCACATCCAGTGCCTCCTGGCGGATCCGGGCATTGAGATACATCAGGGAGATCACCGTGCCGACCACCCCGATGAACAGCGTGGAGAGCACCGTGCCGTAGAGCTCGGTCAGCGCGAACACCGCGAAACCGGCCCACTCGCCCCCGGGGGAGGTCGAACCGGCGAGCAGCTCGGAGAGGGCCACGGTGAGCATCAGGGGCATCGAGGCGACTGTGAACACCAGCCCCAGGATCACGTAGAGCAGCGCCACCAGCCCGATGTTGCGCCACCAGCGTCCCCGGTTCAGCCGCCAGGACCTGGCGATGGCGGCGAGGGGTCCCAGCCGTTCCACCACCACCGTCAAGGGGGCATACATCACCGCCGCGGTGACCCAGCACATGAGCAGGAACAGTCCCGGCAGCACCACCACGGCGCCGAGGAACAGCGTGATCACCAGCAGCAGGACCGCCAAGACGAACACCGGCAGCGCCACCACGCTGAGCAGCAGTCCCAGCACCAGCAGGTTGACCACGCATGGGCCCAGCCGGCCCCAGCGCAGCCGCACGGTCTGACCCATCCCGGTGTGCAGCCCATAGGAGGCGCGCAGCGTGGGCAGCACCATATAGGCGGTGGCCACCGCGATCACCAGGGAGGTCACCGCGGCGCCGGCGAAGCTCACCCAGAGGAACGCCGCGTCCGTGGCCACCCCCAGCGCCAGATCAGGGTCCTCGAACGCGCCGGGGTCCGTGAGCATGCGCATATAGGAGGAGGAGGGCAGCACCAGCATCATGATCAGGGTGAGTCCGAAGTTCACCAGCCCGGCGAGGAACGGGACCCCCAGCACAGCCTTGGGCGAGCGACGGATCACCGCGACGGCGGCGCTGAAGAGTTCATCGGCGACCATCCGGCGCAGCGGGAAGATCGCCCCGGGCTGCAGAGGCTGTTCCGCGGAGGCGCTCGAAGGCGCCGGAGCATGGCCCGGCGAGCGCCGAGCATCCCGGTGTGTCTCCGCTGTGCGGATCATCGTCCCTCCTCAAGCGCGTCTGCGCGAGTGCCCTCTGCGCCCAGCCTACCGCTCTCATATATCCTGGGTGCGGTGCCGCATGGAACTGGGCCCGAACCTGCGTGCGCGTGACGCTCTGCGCGGCAGGACCCCTATGGATGGAGAGCAGATGAAAGCCAGAATCCTGGTCGTCGACGACGACGAAGCGCTCGCAGAGATGATCGGCATTGTGCTGCGCAATGAAGGATTCGAGCCCACATTCTGCTTCAACGGTGAGGACGCCCTGGAGACCTTCCACAGCTCCAAGCCCGATGTGGTCCTGCTCGACCTGATGCTGCCGGGCAAGGACGGCATCGAGGTCTGCCGCGAGATCCGCGATGAGGCCGACACCCCGGTGATCATGCTCACCGCCAAGTCGGACACCGCGGATGTGGTGCGCGGCCTGGAGGCCGGGGCCGACGACTATGTGCCCAAGCCGTTCAAGCCCGCGGAGCTGGTCGCTCGGGTGCGCGCTCGGCTGCGGCCGGCGGACCATAACGCCCGCCCCGACGGGGAGAGCCTGAAGATCGGTGACCTGAGCATCGACGTCGCCGGCCACGAGGTCCGGCGCGGGGAGCATCGGATCTCGCTGACCCCGTTGGAGTTCGATCTGCTCACGGCGCTGGCGAAGAAGCCCTGGCAGGTCTGGAACCGCGAGATGCTGCTCGAAGAGGTCTGGGGCTACCGGCACCAGGCCGACACCCGCCTGGTCAACGTGCACGTGCAGCGGCTGCGGTCAAAGATCGAGAAGGACCCGGAGAACCCCGAGATCGTGCAGACCGTGCGCGGCGTCGGCTATAAGGCCGGGGGGCAGGGGTAGTCATTCCTGGCCAGGCTGAGAACTCCGCGGACCGGGCTGCCTCGCGGTCTTCGGCCACCTCCACCGGCAGCATCCCGGTGATCAGGGACCGCGCCCTGGATCCCCTGGCGGACAGTTCTGCCTCGGCAGAGACCGCGGCAAGCTCAGGGGAGCGGCCCGGCGCCAAGCGCAGCCTGGCCGGCACCGCGCGCAGGATCAGCGGGCTGCCCCGGCTCTGGGCGCGCTCGCTGCTGATCCGCGCGGTCTTCTTCACCGGGCTGCTGACCATGCTCAGCACCATGGCGGTGGCGGCCTTCCTGGTGCAGCAGGTCACCTCCGGGCTCTTCCAGGAGCGCTTCGACCAGGCCGAGCAGGAGGCCGCCGTCGGCCTGGACAGCATCCGGAGCAGCTTCGCGGCGCTGAGCACCACGAGCAGATCTGAGGCGCAGCAGGACGTGTTGTCGATCCTGAATGAGGTAGACAATTCCACGGCGCAGATCCAGCGCGAATTCTCGCTGCAGCCTCTGGAGGTCGGAGAGAACCTCTACGTGGACGGCATCACGTCCCCCGGGCTGAGCGCCCAGGACATCTCCGAGGAGCTCGATGAGGCCGTGGCCGGAGGCACCGGGCAGTACTGGCAGGCCGTCTCGCTTGAACGCAATGGTGCCTCCGAGGTCCCCGGGGTGGCCTTCGGCACCCAGGTCGACATCCAGGGCAACCCCTACGCGCTCTACTTCGTCTACGACTTCTCCCCGGTCCAGGAGAATGTGGCGTTCGTGTTCCGGACCATGTTGGTCGCCGGGATCGCGATCCTGCTGATCAACATGGCCATCGCCGGCTGGGTCGCCCGGTCGGTGGTGCGCCCGGTCTCGCAGGCCGCCGAGGTCTCGGAGCGGATCGCCGACGGGCAGCTGGATCAGCGCCTGGCGGTGCGCGGGGAGGACGAGATCGCGCGCCTGGGCCTCTCCTTCAACCGGATGGCCTCGAACCTGCAGGAGCAGATCACCCGACTGGCGAACCTCTCCAAGATGCAGCAGCGCTTCGTCTCTGACGTCTCCCACGAGCTGCGCACCCCGCTGACCACGGTGCGCATGGCCGCGGAGGTGCTGCATGAATCTCGCGACGACTTCGATCCGATCAATCGGCGCTCCACCGAGCTGCTGCACCATCAGGTGGAACGGTTCCAGGCGCTGCTCGCGGACCTGCTGGAGATGTCCCGGTTCGACGCCGGCGCCGCCGAGCTGGCCACCGCCGAGGTGGATCTGCTCGCCCTCACCCGGGAGGTGCTGATCAGCTCGAAGCCGCTGGCCGAGAGCTCGAACACACCGCTGGGCCTGGTGGTCCAGGGGGAGAACTTCATCGCCGAGGTCGACGCCCGTCGGATCAGCCGGATCCTGCGCAATCTGATCAATAACGCGATCGAACACGCCGAGGCCCGCCCGGTGGATGTGATCGTCTCCTCGAGCCCGACTGCGGTGGGCATCGCCGTGCGAGATCATGGGATCGGCATGAGCCCCTCGGAGGTCGCCCACGTCTTCGACCGCTTCTGGCGCGCCGACCCGGCACGGGCCCGGACCACCGGAGGTTCCGGGCTGGGTCTGTCCATCGCCACGGAGGACACCCGGCTGCATCAGGGAGCGCTGGACGCCTGGGGGCAGAAGGGCCAGGGTTCCTGCTTCCGGCTGGTGCTCCCGCGCCGCCAGTCGGTGCCCTACCGCGCCTCGCCCATGGCGCTGCCCCCGGTCTACCGGGCCACCGATCGGTATCGCATCGAAAACATCCAGGACCTCGGCGTCGAGGAGCCCGAGCACGACCGGGTCAACGAACAGGCGCTCTACCAGCCGAAGCGGGGTGAGGCATGATCCGCCGTCGGTTCTTCGCCCTGATCACCGCGCTGCTCGCCGTGATGCTCACACTCAGCGCCTGCTCGCCGATGCTGCCCACCGATGGGCCGGTGGGGACCTCGGCGCCGGAATCGAGCCGGGACCTCGCCTACGCCCTGGAGGCGCAGCCGCCGCAGACCGGAGCCAGCGCAGAACAGATCGTCTCCGGATTCATCCGCGCCGGGGCCGGCGCCCAGGACGACTACGCCATCGCCCGGGAGTTCATGTCCCCGGAGGCCGCCCGGGAATGGCGTCCAGACGCCCGCACCGTGGTCTACTCCTCCGAGCCTCCGGTGCTGGCCTCCGGAGACGACACCTGGAGCGCGCCCTTCCAGGTCGATTCGGTGGTGGACGAGGCCGGCATCCTGACCCGCCTGCCCGAGGACTCCACAGAGGTCATGGACTTCACGCTGGAGGAGATCGAGGGGGAGTGGCGGATCACCGAGGCCCCGGACGGCACCATGCTCAACGAGGGCAGCTTCCAGCAGGCCTTCCAGGCGCACACCCTCTACTATTTCGACCCGGAGCTGCGCTACGCGGTGCCGGACCAGCGCTGGTTCCTCAACCGTCCAGGGATCTCCTCGGAGATCGTCAGCGCGCTGCTCGCTGGGCCGGCGCCCTACCTGGAACCCGCCGTGGTCTCGGCCTTCTCCGATTCGGCCCAGCTCGAGCGCGCCTCGGTCCCGGTGGAGGACAGCATCGCCGCCGTGGATCTCGCACCGGAGGGTGTGGCCGACGCCGGGCCGGCTGAGCGTGCCCTGATGCAGGAGCAGCTGGAGCTGGCGCTGACCTCGCTGACCCGGATCAACGAGGTCGAGATCACCGTGGCGCAGAGCGAGCTCGACATCCCGGCGCGTGAGGACCTGCCGGAGGAGGACCGACTGGACATCCAGGTGGCCCCCGAGGTGGACTCCACCCAGGTGGGCATCCAGGACGACACCCTGGTCCGGCAGAATGATCAGGTGACACTCTCGATCGGGGGCCTCCCCGACATCTCAGATCTCGACCCGCAGGCTCCGGCGTTCCCCGGGACCTCCTCGGAGGACGTCTTCGCCTTCCTCAACGGTGCTGGTGACCGGCTCTATCACCTTCGCCCGGAGCGGGCAGAGGACCCGGTGCTCGAGGCCGAGAACCTCACCCGGCCCTCGATGGACAACTACGGCTGGACCTGGACTGCCTCAGCCGAGGGGGAGGACGCCACCGTCCACGCGGTCGCCTATGACGAATCTCTGGAGCCGAACTCGACAGAGGTCAGCGCCGACTGGCTGGAGGACCGCACGATCACCTCGCTGCGCATCGCCCAGGACGGCGCCCGCGCGGCGATGATCCTCGACGACGACGGCGAGCGTGACCTCTACGTCGCCGGTGTCATTCGTGACTCCTCCGGGATCCCGCGCGGACTCGGACAGCCGATGCGGCTTGCGACCTCCGTGCAGCTCGAAGAGGTGCGCTGGCAGGGCCCCGATGCGCTCTACGTCTGGGCGAACTCCGAAGAAGAGCCCATGACCCCGGAACGGGTCACCCTGACCGGTTCCAACCGCGTGGACAGCCCGCTGCTGGGACTGTTGAACATCTCCGCCGGTGAAGGCCAGAGCAATCTCTTCGCCGAGACCGTGGACGTTCCGTTCTACAACCTCTCCAGCAATGGAGAGACCTGGGTGGTCCTGGAGGACGTCGAGGTGCGCGATCTGGCCTTCCGCGGCTGAGCTGCTCCCGGGGGCGCGCCGCCGTGCTGAGACGGCGCCGGCCTGACGGGGTGCTGATCTGAGACGGCGCTGCTTCTCCCCAGCCCGGCTCGAGGCAGCCACGCAGCGCCCGATCTCCCCAGCGGGGCTCGAGGCGATCCGACCGGATGCTCGCTCCGGCATGCTCACAGGATGACTCGAAGCTCCCCAGTCTCCGCCGAACTCGTCCGGGCCCTGGACCGGATCTGGTTCGCTCCGCTGGGCGCCGGACTCCGGGCAGCGGTCTCCTCGGCGGCTGGGATGCTGTCTCCGGTGTGGTGCATCGGGTGCGCTGAGCAGGATGTGGCGCTCTGCCCGCCGTGTGCCGAAGATCTGCACCTGCTCACCCGTGCTCCCTTTGCGGCCGAAGAACAGGCGCTGGCCCTGCCGCTGCTGCTCGAGGAGCAGGAGATGACCGTGCTGCCGGTCAGCGCGGCCGCCCGCTATGAGGCGCTGGTCGCCCGGTCCGTGCTGGCCTTCAAGGATCACGGGGCCATCGGTCTGGGCGCTGCACTGGGGCCCGGGCTCGCCCGAGCGCTGCGCCTGGCCCTGCAGCGCGCCGCCGAGTCGGGGGCGCCAACGCCCGAGCCAGCGCACGGGCCGGCACTCGGGCGAGCAGCCGGGGCCGAATCCCTGGCGGAGCCCCGGCCAGCAGCTGGGCCAGCAACCGGACCAGAACCCACGCTCGAACCCGAGGCGGCACCGGGGGCGGAACCCGGTGCGGTGCGGCCGCGGGTCTGGTGGCTGGTGAGCCCGCCGTCGTCGTTGCGTTCCCGGCTGAGTCGAGGATTCGATCCGGTCCAGGTCCTGCTCCGGCACGCCCTCGGCGCCACCGGGGGCGAACTGGACCACCGGGGCCGGAGGCTGCGGCCCGGGCCGGGGCTGGTGCGACCCTCCCGCACCGCCACGCTGGGCTCGCTGAACCCGCGGCACGCCCGGCAGAAGTCCCGAGGCGCGCAGGCCAGGCGTCGCCGCTCGGTGGGCAGCATCGCCCTCACCCGGCGCGGCCGGGCGCTGCTGCCCGGTGCTGAGGTGCTGCTGGTCGACGATGTGCTCACCAGCGGATCCACGCTGGCTGAGCTGCACCGGGTGCTCTCCTGCGCCGGGGCGAGGGTCCACGGTGCAGCGGTCTTCGCCGCGGCCCCTGGACCTGGGGCCGCGATGGAATCTTCGCTGGTGAGAGCTTCGCCCGAGGCGTAAATGGTGACGTGGATCGCCCCGGGGAACTAGTCTGAGGTATGGGTACTTCTTAGAGTCCCATCGCAGCGGCGAGGGGAAGAGTGTTCCCGTCCCCGCTGTGTCTGATATCGGATACGAGGAGGACAGAATGACTCTGCAGGTCAACTTCACTGGCCGAAATATCGCGATCCCCGCCAGCTTCAAGGAGCACGTCGAGGGCAAGCTCGAGAAGATCGAGCAGCTCACCGATAAGGGGCATCGCCTGGAGATCAAGGTCTCCAGCGAGAACTCCCACCGCCGAGCCGACACCAGCATGACCGTGGAGCTGACAGTCATCGGCCGGGGCAAGGTCATTCGTTCCGAGGCGCAGGCCGGTGACAAGTTCGCCGCCTTTGAGATTGCCCTGAACAAACTCACCGAGCGTCTCCGGCGCACCCTGGACAAGAAGAAGTCCCGCGCCCACGCCTCCCACAACGGGGCCGCCGATGTGGCCGCCGCCATGGCCAGCGTCCCGCCGGCCGCCACGGACCGCCCGCTCTATGAGCAGGTCCTCGACGCGGAGGCCGCCGATGATGTGCCGCCCACCGAGGATGCGGCGGAATCAAGCATCAAGATCCGGCGCAAGGTCTTCCCGGCCAAGCCGCTCAGCGTCGACGCAGCCGTGGACGCGATGGAACTCGTCGGCCACGACTTCTACCTCTTCGTGGACGCCGCCACGGGTCAGCCCTCAGCGGTCTACCGCCGCCGCGGCTGGACCTACGGAGTGATCTCGCTGGATCAGAACAGCACTGACCAGCACGAGCCTGTGATCGAGGAGCTGGCCTACCAGGCCTCCTGAGCTTCTCGTCAACGCTTCCGTTGAGGGGCGGATTCTCCGGGCACTTCATCGCTCTACGGGTGAAGGCGTTCGGAGAATCCGCCCCTCGACGCTGTGAGCTGTCTTCCAGTTCCGGGTCCGCTGAGCGGAGCGCGTAGAATGACAGATGGGGGATCCATGCCTATCGTGGGTCTCCGCCGAACCAGTAGACACTGATGGAGAACTGGCTGTGCCCACTCTGCTTGAACGAATCCTCAAGACCGGGGAGAAGAAGGTCCTCAGGACACTGAGCTCCTATGCGGATGCCGTGAACCTCCTGGAGGACGAGTTCAAGGAACTCAGCGACGCCGAGCTTCGCGCCGAGACCGAGCGATTCCGTGAGCGGCTGCGCGACGGCGAGTCGCTGAACTCCCTGCTGCCCGAGGCCTTCGCCACGGTGCGTGAGGCGGCAGACCGCACGCTGGGTCAGCGGCACTACGACGTGCAGCTGATGGGCGGCGCGGCTCTGCACCTGGGAGACATCGCGGAGATGGGCACCGGTGAGGGCAAGACCCTGGTGGCCACGGCGCCGGCGTATCTGAACGCGCTCACCGGCAAGGGCGTCCACGTGGTCACCGTCAACGACTACCTCGCGAAGTACCAGGCGGATCTGATGGGACGCGTCTACCGCTTCCTGGGACTCACCGTCGGGACCATCACCAACGATCTGAAGCCCGCCGCGCGCCGCGAGGCCTACGCCGCGGACATCACCTACGGCACCAACAACGAATTCGGCTTCGACTTCCTGCGCGACAACATGGCGCAGTCCCTGGACGATCTGGTCCAGCGTGAGCACCACTACGCGATCATCGATGAGATCGACTCGATCCTCATCGACGAGGCCCGCACCCCGCTGATCATCTCGGGCGCGGCCTCCGGAGACATCTCGCGCTGGTACACCGACTTCGCGACCCTGGTGAAGAAGCTGCACATCGACGAGGACTATGAGGTCGACGAGAAGAAGCGCACGGTCGGCGTCCTGGAATCCGGGATCGACAAGGTCGAGGACTATCTCGGCATCGAGAACCTCTACGAGACTCAGAACACCACCCTGATCCAGTACCTCAACAATGCGATCCGCGCCAAGGAGCTCTACCGTCGAGACACCGACTACGTGGTTTCCCAGGGCGAGGTGCACATCGTCGATGAGCACACCGGACGCATCCTCAAGGGCCGCCGCTACAACGAGGGGCTGCACCAGGCCATCGAGGCCAAGGAACAGGTCCGGGTCAAGCCGGAGAACCAGACCCGAGCCACGGTGACGCTGCAGAACTACTTCCGCAGCTACGAGAAGATCTCCGGGATGACCGGCACGGCCGAGACCGAGGCCGGCGAGTTCATGTCCACCTATAAGCTCGGCGTGGTCCCGATCCCGTCGAATCGTACTCGGCAGCGCGTGGACCACAACGACCTGGTCTATAAGAACGAGGTCGTGAAGTTCGATGCGGTGATCAAGGACATCGTGGAGCGCCACGAGAAGGGCCAGCCCATTCTGGTGGGCAGCGAGTCAGTGGAGAAGTCGGAGTACCTCTCCAAGAAGCTCGCCCAGGCCGGCATCCGCCACGAGGTGCTCAACGCGAAGAACCACGAGCATGAAGCCGCGATCGTCGCCCAGGCCGGCCGCAAGGGTGCGGTCACCGTGGCCACGAACATGGCAGGCCGAGGCACCGACATCATGCTCGGCGGCAACGCCGAGTTCAACGCGGTCCGCGAGATGGAGAAGCTGGGACTGGACCCGGTGGAGGACGCAGAGGCCTACGAGGCGCGGTGGGACGAGGTCTTCGACAAGGCCAAGGCCGAGACCAAGTCCGAGGGTGATGAGGTCCGTGAGCTGGGTGGGCTCTATGTGCTGGGCACCGAGCGGCACCAGTCCCGTCGCATCGACAACCAGCTGCGCGGACGTTCCGGGCGCCAGGGTGACCCCGGGGAGTCCCGGTTCTACATCTCTTTGACCGATGACCTGATGCGCCTCTTCAACCAGGCCGCTGCGGCCCGCATCATGAACTCCAAGGCCATGGACGACGAGATCCCGGTGGAGCACAAGTTCGTGTCCTCCGCGATCGCCAACGCCCAGCAGCAGCGTGAGGGTCAGAACACCGAGACCCGCAAGAACGTGCTCAAGTACGACGACGTGATGAACCGCCAGCGCCAGGCCATCTACTCCGACCGGCGCCGGATCCTTGAGGGCGACGACGTCCACGAGAAGGTGCAGCACTTCATCGAGGATGCGGTGAGCCTGATGATCGAGGAGAAGACCACCGCCTCCTCCTCGGAGGACTGGGATCTGGAGGCGCTCTGGGAGGAGCTGAAGTCGCTCTACCCGGTGTCGCTGAGCATCGAGGATCTGGTCGAAGAAGCAGGCGGCATCGATCAGCTCAACACCAAGATGCTCAAGCGGGAGCTGATCTCCGACGCCAAGGTCGCCTACGAGGCCAAGGCTGCTGAGATCGGCGAGACCGCGATCCGTCAGCTCGAGCGCCGGGTCCTGCTCAGCGTGATCGATGAGAAATGGCAGGAGCATCTCTACGAGATGGACTACCTGAAATCCGGGATCGGGCTGCGCTCCATGGCTCAGCGTGACCCGCTGGTGGAGTACCAGCGCGAAGGGTTCCTGCTCTTCCAGACCATGGCCGACAGTGTCCGTGAGGACTCGGTGCGGCTGCTCTTCAGCGCCGAGGTCACCGCGAAGGCTCCCGAGACGGCCACTCCGAACCTGCCCGGAGTCAAGGACGGTCGGATGTTCGCCGCCGGCCAGCGGCTTCGCGTTCCCGGACTCCAGGACACCACCGCCACCCAGGGCTGAGCCCGGAGCAGGCGGCTCATCCCAGCTCCATCGCGACGACGCGCCAGCGCCGCCGGTGGGCTTCGAGTCGCAGCGCGCAGGCCCGGATCCGGCGGCCGTCTCCGAACACCACCGAGACCTCCCAGGCGCCGCGGGTGACGCGTTCGGCGCGCAGATGCCCGAAGGTCAACGGCTGGGGACGGGGGATCGTCCTCGGCGACGCCTGCCGGGATCGCGCCGCAGGGTCCGGGGTCGCGTCCGCGCGTCTGCGGGTCTCAGCCAGCAGCACGGCGCGCTCTGCCACCTTGTTCTGCACCTCGAGATCCAGCCACCGCTGCAGCTGCCTGGCCGGGCGCAGACCCTGCAGCACCTCTGTTGTCACCTGGCAGACGATGCGTGCGATCGCGCAGATCTGGCGGTGCTCCTCGCGATAGGTGGCCAGTGTGGTGGGTGGCTCACCCGGGGGTCGACGGGCCGCCGCGGGCTCGCGTTCTCCGCGCAGTCGGCGGATCAGTGCCGGAACCTCATCCTCTCTGCGGAGCCGATAAGGCGATGCAGCGGCGGGAGCCTCTCGTCGCCACGACGACCCCGGGGCCGCGACCACCGTGGTGCGCCCGGTCAGCTGGGGGTCACCGTCGAGGAAGGCGCGCAGCGCCGCCATGGGATCCTCCTGGGCTGCGCCGCGAGAGCCGGGAGACGAGTAGGGCTGCGGTTCGGCTGGACTGACGGACATGATCTCTCCCTGTGGGTCGAATGCTCTGGTGCTGGTGCTGGTGCTGGTGCTGGTGCTGGTGCTGGTTCCTGTGCTTGTGAGGCCGTCGTCAGCTGCCCGGGACGGTCAGGATCATTCCCGGCAGGATGATGCCGGGATCGGCGCCGATCCGGTCGCGGTTCACTGCGTGCCACCTGGGCCAGCTTGCTGCGATCTCCCAATCGGTGGCGTCTGGGCCCAGGTGGTCCGCGGCGATGTCCCACAGCGAATCCCCAAGGCGCACCACGATCTGCTCCGGTGCCGAGGTGTCACGCTGCGGCAGGCCCTGAAGCCGCTCGGCACCGGGCAGCTCGGGGGTGAACAGGCCCGACGGCGGCTGTGTCGAGTCGGCCCGCCGCTCCGGGTCAAG
Organism: Nesterenkonia sandarakina; assembly: GCF_014138825.1. Lineage (NCBI taxonomy): Bacteria > Bacillati > Actinomycetota > Actinomycetes > Micrococcales > Micrococcaceae > Nesterenkonia > Nesterenkonia sandarakina. The sequence goes on along the minus strand of NZ_JACJIH010000001.1, from coordinate 1,518,392 downwards.
GTGGCGATCGTCTTCAGGCGCATGGCTCACCTCAGGCGCGGTCCGGATCTCAGACGCGGTGCGGATCTCAGACGCCACGCCGGGCTCAGTCATCACGGGCCGGGTGGGTCCCGGCCGGGTCACCTCACCCGGCGCGGCGGGGTCGAACAGCACCGAGTCTGCAACCCCGATGCCCTGCCCGGTTTCGGTCGTAGTGGATCGGGGCCAGGCCTCGGCCGCCACACTGCTCAGTCCCACCCCCGCGGCCACCACCAGTGCAGCGCTGCGGCGCATGAACTCAGGACTGAAGAGCGCCAGCCGTCGTTCCAGCTTCCAGGCACCGCACCGCTGGGCAAGCTGCTGAGCCAGGACCGCGAGCACCGCGACGGTGGTGGCGCCGCTGACGCACAGTCCCGCCGCGGCAGCGAGGAGCCCGAGTGCCGTCTCCGCGGCATCGATGCCGTGCTGGTGCTGCAGCCGCGCAAAGGATCCCTCGAGATCGGGCTGCCCCGCGAGGATCATAGTGCCGAAGTGCCACAGCGCGGGTCCGCTCCCGATGAGCGCGATGCTCAGCAGCAGGTCTCTGAGCCGGGTCTCCGAGACGAAGCCGCTCGACGTCGAAGTGTCAGCTGGTGTTCTGGTCATATCCATGGGACCCATCCCGAGTTTTTTAGTGCTGTTTGATATCACTGGGTGTATTTAGAGTGTACCGAGTTGTCCCGGGTCTTCAAGGGGGTTCGGGAGGAGTCCTGTAGCCTCAGCCCAGGCAGCAAGTCGCGGAGGTGAGACCGAAATGCGCTGGGAAGCACTCTTTGCCGATCTCGAGACGCAGCTGGAGGCGGCGCAGACCGCTGAGTTCAATGCAGCGCTGGCCGAGGCATCCCGGCTTGAAGCGTCTCGGGTGGAGTTCGCCGAGCGTCTGCGCGCGCATCGGCATCGAGAGCTGGGCCTACATGTCTGGGGTGGTCAGCGGCTCGATGTGCGGATCGAGGCGGTCGGTTCTGACTGGCTCTCGGGCGCTCTCCCGCAGCACAGCGTCCTGGTGCCGCTGAGGAGCATCCTCGCGGTCGAGGGAATGGCTCGCGCGGCGGCCCGGAGCGAACCCAGCGCGGCCCGACGACGTCTGGGCATCATGGCGCCTCTGCGCAGCTTGGCCCGGGATCGGGCGCAGGTCAGCGTGATCGGGGTGCACGGGCTTCTGGCCGCGGGGCTGATCGCGACCGCCGGTCGGGACTTCGTCGACATCGTGCCGGTGAGTGCGGAAGGGAGGAGTCGGGCCGACGCCGGGCGCGCGGCACGCACCATCCCGCTGCACGCCGTGGCATGGTTCCGCGGCGAGGGGCCTGATCTGGACTAGTCGGGCCCCCGACTCAGGACGCGGTGGTGCGCGGGGTGTGTTCTTGCGGTGTCCCCGGTGCGGGGGTGGAGGCGATTGCAGAGCGGGATTCGCGCTGCGCCGCGTACTGGCGCTCGATGTACTCGTCGAGCTTGGCCTCCTCGACCCGCCACTGACCGCGACCCCCGATCTGAATCCCCTCCAGGTCCCCGGTCTTGATGAGGGCGCGGGTCTGCGACATGGAGATGTTCAACGCCTCCGCCACATCAGGCAGGGTCAGGAACCGTCGCATCGTGATCCTCCGTGTTTCGACGTGTCGTTTGGTGTCGTTTCTCCCATTCTTCCACGTCTGAGTCCTGAGGCCAGAGTTCTGCACCCCGGAGATGTGATCGGCCTTTTGCACAGATTTCACCGGACCCGTTGTCTTCTGAGGAGCCGGTATCTACGCTGATGCCTGTGCGCCCGTGACGGCGGGCCGTCAGCCAGGGAGACACCATGCCTGAGCCCCAGTCCACGCGGAGCCCCGATTCCAGGCCGCAGCCGCCGCACTCCGCCGCGTCGCGGCCCGGGCCTGCAGCCCAGCGGCTGCGCGCACCGAGCTGGCGGGATCCGCGGCTGCTCGTCGGGGTGCTGATCGTGGCGCTCTCCGTCTCTGGTGTGATCGCCCTGGTGACCACACAGAACCGCACCACCCCGGTCTACGCGGCAGACCGGCTGCTCGCCGTGGGGGACCGGCTCTCCGTGGAGGACCTCCGCGTGGTCCAGGTGCAGATCGATGAGCTTTCCGAGGCATACCTCCCTGCCAGCGGTGCACTGCCGGAGGACGCCGAGCTCATCGCCATGGTCGATGAGGGAGAGCTGATCCCTCGCCGTGCTGTGGCCGAGGATGATCCGCAGGGACGTCAGGCGATGACGATCACGGTGGAGCACACCCTCGCCAGGGGCGTGGAGCCAGGTCGACTGGTCGACGTCTGGGCCGCAGACGCCGGAGCGCTGGGCGCACAGGAAGAGGTCGCGGTCGAGCAGCTCGCCGCAGGCGCCCAGGTCTCGGAGATCACCGAGTCCAACACCACCTTCGGCACGCAGGAGCGGGTCACCGTCGAGCTGCTGGTGGACCCTGAGGAGCTGCCTGCGCTGTTGGGCGCCACCAGCTCTGCATCCACGCTGTCGGTGGTCCCGGCCGGGGCTGCGGGGGAGCCGGACCCAGAACCAGCAGTGGAATCGGATCCAGATCCGGACTCCGACCCAGATTCAGACTCAGATTCGGACCCGGATTCGGACCCAGACCCGGAGGACGAGACCTAGATGAGCAGATGCTCCGTGGTCACCATGGGTCGACTCGGTGTGGACCACATCGCCGCAGTAGAAGGGCTGCAGGGCCCGGTCTCGATCGATCGTCGCTGCGCTGACCTGCCCGAGCTGATCGCGGTGTGCCGCGCGGGCCGAGCCGACGCCGCGCTGATCATCGGGGACACCGATCAGCTCACAGCCACGGTGCTCCACGAGCTCCAGGGGGAGGGTCGGAACGTCGTCGTCATCTCGCACATCGCCCAGGAGCGGGGGCGCCTGCAGCGACTTGGTGTGCGCAGCTTCCCCGACGAGGTCAGCGCCTCGGATCTGGCACTGGCCCTGAGGGGAGTCCAGGCAGCCGAAGACGCGGATCCGGGTTCGGCCGGTCCCACGCCGGGTCACAGCAACGGTTTCCCCTATGCCGCAGCCCAGGTGCACCACCGCCGTGAACTCCCGAGCCCAGAACAGCCGAGCCCAGAACAATCCAGCCCAGCACCGTTCCTTCCAGAACGGCCCAGCCCCGCGGCGCGCCGAGACGCGAGGGCTGAGGGTCGCAATGCTGCGCCAGCCGAGACCGCGACTCCAGCCGAGACCCCAACATCAGCAGGAGCGGCCGCGGCGACAGAGACGGCTGAGGCAGCAGAGACCACCCAGACCAGAACCGCGGTGGGGCTCGGGGATCTCCACGATGCGGCGTCGGGGAGCGGGTCCGGCAGCGCCGGTGGCATCACTGTGGTCTGGGGTGCCCCGGGCAGTCCCGGGCGCAGCACCGTGGCGGTGAACCTTGCCGCCGAGCTGGCCCTGCACGGGAGCTCAGTGCTGCTGCTCGACGCCGATACGGTGGCGGCTTCGCTGGTGGCCCAGCTGGGTCTCATGGAGGAGACCGCCGGCCTGGCACGGGTCTGCCGAGCCGCTGACCTGGGCAGGCTCGACGTCGCCGCGCTGCACGCCGCCACCACGGTGGTCCAGATCGGCGGCGTCCGGCTGGACCTGCTCTCCGGGCTCCCACGCTCCCAGCGCTGGCCGGAGCTGCGGGAGCGCAGCCTCACCGCGGTGCTCGAACTGGTCCGTGTCCATTACGAGCATGTGATCATAGACGTGGCAGCCCCGGTGGAGGAGGACGAGGAGCTCAGCTTCGACACCGCAGCGCCGCAGCGCAACGCGGCGACCCTGGCCTGCCTGCGCCTGGCCGAGAGGCTGCTCGTCGTCGGGGCGGCGGATCCGGTGAACTTTCCGCGTCTGGTCAAGGCGGTCGAGGCCCTTGATCCCAGCCTCGGCGGCGTCCCGGGGGTCCAGCCGGAGGTGGTCATCAACAAGGTGCGCAGCGAGGTGATAGGCCGCTCCCCGCGGGACCAGATCAGCCAGACCTGGCTGCGGATCGGCCCGGCCGCGCCCATCGCGGCGTTCCTGCCCTGGGACCCGGCCGGCTGCGATGCCGCCCTGCTGACCGGGCAGATCCTGGCCGAGGCGGCTCCGAACTCGCCGCTGCGCCGGGGCATCGCACGGTTGGCCGGCGTCGATCTTCCGGTGCGCCGGCGCGGCCTCCTCCGCAGCGGCAGACGGTAGGCTGAGCGGCACAGGCAACGCGCAGCCGGCCCTACTGGGCGCGGGTCTGCGCGCACTTCATATCAGCAGAAAGAGCGAGAGCACCTATGCCCGCCGAGACAATTCTTTGGACCAGCAATGACGCCGATCTTGAGACATTGACCGATGCCTACTACGCCCATATCGCCAGCGAGGACCGCCAGCAGGTCAGCGCGGAGCGTCAGCAGCAGCGGGTGCGGGAGCACCTTCAGCTGGCTGAGACCCGGACCGACTCCTCCCCGGTGGTCCACGTGGTCGGCGTCGGCGGTCAGAGTCTGGTGCAGGTCGTCACCGATGACATGCCCTACCTGGTGGACTCGGTCACCGCCGAGGTGACCCGGCACGGCCACGGCATCTCCCTGGTGGTGCACCCGATCCTGCTCAGCAGTCGCAGCACCAGCGACGGAGGGCTGGTCTCGGTGAAGTCCCTGCCCTCCGAGCACCGCGGGGTGTCCTCGGGGGACACCCAGACCCTGCCCAACCTCAGGGCCATCTTCGACGAGCAGCACCTGGTCAAGATCGAATCCTGGATCACCATCGAGCTGGACCGCGTGATCTCGGAGGAGGACGCGCAGACCCTGGTCAGCGGGCTGCACCGGATCCTGCATGACGTGGAGGTCAGCCACCGGGACCAGGACCGGATGATCGCCCGGGTCAAGGACGCCGGGGGATCGCTGCGGCAGGCCGGCGATCTGCCGGAGTCTCAGGAGTCCTCCGATCTGCTGCAGTGGATGGGCGCCGGGAACTTCCTGTTCCTGGGCTACCGGGAATACGAGCTCGCCGAGTATCCCGACGGCTCCGTGCACCTGGACCCGATCACCGGGACCGGCCTGGGGATCCTCGCCGATAAGAACGGCAAGCCGATCACCCGGCGCTCCACCGAGCTCTCCGCCGCCGGCCGGCAGCGCGCCGGACAGCGCCGCGCCCTGGTCATCACCAAGGCCAACTCGCGCTCCACGGTGCGCCGACGCACCTATATGGACTATGTGGCGGTGAAGACCTTCCACGCCGACGGCACGGTCAAGGGTGAGCGCCGGTTCATCGGGCTCTTCAGCGAGCGGGCCTACAGCGAATCCATCGTGAACATCCCGCTGCTGCGCTCCCGCGCCGAGCAGCTGCTGCGCCGTTCCGGGTTCGCCCCGGACTCCCACTCCGGCACCGACCTGATGCAGATCCTCGAGACCTATCCGCGCAACGAGCTGCTGCAGATGGAGATCGATGAGATCGAGCAGGCCACCTGGCAGATCATGCAGCTCCAGGAGCGGCGCCGGGTCAAGCTGTTCCTGCGCAAGGACCACTACGGACGGTTCATGACCGCCCTGGTCTACCTGCCCAGGGACCGTTACAACACTGCGGTGCGCCGGCGCATCGAGCAGGAGCTGCTGGACTACATCCAGGCGGAATCCATCGACTTCAACGTCCGGCTCACCGACTCGGTGCTGGCTCGGGTGTTCTTCCGGCTCCGCCTCGCCGACGACGCCGCAGAGCCCGTCGGCACCGTGCAGGAGCTGGAGCAGCGGCTGGCCCGGGCGGTGCGCTCCTGGTCTGAGGGAATCGCTGCCGAGGCGCGGGAGCGCTACTCGTCGTCCCAGGCCCACGACGTCGCCGCCCGCTGGGGCGAGGCGTTCCCGGATGACTACCGGGTGCTCTACGAAGTCCAGGACGCGCTGGCCGATGCCGCCCAGTTCGAGGCTCTCGAGGCGGCCGTCGCCGAGGGTCATCCTGTGCCGCGGATGAGCTTCTACCGCTCGGGGGAGGGTGGCGCGGCGGACATGCGGCTCAAGCTCTACCTCACCGAGCCCAAGACGCTCACCGACACCCTCCCGGTGATCGATGACTTCGGTCTCGAGGTCCTCGACGAGCGCTCCTACACGCTGCACTGCCCCGACGGGGCGACCTTCCATCTCTACGACCTGGGACTGTTCTACCCGGAATCGGTCGACGCGGAGGCCACCATCGGTCTGCTCCAAGAGGCCTATCAGCAGGTGCTGATCGGCCGCGCGGAGTCCGATGTCTTCTCGCAGCTGGTGCTGCGTCTGGGGCTGAGCATCCGAGACGTCACCGTGCTGCGCGCCTACGCCAAGTACTACCGTCAGCTCGGCAGCACCAACTCCTACAGCTTCGTCGCGGACTCGCTGCTGGCCAACCCTGAGATGGCGCTGGCGCTGGTGGACTACTTCCAGACCCGATTCGATCCCGACCTCGAAGGGGACCGCCAGGCGCAGAGCGCGACGGCGCGGGAGCGGGTCATGGAGGCTCTGGAGCAGGTCCGCACGTTGGACGCCGACCGGGTGCTCAGCGCCCTGCTGAACCTCATCGACTCCACGGCGCGCACCAACCTCTACCAGAACCGGGACTGGCTCTCGCTGAAGCTGACTCCGGCGACCATCGACGCCGCGCCCGCCCCGCGCCCGGCGCACGAGATCTGGGTCTACTCCCCGCAGGTCGAGGGCGTGCACCTGCGCTTCGCCAAGGTCGCCCGCGGCGGGCTGCGCTGGTCCGACCGCCGCGAGGACTTCCGCACCGAGGTTCTGGGCCTGGTCAAGGCGCAGGTGGCCAAGAACGCGGTGATCGTCCCCTCCGGGGCCAAGGGAGGCTTCTTCCCCAAGCAGCTGCCGGACCCGACCGCGGACCGCGGGGCCTGGGCCGAGGCCGGCAAGGAGGCCTATAAGGTCTTCATCCGCGCCCTGCTGGACATCACCGACAACCAGAGCGAACAAGACGGGCAGATGGTGATCACCCACCCGGAACGGGTGGTGCGCCATGACGGCGACGACGCCTACCTGGTGGTCGCCGCGGACAAGGGCACCGCGACCTTCTCCGACACTGCGAACCAGATCAGTCAGGAGTACGGGCACTGGCTCGGCGACGCCTTCGCCTCCGGTGGTTCGGTGGGCTATGACCACAAGGCCATGGGCATCACCGCCCGGGGCGCCTGGGAATCGGTGAAGTCGCACTTCTCCGAACTCGGCCTGGACACCCAGCAGGAGGACTTCACCGTCATGGGCGTCGGGGACATGGGCGGTGATGTGTTCGGCAATGGGATGCTGCTCTCCGAGCACATCCGGCTCGTCGCCGCGTTCAACCACCTGCACATCTTCATCGACCCGGACCCCGACGCCGCCGCCAGCTTCGCGGAGCGTCAGCGGCTCTTCACCGCCCAGCGTTCCGGCTGGGGGGAGTACAACCTGGAGCTGATCTCCGAGGGCGGCGGGGTCTTCTCGCGCACCGCGAAGACCATCGAGATCACCGAGGCGATGCGTCGACGCTTCGACCTGCCGGAGTCGCAGAGCCGGCTCACACCCCCGGAGCTGATCCACGCGCTGTTGAAGGCGCCGGTGGACCTCTTCTACAACGGCGGCATCGGGACCTACGTGAAGGCCTCCACCGAGACCCACGAGCAGGTCGGGGACCGCGCGAACAACGCGATCCGGGTCGACGGCGCGCAGCTGCGCGCCCGGGTGGTCGGGGAGGGCGGCAACCTGGGCCTGACCCAGGCCGGACGGATCGAGGCAGCCCAGAACGGGGTGCTGCTGAACACCGACGCGATCGATAACTCCGCAGGGGTGGACTGCTCGGACCACGAGGTCAACATCAAGATCCTGATCGATCAGCTGGTGGACTCCGGTCACCTCAACGCCGCCGAGCGCAGCGAGCTGCTGAGCTCGATGACCGAGGATGTCGCCGCCCTGGTGCTGGAGACCAACCGGGACCAGAACGCCCTGCTGATGACCGATCGGCACCGGGTGGGTGAGTGGTCACCGAGCTTCCAGCGGCTGATCAGCTGGCTTGAGGAGACCGTCGGGCTGGACCGGGACCTCGAAGTGCTCCCGGATGATGACGGATTCGCCGAGCGCGCGGCCAATGATCAGCGGATCCTCACCTCCCCGGAGCTCTCGGTGTTGGCCGCCTACGCCAAGATCCAGCTCAAGTCGGCCCTGGTGGAGAACTCCGTGCCCGACGACGACTGGTTCGAAGACACCCTGGCCCACTACTTCCCGGCCGCGCTGCGCGAGCGGTTCCAGGATCAGCTCTCCCGGCACCCGCTGCATCGCGAGATCATCGCCAATGTGCTGGCCAACGAGGTGATCAACGTCGGCGGCGCCGCGTTCGTGTTCCGCGCCATCGAAGAGACCTTCGCCGCGGAGGAGCAGGTGGTCCGGTCCTTCGTGGCGGTGCGCGAGCTCTTCGCCCTGGAAGACTTCGACGTCGCCATGCGCGAGCTGCCGGTGAGCTTCGACCGGGATGCCTGGGCGAACACCTACCGGGACATGCGCCGGCTGCTGGACCGGGCGGTGCGCTGGTTCATCAACCATGTCAGTCGCGGCACCTCGGTGCGCGAGGATGTGGAGACCTACGCGGAGCACATCGCCCCGCTCTACGGCGAGCTCACCAGCTATCTGCGCGGGGAGGACCGCCGTCGGGTCGACGAGCTGCACGCCGAAGCGCTGCAGGCGGGCATGCCCGAGCAGCTGGCCACCTGGGTGTCCCAGCTCTTCGAGGCCTTCTCGCTGCTGGACATCGCCACCCTGGCCCGGGACCTGGAGCTGGACTCCCGGGAGGTCGCCGGGGTCTACTACGCGGTCTACGCCGACTTCAGCGCAGACTCGCTGCTGAACCGGATCACCAACCTGCCCCGGCAGGACAAGTGGCAGGCGCTGGCCCGCGGCGCTCAGCGCGACGAGCTCTATGGGGCGATGGCAGACATCACCCGGGCCGTGCTCGAGGCGACCCCCTCGGATGCGGAGCCCGAGCAGCGGCTGGAGCAGTGGAAGCAGGCCAACGGCGCCAAGCTGGCCCGCGCCGAGAAGCTGGTGGACGAGGTGGACGCGCTGGCCGATGACAACATCGCCTCACTGACCGTGCTGCTGCGGCACCTGCGGGGCCTGATCGACTCGTGAGCCGTCGTCGTCTGCTGACCCTCTCCCTCACCTCTAGTTCCGAGGAGCCCTGATATGGCCGTCTTCCAGGATCCGCTGGTCGGACACCGTCATCTCTCCCAGGACGACGTGGAGTGGCTCCACGCCCTGGTGGGGGACTGGCAGCTGCTCTCAGACCTGGCGTTCTCGGATGTGGTGCTTTGGTTCCCGCACACCGAGGAGGGGTTCCTCTCCGCCGCCGAGCGCTCCTTCATCGCGCTGGCGCAGGCTCGGCCATCGACCACGCAGACCCTGATCCACCGGGATGTGGTCGGAGATCGGATCCGAGCGGATCTGAAACCGATGGTGGAGCGCGCCTGGACCTCCCAGGTGGAGACGAACTCCTCGGATCAGGGGCAGCCCTCGCCGGGGCGGATGCGGGTGCAGGCGATCCCGCTGCTGCACCGGGGGCGCACGGTCGGGGTGATCACGCTGCACTTCGCGGTGGCCGCGATGCGCAGCCCCTCCCGGCTGGAGCTGACCTACCGGCGCTGCGCCGAGGACCTGCTGGTGATGGTGGCGGAGGGTCGCTGGCCCGATGTCAGCCAGGAGTTCACCGGCTACGGGGGTGCCCCGCGGGTGGGGGACGGGCTGCTGCGCCTGGACGCCGAGGGCCGGATCACCTTCGCCTCGCCCAATGCGGTCTCGGCGCTGCTGCGACTGGGCGTCTCGGACACCCTGGAAGGACGTTCTCTGGCCGGCATCGGGTCCGAGCTGCAGCGCGCCACCGGGGTGGCGGTGGATGAGTCGCAGCCGATGATGCTCACCGGACGCCGTGCGATGCGCGCCGAGCTGGAGGCCCACGGCGCGGCTGTGACGCTGCGCTCGATCCCGCTCTACCGGGCCTCACGCCAGGGCTCCAGGTCGCTGGCTGGTGCCGGACCAGTCGCTGGCGGCGCTGATCGTCGGGGCTCCCGGTCCGAGAAGGGCGGCGAACGCTTCGCCGCGCTGGTGCTCTGCCGTGACGTCACTGAGCTGCGCCGCCGGGACAAGCAGCTGATGAGCAAGGACGCCACGATCAAGGAGATCCATCATCGGGTGAAGAACAATCTGCAGACCGTCTCGGCGCTGCTGCGGATGCAGTCGCGCCGGATGGACTCCCAGGAGGGTCGGGAGGGGCTGCGCCGGGCGATGCGCCGGGTGGAGACCATCGCGATGGTCCACGATTCGCTCTCCAAGGGTCTGGAGGAGACGGTTGACGTCGATGAGCTGATGCGCCGTCAGCTGCACCTGGCTGCGGAGATGGCCCAGTCGGATCGGCAGGTGATCACGGCGCTGCACGGCAGCTTCGGGCAGCTGCCGCCGGACATGGTCACCCCGCTGGCACTGGTGATCACCGAGATCGTCGCCAACGCGGTGGAGCACGGCTTCGGCCCGGATCCGGCGCATCGCGAGCTGCATGTCAGCATGAGCGTGCAGCGGCACGCCGACGCGGCGGGGCGTCAGCGCCTGGAGCTGGAGCTCACCGACGACGGCGTGGGGCTGCCCGAGCAGGAGTGGGAGCCCGGTCTCGGGCTGCAGATCGTGCGCACCCTGGTCCGGGGAGAGCTCTCGGGCTCCATCGAGTGGGAGAGCGCCGGCGGCCGCTCGGGCGAGGCGGCGGGCACAGGGGCGGCGGCTGGCGCAGAGGCGGCCGCGGTCACCGAAGATGCTGCGGGCACAGAAACGGCGAGGAGCGGGACACGGGTGAAGCTGCGTGCACCGATCCTCGCCGCGACGATCAACAGCGGAGGGTGAACCTCAGGAGGCGCGGCGGGCGCGTGCGGCCCGGCGCTTGAGCGCCCGGCGCTCGTCCTCGCTCATCCCGCCCCAGACTCCCGAGTCCTGACCGGTCTCCAGGGCCCACTGCAGGCAGGTGTCCATCACGGGGCACCGCCGGCAGACGCTCTTGGCCTCTTCGATCTGCAGCAGCGCCGGTCCGGTGTTGCCGACGGGGAAGAAAAGCTCGGGGTCCTTGTCCAGGCAGGCTGCTCGGCTGCGCCAATCCATGGGATCACTACTCCTAGGGCGCCTCGCGGGCGCCGATGTTCGGGTCGTTGGGCATTCAGCGGGGAATCCTTGACCGAGTCGCAATGTGAGCGGCTCGGGCAGGTGTCTCCAGGGTGGAATCCAAGGAGCCATATCGCTTCCAGTCGGCAGAATGTTCCACAGTGGGGGTGTTCCGCAGCGCCTGGATGACTCTAGGACTCCAGACCTCGGGTGAGGTGTTCTGCCATCCCGGTTAAGTACGCAATCAAGGCTGGCATGTTAACGGCCGGCAAACAAGACTTCGCACCGCCGAAATGGGCCCGAAACAGTGTGTACTTTGTCACAGCTTTCTCAGGCATCAGAGAAGCCCCAGGTCAGGGCGATGCTGCTGTGGCGTCGGCGGGGACGGGGCTTCACGTCGCGCCGGGTGCAGCAGTGGTTCAATGGTGAGATGGCCTCAGATGACTCCGTCCAGCCGGACTTCAACGCCCCGCGTCCGCCGCGGCGCTTCGTCCAGGCCCGGCCCCGACCGCTCACCGTGTGGGTGCTGTTCCTGATCCTCTTCGTCCAGGGACTTGCCGTGGCCTTCAGCACTATCGCCGGGGCGGTGGCCTCACCGCCTGAGGTCCTCGACACCGCCGGTCAGATCGCGCTGGTGGTGCTCTACGTGCTCTTCGGCCTGATCCTGGTGCTGCTCGGGTTCCGGATCTTCCTCGGCGCCCAGGGAGCACGCACCCCCGCGATGGTGCTTCAGCTGCTGATCGTGGTGCTCTCCTTCAGCTTCTTCTCCTCGGGTGCGGGTCCGATCGGGCTGGCCTTCCTGCTGCCCGCCGCGGTGGCGCTGGTGCTGCTGTTCATCCGGCCCACTCAGGTCTGGCTCAGCGAAGCAGATCCCCAGGAGTGAGCCCGCGCAGCAGCCCCTCAGCACAGCGCAGGTAGTGCCTCTGCTGTGCGGGGCTGCGTGTGCCCGGCAGCAGTGAGAGCAGCACCGCGGCGGTGCGCGCATGGAGATCGTCTGGATCCGTGTCCGGAAGGCAAGCGGTGTGGAAGCGCCCGGCGAAATCCGGGACCCCTGCGTATCCCTCGGCGTCGAAGCTGGGCAGCGCGAAGAGGTGCCCCAGCATGGTGGCGAGGTCGTCGACGCGATGCCCCGGCCCCACCGTGTCAGCGTCGATGAGCGCGCTGGGATGCTCTGCCGCCGCGTCCAGGAACAGGTTCGCCGGGTGAAAGTCCCCGTGCGTGGGCACGAGCGGTCCGGGGGGCTGACGCAGCGCTGCCTCAATGCCGGCACACAGCTGCTGGACGCGTCGCCGATCGGCCCCCACCGCGATCGCAGACTCGGCGAGGCCCGCGAGTCGGTGCGCCGGCGGCACCCGGGCCGGGAGGTCCAGCGCCTCCGGCCGCAGGGTCTCCAGCGCCGAGATCGCCACGCGTGGATTCAGCGGATGCACGTGGGCGGGTGGGCAGGCCCGGTGCAGATGCTCGGTCAGGGGAAGCCCAGGCGCCTGGTCCAGGATTAGGATGCCGTCCCCGGCATCGGCGATTCCCGGAATCAGCCCCGAGCAGCGGTGGCGCTGCAGCAGCTGCGCCACTCGGGAGGGTCGGACCACCTTGAGGTAGACCACCCGCTGGCCACGCGGGGAGGAGACCACGGCCCGGTAGACGGCACGGCGCAGCGGTCGCAGCACCAGCATCTGCAGCTCCTGCACGGTGGACTGCTCGCCCAGGGCCCGGCTGAGCCGCACCTGAAGTTCGGTGGGCGCTGCGCGCTCGGCAGGCTTCTCGCCGTCTGGTTCTACGAGCAGCAGCCCGGGCAGCTCGGGATCCACCGGATGCACCCAGAGGTGCAGCGTGCCCTGCGGTGACTCTGCCCGCACCGCGCCCATGCCCGCGCGCTGCTCGGCGCTCAGCTCCACAGTGCTGGCGATCATGGTCAGCTCCGTCGGCTTGCTCAGCTCAGCCGGCTCGTTCAGTTGAGCCGGCTCGGCCAACTCGCTCAGCCCCGGCAGTCCTCCCGGGGCGCTGTCACGCTCTGCCGGGGCGCACTGCACACGGTAACGGGCGGAGACCTCTGCTCCGGGCCGCGCGTAGACCTGTTCCAATTCCCAGGTGCGCAGCAGCATCCCGGAGGCGCGGAGGGACTGCCGCAGCAGGGTCTCGGCCTGGGGCCCGCGCAGCACGGTGAGCAGCTCGTTGCGCGTGTCCATGCCGTCATCCTCCCGCATCCAGATGAAAGAACTCTCATGGCCGGTGTGCCCGAACCCGGCGGCTTCAGTGAGAAACTGGCGACTATGAACGAGCAGAGCCGTCCCGAGCACGCCGGGACGCGAAGCCCCGACGGGGCTCCCGGAGCGCGGCGCTTCTGGGCCCGCAGACCGGGTCCGCTCAACGTGCGCGCACGGATCCTCGCAGCCGTCGTCGGACTCGCCGCACTGGCCCTGGCGGCGGCCGGGTATACCGCGTTCGCGATCCAGCAGGCACAGGTCGAGGGTCGGATCGACGCCGAGCTGGCCGCCGACGCGGAGCAGTTCCGGGTCCTGCACGAGGTCGGTGTGGACCCTGGGACCGGTGAGCCGTTCAGCTCGCCGGCGGAGCTGGTGCGCACCGCGATGGAGCGGATCATCCCGACGCGCAATGAGGGGATCCTCGGCCTGGTCGATGCTGAGGTCGCGTACACATCTCCGGTGACCCCGGTGCGGCTCGAGGAGGATCAGCAGCTGCTTCGCGCCCTGGCTCCGCACGCGGTGGCTCAGCGTGCCAGCGTGGTCACGATCGACACGGAGCTCACCAGCTACCGTGCAGCCATCGTTCCGGTCCACGGCAGCGTCTCGGAGCCGCCGGGGGAGTCGACGTCGACCGATCCCGCAGCCGATGCCGAGCAGGTCGGGGCGCTGGTGATGGCGTATGACATCACGGCGGAGAAGCGCGTGTTCTCCGAGGGGTTCGTGATCTATGCCGCCGTGGCGCTGCTCTCGCTCGGGGTGGTGGCCATCGTCGGGGGTGTGATCGCGGGTCGGCTGCTGCATCCGGTGGGCGTGCTCGCGTCTTCAGCGCGGCAGATCGGGCGCGAGGACCTCTCCGAGCGGATCCCGGTCACCGGCAACGATGATCTCTCCGAGATGACCAAATCCGTCAACCAGATGCTGGATCGGCTGGAGGATTCATTCGCGGCGCAGGAGAGGCTGATCCACGACGTCAGCCATGAGCTGCGCACCCCGCTGACCATCATCCGGGGCCACCTCGAGGTCCTCGACGTCGGAGACCGCGTCGACGTGACTGCCACCCGAGAGCTGACCCTCGATGAGCTGACGCGGATGAACCGCGTGATCGACGATCTCACCACACTGGCTCAGGCCGGCCAGCCAGGCTTCGTGCAGCGCGCCGAGACCGATATCGGCACCCTGACCGATGAGGTCTATGACAAGGCGCTGGCACTCGGCGACCGGCGGTGGATCGTGGAGACCCGCGCCGAGGGAACCGCCTGGGTGGACCGGGAGCGGCTCACCCAGGCGTGGCTGCAGCTCGCGGCGAACGCGGTCAAGTTCTCACCGCCCGGCTCGGTGATCGCCCTGGGCACCGAACTGGCTGCGCACCAGCTGCGGCTCTTCGTGCGCGATCAGGGAGAGGGGATCGACGTCGCGGACCAGGAACGGATCTTCCAACGTTTCGGGCGCACCGATCCGTCCAAACCAGGATCGGGGCTGGGGCTTCCGATCGTCGAGGCAATCGCCCGGGCTCATGACGGGGTCGTCGAGCTGGAGTCCTCGCCGGGGGCGGGTTCCCGCTTCACGGTGGTGCTTCCCCGGATGGACGCGGCCGGGGCAGATCTCGGCACCGATGGCACGGAAGTTCTCGGGCCTGATCGGGACCCCGGCGCCGACCCGAGAGAGGCCGACCCGAAAGACGCTGACCCGCGAGAGGCCGACCCGAAAGAGGAAGATCGCCGCACATGACCCAGATCCTGTTGATCGAAGACGAATCCCGCATCGCGTCCTTCGTGGAGAAGGGACTCCGCGCGGCGGGGTACGCGGTCCTGCACGGAGCGACGGCGGCCGAGGGATTCGAGCTCGCACTGCATCATTCCGTGGACCTCACCGTGCTGGACCTGGGGCTGCCCGATGAGGACGGGCTCCGGCTGCTCGGCAGGCTGCGCGGTCAGGGCTTCCGAGCCCCGGTGATCATCCTCACCGCGCGCAGCACCTCAGCCGATACCGTCGCCGGACTCGAGTCCGGGGCCGATGACTACATGGCCAAGCCGTTCAGCATCGATGAGCTGCTGGCCAGGATCAGGCTGCGGCTGCGCGGCGGGTCGGCCGAGGAGCCGACGACTTTGAGCGCGGGCCGTCTCATCCTGGACCTGCATGCCCGTCAGGTGACCGTGGGAGAGAAGCAGCACGACCTGTCCTCACGGGAGTTCGCGCTGATCGAGACCTTCATGCGGCATCCCGGACAGGTGCTCTCCAGGGAGCAGCTACTGGAGCGGGTCTGGGGCTACAGCTTCGACCCGGGCTCAAACCTGGTGGATGTCTATGTTCGCTATCTGCGCGCCAAGATCGGCGCCGAGGCGATCCGCACGGTCCGTGGCGTTGGGTATCGTCTCGAGATCTGACCCCCAGGGGCCCGTCGGAGCGGGGTCGAGGGTATGGCAGGTGCTGGGACAGCCGCCGCGCGCTCAGCTCTCTGCTGAGGGGGCCGACCAGCTCTGGGCAGAGGCCGGGCTGGACCACGACTGTGCAGACTCCAAGGGGGCCTGGTACTGCGAGGGTGGTGCCGGGGCGACCGTGGTGGGCCCCGAGGTGGGCACAGGCTCGGGCTGCTCGGGAGACGCGGGGCTCGGTGCCGTGGCCGCGGTGACCGGGCTCGGCCACGCGGTGGCACTGGCGCTGCTGCTCGGGCTGGCGGTGCCGCCGGTCTCGGTCTGCTCGCTCTCGGAGCCGCTGGGACTGGCGGAGGTGGTCGGGGTGGCGCTGGGGGCTCCGCTGGGCGAGGACACCTCCATGGCGGGGCCCAGGTCTTGACCCTGGGCCGGTCCACTCAGCCCTGCCACCGCCGCCGTGCCACCGAGGGCAACGATGCTCAGCGCTCCGGTGATGATCCATCCGCTCTGCTTGGGCATGGTCCCGCATCCTCTCGCATCCGCGTCGTGCTCTCCGATTCTAGATCCTGCTTCCATGGTGGACCGTCCAGGTGAGGTCACCGTGAGACCTGGATGAGAAGATTCTCATCTGAATCCGGGCTGGGCGGCGACCTCGCGCAGCTGGGCCGCCACCTTCCCGGAGCCGGGGCGCACCGCATAGACGCAGCCCAGCCGCAGGATCGCGCCGCGTTCGTAGACCGCCAGAGGCCGGGCCGGAACCTCGAGTCGGCTCGCGGCGGCGTCCACCGCGGTGATCACGGTCTGTGCTTCCTGGGGTCCCCATCCTCCCTGCAGCGCTCGCAGGTGTGCGTGGGCGCGCAGGTTCCCCAGATCCAGGGCAGCATCGGCACGGCAGGCGGTGTCCACATCGAGCAGGCCTGGTCCCGCCTGCGGGCTCCACAGCAGCTGCTTGTCGTGGAGGTCCCGGTGGGCGGGTCGCACCGGTGCCTCCGGCAGCTGCTGCAGCTGGGCTGCCACCTCCTGGGCCAGGCGTTCCAATGGTTCCGAGCGATCAAGGTAGGGGGTCACCAGGCGTGCCCACCGCCGCAGCACCTCGGCCTCATCCTGCGCCGTGTGCTGAGGAATCACGGGTTCCGCGGCGGGACCGCGATCTCCACCCGGGGGTGTGATCACCGCGGACTGTCCGGGGAGCACTGCATGGACCCAGGCGTCGAGCACCTCGGTCCAAGCCCGTCTCCAGTGCGCTGCGGTGAACTGCGAGGGGTCGTGCAGGCTTGTTCCCTGCAATGCTGCGAAGGTCACGGTGGAGTCGTCCTGGGCGAGCACCTCGGGGGTGCGGAAGGACGCGGTGAACGCGCCGGCTCGGCGGATGCCCTCCAGGATCGCCGCAGCCCGCCCGGGGCGCACCACCTTGATGTAGCTCGTACCATCTCGGACGACCGCGCGCTTCCCGGGCCGGTGAGAGACCACGGTGCCGGAGGAGGCGACAGGTTCAAGCCCGGGAAGCCGACGGTCAATCCCGACAGGCTGCAGCTGGGCTCCGGCGTGGTCATAGAACCCCGCCCGACGTTGACCGTCCTGTTCACATTCGATCCCGAGCCGATCTTTATCGGGCACCGGCCAGGCTCGGGTCACCCGGATCCGGGATCCCGGGACGGGGAGGAACTCGGGGGGAAGGGGCATGGGGGTCATCTCTGAAGCGCCTCCTCACCAAGTGCCAGCGTCCGCTCCATCGCGGCAGGCCAGTGCGCCTCCCGGAGCCGAAACGCGTCCGGTGCGGCGTGCAGCTGCGCGAAAGCCTCCCAGGCCGCCGCTCGGCGCAGGTCAGCGTTGGTCTGAGTGAGATAGCCGGTCAGGAACTCCTCGACGAGCTCCGGGTGTCCCAGCCGTCGGCAGGCGGCGGCCCAGCTGCCCAGGTCCCGCATCGGGTCTCCGATGGTGGACCGGTCCAGATCGATGAGCCGGATCTTGTGACTTCCTGGAGTCGCGAGGACCACCTGGTCGGGTGAGAGATCGCCGTGGAGCTCGCTGCTCGTGCCCGGCCCGAGCCGATCGAATCGCTGCTCGATCGTCTGTGCGAGTCGGTCAGCGCGAGGTCCCAGCCACGGCGCCACCAGAGCGACGGCGCTTGCCCCCGTGCCTGACCGCTTCGGCACAGGAGAGCTGTGCGGAGCGGAGGTGAGCCGGTGCAGCTCGCCCACGGCGGCGCCAGCTGTGGCCGCTGCCGGGCCATGCGGGTGGGTGCTCAGATCCGCCCATCCCCACAGCGGGGCGCTGAGCGCGGTGCCTCGTCCTCCCACCGGGCTGCTGCGGACCACGGGCAGCCCCAGCTCCCGCCACCGCTGCGCGGCAGCCAGGGCGCCAGCGGTGGTCTTCCTTGCGGCGACCCGGATGACCTTCTCTCCGTGTCCGGGCCCTGCCGGTGGCACCACGGCCACCACCCGACGGCGCGGATTCTGGCGCAGGAACGTCCACGGGCGGTCCACTCCGGACTCCGCGTTGAGCGCTGCCCGCGCCTCGGTGAGGTCCTTGGCCAAGACCGGGTCGGCCCAGACGCTCCCGCTGAAGAGGTAGGGCCGCCGCGCCGCGTGGACGAGGAACGGCACCTGGTTCATCTCCGCTCGAACGCTGTCCTGGGCACGCTGCCTGGCCTTGCCGAGCTTGTCCGCATCCCAGGTCAGCATCGCCCAGCCGGGCTCGGAGTCTGCGCCGGTGAATCCGGCAACCACGGAATGTCCGGGCTTGATGCGGACCCGGGAGATGGTCACCGAGCGGCCGAGCCGGGCGGAGAGCTCGCCGGAGTCCAGCAGTGTGCGCGCCCCGCTGAGCTGGGCGGACCTGGCGGCGGCCGCGTCGGCCTCGGTCCACTCTGGATGTGCGGCGTTCATCGACTCACCCACTCGGTCTGCTCGGATTCCCTCGGTGCCGGTGCCGGTGCCGGTGTGGCTGCGGCTGCGGCTGCTGCCGAGCTCAGCCGACCTTCTCCGCCGGATTCTGCAGCACCTCGCTGGGTGGCCGCCCACCGGGCCAGCTGCGAATGCGGATCTGCCAGCAGCTCCTCCGGGCTGCCGTCCTCCAGGATGCGCCCCTCCTGCAGCCACAGCACTCGGTCCAATCCCTGGATCATGCTGAGGTCGTGCGTGATGGCCACCGTGGTGCGTCCGCGGGTCAGTTCTCGGATGGAGTTCTCCACGACCCCGCGGGAGGCCGGGTCCAGCCCCGTGGTGGGTTCATCGAGCAGCACGATCGGAGCGTCGCGGACCAGGGCCCGGGCGATCGCCACGCGCTGGCGCTGACCGCCGGAGAGCGTGTCACCGCGGTTGCCCAGCTCGGTCTCATACCCCTCTGGCAGGGCCATGATGAAGTCGTGGGCACCGGCCCGCCGGGCGGCCTGCTCCACCTCGGCGTCGGAGGCGTCCTGCCGTCCGTATCTGATGTTCTCCCGGACCGAGGTGCTGAAGAGCACCGATTCCTGGAGCAGGACTGCGATGTTGCGCCGGAGATCTGCTCGGGTGACGTTGCGCGCGGAGCATCCGTCGACCAGCACCGAGCCGGAGTCCGGATCGGCGAGCCGCAGCAGGTACCCGGCCAGGGTGGACTTCCCCGCGCCGGAGGGCCCCAGCAGACCCACTCGCTGACCCGGTGGGATGGACAGGTTCAGCTTCTCGAACAGCGGTGCTCCACGGTGGTCACAGGAGCTGACGTTCCAGAAGGTCAGCTCTCCGGAGGCGCGAGACAGGGGCAGTGGACGGTCCGGGTCACGAATCTCGATCTCCTCGTCGAGCAGATCGGCGATGCGTTCCCCGGAGGCGGTGGCGCGAGCGATCCGGCCGGTGTACTTCGCCATATCCCGCAGCGGCTTCATCGCGATCTTCAGGTACATCAGGAACAGCACCATGTCTCCGGGCGTCATGGTCCCCTGCAGGACCTGCCATCCACCGAGCCCCAGGACGACGGCGGTGCTGATCCCGACCAGAAGGTCGGTGGAGCGTTCAAGCCGGGCCGCCAGCTTGCGGGCCTTGATGCCGGCCTTGAGCGCCTTGGCGTTTCCTGCGGCGAAGCCTGAGGCCACGGTCTCCTCCAGGCCGTAGGACTGCACCACCCGGATCGCGCCCAGTGCCTCGGCCGCGTCGCCGACGAGTTGGCCTTCACCCTTGCGGGTCGAGCGCGAGGCGGCGGTGATCTTGGGACTCAACACATGGCTGAAGAGCAGGTATCCGGAGCCGGTGAGCAGCACGATGATCGCCAGAAGCGGGTTGAGGATCAGCACCACGATCAGCAGCGTGAGCAGCGTCAGCAGGTTCCCGACCATCGGCAGCCCGGCGGTGACTGCGACCTCCTGAAGCCGTCCCATGTCCCCGACCAGTCGCTGCGAGGTGTCACCGATGGAGGCCCGGGAGTGATAGCGCAGCGAGAGCGCCTGGATATGGTCGAAGACCCGGGTCCGCAGCCGTGCTGCGACCTTCACGCCGGTCTTCGCGAACGCGATCGTGGAGGCGTAGCTGCAGAAGGCGCGTCCGCCCACGATCAGCGCCAGAGAAAAGGCCCAGAAGGTGAGCATTCCCTCGACGTTGTGGCTGGAGTCGATGGTCTCGTCGATCTGCGCCCCCAGCGCCTCGGTGACGGCGTCCACCGCGAACTTCACCGGCCACGGCTCCAGCACCCGGAAGGCGACGTCGCCGAGCAGGGCCAGCAGCCCGAGGGTGATGAGCATCTTGTGTTCGCCCAGGTGGGGCAGCACCATGCCAAGGGTGCGGCGCAGTCCCTGGCGGTGCAGGGTGCGCGAGGACTTGGCCTCGGAGCGTCGACTCATCGTGAGGTCACCTCCCGGGCTGGCACGGCCGCGAGCACACTCTGTGCACGCTGCACCCAGCTGTGCTCAGCCTCCACGCGTCTGCGTCCGGCTGCTCCCAGGTCCGCCCGAAGCGCTGGGTCCTGGATGAGTCGGGTGAGCGCCCGGGCCAGCGCTTCGGAATCCCCAGGGGTCACCGTCACGCCGGCCGCGGGTGCTTCCTCCTCGGCCCGGGTGCCACCTGGAATCCCGGTCCGCTCTACGGTCGACGGGCGGCCCTCCAGCAGCGCTGGAAGCTCCCCCAGCGCCGAGGCCACCACGGGGATCCCTGCGGCGAGATACTCATAGACCTTCAAGGGGGAGAAGTAGTGTTCGGCCTGGGCCGCGGGAGCCGGATAGGGCGCCGTCGCGATGTCCAGGTCGGCCAGCAGCTGGGGCACCTGCGCCGGTGAGACCGGCCCGGTGAACTCCACTCGTCCTCCGATGCCGAGCTCTGTGGCGAGGGATTCCAGATGCTCCTGCTCGGGGCCGCCACCGATGATGCGCAGTCCGGGCTGCGGTCCTGAACCAGGCTGCGTCTGAAGGACGCGGGCGAAGGCACGCAGCAGCAGGTCGGTGCCGTGCCAGGGTTTCAGCGTGCCGAGGAAGCCGATGATCACGCGGTTCTGCGGGTCACGAGGTCCTGGGGTGAACCGTGCCGGGTCGACCCCGTTGGGGGTGACCCGCACCCGGGGGGACCGGTCACCAGAGGTGGTGTCGGTGCCCAGGAGCTCCAGCGCCCACTCGGCCACCGGGGCAGACACGCAGGATAGCAGGTCGGCTCGGGAGAAGGACTCCCGGGTGGCGCGTGCGGCGGTGGGCTCATCGTGGAGGCTGCGGTGCAGCCTTTGCTCGCTCAGCAGCGGGGAGTTGACCTCGATCACCAGTGGGGCGACGCCGCGCCGTCGGGCTGTGGCACCAGCGGTGGAGAACAGCGAATACCGCTCATAGAGGAGATCGAAGTCTCCCTCGGCGGCCAGCTCGGCCATCCTGGCGCTGGCGCGCGCCACCGCGACCTCTCGGGCCGCGGCTGTCTTGACTCCGGAGACCGGCACCACGAAGACCGGCAGGTCGGTGAGGTCAGAAGGAACCGAGGCCGACGTCGGGTCATCGTGTCTGTCCCCACGTTTGGTGCAGAACACGGTGACCTCGTGCCCCAGGGCTCGAAACGCCCGGATCATCTCCTGGGCGTGCACGCTGGCTCCCTTGGAGCCGAAGATGCCGATGCCTGGATCCGCGAGCAGGTAGCCGATCCTCATGCCGAGACCTGCACTTTCGCGAACCGGTCCTGCGACGCCGGGGCGTGCGGATCCTGGATCAGCGCCTGCAGGCGACGAGCCTGGAGAGCGGAGTCGAAGCTGTGCTCGATCATGGCGCGTGCGGCGTCCAGCACCCTGACCCTCGCCGGGTCAGCTGCGACGGCCTCGGCCGCAGCGTCGGCCACCGCCTGCGTGAGCGCGTCGAGGTCACCCGAGGGCACCAGCCATCCGGTCTCACCGCTGCGCACCACCTCGCCCACGGCGGTCACCTCGGCAGCCACACAGCGGATGCCGCGCGCCATGGCCTCCAGCAGCACAGTGGGCAGCCCATCGGCGTTGCCGTCGGACCCGATGACGAAGGGAGCCACGAAGACGTCGTGGGAGCCCAGAAGCTCTCCCACCTCCTGCTGGGTGCAGGGCCCCAGCAGCCGAACCCAGCCCTGCAGGCCGGCGTCGTCGATCTGGTGCTGGAGCTCATCCCTCAGGGGCCCGTCACCGGCGATGTCAGCCTGGACCTCAACGCCCTGTGCCCGCAACCGGGAGACCGCGTCGATGAGCAGCCTGAATCCCTTCTTCTCGACCAGTCGGCCGACCCCCAGCAGCCGGACCGGACCGTGCGGATGGGCGGAGTCTGCTGCCGGGAGCGTCCCGCGCGTCGGGGCGTACGGGAAGCGGGAGAGTTCCAGACCATTGCGCACCAGGTGCAGCCGGGTGGTCGCCGCGGGGAAGCGGGAGCGCAGATGATCGAGGTTATAGCCGGAGATCGTGATCGCGTGATGCGCCTGTGCCAGCTTCGACTCCAGCTCCTGCTCATCGACGTCTTCATGGAAGATGTCCTTGGCGTGTGCGGTGAAGGAGTAGGGCAGACCGCCGATCTGCCCGGCCAGCCGCGCCACCGTGGTGGCGATCGAGGCGAAGTGCGCATGCAGGTGGGTCACCCCGGCCTGCTGAGCCGCGTGGGCCAGCGCCACGGCCTGCTGCGCATCGTCGTGACCGGCGGCGAGCAGCTCCGGGAGGCTGCGCTGCATGCCCTCTCGAAGTGATGGGGACGCTGCGGCGAGCCCGAGCTGCGCCCAGAGCTTCGCGGAGGTGGAGCCGCGCGGCACGTGGATCACCGGGGCCTTGACCCGCGCCAGCTCCGGGTGGAACCGGGCATCGGTGCTCGGGCGCAGCGAGAAGATCACGATCTGCTCGCCTGCCGCCTCGCGCGCCAGGATCTCCGAGACGATGAAGGTCTCGGAGAATCGGGGATACATCTTCAGCACGTACCCGATGACCTGCCTCTGCGGTGCCGCAGACCCGTCTGCGGTCGGGATCCTCGACATCCCGCGGTGGATCCCGGTGAGGTGCTCGGCGGAACCCTCGCGCGGGTTCCGCGTGGAGTCGGCGATGGTGTTCTCAGCGGACATGGGAATCAAACCTCGTTTCGGCGGCTGATGGTGAGAGGGGAGTGGCGGCGCAGCGCGCCGCGGCATGTGCTGGGCTCGGATGTGGCGGGGCGGCCGTGAGGACGTGGTCCTCGCTGGACGCCCATTCGGGGCCGCGCACCGGTGCAGGACGCTCGGCGGGGGAGCCGGCTCTCGCGCACCTCCGAGCGGCGGGGCCCAGTGCGAGCTCCGCGGCGGCGAGGCCACCGATCCTGGCCAGCCCGTGGAGGTCCACCGCGCTGCGGTCGCAGCGCCGGGTCACGGCCTCGGCGAGCCAGCGGCTCAGTGCCTGCGCGGTGAGCTCCTCGGCTGGGAGGGTGTCCACGGCGCCCACAGCGGCCAGTGCTCGAGCCCGGCGCGGCTGCTCGGCGCGACGGGTGGCGCGGGGCACCAGCAGGGCCGGCGTGGTGGTGGCCATGATCTCGGCCGTGGAGTTGTACCCGGCCATGGACACGACGGCGGCCGCCTCGCGGACGAGCTGTGGCACATGCGGCGCCAGACGAGTGACCTGGACGCTGCCGGAGTCGGGCGAGGAGGCCGCGGCGCGCTGCACCCGGTCATGGTCTGCCGGCGGCATCTGCGGTCCGGTGAGGATGATGTGTCGGTGACCGGCCGGCACCTGCGCCTGGGCGGCCGCAAGGGCCAGCCGGCCGCCGTCGGAGCCGCCGCCGACCATGGAGAGCACATAGGGCTTCGGTGCCCGGACGCTGGCGTCGGTCAGCTCATCGGTCGGGCGGCCGTGGCTGAGATAGCCGGTGAACCTGGTCCGAGTGGCCAGCGGCGCCGGGATCTCGCCGCTGCTGATCGGGTTGTAGACCGAGGGGTCTCCGTAGACCCAGACCGCGTGGTAGAACGCAGCGGCGGCCGAGGCCCCGCCGATCCGGTCCCATTCCTTGCGGGCGGCGGCGGGGGAGTCCAGCACCTCACGCATGCCCAGCACGCAGCGAGTGCCCTGGGAGTGCAGCCAGCGCAGTGAGTCCAGCAGCTCACCGCCCACTCCGAACGGGTGTCGGTCGGCGATGAAGAGATCCGGGTCCATCGCCTTGATCGCGGCGGCGGCGGTGGAGCTGCGCAGCGCCGAGAGCCGTTCGTTGCTCACATCCAGGCTCCGCGACGCATAGCCCTGCGGCGTGCGCGTGAACCCGGGGAGCACCAGCCAGTCCCAGCCCTCCGGCAGCGAGTCCGCGGTCGCATCGGGGTGTCCGGCGATCAGCAGTCCGCGCACCGGCTGCCCGGTCAGTCGCGGCAGATCAGCCGCGAGGGCGTGGGCCAGGGCCCGGTTGCGGCGGGCGTGGCCCAGGCCGACCGAGTCGTGGGAGTAGAGAACTGCTGTGATGCTCATGGAAGACCATAGTGGTCACCCCATGTGAGGCAGTGATGAGAACACTATGAGAGTCTCTTCCGAGATCTCTCATCCTGCTCTCATCAAGTTCTCATGAAACCCTCAGTTGACCGGGCCGGTCCACTTCTCGCCGGGTCCCTTGCCGGGTGCATCCGGGACGCTGGACTCCTCGCGGAAGGCGAGCTGTAGCGAGCGCAGCCCATCACGCAGCGGCGCCGCGTGGGTGGAGCCGACCTCGGGGGCGGCGGCGGTGATCAGCCCGGCCAGCGCGGTGATCAGCTTGCGGGCCTCGTCGAGGTCCTTGAGCTCATCGGCCTTGGGGTCATCGGCGAGACCGGTCTTCACCGCGGCGGCGCTCATCAGATGCACGGCGACGGTGTTGATCAGCTCCACGGCCGGCACCTCGGAGATGTCGCGTGACCGCTGGTTGACCGCCTGGGCGAGATCGGATTCCTCGGCGTGGTTATTCTGCTCACTGTGCATGCTGGTAAGCTTGTCACAGTCTCATCAGCCGCGCTAAACGCGCTCAACACGGCGATCACAGCCCGGTTGGGCTCGTCCGGCGGTCCGGCCGATGTCTCTCCATTCACCGAATTCCTCACAACAGGAGCTAGACAGATCAGCGAACCACGCATCAACGAACGCATCCGCGTACCAGAAGTCCGCCTCGTCGGCCCCCAGGGGGAACAGGTGGGAGTCGTGCGCATCGAAGACGCGCTGCGTCTCGCCACGGAGTCCGATCTGGATCTGGTTGAGGTTGCGCCCCAGGCCAAACCTCCTGTCTGCAAGCTGATGGATTTCGGCAAGTACAAGTACGAAGCCGCGGTCAAGGCTCGGGAATCCCGGAAGAACCAGAGCACCACGGTGCTCAAAGAGGTGCGCTTCCGGTTGAAGATCGATGACCACGACTACAACACCAAGGTCGGTCACGCCCGCCGCTTCCTCGAGGCCGGTGACAAGGTCAAGGCCATGATCCAGTTCCGTGGTCGCGAGCAGCAGCGCCCCGAGATGGGGGTGCGGCTTCTTCAGCGCTTCTCCCAGGACGTCGCCGATCTCGGTGCCGTGGAGTCCTCCCCGCGCCAGGACGGCCGGCATATGGTGATGGTCGTCGGACCGCTGAAGACCAAGGCCGAGGCCAAGGCTGCAGCGAAGAACCAGGCCAAGAACCAGGAGCCGGCCGAGGCCGAGGCTGAAGCCGAGGCGCCCAAGGTCAAGAACGATCGCCGAGCGCGGAAGAACGCAGAGCGACTGCCCACGGAGAAGAAGGACGCGACACCGCTGTCGAACTCCATGGCCGATTATCTCCCGGATGAGCTGAAGAACCTCTAGAGGCCTTCTGCTGATCCTGGTGGACCCGCGCACCCGTCTCATGGCGTAGACTGGTGCGCTGGTTTGCGTGAGAGCCCCGTGCGGGTGCTCTCACCGCCACTCAAAAGGGGTTTCACGGTGTGGATCCGCGTCGCTGCCTCGGCAGCGGCGGCCACGCCTCGATGACCCACCTCTGCGCCGCCGCGTCAGCCAACGAGCCCCGAGCTCGTGCGCTGGAGAGCACAGGCGCTGCAGGTCCGAACGACATAAGGAGAACGGCACCATGCCGAAGATGAAGACCCACAGCGGGGCCAAGAAGCGCTTCAAGCTGACCGGTTCCGGCAAGCTCAAGCGCCAGCAGGCCAACCGTCGCCACTACCTGGAGCACAAGTCTTCACGCCTGACGCGCCGTCTGGCCGGTGACCGCCTGGTCACCAAGGCTGACGAGAAGCGCATCAAGCGGATGCTGGGCATCTGAGCCTCAGCACGATCATCACCGAAGACTTCACGACTCAAGGAGACATCACGTGGCACGTGTAAAGAGGGCCGTCAACGGCCATAAGAAGCGCCGCAAGGTCCTGGACAGGGCCTCCGGCTACCGCGGACAGCGCTCGCGCCTCTACCGCAAGGCGAAAGAGCAGCTGCTGCACTCGTACGTCTACAACTACCAGCACCGCAAGAAGCGCAAGGGCGACTTCCGGCGGCTGTGGATCCAGCGCATCAACGCCGCTGCCCGCTCGCACGGAATGACCTACAACCGCTTCATCCAGGGCCTGAAGGCCGCTGGAGTCGAGGTTGACCGCCGCATGCTCGCCGAGCTGGCGGTCTATGACGCGAACTCCTTCGGCGTCCTCGTCGAGACCGCCCGCAAGGCGCTCCCGCAGGATGTCAACGCCGCTCGAGTCTGACTCGATCAGCATGGCCGAAGGCGCCGTCTCCGCACTGGAGGCGGCGCCTTCTGCGTGCCCGCACCCCACGATGCAGAAGACACGACGCAGAAGAAGAGAGAACCATGTCTCAGCACAGCGACCCCGAGCTCGTCGACAACCCGCGCTCTGACCGCGTCCGCCGCGTGGCAGCCCTGGCCGGACGTTCCGCACGGCAGAAGCAGGGGCTCTTCCTCGCCGAAGGGCCTCAGCCGGTGCGCGAAGCCCTGACCATCTGGCTGCGTCAGTGGGAGCAGGAACAGGGGCCGCAGCCGTTCCCCGAGCTGGACGCGCTCTACTTCGACCCCGCGGCGCTCCAGCGGCACCCCGACGTGCTCGCGCTGCTGGACCGGATGCGCGGCGTGCTCTTCAACCCCGAGGCCAAGCTGCCGGGGAAGGCCCGCGTGTTCCTGCGCGAGGCCACCGGCGAGGCGCTGCGCGCCATGGGTGACGCCGAGACCTCCCAGGGCATGCTCGCCGTCTGCCGGATCCCCGACGCCGCCGCCCAGCGTGAGGCGCTGGATGCACAGCTGCAGAAGATCGCGGAGGGAACCGGGCAGGTGGCCGCGATGCTGCGACTTCAAGACCCAGGCAACGCCGGCACGATCATTAGGACTGCGGACGCAGCCGGGGCCGGCGCCGTCGTGCTCTCCCCGGGGACCGTGGACCCCTGGAGCCCCAAGGTGGTCCGCTCGGCAGCCGGTTCGCACTTTCACCTGCCGATCTTCACCGGCGTCGAGGCCTCAGACCTGAGCGAGGCCGCGCGCACCCACGGCTTCCAGGTGCTCGCCGCCGATGGACGCGGCGAGAAGCAGCTTGGTGAGCTGGCCACCCCTGCGAGCCGCACGCTGTGGCTCTTCGGACACGAAGCTCACGGGCTGACCCACGCCGAGCGTGAACTGGCCGACCATCGTGTGGCGATCCCGCTCTTCGGAGCCGCCGAGTCGTTGAACGTCGCCACCGCGGCCACGGTCTGCATGTACACCACAGCGATGGCTCAGCACTCACCCGCGGCATGAGCAGGCAGGCCGAGAACACCGGCTTCGACTGTCTGCACTGCGGCAAGTCGATCCCGGCCCAGCGCGGGGGCAGCTACCGCAACCACTGCCCGCACTGCCTGTACTCCCGACATGTGGACATCACGCCAGGCGATCGCGCCGCGAACTGCGGCGCCGAGATGGCTCCCGTGGGGGTCGATCACAGTGGAAAGAAAGGCTTCCTGCTGCTGCACCGCTGCACCAGATGCGGTCAGGTGGACCGGAATCGGCTGGCTCCCGACGACGACATGGACCGGGTCATCGAACTCCAGCGCCCGCAGTAGCGGCTGTCGCCTCAGCCGGGCCGGTTGCTGAAGGCCACCCCGGAGCTGCCTCGCCGATGAGAGCCCACCAGGTGGGTGTCCACCATCCCGATCGCCTCCATCAGCGCGAACGCGGTGGTGGGTCCCACGAACCGGAAGCCTTCAGCCTTGAGTCGCTTCGAGAGTGCCTCAGACTCAGCGGAACGGGTCGGCACCTCGGTCAGGGTCTCCGGCGTGGGGGTCTGTTCGGGCTTATAGGACCAGACCAGCGCCGGCAGCCCGCCACGCTCCCGCAGCGCCAGGGTGGCTTGAGCATTGCCGATGGTCGCGGTGATCTTCCCGCGATGCCGGATGATCCCGGCATCGGCGAGCAGCCGGTGGACATCGGCCTCGGTGAATCCAGCGACCGTCTCGGGATCGAATCCCGCGAAGGCGGCTCGGAAGTTCTCTCGCTTGGCCAGGATGGTGGACCAGGAGAGCCCGGCCTGGAATCCCTCCAGGCTCAGCCGCTCGAAGAGGCCGCGCTCGTCGCGGACCGGCATCCCCCACTCGGTGTCGTAGTAGTGGCACATCATGGCGCTGCCCAGCGCCCAGGGCGTTCGTGCCAGGCCATCCTCACCGATCACCGTCCCGGAGGTCGGTGCCGCGTGGGGATCAGGGGAAGGCGTCGAATCGGGGGTCACGGACCCAGGATAGTCCGCTCACACCACGCCGGTAGTTGCACAATGCAACCATGTAGCGGGCAGCGCTGGTAGAACAAGGTCATGACACAGCACAGCTCGCGCATCTTCTCCGACCTGGACCACTACGTCGCCCACCCCCGGCTCAGTGGACTCACCCTGAGCCCCGACGGCTCCCGACTGGTCACCTCGGTCTCCACTGTGAACACCGCCGGGGACGGCTACTCCGCCGCCCTGTGGGAGATCGACCCTGCCGGGGAGCATCCGGCACGGCGGCTCACCCGCAGCGCCAAGGGGGAGTCCGCCCCCGCCTTCAGCGTCTCGGGGGATCTGTATTTCACCTCATCCCGTCCGGGGGAGAAGCCTGAGCAGAAGGGCGCCGCGCTGTACAGGCTGCCCGCCGCGGGGGGCGAAGCGGAGCTGGTGACCCGCCGGGCCGGTGGCGTGAGCCAGCCGCACTGCGCGCAGCAGGCCCCGGTCACCCTGCTCAGTGCGCCGCTGCTGCCCGGAGCCAGCAGCGAACAGGAGCAGGAGCAGCTGCACAGCCGGCGCGAGGACGCCTCCGTGAAGGCGATCCTGCACACCGGATACCCGGTCCGGTTCTGGGACCACGACCTCGGCCCGGCCCGCCCCAGCCTCTTCGCACTCGAGCCCGCAGCGACCCGAGGCTCAGAGCCCGCGGCGGCTTCGAGCCCGGACTCCGCGGCAAGCTCAGACTCCGCAACACTTTCGGGCTCCGCGACAAGTCCGGTCTCCGACGACGACGCCGCAGCGGGCACCGCAGATTCCGAGGCGGTGAACCTGCGCCACCTCACCGAGGGGCTCGGGTCCCGATTCGGCGGCGAGGTGCAGCTGAGCCCAGACGGCTCCTTTGTGCTGATCAGCGTGATCGTGCCCGAGGCCAGGGCCGGGCAGCGTACCGCACTGGCCGTGGTGGACGTCGCCTCCGGGGAACGCCGGATGATCGCCGATGAGCCGGGATACATCTTCAGCGCCGGGGTGATCAGCCCCGATGGCCGCACCGCCGCCGTCGTGCGCTCGGCCCAGCCGACCCCGGAGCGGGCGCCGCAGCCCCAGCTGCACCTGCTGGACCTGCAGACCGGCGCGCTGACCCGGCTCGCAGCCGAGGCGGACCTGTGGCTCAGCCCTGCGACCTGGCTGCCGGACGGCTCCGGGCTGCTCGCGCTGGCCGATCAGGGTGGACGCGGGCCGGTGTTCCGCGTGGACGCCGCGTCCGGGGCGGTGCACCAGGTGACTAGTGAGGACGCGACCTACTCCGCCGTCCTCGTGCACCCTGCGGGTCACACCGCCTACGGGGTGCGCTCGAGCTACGCGCACCCGGAGGAGGTGGTCTCGATCGATCTGGCCACCGGGGAGGCCACCCGGCTGCCGAATCCCCATGAGCGTCCCGAACTGCCCGGCACCCTGAGTGAGGTCACCGCGGTGGGAGACGACGGTGCTCCGGTGCGGGCCTGGCTGGCGCTGCCCGCCGAGGCCTCGGCGAAGGATCCGGCGCCGCTGCTGCTGTGGATCCACGGCGGACCGCTGAACTCCTGGAACGCCTGGACCTGGCGCTGGAATCCCTGGCTGATGGTGGCACAGGGCTACGCGGTGCTGCTGCCGGACCCGGCCCTGTCCACCGGGTATGGCCAGGAGTTCGTCCAGCGCGGCTGGAACTCCTGGGGCGGTCACCCGTTCACCGACCTGATGTCCATCACCGACGCCACCGAGGCGCGCGAGGACATCGATCACACCCGCACCGCGGCGATGGGCGGCTCCTTCGGCGGGTACATGGCGAACTGGATCGCCGGACAGACCGACCGGTTCTCCGCGATCGTCACCCACGCCTCGCTGTGGGCGCTTGACCAGTTCGGTCCCACCACGGACATGGCCTCCTACTGGCGCAATGAGCTCGATGAGTACATGGCGGCCGAGCATTCCCCGCACCTGCACGTGGAGAAGATCGTGACTCCGATGCTGGTCATCCACGGGGACAAGGACTACCGGGTGCCGATCGGGGAGGGTCTGCGGCTCTGGTATGAGCTGCTCGCGAAGTCCGGGCTGCCCGCGGACGAGGATGGGCAGACCGCGCACCGCTTCCTCTACTTCCCAGATGAGAACCACTGGGTGCTCAGTCCCTCGCACGCGAAGATCTGGTACCAGGTGGTCTCCGGCTTCCTGGCCGAGCACCTGCTGGGCACAGCGTCCGAGCTGCCGGCCGAGCTGGGGCTCACTGCCCCCGCGGCGGACTGACCACCCGGGAGCTGACATTCCCGGCTCCTTGGCGGTCCGTCGCATGCCTATGCCGTGTCCCATCGTTGTTTCCGCTCAAAGCCATGGGACATGGCATAGCGATGGGACCTTTGGGTCGGTGGGATCTCTGAGGCGGTGAACCCCCGGACATGAAGGAGCGGCCCTGGTCTGATGACCAGGGCCGCTCCTTCATGCTGCTGACGCGGCGCTGATGCGGTGCCGGCGCCGAGTGGGCCGGGTCAGCTGCCGGCGGGGGTGAAGTCCCGGCTCCCGAGGTGTTCTGGTCGGGGCTTCGCCGCGGCGTAGGGGTCCGTGGGCAGGTTCTCCACGGAGTTGTAGACGAGGAACACGTTCGAGCGGGAGTACGGAGTCACGTTGCCGTTGGAGGCGTGCATGCAGTTGCTGTCGAACATCACGGCACCGCCGGCCGGGCCCTCGAGCACGTCGATGCCGAAGCGATCGGCGAACTCCGTCAGGGTCTCGGCGTCGGGGACTCCGGCGCCCTGCATGACCAGGGACTTCTCGTGGTTGTCCTCCGGGGTTGCGCCCACGGCGCTGATGAAGTGCTGGTGCGAGCCCGGCATGATCATCAGTGGACCGTTGAAGGAGTAGTTGTCCGTCAGTGAGATCGAGACGGACACCGCACGCGGGGCGGGCATGCCGTCCTCGGCGTGCCAGGTCTCGAAGTCCGAGTGCCAGGTGAAGTCCTTGCCGGTGAAGCTGGGCTTGTAGTTGATCCGGCTCTGGTGGATGTAGACCTCGGAGCCCAGGATCTGCCGGGCGCGCTCCACGACCCGTGGATCGTTGGCGATCTTCGCGAAGATCTCATTCGTGCGGTGGATCTCGAAGATCGAGCGCACCTCATCGGACTTCGCCTCCACCACGGTGCGCTCGTCCTGCTTCACGGCAGGGTCTTGGGCGAGCCGGGAGAGCTCGCGCTTGAACAGAGCGAGCTCATCGGGGCTGATCAGCTGATCGATGCTGAGGTAGCCCTTCTCCTCGAAGCTGGAGAGCTCCTCGGAGTCCAGGGGGCCGTCCTGCGCCGAACCCTGCACGACCGCGTCCTCGCGGGCGATGACCTGGGTCTCGGTCTCGGTGCGGGTGGGGTAGCGGTCAGCCAGTGCCGCTGGGTGATTCATCGTCGTCGTCATTCGCGACCTTCCTCGAGTCTCGTGAGACCGTGTCTGGTTTCGTATTCAGTCAGTGTTCTCTCATAGGTGTTCCCGCTCGCCGCCGGTGGCCATGGTCCCCGTGTCATGGACTTCAGGGCGCTGCGAGCTGTCCTCCGACCGTAGCAGTCCAGTGATCTCATGCAACCGCCCGCCTGTCGGAGGGTGCCGACCGCGGGCTGCCGGAGGATGCCGACGACGACGGGGCGATGCCGTCGGGGGCGTTGCCGCCGAGTCGCCGTCGCCGTCAGCGGCGGATCTCGAACCCGGCCTGTGGCAGCGAGGCCAGCTCCTCTGCGCTGGCCTCGCGCTGATCGACGTCGCTCACCTGGGCGGATTCGGGTCCGGTCTCGGCCCAGCGCAGCAACGCATCCACCGCCGGCCCGGCGCCTCCTACCAGCAGCTCCACCGCGCCGTCGGCGGTGTTCCTGACCCAGCCGATCAGCCCGAGGTCATCGGCCTCGGCCTTCGCGGCGGCGCGGTAGGACACCCCCTGGACCTGACCGGTGATCTGGGCGTGGGTCCCTGTGGTGCAGCCCGAGGGGGAGAGGGGCTGTTCGGCATCGGCTGGCGTATGCGGTTCAGTCATGGCTCCAGTCAAACACCCACAGGTTTCAGCCACCAGACCCCCGCCGGTTGTGAGTGTCGGCTGATCCGGACCAGCGACCAGCCCCGAGCGCTGAGCCCCCGCACGGGCTGCCCGGCACTCGGATCAGGCCTGCGAGTCTGCGGGTTCCTCGGAGAAGACCAGCTCGCCGTCGATCCAGGTGTGGCGCACCCGGTTCCTGGTGTCCAGCGGATCCCCGGACCAGATCGCAAGATCGGCGTCCTTGCCCGGCTCCAGGGTCCCGACCCGATCCGCCACCCCGAGCACCTCGGCCGGGTTGATGGTGATCGCACGAAGCGCCTGGACCGGGTCCATCCCTTCGCGCACCGCCAGGGCTGCCTGGTGGATCAGGAACTCGATCGGCACCACCGGGTGATCGGTGATGATCGAGACCTTCACTCCGGCGCGGGTGAGGATTCCGGGCGCCTTGGGACTGCGGTCGCGGACCTCCACCTTCGAGCGCGAGACGATCATGGGTCCGTAGAGCACCGGGATGCCCCGTTCGGCGATGACGTCGGCGAGCTTATAGGCCTCCGTGCCGTGGTCCAGGACGAGTTCGTAGCCGAACTCATCGGCCAGACGCAGCGCGGTGGCGATGTCATCGGCGCGGTGACAGTGCTGCCGCCATGGGATCTCGTGGTCCAGCACCATCGCCAAGGCATCCGAGACCAGGTCTCCGGGCCGGTCCGCCGGGTCCTTGGCCTGCCAGTTCTTGGCCTCCGTGAAGGCCTTCCGGATGGTCATCGCGACGCCCAGCCGGGTGTTCGGGGTCTGCTTGCGCTCGCCGTAGACGCGCTTCGGGTTCTCTCCCAGCGCCGACTTCAGGCCCGAGGGCGAGCGCAGCACCATCTCATCGACGATCCGGCCCTGGGTCTTCAGCGCCACGGCGAGCCCGCCGATCGGGTTCGCCGACCCGGGGTTGACGTTGACCGTGGTGATGCCTGCGGCCCGGGCGTCGGCGAAGCCGATCTCCGCCGGGTTGATCGCATCCAGGGCCCGCACGGCCGCGGTCACCGGGTCGGTGGTCTCGTTGACATCGGCGCCGGCCCAGCCTTCGCCCTCCTCGTGCACGCCCAGGTGCACGTGGGCGTCGATCAGTCCGGGCAGCACCCAGCCGCCTGCGGCGTCGATGACCTGATGCCCCTTGGGGTGCTCCACCTCGGCTCCCAGGGCGGCGATCTTGCCCTCGGTGACCACCAGCGAGCCGTCGAAGGGCTCTCCACTGATGGGCAGGATGTGCGCATTGCTGATGACATAGTTTCTTTGAGCAACCATGTGGTGACTCTAGCGCACCGGCCTTGCTGAGAACGCTTCTGCGTCTGGCTCGCAGCTTATGAGATCCCGGGCGGATCGGAGGAGAATGACTGAACCATGCACCACCACGACCACGGGCTGACCAGCAGCGCCGAGACCCCCGACCGTGCCCGCTCGCAGCGCCGCCGGCTGGGGATTGCCTGCGCGATCACCCTGGGGATCGTCCTGGCCCAGGCACTGGGCGCCTGGGTGACCGGTTCGCTGGCGCTGCTCACCGACGCGGTGCATTCGCTCACCGACAGCATCGGTCTGGGCGTGGCTCTGGTCGCAGCAGGACTGATGTACCGCGCCGCCACGGCCCAGCGCACCTGGGGATTCCGACGGGTCGAGATCCTGGCGGGCCTGATCCAGGCGACGTTGCTGCTGGGCGTGGGCATCTACGCCGCGGTGGAAGGCATCAGCCGGCTCGGCGCCCCTCCGGTCATCCTGCACCTGGAGCTGCTGCTCTTCGGAGCGGCGGGCCTGGCGGGCAACGTCATCTCGCTGGTGGTGCTCGCCTCGGGCCGCAAGGCCAACTTGAACATGCGCGCGGCATTCCTCGAGGTCAGTGCGGACGCGCTGGGCTCGCTCTCGGTGATGATCGCCGCCGTCGTCATCTGGACCACCGGATGGCAGCAGGCCGACGCCGTGGCCGCGCTGGCGATCGCGGCGCTGATCATCCCGCGCGCGGTGCTGCTGCTGCGTGAGACCGCCCGAGTGCTGCTGGAGTTCACCCCGCGCGGGCTGGACCTGGAGAAGGTCAGGGCGCATATGCTGGCCCAGGACCATGTGCAGGAGGTCCATGACCTGCACGCCTCCACCGTAGCCACCGGGCTGCCGGTGATCTCGGCCCACGTGGTGCTCGACGACGCCTGCTTCCGCGAAGGCTGCGTCCCTGAGACCCTGAACCGGCTGAAGACCTGCGTGGCCGAACACTTCGATGTGGCCGTGGAGCACTCCACCTTCCAGCTGGAACCACGCAGCATCGCCGCAGCTGAGACCCATACACACGCCTGAACCGAGGTCGGTGAGCTCCCGCTGAGGGTGCCCGGTAAGCTGTGCGCTCATGAGCACTCCACCTCTGAGGTCCACAGCCCGCAGGTCCCGCGGCATGTCGCTGACCGGGATCGCGCTGCTCGCCGCGCTCGCGGTCACCGGCTGCGGCGATGCCGAGTCTGAGCCCGAGACCGAGGGGGCTGCAGGGTCCCAGGACGACGCCGCGCAGGTCGACACCGCCGAGCCCGCTGACGGCGAGACCGACGACGAGGGTCAGGGCACCGGCCCCGGCAGCACCGAGGAGCCCTTCGCCAGCGCAGAGATCAGCGACGTGGCCCAGAACGCGATCGGCACGGTGAGCTTCACCGAGGTCGACGGCGGCACGCTCGTCGAGGCAGAGGTCTTCGACCTCGACGCCGGCTTCCGCGGCATCACCATCCACGAGCGCGGCGTGTGTGAACCGCAGTCCAGCTCAGAGTCCGGGGTCTTCGGCGACTATGAGTCCTCCGGGGGACACCTCGTGGGCACCGCGGAGGAGGACCTGGGAATCGTGGACGGCGAGGAGGCCCCCGAGGAGGAATCGCCGGAGACCGACCTCGATGACCTCTCCGAAGACGTGCCACCGGCCGAGCCGGAGGCGGTCACCCACCCAGACCACGCCGGAGACCTGCCGAATCTGTTGGTCAACCAGGACCGGACGGGCTGGCTCAGCCTGGTCAGCGATCGGCTGAGCGCCGAGGACCTGCTCGGCACCGAAGGCCGCTCCGTGATCATCCACGCCCAGGCGGACAATCATGGCAACGTTCCGGATCGCTACTTCGGACCCGATGCGCAGACCCTCACCGACGGTGACGCCGGCAGCCGAGTGGCCTGCGGCGTCGTCGCAGAGCAGTGAGCACCACCCCCGGCCATCAGAGGGCTTAGAGGCCTGCGGCGACGGCACGGCACCGGCGCTGTAGCACGAATCTCGGCCGCGCGTGGCATGCCCCCACGAGCTGGACTCAATTGCTGTGGGATCGGCTCGGTAGATATAGTCGATCACTGGTGTGCCGGGAAGACTGGTCGGCGATGAGCTTTTCCGCGCCGTTTCACCCGCACCGACTGGAGGCCCCATGCATTCGCGAAGACCTTCCATGCGCTCGTGGGCGCCGGCGGTGGTCCGCCGATGAGCCTCATGGTGCTCCTGCTGCTGACCCTCGCCCTGGTCCCGCTCTCGGTCCTGGTCCATCGCGCCCTCGGTCGAGACACCGGATTCTTCGCCGCTGTGGCGCTGACCGGCATCGGCGTGGCCACGCTGCCGTGGCTGAGCACCCTGCTCGACGGGGGAGTGCTCGAGGAGCACCTGCCCTGGATCCCGACCGTCGACGTCGGGCTGAGTCTGCGCCTGGATGGGCTCGGGATGGTCTTCCTGCTGCTGATCCTCTTCATCGGCGCGCTGGTGATGGCCTATTCCGCCCGCTACTTCTCGGTCAAGAAGAAGACCTCGGATTATTACCTGTGGATGCTGATGTTCGTCTTCGCGATGAGCGGGATGGTCATCGCCGATGACCTGATCCTGCTCTTCGTGTTCTGGGAGTTCACCACACTGTGCTCCTTCTTCCTGATCAACCGCTCCGGAGACAAGGCTCCGGCCCCGGCGCAGCGCACCCTGCTGATCACCGCCGCCGGCGGGCTGGGCCTGCTCACCGCGGTGCTGCTGATCATCGTGGAGACCGGCACCACCTCGATGTCCCAGGCGCTGACGCACAGCGCCTGGACGGAGAACACCACCTTCACCTCGGTGGTCGCGGTGCTCATCGCGTTCGCCGCCTTCACCAAGTCCGCGCAGTTCCCGTTCCACCTGTGGCTGCCCGATGCCATGGTCGCCCCGGCGCCGGTCTCGGCCTACCTGCACGCCGCGGCCATGGTCAAGGCCGGGATCTACCTGCTGCTGCGGTTCTCCCCGGTCTTCGAAGAGTCCACGCTATGGCAGGTGCTGCTGATCAGCGCCGGTCTGACCACCGCCCTGATGGGTGCGCTCTTCGCCCTGCAGCGGCACGACATCAAAGAGATCATGGCCTACTCCACGGTCTCCCAGCTGGGCTTCCTGGTCGCCGTCATCGGCATCGGCACCCCCACCGCACTGGTGGCCGCCACGATCCACGTGGTCGCCCACGCGCTGTTCAAGTCCGCGCTGTTCATGATGGTGGGCATCATCGAACACGAGGCGCATTCTCGAGACATCCGCCGACTCAACGGGCTGAGCAAGACCATGCGGATCTCGCTGGTGATCACCCTGATCTCCTCGCTCTCCATGGCCGGGGTCCCGCCGCTGCTGGGCTTCGTCTCCAAGGAGCACCTGCTCGCAGGGTTCCTCTCCGCGGATATGCCCACCGTCCTGACCTGGACGCTGACACTCATGGCGGTGCTCGCCGCGATCGGCACCTTCGCCTACTGCGGGCGGATCGTGCTCGGCGCATTCACCAGCTACACCGGCGCCGGGTCCAAGGACGAACACCACGAACCCATCGACCCCACCACCCCGCACGAGGCCCCCGCCAGCTTCTACCTCCCGGCGCTGCTGCCCGCCGTCGCAGGCCTGGTGCTCGGCTTCATCCCCTTCGTCTTCGACGGGCTGATCACCCGCGCCGGCGAGGACGCCCAGACCGGGACCTATGAGGCGGAGTTCGCCCTCTGGCACGGATTCAACACCGAACTGATGCTCTCCGCGGTGATCGTCCTCGGCGGACTGCTCGTGGTCGCCATGCGTGCCCGGCTGGATGATCTGATCCCGCGCCGCATCCTGCCCTTCACCGGGGTCCAGGTGGTCGAGTCCATGCGTCTGGGATCGATCAACTTCGGGCGCCGGGTCGGGAACATCACCCGCACCGACATGCACGGGGTGCACCTGGCTGCCCCGGGCATCCTGCTCGCGGGTCTCTTCATCGCGGGGATGATCGCAGCCCCGGTGGTCGGGGATTTCGACCCCGGCCACACCCGGATGACCGACTGGGTGCTGATCGCGCTGCTGGTCTGCTTCCTCGCCGGCACCGTGGCCACGGAGAACCGCGCCGCCGCGGTGGTGCTCGCCGGTGGTGCCGGCTTCGTGGTCGCCGCCTGGTACTTCGCCCTGGGCGCGGTGGACGTGGGCATGACCCAGCTGCTCGTGGAGATCCTCACCGTGGTGGTGCTGGTCCTGGTGCTGCGCAAGCTTCCCAAGCGCTTCCACAAGGTGACCCGCACCCGACGCGGCATCTCCATCGCCGTGGCCCTGGCCTTCGGCGTGATGGCCTTCGCCGCGACCTTCGCGCTCACCGGGCGTCGCGGACAGGCACCGATCGCCGAGTGGTACCTGGAGAACACCTACGAGGAGACCGGCGCGCTGAACGTGGTCAACTCGATCCTGGTGGACTTCCGAGCACTGGACACCTTCGGTGAGCTCACCGTGCTCGGCGTCGCGGGCTTCGCGATCCTGGCACTGCTGAACTCCTCCTTCGCCACCTCGGACAACGAGCCGCCGGCCTCCCGGCAGTGGTCCGGGACCCCGCTGGACCACGCCGGGGACAACACCACTGCGATGCGCAGCGTCTTCAACTGGATGGCGCCGTTCATCGTGCTGCTCTCGCTGATCCTGCTGCTGCGCGGTCACTACGAGTCCGGCGGCGGGTTCATCGCCGCGCTGGTCGCCGGCGGCTTCTTCGCCCTGCGCTACCTGGTCGCCCCCTCGGACACCTCGGTGAAGCTGCGCTTCGACTACGCGCTGGTCATCGTCGGAGGCATCATCACCGGCGCCGCCATCGGCTTCGCCGGCTACCTCGAAGGCTCCTATCTGCGCCCGGTGGTCATCGCCGAAGGACTTCCCATGCCCTGGGGCTCCGACGCCGGCTTCTCCCTGACCACCGCGCTGATCTTCGACGTCGGCATCTACCTCGCCGTCATCGGTGCGGTGCTGGTGGCCCTGGACCGGCTGGGACAGGCGCAGCGCTACCCTGCGGAGCTGCTGAAGGCGCACCGCCGGGCCCATGGCACCAGCGAGGCCGAGCTCTCCACGGTGAAGGCCCCCGCCGGCTACCACGCGGACCCCGGGGATCTGCCCTTCGAAGTCCAGGCCGACGAGTCCTGGCCAGGGGTCCACACCGAGAATGACCCGAGAGGGGTGAACGACCGATGAGCATCGCCATCGCTGTAGGCCTGCTCACCGCCGCGGCCGTCTACCTGTTCATGCAGCGCGGGATGGTGCGGATCGTGCTGGGCTTCGTGCTCGCCAGCCACGCCGCGAACCTGATGCTCTTCGCCGCAGGCAACACCGCCTACCGGGGCGTGCCCTATATCGGCTCCGGCGAGGTCGGTGAGCAGGCGGACCCGCTGCCGCAGGCCTTCGTGCTCACCGCCATCGTGATCGCCTTCTCGATCACCATGTTCATGGTGACCCTGGCGATCACCACCACCACCGATGATGACACCGAAGACGTGGAGGTCTCTCCGGCCCGGCTGCTCGCCGCGGACCGCGGCGACACCAACGACGCCGGCTACTTCGGCCTGACCACGGAGTCCGGTGACATCGTGGTGGACCGCGGGGAGGATGAGACCGGGGACCCCTGGCCGGAGAAGACCTCCGATACGGGCATGGCCTCAGGGGTGGAGAACTCCGACCCCGCCGCACCCAGTGCGGCAACACCAGACGCAGAAGCCCCAGAGGCTGAGACGACCCGGGAGGGGGAGACCCGATGACCGAGATCCTTCCTCCGCTGCTTCCGCTGGCGGTCGGTGTGCCGCTGCTACTCGCCGCGTTCGGAGTGGCGCTGCGCAAGAAGCGCCTGGCCCGGCACATGATCAGCCTCGGCACCCTGGCCGTCCTGTTCGTCTTCGCGGTGCTGCTGGTCATCGCCACCGGCGACGGCACCGTGCTGGTCCACCAGGTGGGCCTCTGGGACTACGGGGTCTCGATCCCGTTCGTCGTCGACGCGCTCTCCGCCCTGGTGCTGATGATCATGTCGGTGCTCGCCATCGCCAGCGTGCTCTTCGCCATGGCCACCCACGAGGCCCGGGCCCGGTTCTTCCACCCCTTCGTGCTGGTGCTCATGGCCGGGGTCTCCGGCGCGCTGATGACCGGTGACATCTTCAACCTCTTCGTCTTCATCGAGGTCATGCTGCTGCCCTCCTACGGGCTGCTGGCGATGATGGGGGCCAAGCTCGGCGCCCACGGCGCCCGGATCTACGTCTCGGTGAACCTGCTGGCCTCCACGCTGCTGCTGGTGGGCATCGCGCTGGTCTACGCCACCGCGGGCACGGTGAACCTGGCCGAGCTGCACGGGGCGGGCAAGGAGGACCCCGCCGTCGCCCTGGCCGGTGGCGTGGTGCTCACCGCCATCGCGATCAAGGCCGCGGTGGTGCCGGTGCACGGCTGGCTGACCCGCACCTACGCGATGACCTCCCCGGCGGTCACCGCCCTGTTCTCCGGGATCCACACCAAGGTCGCGATCTATGCGATCTACCGGATCTACTCGCTGCTCTTCGACGGCGACGAGCGCTTCCTCTGGGTGGCGCTGCTGATCACCTCGGCCACCATGCTCATCGGCGTTCTCGGCGCAGTGGGGGAGAAGACCACCCGTTCCATCCTGGTCTTCCACATGATCAGCCAGATCGGCTACATCCTGATCGGCGTCGGACTGTTCACCCTGCTGGGTCTCACGGCCGCGATCTTCTACCTGCTGCACCACATGATCGTGAAGGCCTCGCTGTTCCTCTCCACCGGCGCGATCGAGGAGACCTACGGCACCGGGGAGATCGACAAGCTCGGCGGCATGCTCAAGCGCGAGCCGCTGATCGCAGTGACCTTCATGGTGGCCGCGCTCTCACTCGCCGGCCTGCCGCCCTTCTCCGGGTTCGTCGCGAAGTTCGCGATCATCCAGGCCACCCTGGCCGAATCCCACTACTGGGTGGCCGCCGTCGCGGTGGTGGTCTCGGTCTTCACGCTGCTCTCGATGCTCAAGATCTGGACCGGGGTCTTCATGGGATCCGAGCCCGCAGACCTGCAGGAGCGGGCACTGACCTACCAGCAGCGGATGCACGGGAAGCGCTACCTGCGGGTCCAGGCCCAGGCAGAGACGCCCACCCTGACCATCGGGCCCCCCACGGCGACCACCTCCGCGGTGCTTGCCGGGAAACAGGCGGTCAAGGTGCCCTTCAAGCTGATCTTCCCGGCGATCCTGCTGGCCGCGATCACTTTGTTCTTCGGCCTCGGGGCGGAGCTGCTGATGGGCTGGTCAGAGACCGCGGCGGAGAACCTGCTCAACCCAATGGACTACGTGAGGGCGGTGAGTGGAGCATGATGAGCTGGCCTTTCCGGATCATCGGATTCCTCTTCTGGTACGCCAAGGAATTCGTCAGCGCCAACCTCTCGGTGACCGCCGAGGTGCTGCGCCCGCGGGCACGCTCGAAGATGCGTCCGGCGATCGTCGCAGTCCCCGCGGCCTCGCGCAGCGAGAGCGAGTGGACGCTGATCTCCTCGCTGATCACCCTGACTCCGGGCACGCTGACCATCACGATCTCCCGGGAGCACGGGATCCTCTACGTGCACGGGATGTTCGTGGAGAGCCGCGAGGAGCTGGTCGCCGAGATCCAGGAGATGGAGGACCGGATGCTGCACGCGATGCGCCGCGCCCCCGGTGACCTGACTCGTCCCACCCAGCTGCCGGTGGTCCGCCCGCTGGATGAGGCAGGTGAGAGCCGATGATCTCCGAGTGGACTCTCGAGATCGCGCTGATCCTGCTCGCGATCGGCATGGTCATCGCCTCTGTGCGTGGACTGCTCGGCCCGCGCACCATGGATCGCGCCGTGGCCGCGGACCTGATCTTCTTCGCCACCATCGGCTTCGTCGCCCTGATCGGACTGCGCACCAACATCGAGGCGCTCTTCGACATCATCCTGATCGCCACGCTGCTGGGCTTCATGGCGGCGCTGTCCATGGCACGACTCGGATCTGGAGGCCGCCGCTGATGACTCTGACCGACTTCGCCGACATCCTCGGCCTGGTGTTCATCTTCCTGGGCATCGCCACAATCGTGATCTCGGCCATCGGGCTGTTCAAGCTTCCGGATCTGTACCTGCGCGCCTCGGCCGTGGGCACCTCCGCGGGACTGGGTGTCGCGTCCATCGTCTTCGGGGCGCTGCTGATGGATTTCAGCGGGTTGAACCTGATCAAGGCGATCATCGCGATCATCGCTCAGCTGCTGACCTCCGCGGTGGGTTCCATGGCCATCGCCCGGGCCGGGTACCTCAACAACGCCCTTCCGGCAGCGATCACCCACATCGACGAGCTGGCAATGACCAGACGCAGCGAATCCAGCAGCTAATGGACAGTTGGTGATGGGGTCACATGCGGATAGTTTGAGTCTATGAGCGCTCATTCGGACCCGCAGGGTCAATCAGACGATTCCAGTCCGGCCAGC
The DNA here is from genome assembly GCF_014138825.1 of Nesterenkonia sandarakina. Taxonomy (NCBI): domain Bacteria; kingdom Bacillati; phylum Actinomycetota; class Actinomycetes; order Micrococcales; family Micrococcaceae; genus Nesterenkonia; species Nesterenkonia sandarakina. The sequence continues at coordinate 1,475,898 of NZ_JACJIH010000001.1, read as the reverse complement.
CGTGTCGCCGGTGCCCTGAAGGCTCACCGCGCCCCACGGCATCAGATCGAGGATCAGGGCCGCTCCGGCGGCACCGTGCATCAAAACGGTCAGCTGCGGGTGGGGACCCTCTCCGCCGCGGCGGATCAGCCCTATATGGTCAAGAACCGGCAGCGCGAGGACTTCGAGGCGGCCACCGCCGGTGACACCGAGGAGAAGAAGACCTCTTCACCGGTGAAGCTGACCGGCACCACCTGGAAGTACAGCATCAAACGCACCTTCACCGAATTCGGACGGGACAGCTGCACCGACCTGGCAGCGGGGCTCACCTACTACGCGGTGCTCTCGGTCTTCCCGGCGCTGATCGCGCTGGTCTCGCTGATGTCCTTCGTCGGTGAGAGTGAGCGCACCCAGGAGTTCCTGCTCTCCACCGCCGCCCAGATGGTGGAATCCGACACCATGGAGCAGATCCGAGAGCCGATCATCGCGATCACCAGCGTCCAGGGCGCCGGAATCGGGCTCGCACTGGGCATCCTGACCGCGCTGTGGACCGCCTCGAACTACGTCAATGCCTTCTCCCGGTCGATGAACCGGATCTACGAGGTGGAGGAGGGTCGCTCCATGCTGAAGCTGCGGCCGATCTTCTACCTGGTCACCGCCGGGCTGCTGGTGCTGGTCGCCACCGCGATCTTCCTGCTGCTGACCTCCGGCCCGATCGCCCGCGCCGTCGGAGACACCGTCGGACTCGGGGACACCGCCGTGACCATCTTCAACTGGGGCACCTATCCCGCACTGCTGCTGGTGGCCGCGGCCTGCATCGCGATGCTCTACTTCGCCACGCCGAACCTGCGTCAGCCCGGAGCCCGCTGGATCTCCGCGGGTGCCGTGCTGGCCATCCTGGTCATGGTGCTCGCCACCACCGCAGTGTTCTTCTACGTGGCGAACTTCAGCAGCTACGAAGCCACCTACGGGGCGCTGGCCGGCGTGATCATCTTCCTGCTGTGGGTCTACATAATGAATCTGGTGCTGCTGCTCGGAGCCGAGTTCGACGCCGAGCTGGAGCGCGGACGTCAGCTCCAAAGCGGCATCGAGGCAGAGCGCACCATCATGCTCCCGCCGCGGGATATGAGCGCCGCGGAGAAGAAGTCGAAGAAGTATGAGGACCTGGTCGCCCAGGGCCGCGCACTGCGACTGACCCAGGGTGAGACCTCGGATCCTGAGGACTCCTGGCGGCGCTGAGGCTGCCTTCGAGCTGGCTCGCGTAACACTGTGACTTATTAGCAGGTCAGGCCGGGCTACTGATCAGTAGCCGCAGTCGCAGCCGGATGTTGCATACGTGTTACAACTAGCAGAGTGGTCCGGCTCACAAAAATTGCGGACACCTGACCGCCTGGCAGCTCCCGTGCAATTCCTAAGCCGGAATTGCACGGGAGTTTCTTTATCTACGGTGGGTGGTTGCATGTTTCACACATGTTTTGGGGGCTTTGAAGCACCCGCCTTGGGTGGGTGATCTGGGTCATATCTCTGGCGGTTGCACCGGGTAACGATTCAGACACGCAGCAGGAAAACGTCCTCAGGTGCGTGGCGCCGACCGTAGTCTGGTTCGCACATTGAACCGGTGTTAGATGAGTCACCTTCTCGAGGGATGAGGGAAGACATCGGCGCCGGTCACATCGCATTGAAGGATGAGGAGCAACTGTGAAACTGAGGAAACTCTCTGCGGCGACGGCCCTTCTGGCCACCGGCGCACTTGTGCTCTCCGGATGCACCCCGGGCGGCGACAACGGCGACGCCGACGGCGCGGACACCGGCAACGGCGAGACCAGCGGCAACACCGACGCGTTCAACGCGGAGGGCCAGCAGTTCACCACGGAGCCCGAGGACACCGGCAAGGCCGATACCAGTGACCTCGAGACCATGGACGACGAGATCTCGGTCTCCATGGGTGAGATCGAGTTCGTGGGCTACAACGGCAGCACTCCCGAAAGCTACAGCGTCTACAACTCCACCGTGGTGAACCGGATCTTCGAGGGCTTCGGCTACTGGGGCACCGACAACGTCTGGTACGCCAACGAGGACTTCGGCTCCTACGAGGTCGTCAGCGAGGACCCGTTCACCGTGGAGTACACCATCGGCGAGGACGTCTCCTGGTCCGACGGCACCCCGGTCACCGTGGCCGACTACGTGCTGGACTGGGCCTACCAGAACGCCTCCCTGACCAACTCTGATGATGAGCCGCTGTTCAACGGCATCTCGCAGACCTACGGCGAGCGTGTGCTTGAGGGCCCGCAGGGCGATCCTGAGGGCAAGACCTTCACCATCGAATACACCGAGCCCTTTGCCGACTGGGAGATCATGGTCAACTCCACGCTCCCGGCGCATGTGGTCGCCGAGCAGAGCGACATGGAGCTCGACGAGCTGGTCACCGCGGTGCGCGAGGCGGACACCGACGCACTGGAGCCCGCAGCCGAGTTCTGGAACGAGGGCTGGCTGACCGACCCCGGCACGTTGCCCGATGAAGAGCTCATTCCGGTCACCGGACCGTACACGCTGGATAACTGGCAGGCCGGTGAGTCACTGACCATCACCGCCAATGAGGAATACTGGGGCAACGCACCGGGCACCGAGCGGATCGTCTTCCGCTTCGTCAACGACGGTCAGCACGTCCAGGCCCTGGAGAACGGTGACCTCAATGTCGCCCGCCCGCAAGCCACCGTGGACACCCGCGGTCAGCTTGAGCGGCTCGAAGACCAGATCGTGCTGCACGAGGGCGAAGCCGCCACCTGGGAGCACCTGGACTTCAACTTCATCGAAGGTGGAGCCTTCGCCGACAGCCTGGAGCTGCGCGAGGCCTTCGCCATGTGCGTGCCGCGCCAGCAGATCGTGTCCAACCTGGTCGAGCCGGTCAACCCCGAGGCCACGGTGCTCAACGCCCGTGAGTCGCTGACCTTCGAGGAGAACTACGAGGACATCGTCTCCGAGAGCTACGACGGCACCTATGACGAGGTCGACATCGAAGGTGCCGCCGAGATCCTCGAGGCAGAGGACGCGGTGGGCACCGAGGTTCGCATCGGCTACGCCGCTCCGAACCCGCGCCGCACCGACACGGTGGCCGAGATCAAGGCCTCCTGTGACGAGGCCGGCTTCGAGATCGTGGACTCCGGGTCCGAGGACTTCTTCGGACCGGGCGGCGCCCAGGAGACCGGCGACTACGAGGTCGCACTCTTCGCCTGGGCCGGTTCCGGCCAGGTGGTCTCGGGACAGAACATCTACTCCACGGATCGCCCGCAGAACTACGGCGGCTACTCCAACGAGACCGTGGATGACCTGTTCAACCAGCTCGCCACCACAGAAGAAGCTGACGAGCAGCAGGAGATCATCATCGGCATCGAGCAGGAGCTCTGGGGAGACCTGTTCGGGATCCCGCTCTATGTGCACCCGCAGCTCTCCGGCTCTGACATCTCGATCAGCAACGTCCGCGACACCGCCTCGCAGGACCAGATCGTGTGGAACGCCGAGCAGTGGCAGCGCGCCGAGTGATCTCAGCAGTCCCCAGGTCCCGCCCAGCCGAGCATCTCAGCTGAGCTCAGGACCGTAGACATCGGTGGGGTTCGACCCGGAAGAACTCCGGATCGAACCCCACCGATGCTTCGCCCACAGCTCGTGGAAGGTACAACCACCCCGTGTACAGCTATGTCCTCAAGCGTCTCCTCAGCGCCATCGCGGTGCTCTTCGGCGCCTCCCTGCTCGTCTTCGTCCTGGTGATCAACTCCGGGGATCCGCTCCAAGAGCTGCGTGAGTCCAATGCGGACAACGTGGAGTTCCTGATCCAGCAGCGGATCTCCTTCATGAATCTGGATGAGCCCTGGTACTCCCGATACTGGATCTGGCTCACCGGGATCGCCGGCTGCGCCGTGGGTGCCTGCGACTTCGGCACCAACATGAGTGGACAGGACGTCGGCGCGATGGTCGCGAACTCCGCGTCCTCCACACTGCGCCTGGTCTTCCTGGCCACCATCCTCTCGATCATCATCGGCATCCTCACCGGCATCGTCACCGCCATCAGGCAGTACTCCTCGCTGGACTACGCCGTCTCCTTCTTCGTCTTCCTCTTCTTCTCGCTCCCGGTCTTCTGGGCCGCGGTGCTGGCCAAGGACTGGATGGGCATCACGTACAACAATTGGCTGCGTGAACCGAACTTCACCTGGACGCAGATCATCATCGTCGCCGCCGTCGCAGCGATCCTGGTGCCGCTGATCATCGGCGGCTCCGCCCGACGTCGGCTGCTCACCGGGGCCGTGATGTTCGGCTTCGTCATGGTGGTCATGCCGGCGATGGACTCGATGAACTACGCCCGCGAACCCCGGCTGGGCCCGGCGGTCATCACCCTGCTCGGCATCGGACTGGCCTTCGGGCTGACCGCGCTGCTCTCCGGGCTGCGGAACCGGCGGGTGCTGTACTCCGCGCTGACCGTGGTCGGAATCGGCCTGGTCTCCTACTACGCCACCTTCTGGCTGCTGATCGACCCGCCCGGCGGCTGGCTGACCATCGCGGGACTGTTCCTGGTCACCATCGCCGTCGCCGTGCTGGTGGGCCGGACCATGGGAGGCCACGCCAAGGGTCAGGCCGTCGCCGTCAGCGTGATCACTGCCGCGCTGTTCGCGGTCATGGTCCTGCTGGATCACTTCATGCGGGCCTGGCCCGGGTTCCTGGGCCTGAAACCACGCCCAATCGCCACCATCGGGTCCTCCTCGCCGAACTTCAGCGGGGACTTCTGGGAGGTCGCCCTGGATCAGGGAACACAGCTGGTGCTGCCCACCACGATCCTGATGCTGGTCTCGGTGGCGACCTACACCCGGTACACCCGCAGCTCCATGCTGGAGGCCGTGAACCAGGACTACATCCGCACGGCACGCGCCAAGGGCGTCAACGAGCGCACGGTGGTCTTCAAGCACGCCTTCCGCAACTCGATGATCCCGCTGACCACGATCGTGGCCTTCGACTTCGCCGGTCTGATCGGCGGGGCCGTGGTCGTCGAGCAGGTCTTCGGCTGGTCCGGCATGGGCAACATGTTCGTGACCGGCCTGAGCAGCTCAGACCCCGCGCCCGTCATGGCGTTCACCCTCATCACCGGCGCCGCGGCGGTGCTGTTCAACCTGATTGCGGACCTCATGTATGCGGTCCTGGATCCGAGGATTAGAGTATGAGCCAGTCCACACCCCCCATCCCGCCCGAGGACGTGCGCAGCGCCGCCGAGGCCGAGGACGCCAAGCTTGCCAGCGCGCAGCGGTCCTACTCCCAGGGCCAGCTGGTCCGGCGCAGGTTCTTCGCGCATAAGCCGGCCGTGGTCTCCATGGCGGTGCTTGTGTTCATCATCCTGATCTCGATCACCTCGATCGGGTTCTCCGGACAGGGCACCGGCTGGTGGTCGAAGAGCTTCCTGTCCACCGGTCTCACCGTCGACGGCGGCCGGCCCACCATGTTCAACGACGGCTTCCTCGGTGAGCATCCCTTCGGCCAGGACAGCATCGGCCGGGACTATTTCGCCATGGTGATGCGCGGCACCCAGCAGTCGCTGCTCGTGGCCATAGGAGTGGCGCTGTCCTCCACCTTCCTCGGAGTGCTGGTCGGGGCGCTGGCCGGATACTTCCGCGGCTGGGTCGAGGCGGTGCTGATGCGTATCACCGATGTGGTCATCGTCGTCCCGCTGCTGGCCCTCGCCGCCGTCTTCGGCGCCTACGCCCAGGGCCTGCCCGGTGGCACGCTCACGTTGGCGCTCGCCATCGGCCTGGCCACCTGGACCGGCACCGCCCGTCTGGTCCGCGCGGAGATCCTCTCGCTGCGCGAGAAGGAATATGTCTCAGCCGCCGTCGCCATGGGCTCGCATCCGGCGCGGATCATCCTCAAGCACATGCTGCCCAACAGCATCGGGGTGATCGTGGTCAACGCCACCTTTGCCATCGCGGCTGCGATCCTGCTGGAGACCACGCTGTCCTACCTCGGATTCGGCGTGCAGGCCCCGGAGACCTCGCTGGGAGCCCTGATCCAGAACAACCAGAACGCCTTCACCACCCGGCCCTGGCTCTTCTGGTTCCCCGGGCTCTTCATCATCGCCATCGCGCTGAGCGTGAACTTCATCGGCGACGGCCTCCGGGACGCCATCGATCCGCGGCAGAAGCGTACCGGGGCCAGCCGGCCCGGCTGGCGGACCGCCTTCGGCCTGCTCGGCCGCTCCGCCGCCGAGGAGCGCTCGGGCAAGCAGGTCAGCGAGCTCTCCGGTGGGCCCACCCAGATGCAGCCGCCCGCCGGAATGGCCGACCACGGCCCAGACTTCGGGCATGATCCGACCGATGAGAAGAAGAGGGACTCCTGATGCCCGAACCAGTGCTGAGTTATAAGGACATCCGCGTCAGCTTCGCCACCGAGTTCGGCGATGTCGACGCCGTCAAGGGAGTCTCCTTCGAGGTCATGCCGGGTGAGGTGGTCGCCGTGGTCGGAGAATCCGGCTCCGGCAAGTCCGTCACCTCCTCCACGGCCATGGGGCTGCTGCCGGAGAACGCCACCGTCGAGGGTGAGGTGCTGCTCGAAGGTCGCAGCGTGCTGCAGATGTCCACCGCTGAGCTGCGCCGCCTGCGCGGCTCCGATATCAGCATGGTCTTCCAGGAGCCGATGACCGCGCTGAACCCGGTGCTGCGCGTGTCGGATCAGCTGGTGGAGGCGCTGCAGGTCCACGACGTGGCCTTCGGCGCAGACGCTCTGGAGAAGTCCGTCGAGCTGCTGGAGCGCGTAGGCATCCCCGATGCCCGGACCAAGATCCGGCAGTATCCGCACCAGTTCTCCGGAGGGCAGCGCCAGCGTATCGTGATCGCGATGGCGATCGCCTGCGGGCCCAAGGTGATCATCGCCGATGAGCCCACCACAGCACTGGATGTCACGGTGCAGGCCGAGATCCTGGATCTGCTGCGTGAGCTGAAGCAGGAGCTGAACACCGGCATCCTGCTGATCACGCACAACATGGGCGTGGTCGCGGACATGGCGGACCGCGTGGTGGTGATGCTCAACGGCGAGGTGGTGGAGACCGGACCGGTGACCAAGATCCTCGGCCACCCGGAGCACCCCTACACCCGTCGCCTGCTCGCGGCGATGCCGCTGCTGCGGGAGGCAGGGGACCCCGCGCTGGAGCAGGACCGAGAACGCGAGCGTGTCAGAGTCACCGAGCGTGCCATGCGTGAGAACAGCCCCGGCGCAACCGCTGGCGTGAGCACGGGCGCAGCTTCAGGTGCGGCTTCGGTTGCGCCTCCGGCGCTCGAGGCCAAGGATGTCGCGCTGGAGTACAAGTTCCGGCGCAAGGCGACTCGAGTGGTGCACGATCTGAACTTCACGGTGCAGCCCGGGGAGATCATGGGCCTGGTGGGGGAGTCCGGTTCGGGCAAGTCCACCGTGGCCAAGGCGGTGCTGGGCCTGCTCGACATCGCCGAAGGTGAGTTGCGCGTGCGCGGTGAGAACATGCCCACGCTTCCTGCCAAGCAGAAGAAGGCGCTCAAGCGGGAGATCGGCGTGGTGTTCCAGGACCCGGCCGCCTCGCTGGACCCACGATTCCCGATCGGTGACATCATCACCGAGCCGATGGTGGTGCACAAGGAGGGGGACAAGAACTCCCGCGCCGCCCGGGCCCGGGAGCTGCTGGATGCTGTCAGGCTGCCCTCCAGCGTGCTCAACCGCTACCCGCATGAGCTCTCCGGAGGTCAGCGGCAGCGCATCTCGATCGCCCGCGCGCTGACCCTGAATCCCACGCTGCTGATCGCCGACGAGCCCACCTCGGCCCTGGACGTCTCGGTGCAGGCCGCGGTGCTGGAGCTGTTCTCCGAGCTGCAGCAGCAGTACGGCTTCGCCTGTCTCTTCGTCAGCCATGACCTCGCAGTCGTGGACTCCCTGGCGCATAAGGTGCTGGTGATGCAGAAGGGACGCACCGTGGAGCAGGGGACCACCGATGAGGTGCTGCGTCATGCCCGGGAGTCCTACACCCAGCAGCTGCTGGCCGCGGCTCCGGTGCCGAACCCCGAGGTGCAGGCTCGGCGCCGGACCGAGCGCCAACGGCTGCTCGCCGCCCTGAGCTGAGCGCGCGAGCTGGGCGGTCGAGAAGTGCGCCCTGGAGCGCGCCTGGGCGGCAGGGAGTAGCACATGAAACACGGTCAGATGAACAGGACCTGAAACACAGCTGAAAAGTTGCCCTGCTAAACTCGCTCCCACAGGTGACCCACGCAACACACTCGCTGGGGTCGCCGTATGCCCAGAAAGCTCGCATCTTCTCGAGGAGTCATCGAATATGCACGTCAACAAGACATCCCGTCGCTCTCGCGCGACGGGCGCTGTCGCCGTGACCGCGGCCGCCACTCTGGCGCTCGCGGCCTGCGGCGGTGGCGACAATGGCGGCGCCGGCAACGGCGAAGCCGCTGAGGGCGTTGAAGGCGGCGGCACCGTCTCCGCCTACAACTGCGAACCCCAGTTCCTGGTCCCGGCGAACTCCACCGAGGTCTGCGGATCCTGGGTCCTGGGCTCGCTGTTCACCGGCCTGACCCAGACCGACTTCGACACCTACGAGCCCACTGCGGGCGTGGCGGAGTCTTGGGACACCGAGGACAACGTGACCTGGACCTTCACCCTGGGTGAGGATTGGACCTTCCACGACGGCGAAGAGATCACCGCGCAGACCTTCGTGGACACCTACAACTGGGCCGTTGATCCCGACAACGCGCAGCAGAGCGCCAACTTCTTCGACAACTTCCTGGGCTACCAGGAGGTCGTCGACGGCGACGCCGAGGAGATGGAAGGCGTCCGCGCGGTGGATGACTACACCCTCGAGATCGAGCTCACCGAGCCCTTCTCCCCGCTGCCCGACATGCTGACCTACACCGCCTTCTACCCTATGCCCTCGGTCGCCTATGACGACATCGAGGCTTTCGAGCAGGCTCCGGTCGGCAACGGTCGCTACATGATGGACGGCGAGTGGGAGCACGACCAGCAGATCTCGGTCAACCGCTACGAGGACTGGGCAGGGGAGAACCCGGGCCTTCCCGAGCGCATCGAATGGATGATCTACGCCGACGTCGACACCGCCTACCTGGACGTCCAGGCCGGCAACCTCGACATCCTCGACGCCGCCCCGCCGAACCGTCGCACCACCGTGGAGGCCGACTTCGGTGACAACGCGCAAGACTTCGACACCTCTGCCTTCACCTACCTCGGCTTCCCGCTGTACCAGGAGGAGTTCCAGGACGCCGATGTGCGCCACGCGCTCTCCATGGCGATCGATCGCCAGCTGATCATCGACAACATCTTCGACGGCGCCCAGACCCCGGCGGAGAACATCATTCCCCCGGACCTGATCGCGGGCAATGAGAACACCTGCGAGTTCTGCCAGTACGATCCTGAGGCAGCCGCAGAGCTCTATGAGGAGGCAGGCGGCCCCGATGAGCTGACCGTGTACTTCAACTCCGGCGCCGGTCACGAGGACTGGGTCGAGGCCGTGGCCAACCAGTGGCGCGACAACCTGGGCATCGAGGACATCACCTTCGAGTCCCTGGAGTTCGCCCAGTACCTGGGTCTGCACGATGAGCAGGAGATCACCGGACCGTACCGGCTGGGCTGGACGCTGTCCTACCCGAGCGCGCAGTACGCCATGGAGCCGATCTACTCCACCGGCGCTTCCTCGAACTACGCCGACTACTCCTCCGAGGAGTTCGACGACCTGATCAGCCAGGCCAATGCCGAGACTGATCCCGACACCGCGGCGGAGCTTTACACCGACGCCGAGGCGATCCTCCTCGAGGACATGCCGGTCATCCCGATGTGGTTCACCAACTACCAGGTCGTGCACAGCGACCGGATCGACGGCGAGTCCCTGTTCATGGATCAGGCCACCTTCACCCGCCTGGAGCAGGTGGTGGTGACCGAGGAGTAATCCTCACAGCCCACGGCAGAGGCGCGGCCTGCGCGAAGTCTTCGCAGGTCGCGCCTCTGCCGTGTCGGCAGCACAGGATTCTCAGAAATCCTGTCTGAGTCCCTATCATTGATCGCGGCGTCGCCCCCGGCTCAGGAGAAGACCTCTCCGCCGAGACAGACGCTCGGCGCACCCGCGCCATCACCCGCACCCACAAGGACAGCAATGACCCGCTATATCATTCGGCGTCTGCTCCAGTTCATCCCGGTCATCTTGATCTCCACGTTGATCGTCTATGCACTGGTCTTCGCCATTCCCGGTGACCCGATCCGGGCTCTGGCCGGAGACCGCCCGATGAGCGACGCCGTCAGGGAGACCCTGCGCGAGCAGTACAACCTGGATGACCCGTTCCTCGTCCAGTACTTCAAATACATCTGGGGCATCATCACCGCCCTGGACTTCGGCTCCACCTTCAACGGCCGCCCGGTCACTGACATCATCGAACAGCGGCTCCCGGTCACCGCGACCCTGGCCCTGGTCACCTTCGTGATCCAGACCATCATGGGCATCATCGCCGGCATCCTCGCCGCGCTCTACCGCGACCGGTTCTTCGACCGATTCGTGCAGGTCTCCACCGTGGCCATGGTGGCGCTGCCCACCCTGGTGATCGGCTTCCTGCTGCAGCTGATCTTCGGCTTGAACCTGGGCTGGTTCCCGATCGCCGGCGTCAACAACGGCCTCTCCAGCTACATCCTGCCGGCGCTGACCATGGCCGCGGTCTCCACCGGCATCCTGGCCCGGCTGGTGCGCAGCGAACTGCTGGACTCGCTGAAGTCTGACTATGTCCGCACCGCCACCGCCAAGGGCATGAAGCGCACCCGGGTGATCACCCGGCACGGGCTGCGCAACTCGCTGATCCCCGCGGTCACCTTCATCGGTGCGGATCTGGCCAGCATGATGGCCGGCTCCATCATCGTGGAGACGATCTTCAACCTCCCCGGGCTGGGCCAGCAGGTGTTCGCCTCCATCCAGGGGCAGGAGGGCACCGTCGTCGTCGGCATCGTGACCCTTTTCGTGCTCTTCTTCGTGGTGATCAACCTGATCGTTGATCTCCTCTATGGCCTTCTCGACCCAAGGATCCGTTATGAGTGAGATACACCGCCCCGAAGCGCGCGTGGAGCCGATCGACTCCACCCTGGAACCCGCAGGCGAACCGGCCAAGACCAAGAAGGTCGAAGAGGCGAGCCTGCTCGCCGACGCCTGGCGCTCGCTGCGCAGAAACCCCTGGTTCATCATCTCCGGGGTCCTGCTGGTGCTCTTCCTGTCCATGGCGATCTTCCCGCAGCTGTTCACCAGCACCGACCCGCGGGAGTGCCTGCTGGGACGCAGCCGCCAGGCACCCTCGGCGGAACACTGGTTCGGCACCGACATCCAGGGCTGTGACTACTACAGCCGGGTGATCCACGGCGCCCGGAACTCCATCGCGGTGGGCTTCATCGTGGCCATCGGCACCTTCATCATCGCTGTGGTGCTCGGCCTGGTGGCCGGCTACTTCGGCTCCTGGGTCGACGCCGTGATCTCCCGCTTCACCGACATGGTCTTCGCCGTGCCCTACATCCTGGGCGCACTGGTGTTCCTCAACGTGCTGGAGTCCCGCGGCGTCCGCGAGGTCGCCTTCGTGCTGATCATCTTCATGTGGCCCACCATGACGCGCCTGATGCGCGGTTCGGTGATCTCAGTGGTCAACTCCGAGTTCGTGCTCGCCGCCCGCGCCCTGGGCGCCGGCCCGATCACCATCATGCGTCGGCACATCCTGCCGAACTCGCTGGGACCGGTGATCGGCTACGCCACGGTCTTCACCGGGATCATCATCGGCGCCGAGGCGACGCTGACCTTCCTCGGCGTCGGCCTGCAGCTGCCCGCGATCTCCTGGGGGCTCCAGCTCTCCGACGCGCAGCCGTTCCTGCAGACCGTCCCGCACCTGCTGCTGTTCCCGGTGATCTTCGTCGGGCTCACGGTGTTTGCATTCATGACCATGGGCGACGCCATCCGCGACGCCCTTGATCCCAAATCCAAGAAGTGAAGGGCTGGATCTCATGACTGAATCCCAGACCTCGACCCGGTTCACCCCGGGAACCCGACCCGGCGATGCACCCCTGCTGGAGGTCAAGGACCTCCAGGTGGAGTTCCGCACCAAGGCCGGCGTGGCCAAAGCCATCAACGGGCTGAACTTCACCCTGCACGCGGGGGAGACCCTCGCGATCCTGGGTGAGTCCGGCTCGGGCAAGTCCGTGACCGCCCAGACCATCATGGGCATCCTGGACATGCCCCCGGGCCGGATCGCCGGCGGGGAGATCCGGTACCGCGGCGATGACCTGCTCACCATGGAGGAAGACTCTCGACGGAAGCTGCGCGGGGTCAAGATCGCCATGATCTTCCAGGATGCGCTCTCCTCGCTGAACCCGGTGCTCCCGGTGGGCTGGCAGATCGCGGAGATGTTCCGCGTGCACCGCGGGCTCAAGCGCAAGGAAGCCCGGGCCAAGGCCGTGGAGATGATGCAGCGCGTGGGGATCCCCGGCGCCGAGGAGCGTGCCGGGGACTTCCCGCACCAGTTCTCCGGCGGTATGCGCCAGCGCATCATGATCGCCATGGCCATCGCCCTGGACCCCGATGTGCTGATCGCCGATGAGCCCACCACCGCGCTGGACGTCACCGTCCAGGCCCAGGTGATGCGGCTGCTGAAGGATCTGCAGACCGAGTTCAACATGGGCCTGATCCTGATCACCCACGACCTCGGCGTGGTCGCCGACGTGGCAGACAAGATCGCGGTGATGTACTCCGGCCGCGTGATGGAGGCCGCCGACGTCTACGAGACCTACGGCAGGCCGGGACACCCCTACACCCAGGGGCTGCTGGCCTCGATCCCCAGGATCGACGACGAGGGCGGCCGGCTGCGCGCGATCTCCGGGCTGCCGCCGTCGCTGACCGATATGCCGCCGGGCTGCCCGTTCAACCCACGCTGCGAGTTCGCCACCGACCGCTGCACCACCGAACGTCCTGAGCTGCGCCTGGTCGCCGAGGGCCACCTCTCGGCCTGTCACTACGCCGAGGACGTCTACGCCGGCACCGCCACACGCACCCGCCGCCCGTCACCGACCGGCGCCGGGATGATCGCGATCTCACAGGAGGCACCCGAATGAGTCTCTCAGCACCCGCTGCGGCGGATCCGTTCGCGGAGAAGAAGTCCGTGCTCGAAGTCGACGGCCTGGTCAAGCACTTCCCGATCACCCAGGGCATCGTCTTCCAGCGCAAGGTCGGCGCGGTGAAGGCGGTGGACGGAGTCAGCTTCAACCTGCGCGAGGGCGAGACCCTGGGCATCGTGGGGGAGTCCGGCTGTGGCAAGTCCACCCTGGCGAAGCTGCTGATGCGCCTGGAGGAGCCCGACGCCGGCACCGTGAAGTTCCGCGGCGAGGACTTCCTCTCGGTCAAGGGCGATGAGCTGCGCCGGCTGCGTCGGAAGATCCAGATCATCTTCCAGGACCCCTACACCTCGCTGAACCCGAGGATGTCGGTGGGTGACATCATCGCCGAGCCGTTCAAGCTTCATCCGGAGGAGAAGCCCAAGCAGGGCATCCGGAACCGGGTCAAGGAGCTGCTGGACCTGGTGGGGCTGAACCCGGAGCACATCAACCGCTACCCGCACCAGTTCTCCGGTGGTCAGCGCCAGCGCATCGGGATCGCGCGCGGCCTGGCCCTGAACCCGGATGTGATCATCTGCGACGAACCGGTCTCCGCGCTGGACGTCTCGGTCCAGGCCCAGGTGATGAACCTGCTCGATGACCTGCAGAAGGAGTTCGGGCTCAGCTACATCTTCATCGCCCACGACCTCTCCGTGGTCCGGCACATCTCTGACCGGGTCGGTGTGATGTACCTGGGCAAGCTGGCGGAGCTGGGCACCCAGGACGAGATCTACACCGCTCCGGCGCACCCCTACACCCAGGCGCTGCTCTCCGCGGTGCCGCTGCCGGATCCCACCATGCGCGGGGCTCGGGAGCAGATCGTGCTGCAGGGGGATCCGCCGAACCCGGCCAACCCGCCTTCGGGCTGCCGCTTCCGCACCCGCTGCTGGAAGGCCACCGAGATCTGCGCCACCCAGGAGCCGGAGCTGATCTCCCGAGGTCAGATCACCCAGCTCGCAGCCTGCCACCACGCGGAGCAGAACGAGAAGGTCGTCCCCGCTCACGACTAGCCCGGCACACACCGGCGCTCTACATCCAGCGCTGTACACCCGGCGCGCGCCTCTGGGCGGGGGAGCACCCCGTCCGGAGGCGCTGTGCATGCCCGGGTGAGCAGGATCATTGCCGGTCTCGCGGCCCAAGGCCGTACACTTGAAAGGTGTGGTCGCGACACGGCGGTTTCGCCGCGCGCTCTGACCCACCCGAATCCACACTGTTGAACCCCGACGCGACCCGGACGAGTCACGCGATGACCTCGCCCGGGAACGACCGTCACACTCTCCTCTATGGAAGGCGTTGCCCCTCTTATGACCACTGCTGCCGCTCGTACACTTGCAGGCACTGACGAGCGCCAGGATCTGCGCAACGTCGCCATCGTCGCCCACGTCGACCACGGCAAGACCACTCTGGTCGATGCCATGCTCACCCAGACCAAGTCGGTCGGCGGCCACGGCGATCTCGAGGACCGGGTCATGGACTCCGGTGAGCTCGAGAAGGAGAAGGGCATCACGATCCTGGCCAAGAACACCACCGTGTTCTACTCCGGTCCGGCCGCCACCGCGCACGCCGGCATGGAGGAGGTCACCATCAACGTGATCGACACCCCCGGCCACGCCGACTTCGGCGGCGAGGTCGAGCGCGGCCTCTCCATGGTCGACGGCGTCGTGCTCCTCGTGGACGCCTCCGAGGGCCCGCTGCCGCAGACCCGCTTCGTGCTGCGCAAGGCACTGAACGCGCAGCTGCCGGTGATCCTGGTGGTGAACAAGACCGACCGCCCCGATGCCCGCATCGACGGCGTGGTCTCCGACACCATGGACCTGCTGCTCGGCCTGGCCTCCGACGTCGCCGAGGAGAACCCCGATCTGGACCTGGACTCCGTGCTGGACGTCCCGGTGGTCTTCGCCTCCGGCAAGGCCGGACGCGCCTCGAAGACTCAGCCCGAGGACGGCGGCCTGCCCGCGGGTGAGGATCTGGAGGCGCTCTTCGACACCATCCTGGAGCACGTCCCGGCACCGAAGTACGACGCCGAAGAGGTCCTCCAGGCGCACGTCACCAACCTTGACGCCTCGCCCTTCCTGGGCCGCCTGGCGCTGCTGCGCATCTTCAACGGCACGCTGAAGAAGAACCAGCAGGTCGCCTGGGCCCGCAAGGACGGCACCATGAAGACGGTGAAGATCACCGAGCTGCTCGCCACCAAGGGACTGGAGCGGGTCTCCGCAGACTCCGCCGGGCCCGGCGAGATCGTCGCCGTCGCGGGGATCTCCGACATCATGATCGGTGAGACCCTCACCGACCTGGAGACCCCCAAGCCGCTGCCGACCATCACCGTGGATGATCCCGCGATCTCCATGACCATCGGCATCAACACCTCCCCGATGGCCGGCCGGGTCAAGGGCGCGAAGGTCACTGCCCGCCAGGTCAAGGACCGTCTGGACAAGGAACTCATCGGCAACGTCTCGCTCAAGGTGTTTCCCACCGAGCGTCCTGACACCTGGGAGGTCCAAGGCCGAGGTGAGCTCGCCCTGGCGATCCTGGTCGAGCAGATGCGCCGCGAAGGCTTCGAGCTGACCGTGGGCAAGCCCCAGGTGGTCACCCGGGAGATCGACGGGAAGCTGCACGAGCCGATGGAGAACATGACCATCGACGCTCCGGACGAGTTCATGGGTGCGATCACCCAGCTCATGGCCGCTCGCAAGGGCACCATGACCACGATGACCAACAACGGCACCGGCTGGATCCGCATGGAGTTCCTGGTCCCGGCCCGCGGGCTCATCGGCTTCCGCACCAAGTTCCTCACCGACACCCGCGGCGCCGGAATCGCGTCTTCCTACGCGGCCGGCTACGAGCCGTGGAAGGGCCTGATCGAGTACCGCACCTCCGGTTCGCTGATCTCCGACCGCACCGGCACCGCGACCCCGTTCGCGATGATCAACCTGCAGGAGCGCGGCACCTTCTTCGTGGACCCGCAGGAAGAGGTCTACGAGGGCATGGTCGTCGGCGAGAACGCCCGCCACGACGACATGGAGGTCAACATCACGAAGGAGAAGAAGCTCACCAACATGCGTGCAGCCTCGGCAGACTCCTTCGAAGGCCTGACCCCTCCGACCAAGCTCACCCTCGAGGAGTCCCTGGAGTTCGCCAACGAGGACGAGTGCGTCGAGGTCACCCCGGACTCGATCCGGATCCGCAAGGTCATCCTGAACTCCTCCGAGCGCATGCGTGACTCACGCAAGAAGAAGAGCGCCTCGCAGTAATGACGGCACCGCACCAGACCGCGGCACCCGCGCGGAGAAGCTCACGGCGACCAGCGCTGCTGGGCGTGTGCTTCTCCGCCGGACTGGTGCTCGGGATCCTGGGCACCCTGCTGCACGGGAACATCCTGGTACTGGGCTCCACCGAGACCGGCACCGTGCTGCCCTGGGGCGCCGCCCTGGCCCTGCTGATGTGCCTGATGGCGCAGCTCTGGGCCGGGCTGAAGAGCGGCTCGCTGGCCGAGCCGGTGCTGATGGGAGCGACCACCTTCACAGTGGCCACGATCGCCTACCTCTGGCCAGGACCTGACCAGCTGGTGGTGCCCTACAGCCCGGAGGCCATGGCGCTGCTGCCCGGTCCCACGCTGGCCTCGCTGATCTGGTGGCTGGGCTCCGCGACGGTCACCCTGGTCGCCATGGTCCTCGTCAAGTGGATCGTGGTGCGGGACCGCGCCGCATCTCGCTAGACTCTAGTTACGCACCCGTAGAGAGACTGAGGAGTCCATGACGTACATCATCGCCCTTCCTTGCGTGGATCTGAAGGACAAGGCCTGCATCGATGAATGCCCCGTGGACTGCATCTACGAGGGTGAGCGCATGCTCTACATCCACCCGGACGAGTGCGTGGACTGCGGCGCCTGTGAGCCGGTCTGCCCGGTGGAGGCCATCTACTACGAGGACGACACCCCGGAGCAGTGGTCCGAGTACTACCGCGCCAACGTCGAGTTCTTCGACGAGGTCGGTTCCCCCGGCGGAGCCGCCAAGGTCGGACTGATCCCCAAGGACCACGAGATCGTGGCAGCCCTGCCGCCGCAGCAGCAGTGACCCCGCAGCACTGATCACCGACCCCCGCGGAGGCACCGATGCTCACTCTTTCCGAGTACCCCTGGGACGCGATGGCTCCCTATCTGGAGAAGGCCCAGCGGCACCCCGAGGGAGTCGTCAACCTCTCCATCGGCACCCCGGTGGACCCCACTCCTGAGGTCATCCAGGCGGCGCTCACCGCGGCTGCCGATGCCCCTGGCTATCCCACCACCCACGGCACGCGCACGCTGCGCGAATCCATCTCGGCCTGGTTCGCCCGGCGCCGTGGGGTCACCGGGCTGGACCCGGAGCACATCCTGCCCACTGTGGGCTCCAAGGAGCTCGTCGCCTGGCTGCCCACCCTGCTGGGACTCGGCGCCCGCGCCGGGGCCGGAGCCGCCGACGTCGTGCTCCGCCCGCTGGTGGCCTACCCGACCTATGACATCGGCGCGCAGATCGCCGGTGCCACCCCGCTGGCCACCGATGATCCGCTCGGCCTCGACGAAGAGACGCTGCAGCGGGTGAAGCTGATCTGGATCAACTCACCCTCGAACCCCACCGGTGCGGTGGCCGGGGTGAAGTGGATGCGTCAGGTGGTCGCGCTGGCGCGCCGGATCGGCGCCGTGGTCGCCTCCGACGAATGCTACGCCGAGCTGCCCTGGGAGGTCGCCGGGGATGACGTCCCCTCGGTCCTGGATCCGCGGGTCTGCGGAGTGCACCCGGAGACCGGGGAGCCCGATCACCGGGGTCTGCTGGCGGTGTACTCGGCCTCGAAGCAGTCCAACATCGCCGGATACCGTGCCGCCTTCGCCGCTGGCTGCCCGGAGCTGATCCACGGGCTGATCAACACCCGCAAACACGCCGGGATGATCGTGCCTGCCCCGATCCAGGCCGCGCTGACCGCGGCACTGGACGACGACGCCCACGTCGCCGCCCAGCGGGAGATCTACCGCCGGCGTCGTGCACTGCTGGTGCCGGCCCTTGAAGCCGCCGGGCTGCAGATCGAGAAGTCCCACGCCGGGCTTTACCTGTGGTGCCGCGCCGCCGGCCCGCAGGAGACGGCGCCGGCTGCCCGCAGCGCAGAGGACACCTGGGCGCTGGTGGAGCAGATGGCGCAGCGCGGGATCCTCGTCGGGCCCGGGGTCTTCTACGGGGAGCAGGGCAACGGTTACATCCGGGTGGCGCTGACCGCCACCGATGAGCGGATCGCCGCCGCCGCACAGCGGCTCACCGCCTGAGCTGGGGGATTGACTCGAACCGGGTGAACCAGGACACAACTGGCAACCGACGGTGACCAGACGGTAGGTTTGTCATGATGTCCCCCGAGTGTGTCTGATAAGGAGACCCATGACTGAGCAGACCTCTGCCCGCCTGAATTATCAGGGGGGAGATCTGGAACTACCCGTGCAGTCCGCGGTGGAGGGCAATGTCGGTCTCGATATCGCGCCCCTGCTGAAGACCACCGGAGCCGTCACCTATGACCCCGGCTTCATGAACACCGCCAACGCGAAGTCTGCGATCACCTACATCGACGGCGATGCTGGCATCCTGCGCTACCGCGGCTACCCGATCGAACAGCTCGCCGAGCACTCCAGCTTCCTCGAGGTCTCCTACCTGCTGATCTACGGCGAGCTGCCCACCCAGCAGCAGCTCACCGACTTCGACAACGTCACCCGTCGGCACACCCTGCTCCACGAGGAGCTGCGCGACTTCTTCGGCGGCTTCCCCCGCGACGCGCACCCGATGCCGGTGCTCTCCTCCGCGGTCTCCGCGCTCTCCACCTACTACCCGGACTCGCTGGATCCTTTCAACAAGGACCACGTGGAGCGCTCCACCTACCGGATGCTCGCGAAGGTGCCCACCATCGCGGCCTACGCGTATAAGAAGTCCATCGGTCAGCCGATGCTCTACCCGGACAACAACCTCACCCTGGTGGAGAACCTGATCCGCGGCTGCTTCGGCGTGCCGGCCGAGCAGTTCGAGCTGGACCCGGACATGGTCAAGGCCCTGGACACGCTGCTGATCCTGCACGCGGACCACGAGCAGAACTGCTCCACCTCCACCGTGCGCCTGGTGGGGTCCTCGCAGGCGAACCTCTTCGCCTCGGTCTCCGCCGGGATCAACGCGCTCTACGGCCCCGCCCACGGCGGCGCCAACGAGGCCGTGCTGGGGATGCTGCGCCAGATCCAGTCCGGTGACGTCAGCCCGGAGGCCTTCATGGAGAAGGTCAAGAACAAGGAGGCCGGCGTCCGCCTGATGGGCTTCGGGCACCGGGTCTACAAGAACTACGACCCGCGCGCCCGGGTGGTCAAGGGCCTCGCCGATGACCTGCTGGCCAAGCTCGGCGGCGACGACGAGCTCTTCGACATCGCCCAGCGCCTGGAGCAGAAGGCACTGGAGGACGACTACTTCATCGAGCGCAAGCTCTACCCGAACGTGGACTTCTACACCGGGCTGATCTACAAGGCCATGGGCTTCCCGGAGAAGATGTTCACGGTGCTCTTCGCGCTGGGCCGGCTCCCTGGCTGGATCGCCCAGTGGCGCGAGATGATCGAGGATCCCTCCACCAAGATCGGTCGGCCCCGCCAGCTCTACATCGGCGAGCCGGAGCGGAACTACCCCGGAGCCTGACCCTCCGCCCACCCCTCCTTCGTTGAGCGGCGGATTCTGCGAGCAGTTGATGGCCTTTACGGCCCAAGCTGTTCGCAGAATCCGCCGCTCTACGTTTTTGACGGGGCGGTGTTTTCGGAGGGGCGGTGCTTCTGGCGGGGCGGTCAGCGCCGGGAGAAGCCGATCACCACGGCGTCCTCGCTGACCGACTCCACCCGTTCCCAGCGGCCGGAGTCGCGGTGCCACTGGTAGGCCCCCGCGTGGACCGACTGCACCCCGTAGGTCTCCGCGGCGGCCACGGCCCACTGCGCGAGCAGCCACTCCGGCTCGCTGCGTTCGGTCGCGGCGTCCTCGGAGTCCTCCTCAGAGCTCGCCTCGGTGGCCCCGGCGTCGTCCTCGACGTCGCTGACCGAGACCCGCACGATGGCCGACTCGCCGGAGCCTGCCACGGCCACCGCCTCGGCTCCGAGCATGCCGGAGAGTGCGCCCTCCAGCTCCCCGCGCAGGCCCTCGGCGTCGGGGCCCGGGACATCGATCTGGCTGAGCTGGCAGGTCATCACCATCGGCTGCACCCCGGTGAGCGGACGCGCGAAGGCCCGCGCCAGCTCCTCGTGCTGCGGATAGAACGTCGGATTCTGCGGCCGCCCCAGCGCCTCGGCAGATTCCTCCATCCCCAGCTCAGGTGACCATGCCAGCTCGCCCTCGCCTTCGCCGTCGCGACTCTCCACCAGGCGTGAGTAGAAGTCCTCGGCGGTTCTCGGGGTGGAGCTGGTGGCGCTCACGGCATCCCACTGTGGTCCGCCGTCGGCGAAGAGCACCGGCGCCGGGGAGGACTGCTCCGAGTCGCCTTCCTCAGCCTCAGCGTCCTCCTCCGCTGGCTGGGCCGTGGGGCCCGCACGGTTCTCCAGATCGGTCTCCTGGAGTGAGATCGCGATCGCGTCGGTGGCCGCCTGCACCGGCAGCTCCCGCTCTGCGGCGGCGGCGGCCAGATGCGCCGCAGAGTAGGTCTGCCCCGGGGTGAGCCGATGCTCCACCTCGCCCACCGTCACCGAGCAGCGTTCATCGAGGAGGTACTCGTTCTCCTCGATGAACTGCCAGGCCCCGTAGCCGGTGGCGCCTACGGCGGCGGCGACCACGGTGATCGCCGCAACGGCCTTGACTCGGCGACGGCGTCGGTAGACGGTGCGGGTGACGGTGATGGGGCGATCAGCGCGCGGGCTCATCGAGGACCTCTCGGTTCAGGGGCTGCGTGGGCGCGACGGCGTGCCCGTTCCACGGTGCCTGGACGGGCTGATCAGTTGCGGTGCAGGGCGGCGTTGAGCTCGACCTTCTGGCCCTTGCGCGGGACGGCCTGAACGGCGCCGGTGAGCGAGTCGCGGCGGAAGAGCAGGTTCGGCACGCCGGAGAGAGCGGAAGCCTTCACGGTCTCCATCACGGTGCGGTCATCGGCGAGCACCGAGACCTTGGTGCCGGCGGTGACGTAGAGCCCGGCCTCGATCACGCAGTCGTCCCCGACCGAGATCCCCACACCGGAGTTCGCGCCGAGCAGCACACGCTCGCCCAGGGTGATCTTCTCCCTGCCGCCTCCGGAGAGGGTGCCCATGATGGACGCGCCGCCGCCGATGTCGGTGCCGTCGCCGACCACGACTCCGGCGGAGATGCGTCCCTCCACCATGGAGGTGCCCAGGGTGCCGGCGTTGAAGTTCACGAAGCCTTCGTGCATCACGGTGGTGCCCTCGGCCAGGTGTGCGCCCAGGCGCACCCGGTCCGCGTCGCCGATGCGCGCACCCGAGGGGGTGACGTAGTCCACCAGGCGCGGGAACTTGTCGATCGAGTGCACGCTGACGTGCCCGCGGGCGCGCAGCTTCAGCCGGGTGGTCTCGAACCCGGCCACCGCGCAGGGGCCGAAGTTGGTCCAGACCACGTTGCTCAGGTGCCCGAAGATGCCGTCGAGGTTGATGCTGCGCGGGGTGACCAGACGGTGGGAGAGCAGGTGCAGACGCAGCCACACATCGGAGGTGGAGCTCGCCTCGGAGTCCAGATCCGACTCCACGGAGACCACCTCGGTGGTGACGCCGCGCTCGGGATCCGTGCCGGTGGCGGCCTGCAGCGAGGCGATCAGCTCGGCGTCATCGTTCTCAGACAGGGGGGTCATCACCGGGCGCGGGAACCAGGTGTCCAGGACGGTGCCGTCGGTGGTCACCGTGGCGAGGCCATGGCCGGATGCAGTTCGATTCTCAGTGCTCATGACACCATCCTACTTTTTCCTGTGCCGGAGCCCAGGGCTTCGGGCATGCGGGTCCCCGCCGAGGTGGGGTTCGCCTAGGCTGAACGGATGGATATCCGCGCTCTGCTCTCCGGCGACGTCGCCGCGCTCACCGAGGCGATCATCGGCTGCGAATCTGTCTCCGGCAATGAGAAGGCCCTGGCTGACGCCGTGGAATCGGCGCTGCAGGACCTCGGCGGCCTGAGTCTGCACCGCGACGGGGACACGATCATCGCGCGCACCGAGACCGGTGCCGGGCAGCGGATCATCCTGGCCGGGCACCTGGACACCGTCCCGCTGCCGAGCACCCCGGGTTCTCGCGGCACGGTCCCGCCGAGCTGGGAGCAGATCGACGGCGAGCAGGTGCTCTACGGCCGCGGCGCCACCGACATGAAGGGCGGCGTGGCGGTGCAGCTGAAGCTGGCCGACGACGTCGCCGCTCACCTGGCCGCGGGCGGGTCCCTGGACCGCGACATCACCTGGGTCTTCTACGACCACGAGGAGGTCGAGGCCAGCAAGTCCGGGCTCGGTCGGGTGATGCGCAGCGTGCCGGAGCTGCTGGACGGGGACTTCGCGGTGCTGCTGGAACCTACCCACGGGGTGGTCGAGGGTGGGTGCAACGGCACCTGCCGCTTCGAGGTCACGATCCCGGGGGTCGCCGCGCATTCCGGACGCGCCTGGATGGGGGAGAACGCGATCCACGGCACCGCCGGGCTGCTGCAGGTCTTGAGCGACTACACGCCGCAGACCATCACGGTGGAGGGCCTGGACTACCGCGAGGGGCTCAACGCGGTCCGCATCCGCGGCGGGGTGGCCGGAAACGTCATCCCGGATTCCACCGTGGTGGAGATAAACTACCGCTTCGCCCCGGACAAGACCGAGGAGCAGGCCCACGCCCACGTCCGCGAGGTCCTCGCCGAAGCCGGGATCAGCGCAGACCAGCAGAAGGTCACGGACAGCTCAGCGGCCGCGCGCCCCGGGCTGGACCATCCGGCGGCCCAGGCGTTCATCGACGCCGTGGGAGGGGAGCCGATGCCGAAATACGGCTGGACCGATGTGGCACGCTTCTCCGCGCAGGGAGTCCCCGCCGTGAACTTCGGTCCCGGGGATCCGCTGCTGGCCCACTCCGATGATGAACACGTCACCGCGCAGGCGCTGCGGGACTGCCACACGGCGCTGCACCGCTGGCTGCTGGGAGGCTGAACCGCGGAGTCAGAGGTGCACGGCTGAGCGCCGGTCGCGTGCCGGGTGAGCGCCGGGACGGATCCTCTAGGCTGATCTCATGACCGAGAAGCAGACCTCCAGCACCCGTCCAGTCGCCCTGATCACCGGAGCCTCCCGCGGCATCGGCAAGGCCATCGCCGAAGATCTCGGCCGCGACCACCACATCCTGGTCGGCGGGACCAACCCGGAGACCGTGGACGCCGTGGTGCAGGCCCTGCCCAGCGCGGAGCCGTTCCTGGTGGATCTGACCGATCTCGAGGCCATCGCCCCGGCGCTGGAGAAGGCCGCGCTCACCCGGCTGGACGTGATGGTCCACTCCGCCGGGCTGGCCTGGATGAACCCGGTGGGGGAGAGCTCCCCGGCCCAGTTCCAAGAGATGTTCACGGTCAACGTCTTCGCCGTCGCCGAGCTGACCCGCGCCGGGCTGCCGCTGCTGCGCGAATCCTCCGGGCAGGTGCTCAGCATCAACTCCGGCGCCGGATTCACCGCCGGACCCGGGAGCTCGATGTACTCCGGGACCAAGTTCGCGCTGCGCGCGCTCACCGACGCGCTGCGTGAGGAGGAGCGCGGCCGGATCAAGGTCACCTCGATCCACCCCGGCCGGGTGGACACAGATATGCAGGTCGCACTCCAGCACTCCATGGGCAACCAGAATTACGACGGCGGCATCTACATCTCCCCACAGGCCATCGCCGAGGCGGCGCGCACCGTGGTGGACATGGAGGACGCCTCGATGGTGGAGAGCATCTCCATCCGCCCGGTCCAGAAGTGACCGATATGCACGTCATCGAGCTGCCCGAGGAGCTCATCGATGCCGCCGCGGATCTCTGGCACCAGGCTGGGCTCACCCGACCCTGGAACGACCCGCACGAGGACTGCCGGCGAGCCCTCACCGGGGAAGAGTCCACGGTGCTCGCCGCGCTCGACGCCGCAGGTCGGCTCTCCGGCACGGTGATGGTGGGCCAGGACGGACACCGCGGCTGGATCTACTACCTCGCCCTGGACTCCCGGCAGCAGGGCCAGGGTCTTGGCAAGTTGCTGCTCGCCGGGGCCGAGGACTGGCTGCGTCAGCGCGGAGTGCCCAAGCTGATGCTCATGGTTCGGCAGGAGAACGCTGAAGTCCAGGACTTCTACCGGGAACTGGGCTACACCGACCAGGACACGGTGGTGCTGGGCCGCTGGCTGGACACCGAGCTTCAGGCCGGGCTCGAGGCGGGGAGCGAGACCGAGGTCGGTGCGAGGGAGCCCCAGCCAGAGGGTTGAGTTCCGGGGGCTGAGTCTCCTGGACTGAGTCCCCAAGGCTGAGTCTCTCGGGCGGAGGTCAGTGTCCCGCGGGAGGCGTCCAGGCACGCAGCTGGGAGATCAGATCCTGCGGGTCCGCGCTGATCACCAGTGCCTCCCGGCGCCAGGCGGACATGAAGCCCTCGTCGACCATGTGATCGACCATCGCCAGCAGCGGATCCCAGAAGCCCTTGACGTTGTAGAGGCCCACCGGCTTGTTGTGCAGCCCCAGGTACTGCCAGGTCCAGACCTCGAAGAACTCCTCGAGTGTGCCCATGCCGCCGGGCAGCGCGATGAAGCCGTCGCCGAGCTCCGCCATCCGGGATTTCCGGGTGTGCATATCCTCAACGATCTCCAGCGAGGTCAGGCCGTGGTGGCCCACCTCGCGGCCGATGAGCACCTCAGGGATGATCCCGTGCACCTCACCGCCGGCCTCCAAGGCGGCGTCGGCGATCTGCCCCATCAGCCCGACCTTGCCTCCGCCGTAGACCACGCTGATCTCCGCGCCCGCCAGCGCGGTGCCCAGGCGGCGGACCTCCTCGGTGTAGTCCAGGTCGGCCCCGGAGGCGGAGCCGGTGAAGACCGTGAGAGCATGGAACCGAGGGGCAGGGGCGGATGCTGGGGTGTCCAGTGAAATAGAGGTCACAGCTCTATAGTTCCACAGCGATTTCACAGCCACCGGGATCCCCTGCTAGACTTTTTCAGTCGCAATCCTCCATAGCTCAACGGCAGAGCACTCGACTGTTAATCGAGCGGTTGTTGGTTCGAATCCAACTGGGGGAGCAGATCCGCCCTCGCCCTCACGGGCGGGGGCGTTTTTCATGCCATAGTGTTTTTCCTGCGAGGCTGTCCTGCGGCCCTGACCTGCTGAATCTGATTCGGAGACTAGATGCGCGCCCCTGAGACGAAGAACCATGACATTGCCCGGCTGATCATCTCCTGCCCGGATCAGCCGGGGATCGTGGCGGCGGTCTCGGAGCTGATCGCGGAGGTCGGCGGCAACATCATCAGCCTGGACCAGTACTCCACCGGGGTGGAGGAGGGGCGCTTCTTCCAGCGCACTGTGTTCCACCTGCCCGGCCTGGCTGCGGCCAAGCCCGCGGTGGAGGAGGCGATCCGGACCAAGCTGGCGGACCGCTTCTCCATGGAGTATTCGCTGACCGCGGCGGATCAGCCCAAGCGGGTGGCGATCTTCGCGTCCAAGACCGACCACTGCCTGCTGGATCTGCTGTGGCGGCACCGCCGGGGTGAGATCCCGATGGACATCGTCATGGTGATCTCCAACCACGCCGACCTGGCTGAGGATGTCCGGCCCTTCGGGATCCCGTACTTCCACGTGCCGGTGGTCAACGGGGACAAGGCGGCAGCCGAGGCCCGGCACCTGGAGCTGCTGCAGGGCAATGTCGACATGATCGTGCTCGCCCGGTACATGCAGATCATCTCCGAGGACTTCCTCGAGCAGGTGGGCGCTCCGGTGATCAACATCCACCACAGCTTCCTGCCCGCCTTCATCGGGGCCGGGCCCTACCAGAAGGCAGCTGACCGGGGGGTCAAGCTCATCGGCGCCACGGCCCACTACGTGACCAAGGAGCTCGACGAGGGCCCGATCATCGAACAGGACGTCATCCGGGTCTCACACAGCGACGACGTCGCCCAGCTCACCCGCTTCGGCGCCGACGTCGAACGCGCCGTGCTCTCGCGTGCCGTGAAGTGGCACTGCGAAGACCGCGTGATCCGCAACGGCGGCACCACCATCGTCTTCTAGCGCCTCTTCCCTCTCTGCCCCCCTCCCTCCGCTGAGGGGCGGATTCTGCGACTAGTTAGGGCCTTTCCGCCCATGAATCAGCCGTAGAATCCGCCCCTCAACGGAAAAGGGGGTGGGGGAGGGTCAGGATTCGATCTTCTTCTCGCGCTCGGTCGAGGAGATAGTGATCTTGCGCGGCTGTTCGGTGGCGTAGACCCCGGTCACGCGGACCGTGAGGACACCGGATTCGTAGCTCGCGGAGATCGCGTCGCTGGAGACCTCTCCCGGAAGGGTGACGGTGCGGGAGAAGGACCCGTAGCGCACCTCGCGCAGCCCCTCGGCCTCGGTCTCGCTGCGGCGTTCACCGGAGACGGTCAGCGTGCGGCCAGTCAGCTCCACCGCGACATCCTTCTCCGGGTCGACGCCGGGGAGATCCGCGCGCAGCACCAGGTCCTCGCCGTCGCGATGCGCGTCGACCGCCGGGACGAATCCGGCCTGCCGCTGCGCGGCGTCCATCGAGGGGGCCCGGACGGAACGGAACACGTCGTCGATCAGGGCGAAGGGGTCCAGGCGGGTCAGAGAGTTGTTGATCACAGCAATCAGCTCCTTGTACTCATTGCTCTATGGGGACAGGTATAGCGCCTTGCGGCATGGGTTCCAACGGAACCCGGCTCCAGTATATTCCAAAGTTGAGCATGATGCACTCAACTTTTCCGACAAGACTCTGCGTAGCGACTCCGCGATTCCAGCAGGTCATCCTGACGCAATACAGCGGCTCTGAGCTGAGGGTGGCCTTCGCTCGAGGGCTGGGTTCGATTAGAGTGCCGGAGTGTCCAAGTCGAAGAAAACGCGCGTCCAGCACGTCCTCACGGTCCAGGACGTGAAGCAGCTCAGCCCACACATGATCCGCCTCGTCCTGGGCGGCCCCGGGTTCGCCGCGATCGAGTTCAAGTCCGTGGGGGAGTCTCCCGCCACGGACCAGTACATCAAGCTGCTTTTCCTGCCCCAGAACCTCGAGGCCGACGCCGCTGCCGCGCAGGGCGTGGACCTGCGCCGGCCCTATGACATGGAGGCTCTGCGCGAGCAGCTGAGCACCGAGCAGATGCCGGTGACCCGGACCTACACCATCCGCCACGTGGATCATGCCCGGGAGCAGATCTGGGTGGACTTCGTGGTCCATGGGGACGTCGGTCGGGCGGGGGTGTGGGCGAAGCAGGCGCGCCTCGGTGATGAGATCAGCTTCTTCGGCCCCGGCAGCGGCTACGCCCCGCGCGCGGAGGCCCAGTGGCATCTTCTGGCCGGGGACGAGGCGGCGCTGCCCGCGATCGCCTCCGCGCTGGAGTCGATGCCTGAGGATGCGCGCGGCGTCGCCGTCGTCGAGGTCCGCGACGCCACGGAGCGTCAGCCTCTGGACGTCCCCGCCGGGATGGAGCTGATCTGGCTGCATCGTGAGGCGGAGTTCAGCCCTGAGACCACGATGCTCGCGGAGTATCTGGAGCAGCTGATCGTTCCGGAGGGCGATGTCCAGGTCTTCGTCCATGGCGAGCGCGCCCAGATGAAGCGGATCCGCCGGATGCTGGTGGACCAGAAGGGCCTGGATCGCAAGGCGATGTCACTCTCGGCCTATTGGGCGCACGGGCGGATCGAGGATCAGTTCCAGGCAGAGAAGCGCACCCCGGTGGGCCAGCTCGAGGGTTGAGTCCTCAGTCGCGGATCTCGCTCAGCCCGCCACTCCTGAGCTGGTGCCGATGACCAGCGCCGCCATCAGCAGCAGCGCCAGCAGCACCACGGTGATCGCAGAGAACACCCCGGCGCGCTCGCGGTGTCCGGCCAGACGCCGGTCCTGGGTGTCCCGCATCGACCCGGCGAGCAGCATGATCATGTCCAGCAAGGTCCAGGCGAAGGCCACGGTCACGCAGAGCAGCCCCAGACTGGTCTGACCCAGGACCATCAGCACGACGGCGGCGACGCTCACCACGGCCATCAGCACCGCCGAGACCCTCCGGTCCAGATACCAGCGATGAGCCCCTGCGGGACCCAGGAGAAGTGTCAGGAGCCAAGCGATCGCAAAACGTTTCCTCGAGGTCGGCTGGGACTCGTAAGCGCGCCGGTCAGCCTCGGTATAGGTGTTGGCGTAGAGCTCTTCGAAATCGTACTGATCGGCCATGTTCTCAATCGTATAGGTGGTAGTTTGTAGTGAACTGAACACCCACCCTTGAGCACCATCACTTATATGGAGGCGCAGTCTTGTCTCAGCCAGGAACCGGCCGCACGAAGGGCACGCCGCCCCGTACGTCGCTGCTCGATGTGATCAAGGTCGTGCTGCGACTTGGCCCCAAGCAGATCAACGATGAGATCCAGCTGGCCATCTCCCAGATGAAGACCAAGGGCGTCGCCGCGGGCATCGCCGTGGCGCTCATGGTGGTCGGCGTCGTCTTCCTGACCTTCCTGGTGGTGGCGCTCATCGTGGCCGCCGTGGCGGCGCTCTCCCTGATCTTCGAGCTCTGGGCCGCAGCGCTGATCGTGGCAGGCATCTTCTTGGTGATCGCGCTGATCTTCGCGCTGATCGGACTGCTCAAGCTGAAGAAGACGATGCCGCTGCTGCCCGAGGACGCGATCCGCGGGTTCCGCCTCGACCTCGGAGTCGCCCGCGAGGGTACGCGCTTCGATCCGCAGAGCCTGGACAAGGCCGATGCCGAGAAGCGCCGGAAGAAGGAAGAGGCCAAGCGTCAGGCTGCCGAGCAGGCCAAGAAGGACGCCAAGACCCCCGGCTCCGGCTCCCCGACGCCGCCCACCTACAGCGAGCTGCTGCGCCGCACCGGCCTGCGCCGCGATCATCTGGCCTCCCTGCAGGACCAGATCACCTCCGGCTCCCGGAACATCGCGGAGAACGTCAAGGGCAAGGCCGAGAACGTCAAGGACCGGGCCGATCGGCTCAGCTCCAAGGCTCGCGGCGGTTCGAAGCCGAAGCCGGAGAAGCGCGGCTCCGCGGACCCGGTCCCACCCACGGGCAAGACCCGGGGTGTGGCCGGTGAGCCGGTGCGCGTCACCTCCGAGGAGCCCGAGATCATCGGCGTCCCGGCTGCGGACCAGGAGTCGGGCGCCCACGCGGCCGGCGAGTTCGTGGCCGCCCGGTGGAAGCCGCTCGCGGTGGTCGCCGGTTCCGCCGCTGCAGGTGCGGTCTTCCTGCGTGAGCTTGTGAAGAAGTAAACTTCCCCGGTGAGACTGATCGGCGCCGGGACCCAGGACGGCTTCGAGTACACCGTTCGCGAGACCTTCTGGACCGTGCCCAACATCATCACGGTGCTGCGGTTCCCGCTGATCCCGATCTTCGTCTGGCTGGTGGCCCAGGGTGAGTATCTCGCCGCCTTCTGGGTGCTCGCGGTGCTCTCCAGCACGGACTGGATCGATGGGTACATCGCCCGGCGCTTCGATCAGATGTCCACGGTGGGTCAGTGGCTGGACCCGGTGGCGGATCGGCTTGCTCTGATCATCGTCAGCGCGACCCTGGTCGGCTTCGACGTGATACCGCTCTGGGTGCTGCTCGCGGTGGTCATCCCAGACCTGGTCCTCTCGGTCAACACCTATCTGCTCTTCAAAGGCCCGCCGCCGCTGAAGGTGACCGTGCTGGGCAAGATCCGGACCGCCTGCCTGCTGGTCGGGCTGCCCCTGGCGCTGCTGGGATCCACCGGAATGCTGCGCGAGAGCCTGGTCCCCGCCCTCGCGGTGGCGCTGCTGGCCCTGGGTTCAGCCCTGCATATCATTGCTTCTGTCGATTACTTCATCAAGGCCCGTCAGACGGCGGCGCGACTGCGCCGCGAACAGGCCCATCCGGGCGTAGAGGAGGATGTGACCCCCTGATGGTGAACGCCGTGCCCGTCGATGCTCCCGGTGAGGAGCCCGCCGAGACATCCGCTGAGACATCCTCCGAGGCGACCTCTGAGAAGACCCAGACGACACCGGGGACCAACCCCGGGGATCACGGTGAGCCGAAGCTGCGCATCCTGATCGCGGCAGACACCTATCCTCCGGACGTCAATGGTGCCGCCGTCTTCAGCCACCGGCTCGCGAAGAGCATGGCGGCCCGCGGTCACGAGGTGCACATCGCCGCGGCGCGAACCAGTCGCGGGCCTGACATGGTGGAACACACCGATGAGGCGACTGTGCATCGGTTCCGTTCCTTCAAGGCCCCGACGCATGAGTACATCCGGCTCTGCCTGCCCTGGCTGGTGGAACCGGCCATGGGACGGCTGATGGATGAGCTGCAGCCCGACGTCGTCCACGTGCAGTGTCACTACATGATCGGCAAGGCAGCGATCGACGCGGCCGCGGAGCGTGGCGTGCGCACCATCGCCACCAACCACTTCATGCCCGAGAACCTGGATCCGTTCCTGCCGTTCCCCGACTGGTTCCGCCGGATCGTGGCGAAGAACTCCTGGCGGGACATGGGCAAGCTGATGGGCAAGGCAGCCGTGGTGACCACACCGACCCCGTTGGCGGCGCGCACCATGATGCAGCGGGCAGGCTTCGAAAAGGTGCTTCCGCTCTCCAACGGGATCGACGTCGATTACTACCGGCTGGGCCCCGAGGACGTGCTGACCCCACCTGCGCGCCCCACGGTGCTCTTCGTGGGCCGGCTGGCGGTGGAGAAGAACGTGGACGTGCTCATCGAGGCGATCGCGAAGACCGACCCTGCGCTCGGGATCGGTCTGGACATCGTCGGTGACGGCGAGCAGCGCGCCGGGCTTGCTGCGCAGATCCAGCAGCTGGGCCTCGGGGACCGGGTGCGGATGCGCGGGCACGTCGGTGAGGACGCGCTGCGCCGGGCGTATCTGGAGGCAGACGTCTTCTGCCAGCCGGGCACCGCCGAGCTGCAGTCGCTGGTCTCACTGGAGGCCATGTCCGCCGGGACGCCGGTGGTGCTCGCCGACGCGCTGGCTCTGCCACACCTGGTCGAAGAGGGGGTCAACGGCTATCTCTTCGAGCCAGGGAACTCCGCACATCTCGCGGCCCGGCTGGAGCAGCTGTTCACCCTGAGCCCGGAGCAGCGCACTCGAATGGGCGAACGCAGCCAGGAACGTGCCGGCCGGCACAGCCTGAAGACCACGATGGATGCCTTCGAGAAGCTCTACCGCGGAGCCGACTGGATCGAGGGACGAACCCCCTAGCGGAGCGGGGTCAGGTCCTCATCCACTGTCCTCAGCTGCTGTCCTCACCTGCGGCGCTAGGCCGCCACGGTCGACCTCGGAAGCTATTCTCCGGGGGTCAGCCGCAGCAGGGCGGCACCGTCCCCGTCCTCGATGATCCAGATGCTGCCGTCCGGGGCCTGTTCCACGTCTCGGATCCGGGCCCCCAGCTCCCAGATCTCCTGCTGCCCGGCCTGATCGCCCTCAAGCTCCACCCGGACCAGCGCCTCGCCGGAGAGCGCGCCGAGGAAAGCGCTGTCGGCCCAGTCGTCGAACATCTCTCCCTGATAGATCATCAGACTGCCGGGAGAGATGGACGGGGTCCACCAGGTGGCCGGGGGTGCGAAACCGTCACCCTCGGTGTGATCGGGGATCTCGGCGCCCCCATACTGGGAGCCGTTGGAAGCCTCGGGCCAGCCGTAGTTCTCACCCGCCTCGAGCAGGTTCAGCTCGTCGCCTCCCTCGGGGCCCATCTCGGAGACCCAGAGCTGCCCCTCGGAGTCGAAGTCGATGCCCAGCGGGTTCCGGTGGCCGTAGGTCCAGATCTCCTCGGTGACGTCCCCGTCCTCGGCGAAGGGGTTCCCCGGAGCAGGTTCGCCCTCGGGGGTCAGTCGCATCACCTTGCCCAGGCCGCTGGAGAGGTCCTGCGCCGGATCCAGCTGCTGACGGTCCCCGGAGGTCACGAAGAGATGCTCGCCGTCGGGGCTGAACGCGAGGCGGTGTGAGAAGTGGCCTGAGCCGGAGGTCTTGGGGTCCTGCTCCCAGATCACCGTGAGGTCCTCCAGCGCCGCGCTGTCCCCGGAGTCCACCAGCCGCGCGTGACCGATGACCGCCCCGGTCCCTGCCTCCGAAGAGTTCACCCAGCTCAGGTAGACCCGCTGGCTCTCCTCGAAGTCTGGGGCGACGACGACGTCGCCCAGCCCGCCCTGACCCTCGACGACGATGTCCTCTGGCAGCCCGGCCACGCTGAGGTCCTCGGAGGCGTCTGCGCCCTCGGCGGAGCTGCGCAGGAAGAGCTCACCGTAGCGGCTGGTGATCAACATCTGCTCGGTGCCGGGCAGGAACTCCAGCGCCCAGGGGGCGTCGTAGCTGCCCTGCTCGGTGGCGCTGAACGGCATGGAATCCGCGTCGGAGCTTTCGGGGGAGCTCGACGGATCTTCTTCAGCGGCGTCGGGTCCTTCCGCGTCCTCGGGGGCGCCGCCGGTGTCTGCGGTGTCGCCCGCCTCGGAGCTCGCCTCGGCCGTGCTGGTCCCAGCAGCTGGGTCCTCGCCTTCGCTGTTCTGCTCCGCCGAGGAGTCTGCGCAGCTGACCAGCAGCAGCGAGGTGAGGATTCCGGCCGATATCACTGGTGGACGTCCCATGACCTGACACTAGTTCATGAGCTGCGGCCCCGGCTCGGGTCTGTTGTTCTGTTGCGTCGGGGCGACAGCGAGGGCGAGGGTGGTGCGCCGAAGTCCGGGATCGGCAGCTGCGTGCCACCGGCAAGGGCTGAGGCGTGTGCCACGATCCCGGGGGCGGTGAACATCGCGGCCCGCCACGCGTTGACCGGCGGGGACTCTCCTGTGACCAGAGACCGGATGAAGTCATCGGCGAGGAAATGGTGCGCACCTTCGTGGCCGTTGGGTGCGTGGTCATACTCGCGGGGGAGCCTGGAGCGGTCATGGACCGCAGCCGTTCCCGAGCTGAAGGCGGCGCGCAGGGCCGGGTCGAGGTCTGCGACCTCGGGCTGAGGGTGCCGCACCGGGATGAAGTCCGCGGAGATGTCGTGAGATTCCTGTTTGTCATTCCAGACCGTCTGATGCGCGAGCTGCTCGAAGCTGGCCTCGGTGCCGAAGAATCGGAAGCGCGATTCTCTGATCGGGGAGGGGTAGCCGACCCGGCGCATCTCGTTGGTGCGCATGGCACCGCCGTCGGAGAGCTTGAACAGCGCCGAGGCGTTGGAGAAGCTGTTGTTGAACTGGCTGAGCTCGCGGTCGAACACGCCGTCGTCGCGATCATCTTCTACGCCGATGCAGCTCACGCTCACTGCGCGGGCTGGCAGCGCACCGAGGACTCCGCCGATGGCGTGCGTGGGATAGAGCATCGGGGGATAGCTCGCGGTGGCCTTCCAGCCGGGTCCACCGCTGTACCGGTAGGCGGCATAGAAGCCCAGGTCCATGTCATGGACATAGTCACCCTCGGTGTAGAAGACGCGTCCGAGATCGCCCTTGCGGATGCGGTCGCGCATGTAGACCGTGGCCGGATTGTAGTAGCTGGTCTCACCCATCATGTAGGTCAGTCCGGTGCGTCGGACTTCTGCGATGATCTCTTCGATCTCGGTGAGCTCCACCGCCATCGGCACCGCGGAGTAGACGTGCTTGCCAGCCCGCAGCGCCTGGAGCACCAGTGGGCCATGCGTCCAGCGCTGGGTGAAGATCGCGACCGCGTCGATGTCCGAGTCCAGCATCTCCTGGTAGCTGCCGATGGTCTGCGCATCCTCGTACTCGGCGGCCAGGGCGGCGGCTCGCTCCGGGATCACATCCGTGATGCTCAGCCGGCTCACGTGGGGGTGCAGATGCCATAGGGTGGCGAAGCTTTTGGAGAACTGGCCGGCGCCGACGATGCCGATGCTGACCCGGCCGGCTTCCGGGTCCAGGGGTGAGTCAGGTTCCTCGGGGAGCCGGAGGTCCGGGGCTGCCGGGGCGGCCGGGGCTGCCGGGGCTTCGGGGACTGCCGGGACCGAGGTCGCCGGGCGTGAGGGAGCCGGGCGTACGAGAGGTGAGGGCCGCTGCTGCCCCGCTTCGAGGAGGTGATTCTCAGGCTGGCTCCACATGTGAACACGATCACATGCGGTGCGCGGCGGGTCAATACGCCTGTCTGTAGGGCGTCTGGGACTTGAACCCAGGACAAAAGGATTATGAGTCCTCTGCTCTAACCAACTGAGCTAACGCCCCTCGGGGCCTCGTCCGCCGCGCGAGGCCGCCAGACGAGGACACTCGGACATACTACCGAGGGTCTCCGGTCAGAGCTGAACCCAGACCGAGGCGCGCGCCCGGGGGTGCTCCTCGGCCTGGACCTCCAGAGCGGTCAGACCATGATCGGCCGGCAGCCCGGCGGCCAGCGTCTCGGCGATGTGTTCGATGATCACCTCGGTGGTGGTGAACTTCCCGGCCAGGGCGTCGACCTCGTCGAGGTTCTGATAGCGCAGCGGCTCCAGGGTGGCGGCGAGCAGCTCGGAGGCGGCGCCGATGTCCAACACCACGCCGTACTCGTTCAGGCCGTCTCGGAAGAAGCTGGCTTGGATGCTCAGCGTGGCGCCGTGGAGGTTCTGCGCGGGCCCGAAGAACGGGTCCTGCAGGCTGTGGGCGATCATGATGTGGTCATCGACGGTCAGACGGAAGCGGCTCATGGATCTCCTTGGTGGTGGGGGGGATGGGGTCGGCGCGGGGCGAAGTTCACCCGAAGGCGTGGTGCTCCGCCAGCGGATGATCGATCACGTGCAGAATCTGCTCCCGGGTCCAGGGCGCGCCGGCGGCGACGTCGCGCATCACCGCGGGCAGCTCCGATAACGGGGAGTGCCCGCTGATCAGCATCTCAAAACGGGAGTCGAGCAGATCCAGCGCCGTAGCGAGGCGCTCACCACGGGTGCGGCGCATCCGGCGCGGCCCGGGTACCTGGCCGACCTGGGTCGCCACGATCCGCAGCCGGCGGGCGTGGAAATCGGCCCCCAGCGGGATCTGCTGCTCCGTGGTGCCGTACCAGGACTGCTCGACGATCACGCCGTCGTCGCCGGCCAGTCGCAGCGCACTGGTGAGACCGGCGGAGCTGGCGGTACTGTGCAGGACCACGTCGTTATCGGGCGACGCCTCGTCCGGGGCGACGGCCTCCAGGCCCAGGGATGCGATGAAGCCGCGCCGCTCGGCGTCGATCTCCACCACCTGCAGGCGCTGCAGTGCCATCTTCGAGGCCAATAGCGCGGTGGTCAGCCCGATCAGGCCCCCGCCGACGACGGCGACCCGGTCGCCCACCAGGACCGGGCCCTCCCAGAGCCCGTTGAGTCCCACCTCACCAATCCCTGCGAGCAGCGCCCGCTGCGGGGTGCACCCCTCAGGGACCACATGGGCGGCGGCCTCGGGGACCACGACATGCTCGCGGTGACCGGCCAGGGTGAAGACCGTCTCTCCGATCAGGGACTCGCTGCCCTGCCGGACCACCCCGACGTTGAGGTAGCCGTGGGAGACCGGGAACGGCAGCTCGCCGAGCTGGAAGGGCGCCTGCATGGTCTCGGTGATGTTCGCGGGCACCTCACCGCGGTGCACCAGGGATTCGGTGCCGCGAGAGATCCCGCTGTACAGCGTCTCGATCAGCAGCTCACCCGGTCCCGGCTCAGGCAGACCGACCTCGCGCAGCGCCCCGGTGTGGGCGGCTTCGGTCCAATACTGTTGAGACGTCTGCGACGGGTGCGAGGTCCGATCAGGCCCCTGGAGATCTGCACTGACACCGGTGACACTCGACTCGCTCATGACACTCATCATGCCAGAGGTCTCCGCGCGGACGCTGCGGTGCCGGCTGTGCCAGAATCAGGACGTGCTGAAGCTCTTCTTCGACTGCCGGTACACCCGGACCCAGGTCCACGACGGCATCTCCAGGTTCACCGCCTCCCTGGTGGAGGCGGCCGCCGAGCGGGCCGATGTCACGATGCTGATCAGCGATCCGGAGCAGCTGAACCTGCTGCCGGAGCTGCCGCATCTGCAGATCTCCGCGCCGACCTCCGCCCGCGAGCCCTGGGTCGCCCGGCAGATCAACCCGCACCGGCCCGATGTGGTGTTCTCCCCGATGCAGACCATGGGCGGCCGGGGCCGGAACTACCCGTTGATCCTCACGGTGCACGACCTCATCTACTACGCCCATCGCACGCCGCCCCCGGATCTTCCCGCCCTGGTGCGTCTGGGGTGGCGGGCCTATCACCTCTCCTACCTGCCGCAGCGGCTGGTGCTCAACCAGGCCGACGCCGTGGCGACGGTCTCCGAGACCACGCGCGGGCTGATCCGGGGCCACCGGCTGACCCACCGTCCGGTGGAGCTGATCTCCAATGCCCCGCCCACCGTGGAGCAGCCTCGAGACGCCTCCGCAGATCCGACCCGTGAACTCATCTATATGGGCTCCTTCATGGGCTATAAGAACGTCGAATCCGTGATCGCGGGCCTGAACCGGCTCCCCGGATATACCCTGCACCTGTGCAGCCCGATCCAGCCCGCTCAAGAAGCTGCGCTCCGGGCGCTCGCAGATGATCCCGGCCAGCTGATCTTTCACCACGGGATCTCCGACGCCGAGTACCGCGTCCTGCTTCGACGGGCCAGCGCCCTGGTCTCACTGTCCCAGGCCGAGGGCTATGGACTGCCGGTGGTGGAAGCCATGGCCCATGGAACGCCCTGCGTGCTCTCCGAGCTTCCGATCTTCACCGAGATCGGGGGAGCCGCGGTGGCAGAGTCTGGTGTCCAGGTGGTTCCTGGTCGGGATCCCGACGCCTTCGCCAAGGCGGTGCGCAGACTTGAGCAGCCCGCGGTGTTCAGCCGCGCGTCCGGCGCCGCGCGGGCCCGCAGCCTTCAGTTCTCCTGGGCCGAGTCGGCGGCAGCCCTGGTCACGCTGGGGGAGCGCCTGGCCGGGCACGGCCGCGCGGGAGGACACTGATCTTGACGCGGCTGAGCCTGACGCGGCTGATCCCGCACCGCTGATCAAGCACTGCTGATCACGCACCGCAGATCCCCACGCGACGCAGGGTGTGGCTGTGCCCGTTGTGTCAGCCGGAGACCACCGGGTTCTCGGAGGTTCCCTCCCGGGCCCTGCGTGCCGAGGCGACGTCGTCCAAGACGATCACGATATGGCGCACGCTGGAGATTAGGGACCCGTAGAGCGGCCAGGTGTCTCTCGGCAGGCCTTGGTTCTCCGACATCTCTGCCGAGAGCGAGCTCAGGTTCTCGTGCAGCGAGGCGACCTCGGCGTCCGGGTCGGCGATGGAGCGCCCGGCGTCGCCGACGATCTGTGCCCAGCGTTCACGGAACTGGTGGTCCCACTCGCCCTCGGTGTAGCTGGCCTCACGCAGGGTCCGTGCCAGATGGCGCAGGTGTGAGACACCCTCGTCAGCGCGTTCCAGGATCTCCTCATAGCTCGCCTCAGCGGCGTTCCAGCTGCTGGTCTGCAGGCTCTCCCGGCCCTGCCGGGCGCGCGGATTGACGCGGCGGGATTCACGGGCGAAGCGCACCACGGTCCAGGCGGAGTTCAGCTCCGCCGTCATCGATTCGGTCTCCTGGAACCACGCCTCGGCCTTATCGGTGTCCCAGGAGTCGGAGAACTCCTCGGAGATGCTGATCAGGACCCCGCCCATCCGCTCATTGATGCTGTCCACATAGCGCCCGGCCTGTTTGTCCCGAAGCGGCGGCAGGATCAGCAGGTTGACCACAAGTCCCGCGGCCACCCCGACGGCGACCTCGATGATGCGATCATCCAGGAGCGGCTGCTGATCGTCGAAGCCGCTGCCCAGCACGAAGATCGCGGTGGTGGCGATCGCGATCCCCTCGTCTCGGATCCAGGAGACCCGGGCCGCGGTGATCCCCACGAGCAGTGCCAGCGCGAAGGTCCACAGGCTGACCCCGAGGAAGTGTCCGATCAGGAAGGACAGTCCCACCCCGAGGGTCGAGGCGATGGTGGTCTGGACGCCGCGGGTGAGCGAGCGGTGCACCGTGGCGTGCACGGTGAGGATCGCCGTCCAGGGGGCGAGGAACGCCAGTTCGGACTCCAACACCTCGGTCGAGACCCACCACGCGCCCGTGCCGGCGATCACGGTCTTGAGGATCTGCAGCACGTCGGTGATGAACTCGGGACGTTGAAGCAGGCTTCGGATGTCACGGCTGCGTCTCTCCGGGGCCGAGCCGTGGCCCGGGTGCTGCTCGGTGTCTCGCTGCGGATGTTCCGGCGTCGTCTCCTGGTGGCGGCGGGCCACGAGTCCTCCTCGGGTAGTTCTCGGCAGCGGGCGAGAATATTCTGCCATTGCCGCGGCCGCTCAGGAACTGCGGCGTCACCGGTCGTCCAGTGGCAGCAATATCGAGGGTTCCAGATCACCGGTGAGCAGGAGTGGGTTGATGTACTCCCCGTAGAGCCGCACACCCCAATGCAGGCAGGGTGTGGCGCAATGGCTCGGACTGACCGCCAGCGTTGCCACCGGATCCCCGGTGCTGACCCGATCCCCGACCTGAAGGCTGCTCTCCACAGGTTCGAAGGAGCTGAGGTAGCCGTCGCCGTGGCGGATGGAGAGCACGGGCCGGTCCACGACGACGCCGACGAAGCTGACCTCACCCTCGGCAGGTGCACGGATGCTCACCGAGGTCTCCAGCGGACCCAAATCTGCTCCTCGGTGACCTGCACCCCACGGGGAGGATCGCTAGGACGTACTAATGAGCAGATTCTCCAAAACCGCAGGTCAGAACAGGATCTCGACGGATAAACTACGCGTATACGAAGACCAGAAAGGTGTTATCACCGTGCCACCGCGCTCGACATCTAGTCGAAGGGCACGTCGAGCTTCTCGGCGGCGGGCTCGATGCACCCCGGACGTAGGGGGCCGCGCCCAGCCACCCCGGTCTTCGGCACTCCCAGGTCGATCTGCTCGTAGGCACCCACCCTCGCCGGGTGCCGGCAGAGCCGGCACCGGGAGTGTTTGTGAGAGGTGGACAAGCCACTTCACAAACACTCTAGGAGAAGATCGACATGTCTACTGTCACCGTAAGCAGCCCCCGTCTGATCGCTAACGGCTGCGGCGCTTGGTCCGACACCTACAACAGCATCGAGGATGCGATGCACGACCTGGACGAGGTCGCCTGGAACGCACGTAATGGAGGTGCTGACGGGTCAATGCTCGCGAATCTCTGGACGCTGGCTGAATACTGCGAGGAATACGTTCAGGGGGACTTAGAAGATCAGGTGTTACCCGAATATCCCAGGGGGAACGCCGACCACTACATCGAGTACGTCCAGCGTTTCGCCCGTTCGGTCGAACTCCTTGCCGAGCACGGACCTGATGCCACGGTGGTTGTACGCGAAAGTGAAGTGATGCACGTGGGGTTCTCACTGGATGCGCTGCGGACTATGTGTGAGTTCAATCTCGACGATCCCAATTTCCGCGTCACGGTCAACGACTGATCTCTGATCGCAGAATCCCCTCCTGCCTACCCGGCGGGAGGGGATTCTTTTTTCTCTCAGAAGCTTGATGAGTACATCGATCGCCTCTACGAAGAGCAGAGGTGTGAGCGAGGTGGGGCTCAGAGTGATTCGATGCTTGGAACTGCCAGCACG
Organism: Nesterenkonia sandarakina; assembly: GCF_014138825.1. Lineage (NCBI taxonomy): Bacteria > Bacillati > Actinomycetota > Actinomycetes > Micrococcales > Micrococcaceae > Nesterenkonia > Nesterenkonia sandarakina. The sequence continues at coordinate 1,436,049 of NZ_JACJIH010000001.1, read as the reverse complement.
ATCCCAACCTTAGCCTCCCGGACATGTCTGCGACCGGGTGACCGGGCAGAATGTCGGATCGTAAGGAGTCAGCCGTTCCTGTTGTGCTAGCCATGTCTGTGTCGCAGTAAAATTTGGCCGAAGGTACCGAGCCAGGACCAAGAGGCTCACAGTATCCGCTCCAGCCTCTTTGAGGGCCGCAGTTGCACTTAGGGCACTAAATCCACGAACCCATGTATCTTCGAGCAGCAAAACGTGACTTCCCTCTACGCCATCAGCCACATTGTGCCCCTTCGGATCAACAGTCTCCTCCCGCCCTTCGGTTCGTGGCCCCTTTGTTGGGGAGAGGCGTACGCGTCTAAGCTCCGGCGGGAAGAGCTGTTCGATCTGAGTTTCAAGAGGGTGTGGATGCCGACCCTTACCCGATGGAACATGAGTGATGGAGTCGACCGTGGAACCCGTTGCGTGTCGGAAGCATCCAGAATGGTGGTAAATGAAGAAGTTGGTCAGGATTTTCATCCGCGACAGACTTTCATTCACAGTTGATTGCTTCCCCGCCTCCTTATATCGATAGACATCAGTGGCAGACTGTCTGCCGTGGATGGCATAGGTAAGCAGCGCTATATTGTCTGGAAGCAGCGACTGACTCGTGCTGTCACTAATTTGTTTGCACCCAAAGCAGACTTCATACCCATCTACTGGGGTGCCACACCATCCGCAGAACTCGGGTATATCCAGGAGTCCTTCTAACTGAATCTCGCGTGCTGAGCGTCCTACGTTTGTCATGATTGGGGATATTCGACGTAGCTGGGGGAGGCTCCTCGTGTGAACTCGCTGCATCAGAAAGGGGCAGGTTCCTGCTTTAGGGCGGATACACTGCGGCGCAGGATCTCTTTGGCGAATTGGGCTGCCTGTTCAGGGCTACCTGCCACCATTACATCCAGGCTCCTATCTTCGGATAGGTCTCTCCCCCAAGTCGTGTGCTTGACTACGGAACCAGACAGGATCAAGGGCCTACCGTGCTTAACTGCGCTCCTCGCTTGGTGCCGAGTGCCGGAAGATTCTCCCGCCTCAACAATGATCGTCGCACGTCCATAAGCCGACATGACCGCGTTGCGCATGGGGAAAGAACTTTTACTCGGCGATGATCCGGGCTTGAACTGTGAAAGAACCATGCCTTCTCCGGCCGCAAGCCGACGCTGAATGTCTCGACTGGATGCTGGGTAGTAGCGGTCGATGCCCGTTCCAATGATTCCCACTGTCCTTACCCCAAACCTCAGCGCTGCAGTGTGCGCGGCTTGGTCGATACCACCTGCCAGCCCGGAAATGATGGTGATGTCCTCATTTGCCAGCAGCTGCACGAGACTCTCAACATCCCGCATTGCAGCTCCGCTGGCTTCCCTGGAACCAACGATGGAGACGCCAGAGTCCCCGCTGAGTCGGTGCATAGGGGCTTCATCGCCTTGAACGAATACGAACGGTGGGAAGTCCCAGACGTCCCGAAGCTGTTGAGGGTAACCGTCATCCAGGTAGGTGTAGAAGCTGGCAGCAGGGACAGCGGACTGCCACTCAGCAAGTACTTGTCCGCCCCGTTCCAGCTCCGGCGCTTCCACGATTTCGGAGGGCTGTCGCCCAGTGGCGAGTTCATCTCTGTACTCTGCCCACCGCATCTTTTCAGAACGCGTCAATAAGGCCAGAAGAGCTGCCCGCTCCATATCTTGACCGATGCTCAACGTCTCTCCCTTCATCTTCCTCAGTCTACTCAGCGTTCAGCCTCGCGCGCGATAGGTGTAGCGCTGACGACGTGCAGATGAGCGAACTGAACCCCGCCACGCTCCTCAGTCGAAGACTGCGGTGATCGGCCAGTGCTGCCCGTCGGTAACCGCCAGGTTGAGGATCAGCAGCTCCCCTATGTCCAGGGCCTTGGCCTGGACCTGCCACATCGGTTGCTCCAGCAGCTGGGCAGCTCCGCCGACAGGCACCCGGGGCGAGAGATCCCACCAGACGGTGCGGTCCACCCACGGGATCGGCTTGGCCACCACAAGGAACCGCCGGCCACCCCAGACCAGCCGCTCAGGGGCACCGGAAGGCGTCGTCCACACGGTTGCGGTGTCGCGCTCCACCGCTGCACCAGAAGTCATTGCACACCACCCAAACGGGTAGCAAGCCCTAGCGAGCGGTGTTCAGCTCTTGGTAGCCGTCTGCATCGTCCAGGTCAAGCATGATGGGCATTGTGGAGGTAGGGGCAACGTTCTAGGACTGCCGGGTCTCTATGCCATCAGACACCTCGGCACCGTAGGCTGCTGCGAGATCCCTGTGTCTCTGGTTATGACGTACCTGCCGCACATGGCCTGGTTTTGCGCCGGACTGCCCGGACCCTGGCACCGGTCAGCCTCTCTCGGGTGTGGTTGCTCTGACCAACACCTGATCGACAGATCAGCCCGGATTATGGTGGTCTGGATGAGTTCCACGCCTGCTCCAGCCTCCCTGATGCGCCTCCCGGCTCTGGCGTGGCTGATGTCACTTGCGTTCGCGCCCAACAGGATCATGGCCTACCTGTCGGTGCCGGTCGCCGTGCTGATTCTGCTTCCCTACGCGATCCGGCGGCAGGTGTACGAGAGTGCCGACGGCAACGGGATGGTGATTTTCGGCCCCTACAGGCTCGGCAGGGATTTCGCCATTCTCGCTGCGATTCTGCTGCCTGTACTGACCCTGTACTTCTGGGTGATGGTGACATTCGGTCCGACCCATGCCTCGGTCCTGTGGGCGGTAGTAATGGGCCTGCTGGGTATCGGTCTGGCTGGGATAGGCCGTGGTTCCATGGGGATGCCCACCGGCTCCGAGACGCCAGAGGGGGATCGGTGGCAGATCGCAGGGCTCGCCCAGCGGCCGGGAACCCGACTCAGCGCCCTGCCGCTGGCACTGCGGCTCCGGGACTCAGCGCCAGCTGGCACCGTGGTCGTGGCTGTCGCCCAGAATGAACGGCTGCTGGCAGGCTATAAACGTCTAGGCTTCACTGGGGGCAAGGACCGCAGGGTCTATTGGCTGTCCAGCGTGTGAGGCCCGGGGACAAGAGGGCCGCTTCCTAATGGTCGATGAACGTTTCCGCTAACCATTATCCGCGCGGCGGAACGCCGCTCACGTAGATAGCTGTTTGGATTCGCCGTCAGTACAGCAATGCATGGCGGTGCTCTTCGGTTGTGGTTGCTCGCAGCGCTGAGGATCGCGTCTTTTCACACACTGTGGCCCGATGCACGCCGAGTCGTTTGGTGATCCCCACGACGCTCTCACCGCTGTCTCGGCCGGTTTGAACCTCATCCACTTGGTGAGATGTCAAAGGTGTTCGGGTTCGTCTCTTTGGTTCCCTTACGAGCCCACGAAGTGCCTCGGCAGAGGAGTCAGCGGCATTCCGTCTCGCCAGTTCCCGTGCGGATCCCAGCCTCTCGACCTGCTTCCACGTGTTCGAGTTGAGTCTGACCGGATCACCGCGGCTTCTATGGGGGATCCGGTCCTTTCACTCGTCTACCTGCTGCTTCCAGCGCTAGCCACGACTGGAGGCACGGACGATCAGCTCGGGTGCTAGCCGCTGGGACTCCACAGGCTCGCCCGCCATCAAACGACACAGCGTCAGGAGCGACTCTCGCCCCATGAGGTGCATGGGAGACCGTATGGTTGTCAACGGTATGCCGACCGATTCTGCCAACGGGGTGTCGTTATAACCGATGAGGACCACATCTCGAGGGACACTGTATCCGTGGTCTTGGAGTACCCCCAGAGCACCGATGGCGGCGAAGTCGTTGGCGGCGAAGACGGCATCGGTGCTGATTCCGGCCTCGAGGATCTCCGCCATGGCCCTGCGCCCCGCTGCAGTGTCAAAGCCACGGTAGACGATGTGCTCCGGGGGGACCTCGATCCCGGCCTCTCGTAGTCGGTCGATCAGTCCATGCGTCCTGTCCTGGGCGGTGGAGGCGAACTGCAGGCCGCCAAGAATGACAACATCGGTACGACCTTGTTCGATGAGATGTTCAGCCACCATTCGTCCGCCGGCATAGTCATCACACGTAATCGAGAGATGTCCCTCTTTACGGCGGGACGTCAGCACGTAGGAGACCCCTTGCTCCCGAAGTTCGTCGAGGAACGGTGCATCGAGGCGGGCGTCACCAAATATGAGACCGTCCACGCGTCGGTCCAGCATCGTCTGAGTACGTAAGCGCTGAAGTTCGACATCGTCGTGAGAGTTCATTACATAGGTGTTGATGCCGAGCTCCATCCCGGCCTCCTCGATCCCCTCGTAGATGGTGGCGAGCACAAAGTCCTGCAAGCGGGGGACGAGGACGCCCACGAGGTCTGAGCGGGAAGTCCGGAGGCTGGCCGCGTGCGGGTTGCGCTTGTAGCCGAGTTCATTGGCTAGCTCGAGGATACGGCTCACAGTTTCTGGGGATGCCCAGCGTCCGCGCTGGTGCTCAGGAGCGCTGAGTACTCGGGACACGGTGGCGATACTGACTCCCGCCAGCTTCGCCAGACCGCGCTGAGTGATAGCACGGCCGAGTCTCTGTGTCATGACAACCTCCTGGGCGCTCAGCTTAGCCTGATCGCAATCTCTGTGGACCGTAACAAACTGTTTACAAGACTCTACAAGGAAATCGATTGACGTAAACGTTTGTGTGAGGCAAGCTAGCTTGCGAGTCACACCAATAGAAAGGCCAACCTGTGCGAAAGACACACGCCATCATCATCGCCGTGTTCTTCGTTGCGTATGCCGCGACGTTCCTGCCGAACTTCGGGATTTTTAATTCACTCACCTGGATCGGGCCGCTTTCGTTGCCTATGGCCTGGGTGATCGGACTTAACGCCCTGAACACCGTCCTGGTGATCATCGTCTACCGCCGATACTTCAGACCCTATGCGGAGCGCATAGCCGCTGAGGAGAAGACTATGGCCCATACAGAGACTGATACGAAAGAGGGGATACGCTGATGGGCACTACCATCATGACGCTTGTGGTCCTGTTTGTGTTTTTTGCCGTACTTGGCCTGATCACCTACCGGGCGTCCAGGTCCAACAAGGCCACTCCGGATGATTTCTTTTTAGCGAACCGCGGTCTTGGCACTGTCGTGCTTCTGATGACTACTGGTGCGAGTTTCTTCAGCACCTGGACGCTCTTGGGCGCCATTGGTTCCTACTACCGCGAAGGTGTTTGGTTCATCGCCTTCGCGGCATGGACTGTCGTACACGCCCTGTTCATCTGGCTCTTCGGCGCCCGCATATGGCAGTTAGGGCGGCAGTTCGGCTTCGTGACCCCCGGTGAGCTAGTGGAACGCTATTACGGAAGTCCACTCCTGCGCACTCTGTTCGCCGTCGTCGGCATCGTCTGTCTGGTGCCTGTGATGCTCATTCAGGTCACCGGTGGCGCTGGTGCGCTGACCAGTCTGACGGAAGGGGCCGTGCCTTACTGGGTGGGCGTGACGCTGATGGGTGTCTTCGTGGGCGCCATGGTCGCGATTAGCGGCGGACGCGGTGCAGCCTGGGGTGACACGTTCATGGGCGTGTTCTTCGGAACGGTGCTGCTGCTCATCACCTTGGTCTTCGTTTTTGGCTCCGGAGGCTTCGACTCTTTCCGAAATATCTCCGAAGTCTCCCCCGAGGTTCTCGTAAACCAAGGTAATTTTTGGGGCATTTTCGATACTGCGCTCGGTCTCGGCCTAGCCTTCTGGGTGATGCCGCACATGTGGCAGAAGTTCTACTCCGCTCGTTCCCCGTTGGTGCTGGCCAAGACCTCGCTCCTGACGCCATTCTGGAACTCCTGGCTGATGGCGCTGGGTGCTTTGACCATCGGAATCCTGGCCCATTATCCGGGTTTGGTGCCGGGGTTGAGTGCCGATAACAGTGACCAGACCATCCCGCTGTTCTTCGCCGCACATGCCCCGCTCCTGGGCTCGATCGTCATTGCTGCGATCATCGCGGCTGCGATCTCTACTATCAACAGTCAGCTGTTGACCTCGGCCAACATCCTTACCACTGATCTGTACAAGCGCTTCGTCAATCCGGGCTTGACGATGCGTGGAGAAGCGTATGTTGGGCGGATCGCGGTCGGAGGGCTCACTATTATGGTCGTGGTGCTGGCTTTCACGCCCGCCGCCCAGGGTTTCCTGGTGCCGTTGTCCTCGCTAGGCTTTGCCATCGCCATCCAGATGTGCCCGGCGGCGTTCGGCGCCCTCATGTGGCGCGGCGCCACCCGACTAGGCGCAATCACCAGCCTCATCGCAGGGCTGAGCGCGCTTACTCTGGTGTATCTCGTGGACTCGCCGCTCCCCATGGGCCCCGCCGCCTCCGGGATTATCACCGGTAGTGTCGTGTTCGTCGTGGTCAGCCTCCTGGACCCGCGCGGTCCGACACCCATCCAACACGAGTTCCACGATTCGCTGATTAAGAAGCTTTACACTAACCGAAACTCTGCCGACAAGACCTACGCTGAGAAATCTTGAACAGCAGAGGCAGGCACTACCACGAGACACCCAATCCCTCATACCGGAACCTCCAGGAAGGAAGATCATGACAACTGTTGCAGTGGTCCAGTCAAGCTCTGTCCCCTTTGACGCTGAAGCCACCACGCGGAAGGCTTTAAAACTCATAGGTCAGGCCGCCGAGAGCGGGGCTAAGCTGGTGCTGTTCCCGGAGGCTTTCCTTGGAACGTACCCCAAGGGGCTAACCTTCGGAAGCCCCATCGGTCGCCGCACGGAGGAGGGTCGGGACGAATATCGGCGCTACTTCGACGGTGCCGTCGTCCTGGATGGGCCGGAAATGGAGAGGCTCGCCGAAACGGCAGCGGCGCATGGGATTTTCGTCGTGATGGGGATTATCGAGCGAGTGGGACATTCCTTATACTGCACCGCGGTGATGATCGACCCAGAGAAAGGGTTCGTGGGCCATCACCGCAAGGTGATGCCTACCGGTGCGGAGCGGCTAGTCTGGGGTTTCGGCGATGGCTCAACACTGTCCGCCGTGGACTCTCCGGTAGGCAAGGTAGGTTCGGTCATCTGCTGGGAGAACTACATGCCGCTGATGCGGCAGGCCATGTACGGCCAGGGGGTGGAGATCTACTGTGCCCCCACCGCTGATGACCGGGATACCTGGCAAGATACTGTGCGGCACATCGCACTGGAAGGCCGCTGCTTCGTGCTTTCGGCGTGCCAATACATTACCCGGGATGATTTCCCGGAGGACTACGCGCCCGCATTTGGTCAGGAGCTCGGCGATGTCCTCATGCGTGGAGGCAGTGTCATTGTGGATCCCACAGGCAAGATTCTCGCAGGCCCAGTGTTCGACGAGGATGCCATCCTGGTAGCCGAGGTCGACCCCTCCGTGAAGACCCGCTCTCACCTCGACTTCGACTCAGTGGGACATTACTCAAGGTCGGACATCTTCCGGCTGCAAGTGGACACCACGCCGCGCCCCGCGGTCGACTTCGTCCGGGACTGAGGTAAACCCTGTCCGGCCGGCCACATGTTCGTCAACTCACAGTACCTCACGGACAGCGTTTGGACTCGCAATAGTCGGCAGCCAGCGCGGTCAAGTCCATTGAGGTGGTGTATGTATCGTGATCCTTCGTGGGTGCATTTTTGTTAGGCGGCGATGGTCTCGATAGTGCGGGGCTGGGTCACATCCTCGGTATCGGTGCCGAGGGCTCTGGCACGGGCAAGGGCCTCAAGGCTGAGGTAGCGGCAAGTCTCGGCCCATTCATCGTGCTGCTCAGCCAGCATGACACCGACCAGGCGAAGGATGGCCTCCCGATCGGGGAAGATCCCGACGACATCAGTGCGCCGGCAGAGCTCTTTGTTCCGCCGCTCGTTGGGGTTGTTCGACCAGATCTTGCGCAAGATTGTCTTGGGGAAAGCGGTGAACGCCAGGATCTCCTCCCGGGCCGCGACTCATGGTTTCAATGAGGCCGTCGGCTGATGAGTCGGCGATCTCGGCGGTGTCCAGGGTGAGTGCGGAGTTTCGTACTATCGCCTACGCCTCACGAAGATATTTACTAGCACTCACTAATGAACGTTCCGTCAAAACCCCAGGTCGAACCGAGTCTCCGGCCTGGTCTCACTCTGATGCGTGGTGGTTTGAGAGTCTCGACATCACTGCAATGAGCGCAGCTCGAATTATGGTGGTCTTGATGAGTTCCACGCCTTCTCCAGCCTCCCCGGCGCGTCTCCCGGCTCTGTCATGGCTGATGTCACTGGCATTTGCACCCAACCGGGTCATGGCCTACTTGTCGGTGCCGGTCGCTATGATGATTCTGCTTCCTTACGCGATCCGCCGACAGGTGTATGAGAGCACCGACGGTAACGGGATGGTGATCTTCGGTCCCTACAGGCTCGGCAAGGACATGGCCATCCTCGTGGTACTTCTCCTGCCTGCGCTGGTTCTGTACTTCTGGGTGATGGTGACTTTCGGCCCGACCTACGCATCAATTCTGTGGGCGGTAGGAATGGGCCTGCTGGGTATCGGTTTGGCGGCGATAGGCCCGTGGATCCATGGTGATGCCCACCGGGTCTGAGACACCAGCGGGGGACCGGTGGCAGATCGCAGGGCTCGCCCAGCGGCCTGGAACCCGGCTCAGCGCTTTGCCGCTGGCGCTGCGTCTGCGGGACTCAGCACCTGCTGGCACCGTGGTCGTGGCCGCGGCGCAGAACGACCGGCTGCTGGCAGGCTATAAACGTCTAGGCTTCACCGAGGGCAAGGACCGCAGGGTCTATTGGCAGGCCCATGTCGCAGATACGCGCTGATTATGCGCGGGGCATCAAGGGCATCCGGATCGGCGGTCACGGATATTGGCCGATAGAGGACGTGACGTTGGACGAGTATGTTGAGCGCTTCTACGAGGAGCAGTGCAGTCAACGCCAAGAGTAGTGGTTCCGCCAGTATGGCCTCCGCCTCGCATAGGCTGATTCATAGAATCTGGCCGAATGCTGAGGGGCGTGTATGCAAGAGGTAGTAGACCGGGAGGCGATCCACCGCCGGCTGATCGATTTTTCCGCGCACTGGCAGGAGCGCATCGCATCCTGGCGTGAAGGGGGTACTGAGTCCGGTACAGAGAAACGTCACGCCCAGCAGTTCTGGTCAGACCTCATGCGTTGCTTCGAGATCAATCCCGAACGCATCGATGTCTTCGAACGCAATGCCGACCGTGCTTCGACTGGGGGCGGCGGGTTCATAGACTTCTTTTGGTCGGGGGTGGTCATCGGTGAGGCGAAGAGCTTGGGCAAAGACCTCGACGTTGCCTACGACCAGGCCATCGATTACCTCAACGGTGGCAGCGTAGGTACCCACGAGTGGCCCCGGTTCATCATCGCCACCGATTTCGAGAACTTCCGCCTCGACCGCCTCGGTGAAGAATCCTGGACCCTGCGATTCTCTATCGACGAGGTTCCCGATCACCTAGAGCAATTGCTCTTCTTCGCCGGGGTGGAGACGCTCACGAAGCGTGAGCAGGAGAACGCCTCCATCGAGGCCGCCAAGCTCATGGCCAATCTCTTCAATACTCTGGTCGGCGAAGATACCGACGAGGAAGTTGGTGATGACGCACCGACCACACCGGAGGAAGAAGACGACGATACCGAGCTCGCGTCGGTGCTCATGACCCGTCTGTTGTTCCTGCTCTACGGCGACGATGCAGGGCTTTGGGAGGAGGACCTGTTCTATCGGTGGATCGAGTCCGTGGCCTCCAAGAACATAGGACCAGCACTCGACGGCCTCTTCGAGGTGCTCAATACCAGCGGCCCCGTACGAAAGAGGAAATTCAAGGACAACCTCCCCGCACTGGAATCGAAGTTCCCCTACGTCAACGGTGGCATTTTTGATGGCACCAGTCAGGTCGGATACTCAGTTCCTCCTGAGTTCAGAGAAGTGCTCCTGGACGCAGCCCGGTTCCGTTGGACCGCAATTAGCCCCGCCATCTTTGGTGCCATGTTTCAGCTGGTGAAGTCCAAGGACGCCCGCCGCGGCGACGGAGAGCACTACACCAGTGAGAAAAACATTCTCAAAACCATCGGCCCCCTGTTCCTAGAGGAGTACCGTTCTCGCGCAGATCGACTTATTCGCAACAAGGATGCCGAGTCCACTGAGGCAATTAGCAAACTACTGAATGAGATGGCATCGAACATCTACATTGACCCCGCCTGCGGGGCCGGCAACTTCCTCAACGTCGCTTACGCCCAGCTGCGCCAGATCGAGACCGACCTGATTGTGGAGCGCCGCAAGCGCGAAGGCACCACCACCGGCACGCTGGACGCCACCCTGGACCAGATGTTGACCATCGACAAGTTCTACGGTTTCGAGCTGAACTGGTGGCCCGCCAAGATCGCAGAGACCGCCATGTTCCTGGTAGACCAGCAAGCCAACCGTGAGCTCGCCGCTCGCACCGGCCAAGCCCCCGACCGTCTTCCCATCACGACCACCGCCAAGATCATCCACGGCAATGCCCTGGACCTGGACTGGAGCGCGGCGCTTCCAGCGCCAGACGGCAAGACCTATGTCTTCGGGAACCCGCCGTTCATCGGCCAATACACCAAGACACTGGTGCAGACCGAAGACATGAAGCGGGTGTGGGGCAAGGACTACGACGGCTATCTCGACTACGTCACCGCGTGGCATGCGAAGACGAAAGATCTGTTGGCCGAGCGCTCCGGCGAATTCGCATACGTGACCACCAACAGCATCACCCAGGGACAGCCTGTCCCAGCGTTGTTCGGCCCTCTCTACCGGGAGGGCTGGAGCATCAAGTTCGCGCACCGCACCTTCGGCTGGGACTCCGAAGCCCCTGGCAAGGCCGCTGTGCACTGTGTCGTCGTCGGATTCAGCAAGGACCGGAATATCCGACGCCGCCTCTACGACTACGCCCAGGTTAACGCAGACCCCGAACCACAGCGGGTGACAGGCAGTATCAACCCCTACCTAATCGACGGACCTGAGGTCTTCATCAATGGAGTGAGCAAGCCACTCTCACCGGTCCTGCCCCCGGTGCGCTACGGGTCGAAGCCCGCCGACGGCGGCCACCTCGTATTCAAACCGAAAGAAGGCACCCGAGGACTCGACCAAGACCCCATCGCCGCCAAGTACCTGCGCCGGTTCATCGGAGCCAAGGAGGTCATCAACAACGTCGAACGCTGGTGCCTCTGGCTGGAGGACCTGACGCCAAAAGATCTGAAATCGTCGCCGGCACTCCGAGAAATACTCGATTCCGTAAAAGCCGAACGCGCATCGAGTGACAAGAAGTCTACTCAAGAGGCAGCGAACACCCCGCACCTATTCACCGAGGTCCGACAACCCGATGTGCCGTATCTTTGCGTTCCGATCCACGTAAGCGCCAACCGTCGATATTGGACGGCTCCGCGGTTCGGACCCGAAGTCATCTGCAGCAACGCCAACTTCCTAGCCCCCGATGAAGACGGCCTACTCTTCGCCTTGATCTCATCGTCTATGTTCATCACCTGGCAACGTGCAGTAGGCGGTCGTATCAAGTCCGACTTGCGCTTCTCCAACAGGCTCACCTGGAACACATTTCCCGTGCCTGACCTGGACGACACCGCCCGCCAGCGAATCATTGAGGCCGGGACAAAGATCATCGACGCCCGGGCCGAACGCCCCGACCAGTCCCTGGCCGACCTCTACGACCCCTACCTCATGGGCGGGCACAAGAGCCTTCAGAAGGCCCACGACACCCTCGACACCGAAGTGGACAAGCTTTTCGGGGCATCCCGCCGCCTCAGGACGGACAAACAGCGTCTGGAACTACTCTTCCCCGCCTACCAGCGACTCACCCAAGGAGTCTGATCTATGGCCAAGCCCAAGGAAAAGACCGCGCACGTCTACGAGGCGAAGCTGCTCTCGAAGTTAGAGGATTTTCGTGTCTTGGGAAGATGATCATCGCGAGGACGGCCTATGGGCTCGTGTCGAAGAGGCACAAGGCGTGCTGGAAGAGCATGTCCGTGCAGAGGCGCTAGACACCTCAGATGCTCGTGTCCAACAGTTAAGGGCGATTCTGTCCATTTTGATTGGCTACCGCGATCATCCTGACGTCCTCATCACACCCGCTGCGCGGAAGAACACGGGAAAAGTGGTGGAGACGATAACTTCGCAACTCCCGGGTATTGAGGGGATCTATAAGCCGCCCGCTGGGGGCACAGTCTCGAAGTTCGAAGAACTCGCTCGAAACCTCCGTTCATGGCCCCAACGAGGAAGCGTCAAACTCGTAGGACTTACGCAGCAGGTGCAACAGCTCGATAGCACACTGGCTGGTTTCAAAGAGTCAGCGTCACGGAACATGGAAGAGCTGATGAAAGAAGGCGAGTCAGCTGCCGATACTCTACGTGCGAGTCATGCCAAAACCCTTGAAGACCTCCGCGGGGAAATAGGACAGCTGAGTTCAGAGATCCAGAACCTCACGAACAGGTCCGAGTCCGTCAGTACAACTGTCTCTGAGTCAGAGGGGCGCATCGAAGAAGCGATCAAGACCCAAAAAACGGAGTTTCAGACGGAACGCCAGGAAAGAGCAGATCAGTTTGAAGAAGTAATGCAAGGGCAAGCCGATGCTTTCCAGGAGTTCTACAACGAGTCATCAGGCCGAACTGACTCCCTGGTGGCCAGCATCGAAAGTAAGGAGAAAGATGCCGAGGCAATACTTGGCACGCTGGCTCAGAGAAGCACGGCGGAAAACTATGGTGAGTGGGCCAAGCAGCAGCGCCGGGCGGCAGGTTGGTGGAGCGCGATAGCAGTGGTGTTGTTCGTCCTTGCAGCGGGAGTATTCATCGAGAGCACCTTCCAGTTCATTACTTCGCCATCAGTGATTCCCAGTGGGGAGAGCCTGTGGGGTGAAGTAGTCACCAGATTGGGCATGACGGCTGTAGTCCTCGCCGGGGCTCTCTATGCTGCGAAAGAGGCGGGGCAGCACCGGAAGGAAGAGCGCCAGGCCAAGGCGCGGGAACTCGTGCTGACCACTATGGACCCGTTCTTGGTGAATATCCACGAGGACGTCAGGGAGCTGATTCGGTCCGAAGCAGCCAGGTCCATTTTCGTTCTGCGCGACCAAGACGGTTCAAGCGAGGACGAAAAGCAAATGTCCGACAGGCTCAGGGATATTGTTCGTTCCCGGACTAGAGAGGATAAGGGGCAGGAACCGGACGGCACTGCTTCCACTCATAGAGAGTAAAGACAGTCGTCCAAATAGGCCCCTCTCACTCGTCGAAGCCAAGCCGGCCGTGCTGGTCAGCCGCTCCGTGGGTCCGCAGTACGATGAGGTTCCTCCGTTTGTCGCCCATGCCCAGACGCGGTTCCTTGGACTCGACGACGGCACCGGAACTGCGCAAGATCTTCTGCGCCTCCTGGAAGGCGACGCTGCCAAGGGTGTGCTTGAGGTGCCTGAGCTGGATGCCGTAGTCCCCGACCAGCGCCACCACGCGGTAGAGGTGCTTGGCGTCTTCGTGCCACCTCTGCTGCCAGGGTCCAGCGTTCGGTGGAGGTTCCAGGCAGACCGGGATCTCCACCAGATCGGGCCGCTCCTCGGCGAGATTGGAGACGGCCAGCGGGAAGCTGACCGGATTCCGATCTGCGAGAGCCGCCAACCCTTTAGCCAACTCTTCGACCTCGTCCATCATTTGTCCTCTCCATACTTCTGGCCGACCTCGGCGTACCGGCCGCGACCAGCCAGCGCGTCATAAAGAGTCTGACGGCTGACATCGAGATCCCGGGCGACCTTCGCTTTGGGTACCCCCAATGCGACCTGCTCGCTCGCCTGCTGGATTTGGTCAGGGGACAGTTTCGGCACGCGGTCATAAACTCCCTTCCTCTTAGCAATCGCGATGCCTTCCGCTTGCCGCTCCCTGATCGTCGCACGCTCCAGCTGAGCCACCGCAGCGAGAATGGTCAGCATGAACTCTCCCTGCGGTGTATCGGTGTTGAGGGCAGGGTTATCGACGAACTCGACACCAACACCCTTCTGCTGCAGCTGTTTGATCAGGTCCAGTAGATCAACCGTCGATCTCGCCAAGCGGTCAGGGGATTTCACCCGGACGGTGTCCCCATCGCGGACGTACTTGATCATCTCCTTGAGCTGAATCCGGTCATCGATGTTCTTGCCTGAGATTTTCTCCGAGAACAGCCGGTCAACGTCGCCGAGCGCTTCTAGCTGCCGCTCTTCATTCTGGTCGGCAGCGCTGACACGTACGTAGCCAACGACCTGCCCGTTGTGTCTACTCATCTCTAGACTCTCCGTCATAGTTGTCTATTTACTCTAAATAGTACCCTATTTGACACGCTACAGCGCACTCCAGTATAGTGTCCAATAGGGTACACCTCGGTAGACGTACCCTCGGAGATGCAATCTGCGCTTCCGTATCAAATGACAAGGAAAGGACGAGCTGTGGCCGACCCTAGGAAGAAGAATGAGACCGACTCTGAGAATGGGCAGGAGGCACGCGTCGGCATCACCATCGAGAGTAAGGAGTACGAGTCCGCTGAGGAACTGCGTCGTCACCTCGAGTTCATGCGCGAAGTCGGAGAGCCGCTGCGCTGACCTTCGACACAGGTTGCTACAACCACGACGGCCCCGCATGACGCAAAGTCAGGTGGGGCCGTTTTCTTGTCCGTCCGGTTCCTGCCGACGAGAGTCTGCTGAGGCCACCATAGGTGGCTGCGGGAGAAGAGCTGGAAGAACTCCCTACTCTGAAAGGAACCCTTATGACCCTCACCACCGAGCAGATCAACCAGCTCAACGCGTGGGCCTCAGGCTCGCTGCCGCTCATGGCCGCAGTTCACCTACTGACTTCCAGCCCCCAGCGTGAGAAGCTCTGGCCCGCGTTGGTGAGGACCCGGCACGACGACACTCCCTGGCTGGCGCTGGACAGTGCCCCGACCCTTGTCGACTCCTTCGGCTTCAGCTCCGGCGAACGAGCTGTAGCACTGCTGGTGATCGAGCTAGGTGAGCAAGACACCGGAGTGTCGCTTGCCGACCTGCTGTCCAGTTTGGATCAGGCGAACGCACGTGCGTTCTACGAGTCAGCGCGCCTCCTCACTCATGGCCGGTGACCGTGATGATCGGAGCGGAACTAATACCCGTACCTGCGACGCCACCGTGTAGAGGGCAGAAGCGGGTCACCGCCACGTAGGTAGGCGACGGCATGTCTACGAGGGGGACCAGCTGGTCGCCGGCAGGCATGGCAAGGGAGCACCGACCGTAGGATGACGGCAGAGAGGAGAGCGCAGTGCCAAAGATGAGTGTTGCTGATATGGCCGGAGTGGTGTTCTCCGCGGGCACAGTCTTCGATGGGCTCTCGGTCAGCCGTCAGGACACCGAGAGCTTCCTGCACTCCGGGAGCATCGAGGGGGTAACCTCACGCTTCGACCTCGCCCTGCTGCAGGACCTGCGCGATGTCGCAGCCTTCGTCATCGACCATCAGGGACAACGCTCGATCGATGCGGACTACCTCTGCGAAGTGAACGCGCAGATCACCCGTACCGGAGCGATCAACCCCGGGAAACGGCGCAGCTCCGGCCAGCAGATCGGGGTGAACACCCGCTACGGCCGCCATGAGCCGAAAGCTCTGTCCCAACCAGACCTGCAGAGCCTCGTGGAGAGCAGCACTTCTGGTCCTGATCCGCAGGAGAAGGCGCTGGAGCTGTTCGTCAACACAGCCAAGACCCAACCGTTCCAGGACGGCAACAAGCGCACTGCGATCTTCGCCGCCAATGGGCTGCTGCTGAACAAGAACGCAGGTCGGCTGCTCACGATCCCTGTCGACGAGAACGATCTGAGCCTCGCCGACGCCTTCAACGACGCACTGGCCATCGCCTACATCCAAGGCGACCATCAGCCGGTCAAAGACCTGCTGCGCGAGCAAGGCTTCGCCCCTCAATGCTAAGGTTCGCGCGGGCAATCGATATCCCCCGCCTTTGGTGGTCAGGGTATGCACATAGTCGGTGCTGCTCTTCATGAGACTAAAGCGTGGCTACTTACGGGTAATAAGCCCCCAAAGGTCGGTTTGGTCGGTTGGGTCGGTTCCCGCGCAGCGCCTGCCGCACACATAAAGAACGCAGGCGGGCTCGCGTAGCCACACAGAAAAACCCTCACGCGTAGAGAGGATCCAACCGACCCAACCGACCCAACCGACTCTCCTCTCACCGTCTGGCTGCGCCCTCCGAGGTCCCCCAACTGCGTGTGTTGTGGCGGGTTGCGGCCTGGCTCCTGGATCCCGTAGAGCAGGTCGCAGCGGAGGCCGCTGCCGGGATCGCTGGCGAAATCTTCATCCATGAGAGAGGACTTGCCATGTTCACTACTACTCAGCAGATCACTCCCGCCGTTTGGATAGGCTGCTTGGCCTGCTATAACGCCGGTGCCCTGGTGGGCGACTGGTTCGACGCCATCGATGCCGACGATGTCACCCTCGCCGATGTCCACCGCGGCGGTGGCCGCTCCTATGCAGCCTGCGAAGAACTCTGGTGCCTTGATACAGAGGGCATCCCAGTATCAGGCGAGATGTCGCCGATGCACGCAGCCGAGTGGGGCAGGTGCCTCGACGAAGTCGAGGACCACCTTCTTCCGGCACTGTGTGCCTGGGTGCGTTCAGGTGACTATGTCGCCGAGGGGACCGGCGACTTGCCGAGCATCAGCGACTTCGATGAGCGCTACTGCGGTGAGTGGGACAGCTTCGACGAGTACGCGCATCAGTTGGCCGAGGACATCTGCCTGCTCGACGGCGTCCCAGAAGAGATCGCCCGATATTTCCACTGGGACTCTTGGACAAACGACCTTCACCACGACTACACCACCGAGCCTGCTCCCGGCGGCGGCGTCTACGTGTTCCGGTCCCTGTGAGGAAGGGGAGCATCATGTCCACCAGACCCACGACTCTCGATGCCGAGCAGACCATGGGCCGCATCCAGACCGATCTCTGCGTGCTGCAGCGGCAGCTGCACCAGCTGCACGTGACCGCGCCGCTGGAAGGCCCCTTAGCCGGTCAGTTCCGCGCCAGCAGGCGGCGCTGGTTCGAGGTGGAGTATCAGGCCAAGAGCGCGATGATGCTCAGCAGGCAGGCCCTCGCCATGCTCAACATGTTCACGTCTACCAGTAGGGAGGACCCCGGATGCACAGTGCCGAGTTCCGTACGATCAGAGAGTTCGTCGGCCTGACTGCAGCCGACATCGCAGACCACTGCGGTGTAGACGTCTCGGTGGTGCGGACATGGGAGCAGCCGGGTCAGCAGCCCTCCGCGGAGGCGGCTGTCTACGTGTACTCCGCTCTCCTATATTTCAACGAGTATGCGGATTACGTGCTGGATATCTCGGCCCGGTGGCAGTCCATATTCAGTCAACCGCTCGTCTTCGAGCTGGAACTCTACCCAAACAGTGAGTCATACGGGCGTGGTGCGGGTGCACGACACGACTGGCCGGAGAGCGTCTACACCAGACTGCAGGGATATCTCTTTGCACTAACGATCGGCCGTGCGAAATGCTCGATCCAATGGGCTGACGACTAACTGATCCGCTGATTTCTCAGCAGACATAGAGAACCCCTGACCAGTCCCGGGAAGCCATTTTTCCTGTCGGAAAAGTGACGATATTCCCGGTCTGATCAGGGGTTTCGCTGGGATACCCCAGTGTATCAAGGAGTGTGGTGCTGCGTTCTCAACTGGCGACGCTGCTGATGCAGACAGGCTCCCAGTGTATCAAGGAGTGCAGCCGTGTGTTCTCTCCCAGACCGGAGCGAGCAATTCATCCAGGCCAACTCCCAGTGCCCGTGAGATCTTGAGCCATGTCTTCAAGTCGCCGTAATACGTGCCGGCAGCCAGATTGATGATCGTCTGTCGGCCTACGCCCGCTCTAGCGGCCAGCTCATCGATGGTGAAGCGCGCTTCTACCCTTGCCGCGCCGATGATGAAGCGGAGCTGATCCAGATCGGGATCAGGTGGGTCGAACGAATCTGGCATAGCTATCAGCTCATCTTGTATATGCTGATAAATCAGCACCGGATACGGATCTAAATAGCTCCGCATGCTGTGCTATAGCACCCGGCAGCTACGGAACGGAAGAGATGGAGAATGACAGACTCAGGAAGCTACACATCCGATGACCTGAACGACCCGGCGATTGACGCGGAGACCCTGCGTCAACTGGCCGCAGAACGGGCGGACCTCTGGCCGCAGATCCTGCAGCATCCGAACTGCTATCCGGGGCTCGCCGAGTACATCCGGGGCCAGCAGGCACCTCCTCAGCCTCCGGCGGGGCAGCCACAGCAGCAGGGTCCTGGCGCTGGGGAGCAGATCACCGCAGGAGCCCGGCAGGTCGCAGACGGTGCGAAGGACTACTGGACCAACAGCGCTGCCCCGGCTGTTGCCGGGGCGACACGAAGCGCCCAACGGACGGTCCAGGCCAACCGGGGATCATGGCAGTTCTGGGTCCAGCTATCGCAGCCGGTGATCGCCTTTCTTGGGTTCATCACCCTGTTCACCCCGGCGATACGGGTCCTGGATGAGTACAACATCGAAGGGTATGCCGAGGGACTTGCTGAGGAGCTGGGACTCTCCGATGAACTCTCTGCCGCCCGGGACGAACTCGGGTTGCACACCACCCAGAACTTCATCACCCACGACATGACCGCGGCTGGGGTGATCCTGCTGCTGCTGTTTGTGGCAGCCATCGGCCTCGCGGTGGCCTCACTGGTGACCAGCACGGCGATACTGCGCCTGGCAGCTGCAGCCACAGGTGCGCTGAGTGGGCTGATCGGCATCATCGTCTCGATCATCTACCTCGTCGCCGCTGGAGACGACCACCTCACCGTCGGTTTCGGCGCAGTACTCATGCTCATCCTCGGCATCCTTCTCATCGGGGCGTCCGTGATCGCTCTTCTGGCGCAGAAGAAGCCTGCCCCGCCGCAACCGCAGCAGTGACCCACAAGACCACAGACCACAGAATGCGAGATACATCTATGCGCAGCACCACTCTGAGCAAGACCACAGCCCTGTCCGCCGCCCTGCTCCTGGCGCTCACTGCCTGCGGCGATGACGACAACGACGAGGCCGGTGGTGGTGGCGAGGAGCAGGCCGCAGAGAACGGCGACTCCGGCGACGCAGAAGCCATCTTCGATTTCACTGCCGGCTTCCACGAGCCAGTGTGGGGGCCGGAGGACGAGATCCTCGTGGAGATCCCGTCTGATCTGCTGCAGGCCGATGACGCCTACCGCGAGGACCGGGTGCTCGATGCTGTCATCGTCCGCGCAGCAGAGCACCCCGACGCACAGTGCGCCGTGGAAATCGAATACCTCTACGCTGACGGGGTAGAGGACGAACTGGAATCCGGTGACTGGGAGGAAGCCATCTCATGGGATGAGATAACTCTCATTGCCGATGACTACGCCGATACCCCCGTTGAATACCGACACGCCTCCGCCCTGGGGCTCACCACTGTGTCGCCCAGTGACGATTACGACGGCGATCAGCTCTCCGACGACCTCCAGACCGCCGTGCTCCCTGTTGACTGCGCCGCATCCAGCGGCGACTCGAGCAGCGTTGTCGAAATCCAGTTCAACAGGATCGAGTGGCACGAGGAAGTAGTCGCCGTCCCGGAAGAGGGAGACGCGCCCGATGGTGAGGAGGCGTCGGTCGACGAGGACTACGACCCCTATACTGACGGCGGTTATACGCCACCCCGTGCCATGCTCGGCAACTTCGCCGAAGCAGACATCAACGTCGACTCAGAAGGTCAGCTGCACATCGTCCGAAGCCACATCAACGGCTGGCAGCTCGACGCCAATGATAACTGGATTACTGACTGACTAGCTGACATCGAAACCCCCGCACCAGGACCGAGCATGGTCCAGTGCGGGGGTTTCTCATTTCCCCATAGCCCGCTGCATCATCTTGACGCAATTCTGATCCCACAGCGCAGAATGTTGATGGAATCTTGATGACATCGTGTTCCTGATGCCGTCCTGAGTCCTTAGCGCGGAATCTTGAAGAGATATTGAGGCGATTCTGACCATCGCCATCACGCTGACGTAATCCTGCATCCATCCTGCACAGATCGCGCAGAATGTTGATGGAATATTGATGACATTCTGTCATCACTTCCGGCGGCGGCGAGGAGGCGGCATCACCGGCTCGGGCTCCGGCGACGGCTGCTGACCTCCCAGGCCGCGGCGGTCCAGCTCCCGCTGGACCTCCTCCTCGGCGAGCTGGCGGGCAGACTTCTTCTTCGGTTGCTCAGGCTCGGGCTCGGGCTGCGCTGCTGCAGGCTTGGAGAAGTCAGGCTGCTGCTCACGCTGCTGGAAGGCACTCTGCTGCCGTTCGCGGACCTGCCGCTGCTGCCGTACTGCCTGCTGAGTGTCCTCAGTGTCCTCTGAGGCGTCCTCGGTGGTCTCAGACACCGCAGGAGTCTCCTCGGGTCGCTCGGCCCTGACAGGCTCCACAGCGGGCTCTGGCTGTTCCGGTGCCGTTGTCCTCTCAGCATCTGTGGTGACCTCCACGATGTCCTCGCCAGTCTCCAGGGCTGCCCGGGCTTTCTCCTCGAAGGCAGCGATCTCGGCGGTGCTCTGCTCCTGCTTCTCCTGGCGACGGCGCAGGATGTCCTCCACGGTGACCACCGGAGGCAGGTTGGCGTTGAGCCTCACTGATGGGCGCGATCGCGGCCGCTCGTCCTTGGCGCTGTCCGCGACATCCTCGGGCACATTTTCAGGCACCGGGACATCCACAGGCACAGCCACATGTGCAGGCTCCGGCGCGGCGGCCGCCTCCTGCTGTTCCAGCTCGACCTCCATCATGCTGTGCAGTTCCGCCCGACCAGCCGGTGTCCTGTCGTCCAGGCCGCGGTGCATGAGCATCACCTTCCTGCGCGTTCTCTCACGGTGAGCCAACTCGTCAATCCAAGCGTCCAAGCGGTCCTCTCGGGCGTCCAGACGCTCCTGCGCGGCGAGCCTCTCCATCGTCTCGCGGGCCTCCGCCAGCTCCTCATCTGAGGCGACCGGGTCAGGCTTAGGCGGCGCAGTCTGATGCGCTGCAGGACGCCCCTGGCGAGGTGCTCCCGCAGCGTTCGCTTCCAACTGAGACCCCACCCCACTGATGATCTCGCCAGTCGCTTCATCGACGGTGTCATCGAAGGCGTAATGAGATCCGAGACGGGCACCGCGGACGAACTGCTTCATGTCGCCAGTGCGGTAGCTGAGATTAGTCTGACCGACGTTCTTGCCTGACTTTGTCACACGCACATTCATGTCCACGTCGTGCTCCTTGAGCACTTCGCGGAACCCATCGAGATCCACGGAACGGTGGTCCTCCATCGAGGTCTCGAAGGCTGCGCGGATCGTGTCATGGTTGCTCATCTTCCCCTGAGCAGCCATACGGCGGTCAGTCACCGTGCGCGTCTCAGCGCGGCGTTCAGAGCGTGATTTCTCCTGCGGGCGGAAGCCGTGATCTGCGCCGTGCTCACGGGCAAATGCATCGTGACGGTCTTTGATCTGCTCGATGTCTGTCAGGGCACCCGAGAGCTTCCGGCCGGGCTCCCAGGTCTCGCCGTTGACGGTCATCTGCTTCATCGCCACAGCGTTGATCACCACATGGACATGCGTTTTACCACCGTCCGTGAGCCGCCTACCGTTCTCGTCGATCATGCCCTGCCCATCGGCCTGCGCGACTAACTTCGCCTGGACGCCGCAGGTGCCATCGGTGGCTCTGAAATTGTTCTCGACCACGTCCCGGACGTAGTCGAAGAGTCGCTGGACGTCCTTCGGATCGTTGGGATTCACTGATGCCAACTCAGCAGAGAAGATCATATGAATGGCCTCTGACTCACGCACGACTTCACCCTCGTGGCGAACGTGGGTGGCCTCCTCATCGTCCTTAGCGACGGCCCAGTACTTGCGTCCGTTAGGGCGGCGCTTCTGGATATAGACCGGCGTCTCGCCGTCCTCGGGAAGCTCGTACCGAGCAGGCGATTTCCTCGTCGCACCCTGCTTGCCATGCTTGCGGCGAAGCGCTGCGAACTCCTCGACGGCCGTCTCCGGACGGCAGTTGATGCCGTCGCGGTAGAGGACTCGGGGAGCGTCGGTGCCGTCCTTCTCTTTCTCCGGGTAGCGGAGCATCCGGGCCGCGATCTGAGCGCGGGACATCACCACGATGGGAGCCAGACTCAGGCCAGCCATGAGAGTGCCTTACGGATCTCGACATCGCGCCGGGAATCTTCGGCAATGCGCGTCTCGATACGGTTCAGTTCACGCTTCACGGCGTTGATGGCATCGGTATCGACGCGCTTCCCACTGTTCGCCCACCGGGCGAGCTGGTTCCAGTTGTGGCCCACGTATTGCAGCTCCCGCGCACGCTGCCGGTACCCGTCATCGAGGTCCCGCAGAGCGTCGCGGAGGTCCTGCAGCACCTGCTGATCGACGTCCGGTGCTATCGGCACGGAGGCGACCTGCTGTTGTCCGAGTCGCTTCACTAACGCCTTCTGCGCGGCCTCAGCGGTGTCTGCTGAACGCAGCGCGTCGGCCAGCAAGGTGATCGCTGAACGAACCGCTGCCGAACGATTCTCACCAAGTGTTGAAGCAATATACCCAAGGTCATCGAGCGCTTCACCGGTCATCCGGAAGCTGACCGGCGCGCTCTCCGACCTTGCCTCAAGACCATTCTCGACGGCGGCTCCGCCACCGGCTGTGTCTTGCTCGTCGCTGCGCGTCTCGCCTTCGGTCGTCGGCGCTCCGGTCTTCGCTGCGCTCATCCCTGCCTCCTCCAAGACACTGGAGCCCCGGCGTTCCTATGGACCAAGGCCTCGGTTCTGGCGAACCTTCACTTGCTTCCATTATGACCGGGGCTCCAGTGTCTGGCAAGCAACCCGACCGTATTACAGGTTTCGCTTCGCTCACCTGTACGGTCGGGACGGCGCTTCGCGCCTTTGCTTGCGGGGGCTCCGCCCCTCGACCCCGGCGGATAGGCTTCGCCCCTCCTGCACCACCCCACCAAGGAGGACTACTTCCGCCCTCCTTGGAACCTCCCAGCCTTCGGTTTCCACCCCCTCGACGTCGAATCTTCACCCGCAGTGCTCACTGAGCACGCCCTCCGGGCGTGCGGGCGCAGGCAGGGGCCTGCGCCGGGTGAGCTTGCGAGGGGGTCCACCCTCAGATTCGAAACGACAAAGGAGAAGCCGGTGAAGCCTGAACCTTCGATCACCTTCAAGCCCGTCAACGATCACGTCATCAGTGCACTGCTCAAGTTCCTTCGGCGGAAGAGCCATCGCGATCGCGGAAAGACTACCGAGTTCAGGGGCAAGACCTACACTCTCGAGAATGTTGGACACGGTGCCCGGCGGACGATCTACGCCTATTTCAGTGTCGACGACTCTGTTATCCGTATCTCAGACCTTTGGTCGAAGTCTGCGTTCACGCTTTCAGAGAAGTTGAACCAGGGTGCTATCGGCGGCGTGCACTACGTACTCTCGGACGAGGTCGATTCTCGGCACGCCACTCACTATTGCAACGGTTGGCCGAGTCCTCGCTGGGCGGCCGCTGGCATGGTAGCCAGGTCTACCCTGAGCGCGTCCGTCGGCGAGTCCACCGACACGTGGCACTGAACAAAGAGTTACTCCCGCAGCCCAGAGGGCTGCGGGAGTAACTCTTTTTACCTCAACGCACAGCAAAACCCCCTTCACCAATCATGGCGAAGGGGGTTTCAGCTGCTGCTGCTCGAACTGCTACACAGTAGACAGTCCGAGTTCGGAGCGGAGCCTGTTGATTCGTCCAGTCTCCGTCGGGTCGCCCTTGCGGGCGTCGATGCCGTACTTCGCGTACAGTGCATCGACAAGCTCCGAGCGAAGCTCCTCGCGCTTCTCCTCGATCTGCAGCCTCAGCTTCTCAGCCTCCTGCTGCTTCTCCAGGAAACGCTGCTCCAAAGTCTTGGGCGGCTTACGCCGCGACTTCTTCGCAGGCTCGGCGACGGCTGTTCCGTCATCGGACAGAACGTTGTCGTTGCTCTCACTCACGATGGTCTCCAATCGTTGGATTGTGAAGCTGGTTGTGGGACCAATCCTGGCTCGCCTGCCCGACCAGCCGGCGCATCAGGGCGTCGTGGTCCGGCATGCGGGACCAATCCCGGCCCGTCTGCTCGAGCAGCCGGCGGACCCGGGCGTCGTTGTCCCGCGCGTTCAGTTCCAAAACTGACGTGATTCCGAAACTCCTGCTTTCCAGAACTTCGCGAGTCAGCTCGACCAACCGGGAGACCAGGAGGTCATGCCGCCGCTCACTCAGCCCGGAATTGGTGGTTTCCGTGAGGAACATGGTGACGGGCAGATTCACCCAGGCGATTTTCGCGTCGCTACGATCGGCATTGACGATCCTTGCCGCGTCGCGGATGGCCACCTCCCGCCGGTAATCCCGGTACCAAAGCCGTACCGGCCACCAGACGTCACTCAGCTCGCTGCAGGATGCAGCGCTGTTGCACGGATGGCCAACCCACTTGCGGCGGTGACCACGGACAAAGTGGCCGGTGGCGAGCATCCGGTCGTGGAACTCGTCGTAAGTCTCGACCGCGGACAAGGCCGAAATATCGACGGTGACCTCTTCGGGCGGCTCGAAATCCTCGTAGGGAACGTAGTCGGGCTCATCGGGCTCATCGGGCGGGTCCCACTGCGCTGCGGTGGCGGCTTCGTATTCGGCACGCCAGGTATCCTCGCTGCCACCATCGTCGTCGTAACCCCAGCCGTTTTTCACGTCGCGGAGGATCTCCTGCTGCTCGGCCGCGGAAAGACGCGGCAGAGGTGGCAGGCCGCGCGCTGCGCGCCGATCATCGGCTGCGCGATTGGCCTCAGCGAGTGCGGTGGCCTTCCGCTCAGCCTCCTCGGCGCGATAGGCATCCAGGTAGCGACGCTCCTGGTCGAGCAGCTCGTAGAATTTGTCCGCACGCTGGGTGAGATCATCAGTCATGGTGTCTCCTTGTGTAGATCGTCATTGGCATCGGCACTGGTAGCCAGCGCCCGGGAATGAAACTTGTGGGTATACGTACAGCCGTCGTCATCGCAGGACGGAAGCTCGCGGTGGTCGCGGGCCACCTCGGGCCACTTGTGCTTTTCGGCCCTATAGCAGTCGGCCCAGTCACGGCCGCGCTCGGATTTGTCCGCGAGTATCTGCACAGGCTCTGCATCGGCAGTGATCCGGAAGGAGAACTGGAGTGCGCTCAGCACCTCAGTCTCGGCATCGTTGGCGCGGCCCTCGGGCACGCTGAGTACCACCTCGTCATGGACGATGGCCCGCAGGCAGGACACCAGCCAGTCGGGAAGCCGGAGGATGCCCTCCATCATCAGATCGCGGGCTGTCCCCTGGCCCAGCGCTGCCGGTGCCTGGGTGTACTCGCGGCCGCGTTCGATCCGCATCGGCCGCCCGAACGCGTTGAACAGGAGATGCCGCCGCTCCGCCTCCTGCCGAGAGCTCTGTTTGAATCGTGCGAGCCGAGGGAAGCGACGGTCCAGCTTCGACAAGAGCAGCTCGGCCTCGGTGCGGCCGATGCCCGCCTCGGTCGCGAGCCCCTTCGCTCCCATGCCGTAGGTGGTCGCATGGGTGACGGGTTTTGCATCATCACGGCGGCTTCGGTCGCCGTTGAACAGCTCTGCAGCCATCTCGGAGTGGTAGTCCAAGCCCGGCTTGAAGGCGGCGATGTACCCCTCATCCTGACAGTGCGCGGCGATCGCCCTCGCATCGACCTGGGACAGGTCGAAGGCGATGAGCACATCACCAGGGTCCGGCAGCAGCAGTGACCGTTCAAGGACGTTTCCGCGGTCGCGCTTGCCCATCACCGTCAGGCCAGGATTGGTCACCGAGATGCGGCCGGTGGTCTGCCGGGCATCCACGGAGGGACGCACACGGTCATCCGGGCCAGTGTGATCGAGGACGGTCTGGATCACCGAGCGCTCCCCGTTCAAGGAGCCCAGGACGCCGACCAGCTCAGACAGGGCGGTGTTTTCAGGGTGCTCGTCGAGGAGATCGGCCAGCGCCTGCTTTCCGGTCGCCAGCGCGCCTTTCGGTGTCCTGGGCGGCTCGATGCCACAGTCAGCGAAAGCCCGTTCCAGGGCTGTGACGCCGGCCTTTGTCCGCTGCGGAGCCTTACCAGAAGTCGGGAGGCCGTATGACGTTGCCAGTTTCTGCTTGGCAGTCTCGATACGCTCAGCCTGCGCTGCCAGGCGGCGCTTTGCCTCCGCCACATCTACACGGAACCCGTGTCGTGAGATGTGGTTCAGCCGGTACATCACACGGTGTTCCCGGAGTGCGTATGCATCACACCGGAGGTAGGCGAACACCCTGCGCAGTAATTCGACGTCCTGTACCAGGTACTCGCGGTACTGCTCGTGATCGACGGGGATCTGATCGTAGCCCCCGAACTCCTTGGCAAGTTTCTTCAACGCCGACTCACCTGCTTCGGAGACCTTGCCGTCGCCGATTAGCCGTTGGCCGATCGCGTCGAGGTTGTATCGCCGCGCATCAACGTGACCGGAGAACGGCGGGTCGTTGTGCCGAGCAAGTAGCAGGGTGTCCCGGACCTGACCCTGCTCGACCATCTTGCCGACATCCAAGCCGTGCCAGCGTTCCAGGGCTGCGAGGTCGAATGTCAGGCCGTTGTGTGCCACCACCCGGTCGGCGCTGCGCACCACGTCGCACAGCTCGTCCATATTAGTGGTCAGCTGCACCGGTGCGTCGTCGATGGCCCAGCCCGCCAGCCGGCAGAATCCTGGGCCGTAGGTGTACAGATCATTTGCCGAGCCGGTCTCGATGTCGAGGAAAACGGTCCTCATCACGACTCCTCGTCCACGTCTGCGATGACAGGCATCGGGCGGTCACGCTCCGCGGGCATCTGCTTCGCAGCGGGGGCAGGGGACCCAGTGTCCAGATCGTCCTCGGGAGCGCGGAACCGGACGCCGACGACGTATTGGCCCTGTACAGGGGGAGACTTTATGGGGTCAGCGGTGAGCGGGCGGTCCAGCGTCACCGGGTTGCCCAAGCGTTTGCCCAGCGTGCTCAGGCGTTCACGACCGGAGAGGAACACACCAGGCTGCTGCAGCCAGGAGTTCTCTTCCAGTCGGCCGCGGAACAGATTCGATCCCCACCGCTGGTGACCTCGTCCCATGAGGAAGGTGTTCATCTCCTTGTGCAGGTCCTCGATCCACACGGCCGATGCACCGTCCAAGACCAGGTGGTCCTCGGCGAATGCTCGCCAGTGGTCCGACTTCCGACGCCACGTCTCGGTCGCCGCGGCAACCTTTGGAGGCTGCGGAGGCATATGCCGGCCGTCCTCATACCAGCGGCGGGCACCCTCGACCAGCCACGCCAGAACAGCCTCCTGCTGCTCCTGACCGGACCGCAGCCGATCTCGCAGAAGGGGGTCACCGCGCCGGTCCTTCGGGAGTTCCAGAGCCTCTCCGGGCTTCCGGTAGCGGTAGGGGAACTCCACCTTGGCGAGCCGACGCCAGGTGCCGTCATCGTCCTCATCGACCGTCAGCTCCGGGTTCGTCGAGACGACCAGAGCGTGGGTCGCTCGGAAGGTGATGTCATCCTGGCGCATGTAGTGGCCGGTGATCATGGGGGTACCCATGACCTCCTTGATGCCTGTCATGTTGAGACGGCGTCCTTCTGTGGTCTCCTCCTTCACACCCAGGCGGAGACCTTTGAGGACCATCTTCTTGGTCGGATGGTCGTTCGGATTACCCAGCAGCAGTTCCGAGGGCACCAACATGGCGTAGTCGCCAGCTACCTCAAGGACAACACCCAGAATCGTAGACTTCCCGTTCTCGCCACCACCTTTGAGCACCGGCATCACATCGTCGTCCGGGACATGCCCGGTCATTGACTGACCGAAACGGATCTGTAACCAGTCGGCGTCGCAGGGATCGGCCGCCCCCAGCGCTGTGACCCAATCCGGATGGGTCGCGTCTGGTCGGTAGTTGACCGACGAGCACTTCGTAACCAGACGTGACGGGTCGTGCGGCATCTGTTCACCCGTGCGTAGGTCAACCACGCAATTGTTGGCGACGAAGATGTCCGGGTCAGTGTCGAAGTCCAGCAGGCTGGCGTGGAGCTGGCCCTTGGCCAGCGCAGAGACTGCGGTGATTTTGGACTTGCTCAGGAGCCTGGCGGCTTCTCCGACGACACCACCCGATGAGAGCACACGCTGGATCTCTGAGGAGGCGAACTTCCGGACCGCCTCTGCGAAGGTCGTGTCGTCCTCCTGGCGCTGCCAGACTTTCCCGGTCCAGCGGTACCAACCGACACCGGCGACCCACCGCCACCGATCACCGACAGCCTGGGCGAGCCGCTCAGAAACACCAGAGTCGGTCCACTCGGAGACGGTCTGGACCACACTGTTGTCAGATGAGTCACCCGACGGGCGACCCACGCTCGCGTCTGGCTCGACTTCAACGAGGTCATCGAGACCGAAACCGGCCTCAACGTGGTCGGTCAGATCCGCCTTCTCAGGCAGGCTGGGGTGCACGTCGAACAGACGGGCACTCGCGGCATAAACCTCAAGCAGGCGGTAAACAAGAGATCCGTGCTTGCGCCCGGGGTCATCCTTGTCCTGAATGATGTTTACATGGGCACCTTCGAGCTGCTGGGAATGGCGCAACTCGAATCCCCCTGCACCACCGGCATTGCACGTAGCGACCTCGCCAAGGGCTAAGGCGGTGTGGACGTCCTTTTCTCCTTCTACAACGAGGATCCTTTCCCCTTCATCGATGGCCGTATCCACAACCGGACGCATGTAGAGAGTTTTGCGTTTGTCCCGATCGAGATCCTTTAGCGACCAGGAGTAGCCGTAGCGCTTCGAGCTGTCAGGCACGCGCTGCCGGATCTCTTTCTTTCCTTTCAGTCGGCCCCGCAACACCTCAAAGAGCGGCTTACCGTCAGCGTCGGTATAAACATAGGTTTCCTCATGCTGGATGCCGCCAGGCATCCATACACCACTCCCAGTGTTCGTGGAAGGCGACGGCAAGCCCAACGCCGAGCGCACATCCTGCTGATCGCATCCAGCGAAGCAGTGAGCGAGGACAGTGCCGTCTGCCTTCTCGGTGATGGACAGCGAGGGGTTCGAATCATCGTGAACAGGGCAGCAGGCCTTCCACGAGGTGCTGTCTGTGTCGACCTGCGGAGCAGAGACCCGGTCGAGCCGGCCAAGAATGCCGTCAATCATCACAGACCACCGCCTAGACGATTCACGACGAAACCGCAGGTCAGGAGGTTCTGTGCAGGCTGTGCAGGCGGAAAAGGTTCCACCTCACGAGACGCTGTTCTGTGACGAACCAAGATTGCCTGCACAGCCTGCACAACGGCACTCGGCAGCAGCAGGGCAGGGGTTGCCACACTGTAAACTTGCGAAGTAAAATCAGTAGCAACAATTGAAGAACCAGTGAGATGGTTGGAGACCCCTACGTTCGCCGCGTGGGGGTTTTCGTTTGTTGTCATACGGCACCGCCTCCGCTCAGGCGGGCAGCCAGCTCAGCGCGCTTGTCGGCGCTCAGCGGGGGAGTGGCGGCCAGGGCGCGCTCGACGGCGGCCTCGGCCTTGGCGAAGAGATTCTCCGGCTCGACGGGATGCTCAGTGGCGAATGCTTCGAGATCTTCGACGCAGACCTCACGGGGGATGGTGCCGCGCTTTCGGGCGCGGAGGTTCCCCTCGCGAATGAGGCGGTCGATCGAGCTGCGGCTGACCGGATATTTGGCAGCGGCAGCGGAGATCCTGATATACGTCAGGTCTTCTGTGATGGTGGCAGGCATGTGCAGCGCTCCATATGACGATGGGCGCAGTTATTCAAGATCTGCACAAATTTTCAGCCGAATCCGCGCCTGCCGACGCGGTGGCCTGGCCCGAGGGCCGCACTAATTTCTACCGGTGTTCCTGCCTGCCAGCTAGGAGCCGGTGGTATCGCCTACAGCGGTCGATACCCGCAACTGTTATTCAGCGGATCAGCCTGCCGACTGACCAACCTAGCCATCACCGAAGTGATAGCCGCAACTATTTCTCCGCTATCTCACCTGCCGGTGAGACGCAGTGATCAAAACTGCGGTCCGGCGTGTGCCGAACACTCACCAGCTTACCTGTTTAGCTCACACTGCTCAACTACATTGCGCCGTTCTCGCAGGTTAAAGGCTCGATTCTGCTCAAAGACCAGCAGAAAATTCATTCCAGAATTGTCACCAATCGGCTGTGATGTAGACCGTATCCGGATTGAAAGTCTTCATCCGGCCCTCGATCTTCCTCCTACGCGAGCCTTTCTGCCCGGGCTGGCCCACGGTGATGCGCAGACCGTGGTTCAGTAGGGACCGGATGACCTCGCGCTTCCTATCCAGATCCGCCTTCTTCCACGCAGCACGCGCCGATGATCCGGTGAATTCGATCATGGATTCATCCGGTGTGGCCTGCCGCAGCTCGACCTGAGCCTGATCCAACTGCGGCTGAACCGTGGCATTGAACTGTTCCAATTGATCGAAGGTCATCTTCCCCTCGGCGACACGGCCCGCTGCCAACCTCATCTGCGCCTTGAGGCCTTCAACGCGCTCGTGCGCAGCCTCCAGGCGTGCTGAGTCCCCGCCGAAGATCTCAACGCCTTCACGTTCCAGGAGCCGCAGGACGTACTCAGTCACCATCATCTCGACACCTTCGCGGTTCTGGCCGACCTTGTTGCAGCCAGGGGGGACGCAGCGATAGATCTCAACACGTTCGTACTCGTACTTCTTCATCGTGCCGTCGGACAGGGTGTACGAGCGTTTCGCGTTCGAGCCTACGTTCCGGCGCATCGCCTGGCCGCACAGGTCGCAGCGGATGAGGCCACTCAGCAGGTACCGGTTCGGGGTCCCGCGATTCACCACTCGCTTCGGGTCGGTCAGGATGGCGACGAGACGGTCGTACTGAGAACGGGTAGTGAGCTGCGGCCATTTCCCCGGATACTCGACGTCGTCGTGGATGGTGAACCCGGCGTTGATGGGGCGCAGTAGCATCCGGCGAAGGTGGCTGGAAGTCCAGCCCCGACTGTTCTTCATCGTGGGGATGCCGCGTTTATTGAGGTCCTGCGCAATGGCATGACACTTCTCGCCGTTGAGGGTGCGCTCAGCACACTCTTTGACCACAGCGGCCTCGACGGGGTTGAGCACCAGGTCCTTGCCCTTGGTCCCGTCCTCGTTGACAGACCAGTCCCAACCGTAGGGTTTCGTCCCGATGTACCGGCCGTCCTCGCGCAACTCCCGCATCTTGCTCTTCAACCTCCGCGACTGCTGCTCGGCCTCATGTTTAGCTACTGTGCCCTTGATACGCGCCGTCATCCGTCCCTGCGGGGTGGCGAGGTCGATGACGCCGCCGACGCTGGCGAGGTGCAGCTGGTGCCGGTCTGCCCACTCGATGACGTCCTCAAGCTCGCGCGGTGTCCTGGTGAGCCGGTCAACGTCGTAGACGACTATTCCGCGAATCCACCCAGCTTCGATGGCCCTGATCATGTCTTGGTAGCGAGGACGCACCTTGCTGCGAGTAGCGGAGACGTCATTGTCTTTGAACACATCAACGACCTGCCAGCCTTTGCGCTCGGCCAGCTCCCGACATTCCTTCTCCTGCCTGGCGACTCCGAGGCCGAGGGCCTCGGAGTCTTTGGAGATTCGGACGTAGATGGCAGCTGGAATTGATGGCTCAGACATGTTGCTCATCTTAGTACGTCCTAGTGATGATCACCCCAGGGGGAGGGCGGTCTGGTGAAAGGCCGCAGCTCACCTGCGGACACCGGAGGGACCCAGAGCGCCCGTGTCGCTGATGGCGCGTCGAGCTCCGTAGGGTCGATTCCCAGCAGCAGCGATCCGGCTGAGGCGGGAGTCAACACCCCCAGAACAAGCAGCAGCGTGAGACCCAGCGTTGCTGCCCTCAGCCGTCCGAATCTGCACCCGCTCGCGTCCATGCATCCAGCCTCGACCACCGGCGAACCCCGATCCCCGCGAACGCGCTGAAGTGTGCAGCGTGAGGGCCCCCGGCGGATCCCTGCGACGGTTGGGGAAAACGCCGTCGAGCGGCTAAGCTGAACCCCAGCAGTTGACACTGGCGTGCCCCGGCGTGCCTGGATCAGCTGACTACGCGCAGGAGCTGCCCGAGTGATCGGGGCGTTTCTCATCGGTCCACATCGCTGTCCCTGACCCTGGAACAGCCGTGCGGCGAGAACGCGAGGCCTCTCCCTCTTCTGCCAGGAGCCCGAGAGAACCGGGCCATTGTCCAACCGAGAATCCCAGCCGGAGCTGCATCAGGCATGTCCTGCATGTTCTAAGCCCGGCATTGAAAGGAAATACCATGCCTGTCGTCACCATGCGCCAGCTGCTCGACTCCGGTGTCCACTTCGGTCACCAGACTCGCCGCTGGAACCCGAAGATGAAGCGCTTCATCTTCACCGAGCGCAACGGCATCTACATCGTTGACCTCCAGCAGTCCCTGACCTACATCGACACTGCCTACGAGTTCGTCAAGCAGACCGTCGCCCACGGCGGCTCCGTCCTCTTCGTCGGCACCAAGAAGCAGGGCCAGGAAGCCATCGCCGAGCAGGCCACCCGCGTCGGCCAGCCCTACGTCAACCACCGTTGGCTCGGCGGCATGCTGACCAACTTCCAGACGGTCTCCAAGCGCGTGCAGCGCATGAAGGAGCTCGAGGAGATCGACTTCGACGACGTCGCAGGCTCGGGTCACACCAAGAAGGAACTGCTGCTGATGCGCCGCGAGCTCACCAAGCTGCAGTCGAACCTCGGTGGTATCCGCAACCTGACCAAGACCCCCTCTGCGGTCTGGATCGTCGACACCAACAAGGAGCACCTGGCGGTCGATGAGGCCAAGAAGCTGGGCATCCCGGTGATCGCCATCCTCGACACCAACTGCGACCCCGATGACGTCCAGTACCCGATCCCGGGCAACGACGACGCCATCCGGTCCGTGGACCTGCTGACCCGCGTGATCGCCGACGCCGTGGCCGATGGCCTCATGGCTCGCGAGAACAAGCGCGGCGGCGGCTCCGGCGCGGCTGCCGAGCCGATGGCCGAGTGGGAGCGCGAGCTGCTCGAGCAGCACGCCACCGAGAAGTCCGCCGAGGCTGAGAAGTCGGAGCAGGCTGCAGAGCCCGCCAAGGCTGAGCAGTCCACCGAGGCTCCCGCCGCTGAGTCCACCGAGTCCACCGACGCTTCGGCTGAAGAAGCCAAGTAAAGAGAGGAACTGCTTTTCTATGGCGAACTACACCGCTGCAGACATCAAGGCCCTGCGTGAGCGCACCGGCGCCGGCATGATGGACGTGAAGAAGGCTCTGGATGAGACCGACGGCGATACCGAGAAGGCCCTCGAGGCCATCCGGATCCGCGGACTCAAGGGTGCTGCCAAGCGCGAAGGCCGCTCCGCCGTGGAGGGCCTGGTCACCGCCAAGGTCGTCAACGGCACCAAGGGCTTCCTGATCGAGATCAACGCCGAGACCGACTTCGTGGCCAAGTCCGCGAAGTTCGTCGCGCTGGCCGACAAGGTCCTCGAGACCGCCGTCGCCCACGACGTGGACACCGTGGAGGCGCTCCTGGAGGCCGACGTCGAGGGCAAGAAGCTCGTCGACTTCGTCACCGAAGAGGGCGCGATCCTCGGCGAGAAGGTCGTCGTGCGTCGTCTTGCCACGGTCGAGGGCTCCTTCGTGGACGCCTACCTGCACAAGACCTCCAAGGACCTTCCGGCTCAGGTCGGCGTGCTCTTCGCCGTCGACGCCGACTCGGACCAGGCCAAGGAAGCTGCCCACGACATCGCGGTGCACGCCGCCGCGCTGTCCCCGCAGTTCCTGACCCGCGACGAGGTCCCCGCGGAGACCGTGGCCGATGAGCGCCGCATCGCCGAGGAGACCGCACGGGCCGAGAACAAGCCCGAGCAGGCGATGACCAAGATCATCGAGGGACGCACCAACGCGTACTTCAAGGACAACGTGCTGGTCGACCAGCCGTTCGCCAAGGACCCGAAGAAGACCGTCACCCAGGTCCTCGAGTCCGCCGGCACGTCCGCCAAGGGTCTGGCTCGCTTCCGCGTCGGAGCCTGATGCTTGATGCCGCTGAGACTCGCGGCAGCTGAACTGCAGAGCCGCTGACCATTAGACTGGTCGCAGCTCAACAGTTCAGACGTCAAGGGGGTGGCCACTTCACACGAGGTGGTCACCCCCTTTTCTGTGCCCACCGCGACCTGCTTCGGTCGCAGCGGCCGCCAGTGAGCGGCTC
Organism: Nesterenkonia sandarakina; assembly: GCF_014138825.1. Classification (NCBI taxonomy): domain Bacteria; kingdom Bacillati; phylum Actinomycetota; class Actinomycetes; order Micrococcales; family Micrococcaceae; genus Nesterenkonia; species Nesterenkonia sandarakina. The sequence goes on along the minus strand of NZ_JACJIH010000001.1, from coordinate 1,401,816 downwards.
ACCGCGACCGAGACCACCTCACCCCGCCCCACAAACCCCTGGAGGACACCCATGACCGCAGAGACCCCGACCCACCGCCGCCGTGTGCTCCTGAAGCTCTCCGGAGAGGTCTTCGGCGGAGGTGCAGTGGGAGTGGATCCGGCCACGGTGCGCGGGATCGCCGAGCAGATCGCCGCCGTCAAGGGTCAGGTGGAGGTCTCCGTCGTCGTCGGCGGCGGCAACTTCTTCCGCGGCGCCGAGCTCTCCCGGGCCGGCATGGACCGGGCCCGCGCCGACTACATCGGCATGCTGGGCACCGTGATGAACGCCCTGGCGCTGCAGGACTTCCTGGAGCAGGCCGGGCAGCCCACCCGCGTGCAGACCGCCATCACCATGGGTCAGGTCGCTGAGTCCTACATCCCGCTGCGCGCCGTGCGCCACATGGAGAAGGACCGGGTCGTCGTCTTCGGCGCCGGTGCAGGCATGCCGTATTTCTCCACCGACACCGTCTGTGCCCAGCGCGCGCTGGAGACCCGTTCAGACATGGTGCTGATGGCCAAGTCCGGTGTGGACGGGATCTACACGGCGGACCCGAAGACCACCCCCGACGCGCAGAAGCTCGATCACCTCACCTACACCGACGCGCTGCGCAAGAACATCCGGGTGATGGACCAGACCGCGATGACCATGTGCAATGACAACGACCTGAACATGCGGGTCTTCGGCATGGAGGGCGAGGGCAACGTCACCCGCGCCCTGCTCGGAGAGGAGATCGGCACGCTGGTCACCCCCTGACCTGGTGGCCCGGACTAGACTGGACCTCTATTGAGTCCGCAACGTCTTCCCACAACGTCATCCCATAAGGAGACCCCCGTGATTGATGAGACCCTGGCAGATGCCAAGGAGCAGTTCGAGCGAGCCATCGAGGCCACCTCGGTCGACTTCAGCACCGTGCGCACCGGCCGCGCCAACCCGGCGCTGTACTCCCGGGTGCTGGTGGATTACTACGGCGCCGCCACCCCGCTGCAGCAGCTGGCAGCCTTCTCCACCCCGGATGCCAAGACCATCCTGATCACCCCCTACGACATCTCAGCGATGCGCGACATCGAGCGCGCCCTCTCTGACTCTGAGATCGGGGCCAACCCCTCCAACGACGGCAAGCAGATCCGGATCACGATCCCGGACCTCACCGAGGAGCGCCGCAAGGAGTACGTCAAGCTGATCAAGTCCAAGGGCGAGGACCACAAGGTCTCGGTGCGCAACACCCGGCGCAAGTCCAAGGAGATCATCGAGAAGGCCATCAAGGACGGCGAGGTCGGCAAGGACGACGGCGAGCGCGGCACCAAGGAGCTCGAAAGCCTCACCAAGTCCTATGTCGAGAAGATCGACGAGATGAGCAAGCGCAAGGAAGCTGAGCTGCTCGAGGTCTGATGTCAGGCAAAGCTGGGAGGGACCTGCCCGCAGCCATCATCACCGGTGTCGTCCTGCTGGTCCCGGCACTCCTGGGGATCTTCTTCTTCGAGCTGCTGCTGATCTTCGTCTGGACCATCCTGCTCTCCATGGGGGTCTGGGAGGTGGCCCGCGCCCTCGAGACGCGGGTGGCACCCAACGGACACCAGCTGCGACTGCCGAAGATTCCGCTGTTCCTCGGCGCCGTGGCCATGCCCACCGCCGCCTACTTCGGCGGGGTGGAAGCGCTGACGCTGGCGCTGATGGCCACCGGGCTGGCGATCATCGTCGCCGCGGCGCTCTGGAAGGTGCGCGACCCCGGTCGTTCCATCCTGGCCTCGGTGTTCGTGGCCAGCTGGGTGCCGTTCATGATGTCCTTCGCGGTGCTGCTGCTCAACCTTGACCAAGGCGACTGGCGGCTCGTCGTCGTCGTGCTGCTGGTGGTCTCCAACGACACCTTCGGCTACATCTTCGGGGTCTTCTTCGGGAAGCATCCGATGGCGCCGAAGATCAGCCCGAAGAAGTCCTGGGAGGGTTTCGCGGGCTCGCTGCTCGGGGCCTCCGGTGTCGGGGTGCTGGCCTCCTGGTTGATCTTCGATGAGCCGCTCTTCGTCGGAGCGGTGCTCGCCGTGGCCGTGGTGGTCGCCTCCACCGCCGGGGACTTCTCCGAGTCGATGGTCAAACGCGAACTCGGCATCAAGGACATGTCGCGGCTGCTTCCGGGTCACGGCGGAGTGATGGATCGCCTGGATTCGCTGGTCTTCGCAATGCCCACCGCGTTCTTCGTGGTCGTGGCGTTCAGCGGGGATACCGGTGGTGTTCCACTAGGCTTATGAGCATGGCGCAGAACGAGACGGCACTTTTCACGCTCCTCAACGAGGGCGAGCAGGGTTACCACCGCGACGAGGTGGATGAATTCATGGCACGCGCCCGCGTGGCCTATGACTCCGGCGAGGGCATGGCGCTGGCCGAGATCCGTGACGTGAGCTTTTCGATGACCGGCGGCGGCTATGACCCCGCAGAGGTCGACGGCGCGCTGGACCGGCTCGAGGACGCGTTCGCCGGCGCCGAGCGGGACAAGTACATCGACGCCCATGGCGAGGACGCCTGGTATGAGATGCTCGCCGAACGCGCGGAGCCGCTGCGCGGACGGCTCTCCCGCCCGGACGGCAAACGCTTCCGAGAACCGGCACACTCCTCCTCCAACGGCTACCGCAAGGAACAGGTCGACGAACTCTGCCGCCAGCTCGAGCAGTACCTCGACGGGGAGAACCCGATGAGCGTGGACGAGGTCCGCACCATGACCTTCTCCGGCGCCCACGGCCACAACGGCTACGACGAGGCCCAGGTGGACGCATTCCTGGACAAGATGACCGAGATCATGGCTTCCGTCGGCTGACCCAGCCTCTCCTTACCTTTCCCTTTCGTTGAGGGGCGGATTCTGCGGGTATCTCATGGGGTTTTTGGCCCTAGATGCTCGCAGATTCCGCCCCTCAACGTGTGTGGCACGGTTTCGCCGCTTCATCCCCAGCCTCGGGTTCCGCCGGGACTCTCCACAGCCAAGCCCTGGGCCCCCGGCGAGGCGGCGAGCCGGTGTGCACTGACTCCGTGGAGTCACCGAGCAGATCCCAGGATGGCCGTCGTCGCCCCGCCATGTTCGTGCCATCAGACGGACGACGACGGGCGCGGCTCCATGCCGAGGGTATGACGCGCCGCGATCTCGAGCATTCCTGGGCGAACGACCTCCTGCGCCGACTGGCGCACGGCGTGTATTCCGGCACAGGGCTGCCGCAGGAGCCGGAGTCTGATCCGATCAGCGCGCTGCTGCAGGGGCTCACCGAGGCCACCCCACGGGTGGTCAGCTTCGAGACGGCAGCCCGGCTCTGGGGACTGGTTCCCGGGGAGGTCGCCCCGCCGTTCCACCTGAGCAGTCCTGCAGGCGGCCCGCGGGTGCAGCGGCCCAAACTGGTGGTGGGGCACCGGATCACGGTCCCGGATCAGTTCGTCGTCGACCTTCACGGAATCCGGGTCACCAGCCCGGCCTGGACCTGGTTGGACCTCTCGCTGCGCGCAGCCGCGAGCGCATCAGCGGGCCGCGCCGTCGAACGTGCGGTGCTCCTGGGTGATCAGGCGGTGCGTTCCCCGCGCCGCGAATTCGGCGAGACCGGTGGGCCGCTGGCGAGCATCGACGAGCTGCGTGAGGCTGTGCGGGTGCGTGGTCGCACCAAGGGCATTCGGCACGTCCGTGAGGCTGTGGTCCTGGTCCGGGTCGGCGTCGACTCCCCGCAGGAGTCCCGGTTGCGGTACTTCATGCACCTCGCCGCCCTTCCCGAGCCACTGGTGAACCCGGTGATTCGGGATCCCACTGGATATCCCTCCTTCGAGCCCGACCTGGCCATCCCGGAGTTCCGCGTCTCAATCCAGTACGAGGGGGAGGACTTCCACTCCACCCCGCTGAGCGTGCGGAAGGACGTGCGTCGCAGCGAGATCACCGAGGAGCTGGGCTGGGTCGAGGTGAGGATCACCGCAGACCATATGAGTGATCAGGGACGCCTCGCGGTCCAGCGCATCCAGCGTGCGCTGGTGCAGCGGGGTTGGCGTCCGGAAAGCTTCACCACACACCGCTGAGGGGCGGATTCTGCGAGTATCTGACGCCGATGCCGGCCTCAATCACTCGTAGAATCCGCCCCTCAACGAAAGGGGGAGGAGGGGAGGATCAGGTCAGTGTTCCACGGCCTTCTCCGCTCCCACGCCGGTCAGGGACCGGATCTCCATCTCGGCCTGCTTGGCCGGGTCCTCCGCCACCTTCGAGGTCAGCGAGCCGATCCAGCCCAGCAGGAAGGCCAGCGGGATCGAGACCAGCCCGGGGTTGGTCAGCGGGTACAGCGCCAGGTCTACATCGGGGAAGAAGGAGGTGTCCCGGCCCCAGACCACGGGGGAGAACGCGATCAGCAGCAGCGCCGAACCCAGCCCGCCATACATCGACCACAGCGCGCCACGGGTGGTGAAGCGCTTCCAGAACAACGAGTACAGGATGGTCGGCAGGTTCGCCGAGGCGGCCACCGCGAAGGCCAGCGCCACCAGGAAGGCCACGTTCTGACCCTGGGCCCCGATCCCGCCGAGGATCGCGAGGATCCCGACCACGATCACGGTCATCTTCGCGGCCTTGACCTCACCGGCGGAGTCGATCTTGCCCTTCTTGATGACCTGGGCGTAGACGTCGTGGGCGAAGGAGGCCGAGGCCGTGATGGTCAGCCCGGCGACCACCGCAAGGATGGTGGCGAAGGCGACGGCGGCGATGAAGCCCAGCAGGAAGGTTCCGCCGAGTTCGTAGGCCAGCAGCGGTGCCGCTGAGTTCTGACCGCCCGGCGCCGCGAGGATCGTCTCGGTGTCCAGCAGGGCTGCTGCGCCGTAGCCCAGCACCAGGGTGAACAGGTAGAACGCGCCGATCAGGGCGATGGCGACCACCACAGACTTGCGTGCGTCCTTGGCGGTGGGCACCGTGTAGAAGCGGATCAGCACGTGCGGCAGGGCGGCGGTGCCCAGCACCAGGGCGATGCCCAGGGACATGAAGTCCAGCTTGGTGAACAGGTCGGCGCCGTACTGCAGGCCCGGTTCGAGCAGAGCAGCCTCGCCGGTGTTCTCCACCGCGCCGCCGAGCAGCTCGGAGAAGTTGAAGCCGTAGAGGGCCAGCACCCAGATGGTCATCACCGCGGAGCCCGCGATCAGCAGGGTGGCCTTGATGATCTGCACCCAGGTGGTGCCCTTCATGCCGCCGATGAAGACGTAGAAGATCATCAGCGCGCCGACCACGGCGATGATCAGCGACTGGCCGATCCCGCTGTCGATGCCCAGCAGCAGCGAGACCAGCGCTCCGGCGCCGGCCATCTGGGCCAGCAGGTAGAACAGGCAGACCGCCAGGGTGGAGATCGCCGCGGCGATCCGGACCGGCTGCTGGCGCAGACGGAAGCTGAGCACGTCGGCCATGGTGAACTTGCCGGTGTTGCGCATCAGCTCGGCGACCAGCAGCAGGGCGATCAGCCAGGCCACGAGGAAGCCGATGGAGTAGAGGAAGCCGTCGTATCCGTAGATCGCGATGGCGCCCACGATGCCCAGGAAGGAGGCCGCGGAGAGGTAGTCCCCGGCGATCGCCGTGCCGTTCTGGGTGCCTGAGAAGGAGCGTCCGCCGGCGTAGTAGTCAGCGGCGGTGCTGGTGTTCTTCGATGCACGGATCACGAAGAACAGCGTGACGCCGACGAAGACCAGGAAGATCGCGATGTTCGCCAGGGGGCTGCCCACGTCGGAGCCGGCCTCTGCGGCCGCGGTGGCCAGCGGCAGCCCGGCCGCCTCGGAGCTGGTTGCGTTGATCAGGGAGTTCATCAGTGCTTCTCCTCCTCAGGAAGGCCCGCGCCCCGGGCTTCGAGCTCGGTGCGCAGCGCCGAGGATTTGGGGTCCATCTTTGAGTTGCTGAACCAGACGTAGAGTCCGGTGATCACGAACGTGGTGAGGAACTGCGCGAGTCCGAGCACCAGGCCGAGGTTGATGTTCCCCCAGACCGGGATCGCCATCACGTCGGGGAAGAACGCGGCGACCAGCACGAATGCGATGTACCAGATGAGGAAGAACGCGGTCATCGGGAACACGAAGCTCCGATGCGTCCTGCGAAGCTCCTGGAAGTCTTCGCGCGCCTGCACCTCCTGGTAGTCAACAGGCCCCGCATTGGGGGCATCGACCTGTGTCATGACGACTCCTTCGGATTGCGTCGGCACGCCGCAGCGGGCCTCGGTCATGGTGGTGTATCTCCAGAGTGCAGTGTGATCCGGGTCACTGTCGCGCTGGTGGCTGGTCTGTGCGATGAGCGGCACCGGATAAGCGATGAGTGGTCGTCCTCGTATGAGGTGGACCGGCCGTGAGCTGTGCAACAGATCCGTGCGCGGGCTCATAGGATGAGGGCGATGAACTTCCTGGCAGAGCTCGGCCCCCTGGTGCTCGCCCTGGCCCTGGTGGCTGGGGTGGTGCTGGCTGCCGTCCTGCTCTACCGCACCCACGACGACGACGCCGGCCCCGCCTCCGCGCGCCAGGCGGTGATCTCTCCAGAGATCCGGGAACAGCTCAGCGAGGCCGAGGAGTCGCTGCGCCGTCAGCTGGTGGAGGCGGAGCTGCGGTCGCTGCGCGCGCAGATCTCCCCGCATTTCATCTACAACAGCCTCAACGCCATCGCCGCGAGTATCCCCACCGACCCGGTCCGGGCCCGGGAGCTGGTGCTCGACTTCGCTGATTTCACCCGGTACAGCCTGCGCGCGGAGGGGGAGTACACCACATTGCGCGAGGAGCTCGCCGCCGTGGAGAGCTATGTGCTCCTGGAGAAGGCCCGCTTCGGGGAGCGGATCCAGGTGAAGCTGCAGATCGCTCCGGAGGTGCTCGGGGTGCAGATCCCCTTCCTCGCCGTGCAGCCCCTGGTGGAGAACGCGGTGCGGCACGGAGTCGACTCTGACACCGGCTCCGGGACGGTCTGGCTGCGCGCCGCGGACACCGCCACCCATGCAGAGATCAGCGTGGAGGACGACGGTCCTGGTGCGGACCCGGAGGCGATCCGCCAGGTGCTCCACGGCGCGGCCAGCAATGCGCACATCGGGGTGCGCAATGTGGATCTTCGACTGCGCCAGGCCTACGGCGCCGCTGCCGGGCTCGTGGTGGAGACCGCCCCCGGAGCCGGGATGAAGGTCTCCATGCGGGTCCCGAAGTTCCAGCCAGACCCGGTGCGGACCGAGCCGTCGAACGCCCAGCGTCAGCCGGTGACACAGTCCCCGCCGGCCCGGCAGCCAGGCGAGGATCTGGGAGCGTCATGACAGATGTCGCTATGCGTCCCCCGGGTCTGAGCATCCTGGTGGTTGACGATGAACCGCTCGCGGTCTCGCAGATGACGTGGCTGCTCGCCGCCGAGCCGCATGCCGGGGAGGTCTTCACCGCCACCGATGCGCGCAGCGCCGAGCAGGAGCTTCAGCGGCGACGCATCGATGTGGTGCTGCTGGACATCCATATGCCCGGGATGAGCGGGCTCGGCCTGGCCCGGAGGCTGCGGGATCAGTCATCAGCTGGAGTTCAGGCCGGGCCCGGGCCGCAGGTGATCTTCGTGACCGCAGACGCCCATCCCGCAGTGGAGGCCTTCGAGCTGGAGGCCCGGGACTACCTGCTCAAACCGGTGCGCGCGCAGCGCCTGGCCGAGGCGCTGCGCCGTGCGACGGCGGCGCGAGAGTCCGCCGAGCAGGAGCGGCAGGAATCCCCCCGGGTCTCGGTGCTCCAGGGTGACTCCACGGTGCTGATCGCGCTGCAGGACATCCGCTGGGTCCAGGCGCACGGGGATTATGCCCGGCTGCACACCCCTGCCGGGGCCTACCTGCTGAGGACCCCGCTGGCCGAGCTGGCCGAAGCGTGGCAGGAGCATGGGTTCCTGCGCACCCACCGATCCTCCCTGGTCAACGTGGCGCACGTGCAGAAGGTGACCCGCAGGCAGGGGCACATGATCATCGAAGTCCCCGGCGCTGAGCTGGAGGTCAGTCGACGCCTGATGCCGCAGGTGCGCGAACGCCTGGAAGCCGGTCGCTGATGCCCCAGCCACCCCAGCCACCCCAGCCCCGCACCCCCGGCTCCGCCGTCCGGCGGGTTCCAGTCCACGGTCCGCAGTCGGTGCCCACGGTCCGGGAAGCCCTGCTGACCCGGGAGCAGGCCGCCGATCACGCGCGCAGCGCAGGACAGGACTCGGATCAGCGCTCCCACGCGGTGCGCTGCCTGATCCGGGCGCAGCTTCGGCTCGCACTGACCCTCGGCGTCGGATTCTTCTGCACGGTGGTGCTGGTCGCGCTGCTGCTGGTGAGCACCGGCGTAGGGGCGCTCACGGTCTGGGGCGTCCCGCTGGCCTGGGCAGTCCCCGGAGTCGGGTTCTTCCCGGTCCTGCTGGGCCTGGCCTATTGGTATCGCCGGCGCGCCGAGGCCAACGAACGGCTGTGGGCCGAGACGCTCGGACTCCAGTTGAAACAGGCTGGCCGGTGACCGGGGAGCAGATCACCGTGCTGGGCGCCGTCGCCCTGGTGTGCGCGGTGACCCTTCTGCTGGGCGGGCCCGGATTCTCCCGCAGCACCGGGGACTTCTTCGTGGCCTCGCGCCGGGTCCCGCCGTGGATGAACGCCTCGGCGATCGCCGGGGAGTTCCTCTCCGCAGCCAGCTTCCTCGGGGTGGCAGGCCTGATCCTGGCGCACGGGACCTACGGACTGTGGTTCCCGGTGGGCTACACCGCAGGATTCCTCATCGTGCTGCTCTTCATGGCCGCGCCGCTGCGCAGATCCGGGGCCTACACGATCCCGGACTTCGTGGTGCTGCGCTTCCGTTCCGCGCTGATGCGCCGCATGACGGTGATCGTGGTGGTCGCCGCGGGCTGGCTCTACATCGTGCCGCAGCTGCACGGGGCCTCCATCGCGCTCTCCGCCACCGGCGGGGCACCCGGCTGGGTGGGGCCGCTGCTGGTCGCCCTGGTGGTGCTCTTCGTGGTGCTCACCGGGGGGATGCGCTCGGTGACCCTCGCGCAGGCGGTGCAGTACTGGGTCAAGCTCACTGCTCTGCTGGTGCCCACCATCTTCATCCTGCTCCAGGTCGGGATCTGGGACCGGCTGGAGCTGCCAGAGTTCCATGGCGCCTGGTCGGCGGGGCTGGCGGCATCGGGGGCGCCGAGCGATGCCTGGGGTGAGCTCTCACGCAGCCTCTCGGTGCTGGTGGCACTGATGATGGGAACCCTTGGGTTGCCCCACGTGCTGGTCCGCTTCTACACCAACCCAGACGGCGGCGCCGCCCGCCGCACCACCACCTTCCTGCTGGGCCTGCTCGCACTGTTCTACCTGCTGCCGGTGGTGCTCGGCGTGATCGCCCGGATGGTCTGGGGCACGGCGACGGCGGCCGGTGAGCTCGCCGGGACCGGGGGCCTCAGCCACGACACCGCCATCCTCCGGCTGCCCTCGGCGGTCTTCGACGGTCTCGCCAGCGATATGCTCACCGCGCTGATCGCCGGGGGAGCCTTCGCTGCGTTTCTCTCCACCACCTCGGGCCTGGTGGTCTCGGTCTCCGGGGTGCTCTCCCAGGAGTTCTTCTCCGGCACGGTGCGCGGGTTCCGGCTCGGTGCGCTGCTGGCGATCGCCGTGCCGCTGGTGGTGGGCTCTGCGACCTCCGAGCTTGCCCTGGCCGGCGCGGTGGCGATGGTCTTCACGTTCACCGCCTCGGCGCTGGCTCCGGTGATGCTGCTCGGGGTGTGGTGGCGCGGGCTCACCGCCCAGGGGGCGTTCTGGGGCATGCTGGTCGGTGCGCTCAGCGCGCTCCTCGCCCAGGTGCTGGGACTTGCCCTGGGGGAGGGCCCGGTCCAGGACGGGCCGCTGCAGCTGCTGGTCTCACCGGCGCTGTGGTGCGTCCCGCTGGCCTTCTTTGTGACCGTGCTGGTCAGCCGGTTCGGACCCGGGCAGCCGCCGGGCCACACCGAGGCGGTCATGCAGCGGCTGCACACTCCGGAGGTCACCGCCCAGCGCAGCTGAGCCGCAGCGCAAGACGAGACCCAGCGCAAGACGAGGCTCAGCGGAAGATGAGACCCGGCGCGGGCCCCGACAAGACGAGACCCGCCCCGGGCCGGGCCTCATGTGGGACGAGACTCAGCGCAGCCGAAGCTCAGCGCAGGCGGGGCTCGCCCGGGTAGCGCAGACCGATCTGCGACCGGATCTCGTCCAGAGTGCCCATGATCCGCACCGAGTCGTCTACGCTGAGCCGCTCTCCGGTGAGCGCGCCGCGGGTCACATAGTCCTCGGCGGCGAGCGCCTGATGCTGCATGCCCACGCCCTGCCGGGGGGACTCGTAGCGTTCCACGAGTGTGCCGTCGGCGGCGCGGTGGCTGAAGTCGGCAGAGGTGTACCAGACACCATCGATGTCGATCCGGCCCTCGGAGCCCACGATATGGGCGGTGTTGGGACCCTTCGCGCGCGAGGAGGTCGTCGTCGTCGAGAGTGCCCCGGAGAGGTGAGTCATCACGGTGGCGACCTCGGTGTCCGCGCCGGTGGCGCCGAAGTGTGCGGCCGCCTGGATGCTGATCGGCTCACCGAGGATGTCCCAGGCGAAGGAGACCGGGTAGACGCCCAGGTCCAGGAGGGCACCCCCGCCGAGCTCCAGGGCGTTGATCCGGTGCTCCGGGTCCGTGGGCAGCGACTGGGTGTGGTCCGCGAACACGGTGCGGACCTCCCCGATGCCCCCGGCATCGATGATCTCGTGGATCCGGCGCATATGCGGCAGGTACCGGGTCCACATCGCCTCCATGACCAGCAGCCCCCGGCGCGCGGCGATCTCGCGCAGCTCCACGGCCTCGGCCCGGTTGAGCGTGAACGGCTTCTCCACGAGCACGTGTTTGCCCGCCTCCAGGGCCATCCCGGCGGTCTCGCGGTGCATCGGATGCGGAGTGGCCACGTAGACGATGTCCACTTCCGGGTCCGCCACCAGCGCCTGATAGCTCTCGTGGGCGCGGGGGATCCCGTAGGTGGTGGCGAAGCGCTGCGCGGACTCCAGCGAGCGCGAGCCCACGGCGCGCACGTTGAGCCCGGCGAGCAGGGCGTCTGCGGTGAACTGCCCGGCGATGAATCCGGTGGCCAGGATGCCCCAGCGCAGCCCGCTGGGTCGGGTGGTGCCCGTGCCCTGGGGGAATTCCTCGGTTGCCGGCGGTGTTGTCTGGCTCACAGTCATGGGGCTGAGAATACACCGAGCAGGAGTTTTCCTGGGGCAACTAATTCGGACATCGGTCCGCCAGTCGGTGAAACCCTAGGGTGGGACCCCAGGGTCGGGCACCGGGTATAGACAATAGTCTCTATATCGCACCAGGGTCCGCCGGACCGTTCACCGGCGGACCCACCCTCTTCGCAGGTCCCCCTGCCTGAGCCTGAGGATGTCTCCCCATGTCTGTTCCCCCCAGCTCGGCCCGGTCGGCCTCCAGCTCTCGCTCCTCCCGCCGCGAAGCCGCCGCCGCTTCGAGCTCCGCCGAGGCCGCGAAGAGCCCCCGACGACGCCGCCAGCTCGGGGCCGAACGTCGCACCGAGCCGCTGCCGGTGGTCCACCCCCGGCCCAGTCTGCGTCGGATCGTGCTGAGCCGGCTGGCGATCCTGACCACCGGCCTGGCCTGGATCGGCTACGTGGTCAGCACGGTGCTCTGGCAGTTCCTGGAGTACGGATCGCAGAACTTCCGCTTCACCATGGAGACCGTGGGCTACCTGATGGTGGTCACGATGCTGACCTTCTCCGCCCTGATGTACCTGGTGGCTCGGCACGGTGCGCTGCTGCGCTTCCGCGCACACCGCAGAACCTCGCGGGCCGAGCTGGACGCGCACTTCAGCGGGCACAGCGCCGTCTCCCAGCGGTCCGAGAACGATGCCCCGATGGTCGTCCTGGTGCCCTCCTACGCCGAGGAGCCGGGCGTGGTGCGCCAGACCCTGTGGTCGGCGGCGCTGCAGGAGTACCCCGAGATCCACGTGGCGCTGCTCATCGACGACGCCCCGGACTCGCAGAGTCCCGCGCTGGAGCAGACCAGAAGCCTCTCTGCGGAGATCGAAGCCGCTCTGAAGAAGCCTGGGACCCGGATGTCCGACGCCCAGGTCGTCTATGAGATGGGTCTGGCCCAGGGTCAGCACGTGAATTCGCTGCAGGTGCTGACCCTGGCCGGGCACTACTCCTGGGGTGGAAGCTGGCTGCGTCAGATGGCCAGCCAGGAATCCCGGGCGGATCACGTGGACGATTTCTTCTGCGACCAGGTCCTGGGCAGCCTCGCCACCGAGCTGGAGGCCACCGCAGACGCGCTGGTCATGGCGGCGAAGTCCCAGGAGCTCCCCGCCCCGGAGCGGATGCTGCAGCTGCACCGCCGGCTGGCCTGGATCTTCACCGCGAAGCTCTCCAGCTTCGAGCGCAAGTCCTACACGAACCTCTCCCACGAGGCGAATAAAGCGATGAACCTCAACGCCTACCTCGGGCTGCTCGGTGGCGAGTACAAGGCGGAGCTGAGCTTCGCCGGTACCGCGCTGCGACCCGTCCAGCCCGGAGAGACCCCCGACCTCAGCGTGCCGGATGCCGAGTTCGTGCTCACCCTGGACGCGGATTCGCTGCTGCTCCCGGAGTACTGCCTGCGACTGGTGCACCTGCTCGAGCAGCCCGGGAACGAACGCATCGCCGTCACGCAGACCCCGTACTCCTCCTTCCGCGGAGCCGGCAGCCGGATCGAGCGCCTGGCCGGGGCGACCACCGATATCCAGCACCTGCTGCACCAGGGGATGAGCCACGCCGGAGCCACCTTCTGGGTGGGCGCGAACGCGGTCATCCGGACCGCCGCGCTGCAGGACATCGCGGAGACCAGCTGGGAGAACGGGGTGCTGGTCAAGCGCTTCGTGCAGGACCGCACCGTCATCGAGGACACCGAGTCCAGCATCGACCTCGGCACCCACGGCTGGACACTGATGAACTACCCCGAGCGGCTCTCCTACAGCGCCACCCCGCCCGACTTCGGCTCGCTGGTGGTCCAGCGGCGCCGATGGGCCAACGGGGGCCTGCTGATCCTGCCGAAGCTGGTGCGGGAGCTGCGCGCTCGGCGTCGTCGGGGTGAGCAGATCCGGCTGACCGAGGTGCTGCTGCGGCTGAACTACATGGCCTCGATCGCGTGGGCCTCACTGGGCCTGATCTTCCTGCTGGCCTACCCCTACGACTCGCGACTGCTCAGCCCGCTGATCCTGCTCGCGGCCGTGCCCTACTTCCTGACCATGGGGGCGGACCTGCGGGAGTGCGGGTACAAGTTCTCCGACATCTTCCGGATCTACGGGTTCAACCTGATCCTGCTCCCGGTCAACCTGGCCGGGGTGATCAAGTCGCTGCAGCAGGCGCTGACCGGGGAGAAGATCCCCTTCGCCCGGACCCCGAAGGTCAAGGACCGGACCGCTGCTCCCTGGCTCTACGCGCTGGCGCCGGTGCTGATCGTCGCGTTCTCGCTGCTCACCCTGTGGCGCGACATCGGCCAGCAGAACTGGGGCAACGCCGCCTTCGCCGCCTTCAACGCCTTCTGGGGCGCCTGGGCGTTCATCGCCTACATCGGAGCCGTCAACGCGCTGGTGGATGTGGCCCTGGCGATCCGCGGCTGGTTCTACGTCGAGCAGCCCAAGGCCTCCAAGCGCACCCGGGGCGGCCGGCGCAAGGCCGCCTCCAACGAACCCCAGGAGGAGACCCTGGACTGGCGCGCCGTGCTGGATGAGGGCACCCTCGGGGCCAGCTCGGCCTCCCGGCAGGGCGCAGCGTCGGGACACCGGGCACCGGCCTCCCGGGGACGGGCAAGCCTGGGACCGACGCTGCGCGGCACCACTCAGCAGGCGACCGGGCAGAAGGCGACCGCTCAGAGGGGGACCGCCTCGAATGGAGCCGCCAAGACGGGAGCCGCCAGCAGGACGGCGGCAGGCAAGGAGGCAGCCAGCATCGCGCTGGCACCGCGCGGCTTCCCCGTCGCGGCCTCCCCGGCGGTGCTGCACCCCTTGACCAGTCACAAACTCACCTTCCAGCCGCTGTCCGTGGCGACGCCGCCGGCAGATGACCCACGCAGCGCCCAGGAGGCCAAGGCATGAGCTCCACCGCACGACTCTCCCCGTGGCGAGTCAGCCTCGCCGTCATCATCGTCCTGGCCACCGTGGTGGCCGGAGTGCTAGGAGCACGCATGTACGAGGCACGCGCCACCCAGGGACCCGCGCCCGAATGGTTCGCCGGCTACGTCGATGTCACCGCCACCCCGAGCTACGCCTTCGAAGAGGGCTCGGCCGACTCCGAAGGCCACGTCTCCGACGTCGTGCTCTCCTTCATCGTGGCCGATGAGGAAGGCACCTGCACGCCCAGCTGGGGCACCTACTACGGCCTGGATGAAGCCGGTGCAGAGCTCGACCTGGACCGCCGGATCCAGCGGCTGCGCGAACAGGGCTCCGGGGTCGTGGTCTCCTTCGGCGGGGCCCTGAACCAGGAGCTGGCGACGGTGTGCGAGTCCCCCGAGGAGCTCGCCGGAGCCTACCGGGAAGTGATCGAGCGCTATGACCTGGACACCATCGACCTGGACATCGAGGGGCCCGCGCTGCAGGACCCGGCGAGCGTCAAGCTCCGCGCCCAGGCCGTGGCGCTGCTCCAGGAGGAGCTCAGCGCCGAGGGCAAGCCGCTCGCGGTCTGGCTCACGCTGCCGGTGATCCCCAGCGGACTCACCAGTGAGGGTCGAGACGTGGTGATCGCGATGCTCGAGTCCGGGACGGACCTGGCCGGGGTGAACCTGATGACGATGAACTACGGGCAGGCGCGGGACGCGCGCTCGATGTTCGACGCCTCCGCGGCGGCCATGCGCTCCACGCACCGCCAGCTGGGCATCATCTACGAACAGGCGGGCCTGCCGCTGAGCAGCGCCGCACTCTGGGGCAAGCTCGGCGCGACCCCGATGATCGGGCAGAACGATGTGGTCGATGAGGTCTTCACGCTCGAGGACGCGCAGCGGTTCAACGAGTTCGCGGTGGAAAACGGCATCGGACGGGTCTCGATGTGGTCGCTGAACCGCGACGTGACCTGCGGGTCGAACTACCCGGACACCTCGCGGGTCTCGGATGCCTGCAGCGGAGTCGATCAGGGGGATGCGCGCTTCTCGGAGCTGCTCAGCCAGGGCTACTCCGGACACGCCGCCGAGGCGGCCTCGGCGACGACCGAGCCGGATCCGGCCGCGGCGGCACCGGCCGAGGATGATCCCGAGACCAGCCCCTACCCGATCTGGAACGAAGAGGCCTCCTACCTCGAAGGCAGCAAGATCGTCTGGCACCGCAACGTCTATGAGGCGAAGTGGTGGACCCGCGGGGAGCTTCCGGACAACCCCGTCCTGGAGGCCTGGGACACCCCGTGGGAGCTGATCGGTCCGGTGATGCCTGGAGAGACCCCGATGCCGGTGTTCACCGTGGAGAAGGGAACCTACCCGGAGTGGAAGGGGTCGTCGGCCTACGAGAAGGGCGACCGGGTGCTCTCCGAAGGAACCCCCTATGAGGCGAAATGGTGGACCGAGGGGGACAGCCCGGACGCCTCACAGGTCGACCCGGACAGCTCCCCCTGGGTGCCGCTGAGCGCCGAGGACGTCGAGCAGGACCTCGAGTAGGCCCCAGCGCTGACCAGGTGGGCAGCCCGCCGAGGAGCTGAACCTCAAGGGTTCGTGCACCGCCTGGCAGGAAGCTGCCGCTCAGGCCCGGACGCCGGGGGAGAACCCCGGTGTCTGGGCCGGCGGGCTGGTGCGCTGGGAGGCCACCGCCGCGGCGGTCCAGAGCTCGCGCCGGGACCCCATCCCCAGCTTCGGCAGCAGGTTCGAGACGTGATACTCCACGGTCTTCTTCGAGACGAACAGGCCCTCGGAGATCTCCTGGTTGGTCCGGCCCTGCGAGATCAGGTGAGCGATGTCGCGCTCCCGCGGGGTCAGCGAGGCGTAGCGGCCGGCCACCGCCAGAAGCCGGCCCTTCACCGCGGTCAGTTCGGGGGAGGCGCCGAGCTGGGCGAAGATGTCCCGCGCCGCTTCGAGCTGCTCGTCGGCCTCGATGTGCTCGCCGCGTTCCCGGTGGGTCACACCGAGCAGGTGGTGCATCCGGGCCCGGGTGTGCGGGAAGTCGGTGGAGAGCCAGATCGCGGCCCGGTAATCTGCCACGGCGCGCACCAGGTCACCCCGCCGAGCGGCCAGCTTCGCCCGCACCGCCACCGGGTGGCCGAAGGGCAGCGGCAGCCCGGGGCGCAGCGCCACCTTCTGCGAGAACGTCTCCAGAAGCCGCTCCGCCTCCGCCAGCTTCGCCGCCGAGAGGTTCTTCTCGGAGTCCAGGAGGGCATCGAGCTCGAGTGCCCGCCACCCGATGAGCCCCACGGCATCGGACCAGCTGTTGAGCCGGCTGCGCCGGAAGTCCGCGATCACCTGCAGCGCGCGCTCATGATCCCCGGACATCCGGGCAGTCCACGCCATCGCGATCATCACGTTGTACAGCGGCAGCGCGCTCGCGGTGGTCACGTGGTGGGCCAGCCAATCCGTGTGCTCCGCGGCGGCGGTCTCATCGGCGTGGGCGACGGCGACCATGGCCAGCACGGCATGCGAGCTGGCCAGGCCGCGCCAGTCCTGACTGGTGCGTGCCATCGCGATCACCCGCTCCGCGCGCAGGATCGCGTCGGTCCAGCGTCCCAGCTGGAAATCGATCATGGCCTGCTCCGCCATCCCGCGCTGAGCCGCGGCCGGGACCACACGGTGGTGCCGGCCAGCCTCGGCCCGCTCCAGGTCATCCAGCGCGGCCGCGGTGTGCCCGGCGTAGTAGTGCGCCCGGCCCCGGAAGTACAGCGCGTCGGTGTGTTCTGCGGTGCCGGCGGCCTCGATCAGGAAGACATCGAGCCGAGTGATCGTCTCCTCGATGGCTCCGGTGTTCCACAGGGCGTAGACCTCATGCATCACCAGCAGCCGGCTGAGCACCCGGTCGATGGGGGAGACCAGTTCGACGTCGAGCTCTCGCAGCTCGGCGACCGCGGCCTGCGCCGCCTGTTCCTCGGCGGAGGCGATCTCCACGGTGCACAGCAGGATCAGCATCCGCCAGCGGGTGAGGTCTTCGAGGTCTTCCGGCGCGCCGGGACTGCGCAGCACACCCAGGAGCAGGCGGCGGGCCTGGGCGAGCTCGCCGGTGAAGAACGCCAGCCCGGCTTGGAAGAAAGAGATCAGGATCGGGTCCTCGAGCAGCTCGATCTCGGCGAAGAGCTCCACGACGCCTCCGGGGTTCTCGGCGATGCCCACGGTGAGGCTGGCCGAGACCATCCGGCGTCGTCGTTCGTCGCCATGGCTGACGCTCATGGCAAGAGCCAGGTATTCGGCGCTGGCCGAGTAGTCACCGGCGTCCAGCGCCTGCAGCCCCTGCGCCTCCAGGGCATCACCGAGCGTGGGGTCCATCTGGGCAGCGGCGGCGCAGAGGTGCCGGGCGCGCGGCAGCCCGGTGGTGCGCTCCGCCAGGAGCTTGTGCAGCTGCCGCCGGTGCACCGGTTCGATCAGCGCCACCGCCGCCTCTCGCCAGGCCTGGTCCGCCAGGTGCACCTCCTGGCCGTTTCCGGAGAGGATCGGGCTCAGCGCCTCGACCAGGTCGCCGGGCTCCGGCGGGGTGAGCAGGTCCAGGCGGGCCGCGCGCAGCGCGAGGATCGCCGCCTCGGCCGCGATCTCGGCTCGGGAGCCCCCGGAGTCCAGCGCGAGGACCTCCAGGAAGGTGCGCAGGCATGGTTCCAGACCGGTGATCTCCGGTTCCAGATAGGACTGCGGGATCGTGGAGGCCTCGACGGCGGCCACATCCAGGCCCGCGCTCATCAGTCGCAGCGCGATCCCGGGGTTGCCCGCGGCGCGTCGATGCGTGGCGGAGAGCAGCGGCTCGCTCAGGTGATGCCCGTGCTGCCCCAGCAGCTTCGCCAGCTCAGGCTGCGGGATCCCGCGCAGCGTGATCCGGGTGCCGGTGTGCGCGGCGAGCTTGGCGAGCCGGCGCACCAGCGGATCGGTGGTCGGGGAGGCGGTGGCCAGCAGCAGCACCGGTGGGGCGGCGCCCGGCGCCCGGGAGCCCTGCTCCACCAGCCGATCCAGGGCCTGCTTGGTCTTCGCCGATGCCCGGTGCAGGTCATCGGCGACCACACAGTGCGGCCCGGGGCCGTGCTGCTCCAGGGCCTCGGGCAGATCCAGGGTCGCGGAGAGATCCGTGACCGAGACGATCCTGAGTCCAGCGGCCTCTGCGCGGCCGCGGGCCTCAGCGGCCAGGGCTGACTTGCCTGAGCCGATCGTGCCTTCGAGCAGGCAGACGGCGCTGCGACCGGCGAGGGTGCTGTAGATCGCGCGCAGCACCTTGGCGCGCTCCGGTTCGCGGCCGAGCACGACCGCCGCGGTTTTGGCTTTCACGCGCGTGACCCCCTGGTGGGTTCAAGACGCCACCGTCAGCGGCGTAGGACACATGATATGCGCAGGTCAGGTCGGCACCAACGAATGTGTCGAGATAATCGGGGGGGGTGCCTCTATGGTTTTAGTCAAGCCGCCAGGGAGTGTTCTGATGCGATCGGGGCGGCTGGGTCTTGGTAGAGAGTCCCGTCGCGCAGCATCGCATAGAGCGTGTCCAAACGGCGCCGCGCCAGCGCGATGATGGCCTGCTTGTGCCGCTTTCCTTCGGCGACCTTCCGGTCGTAGTAGGCCCTCGAGGGCGGGTGGTGCAGGGCCGCGAACGCTGAGTTGTAGAGACTCGATTTCAGCCGCTTGTTCCCGCCGCGGTTGGCGAACTCCCCACGAATGGAAGTCCCGGAACGCCTGGTCGTGGGCGCAATCCCGGCGTAGGAGGCCAGATGGCCTGCCGTTTTGAAGTCCTTGCCCACGACTTTGGTGAGGATCCTGGCAGCGGTCCTGACCCCGATTCCGGGCATCGAAGTCAGGACCCGGTAAAGAGGGTGGGCCTCCACAAGAGCCTCGACCTGGGCCAGAACCCCGGCCCGCTGCCGGGTCAGGTCTTGTAGCTGACTCGCCAGGATCGGCACGATCGTCGCGGCCGCCCCGGTGCCGGCGACCACCACGGTCTGGGCCTCCAGAGCCGAGAAGATCTCCTCAGTGACCCGCTCGGCCAATCGTGGGTTGTGCTTCTTGATCCGATTGCGCACATGACCCCGCCCCGCGCTCTTGAGTCGTTGCGGGGTCGGCCAGGTGACCAACGCGTCGAGGACCCCTACCTGATGCAGATGCGGTCCCATTGCTCGTTCCAGGGCGGGATGGATCTGAGTGAGCAGTCCGCGCAGCCGGTTCCTGGCCGCGGTCATCTGGCCCAGCAGGTCATCATCGAACCCAGCCAGCACGGCGAGTTCAGCGACCTGTTCATCTGAGACCGCGATCGAACGCAGCGCGGCGGGCATCGTGCGAGCGGTCTCGGCAATGATGAACGCGTCGCGGGCATCGGTCTTGGCTGATCCGGCGTGCAGATCCGCCATCCTGCGCATCGTGAGCCCCGGCAGGTAGGCGATCTCAATGCCAGGCACGGCTTGGGCGACTGCCACGGGCAGGGCTCCGATCGTGGCTGGTTGATCCACGATCACCAGCGCTGCGCCATGCTCACCGGTCAGCCCGGCGAAGAGTTCCCTAAGCCGAGTCTCGTCGTTGGGCAGAGGTTTGTCGTAGACCTTCTCCCCGTCACGGGTCAGGGCCGTGGCGTGATGTTCCGATTTACCCACGTCGAGGCCGATGAAGAGGGCGAAACTGCGCAGATCAAAAGCCATGGCGGGCTCCCATCGTTGCGGATCTCGTCACCACCGCGGGCACGACGCCTGTGGCAGTCAGTCATCCAGTCCAAAGAGTCGGTGGGCGGGTCATGCTCGGCATCCACGTTAGAAAACAAGCCCTCAACGCCTTCATCCAACGTTGGGGTGTCGTGCCTCTATCAGCGATCCATGCTCCGCCGCGACCAGTCCCTGGGTGACAACACCCCCCGGATCATGGGGTGACTGGGGGCAAACGATCATGCCCAGAGACCGGACCGGCCAACACCCCTCATCCTGCCGGAGAAACGGTGTCCTTAGAAGCTAACGGGGGGGGTGCCCGGGGGCAAGGCGCTGCGTGGGTGCGCAGCTGCGCGACGGGGTACGCCGGCAAGTGGATGCGGGGCGGCCCCGGGTGGGATGCTGCGCGGCGGGGGTCAGTCCAGCTGCAGGATCTTCTCCTGCACCACCTTGGCGCGCACGTTGGAGAAGCTGGACTCCTCGCCGGTCTCGGTGAAGCCCAGGGATTCCAGAATCTTCAAGGTGCCGAGGTTGTCGATCACGACCCGGGCGGTGACCGGGCGCTGCGGGAACTCGGTGAGGAACTTCTGCACCGCCTCGGTGGTGATGCCCTGGCCCCAGAAGCGCTTCTCGATCCAGAAGGTGATCTCCCGGCTGGCCTCGTCCTCGAAGGCGGCGATCGAGCCCACGGGCTGGCCGTCGCTCTCGATGGTGCGCACGATGGTGTCATCGGAGTTCAGCAGCTGACCCCAGTGATGGTCGAAGACGCTGCGGTCCTTGGGGTTGGTCGAGGCGAATGCTGCCATATGGGCGGCGTCGGCATCCTGCTGGAACACGAAGAACTGCTCCAGGTCCTCGGTCTCCACTGCGCGCAGTGTGATCATCGGTGAGGCTCCTTCATCGGCTTGTGGCCGCATGGGTCTGCAACTGCTGTGCTCCCAGCGTACTGTGCACACCCATCACGGGCGAGCTCGGTGCGCCATAATGGGGACTATGGCTTCTCCCAAGCGCCGCGTGGCGATTCTCGGTTCCACCGGTTCCATCGGGACCCAGGCGCTGCAGGTCATCGCCGCTCACCCAGACCGTTTCGAGGTCGTGGCGCTGGCCGGCGGATCCAACGCCGGACTGCTGGCCGAGCAGGTCGCCGCCACCGGCGCCGGGCTTATCGGGCTCGCCGACGCCGGCGCGGCGGCCGGGCTGCGGGCCGCGCTGAGCTCCGCCAGCGAGCGAGGGACGCTCACCGCCGGTGAGCCCGAGATCCTCACCGGGGAGCAGGCGGCGGTGCAGATCGCTGCCGAGTCCGGGGCCGACGTCGTGCTCAACGCCATGACCGGCTCCATCGGGCTGCGCCCCACCCTTGCCGCGCTGCGCTCCGGGGCCACCCTGGCGCTGGCGAACAAGGAATCTCTGGTGGTCGGCGGGGCGCTGGTGGCCCAGGCCGTGCAGCGACCAGGTCAGATCATCCCGGTGGACTCCGAGCACTCGGCGCTGGCCCAGGCGCTGAGCTCGGGACGCCACGAGCGCGGGCTCTGCGCGGTCCCCGCCGAGGGTGAGGACCGGCTCAGCGGGGCCTCGGAGGTCTCCAGCCTGGTGGTCACCGCCTCCGGTGGGCCCTTCCGCGGCTGGGACCCGGCCGCGCTGGCCGAGGTCACCCCCGCCCAGGCGCTGAAACACCCCAACTACTCGATGGGACGGGTGGTCACCACCAACTCCGCCACCATGGTCAACAAGGCGCTGGAGGTGATCGAGGCGCATCTGCTCTTCGAGATCGAGCTGGCCGACATCCAGACCGTGGTGCACCCGCAGCAGTGGATCCACTCCATGGTCCAGTTCCGCGACGGCTCCACCATCGCTCAGGCCGGGCACCCGCGGATGCTGATCCCGATCGCGCTGGGACTCTCCTGGCCCGAGCGTCTGGAGCAGATCGATGCCCCCATCGACTGGACCCAGGCGATGCAGTGGGACTTCGAGCCCCTGGATGAACAAGCCTTCCCCGCAGTCGCCCTGGCCAAACAGGCCTGCGCCGCGTCCCCGACGCATATGGCGGTCTATAACGCCGCGAATGAACAAGCGGTGGAGGCGTTCCACGCCGGAGGCCTCAGCTTCCCCGGAATCCTCGCCACGGTGCAGGCGGTGCTGGAGCGCCACCAGGCGGTGAGCAGCTCCGCGACGCCCACCCTGGATGAGGTGCTCGACGCCGAGCGCTGGGCCCGCGCCGCCGCCGAGGAGCACATCGCCGCGGCCAAGGTCCAGGTGCGCGCATGATCGCGCTGCTGATGATCGCGGGCATCGCGCTCGTCGCCCTGGGGATCGCGCTGTCCATCGCGCTGCATGAGATCGGGCACCTGCTTCCCGCCAAGCTCTTCAAGGTCCGGGTCACCCAGTACATGGTCGGCTTCGGCCCCACGCTGTGGTCCCGGCGCCGGGGAGAGACCGAATACGGGGTCAAGGCGATCCCGCTGGGCGGCTACGTCGCGATGATCGGGATGTACCCGCCCCCGGATGAGACCGGCACCATGAACCACCCCGCCGAGGGTGACCATGAGTCTTCGCAGACGTCGGCGGAGACGTCTGCTGGGACGTCTGCTGGGACGTCTGCTGGGACATCTGCCGCCGAGGAGGCCGCAGAACAGGACGTCGCCCCACGGGATCCCTACCTGCGCGAGGTCGGCGCCCAGTACGGGGCTCCCGCGGCGTCGTCGTCGTCGGCTGGACACTCCACGCCTGACTCCGCCGAGCCCGGAACCGCCGGGACCACGACCAAGACCGTGCGCTCGCAGTCCACCGGGATCTTCCAGCAGCTCTCCGCCGACGCCCGCGAGGTGGCGGCCGAGGACCTGCGTCCCGGGGACGAGGACCGGATGTTCTACCGGCTGGCCACCTGGAAGCGGATCATCATCATGCTCGGCGGGCCCGCCATGAACGGGCTGATCGCCCTGGCGCTGACCGCCGGGATCATCTCCTTCCACGGCACCAGCGAGCCGAACACCACGGTGCGTGAGGTCTTCGAATGTGTGGTCTCCGCGGAGGCCGCCGACGCGGGCCAGAGTGAATGCAGCCAGGACGACCCCGCCGGTCCCGCCTTCGAGGCCGGGCTGCGTCCTGGGGACCAGATCCTGGCCTTCAACGGCCAGCCGGTGGGGACCTGGGATGAGCTCACCGCGCTGATCCGGGAATCCGCCGATCAGTCCAGCCAGGTCACCTACCTGCGCGATGGGGAGGAGACCACCACCACGCTGACCCCGATCCTCACCGAGCGCCCGATCAGCGACGGGCTGGGCCGGGCCCAGCGCGACGACGACGGCGCCCTGATCACCGAACCGGTGGGCTTCATCGGGATGGGAGCGGACCAGGAGATAGTCCAGCAGCCGTTCTGGGAGGCCGGACCGGTGGTGTGGGAGCAGTCCAAGGCGGTCGGCGCCGTCGTCGCGAACCTGCCGGTGCGTCTTTATGACGTGGCCGTGTCCACCTTCACCTCCGCCGAGCGGGACCCGGACGGCCCGCTCTCCGTGGTGGGGGTGGGA
Source organism: Nesterenkonia sandarakina (assembly GCF_014138825.1). Lineage (NCBI taxonomy): Bacteria > Bacillati > Actinomycetota > Actinomycetes > Micrococcales > Micrococcaceae > Nesterenkonia > Nesterenkonia sandarakina. The sequence goes on along the minus strand of NZ_JACJIH010000001.1, from coordinate 1,378,516 downwards.
CGGATCGCCGGCGAGCTCTCCGCGCAGGAGGAGATTCCGCTGGAATCCCGCTTCGTCTCGCTGCTCTCCCTGGTGGCGGGGGTCAACGTGGCGCTGATGGTCTTCAACCTGATCCCGCTGCTGCCGCTGGACGGCGGCCATGTGGCCGGGGCGCTCTACGAGAGCCTGCGGCGGCGCCTGGCCAAGCTGCTGGGCCGCCCGGACCCAGGGCCCTTCGACATCTCCAAGCTGCTGCCGCTGACCTACGTGGTCGCCGTAATGATGCTGCTGATGGGCGTGTTGTTGATCTATGCCGACATCGTGAACCCGATCCGTCTCTTCGATTAGCCGCCCCCGTACCGGGCGGTACCATGGAGGAGGCGGGTGACCCTCGCCGGTGACCATGAAGAATCGGCGGCGACGTCCACTGCGGACGCCAGGCGCCGAGCCCCCAAGAACCCCGACGTCTCCGTGACGTCCACGCCCAAGATGCATCAGGAGAGTCTGTGCCCGCGATCAATCTCGGAATGCCCTCCGCGCCGCCGCCAGTGCTGGCGCCGCGCCGGAAGACGCGGAACTTCCAGGTCGGGTCGGTAGGTGTGGGCAGCGATCACCGGGTCTCGGTGCAGTCCATGACCACCACCAAGACCCACGACATCAACGGCACCTTGCAGCAGATCGCGGAGCTCACCGCCTCCGGCTGCGACATCGTCCGGGTGGCCTGCCCGACGGACAAGGACGCCGAGGCGCTGAAGATCATCGCGATGAAGTCGCAGATCCCGGTGATCGCCGATATCCACTTCCAGCCCAAATACGTCTTCGCCGCCATCGACGCCGGCTGCGGCGCGGTGCGCGTGAACCCCGGCAACATCCGGCAGTTCGATGACAAGGTCGGAGAGATCGCCAAGGCCGCCAGCGACGCCGGGGTCTCCCTGCGCATCGGGGTCAACGCCGGATCCCTGGACAAGCGGGTCATGGACAAGTACGGCAAGGCCACCCCGGAGGCGCTGGTGGAATCCGCGGTCTGGGAGGCCTCGCTGTTCGAGGAGCACGGCTTCCACGACTTCAAGATCTCGGTCAAGCACAACGACCCGGTGGTGATGGTCCAGGCCTACCAGATGCTCGCCGAGCGCGGGGACTGGCCGCTGCACCTCGGGGTCACCGAGGCGGGCCCGGCCTTCCAGGGCACCATCAAGTCCTCCGTGGCCTTCGGCGCGCTGCTCTCCCAGGGCATCGGAGACACCATCCGGGTCTCGCTCTCGGCCCCGCCGGCCGAAGAGGTCAAGGTGGGCAACCAGCTGCTGGAGTCGCTGAACCTGCGCCCGCGCAAGCTGGAGATCGTCTCCTGCCCTTCCTGTGGACGCGCGCAGGTCGACGTCTACACCCTCGCCGACGATGTCACCGCTGGGCTCGAAGGCATGACCGTGCCGCTGCGCGTGGCCGTCATGGGCTGCGTGGTCAACGGACCCGGTGAGGCCCGCGACGCGGACCTCGGGGTGGCCTCGGGCAACGGCAAGGGCCAGATCTTCGTCAAGGGCGAGGTCATCAAGACTGTTCCCGAAGACCAGATCGTGGAGACCCTGATCGCAGAAGCCAACCGGCTGGCCGAAGAGATGGAACGCGAATCCGATGGAGATGCTCAGGCAGCAAGTGCCCCTGTGGTCTCCGTCAGCTGACGCCACAGCCGCCCGGGTGCATCGCGCCACCCGCGGCGGCGTCCGCGTGCTCGGACACGGGGACACCCCGGCTCTGGAGCGGCTGCTGGCCACCGACCCGGTGGCCAACGTCTCGGTCAGCGCCACCATCCGTGCCCGCCGATCGGCGGGACCAGGCAAGGGCCGCAACGGCGCCGTGGTGCTGGGCATCGACGGCGATAACGGGCTGCTCGCCGCCTGCTGGACCGGCAGCAACATCATCCCGGTCGGGGCCACCCCGGCTCAGGGTGAGCTTTTCGGGGTGGCGGTCGGTGCGATGCGCCGCCGGGTGGCTTCGATCTATGGCGACGCCGAGGCTGTGCTGGAGATCTTCGACGCCACCGGGTGGACCGGTGCGCGCGATGTCCGGGCCGATCAGCCGCTGATGGCGATCACGCAGGCCTCCGGCGTGCAGCCCTTGGCGGGTGCGCGGCTCTCCCGGTCTGGAGACTTCCCCCGGGTGGAGCAGGCCAGTGCCGCGATGTTCACCGAGGAGCTGGGCTTCTCGCCCTACGCCCAGGGCGCCGGCCAGTACCGGGAGCGGGTGCGCGGCCTCATCAACGCCGGACATTCGATCATCGCGGTGGACCCGGAGACCTCGGAGATCATGTTCAAGGCCGAGTTCGGTGCGGTCAGCCCCGAAGTGGTCCAGGTCCAGGGTGTGTGGGTGCGGCCGAGCCACCGCGGACGCGGCCTGGCCGGGCCGGGGATGGCCGCCGTCGTCGAGCGCGGACTCCAGCTCGCGCCCACCGTCAGCCTCTATGTGAACAGCTATAACACCGCGGCGATTCGGACCTACGAGCGTGTTGGATTCACTCAGGTGGGGACCTTCGCGACCATACTGTTCTAGATGACTTTCTTCCCCTTCCCCCGGACGGCGCCGCTGCGTCGCCGCGGTTCCGCCAGGACCGCAGCCAGCTCAGGTGCCGCGCTCGGCCTCCTCGGGGTGCTCCTGCTCACCAGTTGTGGTGCCTCCACCGCGGAGCAGGCCGGAACCCCGGCCGCCGAGCCGGGCACCGGGGGTGCCGGCGTGCAGCAGCAGGTCCCGGAACCCGCGGGAAACCAGCTCTCCCACGATGAAATGCGCGAGCAGCTGGAGTCCCGGTACCCAGATGCTGCGCTGAGCGACACCGAGGATTATTGGGCCGGGCTGCGCGATATCGAGACCGAGCTGCAGCGTCTGGTGGTCGACCCGCCCGAGTGCAAGCAATTCGTGATGCGCTCGGCCCTGCCGGTCCCAGCCGGCGCGCTGGTGGCCTATGCCGATGGCACCGTCGAGCCCGGGGATGCGGCAGAGGGCCCTGGTGAGGGTTCTGGTGAGGGTTCTGAGGGTGATTCCAGCGGGGGTTCCGGCACGGAGACCGAGGGTGAGCCGGAGGCCGGCGCGCTGAAAGCCGCGCCCGGATTCCAGCTCGCCAGCAACCAGGAGCAGCAACCGCAGGGTGAGGATTCCGAGGGGGAGGGCTCCGAGGGTGCGGACCCCGAGGGGGATGGCTCTGGTGATGGCGAAGACTCCGCTGATGGTTCCGAGGGTGAGGTCGACTCCGGCAGCGAAGGTTCCGAGGACAGTGACTCCGGTGACGGCGACTCCGGCGACAGTGACTCCGGTGACGGCGACTCCGGAGGGGATGATTCCGAGGAGGAATCAGAGCCGGTCACAGTGGATCTCCCGGCGCAGCGTCAGGCCGTGATCTATACCTTCCGCGATTGGCGCGCCGCCGACGCCCACCTCGCCGCAGAGAAGGACGGGCTTGAGTCCTGCGACTCCTACACCGCCAGCCGCGGCAGCGAGGACTCCCCAGAGGTCTCGACCTCCGTGGACACCGTGGATGTCTCCTCCACCGCAGACGACGCCCTGGGCACCACGCGGCGGATCAGCTCCGAGGGGGAGCGCGAGCACGACGCCGCGGTCACCCTGCGCAGCGGCTCACACATCGTCACCGTGGCAGTGCCGCTGTCCGAGGCGCTGTCCGAGGAGGAAGCCGAAGTCGCCGCGGAGGAGCTCCAGGCGGAGGCCGCCGATCTCATCGAGAGCCTCGACTGACCACCCCTTGCTGCGTTTTACCGGGCTCTACGTGGCTGACCGGGCCGTCCGTCCGCCCGGTAGTCCTCGTAAGGCCCGGTAAAACGCTGGGAGAGGGGGGCCGGGCCGGTCGTCCGGTACTGAGAAGCGCGGGACTGCCGCTCAGCCGAAGAGGTCGACGGCGACGTCGTAGCCCAGCTTGATCACCAGGGCGAAGACGACCACCAGGAACACCACCCGGATGAACTTCGATCCCTTGGCGATGGCCATCCGGGCGCCGAGGTAGCCCCCGGCCATGTTCGCCGCGCCAAGGACCAGCCCCAGGCCGATGAACACGTGGCCGGCGGGGAAGAAGTAGAGCAGCGCCCCGAGGTTGGTGGCCACGTTGACCACCTTGGCCTGTGCCGAGGAGTTCAAGAAGTTGTAGCCCAGCACGGTGACCAGCGCGATCACCAGAAAGGTCCCGGTCCCGGGGCCGAGCACGCCGTCGTAGAAACCGATGATCAGCCCGATGGTCAGGGCCCGGGCCAGGTGTCCCATCCTGGCGTGGCGCAGCTTCTCGAGCTGGCCCACGTCGGGCTTGACGGCGGTGAACACGCCCACCCCGATCAGCGCGAGCAGGATCAGCGGCAGGATGATCCGCTCTGGCAGTGAGGCGGCGACCACTGCGCCGCCGTAGCTGGCCAGCAGGGCGGCGGCCGCCATGGGCAGGGCCGTGGTCATCGAGGGCTTGACTCGTCGCGCGTAGGTGATCGCCGACGTCGTCGTCCCGAAGATCGACCCGAGCTTGTTGGTGGCCAGCGCCTGGACCGGGGTGATCCCCGGGACCATCAGCAGCGCCGGCAGCTGGAGCAGCCCGCCGCCGCCGACGACGGCGTCCACCCACCCGGCCGCGAAGCCCGCCGCGATCAGCAGCAGCAGGGTCACCCAGGTGATCTCGAGGCCGCCGCCGATGAGAAGATCAGTGGCGGCCTCGAGGGCTTCGCTCAGCGCGCGCCCTTGGAGTCTTGCAGGCCCTTGACGTGTGCGAGCACCTCTGCCGCGGCCTCGGCCACCGGGACCTCGCGGGATTCACCGGAGCGGCGATCCTTGAGCTCGATGGTGCCGTTCTTCAGGCCACGGCCCACGGTGACCAGCATCGGCACGCCGAGCAGCTCGGCGTCGCCGAACTTCACGCCGGGGGAGACCTTGGGGCGATCGTCGTAGATGGCGCTCAGACCGGCGTCCTCAAGCTCAGCGATCAGCGCCTCGGCCGCGGCGTAGACCTCTTCGCCCTTGCCGGTGGCGACCAGGTGCACGTCGGCCGGGGCGATGGCGGCGGGCCAGATCAGGCCCTTCTCATCGTGGGTGGCCTCGGCGATGGCGGCCAGGGCGCGGGTGACGCCGAAGCCGTAGGAGCCCATGGTCACGGTGGCGAGCTTGCCGTTGACGTCGAGGACCTGCAGGCCCAGCGCCTCGGCGTAGCGGGTGCCCAGGTGGAAGATGTGGCCCATCTCGATGCCGCGGCGGGTGCGCAGCGGCCCGGAGCCGTCCGGGGCCGGGTCACCGGATTCCACGACGACGGACTCGATGATCCCGTCCCAGCCGAAGTCGCGCCCGGCGACCAGGCCGAACACGTGCTGGTCGGCCTGGTTCGCGCCGGTGATCCAGCTGGTGCCCGAGACCACGCGGGGATCCACCAGGTAGCTGATCCCGCTGGACTCCGTGCCGAGCACCGGAGCATCCAGGGAGAGGCCGGGGCCGATGTAGCCGCGCACCAGTCCGGGGTGCTTCTTCAGGTCCGTCTCGTTCGCGGCCTCCAGGGCGACCTCGCCGCCGACGCCGAGCAGTCCGCCGATGGTGGCCTCGGCGCGCTTGAGGTCCACCTCGCGGTTGCCGGGCACGCCGAGCACCACGATCCGGCGGGTCCCGTCCGGGAGCACCGCGGCGACGACGACGTTCTTCAGGGTGTCCGCTGCGGTCCATTCCCGGTCCGCGCGGGGCTGGTGGGTGTTCGCGGCGTCGACCAGGGTGGCGATGGTGTCGGTGCCGGGGGTGTGGTGCACCTGGGCGGCGGGCAGCTCGGAGAAGTCCAGCGGTTCTGGGGCCGGCGTGGTGACGGCCTCGACGTTGGCGCGGAAGCCGCCGTCGGACTCCACGAAGGTGTCCTCGCCGATGTCACAGGGGAAGAGGAACTCCTCCGACGCCGAGCCGCCCATCGCGCCGGACTGGGCGTTGACCGGGACCACGGGCAGGCCGAGGCGATCGAAGATGCGCAGATAGGCCTCGCGGTGCGCGTCATAGGCCGCGCTCTGGTCCTCCTCGGTGAGCGCGAAGGAGTAGGAGTCCTTCATGATGAACTCGCGGCCTCGCAGCAGCCCCGCCCGGGGGCGCGCCTCATCGCGGTACTTGGTCTGGATCTGATAGATCGAGAGCGGCAGGTCCTTATACGAGCTGTAGAGATCCTTCACCAGCAGGGTGAAGACCTCCTCGTGGGTGGGCGCCAGCAGGTAGTCCGCCTCTTTGCGGTCCTTGAGCCGGAAGATCCCGTCCCCGTAGTCGTCCCAGCGCCCGGTGGCCTCATAGGGCTCCTTGGGCAGCAGCGCCGGGAAGTGCACCTCCTGGGCGCCGATCCGGTTCATCTCCTCGCGGACGATCGCCTCGATCTTCCGCAGCACGGTCAGGCCCAGCGGCAGCCAGGTGTAGACGCCCGGGGCGGCGCGGCGGATATAGCCGGCGCGGACCAGCAGCTGGTGGCTGGCGACCTCGGCGTCGGCCGGGTTGTCCCGCAGCGTGCGGAGGAACAGATGAGACAGGCGGAGCGGCACAGGTGAACTCGTTTCCGGTAAGGGATCTTCTACCGCCCCAAGTCTAAGGGTCGCTCCTCACCTAGGTGTTTTACCTGCCCTTGCGTAGATCACCGGGCCGTTGGCTGGCCCGGTACTTCACGTCAGCCCCGGTAAAACGCCGGGTGGGGCGGGTGGGGCGGGTGGGGCGCGCAGGGCGGGTGGGAGGTTTATCCACAGTCGGCCCCAGTGATCCCCGGCTCCCGACGGCGCGGGGCAGGCTTCTGCCATGACCGCACAGACCACGCCGCCGCAGATCCCGCAGACCTCGCAGACCCCGCAGACCCCGCAGCGAGACCTGCCCCGCAAGCGACTCCTGCGCGCCAAGGACCTCTGGGACGCCTACGGCTCCTCCGAGCTGACCGGTGGGTTCCTCGAGGTCGACGACATCGGACGCAGGCTCAGTGCGATGGTCGACGCCGGGCAGCTGCTGCGCGTCCAGCGGGGCGTCTACATCGAGCCCTCCATCTGGCTGCAGACGGCTCCATGGGAGCGTCATCTGATCGTCGCCGCGGCGGTCAACCTGCAGTCACCGAGCACCCGCTTCTGCCGCACCACCGCACTGGCGATGCACGGCTTCGGCCTGCTGCGGCCCCCGGAGGCGGTCACGGTGCGCACGGCGCGCAACGACGCCGTCGGCCTGCACCCCGGCACGGCGCTGACCGGCCGCGCCTCCGCCTCCGCGATCCAGCGGCTGCTGCAGGCCCACCCCGAGGCCCACCCCGAGGCGCACGACGGCGGCGCCCCCAGTCCGGCAGCGTTGCGCGCCCTGGGCACTCGGCGCCACCAGTACCCGCGCGCCTTCCGGGACCAGCTGCGCGAAGGACTGGGACAGGAATGGGATAAGCCCTACCAGGACGCCCTGGTGCGTCAGCGTTTCCCGATTCCGGAGAGCCTTCCGGCGGCCCTCGTCGCGGGCATGTGGACCTGGCTGGAGCCGATCGGGCTTGTGCTGGCCGACACCGTGCCCCGAATGAGCTTCGCGGAGGCGGTGGCGGTGCTCGATGCGTATCGGGCCGGACGCTTCGGCGCGCAGGCTGAGCCGGGTGGGGCGCTCTCCGCCGTCGAACCCTGGCTGTCTCTGGTGGCCTCCGCGCGGGGCAGGGAGCGCTGGAAGGTGGCGTGGGAGTTCTCCGAGGCCGGCGCGGAATCTGTGGGGGAGTCATGGGCTCGGGTGCGCATCGCCGAACTGGGATTCACTGCACCAGAGCTGCAGCGGCGGTTCCTGCTCCCTCACGGGGTCACCTGCCGGACCGACTTCTACTGGGAGGATCCAGGAATCGTGGGCGAGTTCGACGGGCTGCAGAAGTATAGGGCCTCCATGACGCTCTCCGGGCTCCACCCTGCGCAGGCAGTGATCGCGGAGAAGGAGCGCGAGGACGGGCTGCGCTCGCTGGGGGTCAGGGTGGTGCGTTTCACCTGGGCTGACCTGCAGGACTCCACTCGACTCCAGCGCCTGTTGAGCAACGCAGGAGTTCCCCGTTCCGCGCGTTCTACCGGGGCGCACGTGTTCTACCGAGACAACCGCAGGGCCGGTAGACCACGCAGAGCCAGGTAAAACGGCAGGGGGGGCAGGGGCAGGTGCAACGAGCGGGGGAGGGTCAGGCACAATGGAGACGCACCGCAGACCACCACCGTTAGGACCGTCATGGCCACCGCCCCCCGCCCCACCGGCGAGCAGCGCTTCAAGGATCCCCGCGCCGCGAAGATCGCCGAGCTGATCACCCCCACGATCACCGCGCACGGGCTCTACCTCGAAGACGTCGAGCTCACCGCCACCGGGCCGAGCACCACGCTGAAGGTCTCGGTGGATCTGCTCAGCGGCACCGAGCAGGTGGACCTGGACACTGTCGCCGAGATCTCGCAGGCGATCTCTGCCCGGTTCGACGAAGAAGATGTGCTGCCCGAGCTCGAGAGCTACGACCTCGAGGTGTCCACCCCCGGGGCGACCCGTCCGCTGACCGAACCGCGGCACTTCGAGCGAAATGTGGGCCGGTTGTTGGAGATCACACAGGCCGGGCACTCTCCGATGCTGGCCAGGCTGCAGGCCGTGCAGGAGGGCTCGATCACGGTGATCGAGCAGAAGCCGGCGCCGAAGAAGGGGATGCCGGTGAAGCATGGTGACCCGATGGAGATCGGCTTCGCGGCGATCACGCACGCACGAGTGCAGGTAGAGTTTTCCCACACGCAGTAGATACTGGCTTAACCGGAGGCACAAGTGGATATCGATATGAGCGCACTGCGCATGCTTGTCAAAGAGCGCGAGATCCCGCTGCAGCGGCTGATCCCCGCCATCGAACAGGCGCTGGTGCTGGCTTACCACAAATCACCCGGTGCACTGCAGCACGCCCGGGCGGAGATCGATCAGTCCACGGGCCACGTCACGGTATGGGCCAAGGAGCAGGACGAGAACGGCACCTTCATCGGCGAGTTCGATGACACCCCCCGGGACTTCGGCCGGGTCGCCGCCTCCACCGCCCGCCAGGTGATCATGCAGCGGATCCGCGACGCCGAGGACGATCAGGTCCTGGGCCAGTTCAAGGGTCGCGAGGGGGAGCTGATCTCCGGCACCATCCAGCAGGGCCGGAACCCGCACATGATCCAGGTGGACCTGGGAAGCGTCGAGGCGCTGCTGCCCCCGCAGGAGCACGTCCCCGGCGAGGAGTACGTCCACGGGCACCGGATCCGCGCGTACGTCGTCGACGTCCACCGCGGGATGCGCGGGCCCTCCATCACGCTCTCCCGCTCCCACCCGGGACTGGTGAAGAAGCTCTTCGAACACGAGGTCCCAGAGATCGCCGACGGCTCCGTGGAGATCACCGCGATCGCCCGCGAGGCCGGGCACCGCACCAAGATCGCGGTGCGCGCCCACCAGTCCGGGATCAACGCCAAGGGCGCCTGCATCGGCTCGATGGGGTCCCGGGTGCGCGCGGTGATGAACGAGCTCAACGACGAGAAGATCGACATCATCGATCACTCCGATGACCCGGCCGAGTTCATCGCCCACGCGCTCTCACCCTCGAAGGTGAAGTCGGTGACCATCCTGGATGAGGCCACCCGCAGCGCCCGCGTGGTGGTTCCGGACTACCAGCTCTCCCTGGCGATCGGAAAAGAGGGCCAGAACGCGCGGCTCGCGGCCAAGCTCACTGGCTGGCGGATCGACATCGTCTCCGATGCGACGCTCGCCGCGTCCTGAGCAGACGACCGACTCCCACGTTTCTGCTCGATCCCGCCGGAAGGGGTAGACTGTCATGGTTCCAGTGCGTACCTGCATCGGCTGTCGCCGTGCGGTCGCTCAGGACACGGCAATAAGGCTCGCACTCACCGCAGCTCAGACCGCCGAGACCGCACCGCCTCTGGTGGTGTGGGACACCGACCGGGCACTGCCCGGACGAGGCGCCTGGCTGCACCCGCAGCGCGAATGCCTCGAGACCGCGCTCAAGCGCAAGGCCTTCAACCGGGCCTTCCGCCGGAAAGTGGACCCGAGCGCACTTGATCTGCACGACATTATTGGCACCGACGGCTGACGCCGCCTTCGCCGCAGCAATGCGGCGGATCAGCGGGGGAGACCAGAAAGCGGGTTCAGAGAGATGGATCCCCGATGAAGACCGACGCATGAGTTCGCAGCGATGACCCATCACGGCAACTCCGTCAAGGTTTCAGAACAGTTCAAAAGGCCTTCGCCGATGAACCGCTGACATCAGCCCCGCTGGTGCCGGCGGGGAAGCGTGGGCCAGACAAGGAGAAATGTGGCCAAGGCCCGCGTACACGAGCTCGCCAAAGAGCTCGGCATCACCTCGAAAGAAGCCCTAGCAACTCTGCAGGGCATGGGCGAATTTGTGAAGTCGCCCTCCTCCACCGTGGAGCCCCCGGTGGCGAAGAAGCTGCGCCAGGCATTCCCTGACGCCAAGCCCGCCGCTGACGCCCCTGCGTCCAACGGCGCTGCTCGTCCGGCTCCGAAGAAGTCCGACGGCGCCTCCGCGCCTGCCGCTGAGCGCTCGCCCCAGTCAGAATCCAGCTCCTCCGCGCCGCGCTCCGGCGGCTTCAAGCCCGGCCCCCGGCCCGGCCCGAAGCCCGCTGCCAAGCCCGAACCGGAAGCCCCCGCCGCCAAGGCGCCAGCCCCGAAGGCCGAGGCCCCCAAGGCTGAAGCGCCCCAGGCGGAGAAGCCGGCTGCGGCCAGCGAGGCCCCCGCGGCGAAGCCCGGCTCCAAGCCGGGCGCTCCCGGCGCGAAGCCCGGTGCTCCCCGCCCGGGCAACAACCCCTACGCCCCGAGCCAGGGGATGGGCGCCGAGCGTGCGGCCCCGCGTCCCGGTGGGACCGGCGGTCCGCGCCCCGGACCCAAGCCGGCCGGACCACGTCCGGGGAACAACCCGTTCGCACCCCAGCAGGGCATGCGCACTGAGCGCGGCGGCGGACCTCGTCCCCGCGGCGGTCAGGGCGCACCCGGTGGCGCACCGCGTCCGGGCGCACCCCGCCCGGCAGGCGCTGCCGGTTCCCGCCCAGGAGCTCCTGCAGCAGGCGGCGCAGCGCGTCCCGCTCCCCGTCCGGGTGGTCCCAAGCCCTCGATGATGCCCAGCCAGACCCCGGCACCTGCCGGTGGTCGTCCGGGCGCACCCGCCGGCGGTCCGCCGCGCGGTGGTCGTGGTGGTGGACCCCGCCGTGGCGGCGCAGCCGGTGCCTTCGGGCGCGGCGGCTCCAAGGCCAAGGCGCGCAAGTCCAAGCGGGCGAAGCGCCAGGAGATGGAGCAGCGTCAGTCCCGTGAGATCGGCGGCGTGCGCGTTCCCAAGGGTGACGGCAGCGTCACCGTGCGGCTGCGCCGCGGCTCTTCGCTGGGCGACTTCGCCGAGAAGATCAATGCCGAGCCGGCCGCCATGGTCACCGTGCTGATGAAGCTCGGTGAGATGGCGACTGCCAACCAGTCCCTGGACGAAGAGACCTTCCACCTGCTGGGTGAGGAGCTGGGCTACCCGGTCCAGATCGTCTCCCCGGAGGATGAGGATCGCGAGCTGCTCGAGACCTTCGACATCAACATCGAAGACGAGCTGGCGGCAGAGGGCTCCGACGAGCTCTCCGCCCGCGCCGCCGTCGTGACCGTCATGGGTCACGTCGACCACGGCAAGACCCGACTCCTGGACTCCATCCGAAGCGCGAAGGTGACCGAAGGCGAAGCCGGCGGCATCACCCAGCACATCGGTGCCTACCAGGTCCACGTCGAGCACGAGGGCGTGGAACGCGGCCTGACCTTCATCGATACTCCCGGTCACGAGGCGTTCACCGCCATGCGTGCCCGTGGTGCGAAGGTCACCGACATCGCGGTGCTGGTCGTGGCCGCCGATGACGGTGTCATGCCGCAGACCATCGAGGCGCTGAACCACGCCAAGGCGGCCGACGTCCCCGTCGTCGTCGCGGTGAACAAGATGGACAAGGAAGGCGCCTCCCCGGACAAGGTCCGCGGTCAGCTGGCCGAATACGGTCTGGTGCCCGAGGAGTACGGCGGCGACACCATGTTCGTCAACGTCTCCGCGCTGAAGCACCTGAACATCGACGAGCTCCTGGAGGCTGTGCTGCTCACCGCAGACGCCGCCCTGGAGCTCACCGCGAACCCGAACAAGGCGGCACGCGGTGTGGCCATCGAAGCGAACCTGGACAAGGGTCGCGGCGCTGTGGCCACTGTGCTGGTCCAGTCGGGCACCCTGCGGGTGGGCGACAACATGGTCGCCGGCACCGCCCACGGTCGCGTCCGTGCGATGTTCGACGAGCACGGTGAGACCGTCAAGGAGGCTCTGCCCTCCCGTCCGGTGCAGGTGCTGGGCCTGTCCTCGGTGCCCCGCGCCGGTGACACGTTCCTCTCCACCTCGGATGACCGCACGGCACGTCAGATCGCGGAGAAGCGTGAGGCGGTGGAGCGCAACGCTCAGCTGGCCAAGCGTCGCAAGCGGATCAGCCTGGAAGACTTCGACCAGGCCGTGGCCGAGGGCAAGATCGACACGCTGAACCTGATCCTCAAGGGCGACGTCTCCGGTGCCGTGGAGGCCCTGGAAGATGCGCTGTTGAAGATCGATGTGGGCGACGACGTGCAGCTGCGCGTCATCCACCGCGGCGTCGGTGCGATCACCCAGAACGACGTGAACCTGGCCACCGTGGACAACGCGGTGATCCTGGGCTTCAACGTCCGTCCTGCCGAGCGCGTGAACGACCTCGCCGAGCGCGAGGGCGTGGACATGCGCTTCTACTCGGTGATCTACGCCGCGATCGACGACATCGAGGCAGCCCTGAAGGGCATGCTGAAGCCGGAGTACGAAGAGGCTTCGCTGGGCACCGCGGAGGTCCGCGAGGTCTTCCGGTCCTCGAAGTTCGGCAGCATCGCCGGTTCGATCGTCCGCTCCGGGCTCATCCGCCGCAACGCCAAGGCGCGCCTGGTGCGCGACGGCAACGTGGTTGCTGAGAACCTCACCATCGAGTCGCTCAAGCGCTTCAAGGACGACGCCACCGAGGTCCGCGACGGCTTCGAGTGCGGCATCGGTCTGGGATCGTTCAACGACATCCGCGAAGGTGACAGCATCGAGACCTGGGAGATGCGCGAGATTCCGCGCTCCTGACCAGGCCTGCCGGTTCGCCCGGCACGTGCTCCGGGGACCCTGCCAGCGGCGGGGTCCTCGGAGTCGTCACCAGAGAAGACCCACCTGACCCGCCGCAGCGCGGGACCAGGACAGGGACAAGCACTTTTTGAGAGGAGCGCATCATGGCAGATCCAGCACGCGCCGCACGACTGGCCCAGCGCATCAAGGTCATCGTGGCCGAGGCGCTGCGTCGCCGGGTCAAGGATGAGCGCGCAGAACTGATCACGGTCACCGACGCGCGGGTCACCAACGACCTCCAGCACTCCACGGTGTACTACACCGTGATGGCTCCGGACGAAGAGTCCCGCGCCGGCGCCGAGGCTGTCCTGGCCGCGAACCAGGGCACCCTGCGCTACGAGCTCGGCCGGCAGCTGAACATCCGGCTGACCCCGACCCTGGAGTTCGTGGCCGATGAGATCCCGGAGTCCGCCGCGCATATGGAGGATCTGCTGCGCAAGGCCCGGGAACAGGACGAACAGGTCGCAGCCCTGCGCAAGGACGCCCAGCCCGCCTCGGAGGAGAAGCCCTACCGGTGGCAGGTCGAGGAGGAGCCCGCCGAGGACGCGCCCGCCCAGGACGGCGACGCCGACGCCTCCAGCGCCGCGGATCGCTGAGCCCGGTCAAGGCACGGCGGGACGCCCATGGGGAAGAAGCAGAAGCCTGAAGAGCTGGAGGTCGGTTCCGGACTTGTCCTGGTGGACAAGCCGGCCGGCCTGACCAGCCATGACGTGGTGGGTCGGATCCGCAGGCTTGCCGGGACCCGCAAGGTGGGTCACGCCGGGACGCTGGATCCGATGGCCACCGGGGTCCTGGTGGTCGGGATCAACCGCGCCACCCGGCTGCTCACCCACATCGTCGGGGTGGACAAGACCTACACCGCCACCGTGCGGCTGGGCCAGTCCACCTCCACCGACGACGCCGAGGGGGAGGTGCTGCAGACCCGGTTCGCCAACGCGGTGACCCCGGAAGCCATCACCGCCGAGATCGCCACGCTCACCGGGGCGATCCAGCAGGTCCCCGCCACGGTCTCCGCGATCAAGGTCGACGGTCAGCGCGCCCACGCCCGGGCCCGCGCCGGAGAAGAGGTCGCGCTGCAGGCCCGCGGCGTCACCGTGCATCACTTCGAGGTCTTCGACATCCGACGGATCGACGGCGGCAAGCTCGTCGACGTCGACATCGAGGTCCGGGTCTCCTCCGGCACCTATGTGCGAGCCCTGGCCCGCGACCTCGGCGAGGCGCTAGAGGTCGGCGGCCACCTCACCGCGCTGCGCCGCACCGCGGTGGGCTCCTACAGCATCGAGCAGACCCTCACGCTGGACCAGCTCGGCGAGGACTTCGGCTACATCGGCCTCGCCGAGGCCGCGCAGCAGCTCTTCCCGGCACGAAAGCTCACCGCCGAGGAGACCACGAACCTGGGCTACGGGCGGCGGATCACCGCATCCGGCACCGGAGACTCCGCGCAGCTCACCGCCGCCTTCGCGCCCGACGGAGAACTGGTCGCGCTGCTCACCGACGTGCCCGCCAAGAAGGGCGCCTCCGCCTCTCCCGACGCGGCCCAGGCCGCAGACTCGAACGCCGTCGACTACCAGGCCAAGCCCGAGCTGGTCTTCGCGACCACGCCGGGATCCGGCGCCGCACAGGCGGGCGGGGACGCCGGATGACGGTGATGTTCCTCATAGGCGCCATCGTCTGTGGGCTCTCTGTGCTGGTGTGCTGGACCATGACCGCGGTCCGGGATCATCCGGCTGATTCCTCGATCATCTCGCTGGCCGCGATCGAGCTCTACCTGCTGGCCTATGCCGTCTACGCCGGGATCAGGCAGCTCGGCGGCGCCTCGGTGGCCGGGGAGGTCTGGGAGTTCTGGGGTTATATTCTCACTGCACTCCTGCTTCCGGTGGGGGTGTTCATCTGGGCCATGATCGATAAGACCCGCTGGTCCAACCTGGTGATGAGCTTCGTCGGGCTCGTCGTGTTCGTGATGGTCTACCGCTTGGAGGAGATCTGGTGGGGAAGCGCGCTATGACCCGGTCGCCGCAGGACACACCACGCAACGCCTCACCGACCCCGCGCAACCGCGGGGTGGGGATGCTGATCATCACCGCCTACGGCATCTTCGCGGTCTCCTCCTTCGCCCGGGCGCTGTACCAGATCCTCACCGACTTCGACGCCTCCCCGGTGTCCTACACGCTGAGCGCCTTCGCCGCCGGGGTGTACATCGTGGCCACGATCGCGCTGGCCCGCATCGGTCCGCGCGCCTGGCTGCTCGCGCTGGTCGCGGTGCTGGTCGAGCTGACCGGGGTGCTCGGCGTCGGCCTGTGGACCTATCTGGACCCAGAGCTGTTCAACGAGGCCACCGTCTGGTCCCACTTCGGTGAGGGCTACGGATTCGTGCCGCTGGTGCTGCCGTTCATCGGTCTGTTCTGGCTGCTGCGGCACCGTCCCGGCACCGAGGCCGCGCGGGAAGACCAGGGATGAGCGATAGGCTGAGCGACGTGCAGTTCTGGAACGGTCTTGAAGAAGTCCCGCGCGGGCTCGGACCCACCGCAGTGACCATCGGCAACTTCGATGGCGTCCACCTGGGACACCAGCAGGTCCTGGCCCGCCTGGTCGCCGCCGCCCACGGGCAGGCCGAGGGTGACACTGGCGCCGAGACTGGTGCTCAGGCCGACGACGCCGCCTTGGCCGCCCCGGGCGAGGTGCCTTCGCGCACCCAGTCGCCCGCCCAGGCACCCACGCAGGCGCACACTCAGCCGCGCGCGCAGGCTGTGGCGATCACCTTCGATCCGCACCCGCTGCAGGTCCACCGGCCGGAAGAGTCCCCGGTGATGCTCACCGGCACCGCCGAGAAGCTCCAGCGCCTGGCGGAGACCGGCATCGACGCGCTGTTGGTGCTGCACTACAACCTCGACCTCGCCGGGCTCACCGCCGAGGAGTTCGTCAAGACCTACTTCGTGGACACCCTGCATGCCTCCGTGGTGGTCATCGGACACGACGTGCGCTTCGGCCGCGGGAACTCCGGGAACTTCGAGACCATGGTCGAGCTCGGCCGGCGCTACGGCTTCACGGTGCTCGGGGTGGATGATTTCGCGCTCTCCGGGCGCTCCGTGGCCGAGACCGAACGCCGCTGCTCCTCCACCTGGGTCCGTGAGGCCCTGGAAGCAGGGGATGTGGCCGCCGCCGCCGAGGTGCTGGGCCGGCCCCACGCGGTGCTCGGCGAGGTGGTCCACGGTGCTGCCCGCGGGCGCGGTCTGGGCTTTCCCACCGCGAACCTGGGCGGGGACTCCGAGGGCATGATCCCCGCCGACGGCGTCTACGCCGGCTGGCTGGTCGACGCCGCCGGCGCTCGCTGGCCCGCCGCGATCTCCGTGGGCTCGAATCCCACGTTCCACGGCGTGGAACGGGTGGTGGAATCCCATGTGATCGACCGGCCCGCCGAAGAGGTGGAGGACTTCGACCTCTACGGCCAGCACGTCCGGGTTGAGTTTGTGCAGCGGCTGCGCGGAATGGTCGCCTACGAGGGCGTGCCCAAGCTGGTGGAGCAGATGTACCAGGACGTGGAGCAGACGCGCGAGGTCCTCTCCCGGCTGCCCGCCGAGTAGACCCGGAGCCGGCGCGTGCCCTCCCGCCCCAAACCTCGGCCGGCCCAGCAGGCGCTGATCACCGATCCGGAACGACGCCGTCGTCTGGCTGCCGCCTTCGACGATGACACCACCCTGGAAGCGGCCTGGCGCTACGACGCGCTCCGGCCGCGCTATCCCGAGGCTGCCGTGAAGCAGCTGCTGGCCGCCGCGACGGGACATCTGCCCGCGGGGCAGGATGGCATGCGGCAAGACACCGCCAGGCTGGCCGCCGGGACGCAGGCCGCCGGGGACGCCCAGGCGCCGGTGATCGCCGACCTCGGCGCCGGGACCGGGATCCTCACCCGGGCGCTGCTGGCCGGCGGCGCCTCCGTGCACGCGGTGGAACCCTCGGCGGCGATGCTGCAGGTGCTGCGCGCCCGCAGCCCGGAGGACCAGCTCGGGCGCGCCCGGCTCCAGCTCCACCAGGCCACGGCGGAGGCCACCGGCCTCGGCCAGGCGAGCTGCGACGTCGTCGTCGCCGCCCAGGCCTGGCACTGGTTCGACGATGCCCTGGTCCAGGAGGAGGTGCGCCGGATCCTGCGCCCACAGGGAGTGCTCGCCGTGGTGGCGAACTACCTGGACACCTCGGTGCCCTGGGTGCACCGGCTGACCCGGATCATGCGCGCCGGGGACGTCTACCGCCCGGGCTGGACCCCTCCGGTGGACCCGGCACGCTTTGACGCCTGGCACACCACGCAGACCCGGTGGGAGCGGGGGATCACCCCGGAGGACATCCGCGAGCTCTCCACCACACTGAGCTCCTGGCTCTCCGCCGATGAGCCCGCACGGGCGCGCCGCCGGGCGAACCTGGACTGGTACCTCGACGAGCACCTCGGGCTGACCCCGGGGGAGCCGGTGGCGCTGCCCTACCTCACCGTCCTGCACACCAGCGTTTTACCTGGTCCTGCGTGAGATACCGCGCCAACGGTCGGGCCGGTAGAGCACGTAAGGCCCGGTAAAACGCTCGGGGGGAGGGGCCGGTGGCCCATGCCGCTGGGCTGCTGTATCGTAGACAGGTCGCTTCGGCGACGCCGTCATGCTGCAGTCCGCGGTGGCTGACACTGGTCCCTGGCCTTCACCGGCAAAGCCCGGTCCTGTTCGCGGTACAACAATGAAGGAGCTCTTCCATGGCTTTAGATCCCGCTGTCAAGCAGGAGATCATCAAGGAGTACGCGACCGCCGAGGGTGACACCGGTTCACCCGAGGTCCAGGTTGCGGTTCTGACGCGTCGGATCTCCGACCTCACCGAGCACCTGAAGGTGCACAAGCATGATCACCACACCCGTCGTGGTCTGATGATCCTGGTGGGTCGCCGTCGTCGTCTGCTGAAGTACCTTGCTGCTACGGACATCGAGCGCTACCGTTCGCTGATCAAGCGTCTCGGTATTCGCCGATGAGCTTCAGCGTCAAACGCTGATCACCAAGCAACGAATCAGGCGGCTCCTCACACGGTCTTCACGGCCGTAGGAGCCGCCTGCTTTGTATGCGAGACTAGTGGGTGGCGCACCCGCCAGTGAGAGGGATCGAACTCATATGTTCCGGTCCTCGGTAGTAGCCTCCGGGAGGCACAGCACGTGCCAGGCCCGTGGGCTTCGATCGATGACCGACCATGTGCAAGAAGATTCATTCCTCTCACTGGCTCGCCAGTAATGCACGCAACTGAGAGGAGACACCTGTCATGCAGGGTCCCGAGATTCACTACACCGAAGCCGTGATCGACAACGGATCCTTCGGTACACGCACCATTTCCTTCGAGACCGGCCGCCTCGCCAAGCAGGCCGCCGGCTCCGTCCTGGTCACCATGGACGACGACACCAGCCTGCTCTCGGCCACCTCGGTGGGCAAGTCCCCCCGCGAAGGCTTTGACTTCTTCCCGCTGACCGTCGACGTCGAAGAGCGGATGTACGCCGCGGGACGCATCCCCGGCAGCTTCTTCCGCCGCGAGGGACGCCCCTCCACCGACGCGATCCTGGCCTGCCGCCTGATCGACCGTCCGCTGCGCCCCGCCTTCAAGAAGGGCATCCGCAACGAGGTCCAGGTCGTGGAGACCGTTCTCTCGATCAACCCGGATGACCTCTACGACGTGGTCGCCATCAACGGCGCCTCGATGTCCACCCAGCTCTCCGGTCTGCCCTTCGCCGGCCCGATCGGCGCCGTGCGCGTCGCCCTGGTCGACAACGGCTCCGGCGCCCAGTGGGTCGCCTTCCCGAAGCACTCCCAGCTCAAGGACGCCGTGTTCAACATGGTCGTCGCCGGGCGGGTCGTCGAGGACGACATCGCCGTGCTGATGGTCGAGGCCGAGGCCACCGACGACTCCTGGAAGCTGATCAAGGAGCAGGGCCGCACCGCGCCCACCGAGGACATCGTCGCCGAAGGCCTGGAAGCGGCAAAGCCGTTCATCAAGGTCCTCTGCGATGCCCAGGCCGACCTGGCAGCTCGCGCCGCGAAGCCCGCCATCGACCTGCCGACCTTCGTGGACTACGAGGACGACGTCCTCGCCGCCGTGGAGTCCTCCGCCACCGAGCGCCTGAGCAGCATCTACCAGATCGCTGACAAGCAGGAGCGCGACGCTGCCGATTCCGAGCTGAAGGCCGAGGTCCGCGAGGAGCTCGCCGGCGAGGGCAAGCCGTTCGAGGGTCGCGGCGGCGAAGTCGCCAAGGCCATCGGCGCAGCGACCAAGCAGGTCATCCGCCAGCGCATCCTGCGCGACCAGGTCCGCATCGACGGCCGCGGCCTGACGGACATCCGTCAGCTCACCGCCGAGGTCGAGGTGCTTCCCCGCGTGCACGGCTCGGCGATCTTCGAGCGCGGCGAGACCCAGATCATGGGTGTCACCACGCTGAACATGCTCAAGCTCGAGCAGAACATCGACAGCCTGTCGCCGGTGAAGACCAAGCGCTACATGCACAACTACAACTTCCCGCCGTACTCGGTCGGTGAGACCGGCCGCGTGGGTTCGCCCAAGCGCCGCGAAATCGGACATGGTGCCCTCGCAGAGCGCGCCATCACCCCGGTGCTGCCGACCCGCGAGGAGTTCCCCTACGCGATCCGCCAGGTCTCCGAGGCGCTGGGCTCCAACGGCTCCACCTCGATGGGCTCGGTCTGCGCCTCGACGCTGTCGATGCTCAACGCCGGTGTCCCGCTGAAGGCCGCTGTGGCCGGCATCGCCATGGGCCTGGTCTCCGACCAGGTCGACGGTGAGACCCGCTACGCCGCGCTGACCGACATCCTCGGCGCCGAAGATGCCTTCGGCGACATGGACTTCAAGGTCGCCGGCACCTCCGAGTTCGTCACCGCCATCCAGCTGGACACCAAGCTCGACGGCATCCCGGCCTCGGTGCTCTCTGCAGCGCTGAAGCAGGCCCGCGAGGCTCGGCTGCACATCCTCAGTGTCATGGCCGCCGCCATCGACACTCCGGATGAGATGTCCGAGTTCGCGCCGCGCATCATCTCGGTGATGGTCCCCGTGGACAAGATCGGCGAGGTCATCGGCCCGAAGGGCAAGATGATCAACCAGATCCAGGAGGACACCGGCACCGACATCTCGATCGAGGATGACGGCACCGTGCTGATCGGAGCGACCAACGGTGAAGCTGCTGAGGCAGCCCGCGCCGCGGTCAACGCGATCGCCAACCCGCAGGTCCCCGAGATCGGCGAGCGGTACCTGGGCACCGTGGTCAAGCTGACCACCTTCGGCGCGTTCATCTCGCTGACCCCGGGCAAGGATGGCCTGCTGCACATCTCCGAGCTGCGCAAGCTCAACGATGGCAAGCGCGTGGACGACGTCGAGGACGTCGTCGGCGTGGGCCAGCGGATCCAGGTCGAGATCTCCAAGGTCGATGACCGCGGAAAGCTCAGCCTGGCACCCGTCGTGGAGGAGGACTCCGCCGAGTCTTCCAACGACGACGCCTGATCAGCTCCTGCTGAGATAGCTTCAGCCCACGGGCTGAGCCACTAAGACGGCCGGCGAGGTTCCCTTCCAGGGGCCTCGCCGGCCGTCTTTGTGCGTGCGGGCAGGGGCTCTGCGTCGGGTTTCCTGGGTCCCTCGTCCGGTGCGCCTCATCTTGCACGCGGCGTCCTGTGCGCCCGACGGGTGCGCCCCGACGGGTGCGCCACTCGTGGAGTGCCCACCTCGCATCCATTGTGCAATTCTGGGGACGTTTCGCCCGTTTTGCACCGTGAAACTCCCCAAAATTGCACACTCGATGGCAGGCCCGCAGTGTGCCCCTCCGCGAGGCAGCTCACCGTCGCCAGCGCTTGGAGACCCACTTGGAGGCCCCACCGCGCGTCCATTGTGCAATTTGAACGCTCCCCGGGCCGGAATCTCCGGAAAAACCTGCACAGATCGCACAATGGATTCCACGGGCCGGGTGCCAGGGCGTCCCGAGGGGGTGCGGCGGGGTGCCAGGGCGTCCCGAGGGGGTGCGGCGGGGTGCCAGGGCGTCCCGAGGGGGTGCGGCCGGGTGGGGTCAGTCCTGGCGGGCGACCGGGGGATCAGTGCTGGGGTCAGTCCTGGGAGTAGTCCCGGGCGTTGCTCACCCAGAGGGCGTTGCCGACCGCGGCGAAGAGGATCAGCAGCGCCGCCACCAGCGGGACGACGGCGGAGGCCTGGGTTCCGAGGTTCTCTGCGATGAACCCGGTGATCGCCGAGGAGGAGGACTGCCCGATCACGATCGCGGTGGTCAGCATGGACATCACGGTGGTGGAGCGCCCGCGCGGACTGCGCTCGGCCACCAGGCTGAACTGGGTGACGAGGGTGGGGCCGATGCCCACACCCATCACCAGCAGCACCAGGATCAGCACCGGCAGGGCCGAGGCGAACTGCAGCCCGATGGTTCCCAGCAGCAGCACGCCGCCGAAACTGAGCCAGCGGGCCTGCAGGGTGAAGCTGGCGGGGAACAGGGCGGCGGCGAGGGCGAATATCGCTGAGCCGATGCCCATCGCCCCGTAGACCAGCCCGGCGCGTTCGGCATAGCCCAGATCGGCCATGAACGAGGTCAGCGTGGTCAAGGTGGAGCCGAAGATCAGTCCGATGCCCAGCGCGCCGGCCAGCAGCACCAGCAGCCTCGGGGCGAACAGCGCGGCCACCGGGGCCGGTTCCCGGTGCGTGGCCGCGTTCTTGGGCACCGCCTCGGCAGTGGGGTGCAGCGCGAAGCTGATCAGGAAGCACAGCGTGAGGACCGCGGCACCGATCATCGGGGCCGGACCGCCCAGGCTGGCCGCGAGCAGGCCCACAATCACTGGGCCGAAGACGAATGTGATCTCATCGGCGGCAGACTCATACGCCATTGTGGAGTTCATCGTCTTCTGCTGCCTGGCCGGGGGCAGCTGGCGGAAGATCACGCCCACCAGCCGGCTGCGGGACATCGGCGGGACCTGCGGGGCGGTGGCCCCGACCAGGAACGCCGAGGCCAGCACGGCCCAGGTGCCCAGCGGGCTGTAGACCACCCAGGCCATCCCCAGCAGCGAGAGGCTGCTGGCGGAGCCGGCGACCAGCAGCACCCGGCGCTGACCCCCGCGGTCCGCGGCGGCGCCGATGAGCGGGCCGAAGATCGCGGTGCCCAGCCCCACCATGGCCGAGGTCAGACCGCCCAGGCTGATCGAGTCCCGGGCCGCCACGACCAGGGTCAGCACTCCGACCACCATCATCGCGTAGGGGAAGCGTGCCAGCAGGGCCACCGGGAAGTAGGCCGGGCCGACCGCGCCGCGCAGCGTCAGCCGCGGCTCGGCGTCGGGAAAGCGGGGGGCCGCGGAGCTGGGGTCGGCCGTCGAGTCCCGATCCGGCGCGGTCTGCGGATCCGCGGCGGGCGGCTGGGCGGCGTCGTCGTTCCTCGCGGGCGTGTTCGCGGGCATGGTGGTGATCCTCCGGTGTCGGCTCTGTCGTGCTCAGTGCCGCCTTGACCCGCAGCGGCGCCTCGGTGGGCCGGTCGGATCAGGTAGATACACAAGATTGCTGCTCGCGTCCACGCGCGGGCCGCCTGGGGCAGGACCGGGGGAGGGCAGGTCTCCAGCGTACCGGGTGATGTTTCGTCCTCGTGAACTTCGTCTCTCATCTCACACCCGATGCAGCCAGGACTCGCGTAGAGACTCTCGGATTTGTATACCCCAGGGGGTATGTGTCAGAGTAGCTGCATACCCCCTGGGGTATCCGCAGACTTTCAAGGAAGGGGAGCGATCTCATGCTTCTGGAACGGATCTATGACGAGGACCTGGCGCAGGCCAGCTACTTCATCGGCTGCCAGGCCAAGGGCGAGGCGATCGTGATCGACGCCCGCCGCGATGTCAGCGAGTACTTCGAGTTGGCCCAGCGCCACGGCATGCGGATCACCGCAGTTGCCGAGACCCACATCCACGCTGATTACCTCTCCGGCACCCGCGAGCTCGCGGCGGCCGCGAACGCGCAGGCCTACGTTTCAGGCGAGGGCGGCGAGGACTGGCAGTACGGCTTCGACGCCACCCGGCTGACCCACGGAGACACCATCACCCTGGGCAACATCACCATCGAGGCGCGCCACACTCCCGGCCACACCCCGGAGCACCTGGTGTTCCTGGTGACCGACGGCGCGTTCTCCGATGCGCCCGGCTACATGATCTCCGGGGACTTCGTCTTTGCAGGAGATCTCGGCCGCCCAGACCTGCTCGACGAGGCCGCCGGGGGAGTCGACACCCGCTTCGAGGGGGCCAAGCAGCTCTACCGAAGCCTCAAGGAGCAGTTCCTCACGCTGCCCGATCACGTGCTGGTCTACCCCGGACATGGCTCCGGCAGCGCCTGCGGCAAGGCACTGGGCGCGCTGCCCGCCACCACGGTGGGCTACGAGCGGGCCAACGCCTGGTGGTCCAAGCACCTGGCCAAGGACGACGAGCAGGGCTTCATCGATGAGCTGCTCGACGGTCAGCCCGACGCCCACGCCTACTTCGGTCGGATGAAGCGCGAGAACAAGGACGGCCCCAAGGTCCTGGGTCCGCTGGAGACCCTGCCGGTGTTCACCTCCGACCAGGTGCGCAGCGCCCTGGAGGAGGACCGAGCGATCTTCGTGGACACCCGCTCCCACACCAAGGTCAAGCAGGGCACCGTGGTGGGGGCGCTGAACATCCCCGCCGGAGGCAAGGCCGCCAGCTTCGGCGCCTGGGCCTATGACCCGGAGACCGAGTCCAAGCCGCTGATCCTGCTGGCGCCTGACCAGGAGACGGCCGAGACCATGCGCCGCCATCTGATGCGGGTGGGCATCGACGCGGTGAAGGGCTACACGATCAGCCTGGCTGATCTGCCGCAGACCCAGCCTGCCACCATCACCCCCGCGGAGCTGGAGGACTTCGAGTCAGCGCTGCTGCTGGATGTGCGCAACAAGTCCGAGCACGCCGCGGGCCATGTCCCCGGCTCCAAGCAGCTGAGCGCCGGCCGGGTGCTCTGGCACCAGGACCAGCTGCCGGCCTCGGGTCCGATCGTCACCTACTGCCAGTCCGGGGTCCGGAACTCGGTGGCCGCCAGCGCGCTGCGCCGGCAGGGTCACGACGTCCGTGAGCTCGTCGGCAGCTATGCCGGCTGGTCGGACTGGAACACATCACACTGACCCGTTTGTTCTGGTCTTAGAAGGACATCCATCTCTTGAGAGGAACCACCGGCCTTATGGCACCGAACACCACCAGCACCCTGAGCCCGACGACGACGGCGGCCGCATCCCCGATGAGCCCCACCGAACTGGCCGAGAAGCTGCGCTCACCGAGCACCCCGCTGCTCGTCGACGTGCGAACCCCCGCGGAGCACGAATCGCTGCGGGTTCCCGGGTCCCATAACGTTCCCCTGGACCTGCTGCAGAAGAACAAGGAGACCCTGGCCGAGCAGTTCACCGGGGAGATCGTGCTGATCTGCCAGACCGGCAACCGCGCCAACCAGGCCCTGCAGCACTTGCGCGCTGCAGGAGTGGACACGGCGCGGGTGCTCGACGGCGGCGTCGTCGCGTTGGAGGCCTCGCACCGCGACCACACCGAGCGTGGCCGGCAGCGCTGGGCGATGGACCGTCAGGTCCGGATGGTCGCTGGCTCGCTGGTGCTCACCGGTTTTCTCGGCGGCAAGCTGATCTCTCCGAAGGTCGGCTACCTGGCCGGGGCCATCGGTGCCGGGCTGACGTTCTCCGCGCTGACCGATTCCTGCGCGATGGCGGCGGCGCTGAACAAGATGCCGTGGAACAAGGTGGAGGCTGATCCGACCGTGGAGAAGCTGCTCGCCGAGATTCCCCGCTCCACGGCCATCCAGGCCGGCCGCGGCCCTGGAGCCCAGACTCAGGCGTCGCGGGGGTGAGCGGGGGCCTGATCCTGGCGATGGTCCTGGCCGTCGGGATCGGCATCTCGCTGGGTCTGCTCGGCGGCGGGGGCACCATCCTGGCGGTCCCGCTGCTGACCTACGTGGCCGGGATGCCGCCGAAGGAGGCGATCGCCGCCTCGATGTTCATCATCGGGGTGACCTCCGCGGTGAGTGTGGTGGCGCATGCCAGGCGCGGGAACGTGCAGTGGCGCACCGGGTTCCTCTTCGGAGCCGCCGCGATGGCTGGCGCCTTCGGCGGTGGCCTGATGGGGAGTCGACTGCCCAGCGTGGTGCTGATGGTCGCCTTCGGCGTGATGATGGTGGCCACCGCCCTGGCCATGATCCTGGACCGCCGGGCTCAGGCCGCCGCCGGACCGCGAAAGAAGCTGCCGCTGGCCAAGATCCTCCTCGAGGGCCTGGTGGTGGGTCTGGTGACTGGCATGGTCGGCGCCGGGGGAGGGTTCCTGGTGGTCCCGGCGCTGGTGCTCCTCGGCGGGCTGGCGATGCCCGCCGCTGTGGGCACCTCGCTGCTGATCATCTCGATGAAGTCCTTCACCGGACTCGCCGGGTACCTGACATCGGTGAGCATCGACTGGGGTCCGGTGCTGATGATCACCGGGATCACGGTGATCGGAGCGCTGATCGGCACCGCCTTCGGCAAGCACGTTCCCGAGAAGGCGCTGAAGAAGGCCTTCGGATACCTGGTACTGGCCATGGGAATCGTGGTGTTCCTCCAGGAGCTGCCGTTGACCGTGGGACTGGGAGCAGGCGCGGTGATCCTCGCGCTGCTCGGGACCCTGTTGTACCGCCAGCGCCGAGCGCAGCTGGCATCATAGAGATGAACCAGTGCGAGAAGCAGGGAGAGAGCGATGAGAGAAGCCGATCCGGAGACCCAGCGCAAGATCGTGAACCGACTCAAGCGGGCCCGCGGGCAGCTGGACTCGGTGATCAACGCCGTGGAGAACGGCGGCAGCTGCCGCGACGTGGTCACTCAGCTTGCAGCGGTGTCCACCGCCCTGGACCGCGCCGGGTTCAGCGTGGTCTCCTCGGCCATGCAGTTCTGCGTCACCGAACCTGAACGTGCCGCAGAGACCGAAGACGGGCTGACCGTGGAGGAGCTCGAGAAGCTGTTCCTCTCGCTCTCCTGAGCGCCGGAAGGACCAGCATGACGCTGCTCATCATGGGGTCGGTGAACCGGGACATCACCGTCCGGGTGTCCGAGTTCCCGACCCCGGGTCAGACCCTTCTGGCCTCGACGTCGGAGACCGCGACCGGAGGCAAGAGTGCGAACCAGGCGGTGGCCGCCGCGCTGGTCGGGGCGCAGTCGCACCTGATCGCGCGCTGCGGCTCCGACGCCGCCGGAGCGGAGGCCGTCCGCTCGCTGCGCGAGGCGGGTGTGCATGTGGACGCTGTCACCCCAGGCCGCGGCGCGCAGGGGATGGCCTTCATCAGCGTGCGCGCGGATGGCGAGAACACCATCGTGGTGGTCCCGGGCGCGAACACGGAGCTCCAGGCCGAGGACTGCCCGGCGGAGCTGCTGGCTGACGCCGAATGGATGTTGCTGAGCCTGGAGGTCCCTCTGGAGACGGTGCACGAGGCCGCTGCCCGTGCGCAGGCCTCGGGGACCAGGGTTGCGTTGAACGCCTCACCGCTGAGCGGGGAGCCGGTGGATCTGCGCCACGTGGACCTGGTGATCGTCAACGAGGGTGAAGCCGCAGAGCTGCTCGAGGTCACCGGGACTACTGGGGACACCGGCGCTCCCAACCGCCCGCCACGCTCCGCCGCTGCAGATCCAGCCCAGGCGCTGGGCGTGCAGACCCTGATCGTGACCCGTGGAGCCGAGGGCGCGAGCATCCACACCGCGGGCCAGGACCCGGTCCATGTGCCCAGCGTCCCGGTGCAGGCGGTGGACACCAGCGGCGCCGGTGACGCCTTCGCGGGTGCCCTGTTGGGCCGGCTGACCTGCGGGGACAGCCTGGAGGACGCAGCGGGCATCGCCGCGCGGTTCGCCGCCTCCGCCACCACCGGAGTGGGCGCCCAGAGCTCCTACCCGCGGAACTTCAGCCTCGGCTGAGGTTCGTGACGGCGGGGCCCTCCAGGAGTTCGCCATCGGCGGCGAAGCGCGAACCATGCAGCGGGCAGTCCCAGGACAGGGCGGCGTCGTTCCACTTCAGGATCCCGCCCAGGTGCGGACAGACAGCGGAGACCTTG
This sequence comes from Nesterenkonia sandarakina, assembly GCF_014138825.1. Taxonomy (NCBI): domain Bacteria; kingdom Bacillati; phylum Actinomycetota; class Actinomycetes; order Micrococcales; family Micrococcaceae; genus Nesterenkonia; species Nesterenkonia sandarakina. Next base: position 1,351,242 of record NZ_JACJIH010000001.1, on the reverse strand, counting down.
CAGGTCTGGCCCTGCACGGTGGAGACCCCGACGGGCTTCCCGTGCTCACGTCCCACCGCACCCTCGCCCTCGGCGGGGGCGTCCTGGGGCAGTGCCCGGACCTCGGCGCCGACCCAGCCGGCCACCATGGTCCCGCCGACTTCGATGTTGTCCTTGATCCCGGTGAACACGTCGGAAGGGGTGACCATCCGGGCGCTGAGGGTCTCGGCCCAGGCCATATGCCCACCCAGGATCTGCGCGGAGATCGCCAGGGACGCGGCCACCGCATTGGACATGCCCCATTTGTTGTACCCGGTGGCCAGGTAGATCCGCCCACCTCCGCGCGGCAGGGTGCCGAAGAAGGGGACGTACTGGGCGGCGCGGTAGTCCTGAGCGGACCAGACGTGGGTGCGCTCTGCGCCGGGGAAATGCTGCTGCGCCCACGCCTCGAGGTCCTCCACGGCGGCGCGTTCGGAGGCAGACCGACCCACACCGTGATCATTGCCGCCGATCAGCAGCAGCTCTTCGCCGTTGATCGGGACGGTGCGCAGGGTCCGGCCCGGGGTGTCGGCGCTGAGATACATCCCCTTGGGGATGCGTCCCGAGCCCCGCGGGACCCGGTAGGTCATCGCGTAGGAGCGGTTGGGTTTGAGCTTGGCGAAGTAACCCCCGCGGTCCAGCACTGGAACCCCGGTGGCGAGCATCAGCCGGCCCGCGGTCACCGGGCCCTGGGACGTCTCGATGCGCAGCGCCGGCGCATCGACCACCGGCTCATCGACCGCCGGGTCGTCGACCGCCGGGTTCAGGGGCGAGCCTTCGGTGTCGTCCTCGGCGGAGGCCCGCGGAGAGCCTTCGGAGGTGCTGGTGGCCGCACCGGTTCCGGCAGCATTCGAGGTTGCTCCAGTGACGCGGACCCCCTCGATGAGCTCACCTCCGCGTTCCCGCAGCTCAGCTGCGAGTGCGGCGAGGATATCCATGGGGTGGAACTGGATCTGGTCGGCCAGCGCCACGGCGCCGCTGACTGGGAAGGGAAGGTCCGTCTGGTCGGTCCAGGTGACCGGCAGCCCGGCCTGCTGACAGGCCTCGAACTCCTGCTGCACGGCAGAGAGCCCGGACTCGGTGGTGGCGTAGGTGTAGGCGGTGCGCTGCTGAAAGGGCGCCCCGTGTTCCTGCATGTAGCGCACCAGCCAGGAGACGCCCTCCTGGTTGCCGTCCACATAGGCCTGGAGCACCTCGTCGGAGTGGTGCTTGCGGATGCTGGAGAGCGTGGTGCCCTGGAGCAGTGAGAGCTTTGCGGTGGTGTTCCCGGTGGCGACGGCGCCCACGGTCCTTGCCTCCAGCACGGCGACCTTATGCCCGGCCCGGGCCAGCAGCACCGCAGTGGTGAGCCCGGTCAGCCCCGCCCCGGCGACGACGGTGTCATAGTGGGCGCTCTCGGTGAAGGTGTCGGCAGGGATGGACACGGTCGCGTAGCTGTCCAGCCAGATGGATCGGTGCGTGGTCGAGGGCTCCGGGGTGGTGTGCGCGGCGTCGGAATTCATCGGGGCGGATCATCCTTCCTCAGGGTGTTGCCGGGAGTAGAAGCTGTGCTGACGCTTCGGTCCTCATCCTGCGGGCTGGAGCTGGGAGTATCCAGCATTCACGCCCATACCCCCGTCCTGACGGGCCCTGATCCGCTGCGCTCGGCGCCGGTTCGCACCTATGCGCCGTGCCCCGCCCGGCTCAGCCGCGCATCCCCAGCGCAAAGGGCAGCACCTCGGCGGCACCGGCGGCGCGCAGCTCTCCCGCCGCCACGGTCAAGGTCCAGCGGGAGATGACCTCGTCGTCGACCAGCAGCACTGAGGCGCCGCTGATGCGTTCGGCGAGGTCACCGGAGACCGTGAACCTCCCCAGCAGCCCCGCCAGCCGGAAGGCGCTGTTGGTGTCCGGGGTGCTGGTGGGTCCACCATCGGCCCAGTCCAGCGCCCCGGCGTAGGGGAGTCGCCCCACCTGCGCGAGGGCGCCGGCCAGCGACTCCACCAGGAGCGGGTGTTGACGGGAGGGCATCGAGACGACGACGTCGGGGCGTCGCGCCCACCCCCACTCGGCGAGCACCCGGATGGTTCCGCGGACCAGCTGCTCGGAGACCTGGGCGTCCTCACCCTGCAGCGCCTCACGGACCGGGGTGCCCCAGCCGAGGTCGCTCAGCCGGGCCAGGGCGCGGCCGGGCTGGGCCTGCGCCTCGGCTGGCAGCTTGCCCTTGAGGTCGATCCCCAGAGCGCTCAGCCCGGTGGGCCACTGCTTGCGCGGAGCGATCTCCAGACCCACCCGGTCCAGGCTGTCCTTGGCCTCGGCCAGCGCTGACGAGGAGACATCATGCGGGAACCATGGTGCCGCGCAGGTGTCGCAGCGGCCGCAGGGCTGGGCTTCGTCGTCGTCGAGGGCGTGGGCCAGGAAGACCATCCGGCAGACCCCGGCGGGGAGCTGTTCGTAGTCGAGCATCAGCTGCTGCTCGGCCCGGCGCATCGCGAGGATGGTGTCGTAGCGCTCGGCGTCGTAGGTCCACCGGCGCCCGGTGGAGAGCCAGCCGCCGGAGACCCGGCGGACGCTGCCGTCGACCTCCAGGACCTTGAGCAGCAGCTCCAGCGGGGAACGGCGGATCTCCACCATGGCTTCGAGCTTGGCCACCGAAAGCGTGGTCTCGGGGGAGAGCGCCTCGAGCACGGCGTCGGCGCGTTCCTGGGTGGGCATGGAGGCCTGGGCGAAGTACTCCCAGATCCGGATGTCCTCCTTGCCGGGCATCAGCAGCACGTCGGCGCTGTCCACGGCGCGCCCGGCGCGGCCGATCTGCTGGTAGTAGGAGACCGGGGAGGAGGGTGCACCCAGGTGGACCACGAACCCGAGGTCGGGTTTGTCGAAGCCCATGCCCAGCGCGCTGGTGGCGATCAGCGCCTTGACGGTGTTGTCCTTCAGGGCCTGTTCCAGCTGCTGGCGCTCATCCGGGTCGGTCTGCCCGGTGTAGGCGGCGACCTTGTAGCCGTGGGCGTTGAGGTGCGCGGCGAGGTCGGTGGCTTGGGAGATGGTCAGCGCGTAGACGATCCCGCTGCCGGTGAGGTCGTCAAGGTGCTGGGTCAGCCAGGCGATGCGCTGCTCGGAATCCGGCAGCGTGAGCACACCGAGGCGCAGCGAGTCGCGGCTGAGCGTGCCGCGCAGCACCATGACCTCCTTGTCCGGCTGCTGGGCTCCGCCGGATTCAGGGCCGGATTCCCCGGCGGGGGTCAGCTGGGCGGCGATGTCATCGACCACCCGGGAGTTCGCGGTGGCAGTGGTGGCCAGCACCGGGACCTCGGCGGGGAGATTGCGCACGATCTCCCCGATGCGGCGGTAGTCGGGGCGGAAGTCGTGGCCCCAGTCGGAGATGCAGTGCGCCTCATCGACCACCAACATGCCCATGCGCTGCAGCAGTCCGGGCAGGACCTCGTCGCGGAAGCGCGGGTTGGCCAGGCGTTCCGGGGAGATCAGCAGCACGTCGAGCTCGTCATTGCGCAGGGACTCCATGATGGAGTCCCATTCGTGGGCGTTCGCGGAGCTGACCGCCTGGGCGCGCACTCCGGCCCGGGTGGCGGCGGCGATCTGGTCCCGCATCAGCGCGATCAGCGGGGAGACGATCAGGCTGACGCCTCGACCGCGGCTGCGCAGCAGGTGGGCGGCGAGGAAGTAGACCGCGGACTTGCCCCAGCCGGTCTTCTGCACCACCAGCACACGACGCCGGTCCTGGACCAGGGCGGAGATCGCCTCGAACTGGCCCTCCCGGAAGTCCACCTCGGCTCCGGCCAGCGCGGCGAGGCGCTCGCGGGCCTCGGTGTGGAAGGCCGGATCGCGTTCGGCGGCGGAGGAGTCAGGGGCGGCGGTGTTCGTGCTGGAGATGCTCACGTGACCACTTTGTCACAGGGGTAGGACACGGATCCCGGGCTGCGACCCAGCGTGAGGCACAGCCTCAGGCCCGGATCAGCTCGCGGCATCCTCCGCGCGCAGCGCCCGTGTGATCTGAACCCACTGCCGCAGGAACGCGGGCTCGTCCAGGCGTCGTCGTCGCATCCAGGAGGTGACCTCGTCATTGGACTTGCTCGCGTTGCAGGACCCGCAGGCCGGCACGACGTTCTCGATCGTGTAGCGGCCGCCGCGGGAGATCGGGGAGACGCAGTCCTTCTGCAACGCGGCTCCGTCGGCCCCGCAGTAGGCGCAGCGTGACCAGGCCTGCAGGATGCGGAACCACTGCTCCTGCGTCAGGTCGCTTCCGGAGGCGGCGACGCGGCGGGTGCGGCGCCGCGCGGCGCGGGCGCGACGAGTCTGGCGAACCGGCATGGGCTGAGATTAGCACCGGGGAGGCCCGTTGACGGGTTCGACTCCCAGACACCGGGCAGTACCGCCTGGTAGCGTTCCGGCTAAGCTGCCGCGCCAGTCCTACAGGAGGCAATATGCCGATCTTTGAGTACGAGACCCACCTGCCCTTCTCCCGTGAAGACGTCTTCGACTGGTACGCCCGTCCCGGTGCGCTGGTGCGGCTGCACCCGCCTTTTGCGGGCCGGGTGATCGAGGAGCCCAGCAACGGCCTCCAGGACGGGTCCGAGTCGGTGCTCGGGATCAACATGCCGAGCCTGTTCGGCACCACGCTGGCCGGGTTGATGGATATGGCCGGCTCCGCCAGCTCGCTGCCGATGCGCGGGTACACCAAGTGGCGCTCGCGGCACACCAATTTCAAGCCCGGACACGGCTTCTCCGATGAGATGATCTCCGGTCCTGCGAAGTCCTGGCGGCATGACCGCAGCTTCGAAGACGACGGCGCCGGCATGGTCCTGCGCGAGAAGGTCACCTACGAACTGCCCCTGGTGGACAAGCTCCCGGCCGCGGCGAAGAAGCTGGTGGCGCGCCAGTTCGAGGCCGAGCTGAACCGGATCTTCGCCTACCGCGCCCGGCAGAGCAGCGACGACCTCGCCTTCCACCAGTCCCACGGTCGCCTGGCCTCCCAGCAGGACCAAGACTCCCACCACCTGCCCGAGGCCGCCCCGATCAAGGTGGTCGCGGTCAGCGGCGCCTCGGGGCTGATCGGGCGTCAGATCTGCGCCCTGCTCGGCGGTGCCGGGATCGAGGTCCGCAGGATGGTCCGCGGTGGGTCAGGCTCCTCGGCGGCCAAGGCCGGGGAGATCACCTGGGACCCCGAGGCCGGCACCCTGGACCCGGAGTCGCTGCGCGATGTGGACGCCGTGATCCACCTCGCGGGGCACCCGCTGGCCTCCCGCTTCACCGAGGAGCACAAGCAGAAGGTATTGGACTCCCGGGTGGAGGGCACCTCGCTGATCGCGACCACCCTGGCGCACCTGGAGGAGGCGGACCAGCGCGGACGCGTGCTGATCAGCAGCTCCGCCATCGGTTACTACGGCGCGACGCCGGCGGATCGGGCGCTGCGCAGCGCCATCCTCACCGAGGACTCACCGGCGGGCACGGACTTCCTCGCCGAGGTCTGCAAGAAGTGGGAAGAGAGCACCGCACCTGCGAAGAAGGCCGGCGTGCGGGTCGGGATCGTGCGCACCGGAATCGTGCAGACTCCCGCCGGTGGTGCGCTGTCCCAGCTGCTTCCGCTCTACACCGTGGGCGCCGGTGGGCCGCTGGGAGACAAAGAGTGGCAGAGCTGGATCAGCATCGATGACATCGCCTCACTCTTCGTGCACCTGGCGCTGAACCCGCACGCCGAAGGACCGGTCAACGGGGTGGGCCCGGAGCCAGTCACCGCGAAGCAGTACTCCAAGACCCTGGCCGCCGTGATGCGACGACCCTCGGCGATCCCGGTCCCGGCCTTCGGCCCGAAGCTGGTGCTCGGCGAGCAGGGCGCGAAGGAGATCGTCGGGGCGGATCAGCAGGTCACCTCGGTGAAGGCCCAGTCGCTGGGCTACGCGTTCCGCCACCACACCCTGCAGGAAGCCCTGGAGCACGTGCTCGGCAGCTGAGACCGCAGCACGGCAGGGCCGTGCCGGAACAACCGCATGGCAGGCCGTGCGTGAGAAGGAGAGCTTATATGACAGAGCAGACGAAGATCCGCATGTTCGGCGCCGACTGGTGCCGGGACTGTCGGCGCACCAAGGCCCAGCTGGACGCGCTGAAGATCGAGTATGACTACATCGATCTCGAGCAGGACGCCGCCGCCGCGCAGGTGGCCGAGGACATCTCCGGACGCAAGCAGATCCCGGTGGTCCTCTACCCGGACGGCTCCCACCAGGTGGAGCCCTCCAACGCCGACGTCGAGGCCAAGCTGCGGGAGCTTCTGCTCGCGGACTGACGCCGCACCTGGCAGCTGCTGAGCCCGACCCGGCAGCCGGTGAGCCGCATTCGACAGCCCAGCCGCGCCGTCGGACGCGGGACTGAGACTCTGCTGCTCTAGTTCATCAGCGCGATGTAGAAGTTCAGCGTGGAGGCGTAGAGCGTCCAGGCCAGGAACGGCAGCAGCAGGCAGGCGCCCAGCCGGGAGATCGGCCAGAACCGCCAAATGGTCAGCGTGATCGCCACGATCAGCACGGCGATCAGCACCATGGCGGCCCAGAGCGCGGCGGTGCCGAAGATCGGGTAACCGCCGAAGAACAGCGGGGACCAGATGCTGTTGAGCACCAGCTGGCCCACGAACAGCGCGAGGGCCGGGGTGGCGTTGACGCTGTGCCGGCGTCGCCAGACCAGCCAGGCGCCCACGCCCATCAGCAGGTACAGCACGGTCCAGACCGGCCCGAACACCGCGTCCGGCGGGGTCCAGGCGGCCTTATCTGCCTCCGCGTACCAGCCGTCGGTCTGATCCGAGGTGAGGATGCTGCCGAGGAATCCCACGGCCTGCGGGATGCCCACGAAGAGGATCAGCGCGATGAGCTGCTTCAGCGTGGAATCCGGGGTCTGATCAGGGTCGTACCCGGTGGTGGCGTGCGTGCGCTGAGTCATCTCGATGGTCCTTCCCGTACCCAAAAGTGTTGCCCCCGACCCTACACTTGGGCCTATGACCTCCACAGCCTCCGAGCAGCGCCAGGCCTTGGCCGCGGCCCTGCGCAGCGTGCCCGCCGACGCCCCGACGCTCTGCGAAGGATGGGCGGCTGAAGATCTGGCGCTGCACATCGTGATCCGGGACTCCCGCCCGGACCTGATCGTGGGGCCCATGCTGCCGGTGGTCGGGGAACGCGCCCGCGCCGCGCTGAAGACGCTGCGCGGCACCGGGTACCAGTCGCTGGTGAATCGAGCGGAAGCCGGCCCTCCGGCGTATTTCCCGCAGAACCTCCCGGTGCTCAATGACCTGATGAACACCGCCGAGTTCTACATCCACACCGAGGACGTGCTGCGCGCCCAACCAGACTTCGACCCCAAGCACCCGCGCGGCATCCCCGAGAAGCTGCGCCGCCGGCTCTGGAAGCAGGGCAGCTCCGCGATGTTCGCGCTGGGCGCGCGCAATGCGAAGCGCCGGATCACCTTCACCAGCCCCGGCTACGGGACGACGACGTGCGGCCCGTCCTCCGCGGCTCCGCTGAGCGTCCAGGGTGCCCCCGAGGAGCTGCTGCTCTGGGCCTCCGGCCGTGAGGAGAAGGCCCAGGTCAGCGTCAGCGAAAGCTGAGCGCGTGCCGGCGGGACGCCCTGCGGGGCCGGACACCGGCCCCGCAGGCGAGCCCTCAGGCCCCCGCAGCTGAGCCCGCAGGCGTTGCTCAGAACGGGTAGGGGGCGATCTCCGAGCGCACGGTCAGCCACTGCGTCTCGGTGAAGGACTCGATGTTCGCGCTCGCACCACCGACCCGGGAGCCGGTCCCGGAGTCACCGACCCCGCCGAAGGGCGCGGTGGCCTCATCGCCCACGGTCTGTTCGTTGATGTGCACCTTCCCGGAGTTGACCTGGTCCGCGACCTGCATCGCCAGCCCGACGTCGCCGAGCACGCCCACGGAGAGGCCGTACTGGCTGCTGTTGATGATCTCCACCGCCTCTTCGATGGTGGAGAAGGAGATCACCGGGGCGACCGGTCCGAAGATCTCCTCGGTCCAGGCCGGGTTCTCCGCGGTGATCCCGGAGATCACGGTGGGGGAGTAGAAGAGATCGGTGAACTCTCCGCCGGCCTCCACGGTGCCGCCCTTGGCCGCGGCGTCCTCCACGATCGAGTGGATCCGGTCGCGCTGCCCGGTGTCGATGATCGGGCCGATGGCGGTGCCCTCCTCGGCGGGGTTGCCCACCGGCAGGTTCTTCGCCTTCTCGGAGAGCTTGGCGATGTACTCGTCCTTCAGGGACTCGTGAACCAGGTGCCGCCCGGTGGTCATGCAGATCTGTCCCTGGTGCAGGAAGGAGCCGAACGCTCCGGCCGAGGCGGCTTTGTCCAGATCGGCGCCGGGCAGGACCACCAGGGCGTTGTTCCCGCCGAGCTCCAGGTGGGCGCGCTTGAGCAACCGGCCGGCGGTCTCGCCGACCAGGCGCCCGGCTGCGGTGGAGCCGGTGAAGCAGATGATCCGCACCTGCTCGGCCTCGGTGAGCGCCTTGCCCACCTCGCCGCCGCCGGGCAGCAGGTGCAGCACGCCCGCGGGCAGTCCGGCCTCTTCGAAGACCCGGGCGATGCTGACCCCGCCGGAGACGGTGGTGCGCGGATCCGGCTTCAGCAGCACCGCATTGCCCAGCGCCAGCGCCGGGGCCACCGAGCGGATGGAGAGGATCAGCGGGAAGTTGAACGGGGAGATCACCGAGACGACGCCGGCCGGGCGGCGCCGGGCGAAGGACCAGCGCGGCTGATCGGTGCTGAGCACCTCACCGGCGGGGGCGGTGCACAGCGCGGCGGCCTCGAAACACTCTGCGGCGGCGATGTGGGTCTCCAGGGCGGCCTTGGTCGCCACGCCGCCGGTCTCCCGGACGATCCAGGTCTCGATCTCCTGGGCATGTTCCTCGAAGAGGGTCCCGGCGCGGCGCAGCACGGCTGCCCGCTCCGAGGGCGGCATCGCGGCCCACTGCCTCTGCGCGGCGGCGGCCGCGGTGGCGGAGCGGTTCACGTCCTCCGGTGTGGCGCTGCCTGCGGTGCCGAGGCTCTCCCCGGTGGCGGGCTCGGTGATCGGGATCGGCTCACCGCCGCCGGTCTGCCACTGACCGGTGAAGATCGTACTGTCCCAGCGGGAATCCTGGAGCAGAGTGGTGGTGTCAAGCGTGGAGGTGGTGGACATCAGGGGTGACCTCTCAACAGGGGAGGACTGCGCCGCAGTCATGACTATCTTCATAGTGATCTGTGACACAGCGGTATTCAAGTGCCAGGCGTGAATATGTCCTGAGCGTCTGGCGAGACGAGTAATGAGACCCAGCAGTCGGGGGTGCGCGGGCCAGTGAGGGCCCTCAGGAGCACGGCACCCCTCGGCGCCTTGTTCGCGGATCCAGTCCCCACAGCGGTTGGTCTCGAACGCCAGCCCCGGCCCGCTCGGCACCGTCTCCCAGCACACCTCATTGTCCTGATCGTCGGTCTGTGATGGACTCAGAGAAGACAGAGGCGACCACAAGAATCGAGGCTGACATGACCCGCATCGTGGTGCTGGCCACCGGGGGAACGATCTCCTCGCGCCAGAGTTCAGCCGGTGGGTCCCGCGCCAAGGACAGCGCCGCGGACTTGATCAGCGCCCTGAGCATCCGCGGGTTGGATGAGTTCGGTCCCGGCGACACCGGAGCAGGAGTCGAGCTGGAGTCCGAGGACATCGCAGTCCAGAACTCCTTCAACTTCAGCTTCGCCGACATCTCTCGGATCGCCCACGCGGTGGCCCGAATCCTGAGCCGGGAAGACGTCGACGGGGTCGTCGTCACCCATGGCACCGACACCATGGAGGAGACCCTCGCGCTGCTCGGTTTCACCCATGACGATCCGCGCCCGGTGGTGCTCACCGGTGCCCAGCGCAGCCCCGATCACTCCGACAGCGACGGACCACGCAACCTGCACGACGCCATCCGGACCGCCGCCTCCCCGGCATCAAGAGGTCAAGGCGTGCTGCTCGTCTTCGGCGGCGAGATCCACAGCGCACTTGGACTGCGCAAGAACCACACCCTGGCCCCTCAGCCCTTCGGCCACCGCAGCGCCGGTGCGCTGGGCGTCGTCCTCGAGTCTGGCCCCCGCTACTTCGCCCAGGCGCTGGCCCCGGACCCGTTCCCGCTGCCCAGCGCCGAGTTCGAGCAGCAGCGCGTGGACATGGTGCTGGGCTACCCAGGGGCCGACGCCGCGTTGATGCACGCCGCACTGGAGACCGGTGCCACCGGCGTCGTAGTGCTCGGTGCAGGCGCAGGCAACCCCGGTCTCCCGCTGACCGACGCGATCGCCCAGGCCACCGCGCAGGGCGTGCTGGTGGGTCTGGGCACCCGCACCGGGGCGGGAGCGGTTGCGGTGATCTACGGAGGCGGGGGAGCGGTGGACGCCGTCGCAGCCGGAGCCGTGCCGTTGGGAGACCTGCCTGCCACCCAGGCGAGGATCCTGATGGCGCTGCTGCTGAGCACCCATGCACCCACACAGGCGAAGGAGAAGCTCCAGGCGCGGCTGAGCGACCGGAACTAGAACTTCACAGAGGTACTGCACGACACAGGAAAGAGGGACAGATCATGGCCAAAGAGATCTACGTAGCACTGGGCATCGACGTCGACGCGGTCGGTGGCTGGCTCGGCTCCTATGGCGGAGAGGACTCCCCGGGGGACATCTCCCGCGGCATGTTCGCCGGTGAGGTCGGAGTGCCGCGGCTGAACAAGCTGCTGGCCAAATACGACCTTCCCTCCACCTGGTTCTGGCCCGGGCATTCCATCGAGACCTTCCCCGAGCAGTTCGACCAGGTGGTCGCCTCCGGGCACGAGATCGGGGTCCACGGCTACAGCCACGAAAACCCGCTCGCGATGACCCGGGAGCAGGAGACCGAGATCCTGACCTACTGCATCGACCTGATCGAGAAGCGCTCGGGCCGCCGTCCCACGGGTTATGTGGCTCCCTGGTGGGAGTTCTCCACCGTCACGAATGAGCTGCTGCTGGAGCAGGGGATCAAGTATGACCACTCGCTGATGCACCGGGACTTCGAGCCTTACTACGTGCGGGTCGGGGACAAGTGGGAGCAGTCGAAGATCGACTATGACCAGCCCGCCAGCTCCTGGATGAAGCCGCTGATCCGCGGCGAGGAGACCGACCTGGTGGAGATCCCGGCGTCCTGGTACCTCGATGACCTGCCGCCGATGATGTTCATCAAGTCCAGCCCCAACAGCCACGGCTTCGTGAACCCGCGCCAGCTCGAGGAGATCTGGCGGGATCAGTTCGACTGGGTCTACCGCGAGAACGACTATGCGGTCTTCACGATCACTATCCACCCCGACGTCTCCGGACGCCCGCAGGTACTGCTGATGCTGGAACGGCTGATCGAACACATCAACTCCCACGAGGGCGTGAAGTGGGCGCAGTTCAACGACATCGCCGATGACTTCCTGCGCCGCTCCCCACGTACCACCGACTGACCTGTTCACCGCCACGCCCGCGGCCGCACCGGCCCGCGCGACATCTGCCATAAGGAGACACCGTGTCCAAGAATGAGAAGAACCCCCACCGGCTCGATGTCCCCCTGGACGGTGTCCGCGGACCCAAGGGCGCGAAGAAGACCCCGTTCGACGGCGATCCCCGTGCTCTCTGGCGGGTGAACCAGTACCCTTCACCGCTCACGCTGGCAGACGTTCCGACTCGCGAGAAGATCGGGTTCAAGGGCAAGAAGGACGACGGCGAGGACGCGCTCGCCGAACGCTCAGCGATGCTCGCGGACCTGCAGGAGCTCATGTGGGCCCATGTGGTCGCCGCCTCCGAGAACGATCGGTGGGAGGTGGCCAAGGCCATCGCCGGACGGGTTCCGCGGCGGACCCCGCAGGAGAAGGCCCGCCGCGAGGGGCTGTTCTCACCCGAGGTGGAGACCGCGCTGAACAACCTGGACCGGGGCCCGAGGGTTCTCCTGGTGCTGCAGGGCATGGATGCCTCCGGCAAGGGCGGAGTGGTCAAGCAGGTGGTCAGCTCCATGGACCCCATGGGTATCGAGGTGGCCGGATTCGGCAAACCCACCCCGGCGGAGCAGCGCGAGCACTATCTGGAGCGGGTCATCCGGCGCCTGCCGCGGCCAGGTCACGTGGGCGTCTTCGACCGTTCCCACTACGAGGATGTGCTGGTTCCCAGCATCACCGGAAGTGAAAGTCCGGAGGAGATCGAGCGTCGGATCGAGGCGCTGATCCTCTTCGAACGCGAGCTCGTCCGGCTGGGCTTCGTCATCATCAAGGTCAAGCTGCTGATCTCCCAGGAGGAACAGCTGGACCGGCTGGTCTCCCGGCTGGACCGGGAGGAGAAGCACTGGAAGTACGACCCCTCCGACGCCGACGCGCGGGCCGAGTTCGACACCTACCAGGAGCTCTACTCGCGGGTCATGGAAGCCACCGACGCCGACCACGCCCCCTGGCATGCGATCGGCGCAGACCGGAAGTGGTACTCCCGGCTCGCGGTCCAGGAGCTGCTGATCGCAGCGTTCTCGGATCTGAAGCTGCGCTGGCCCGCGGCGGACTATGACGTGGAGGCCGAGCTGGAGCGGCTGCTGAAGTCCTGATGGCCTGGTTCCTAGGGGCACCATACGAGCCCTCTTAGATCGGCGAGGGATCAATGAACTCCGTACCAAGTCATACCTGAGAATATCGACGGTCTGAATCCACAGATCTTGGAGGAAGGCGAAACGCGCATGACAGGCATTACTCCGCACTACCGTTCCATTCGACAGTTGCTGCAGAGCCGTTCATTCTCGATCGACGAGTATCAGCGGGAGTACAAGTGGGAGCGAAGCAACGTGGAGGAGCTGATCACAGACCTGTTGAACAAGTTCCTCGCTGACTATCGGCAGGGCCATGGCCCCTCGGACACTGAGGGGTACGGCGAGTACTTTCTCGGTTCCATCATTGTGACCAAACGTGGAGCCAAGAGCTACCTCGTAGATGGGCAGCAGCGGGTAACGTCCCTCACGCTGTTGCTGATACATCTTTACCGAACCTCCCAAGAGCTGGGACTGAGCGCGGTCCCGACGCTGCAACCTCTGATTCATTCTGACGTGCGGGGTCAGGCCAAGTTCAACCTCGACATCCAAGAGCGCGTACCCGTTCTTCGTGCACTCTTCGAGGGTGAAGATGCAGATGCAACCGCGCGTGAAGAATCAGTGCAGACCATGCTCGCCCGCTACCGCGACATAGAGGAGATAGACCTCCACGGTGAGCTGAACGATGGGCTGGAGACCTTCATCTACTGGCTGATTGAGAACGTCGGGCTCATTGAGATTGAGACGTCCTCGGACTCTTACGCATACGCGATCTTCGAGACCATGAACGACAGAGGTAAGCCTCTGAGTCCTGTAGACATGCTCAAAGCCTTCCTGCTTGGGTCAATTCGAGACTCCGGGGACCGTGCACACGCAAACACGACGTGGAAGAAGACCATCAACGACCTGATCTCCTGGGAATCAGAGCCGGATGCGGAGCGTGATGCTAATTTCGTCAAAGCTTGGTTGCGAGCGCAGTATGCCCAGTCCGTGCGCGAACGCAAGGCCGGCGCAGCAGACAAGGACTGGGAACTGATCGGCAACGCATTCCACCGTTGGGCACGGGATCAGGCTCAACGACTTAACGTCGGAGAAGGTGGGGAGAACCTGCACTTCATGACGACCGAAATGCAGTTCTTTGCCAACGCCTACAAGAGGATCCTCGCGGCCAGTCGTGACTACACGCCACATCTGGAACCGGTCTTCTACAACGCCCACAATAACTTCACGCTCCAATCGACGGTTCTCCTCGCGCCATTGATCGTCGGGGATAACGACGCGACCGTCCGTGACAAGATCGCGGCCACTGCGACGTACTTGGACATCTGGATAATGCGCCGTGCGGCCAACTACATACGGATCACTTACTCGAACGTGGCCTACTCGATGTGGATGCTGACGAAGGATATCCGGCGTCTGCCTTTGCCTGAGCTAGTCGAGGTGCTTCAACGCAAGTTGCAAGAGGATGCCGAACAGGTGTCCTTCGATGGTGCCCAAGCCAGGGGACGTTCTGGGTTGAAGGGACTGGCGGTGAACCAGTTCTCTCACCGCTACATCTACCATCTTTTGGCCCGGGTTACTGCCCACGTGGAGTCGGAGTCCGGGAGGCCCGACAACTTCATGAACCTGGTGGATCGGCAGCAGTCGAACCCTTGGGATGTGGAGCATATCTGGGCGCACCGGTACGACCAATACCAGGATGAGTTTGAAACTGAGCAGGACTTCCTTGAGTGGCGCAATCAGGTCGCGGGGCTTGTCCTGCTGCCCGCGGACGTCAATCGCAGCTACCAAGACCGAGTCTTTCAGGACAAGGTGCCGCACTACGCGAAGCAGAACTTCTACGCCGCGAGCCTGACCGCCGCTGCGTATGAGCACCAGCCGCAGTTCAGTGCATTTGTCCGGAGAAGCGGGTTGCCTTTCCGCCCCTATGGGCGCTTTGGTAAAGAGGAACAGAGACAACGCCAAGAGCTGTTGGAAGGTCTGGTGGAACGGATTTGCTCGCCCTCCCGTCTCGACAAGTACCGATAGCGGGGCTTGAAACGTCGCGTCCCGACGATGCGTTGAGGAATTACGGTCGAAGCGGCAGCGGCAAGCTTCCGCTCAGCGGTGCAACTCCAGGAGGGTCTGGTCAGTTTCCGGGTGAACCGCACTGCTCGGAATCCGGGATAGACCAGAGTCTCTAAGCATCCCATTGAGGTTTAATAATAACGGCTACGCGGCCTCCGACTCGGCACAGACCATGTCCTCGTGTGGGACTTTCCCTTTAATGTTGAGATATCTTTAATTAATTATTCAAGTAGATGCTCGGCAAACGAAGGATTTGAAGACCTATGGACGTAGATTTTCCCTCGGTACACGAAAAAGTCCAGACTCGGGCGCGTGATCAGGCGCTGCGGGCCTTGTCGCATGAGGGCACGCCAGAGAAAGTCGGAAGGTTCTACGATCCCGAGAGCAACTTCGCGGGGTCGACATTCACTCAACTGAGACCTCTCGACCCGGACGCCGTGACGGCGACCGACTTATTGGCCACAGGGACTCTCTCAGTGACAATCCCACCGCGTGCGGTGCGAAGAATTCTGGAGGACGAAGACACCAAGCGAGAACTCTCCCGCCTCATGTCGGCACTACCGCCTGTGAAGCTCGAATCGACCACGGTTGCTGACTTCGCGCCGATGTGTGAGTTTTATGACTTGGTCAAGTCCTCACTGGCACAAGCGGGCACCGCGTCCTCGAATCCATGGGTGACGGCGAGCAAGATCACGGCACGTAAGCGGCCCGACCTTTACCCAGTTAGAGACAGCGTCGTGTGCAAGTACCTCGGCATTCAGCACCTCAACGATCGAGCACGGGACTGGTACGTCTTTCGTGAGCTTCTGCGTGACGAGGAGATTCAAGGTCGGCTGTCCGAGCTCCCGGATCGAGCGCGGGAGGCACATAGAGGGATAGACCTGACCATCGAAGCGGAACCGCTCCGGTTGCTGGACGCGGCGCTCTGGCGATTCGCCGGGGATGAGAGCAGGGGAATCTAGTACGGGAGCCAGTCAAGTTCCTGATCTTGACCCTTTAGACCTACCACCGTCTAATCTGACGTAAACCGCTCCCCAGCCGTAAGTTTTTCAACTGGAGTGAAACTAGGAGGCACGACTAGCCGTATCACAGGTCAGTCCGCGGCGGGTTTATGCTCTCGAGGGACCGGCTTACGCATGGGTTTGTGGTGCGGGGCGACAGCTGAGACGCCGTGGGATGCGATCGGTGGTCGACCTTCTGACGGATTTCTTCCCCCGGCTGCGGCGGATGGCGCTCTGTCGTCTGGATTACGTCAGACTAATGGAACGTACATTCTGCCCAAAGCCTGTGTATCCCGAAGGAAACTATGAGCGAATCGCCCACAGAGTCTGGTGTTCCAATCTGGCCTCACTTCCTGCCCTACGTTCTACGGGTGCTCGACTCCGGGGAGACGGTCCCGCGGCGAGATCTGGTCGAACGCGTTCTCGACGCGGCGAAGATTTCCAACGAGGCTCGGAAGGAGACTCTGGCCGCAGGCGACGGTCGTGCTGAGAACCGGGTTGGCTGGGCACTGACCAACCTTTACAAGGCCGGTTGGGTGGAACGCCCTCAGCGCGCTGTCTATCGCATCACCGAGACAGGACGCTCGTGGTTCACCCAGAACCCGAATGCAACGCTCAGTTTCAGTGAAGCCACACAGCTATTCAAGGACTATTGGCCTCAGACCACGCCAGCGACCGGGCTGAGTTCGATCGCCACACCGACTCCGGAGACGAACGACCTGGACCCTATTGAACAAGTCGAATCAGGGGTCGCGCAGCTGCGAGAGAATGTCGCAGAAGAGTTACTTCGTCGCCTTCGCGAAAGCAACCCCACTTTTTTCGAGGACGCGGTGGTGAGCGTGCTGCTGGCAATGGGATATGGAGGCGCAGAACAGCGCGGAAAGCGTATCGGGGGCACTGGTGATGGTGGGGTAGACGGGGTCATAGACCAGGATGCGCTCGGTCTGGACCAGATCTACGTTCAGGCCAAGCGCTACGCAGATGGCAACTCAGTGGGTCGTGAATCAATCCAGGCTTTCATGGGGGCCCTCCATGGGTTCGGGGCACATCGCGGCGTCTTCATCACCTCGAGCCGATTCACTCAAGCGGCTCGGGATTATGCGAGCGCTGTCCCTACGCGAATTGTTCTTATCGACGGAAAGCGACTCGCGGAATTGATGATCAAATACGGCGTAGGAGTCCAGGTGAAACAGTCGTATGCAGTCGTCGAGATTGACGAGGACTTCTTCGAATAAGGGCCTACGCCCTGTCCCGTCCGTGGTGGGTGGGGAATCGAGTCCGAGACGATTCGTGTCCGCGGTCACCGGTATCCTCGTGCCGGATAAGAGGACTGCAAGAGGAGCGTGGAGAGCGATGGTTAAGCGACCCAGAATTGACACCCCCAAGGTCGGCCTCGGTAAGACCGCCGGGGACATCGGCAGATTCGCACGTAATACTTCGGCTCACCTCGCTGAGCAAGTCGGAGATTTCAAGGACTCTGCGATGGGCAGCATTGAGAATCTGACAGACAAAAAGCCAGATGAATATGAGGAGGCCATCGCCGAGTACAACAACGCCTTCACCCTGATGAGCGATAAAGGTCTCTCTCTTCTATTGCAGAGGGAGCGTTCCACCGACCTGATCCAGCTCATCGAAGACATGGTGAACAGCATCGCTAACACACCCAAATCCTTCGACGTCGACCTCGAAGAGATCAAGTTTCACAGGATCAGTTTCCTAGAGGCGGAGCAATTCGGTCTGAGGGACCTCGAAGCCGCCAGACAGTCGGCATTCAGCAGCGGAGCCGGGTTTGCCGCAGGTGCTGCTGTCGCAAGCGTGGCCCCGACAGCGGCTATGTGGGTGGCTACAACTTTCGGAACGGCATCAACAGGGACTGCGATCTCGACGCTGTCTGGAGCCGCAGCGTCACAGTCCGCGCTGGCTTGGCTCGGAGGCGGTGCCCTGGCCGCTGGTGGTGGAGGCACAGCCGCCGGGGGTACGTTGCTGGCGTTGGCCGGCCCCATTGGATGGACGATCGCAGGCGCCACCCTGCTGACGTCCATCGCGCTCTTCGCAAAGAAGAAGTCTGAGAACCGCGAAGCAAAGCAAGAGGCGCTGACCTCGGTGAAACAGAACACGGCCTCAGTGAAACGGATGGATGCACAGCTTGGAGACCTCCTCCAGCGCACCGAGGATCTTCGCGAACGACTCCGGAACAGCTACCGACAGTCAGTCGGGTTCTCCAACGCTGATTTCCGCACCTTGACAACGCAGCAGCAATCCCTTTTGGTGGCGATAGTAAACAACACCAAAGCCTGCGCGGCCCTGCTCAGCAGTCGTATCGACGCGGAGCCAGCCCATGACGAATGAGAAAGACAACCTCGCGAAGAGCAATCAGGAACAAGCCGTTGCCGCCTGGGTGAACCACCTGAACCAGATTCGTTTGGACACATTGTTGAGCTCGCTCAGGCGCCAGGACACCAACCTGCGAGACGCCTTGAGAAGCATCGATGAGGCAGTAAGGACCATCAACCTGGAAGTGGTGTTCACCAACCGCGGCGGAGTCAAGGGGATGCATGGCTTCATCGCTGAAGTTGCCGAAGTAGGAGTCGGCAATGCTCGCAGTCAGGTTCAGGGCCAGGGTGCTGTCTATCAATGGATAAACAACAACAGCCCTGTTGACCTCGTACGCGAAGGTCTCGGGATCCAGCAGAAGTTCGTGGCATCCGGTGGGCGTCTTGGACTGGGCGCAATCTCAGAACATCTCTCGAAGTACCCCGACTTCCTCGCCGACGGCGGTAAGTATCAGATACCTCTTGACCACTACGAGGCGATTCGCGCCTTGAATGATCTGCCCGCTGAGGAGGCCGGCAAGTTCCTGACGCGGAGCGGTGATGGTCCCTCGCTCAAGGATTGGCAGCGGGTGCGCGACTTCTTTGCCGACGGGTCTGTGAGCATCGATGCCCTTGAACCGTCGACGCTGGAATATCACCAGGTACAGAGGGAGGTCTACGAGTCCACTTTGGGGGCGGAGCGCAATTCTCTGCACTCCACGGACCGGTCGCTGCGCGATGAGGCCTATCAGCAGAGCCGCCCCTCACTGCGACAGGCGGGAACGGCGACCGCCACAGCCGCGGCGGCCGAAGGAGGGGCTGCTCTCGTACTGGCATTGGCCGCCAAGCGTCGGGAGGGCAAGAAGTTCAAGGACTTCAGCGAACAGGATTGGATCGATGTTGCGAGCGCTACGGGACTAGGTGCGGTCCAGGGTTCTGTTCGTGGTGTCAGCCTCTACGCGCTGTCGAACTTCACGGCCACTCCAGCAGCGGTGGCGAGCTCCATCGTGACCGCTGGATTCGGGATCGCCGAGCAAGCGCATCTGCTGCGCGTCGGGAAGATCAACGAGCTGGAATTCATCCAGAATACTGAGCTGATCTCATTGGAGGCTTCCGTCAGTGCGCTGTCTTCCGTCCTCGGGCAGATACTCGTCCCGGTCCCGGTCCTGGGTGCAGTGATTGGCAATACCGTCGGCACCGTCATGTACCGAGCGGTCTCTACCTCGCTCTCTGAGAGAGAAGCCGCACTGGTCGAGCGCTATGCACAGGAACAGCGGGAGTTGGATGCCCAGCTGGCTTCTGAGCAACAGGAGCTTCTCGAGGCTCTCGAGTCGACCCTGACGGACTACATAGACCTGTTGGAGAGGGCGTTCTCGCCAGACGTGGAGATTGCTCTAGCCGGGTCTGTGGAACTCGCCGTGGAGCTAGGTGTGGACTCAGAGGACGTCTTGGACTCGCAGGAGAAGGTCTCTGCCTATTTCCTCGACTAGCGAGCTATCTCCAGCCGTCCAGCTGCCTGTCGGCCCAAGATCGCGAACAGGGCCGTCTTGGTGCAACACGGCTCGCCTCCCCGGTGAGTGAGCGGGAGTGTCATCTCAGGAGGTTCCCACAGCTCGCACCTCCGACAAAGCCCTCTGCTCTTCCCGTTGCTTCTTCATCTCGCGCTGCTCGGCTCGCTCTTCAGCCCGTCGGCGCATCTCAGCCAACCGATCCCAGAGGGGCTTCATCGCTGCCTCCGGATCGAAGTAGTACTTTGATGCACGAACCCGCCAGAAGGTCCATCCCAGCCGCTCCAGGACCCGCTGGCGGCGCACGTCGGCGTCCCAGGCGTCCGGCCCGTGGAATGAGTCGCCATCACATTCAATGGCAAGGCGTTCCCCGGGTGCGACCTGAACCACGAAGTCCAGACGGTACCGGCCTACGCGGTACTGCGGCTCCACGTCGAATCCCCGCTGCAGCAACTGCCTCAAGACATCGCGCTCGAACTGGGAGTCGGTCTCGTCGTAGAGGTCGGCGGAGCGCTCCTCGCGGCTGCGGCTCCGGCCGTACTCGATGAGCGCAGCGCGTTGATCCTCATGGTGCAGCGTCTTAGGGTCCATGCTGTGGAAGATCCACAGCTGATCCCGGGCGCGTGACGCTGCCACGTTCATCCACTGGGCGTTGTGGCCGGAGGTGAAGGCGAAGGAATTGTCGTGAGCGACCATCGAGATGAACACCACGTTGCGCTCATCGCCCTGAAAGTGAGGGGGTGTTCCCACACGCAGCTGACGAGACTCGAACTCTTCTTCACCGATGCGTTCGCGGATCATGTCCTGGAGGTGCTGAGCCTGCGGTCCGCTCATCATGGTGACGACGCCGAAGGTCAGCCCCTGATATTCAGGATCGGCTACACATTTGGCCAGGGCATCGGCGAGTGCACCCGCCTCGTCAAGGTTGATTCGTTGTGCGCCGCGTTTCTCCGAGACCGCCTCAGGGACATGGACCACCTGGACCGGCTCGCCGATCTGGGGCACGGTGACCTCGCGCAGCGGCTGAATTCCGCCGCTGTAATACCTGTTGCTGAACTCAATGATCTCTGGGACGCAGCGGAAGTGTTCGCGCAGCGCGATGGTCGAGGGGTATGCCCGACCGGCTAGGGAATACAGCGACTCGTCAAGGGTGAGCAGTTTCGCGCCGGGAATACCACGCAGATGCTGGTCCTGCAGCTCGGAGATCTTGTCCACCCGGACACCCACGCGCTGCGGAGAGGTCTGCTTGTCATCACCGACCACCACAGTCTTCTTGCCCAGTGCTAGGACGCCCAGCGTCAAAAGGTCACACTGCGAAGATTCGTCCACGATCACCACATCGAAGAGATCTGAGACCTGCGGATCGAAGTTCTCCAGCACCCTGTGTACCGGCATGATCCACACGGGCATCGCACCCATCGCCGCGGGCAGCGCCTCACGGGCCACCGCCCGAAATCGCGGAGCGTTCTTGCCGGTCCCCTTGCCGATCTTCTTGACGGCAGTCAGCCAGGTATCCAGGGCACGGCGCTGCTGATCACGCAAGTTCCGTTTCAGTTCCACGCGCGCCGAGCGGCTGGCAACATCGATGACAGCATCGGAAAGGGTGCGCGTCACCTGTTGCGAACGGTCCATCAGTGCTGAGACATCTGTGGATGTATGCAGCGCCTTCAGCCAGGTTCGCGCTTGGGCGAGCTGCCAAGACTGAGCAGCTCCGGTGTAGTCCGGAGTGATCTGAGGGTCAGCCCGGGAGTGGAGGACTGCGGAGGCCCATTCGGGAGCCCCGCTGTCCTTGATCTTCTGGATCAAGTCGGTGTACCGCAGAACGAGTGTGCGCACCCTGCGCAGCCGCTGCGCTTCGGCCGTGCACCGATCCCATTCCTGAGGGTTGCCAGTGTCTACGGCCGAGCGCAGGGCCTTCCAGAGCGGGGACGCGTCTTGGGACCGCGACCGTTCTGAGAGCCGGGTGGTGAGCTGATCAAGCTCAGCGGAGACTGAACGTTCCTCGATCCGGGCTGCGGCGTCATCGAGCAGCCCCGCCGTGTGGCGCACGATCGCGGGGTTCAGGGAGGAGTCGGGGAGCGGCACCAACTGGCCGAGGAACATACGCAGCTCCGGGTAGGTTCCGGACCAGAACGCCAGGACCTCGGAGACGCGCTGTGCACGCGAGCTTGCATGGAAGAGCGTGGCGTCACCGACGGCAGGGACCGGAATGTCGGCTGGCGTGTAGGTCTGGGTCATCAGTCGGTGAATTTCAGCCAGCAGGGCCCGTAGACGCACCTGCCACCCCGCGAGATCGACCTGCCCAGCGGTGGTGGGACTGTGACCATTGATCGTGACCTGTGCGCTGAGCTCTTTGAGTTCGCGTGCTGCGAAAATCGAGATCTTCTTGCCCGCCTGTAGCCGTTCAGACCACTGCTTGAGCAAGTCAAGCTGGAGGGTCGGGTCACCTTCGGGGACCGAGGCGGTCACGCCCACGAGTTTCGAGGCCATGTCCTGGGCCGCGGAAATACGTTCAAGGAGATGCGGGTTGTGCTGCTGCACCCACGCCACCGAAGTGCTTCCTTCGCGCACGGAGGCGGCGAGCACGTCTTCCCAGTCGCCGGTGATTGCGTCCATCTCTTGAGCCCGGTCGCGCAGGGTGGAGGCCTCGGCACGGAGTCGTTCCAGGCTCCAAGAATCGAGAGACTCTACTCTCAGTCCGCTGTCTTCAAGCGTGGTGACGCGTTGGCGCAGTCCGTCGAGCCTCTCGAGGGTCGCGGCGATCTCGTCTCCGACCGGCACCCAAGACTCGGTGGGGAGATCCTGTACCGCCGCTGCAGCGTCCTCTGGGGAGATGCTGCGCAGCGGGCTGACCAGCTCTGCGAACTCCTGGTGATCCAGTGGGAAGGAGGTGTCGGCGTCGAGGCTGTCCGGGATGACGTCGAATTCACGGTTCTCTGCTAGCCATTGCGCCACTTGCGGGGCTTTGGCAGGTCCGGAGGGGAGAGGGAATTCACGCTGCTCGCTGCGCAGCGCCTCGACCAGCGAGGCATCGATCCGGCGGAGCTCTTCCCGGAGGCCGTCGATCTGATGTCCGCGTTCGGCGATTAGTGGCAATTCGCGCTCGATTTCGAGCGAGGACAGCGAATCCTGGGTGGCTTGCACCGCAGACCTGAGCTGTTCCAGGGCTGCCGGTGTTGACCCGAGGACCGAAACCGACAGGTCGCGCAAGGGTTCTGGAATCTTGTCGCGAAGGACTGAAAGCGCCTGTTCCTTCTCGGCCGTAACCAGAACTCGCTTGCCCTGAGCAACAAGATGGGAGATCAGGTTGACGATAGTGTGAGACTTTCCGGTCCCGGGAGGGCCTTGGACCGTCACTCCGCGGGAGCGGGCCAATTGCCGCGCGATCCGTTCCTGTTCTTCATTGGTAGGCAGTGGCATGAGCAGCCGGTCTGCGGTGCCGTCGTCGACGCCGGTTGGTTGGCCCTGCTCCACGAGCGCGCGGTCTACGTGGTCGTTGTCGACCACGAGGGAGGCTAGTGCCTCCGGGACAAAGTTCTCTGCCTGAATCTTGTGGGCGAGTTCATCGTAGAAGCGTTCCTGGCGCAGCGGACGATGGCGGCGGAACAACACCCAGCCGTCGTTTAGCTGGGGCTCTGGGCCGGGTTTCACCGGGTCGGTCGAATCGGAGAGTGTTGCGTCGAGGCCCATGGGAGCGACGATCTTCTCGCGGAGGGTCAACCGTGCCTCTGAGGTCGTCAGGTCGATCCCGGAATGCCGGAGTTCACCGCGCAGCGTATTGAGCGTCTCCACACCAGGCAGTCCGATGCCCTCGACAGCATCCAACTCCATCTCCGAGGTCCCATCGGCGATCACGCGAATCGAGGCGTCCTGCTCATCCACTTCGACTGTGGCCCGAGTCGCGATCAGTGGGGCGACGACGGTGGCCTCTTGGCCGCGGTGGCTGAGTAATAGTTGACCCCAGACCAGTTCATGGGTGGCAGATTCGGTGGCCATGTCATGGTGCAGGTGATGGAGGTTGTTGTAGATCTCTCTCACGCGAAGGTCGAGTCGGGTTCGGACCGCCCAGGGTTCCCAGCTTGACTGCTTCCAGCTGTCGAACTCTTCGCGGATTGCACGGCGGTGGGCCGAACGCTCTTCATCGCGCTCACTGTGTCCCTCGTGGTCATCAGGGGTGTCGGGAATCTCTCGCCGGAGTTGTTCCTCGAGGGCGGCATCAGTGAGTTGAGGTTCCGGGTCAGGAGTCTCAACTTCTGTTGCGCCGAGGAGTACACGCAATGCTGGAGGTACGAAGATCGGATCCGGTGCCTTGACCCGCTTAACACGCAGGTATTCAGAGGTCTCATCAGTCAGCTGTACGGTGATTGCCGGATGTTGCGGGACCTGGGCTGGGAGCAGCGCAAAATCGTGGCCGTGCACGTTCCGGACAGGCGCAGGCCCGATCTCGCGGGCCACTGCGGAGAGGTACTCCAGGAGGTTAAAGCTTTTCTCGACAATGGAATCGCCTGCCGAGTGGGATTGGAGGTCGCTCAAGTAGAAATTCCTCTGCCGGTAGGGAGCTTCTGTCGATTTTTCGCCGCCAGAATCAGGTACTGGATACTCATAAACCGAATTTCGCTACTTTTCACAGACTCGACCTCTCCTTCGTTGACCTGGGAACGCTGAGGTTACTTGTGTGAAGAACCTTGTTGCGACCGCCATCGTCAAGCATCGGTTCGCCCTTCTTTCCAGAGCTCCTCGGCCAGGGGAGCGCGATTTAACTCCTCGCGTCTCTGACTCCAATCCGGCATCACCGAAACCAGCAGAGAAGTGAAGCGTTCGCCGTGGCTGCGTTCAAAGTAGTGCAACATCTCGTGGACGACTATGTACTCCAAGCAATCGGGATGCTTCTTGGCAAGTTCGGCGTTGAACCACAAGTGATGGGTTTCGCGATTGCATGAACCCCACTTCGTCTTCATCCGGCGGATACTCCACTTGGGGACCACGGCGTCTAGTGTCTGCTCCCATTCGGCAATAAGAGTCGGCAGTTCTTGGCGAAGCTGCTCCCTATACCAGCGCGAAAGTGCTTCGCGACGCTTGTCTTGCGTGACCGACGCCGCCACGAAGAGAACCAGTCGGTCACCCTGAATCTCGATATGGGTTCGACCCGGACGCTCGACTAGTTTCAGTCGTTTCCGTCGGCCCCAGACGTAGTGGGATTCTCCAGTTAGCATTTCGCGTTCACTTTGGCGCGGTGTTGCCTTGAGCTCTTTCTGTTGACGCTTAATCCAAGACAGGCGCTGTCCAATGGCAATACGCACTTGGTCGTCGTCGAAGCGCCGCGGGGCCGCCACGCGAACTCGACCCATAGGTGGGTATACACCTATATGGAGGTTCTTGATGTCTTTGTAGACCACATCTACGTCGATGCCCCTAACGGTCAGGTATGCACTACTGGTACTCATCGCGTGCCTTCAATAGCTCGAACAACTCATCAGTACGGTCGAAGTCGACAGGAAGTACTTGTTGCATCTCTCGAAAAATAAGTCGCTCCTTCATTCTATTTCCGACCCATCCGTGCGGTTTGGTCTGGTTCACAGTGCGATCTACCACCACTGCAAGGTCTTCGCTACCCCAGAAAAAGTCGATCAGGGCGCGCTTGCCGCCATCCGTGGCCCAGTCGGGATACTTGGTATCAGATTCCCGGGTGCCAAGTTTTTGTGCTGCGTCGATCAATTTATCCAAGTACGTCTGGTAATCCAGCGCCTGCGCGCGACGCTCAGCGAGAATCGCATCGAGCAGTTCGCTCATACTGTCGTAGTACTTCGGGTTCATGGCACGCTCGTCAATGATGACTTTGCGCATGTTGTTTGCGATCGTCTCGGCGACTGCTTCTGGGTCTTTCTTCACGCGCTCTGGCAGCCGGTCGATTGCCTTGTCTCCAAGGTTGACGATTAGTTCGATCAGGCCCGCGTCTCCGAAATCCGTAACAGTCTTAGCTGCGTCCGCGCGGATGTAGCGATCCAGTAGCACGCGCATATCGGCCTCGTACTGCTTGAAGTCGACATCCTCACCAGCGCCGAGCTTCACTTCAGCGCGAACGTCCGCGTACAGAGCGATCTCTCTCTTAATAGATTCAGTCTGCGCGTCCGTGAAGCCCGCTTCAACCATCTCGTTTGCCAGGTTGGCGTAAGCACGAGAAACGGCTGACACAGATTTGTAGAGTTCAACACGCTTAGGCTCGTTAGACTTAATTTGATCTGCGTCCCCTGGTTCTGACGCACAAAAGTAGTGCTGATATTCCCGGGTACCACGAGGCGCTTGCACCGGCTCACAGATCGCGCGGACTCGCTCTAGTGCTTCATCTAGGTCTTCCCGGGCGGTCCGGATGCGATCCTTCAGAAGGCCGTCGATGTCCTTCTTTTCGTAACCGTCTAGGGCGCCGGACGTGTAATCCGTAATTGCGTTCTCGAGTGAATTGAAAAGGTCCTGGTAATCGATGACGTAGCCGTAGTCCTTGTCGTCACCATCGAGCCGGTTCACCCGGCAGATCGCTTGGAACAGACCATGATCACGCATCTTTTTGTCGATATAGAGGTAGGTAGCACTGGGTGCGTCGAAACCGGTCAATAACTTGTCAACTACAATAAGAAGGCGCATCTGGCCTGGATTCTCTACGAACTGCTTCTTGACTTCCAGCTCGAACTGCTCCACCTTGCGCATGGCGGTGTCCTCAGACTCACCGAAGTAGTCACCCAACATGCGACGGTAGATCTCGTATTGACGGAGATTCTCAGTCTTACCAGCCCCCGCATCTTCTTTAGAGATGTCGGTGGCGTTCGGGGTGTAGCTGGTCACGATCGCGCACTTGCCTCTGAAACCGGCTTCACAGAACATCTCGTAGAACTTGCATGCCTGGTAGATGCTCGAGCCCACCAGCATGGCGTTCCCACTCTGGTTCATGAGGCGTGGCTTAGTTTCCATGTCCAGGAGTATGTCCTGGACTATTTGCTGCGCTCGCGAAGCAGAAGAGTTGACTTTCTGCACCGTACCCCAGCGCTTCTTGAGTTCCGCCTTAGACAAATCCGTCATGCCTCGGGTTTTCGCGTCAAACCACTTGTCTACCGCCGCATGGGAGACCAGTGACTGGTCCACGTTCCGTGCCTCATAATTGAGGTCAAGCACAACACCATCTTGGACAGCCTCGTCAAACTTGTACGTGTGAATGAACGATCCGAAGGTTTCGATACTGGTTGCCTTGTCAGCTTTGAGCAGCGGGGTACCTGTGAAACCGATGAACATAGCTTCTGGGAGCAGCTGCTTCATGGCCGTATGCATCTTGCCGGACTGGGTTCGGTGAGCTTCGTCTACGAATACGAAAAGATTGCCTTTGGCTCGAAAGTCCTTCGGAACGCTTGCGCCAAGCTCACGCAAGAACTGCGCGTCACGGTTGCCGCTACTCTGCTCGATATCCGACGCTCGGAACTTGTGGACTAGCGAGCATATAAGCCACTCGCTACTTTTGTTGAGGGTTTCCAGTAGATCGGTGCCGCTTTTGGTTCGATAAATCTGCTCGTCTACGCCGTTGAAGACGCCCTCGATTTGCTCGTCTAGTTCAGTGCGATCGGTAATGAGCAGCACCCGAGCGTCTGGCTGGTTTTCGCGGATCCATTTTGCCAACCACACCATGGTCAGCGACTTACCAGAACCCTGGGTATGCCAAATGATTCCGCCCTCACGTTTGGCCAGTCTTTGCTGCGATGCTTTCACTCCGAAAAACTGATTGTGACGCGCGGTTTTCTTCACCCCGGCGTCATAGACCATAAAGTCGTGGATTAACTCAAGCAGCCGGTGCTTGCTAGTCATTTGGAGCAGGGCACGATCCAGTGGATCGGCAACTTTCGAAGGTTCCTTCCATTCCAGCCAATACTTCGCCGGAGTTCCGATGACGCCGTAGCGCAGACCTTCGACATCATTGCCAGCAAACACCAGCTGCACGGTCGAGAAGAATGAACGAATAAAGTCTGGCCGCTGATTGCCGATCGTCTGCCGAACGCCCTCCGATACGGCGACTTTCGAGCGTTTCAGTTCAAGGGTTGAGACTGCCAGACCGTTCACGTATAGCACTACGTCCGGACGCTTGCGGTTCACGCCTGCGACTGTGACCTCTTCGGCCACAGCGAAGTGATTCGCTTCAGGAGTAGTCCAGTCAACCAGCCAGACCGTCTTTGACTGTTCTCCTACACCGAGACGCACCTTCACCCCATAACGAAGCAGCTGGTATACCTCGCGATTTGCTTGGTACAGATCGTGGCCGGTGCCGACTGAGGCAGCTTTCGTCAACTCGTGCAGGGCTCGGTCAATAAGACTGTCGTTATAACCGCGAGCACGAAGATTCTGGGCCAGCAGGGCAGACTCAATATTCGAGCTGCGCTCTTCATACTGCCAATTGCCAAGGTAGTCATACCCTAACTGGTCACGGAGCAACGTAACGATGCGCTCCTGAGACCTGCGTTCAATCTGGCCCACATCACTCATGTCGAAACCTCTTCGACGGGCAGTCTCGTGCGACCAGTCAATAGTTCCTGCATCATGCCCGACTTGATGCCGCGGGTCTTGACGAGACGTCTCCGTAGTGTGTCAATCTCGCGATTTACGTCAGCTACTATGCCCGCGATCGCCCGTTGTTCCACGACATCGCGCGGGTAAACAACATTCTGATCGAGCACGCCGCGTCGAGACAAACCGAGTTGCGCGCTTCCAGTCACTTTTGAGCGAAGTGAGGTGTTGACCTCATAGGAGTTGATCGCAAGATTTAAGAAGGCAGGATCAATATTTCGCGGCGTCAGTGCATAAACATGGTCTGCCAGCACGTAGGTGTGATCCCGCTCGATCAGTGCTGTGCGCCCTATTATATTCCCGCCACCAATGTCGTCCTTAGGCATCACCAGTTCACCGGCGCGAAGAAGATCAGAACCATCGTCGCTCCTACGCGATACGACAAGCTCGGAGTTGCGTGTCACTGAACCCATATCTACAACCCAGTAGCGACCACTCTCTATCCTCCGTTTTGGCGCGCCGCTGCGCATCGAACAAAGCTGGCCAATGGACTCTTCTCGCCAACCTCCGGAGAAACCAGGGAGGCGGGTCTCACCCCCCAGGAGTTGTTGCATCACGCCTTGTTTGATCGCCTGCTTTTTGACGATTCGGGATTCGAGGGCCGAAATCAGGCTGTCTGCATCCGCGAGGGCGCGCGCTATTGCGACCTGTTCACTCTTCGATGGGAGAGGAATGACTGTGGTATTCGCATTGGTGATCGTGTAAGTTCCGACGGTCGACCCCGCTGAATTACCAAAAACCTGGTCAAGAACAAATGGCGTCCGGTACAGCTGTTTAAGAAAAGCACTGTCAACGGAAGCGGACGCTTTGAGCCAGATGATATTTCCGTCCTTGAAGTAGAACTCATCTCCGGCTTGAACTACATACGTCTTGCCAAGTGTTCCAACACCGGTTACTAAGAAATCCCCCGGACTTGGAGCTCCGTACATTTTTCGATATCGGTCAAACATGCCGCGATCGATGAACAACTCGTTATCGACGCGGCCCCTATCGCCAAGAATCGCCAACTCGCGGGCTCGGTAGAATGGGACCCCAGTCGGCCGCCAGTCACGCTGAAACACGCGTTTGCTCGACGTGATCTCGAAGTGGTCTCCGAGACTTACCAACTCCCAGTCGGTAGGCGTATACGGGACACTCACGACTTGACTCCCATGCTGTCAAGGTGCTGGGCGACCTTCGCTTCGAGCTTTTTCAGTTCCGTGTCTAACTCGTCAGCGGTCTCGGCGTAGCGTTCGCCCAGTTGCTGAATTCGATTCACCAGATGGAGGGTGAGCGCTGTTACTTCGCCGTCGACTCGATTGGAGATGGTTGCGTACCACTTGTCGTGGAGGACTAGCGTCTGAACATCCGCTTTGGTGAAATCGCCGTACTTTCGCAGGATCTGCTCGTCGAATGTGGCCTGGGCTTCCTTGGCGGACTTCTTGGCTACGGCTTCGGTGTCGTAAAGCGTCACCAGGTGCTGGAGTGCCTTTATTTCGCCGGCATCGCCCTCGTGCTTGACCTCCCGGAGCCGCTTGGTGACGAGCACCTTGTTAATCTTTTCGTCTTCCATCGCCTCGGCGAGCACGCTGTCTTCCGTAGCGTGTTCTTCAATGTACTCCTCGACCGCGCGGCTGGCTTCATCTTGGGCAAGGTGAAGCTCATTGATGCGTACCTGTTCGGTGGCGAAGTGGCGAGCGACGACTAGCGCAGGCGGGATGAGGTCCATCTTGTACCTTGTGGCCTTGCGCCCCAGTCCGAGCACCAAGTCGGGGTTTTCGGAGAGTTTGCGGTCCTTGTCGTCGATAGTTTTGCGTGGCTTCGCGGCCTCAACCCAACCCTCGTTCATCAATAGAAAGACGTCATCGTGCATGACATCGTGCCAGTACGTCATAAGCTGCTGGTAGACGTCATATTGGTTGAGTAGTGCAACCGATTTGAAGCGCTCGAGAAAATCCTCGCTAAGAGCTGCGATCAGTTCGACTGGCTTTGTGTCAGGACTGATCGCTGTCAGTTCGCTTAGGTGCCCTGCGAACCAATCGGATACGATGCCCGTCACCTGATTTCGGAGATTGTGAAACCCAGCAGCGTCGAGGATTCTTTGTTGCACCTGGCTGACATCAATAGCGAGGTCGCTATAGCCGGGTCGGTTCGGCTTGAACAGCTGGCTGCGTAACCGAGGAAAGGGTCCCCAGTATTCGTTTAGCGCGTCAAGGTCCGCATCGGGAATGCCGCCGTGCAGATGTGCATGAAGATCCTGTGTATCCTCGGGATCCGATGAGTCGATATAGCGGGGGATGTTGAGGTTGAAGTTGTTCTTCGGATCGGCGATCTCGCTTATAGGTACCATCCGCGAATAGTGCTCGACTTCGATGCCTTTATTGAACGCATCAACGACTTTGTGGATATCCTGGCTGCGCAGGCGGTTTTTGTTACCGTCCTTAATGAAACCCTTGGACGCATCGACCATGAAGACGCCTCTCCGCGATCGGGAGTGTTGCTTATCAAGAATCACAATGCAGGCCGGGATGCTGGTGCCATAGAAGAGATTTGGCGGCAGGCCAATGATGCCCTTGATGAAACCCTGAGTGAGCAGACGTCTGCGAATGCTTGCCTCGGAGTTTCCGCGGAAAAGCACACCGTGCGGCAGAATGATCGCCGCTTTGCCAGAAGACTTCAGCGACTTGAGGGCATGGAGTAAGAAGGCGTAGTCGCCATTTTTCTCAGGCGGGCGACCGTATTCAAAGCGTCCGTAGTCGTTCTCCAAACCATTGCTCCACGACTTCGTGGAGAAGGGTGGATTCATCACCACGAAGTCAAATGTCCGCAGCGTGTTGCCAATGGCGTGCTGCGGGCTAGTGATGGTGTCACCTTTCGCAAGGTCCGCGATCTCATGACTATGAAGGATCATATTCATCTTGGCCAATGCCCAAGTAGCGTTGTCTTTTTCTTGGCCGTATATCGTCATGCCGCGCGGCGCCTCGGCGGCGGCCTTCAGCAGTAGCGACCCCGATCCAGCGGCGGGATCGTAGACAGTTTCATCTTGGCGTGTATGGCTTCCGATTCCGACGACTTTGGCAAGGACGCGTGAGACTTCCGAAGGTGTATAGAACTGGCCTTTGCTTTTGCCCGACTCAGTGGCGAAGTGCCTCATGAGGTACTCGTATGCATCTCCAAGAAGGTCATCTCCCTCGGCTCTAGAGCCGCGGAAGTCGAGATCCTTGAAGATCGTCACCAGTTTGGAAAGACGATCCTGCATCTCCTTGCCTCGGCCGAGCTTTTCCTCGTCGTTAAAGTCCGCTAGATCGATGACATTGCGAAGGTCGTTTGCCTCTGCCAGGCGGCCGATGATCTTGTTGAACCGATCGCCGATTTCCTTGTCGCCCTTGAACGCCAGCATGTCGTCGAAGGATCCTCCAGTTGGCACATCGATCAGGCTGCTGGGGTCCGTCTTGGCCTTATCGGAGACATATTTAACGAATAACAGGGTCAGAATGTAGTCCTTATACTGGCTGGCATCCATACCGCCCCGTAACTGATCGCAGCTCGCCCATAGGGACCTGTAGAGATCTGATTTCTTAAGAGCCATTACCACGCCACCACCCTCGAGCCGCTTGACTGTGCAAAAGTTGACTGCTGATACATATGATTCTCCCCACCCAGAGGCGCGTCAGGTACTTATAGTCCCACCCTACCGGCGCTCCAGGAAACGGGCCCTACCACCGCACCGGGCTGAAAGGGAGTGGAAACGGTCGCCTTCGGGAGTGGATCTACTCAAAACGGGTTGTTGAGAACGGCTCGTATTATTGCAAGATAGTGCATTCTCGGGAAACCCTTAGCCAGTCCTGGCGTTTATGCCCGCACCAGAAACATATTGGGAGGCTGCAGATGGGCGATGCAGCGTGGGGTAACCGCTACGGCAAGGGCTAAGCTGCCGGAATGAAACAGTGCGCACAGACTGGCAACGTCGTCGGGTCAGGGCAACCGGCTTGGCCGCAGGGGGCCAATTTCTGTACGACAGGACAAAAGGCCACCACATGGATAGCGCGGACATTCCTGGTGATGAATCGCCAGTTGAATTCGGAGAGAAGCACCGATGAGCGAGGCTGCCCGAGTGTCTGTCTCTGTGTTGGGCCCCTGTTGGAGGTCTTCGAAAGGAAGGCGGTCCAGGAGAGTTCTGTCCAACAGTGCAAGAAGGGGCGGGCCACAGAAGTGACCCACCCATTCTCAACTCTGAGCTAATTACAGATCTACGCGTCCCTGGTCGCCCATGCTCGGGGTCTCGGAGGACAGCGATGCCTTCGCCATCTTCACGAAAGCCGCAGCCTTGCCCGGTCCCTCCCAGTACTGGGCGGTCTCCGGGGTCACCTCGATCAGCACGGCGTTGGGGTCCTCGGGACCGCCCTCGAAGTAGGCCTTCGGGCCCAGGTCCCACAGCTCCTTCTTGCGCTCGAGATCATCAATCACCTGGGCTCTGCCGGCGATGGAGACCCAGGTGTGGGAATCCACGAAGCCGAGGTTAACCTCCCCCTCGCCGATGATGTCCTCGATCTTGTCCGAGTTCAGCGGGGTGAAGAACCAGAACTTGTGCTGGTCATCGATCTCGGTGACACCCATCGGGCGGGAGACGATCCGGTGGTTCTGATCCACTGTGGTGAACATGCAGGTACCGATGCTGTTCAGCTTCTTGACGAGGTCGTTTGCAGTCATATCAGTCATATCGATCTCCTGGGTTGGGTATGTGCGTCTTCATTCGCAGTCTACGGATCAGAGGTCTTGAGTACAGCGCGTCCGCGCTGAGCAAAGTTCAGGGCCCGCTATTCGTCCGAACGGCCCTCCATGTGGGGTGGCGCAGCCGGTTCTCCCTGGTCACCCCGGAGTGGCGTACCTCGGCCGTCAGCTTCGGTGTCACCCAGGTGGCGTCCGAGGAGTCCTCGGCCGGCACGTCATCCACGGGTGAGGTATTGCGGACCAGCTTCTCCAGCTGGGCACGGAGATCAATGAGTTCCACCTCGCTGAAGCCGGTGCCGACACGTCCGGCGTAGTGGAGTTCACCGTCGTCGTCGGGCATGCCCAGCAGCAGGGAGCCGAAGGTCTTGGCGCGGCCACCCTTGCCCTGGCGCCAGCCGATGATCACGACGTTGGCATGGCTCTCGTGTTTGAGTTTCACCCAGTCCTCAGAGCGTCGCCCGGCGCGGTAGGGACTGTCGGCGCGCTTGGCCACGAGTCCTTCGATCTTGAGCTCCAGGCTGACATCCATGGCCTCGTCCAGGGAATCACCCAGGTCACCTGGGACCTGCACGTGCTTGCCGCTCTCGGCGAGCTGTTCCAGGATCTCCCGGCGGCGTGCATAAGGCTCACCGGTGAGGTCGCCGTGCTCTGCGGTGTGCAGCACGTCGAAGAGCATCAGGTGCACCGGGATCTTCTTCGCGGTCTGCTCGATCTCCTTGGCCTTGGTCAGCTTGCCCCGGCGCTGCAGAAGACCGAAGTCCGGGCGGCTGCCGGAGTTCAGGGCGACGATCTCGCCGTCTACCACGGTGCCGGCGGGGATGAGGTCCGCTATCTCGGAGAGTTCGGGGAAGGTCTGGGTGAAGTCTTTGCCGTTGCGGCTGCGGATCTCCACCCGGCCGTCGGCGTGGACTGCGGCGATCGCGCGGTAGCCATCCCACTTGCCTTCCAGGATCCATCCCTTGCCGCGGATGTCGGTGGGCTTGCCGGGGGAGGCGAGCATGGGGGAGGGCAGCGGGTCGGGGAACGTGGCGTCCTCGTCGGACGTGCCGCGCTTGCCTGAGCGCTTCGTGGACTTCTTCGGAGTAGACGAGGTCCTCGAGGACTTCTCAGCCTTGGGCTGGTCCTTGGTCATTCGGATCAGCCAGTTCTTGCCCGCCTCGTCGGTTTGCACCAGCGCATAGCGCCGGGGTACCCCGCCGAGACCGCCCTTCGGTGCCCCATGCAGGACGAAGACCACCTTGCCGGAGCCCTCGGCCTGCTCCCACTTCTCGATCTCCACGGTGCCGGTGTCCCAGATGGTGACCTCACCGCCGCCGTATTCGTTCTTCGGGATCGTGCCCTCGAACTCGGCGTATTCGATCGGGTGGTCCTCGGTCATTACCGCCAGCCGCTGCTGGCCGACTTCCAACGGAGGCCCCTTGGGCACCGCCCAGGAGACCAGCACCCCGTTGCGCTCCAGTCGGGTGTCATAGTGCAGCGCGGTGGCGTGGTGCTCCTGGATCACGAAGCTCGGACCTTCGCTCCGGGAGGCAGGGGAGTCAGAGGGGACAGGCTCAGGAGTGTTCGCGGCGTCGCGCATCGACCGGTAGGTCGACAGCGCGTCTTGCGTGTGCGGCAGGGCGTCCGCGGCGTCGTCGTCGGCGGTGAAGTTAGCCAACGGATCCGTGCCCTCGGCGATGCGGTCGATGACCTGGTGCATGTCCAGCTGGGCGAGGTCGGGATCCTCGAGCTCCTCCCAGGTGCGTGGGGCGGCCACATATGGTCCGTTGGATGACCCAG
Source organism: Nesterenkonia sandarakina (assembly GCF_014138825.1). Lineage (NCBI taxonomy): Bacteria > Bacillati > Actinomycetota > Actinomycetes > Micrococcales > Micrococcaceae > Nesterenkonia > Nesterenkonia sandarakina. The sequence goes on along the minus strand of NZ_JACJIH010000001.1, from coordinate 1,316,701 downwards.
GGCGGCCGCGCAATGAGTAGGGGGCGATGGTGGTCTTGTTCCGGTTGTTCTGCGACCAGTCGATGAGCACCTTGCCCTGGCGCAGCGACTTCTTCATATCGCTGACCACCTCATCCGGGTGATCGGCCTCCAGAGCCTTGGCCAGCTCATGGGCCACCTGGGAGACCTGCTCGGAGGTGTAGCTGCCGTTGAGCGCGGCATAGAGGTGGATGCCCTTGGACCCGGAGGTGACCGGGACCGAGGGCAGGTTCATCTCATCGAGGATCTCGCGGCACCAGCGGGCCACCTGTGCGCAGTCGGCAAGCTCTGCGCCGGGACCGGGGTCCAAGTCCAGGACCAACCGGTCCGGGTTCCGCGGTTCACCGTCTTTGCTGAACCGCCACTGCGGGACGTGGACCTCCAGGGCGCCGACCTGGCCGAACCAGGCCAGCACGGCTGGTTCATTCGCCAGCGGGTAGGTGTTGCTGTGATCAGAATGCTCCAGCTCCTGGCGCGGCACCCAGGCCGGCGCGGAGTCCTCGAGGTTCTTGCGGAAGAACGGCTCGTTCGGCTTGGCTTCGGTGCCGACGCCGTCGGGCCAGCGCTTCCGGGTGGCGGGGCGGTTCCTGGTGTGCGGGAGCATCGCGTCCGCGACGGTCTGGAAGTAGTGGACCACCTCACCCTTGGTGGTGCCCGAGGCGGGGAAGAGGACCTTGTCCAGGTTGGAGAGCCGGAGCTTGTGACCGCCCACGGTGACAGTCTGCTGCCGGTTGCTTGCCATGGGTCAACCCTGGTGGTGGAGGCTGGGCGTTGGCTGGGTGAGACGTGTCTCTGCCGGGGCGTGACATGACTGTGGCGGGCGCTTCCGTCGAGAAGCGCCCGCCGCAGTGATGTCCCGAAGGGGGAGTGCCTTATGCCCGGCGGGTGACTGCCAGTTCGATCTCATCGGCGCGGACCGTGCGGTCCACCGAGGAGTCCTGGGAGGCCTCATCGGCCCATTCGGTCATCAGGGTGCAGTACTTGTCGTAGACCTCGGGGACCCAGACGTCGGTGGTGCCGTCGGGCCAGGCATCGCGGGCGAGGTTCGCGGCGATGTCGCGGTCCAGGCTGATCAGCTTGGGCGCGGCGGCCGCGCCCTGGGCGAAGTAGAGGAACTTCGTGGAGAAAGCAGGTCCGAACCACGGGATCCGGCCGGCGCCGTCCTCGGTGGTCAGGATGCTGAAGGCGTCCTTCGCGAATTCTTCGCTGCGGGCTGCGTTCCATGCAGAGAGGAGCAGCTCGGAGGCCTCCTCGCGGTGGGAGGCGAAGTTGTCCAGGCGGTGGTGCAGACGCGGGACCTTGGGTCCGAGACCCCAGGACAGCGAGTAGTAGAACAGCTGGAAGGCGTTGTCGGCGGTGCGCTCGCGGTCACCGATCTCGAACACGTCGCGGCGGGTCAGCGAGACCTTGTCGAGGCTGCGGAGCATGCCGGTGAGCTCGGGGAGGTTGCGCTTGGCGAGTTCGGCGCGCCAGCGGGCGGCGTCGACAGTGACACCGTGCTTCATCACCGCGTTGGAGCCGGGCAGTGAGTGCAGGATGTCCTGGGGCAGTCGTGCGTCTTCATTGATCATGGTCCAACCCTAATGCGCCCAGCCTCTTGTGGGCCCCACCTGCCGCACGCTGAGCCGGCTACGAGGGTTCTCGGGTGGGTTTCAGCGCTGTTTGACCACCGTGAGCAGGACGACGGCGTCTTCCACCGCGTCCAGCGAATGCAGGCCGTCCGGAATGGTCAGCAGATCTCCGGGTGACCCGTTCCAGGACGCCTCACCTGACTTGAGCAGAACCCGGCCCTCCAGCACCTGCAGCGTGGCCTCCCCGGGGTTCTCGTGCTCGGCGAGCCCCTCACCGGCGCGCAGCGCGATGAGTGTCTGCCGGAGCTGATGCTCGTGGCCGCCGAACACCGTCTTCGCGCTCCTGCCGCTGGAGGCCTCGCGGGCCTGCTCCAATTCATGCCGTGCCAGTGCGATCAATGACGTCTTCTGCATCGTGATCGTCCGATCTCTTCGATGTCACCGCGATGCTGATCTCGCGGCCGTTCCCCTGCGGTGTGTGGTTTGCCACACTGTATCTATGAAGCGCTTCGAAGCCTCACTGACCCCGGACCTGGGCCGGGCAGCACGCGCGCTCACCCAGGTGTCGGTCGAAGAGATCGCGGAGGCCGCCTCGCTTGAGCCGCAGCTGGTGCGGAACTTCGAGCATCGCGGGTTCGCCCTGTCTCCCGACGCGAACAAGCGACTGCGCCGGGCGCTGGAAGAGTTCGGCGTCGTGTTCTTCGACGAGGACGATCAGGGCGGCTACGGCGTCCGGCGGAAATACAACGCCTCCCGGGTCCGTCAGCTGACCCGTTGGGAGGACGAGGGCGGCCGCGCCTATGAAGACGACATCTGAGGCATGCTGGAACCCGGAGGGTCGTGAACCCTCATGATCTCCAGCCTCAAGGATCGGAGCCGCGATGTTCACCGGCCTCAGCGCGTTCCCGCACACCCCGTTGCGCGACGACGCCTTCGACGAGGCGGCCTATGCCGGTCTCATCGAGCGCCTGGCAGCAGTGGGAGTCGACTCGATCACGGCGCTGGGATCCACCGGGTCCTATATGTACCTCGACCGCGAGGAACGGCGGCGCGCCGCGAAGACCGCGGTGCAGCGTGCTGGCGCTGTCCCGGTGATGGTCGGCATCGGCGCGCTGCGCACCGCCCAGGTGCACCGGCTCGCCGAGGACGCGCAGAACGCCGGCGCCAGTGCTGTCCTGCTGGCCCCGGTCACTTATCAGGCGCTCACGCCCGAGGAGGTCCTCGGGCTCTTCGAGGACGTCACCGCAGAGCTGTCGGTGCCCCTGGTGGTCTATGACAATCCCCGCACCACCCACGTGCAATTCACCGATGAGCTCTACGCCCGGATCGCCACCCTGCCTCACGTGGCATCGATCAAGATCCCCGGCGTCCCGGCTGAGCCCGACCTCGCCGCCGAGCGCGTGGCGACCATCCGCACCCACATCCCCGACACGGTCACCCTCGGCGTCTCCGGCGACGACGCCGCAGCCCGCGGGCTCATTGCTGGCTGCGACGCCTGGTACTCCGTCATCGGCGGCACGCTGCCGACCCCCGCACTGAAGATCACCCGGGCCGCGCTCGCAGGGGACCACGCAGGGGCGCTCGCAGAATCAACCCGACTGGAGCCGCTCTGGGCGTTGTTCGCCGCACACGGCAGCTACCGGGTCACCGCGGCGATCATCGAACACCTGGGCCTGGCCGCCGCCGACTGCCTGCCCCGCCCGGTCCAGGGCCTCGACAGGTCCGCGCGGGCACGCCTCGTGCAGGTCCTTGAGGAGCTGGAGCTCACCGGGTGAAGGGCTCCTGTCTTCATGCCAGAATCGACGGGTCAGTTTCCGTGGGCCGTGCCCCCGACTTCCTCTGCAATTTGGGGTGCGATGTCGGCCGAATCCGCAATCCCCTCTGAGGAGTTGAGCGACAAGGCTGCACCATCAATGACGACGCAGATGCCACCAAGTGAGTTGCTGGCCTCTACCCATGCTGCCTGGGTCTCTTCGGTGGCAAAAACCTGAATCCCAGAACTTGATCCATTGACCGTCATGTCATAGGAGGCCGAGGACAGCCCCCCGGCTTCGACCCGTTCGGGTTCGCTGTATTCGATATCTAGGGCATCCAGCGCCTCGAGGAAGAGCTCGACGTATTGCTCGTTCTCCGAAGGTCCCTGTTCCGTGGGTTCAGGAGCCTCGGTAGATTCAACTGGCTCCGTGGGTTCGGGTGCTACCGTGGATTCGGCCGACCCAGGCGACTGAGATTCCGTGCTGACCTCCGGAGTCTCAGTTTTGGTCTCGTTCTCACCAGGATCAGTGGAGCAGGCGGAGAGGCTTAGGGTGATGGCGGCGACGGCCAGAACGTACGGTTTCACGGTTGACTCATTCTCGTGGGGGTGTCTTGAACCGGGCTCAGCAGGGGAGGGGCTATGCCACGCCGATAAGTGATACCTGATCTGGCTGACCTGCGGTCGCGAAGTAGGCGCGTCCTTGGATCTAAGCCCTATCCAGATGGATTCAATGACTTTGTTTGGTTAGGTCTGGATGAGTGACCCTGGACTCACAGTTGGACCGATCGGCAGAGACGGCCTGGCTATTACTCATATAGCTCATCGGGAATGTCCTGCCCATTATCTCGGGCGATACCAGCACACTCCAGCGCATCAGCCTTATAGGACTCGCCACTCGTCTCGGCCCGATCGAGCAGGTCTTCAAGATCAATAGTCATCGCTTCAAGGCGGGATGAATCACGCAGGTCAGCGGCTTCCAACCCTTCGATGAAGATATCTACAAGTTCATCGAACTCCCCGGACCGAGTGTTTGCGTGGACGATCGTATCGAGGCACTCCTGAGGCACAACCCCGACTTCTTGAAGCTCAGGTTCAGGAGTGACTGTGACCGTCGCTGTTGGCTGCTCGGGAGCGGGAGCCGTCACCGTGGCCGCTGACTGAGCTGGCTCTTCGGATGACGAGCCAGGTGAAACGCACCCGCTCAAGGCCAGAGCGCTCAAAGTTGCCAAAGTTATAAAGAGGTTCCGCACGGCGGTCCTTCCATTTCGAAGAGCGGGGAACTACATGGAGAATCCCCAGTGTGCATCGCTTCGACACAAACTTGTGCGAGAAAACTACTGACATCAACGACGCTTTCACCCAACACTAAGTGAGTCCTGGCAAACTTCAGCGAGTGAATCAACAGTCTATAGAATTTCGTCTACGAGTGGATGAAGATGTGAGATCGCCGAAAAGTGGATGGTGTCGCGCAGCACTGAGGCACACTTCGCAAGATAGCGGCCCCTGATCGGAGACTCTCGGAGTCCTTAGGTGAGGGGCCGCCATTATGCTGGGTCTGTCCGGCACGCGTGGTGATGAGGAGTCTTGTGCAGCAGTCGCTCCAGCAGCTCGACGCCACGGTCACGCGCCTGGCCACAGACCAGCCCTTCGCGCTGTCCTGGGAGATCCGCGCGATCGGCACCGGTGAGGTGATCGGTCAGGACGCCACCCGTGCCGTCGCCTCCTTCAGCACCCGCAAGGTCAGCGTGCTCCTGGCCTGCCTCGCGCTGGTCGAGACCGGCGAGCTCAGCCTGGAAGACCGCTCGACCATCACCGAAGAGATGAAGGACGGCGTCCAGGCCGGAATCATGCGCAGTCTCTCCGCCGAGATCACGCTGAGCCTGCGCGACTCGCTGCTGCAGATGATGAGCACCTCGGACAACATCTGCACCCAGCTGGTCTTCGCCGCGATCGGCTCGGTCCGTCCCGACCCGCTGCAATGGGTCAACGACTACTGCGCCTGGATGGGTCTCCACGCCACCCTGCACCGCGAGATCTTCCCCCGCACCGGCGATCTCACCTGGAGCCACTCCCTGGACACCCTCACCACGACGACGGCGCGGGATCAGTCCCACCTGCTGGAGCAGCTGGGCCGCGGGTGCATCGACGAAGGCACCGCCGCGCAGCTGTTGCTCTCGAAAGAGCTGTGCGAGTTCGCGCGCGACGCGATGCTCGGACTCTTCACCCCCGCACTCGGCGTCGCCTGCACCCAGATCCGGTTCGCGGAGAAGAACGGGCGCGGACTGCGCAGCCTCTCCCAGGTGGGACTCGCACTCGCGACCTCGGGTGCACCGCTGGCCGCGGTCGCCGCCTACGCCGAGAACATCCCCACGGTGCTGCCCTCCGGGATCCCCGGGCGAGTCGCGGTCTTTGATCTGTTTGCCGAGCTGGGACTGGCAGTCGAGGAGTGGGCCCGTGGTCGCTGAGCTGAAGATGTTGCGTCTTGAGGAATGCGTGTCCGCCTATCCTGAGCTGCGTTTCGCCGTGGGCGCCGCCGGATCGGCTCGGGAAACCGGGTCTGCTGGCTCTACCGGGGTGGTTGCCGCATCCCATGCTGATGAGCCGCATGACCTCGCCGGGACGGGCAAGCTGCTGCTCGGCCTGACCCTGGCCCACCTGGGCGAGGGCGACGAGGGCCTCCTGGAGCGTCCGATCACCGTCACCGCGGAGCATCGCGCCGGAGCCCGTACGGGCACGTTGCGCCTGATGACCGGGGAGCTGACGCTCAGCGTGGATGATGCGGTGAACCTGGTCCTCTCCACCGGAGACGGCGCCTGCGTCCTTGCCCTGTCGGACTTCGCCGCCGCTGAGGGAGTCGACCTGCTCGCCGAAGCCCAAGGCCTGGTCGCCTCGCTGGGACTGCACGCGGTGCAGCTCTCCGGGTTGGAACGTGATGAGTCGTGGGGCGAGGGGCTGCTTGGCACCACCACCCCCGCCGCGACCCTTCATCTGCTGCGCGCCATGGGCACCGCCGACAACCCCGAGGGTCTCCCGGCCGCGTCCCGAGGTGTCTCTTCCGAGACCCGGCACCGGATCGACGCGTGGATGGGCAAGGTCTTCGAACCCGCCGGCCTGGCCTCGGCACTGCCCGGGTACGGTCCGCGTCGAGTGCCGCACCAGACGCTGTTCGGCTGGGAGCTCACTGATGCCGGCGCGGAGCGCGGATACAGCTCGGTCCTGTCTCTGCCCAACCAGGCAGGGGAGTGGGTGCACGTGGCAGCCCACCTGCCGCCGTCGTCGGCGGGTGTTGTCTCTCCGCGGGACGTCTCCGCCATGCTCGGGACCCTGGGCCTCGCGGCCTACCACTCAGCAGGCCGCTGACCAGCTCCATTATTGCGGTGGTTCGGTCGGCGCCGAGGCAACGCAGAGCAAATCACCAGGTGACGCCCATAGGTTCTAGTCAGGTGCCAAATTCATTCGGGTACTGACAACGATTCGATGTGAGGAGTCACATGCTGACCACACTGCACAATCTCGGTTTCCGTTCGGAGCACGCCTACAACGCTGCGCTCGCCTCGGTCGCGCTGTCCTTCGGCAGCTGGACCGTCTCCCGCTTCAAGAAGGATGACTCCAAGCCGCAGGCTGATCGCTGGGGCATCTTCGTAGGCCACTGGGCCCCCACCTTCTTCGGTTTGGGCCTGGCGCTCTCGCAGTATGAGAACAAGGGCAAGAAGCGCTGATTCCAGCATTTCTCTCAAGGGGTACCGCCGATCATCGGCGGTGCCTCTTTTGCATGCTCGACGGATTCTTCTAGGTATAGATAGTTCCATTCGGGGGTTTCATTGAAATTCTGAATCCGTAGACTCGAGGGATGCTGAAGAAAGCACAGCGATTTCTTGCAGGCATCGCCGCCGCGCTGCTCATCGGGTGGTTCGTGCAGGTGTTCTTCGGCGGTGAATGGATCGGCCAGCAGTGGCTCACTGGCTCAGCTACTGTGACCACGATCCTCGCAGGGCTGCTGCACATGTGTCGTCGGTCCGATGAGGACGAGGATTCGCGCGACGACCAGCACCTGGACCCGGCGCGGGACAGTGTGCCCTCAGGTGTCATTGACCCCACAGCTCAGCCCGTCGGCTTTGGTGGGGATCCGCTCGGGCGCTGGTGGCGCCGGCAGACCTGAGGGCCTGAGGTGTCGCTGGGCCTGACCTGGCTCGCGAGTCCTGTTATGGGAGCGCGTACCAATATCGTCTTTACGTAATAACGTGATTCGGCTAGCGTGAGGCCATGGCCGAACATGACAGCTTCAACGAGCTGGCCGATCGTCTCACGCAGGTGGAGGAGCGGCTCGCCGCACTCGAATCCTCCGAACCGGCTGGATCGACGCCCTCACCCACGGATCACCACGAGGTCTTCTGGGCACTCGAAGGGCTCAAGCAGCGCGTCCAGGATGGCTCCGGCGCCGTGCTGATGACCGGCGCGGCCACGGTGCCCAAAGGTGAGCACGTGCAGTGGCAGATGCAGAGCTCGGTGCAGGAGATGTTCGAGACCGACTTCGGCTCGCGCGCAGAATCCCTATCGGCGCTGGCGCACCCGGTGCGACTCCAGCTGCTCCAGCGGCTGCTCACCGATGCCTCCTCCGTGGAGGAGATTCGCGAGGCCGGAGATTTCGGCACCACGGGGCAGGTCTATCACCACCTGCGGCAACTGGTCGCCGCAGGCTGGGTGGCTGCGCGCGGCTCCGGCCGTTACGAGGTGCCACCGGCCCGGATCGTGCCGCTGCTGGTGATCCTGCTCGGGGTGGACCGCTGATGCGCCGTGCGATCTCCCGCTTGAAGCCGCTCTGGCTGGTGCCCATCCTGCTTGGGGCACTGTTGGGAGTCCTCGGCGTCCTCGGCGTGGTGCCAGACTTCGTCACCGCCGTCCCGCCGCCCGTGATCATCACAGCGATCGCCCTGGGTGTGGTGCTCTTCGCCGTCCACCCCAGAGCCGAAGCCCATCAGCCCTACCAGGTGGCGGCGCCTGTCCGAGGTCGCTGGGCTGCGCTGAACAGTCCCGGTCAGCAGCTCCCAAGCCATGGCTCCAGGTTCCTGGGGCAGTACGCCGCCGTCGACATTTTGCGCCCGACCACCCCGGAGACCCCTGCCAAGCTTCGCAAGGCGTGGCGAAACTCCACGCCCCAGGAGTATCCGAGCTTCGGGGCGGCGGTGTATGCGATGGCGCCGGGTGTGGTCACGGCCACCTGGTCGCGGTCACGGGATCACCGGGCGCGAAACACCTGGCAGGGCCTGGTGTTCATGCTCGTCCTGGAGGGTTCACTGCGCTCGGTCGCCGGACGGGCGGCACTGCTGGGCAATCACGTGATCGTCCGACACGCCGATGGTACCGCCGCCGTCTACGCCCACCTTCGGAGGGGCGGCGTAGCGGTGCAGAAGGGGCAGCAGGTGGGAGTCGGGGATCAGCTTGGGGAGGTTGGCAACACCGGGAACTCCTCAGAGCCACACCTGCACGTGCACCTGATGGATCGTGCGAACCCCAATGCGGCCGCAGGTCTGAAGATGACCTGGACGGACATCACCCGGTCCGAAGAGATCGAGCCGTCCCTGGCAGAGATCGCGAAGCAGCCTGTACCCAACGCCGTGTTGAGCATGCCGCGCAACGGGGAGATCTTCGAGGCCTGACCCGGGGAGCGGGGTCGAAGTCGGGGCCGACGTCGGCCCTGGGCGGGAATCCTCATCGCTGGGGCGCAAACGGTTGGATTTTCCCCGGCGACAGGCGTCAAAGCACCGGTTCTCGCCCCAGGGACGCGTGCCGCGCAGCTCACCTGCCGACGCCGCGTGCCCTAGCCCGAGCTGGTCGGTGACGCGGTGTCACCGCTGGGCCCAGCCGCACCGTGCACCGGTCGGGCGTTCGGCGGGGGTTCACCGACCTCGTCCACGGTGTGACCGCTGCACACGGTCTTGGTGACGCTGGCCCGCTCGATGCGCGAAATGGTGAACCATCGCATGGCATCACGCCATCGGCACCACCCCACGAGGTGCCACTGCCCGTTCGTGGAGGCGAAGAGCACCGGCTCGACGTCGCGAGTAGTCGTGGCTCCCTCTCTCGAGGTGTAGCGAATCCGGACCACGTGCTGTTCGGCCATCGCCTCCTCCAGGGCTGACCTGATGGCGCGTGAGCTGGAGGGAGGCGTGTTGACCCAGACGCGACCCGCCAGCGCCTCGGCGCGCACCCGGGTCCTGGGATCGAGGACGTCGAGGATCTTCTGAACCCCGGCTCCCGCCAGATCGGAGTAGGGAGCTTCGGGTGCCGCGGACACGGCCGCCAGCAGGGCGACCGCCTGCGAAGCGGACAGCGTGACTGGCGGCAGGGTCGCGCCCACGGCCAATCCGTAGCCACCGCCCGGACCTGGACGCGACCAGACGGGTGCTCCGCTGCTCTCGAGCGCCGCGAGGTCCCGTTTCACTGTCCGCACGGAGACACCGAACTCTCGGGACAGCCGCTGCGCGGAACACCCGCGAGTCCCGTGACGACGCAGCATCTCGGAGAGCGCATGCAGCCGCTCGGCTCGCTTCACCGGGCTGCCCAGATCAAATTCATGACATAGATAGTGACACACCACTGTCCAGGGCGGCTACGAAACTGGTGGCATGACACCGAATACAGAGAATCCGCCCATCATCCCCATCGCCGGCCACTGGCTGGGCGCCTGGGCCTGGGACGAGGTCCTTGACCACCTCAACACCAGCCAGCTCCACGCCCTCGCGATCACATTGCCCGGTCTGGAGAGCGAGGATCCACAGCGCGCCGCGCGCACCCTCGCTGATCAGGCCGCCGCCATCCAGGACGTCATGACCCAGGCCGGAGCCTCCAGGGAGGGGCCCGCAGTGATCGTGGCGCACAGCGGGGCCAACGCCCCCGTCAGCCTGGTCCTCGACCATGATCCCGAGCTCATCCAAAAAGTGGTGTGGGTCGACTCCGGGCCGGTGGCCCCCGGGAGCAGCTTTGCCCCAGACCTCCTTGAATCCGTGACGGAGCTGCCGCTGCCGCCCTTCGATGCCCTCGCTGAGCAGGCCAGCCTGGAAGGCCTGAGCGCCGAGGTCCTTGAACGGTTCCGAGCCCGGGCTGTTCCTGAACCTGCTCCGGTGCTTCGGGAGTCGGTCGCGCTCAGCAACGAGGCCCGCCGAAGGGTCTCCACCACCTTGGTGTGCTGCTCGCTCCCGGGCGCGCAGGTCCTGGAGCTGGCCCGCACCGGACACCCCATGTTCGCCGAGGTCACGACGCTCGAGGACCTCGACGTCGTCGATCTTCCGACGGGGCATTGGCCCATGTGGAGCCGTCCCCGAGATCTCGCCGAGGTCATCGCGAGGGCGGCTTCGCAGACCCGCGGGGCTGCCCGCACGGCCTGAAACGGGTCAGCTGAGTCCGGCCGGCCCGGCTCACCGGAGCAGACCCGCGCCGTCGTCGTCGTTGATCTCCGCCGCTCCGCCTGTGCTGATCCCGACGCGTGTGGTGTCATAGGCCCATAGGTAATGACGAACAACAGGTAACGACGAACAACAGGAGTGAGCCATGCGGGCAATCTGGTCTGGCGACGTGTCCTTCGGCCTGGTGACGGTGCCGATCAAGCTCTATTCGGCCACCCGCAGCCATGAACTGTCCCTGCATCAGGTCCACGACGACGACGGCGGCCGGATCCGCTACGAGCGGCACTGCGAGGTCTGCGGCGAGAAGGTGGACTATAAGGACATCGACAAGGCCTATGACTCCGGGGAGTCCACGGTGATCCTGACCAAGGAGGAGCTCGGGGAGCTGCCCGCGGACGACTCCAAGGAGATCGCGGTGGAGCAGTTCGTGCCCGAGGATCAGATCGACTCCATGGAGCTGGACAAGTCTTACTACCTGGAGCCGGCGGGGAAGTCGGCGAAGGCCTATGTGCTGCTGCGCCGGACCGTGGAGGAGTCCTCCCGGGTGGCCATCGTGACGTTCACGCTGCGCTCGAAGACCCGGCTCGGGGTGCTGCGCGTGCGCGGGGATGTGATCGTGCTGCAGGGGCTGCGCTGGGCCGATGAGCTGCGGGACCCGGAGTTCGACGTCCCGAAGTCCCGGTTGACCAAGAAGGAACAAGAGATGGCCAGCTCGCTGGTGGACTCCTACGCCGAGGATTTTGACCCGGAGCGGTTCAATGACGAGTACCAGGACCAGCTGCACACCCTGGTGGAGGAGAAGCTCGCCCACGGCGAAGACATCGACACCGAGGCGACCTTCGGCGAGGTCGAGGATGACGAGGAGGGCGACGGCAATGTCATCGACCTGATGGAGGCGCTGAAGCAGTCCGTGGACTCCCGGCGGAAGAGCACGGGCAAGGGCTCCGGAGACTCCGGGCAGGAGAAATCCGGTAGCAAGAAGACGAAGGCGGCCAAGAGCTCAGGTTCCAGCCAGAAGAAGGCCAGCTGAGACGCAGGAGCCCGGTCAGCGCACCGGACGCGAGGGCGGCTGCTTCGTGGTGAAGGTGATCGTGATCCAGCTGTGTGGATCGTCGCCGTCCAACTGGGTCCGGGTCTCATCGCGCACCCGGTCCCAGTCCTCCAGGGATCGAAGCCCCTGATCCTCCGGGACGTAGAAGACGACGTCGACGGTGCGCGCTCGGCCCTGCTGGGAGGCGTAGACCCGGTAGTCGGAGAATCCTTCTGCCTCGGCGACGTCCTGAGCCGCTGTCTCCGCGCGTGCCTTGAGCTCAGGCGGGGTGACCAGCGAGATCTCGGCCACGGCCTTGCGCAGGGTGGCGAAGGGCATCGGCAGCAGGATCAGGGCGACCACCGCCAAGACCGCCGGGTCCACGTAGGGCATGGCCCACTCCGCCTCGGTCCCGTCGATGAGCATCCCGATCAGGAAAGCCGCTAGCAGCGCCCCCGTGACGCCGCCGGCCATGATCCAGCCCTTGACGTCCATTGCGACCAGGGCGGAGTCGATCTTCTTGTTGGCGCGGTGTTCGATGAGCGCGATGACCAGGCACAGCACTGCCACGACGGCGGCGTAGAGGACCGCCGGGCCGAATTCGACCTCTCGGCCGCCGGAGGTCAGAGCGGCGATGGCCTGGAACAACGCGTAGGCGGCCACCGACATCATCAACAGAGCGTTCACCGCTAGGAGCATCGGCTCGAAATGCCAGAACCCCATGGTGAACCGGTCCTGGGTGCGCCGGGAGAGCGCGTTGGACGCCGACTTCGCGATCAGCCCGGCCAGGGTGATGGACACCACGGACATCACCGCGTCGACCAGTGAGAAGACGCCGTCGAAGAGGATCGCGAAGGATCCCGACACGAGACCGAACCCGATTCCGAGGGCTGAGACGATCAGGATTCCGATGAGGGAGACCTTCAGAGTCTGCTGTTCCGTGCGCATGAAGAGTATGGGCCTTTCGAGGGGCGGGATGGTCGAGGGGTGCACCGCTACTCTATTGCGGCAGTCGACCGTCAGGGGCCCGTTCGCCGCGCAACCCGTGCGGCGCCGCCGCCTGAGGATCCGGGGCCCAGCAGCTCCGTCGCTAGGCTGGCCGCATGTACACGTCTCAACCGCCTGATGAGACCGGCCTGCTGACCCTCAACGACGGGCAGTGCCTCTACTGGGAGGACTCGGGGTCCCGGGCCGGGATTCCGCTGCTATACCTGCACGGCGGACCCGGTGCGGGCTTGGGGGGTCGTGGTTACGTGACCAAGGCGGATCCCCAGCGATTCCGGATCATCGGTCTCGATCAGCGCGGCTGCGGCAGGTCGGTGCCGCTCGCGCTCGATCCAGCGCATGACCTCGACGCCAACACCACCCCTCGGCTGATCGCGGACCTCGAGGAGCTGCGCGAGCATCTGGGCATCGAGCGGTGGGTGATCAACGGCGTCTCCTGGGGTTCCACGCTGGGGATCGCCTACGCCCAGGAGCACCCGGATCGGGTGCACGGAGTGGTCGCGATGGCGGTCACCACCACCTCGCGGTGGGAGGTCGACTGGATCACCGAGACGGTCGGCGCGCTCTACCCCGAGGAGTGGGAGCGCTTCGCCCGGCACGCTGAGCAGGCTGGAACGGGCCATCGACGCGGTGAGGTCCGTCTGGTCGAGGCCTACCGGCAGCTGATGCGTGCCTGCGACGAGGAGGTGCGGGACGCAGCCTCGCAGGCCTGGGCGCGCTGGGAAGACGCCCACATCGGCCTCGGCGCCGGCGGATTCCAGCGAGATCCGCGCTGGGAGGACCGTGAGTTCCGCCAGACCTTCGTCGCCCTGGTCACGCATTATTGGTCCCACGACGGGTTCTGTGACCCTCCGCTGCTGGACCGCATGGAACGCCTCGCCGGGATCCCGGCAGTGCTTATCCACGGTCGGCGCGATGTCAGCGGACCGTTGCGCACCGCCTGGGAGCTGCATCGCTCGTGGCCGGGAAGCCGCCTGGTGATCGAGGAGGGTGAAGGACACGGCGGTCCGATCATGGTTGCCGCCTGGTGTGAAGCCAATGATGAGATGGCCGCACGCATCGCCGGTGAGCCGAGATGATCCAGCGGGCGACCACCGAGGCTCAGCTCGCGCGCAGGTGCCCTTCGAGCACATCCAGTGCGCTGTCCCAGCCGTCGTAGTTGTAGTGGTCTCCCTTGGCGCCTGGAGCTCCGCGCAGGTCGAGACTCAACTGGGTGCCGTCTTTGACCGGTGTCAGGGTCAGCGTGATGACCGGAGCGTCCTCGGGGTCGCCCTCCGGGTGGCCCCAGGTGAAGACCAGGCGCTCGAAGGGTGCGACCTCGCGGTAGACGCCGCCGGTGACGTACTCGGCGCCATCCGCCTCATTGACCATCGTGTAGGTGTAGCGACCGCCCACGCGGACGTCCATGGAGACCGAATCGCGCGGCGTCGAGAGCCCTTCGGGGTGGAACCACTGGGCGGCTTCATCGGGGTTCGTCCACGCGGACCAGATCTGCTCCGGGGTGGCCGGGAGCGTCCTGACCAGGGTGAATCCTGTGGTGGTGTCAGTCATGGTTCTTTGCCTTCCTGTGAGAAGTCCTCCGGGGGCGGGGGACCGGGTGGGGTGTCGGATCGGGTGTCAGGTCGGGTGTTTGCTGCGGCGTTGAGTGCGGTCGCCGGTGGGTGTGCCGAGCCGAGGTGGTCCTCGAGTCGATCCAGCCGGTCGTTCCATTCCGCGCGCTGCTTCTCGATCCACCGGGCCGCCTCATCCAGTGATGCTGGGGTGACCGCACAGTCGATCCACTGCCCGCGGCGATGCCGGCGCACCAGCTCGGCCCGTTCCAGCACCGAGAGGTGCTGAGAGACGGCGGCGCGGCTCATCGGGTAGTGCTTCGCGAGATCACTCACGGTGAGCGGCCGGCGTCGCAGTCTGTTCAGAATGTCCCGGCGCGTGGGGTCGGCCAGAGCGCTGAAGGTGACGCTCAATGGATCCTTGGGTGGCAAGAGCACCTCCAGAGCGTAAGTAGTTGCTTACACGTTAGGGTGCGGCATTCCTGCGGTCAATGGTTCGGCGCCCGATCTCGGCGGTGACAGTGAGGCGCTCTCACCGGGTTCAGGGCCTGGATCTCACCGGGCCACCGGGCCCTGCACCCGTGGTGGTGCTACTGCCAGGGACGGAAGAACTCCTGGATGTCTGCCAGCAGCAGCTCAGGCTCCTCAAGCGCCGCGAAATGACCGCCGCGCTCAGGATGCTCGGTCCAGCGCACGATGCTGTTTCCCTGCTCTGCGAAGGCGCGGATGCCGACGTAGTGGGCGAACTGGATGGTGGCGGTGGGGACTCCCGAGCTGTCCGGCGTGGCTCCCCAGGGTTCCTCCTGGGCGTAGCCGATGTACCCGGCGGAGCCTGCTCTGGCGGTGAACCAATACAGTGAGGCGTTCTCGAAGATGAACGGCTCACCAAGGAGCTCTGCGGCGGGCGTCTGCGCGGGGTGGCTCCATGCCTGCAGCTTGTCCACGATCCAGGCCAGCTGCGCGACCGGGCTGTCCGCGGCCATCGCCCCGATCAGGCCCGGACGGGTGGACTGGATGGCGATGTAGCCGAACTCGGTGGCCATGAATTCTCCGATCCTGCGCATCCTGTCCTGCTCGATCGGGGACATCGTCGCCAGTGTCTGCTCATCCGCTTCGGCTTGGAAAGCGCCGAGCGCCCCGTTGACGTGCACCCCGATCACCCGGTTCGGCACCACTCGGGCGATCTCTGGGGCCACCGCGGCGCCGATGTCTCCGCCCTGCACCGCGAACCGGTCATAGCCCAGCCGGGTCATCAGCTCGGTGAAGGCCGCGGCGATCCGGTGGGTCGGCCAGTCAGCCTCGACTAAAGGGGTGGAGAACCCGAAGCCGGGCAGCGAGGGGATGACGAGGTCGAACGCGTCGCTGCTGGGCTGACCGTGTGCCGCGGGGTCGGTGAGCGGTCCGATCAGCTGCTCGAACTCCAGGAAGGATCCGGGCCAGCCGTGGATCAGCATCAGCGGAATGCTGGTCGGTGCTGCGGAGCGGATGTGCAGGAAGTGGATCCTCTGGCCATCGATATCGGTGGTGAACTGGGGCAGCTGGTTCAACCGCTCCTGGGTGGCGTCCCAGTCAGCCTTGCGCCAGCGTTCCGCGTAGTCCCGCAGCACCGCGATCGGGACCCCGGTGGCCCAGTCATCACCGGGCAGCGGGTCAGGGAATCGAGTGTTGCCCAGTCGGGCCTGCAGGTCCTCGACCTGGGCCGGGTCGATGTTGATCTGAAACGGCATGATCTGGTGTGTGTTCATAGTGTCAGTCTCGCGGTGATTGCGGTCGCAATACGGCCGGAATCAGGAGGATACTCGGATCATGTCCAGAACCACGGGGCGCACTCTGGAGCTGCTGGGTCTGCTCCAGACGCGCGCCGCGTGGAGTGGGGCGCAGCTGCGGTCCCGCCTGGAGGTCAGTGACCGAACACTGCGGCGCGACATCGAGGACCTGCGGGCCCTGGGCTATGGGATCGAGGCGACCCGCGGTGTCGGCGGGGGATATCGGCTGGGGCCCGGGGCTGCGGTGCCGCCGCTGACGCTGGCACCCGATGAGGCGGTGGCGATCGCGGTGGGACTGCGCGCCGCGGCGTCGGGGGTGATCGCGGGGATCGAAGATGCCTCGGCTCGTGCTCTGGCGAAGCTGGAGCTCTCTCTGGCGCCGGTCACCCGGAACCAGATCGCTTCGGTGGAGCATGCGATGGTCCCGTTGCTCGCGGCCCAGGGCGGCATCGATGTGGAGACGGTGATCGTTCTGGCTCGGGCGATTGCAGAACGCCGCAGCATCTGGATCCGCTATCGCAGCCGTGACGCCGCGCCGTCTGAGCGCTGCGTGCAGCCGCATCGGATCGTACAGACTGCCGAGCGCTGGTACCTGATCGCCTGGGAGCCGGACCGGCGGGTGTGGCGGACCCTGCGGGTGGATCGGATCGAACGCGTGCGCAGCGAAGGCGCCAGCTTCGCGCCGCAGGAGATTCCCGAGCACGCGCTGCGCACCGCGACCACGCGGGCGATCAGCACGGCTCCGTACCCGGTGCGCGCCAAGGTGAGGATCCATGCGCCGCCGGAGGTGGTGCGGAAGGTGTTCGGTCCGACCGTCGCAGAGGTCTCCGAGGCGGGAGGAGACACCTCAGTGCTGGTGACCGGGGCCGATCGTCCCGAGGTGATCGTGATGTACCTGGCCACCAGCGGGTTCACCTAGGAGCTGGAAGAAGGCGACGAGGTGCGCGAGGCCCTGCGCCGCCTGGCCGAGCAATTCTCAGCGGCGGCGGAAGGCTGAGCTCCGGCAGGTGGGGGAGCTCCATCAGGGGGTGGCTGCGGCAGGTAGGCGAGCTGCGGCGTCGTCCTAGGGTGTGATGCCGCGCGGGTGATCCGCCCAGGGGGCCCGGGGCTCGCGGAGTTCTCCGGCGCCGGTGCGCACAGCGTGTAAGGCCAGAATCCCGGTCACCGCGCTGGGGTTGTGGATCCGGCCGGCGAGCACCGCCTGGACCGCCTCGGGGAGCGGGACCCAGGTCTTCTCGATCTCAGCCTCTTCGCCTTCGCGTGCGTGCTGGTCGGCCTCCGGCGTCTCGGTGATCCCGGAGGCGAGGTAGATCCGGATGGCTTCATTCGAGGCGCCCGGGCTGGTGTGAAAATCGGCCAGCGTATGCCAGGTGTCGGCGCTGATATCGGCCTCCTCGTGGAGCTCCCGCGCGGCGGCGTCGAGCATCGGCTCGCCCTTGGCGTCGAGCAGTCCGGCGGGGATCTCCCACATGTTCTGTCGCAGCGGGTGCCGGTACTGCCGGATCAGCAGGACCCGGTCCTGCTCGTCCACCGCAAGAACGGCCACGGCGCTCAGGTGTTTGAGAAACGCCCGGGTCAGGGTCTCGCCTGCCGCACCGAAACGGAAGGTCTCCTGGACCAGTTCATAGATCGGCGTGGTCTGCAGCGTCTTGGCTTCGAGGAGGGGGTGCTCGGCGGGGGAGTCATGGACGGCCATGGGTTCAGCCTACGTGGGGTGCTTCGCGGCGGGCTGGAGCCGGCGTCGTCGTCGACCGCGTGACCTGTCCCATAGGCGGAGCGGGCCTGGCGTCCTAGACTGCGGAGATACGCGCCGTGGCCTGCGAGCAGGTGGCGGTGACCCCTTTGGAAGGACGCCATGCCGACAGTCGCACGGAACATCGTTGACACCTTGCACGCCAGCGGAGTCGAGCGGATCTACGGGATCTCCGGAGATTCACTCAACGGTCTCACCGATGCGCTGCGCGCGGCGGGGACCATCGAGTGGGTGCCGACCCGGCATGAAGAGGCCGCCGCCTTCGCCGCCAGTGCGGAATCCCAGGTCACCGGGGAGCTCGCGGTCTGCGCCGGAAGCTGCGGTCCAGGGAATCTGCACCTGATCAACGGGCTCTTCGACGCGCAGCGCTCGCGCACTCCGGTGCTGGCGATCGCCGCGCACATCCCCAGCGAGGAGATCGGGTCCACCTACTTCCAGGAGACCCATCCGCAGGAGCTGTTCCGGGAATGCAGCGTCTATGTGGAGCACGTCGCCCACGCGGATCAGATGCCACGGCTGCTGCGCATCGCCATGCGCGAGGCCATCGAGAAGCGCGGCGTCGCGGTGCTGGTGGTCCCGGGGGATGTGGCGCTCGCCGACATCAGTGCCGAGGTCGAGACGATCAGCCCGATGCACTCGCGCGTGATTCCGTCCGAGCCGGACCTGGAGCGTGCCGCCGAGGCGCTGAACACCTGCGACCGGGTGACCATCCTGGCCGGTGCCGGCGTCGCCGGGGCGCACCCGGAGATGCTCGCGATCGCCGAGCGGCTGCAGGCTCCGATCGTGCACGCGCTGCGCGGGAAGGAGCACGTGGAGTGGGAGAACCCCTACGACGTCGGGATGACCGGTCTGCTCGGCTTCTCCTCCGGGTACCGGGCGATGGCGACCTGCGAGACGCTGCTGGTGCTCGGCTCAGACCTGCCCTACCAGCAGTTCTACCCGGAGGATGCGAAGGTGGTGCAGGTGGACATCCGCGGCTCGCAGATCGGTCGGCGCACCCCGGTCGACGTCGGTCTGGTCGGTTCGGTGAAGGACACCGTGCAGGCGCTGCTGCCGATGCTCGATGCGCACAAGGACTCCAGCCACCTTGAGGGGGCGACCAAGCACTACGCCAAGACGCGCAAGGATCTTGACGCGCTGGCCACCCCGTCCAAGCGGACCATCCACCCGCAGTACCTGACCAAGCTGATCAATGACGCCGCCGACGACGACGCCATCTTCCTGCCCGACGTCGGGTCACCCGTGGTCTGGGCCTGCCGCTATCTGACGATGAACGGCCGACGCCGGCTGCTCGGATCCTTCAGCCACGGCTCCATGGCCAACGCGATCTCGCAGGGGATCGGTGCGCAGATGGCTGAGCCGGAGAAGCAGGTCATCGCGCTCGCCGGCGATGGCGGGCTGGCGATGCTGATGGGGGAGCTGCTGACGATCACGCAGAATGAGCTGCCGGTGAAGACCGTGGTCTATAACAACTCCTCGCTGAACTTCGTGGAGGTCGAGATGAAGGCTGCCGGCATCGTCAACTACGGGACCGACCTGAAGAATCCCAACTTCGCGAAGGTGGCCGAGGCGATGGATATCAAGGGGATTCGGGTCGAAAAATCTGAAGATCTTCCTGCGGCGGTGGAAGAGTTCCTCGCGCACGATGGCCCCGCTCTTCTGGACGTGGTCACCGAGCGTCAAGAGCTCTCGATGCCGCCGAACATCACCGCTGAGCAGGCGAAAGGCTTCACCCTCTATGCGGTGCGCACTGTGCTCAGTGGGCGTGGCGATGAGCTGGTCGACCTGGCGAAGACGAATTTCCGCCAGCTCTTCTGACCTGAGCTCCTCCACAGAACTGCCCCGGCCCCTTTTGCGCCGGGGCAGTTCTGTTTAGTCTGTTGCTCCAGAAGCAGTGACGGAGTGAACGGAACAGGTTCATGAACACTTCAGCGCGTCGGCTCGGTGCGGTGGGTCTTGCGGTGACTCTCAGCTTTGCTCTGAGCTCCTGCGGGGGTGAGGATGCGGGGGATGAACCGGACGGGGCTGCTGGTGAGCCGAGTCCGGTGGAGTCCTCTGCGGCGGCCGGGGCGACGGATGCCTCTGGGCCAAGTGGGGCGGAGGGTTCGGATCCGAGTCCAGAATCCTCGCCGACGCCGGTCGCTGCATCTTCGGATGGGCCCGCGGAGAACTGGCCCGAGCCTGAGGTCCCGGATGAGATCTATGAGGAGACTCGAGAGGGCGCGCTGGCGGCGCTGGAGTATTGGTTTGAGGCGGCGACGTACATGCAACTCACGGGAGATTCTGCTGCGTTCGAGAGCGCGTCAGAATCGGACTGTGAGATATGCGCTGCACGAATTGGGCAGTTTCAGCAACTCTACGACGTCGATGAAGGGTGGCATGTCACAGAGGGAGCGTCGATTGAAGACCCGGTAGCAAGCAGTGTGTCGGAAGAAAACGAAGTATCGATCATCTTCACGATTCGTGAGGGCGAACTGCTCGAGTTCGATGCCGATGGTGAGCTCAGAGTCGAAGGCGCGGAGGAGTCCTTGGCGGGCCTCGAGGCATTGCTGCAATTCCAGAGCGATCGCTGGCAAGTCCTCGAGTTGTACTTTCCGGACGAAGTCGGAGCAGAGAACTAATGCGAATCCTTGGCCGGGCTACGCGGTGCCTGGGACTCATGTTCGTGCTGTGTGCATACTCCCTGATCCTCCCCACTTCAGAACCGGCTCACGGTTCACCATCGAGCGGGCAGTTGTGCAATACCTCTGCTCGTTGGACTGCTCCGGGCGAGGCACGGGCGAACATAAGCACTTGTCCTGTCCGAGGTGCACCGGAGAGAGCGCAACGAACGGATCGAAACCAAACTCCGGGGCGCGGCTCAGACGCTGTAGAGGCAACGGAGCCCAGGACTCGATCACGCCCCCCGTTGCCACCTGTGTATTGCTCCGAAGAGCGAGCCGTCGGACGGGCAGATTGCCGTGAGGTCTTGCTCGAGCAGTGTGATTCCCGGGATATGGAAGTCGTAAGTCCCGTCGACACAGGCGAATTCTCAGGGTTCATTTGTGCCCCAGCTGCTGAAGCGGTGGAAATTGAAGAAGCAGAGCAAGAAGAACAAGTGGACATCATGGCCCTCCTTCCCGGCGCCGTGGAAGAAGCTTTTGCCACCCTCCCGATCGCTGGTGGGGCGGTCGAGTTCGAACCTGACCTGCTCGGTTTCGGCTATCGAGGCCGCCATACGCATATGTTCGCCGACGTCCAGACGCAGACCCTGAACGAGAACCTGCTCGGCATCCCCGTCGAGATTCGAGTGAATCCTCAAAGCTTCCTGTGGGACTACGGGGACGGCGTCAGCCGGGTGACCTACGATCCAGGCGAACCGATGCCGGACAGCTGGCAGGGGGAAACTGTCGTCAAGACGGACCAAGAGACACCCACCAGTCACGTCTACACCGAGACCGGGCGCTTCCCGGTCAGCCTGACCACCACGTTCGTGGGCGAATACCGGGTTGGGGGTGGACCCTGGATCGTGATCCCGGGTTCAGTCGACGTCCAGGCATCCCCGGGGGAGGCCGACATCTGGAGAGTTGCCGCCCGCAACGTCTCCGGGTCCTGCCGCAACACCGTCGACTGGGGCTGCAACGGACCGGTGATCCTCGAACCCGGAGATACCCCGCCCAAGATCTTCGCCGACCAGTACGACGCTGACGGCAACTGGCTGGGCGACTGACCTCCTGCGGCACCCTGGCATGACTGCGCGAAGAGACTGGCGCCGTCGTCGTCCGTTCCCAGACGCCCATCCCAGTCAGCTGAGTTCTCCGGCCGAAACGTCGGCACCGGAGAACTCAACTGCCCAGGAAGGGGTTAGCGGAGGGGGAGGTGGTTCCCGGCGATCATGCAGCGCACCGAGCCGCCAGCGGCCTCCAGCGTGGAGACATCCACGGGCACAAGGGTGCAGTGCGCGGAGATGGCGTCGCGCTGGGCATCGGTCAGGCTCGCTTCCGCCGTGGTGGAGAGCACCAGGCAGCGCCCTGAGCTCCCCGCCAGCTCCAGGCAGTTGCCGGCGAAGCGTCCCACCTGGGATTCGCTGAGCTCCACCACGGTCCTTCCCGATCCGCGCAGCACGCCGAGCACGTGCTCGCGCTGGGAGCGGTCACGGATCATCTCGGAGCTGATCAGCGCGACGTCGGTGCCCACGGACATCATCACGTTGGTGTGATAGACCGGCACACCGTCGCCGTCGGTGGCGTCGAAGAGCACCGGGGTGTAGCCGAAGTCGGCGCAGAACTCCGTGAACAGCGCCGGAGAGAGGCGACGCGAGCGGCAGGCATAGGCCAGCCGGGCGCGGTGGTCCAGGACCATCGACCCGGTCCCCTCCAGGTACTCCCCGAAACGCTCCGCGGAGGAGTAGTCCACCACGCGGCGGACCCGGCAGGTCTCCTGCAGGTGCGCCAGAATATCCTCGCGCCGCTCGGCACGACGGTTCTTCGCGTACATCGGGTACAGCGTGACCGTGCCGTCAGGGTGCGTGCTGAACCAGTTGTTCGGAAACACGCTGTCAGGGGTCTCCGCGGAGGGATCATCGAAGATATCGACTCCGATGCCCAGGCCATCCAGGGTCCGGCCCAGCCTGGTGACCTCGGCGTAGGCGGCCGCGGCGATCTGGCGGGCGGACTCGCGAGCCGCCGAGGGCAGGAGCACATCAAGGATCCGCTGCTGGAAGCTGTTGTCCGCCGCGGTCTCGGGGTTCGGGGTGAACTGGTGCGGTCGCACCAGCACCACCCGGGAGGGCGACTGCTCGGTCAGCTGATCCGGGGACGCAAGATCCTCCGCAGCCGCGACCCTCGCCGCGCCGTCGTTGCCCAGCGAGAACCGCCTCGCAGGTGTCGTGAGCACCTCAGTCATCGAGGATCACCCCACCGGCTTCATCGAGCTGACCAGGGAGAACAGATCCTTCGGGTCCTCGGGGTCGGCCACCAGGTCCAGCGAGGTCTGCAGGTCGGTGCCTGCGGTGGCGTCCCGGACGAAGCGCAGCGCGGAAAGATCGGCGATCGCGAAGCCCACCGAGTCGAAGATCGTGATCTCCTCGGCGGACCGCCGACCGGACTCTGCACCGGTGAGCACCTTCCAGAACTCGACGACGGGGAAGTCGGGATCCATCTGCTGGATCTCACCCTCGATCCGGGTCTGCTCCGGGTACTCCACGAAGACCCGGCCGCGGCGCAGGATCTCAGCGTCGAGCTCGGTCTTGCCCGGGCAGTCCCCGCCCAAGGCGTTGATGTGCACACCGGGGGTGATCTGCGCGGAGCTCAGAATCGTGTTCTGCGCCTTGTCCGCAGTGCAGGTGGTGATGATGTCCGCCCCGGCCACTGCCTCATCGGTGGAGGAGGCCAGGGTCACCCGGAAGCCCAGCGGCTCCAGGTTCCGGCGCAGCTTCTCCATCGCCGCCGGATCCACGTCGAAGACCTGCAGGTCCTCGATGCCCAGCGCGGAACGGATCGCCAGCGCCTGGAACTCCGCCTGGGACCCCGCACCGATCAGGGCCATCCGCTGCGAGTCCGGACGGGCGAGCGCCTTCGCGGTCATCGCCGAGGTCGCGGCGGTGCGCAGCGCGGTGAGCAGGGTCATCTCAGCCAGGAACGTCGGGTAGCCGTTGTCGACATCGGCGAGCATTCCGAACGCGGTGACGGTCTGGAACCCGCGGGAGGGGTTCAGCGGGTGCCCGTTGACGTACTTGAACGCGTAGGTCTCCAGATCGGAGGTCGGCATCAGCTCGATCACGCCGAAGGGCGTGTGGCTGGCGATGCGCGGGATCTTGTCGAAGCTCTCCCAGCGGCGGAAGTCGTCCTCCAGGTAGGCGATCATCCCGGTCATCAGGGGCTCCACGCCCTCACGCTGGATCCAGCGGGCCATGTTGCCGACGTCGACGAACTGCGTCATGAGGAACTCCTTCAAAGGTGGTGCGGGAAACGTGTCAGGTTGATGCCGCTCAGCCTAGAGATCTCGATGTGTACATGTAAGAGCTATTCTGCTGAATTTCGGGGCACTCAGGTGGCAGTCTGGCAAGGTGGAGTTAGCATGATGCACATGCCTCGTCTTACCGACCTCGACCGTCGCCTGATCTCCGCGCTGCGCAAGGACGGCCGCGCCCCGGTGGCAGCGCTCGCAGAACAGCTCGGGGTCGCCCGCGCCACGGTCACCAGCCGGATCGAGAAGCTCAAGGCCCAAGGGGTCATAGTGGGGTTCAGCGTGCGGGTCCACGACCACAACGAGACCGGGGAGGTCCGTGCCGTCTCCTTCATCGAGGTCGTCGGGCGCACCACCGATCACGTGATCGCCGAGCTGCGCGGCTTCCCCGAGATCATGGCGCTGCACACCACCAACGGCGGATGGGACCTGGTCGCCGAGATCTCCTGTGAGAACCTGCGCGACTTCGACGAGGTGCTGCGCCGGGTCCGGGGGATCAAAGGTGTGGTCAACAGCGAGACCAGCCTGCTGCTTAGCTCGGTGGTCCGCTGAAGCTTGGCTCGGCTCGGCTTGGCTCGGCGTGGCCTGGCCTGGCTTGGCCTGGCTTTGGTTGGCCTGTCCGGCCGGGCCGGGCCGGGGCGGAGTCGGAGACCGGGCGGTCGCCGCGCGCTGGGAGCCGAGCCCGCGCCGTCGTCGTTCTCCCGCCATCCCTCCTGGGCAGTTGAGTTATCCGGCGGATACGTAAGTGCCGGATTACTCAACTGCCCAGGTAGCCTGGGGGTCTATGCGCGTCACCATTGATCCCCACACCGAAGGCGTCCTGAACAACGACGCCGGCTCCACCGTCCGCCGCTCCGTGCTGCCCGCCGGGGTGCGGGTGCTCACCGAGGAGATGCCGGGCCAGCGCTCGGTGACCCTGGGGTTCTGGATCGGGGTGGGTTCCCGCGATGAGGCCGCCCACCAGCACGGCTCCACGCACTTCCTGGAGCACCTGCTGTTCAAAGGCACCAAGACCCGGTCCGCGCTGGAGATCGCCTCCGCCTTCGACAGTGTGGGCGGTGAGTCCAACGCGCTGACCGGCAAGGAGCACACCTGCTACTACGCCCGGGTGCTCGACACCGACCTGCCCATGGCGGTGGAGGTGCTCACCGACATCGTCACCTCCGCGCTGCTGGACCCGGAAGAGATGGAGATCGAGCGCGGGGTGATCCTCGAAGAGCTCGCCATGGCCGAAGACGACCCCGAAGACGTGGTCCACGAACGCTTCGGCGCCCAGGTCCTCGACGGGCACCCGCTGGGCCGGCCCATCGGCGGCACCCCCGAGGAGATCAACGCGGCCAGCCGCGAGGACGTCTTCAACCACTACCAGCGCTGGTACCGGCCCGATGAGCTGGTCATCACCGCCGCCGGCGGGCTCGACCACGACCACGTGGTCTCCCTGATCGCCGAGGCGCTTCAGAAATCCTCCTGGGACATGACGGTGCCCGGTTCACCTGCGGAGCGACGGGTCGGTCAGGAGACCGAGATCCCGGTCCGTGCCGGGACCGAGACCATCATCAAACCCGTGGAGCAGTCCCAGGTGATCCTGGGCGGCCGCGGCATGGCCGCCTCCGACGAGGACCGCTTCGCGCTCTCGGTGATGCACGCGGTGCTCGGCGGGGGCATGTCCTCCCGGCTCTTCCAGGAGGTCCGCGAGCGCCGCGGCCTGGCGTACTCCACCTACTCCTTCTCCTCGGCGATGACCGACGCCGGCTACTTCGGCCTCTACGCCGGATGCCTGCCGAACAAGGTCGAGAAGGTCACCGAGGTCATGGCCGCAGAGCTCGACCGCATCGCCACCGACCATGTCAGCGCCGAAGAACTGACCCGCGCGAAGGGCCAGCTGCGCGGAGGCACCGTGCTGGGCATGGAGGAGACCTCCTCGCGGATGTCCCGGCTGGGACGCGCGGAGCTGGTCCGCGGGGAGTTCGTGGACATCTCCGACACGCTGGAACAGATCGAGGCCATCACCGCCGAGGATGTGCGCAAGGTCGCCGCCCGGCTGGCCAGCTCACCGCGAGCCGTCACCGTGGTCGGGCCCGCCTAGACTGGGCCGTGACATCCACGGTGTGACAGGGGAGCATCATGAGTGGCAGCCAGGAACGCAGGCGGAGTCACCCGCTCCGTGGTGCTCGCCGTCGAGGGCAGGTTCGCGCCGCGATCATCCTGCTCGGTCTGGTCGTCCTGAGCTCCTGCGCCGGGGACCCGACTCCCTGGGAGGCGGCAGCCCGGGGGATGAGCCCACCAGCGCTCCGGCGGCGACCTCCCCAGACCGGGCCGACGGTTGGGAGGATTGGTCCGACGGCGGCGGGAACGATGACCCCGACGGCGGGATGAACGCCGCTCTGGTGCAGCCCACCCGGAACCTGGTGTCCGAGCATCTCTCCAGCTGGGTGGACTACACCTCTCCCGCCCCGACCCAGCTGCAGGTGGCCTTCTACACCGGCAATCCCGCCTGCTACGGGGTGCGTGCCGTGGTGCAGGAGGACGCGATGGAGGTCCGCGTCGCCACGGTCTCCGGCACGCGATCCGATGCGGTGAACTCCGCCTGCACCCAAGAGGCCCGCCTGGTGTCCCTGCTCCTGGAGCTGGAGGAGCCGCTGGGCGAACGTGAGGTCCAGCCGCTGACCGAGGTGGAATTGGCTCCCTGACCTCCACACGATCTGTGGAAGCCGGCCCCCGCGGCGCGCTGCTAGATCTTCTGGGCGGGACGGTAGGCAGGTTCTGCCGCCTGCACCCCGCCGAAGTAGACCTCGATCTCGATGATCTCTCCATTGCGTACCTTCATGATCTCCACATTGCTGAACGGCTTCTCGCCGCGCAGCTGTGCGGTGTAGCGCAACATGATGGTGCCGGGTTCGAACTCCACCGCGGCGGTGATCTCCTGGTTCAGGAAACGCTCAGCGGTCGGGAAACAGGTCTCCAAGAAGGTCGTCTTGTCGATGTGGTCATCCTGCGGCGAGGTGAACGTCATGTCATCGTGCAGCAGGATCCGCGCGGCTCGCCGGTCTCCGACGCGGTAGGCCGCGAACTGAGCCAGCACCGTCTCCATCGGCGTCCTGATCATGGGCTGAAATCTACTAGCCAGGCCGAGAACCTGTCAGCGCCTCACGCCCGGGACCGGCTGCCTATCCGCCGGCGAAGGGCGGAAGCACGTCCAGCTGATCCCCAGGATGCACCCGGGTGGTCTCGGGACGGGCGCGCACCCCGTTGACCAGGAACGAGCTGCGTGCACACACCCGCTCCAGGCTGGGCGAGGCCGCGTCGTCGTGCGCTGGGTGCTGGGGGAGCGGGCGCTGCTGCCGGACCAGCCGCGGCAGGTCCGTCAGCAGGTCGACGACGCCGACGCCTTGCGCGGGGACTTCAAGCTGGAGCTGCTCTGCCCCGGCTGCCTCGGCAGCGGCGGCGAAGAACCGCACGGAGATCGAGGTGGGGCTCGCCGCGGGACTGGTTGCCGGGCTCCCTGCGGGACTGTCTGCAGGGATCGGTGCGTGGCTCGGGGACGGGGAGGTCTCGGTCATCTGGATCAGCCTCCGATGGCGGACATGGAGCGGTCTGGGCGGTGGAAGCTGGCCAGGTCGAATCCGGGCCGGTCGGTGCCGTGCGCGGCGGGCTTGAGCCACATCGCCTCTGCCCAGGCCTGAGCGATCTCGTCGTCGGTGGTGCCGGGGGCGCGCAGCAGGTGCATCAGGTCGAACTCCTCGTTGGAGAACAGGCAGCTCATGACCCGGCCCTCTGCGGTGAGCCGGGTGCGTCGGCAGTCCGCGCAGAACGGCTCCGTCACCGAGGCGATCACCCCGACCCGGCCCAGCGGCGGGCCCTGCTCTCCAATCCGGATCGAGTCTGGGCTGGTGCCCAGCGGGTAGACGTCGAAGCGCTCCGCCGGGGCGCCGTCGCGGTTCTCCTGGGTCGGGGAGAGCACGAAGCGTTCGGAGAGCAGCGCTCGGGTCTCGGCGGCGGAGACGGTGCCGGCGCTGTTCCACTGCTGATCCCCGTCCAGGGGCATCTGCTCGATGAAGCGCAGCTCGAAGCCGCGCTGGAGGGACCAGTCGAGAAGATCCGCGGCGTGGACGTCGTTGATCCCGCGCATCAGCACCGCGTTGATCTTCAGCGGCGTCAACCCTGCGGCGGCGGCAGCCTCCACCCCGGTCAGCACCTTCTCCAGGGAGTCGCGGCGGGTCAACTGGGCGAAGGTCTCGCGGTGCACGGAGTCTAAGGAGATGTTCACCCGGGTCAGCCCGGCCTCGGCCAGGGCGGCGGCCTTGCGCTCGAGGCCGATGGCGTTGGTGGTCATCGCGATCGGCAGGTCCGGGTGGTCCGCGCGCAGGGCCGCGATGATCTCCACCAGATCTGCTCGGACCAGGGGCTCGCCGCCGGTGAGGCGCAGCTCGCGCACACCGAGGGTGTTGACTCCGATGTGCACCAGGCGGCGGATCTCCTCGGCGGAGAGCAGCTGGTCCTTGCTCAGCCAGGGCAGACCCTCGGCGGGCATGCAGTAGGTGCAGCGCAGATTGCACTTATCGATCAGCGAGATCCGCAGGTCGGTGGCTCGACGCCCGAAGGAGTCCATCAGCCCGCGGGCCGGATCTGCACCGTGGGTATCAGGCCCGCCCGGCACGCTGGACCGCGCGGCCGGCTGCGCTGAGGGCAGCGAGGGCATGCCCAGCTGGACCGGGCGGGGCGCGGCCGCGCTCGCGGCGCCCGCAGTTGGTGTGCCCGGAGTTGCGGTGCCCGGAGTTGGGGCGCCCGGGGTTGCGGTGCCCGGAGCCGGGGCGTGGTCAGCTGGAAGCTGCTGCATCCTGCCATCGTAGCCCCGCCTGCTGCGACCAGGAGATGTCAGTGCCTCTGCGTAGACTGGTCCCATGTCAGAAAGCACTGTGCGGGCACCCGTGGAAGAGCACATCAGCCGTTTGAAAGAGGTGCTCGGAGCCGCCCTGGGGGCGCGCGCAACGGAGACCCTCGAGATCTCCTCCGGTGGGGTCGCCGGACGGATCGTCGCGGAACGGCTGGTCTCCGAGGTCCCCCTGCCAGGGTTCGACAACTCCCAGATGGACGGCTTCGCGCTGCGCGCTGCTGACCTTGCCGTGCATGAGGGCGAGGCCACCCTGCCGGTGGCCGGGACCACCGCGGCCGGCAACGAGCCCGCGCTGCTGCCGCTTGGTGCCGCGTTCGAGGTGATGACCGGAGCCCCGATTCCCGCCGGTGCTGATCTGGTCATCCCGGTGGAGTTCACCGAGGGGTTCGGCGCCAAGGAGGTCCACTTCCGCGGGCTCGCCGCGGCCGACCTCACTCGTGGCCGCTATATCCGGAAGGTCGGCTCCGACATCGACGCCGGGACGATCCTGGCCGAGCCCGGAGACGTGATCAGCCCCGCCCAGCTCGCCGTGCTGGCCGCCTGCGGCTATTCCGAGGTCAGCGTCCTCGAGCGGATCCGAGCCCTGGTGGTCTCCACCGGAGACGAGATTCGCCGACCGGGCTCCGAGCTGCGCCCGGGACAGCTCTACGACGCCGACACCCCGCTGCTCGGCGCGGTGCTGGAGACCTTCGGACACCAGGTCGAGACCTCCCGGATCGGCACCGATGATCCGGCCTGGTTCCTCGATGCACTCGACGCGCTGGTCGCCGTGCACCACCCGCACCTGATCATCACCGCCGGTGGGATCAGCAAGGGCGCCTATGAGGTGGTCCGGCAGGGACTCGGTCGGCGCGGCATCTCCTTCGGCACCGTCGCCCAGCAGCCCGGCGGACCGCAGGGCTGGGGACTGTTGGAAGGTGACCTGGAGGGCCGCGGACTGCTGCACTGGCGTTCCCAGCAGGAGGACCCGCGCGCGCCGATCGCCGTGATCTCGCTGCCCGGGAATCCGGTGTCCTCTGCGGTGAGCATGGAGACCCTGGTCCGGCCGGCACTGGCGGCCGTCGATCCCAACTGTGAGCCGCAGCGCCGGGTCACCGTGCGCACCGTCGAGGACATCAGCTCCCCGCAGGGCACCCGCCAGTTCCGCCGGGTGCGGATCCTCGATGACGCCACCGCCGAGGCTGGCGCGGTGCCCAGCGTGCAGCTCGAGGGCGGTCCCGGCTCCCACCTGCTGGGTCACCTGGCCCGAGCCGACGCGCTGCTGGAACTGGGCGAGGACGACGTCGAGGTGCCGGCTGGCTCCGAGCGCGAGGCCGTGCTGATCACCGGACGCGGGGTGGGCACCCGATGAGCGAACAGCGCCTGACCCATGTCCGCGGCGACGGCAGCGCACACATGGTCGACGTCTCCGGCAAGGAGGTCACCCAGCGGGTGGCCCGTTCTCAGGCGGTGGTCAAGACCACCCCCGAGGTCACTGCGCTGCTGGCCAGCGACGGACTGCCCAAGGGCGACGCCCTGGCCACGGCGCGGATCGCCGGGATCATGGCCGCCAAGAAGACCCCGGAGCTGATCCCGCTGTGCCACCCGCTGCCGGTCGCGAAGGTCACCGTGGACCTCGACGTCGACGCACCGGCACCGGGCTCGGTGCTGATCACCACCGAGGTGAAGACCACCTCGCGCACCGGCGTGGAGATCGAAGCATTGACGGCGGCCACCGTCGCGGCGTTGACTCTCTACGACATGATCAAAGCCGTGGACAAGGGCGCCGTGATCACCGACCAGATGGTCCTGTTCAAGACCGGCGGCGCCAGCGGAGAATGGGCCAGGACACAGACGGAGACTTCATGACCGACATCCAGCACGCCGCACCCGATGAGAACACCCCGCTTTCCGGGGGTGCGCCCGAATCCGGCGAGGCCGCTGGTGCCCAGGCCGAGACGCCGGTGCCTGACCTCGGTGAGACCGATTACTCCGACGCCGAGACCGCCCGGATGATCGCCCCGGTGATCGTCTCGACCCGGGCCGCCACCGGGGTCACCGAGGACCGCTCAGCGCCGGTGATCGCAGAATTCGCGAAGCAGATCGGCTTCTTCGCCCGCCCACCGGTGCTGATCCCCGACGGCGAAGGAGTCCTCGCCGCGCTCTCAGAGCTGCTGGTCCAGATCGAACCCGCAGTGATCATCACCTCCGGCGGCACCGGGCTCACCCCGGATGACATGACACCGGAGTTCACCCGGCCGATCCTGGACAAGGAGATCCCCGGGATCATGGAGGCGGTGCGCGCCCATGGGCGGACCAAGAACCCGCTGGCCTCGCTCAGCCGGGGAGTCGCTGGGGTCACCGGAAAGACCGTCATCGTGAACCTGCCGGGATCGCCGAAGGCGGTCCGGGAGGGCATGGAGGTGCTCATCGAGCTGCTGCCGCACCTGTGCGACCAGGTCGCGGACATCCGTGACCACGAGGCCTGGGGCGGCGAGGAGTGAGCGCCGAGAACCCTCAGGAGCTCAATCAGGCAGGCTTCGCGGCCGAGGAGCCCTTCGAATTCCCTCAGGAGCGTGTGATCCTGGCTGAGCTCAGCGAGGAACCGCTGACGCCAGCTCGTGCCGAGGCGGAGGTCTGGGCAGAACGGGCCGGCGCCGTCGTCGGCTTCTCCGGGATCGTGCGCAACCATGATCAGGGCCAGTCCGTGCAGCGGCTGAGCTACACCGCGCACCCCTCGGCCGCAGAGGCGATCGCGCAGGTGGCCGTCGACGTCGCCGCGCGGTTCCCCACCGTGCGGGTCTGGGTGGCGCACCGGGTCGGAGACCTGGCCATCGGGGACCACGCGCTGGTGGCCGCCGTGGCCTCGGCCCACCGCGCCGAGGCCTTCCAGGCCTGCGCCGAACTGGTGGAGCAGACCAAGGAGCAGGTGCCGATCTGGAAAGAACAGTTCTTCGCCGACGGCAGCAAGGAATGGGTCGGGCTCTAGAGCCCCCCGGCTCAGCGGCCCGTGCGGACTGACTTCTCCATGGCGATCGCTTTGCGCATGTTCTTCCGGGCACGCGTGCGGTCCCCGGCGATGTCATAGGCGATGGAGAGCCGGAACCAGGAGCGCCAGTCCTCGGGGGCGGCCTCGGCCTCGGCGGCGTAAAGCTTGAACTGCTCGTCGGCCTGGGCGCGATTCGCCCGGCCGCCGGCAGAGCGCTCCACGGTGTCCGCGGGCAGGCCGCCCTCGGCCTCCAGAGTCCGTCCCAGCCGTTCCACCCCGATGCCGAAGAACAGCTCGCGGCCCAGCACCCAGACTCCGAGGATGACCAGGAGCATCGCGCCGCCACCGATCAGCTGCGCGTAGAGGTCATCCACGCGCAGGAAGCGCCAGGCGGAGGCCCCGGCGCCGACCAACATGATGGCGAGCAGGACGATGACCAGTCCGGTCCAGAATTTGGTCTTCACGCCGACTACAGCCCCAGATCCAGGTAGCCGTCGAGTCCGTGGGTCAGGCCGGGGCGCGAGCCCACTGTGCGCAGCCCCAGCAGCACACCGGGCATGAAGGAGACCCGGTCGAAGGAATCGTGACGGATGCTCAGCTGCTCACCGGTGGAGCCCAGGAGGACCTCCTGGTGCGCCACGAGCCCGCGCAGCCGCACCGAATGCACATGGATCCCGGCGACCTCTGCGCCGCGGGCACCGTCCAGTGCTGTCTCGGTGGCATCGGGGGAGGGGCCGACGTCGGCGGCATCCCGGGCCTGTCCCATCAGCTCCGCGGTGCGCACCGCAGTGCCCGAGGGGGCATCGACCTTCTTGGGGTGGTGCAGCTCGATGATCTCGGCAGAGTCGAAGTACTGTGCCGCCTTGGCGCCGAAGGCGGTGGCCAGCACCGAGCCCAGCGCGAAGTTCGGGGCGATCAACACCCCGACGGAACCATGCTCGTTGAGCAGCCGCTCCAGCGCCTGCAGCCTCTCGGTGTCCCACCCCGTGGTGCCGACGACGGCGTGGAGCCCGTGCTCCACCGCGAAGCGGACATTCGCCTCGGTGGACTCCGGCACGGTCAGATCAACCACGTGGGTGGCGCCGGCGGAGAGGATCTCGCTGAGCTCGTCCCCGCGGCCCTGCGCGGCGACCAGCTCCATATCCGGGGCGTCCTGGATGGCCTTCACGGCCTCGCTGCCCATGCGGCCACTCGCACCGAGGACGGCGACTCGAATCTCTGCATTGCTCATGGCCCCAGCCTATCGCCCGCCCCAGCTTCTCCGGCGTTCTACCTTCGCGTGCGAGCGCTACCGGGGCTACGGTCAGCCCAGTAGCGCTAGGAAGGCCCGGTAAAACGCAAGGGAAGGGTGTTCGAAAGTGTTGATCCATGTTTGAATGTGATGAGTCGGAGGTCTGAGTGAGGGGAGAGGTCATGTTGGCAGCGCAACGCCGCGCCGAGATCGTCTCCCGGCTTGCCGCCGCCGGAGCCGTGAACGTGACCGAGCTGGCCGCGCAGTTCGAGGTCTCGGACATGACCATCCGCCGGGACCTGGATCACCTCGCCGCGCAGGGGCTCATTACCAAGGTCCACGGCGGGGCCGTGACATCAGCCGCCCCCGAGGCACCTGCGCGGCGCACCGAAGAGCCCGGATTCACCGCAAAGTCCGCACGGCAGCAGGCCGAGAAGCAGGCCATCGCCGCAGAGGCAGCGATGCTGGTGCAACCGGGGATGTCCGTGGGACTCTCCGCAGGCACCACCACCTGGGCCCTGGCGCATCGGCTGGTCCACGTCGCCGGGCTCACCGTGGTCACCAACTCCCCGCGGATCGCGGAGATCTTTCACCACGGCGCCGAAGCGACCCGGGATGCCGCCCCTGGAGACACCGCCGCTGCGGGGCAGACGGTGATCCTCACCGGGGGAGTGCGCACCCCATCAGACGCGCTGGTCGGCCCGATCGCGAATCAGGCACTGCGCTCGCTGCACCTGGATCTGATCTTCCTCGGAGCCCACGGGGTCGCCCCGGACGCCGGGTTCACCACCCCGAACCTGGAGGAGGCTGAGACCAACCGCACCTGGCTGGGCACCGCGCCGCGCGCCGTCGTGCTGGCCGACCACAGCAAATGGGACACCACCGCCCTGGGCAGCTTCGCCATGCTCGAGCAGGTCCAGCTGCTGATCACCGACACCGGGTTACCCGACACCGCCGCAGCAGCGCTGCGTGAGCGACTCGACGCCCTCATCCTCGCCGATCCCACTCAGACCAGGAGCCCCCGATGACCACCGCTTCCTCCGAGCCGGAGGGCCCCGCCGCAGAGCCTGCGTCCGGTGCCCGGTCCGCGCCCCGGTCCGCCGCCGACGCGGCCGCCCGGCCGGCGGCGCAGCGCACCCGCGCGCAGCTCGCCGACGGCCGCGAGATCATCTTCTTCGACGACGAGCCCCGCCGTCGCACCGTCCAGGACCGGCGTGAGATCTCCCGACCGGTGGGCGGCAACGAGATGCGCTATGACCCGCTGCTGCGCGAGTGGGTCGCCATCGCCGCGGCTCGGCAGCACCGCACCCACCTGCCCGCCACCGATCAGTGCCCGCTCTGCCCCTCCACGCCGGAACGCGCCACCGAGGTCCCACAGGCCCAGTACGACGTGGTCGTCTTCGAGAACAGGTTCCCCTCCTTCCGCGGCGACACCCCGGTCCCGGAGGACCTGCTGAGCACGACGACGGCGGCGCAGGAGTCTGCCGGGCTGCGCCAGCCCGGATCCGGGCGCTGCGAGGTGGTGTGCTTCACCGATCAGCACACCTCCCAGCTCGGAGCGGTCAGCGTCCGGCGGATGCGCACCGTGGTCGATGCCTGGGCGGACCGGACCGCCGCGATGCTCGCCGAGCCCGGCGTCGAGCAGGTCTACTGCTTCGAGAACCGGGGCGAGGAGATCGGGGTGACGCTGAACCACCCGCACGGGCAGATCTACGGCTACCCCTTCATCACCCCGCGCACCCGGACTCTGCTGGACTCCGCCGCAGACTACCGGGCCCGCCGCGACGCCGACCTCTTCGCCGACATCCTGGCCAGCGAGGTCTCCGATGGGCGGCGGATCCTTGCGCGCACCGAACACTGGACCGCGTTCATCCCCGCCTGGGCGCGCTGGCCGGTAGAGCTGCACATCTACCCGCACCGTGCTGTGGAGCGGCTGCCCGAGCTCACTGACGCCGAACGCGACGACTTCGCCGCGCTGTACCTGGACCTGCTGCGCCGCGGGGACCTGCTCTTCGACTCGCCCCTGCCCTATATCTCCGGCTGGCAGCAGGCTCCGGCCTCGGCGGGGCCCGGACTGATGCGGCTGCACCTGCAGCTGTTCTCCATCCGCCGCGCGGAGAACAAGCTGAAGTACCTGGCCGGTTCGGAATCCGGCATGGGCGTGTTCATCAACGACATCGCCCCGGAGGAGACGGCACGGCGACTGGTGGCGATCGGGCCGCAGACGGCAGAATCGGAGGCGGCGCAATCCGGCGCGGCAGACTCAGTGCCGGCAGACCCAGTGCCGGCCGACTCGACGCCGACGGACTCACCGCCGACAGACTCGGCGCCGACGGACTCACCCGCAGAACCCACCCACAAAGAGGAGACACCATGAAGCTGCTGGTCACCGGCGGTGCCGGGTATATCGGATCGGTGGTGGTGCAGCAGCTGCTCGCCGAAGGTCACACCGTGGAGGTCCTGGACAATCTGAGCACCGGCCACGCGGACTCGGTGCTCCAGGGCGCTCTCTGGCATCAGACCGAGCTGCTGAAGGTCGGTGAGATCCTGGACTCCAGCTTCGACGCCGTGGTTCACCTCGCCGCACGCTCTCTGGTGGGGGAGTCGGTGAGCCACCCGGAGCGGTACTGGCACGGCAACATCGTCGCCACCCTCGCCCTGCTCGACGCGATGCGCGAAGCCGGGGTGCGCCGGCTGGTGTTCTCCTCCACGGCCGCGGTCTACGGCGAGCCCGCCGGGTCCAGCATCGCCGAGACCGATCCGACCATGCCCACCAACCCCTATGGTGCCTCGAAGCTGGCCATCGACCATATGCTCACCGCCGAGGCCCACGCCCATGGGCTGGCGGCGATCAGCCTGCGCTATTTCAACGTGGCCGGCGCCTCCGGGGAGCTGCGCGAACGCCACGACCCCGAGACCCACCTGATCCCGAACCTGCTCAAGGTCGCCGCGGGGGAGAAGGAGTCCGCCAGCATCTTCGGCACGGACTATCCCACTGCAGACGGCACCGCCGTGCGGGACTATATCCACGTGCTCGACCTGGCCGAGGCGCACCTGCGGGCGCTGCAGGCCGCCGAGCCCGCCAGCCACGAGATCTACAACCTCGGCACCGGCACCGGCACTTCGGTGCGACAGGTGATCGACGCGGTCCGTGAGGTCACCGGGGCGGAGGTCCCAGCCGTGGAGGAGCCGCGCCGCGCCGGGGACCCTGCGGTGCTGGTCGCCTCTGGCGCCCGCGCGCAGGAGCGACTGGGCTGGCGCCCCACCCGCGAGGTGCCCGAGATGGTCGCCGACGCCTGGGCCGCCCTGGGGCATGAGTTCAAGACCGCGAGCCGTGCCAGCCAGAGCCCTGCAGCCGCGACGCCTGGGACGAAGGCCCCCGCAGCCCCGACACCGGGAGGCCGCGGGTGAGCGCCGCTCGGCCCGCGCTCGCCGAGAGCTTCCACAGCGCGTTCGGCCGTGACTGCGCCGGGATCTGGGCCGCCCCGGGCCGGGTCAACCTGATCGGCGAGCACACCGACTACAACGGTGGCTTCGTGCTGCCCTTCGCGCTGCCCCAGGTCAGCGAGGTGGCGGGCGCAGTCCGTGAGGACCGGATGGTCCATGTGCGCTCGCTGCTCAACGGTGAGACCGCGCAGTTCAGCCTGGACGGCCTGGCCCCCGGCGTCGTCGAGGGCTGGGCCGCCTACCCCGCCGGGATGCTCTGGTCGCTGGAGCAGGCCGGGCACCGGCTCCCGGGCCTGGACCTGCTCATCGACTCCTCGGTGCCCATCGGGGCAGGACTCTCCTCCTCGGCCGCCCTGGAATGCTCGGTGGCCCTCGCCGCGACCGACCTGGCCGGCGTCGAGCTGCCCGTTGCGGAGCTGGCTCGGCTCGCGCAGCACGCGGAGAACGACTTCGTGGGCATGCCCTGCGGGATCATGGACCAGATGGCCTCGGTCGCCACGCAGGCCGAGCACGCGCTGCTCCTGGACACCCGAAGCATGGGCACCGAACAGGTCCCCTTCACCCTCGCCCAAGACGACCTCGCGCTGCTGGTCCTGGATTCTCTCGCCGAGCACCGCCTGGTGGATGGGGAGTACGCCGCCCGCCGCGCCCAGTGTGAGTCCGGCGCCCGGCTGCTCGGGGTGCAGAGCCTGCGCGAACTCAACGACGACGGCGTCGCCCCCGCGGATCTTCACGCTCGGCTCTCCGATGAGGTGATCCTGCGGCGGGTCCGGCACGTGCTCACCGAGAACGTGCGGGTCCTCGCCGCCCGGGAGGCGCTGCGCACCGGGTCCTACGCCCAGCTCGGAGAGATCCTCACCGCCTCGCACATCTCCCAGCGCGATGACTTCGAGATCACCGTGGCAGAGACCGACACCATGGTCGAAGCCCTGCTCGCGGCGCCGACTTCCGAATCGGTGCAGCCGGCCCTGGGAGCCAGGCAGGTCGGCGGCGGCTTCGGGGGCTGCGTGATCGCACTGATCCACACGGACTCCTATGACGGGCTGCTCGCTGCGGTTCAGGAGAACGCCCGAGCGCGCGGCTTCACCGAGCCCACCGGCTTCCTGGCGCACCCCTCCGCGGGCGCCCGTCGCCTGGCCTGAGCCGGCCCACCCCCGCGTTTTACCGGGCCGTCCGTGAGCTACCGGCCCGCCCGTGGCGCCGGTCAAGCACGCAAGGCCAGGTAAAACGCCCAAGGGGGAGGGGGAGGCGCGAGGTGGGTCGGGGTCTAGCGGCCGGCGGCGGCGTTGCCCGCGGCGTGAGTCAGCGCTTCCAGTGGACCGCGGCGGCGCAGGATGAACCGCAGCAGCCCGGCACCGAGCGCGCCGATGATCATCAGCGTGAGCATCTGCATCGGGGAGTACTCGGTGAGGAAGGTCAGGAAGTCCGGCACCGGGGCGCCGCGCCAGAAGTGAATCACCACCAGGTGCGCCACGTAGAGGGTCAGCGGCATGGCCCCGGCCCCGATCAGCGGCGCCAGCAGCCAGCGCAGCCGCTCCGCGACCAGCAGACACAGCCCCAGCACCAGCATCGAGGTGCCGATGGTGTGGATCAGGTCCATGGTGGAGCCCTGGTGCGGGGTGGCCAGCAGGAACCACAGGTCCTCGGTGACCAGCGGGATCTGGAAGGTCCCCACCATCAGCTCGGCGCGGATCTCCGCGTTGGACCAGCCGTAACGGGCAGCCAGCTCTGGGACCAGCGTGGACTGGAAGAGCATCCACAGGTGCACCGCATAGCTCGCCGCAGCCAGCCCAAGTCCCGTGCCGGCAAGTCGCAGCGCGGTGGAGGTGCGCTGCAGCTGCAGACGCCCGATGGCCATTCCGGTGAGGAGGTATGCCGGCCAGAGCAGCAGCGGGTAGTACCCGGTCAGCGCCAGGTCCATGCCCAGCAGGGTGGGGTTCGCAAGGTCAGCGACACCGGGGGAGTGCCACAGCCGCCACATGTCGGGGAACCCCTCCCAGGAGCTGCGCAGATCATTGTGCAGCCACCAGTACGCCACCGGCGCCGCCGCCACCCAGGCTCCGGCCAGCGTGAACAGCGGCACCGCACCCAGTCGCAGGAACGGCAGCGCCAGCAGGAAGAGCAGGCCGTAGTGCACCAGGATGATGGCCACCCCGGAGTTCAGCGCCGCCACCAGCAGTCCGATCACCACCACCAGCAGGGCACGCACCGCGATGGCTTTGCGGTAACCGGCCAGCTGCGCCCCGGAATGGCCCCGGCCGGCGCCGCCGGTGAGCAGCGCGAGGCCGACTCCGGCGAGCATCGCGAACAGCGCCGAGGGGCGCCCGGTGAACAGCAGGCCGGCCCAGCTGGCATCCTGACCGGAGTCGGAGATGGTGGGCAGCACGTGGACGGTCATCATGCCCAGAAGAGCGAGGCCACGGGCGGCGTCGACCCCGGAGATGCGTCGGGAATGCGCGGAGGTGGTGCCAGCTTTGATCACAGCACGTACGTTACTGGCTTCCCGAGCGAGGGACTCTCAGGACTCGACGCGGCCACTGCGGAGAAATACTTCACCACCAGGTGCAACCTTTCCACCCTCGGCGCGGTAGTCCTGGTGTGAGCACAAAAAGTGATCACCATCACTGCCGCCAGGCACCCTGAAAGGACATCGCCATGCGTAAGTCTCTTCCACTCGCAACCACCGCTGTCGTAGGACTAGCCATCGCGGCCAGCGCAGCCCCTGCCTATGCCGCCGATGAGGCCGCAGGCTCCGCTCAGCTCTCTGTGCTGCATGCCGTGCCGGATCTTCCCGTGGACGTCTACGTCAACGGTGAGCTCACCCTGGATGACTTCAACCCCGGTGACCTTGCCGGCCCGTTAGAGCTGCCCGGCGGCGACTACGAGATCGCCATCACCGCAGCCGATGCCGCGGACGCCTCGGAGCCGGTGCTCGGCCCGGTGGACGTGAGCCTGGAGGGTGGCGGGAACTACACCGCGGCCGCCCATCTGGATGCCGAGGGCAATCCGACGGTGACCGCCTTCGGCAATGACACCTCGGAGCTGGCAGCCGGAGAGGGCCGCCTGACGGTGCGCCACGTGGCAGCGGCTCCCGAGGTCGACATCTGGGCCAACGGCGAGGTCGCGGTCGAGGCCCTGGCCAACCCGGATGAGGCGTCGCTTGACCTGGCCGCCGGAACCTTGGAAGCCGCCGTGTCCCTGACCGGGGAGTCTGACCCGGTCATCGGTCCCGCCGACGTCGAGGTCGCCGAAGGCGTCAACACGATCGTCTACGCCTGGGGCTCCGCGGAGGACGGAAACCTCGCACTGGCGACCCAGACCGTGGATGCCACACACTCGGCGCCGGACGGCGTGCCCACCGGCGACTTCGAGGTCGCTGCTGGCCAGTCCACCGCAGGCTGGGTCGCCGGCATCGGTGTACTCGCCCTGATCGGCGTCGGCGCCGTGACCATGGGTGTGCGCGCGAAGAGTCGCGTCTGAGATGAAGGACCACCGTCGCCGCGCGCCTGCGGGCCACACCGCAGGCCTGGCCCTCGTGCTCGCTGTCTCCCTCGGTGCGGCAGGGTGCGCCGTGGGAGCCACGGAGGGCACCCAGGACCAGGCGGCGACGGTCTCGGCCTCCGGAGAGCCTCAGGAGGCTCCGGCGTCTTCCCCTTCGCCGGAGGCCCCTGGATCTCCGGAGGCCGCTCCACCCTCCTTCGACCCCGGGTCCGTCCCGGTTCAACCTGCCGATCAGGGGCAACAGGAGCCCACCCCGGAACCGGTCCAGGTGCTCTACCCGGAGATCGATGCAGATCTTCCGGTCCAGCCTCGCGGCGTCGCCAGTGATGGTCAGATGGACATCCCCGACGACGCCGCGCAGGCTGCCTGGTACCAATACGGCAACGCACCGGCTGATGATGTCGGCACCACCGTCATCTCAGCGCACGCCGGTTCGGAGGAGACCCCGGTCGGTCCGCTCTATGCCCTGCAGGACGCGCAGGAGGGAGAGGAGATCACCGTCCTTGACGAAGCTGGGACGGCGCATCACTATGAAGTCACACAGGTGGAGCAGCTCGGCAAGGACGGTCTGGACTTCGCTCCGTACTTCGAGCGGACCGGCGAGCACCGACTGGTGCTGATCACCTGTGGGGGTCAGTGGATCGACGAGCGCGGCAGCTATGCGGACAACATCATCGTGGTCGCCGAACCTCTTGACTGAGCAGGCGACGCCTCCTGCTGCGCCTGCCGTGCCCGTGCCCTGCGACCGAGGAGACGCTCTGGATCAGCAGCCTCTTGCGATGCGCTTCGCGGCCGGGGACCCTGCGGCGATGCAGGACCTCTATCACCAGCATGCGAGCTTCGTGTTCTCCCTGTGCATGGCCGCGCTGCGTCATCGGCAAGACGCTGAGGATGCCACCCAGCAGGTCTTCACCCGCGCCTGGCGCTCGCGGGACACCTATGACGTCTCCCAACCCACCGGAGCCTGGTTCACCGGGATCACCCGGCGGGTGATCGCCGACGTCTTCGCCCGTCGAGAGCGAGACCATCAGCTCGCAGAGGCCGGGGCCGAGGCACAGGCACGCAACGGATCCTCGCCGCCGGCGGACTCCGTGGTCGACCGGGTGGTGGTCCAGCAGAGCCTGGTGCAGCTGGGTCCGCCGCAGGATGAGATACTGCGCCTGGCCTATACGGAGGATCTTCCCCTGAAGACCATCGCTGAACGCCTGGAGATGCCGCTGGGCACCGTGAAATCCCATGTCCACCGGGGCTTGGCCCGAATGAGAGAAAGTCTGGAGGTGCACCATGACTGAGCCGCTCCCGCCGCGGGAGGACTCCCAGGTCAACGGGCACCTCACGGACGCGAATCTGGCGATCCTGGCAGACCCGCGGCTCGCGGACGCCTACTCAGGTGCTCCCGGTGCGCTCCCGGCCCCCGACCGGAGCTCTGATCCAGGCTCCGAGACAAGGTTCGGCACACGCTCCGGCACAGGCTTCGGCCAGAGCCCGGCTGCGAGCGACGACCCGAGCCCCGACCCGAGCCCTGAAGGTGCGCAGGAATCGCATCCTGAGCGCCTCACCGACTCCCAACCTCTCACCGACTCCCGGCGCCTCACCGATCCAGAGCACCTCGCACAGCGTCGGCATCTGCAGCTGTGTGACACCTGCCGTGCCGCCTACGAAGTCACCGAACGCGCGCTGCTGGCACTGCGGGATCCCGCAGTGCTCCAGGAGCCGCCGGCCGGGCTCTGGGACCGGATCGCTGCCGAGATCGGGCTCCCCTCCGAGGTCCCCGGGGCCTCCGAGCGCTCTGCCGCCACAGATGCTCCGGATGCTCCGGATGCTCCGGATGCCCCCGATGCCCCCGATGCTCCCCAGGCCTCCGGCGAGGATCACCGGATGGCGTCGGTGACCAGGCTTCCTCGCCGCGAGCCGAGACCGGGGCAGACCCGCAGGAGGCTCTGGGTGCCGCTGGCGGCAGCCGCCGTCGGTGCGCTGCTCGGCGGCGCCGCAGTGGCCGCCGCGCTCTCCAGCTCGGGCGAGGGCCCGGAGTCAGAGCCCCCCGTCGCTGAATCTCCGACGAGCGAGTCCCCCTCGGCGGAGTCTCCGATCGCCGGGCCCACCGTGCTCGGTGACGCCACCCTGGAGCCGGTGGCCGCCGCAGACTTCAGCGGGCGCGCCGAGATGGTCGAGACCGGCGAGGGCGCACTGGAACTCACCGTGGAGATCACCGCGGCCCCGGATCCAGAGGACGGCTACTTCGAGGTGTGGCTGCGCGACGAGGCCGGCACCCAGCTGATCTCGCTCGGCGCCGCCACCGGGGAGACCAGCACCTTCACCGTGCCGGCGGGCATCGACCTGAGCCAGTACCCGGTGGTCGATGTCTCCCACGAGCACTTCGACGGCGACCCGACCCACAGCGGGACCACGCTGGCTGCGGGCCCGATGCAGGACACCACCAGCTGAACCGACGCCTGGGTCTGCGGCGCCGCTCCGGCGGGGTTCCCTTGAGAGTTCCTGCCCGTCGCTGGCCCGTGGGGGCGACCCAGGCGGTAGGCTGGGCCTCATGGCAAGCGACAACGAACCCACGCACGAGTTCGATCCGCACCTGATCCAGGGGCAGGTCCAGCACCCGGACCAGACCGACCCGCATTTCGGGCATCTGATCACGGCGATGGTCACCCCGTTCACCCCGGATGACAAGATCGACTTCGACGCATTCGAGGCGCTCGCCGTGCGGCTGGTCGATGAGGGCAACGACTCGCTGGTGGTCTCTGGCACCACCGGTGAGACCTCCACCTTGGAGGACCACGAGAAAGAGTCCCTGGTCCGGGCGGCCAAGTCCGCCGTCGGAGATCGGGCGAAGGTCATCGCGGGCACCGCGACCAACCACACCGACCATGACCTGCTCATGGCCAAGCGGGCCGAGCGCGCCGGAGCCGACGGCCAGCTGGTGGTCACTCCCTATTACAACAAGCCCAGCCAGGACGGAGTGTTCGCCCACTTCACCGCGGTGGCCAACGCCGCGGACCTGCCGCTGATGATCTACGACATCCCCGGGCGCACCGGCATCCCGATCGCCACCGAGACGATCCTCAAGCTCGCCGAGCACCCGCACATCATGTCCCTGAAGGACGCGAAGAACGACATCACCGCCACCACCGAGGTGCTGACCAAGACCGACCTCGAGGTCTACTCCGGTGATGACCAGAACGTGCTGGCCTGGATGGCCATGGGTGCCGCCGGCGTCGTCTCGGTCACCGCCCACGTCGCGTCCCCGACCTTCCGTCGGATGATCGACGCGGTGCTGAACTACGAGCTGCGCGAGGCCCGCATCGCCCACGGCGAGCTCGGCCCGGTGATCCGGGCCATGATGACCCGGGTCCAGGGCGCGGTCTCCTGCAAGCAGGTGCTGAGCTGGCTGGGCACCGGCATGCACCCCGGGGTCCGCCTGCCCCTGGTCCAGGCCAACGAACTTGAGAAACAACTGATCATCGCCGACCTGCGCGAGGCAGGCTGGCAGCTCTGAGCAGCCCGTTCGCAGAACGAGCCGGCAGCAGAGCAACTCACCGAACCACTACATGACTGAGGTCCCCAGCGGGACCTCTAGAGGAGGAATCTCACCTTGGCAGCACAGCGCCTCAGCACTCCACCGAAACTTCGCCGCGGCACATTGCGCACCGTCGCCCTGGGCGGCCTGGGGGAGGTCGGGCGCAACATGACGGTCTTCGAGATCGGCGGCAAGCTGCTGATCGTCGACTGCGGGGTGCTCTTCCCCGAAGAGGAGCAGCCCGGTGTGGACCTGATCCTTCCCGACTTCAGCTACATCGAGAACCGGCTGGACGACGTCGTCGGTCTGGTCCTCACCCACGGGCACGAGGACCACATCGGTGCCGTGCCCTATCTGCTGCGCAAGAAGCCCGACATCCCGCTGATCGGCTCCACGCTGACCCTGGCCTTCATCGAGGCGAAGCTCGCCGAGCACCGGATCAAGCCCTACACCTTGGAGGTCAAGGAGGGCGAGGTCGAGGACTTCGGTCCCTTCCAGTGTGAGTTCGTCGCGGTCAACCACTCCATCCCGGACGCGCTGGCAGTGTTCATCCGCACCGAGGCCGGCACCGTGCTGCACACCGGCGACTTCAAG
The DNA here is from genome assembly GCF_014138825.1 of Nesterenkonia sandarakina. NCBI lineage: Bacteria > Bacillati > Actinomycetota > Actinomycetes > Micrococcales > Micrococcaceae > Nesterenkonia > Nesterenkonia sandarakina. The sequence goes on along the minus strand of NZ_JACJIH010000001.1, from coordinate 1,272,739 downwards.
ATGGACCAGCTGCCCCTGGACGGGCGGATCACCGATCTGCGCCACTTCGCCAAGCTCGGCGAGGAGGGCGTGGACCTGTTCCTCACCGACTCCACCAACGCCGACGTCCCCGGCTTCACCACCCCGGAGAAGGAGATCGGTCCGACCCTGGACCAGCTCTTCGGCACCTCCAACCGGCGAATCATCGTCGCCTCCTTCTCCTCCCACGTGCACCGCGTGCAGCAGGTGCTCAACGCCGCGCACGCGCATAACCGCAAGGTCGCCTTCGTGGGCCGCTCGATGGTGCGCAATATGGGCATCGCCTCCAAGCTCGGCTTCCTCGACGTCCCCGAGGGCATCCTGGTGGACATGAAGAAGGTGGACAACTACCCCGATTCTGAGGTGGTCCTGATGTCCACCGGTTCGCAGGGAGAGCCGATGGCGGCGCTCTCCCGCATGGCCAACGGGGACCACCCGATCCAGGTGGGCCAGGGCGACACCGTGATCCTGGCCTCCTCCCTGATCCCGGGCAATGAGAACGCGGTCTTCCGGGTGATCAACGGGCTGCTCAAGCTGGGCACCGACGTGATCCACAAGGGCACCGCCAAGGTCCACGTCTCCGGGCACGCCTCCGCCGGTGAGCTGCTCTACTGCTACAACATCGTCAAGCCCAAGAACGTCATGCCGGTCCACGGCGAGACCCGGCACCTGATCGCCAACGGCAAGCTCGCCGAAGACACCGGAGTCCCCAGCGACCGGGTCATCATGGCCGACGACGGCACCGTGGTGGACCTGCACAAGGGCGTGGCGCAGGTGGTCGGCCAGGTGGAGTGCGGCTACGTCTACGTGGACGGGTCCTCCATCGGAGAGATCACCGACAGCGACCTCAAGGATCGCCGGGTGCTCGGCGAGGAGGGCTTCATCTCGGTGATCGTGGTGGTCAACCGGCAGACCGGGAAGATCATCTCCGGCCCCGACATCCACGCCCGCGGCGTCGCCGAGGAGGACCAGGTCTTCAAGGACATCAAGCCGAAGATCTCCCGCGCACTCACCGAGGCGATCCAGGACAACAAGGAACACACCACGCATCAGCTGCAGCAGATCGTGCGCCGCACCATGGGCTCCTGGGTGGCGCGCAAGCTGCGCCGCAAGCCGATGATCGTCCCGGTGGTCGTCGAGACCTGATCCGCACCGGACCCCACAGGTCCCCTCGCAGCACCGCTTTGGGCCTCACCTCATGTGGGGCCCAAAGTCGTCTCTGGGCCCGATCCTGGCCTGATCCGTGCCCGATCGGAGCCTGATCCGGGCGTGAGTGTGTGCTCCTCAGGGCCCAGGGCGAGGGGGCTCACGCCCGAGCCGGGGCCAAAGGTGTGCCGATCGGTGACCGGACCCCGGATCGAGGGTAGGTTAGCCCCTATGGCGACACGTACTTCCCCCTCGCGAGCCGCCAGCACCAAAGGGAGCAAGTCCTCCAAGGGTGCCTCAGGCCGCGCGACGACGTCGAAGAATTCCTCCAACCCCGCAGCAGAGTCCCCGCAGGGGAACCTGCTGGCCTCCGCCGCGCGCGGCTTCTGGCTGGCACTTGCCACCCCGGTGGCCTCTGCTGTGCGCGGGATCGGTCGGCAGGTGAAGGTTCACCCCGATGACCGCCGGGACGGCGCCGGGCTGGTGTTCTTCCTGCTCGCTGCGCTGACCGCCGTCGTCGACTGGTGGGGCGCGCGCACCATGGATCACTGGGCGCTCAACCTGGTGCACACCTCCACGGCAGGAACCTTCGGCTGGGCCTCGGTGATCCTGCCGCTGATCCTGCTGATCGCGGCGGTGCGCTACTTCAGGGCACCGCAGGACCACGCCGGCAACGCCCGGATCGCCGCGGGCAGCGCCATCATCCTCATCTCCGCCGCCGGCATCGTGCACCTGGCCAACGGGCTGCCCACGATCAACGAGGCGTTCACGGTCGGCGAGGACGGCGCCTTCACCGCGCTGCTGAACTCCGGGGGAGTCATCGGCTACCTGGTCAGCGTGCCGCTGGCCTCCCTGGTCACCCCGTACCCGGTGTGGGCGCTGCTGATCCTCGCGCTGCTCGCCGGCCTGCTGGTGCTCACCGACACCCCGCTGCGCCGGGTGCCCGATCGCGTCGCCGTGGCCAAGAGCTTCATCGTCGGAGAGCGCCGCGAACCGCTTGAGGACCCGCAGCTGCCTGCCGGCGGGCAGGCCCAGCAGCCTGCGCCGACGCGGAAGTCCAAGTCCACCCCCGCCCAGCCTGCCGCCACGCATCCCGACGACGACGCCCCGGCCCGGCCACGACGCGCCGCCCGCCACGCCGACTCCTCCGGTGAGGGCCCCGCCAAGAAGTCGCTGCTCTCCAAGATCATGGGCTCCAAGGATGAGGACGCGGGGAACTCGGAGGCTCGCGGCGCCGACGCCCGGGACTCCGACATCGAGTCCTTCGGACACCAGGACCACGAGGCCGCCCGCGCGACCGAGGGCGCCTATGAGGATCCAGTCTTCGACGAGTCCGACGGGGACCCCGCCGGCGCCCCAGCGGTGCCCGCCGGGGTCCGTCGTCCCACCGCCCAGGAGCGCGCCATCCAGCGCGCCCGGGAGCGGGCCGCCCCCGCCGCCGCCGCTGCGGAGGCCGCTGCCACCGAGGCGTCCGCCGCGTCGGCCTCGGAGGTGCCCTCCTCGGCCGCTCTGAAGCGCAACCCCGACCCCGAGGCGCCCGCCCCGGCGGCGGCCATGCCGGTGCGCTCGGAGCAGCTCACCCTGGGCGGGGACGTCACCTACACCCTGCCCGAGCAGGGGCTGCTGCCCTCGGGCCCGCCGGCCAAGGAGCACACCGCCGCCAACGACGAGATCGTGCACGCCCTGAACCAGACCTTCCAGCAGTTCAAGGTCGACGCCCAGGTCACCGGCTTCTCCCGGGGCCCCACAGTGACCCGGTACGAGGTCGAGCTGGTCCCCGGCACCAAGGTGGAGAAGGTCACCGGGCTGGAGAAGAACATCTCCCTGGCCGTGGCCTCCAACGAGGTCCGGATCCTTTCCCCGATCCCCGGCAAGTCCGCCATCGGCATCGAGATCCCGAACAAGGACAAGGAAGTCGTCGTCCTGGGCGATGTGCTGCGCTCGAATGCCGCGCGGAAGACCGATCACCCCATGGTCATGGGAGTCGGCAAAGACGTGGAGGGCGGGTTCGTCGTCGCCAACCTGGCGAAGATGCCCCACCTGCTCGTCGCCGGCGCCACCGGCGCAGGCAAGTCGGCCTTCGTGAACTCGATGGTCACCTCGATCCTGATGCGCGCCACTCCCGACGAGGTGCGCCTGGTCATGGTGGACCCCAAGCGGGTGGAGCTCACCGCCTATGAAGGCGTCCCGCACCTGGTGACACCGATCATCACCGACGCCAAGAAGGCCGCCGAGGCGCTGCAGTGGGTGGTCAAGGAGATGGACAACCGCTACGACGATCTCGCCCACTTCGGCTACAAGCACGTGGACGACTTCAACAAGGCGGTCCGCAGCGGCAAGATCCAGCTGCCACCGGACTCCAAGCGGGACCTTCGCCCGTACCCCTACCTGCTGGTGATCGTCGACGAGCTCGCCGACCTGATGATGGTCGCCCCGCGCGACGTCGAAGACTCGATCGTGCGCATCACCCAGCTCGCCCGCGCCGCCGGCATCCACCTGGTGCTGGCCACCCAGCGCCCCTCGGTCAACGTGGTCACCGGGCTGATCAAGGCGAACATCCCCTCCCGGATGGCCTTCGCCACCTCTTCCTCCACCGACTCCCGCGTGGTGCTGGACTCGGTGGGCGCCGAGAAGCTGCTGGGTCAGGGCGACGCGCTCTTCCTTCCTGCCGGCCGGCCGAACCCGATGCGCGTCCAGGGTGCCTGGGTCAACGACTCCGAGGTCCACGCGGTGGTCGAGCACGTGAAGTCCCAGCTCAAAGCGCAGTACCGCGAGGACGTGGTGCCCGAGAAGGTCTCCAAGAAGATCGACGAGGACATCGGCGATGACCTCGACGTGCTGCTGCAGGCCACCGAACTGGTGGTCACCACCCAGTTCGGCTCCACCTCGATGCTGCAGCGCAAGCTGCGCGTGGGCTTCGCCAAGGCCGGGCGCCTGATGGACCTGATGGAGTCCCGCGGGGTGGTCAGCGCCTCCGAGGGCTCCAAGGCCCGCGACGTGCTGGTCTCCCCGGAGGAGCTGCCCGGGCTGCTGGCCACCATGCGCGGTGAGGAGCCGCGAGCCGCGGCGCCCAGCGAGGCCGCTCCGGAGGCCTATGACAACACCGGGATCGAATATGAGCCCGGACATTCGGTGCAGACCGCGCCCAGCGCAGCGCTGCGGGCCCCGGAGTCCGCTCCGAGTCCGGTCCATGCGGCTGACCTGGGACCAGGGGAGCCGGACCATCAGCCCCCGACCGGGTCATTCGCCGCCCCCGGCTCCGGCGCCGCCTCAGGTCATTCGGCAGCCTCTGGTCATTCGCCAGTCTCTGCGGTCTCGGCCGGCTCGGCCCCGGATCCGTCCGGGGTGGAGGATTCCCACCAGGAGCCGGCGCCGACCGGTCCCACCCAGGCTGTCGGGCAGCGCCAGGTCAGCCGGGCCTCGCTCTCCAGCGCCGATCTGATCGCCCGTGATCTGGCCGAACGCACCGCGGCCCTGCCGCAGGCGAGGGACTATCATGACGGGCATGACTCCACGTCCGGCGAGGACATGTGGGAACTGACCGGACGCTGAGGGGCTCATGACTGACACACCGCGCGAAGGAGCCGCACCGACCGGGGAACCGGCTGCACCTCCGCTGCTCAACATCGCCAACATCCTGACCATGGTGCGCATCGCTCTGGTCCCGGTCTTCATCTGGTTCCTGGTGCTCGACGCCGACGGCCAGGTGTTCGGCGCCGGGACGGCCGAGGCCAACAACGGAGGCTGGCGCTGGGCGGCGGCCGGGATATTCGCCCTGGCGGTGCTCACGGACAAGATCGACGGCGACCTGGCCCGCTCGCGCAACCTGGTCACCGATTTCGGCAAGATCGCCGACCCCATCGCCGACAAGCTGCTCATCGGAGCGGGGCTGGTGATGCTCTCGCTGCTCGGCGAGCTGCCCTGGTGGGTGACCGTGGTGATCCTGGCCCGTGAGCTCGGCGTCACCGTGCTGCGCATGGTCGTGATCCGCTACGGCGTCATGCCTGCCTCCCGCGGCGGCAAGCTCAAGACCGTGCTGCAGTCTGCGGGTCTGCAGCTGATGCTGCTGCCTCTGGTCGTGCTCGCCAGCTGGCTGGCCGACGTCGCGTTCTGGATCATGATCCTTGCCCTGGTGGTCACCGTGGTCACCGGAGTGGACTACCTGATCTCCGCGATCAGGATGCGCAGCCGGGTCCGTCGGGACCGGTCCGATGCACCCGGACGTGCCGGAGACCCAACCGATGGCTGAGCCCTCCGACCGAGCAGAAGGGCGCTCCGAGCAGCCCGCGAGGCTCTCCGGGGATGCAGGTGAGCTGGCGCGAGCCGCCGAGCGTGCGACCTCGCCGCGCGGGATCATCCAGACCCTGGCGCATCGCGGCCTCACGCTGGCCACCGCCGAGTCGCTGACCGCCGGAGGGCTGTCCTCCCGCATCGCTGAGGTGCCGGGCACCTCGGTGGCGCTTCTCGGCGGCGTCGTGGCCTACGCCAGCGCCGTGAAACGTAATGTTCTCGGCGTCGACGCGCAGCTGCTTGCCGACCGGGGCGCGGTCGATCCCGATGTGGCTGCCGCCATGGCGCGCGGGGCGGCCTCCTGCACCGGCGCCGATATCGGCATCGCGACCACCGGTGTGGCCGGGCCTGAGCCGCATGAGGGCAAGCCGGTGGGCACCGTATATCTCGGACTGGCCTGCAGGAACAGCGCGCGCGAACGACTCGAGCTCGCGCTGCCTGCCGGATGCGCCGCCGCGGCGGCCGGGCTTGGCCCGGAGACCGCCGACCAGTGGCTCTCTGGCTCCCTGCGTCTCGAGCTGCACGGTGACCGCGCCGCGATCCGCGATGCCTCGGTGGAGGGCGCCCTGAAACTTGTCGAAGACTTCTTGGCCACCGCACCGCATGGCCTCCGGTATTCGGTCTAGAGTAGAGCCACGAGGACCAGCAGCCACACCGGGAAGAAAACACCTGCGAACACCGTTGACCACAGGTGGAACATACCGAAAGAGGAGTGAGTCCATGGTGAGACAACCAGTCACCGTCAACGGCGTGACCCGTTGGAAAGATATGGACGTCGACGGCGCCGCTGCGGCCCAGCCCCGAGAGTCCAAGGGAGTCGTGCTGCGCCAGGAGATCGGTGACGTTCTGCGCAGCATCCGTCAGACCGAGGGTCGTACCCTCCGGGATGTCTCCCATGACGCCCGCGTGTCCCTGGGGTATCTCTCCGAGGTTGAACGCGGCCAGAAGGAAGCCTCCTCGGAGCTGCTGGCATCGATCTGCTCCGCACTCGAAGTGCCCCTCTCCGCGATGCTCTCCCAGGTCGCCGAGCGCATCGCCACGGCCGAGGGTCTACAGGTTCCCGACACCGTTCCCACTGAGTTCCAGCGGGAGTTCGGCGGCGGAGTCGTCCCGGACCGCGTACCGGATGCGCTGACCCGCGAGGAGCTCGCGCGCAGCGGATCGTGATCCGTCCCGCAGCTTGAATCTGTGTAGGAGGGCCGCCCTATGGGGTGGCCCTCCTTCACTGTCATAGACTGTTGCCCATGGGAAGCTTCGATCGACGCGCCAAGGTCCACGAGCTGGAGCAGGAGTTCAACCGACTCTTCGTCCGGCGCCGATTCAACGCGCTGCAGCTGGCACGTCAGATCGACTCCGAGATCGAGCCGGCGTCCTACTCCGTGCTGGCCACACTGCAACAGATGGGGCCGCAGCGGATGACAGCGATCGCCCGTCACCTTGGGATCGGCAAGCCCACCCTCTCGCGTCAGCTCAGCACGCTGGAGCATCGGGGCTTCGTCGAGAAGGCCACCGATCCCGCCGATGGTCGGGCGCAGATGGTCTCACTGACCGAGGAGGGACGGGCCCGGCTGGAATCCGCCCAGGGAGACCGGGCCGAACGGTACCTCCAGATGCTCACGCCGTGGCAGGAGCAGGAGATCGAGACGCTCTCCCGGCTGCTGACGAAGCTGAACAAGTCCTATACCGAATTCGACGCCGAGCATGATCCCGCGCTGGCCCATGGGTCGGCGCTTCCCGGGGCCGTGAATGTGAAGGATCCGGCGGGGGAGCCGAATGAGAACGCCGCAGATGAAAGGGCCTTGTGAGAGAGAGTCGATTCTGGTTCCTCATGGAGGGTGAGTTTGGGCCCAACTACGCCCACGTGCTCGCGGACTCGCTGGTGCTCAGCCAGTACCAGATGAGCGTGAAGGCCACCCTGGAGTCCGGGGTGAGCCCTCGGGACGTCTGGGACGCCGTCTGTGACCAGCAGGACGTCCCCGCGGAGCGTCGGCTCGGCCGCGACATCGCGCCCAAACGCTGAGCTGCGCGGACACGCCCAGGCCGGGAATCGAAGATATGTTCGACTGGATGCGCTAGAGTTTTCCCCAGAAGCCCCGTGCTGCGGGACGGACTCCTTCAGACGCACACGGCCTGAACGTGCACGAAGTCATGTCAGAGGGTCCGCCTAGTCTTGCACCACACACATACAACGAGTCATCGAGGTGAATCATGGCAGTCAGCAAGGATCGTGAGAAGGCGCTTGAAGCGGCGCTCGCCCAGATCGACAAGCAGTACGGCAAGGGTTCTGTCATGCGCCTCGGTGATGACACTCGCGCACCGATCGAGACCATCCCGACCTCCTCGATCGCCTTGGACGCCGCGCTCGGCATCGGAGGCTTCCCCCGCGGACGCGTGGTGGAGATCTACGGGCCAGAGTCCTCCGGCAAGACCACGGTCGCCCTGCACGCAGTGGCCAACGCCCAGAAGCAGGGCGGCATTGCGGCATTCATCGACGCCGAGCACGCCCTGGACCCGGTGTACGCCCAGAAGCTGGGCGTGGACACCGACGCGCTGCTGGTCTCCCAGCCGGACACCGGTGAGCAGGCACTGGAGATCATGGACATGCTGGTCTCCTCCGGCTCGATCGACATCGTGGTGATCGACTCCGTGGCAGCCCTGGTGCCCCGCGCCGAGATCGAAGGCGAGATGGGTGACTCCCACGTCGGGCTCCAGGCGCGGCTGATGTCTCAGGCGCTGCGCAAGATCGCCGGACGGCTCTCGCAGACCAAGACCACCGCGATCTTCATCAACCAGCTGCGCGAGAAGATCGGCGTGTTCTTCGGCTCCCCGGAGACCACCTCCGGCGGCAAGGCGCTGAAGTTCTACGCCTCGGTCCGTGTGGACGTGCGCCGCATCGAGACCCTCAAGGAGGGCACCAACGCGGTGGGCAACCGCACCCGCGCCAAGATTGTGAAGAACAAGATGGCTCCGCCGTTCAAGCAGGCCGAGTTCGACATCGTCTACGGCGAGGGGATCTCCCGCGAGGGGGGACTCATCGATGTCGGCGTCGAGAACGGCCTCGTGAAGAAGTCCGGCGCCTGGTTCACCTACGACGGGGACCAGCTGGGCCAGGGCAAGGAGAAGGCGCGCACCTTCCTCAAGGACAATCCCGACCTCGCCGATGAGATTGAACGGCGCATCCGCGAGAAGCTCGGTCTGACCTCCCCGCTGGAAGAAGAAGGCGGGCCCGCCCTGCAGGCAGTCGACGGCTGATAGGAGGTCGCCATGGGTGATCAGCAGCAGAAGATCGACGCGCTGCGGGCCGCCATGACCAACATTCAGGAGCGGGACCCTGACGCCCCAGTTCCTGACTTCCTGGTGGTGGATACCTCGGTGCCCGCGGTCACGGAGGACGGTGAGCCTGACAGCTCGCCGGAGGCTCCACACACCGCACCGGCGGATCCCGGTTCCGCCGCGAGCAGCGCCGCGACTCTCGGATCCGCCGCAACCGCAGATTCGACTGAGATGGCCGAGGACGCGGGAGGAGATGAGAGCGCGGAGGATTCTCGCGGCGCGGGGGATGATCAGGGCCCGGAGGACGAGGAGGACTCCGCCTCCGGGGCGCACTCTGAGCTGAGTCCCGCGGAACAATACGAGAAGGCGCGCGCGGTGGTGCTGCGCCGACTCACCGGTTCCCCGAAGTCCCGGCACCAGCTGGCTGTGGCACTGCAGGAGAAGGAGTTCAGCGCCGAGATCATCACCCGTGTGCTGGACCGGATGGAAGAGGTCCATCTGGTCAACGACAGCGAATTCGCCCAGACCTGGGTGAAGGGGCGGCACGAGCTGAAGAACCTCGGAAAGTCTGCGCTGCGCCGCGAGCTGCGTGAGAAGGGCATCACCGATGCCGTGGCCGCAGAGGCACTGGAACAGATCACCCCCGAGGACGAGGGTGACGCAGCGCGAGAGCTCGTGCAGCGGAAGCTGCAGGGAAAGAACGTGCCCACCGGGCCCAGCCCGGAGGAGCGCGCCGAGCGGGACAAGATCACCCGGAGGCTGGTGTCGATGCTGGCCCGCAGGGGACACGCCCCGGGAGTGGCGTTCCAGATCGTGCGCGAGGAGATCGACGATCATTCCAACGCGTAGAATCCAGTGCAATGAGTGATGCACTGATGGACCGCGCCCAGAGCCCTGCGCCGGAGGCCGACGGCGCCGCGCGCCCCGCCGAGGAGACTCCGAGGGTGCGCCCACGCACCTACGAGGTCCGCACCTTCGGGTGTCAGATGAACGTCCACGACTCGGAGCGGATGTCCGGGCTCCTCGAAGACGCAGGCTATGGGCCGGTGGAAACCGGTGATACCCCTGACCTGGTCGTCTTCAACACCTGCGCGGTCCGGGAGAATGCTGATAACAAGCTCTACGGCCACCTCGGAATGCTACGGAAGACCAAGGCCGAGCACGAGGGCATGCAGATCGCGGTCGGCGGCTGCCTGGCCCAGAAGGACCAGGAGACCGTCCAGAAGCGGGCACCCTGGGTCGACGTCGTCTTCGGCACCCACAACATCGGCTCGCTGCCCACGCTGCTGGAACGCTCCCGGCACAACGCCGAGGCCGAGATCGAGATCCTCGAGTCCTTGGAGACGTTCCCCTCCACGCTGCCGACCAAACGCGAATCGGTGCACTCCGGATGGGTCTCCATCTCGGTGGGATGCAACAACACCTGCACCTTCTGCATCGTGCCCTCGCTGCGCGGGAAGGAACGCGACCGTCGCCCCGGAGAGATCCTCGCCGAGGTGCGTGCCCTGGTCGCCGACGGCGCCGTGGAGGTCACCCTGCTGGGCCAGAACGTGAACACCTACGGCGTGGAATTCGGCGACCGTGGCGCCTTCGCCAAGCTTCTGCGCGCCTGTGGAGAGATCCAGGGGCTCGAACGGGTGCGCTTCACCAGTCCTCATCCGGCCTCCTTCACCGACGACGTCATCCACGCCATGGCAGAGACCCCGAACGTCATGCCGCAGCTGCATATGCCGCTGCAGTCCGGTTCCGACAAGGTGCTCAAAGACATGCGCCGGTCCTACCGGTCCAAGAAGTTCCTGGGAATCCTGGAGAAGGTCCGCGAGTCCATGCCGCACGCCGCGGTCAGCACCGACATCATCGTGGGCTTCCCCGGGGAGACCGAGGCCGACTTCGAGGAGACCATGCGGGTGGTCGAAGCGTCACGATTCGCCTCGGCCTACACCTTCCAGTATTCGCCACGCCCAGGCACCGCCGCGGCGGCCATGGCGGAGCAGGTGCCCAAGGCGATCGTGCAGAAGCGCTTCGAGCGGCTCTGTGCCCTGCAGGATCGTATCGGGGCCGAGGAGAACGCGAAGCTGCTCGGCACCTCCCAGGAACTGCTGGTCACCGCGGACTCGGGGACCAAATCCAGTGAGACCGGGCGCCTCACCGGGCGGGCCCGCGATAATCGTCTGGTCCACTTCTCGGTCCCGACCGGGGAACCGGTCCCGCGCCCCGGTGACTTCGTCACCGTCCCGATCACCGAGACCGCCGGGTTCCACCTGCTGGCCGATCCGGAGGACACCGCGGACTACCAGCTGCGCCGGTCTCCGGCCGGGGACGCCTGGGACCGCTGGCAGGCGGATTCCTGCGGTGTGGGGACCACCCAGGTGACCGGTTCGACCCCGGGAGCGGTCTCTCTGGGCATGCCGACGCTCCCGCCGGTCTCCCGATGACCCCGGAGGACCACGCCACCCAGGCGGTGACGGTCCGCCCCGGATCGCCCACGTCAGACCTTCCACTGATCGTGCTGGTGGGCCCCACCGCCTCCGGTAAATCCCGGCTGGGCATCGAGCTCGCAGAGCGTCTGGATGGGGAGATCATCAACGCCGACTCGATGCAGCTCTACCGCGGCATGGACATCGGCACCGCCAAGGTCACCGCAGAAGAGTCCCGAGGGGTGGCGCATCACCTGCTCGATGTGCTCGACGTGACCGAAGAAGCCTCTGTCGCGGACTTCCAGAAGCGGGCGCGCGAGGTCATCGACGAGGTCAGGTCTCGGGGCAAGACCCCCATCATGGTCGGCGGCTCCGGACTCTACGTGCGGGCCGTGATCGACGTCATCGAGTTCCCGCCCACGGATGCACAGCTGCGCAGCCGCTTGACGCTGCGCCTCGAGGAGGAGGGTGCGGCGGGGCTGCGTGCGCAGCTGCGCGAGCGTGACCCCGAGTCTGCCGCCGTGATCAAGGACGACCGTCGCCTGATCCGGGCCCTGGAGGTCGTGCAGCTCACCGGCCGGACGTTCTCCTCCTTCATGCCACAACGAGTCCATGAGCCCCGCCTGGGGCCGATCGTGCAGCTTGGACTTCACATGGAACGGCCCCTGCTGCATGAGCGCATCGCTGGGCGCGTGCACCACATGGCCGGAGATGGTCTGCTCGAAGAGGTGCATCAGCTCGACCTCGCCGGTCTGCGCCGCGGGCGCACCGCCTCCCGGGCCATCGGATACCAGCAGTTCCTTCAGGTCCTCGACGGCGAGCTCACCCAGTCGGAAGCGGTGGAGGCCACCACGGTGGCGACACGGAAGTTCGCCCGCAGACAGGAGACCTGGTTTCGGGCCGACCCCCGAGTGACCTGGCTGCCCGCGCTCTCGGAGTCCCTGGCGAACCAGGCGCAGGAAGCGATCTCTGGCTCCCGACGTTGAACACCACAGCATGGTCCTGGTGAACCTGCAGGGCCCACGGCGCACGGCCCAGCCAGCAGCGCCCGTCCTGCACCATCTATCCTGAAGCATCGATCCAGCACCATCGATCCATCCGCATTGAAGGAGAACCGCGTGGCTCACCACCTCACCGGCCTGGAATCCCTCGCCGGCACAGCCGTCACCAAGGCCCACGCCACCGGCAACGACTTCGTGATGCTCGCTGACCCCCTGGGCGAGCAGGACCTCGAGGCGCACCAGGCCGCGGCACTGTGCGACCGCCACCTCGGCATCGGAGCCGATGGGGTCATCCGCGCCGTCCCGGCGCACCGTGTGACCGGGGACGCCGTCGTGTCCCGGCTGCTGGCCGAGAACACCGAGCTCAGCAGCACCGACGACGAGCCGCTGTGGTTCATGGACTATCGGAACTCCGACGGATCGGTGTCCGAGATGTGCGGCAACGGAGTGCGCGCCTTCGCCCATTTTCTGATCGCAGAAGGCCTGGTGGAGCTCGCCGAGGGTCACCGGCTTCCGGTGCTGACCCGCGCCGGGCTGCGCAGCGTGCGCAAGGTTCCCGAAGGCTACGCCATCGGCATGGGCGTGTGGTCCTTCCTGGACCCCGAGCAGGCGGCCGCGAACGCCTCAGACGCACTGGTGATCGCCGCAGGACTCGAGGAACCGCGTCCCGCGCTGAGCATCTCGATGGGCAACCCGCACACCGTCGTCGCTCTCAGCGACGAGGTGACGCTGCAGGAGCTGAACCTCTATGAGGCGCCCAAGGTGGACCCGGTTCCGCCGGCCGGCACCAACGTCGAGTTCGTGGTCCCGGCCGAGCCGCTGGTCACCGAGGACGAGGACGGCCAGCCCGTGGGCAGAGTCCGGATGCGCGTCCACGAACGCGGGGTCGGGGAGACCATGTCCTGCGGGACCGGCGCATGTGCTGCTGCCGCCGCGGTGCGTGTATGGGCCGCCGATGACAGCGTCAACCTCTGGAAGGTCGACGTTCCCGGCGGTCAGGTGAGCGTGCGATTCACGGCTCGGGAAGACGGCGCGGAGGATGTCGAGCTCGCCGGACCCGCCGAGCTCGTGCTCACCGGCACGCTGACCTGAGCCACTGTCCGATACGCACCGGGAACGGGTGCTGCACAGCTGAAGAGCCGGGCCGACGGCGCAGCACGCGGCCGAAACAGCCGGCAGCGGCCCAGGCTGCCCGCCTCCGGGAACACCGGTTCAGTCTCTGCTGATCCGCAGCAGTCGGAAGCCTTTGGCGGTCTCCGCACGTCCACTCTGGAAGTCCCCGTCGGCGGTCTCGAGCATCGAGGAGATCCAGGTGAGCAGCGAGTCGGCTCCGAGGTTCTTCTGCACCACCAGCCAGGCAGCACCTCCGGGACTCAGCCTGGGCAGCCAGTGCTGGAGCAGCCCGTGCAGCACCTCCTTGCCGACCCGGATCGGCGGGTTGGACCAGATGGTGTCGAACTGGATATCCGCCGGAACCTCCTCGGGCGCGAGCACCCGCACATTGCTCAGTCCCAGCGCCGCCGCGTTCTCTGCGCAGAGCGTGCGGGAGCGTTCATTGACGTCCACAGCCCAGACCGTGGCCTGGGGAGAGCGCATCGCCATGGTCAGCGCCAGGGGACCCCAGCCGCAGCCGATGTCCAGCAGGTTCCCTTCCGGTGCCGGATCCGGAACATGTTTGAGCAGCACGGCCGTACCCTTGTCCACGCCATCGGGGGAGAAGATCCCCCCGGCCGTGGCGACGGAGACCTCTCGTCCGTCCAGGTTGACCGAGACGGCGCGGCGGGTGAATGGCCCCTCGGGGGACGCGGAGAAATAATGCTGGGAGCTCACAGGGTGAATCGTAGTAGACTCCTTCTCATGTGGATTCACCTGACGTACTCCCGCCCCCGCGGTTGAGTCACCTTCTGATCGCCCGGCCGGCCTTCTGAGCCGGCCCTGCCGCCAGCGCGCAGAGCCCGGCACGCCGAAGACCCATCTTCGGTCTCGCGGGCCGCGACTGCGGCACACGCCATCCACACCACGAGCAAGTCCCGACCGATCTCCACAGCGGACCCGTGCACTTAACCATGTCCCGGGTCGAACGTAGGATGGAGATCCACGGCGGGCAGGGCCAGGCCGAAAACTGGTCCTAAGGAGATCATGACCAAGCAGAACCACACGCCCGAACCTTCCGGCGAGACCCCCGAGGGCACCCCGGCGTCAGCCGCAGAGCAGTCCTCCGTCGATGCCACCATCGAGCGGATCCTCGCCGCCGACCGCGCCCGCGAGCAGGCCCCAGGGCGGACCACCCGTTTCGAGGCCGAACCCGGTTCCCGGCGGGGCGGCATTCTGGGGGAGCAGGCCCGCGAGCTCTCCGGTGAGACCTCACACACCGACTCTGACGGTGAGCAGTATGACCTCATGGAGCGCCGCTCGCTGCGCCGGGTGGATGGACTCTCCACCGAGCTGGAAGATGTCTCAGAGGTCGAATACCGTCAGCTCCGTCTGGAGCGAGTGGTCCTCGCCGGGCTCTGGGGTGAGGGCACCGTCGCGGAGGCGGAGTATTCGCTGCGCGAGCTCTCCGCCCTTGCGGAGACCGCAGGTTCCACCGTCCTCGACGGGTTCCTGCAGCGCCGCGCCAAACCCGACCCCGGAACCTTCTTCGGCTCCGGCAAGGCCGAAGAGATCCGGGTGGCCGTGGCCGAGCTCGGTGCCGACACGGTCGTGGTCGACTCCGAGCTCGCCCCGTCTCAGCGCCGCGGACTCGAAGACATCGTCAAGGTCAAGGTGATCGACCGTACCGGTCTGATTCTGGACATCTTCGCTCAGCACGCGAAGTCCCGCGAGGGCAAGGCCCAGGTGGAGCTGGCGCAGATGGAGTACATGCTCCCGCGGCTGCGCGGCTGGGGCGAGTCGCTCTCCCGCCAGGCCGGTGGCCAGGTGGGCGGCGCGAGCGCCGGCATCGGCTCCCGCGGACCCGGTGAGACCAAGATCGAGCTGGACCGTCGCCGGATCAACGCGCGCATGTCCAAGCTGCGCAAGGACATCGCGGCGATGAAACCGGCCCGTGACGCCAAGCGAGCCAACCGCAAGCGCAACGCGGTCCCCTCCGTGGCGATCGCCGGATACACCAACGCCGGGAAGTCCTCGTTGCTGAACCGGCTCACCGACGCCGGGGTGATGGTCGAGAACGCGCTGTTCGCGACCCTGGACCCCACCACCCGCAAGGCGGTCACCCCGGACGGGATCGGTTATACGCTCTCTGACACGGTGGGCTTCGTCCGTCAGCTGCCCACCCAGCTGATCGAGGCGTTCCGCTCCACCCTGGAGGAGGTGGCCGACGCCGATCTCATCCTGCACGTCGTCGACGCGTCGCACCCCGAACCCGAGGGGCAGATCCAGGCGGTCCGCACGGTTCTGGCCGAGGTGGACGCGCACGAGGTGGACGAGATCATCGTGCTGAACAAGGCCGACGTCGCCGACTGGGACGTGGTGGAACGAATCCGACGGCGGGAGCCACACACCATCGTGGTCTCGGCTCACAGCGGAGAGGGCATCGCGGAGCTGCGCGAGCTGATCAGCAGCTCCATCCCGCGCCCCAGCGTCCCGCTGGAGCTGATGGTTCCCTACTCACACGGTGACATCGTCTCCAGGCTCCATGCCGAGGACGCCGAGATCCTCTCCACCGAGTACCTGGAGGAGGGCACCTTGTTGAAGGTGCTGGTCCGCCGGGAGCTCGCCGGGGACCTCTCCGAGTTCCAGGTCACCGCAGAGCCGACGCCTTGAGTGTGAGCACCAGCCGGTCCACCGGGTACCAGGAGACGACGGAGCTTCTGGAGCGTGCCGTCTCCGCCATGGGCGGGGTCAAGCGGTCCGGGCAGGTGACCATGGCCGAGCATGTCGCCATGGCGCTGCGCAAGCGCCGCCATCTCCTTGTCCAGGCGGGTACGGGCACCGGAAAGTCTCTGGCCTACCTGGTCCCGGCCGTGGTCCACGCCCTGGACGCGGAGAAGCCGGTGCTGATCTCCACCGCGACCCTGGCGCTGCAGGCCCAGATCATGGGTCGTGATCTTCCCCGACTGCTGGAGAACATCGCCGAGCACGTGGAGCGTGAGGTCGATGTCGCCCTGGTCAAGGGTCGGGCGAACTACGCGTGCAAACACAAGATGGACGGCGGATTCCCCGAGGACGACGACGAGCAGGCGCTGTTCGCCTTCGCCGACGAGCCGACCGGAGGGGTGGCCGCCGTGGAACCCGGCTCGCAGCTGGGCAAGGAGATTGTGGCGCTGCGCGAGTGGGCCGAGGTCACCGAGACCGGGGACCGCGACGACCTGCCCCACGGGGTGACCGACCGGGCCTGGCGCCAGATCTCGGTGAACGCCGTGGACTGCATCGGGCCCCGAAAGTGCCCGATGGCGGCCGAGTGCTTCTCCGAGCGCGCCCGGGAGAAGGCCAAGGACGCGGATCTGGTGGTCACGAATCACGCCATGCTCGCCATCGACGCCTTCGAGGGCCTCGACGTGCTGCCGGAGCACGACGCGGTCATCGTCGATGAGGCCCACGAGCTGGCTGACCGGGTGACCTCTGCGGTCACCGCTCAGCTCTCCGCGGCAATGATCAAGGCCGCGGCGTCCTCGGCCCGGCGGCATACCGCGATCAACGTCGAGGCGCTTCAGAGCTCTGCGGTCGCCGTCGAGGCGGCCTTCCACCGGGTGGACTCTGGCCTTCTGGCGCGCGGACTGAACCCTCAACAGCGCGAGGCCGTGGAGCTGGCACGAAACGCCGCCCGCACCGCCCTCTCGGACTCGAAACCCTCCGGCGACGCCGAAGCCGATCCGGGGCGCAACACGGCCAGGTCGCGCATGCAGGCCGTGCTCGAGACCGCGAACCGGATCCTGGAATCTCCGGAGACCCCCGATGTGGTCTGGCTGAACCGACCGGGCAGCTTCGTCCCGGGGCGGGGATACCAGGAGGCCGATCTGGAGGAATCTCCGCTGATCTACGTCGCGCCGACGTCCGTGGCCGGGCGGCTGCGCGATGGGCTCTTTGGTGATCGCACCGTGGTGCTGACCTCCGCCACCCTGACCATCGGTGACAGCTTCGACCCGGTGGCGGGGTCGCTGGGCCTGGCGGGGGAGAAGGCTCCTGCCTGGGATGCCGTGGACGTGGGAAGCCCGTTCGACTACCCCAAGCAGGGGGTGCTCTATGTTGCCAAGCACCTGCCCCCGCCCTCGATGAAGACCGCCCAGGCCCAGCGCGATGAGCTGGCCGGGTTGATCGAGGCGTCCAAGGGCGCGACCCTGGCACTGTTCTCCTCTCGCCGTGCGGCGGAGGAGGCGGCCGAGGACCTCCGTGAGCGACTGGACCTCCCGATCCTCTGCCAGGGAGACTCCACCATGTCCTCGCTGGTGCGCGCCTTCGCCGAAGACGAGGAGACCTGCCTCTTCGGCACGATGAGCCTCTGGCAGGGCGTCGATGTCCCCGGGCGCTCCTGTCGCCTGGTCGCCATCGACCGGATCCCCTTTCCACGCCCCGATGACCCGCTGGTGAGCGCACGCAGCCAGGAGGTCACTCGGCACGGCGGGAACGGCTTCATGCAGGTCGCTGCGACGCACGCCGCCACCAGGTTGGCTCAGGGCGCCGGTCGGCTGATCCGTACGTCGGAGGACAAGGGGGTGCTGGCGATTCTGGACTCACGTCTGGCCACCGCGCGCTACGGGGGATTCCTCAAGCGCTCGATGCCGGACTTCTGGCCGACCGCCAACGGGGACCTTGCTCGCGGAGCTCTGGCGCGCCTGGCTGAGAACGGGCGTTGAGCCGAACGCTGGACTCTGTCCGTCTCCGGCGCGCCCAAGCCCTTCCAGGGCGGCCCGTACCGGGGTAGCCGTCGTTCAGGCGCGCTGTCCCGTCGAGTGGCCGCCGTCGTTCAGGTGCGGCGGCTGTTCAGAGGTTGCGGTCACTCAGAGGCTGCGCAGCACCGTGACGACCTTGCCCATGATGGTGGACTCGTCGCCGAGGATGGGCTCGTACTGCCGGTTCTGGGGCAGCAGCCACACATGGCCGTCCCGGCGCTTGAGCGTCTTCACGGTGGCTTCATCGTCCAACAGGGCGGCGACGATGTCACCGTTCTCGGCCGTGCTCTGACGTCGCACCACGACCCAGTCGGCTTCGAAGATGCCGGCCTCAATCATGGAATCACCGCGCACCTGCAGCATGAAGAGTTCGCCCTCGCCGGTGAGCTGGCGGGGAAGCGGCATGATGTCCTCGACCCGCTGCTCGGCCAAGATCGGACCACCCGCAGCGATCTGTCCCACCACAGGGATCTCCGCGATCCGACTGTCCGACTCCTCCCGGTAGCCGTGGAGGTCCACCACGGCGTCATGGGTGGGTGAGTCTGATTCCTGGGAAGGTTCGCCGAGCACCAGCGCGCCGCTTGAGTCGCGCAGGACCTCCATGGCCCGGGGGCGTCCGGGGACCCGCATGAGGTATCCCATCTCCTGCAGACGAGCCAGCTGATGCGTCACCGAGGAGAGCGAAGCCAGCCCGCAGGCGTCACCGATCTCCCGCATGGAGGGCGGATAGCTGCGCTCGGCCAGCGATTCCTGGATGACGTCGACGATCTGCCGCTGCCGATCCGTCAATCGCGGCGCTGCTGATGAGTCCTGGGTGTTGCGCGCCATTGCTGCCTCCGTAGTTGTGCCGGCCCCGTGTCAGCATCCATGTCAGACCCTGCTGATGGACTGTTCACAGTGAGATTCGCTTCGAAGATCACTTCGAACATGGCGCTCAGGTTACTCGAAATCGTAGAGAGATTCCATCAAATCTGCGGCGAGTCTGGCCAAGTTTCGAAACTATGTGCTAGAAATAGTACACACGTTCGAATGAGAGGTTCTTTACCATGAGTACAGCACAGCTTGGATTCGCACCCGCCGACTCTGCTCCTGCCTCGGGCGTGCACCTGACCCGTCGCGGTCGCTTCCTCCTGTTGGGCCTTCCTGTCCTGGCCGCCCTGACGATGGCGCTCCTCGGGGCGCTGATCCTGGCAGCCTCATGGATGAACCAGGCGCAGGCCTCCTCGAGTGAGGCCCCCGGCGTGGAGGCCCAGGTGGTCACCGTTGGAGCGGGGGACACGCTCTGGAGCGTGGCGGCCTCCGTGGAGTCAGACGAACGCACCCAGGTCCTCATCGGACAGATCGCTGAGCTCAACGACCTCAGCGGCTCCGAGCTCACCCCCGGCCAGGAGCTTTTCGTCCCGGTGGACTGAGAAGGTTTCCTGTCCCGGAGGTCGGAGCGGCGCACCCCGCTAGAATATTGCGGTGACTTCATCTCGCTCCCGGAACCTGTCCCGTCTGCCGCTGCGCGAGGAGCTCCAGGGTCAAGAACCCTACGGGGCGCCGCAGCTGAGCGTGAAGGCGATGCTCAATGTCAACGAGACCACCTACGACGTCCCCGCCGACGTCGTGGACGCGATCGGCAAAGAGGTTCGCGCCGCGGCCGCCCATCTCAACCGCTACCCGGACCGGGAATTCTCGGCTCTGCGGGACAAGCTGGCCGAGTACCTCAATAGAGATCTCGCTTCAGAAGCCCAGCCTGCTGAGCTGACGGCCGAGCGCATCTGGGCCGCCAATGGCTCCAACGAGATCATGCAGCACATCCTGCAGGCCTTCGCCGGTCCCGGCCGCTCGGTGCTGGCCTTCCCGCCCACGTACTCCATGTACCCGCTCTATGCGCGCGGCACCTACAGCGAGTACATCGCGGGCACCCGCGCTGCAGACTTCACGCAGACCCCCGAGGATGTCGCCGCGCAGATCCGGGAGCACCGCCCGAATGTGGTGATCCTGTGTTCTCCGAACAACCCCACCGGCACGGCGCTCTCCCTGGAGACCGTGGAAGCGGCCTACGCCGCGGCCGAGGAGTCACAGACCATGGTGGTCGTGGACGAGGCTTACGGCGAGTTCCGCCAGTCCGGCACCGGGTCGGCGCTGGCCTTGCTGCCCGGGCGGGAGAAGCTGATCGTCTCGCGCACCATGAGCAAGGCCTTCGCCCTGGCGGGGGGTCGACTGGGGTACCTGGCCGCCGCCCCTGAGGTCACCGACGCCATGCGACTGGTCCGGTTGCCCTATCACCTCTCCGCGGTGACGCAGGCGACCGCCGTCGCTGCCCTGGACCACTCGGCCACGCTGATGGCCAACGTGGAACGGATCAAGGAGCAGCGCGACCGGATCGTGAGCAGTCTGGAACAGATGGGGCTGCACCCGGCGCCCTCGGATGCGAACTTCGTCTTCTTCGGAGGGCTCGCCGACGAGAAGGCCGCCTGGCAGCACCTCCTGGACGACGGCATCCTGATCCGCGATGTCGGCATCCCCGGGCACCTGCGCGTCACGGCAGGCACCGCGGAGGAGACCTCTGACTTCCTGGCCTCGTTGCAGCGATTCATCACCAGCACCACCGCGTAGACTCAAGAGTTGGCGTACCCCACCACCAAGCAGGAGTTATGGGAGCAGAATTGATCTCTGGGCGCATCGCCCAGATGGAACGTGTCACCAGCGAGTCCAGCGTCAAGGTCCGGATGGACCTCGATGGGACCGGCACCTCGAACATCAGCACCGGCGTGCCGTTCTACGACCACATGCTCACCGCGCTGTCCCGGCACTCCCTGATCGACCTTGATGTCGAGGCCTCCGGAGACACCCACATCGACGTGCACCACACCGTGGAGGACACCGCGATCGTCCTGGGCGAGGTGCTGCGCGTCGCGCTGGGGGACAAGCGCGGGATCCGCCGCTTCGGCAACGCCACGATCCCGCTCGACGAGGCGCTGGCCCAGGCCGTGGTCGACGTCTCCGGCCGGCCATACCTGGTGCATTCCGGGGAGCCCGAAGGTCAGCAGTACCACCTCATCGGGGGACACTTCACCGGGTCCATGACCCGCCACGTCTTCGAGGCGATCACCTACCACTCCGGGATCTGCCTGCACATGACGCTGCTCGGCGGTCGCGACCCGCACCACATCGTGGAGGCCCAGTTCAAGGCCTTCGCCAGGGCGCTGCGCGAGGCCATGGAGTCTGACCCGCGCACCGATGAGATCCCCTCCACCAAGGGTGCCCTGTGAGCGGCAAGCCCGACGTCGTCGTCCTGGACTACGGCTCCGGAAACATCCACTCCGCGGTCAGGGCCCTGGAGCGCGCCGGTGCGCAGGTCACCCTGACCAAGGACACCGAGTCGGTGCTCAACGCCTCCGGCCTCGTGGTCCCCGGGGTGGGCGCCTTCGCGGCGGTGATGTCGGCGCTGCGGGAGATCGACGGTCCGCGCTGGATCGGGCGCAGGATCGCCGGGTCACGCCCGGTGCTCGGCATCTGCGTGGGCCATCAGGTGATGTTCGACCGCGGCGTGGAACACGGCATCCCCGCGGAGGGCCTGGGGGAGTGGCCCGGTGAGGTCACCGCCCTGCCTGAGGACGCCGTGGTGCCGCATATGGGGTGGAACACCGTACGCCCTCCCGAGGACAGCGTGCTCTTCGAGGGGCTGAAGGATGAACGGTTCTACTTCGTGCACTCCTACGCCGTGCAGTCCTGGGACTTCGATCAGTCCATCGAGTCGATGAACCCGCCGAAGGTGACCTGGAGTCACCACGGCACTGACTTCATCGCCGCAGTGGAGAACGGGCCGCTCTCCGCCACCCAGTTCCACCCGGAGAAGTCCGGGGACGCCGGGATGCAGCTGCTGCGCAACTGGATCCTGAGCCTCTGACCCTGGGCCACCCAGCTGCTGAGACTCTGAGCGCCGGACCCCCCGGGGCTCTGCCACGCTTGAACCGCCGTCTGATACTCCGCACCGATTCCTCCAGCCATCCACCCAGCCGAAAGTAGATCACGATCCATGACTGAGCCCTCCGCGTCCACCGCCACCGTTCCCGCGCTGGAACTCCTGCCCGCCGTCGACGTCGCCGATGGTCAGGCTGTCCGCCTGGTCCAGGGCGAGGCCGGTTCGGAGACCGGCTACGGCGACCCGCTGGAAGCCGCCTTGAACTGGCAGCAGCAGGGCGCGGAGTGGATCCACCTGGTGGATCTCGACGCAGCGTTCGGACGGGGTGACAACCGCGACATCATGGCCCGCGTGGTCAAGGAGCTCGGCGTGAAGATCGAACTCTCCGGCGGCATCCGCGACGACGAATCCCTGGACCGCGCCCTGGAACTCGGCGCCACCCGGGTCAACCTGGGCACCGCCGCGCTGGAGGACCCGGAATGGACCGCCCGCGCCATCGAACGCCACGGCGACGCGATCGCCGTGGGCCTGGACGTGCGCGGAGAGACCCTCGCCGCCCGCGGCTGGACCCGCGAGGGCGGCAACATCTGGGAGGTGCTGCAGCGCCTGGAAGATTCCGGCTGCCCGCGCTATGTGGTCACCGACGTCACCAAGGACGGCACGCTGCGCGGCCCCAACACCGAGCTGCTGGCCCAGGTCTGCGCCAAGACCAAGAAGCCCGTGGTCGCCTCCGGCGGCATCTCGTCCTTGGAGGACATCGAGGCCCTGGCGAAGATGGTCTCCCTCGGGGTGGAGGGTGCCATCATGGGCAAGGCGCTCTACGCCGGGAAGTTCGAGTTCCCGGATGCCCTGAAGGTGGCCGCAGCCTCCGCATGAGCCAGAACGACGCCGCCAGCAGGGATCTGCCCGGTCATATCGCTGCCCTGCTGCAGCGGCAGGCCCGGGATGAACACGGCCGACCGGCGGACTCTGCGGGCGTGCCCTGGGAGAATCGGGACCTCTCCGGAGATGGCAATCCGCTGCACACCTTCGACGGCGACGACGGCCTAGCCACCGAGGCGGTCCGTTCCGCCCGCGAGCGGCTGCTCGCCGGGGAGCTCGACGAAGCCGGGTTCGTCAACGCCCTGGCCGGACAGCGACTCTTCGTGCCGGTCCTCGCGGAGCTGGCCGAGGAGGCCGAGCCCGTCCCGAGTGGGCCCGGGGAGCAGAACGCACCGGTGGGGGACAAGCAGGCGGATATCACCCTGATCAGCATCACCAGCCGCGACGGACGCCAGACCATGCCGGTCTTCAGCTCCGTGGAGGCGCTCACCGCCTGGCATGACAAGGCCCGGCCGGTGGCGGCTGAGACCGAGCGGATCATGCTCGCCGCCCTGGCCGAGGGAGCCGAGCTGGCGGTGCTCGACCCCGGATCCGAGCTGAGCTTCGTGCTGCGCCGCCCGGCGGTGGAAGCCCTCGCGCAGGCCACCGGTTGGGTGCCCTCCTATCAGGACCCTGAGCTGGCCGAGGCGCTGGGCGGCATCTTGGACCTCTGCCCAGGGGTGGTCCAGCTGCAGCTGCAGCCCGGCGACGGCGTGGGGACCCGCACCGCGGCGGGAGACGCGGTACCCGGTGGCGGCAGCGGGCCGGAGCTGAGCATCGGGGTGGTGCTGGTGCCAGGAGCCGATGATGTGGATGCTCGGCTGGCGTTGGCCAGCGTGCAGGCCGCCCTGGGTGAGGTGCAGATGTTGCGTGAGCGCGCGGACTCGGTCCAGGTCAAGCTGGCGCGCTGAGCCACACTGTCGGCCCCGGCAGACGTGCTGTGATCAGGTCCGGTCAGGACTTGTCGGCCGCTGCCACGGTGTCTTTGATCTGCTCGCAGATCTCCCGCAGCGCCTCCGCCTCGGCGTCGTCCACGGCGGGGTGAAAGAGCTGCTTGATGTGCGTGGCGTGCAGCCGGGAAGCCTGCTCGAAGACTCGGTGCCCCTCTTCGGTGAGCTGGGCCGTCATGCCGCGCCGGTCCTCGGTGTCGGCGAAACGATCGATCAGCCCCCGCTTCTGCAGCGACTTGACCTGGTAGGAGAGCCGGGAGGGAGAAAAGACCATCCCGGCGGCGAGTTCTCCCATGCGCAGCTGGTTGCCCTCCGCCTCGGCGAGCAGCAGCATCAGGTTGTAATCGGTCAGTCGCAGCCCGGTGCTGGAGTGCAGCCGCTTCTCCATCCGATCGCTGATGATCGCTGAGGTCTCGAAGAAGGACCGCCAGGCCCGGGCCTTGGGGGAGGAGCCGGTGAGGTCGTGGCGCCCGCGCGGCTCACGCTCAGAGCTGGCCCCCGGTGTCTCTGGTGCCGGCCCTGCGGCGCGGGGCGCTGCGGTCTCCTCCGAGCGGGTCGCCGCGGTCTCCTCTGAGGAGGCCACTGCGGGCTCATCGGGGGCAGCAGCTACCGTCTCATGAGGGTGCGCGCCAGTGGAGTCTGTGGGTCCTGCCGTCACGACGCCACCCCTTCTCTGCCCTGATCGACTGAAGCTTCGATCAGCCCAGTCTATGTCAGCTGCCCGGGTTGACGACCTCCCCGCTGGCGACGTCCACGTGGACCTCGCTGCCGTTGTCCAGTTCGATCTCCCAGGTCACCGTGCCGTTCTCATCATCGAGCTCTGCCTGCTCCGGGGTCCCGTCGGCCTCCTCTGCGGCGGTGCGCAGCGCGTCGGCGAACTCGATCTCAACCGCCTCGGCGTTGCGCTGATCGTCGGAGTCGATGTCGTCTTCTTCGGTGTTGCTGATCTCGAAGCTCTCCCGGTCCACCTCGAGGTCCCACTCGGATCCACCCTCGAAGATCGTGAACTCGTAGTAGCTGGACTCGGTGTCGAGATCCAGGACGACGGCGTCGGGGTACTCCTGCTCCACCGCGTCCACCGCCTGATAGATCGCGTCCTCATCGGAGGCGGTTGAGTCATCGGTGGCCGAGTCATCGCTGGTGGGTTCATCGGTGGCTGCATCATCGGTCTCGGTGGCATCGTCCGTGTCCGTAGGCTCCCCAGTGGGCTCCGCCGCGTCCGAGGCGTCGTCGGTGCTCTCCTCGGTCGGTTCGGCCTCGACGGTCTCGGTCACGGTGGCGGTGGGCTGCGCGTCGTCGTCCTCGGTGCCCAGCTCGTCGCTGGCGCAGGAGGTCAGGGCGAGAGCGGAGACAGCGGCGACGGAGAGCAGGGCCGAGGAGTTGTTCCAACGGGAGTTCATGGTGGTTCCTTCGTTCCAGTGGGGCCAGTGGCTGTGTCGTGCTCCTCATTGATAGTCCCCCCACCTGCGTGAATGCTGGAAAGCCACATCGGATCCGCGAGACCGATGTGTCGAGAGTGCAGAGAAGCAGCGCCCTGCGACTTTCGCCGCTCAGGGAACCGAGAGATCCTGGTGCTTCCACCACTGGATGATCTGAACCCCCTCCACCCCGATCCAGGCTGCGCGTCCGGGGGTCAGTCGGGTCAGGACGGGGACCGAGGCTCCGAAGGCGTCTCCCTGTGCCCTGCTCATCGGGCTGAGCAGGAAGTTCGCCGCTGCCCCTCGAGCTCGGTAGGCCCAGGGAAGTTGGCTGAAGACATTGAAGTGAGGTGCCGCCGTGGCCAGCACCTTGCCTCCGGAGCTGAGCCACTCTTCGATGCTCCGGTGCTCGACCGGGGTGCAGCGGTCTGCGTCGTCGACCAGCAGGAGCTTCGGAATCTCGGGACGGCTGATCTCTGAGGCCGTGGCCTCGGCCAACTGCTTCAGAGTCCAGCAGTGCCGCTGGGCGGCGATCACGCGCAGTGCGTTGGTCTTCCCGGTCTGTGCCGCCCCGAGGATCAGTCCGACCTGCCATGAGCGATCCTCCAGCAGGGCGTGCGCGTGGGTGAACTGCCGAAGCCCCAGCGTCAGCGCCCCCGACGGAGGATCTGACGCCGGGAGCTCGACCGACCCCGGGAGGGGGTGCACCGTGAGCATGGACGCGCGCCCTGACTCGGCAACTCTGGGCGGCGTCCTCCTCTGTCGGTGATCAAGGACGTCGGTCACAAGCTGGATCGCGAGACCTGGCGGTGGGTGATCGGGGCTGACGAGCACACCGCGACCGGGCAGGCGGTCTGTGACGCGAAGCTTCGGCCAGAGGTAGCGGATCTCCTCGGACACGCCGTAGGGAAGGTAGACCCGGCGAGGGAGCCGCGAGCCCAGCTTGCCGAGCGCCAGGTCACGGCCACCGCTGATCAGGGCGCTGAATCCGAAGCCAGCGCCCTCAGTGATCAGCGCCCCGAGTCCTTGTTCGAACCCACTGCCGCCGATCGTGAGGTCCACCCCGTGCCACCGTGAATGCCCCGACATCACCAGGATCATCGGGACTTGCCCCGGGGGCAGGGCGATCCGCCGGCGAGTGACCCTGCGGTGCAGTTCCTGGACCAGGTGCTGGGCCTCTTGCGGGTGATCGGTGGTGACCCAGGAGCCGACGCGGGGGTGTCTGCGGAACTTCTCGAGGCTGTGATCGCCGTCCAACAGATAGACGTGGACCTCATGGGTGAGTTCCAGGAGCTGGCGCACCAGGCACTGCAGAGCCGCAGTGCCCCCAGATCCGGCCTCTCCCAGCAGGGCGGTGCCCTGGCCTTCCCCCAGGTCTAGGCGGAGCAGGTGCTGTTTCTGATGCCCCGGATCATCGATCAGACCGAACTGGACCTCTACAGCAGGCAGTGGTGCACTCAGAGTCTCTGGCAGTCCCGGACAGATCGGCGTGTGCGGTCGGCGACGGAGCTGTTCGAGCATATGCCCGTCCAAGACCTTGACCAGGTCCGGCGTGGTCTCCCGCCACCCTGGCGCGGATGACGCCGGTGACTTCTCCGGTCGTGCCCGGAGTTTCACCGAAGCGTCCAGCAGCTGCACCCCCTGGAACCCCACCGGGGGTTCACCTGGGCGCTGGATCACCCCACGCCCAGGGATCTGGCGTGGGATACGTCCTGGCTCGGGGGTTCCCACCAGATCACGTGCCTCGTCCTCGCTGCGCAGCCGCAGGCAGATGATGGAGCCGATGTTCGCACGGATGTCTGCGGTCACGACCCCCTGCGGACGCTGGGTGGCGAGGATCAGGTGCAGGCCGAGTGATCGCCCCAGGGTCGCCAGTCGCATCAGTTCGTCCATGGCGGCCGGAAGTTCCTGCGTGAAGACCCGGAACTCGTCGATGACGACAAGGAGCCGGGCCAGTGGGGCATCCGGATGCGATTTCCGGTAATCGGCGAAGTCTGTGGCACCGGATTCCAAGAACAGCTGTTCGCGACGGGTCAGCTCGGACCGTACGCCTTCCAGCGCACGCTCCGACTGGGCCTGCGTGAGGTCCGTGACCAGTCCCAAGGTGTGTTCCAGTCCCACCAGCGGTTGGAAGGTGGATCCACCTTTGAAGTCGAAGAGCAGGAGGTTCAGCTCTTCGGGGCCGTATCTCGCCACCCAGCCGAGCAGCATGGACTTCAGGAGCTCCGATTTCCCGGCCCCCGTGGTTCCGGCGAGCAGGATATGCGGCCCGTCCTCCACCAGGTCAAGGAACTCATCCTCGGAGGCGCTGCGGCCCAGCAGCGTTCGCAGACTCAGCTGGGCGCTGTGCGTCATGAGGGGAAAGGGCAGGGGCGTGGCGTAGTGCAGGGGGATGCCGCCGTCGTCGGTCGGCCTCGCGCTGTGCCGCAGCCCCAGCCTGAGGTGCTCGTGCAGGGTTCTCCTGGAGAGTCCATCGGGGAGCAGATCAGTGGCGATGCTCCGTGCGGTGCCTGCCTCGATCCGGTGAATTTCCCCGGAGGTGAGGTTCACCTGCCATCCGCCGTCCAGCGGTGCAGGCAGCTGTGGCCAGCCCCCCGGTGTCCGCAGCGCTTGGGTGCCGGCAGGGGTGCTGAGCAGGATGACGTGCCAGCCCGCGGCGAGCGCCGCCCTGAGCTGGGCCGGTTCCAGCCCAGTCAGACTGAGCAGAACCGACGCTGGATCCATGGCCGAGCGTGACTCTCGAAGCTGCAGCGACGCCTGCAGGTTGTCCCCGGAGGCCATGGTGACGCGGGGGTAGTCGCGCAGTTCCGTCAGATCTACCAGGTCAGCCAGCCGAGCGTCGGTGCTTTCCGCAGGACCTGCGGTGAGCAGCAGCTCAGGGCCGGGATGAAGATGGTGCGTCAGCTGAGCCAGAACCCAGCGCAGCACACTGAGCTGCTCACGTTTCGGTCCCAGGAAGACCGTGCACTCCGACCCGAGGAGCGACATCGCCGTTGCGGTGGCGACGCGCGCCTCGGGCAGATCTGGTCCGGGCTCAACCTTGCAGTCCAGGTCGACCTCGATCCTCGCCTCGCCCACGGCGACGACGATGCCGCCGGCGGCTGTGAACGCCCCGCGGGGGCGGCCCCCGGCGCGCAGCGCGCGCACGGCGTGTCCCGGAGTGGGCAGGAGCGCCTTGCGTCGATGCGCCCATTGGGCGGCCGCGGCGCGAACCGCGCGGCGGAATCGGCGCCGCTTCCGATGTCCGTCGACGACCGTGCTTCCCGCGATGACCGCCGACAGGACGCTGAAGAGAAGGAAGAACCACATGCCGGTGACCAGGACGAGCACTATCCCGATGACCAACGGTGCAAGGGACATCAGCAGAATTCTGCGGTGGCGCCCTGAGGGTGGCTCCTCCGTGATGGTCATCGGTGGCAGGGGCCACGCGGCGTCCGGTGTCGGCGTCGGCGGTTCTTGGGCCAGCTGGACGCGAGAGCTGCCGAGGTCGACTAGTGCATCGGTGCTCATCCTCAGCTTCACCGCTGCCTCCGGGCGAGTCAGCGTCACCTCAGACGAGCTGACCATGATCCTGGCATGGGAGGGTTCCAGCAGAGGGTCATTGATGCGGATATCTGCCGCGCCGCGCTGCCCAGTGCCTCGACCCAACACATGGACGCCCCGCGGGAGGTTCACCAACCACCCTGAGTCCGGGCCCGCGCCGACGCACAGGCGCAGCCGAGAGGGTCCATGCCGACCCGTGGGGCGTCGACCGGCGCGCGGGTGCAGCGTCACGACCATTCCGGAATGGATGGCTGCGGACCCCGTCCCGTGATCCTGTAGCGGAACTCGATCCAGGGTCGCGATCCAGCTCGGGGCACTACTGACCGACCGCCCTGGCGAGGTCGAGGGATGGCGTGCCTGGACGCTGCGGATCCATGCAGACAGTGCTTCATAGATCTGCACCCCGGAAGGAGTGGCCGAGCCCTCCAGCAAGATCCTCACCTCATGCGGATGGGCACCGCCCGCCTCCCGGTGCAGCAGGTTCCAGAACGACTCCGGGACCGCCCCGGGAGCATGCACAAGGGTGCAGGCCAGGGCTGTTGAAGGTGTCGCGATCACCTGAGATCCTTCCCGTCCTGAAGCTGCGCCTTCACACCCCAGGCGGCGGGCGGGATGCTGCACCGAGGTTATGACTCGGGACCCGGTGGTCCCACGGTGGGCGGCCAGCTGTGGAGAACCCGTGATCGTGGCGTGATTTCCACAGATATTGAACAATCTCTGGTCAGTTTGTGCCGGGCTGGCTATCGTGATCTCACCACATTGGAATCAAAGATGAGGCCTAGCCTGTGGATGCTTTGACGATCGTTGAAGATGAGGTGCGGGAACAGATCCGCCACCGTGGGCTGGACCCTGCTGAGAATCCGCTCGGAGTCCAGGAGCTGGTCGAGGCGGCCGTCGTGGAATACGACCGACGCTCCATGGTGACCGCCCTGCCGCTCATCGGCCCCGTCCAGCAGGCTGTGAAGCACGTGGTCGCGGCCGTGGCCGGTTTCGGAGAGCTCCAGCCGCTCCTGGAAGACCCCTCGGTCGAGGAGATCTGGATCAATGGGCCCAGCGCGGTGTTCGTTGCCAGGGCTGGACGCTCTGAGCTCACCTCCATCTCACTGAGTGAATCTCGCGTCCGCGATCTCGTGGAGCGCATGCTCAAGAGTTCAGGGCGCCGTCTGGACCTGTCTTCCCCGTTCGTGGACGCCACGCTGCCGGACGGCTCCCGTCTGCACGTCGTCATTCCGGACATCACCCGCCGCCACTGGGCTGTCAATATCCGAAAGTTCATCGCGCGCGCCCAGACGCTCCAGGACCTGGTCCGGCGGGGCTCCCTGAGCACCTTGGCCGCGGAGTTCCTGGAGGCCTGCGTCGACAGTGGCCTGAACATCTTGGTCTCCGGTGCCACGCAGTCCGGCAAGACGACCCTCTTGAACTGCCTCTCGGCCGCCATCGGGCCGCGGGAGCGTGTCGTCACGGTGGAGGAGATCTTCGAGCTGCAGCTGCCGCTTCGCGACGTGGTGGGCATGCAATGTCGTCAGTCCAATCTCGAGGGCGAAGGGGAGATCCACCTGCGTCGCCTCGTGAAGGAGGCGCTGCGCATGCGTCCTGATCGGCTCATCGTCGGGGAGGTCCGAGAAGCCGAGAGTCTCGACATGCTGATTGCGCTGAACGCAGGCCTGCCAGGGATGGCGACGGTCCACGCCAACAGCGCCCAGGACGCGCTCACCAAGATCTGTACGCTGCCGCTGCTGGCAGGGGAGAACATCTCTCGCAGCTTCATCCTGCCCACCGTGGCGTCCTGCCTGGATCTCGTGGTGCACTGCGTGCGTGAGCGCGACGGCAGCCGTCATGTCGCCCAGATCCTTGCTGTGGGGAGCAGGGTAGAGGCCGAGACCATCGAGGCGACCTTGCTCTTCGACATGACCGACGGTGAGCTCACGGTCACAGACTCAGCGGTCTTCGATCTCCCCAAGCTCTCGCCGAGACACCAGGCACGATTCGCTCGGGCGGAGACGCGGGCATGAGCCTGCTGCTCGGACTGGGACTGGGATTCGGCCTGCTGCTGATCTATGCCTCTTTCTGGGCCCGCACCGCGAAGGTCGCAGCTCCTCGAGTGCGGAAGAAGAGAGTCCGCAAGCTTCTCGACGAGGCCGGACACCCCAGAATCCCGGTCACGGGGGTCTTCACCGGGGTCCTGGTCTGCGCGAGTTCGGCATTCCTGGTCGTCTTGGTGCTGACCGCCGCGATCCCCCTGGCGCTGTGCTTCGCCGTCTTCGCGGGGATGCTGCCGGTGGTGGCCCTGCGCTGGCAGGCAGGGAAGCGTCGAGAGGTGCTGCGCAGCATATGGCCAGATGCCGTGGATCATCTTCGCTCAGCGGTCAGGTCGGGGATGTCGCTGCCCGAAGGGCTGATCCAGCTCGGCATCACAGGCCCGGAACCGCTGCGCGCCCCGTTCGAGGAGTTCGCCAAGGACTACCGGGCGGGACAGACGCTGAGAGTTGCGCTGGAGAGGCTCAAGCAGCGCCTCGCTGATCCGGTGGGGGATCGGATCGTGGCTGCCCTGCTGATCACCCGCGAAGTGGGAGGCTCGGATCTGGGCAGGCTGCTGAGCACCTTGGCTGAGTTCCTCCGAGAGAACGCGAGGACGCGCAGCGAGCTGGAGGCGCGCCAGTCGTGGACCGTGAACGCAGCCAAGCTCGCTGTGGCCGCGCCCTGGATCGTGGTGCTGCTGCTCTGCCTTCAGCAAGAGGCAGCCGAGGCCTACCGCGGGGCCACCGGCATGTTCGTGCTCGGTGCGGGACTTCTCGTGTCCCTGGTGTGCTACCGCCTGATGCTGCGGATCGGTGCTCTGCCCCAGGAAGTCAGGGTGCTGGCGTGAATCATGCGGTGTTCGGCTGGGTGCTGATCTGCGGGATGCTCCTGGGGGTCGGGCTGCTCATGATCTTCCGAGCCCTTCCAGTGAACAACCGGCCCAGCTTCTCCAACCGGGTGGCCCCCTATCTGCGCTTCACAGACGCGCGGTTCGCGCTCACCGAACCCGGCGTGGAGTCCACCTTGGCGCTCGGAGCTCTGGCCAGGATGCTCACACCGCCGATCCGCCAGGCGGGTCGGCACCTGGATCGCTTCGGCCTCGACGCCGAAGAGCTGCGTCACCGCCTCGGTCAGGCGAACTCGCGACTGAGCCCCAGCGACTATCGCCTCCAACAACTGGGCCTCGGAGTCCTCGGGGCGCTGCTCGGCACCGTGCTGAGTCTGCTCGGGGCCTGGGCGGGCAGTGTCAACGGGATCTCCGCGGCCGTCATCGTGCTGGGACTTGCCGGGGCCGGTGTGGCGCTGCGCGACAATCTGCTCACCGGCCAGGTCCGGCGTCGACAGGCGCGCATGCTCGCGGAGTTCCCGACCATCGCGGAGATGATCGCGCTGGCCGTCAGCGCCGGGGAAGGGGCTCCCGGGGCTTTCTCGCGTGTGGGACGACTGGCACGAGGAGAGCTGGCCCTGGAGCTGATCCGAGTGCTGCACCAGACCCAAGCCGGCACCAGCTTCTCCACGGCGTTGAAGCACATGTCGACTCGGGTGGGGTCCGCGCCGATCTCGCGATTCCTGGAAGGGATCATCGTCGCGATGGAGCGGGGAACACCTCTGGCGGAGGTCATGCACGCTCAGGCCCACGATGTCCGTGAGCTGGCCAGGCGTGAGCTCATCGAAACGGCGGGGAAGAAGGAGATCGGGATGTTGATTCCGTTGGTCTTCGGAGTGCTGCCACTGACGGTGCTCTTCGCGATCTACCCGGGACTCTCGCTGTTGGAGATCGGCATCTGAACTGCGAACCACCAGGCGTCCAACACAGAAGCTCATTGCACAGGCACCAACAAAGACACCACAGGAGAAGGGGAAGAACATGTCGCATGAAGAGAGAATCGCCCAGCACACGGCGAGGGCCGCAGCATGCATCCGGGAGGAAGAGCGCGGGGACGTGCCCGGCTGGGTGATGATCACCCTGATGAGCGCAGTGCTGGTGGCGGGGTTGTTGGCCATCGCGCAACCGGCACTGCAGGGGCTGTTCAACGATGCCATCAACCAGGTCTCACGCTGAGTCGGCAGGACGCCATGCGGCGGTGCCAGGACACAGTGCGCTGGACGACCGCGGTGCCGCCACGGCAGAGTTCGCCATGGTCTCCGCGCTGCTGGTGCTGCTGAGCTTTGCGCTGCTGCAGCTGACCCTGATGATCCACGTGCGCAACACCCTGATCGATGCGGCATCCACCGGAGCACGTTTCGGCGTGCTTGAGGACCGCACCGCCGAGGACGGGGTCCAGCGCACCCAGGCCCTGATCGAATCCTCGATCTCCGCTCGCTACGCCGAAGCTGTGGGCTACGAATATGTGGCCCAAGCCGAGGGTCAAACGCTGCGGATCACGGTCCAGGCTCAGGTCCCGGTGCTGGGACTCTTCCCCGGGGTCGGCCAGCTCGAGGTGACAGGCAGCGCCTATGACTTCGAATGAGTCGAGGACCGTGCTTCGCGGAGTGCGGCCGCAGCGCAGGCTGCGGCTGATGGAAGACGAGTCAGGATCCACGCTGGTCGAGTTCGTCATGCTCACCGTGCTGGTGCTGATCCCGGTGATCTACCTGATCCTGGGGGTCGCAGCGGTCCAGTCCGCTGCCTACGCCAGCCTCGGAGCGTCGGACCAGGCCGCCAAGATGTACGTTCTGGGCGGCGAGGACCTGGGGGCGGGGGAGCGTTCAGCGAGGAGCCAGGCAGCGGCGTCGGCGGCGCTCGCCGATTTCGGGATCAGTCCCGACCAGGCGCGGATCACCATGTCCTGTCCCTCCGGGGGCTGCGAGGACGACGGCGACGTGGTCGCCTTCACCGTGCAAGTTCAGGTGCCCGTGCCGCTGGTCCCGGAGATCGGGAGCTGGCGGTCGACCTTGGTCACGGTCTCCGCAACCTCCGCCCAGGTCAGGGCGGGCTGAGCCGGTGGCTCCCCGGACGGTTCCACGGCGCCGGCCCCGGCCGCACCACAGAGGCTCCCGCACGCGCCAGCTGCAGGCCGAGGAAGCCGGACAGGCCAGCGTCCTGATCCTGGGGCTGCTGCTCATGGTCCTGCTGCTGGTCTCCGTGATGGCCGGGGCGACTGCGGTGAACCTGGAGGCGCGCAAGCTGCTCTCAGCCGCCGACGGCGCAGCATCAGCCGCCGCCCAGGCTGCTGAACAGGGTCCCGACGGGCCCACCCCGAGGGTCAGCGGCGACCAGGTGCGCGCACAGGCTCAGGAATACCTCACCGTCTCCGGTGCGCACAGCCGGTTCGGTGACCTTTCGGTCTCCCGTGCCTGGGTGAGCGACGCGGGGGAGACCGCGCACGTGGAGCTGGCCGCCGTCGTCGACCTGCCGCTGGTCTCGGTGATCCTGCCGGCCCGGGTGCCGATCAGCGTGGAGTCCCATGCCCGGGTGAGTCTCAACCGGTGAAGTCCCAGACGACGGTACTGTAGTGCTGTTATGGCTGAGACTGATTTCCCCACCGCAATCCGTGACCTGCGCAATACCCTGCGCCGCATCACGGAGGTCACCGACGTTGAAAAGCTCAAGGCGAAGATCGTGGAGCTCAGTGATATGGCTGTCGCGCCCGATCTCTGGGACGACCAGGCCAACGCCCAGAAGGTCACCTCCCAGCTCAGCCATGCGCAGACCGAGCTGGAGCGGCTGGAGCGCCTGGAGACCCGGATCGACGACGTCGAGATGATGGTCGAGATGGCCAAGGAGGAGGGCGACGACGAGGTCCTCGCCGACGCCACCGCCGAGGTCGCCTCGATCCACAAGGCGCTGGAGTCTCTGGAGATCGTCACCCTGCTCTCCGGGGAGTACGACGAGTACGACGCCGTGATGACCATCCGCTCCGGCGCCGGCGGTGTGGACGCCGCTGACTTCGCCGAGATGCTGCTGCGCATGTACACCCGCTGGGCCGAGCGCCGCGGCTGGAACGTGAAGGTGCTCGACACCTCCTATGCGGAGGAGGCCGGGCTGAAGTCCGCGACCATCGAGATCAACGCTCCCTACGCCTTCGGCACCCTCTCGGTCGAGGCCGGCACGCACCGTCTGGTGCGGATCAGCCCCTTCGACAACCAGGGGCGCCGGCAGACCTCCTTCGCCGCAGTGGAGATCATCCCGCTGCTCGAAGACACCGAGAGCGTCGACATCGACGAGAACGACCTCAAGATCGACGTGTTCCGCTCCTCCGGGCCCGGGGGACAGTCGGTGAACACCACCGACTCCGCGGTGCGCATCACCCACCTGCCCACCGGCACCGTGGTCTCGATGCAGAATGAGAAGTCCCAGATCCAGAACCGCGCCGCCGCCATGCGCGTGCTGCAGGCCCGCCTGCTGGTGCTGAAGAAGGCCGAGGAGTCCGCCGAGAAGAAGGCGCTCGCCGGGGACATCAAGGCATCCTGGGGTGATCAGATCCGCTCCTACGTGCTGCACCCGTATCAGATGGTCAAGGACCTGCGCACCGAGCACGAGGTCGGCAACACCCAGTCCGTGCTCGATGGAGACCTCGACGGCTTCATCGACACCGGGATCCGCTGGCGCAACGAGACCGCGGCCGAGGACGACTGATCAATGATCCGATTCGAAGAGGTCACCCGTCGATATGAAGCAGGCGGGCGACCGGCGCTCGATGACGTCACCGTGGAGTTCTACCGTGGTGACTTCGCGTTCCTGATCGGCGCCTCCGGCTCGGGCAAGTCCACCCTGCTGCGAATGATCCTGCGGGAAGGTCTGCCCCAGCGCGGGAAGGTCACCGTGGCCGGACAGAACCTCGGACTGATGCTCGACCGCCGGGTCCCAGACTTCCGCCGCAGCATCGGCATGGTCTTCCAGGACTTCCGTCTGCTGCCGGATAAGACCGTGTTCGACAACGTCGCCTTCGCGATGCGAGTCCTCGGCGCCAAGCGCGGGGCGATCCGCAAGCGCGTCACCAAGGTCCTGGAGAAGGTCGAGCTCGCCCACCTCGCCAAGCGCTACCCGCATGAGATCTCTGGCGGTGAGCAGCAGCGTGCCGCCATCGCCCGCGCCATCGTCAATGACCCGGCGATCCTGCTCGCCGATGAGCCCACCGGCAACCTCGATCCGCGCGCCTCCGCGGAGGTCATGAAGGTCCTGCGCTGGATCAACGCCTCGGGCACCACCGTGATCATGGCCACCCACGACCGCGCCATCGTCGATCACGCACAGACCCGAGTCGTGCAGCTGCACCGCGGCCGCCTGGTCCGCGACGAGGCCCATGGCTTCTACGACGCACCGGAAGGCTCCGAAGCCTGGGACGTGCTCGCCCAGGAGGAGAGTGAATCCGGACTGCGCGCCCACGACCCCGCACCGCTGAAGACCGCGGTGGCCCCGGCCCTGGGCAGCGCCGCGGCTGATGGCGCTGCCGAGCACGACTCGTTCCAGGACGGGGAGCACCACACCTGGGAGCCTGACACTCAGGACCATCACTTCGTGGAATCCCGTGACGAGTCCATCGATCATGTCGGTGACCACCCCGAGGACCAGGTCATGGCGCCCGGGGAGGACCCCTCGGTGCTCGCCTTCGACGAGGATCCGGTGCTCCAGGAGACGGCTGAGTCCAGTCCCGCGCTCCGTGAACTGGACTTCGATCACCACGGCGGCAACGACGTGCACATCGACGACGCCGGCGCTGCGCAGCACGAGCATCCGGGTATGCGCGATGAGCGGCATGACGCCTGGCCCCTGGACGCCCCGATCCTCGACGAACCGGTCCTCGACGAACCGACCCGGGACGCCCCGATGTCGGAGGCCGCAATCTTGGACGAACCCTTCTCGGAAGGTCCGGCCGATGAGTCGAGCCGGCACCGTGGGGTCGAGGGGGAGACCGAGCAGGAGCCCGATGACGAGTTCCATGACGCCGCAGACACCGCCCCGGACGTCAACGAGGACGAGTCCGAGTTCGTGCCGGAGACCGGTTTCAGCGTCACCTGGCCGGATCATCTCCGCGAGGACGTCCACGGCCACGACGTGCCCGAGCCGCATGGAGACTTCGACGGCACCGAGCTGCCGGACCTGGACCAGGACGGCTTCACCGAGGCGGAGGAGGAGCCTGAGCTCGAGGAGCCGCTCACGGGGGAGATCATGCCGATCCCGCAGGCCGTCGAGACCGATCTTCGGCACCACGATCAGGACCTCGACCCGGACCAGGACCTGGACCAAGACCTGGACCCGGACAAGTTCACTGACGCGGAGCAGGATCTAGGCGCGGAGCAGGATCCAGACCCGGAGCAGTACCCAGACCCGGATCAGGACCTCCGCAGCGACCTCGGCGCAGAGCCCGACCATGCCAATGGCGACCGTTCGGGTTCGGACCAGGACTCGTCGCGATCAGGCCCGCAGGG
Source organism: Nesterenkonia sandarakina (assembly GCF_014138825.1). Classification (NCBI taxonomy): domain Bacteria; kingdom Bacillati; phylum Actinomycetota; class Actinomycetes; order Micrococcales; family Micrococcaceae; genus Nesterenkonia; species Nesterenkonia sandarakina. The sequence goes on along the minus strand of NZ_JACJIH010000001.1, from coordinate 1,235,687 downwards.
TCCGGAGCCCTCCGGTGTTCCGCTCACGCCCGCGACCCCTGCGCAGCCCAGGCCTCGGCTGTCCTGGCTCGCGCACGCCGAAGAAGAGAGCCCGCAGCGACCGGACCACCGGCCCGCGGAGACGCAGGCACCTGCCCGCCCCATCTTCACCCTGGACCCGCCCTCACCTCGCCCACCGCGCGCACCAGAGTCCCGACTCGACCCGGTGCCTGCTGAGGACCCGGTGCTCGATGGGGATCCAGCAGACGGCCGCGATCCTGTGCTCGAGCAGGACCCAGGGCTCGAGCAAGACCCAGTAATCGCAGAAGACCCTGAGCTCAACCAGGACCCTGAGCTCTCGCAAGGCCCAGAGCGCGACCATCATCTTGCTCAGGAGCAAGATCCGGCCCCCGAACAGGACCTGCAGTCCCAAGACGCGGCTGAACACCCCGCCGCATCGGAGAGTGGACCTGAGGTGTACCCCGTCCCGGAGGAGCGCCCGGTGCCCAAGCCCATGTCCTCTGCTTCCCAGTCCACCTACACCGACGCGCGTCGAACCGCCGAACACCTCGGCATACCTCGGTCGCGCCGATCGATCATGCGCCGCCTGAGGAGGGACGGATGAACCGCCTTCTCTACATGCTCAGCGAGACCTTCAGTTCGCTGCGACGCAATGTCGCCATGGTCGCCTCCGTCATCCTGGTCACCTTCATCTCGCTGACCTTCGTGGGCTCCGCGGCACTGATGCAGACCCAGGTCAGTCAGATGACCGACGATTTCTACGATCGTCTGGAGCTTTCGGTGTTCCTCTGCACCGAGAACTCCCCGCAGTCGGCCTGCCCCACGGGTGCCGTGAGCGCAGATCAGCGAGATTCTCTGGAGCACACACTCAGCGACGGTGCGGCCAGTCAGTACGTGGCCAGCTACCGCCACGAGACCCAGCAGGAAGCCCTCGATGACCTTCTGGAGAGCCGGGGGGAGAGTTCCCAGACCGCGTCCCTGACCGCCTCAGACATGCCGGAGTCCTACCGGGTGCTGCTCGAGGATCCGGAAGAGTTCCCAGTGGTCACCGAGCTCTTCGGGTCCGCCCCCGGAGTGGAGTCTGTGGCGGATCAGCAGGAGGTGCTGGACCAGATCTTCGGCATCCTGAACGGGCTGACCCTGGTGGCGCTGATCATCGCGGGGGTGATGATCGTCTGTGCGCTGCTGCTGGTGGCCACCACCATCAGACTCTCTGCCTTCAGCCGGCGCCGAGAGACGGGCATCATGCGCCTGGTCGGTGCCTCCAAGTCCATGATCCGGATGCCCTTCGTCTTTGAGGGCGTCATCGCAGCGTTGTTGGGCGGGCTCCTGGCCTGCGCGGCCACCTGGGTGGTCGCCGAGTTCGTGCTGGGCCAGTGGATGGCGCAGCAGGTCCCGAGCATCCGCTTCATCGACTCGGGGCAGTCCTGGGTGATCATGCCGGGGCTGCTGGGGATCGCCGTGGTCCTGGCGATCATCGCCTCCTGGGTCACAGTGCGCCGATACCTGCGTGTATGATCGAAGGTCGGCTCTTCTGGCCACTGCAGAAGAACGCCGAGATCAGCGATTCATGGCGGAGGTGACACGGTGGCGAAGAAGAAGGGCGCGAAGAAAGAGCGCGATCCGAACAACAGCATCGTGGCCACGAACCGCCGCGCGCGACACGATTACGAGATCCTCGACAAGTACGAGGCCGGAATGGTGCTCAGCGGCACCGAGGTGAAGTCGCTGCGCGAAGGCACAGCCAACCTCACCGATGGGTTCGCCGGATTCTCCAGCGGCGGGGAGCTCTGGCTTGAACAGGTCAACATCCCGGAATATCTCAACGGCACCTGGACCAACCACTCAGCGCGGCGCAAGCGCAAACTGCTGCTCCATCACAAGGAGCTCGTGAAGATCTCGCGTCAGATCGAGGATCCGGGCCTGACCATCGTGCCGCTCTCGCTCTACTTCAAGGACGGCCGGGCCAAGGTCGAGATCGGCATCGCGCGCGGCAAGCGCGAATTCGACAAGCGGCAGACCCTCCGAGAGAAACAGGACAACCGCGAGGCCCAACGCGCAATGCGCTACCGAAACCTGCGGTCGTCCTGACACTCCCGTGAGTCAGCGGCCGTCTCAGTCGAGCAGCCCCGCGATGTAGCCCACGAAGATCAGCAGCACCACCACGACGATCGCAATGATGACAGCCGTCATCACCAGATTCGACTTCGGCGGTTTGGTCGGTGCGTCCTGCTTGGGGGAGGCCGTGGCCGAGTTCGAATCCGGCGGGGTGTCACCGGGTTTCACGCTGCCGCCGTCCTCCAATCCCGGAGTCTCGGTGGGTTCCGGATCCAGCCCCGGATTGCGAGCCGCCTCGTCGCGGTGGTGCTCACCGTGGGTGTTCTGGTTCCCGCCACCGCGCTGGTGCGGGGGAGTCTCCAGCGGCGCGGCATCGTCTGTGCCGGCCGGGCCGTGCCCCTCGGCCTGCGGCCTATTGTTCCCAGGATCGTTCTCATTCGTCGTCATCTGCTGCCTCTCTGTTGAGATCTTTAGAGTTCACACTAGTCAGGGCACCCTTGGATCCTGTCCGCAGGAGCTGGACGTCAGCTGACTACTCGCCGATCGTCTCAGCGAGTTCACGTTTCGTGGTGGCCATGATCGACTCATCCGCCGGGCTCATCCGCTCGCTGGCCATGTCCGCCTGGTGCCAGAACGGGTAGGCGAGGGCCGGACGGCCGGCGTCGTCGATCGCGCGGCGGTCCTGCTCGTCCAGAGTGAGCTCGAGGCTGCCCAGCAGGTCCTCGTACTGCTCCAGGGTGCGTGCTCCCACGGCAAGGTTGGTCACTCCCGGGCGGGTCAGCAGCCAGGCGAGCACCACCTGAGGAATGGTGGCGTTCCTGCGCTGGGCGACCTCATCGAGGACGTCGACGACGCGGTAGAGCTTCTCCCAGTCCGCGACCCGGAGCTCAGAGCCGTCACCGTCGACCATCCGCGCACCCGACTCGGGGCGGCGGTCGCGGCGGAACTTGCCGGTGAGCAGCCCCATGCCCAGCGGACTCCACGCCTGGGTGCCGATGCCCTGATCGATCCCGGCGGGGATCATCTCGTACTCCGCCTCTCGAGAGAGCGGCGAGTAGTGGATCTGCTGGATCACAGGCTTGATGAACCCGTTGACCTCACAGACCTTCAGGGCCTTCATCAGCTGCCAGGCAGTGTAGTTCGACACCCCGTAGTACCGGATCTTGCCCGCGCGGACCAGCCCGTCCATGGTCTGCAGCGTCTCCTCCAGGGGTGTCTCGCCGTCCCAGTGGTGGAGGTAGAACAGGTCGATGTGATCCCGTCGGAGACGACGCAGCGAGCTCTCGACCTCCTGGAGCAGATGCCAGCGGGAGGCGCCGCCGTCGTTGGGTCCGTCTCCGATCACCATCCGGGCCTTGGTGGTGACCAGGAACTGGTCATAGCGGCCACTGCGGGCCAGGGTCTCGCCCAGCACCTCCTCGGCCACGCCAAGAGAATAGAGGTTGGCCGTGTCCAAGAGATTGACCCCGGCGTCGAGGGAGCGATCCAGCAGGACCGCGGCGTCGTCGGGGCCGAGGTTGCCCATATGGCTCATGCCGTTGGCGCCGCCGAAAGGCAGCGTGCCCAGCGCGAGCGGAGAGACGCGCAGGCCGCAGGTGGGGGAGAGCGGGCGGTAGAAGGGGGTGCTCATCGGGCTCCTTCAAGGAAGAATCAGGGACCCTGCGGATACTACGCCGACTCGCCCGGGTCCATCGAAGATGCAGCGCGGAATCAGGTCTGCCCGGCACCTGGCGCGCGCGGCTACCCTGGCTCCATGACTGATCCTGATCTGGTCCTGCACCTGGGGCACGAGGAACTGGTGATCCGGCGTCGCTACGAGACGCTCAGCATCGTCAACGACTTCCTGATCGCGCTGGCCTTCACCGTGGGCAGCGTCTTCTTCTTCAGCGAGTCCACGATGACCGCAGGCACGTGGCTGTTCCTTCTCGGCAGTGTGCTGCTCATGGTGCGCCCCACCATCCGGCTGATCCGGCGAACCCACCTGATCAGAGTGAGCAGCTCGATGCCGGAGTCTGCCCGGGACTTCTGAGCCCCACGGGAACACGCGCACACCGGGGCGCCAGGGCGCCAGCACACTGGGGCACCGGCCCGCCTCAGCGACGCCAGGCACAAAAAAAGCCCGAGCAGGCTGGGCCTGCTCGGGCTGAGAAGTGGAGACGGCGGGAATCGAACCCGCGTCCGATCTGGATTCACATGGGCTTCTCCGGGTGCAGTCTGCTGATAGATTTTCTCGGCCCCAGCCGTCACGCAGACAAGCAGCTGACGGGCCCAGTCGTGTGAATTGTCGACCCAACTCCCCACGACGAGGAGTTGGAACCAGTGGCTATCTAGCTGATGCCAGGATCTGGGTCGATAGCAGACCCAGGCTGACAGACTCGCGTCGCTGCTTAGGCAGCGAGGGCGAAGTCAGTGCGCTTAGTTTCGGCACTTATTGTTTTGCAGAGAAGTATTTACGAGGTCACTCTGCATCCTCGACCCGCTTCACCATGATCAACTCAGATCGTCGAAACCGATCGTCCCCTTATGTTGTTATCAACGAGTCCCGAAGAACTCTTCCCACTCACCAGCAGCTCGCGAGCGGACTTTTCAGTATAGACCCGAGATTCGGGACAGTGCAATGCCTGCTGCCGCCGCCGCGAAGCCCAGACCCACGTGCGCGACCCAGATCCCAGCTGCGCGCAGCTGCCGGCCAGCCATCCAGGTCTGTGCCACCCGGACCGAGACTGTCGCGAAGGTGCTCAGCGCGCCGAGGGCCCCGATCGCCAGGACCGTGGAGCCGGTCTCGGAGAGCAGCGCCGTGAGCACTGCGCCGCCGGGCGCTCCGCCGTTCTCGGCGAGCCAGGTCAGTTCCCCGAAGAGGTACCCCAGGACCAGGCAGCCCAGCACGTTGGCCAGCAGGATCCCGGCGCGCAGGTAGCGGTCGAGCAGGAAGCGCAGCACCGCCCCGACGGCGCCGCCCGCGGCGACCCCCAGGACCACGCGCAGGCTCATCTCAGGATCCATGGGAACCCTCGCTGCTCACACCGAGATCGGCGGATTCGGCGCCGAGCTGACCGAACAGCGCCCGGCTGATGGTCAGTCCCGCCGCAGCGGCGGCGGTGCTGCCCAGGACGCTGATGAAGAGGTAGGTGAGCATCTCCATGGCACCGGGGCTCACATAGGTCACCACGCGGAGCCCGTCGTAGGCCGCCCCGGGCATCGAGGGCATCACCGCCAGGATCACCGCAGAGAAGGTCGTGTAGGAGGCCAGCAGACCCGTGCCGAAAGTGGGCACCACCCAGTCTGGTGTGCTCGGGCGGGCCCGGGCAGCCCCGATCAGCAGCCCCAGCAGCCCTGAGCCGCTGAGGTTGATCGCCAAGGTGGTCCAGGGGAACTTCATCCCCTGCTCCGGGATCAGCTCCCCGACGACCAGACGCAGCAGCGCCCCGCCTGCACCGGCAAGGGCGACCAGCAGGACCAGCACCGTCAGCGAGGTGGCCGGCCGTTTGGGGCGCGGCCGCCGGTGAGCGGCAGTGGAGGCGGAGGAAGACACCATGACAGGATACGTCGCGAGACCTGTCCTCAGCGGATGACGCTCACGCGCATGGCGTGGGCCACCTCATGAGCCAGCCGGATGCTGCTGGGTGCCGGTGCTGCGGCGGAGGTCACCGCGGAGGTCGAGGTCACAGCGGCCTCCTGGGCGGTGGTCCCGGCCGGGGTCAGCACGACGGCGCCGCCCTCGGTGGCCTGCACCGTGACCTGCGCACCGATGGGAACCCGGTGGGCGTCGAGGGCGGAGAGCGCATCGGGCACGGCGTCGTCGACCTGTTCCAACCGGACCTGGGCCATGGCCTGGACGCGGCACAGCAGCAGGGTCTCGGGGTAGTGCAGCTGCAGATCGGGGCCCGGGATCGGATCGCCGTGCGGGTCCACCCGGGGCTGTCCCAGCCGCACATCAAGACGGTCCACGAAGGTCTCCGAGACCGCGTGCTCGAGGCGTTCGGCCTCATCATGGACCTCACCCCAGTCGTATCCGAGCTCGCGCACCAACCAGGTCTCGATCAGTCGATGGCGCCGGACCATGGCCAGCGCGAGCTCGCGCCCGGCACTGGTCAGCGCGATAGGGGCATATGGGCGGTGCTCCACCAGGCCGAGGTCTGCCATCTTGCGCACCATCAACGAGACCGACGGGTTCGAGACGCCCAGCGTCTTGGCCAGCGCTGAGGCGGTCACCGAGGCGCCATCCCACTCGGAGAGGCCGTAGATCGTCTTCGCGTAGTCCTCCACCGAGGTGGTGGCGGCGTCGATCGCGGTGGAGCGGCCCTGTGCTGAGGTGCGGGGAGTCATCTAGGCGGGGTCCTTCACATCGAGGAGCTTGTGGATCGGACGGGCAGGCTCTCCACGCTCGGAGGTGGGGCGCTGTCTGCGCCGCCGCAGCCGCGGGACCATCCCCTTCACCGGGGCGAAGAGATAGGCGAGTGCGAACTGACCCGACTGTGCCAGCACGATCGAGCCGCCGGTGGAGATGTCCAGCCAATAGCTCGCGTAGACACCGATCACCGCCGACGCGGCCGCGCTGGACGCGGCCACTGCGAGCATCGGGCCGAAGCGGCGGCACAGCAGCAGCGCGGTGGCGCCCGGCACCACCAGCATAGCGACCACCAGCAGGATTCCCAGGGTCTGCAGCGAGGTCACCGTGGTCAGCGCGAGCAGAGCCAGCAGCAGGACCGAGAGTGCCCCGGTGGAGAGTCCGATGGTGTGCGCGTGGATCTTGTCGAAGGCCAGCAGCACGAAGCTGTGCCGAAGGGTCAGCAGCACCGCGACCGTGGCGAGCCCCAGGCCGGCGGTCTGCAGCAGGTCCTGCTGCGAGATGCCCAGCACATTGCCGAAGAGGATGTGGGTCAGATGCGTCTCGCTCGGGGTCCGGGAGACCAGGACCAGCCCCAGCGCGAAGAGCGAGGTGAACACCACTCCGATGGAGGTGTCGTGCTTCAGCGTGGACCCCCCGCTGATCCCCCCGATGAGCAGCACCGCGAGCATCCCGAACACGAAGGCCCCCAGTGCCATGGGCACCCCGAAGATGTGCGCCAGCACGATCCCCGGCAGGATCGAGTGCGCCACTGCTTCGCCCATCAGCGACCACCCCATGAGCACCAGCCAGCAGGAGAGCATCGCGCAGACCACCGAAGAGATGACCGCAGCCGCCAGGGCATGCTGCATGAAGGGAAACTCCATCGGCGGGACGAGCAGCTCCCACATCAGGGGGTCTCCCGCAGCACGGCGCCGAAGCTGCGGCCCAGCTGATCCTCGGTGAGCACATCGGCGGGACTGCCGGAGGCGAGCACCCGCTGATGCAGCAGCACCACCTCATCGGCGAGGTCCTCGACCCCGGCCAGATGGTGGGTGGAGACCAGCACCGTGGTCCCGGCCGTGTCTCGCAGCGACTTGAGCACCCTGATGATCAGCTCCTCGGAGCCCCGGTCCACGCCGGCGAAGGGCTCATCCAGGAGCATCAGGGGTGCCTGCTGGGCGATCGCCCGGGCCAAGAAGGCCCGCTTGCGCTGCCCTCCGGAGAGCTCACCGATCCCGCGCCGGCGCAACTGGCTCAGACCCACCTCTTCCAAGGCCTGATCACACGCATGGCGGTCGCTCGGTCGGGGCCGACGGGTGAGACCCATATGCCCGTAGCGTCCCATCATGACCACCTGCTCCACGCTGACCGGGAAGCTCGTGTCGACCTGCTCATGCTGCGGCACATAGCTGACCTGGTTGCGACGTCGGGCCCTGGCCGGGTCCAGCCCGAAGAGCCGCACGCCCCCTGAGGTGGGCCGATGCAGTCCCAGCAGCGCCCGGAACAGCGTGGACTTCCCCGAGCCGTTGGCGCCCAGCAGGGCACAGATGCTGCTCGGCGCCACGGTCAGGCTGACCTCCTCCAGGGCCCGGACGCCGGGGTATCCGGCGCTGAGCCGGTCGACGACGACGGCGGCGCGCGCTGCCTCCGGCTGGTCGGCGCTGCGCCCTGGGTTCGTCTCTGAGTGCACGGAGGTGCTCACGGTCGGGCTCCTTCTAGGATCAGGTCCAGGTCGTGTTCCAAGAGCTCGAGGTAGCTCGGCGCCGGGCCGTCGGACTCGGTGATCGAGTCCACATGCAGGGGTTCACTCAAAGTGGCCCCGGTGGTCTCGGCCACCTGGCGCTGCGCGGAGTCGTTGACGGTGGACTCGCAGAAGATCGTGGGCACCTGGTGCTCCTCGACGTAACGGATCTGCGCCTGGACCTGTTGCGGGCTGCCCTCGTCCTCGGCGTTCAGCGGCCACAGGTAGTGCTCGCCGAGGTCCAGATCCTCCGCCAGGTAGCTGAAGGCGCCCTCACAGGTCACCAGGTGCACGTCAGTGTCCTCTCGCAGCGACTCCAGCTGCTCCTCGGCCCGGTCCCAGATGGCCTGGATCTCCTCCCGGTACGCGGTGGCGTTGGCGGAGAACTCCTCGGCATGTTCTGGTGCGAGCTGAGTCAGGGCGGCTTCGATGTTCTCCACGTACACCATGGCCTGGGCCGGCGACATCCAGGCATGCGGGTTGATCGGCAGCTCGGCGCTCGCATCGTCCTCAAGCGTCCCCGCTTCGACGTCTCCGCCGGGGGAGTCCCCGGGGAGGCGTGTCACCGGCAAGGTCTCGACCGAGTCCGAGAGCAGCACCACCTCGACCTCGGAATGGCTGAGGAACTGCTCGTACCAGGCCTCCAGGCCGAGTCCGTTGAAGAAGATCAGGTCTGCTGCGGCGGCATCGCGGAGGTCCCCGGGGGTGGGGGAGTACTCGTGGATCTCCGCCCCGGGCGGGGTGATCGAGCGGGTGTCCACCAGCTCCCCGCCCACTGCGCGGGTCATATCCGCCAATACCGAGAAGCTGGTCAACACCACAGGCAGCTGCGACTCCCCGGGAGCATCCGCAGAGTCGGGGCCTGCAGCAGCACATCCGCTCAGGCCCAGGGCGCAGGCGAGCCCGGCGGCGAGGAAGTCAGTCCTACGGCGATGCATGCCCACAGTATGATTTAGGCACACCTAAAACTGCAAGCGAATGCGGGAGGGAGCTCAGGACGAAGCAGATCTCAGAGTTCGGCGGGGCTCCGGACAGGCAGGCTCAGAAAGGGGCGGGTCGGTCTGCGGCCAGTGCACCTAGGGCGGCGTCGTGGAGCAGCCCGTTGGTGGCCAGCCCGTTGCTTCCGGTGCAGCCGGGTTCCCCGTCGAGCGAGGTGAAGATGCCCCCGGCCTCGCGGATGATCGGCACCAGTGCCGCCATGTCATGCAGGTTCAGCTCGGGTTCAGCCGCCATGTCCACCTGGCCCTCGGCGACCATGCAGTAGGACCAGAAGTCCCCGAAGGCGCGGGTGCGCCAGACCGTCTCGGTGAGCTCGAGGAAGTTCTGGCTTCGGCCGAGCTTCCGCCATCCGGCCAGCGAGGAGTAGGAGAAGAAAGCATCCTCGAGCCGGCTGACCTTGGAGACCTGGAGCCGCTTGGCCGAGGCCAGGGACTTCCCGGTATAGGCTCCGCCGTCCTTGGCCGCCCACCAGCGCCGGCCCAGCGCTGGTGCACTCACCAGCCCGATCACCGGCTCTCCGTCGTCGACCAGGGCGATCAGTGTGGCCCAGGCGGGCACGCCGCGGATGAAGTTCTTGGTCCCATCGATCGGGTCGATGATCCACTGGCGCGGACCCGACCCGGTGGAGCCGAACTCCTCACCCAGGATCGCGTCCCGGCCGCGTGCCCGGCCGAGCTGGCCGCGGATGAGCTCCTCGGCCTGACGATCCGCCTCGGTGACCGGGGTGAGGTCGGGCTTGGTCTCGACCTCGAAGTCCATGGAGGAGAAGTAGGACATCGTCTTCGCATCCACGGAGTCGGCGATGATATGCGCCAGGCGCAGGTCATCGGTGTAGGCGCTGGTGCTAAGGCTCATAGCGCCACGCTAGCAATCACCGGGCGACACCCACCGCATTCACGGCCTTACGCGCCGAGGCGCTTCTCCGAGGGGCCATCTTCGGTGCCCGCCATCGAACTGATCAGCCCGCGCAGCGAGGCCAGTCGGGCGGAGCCGTGGTCACCGGCGTGGCCATCGGCCACCCAGGCGTCCAGGGCGCAGCCGCCCTCCGGGGAGATGTGGGCACACCCGGGTTCGCACTGGGTGGAGCCCTCGACCAGATCGGAGAATGCGCCGAGCACGTCGTCGGGGGCGACATGGGCCAGACCGAAGGTGCGCACCCCCGGGGTGTCGATCACCCAGGAGTTCCGCGCCGCGCGGGCGCTCAGGGACTCTGCAGGCTCCAGGTTCAGCGCCACTGCGGAGGATGAGGTGTGCCGGCCCCGCCCGGTGACCGCGTTGACCCCGCTGGTGGCCCGGTCCGCGCCGGTCAGCGCGTTGACCATGGTGGACTTCCCCACACCGGAGTGACCGATCATCGCGGTGACGCGTTCGGTGAGCGCGCTGCGCAGCGCAGTGACTGCGGCCGCGTCCAGGCTCGGTGACCCCGAGGCCGCACCTGTGGCCTGCTGGGAGATCACGGTCTGCAGATCCAGCTCGGCGTAGTGGCTGACCAGTCCGGCCGGGTCTGCCGCGTCCTCGACCAGGTCGGCCTTGGTGACCAGGAGGATCGGGGTGATCCCCGCGTCGTAGGCCGCGACCAGGGCACGGTCGATGAATCCGGTGCGCGGGGCCGGATCGGCGGCCGCCACGACGATCAGCAGCTGATCTGCGTTGGCGACGATCACCCGCTCCGCGTCGTCGGTGTCCTCGGCGCTGCGGCGCAGCAGTGTGGAGCGCTCCTCGATCCGGATCAGCCGTGCCAGCGAGCCGTCGTCCCCGCTGGTGTCACCGACCAGGCCGACGATGTCACCGGGGACCACCGGGGTGCGGCGCATCGCGCGGGCACGCACTGCCGAGACGATCCGCTCGACGCCGTCGGAATCCTCCAGACGCACGGTGTACCGGCCGCGGTCCACAGTGACCACCCGGCCCAGCTCGGCGTCGGCGTAGTCGGGGGACTCCTTGGTCCGGGGACGCGAGCCCTTCTTGTTCGGGCGCACCCGTACATGTGACTCGTCCCAGTCCGCCCAGCGGCTCATCGGCGCCGTCCCGACTCGGTGCGATGCTCCGGCAGCGGTGCATCTCCGGGTCCGGGCTCTGCGCCGTCCTCCGTCTCATGCTCGAGCGCGACCATCGCCTTCCAGAGCTGCGGGAAGTCGGGCATGGTCTTGGCCGTGCAGGCGATGTCTTCGACCTCGACGTCGTCGAGGGCCAGTCCCAGCACGGCGCCGAAGGTCGCCATCCGGTGATCGGCGTAGCTGTGCACCAGACCGCCGTGGGTCACCGGTGCAGTGATCTTGAAGCCGTCCTCGGTCTCTGTCGCGGTGCCGCCGAGCCGGCGGATCTCGGTGACCAGGGCGGCGATCCGGTCGGTCTCGTGGCCGCGCAGATGCCCCACCGAGGTGAACACGGTGGGCTCCGGGCACAGCGCGGCGAGTGCGGCCACAGTCGGCGTGAGCTCGGCGGTGCCGTCGACGCTGCCTGGACTGCGCAGCCCGGTGCCGCGCACCTGCAGGGTCACCGTGGTCGAGGTCTCGGGCTGGTGCTGGACCTCGGCGCCGAAGGCCGGAAGCAGCTCGGTCCAGCGGCGTCCGATCTGGGTGGAGGTCAGGGGCCAGCCGCGCATGGTCACCTCGCCGCCCGTCACGGCCGCCGCGCAGAGGAACGGTCCGGCGTTGGAGAGGTCAGGCTCCACGCGCACCGTGAAGCCGGGGATCGAGCCGGGCTCCACCCGCCAGGTGTGCAGTGCGGGGCTGCTCACCTGGACTCCGAGTTCGGCGAGCACCTGGGAGGTCATCTCCACGTGTTCCAGGGACGGCACGGCGTCCCCGACGTGGCGCAGCGTGAGTCCGCGCGGCATCCGCGCGGCGGTGAGCAGCAACCCGGAGATGAACTGGGAGGAGGCTGAGGCGTCGACGGTGATCTCATCGCCGTGCAGGCCCTGTGGTGCGTGCACGGTGAAGGGCAGGTGGCCTTCGCCTCCCGGGGCCGGTGCACCTGCTCCGGTGATCTGTACCCCGAGCTCGCGCAGGCCATGCTGGACGGCTCCCATCGGGCGCAGCCGCGCCTCGGGGTCGCCGTCGAAATGAACTGCTCGCCCGGTCAGCGCGGCGACTGCGGGCAGGAAACGCATCACGGTTCCGGCCAGTCCGCAGTCGATGTGCAGCTCCTCGGGGGACTCCGGGGCCGCTGCGGTCTCTGCTGCGAGCTCAGCAGCCGAGCCGTGCGGGGGCGGAGCCGCCTGCTCTGTGCCGTCAGCGGCACCGAGGTCCTCAGGGCCGCTGGGACTCTTGGGCAGTCCGGGGAGCGGGGAGATCCGCACGGCGGGGACCCCGGAGCCCTCCCAGTCCGGAAGGTGCTCGACGGTGCTGCCGAGTGCCGTGAGCGCGTCGAGCATCAGTCGGGAGTCGCGGGAGCGCAGCGGATTGATCACCACCGAGGGCGCGTCGGCCAGCGCCGCGAGCAGCAGATACCGGTTGGTCAGAGACTTCGATCCTGGGACGGTGACCTCTGCGCGCAGAGATGCCCCCGCGCGTGGCGCGGGCCACGGCTGCGGGGGCATCTGTGCAGCAGGTGTAGATGTAGTGCTCACGTCGTGGGGCTCTAGGCTCCGACCTTCTTCTTGGTGGCCTGTGTCTTCTTCTTGGCACCCTTGGAGGCGTCGCTGATGGCCTTCAGAGCGTCCTTCTCGGCGCGCTGGAAGTTCTTCTTGGCGTTCTTCTCGAAGTTGCGGACCTTCTTGGTCGCATCGCTGCCGAGATCGTCGGCCCACTTGAAGGTCTTGTCGCCGAACTTGGCGCCCTTCTTCCGGGTGGTCTTCGCCAGGTGCTCGGCGCGCCAGGACAGCGAGGGCTTGCCGTCGAGGTCCACCAGGGCCAGGGTCAGGCCGCCGAGGATCGAGGCGTTCTTCAGCAGCGTCTTGCGCTGAGCCGTGACGTCGGAGTCGTTCTCGATCTCCGCGTTGCGGTACTCGGCGTAGCTGTTGAACTTGTGCACCCCCGCCAGCATCAGCGCAGAGGCGCGGGGGAACCGGCCGACGGCCAGTGCGACGCCGGCGACGACCTCGACCCCGCCCAGGACCTGGGTGGTGAGCTTGGCGTTGGACACCAGCGGCTCGGCCTGGGGGAGAAGTGAGCCGATCTCCTCGAGGGTGGACTCGATCCTCGCCGAGGCCTCATCGGTGTTGCGCAGACGGTCGACACCGCCGGCGATGAAGCTTGCGCCCAGCAGTGGGCGGGCGAATTTACGAAGCAGAGACATAGTGTCCTCCTGTAGGAGTGTGGCGCTGAGGCATCGTTCAAGGTCCAATCTACCCAATCAGGGCTGTCACGGGAATCAGCACCCGGATCCCGGGGATCAGAACGCACCCCGGGCGCGGCTGTGGCGCCTTCCTCGAGGCCGTCCCACCAGACTGGCGTCTGGACAGGAATGCGGAGCGCGGCGTCGTCGTTGTGCCCGGTATGACCACACCGACTCTGACCCCGAGGCGCGTCCGTGACAGCACGCGCGACCTCCGACGCCAGGTGTGCGCTGTGCGAGTAGACTCAGAGGTGATGGAAAAGCCCGCAGCCACCGGCCCAGATGCAGATCCCAGCAGCGTCGTCGTCGCCGAAGAGACCGAACAGCAGCGTCGCGTGCGTTTCGAGAGCGAGGCGCTGCAGTACGTGGACCAGCTCTATTCAGCTGCCATGCGGATGACGCGCAACCCGCAGGACGCCGAGGACCTGGTTCAAGAGGCCTATACCAAGGCGTACTCGTCGTTCCACCAGTACAAGCCGGGAACGAACCTCAAGGCTTGGCTCTATCGGATCCTGACCAACACCTACATCAACATCTACCGGAAGAAGCAGCGCCAGCCGCTGCAGGCCAACACGGACACCGTGGAGGACTGGCAGATGGCTCAGGCCGCAGAGCACACCTCCTCCGGACTGCGCTCGGCCGAGGCGGAGGCGCTGGATCACCTCCCGGACTCCGACGTCAAGAGCGCGCTGCAGCAGATCCCCGAGGAGTTCCGGCTCGCGGTCTACTTCTCCGATGTCGAGGGATTCGCCTATAAAGAGGTCGCCGAGATCATGAACATTCCCATCGGCACGGTGATGTCTCGACTGCACCGCGGCAGGAAGCTGCTGCGCGAACTTCTCAGTGACTATGCCCGTGAACGTGGCTTCAAGAAGCAGGAGGCCAAACCATGAACGACCAAGACCCCACTCAGGCCACCGAGGTCCGCCCCGGGAAATGGCTCGACGAGAATTGCAAGGACGGGGACTGCACCGAGCAGCAGACCCGCATGGAACGCATCTATGAGTACGCCGATGGCGCGCTGAGCCGGGAAGACATCGGTGAGGTCGAAGCCCACCTGCATGCCTGCCCGGAGTGCGCCAATGACTACGACCTCGAGTGCATCATCCGCACCGTGGTCCGCCGCTCCTGCGCCGAGCGGGCCCCGGAGACGCTGAAGGTCACCATCCTGGAGCGGATCAGCCAGATCCGCATCGAGGCCGGACACCAGCAGGACGACGCCGCCCGCTGAGTCCCCGGGCTGATCAGCCCGGCGAATGCTGGGCTTCAGCCGGGCTGAACCCTGCACCGCCCATCCCTGGTCCGAGACGAGAGAACCCCCTGCAGAGCATCTCTGCAGGGGGTTCTGTCGTCTGCGCTGCCGGGAGAATCACGTCAGCCGCAGCAAGACCCGTGCGTCACTGAAATCAGGAGTTGGGGCGCTTGCCGTGGTTGGCGTTCTTCTTGCGACGAGCGCTGCGCTTGCGTCCACGCTTGCTCATGATGAACTCCTTTCGTCGGCTGGGATAATTCTAGGCCACCGGCTCCTGGAGCCCTAACCACGGATACCAGCCGCGGTGCAGCACCAGCCAGGCGAGCAGGCCGTAGCCGGCCTGGCCGGGGAGTCCGCCGTTCGCCGCGAGGTCACTGCGCCACTGCTCATGGCCGACCAGCGGGGCATAGGCGTCCACATAGACATGGGACCGGCGCGAGGCCACGTCCCGGTAGGCGGCGTTGAGCTCGGAGATCCGCTGGTTGCGCTCGGCGTCCAGGGTCGGGACCGGGCCCAGCACCAGGCAGCGGATGCCCTCCTGTGAGGCTCGGTCCAGGATGTTGGCCAGGTTCAGCCGGGACCTGGCGGAGGAGGTGGCGCTGTAGAGGTCCGTGTCGTTCAGTGCGACGACCAGATGGCGCTCCGGTGTCCCGCCGTCGGCGGTCACCGCGGAGAATCGGGCGACCGCCTCGTCCTGCCAGCGCTCGGAGAGCGCCTCGGTGCCCTCGCCGGGCATGGCGAGGGCGTAGTGCTCCAGGGTGATTCCCTCGATCGGGGTCTTGGAGATGACCCGACCGAACCACCCCAGGGCGCGGGGGTCACCGACGCCGCTGAGCAGCTCGTCGCCCAGGGCGACGATGCGCACGTGGCGCCGGTGACCGGAGGCTGCGGCTCTGAGATCCTGAGTGGACTGTTCCATCAGGTCACAGGTCCAGGTGCGGGAAGGCCTTGCTCAGCAGGCCTTCCAGCTCCTTGGCGTGACGCTTGGCCTGCCCCACGGAGGTGGCGGCAGACTCAGCGCGGGAGACCAGCTTCAGCTCCTGCTTCAGCAGCGGACGCAGGTTCATGCCCAGGAACGGCCAAGGTCCCTGGTTGATCGGCTCGTCCTGCGCGTAGACGACCTCCTCAGCCGAGGAGTATCGGTCCAGCTCGGCCTGCAGCTCCTCGACCGGCATCGGATAGAGCTGCTCGAGCCGGACGATCGCGGTGGTCTCATCCTTGTGCTTGTTCCGAGTGGCGATCAGGTCGTAGTAGAGCCGGCCCGAGACGATCAGCACGCGCTTGACCTTCGCGGCGTCCACCTCGCGATCCGGGATCACCTCCTGGAAGGTGCCGGTGGTGAAGTCCTCCACCGAGTTCGCCGCCGCCTTCAGCCGGAGCAGCTGCTTCGGGGAGAAGACGATCAGCGGACGCCGCGGACGGGCCACCGCCTGGCGCCGGAGCAGGTGGAAGTAGTTGGCACCCGAGGAGGGCAGGACCACGGTCATGTTGTCCTCGGCGCACAGCTGCAGGAACCGTTCCGGGCGGCCTGAGGAATGATCCGGTCCCTGACCTTCATAGCCGTGCGGGAGCAGCATCACCACGGAGGACTTCTGTCCCCACTTCTGCTCAGCCGTCGCTATGAACTCGTCAATGATGATCTGGGCGCCGTTGACGAAGTCGCCGAACTGGGCCTCCCAGAGCACCAGCGCATTCGGATTCTCCACCGAATAGCCGTACTCGAAGCCCAGTGCCCCGTACTCGGAGAGCAGCGAGTCGTAGATGAAGAACCGGGCCTGATCCTCGGTCAGGTTCTTCAGCGGGTACCACTCATCACCGTTGACCCGGTCGTGGAAGACCGCGTGGCGCTGCACGAAGGTGCCGCGGCGCGAGTCCTGACCGGCCAGGCGGACCTCGGTGCCCTCCATGAGCAGCGAGCCGAACGCCGCGATCTCCGCGAAGCCCCAGTCGATGCCGCCTTCACGGGCCATCTTGGCCCGCTTCTCCAGCAGGGACTTCAGCTTCGGGTGCGGGGTGAAGCTCTCCGGGATGTTGGTGTGCACCTCACCGATGTGCGCGAGCGCGTCCTCGCTGATCTTGGTGTCGGTGCCTTCGCGCTCCGGAGTGCTGGTCTCATCCTCAGAGGCGGTCGGTGCCATCCCCCGGGTGCCGGAGGCTTCGGGATCAGCCGTGGAGACCGGCTGGGTCTGAGCGGCGTGGGTCTCGGTGAAGACCCGCTCCAGCCGCTGTCGGAAGTCGCGCAGCGCCTGATCGGCCTCTTCCTGGGTGATGTCACCACGTCCGACCAGCGCCTCGGTGTAGAGCCGACGCGTGGTGCGCTTGGCCTCCACCAGGTTGTACATCTTGGGCTGGGTCATCGAGGGATCGTCACCCTCGTTGTGCCCACGCCGGCGGTAGCAGACCAGGTCGATCACGACGTCCTTGTTGAACCGCTGGCGGTAGCGGAAGGAAAGCTGCGCCACGCGCGCCACGGATTCCGGGTCATCGGCGTTGACGTGGAAGATCGGCGCCTGGATGGCCTTGGCCATGTCCGTGGAGTACGTCATCGAGCGCGCAGCCGAAGGTGCGGTGGTGAAGCCGACCTGGTTGTTCACGACCACGTGCACGGTGCCGCCGGTGCGGTAGCCGCGCAGCTGAGACATGTTCAGCGTCTCCGCCACGACGCCCTGGCCGGCGAAGGCCGCGTCGCCGTGGACCAGCAGCGGCATCACGGAGAACGAGTTCAGCGAGTCCGCTCCCTGGTTGATCCGGTCCTGCATGGCGCGCACCACGCCCTCCAGGACGGGGTTCACCGCCTCCAGGTGGGACGGGTTCGCGGCGAGGTAGACGCTGGTCGAGTTGCCGCGGTCGGAGGTGAAGGAGCCACGGGTGCCCAGGTGGTACTTCACATCTCCCGAGCCGGTCCCGGCCTCGCGGCCTTCGAACTCACGGAACACCTGGGCGTGGGTCTTGCCGGCGATGTTGGTCAGCACGTTGATGCGACCACGGTGCGCCATGCCGATCGCGACCTCGTCGAGGCCCTCGTCCGCCGCCTCGGAGAGGATCGTGTCCAGCAGCGGGATCAGCGACTCTCCGCCTTCGAGGGAGAACCGCTTCTGCCCCACGAACTTGGTCTGCAGGAAGGTCTCGAACGCCTCAGCGGCGTTGAGTCGTCCCAGGATCCGGAACTGCTCGTCCCGGTTGGGCTTCTCGTAGGGGTGCTCGATCTCGTCCTGGAACCACTGCCGCTCCTCAGGGGACTGGATGTGCATGTACTCCACACCGGTGCTGCGGCAGTAGGTGTCGCGCAGCACCCCGAGGATGTTGCGCAGCGGCAGCATCGACTTGCCGCCGAAGCCCCCGGTGGGCCACTCCCGGTCCAGGTCCCACAGGGTCAGCCCGTGGGACTCGATGTCCAGGTCCGGGTGGCTGCGCATCTGGTACTCCAGCGGATCCACCGAGGCCATCAGGTGACCGCGGACCCGGTAGGAGTGGATCAGCTGCTGGATCCGGGCGACCTTGTTGATCTGATCCTCAGGATTGACCTGGATGTCGGCGGACCACTGGATGGGTTCGTAGGGGATCCGCAGCGCCTCGAAGATCTCCTCGTAGAACCCGTTCTTCCCGAGCAGGTACTCGTGGATGGTCTTGAGGAACTCTCCTGACCCGGCGCCCTGGATCACCCGGTGATCATAGGTGGAGGTCAGGGTGATGACCTTGGAGACCGCCAGGTTGTTCAGCGTCTTCTCCGAGGCGCCCTGGAACTCGGCGGGGTACTCGAGCGCGCCGACACCGACGATCACGGCCTGGCCCTTGGAGAGCCGGGGCACCGAGTGCACGGTGCCGATGCCGCCGGGGTTGGTCAGTGAGACGGTGGTCCCGGCGTAGTCACCGGGGGTGAGCTTATTGTCCCGGGCGCGCTTGACGACGTCGTCGTAGGCGGCCCAGAACTCGGTGAAGTTCATCTCCTCGGCGGCCTTCATGTTCGGCACCACCAGAGCGCGGGTGCCGTCCGGGCGGGGCATGTCGATGGCCAGCCCGAAGTTCACATGTGCCGGGTGCACTGCCACCGGCTTGTTGTCCTGGACGTCGTAGGTGACGTTCATCGCCGGGTGCTGGCGCAGCGCCTTGAGCAGGGCATAGCCGATCACGTGGGTGAAGGAGACCTTGCCGCCGCGGGTCCGCTTGAGGTGGTTGTTGATCACCGTGCGGTTGTCGATCAGCAGCTTCGCCGGCACGGCGCGCACCGTGGTGGCGGTGGGAACGGTCAGCGAGGCGTCCATGTTGGCCGCGATGGCCTTGGAGATGCCCTTCAGCGGCATCACCTTGTCCTCCTTCTCCTCCTTCTTCGAGGAGTCGGACTTCGCGGAGGAGGGCTCGGAGGGGATCGGGGTGCTGGAGGAGCCGCCGGACTTCTTCGTCGTCGGGTTCCGCGGGGCCACCGGCTTCCCCCCGGAGGAGCTCTTCTCACCCTCGGGCTTCTGCGACTTCTCCGGCTCGGCGGGGGTGGCGGTGGCCGGGGTGGTCTCAGTGGCGGAGTCACGCTGGTTCTCCGCGCTCGGGGTGGAGTCCGCCTTCGGCTTGGCCGGGGACTTCGCGGGGCTGTTCTCGGATCCCGCCCCGTTCTTCGCGGCCCCGTTGCTGCTGGCCCCGGCATCCTTGCCGGAATCCGAGCGAGTCTTGGGCTCCACGGGAGTGTTCGCCGAGGGGGCGGGGGCGGAGGACGTGCCGGATGAACGGGAATCACCGTCACCCTCGAGCTGGCGGAAGATCTCAGCCCACTTCCGATCCACCGAGTCCGGATCGTCCTTGAACTTGTCGTATATGTCGGCGACCAGCCATTCGTTCCCCGGGAATTCCTCGGCAAGACGGCTGGACGTTAGCTCTGGCACTGTGGATACGCCTCTTCCATTGTGTTGTGTAGTTATCCTGCACAGCTTCGTGCACCTGGATCTTCACCTCGTCCAAGCATAGTGACTTTGTGTACCGTGTCGCCACCAGCCACGGTATCGTGTCAGGGGCCCCGCAGGGCACGCACGCGACCGGGTCGAATCGGTCGTGAGCATCATCACCAGCACTATGAAGGGCGCGGATCCCCGTGAGATTTCTGAATGAACCGACCACCGACCTGACCTACTCGGATGTGTTCCTCGTCCCTTCGCGCTCCCACACCCAGTCCCGGATGGCGGTGGACCTCTCTGCGGAGGATGCGACCGGCTCCACCATCCCGGTGGTCTCGGCGAACATGACCGCGGTGACAGGCCGTCGCATGGTGGAGACCATGGCGCGTCGCGGCGGGCTGGGGGTGCTCCCGCAGGACGTCCCGCTCGAGGTCATCCGTCAGGTCACCGATTGGGTCAAGTCCTGTCACCCGGTGTTGGAGACCGCTCTGAAGGTCCAGCCCACGGACTCCCTGCTCGACGTGCTGCACCTGCTGGACAAGCGCAACCACGACGCCGTGTGTGTGGTCGATGAGGATCTCCGCCTGGCGGGGGTGGTCACGGCCAGCGACGGGCTCGGGGTGGATCGATTCTCCTCGGTGGCCTCCGTGATGCGCATGCCCCCGCTGCGCTTCACCGCCGAGGAGGTGCTCACCGACGCGGGTCTGGAGCAGGCCTTCACGGCGATGGATGCTGCCGGTGCGGACTATGCCCCGGTGACCACCTCGGACGGCGTGCTCGCCGGGGTGCTCACCCCGCGCGGAGCGCTGCGCTCCACGCTCTACCGGCCGAACCTCGACGCCCAGTCTCGACTCAAGGTCGCGGCGGCGGTGGGGATCAACGGCGACGTGGCCGGGAAGACCGATGCGCTGCTGGGCGCGGGGGTCGACGTGCTCGTGGTCGACACCGCCCACGGGCACCAGCAGAAGATGTTCGAAGCTCTGCGCACCGTGCGCCAGAGAGTTGAGTCGGCCGGGCTGGGTGTTCCGATCGTGGCCGGCAACGTGGTCACCGCCGATGGCGTGCGTGAGCTCATCGAGGGCGGCGCCGACATCGCGAAGGTCGGTGTGGGACCGGGCGCGATGTGCACCACCCGGATGATGACCGCGGTGGGCCGCCCGCAGTTCTCCGCCGTGCTCGAATGCGCAGCGGCGGCCCGCGAGCTGGGCGCCCATGTCTGGGCCGACGGGGGAGTGCGCTACCCGCGCGATATCGCCCTCGCCCTGGCGGCCGGGGCCTCGCAGGTGATGGTCGGCTCATGGTTCGCCGGCACCTATGAGTCTCCCGGGGACATGCTCACCGGCGTCGACGGGCGGCGTTATAAGGAGAGCTTCGGGATGGCCTCCTCCCGTGCGGTGCAGAATCGCACCGCGGCGGAGAGCGCCTTCGCCCGCGCCCGGAAGTCGATCTTCGAAGAGGGCATCTCCACCTCTCAGATGTACCTGGATCCCGCCAAGCCCGGGGTGGAGGACCTGCTGGACTCGATCACGGCCGGGGTCCGGTCCGCGATGACCTACGCCGGCGCGGACTCGCTGCATGAGTTCCGTCAGCGCGCCGTCGCCGGGGTGCAGTCTGCTGCCGGATACGACGAGGGCAAGCCGCTCTCCGGATCCTGGTGAACCCGCGGTAGGCCCTGGGGTCTCTCGGATCACCGAGCATCTGGCCACGGGCCTCGGGGGTGCGCGCCGGGTGCGGGAGCCGGGTGCAGGAGAGATTCACGATGCGATGCACCCCGGGCACGCCCCAAGGTCGACGCGTCGCCGATCAGGACCAGAGCTGAGTCAAGCGACCGGGCGGACCACCCGGTCTAGTTGAGATTTGTTCTCAACAATGTCTGGCCGTACGCTGGTTCCAGCTGTCCGTGACCCCGCAGCATCCCCCACGAAGAAGGTACGACCATGCCCGCGCCCCGTCTGCTTCCCCCCGTCGCCCTGCTCGGCGCAACCGCCCTGCTGCTCAGCGCATGCACCGGCCCGGCGGACTCCACCGAGGAGACCGGCGCCCCCGCCGCAGAGGGCGAGCAGATCAGCGTGGTCACCTCCACCGACGTCTATTCGGACCTGGCTGAGCAGATCCTGGGTGACACCGCCGAGGTCACCCCCTTGGTGGACAATGCGGCCGCGGATCCGCACTCCTACGAGGCCACCCCGCAGGACCGTCTCACCGTGAACGGCGCGGATGTGATCGTGGCCAACGGCGGTGGCTACGACCCGTTCATCACCCGGCTGGCCGCGACCTCGGGCAAGGAGGACGCGGTCTACCAGCTCATCGAGGGCGAGAACGCGCACGCCCATGCCGAGGAATCGGAGGCGGCTGGGGACGAGCACTCCGAAGAGGAGCACGAGGATCACGATGGGCACTCCGAGGAGGAGCACGAGGATCACGACGGGCACGCCGAGGACGCCCACGAGGGCCACGACCATTCCGGGGACTTCGTCAATGAGCACATCTGGTACGACCTCGCCGCGATGAGCGACTTCGTGGAGGACTTCAGCGAGCACATGGCCGAGATCTCCCCGGAGAACGCCGAGCTGTATCAGGACAATGCTGCTGCCCTGGCCGAAGAGATCGACGCCCTGGACGAGCGCAACCGAGCCATCGAGGCCGAAGGCATGAGCTTCCTGGCCACCGAGGCGGTCTCCCAGTTCCTGCTCACCGACGCCGGCTTCGAGGACGCCACGGACCAGCAGTTCCTGGCCGCAGTCGAACACGGCGACGACGTCTCGGCTCGGCTCTACCAGCAGGCGCTCAACGCCGCAGCGGATCAGGAGATCGACCTGCTCTCCTACAACCCGCAGACCGAGACCAACCAGTCCGCGCAGATCCGGGAGGCAGCCGAAGGCGCCGACGTCGCCGTGCTGGACTTCAACGAGACCATCCCTGAGGAGCACGATTCCTTCCAGCAGTGGATGGAGGCCAATATCGCCGCGGTGGAGGCCATCGTGGGGGAGTCGCGTGACTGATTCCTCGGCAGATGGGCTCTCACCCGCCCAGCCACTGGTGGCGCTGCGCCAGGCGAGCGTGGGATTCAGCGGGCGCACACTCTGGGAAGGGCTTGACCTTGACCTCGCGCCGGGGGAGTTCCTCGCGGTGCTGGGCCCCAATGGGGCCGGCAAGTCCACGTTTCTCAAGGTGCTGCTCGGGCTGACCCGGCTCAGCTCGGGGACGGCGGCGATCGCCGGTGCCCCCGTGCGCCGCGGCAGCAGCCGGGTGGGATATATCCCGCAGCAGCAGACCATGCCGGAGGAGACCCCGATGCGGGCCCGCGACATGGTGGCGCTGGGTCTGGACGGGCACCGATTCGGCATCCGGCTGCACCCCCGCCGGCTGCGCCACAGGGTGGATGAGCTGCTCGAGGCGGTGGGCGCCACCGCCTACGCCGACATGCCGGTGGGTCTGCTCTCCGGCGGGGAGCAGCAGCGACTGCGCGCCGCCCAGGCGCTGGCCTCGAACCCCGCCGTGCTGCTCTGCGACGAGCCCTTGCACTCCCTGGACCTGAACCATCAGCAGGCGGTCACCGAGCTCATTCGGCGCCAGGCCGTGGAGCGCGGCTCCGCGGTGGTCTTCGTGACCCACGAGATCAACCCGGTGATCGAGCACGTGGACCGGGTGCTCTACTTCGCCCGCGGCCAGTACCGGATCGGGACCACCGCCGAGGTGATGCGCTCGCAGGTGCTCTCCGAGCTCTACGGCTCGAACGTGGACGTCATCGAGCACAAGGGGCGACTGCTGGTGATGTCCACCCACGACGAGAGCTGCCACTATCACCCAGAGGAGCTGGCGCTGCCATGATGGAGACGCTGACCAGCTCGTTCACCACCGAAGGCTACTGGGAGCTCTTCTCCCTGGTCCGGAACTCGGTGATCACCGCCGGCGTGCTGGGCCTGATGGGCGGCCTGATCGGGGTGTTCATCATGCTGCGCCGGACCGCCCTGGTGGTGCACGGCATCGCCGAGATCTCCTTCGCCGGTGCGGCGCTGGCGCTGCTGATCGGCGTCGACGTGGTCGCAGGCTCCGCACTGGGCGCCGTCGCCGCCTCGGTGCTGATCGGGGTGCTGAGTCTGAAGGACCGGGACACCTCCGCGGTGACCGGGGTGCTGATGCCCTTCGGCCTCGGCCTGGGGATCCTCTTCCTCTCGCTCTATCAGGGCCGCAGCGCGAACAAGTTCGGGCTGCTCACCGGACAGATCGTGGGCGTGGATGACATCCAGACCCAGACCCTGGTCACCGGCGCGGTGGTGATCAGCATCGTGCTGCTGCTGATCTGGCGACCGCTGATGTTCGCCTCGGTGGATCCGCAGCTGGCCCGCGCGCGCGGGGTCCACGTGAATCTGCTCTCCATGGTGTTCATGGTGCTGTTGGGCATTGCTGTGGCGATGTCGGTGCAGGTGGTCGGGGCGCTGCTGGTGCTGGCGCTGCTGGTGGTCCCGGCGGCGGCGGCGCTGAAGGTCACGGTGCGGCCGTATCTGGCGGTGCTGCTCTCGATGCTCTTCGCGCTGATCTCCTCGGTGGGCGGGATCATGCTCGCGATCACCGGCACGGTGCCGATCAGTCCCTACATCACCACGATCTCCTTCGTGATCTATGTGGTCTGCGTGCTCATCGGCCGCGGGGGCCGCAACCGTCGCCGGGAGGCCGCCGCGGCGCTGGCCGCCTGAGGGTTCGCGCTCATCCGCTCTCGCGTCGCCAAGGGCTGACCGGAGTCAGCCGCGGGCGATCGCGGCGCAGCTGGCGCAGAGGCCGAAGATCTCCAGGGTGTGCCGGACCTCGGTGAAGTCCTGCTCCTGCGCGAGCTTGGTCGCCCATTCCTCGATGGCGGGTGCTTCGAACTCCACGGTCAGCCCGCAGGAGCGGCACACCAGGTGGTGGTGGTGCTCCTCGCGCTCACAGAGCCGGAAGATCGCCTCACCGTCGTCGGGGCGCAGCACATCGACGAGGCCCTCCTCCTGGTGAGACTGCAGCACCCGGTAGACCGTGGCCAGAGAGACCTTCTCGCCGCGTCCATCGAGGATCTTGTGCAGATCCTGGGCGCTGACAAAGTCATCCAAGGAATGCAGCGCGGCCCAGACGGCGCGCTTCTGACGGGTGGATCGGCCGCGGGCCGGGGGCGTGGAGGTGTTCTCGTTCATGCTCGCTCCAGACTAGCAGTCGCCCTTAGAGTGGGGGCATGAGCACAGTCTTCAGCAAGATCATCGCCGGTGAGATCCCAGGCCGCTTCGTGTGGCAGGACGAGACCTGCGTCGGGTTCCTCTCCATCGCCCCGCTGGCCTACGGCCACACCCTGGTCGTGCCGCGCCAAGAGGTGGACCGGTGGACCGAGGCCGAGGCTCCGCTGATGACGCACCTGTTCCAGGTCGCTCACCGCATCGGCAAGGCCCAGGTTGAGGCCTTCGGCTCGCAGCGTGCCGGGCTGAGCATCGCCGGCTATGAGGTGCCACACATGCACCTGCACGTCTGGCCCTCAAACTCCATGGCCGACCACAGCTTCGCCCAGGCTGATGATGACCCGGATCAGTCCCGGATGGATGAGTCCGCCGAGAAGCTGCGCGTCGCGCTGCGGCTGATGGGCGACGCCGAGCACGTCCCTGCCGAGCAGGACTGACGCACCGGCTGATCCACCCGCCGAGCAGCACTGGCGCACCCGCTGACCCGCCTGCTGACCCGCCCGCTGATCCGACAGTTGGTGGGGAGCGCCGCTCTCAGATGCGGGAGGTCTTGATCGCCCGCCGGATCCGCTTCATCGAGACCGTCTGCGCGGTCCCCAGCTGTTGCGCGAAGAGGTTCACCCGGAACTCCTCGATCATCCACTTCACGGCGGCCAGATCGGCGGGCACCGGAAGCTGGGCGGGCACCGCCTCCAGGGCCGCATCGTATTCGTCCTCCAGCTCCTGCACCGAGGCCATGTCCGCGGCGTCGCGGGTCAGCGCCTGCCCGGATTCGAGCCGGTCCAGCCGGGTCTGCATCGCCTTGAGGTAGCGAGGCAGATGCTGCAGCTGAGCCTGACCCGTCGCGGTGACGAAGCCGGGGTGGACCAGCTGCTCGAGCTGGGCAGTCATGTCGCTGCGGGCGGCCTTCAGCGCCGTGGACCTCACCCGGTTCAGGCGGGAGCCGAGTTCCGTGGAGAGGCTCAGGATCTGGGCCAGCACATCGGTGAGTCGCAGCACCGTCTCGATCAGCTCGGCCCGGCAGTGCCGGGCGAGCACCTGGAACTCCGCCTCGCTGTAGGGCAGCTGTGCCGGCACCAGGTGGGCCAGCGCTGCCGTCGTCGCGTCGGAGACCAGCGACTCCACGGTGCCGTGCGGCGACTGGCCGAACGCCAGGCGCTCTCGGTTGCTCAGATGGTCCACCACGTAGCGCTGCGGGGAGGGCAGCACCTCGCGCAGCAGGGCGACGACGCCGGCTCGGTGCACCCTGGACTGTTCTGCCGCGGAGTCCTGGATCGTGTAGGAGACGCCCTTCTCGGCGGGAGCCAGCGCGGGGTAGCCGGTGATCGCCTGCCCGGCGACCACTGTGGTGATCTCCTGCGGGAGCTCCCCGAAGCTCCAGGTTCTCTGGCGCTGCTTCCCCGCCGAGGACCCTTCGGCAGCGGGCTGCGACACCGTGCCGCGCCCGTTGTGCTGAGCCTTGCCTGCCCCCTTGCCGGAGCCCTCACCGCGACCCTTGCCTGCACCGGCGCCCTTGCCGGGTCGCGCGGACGGTCCACCCGCCTGCGGCGATCCGGGATGGGCCCCTTCGGTGTTCGGATCCTCCGTGAGGCTGCGTCCGATGGCGTCGCGGTTCTCTCGGGAGAATCGGATCTGCAGCTCACGCAGGTCGAATCCGCTCTCCAGGATCCGGCCGCGGTCACTGACCACCGCGAAGGTGAACCGCAGATGCTCCGGCAGGGCGCTGGTGTCGAAGACCTCCGGGTCCAGGACGTGGCCCTTGAGCCGGCGCAGCACCGTGGCCAGCGACTCGGTCAGCGAGTCGACGCCGGGGGTGAAGTCCTGCTCCAGGAGATCCCGGGCCTTCGCGGCGACGTCGGGAGCCGGCACGAAGTTCTTCCGGACCGGCTTGGGCATGTTCCGGATCAGTGCGGTGATCAGCTCGGTGCGCAGCCCCGGGATCAGCCAGTCGAAGCGTTCGGGCTGCAACTGGTTCAAGAACAGCACCGGAACCCGGACCGTGACGCCGTCGGCGGCGGCGCTCCGGGAAGAGCCGGACTCAGCGGTGTACCGGGTGGGATTGAACTCGTACTGCAGCTCCAGAGCGAGCCCGTCGTGGTCGAAGTGCTCCGGATAGGCATCGATGTCCAGCTCCTCGGCGGCCTGCGCCATCAGCTCGACCTCGGTGAGGTCCAACAGCTCCGGGGTCTCGTGCCGCTGGTTCTTCCACCAGGAGTCGAAGTGCCGTTGCGAGACGATGTTCTCCGGGATCCGGGCGTCGAAGAAGTTGAACAGCTCCTCGTCGGAGGCGCGCAGGTCCTTCCTGCGGGTGCGGTTCTCGAGTTCGTCGAGTTCGGCGAAGCGTTCCCTGTTGCGCCGGTCGAAGTGGTGCCGGGTGGACCAGTCGCCGTCGACAAGGGCGCGCTGGATGAACAGCTCGCGGCTGTATTCCGGGTCCACCTTGGAGTAGAGGACCTGACGGTCAGCCACGACGGGGACCCCGAAGAGCGTGACCTTCTCGGTGGCGACCACGGCGCCCTGGCGCGCGGACCAGCGCGGCTCCGAATGAGAGGTCTTGACCAGGTGCGGGGCGAGCTCCTCGACCCATGCCGGGTCGATCTTCGCCACCGAGCGGGCCCAGAGCCGGGAGGTCTCCACCAGTTCGCTGGCCATCACCCAGTCGTGGTTCTTCTTGAACAGGTGAGAACCGGGGAAGACCGCGAATCGAGTTCCGCGGGCGCCCTGGTAGTCCCGGGTGCGAGGGTTGTAGAGACCCACGTGGCTGAGCAGCCCGGAGAGCAGCGACTGGTGGATCGCGTCGTGCTTGGCCGCCGGGTCCACCCCGGGCAGCTTCTTGCCTCGCCGCCCCGAGGAGCTGCGACGACGAGCCGAGCCCTTGCCGCTGAACTCCACCTGGTCGGCGATCTCGGTGAGCTGGGCGACCAGCTCCTGCCATTCCCGGACCCGCAGGTAGTTCAGGTGTTCGCGGTGGCAGAGCTTCCGGAACTGGTTGCCAGAGAGCTCGGCCTGCTTCTCCTGCAGGTAGCGCCAGAGGTTCAGCAGCGCCGAGAAGTCGGAGTTCTCGTCCTTGAACCGGGAGTGCAGCTCATCGGCCTGCGCCCGTTTCTCCGCCGGTCGCTCCCGAGGGTCCTGGATGGAGAGTGCCGCGGTGAGCACGGTGACCTCAGGCAGGCAGTCCCGGCGCGCGGCCTCGACCATCATCCGCGCCATCCGTGGGTCCACCGGCAGCTGGGAGAGCATGCGTCCCACCGGTGTCACCGAGCTGGTGCCCGGCCCCTTCCGGCGCTCCTGGTCCTTCCCGCCGGATCCTGATCTCAGGCTCAGCGCACCGAGCTCGGTGAGCAGCCGGACGGCGTCGTTGACCGCCTTGGAATCGGGCTTCTGCACGAAGGGGAAGTCCAGCAGCTCCTCGGGGCTGCGCGTGATGCCCATGGAGGACATCTGCAGCAGCACCGAGGCCAGCGAGGTGCGCAGGATCTCGGGGTCGGTGAAGGCCGGCCGGGAGTCGAAGTCCTCCTGGGAGTACAGCCGGATCGCGATGCCGTCGCTGGTGCGCCCGGACCGACCGGAGCGCTGATTCGCGCTGGCCTGGGAGATCGCCTCGATGGGCAGCCGCTGCACCTTGGTGCGGGTGGAATATCGAGAGATCCTCGCGGTGCCGGTGTCGATCACATACTTGATCCCCGGCACGGTCAGCGAGGTCTCCGCGACGTTGGTGGCCAGCACGATCCGACGCCGACCGCCGGGGGAGAAGACCCGCTTCTGCTCGGCCATGGAGAGCCGACCGAAGAGCGGGAGGATCTCCGAGCCGCGCAGCCGCCGGTCACCGGAGACGGTCTCGGTCAGCGCCTCCGCGGCGTCACGGATCTCGCGCTCGCCGGGGAAGAAGATCAGCACGTCGCCCTCGGGCTCGGCGGCGAGCTCGAGCACCGCGTCGCTGACCGCGTCGAGCAGATCCCGCTCCTCCTCCGCGACCCCAGAGCCAGGCGTGCTCCTGCCCCCGGGACGGGAAGCCGGGGCCTGGCTCGCGAGAGGCGCGGCCGGTCCGGAGCCTCCGTCCTCGGCCTCCCCGAAGTGTTCGGACTCGTCGAAGTCCTCGAGCTGCGCCTCCGGGTTCACCGGTCGGTAGCGGATCTCCACGGGGTAGGTGCGCCCAGAGACCTCGATGATCGGCACATCCGAGGTCTCCCGGCTCCAGTTCTCCGGGTCGCTGCTGAAGTGCCGGGCGAAGCGCTCGGGATCGATCGTGGCGGAGGTGACGATGACCTTCAGGTCAGGCCGGCTGGGCAGCAGCCGGCGCAGGTAGCCCAGGATCACGTCGATGTTCAGGCTCCGCTCATGGGCCTCATCGATGATGATCGCGGAGTAGCGCCGCAGTGACGGGTCGCGCTGGATCTCGGCGAGCAGGATCCCGTCGGTCATCAGCTTCACCGCGGTGGCCCCGGAGACCTCAGCGTTGAACCTGACCTGGTAGCCGATGTCGCGGCCCACCGAGGTGCCGAGCTCCTCGGCCAGACGTTCGGCCACCGTCCGGGCGGCCAGACGGCGCGGCTGGGTGTGCCCGATCATCCCCTGGTTGTGCAGACCCAGCTCCAGAGCCATCTTCGGCAGCTGCGTGGTCTTGCCCGAGCCGGTCTCCCCGGCGACCACGATGACCTGGTGCTCAGCCAGGGCCTCGAGGATGCGGTCGCGCTCGCCGCTGACCGGCAGTGCCGGGGGATAGGCGAGGTCTTGCGCGGAGAAGGTCTCACGGCGGGCTGTTCTGGGCTCAGACATAACCCTCCAATACTAGGGTTGCGGTGCCGCCCTGGGTGCACCGCTGAGCAGGCGCTCCCCGATGAGATGCGCTCAGGCCCGGCACGACGTCCACGATTAGGCATACCGTCCGGGATATGGGTACTATTATTCTCGCTGCCGGGGAGCGATCGCCGGTTGCGAGACGGGCCAGAAACGGCCTGAACAGCAGGTATGCGCGAGTGGCGGAATAGGTAGACGCGCTGGCTTCAGGTGCCAGTGCCTTCACGGGCGTGGGGGTTCAAGTCCCCCCTCGCGCACAGGATGCGGAAGCAGGGAAGAGGCCCTGCCGCAGATGATCACATCATCTGCGGCAGGGCCTTTTTCATGCCTGCGCTGTGCGTGCCGGGTGCGTGCCGGTTGCATGCCGCAGACTCACGCGGCTCACAGATTCGGGCTCTGCGGGCAGGCCCCTCGAGGGAGCTCGGTGATCCCTGCCCGCGGGACCATCGGCTACGGCGTCTCGGGGTCCTTGGCGCGGTGACGATGGCCCTGGCGCAGCGACTTGCGTGCCGCCTTGGCCTCGGATTTCTCCGCTTCCAGCGCCCGCTTGACGTCAGAGGCGTAGACGTCGACGTATTCCTGTCCGGAGAGCCGCATGATCCGGTACATGATCTCATCCGCCACGGCACGCTGGGCGAAGCGATCCTCGGCATTGGCGTAGTAGGACTCGAAGGTCATCGGCTCACCGACGATCATCCCGACCCGGCCCAGCCGGGGGATGTTCTTCCCGATCGGCTGCACCTTGTCGGTGCCGATCAGCGCGATCGGGATCACCGGGGCCTGGGTGTTCAGGGCCAGCCGCGCGATGCCGAGCTTGCCGCGATAGAGCCGACCGTCGGGGCTGCGGGTGCCTTCCGGGTAGATGCCCAGCACCCCTCCATCACGCAGCGCCTGCTCTCCGGCGTTGAGCGAATGCTGGCTCGCCTTCCCGCCGGAGCGGTCCATCGGGATCTGCCCGGAGAGGTCGAAGAACTTCCGCATCACCCACCCGGAGGCGCCCTGCCTGCTCCAGTAGTCGTCCTTCGCCATGAAGTGCACCTGCCGGGGCACATTCACCGGCATGAACACCGAATCGGAGAAGGACAGGTGGTTCGAGGCGAGGATCGCGGGACCCTCGCTGGGAATGTTGTGCAGACCGCGGACCCAGGGGCGGAACACCGTGTTGACCACCGGGGCCACGACGAAGTTCTTGGCGACGCTATAGAACGACACGGTGTGAGGGGGTCCTTTCAGGGGGCTGAGCTTCGTGACCACTGTAGAGGCAATACAGTAGAGGAATGGACATGTCCGGCTTCGGAGTTTCGGTCTTTCACGGATTCACCTCCACGCCCGCCTCGATGCGCGCGCTCGCCGATGCCCTTCAGGGCGCCGGCTTCACGGTGGATCTGCCGCTGCTGCCCGGTCACGGTACAAGCTGGGAACAGCTGGCCACGACTTCGCGAAGCGAGATCATGCGGGCCGCGCTGGCCAGCTATGACCGGCTCGCCGCTCGCTGCCCCCGAGTGGCCACCGTGGGGCTCTCCATGGGGGGATCGCTGGCGCTGCATGTGGCTGCCCATCGGCGGGTGGAGGCGGTCTCGGTGATCAATCCCGGACTCCGGCTGGCCCCGCTGACCGGTCCCAAAGCCTGGGCCATGGGCCGGATCCGTCCCTCGGTGGCCAGCATCGCCGGGGACATCGCCAAGCCCGACGTGGTGGAGGAGGCCTACGCGCAGACTCCGCTGCGCGCCGTCGTGGAGCTGGATCGGCTCTTCGCGCAGGTCCGCCGCGAGCTCCCCGAGCTGGCCCGCCGGCGGACCCCGGTGCTGCTCTTCCGCTCATCGGTGGACAACGTCCTGCCGCCGTCCTCGGCCGAGACGCTGTCTCGGCTGCTCCGCGCGGACCAGCTCGAGACCGTCGAGCTCACCCGCAGCCAGCACGTGGCGACGCTGGACCACGAGGCGGAGACCATCCACGAGCAGCTGATCAGTTTTCTGCACCGACGGCACCTCGCCGCCGAGACCCTTGAGAGGAAGGCGCCATGAGCACCTATCGCGACGATGAACCCAGCAGAGTCTTCGGCCGAGAGGGGCGTTCGCGACCACTTCCCGGCCCCGGACAGGGGCCCCGGGATCACAGCGTGGACGACTCCGTGCTGGAAGACATCGATGACTTCGAGCCCCCGAACCCGAAGAACCCGCTGGCCGGCGCGAAGCCAGCCGTGGTGCTCGGTGCGGTGCTGAGCATCGGCGCGATCCTGGCGCTGATCATCGTGCCCTTCCTCCCGCTGAACACCCCCAGCTGGACCGTGCCGGCGCTGATCGGAGTGGTGCTCGCGGGTCTGGTCATCCTGTTCCTGCAGATGCCGCGCAACCGCTCAGGATCCGGGGACGGCGCACAGGTCTGAGCGGTCCGCCGACAAAGACACGAAACATCCAGCTACCGTTCAGTAACGGGCTGTGAGACCATGATGTGAGATGGCACACATGATGGAGGAGTCCCCCGTGAAGGAATTCGCAACACCGCCCGCAGTCGAGGTCCCAGCCGAGCTGAACATCACTGACCTGCTGGAACGGCAGGTCGCTGCAGACCCGAAGAACATCCTCTTCGGCCGTCAGCTCAGTCCGGGACAGTGGACCGATGTCAGCGCCGCCGAGTTCCGAGACCAGGTGGTGCAGCTGGCCAAGGGCATCATCGGCTCCGGCATCGAGGTCGGTGACCGGGTCGCGATCATGGCCCCCACCCGGTACGAGTGGACGCTGCTGGACTTCGCGATCTTCTACGCCGGGGCCGTCACCGTTCCCGTCTACGAGACCTCCTCGCCCTCCCAGGTGGCCTGGATCATCGAAGACGCCAGCGTGAAGCTGCTCGTCGCCGAGACTCCGGGGCATCAGAAGATCGTCGAGCGCGCCGTCGCCCAGGAGAACCTGACCGGCCTCGGCGATGTCTACACCATCGAGGGCTCCGGGCTGGATCAGCTGCGCGCCAAGGGCGCTGACGTGACCGAGGAGCAGGTCGAGGCGCGGCGCGGGGTCGCCGTGGGCGCCGACCTGGCGACCATCATCTACACCTCGGGGACCACCGGGCGGCCCAAGGGCTGCGAGCTGACCCACGCCAACTTCACCGAGCTCTCCCTCCAGGCGCTGGGCTCCTCGCTGGGAACGGTGGTCAACAAGGACGCCTCCACGGTGATGTTCATCCCGCTGGCCCACGTGTTCGCACGCTTCATCTCGGTGCTCGCCGTCGCCGGCGGCTCCCGGGTGGGGCACACCTCGGACATCAAGGAGCTCGTGGACGACCTCGGCACCTTTGAGCCGACCTTCCTGCTGGCGGTGCCGCGAGTCTTCGAGAAGATCTACAACGCCGCGATGCTCAAGGCGGAGGGCGACGGGAAGGGAGCGATCTTCGAGAAGGCCGCGAACACCGCCATCGCCTGGTCCCGCGCCAAGCAGGATGGCAAGGTCCCATTCACCCTGGGGCTGAAGCACGCGGTCTTCGACAAGCTGGTCTATTCCAAGCTGCGCGCCCGGATGGGCGGACAGGTCGCCCATGCAGTCTCCGGCGGCTCACCGCTGGGGGAGCGGCTGGGCCACTTCTTCTACGGCGTGGGTGTCCAGATCCTCGAGGGCTACGGGCTCACCGAGACCACGGCGCCGCTGACCGTGAACACCCCCGAACTGAGCAAGATCGGCACTGTGGGCGCCCCGCTCCCAGGCTGTGCGGTGAAGATCGCCGAGGACGGTGAGATCCTGGGCCGCGGGGTCTGCGTCTTACGCGGCTACCACAACCGGCCGGAGCTCAACGAGGAGATCTTCACCAGCGACGGCTGGTTCCACACCGGCGACGTCGGCACCCTGGACTCCGATGGCTGCCTGACCATCACCGGGCGCAAGAAGGAGATCCTGGTCACCGCGGCCGGGAAGAACGTGTCGCCGGCCCAGCTGGAAGACCTGATGCGCGCCGATGCGATCATCTCCCAGGCCGTGGTGGTCGGGGACAACCGTCCCTTCGTGGCCGCGCTGATCACCCTGGATGAGGAGACCCTGCCGCAGTGGCTGCAGCGCAAGGGCATGGATCCGAAGACCCCGATCTCTGAGCTGGCGCAGCACGAGACCATCCTCACCCACGTCCAGACGGTGGTGGATCGGGCCAACGAGTCCGTCTCCCGCGCCGAATCGATCCGTGACTTCCGGCTGCTGCACACCGACTTCACCATCGAGTCCGGGCACCTCACGCAGTCGATGAAGATCAAGCGGCCGCTGGTGATGAAGGACTTCGCCGCAGAGGTCGAGGCGCTCTACACGGAGGCCGCAGCCAAGAAGGCCTGAGCATCCACCGGCCTGCCACGCTGACCGGGGAGTTCAGGAGCCCCAGAAGCACCAGGAGCCCGACGGCGCACCGCGCCCCGGGCTCCTGGTGTTTCGCATAATGGACGCCCGCACCGCCATTAGGCGCGCCAGGGCGCGGCGGACTACCCTGAACAGGTGACTAACACGCCAGAATCCCGATCTGATGCCCCGCTGACCGCTCCCGGAGAGATCCTCCATGTGGGCGCGGCAGACTATCCGGGCCTGGACGAGTGGCGTTCGCTGCCGCTGAGCCAGCAGCCGGACTGGCGCGGCCACGAAGACTTCGACTCCGCCTACGCGGAGCTCTCCGCGCATCCGCCGCTGGTCTTCGCCGGCGAGGTCGACAAGCTCAAGCGACGCCTGGCCAAGGTCGCCAACGGCGAGGCGTTCCTGCTTCAAGGCGGCGATTGCGCCGAGACCTTCGACGGAGTCACCGCCGATAAGATCAGCGCGAAGGTCAAGACCATCCTGCAGATGGCCGTGGTGCTCACCTATGGTGCCTCCCTGCCGGTGGTCAAGATGGGCCGCATGGCCGGTCAGTACGCCAAGCCGCGCTCCTCCGATGTGGAGACCCGCGACGGCGTCACCCTGCCGACCTTCCGTGGCGAGATCGTCAACGGCTTCGACTTCACCGAAGAGTCCCGCGTTCCGGATCCCAAGCGGATGGTCAAGGCGTACCACAAGTCTGCGGCCACGCTGAACCTGGTGCGGGCCTTCACCGAGGGCGGCTTCGCCGATCTGCGAGCGGTCCAGCAGTGGAACAAGGGGTTCATGCAGAACCCTGCCCACGCCCGCTACGAACGGCTCGCGGGGGAGATCGACCGTGCAGTGCGCTTCATGGAGGCCTGCGGGGCTGACTTCGAAGGACTCAAGCGCACCGAGTTCTACGCCGCTCACGAGGCGCTGCTTCTGGACTACGAGCGCGCGCTGACCCGCATCGACTCCCGCACCGGCAAGCCCTACGTGACCAGCGGCCATTTCGTCTGGATCGGCGAGCGGACCCGGGAGCTCGACGGCGCCCACATGGACTACCTCTCTCGGGTGCAGAACCCGGTCGGGGTCAAACTGGGCCCCACCACCACCCCGGAGACCGTCCTGGAGATCATCGAGAAGCTCGACCCCGAGCGCGAACCCGGTCGGCTGACCTTCATCGTGCGGATGGGGGCCGCCAACGTGCGGGAGAAGCTCCCGCCGCTGGTCCGCGCCGTGCGTGACGCCGGGGCCAAGGTGGTCTGGGTGACCGACCCGATGCACGGGAACACCATCACCGCCGACAACGGCTACAAGACCCGACGCTTCGACGACATCCTCGATGAGGTCCGCGGCTTCTTCGAGGTCCACCGCTCCCTGGGCACCTACCCGGGCGGGCTGCACGTGGAGATGACCGGCGACGACGTCGCGGAGTGCCTCGGCGGCTCCGACGTGATCGACGAGTCGGCCTTCGACCAGCGCTACGAGTCCCTGGTGGACCCGAGGCTGAACCACAAGCAGTCCCTGGAGCTGGCGTTCCTGGTCGCTGAGTCCCTGACCACGGTCAAATAGCCTCCTCAAGCGGACTGCGGCCGGTCAGCTGAGCCTCAGCCTCCGAGGCTGGGGATCAGTGCGCTGCTGCCGCCGATCCATCCGGCGAAGAGCACCAGCAGCGCCCCGCCGATCATGATTCCGGCAATCATCAGCCAGGCCCTGGTCGCGGTCGGGCCGATGAGCTCCACCGTGGGACGCTGCCGCTCGCGCTTCTCGGTGCGGACCCGTTCTACCGGCGAGCGGCTGCCGACGGCTGGCTGGACGCCGGTGGCCGGCTCCGGGACGCTGAGCCGGGGCGGGCGCAGCTGCAGACCGGTGGTGGGCACCTCGGTGACCAGCTGGCGGTCCTCTTCTGCCAGGCTGGCCAGCCGGGAGTGCCCAGCATCACGGTGCCCCGATTCCAGGTGCGTGGTCCGCGCATTGCCCAGGGCCGCTTCGATGTCTTCATCCCAGGGCTGCGGATCGCCGGGTTGCGGGTGCCGCTCGGACCCTGGCGGCTGGGCCGGACCCTGCTGCGTCTGGGTCTGAAGGAAGGGCTCCTCGGAGTCACCGGGCAGCATCGTGGTGTGCCGCTGGCCGGACTGAGCGGCGGCACCGGCGGCCGCACCCGCTCCGGGGATCGGCCGTGTCGCGGAGCCGGTGAGCGCGCTGTCGAAGTCAAGCTCGGCGTCGCTGAGCAGCTCTCGGGTCTCACGCAGCATCTTCAGCAGCTCATCGGCGTTCTTCGGCCGCAGCGCCACCTCCGGGCGGGTCGCGATGCTGACCAGGTCATCAAGCTCGGCCGCCAGACCTGCGACCTGCGCCGAGGGGACCGGCACCGTGGAGTTCACATGCTGATAGGCCACCCGCACGGGGGAGTCCCCGGTGAAGGGCTGCACGCCGGTGAGCATCTCATAGAGCAGGATGCCGATCGCGTAGATGTCAGCGCGCTCGTCCGCACCCTCCCCGGAGAGCAGCTCGGGAGAGATGTACGCCACGGTCCCCATCAGGGTGGAGGTCCCGGAGTGATGCGTTGCGGCGCGGGCCAGCCCCAGATCCGCGAGCTTGATCCTCCCGTCGTGGGAGACCAGCACGTTCTCGGGCTTGATGTCTCGGTGGACCAGGCCGGCACGGTGCGCCGCGGCCAGGCCCTGCAGGATCGCGTCCATGTAGGTCAGCGCCAGCCGGGGCGTCATCGCTCCCTGCTTCAGAAGCGTGCGCAGCGTGGCTCCAGGGACGTATTCCATCACCAGGTAGGCGGTCTCCCGGGCCTGACCCTGATCGAGCACCTGGACCACATTGGGGTGGGCGATCAGCGCGGAGTTCCGTGCCTCCTGCTCGAAGCGGTCCACGACCTTGCGGTCCTCGGCCATATGCGGGAAGAGCACCTTCAGCGCGACCTCGCGACCCAATCGCTGGTCCTGGGCTCGGTAAACCGTGGACATGCCGCCGCGCGCGATGCGCTCCTCGATCACATAGCGGTCATCGATCCTGGATCCGATCCACGGGTCAGTCTGTTCTTGGCTCACCGCTTCAGGGTATCGAACCTGCCCAGCCCAGGGAGCCCCCGGCGCGACGTCGGAGTCAGACCGTGCGCAGCACCAGGTGGCCGCGCAGCTGGTCGAACTCCTCGAGGACCTCCGCGGAGACGCCGAGGTCGATCAGGTCCTGGGTACAGGCGACGCTGTCCTCGGTGAGGGCCTCGATGCTGCGCTCCACCTCGGCCAGGGCGCCTGATTCCACGAGGATGGCGCGGGCCCGCTCCACCTGTGTCTCGCTCAGCCCTGGATCGCCCAGCATCTGAGCCAGCTCACGGGAAGCGGTCGCGGAGGATCGGAACAGTCCGTAGGCGATCAGCTCGGTGCGCTTGCCCTCACGCAGATCGTCGCCGACCGGTTTGCCGGTGGTCTCCGGGTCACCGAAGACACCCAGGAGATCGTCACGCAGCTGGAAGGCCTCCCCGACAGGCAGCGCCGCGGCGGCGAAGGCGCGGCACAGCTCGTCGGAGCCGCCGGCCAGCGCGGCGCCGAGGACCACCGGGTACTCGGTGGAGTACTTCGCCGCCTTATAGCGCAGCACCCCACGGGCGCGGTGCACCGCCTCGGCCTCGGTCTCGGCAGGGATGCGCACCTCCTCCAGCACGTCGAGGTACTGCCCGGTGATCACCTCGGTGTGCATCCGGTGGAAGGTTCGTGCGGCGAGCGGGCTGCTGGTCAGCCCATCCTGCATGGCGGTGCACTGGGCATGGAAGAAGGCCTCCGAGGCCCAGGCCAGGGAGAGGTCCCCGGAGAGGATCGCCCCGGAGGTGCCGAAGTGTGCGGCGTCCCGGCTGAACCCGGACTCGCGATGCATCTGCTCGAAGCGGATGTGCGCGCTGGGAAGACCGCGCCGGGTCGCTGATCGGTCGATCACGTCATCGTGGACCAGCGCCGCGGCCTGGAACAGCTCCAGGGCGACGCCCAGTTCGACGACGGCGTCGCCGCGCCCGTCAGCAGCCTGCCAGCCCAGACGCGCCAGCGCGGGGCGCATCTTCTTCCCGCCTCGGGTCAGGGACGTCAGCGCGTTCACCAGGGGGACGGCGTGCTCGGAGACGGCATTGACCTCGGCGTGGCGCGCCTGGAGGAAGCCGGCGCACCTCGCGTTGACCTCGCTGATGAATTCTTCGCGCTTCATGGCGGATAGCCTATCGGTATGGCACCGTCTCCACCGGCTCATCCGCGCGTGCTTGCGCATGTGGATATGGACGCCTACTACGTGGAGGTCGAGCTGCTCAGCCGACCCGAGCTGCGCGGACGCAAGATCATCGTGGCGCAGGACTCCGGACGTTCCGTGGTGCTCTCGGCGTCGTACCAGGCCCGCGCCGACGGGGTGCGCTCGGCCATGCCGCTGGCCCGGGCTCGCCAGCTCAGCCCCGAGGCTTTGGTGATCTCGCCCCATATGGAGCTCTACCGCGACCTCTCCCGGCGCATCATGGGCTACTTCGACACCATCACCGATGCCGTGGAGCAGCTGAGCGTGGATGAGGCCTTCCTGGATCTCACCGGGGCCCGGCGCCGATTGGGCGGGCCCGAGGAGATCGGGCGCAAGATCCGCCGCGAGATCCGCGAGGAGTTCGATCTGCCGGCCACGGTGGGAATCGCCGACCGGAAGTTCATCGCCAAGATCGCCTCGACGCGGGCGAAGCCGGACGGGCTGCTGCTGGTGCCCCCGCACCGCCGGCTGGAGTTCCTGCACTCGCTGCCGGTGACCGCGATGTGGGGTGTGGGAGGCAAGACCGGGGAATCCTTGAAGGCCTTCGGGATCACCACGGTGCTCCAGCTGGCGCAGACTCCGGAGCCGGCGCTGCGCCGACGCTTCGGGGTCACCGGCACCGCGCTGCACAGGCTCGCCTGGGGGGAGGACGCCCGGGAGGTCCAGCCGCATCGGATCGAGAAGTCCATCGGCGCCGAGGAGACCTTCGCCGAGGACCTCGAGGATGAGGCACGGCTGCGGGCTGAGCTGCTGCGGCTCAGTCACCGGGTCGCCGCCAGGCTGCGCGAATCCGGAGTCTCCGCCGAGGGGATCAGTCTGAAGCTGAGGTACAGCGACTTCGAGACCCTGACCCGCTCCACCACGCTCCCGCATCCCACACATTCCGCGCTCACGATCTACAACCGCCTGGTGGTGCTGCTGCAGCGGCTGGGGGAGCGACCGCAGCCGGTGCGGCTGGTGGGAGTCCGGGCCGAGCGTCTCGTGGATGAGGGCGGTTCGCTGCAGCTGAGCTTCGATCAGACCGAGACCAACTGGCTCGAGGCTGAGACCGCGCTCGACGCCATCGCCAAGAAGTTTCCGCAGATCCAGACGGCGCCGGCCTCGCTGCTTCGGGCCCGCCGGGAGGACCCCTGACTGAAGACTTCCTGAGTGTCTGCCCAGAGATCACCCGTGTGCTGACTTCGGGCTAGGTCTGCGCTGATGAAACGGCTAGACTATACACCCAGGCGTATCTCTACCGT
Organism: Nesterenkonia sandarakina; assembly: GCF_014138825.1. Classification (NCBI taxonomy): domain Bacteria; kingdom Bacillati; phylum Actinomycetota; class Actinomycetes; order Micrococcales; family Micrococcaceae; genus Nesterenkonia; species Nesterenkonia sandarakina. Next base: position 1,196,325 of record NZ_JACJIH010000001.1, on the reverse strand, counting down.
CCAACGCGCCACACGACGATCGCGAGGAGCTTCACGATGCCACTGTCGGAGCGTGAACAGCGCATGCTCAAGCAGCTGGAAGAACAGCTGCAGTCGGAGGATCCGAGCTTCGCAAGCTCCATGCAGGACTCCCCGGCAGGAAAGCTCAACGTGCGCAATATCGTGCTCGGAGCACTGGTCGCGGTCCTCGGTATCGTCGTGCTGCTGCTCGGCATCTACAACCAGTGGATCCCGGTCGGGGTGATCGGATTCCTGATCATGGGCGCCGGCGTCTACTACGCCACCAGCGGGGGCACCTCCGGGAATTCACGCCGCAACGGCGGCGGTGGCGGAGGAAACGGCGGAGGCGGTGGCGGCGGCGGACCCCGCAGCTCCACTCCAAGCCCGTCCGGTTCCTTCATGACCGGACTTGAACAGCGTTGGGAAGAACGACGTCGGCAGGACTGAGCTCCACCCGCGAAACACAGCTTCGAAAGGCCCCTCTCCGGAGGGGCCTTTCTCGTGTCTGCGCACCGTCTTCCCAGGGCCCAGCAGCGGCGCCCCACTTCTTCCCACCACAGCGGCCCCCACTTCCCACCACAGCGGCCCCCACTTCCCACCACAGCGGCCCCCACTTCCCACCACAGCGGCCCCCACTTCCCACCACGGCGGCCCCCACTTCCCACCACGGCGGCCCCCACTTCCCACCGCTTCCATGGTGCGGGGTTGACCAGCGCGGCCCCGAGGACCTCCGCCGCCGGGGCGTTGAAACCCCCGGAAACCGCGTGATTCCGCGGATCTCTCCCGTGCTCGCAGCCGGTTCAGTCGGTGCACGGCAGGTCCTGTGACGCCGCGCCCGGCCGGCCCAGAGCCGGCTGAGAGCGCCCCTCTGGACACGCGTGCCGCACCAGGCGCCCCACCGCCCTCCACCTGCACCTCAGCGACATCCTCCCAGGTCAGCGGGACAGTGCCGCCGGTGTGCCGAGAATTCCGTGCGTCTGACCTCGGAATTTGGTTGCAAGTGGGGGGAAGTGGGGTAAAGTGGAGCTCGGTAGAGGGAGAAGGAATGATTCTCCTCGTCGAGTGAGGTGGTGAGTGTCCTTGTTCCTGGGCACATACACGCCTCGCATGGATGAGAAGTCTCGTCTGATCCTTCCCGCGAAGTATCGCGAGGAGCTGGCCAACGGCCTGGTTCTCACCCGCGGGCAGGAGCGCTGCATCTATGTGTTCAGCACGGAGGAGTTCAAGAACGTGCACCAGCAGATGCGGCAGGCGCCTTTGACCTCACGCCAGGCACGCGATTACATCCGCGTGTTCCTCTCCGGAGCCTCAGACGAGATTCCGGACAAGCAGGGCAGGATCACGGTCCCCGCCGCGCTTCGGGAATACGCCGGACTTGATCGCGATGTCACGGTCATCGGAGCGGGAGACCGCGCCGAGATCTGGGACACCACCGCCTGGAACGAGTACCTGGAGGCGAAGGAGTCGGAGTTCTCATCCACCGATGGGGAAGCCATTCCTGGTCTCTTCTGAGCACCGAGGGCGTTCGATCCGACACGCGGGACGAACACAGCACGACAAGTGAAGACGGTTTCGAACACTTCAGGGGATCCTTGGGTGAGTTCTTCCGCCGCCCGGCCGCATTCCTGACTTATCTTCCCCGATGTCAGGCAGCAGGCCGGAGCGGAGGAGGAGCTGGTCCAAGGATCCTTCCCTATCAGCGGAGGCAGTATGGCGCAACGAGAGACAGCGGACCGGCACGTGCCGGTGATGCGAGATCGCTGCATCAGACTGCTGTCTCTCGGAGTCGGCACTGTGCGCGCCGCCGGTCACCGCCCCGTGGTCATCGACGCCACGCTGGGCATGGGTGGCCATGCCGAGGCGATGCTCGAGTCCGACCCGGAGGTGCTCGTGCTCGGGCTGGACCGAGACCCGCAGGCCCACGCGCTCGCGGCAGAGCGCCTCACCCGATTCGGCGACCGCTTTCGCGGCATCCACACGGTCTATGACCGGGTGGACGAGGTCGCCGTCGAGGAGCTCGGCTCCGATCAGCGCGTGGCCGGTGTGCTGCTGGACCTCGGGGTCTCCTCCCTGCAGCTCGACGAGGCCTCCCGCGGGTTCGCCTACTCCTATGACGCGCCCCTCGACATGCGGATGGACGCCTCGGCGGATTCCCCCGACGAGTCGGTGGCTGAGCTGCTGGCCCGGGTCGAGACTGCAGAGCTGACCCGGATCCTGCGCGAGTATGGCGAGGAGCGCTTCGCCGGACGCATCGCCAGATCGATCATCTCCCGGCGTGAGACTCAGCCCTTCACCAGCACCGCGGACCTCGCCGCCGTGGTGGACAGGGCGGTTCCAGCAGCGTCCAAGCGCACCGGCGGACACCCCGCCAAGCGAACCTTCCAGGCGCTGCGGATCGCGGTGAACGAAGAGCTCGAGGTGCTGCGTCGAACCATCCCGCACGCCCTGGACGCGGTGGCCCCGGGCGGTGTGGTCGTGGCGATGAGCTATCACTCGCTGGAGGACCGGATCGTCAAGCAGGCCTTCGCCGGACGCACCAAGTCCTCGGCCCCGAAGGGGCTGCCCGTCGAGCTCGAAGAGCACAAACCTACGTTCAGCTCTCTGACCCGAGGGGCCGAGCTCCCCGACGAGGCGGAGATCGCAGAGAACCCGCGCGCGGCATCCGCAAAGCTGCGTGCCGCGCAGAAGCTGACAGATTCCAGGAGAAACCCCGCATGAGCGCAGAAGCCCAGCCCCTCGCCCCAGCCGCGCGTGGGTCACTGGCCCGGCTCTCACTGCCCGGACGCGACCAGGACGAGAGTTCGGCGCGCTCGGGGAGCCCCATGCTGCGGGCGCTGCCGAAGCTGAGGCAGCGACAGAAGGGCCTCATCGCCGGGATCATCGCGCTGCTCGCCTTCGCGCTGACCATCGTGCTCGCCGTGAACATCCATGTCGCGAATTCGCAGTACACCCTCGTGGAGCTGCAGAACGAACACCGTGCCCTCTCGCAGTCGAACCAGGCGCTGACCGAAGAGGTTCAGCACCTTCAATCGCCGCAGTCGCTCTCCAGCGCCGCAGTCGGCCTCGGTATGGTCATGCCTGCCGAGGCGGCGGCCCTGGACCTCGCCGACGGCGCCGTCACCGGCACGGCGGAACCTGCAGACAGCGGAGACCGGCCCACCGGGTTCGTCTCCGCGCCGTCGGCTCCCGGTGACGACGCGGCGGCTCCGCTGAACGTCTCCGAGACCGTCACCGGGGCACCCTCGGGGATTCTCGGAGCAGGCGCGTTGAACACGCTCATCGAGGCCCCCAGCGGGCAGAATGGTGAGCAGACATCTGCAGGGACACAGGAGCAGTTCAGCCCCGCTGAACTCAACGGCGGGACCATTCCGGCGCCCTCATTCGACTGATCGACGTGATGGGAGAACGCTGACGCCATGGCAGCCGCTCAGAAGAAGAAACGCGCAGAACGGGTCCTCTCGTTCCGGATGCGCATCGGACTCACCATGATCTTGGTGATGCTGCTCCTGCTCGGGGGCCGGCTCTTCCATGTCCAGGGACTGGACCCCGCCGGGCACGCCCAGGCGGCGGTGTCCGAACGGCTGCGCAGCGTCCCGCTGCCGGCCCACCGCGGCGACATCCTCGACGCTCAGAACCGGGTGCTCGCGACCTCCGTGGATCGCTACGACATCGTGGCAGATCAGCAGGTGGTCGACGACTTCGTCCGGCTGGACGAGGGAACCGGACTGCGTGAGGAGGTGCCGGTGCAGACCGGCATCGCAGAGCTCAGCGAGGTCCTGGAGATCGACGCCGAGGAGCTCACCGATCGGATCATCGGTGAGAGCCGCTACTCGGTGGTGACCCGATCGCTGACCCCGGCGAAGAGCCAGGAGGTCCTGGACCTGAACATCCCGGGCCTCTACGCCGAACCGGTGACCGAGCGCAGCTACCCCTCTGGAGCGGTGGCCGGTTCGATCATCGGATTCATGGGATCCGACGGCCCGCTGGAAGGCATCGAGGCTGCGCAGGACGACGCGCTGAGCGGCAGCGACGGAGAGCGGATCTTCGAGGTCGGTGGGGACGGGGTTCGGATCCCGATCGCCACCTTCGAGGAGCTGCCCGCCGAGGACGGACAGGACATCCGACTCACCATCGATCAGGATCTGCAGTGGTTCGCCCAGGAGTCGATCGCGAAGAAGTCGAACCAGTACAACGCCGCCTGGGGCAACGCCACCGTGGTGGATCTCACCGACGGTGACATCCTGGCCATGGCCGATTCGCAGACCGTGGACCCGGCCGAGCCGGGGGAGACCGAGGAGCTCTTCCGTCGGCCCCTTGCGCTGACCCAGGACTTCGAACCCGGCTCCACCGGCAAGGCCATCACCTTCGCCATGGCCCTGGAAGAGGGCACGCTGAACCCGACCGACGGCTTCACCGTGGACAACCGCTATGAGGTCGACGGTCAGACCATCAGCGACGCCACGCGGCATCCGACCCTGGACATGACCGCGGCCGGCATCTTCGCGCGCTCCTACAACACCGGCACCGTGATGATCGGCGGAGAGATCCCCGAAGACGTCCGGTATGACTACATGAAGAAGGTCGGCATCGGGGAGCCGCTGGACATCGGTCTGGGGACCGAGGCGAACTCGGTGCTGCGGCCCCCCGAGGAGTGGGACGCCCGCCAGCACCTGACCACCCAGTTCGGCCAGGGCTACACCACCTCGGTGCTGCACAACCTGCAGACCTTCCAGGCCCTGGCCAACGACGGGGTCAGCGTCCCGCTGAACCTGGTCGACGCCTATATCGACGCCGACGGCACCGAACACCCGGCACAGACCGCCCCGGGTGAGCGGGTCTTCTCAGAGCAGACCTCCGAGGAGATGCTGCGGATGTTCGAAGGTGTGGTCGACTACGGAACCGCACAGGACGCCGCCGTCGCCGGCTACCGGGTCGGGGGCAAGACCGGCATCGCCGAGGCCGCAGGCGCAGGTGGTGGATTCGACGGGCACACCCAGTCGTTCATCGGCATGGCTCCCCTGGATGACCCGAAGTACCTGGTGGCCGTCACCGTGCACCGCCCGCAGGGATATTGGCGCGATTGGGAGGTCACCGATACGTTCCGTGAGATCATGTCCTACGTGCTAAGCAGCTATGACGACGCGCCCACGGGGGCAAAGAGCGAGGCCTACGACGGCTTCGAAGGCGAGAACCAGGATCAGCCCTGGTGAGCGCGGCAGAGACGACGCTGAGCGTCGCCGCGCAGGACCGGGTGTTCCGACCACGAGGAGTCGTCGGGGCCAGCGTGGAGGAGCTCGTGGCTGAGCTCACCGCCACCGGCTTCGAACCGCTGGTCACTCCGGTGGGCCGCGACGTGGGGGAGGTGCGACTCACCGGAGCCGCCATGGACCCCAAGGCCGTGGGTCCAGGCGACCTCTTCGTCGCCGTGGCCGGTTCGCGCGCCCACGGGGCCGACTTCGTGATGACCGCGCTTGATGCCGGGGCTGCGGCGATCCTCACCGACGTCGCCGGCTCCGAGCGGGTCCGCGACCGCGTGGGTTACCGCATCCCGGTCATCGAGGTGCGCCGGGTGCGTGAAGCCGCGGGTCCCTCTGCGGCGCTGATCTATGGCAACAGTGCCAGCTCCGGGCCTGCCCTCTTCGGGGTGACCGGCACCAACGGGAAGACCACCACCACCTACTTCCTGCGCTCCCTGCTGGATGAGCTGCTGCGACCCCACCAGCGCGCCACCGGTCTGATCGGGACCATCGAGATCGCCTCCGGAGAGGACCGGATCCCCTCGAAGATGACCACCCCCGAGGCGGTGCAGCTGCACAGCCTCATGGCGCTCTTCCGCGAGGCCGGCGTCGCCGCCGCCGCGATGGAGGTCTCCTCCCACGCCATCTCCTACCAGCGCACCTCCGGGCTGTTCTACGCCGTGGCCGGGTTCACCAACCTCACCCAGGACCACCTGGACCTGCATGGTTCGATGGAGGAATACTTCGCGGCCAAAGCGGCGCTCTTCGCCCGCCGTCGGACCCGCAGCAGCGTGGTCATCGTCGATGATCCGTGGGGCTGGCGCATGGCTGAGACCGCGACCGGGCACGTGGTCACCCTCGCCACCGCAGAGACCCCCGACCCGGCTGCAGACTGGGCGGTCACCGAGGTGCGCCCCCACCTGCTGGGCAGCGCCTTCACGCTGTACAACCGGCACACCCGGGAGAGCATCCGTTCCCGCACCGGTCTGCCCGGCCGGTTCAACGTGGCCAACGCCGCCCTGGCCGCGGTGATGGTGCTCACCGCAGATGAGAGCACCGGCCTGGGAGTCAGCCGCAGGGAGATCGTGGCCGCGCTGGAGCAGGCCGATCCGTTCACCATCAGCGTCCCTGGCCGGATGCAGGTGATCGGCACCGCCCCGGCGGCCATCGTCGACTTCGCCCACAACCCCGACGCGATGATCCGCACCCTGGAGGCCGCCGCGAGCACCTCAAAGGGCAAGACGATCCTGGTGATCGGTGCCGCAGGGGAGCGGGACAGCGCCAAGCGTCCGCTCATGGGCGCCATCGCGGTGCGCATGGCGGACCACGTGATCATCAGCGACGACGACCCGCACGGGGAAGACCCGGCACAGATCCGCGCTGGACTCCTGGAAGGGGCGCGCGAGGCCCTTCAGAACGAGGATCTGGGCTCCACGGCATTGGAAGAGATCTCACCCCGTCGCGAGGCGATCCTGCGCGCTGTGGAGGTGGCGCGACCGGAGGACACCATCATCCTGGCCGGCCGCGGACACGAGGTGCACCAGGACTTCGCCGGGACCAGACACCCGATCGATGACCGGGTGGAGCTGGCCCGCGCGCTGCGGCTGCGCGGCTTCCCCACAGCGGCCGATGCCCCGGACACCGAACCTGACCCGGACCTCGCGATGACCACCAGACTCAGCCCAGCAGAAGGAGGCGACACGGCATGATTGAACTCTCCGCCCTGGAGATCGCCGAGATCACCTCAGGGACCCTCTACGGCGTCCCGGACCCGTCCGCGGTGCGCGTGCACCACGCAGACACCGACTCCCGCAACATGGGCGCAGACTCCCTGTTCATCGCCAAACCGGGGGACACCACCGACGGTCACCACTTCATCGACGCCGCCCGCGCCGCGGGCGCGACCCTGGTGCTGGCACAACGGGAGACCCAGGACCCCGCAGGGGACCCGCACCCCAGCGTGATCGTGGACGACGTGGTGCACGCCATGGGAGCACTTGCCCACGCGATCCTTCAGCGGGTGCGCGCGCATTCGACCACCACCGTCATCGGGATCACCGGGTCCGCCGGGAAGACCACCACCAAGGACCTGCTGAAGTCGCTCCTGGAGCCCGAGGGTCCCACCGTGGCCCCGCAGGGGTCCTATAACGGTGAGGTCGGCGTCCCGCTGACCATCTTCACCGTTGAGCTGGACACCCGGTTCGTGGTCGTGGAGATGGGCGCCGACGCGCCCGGGAACATCCGCGATCTGGCGCAGATGGTCCGCCCCGACATCGGGGCGGTGCTGATGGTGGGCTCAGCGCACGCCGGGAAGTTCGGCGGCGCGGACAAGATCGCCGCGGTGAAGGCCGAGCTCGTCGAGCAGATCGGAGCCGACGGCGCGATCGTGCTCAACCGCGACGACGCCCAGGTCGCCGCCATGGCGCCGAAGGCCCACGCCCCGATCACCTGGTTCAGCGAGGACACCGCAGGGGAGTCTGCCCCGGCCACGGCCACGGCCACGACCACCGCCACAGCCGCGACCATGGACTCCACCGAGGACGCCGATGCTGCGGGTCAGCCGGACCAGGTCCGCGCGGCGGACCTGCGACTCGACGCCTCCGGGCACCCCAGCTTCGTGCTGCGCTTCACCGAGACCGGAGAAGACCTTCCCGTGGTCTCCGGACTCACCGGAGCCCATCACGTGTCCAACATCCTCGCCGCAGCCGCCTGCGCGCTGCACGCCGGCGTCCGGCCGCAGGACATCGCGGCGCGCCTGAACGGGCTCGGTCCGGCCAGCCGCTGGCGGATGGAGCGCACTGAACGCGCCGACGGGGTCACCGTGATCAACGACGCCTACAACGCCAACCCCGAATCGATGCGGGAGGCCCTGCGCACCCTGGCGATGCTCACCCGGCCCGGAGCGGGCCGACCGAGCCGTCGGTCGGTCGCCGTGCTCGGCGCGATGCTCGAGCTCGGCGACGCCTCGATCCCCAAGCACACCCAGCTGGGTGAGACCGTGGTGCGGCTGAACATCGACAAGACCCTGGTGGTGGGCGAGCTGGCCTACCCGCTCTACCGCGGAGCCATCGCCGAAGGCAGCTGGGGATCGGAGGTCCACTGGGTCGCCACCGTCGAGGAGGCCGAGGCCTACCTCGAGCAGGAGCTCACCTCCGGGGACATCGTGCTCTTCAAATCCTCCAACAGCGCAGGGCTTAGACTCCTGGGTGACAAGATCGCCGCGAAGGAAGGGGCCCTGTGATCGCTGTAGTCATCGGTGCCGTCCTCGGCCTGGGACTCACCCTCGTCGGGACGCCGTTGTTCATCCGCTTCCTGGTGAAGCGAGGATACGGTCAGTTCATCCGAGACGACGGCCCCACGACCCACCATGTGAAGCGCGGCACCCCCACCATGGGTGGAGCGGTCATCATGATGGCCGTCGTCGCCGCCTATCTGCTCACCCACCTGGTGATGATCCTGACCGGCGACGGCGGCGGACCCACCGCCTCCGGGCTGCTGCTCCTGCTGCTGATGGTGGGCATGGGACTCGTCGGCTTCGCCGACGACTTCGCGAAGATCAGCAAGAAGCAGTCCCTGGGACTGACCCCCTGGCGCAAGATCGCCGGCCAGGGCGCCATCGGTGTGCTCTTCGCGGTGCTGGCGCTGAACTTCGCGGACGCCGACGGTCTGACCCCGGCCTCGACGAACATCTCCTTCGTCCGTGAGACCGTGCTGGACCTGGCCTTCGCCGGCCCGGTCATCGGCATGATCCTCTTCGTGATCTGGGCGAACCTGATCGTCACCGCGACCACCAACGGGGTGAACCTCACCGACGGCCTGGACGGACTCGCCACGGCGGCCACCGCCATGGTGACCGCGGCCTACACGATCATCTCGATCTGGCAGTTCAACCAGTCCTGCGGCGGGTCCAGCGCGGTAGAGAGCGTCTGCTACCAGGTGCGGGACCCGATGGACATGGCGATGATCGCCGCGATCATCACCGGTGCGCTGATCGGCTTCCTGTGGTGGAACACCTCGCCGGCAAAGATCTTCATGGGCGACACCGGGTCCCTGGCGCTGGGCGGCGCCCTCGCCGGGTTCGCGATCCTGACCCACACCCAGCTGCTCTTCGTGATCCTGGGCGGGCTCTTCGTGCTGATCACCCTCTCGGTGATCATCCAGGTCGGCTACTTCAAGCTCTCCGGCGGCAAGCGGGTCTTCCTGATGGCCCCGCTGCAGCACCACTTCGAGCTCAAGGGCTGGGCCGAGGTCACCGTGGTGGTGCGCTTCTGGATCATCGGAGCCCTGGCGGTGGGCATCGGGCTCGCCATCTTCTACGGGGAATGGGTGATCACCCAGTGAGCACGCCCCAGCCCCCTGCCGACGCGCTTCCAGCGCCGCGGCAGCCCCGCATCCGGCCCGAGCTGCGCGGCTGGGACGGCCCCTGGAAGGGACTGCGCGCGCTGGTCACCGGCCTGGGCGTCTCCGGATTCGCCGCCGCGGACACCCTCGCCGAGCTGGGCGCGCGCGTCGTCGTCGTCGACGGAACCGATGCGCAAGAGAAACGACGCGAGGCCGAGACGCTGCGCGTGGTGGGAGTCGCAGAGGTCCTGCTCGGTCAACAACACCTGGAGCAGCTGCCGCTGATCGACGGTGAGCTCCCCGAGATCCTGGTCACCTCCCCGGGGTGGCGCCCCGACTCGGCGCTGATCGCTCAGGCGCGCGCCGCGCAGATCCCGGTGCTCTCCGAGGTGGAGCTGGCCTGGCGCCTCGGCGCCCGACCCGGTGCCACCGAGCCCAAGTGGCTGGTCCTGACCGGGACCAACGGGAAGACGACCACGGCGACCCTGCTGGAGGCGATGCTGCGCAAGGACGGTCAGCGTGCCATCGCCTGCGGCAACATCGGCGTGCCGGTGCTCGACGCGATCCGCGACCCGCAGGGATACGACGCCCTGGCGGTGGAGCTCTCCAGCTTCCAGCTCGAATACACCGAGCTGCTCTCCCCGGTGGCCTCAGCGGTGCTGAACATCGCCGAGGACCACGTGGACTGGCACGGCAGCTTCGCCGAATACTGCGCGGCCAAGGCGAAGATCTTCGAGAACACCGAGCTGGCGTGTGTCTACAACGCAGACCAGCCGCTCACCGCTGAGATGGTCGCCGAGGCCGACGTCCAGGAGGGATGCCGCGCGATCGGCTTCACCACCGGGTCCCCGGGCCTGTCGATGCTCGGCGTCGTGGAGGACCTCCTGGTGGACCGGGCGTTCCTGGACAACCGGGCGCATCAGGCACTGGAGCTGGCGGGGCTGGAGGACTTCGGCCCGCTGGCCCCGCAGCACCTGGTCGCCAACACCCTGGCCGCCGCCGCCCTGGCCCGCGCCGCCGGGGTGGCCCCCGAGGCCATCCGGGCCGCCGTACGGGACTATGAGGCCGGGGACCACCGGATCCAGCCGGTGGCTAAGGCCGATGACGTGCTCTGGATCAACGATTCCAAGGCCACCAACCCGCATGCCGCCGCCGCCTCGCTGCGAAGCTTCACCGACGTGATCTGGATCGCCGGGGGACTGCCCAAAGGGGTGGTCTACGACGAGCTGATCCAGGAGATCGCGCCTCGGCTGCGTCACGTCATCCTGATCGGCACGGACTCCTCCCAGCTGAGATCCAGCCTTCAGCGACACGCGCCGGGAGTCCCGGTGATCGGTGGACGCCTGCGGGAGGATGAGTCACGCACCGAGTTGGACGCGACGCTGGCGGGTGCAGACGGGGCCCGCGCGATGCGGACCGCTGTGGCCGAGGCCGCCAAGGCAGCCGCGGCGCATCACACGGTGCTGATGGCACCGGCGGCGGCCTCGATGGATCAGTTCGCCTCCTACGCAGCCCGCGGTGAGGCCTTCATCGAGGCAGTGGCAGAGCTGATGACCGATTGATCGTGACGGTGGAGCCCGGAGGCGGGACTTCACCAGGAGGAGGACTGGATGGACAAGCGGAGACCTCGCGTCCCAGCCTCTCCCGAACAGCGCCGGCCCCGGCTCCACGCAGTGGAGGACCAGGAGTCGGAGCGCACCGAGCGTCACCCCGCGGGGCTGACACCCACCTCGCCACAGCAGCAGACCCGACCCTCGCAGCGCGCCGCGCGGGGTGAGCACAGCACCGTGCGCACCGCGTCAGAGTCCGCTCGCACCACGCCAGAGTCCGCTCGCACCGCGCCGGAGTCCGCTCGCACCGCGCCGGAGACGACCCGCACCACCCCGGGGGCCGCGGCCGACGGCTCCGCCGGCCGCAGCTGGAAGGCGCAGCGCGAGACCACCAGGAAGGACCGGGTCCAGCGCTTCTGGCACTTCGTGGAGGAGGGCAACCCGTACACCACCTTCTGGCTGCTGCTGGGCTCTGCGCTGGCGCTGACCATCTTCGGACTGGTGATGGTGCTCTCGGCCACTGCGGTCGAGGCGGTGGGCACCCCCGACGGCGCCTATGGCGTGTTCATGCGTCAGGCCATGTGGGCCGGAATCGGTCTGGTGGGCATGTTCAGCGTCGCCTTCATGCCGCGCGGCTGGCTGAAGAAGCTCGCCTGGCCGGCCATGGTGCTGGCGATCATCGGCCTGGCACTGGTGCTCACCCCGCTGGGCTATGAGGTCCAGGGCAACCGAAACTGGATCCGGATCGGGCCGCTCAACGGCCAGCCCTCGGAACTCGCCAAGCTGGCGCTGTGCCTTTGGACCGGGCTGGTGCTCGCCCGCAAGGGCAATAAGGTGAGCGAGCTGCAGCACACCATCGTGCCGGTCCTGATGCCCGGTGCCGCCCTGGTCTTCGCCTTCATCATGTGGGGCCGCGACCTGGGCACCGCCCTGATCTTCGGCTTCTTCCTGGCCGCGATGCTCTTCGTCTCGGGCACCAAGGCCCGGTACTTCCTCGTCGCCGGTGCCACCGGGATCATCGGCGCTGTGGCGCTGGCCCTGATGAGCCCCAACCGCACCGTGCGGATCCAGGCCTGGCTCGGGCTCAACGACGCCTGCAGCCTGCCGCAGGACTTCTGCTATCAGTCCGAGCAGGGCCTCTACGCCCTGGCCTCAGGCGGCTTCTGGGGTGTCGGGCTGGGCCAGTCGCGGCAGAAGTGGAACTACATCCCTGAGGCGGAGAACGACTTCATCTTCACGATCCTGGGGGAGGAGCTCGGCCTGCTCGGGGCGCTCACGGTCCTGCTGCTCTTCGCCACCCTGGCCCTGGGGATGTTCCGCGTGGCCTCACGCTCCACCGAGACCTGGGTCAAGATCACCACCGTGGGCATCATGGCCTGGGTCATCGGGCAGACCTTCATCAACCTCGCCATGGTCACCGGGCTGCTCCCGGTCATCGGGGTGCCGCTGCCGTTCATCTCCGCCGGCGGCTCCGCGCTGACCTCGAACCTGGTCGCGGTCGGGGTGGTCATGAACTTCGCCCAGGCCCAGCGCGTCGACGCGCGAAGCCGCGCCGGAACCCGCCCGAGCAAGCCAACGGGCCGGAACCAGGCAGGGAAGAAAGCCGGGAAGAAGACCGGGATGACCTCCCGCCGCAAACCTGCAACAGTATGAGACCTGCACCGAGGGCCGCACCGGTCCTCCCAGCTTCAGGAGTTTGAGACACAGATGAGCACACCCTCCGTGGTCCTCGCAGGCGGGGGCACCGCCGGTCATGTCAGCCCGATGCTGGCCATCGCCCGCGCCCTGGACCGGATCCACCCCGAGGTCCGCCAGAGCATCATCGGCACCGCCGCCGGACTCGAGACTCGGCTGGTCCCAGAGGCCGGGTACCGGCTGCAGACCATCGAGAAGGTCCCGATGCCGCGCCGGCCCTCCCGAGACCTGCTGCGCTTCCCCTCCCGCTTCGGACAGGCCGTGCGCGACGCCGCGGCGATCCTGCGCGCCGAGCAGGCCGATGTGGTCCTCGGCGTCGGCGGGTACGTGTGCACCCCGGTGTACGTCGCGGCGCGCCGCCTGGGCATCCCGGTGGTCATCCACGAGGCCAATGCGCGCCCCGGCCTGGCGAACAAGCTGGGACACCGCTTCGCGGCGTTCACCGGCGTCGCCTTCGAGGGCACCCCGCTGAAGGGCTCCGAATGGGTGGGCATGCCGATGGCGCGGGAGATCTCCCAGCTCGACCGATCGAAGCAGCGGGCGCAGGCACGCGAAGCCCTGAACCTGGACCCGGAGAAGGTGACTCTGGTGATCACCGGGGGCTCCTCCGGGGCGCTCTCGCTGAACGAGTCGATCAAGGCCGCGCTGACCGACCTGCTGGGCACCGGAGCCCAGGTGCTGCACCTCACCGGCCGAGACAAGGCGCTCATCGGCGAGCACGGCGCACTGCTGGAGCACCCCGGATACCACCAGCGGGAGTACCTCGACGGGATGGAGCTGGCCTACGCCGCGGCGGACCTGATCATCGCCCGGGCCGGGGCGGCCACCGTGAGCGAGGTCGCGGCGGTGGGGCTTCCCGCCATCTTCGTCCCGCTGCCGGTGGGCAACGGCGAACAGGAGCTCAACGCCCGGGAGCTGGTCGCCGCCGGCGGCGCGCTGCTGGTCAAGGATGAGCACTTCAACACGGCCTGGATCCGGCGCAACATCCTCCCGCTGCTCGAGGACCCGCAGCTGCTGGCCACGATGCAGGCGCAGTCCGCATCCCGCGGGATCACCGACGCCGACGACCGGATGGCCCGGGCGGCTCTGGCCGTAGCGGGTCACCCGATCGAGAAAGCCGAGAAGAAGAAGTGACCCTGCCTCCCATGAGCCCCGCTGAGACCACCCCCGCTGGGACACCCCCCGAATCCGCCGCTGCCGCACCAGATCACGGCGCGGCCGCCGGGGCCGCAGCGCCCACCGCCGGACTCGGACACGTGCATTTCCTGGGACTCGCCGGCGTCGGGGTCTCCGCCGTCGCCCGGCTGATGGCCGCCGACGGGGTGCCCATCTCCGGCACCGACGCCAAGGACCTACCGGTCCTGGAAGAGTTCCGCCGGGCGGGTGCCGCCGTGACGGTGGGATACCGGGCCGAGAACCTGGCCTCGGCAGAGGCGCAGCTCGGAGAACCGATCACCGCGGTGATCGCCTCCTCCATCGCGGCGGAGGGCAACCCGGAGTACGACGAGGCAGTCCGCCGCGGCCTGCCGGTGCTGCACCGCTCCCAGGGTCTGGCGGCGATGATGCGAGACCGTCGCGCCGTCGCCGTCGCCGGCACCCACGGCAAGACCACCACCTCCTCCATGGCCACGGTGCTGCTGGATCAGGCAGGGCTCTCTCCGACCTTCGCCGTGGGGGCCAACGTCGCCGGGCTCGGGGTCAACGCGGCCGCCGGCACGGGGGAGTGGTTCATCGCCGAGGCCGACGAATCCGACGGCTCGCTGCTGAACTATGCCCCGGAGGTCGGTGTGGTCACCAACGTGGAGGCTGACCATCTGGACCACTACGGCACCGCGGAGGCGGTGGAACAGGTCTTCGTGGACTTCACCGCCCGGATCAGCGACGGCGGGGCGCTGATCATCTGCGTGGACGACGCCGGCGCTCGGGCGCTGCTGGAAAAGGTGCGCGAGCCCCTGAGTGCGCGCGGCGTGCGCATCATCGGCTACGGCACGCGAGAAGACGCGCAGCTGCGCCTGAGCGAGGTGACCCGCGAGGGCGGCACCATCACTGAGGGTGCCGAGCAGGCCTCCCTGCGACTTGCCGTGCCCGGAGTGCACAACCAGCTCAACGCGCTGGCCGCGATCGCCGTGGGCCGCTGCGCGGGACTCTCCCTGCAGGCCAGCGTCGAGGCCATCGCCCACTTCCAGGGCACCTCGCGCCGCTTCGAGCTGCGCGGCGAGGTCTCCGGGGTGCGCGTCTACGACGACTACGCTCACCACCCCACGGAAGTCTCCGCCGTGCTCCAGGCCGCCCGCGCCTCGCTCACCGAGGACCAGGGCCAGGTCCACGTGATCTTCCAGCCGCACCTGTTCAGCCGCACCGCAGCCTTCGCAGAAGACTTCGGGGCCGCGCTGACCGCGGCGGACACCGTGGCGGTGCTGGAGATCTACCCGGCGCGGGAGGAGCCCATCGAAGGCGTCACCGCGGCCCTGCTGGGACAGCCGGTGTACAGCGCAGCCGAGGCCGTTCAGACAGTCACCTCGGCCGCACGGGCCGGGGATCTGATCATGACCCTGGGTGCCGGCGACGTCACCGCGCTCGGCGCCGAGATCCTCGCCGTGCTGACGGAGGGCCGATGAAGCCGCGGGTTCCCCGCCCCACCTCAGACCGCGCCACGACCACCCGGGAAGATTCCGCACCGGATCAGGCCCGGTCCACCGATGCCCCCGCGCACCAGGAGCCCGAGGGGGAGTCGAGCAGCGATCACTGCGGGTTCCCTGATGAGTCCCCACTGGACTTCCCCGAACCCGCCTCGGTCAGCAGCAGGCGACGCCGACGTCGTCGGCTGCTCACGCTGCTGATCAGTCTGGCGGTGCTGCTCGGCGTGGTCGCCACGCTGTACTTCTCCCCGCTGCTGGTGGTGCGCACGATCACGGTCCAGGACAACGATCTGCTCACCGATGAGCGCGCCCAGGAGCTGCTCGCGCCGCTGCACGGCACGCCCCTGGCTCAGGTCAGTCAGGGTGACGTGGAGAGCCTGCTCACCGATGAACGCGCCGTGGATGAGGTGATGGTCGCCGCCGCGCTGCCCGAGGGCCTGGAGATCATGGTGATCGAACACCCTCCCGTGGCCGAGGTCCATGTGGGCGAGGAGATCCTGTTCTACAGCCAGCAGGGCGAGCTGATCAGGACCTTCGACGAGTCTCAGCGTCCCGACGCCGAGGGATACGCCACCCCGGTGATCTCGTCAGAGGCAGCGCTGGAGAACGAATCGGTGTTCCGCAGCATCGTCTCGGTGCTGGGACAGCTGCCCGAGGGGGCACGGGAGTCTCTGGACTCGGCCACCGCGGAGTCCCGAGACTCGGTGCAGCTGGAGCTCGAAGATGGACGCACCGTGGTCTGGGGCAATGACGAGCGCGGAGCGGAGAAGGCCGCCGTGCTGGAGGCGATCCTGGGCTCCCCGTCGGGAGAGTTCGACGGCGTGGAGGTCCTCGACATCTCGACTCCTAGCGCGCCGGTGACGCGCTAGACCCGTGTGGCGCGTAGGCTGGGCGCAGAAGAGAACATCAGAGAGGGGAAGCCATTGCGCTTCCTCTAAGGTTCAAGTAAAGCTTGAACCTTGCTGTTGGTTCGCAGGCAACAGAAGAATGTGTCAGGTACGGAGGCTCCCGTCCGCTTATGAGCCGCTGCGACGTCACGGGCTGCCGCCCATGACCGGACCGATGTCCCCGCGAATGACATCGGCACGATCAGGTGGCCCGAGACGGGTGAAGACAGTGAGGAGTCGCGCTGCGGCTCACTCGGCGACGGGGGTCTCCGTACATTTGAGACCAGAGACGAGCAAGGGACACACAACGTGGCATCACCGAACAACTACCTGGCCGTGATCAAGGTCGTCGGCATCGGTGGCGGCGGCGTCAACGCCGTCAACCGCATGATCGACGTCGGTCTCCGCGGCGTGGAATTCATCGCCATCAACACCGATGCGCAGGCGCTGCTGATGAGCGACGCCGACGTGAAGCTCGACGTCGGGCGTGAACTGACCCGTGGACTGGGTGCCGGTGCCAACCCTGAGGTCGGCCGACAGGCCGCCGAGGACCACGCCGAGGAGATCGAAGAGGTCATCCGTGGCGCAGACATGGTCTTCGTCACCGCAGGCGAGGGCGGTGGCACCGGAACCGGCGGCGCACCCGTGGTCGCTCGGATCGCCCGCTCGCTCGGGGCACTGACCATCGGTGTCGTCACCCGCCCGTTCACCTTCGAAGGTCGCCGGCGCGCCGGCTCGGCCGAAGAGGGCATCGAGGCGCTCCGCGACGAGGTCGACACGCTCATCGTGATCCCCAACGACCGGCTGCTCTCGATCTCGGACAAGAACGTCTCGGTCCTGGATGCCTTCCGCTCCGCGGACCAGGTGCTGCTCTCCGGCGTGCAGGGCATCACCGACCTGATCACCACACCGGGCCTGATCAACCTCGACTTCGCCGACGTGAAGTCGGTCATGCAGGGCGCCGGCTCCGCGCTGATGGGCATCGGTTCCGCGAATGGTGAGGACCGCGCGGTGAAGGCCGCCGAGCTCGCCATCGCCTCTCCGCTGCTGGAAGCGTCCATCGACGGCGCCCACGGCGTGCTGCTCTCCATCCAGGGTGGCTCGGATCTCGGACTCTTCGAGATCAACGAGGCAGCTCGGCTGGTTCAGGAGGTCGCCCACCCGGAGGCCAACATCATCTTCGGCGCCGTCATCGACGACGCCCTCGGTGACGAGGCGCGAGTCACCGTCATCGCCGCCGGCTTCGACCAGGTCGACGCCACCTCCCGTCCCGCGCAGCCGATGCAGAACCAGGCTCCGGCCCGCAGCGTCGGGTCCGCCGCCCCGGCGGCCCGCACTGCGCCGCCCGTCCCCGGGACCGTGCCCGGCACGATTCCGATCAGCGGGTCACCGGCCGCGCGCAACGCCGGGTCCCAGGACACCGCGCCGCAGCAGCGGATGGACCACTCGCGTCGTCGTCATGAGAACGAGGAGCAGCAGGACATCCCGGACATCGTCGAGTCGGACTACACCGGCGGTCGCAACGATGACCTCGATGTGCCCGACTTCCTGAAGTGACCATGGCCCCCAGCAACACGGGGGCCAGCACGGCCGCGTCCCCGTCACCGTTCTGGTGGCGGGGCCAGGCCGAGTCCGGGACGACTGCCGGGGACACCGTGCAGCTGGGCTTCACCTCCGTGGAGGCCGGCAATCTGGCCCGCCACGTGGGATCCCAGCCCGAGGTGTCCGAGAACCGTCGGCTTCTCGAGACCAGCATGGGCGTGCCTGCAGGCTCCCTGCGTTTTCTGAACCAGGTGCACTCCGCCGATGTGATCCCCGCCGAGCCCGACGCATCTGCCGAGTTCGCGGCGCCGCTGCAGCCCGCCGCTCCGCCGCCGCCCGCCGCTGCGGCCGAACCCGCACCCAGCTCTGAGGTGCTCACCGGCGACGCCTGGGTCTGCGCCGATGGCTCCGTTCCACTGGCGATCATGGTCGCCGACTGTCTTCCGGTGCTGCTCCACGGACGTCGCGCCGCGCAGGATCCGGACCGGGATGTGCCGGTCACCGCTGCGGCCCACGCCGGACGCCCCGGACTGCTCGCCGGAGTCCTGGAGAACACCGTGGCCGCCATGCGTGCCCATGGAGCGGATGCGATCACCGCCTGGATCGGTCCCGGAGCCTGCGGGGACTGCTACGAGATCCCGGAGGAGATGGTCGCTGAGGTCTCTCAGGGGCGGCCCGCCATCGTCTCGCAGACCAGCTGGGGCTCCAGTGCGCTGAACCTGCGCGCCGAGGCCCGCGCGGTCCTCGACGGGCAGGGGGTGCGTGTCGCGGAGCTCGCCGGCTGCACCATCGAGGATGAGTCGTTGTTCTCCCACCGCCGAGCGCCGGGGAAGGGTCGCTTCGCCGGAGTGATCTGGATGCCCACGGCGGCCTCCCAGCCCGGCCCCTCGGTTCGATAGGCTCTCCCTGTGCAGACCAGCCCCGAACCGGCCAGCCCCGACGCAGCCAGCCCCGATGTAGCCGATCCCGATGCAGCCGATCCCGGCGCTGAGGATCCGCGCAGCGAAGAGCTTGCGGCGAACCTCGCCGCGGTGCATGCTCGGATCGACCGGGCCATGGAGGCCGCCGGGAGGCAAGATCGACCCACGCTGATCGTGGTCACCAAGTTCTTCCCCGCCGCCGATGTTCTCCGGCTGCACCGGCTGGGAGTCCGCGACGTCGGGGAGAACCGGGACCGGGAGGCGGCGGCGAAGGCCGCCGAGGTCACCGAGCTGCTGCGCGCAGGCACTGCAGCCCCCGCAGCGCCGGGATCCACGGGTGCCCCCGCCGGCCCCGCAGACGATCCAGCATCAGACCCAGCCGACGATCCAGGAGACGATCCAGCTGCGGACCCGGCGTCGGGTCCGGCAGCGAATGAAGAGATCCTGCACTGGCACTTCATCGGCCAGCTGCAGTCCAATAAGGCCCGCTCCGTCACCGGCTACGCAGACCATCTGCACTCTGTGGACCGGTCCTCTCTGTTGAAGGCGCTGATCAAGGTCGCTCCGAGCGCCGACGAGCCTCCGCTGACCTGCCTGATCCAGGTGGATCTGCGCGACCCGGTGCCCGCCGACGGCAGGGGAGGAGCTGACCCGGCCTCGATCCTCGAGCTGGCCGACCGGATCGCCGCGGCACCAGGGCTGGCGCTGGGCGGACTGATGGCGGTCGCGCCGCTGGACGAGCCGGCCGCACCTGCCTTCCGGAGACTGCGTGAGCTCTCCGCGCAGCTGCGCGAGAGGCACCCCCGCGCGGACATGATCTCGGCCGGAATGAGCGGTGACCTGGAGGAAGCCGTGGCACACGGTGCGACACACCTGCGGGTTGGCCGAGATGTCCTGGGTGCGCGTCCGCTTCAGCGATAGTCTCGAGACCGCGCAGTGACAATTCAACCTTCCCTCCAGGAGACCCCTCATGGCCGGTGCCTTCAAGAAGACCATGATCTACCTCGGCCTCGCCGACGGAGACGACTACAGCGAGGACAACTTCTCCAAGGAGTCCTCCCACCCGACCCGCAGCACCCAGAGCGCCAGCACCGAGCCCAGCTCGGTGAGCCGCAGCTCCTCGAGCTCGGCCTCGGTCCGGGAGACCCCGGCACCGACCAGCGCCTCCGCCTCGGTCCGCGGCAGCGAGGTCGTCTCCCTGGGAGTCGATCACGCCGAGGACACTGCGCAGACGGGTCAGTACAACAGCTCCAACCTGGCCGTGGACCCGGACTACCGGGCCCCGGTCACTCCGATCAAGCGCGCCCCCTCCTCCCGGGATGAAAGTTCACCGATGCGAAAAATCACCACCGTTCACCCGCGCTCCTACAACGACGCGAAGGTCATCGGCGAGTCCTTCCGGGACAACATCCCGGTGATCATGAATGTCACCGATATGGGCGAGGCTGAGGCCAAGCGACTGGTGGACTTCTCCGCCGGGCTGGTCTTCGGCATGGGCGGATCCATCGAGCGGGTCACCAACAAGGTGTTCCTGCTGACCCCGAAGAACATCGAGGTGCTGGCTGAAGAGCGCGCCGCCGTGGAGGCTCCGTCCTCGGCACAGTTCTTCAACCAGAGCTGAACCAAGTAGTCTTTTCAGCTGTGGATCTCTTAACCGCGCCCCTGTACCTGCTGCTGACCATCTACCAGTTCGCCCTGGTGGTCCGCATCATCTTCGACCTCACGCAGCAGTACGCCCGCAGCTGGCGGCCCAAGGGCCTGCCGCTGATGATCGCCGTCGGTGTGTACAGCATCACCGACCCGCCGATCCGCTGGATCCAGCGCAAGGTGCCGCCGCTGAACCTGGGCGGCGTGTCCCTGGACATGGGCTTCCTGCTGGTGTTCCTGCTCGTGGTGATCGCGAAGATGGTGCTGCGCGGATTCGCCTGATCCCGGCTCGGGTCAGCGGTGCCGGCACTGCGCGCTGGAGGGATCTGCGAGCCGTGAAAGCCACACTTGAAGGTTGAAGTTCGAGGCAGCGAATCGCAATGGGTATCCTGGTCGATGACCCAAGACCAGCTTCACAGCTTCCCCAGCCACTCGATGAGGTGACACCGCATGGCCCTGACCCCCGATGATCTCCTGAACAAGGAATTCCCCGAGACCAAGTTCCGTCCCGGTTACGACAAGGACGAGGTCGATGACTTCCTTGACGAGGTGGTCGTCGAATGGCGGCGCCTGACCCAGGAGAACGAGGACCTCACCGCGAAGGTCGCCCGGCTGGAGGAGCAGCTCGAGGAGCACCCGGCGAACCTGGAGCCCGATGAGCTCAAGGACGCAGGGCTCTCCGGCTATGCAGGGACCACCTCCACCATGACCGGTTCCATCGAGCGGATCACCGAAGAGCACGAGCTCAGCGCCGACGCCGCGGAGACCGAGTATGCCCCCGGCACCCGCCCGGCCCAGGAACGCCCCGCCGTCGACTCCGCTGCGAGCGACCAGGCCACCTCCGCCACCGGCGTGCTCGCCATGGCCCAGAAGCTGCACGATCAGTACGTCTCCGAGGGCGAGCAGACCCGCGCGGCCTACATCGCCGAGGGCGAGGCCAAGCGCAGCGAGTACATCGCCGAAGGCGAGCAGACCCGCAGCGCCTACATCGCCGAGGGTGAGCAGACCCGGGATGCCTACATCGCCGAAGGTGAGAGCACTCGCAGCGCCTACATCACCGAGGGTGAGACCCGCCGCGATGACCTGGTCGGCACTGCCGAGAACACCCACGCGCAGCTGCTCGCCGAGGCTGAGCGGCGCCGCAGCGAGATCGTCACCGAGGCCGAGACCCGCGCCGAGAACATGATCGAAGAGGCGGAGCTGACCTCCACCCGCACGCTGAACGCGCTGGAGCGCAAGAAGGCTGACCTGGAGTCCAAGGTCGGTGAGCTGACCAGCTTCGAGCGGGACTACCGGGCCCGTCTGAAGGACTACATCGAGGGTCAGCTGGCGGACCTGAACAGCCGCGGCTCCATCGAGAAGGAAGCCACCGGCAGCTGAGGCAGCTCACAGTCCCCGGGGGCTCCTCCCGGCACCTTGGCCTGTAGAATCCAACGGTGTCGAAACAGCTCTCAGGTGACCATCAGCGGTCCACGCGCACCCCGTCCCGCCGAACTGCACTTCTCGTGGCAGCGGCCCTGGCGGTGTTCGCCTGGGCCGCTGATCAGTTAACCAAGCTCTGGGTCGAATCCACGATGATCCTGGGAGAGCAGACCGAGGTGCTGCCCCCGGTGCTGTACTGGCGCTACCACCTGAACCCGGGTGCCGCGTTCTCCATGGGCACCGACTACACCTGGATCTTCACACTGATCATGCTCACGGTGCTCGGCTACGTGGTGTTCAAGAGCCGTGAGCTCGGCGGATCCTGGCTGTGGACCCTGGGGCTGGGCGGGCTCGCCGGCGGGGTGGCAGGCAACCTCACCGACCGGATCTTCCGGGACCCCTCGCTGAACGGGGAAGGGATCCGCAGCTTCGGCCAGGGCCACGTCGTCGACTTCATCGCCGTGCCGAACTTCGCGATCTTCAACATCGCCGACTCCTTCATCGTGTGCTCGATCATCGGGATCTGCGCGATGATGCTCTTCGGGCTGAACCTCGACGGGACCCGCGAGCACAGCTCAGGGAAGCACAGCCCTGAGAAGTCCAGCCCCGAGAAGCACAGCCCCGCGAGATCCAGTTCCAGCGAACACAGCTCCGAGAAGCCCAGCGCCGGCAAGCCCAGCGCTGGGACCACAGAGACCGCCAAGACCGACGCTGCGGAGACCGAGACATGAGCGCCCAGCAGATCGCCGTGCCCGAGGCGCTCGACGGCGGCCGGGCCGACGTCGTGCTGGCCGCCCTCTTCCAGGTGCCCCGCATTCAGGCCACGCAGTGGCTCAAAGAAGGACTGGTCACCTGGGCGCAGGACCGGACCCAGGGGCGCACCGCCGGGCGCGCAGTGAAGAAGTCTGACCGTTTGGCCGCAGGGGCCCAGCTTGCCGTCGTCGTGCCCGAGAAGCAGGACCCGCTCCAGGTGAGGATCGAAGCCGTGGAAGAGATGACCGTGCTGCACCAGGACGAGGCGATCGTGGTGGTGGACAAGCCCGTGGGCGTGGCCGCGCACCCCTCGCCGGGCTGGACCGGACCGACCGTGATCGGGGGCCTGCTCGCCGCGGGGGTGGAGATCTCCACCTCAGGAGCCCAGGAGCGCCGAGGGATCGTGCACCGACTCGACGTCGGAACCTCCGGGGTGATGGTGGTGGCCAAGACCGAACACGCCTACACCATGCTCAAGGACGCCTTCCGGCAGCGCACCACCCAGAAGAGCTATCACGCGCTGGTCCAGGGTCTTCCGGACCCCGTGGACGGCACCATCGACGCTCCCATCGGCCGGCATCCCGGGCATGACTGGCGCTTCGCGGTGCTCGAGGGCGGACGCGAATCCCGCACCCACTACCGGCTGCAGCAGGCCTATGGCCGGGCCAGCCTGATGGACATCAACCTGGAGACCGGGCGCACGCATCAGATCCGAGTCCACTTCTCCGCACTGGGCCACCCCTGCGCCGGAGATCTGACCTACGGGGCCGACCCGCAGCTGGCCGCTGACCTCGGTCTGACCCGGCAGTGGCTGCACGCGGTGGAGCTCGGCTTCCACCACCCCGACCACGGAGAATGGGTGAGCTACCGCACCGACTACCCCGCGGACCTGGCGCAGGCCCTCGAGATCCTGGAGAACGGCTGAGCATGGCGAGAACCGGCGACTTCGTCCACCTGCACAACCACACCGAGTACTCGATGCTCGACGGCGCCGCGAAGATCGGGGAGCTCTTCGAGCAGACCCAGCACCTCGGGATGCCCGCAGTGGCCACCACGGACCACGGGTTCCTCTTCGGCGCCTATGAGTTCTGGAAGACCGCCCAGAACTATGACGTGAAGCCGATCATCGGGCTCGAGGCCTACCTCTCACCCGGCACGCACCGCTCCGACCGCACCCGGGTGAAGTGGGGCGACGGTGTGATCGGGGAGAAGGACGTCTCCGGCGGCGGCGCCTACACCCATATGACCATGTGGGCGGAGAACACCGCGGGGATGCACAACCTGTTCCGGATGGGCTCGAAGGCCTCCCTGGAGGGCTACTTCTATAAGCCACGCATGGACCGGGAGCTGCTGCAGACCTACGGCAAGGGGATCATCGCCACCACCGGGTGCCCCTCCGGGGAGATCCAGACCAGGCTGCACCTGGGGCAGTACGAGGAGGCGAAGAAGGCCGCCGGGGAGTACCAGGACCTCTTCGGGAAGGAGAACTTCTACTGCGAGCTGATGGACCACGGGCTCGACATCGAGCGCAAGGTCAAAGCCGACCTGATCAAGCTGGCCCGTGAGCTGAACCTGCCGATGGTCGCCACCAACGACCTGCACTACACCCACCAGCACGATCACAAGGCCCACGGGGCGCTGCTGTGCGTGCAGTCGAACTCCACCCTGGATGACCCGAACCGGTTCAAGTTCGGCTCCGAGGAGTTCTACCTCAAGTCCGCCGCGGAGATGCGCGATCTCTTCCGCGACTTCCCCGACGCCTGCGACAACACCCTGGCCATCGCCGAACGCTGCCAGGTCGAGTTCAACGAATCCGCCTCCTATATGCCCCGCTTCCCGGTGCCCGACGGGGAGTCCGAGGAGTCCTGGTTCATCCAGGAGGTCGAGAAGGGGCTGCACTACCGGTTCCCCAACGGCATCCCGGACGAGGTCCGCAAGCAGGCCGAGTACGAGATCGGCGTGATCACCCAGATGGGCTTCCCCGGCTACTTCCTGGTGGTGGCCGACTTCATCACCTGGGCCAAGGAGCAGGGCATCCGGGTGGGCCCGGGACGCGGCTCCGGGCCCGGCTCGATGGTGGCCTACGCGATGCGCATCACCGACCTGAACCCGCTGCAGCACGGCCTGATCTTCGAGCGCTTCCTGAACCCCGACCGCGTCTCCATGCCCGACTTCGACGTCGACTTCGATGACCGGCGTCGCTCCGAGGTCATCCAGTACGTGGTCAACAAGTACGGCGACGAACGCGTGGCGATGATCGTCACCTACGGCACGATCAAGTCCAAGCAGGCGCTGAAGGACTCCGCCCGCGTCATGGGGGAGCCCTTCGCCACCGGCGACCAGCTGAGCAAGAAGATGCCCCCGGACGCCATGGGCAAGCCGATGCCGCTGGGCGACATCTATGACCCCAAGTCCTCGCGCTACTCCGAGGCCGCCGAGATGCGCGAGTACGTGGACGCGGACCCCCGGCTGACCGAGATCTTCAACCTCGCCTCCGGCCTGGAGGGGCTGAAGCGGCAGTGGGGCGTGCACGCGGCGGGCGTGATCATGTCCAGCGACCCGCTGATCGACATCATCCCGATCATGAAGCGTGAGCAGGACGGCGCGATCATCACGCAGTTCGACTACCCGATCTGCGAGAACCTCGGCCTGATCAAGATGGACTTCCTGGGTCTGCGCAACCTCACGATCATCTCCGACTGCCTGGAGAACATCGCGCTGAACAAGGGCGTCGAGATCGACCTGGAAACCCTGGAGCTCACCGACCGTGCCGCCTATGACCTGCTGGCCCGCGGAGACACCCTGGGCGTCTTCCAGCTCGACGGCGGCGGCATGCGCTCGCTGCTGCGCCTGATGCGACCGGACAACTTCGAAGACATCTCCGCCGCCCTGGCGCTCTACCGGCCCGGCCCGATGGGCGCGAACTCGCACACCAACTACGCGCTGCGCAAGAACGGGCACCAGGAGGTCAGCCCGATCCACCCGGAGCTGGAGGAGCCGCTGCGCGAGATCCTGGGCACCACGCACGGGCTGATCGTCTACCAGGAGCAGGTCATGGCCATCGCGCAGAAGGTCGCCGGGTACTCCCTGGGCCAGGCCGACATCCTGCGCCGCGCCATGGGCAAGAAGAAGAAGTCCGAGCTGGACAAGCAGTATGTGAACTTCTCCTCCGGCATGGAGTCTCACGGCTATTCCGCCGCGGCGATCAAGGCGCTGTGGGACGTCCTGCTCCCGTTCTCGGACTACGCGTTCAACAAGGCCCACACCGCAGCCTACGGACTGATCGCGTACTGGACCGCCTTCCTCAAGGCCAACTACCCGGCCGAGTACCTGGCGGCCCTGCTCACCTCCGTGGGGGAGAACCGGGACAAGCTCGCGCTCTACCTCTCGGAATGTCGGCGCATGGGCGTCACCGTGACCTCCCCGAGCATCAACGAATCCGCGCTGACCTTCACCCCGGTCGGCGATGACACCATCCGCTTCGGGATGGGCGCGGTGCGCAACGTGGGCTCCAACGTGGTCGCCGGGATGGTCTCCGCGCGTGAGGAGAAGGGCCCGTATGAGACCTTCGCCGACTTCCTCAAGAAGGTCCCGATGCAGGTGTGCAATAAGCGCACCATCGAATCGCTGATCAAGGCCGGCGGCTTCGACGAGCTCGGCCACACCCGCCGCGCCCTGGTGACCATCCACGAACAGGCCATCGACCAGGCCATCTCAGAGAAGAAGGGCTCCCAGGCCTACGAGACCGATCTCTTCGGCAGCGCCAACATGGAGCTGGGCGACTCGCTCTCGGTCAGCGTCCCGGACCTGCCGGAGTGGGAGAAGATGGACAAGCTCTCCTTCGAACGCGAGATGCTCGGCCTCTACGTCTCCGACCACCCGCTCCAGGGCCTGGAACGGGTCCTGGCCCACCACGCCGACCGCTCGATCTCCTCGGTGATGGGGGAGGACGGCCCGGCCGACGGCGCCGGGATCACCATCGCCGGGATGATCACCTCGCTGCAGCGCCGAGTCGCGAAGTCCTCCGGGAACCCCTATGCGCGCGCCGAGATCGAAGACATGGCCGGCACCATCGAGGTGATGTTCTTCGGCAAGACCTACCAGGCCGTGTCGATGATCCTCGCCGAGGACCTGGTGGTCTCGGTCAAGGGTCAGATCGACCGTCGCGAGGACGGCAGCGTCACGCTCAAGGCGATGGACGTGGTGGTGCCCGAGATCAATGAGGACGGCAACGCCGGGCCGGTGGTCGTCTCGGTCTCGGCCCAGCGCGCCTCCGAGCACCTGGTCATGGAGCTGGGACGGGCCCTGCGCGCGCATCGGGGGAACTCCGACGTGCACGTGCGGCTGCTCTCCGGGGACAAGATCGAGCTCCTGCGGCTGGGCCACGAGTACCAGGTCAGCCCGTCACCGGCGCTGTTCGGGGATCTCAAGGTGCTCCTCGGCCCCGGTTGCCTGGAGCTCTGAGCCGCTTCCGGGGTCCCGCCGCAGACCGCGAAGCAGGCGGGATTTCCACAACATCTTGTGGTTGGTGATTTGAGGCGCACTATATGTGGTGGGTAGACTGGCCTTATGTACTGCCCCTATTGCCGCCATGATTCGTCCCGAGTGGTCGACTCCCGCATGCTGGACGACGGTTCCGGCATCCGCCGACGTCGGCAGTGCCCCCAGTGCTCCAAGCGCTTCACCACCATGGAGACCAC
Source organism: Nesterenkonia sandarakina (assembly GCF_014138825.1). NCBI lineage: Bacteria > Bacillati > Actinomycetota > Actinomycetes > Micrococcales > Micrococcaceae > Nesterenkonia > Nesterenkonia sandarakina. The sequence continues at coordinate 1,168,992 of NZ_JACJIH010000001.1, read as the reverse complement.
CAGCCTGAACGTGATCAAGCGTTCCGGCGCGGCGGAGCCCTTTGACCGTGCCAAGGTGATCAACGGGGTGCGCAAGGCCTGTCAGGGACGCCCGGTCTCCAACGATGATCTGGCGGTGCTCGCCCAGGAAGTGGAGGAGAACATCCGCGCCGCCGGCAACGCGGAGGTCGACGCCAATGATGTGGGTCTGGCGATCCTCGGCCCGCTGCGCCGTCTGGATGTGGTCGCCTATATGCGCTTCGCCTCGGTGTATCGCGGGTTCGACACGTTGCAGGACTTCGAGAACGCCATCGAGGAGCTGCGCCGGGAAGAGCTGCACGGACCTTCAAGCTCAGGTGCAACCGTGGTGCAGCCCAGATTCGGATTCCGATAGACTTTTCAGCGTGCCGGTGGTGCTCTCTTCTGGGGAAGGTTGAGAGCGCCACCGGTCTTTTCACGTCTGGGAGGCTTCGAGCATGCCGTGAGGTGCGAGTACCACGGCAGGCCCGACCCGCGCCGCAGCCGCTGACCTGGGGGCCGACGGCGCCGGCGGCGGACGCACTGATGGTCCGAAGAGAACCCCCTGAACTTTCTCTTCGGACCACCTGCGCCTCCGAGGAGGCCCTTTCATTACACGCCCGCGGGCTCCGCCGGCCGTTCAGATGACGCAAAACCCCGTAGTCTGAGCCGAGAAACCCAGTAGAAGGTACGGGCCGGTATAGTTTCGAGCACCTGATCCGTCGAGCAAGGAGCCCCGGTGCACCGCAGCGACCCCTTCGTGGGCAGGCTTGAGGAGATCGAGCTGATCCGCCGCGCGGCGGACCGGGCGCGGCAGGGCAAGGCGCAGTTCGTGGTCATCGAAGGCTTCACCGGCTCCGGAAAGACCCGGCTGCTGCACCAGGCGATGGAGGCCTACCCGGACTGGAACGAGCGCACCATCCTGCTCGATGAGTCCTTCAGCCCCCGGGCCGGGTCCGCGATCCACCACCTGCTCGGGGCGGGATCCCCTGACCCGACTGAGCTGGAGGACCTCCTGGCCAGCGGGTTCGACGCGGCGCGGAACCTGCAGCGGCCCTACCTGATGAGCGTGAAGAACCTGCACCTGGTCGATGAGGTCTCCGCCGAGGCGCTCTGGCGGGCACTGAGCATCTTCCAGAACGGACCGGTGCTGGTGGTGCTGAGCACCCAGGGCTCGACGCGCCCGGAGGTCCAGCGGCTCATCCGACTGGCCCAGGCCAGTCCCCGAGGCACCTACATCGGCCTGCAGCCGCTCGCCCTGCGAGAGGTCGGTGAGCTGCTGGAGGCCTACTCCAAGCTGCCGATCGCGGCGTCGGTGGCGGGAGCGGTGCTGCGCGAGACCGACGGCTACCCCGGCCTGGTGGAACAGGTGGGACGCTGGCTGCGCCGGGTGCCCGCCGGGGCGCGCAGCATCGACCAGGCGCTGGCCGCCACAGTGCGCTCGGCAGACTACAGCGGAATGCACCGGGACGTGCTCACCCAGATGGACCGGCTCGAGGAGGCGGATCGTCGAGCGGTGACGCTGCTGGCCGCCGCCGACACCTCGCTGAGCCGGAGCCAGATCGAGGCGGCACTGGGCGCCACGGTGGACCCTGCCGCCCTGTTAGGGACTGCCCTGCTCAGCTGGGAGGAGCTCACCGGCCGCTACTCGGTGCCACGGCGTTCCCTGAGCCGGGCGGTGCTCAGCGGCACCCCGGAGGTGGAGCGGGCGGAGCTGCTGCACGCTCTTGCCGGGGTGCTCACCGGGGAGGAGTCGGTGCGCCACCTGGCCGAAGCGATCCGACGGGATCCCTCCCGGGGTGCGGCGGATCAGGTCATCGCTCAGCTGCAGGACCACGCGCGCCAGGCCGCCCGGCGGCACGACTTCCGGGAAGCCTTCGATCACATCATGGCAGCGATCGCGATGGCCCCTTTCGATGCGGAGTCACTGGCTCTGCTCGCGGGCCTGGCCGTGCGGACCAACCGGATCTCGGCTCTGCTCGCCCTGGAGTCTCCGATGCGCACGATGCCGGAGTCTACCGGCCGCTCAGGGATCCTGGCGCTGATGCTGCTGGAGCAGTCCGACCTGGAGGGGGCGCTCCAGGAGCTGGAATCGGTGCCGGCCCAGCCTGACGCTGGGCTGCCCATCTATGCCGAGGCGGTCATCGAGGTCAACGCCCGGCTCTACGCGGAGTCGCGTCGGGACCGAGGTGCGGCGCTGGCGCATGATGTCTCTGCTGCACTGACCGAGGTGCTGGGCTCCTCCGAGGGGGCGGGCCTGGTCGGTGAGATCTGGAGCCGGGATCAGCTGCACGGCATGGCGTCCCTGAACAGCCTCTGGCTCGGCTTCTCGGCAGTGGACCCCGGGGATGCGCTCACCATGATCGACCGGGTCTGCGCCGCCCTGGAGCAGCTGCGTGGCAGGGTCGGCGTGGAGCGTTTCGACGCCTCGCTGCATGCGGTGCGCGGGGCACTCTACCGCCAGGTCGGTCAGGAGGACTGCGCCTACCAGGACCTCAGCGTGGCTGCCGCGCAGGACGGCACCAACAGCTACGTGATGTACGCCCGCTCTCAGCTGGCGCTGCTGCTCTTCAGCTCGGCCTATTGGGATGAGGCCGAACAGATGGCGGACCGCGCGGCGGGGGAGGCCCTGTGCCGCGGCGAGAACGCCGTCTCCCATGTGGCCTACGCGGTCTCGGCCGTCGTGCCGGCGGCGCGGGGAGAGGTGGAGAAGGTCCGGGCCCGGCTCGAGGTGCTGCGCGAGAGCCGGTTCGCGAAGGGTCCGCTGGTCACCGGGACCCTCGACTGGGTGGAGGCGTGCCTGGCCGCCTCCCAGTCCGACTTTCGAGGGGTCGCCCGGAACCTGCTGAGCATGCGCAACGACGGCACCGCCTGGTGGGCGATGGAGCCGCAGGCGGTGAGCATGTTGGCACGTGCGCTCCACGTCAGCGGGTGGGCCGCGATGCTGCCGGCGCTGCTGCGCAGTGCCGAGGACGACGCCGGCGTCGTGGACTTCCAGCGCCATCTGACCACCCCGTACCTCAGAGGCTTCGAACGCTGGGGAGCCGATGCCCCGAGGGAGGCGATGGACTGCTTCCTGGAGGTGCTGCGCGGCTATGACGCCGCCGGATCCATCCGACCCACCCAGCCGCCGGGGGAGGGCGGGGGTTTCCGGATCTTCCGGGCGATGCTGAGCATCGACATCGCCACACTGGCGGCGGCCTACCCGCAGGAGCTGGCCCGGCATCGGGCCACCGCTTTGGAGCTCGCGGTGTGGGCGGCCTCGGTGCTGCAGTCCTGCGGAGCCGGTTCGCAGCTGGACCGCGCCAACCAGCTCATGGAGATGCTGCGTCCCCGGATCATGCAGGGGCCGCCGCGTCCCGCGGCGAGGGCGGGCGCCTCGTCGGTGGCGGGAGCATCGTTGAACCGGGCGGGGCGGGGGACCTCGGCACCTGGATCACCGGAGCTCTCCACCTCCGGCCGGATGCCTGCGCCCGGCGCCGCAGACGTCACCTCCGGCGCCGTGCCTGCGGAACCCGCTGCGCGCAGCGCAGCGCAGCCCGGTGGGCGCCTGGTCGCGTGGGCGCCCCGGGGAGTCTCGGCGCTGACCGATCCGGTGCTCAGCCCGCGCGCCGAGGAGGCGCTGCATGGACTCTCCCGGCGCGAACGTCAGGTCTCGCTGCTGGTCTCCGAGGGCCGGACCAACCGCGAGGTCGCGGAGCAGCTGGTGCTCTCGGTGCGCACCGTGGAGTACCACGTGGCCAACGCGATGACGAAGCTGAAGATCCACTCCCGCCGCGAGCTTCGAGGCCTGATCGGCGGGGATCGCGCCCCGAGGTGATCTCTGGCGGCCTCAGCCGGCGAGGCTGCGCAGCTGCGCGATCGCCGCGGCGGCGTCGGGGGCTGAATACACCGCCGAGCCGGCCACAAAGGTGTCCGCACCGGCCTCGGCCGCGCGCTGGATCGTCTCGGCGCTGATGCCGCCGTCGACCTGGAGCGCCACGGTCCCGCCCAGATCATCCACGGCTTTCCGGGCCCGGCGGATCTTGGGCAGGATCAGGTCCAGGAAGCTCTGTCCGCCGAACCCGGGCTCCACGGTCATCAGCAGCAGCATGTCCAGCTCCCCGAGCATGTCCAGGTACGGCTCGATCCCGGTGGCAGGCTTCAGCGCCATGGCGGACCGGGAACCCTGCGCGCGCAGCTCGCGGGCGAGCCGGATCGGCGCCCCTGCCGCTTCGGCATGGAAGGTCACGGACTCACAGCCGAGCTCGGCGTACTGCGGTGCCCAGGTGTCCGGGTCCTCGATCATCAGGTGGATGTCCAGCGGCAGCTCGGTGGCCGCGCGCAGGGACTTCACCACCGGCAGGCCGATGGTCAGATTCGGCACGAAATGGTTGTCCATCACGTCGACATGCACCGCATCGGCAGAGCTGATCCGGGACAGCTCGGTGGCCAGGTTCGCGAAGTCGGCGTTGAGGATGCTGGGGTGGATGCGCGGGCTGATCACAGGGCGATCCTACCGCCGGGGTGCTCCGCGACGTCGTCGGACTCCCGGGACTGGTCGGACTCGGACTCCTGGGACTGGTGCGAGGCTGAGGCATCCTTCGCGTCCACCGGACGCTGAAGGAGCGCGAAGAACATCGCATCGGTGCCGTGGATATGCGGCCAGAGCTGCACGCAGCGCGCGGCGGTCTGGCTGCCGGCGCCTGCCGGCGCATCGCGCAGCAGCTGGGCACCGGCGTCCTCGGCGGCGGCGCGCATCGGCCCGTGGGCGTCGAGCAGCTCCAGCTCCGGGTGGCGGCGCAGCAGGTCATCGACCTGGATCACGGTCTCGGCCATATGCGGTGAGCAGGTGACGTAGGCCAGCAGCCCTCCGGGAGCCAGTGCCCCGACGGCCGCGTCGAGCAGCTCATGCTGCAGCGCGGTCAGGCCGGCGAGGTCTCCGGGGGTGCGACGCCAGCGGGCCTCGGGCCGGCGACGCAGCGCGCCCAGGCCGGTGCAGGGTGCATCGACCAGGATCCGCTGGAAGCCGGTGCCGGTCGGATCCTCGCCGATGGTGCGGCCATCGCCGGTGCGCACGGTCCAGGCCTGGTGGTCCACTGCCTGCAGCGCCTGGCTCACCAGCTTGGCACGGTGCGCGGCTGGTTCGTTGGCGAGCACGGTGGCGCCGCGCTGGGCGGCCAGCGCTGCCAGCAGTGCCGCCTTGCCGCCCGGGCCGGCGCACAGGTCGAGCCAGCGCTCTGCACGCTGGCTCGGATCCGGGAGCTCCGCGGCGGCCAGGGCGCGGGTGACCCATTGCGAGCCGATGTCCTGGACCCGCAGCTGACCTTCCCGGGTGCCAGGCAGCCGAGCGATGTCACCGCCGCGGAAGATCGCGGCACCGGTCAGCGCGCTGGAGGCCACGGCCCCGGCCTCCTGGGCGCTGCGCAGCCGGTCACCCTCGACCGAGCTGGTGCCGGGGAGCTCCACCAGGTGGACCTCGGGGGCGGCGTTGTTCGCGCGCAGCAGCTCCTCGAGCTCGTCGCCGCGGCCATCGGCGCGCAGCGACTGCCGCAGGGCACGCACCACCCAGGCCGGGTGGGCGTGGGTGAGCGCGAGGGCGTCGTCGCCGCTCAGGTCGCGCTCGGCTGAGAGCGTCCGGGTCCAGTCCTGGAGAGTCCGGGAACTGACCTTGCGCAGCACGGCATTGACCAGCCCGCTGGGGCCGGCGCCGATCTCGGCGCGCACCAGCGCCACGGTCTCATCCACCGCGGCGTGGGTCTCCACCCGCATGTTCAACAGCTGGTGGGCGCCCAGTCGCAGCGCGTCCAGCACCGGGGCGTCGAGCTGGTGAAGGGGCCGGTCCACGCAGGCGCTGAGAATCGCGTCGTAGGTGCCGGTGCCGCGCAGCGTGCCGTAGGTCAGCTCAGTGGCGAAGCCGGCGTCGCGCTTGTCCAGCCGCCGACGCCGGATCTCGGCGGGCAGCGTGAGGTTGGCGTAGGCGTCGTCCCGGCTGACCGCGCGCAGCACGGTGTAGGCCGTGAGCCGGGCCGGATCCGCCCGGCGTTTGCGCTGGGCTGGAGCCGCGGCGCTGAACCGACGTCCACCTGTGCCCCCGCCCTGACCTGACCCGCCCTGATCGGACCTGCCCTGGCCGGGGGAGCTCTTCGCGCCGCGATTGCGTTCCCGGCCCTTCTCATTCCTGCGGCTGGGCTGCTGGGCGGAGTCTCGGCCGGCGTGGCTCATCGGGCGCGCCCTTCCGTGGGGTGCGTGGCAGTCGGGGCAGTCTCAGCGGTCTCGGTGCTCTTCGCCTGCCCAGGCAGGCTCTGCTGGGGACGGTCCTGCTCCGGTCCGCCCAGCAGCACCTCGCCGTGCAGGCCGCGGTACCAGTCGGCGGCGTTGAGCATCTGCTTGCCTGCCGGCTGCACGCTGCTGAGCACCACATCGGCGCCGTCGCCGGCACGGAACCCGATCACCGGGGTGGCGCCGGGCTGTTCCGGGGCAAGCTCTCGCACCGCGCCGATCTGCGCCGCAGACTCCTCGGTCCCCGGCGCCGTCTCGGCCCGGTAGAGCCTGGCGACGCCGAGCTTGACCCGCTGATCACCGTTCAAGGTCCAGGCGCCGGGTTCGGGGATGGTCGCGTTGATCCGATTCACCAGTTCGGCGGCTGGGCGGCGCGGGTCGATGAAGGCGTCTGCGGCGGTCAGCTTCGGAGCGTAGCTGGGCTCACCGACCTGGGGCTCGGGAGTGGAGGTGCCGGCGAGCAGGTCTGGCAGCAGCACCATCAGCAGGGAGGACCCCAGGACCGTGAGCTCCTCGAGGACCGTCCCCGCCGAGGTCGCCTCGCCGATCTGGTGGCGGCAGATCCCGTGGATGGGCCCGGTGTCCATGCCGCGTTCCAGCTGGAACACCGTGGCCGCGGTCTCGGTCTGACCAGCCAGCATGGTGTGAGGCACCGGCGCCGCGCCGCGGTGCAGCGGGAGGGCGGAGTAGTGCAGGTTCACCCAGCCGCGGGCGGGGACCTCGAGTGCGGCACCGGGCAGCAGGGCGCCATAGGCCACGACGACGCCGAGCGTGGCCTCCGCCGCGGCGAGCTCCGCGGTGATCTCGGCGTCCACGGCGTCAGCCTTGATCACGTGGATCCCGGCCTCCTCGGCGACCGCAGCCACCGGGGACGGGGTCAGCTTGCGCCGTCGCCCCACGGGAGCATCAGGCCTGGTGAGCACCGCTGCCACCTCGGCGCCCGCGCGCAGCATGGTGCGCAGGGCGATGGCGGCGATCTCCGGGGTTCCGGCGAAGATGATCCGTCCCGGACCGGGTCTGCTGCCGCGGGTCTCCGCGCGCGCCTCGGCCAAGGTGTCTTCGGTGAACTGCTGCATGATGTGTCAGGGGCCTTTCAGGAGGCGAAGAAGCTGCTGTGGCGGCTCGTGCGGGAGCCGCGGGTCTGATCGATGGCCTGGCCGTAGTCGCGGGAGCGCAGGGCCCGGAACGCGGTGACCTTGTCCTGCCCGGTGAGTCGATCCACGAAGAGCCGGCCATCGAGGTGGTCCACCTCGTGCTGGAAACATGCCGCCAACAACCCGTTGGCCTCCATGGTGAGCTCCTCGCCCTCGGCGTCGGTGCCGGTGAGCGTCACCTGCTGGGCGCGCACCACCGGGGCATAGATCTCGGCCACCGAGAGGCACCCTTCTCGGAGCAGGTTCTCACCTTCGGCCTCGCCGCGTTCGGGCGCCCGCGCGGTGAACCGGCTCTCGCCGCGCAGGGTGAGCTCGGGATTGACCACGGCGCCGCGGACACCGGCCACGTCGAAGGTGAAGATCCTGCGGCTGACGCCGACCTGTGGGGCGGCGAGCCCGATGCCGGCGACCGCGTCCATGGTCTCGAACATGTCGGCGATCAGCTCCCGGATGCTCTCATCCACGGCCGGAACTGGGGTCGCGGGGGTGCGCAGCACCGGGTCGCCGATCATGCGGATGCTCAGGACAGTCATGGGGGACATTCTGTCATTCTCCAGGGACACCCCCGGGTGGGCGGGGCAGCGGAGGCGGCGAGATCGGACGCAGCGCGGTGCCTGCGGCCTGTGCCGACCTGCTGTGCTCCCAGACCTGGCGCAGCGCCCAGAATTTGTGCCAGTGGGATTTCAGCACCGCGGGATTTGCCTGACTCGGGACCACCTCGGCCTCCGAGACCGCCACCGCCAGCAGGATCGGGTCCTCACCATAGGGCCAGGGGCCCCACTGTCCGGTCCTGGCGTCGAGGAGCATCTCTTCGGCCTGCATGCCTGCCACCAGCTGCATCACCACCGAGTCACTGAGCGGTTTGGCCCGTCCGTCCCGGGTCAGTCCCTTGGTCTTGAAGTCGATGATGCAGGTGCGCCCGCCGATCTCGGCGATCAGGTCCAGCGTCCCGGCGTAGCCCTGGGTGTGGTTCCAGACCGTCACCTCGGCGGCGAGCGGGACCACCCCGTAGAGCTGCCACCATTCGTCGAAGCGGTCCGCATAGCTGGCTTCCCGGTGTTCCGCGAGCACCCGTCGGGCCGCACCGGCCTCCTGGGCGACACCCAGGGCCTCGAGGGCGATCTGCTCGGCATAGTTGTGCACCCGATCTCCGCGCGCCGCGGCGGCGTCACGAAAGCGTTCCGCCGCGGAGGAGGCTTCCCGGGCCAGTCTCTTCAACTCGGCGGGGGAGCCGACTGCGCCGGCCAGACGCTGGTCACCGGAGAGCTCGGCCGCGGCCATATGCCCGGCCCAGCCGGTCAGGTCCTTGTGCTCCTGGGAGATCACCGTGGTGATCGAGGGCACCTCGGGGGAGCTGCCGATGGCACGGGAGTACATGCGGCCGTAGTCGGTGGCGTGGGCGAGGCTGGGCTGTGTCATCACCTCTAGTCTGTCACCTGCCGGGACTCGATCGGCGCCCACAGCGAGGACCGTCCGGCACCCGATTGGACGTGCGGCAGAGACCTGCGCTATCGTTTCAAGTCGTTGAAACGCCGCGAAACGATGCGGTCGGGACAGCACTGCGGATGTAGCTCAGCTGGCTAGAGCATCACCTTGCCATGGTGAGGGTCGCGAGTTCGAATCTCGTCATTCGCTCGCAGGAAACAAGCATGAGAGTATGAGAGGATCCTTGACGGAATCCTCGACGGTGTCAGGGCCTGACAAGGCCTTACCACTGAGGGTCGACCAAAGACCTTGAGGTCGGTGGTGGACTGCGGTGGGGTGGCCGAGTGGCGAGGCAGCGGCCTGCAAAGCCGTCAACGCGGGTTCGATTCCCGTCCCCACCTCGCAGGTGTCTCCGGGTCATCGGGGGACAGCGGCAGAAGCAAATAAACAGAACAGAATAGCGAAGCAGCACAGAACACGCCACGGTGGTCCACGGATCACGTACAGGCGCGATTAGCGCAGCGGTAGCGCGCTTCCCTGACACGGAAGAGGTCACTGGTTCGATCCCAGTATCGCGCACTGAGAGCAGGAAATGCGACCACCTCACGGTGGTAGGGCCTCCTGATCTCATGCGGATGTAGCTCAGCTGGCTAGAGCATCACCTTGCCATGGTGAGGGTCGCGAGTTCGAATCTCGTCATCCGCTCAGAAGGGCCGCCCGGCAGGCGGCGCAGCGAAGGGCCCGAGACCACCAGGTCTCGGGCCCTTCGCTTATCTGCGCCCGGGCCCCTGGTCGTGCGTCCTCAGATTTCACCCACAGCGGGATCGGCCCGCCCCGCGGCGTGCATGTGGCACACTTGTAGTTACACATTTCGTGCTCCGGGATCGGCGAAAGTCCGAACCGGCGGTCATAGTCCGCGACCCAGGTCACGCCAGCACGCTGCGCGGGAACTGGTTGAACCGGTGGAATTCCGGTACCGACAGTCACAGTCTGGATGGGAGAAGCACGAGAGTCCGCGGGAAAGTGTCTGAGAATCGCTCAGGCGGCCCTGCGGCCTCGACCGACGCCACGACGGCGTCGGCCTCCCCGGAGTGCGCCGACACGCTGGGGAAGGATGACGCGGTGCAGGACGAAGCCTTGATGCAGCAGGCGCTGGACGCCGCGATTCTCGGCGTCCGCGGCGCGAACCCGCTCGTCGGGGCGATGCTGGTCTCTGAAGCAGGGGACGTGCTCAGCATCGGGCACCACCGCGGGGCCGGCACCCACCACGCCGAGCGCGACGCGCTGGAACGTTTCCGCCGTGACCATCCCGGCGGATCCGACCTGAGCACCGCCACGCTGTACTCCACGCTGGAGCCGTGCCGTCACCAGGGCCGGCAGCCCGCCTGCACCGAGCTGATCATCGACGCCGGCGTGGGCCGGGTGGTCCACGGCGCCTCTGACCCCTCCAGCAACGGCGGGGGAGCCGAGGTGCTGCGGCGCGCCGGGATCGACGTCGTCTCCGGAGTGCTGGCCCAGCAGTGCCAGGCGCTGAACCACCGCTGGGTCACCGCCGCGCGCCAGTCCCGCCCCTTCGTCACTGCCCACCTGGCACAGACCATGGATGGGAGGATCGCGGCAGAGGACGGCACGAGCCAATGGATCACCTCCAAGGCGGCGCGTGATCATACCCACCAGGTGCGCAGCCGGGCCGACGCGATCCTGGTCGGCACCAACACGGTCGCGGTGGACGACCCGCGGCTCACCGCACGCACCCCCTCCGGGGAGCTCAGTCTCCGCCAGCCGCTGCGCGTGGTCATGGGGATGACCCCGGCGCGCCCCGGGCTGCAGCTCACCCAGGGCCTGCCCGAGGGAGACGGCTGGGTGCAGCTGCGCACCCGGGACCCGCTGACCGCGCTGCAGGAGCTGGCGCAGACCACCCACGGCGGCTACCCGGTCAAACACGTCCTGGTCGAAGGCGGGCAGAGCGTGCTCTCGGCCTTCTTCGCCGCCGATCTCGTCGACGAGGTCTTCGCCTACCAGGCGCCGCTGCTGCTCGGCACGGGTCGCGGCAGCGTCGGTGACATCGGTGTGAGAACCCTGAGCGAGGCGCCCCGCTTCGCCCTTGACCCCGCTGAGGGCGGGCCGGTGCAGATCATGGACTCCGATGTCTGTGTGCACCTGCAGCCGAAAGGAGATACATGTTCACCGGAATCGTGACTGGATTGGGAGAGGTCCTCGAGCGTCGGCCCGATCCCGCGAAAGGTGTGGAGCGGCTGAGCTTCCAGGCACCCGGGCACACCGAAGGCCTTGGGCTCGGCGGCTCGATCGCGATCAACGGTGTCTGTGTCTCTGCGGTCGCCATCGAGGAAGAACGGATCAGCGTGGAGCTGATCCAGGAGACCCTCTCACGCACGGCACTGGGGGAGCTGAAGGTGGGGGACCCGCTGAACCTCGAACGATGCCTGCCCTCCGGTGCCCGGTTGGACGGGCATGTGGTCCAGGGCCATGTGGATGGGCTCGCACAGCTGACCGAGGCGGATCTCCGGGACGGCCGCCACCGTTTCGCGGTGAGTCCGGAACTGGCGCCCTATATCGCGGAGAAAGGCTCCATCGCCATCAACGGGGTCTCGCTGACCATCAGCGCGGTCTCCGCGCCCGGCTCCAGCGAGGCCTGGTTCGAGGTCGGTCTGATCCCGACCACCCTGGCAGAGACCACGCTGGGCAGCACCGAGGTCGGGGCGAAGGTCAACATCGAGGTGGACGTGCTCGCGAAGTACGCCCGCCGGATGCTGCAGTTCCAGGAGCACTCGCGCGCTGACCAGGCAGCAGATGTGGCGGCCCCGGCGAATGTGGCGCCATCGGTGACCCAGGAGCTCGCGGCGGCCCCGCAGCCCGAGTCCGTGCCGGCGGTGCCGCAGCCGGACACGCCGGCCCCGATGCTGGACCGGATCGACGTCGCGCTCAACGAGCTGGCGGCAGGCCGACCGGTGATCGTCGTCGACGACGCCGACCGGGAGAACGAAGGTGACATCATCTTCCCCGCGGCGCTGGCCACGCAGGAGCTGATGGCGCTGACGGTGCGCCACACCTCCGGGGTGATCTGCACGCCGATGACCCCCGAGCGAGCTGAGCACCTGGGGCTGCCCCCGATGGTGATCGACAACGAGGACCCCAAGGGCACCGCGTACACGATCAGCTGCGACGCGGCCACCGGTGTGAGCACCGGGATCAGCGCCGCAGACCGGGCACTGACCGTGCGGGTGCTCGCGGACTCTGCCAGCACCGCGGCGGATCTGAGCCGCCCGGGCCACATCTTCCCGCTGATCGCTGATCCGCGGGGAGTGCTCGGACGCGACGGTCACACCGAGGCCGCCGTGGACCTGTGCCGGCTGGCCGGGCTTCCCGAAGTCGGAGTGATCGCCGAGCTCACCCACGACGACGGACGGATGATGCGCCTGCCCGCGCTGCGCAAGTTCGCCGACGCCCACCAGTACGCGCTGATCTCGATCGCCGACCTCATCACCTACCGCGGCGGCACCCCGAAGCCGTGCACCGCGATGGATGCGGTGGCCGCCAGCTGGGAGGCTCCCGGGGATGAGATCTCCAAGCTGGTGACCCCCGGACCGGTGGTCACCCTGCCCACCGATCACGGGGTCTTTGCCGCCCAGGTCTGGACCGAGCACGCCACCGGGCATGAGCACATGCTCATCTCCGCGCTCGCCCAGGCCCCCGGTGAGGGCAACGAGTCCACCGAGCGCCCGCTGATCCGGATGCACTCCGAGTGCGTCACCGGGGACGTGCTGGGCTCCCGGCGCTGCGACTGCGGCACCCAGCTCGCCTCCGCGCTGGAGTCCATCCAGCGCGACGGCGGGCACCTGCTCTACCTGCGCGGCCACGAGGGCCGCGGCATCGGCCTGGCGAACAAGATGCGCGCCTATAAGCTCCAGGAGCAGGGCGCTGACACCGTGGAGGCCAACGAGATGCTCGGCCTGGCCGCGGAGCTGCGCGACTTCTCCGGCGCCGCCGCCATCCTCTACGCCGCAGGCATCCGCCGGCTGCGGCTGATGACCAACAACCCGCTGAAGGTCCAGACCCTTCGCGCCGCCGGTCTCGACGTCGAGCTCGCCCCCTCCACCGGAGTGGTGCACGAGACCAACCGCCGATACCTGCAGACCAAGCGGGACCGGATGAACCACACTCTGGATCACCTGCAGCTCCACGAGCAGTGAGCCTGAAGACACCGGCCGGATGAAGACACCGGCCGCATGATGACACTGATCACACCGAGAACCCTGACGACACCGATGAGCACAGCAGAGGAGACCGCATGAGCGGCACCGGAACACCCCAGATCGAGACCGCCGAGCTGGAGGCGCTGCGCGCCGCAGCCGCCGAGCAGAACCTGCGCGTCGCCGTCGTCGCCTCCCGCTGGCACCAGGTGGTGATGGACGGGCTGATCGCCGGTGCCCACCGGTTCTGCGCCGAGATCGGTCTGCAGGAGGTCACCGTGATCCGCGCCCCGGGATCCTTCGAGCTTCCGGTGATCGCCTCGCACGCGGCGAAGAGCTTCGACGTCGTGGTCGCCCTGGGAGTCGTGATCCGCGGCGGGACCCCGCATTTCGACTACGTCTGCTCCGCAGCCACCGACGGACTGGGACAGGTGGCGCTGAGCACCGGAACCCCGGTCGGCTTCGGACTGCTCACCTGCGACGACGAGGCGCAGGCGCTGGATCGGGCCGGCCTGCAGGGATCCAAGGAGGACAAGGGCTTCGAAGCGGCACATGCCGCCGTCTCCGCCGCCGTGGAGATCGCCGCGCTGAACCGGTGAGATACCCTGAAGCGGTGAAAACCTTCGACCAGCTCTACGCCGAACTTGCCCGGAAGGCCGAGACCCGTCCGGAGGGTTCGGGCACCGTCGCCGCCCTGGATGCCGGGGTGCATCAGATCGGGAAGAAGATCGTCGAGGAGGCCGCCGAGGTCTGGATGGCGGCCGAGTATCAGAGCGATGAAGAGGCCGCTGAGGAGATCTCCCAGCTGCTTTACCATCTGCAGGTCATGATGATCGCCAAGGGCATCGCCCCCGAGGACGTCTACAAGTACCTGTAGAACCTCCCGGGCGAGTTCACCGACACCGCACCCACCTGCACACGAAAAGACGAGATCCCTATGCTGCGCATTGCTGTTCCGAACAAGGGCGCCCTCTCCGAGGCCGCCATGGAGATGCTCTCCGAGGCTGGCTACGTCCAGCGCCGCGACCGCCGCGAACTGGTCATGCTCGATGAGGAGAACGGGGTGGAGTTCTTCTACCTGCGTCCCCGCGACATCGCCGTCTACGTCGGCGCCGGCACCCTCGACGTCGGCCTCACCGGCCGCGACCTCTTCCAGGACGCCAGGGTGGACCACGGGGCAGAAGAGGTCCTGGGGCTGGGCTTCGGCAAGTCCACCTTCCGCCTCGCAGGACCCGCCGGGCGCTTCACCAGCGCCGCCGACCTCGCCGGCACCCGGGTGGCCACCAGCTACGACGGGCTGCTGGCGCAGTGGTTCGAGGACCAGGGCGTCCCCGACGTCGAGGTGGTCCATCTCGACGGTGCCGTGGAGACCGCCGTCCGGCTGGGCGTGGCCGACGCCATCGCCGACGTCGTGGAGACCGGCAACACGCTCAAGGCCGCCGGGATGGAGACCTTCGGCGAGCCGATCATGACCTCCGAGGCGATCCTGATCTCCGGCCGCGGACAGCACCCCGAGGGCCTGGACCGGCTGATCCGCCGCCTGCAGGGCGTGCTGGTGGCCGCGCAGTACGTGATGATGGACTACGACGTGCACCGGGATCTGCTCACCCAGGCCGCCGCGATCACCCCCGGGCTGGAGTCCCCGACCATCTCCCCGCTGGCGGATGAGAACTGGGTCGCGGTGCGCTCCATGGTGCCGGCAAAGAAGACCAACCAGCTGATGGATCAGCTCTACGACCTGGGCGCCCGAGCGATCCTGGTCTCATCCATCCACGCCTGCCGGATCTGAGCGCGAGGCAGCCGATGACACTTGCAGTCCGAGTCATCCCCTGTCTCGACGTCGACGCCGGTCGGGTGGTCAAGGGGGTCAACTTCGAGAACCTCCGCGACGCCGGAGACCCGGTGGAGCTGGCGCACCGCTACAACCGGGCCGGCGCCGATGAGCTGACCTTCCTCGACGTCACCGCCTCCTCGGCGGACCGGGAGACCACCTATGACGTGGTCACCCGCACGGCCGAGGAGGTCTTCATCCCGCTGACCGTGGGCGGGGGAGTCCGCTCGCCGAAGGATGTGGACCGGCTGCTGCGCACCGGGGCGGACAAGGTCTCGATCAACACCGCGGCGGTCTCCCGCCCCGAGGTGATCGACGAGATCGTCGGACGCTTCGGCAACCAGGTCCTGGTGCTCTCCCTGGACGCCCGGCGCAGCGACGCCACGGAGTCCGGCTTCGAGGTCACCACCCACGGCGGCCGCACCGGAACCGGGATCGACGCGCTCACCTGGTGCCGTGAAGCCGCCCAGCGCGGGGTCGGGGAGATCCTGCTGAACTCCATCGATGCCGACGGCACCCGCGACGGCTTCGACACCGAGATGATCTCCGCGGTGCGTGCAGTGACCCGGGTCCCGCTGATCGCCTCCGGCGGCGCCGGGATCCCGGCCCACTTCCCGCCCGCGATCGCCGCCGGTGCCGACGCGGTCCTCGCCGCCTCGATGTTCCACTTCGGCCCCGATGACATGATCGCCCAGGTCAAAGACGCCATTCGATCCGCCGGACACCCGGTGAGATGAGGTCCGCATGAGCAGCGCAGAAACCCCCACGCCGGAGCTCCCGCAGCCGGTCCGAGACGCCGTGCGCTTCAACGCCGAGGGTCTGATCCCGGTGATCACCCAGGACGCAGCGACCTCCGAGGTGCTCATGCTGGCCTGGATGAACGCGGAGGCGCTGAGCATCACCCTGGCCACCGGCGACGGGGTGTACTACTCCCGGTCCCGCCAGGAGCTCTGGCGCAAGGGGGCCACCTCGGGCAACGTCCAGCGGGTGGTCTCGCTGGCGCTGGACTGCGACGGCGACACGGTGCTGATGCGGGTCGAGCAGTCCGGGCCCGCCTGCCACACCGGCACCACCACCTGCTTCACCGGACGGGAGATCACCCATGCATGACCTCGGCACTGTGGTCCCCGGAGGTGAGGAGTTCCTCCAGCTGGCCCAGGACCACCGGGTCATCCCGGTGACCATGACGCTGCTGGCCGACTCCCACACCCCGCTGAGCATCTACCGCGCGCTGGCCACCGATGAGTCCGGGGCCGCGCGCCCGGGCACCTTCCTGATGGAATCCGCCGCCCCCGGGGCCGCCTGGTCCCGACACTCCTTCATCGGGGTGCGCACCTCCGCGACGCTGAGCGAGAAGGACGGCGCCGCCCACTGGATCGGTGAGCCCCCGGTCGGCACGCCGCGCCAGGGAAGCACCGCCGCGGTGCTGCGAGACACCCTGGAGTTCCTCTCCAGCACCGCCACAGGGGCGGCCCGGCGCACAGCCGGGCGCCCCTTCATCGAGGAGCTGCCGCACCTGACCTCCGGACTGGTCGGCTACGCCGGCTGGGACGTCATCCGCCACTGGGAGAAGCTGCCGCACCCTCCGGTGGATGATCTCCAGGTCCCGGAGATGGCGATGAACCTGGTCTCAGACCTCGCGGTGCACGACAACCGCGACGGCACCGTCACCCTGGTGGCCAACGCGATCAACTTCGACGGCCAGGACACCGGCGCCGAGCGCGCCTACACCGACGCCGTCGCCCGGCTGCACCAGATGAGCGCCCAGCTCGCCGAGCCGGTCGCCCCGGTGGTCTCCACCGCCCAGCCGGAATGGGGCGCCGCGGTGCAGCAGGACCTCACCGACCGGGTGGTCCACGCCTGGGACCAGAACGAGTACCTGGCCACCCTGGGCAAGGCCAAGCAGGCCATCATCGACGGCGAGGTCTTCCAGATCGTGGTCTCCCGCAGGTTCGAGGTGGAGACCGAGGTCGACGCCCTCGCGGTCTACCGGATGCTGCGGCTGCTGAATCCCAGCCCCTACATGTATCTGATGCACTTCGAGACCCCGGACGGTGAGCCCTACCAGCTGGTCGGCGCCTCCCCGGAGGCGCTGGTCACCGTGGAGGACACCACCGTGATCACGCACCCGATCGCCGGCACCCGCCCCCGCGGGGACACCCCGAAGCAGGATGACGAGCTGGCCGAGGACCTGCTGGCAGATCAGAAGGAGCGCGCCGAGCACATCATGCTGGTGGACCTGGCGCGCAACGACCTGGCCAAGGTCTGCGTCCCCGGCTCGGTCCAGGTCACCCGGTTCATGGCGGTGGAGCGCTTCAGCCACGTGATGCACCTGACCAGCCACGTCCAAGGGGAACTCGCCCCGGAGCACAGCGCCTACGACGTGCTCTCGGCGACCTTCCCGGCCGGCACGCTCTCCGGGGCGCCCAAGCCGCGCGCGCTGCAGCTGCTCGACGCATGGGAGCCGACCCGGCGCGGGATCTACGGGGGAGTGGTCGGCTACTTCGACCTCTCCGGGCGGATGGACGCGGCCATCGCGATCCGCTCGGCCCTGCTCAAGAACGGGCGCGCCTACGTCCAGGCCGGCGGCGGGATCGTCGCCGACTCCGACGACGACGCAGAACGCATGGAGACCGTGAACAAGGCCGCGGCGCCGCTGCGCGCCGTGCTCGCCGCCGATCGTCTGGAGCACACATGAGCGAGACCACCCCGGCGCCTGAGAACCGGCAGCCAGAGAAGCCTGCCTCGGGAGGGGCCATGCTCACCCGGCGGCTGCGAGCGATGATGACCCGTCGCGGGGTCGTGCTGCTCTCGCTGCTGGGCGGGGCGATGCTGCTGATCTCCTCGACCATGACCTGGGTGCGCGCCTATGGGTTGGGCTCCACCTCCTCCGTCCAGGAAGTCGCGCTGACCGGCGCCGAGCTCGTCGAGACCGTCACCGCGATGGGCCTGGTGGGTCTCGCGGCCGGCGTCGCTGTGACGATCGCGCGGCGACTGGGCCGAGTCGTCATCGGCGCGGTGCTCTTCGGAGCTGCGGTGATCGCGCTGCTGGCCATCCGCTCCGTGCTGGTGGATCCGGCCAACCTCGCTACCACGGCCCTGGGCGAGGTCACCGGCACCACCGCGCAGGCCCAGCGCTATGAGCTGAGCATGGCGGTCTGGATCGGGTTCGCCGGGGCGCTGCTGCTGCTGGTGGCCGCGCTGGCGCTGCTGGTGGTCTCCCATCGCTGGCCGGATCGCCGCTCCCGCAAGTACCAGGTCAACCCGTCTCAGGACGCCCCGTCCCAGGACAGCACGGGAACAGCCGACGCCGCCGGCACAGCTGGTACTGCCGGATCAGCAGGCACTGCAGGATCAGCAGGCACTGCCGGATCAGCAGGCACTGCCGGATCAGCAGGCACTGCCGGATCATCTGGCGAAGCCGTGCGCGGCTCGGCAGAGGCTCCCGGCACCGGGCGGGGCGGCCGCGGCGGATCCAGCGACGGGGGAGCCGTGGACGAGTTCGACCTCTGGGACGGCCTCTCCGAGGGTGAGGACCCCACAGACCCCCGCCGCTGAGCGGGCTCGAGCCGCGAGGGCGCTGGTCTGCACCGGGGCCGCCTTGCGGCGTCACCGACCACGGGCTCAGACCATACGTGGCAGAATGGACCCCAGAGATCCACGAGCACTGCCGCACGTTCTAGAGAGGACCAGAATGGCCAACACCACTGCTCTGCGCGACACCGAGCCGGCCCCCGGCGAGAAGATCGATGATGAGTACATCCATCACGATCACATCGGCCACGGCTCCACTCCGGCAGCCTGGGCGCTCAGCCTGACCATCATCGTCGGCTCGATCATCGCGGGCCTTGGCATGGTGCTCGAGGTCTGGATCCTGGTCTGGATCTCGATCCTCTTCCTGCCGCTGGCCATCACCCTGGGCCTGGTGCTCAAGGCCAAGGGCTACGGCGTGGAGATGGACTCCGCTGCAGTGCTCAAGAAGCATGAGAGCGCCCGCGCCCACCAGGGCCCGGCCAGCCCGGACCACACCCGCGGCGGCAAGGACAAGCGGCGGCCGGAAACCGCCGCACACTGAATGGTGAGCGTCCTCGACTCGATCATTCTCGGAGTCCGCGAAGACCTCCAGGAGCGCCGGGCAGCGGTCCCGCATGAGCAGATCGTGGTCCAGGCGGCCGCCGCGCCGCCTGCGCTGGACGCCCATGCCGCCCTGCTGGCAGGCCGCGACGACCCGCAGGGTGTGCGGATCATCTCCGAGGTCAAACGATCCTCACCCTCGAAGGGTGCGCTGGCCGAGATCGCGGACCCGGCCAAGCTCGCTGAGTCCTATCAGGACGGCGGAGCCGCCGTGATCAGCGTGCTCACCGAAGGCCGGCGCTTCAACGGGAGCCTGGCGGACCTGGACGCGGTGCGCGCCGCCGTCGAGATCCCGGTGCTGCGCAAAGACTTCATGGTCGATGAGTACCAGTTCTACGAGGCCCGCGCCCACGGGGCGGACCTGGTGCTGCTGATCGTCGCGGCCCTGGATGACCAGAGGCTGCGCGAGTTCCTGGCGCTGACCCACGAACTGGGCATGGAGGCCCTGGTCGAGGCGCACACCGAGGAGGAGATCGCGCGCGCCGTCGCACTCGGCGCGAGGATCGTCGGGGTCAACGTGCGCAACCTGAAGACCCTTGAGGTCGATGTCGCGCACTACGCCACCATGGCCGCGCACCTTCCCGCCGACGTGGTGCGGATCGCCGAGTCCGGGGTCACCTCCGCGAAGGAGGTCGCGGACTACGCCGCACAGGGCGCCGACGCGGTCCTGGTCGGTGAGGCCCTGGTCAAGGACGGCGAGCCGGAGACCGCGCTGCGCCGCTTCCGCGCCTCGAGCCTGCGCTGAGCCTGCGCCCCTGGGCACCCACCATCTGAGCTTCATACACTGAGCCGAGCAGCCGAGGCTGACCGGCGGAGACCATTTCAGGAGAGACCATGAGCGCTCCAGTTGACGAGACACAGAAGTACCGCGACCACGAAGGGCCCTACTTCGGGAACTTCGGCGGACGCTGGATGCCGGAATCGCTCGTCGCGGCCCTGGATGAGGTGGAGAAGACCTTCCGCGAGGCCAAGCAGGATCCGGAGTTCCTCGCCGAGTTCCACCGGCTCGGGCGGGACTACACCGGTCGGCCCTCGCTGCTGACCGAGGTCTCCCGCTTCGCCGCCGAGGCGGGCCGGGCCAGGATCTTCCTCAAGCGCGAGGATCTCAACCACACCGGCTCGCACAAGATCAACAATGTGCTGGGGCAGGCGCTGATCGCCAAGCGGATGGGCAAGACCCGGCTGATCGCTGAGACCGGCGCCGGTCAGCACGGTGTGGCCACCGCCACCGCCGCGGCCCTGATGGGCATGGACTGCGTGGTCTACATGGGCTCCGAGGACACCCGCCGGCAGGCGCTCAACGTCGCCCGGATGCGGCTGCTCGGCGCCGAGGTGGTCCCGGTGGACCACGGAGCGAAGACCCTGAAGGACGCGATCAACGAGGCGCTGCGGGACTGGGTGGCCTCGGTGGAGCACACCCACTACCTTCTGGGCACCGTCGCCGGACCGCACCCGTTCCCGGAGATGGTCCGCTGGTTCCACCAGGTCATCGGTGATGAGGCCCGCAAGCAGATCCTCAGCATGGAGGGCCGACTGCCCGACGCCGTCGCAGCGTGCGTGGGCGGGGGCTCCAACGCGATGGGCCTCTTCCACGGCTTCCTGGATGACCCGGAGGTCGCGCTCTACGGCTTCGAGGCCGGAGGCGACGGGGTCGAGACCGGCCGGCACGCCTCGGCGATCACCCTGGGCCGCTCCGGTGTGCTGCACGGGGCACGGTCCTACCTGATGCAGGACGAGGACGGCCAGACCGTGGACTCGCACTCGATCTCCGCCGGCCTGGACTACCCCTCGGTGGGCCCGGAGCACGCCTACCTGGCCGAGATCGGGCGTGCCAGCTACGAACCGGTCACCGATGCTGAATGCATGGCCTCCTTCGAGTCGCTGTGCCGCACCGAGGGCATCATCCCCGCCATCGAATCCGCCCATGCGCTGGCCGGCGCCGCCCGGCTCTCCCGCAAGTGGGGCGCCGAGGGCGAGGGCAAGATCATCATCATCAACCTCTCTGGGCGCGGGGACAAGGACGTGGAGACCGCCGCCGAATGGTTCCGGATGCTTCCCGGCCAGGTCAACGACCCGGTGGCCGAGACCGAGACCGCGGAGAAGACCGGGGACGCGAGCCCGTCCCCAGCACCCGAGACGGGAGTCCAGTCATGAGCACCGAAGCCACACCGGCAGAACCGAGCACACCGCCGACGCCGACCCAGGCCCCGGACACGCGGTCCAAGACCGCCGACGCCATCGAGGCGGCCCGCGCCCAGGGCCGCGCCGCCTTCATCGGCTACCTGCCCGCCGGGTACCCGGACAAGGAGAGCTCCATCGCGGCCGCGATCGAACTGGCCCGCAACGGGGCGGATGTGATCGAGATCGGCGTGCCCTACTCCGATCCGGTCATGGACGGCCCCGTGATCCAGCAGGCCACCACCGAGGTGCTCGCCCGTGGGTTCCGGCTGCCTGAGGTCTTCGAGATCGTGGCGGCCGTCGTTCAGGCCACCGACGCCGCGGTCCTGGTGATGACCTATTACAACCTGATCGACCGGATGGGCGCCGACGAGTTCGCCCGCCGCCTGGCCGAGGCCGGGGGCGCCGGGGCGATCACCCCGGACCTGATCCCGGACGAGGGCTCAGAATGGATCCAGGCGACGCAGAGGCACGGCCTGGACCGGGTGTTCCTCACCGCCCCCACCTCCTCACCGGAACGGGTGGCGCAGATCGTCACGGCCTCACGCGGCTTCGTCTACGGGGTCTCCGTGATGGGCGTGACCGGGGCCCGTGACCAGGTCTCCGACGCCGCGGAGCGAGTCGTCACCGCGGCGCGCAGCGCCGGCGCCGAGCGGGTCTGCGTGGGACTGGGCGTCTCCACCCGAGCCCATGTCGAGGAGATCGGACGCTACGCCGACGGCGTCATCGTGGGCACCGCACTGGTCGCGGCGCTGCGCGACGGCGGCCCCGCCGCCGTGGGCGCACTGACCGCGGAGCTCACCGGAGCGGCCGAGACCGCTCGATGACGCAGCGGACGCCGGCACGGACGCGCATCCGGGAGAGCTTCAACTCCCGGACCGTCTTCATCCTGGCGGCCGTCGGCTCCGCCGTCGGTCTGGGCAACATCTGGCGGTTCCCGTATGTGACCTATGAGAACGGCGGCGGGGCGTTCCTGATCCCGTACCTGATCGCGCTGCTCACCGCCGGGCTGCCGATCCTGCTCTTCGACTACGCCCTGGGGCACCGGTTCCGCGGGTCCCCGCCGCTGGCCTTCAAGCGGCTGCACCGGCACGCCGAGCCGATCGGCTGGCTGCAGGTCGGGATCTGCTTCCTGATCTCCATCTACTATGCGGCGATCATCGCCTGGGCCGCGATGTACACCTGGTACTCCTTCACGCAGGCCTGGGGCGATGACGCAGAGAGCTTCTTCTTCACCGAGTACCTGCAGTACGACGAGGCGGGCACCGCCGGGTCTGGATTCTCGGTGGACTTCGTCGCCCAGGTCGGATGGCCGCTGATCGTCGTCTGGGTGGTGCTGCTGATCGCCCTGGCGCTGGGCGTGAGGCGCGGGATCGCCCGGGTGTCGATCTACGCCATACCGGTGCTCTTCGTGATGTTCCTGCTCCTGGTGGGCTACTCGCTCACCCTCCACGGGGCGCTGACCGGTCTCAACGCGCTGTTCACCCCGGACTGGAGTGCGCTGACCAGCGGAAGCGTCTGGATCCAGGCCTACGGCCAGATCTTCTTCAGCCTCTCGGTGGGCTTCGGGATCATGGTCACCTACGCCTCCTACCTGAAGCGAAAGTCCAACGCCACCGGATCCGGTCTCGTGGTCGGGTTCGCGAACTCCTCCTTCGAGCTGCTCGCCGCCATCGGAGTGTTCTCCGCGCTGGGCTTCATCGCCGGTGCCGCGAACACCGCGGTGGACGAGGTCGCCTCCTCGGGTCTCGGACTGGCCTTCGTGGCCTTTCCCACCATCATCAGCGAGGCTCCGGCCTCGGCCCTGCTCGGCGTGCTCTTCTTCGGCTCACTGACCCTGGCCGGGATCACCTCGCAGATCTCGGTGCTGGAGGTGGCGATCTCCTCGGTCAAGGACAAGACCGGGTGGTCCAGGCCGGTCACGGTCGGGCTGGTCGGCGGCTCCAGTGCGTTGATCTCGGTGGTGCTGCTCGGCGGGGTCTCCGGTCTCACGGTGCTCGACGTGCTCGACGCGTTCTCCAACAACATCGGGATCGTCGCGGCGGCGTTCATCGCCGTGGTAGCAGTCACCTGGGGCTTCCGGCGCCTCGACGTGCTGGCCGAGGGGATGAACGCCTACGGCTCGATCAAGCTGGGCGTCATCTGGAAGTCTCTGATCGGCGTGGCCCTTCCGGTGGTCCTGGGTGTGCTGCTGGTCATGGACGTCCGTGCCAAGGCCACCGAGGGCTACGGCGGATTCGACACCTGGGTGGTGCTGACCTTCGGCTGGGGAGCTCTGGCCCTGGTGGCGGTGGCCGCCGTCGTGATGACCGCGCTGCCCTGGCGCAGCAATTCCGCGCTGCACGCCGAGGCGCTTCAGGACGCGCCTGAGGCTGAGAAGTCCGCCGACCGGACGGGAGCCCGAGACTGATGGAGACCGACGCGCTGATCATGATGATCGTGGCCCTGACCACGGTCTGGGGCGGACTCGCCGCCGCCATCGTCCATCTCAGGCGCAACCCCGACGGCTCCTAGCCGAGGCGCGGTCCCGGTCGCACTGACCAGGCTCAGGCCATAGACTGCATCGGATCACGAATTCAGCCCGTCCCCAGCTCAGCCGGGTCAGGGCGACTCACCACCGCGAGAGGACCACGTGTCTTACACCTCCAGTCCGGTCAGCGTCCTGCAGACCGCCGCTGAGGCCACCGCCTCGGCGACGGCCCAGATCAGCGCAGCCTTTCCCGCCCCGCCCACCGACGGAATCGACATCGTCGGACCGCTGCGGATCGGGTTCTACGGCCTGGCGATCGGTCTGGGAATCCTGGTGGCGTACCTGGTGGCCAGCCGGCTCTGGAAGTCCCGCGGCGGCAGCCCGGAGAACGTCTTCGACGCGCTGATCTGGGCCGTGCTGCTGGGCATCGTGGGCGGCCGGCTCTACCACGTGATCACCTCACCGGATGCCTACTTCGGACCCGACGGTGACCTCTCGCTGATCCCGCAGGTCTGGCTCGGCGGACTGGGCATCGTGGGGGCTGTGGCGCTGGGCGCCGTCGGCGTCTGGTTCGCCTGCCGACGCTATGGGATGAAGTTCAACGCCTTCGCCGACGCCCTGGTGCCCGGTGTGATCCTGGCCCAGGCCATCGGACGCTGGGGCAACTACTTCAACCAGGAGCTCTACGGCGCGCCCACCAACCTGCCCTGGGGCCTGGCGATCGACACCACCCAGCGGCACCAGGCCCCGCCGCTGGGCGCCGGTGCGGACACCCTCTACCACCCGACCTTCCTCTACGAGAGCATCTGGAACCTGATCGGCTTCTTTTTGCTGATCGCGCTCTACCGCCGCTTCGCCGTGAAGCAGGGACTGCTGCTGTGGACCTACGTGGCCTACTACTCGCTGGGCCGGTTCTGGATCGAGTCGCTGCGCATCGACGAGATCAACAAGTCCACCCAGTGGATCAACCTCTTCGGCCTGGAGTGGCGGCTGAACATGTGGATGTCGGTGTTCCTCTTCCTGCTCGCCCTGGGCATGATGATCTTCCTCTGGACCCGCCGCCCGCGCACTGAGGCCGCCCTGGCCGAGGAGATGGAGATCTACCGCCCCGGACAGGGTCCGCGCGGCGCCGAGGATCACGCGGCGCTGGCCGCTGCCACCACCGGCGACGTCGCTCTGGACGCCACCGAGGACCAGGACGCGGACTCGGTCCAGGCGCAGACCAAGGTCCAGGACCCGGGCGAGGAGACCCCAGAGGCCACGGAGCCGGAGAGTCCCAGATCTTGAGATCAGACTTGCAACCTGCAGGTCGGGGTTGGAAGATTGAATTCATCCCCTGGTGTCAGCGCCAGGACCACGACGGCGGCGCGCCGAGAAGTCCGCGTCGTCGCAGTCAAGCGCCGGGCCACCCCCGTAGAGCGCGCAGGTCACAGCGTGGCCGCGTCATGCAGGACTGAGAACCGACGGAACACTGACGACTTGTTCGCAGACCGGGACGCACTATCCCGCAGACCTGGCAGAATGAGTTCAGACTCCGTGCACCACAGTAGGGGCCGATGATGTCCCCTCCCCATGAAACGTCCGCATGCGGAGGAAGGAAGACCTTCATGTCTACTCCCGGATCCCCAGGGTTCGAGGCAGCTGCCACGGCAGCCGCGTCCCAGATCATGAGTCCCTATCAGCGCTTTGCCGCCTTCCCTGACAAGGCGGGACTCTACGATCCCGCCAATGAGCACGAGAACTGCGGGATGGCGGCGGTCGCGACCCTGCGCGGCACGCCGGGCCACGACATCGTGGACCACGCGCTGGTCGCGCTGCGCAACCTCGAGCACCGCGGCGCCGTGGGCAGCGATGTGGGCACCGGCGACGGCGCCGGGCTGCTCACCCAGATCCCGGACGAGTTCTTCCGCGCCGTCACCGACTTCGAGCTGCCCGCCCAGGGGGAGTACCTGGCCGGCACCGCGTTCCTCCCGCAGTCTCCGGCGGAGCGCGAGTCGATGTGCGCCAGCTTCGGCGAGCTCGCCGAGGAGCAGGGCCTGAGCGTC
The DNA here is from genome assembly GCF_014138825.1 of Nesterenkonia sandarakina. Classification (NCBI taxonomy): domain Bacteria; kingdom Bacillati; phylum Actinomycetota; class Actinomycetes; order Micrococcales; family Micrococcaceae; genus Nesterenkonia; species Nesterenkonia sandarakina. Next base: position 1,143,286 of record NZ_JACJIH010000001.1, on the reverse strand, counting down.
CTGGGCTGGCGCGACGTGCCGGTGGACGCCTCGATGATCGGCACCCTGGCCAAGGAGTCCATGCCCTACTTCCGGCAGGTCTTCCTCGGCTTCGCCCCGGAGGACTCGGAGGCCTACCGGGAATCCGCCTCGGGTTCCCTGGACCAGCGCGGCTGGCGCCTGCGCAAGCGCGGGCAGAACCGGCTCGGGGTCTACTTTCCCTCGCTGTCCTCGAAGACCATCACCTATAAGGGCATGCTCACCACCGCGCAGCTGGAGCCGTTCTTCCCGGACCTCTCCGACGAGCGCTACAAGACCACCCTGGGGATCGTGCATTCACGCTTCTCCACCAACACCTTCCCGTCCTGGCCGCTGGCCCAGCCGCTGCGCAACATCGCGCACAACGGCGAGATCAACACGGTCAAGGGCAACCGGAACTGGATGCGCGCCCGGCAGTCCGTGATGGCGTCGGAGCTGCTCGGGGAGGACCCGGAGTCGCTGTTCCCGATCTGCACCCCCGGCGCCTCGGACTCGACCAGCTTCGACGAGGCCGCCGAGCTGCTGATGCTCTCCGGGCGCCCGCTCGCCCAGGCGATGCGGATGATGATCCCGGAGGCCTGGGAGAACCACGAGACCATGGACCCCGATCTGCGGGCGTTCTACCAGTACCACGCCCAGCTCATGGAGGCCTGGGACGGCCCGGCAGCGATCGCGTTCACCGATGGCCAGCAGGTCGGGGCGATGCTGGACCGCAACGGCCTGCGCCCGGCCCGCTACTGGGTCACCGACGACGGTCTGGTCGTGATGTCCTCCGAGGTCGGCGTCCTGGACCTGGAGCCCTCCTCAATCGTGCGCAAGGGCCGCGTCGCCCCGGGCATGATGCTGCTGCTGGACACCGTGGAAGGCCGCATCATCGAGGATGAGGAGATCAAGGCTGATCTGGCCTCCTCCGCGCCCTGGGCGGACTGGGTCCGGGAGAACCTGGTGCAGCTGGCAGACCTCCCGGAGCGCCTGCACGTGCGCCACCCCTCGGAGTCGGTGCGGCTGCGCCAGCAGACCTTCGGCTACACCCACGAGGAGCTCCGGGTGCTCATCGGCCCGATGGCCACCGCCGGCGCCGAGCCGCTGGGCGCCATGGGCACCGACACCCCCATCGCGGTGCTCGCCGACCGGCCCCGGCTGCTCTTCGACTACTTCGTGCAGACCTTCGCCCAGGTGACCAACCCGCCGCTGGACGCGATCCGTGAGGAGCTGGTCACCTCGCTGGGGCTGCACATCGGCCCCAACGGCAACCTGCTCAGCAACACCCAGGTCCGCTCCCGGCAGGTCGCGCTGGACTTCCCGGTGATCAACAACGACGAGCTCGCCAAGATCGCGAACATCCGCAACGACGACGGCGCCAAGATCACCCTGAAGGTCCGCGCGCTCTACCGCGCCGGATCCCGCGAGGAGGAGCTGCGCCAGCGGATCCGCGAGATCTGCGAGAAGGTCTCCGCCGCGGTGAACCGCGGGGTCAGCTACATCGTGATCTCCGACCGGGACTCCAACGCCCAGTGGGCGCCGATCCCGTCGCTGCTGATGCTCTCCGCGATCCACCACCACCTGCTGAAGTCAGCCAACCGGACCAAGGTCTCGCTGGTCGTGGAGGCCGGGGACGTGCGAGAGGTCCACCATGTGGCCTGCCTGATCGGCTACGGCGCCGCCGCGGTGAACCCCTACCTGGCCATGGAGACCGCCGAGGACATGGTCCGGCGCGGTGAGCTGACCGCGGTGGACGAGGAGCAGGCGGTGCACAACCTGCTCACCGCCCTGGGCAAGGGCGTGCTGAAGATCATGTCCAAGATGGGCATCTCCACCGTCGCCTCCTACTGCGGGGCGCAGACCTTCGAGGCCGTGGGCCTGGCGCAGAACGTGGTGGACCAGTACTTCTCCGGCACCCACTCACCCATGGGCGGGGTCGGGCTCGACGTGCTCTCCTCCGAGACCCTGGAGCGGCACTCCCGCGCCTACCCGGCCGACGGCAACGACCTCGGGCGCGGCAACGAGCTCGAGATCGGCGGGGAGTACCAGTGGCGCCGGGAAGGCCCGCCGCACCTGTTCAACCCGCAGACAGTCTTCAAGCTCCAGCACTCCACCAAGACCCGCCGCTACGACATCTTCAAGCAGTACTCGCAGGCGGTGGACGAGCAGTCCGAGGCGCTGCTGACCCTGCGCGGGCTCTTCAAGCTGAGCTCCGAGCGTCAGCCGGTGCCCATCGAAGAGGTCGAATCCGTGGCTGAGATCGTCAAGCGGTTCAACACCGGGGCGATGAGCTACGGCTCGATCTCCCAGGAGGCCCATGAGACCCTCGCGATCGCGATGAACCGGCTCGGAGGACGCTCGAACACCGGTGAGGGCGGGGAGCACCCGGCTCGGCTGGAAGACCCGGAGCGCCGCTCGGCGGTCAAGCAGATCGCCTCGGGACGCTTCGGGGTCACCAGCCAGTACCTGACCCACGCCGATGACCTGCAGATCAAGATGGCCCAGGGCGCCAAGCCCGGCGAGGGCGGGCAGCTCATGGGCAAGAAGGTCTACCCCTGGGTGGCCGAGACCCGGCACGCCACACCCGGGGTCTCACTGGTCTCGCCCCCGCCGCACCACGACATCTACTCCATCGAGGACCTGGCCCAGCTGATCTTCGACCTCAAGCGCGCGAACACCGGTGCCCGGGTCCACGTGAAGCTGGTCTCTCTGCACGGGGTGGGCACCGTGGCCGCCGGTGTGACCAAGGCCAAGGCCGACGTCGTGCTGATCTCCGGACACGACGGCGGCACCGGCGCCTCCCCGCTGAACTCGCTCAAGCACGCCGGCACCCCCTGGGAGCTCGGCCTGGCGGAGGCGCAGCAGACGCTGATGCTCAACGGGCTGCGCGAACGCGTCACCGTGCAGGTGGACGGTCAGCTCAAGACCGGGCGTGATGTGGTCATCGCCGCGCTGCTCGGCGCGGAGGAGTATGGCTTCGCCACCGCCCCGCTGGTGGTCTCGGGCTGCATCATGATGCGGGTCTGCCACCTGGACACCTGCCCGGTGGGCGTGGCCACTCAGAACCCGGTGCTGCGCGAGCGCTACACCGGCAAGGCCGACCACGTGGTGAACTTCTTCGAGTTCGTCGCCCAGGAGGTGCGCGAGTACCTGGCCGAGCTGGGCTTCCGCAGCCTGGACGAGGCGATCGGACATGTCGACGCCATCGACATGGACGACGCCAAGCGGCACTGGAAGTCCGCAGGACTGGACCTGGGCGCCGTGCTGGACAGCTACGACCCCAACGATCCGGTCACCGCCGCGATGCTGCGCCGCACCCGCGGGCAGGACCACGAGCTGGAGAAGCACTTCGACATGGGTCTGATCCAGCTCGCCGGCTCCGCCATCGACCAGGGCGAGAAGGTGACGATCGAGAAGAAGGTCATCAACACCGACCGCTCGGTGGGCACCATGCTCGGCCACGAGGTGACCAAGGCGCAGGGCCTGAAGACCCTGGAGAACAACACCATCGTCGTCGAGCTCACCGGCGAGGCAGGACAGTCCCTCGGGGCGTTCCTGCCGCACGGGATCACCCTGCACCTGGCCGGGGACGCCAACGACTACGTCGGCAAGGGGCTCTCCGGTGGGCGGATCATCGTCCACCCGGACGTCGCAGCCCCGCTGGTGGCGGAGAAGAACGTGATCGCCGGCAACGTGATCGGCTACGGCGCCACCGCCGGCGAGATGTTCCTGCGCGGCCAGGTCGGGGAACGCTTCCTGGTGCGGAACTCCGGGGCCACCGCAGTGGTCGAAGGCATCGGCGACCACGGATGTGAGTACATGACCGGCGGTCAGGCGCTCATCCTGGGACCCACCGGGCGCAACTTCGGCGCCGGGATGTCCGGGGGCACCGCGTTCCTGCTGGACTTCGACGAGCGGCGGATGAACTCCCAGGCCCAGCGCAACGGGGACCTGCTGCTGCTCGAGCCCGACGAGGAGGACCGCGCGATCATCGCAGACCTGCTCCAGCGGCATCACGAGGAGACCGGCAGCGCCGTGGCCGAGGCCCTGCTGCAGGACCCCGAGAAGACCTATTCGCGGATCACCAAGGTGCTCCCGCGCGACTACGACGCTGTGCTGCGCGCCCGCTCCAGCGCCCTCGACGAGGGCCTGGATCCCGACGGCGACGCAGCCTGGCAGAAGATTCTGGAGGCGACCCGTGGCTGATCCGCGTGGATTCATGAAGCATCGAGAGCGCCAGGACCGGCCCTCGCGTCCGGTCCCCGTGCGCATCATGGACTTCAACGAGGTCTATGAACGCAATGAGCGCGGCATGGTGCAGACCCAGGCCAGCCGCTGCATGGACTGCGGCATCGCGTTCTGTCACACCGGCTGCCCGCTGGGGAACCTGATCCCGGAGTGGAACGACCTGATCTGGCGCGACCAGTGGGAGGAGGCCTCCTCCCGGCTGCACATGACGAACAACTTCCCAGAGTTCACCGGCCGGATCTGCCCGGCCCCGTGTGAGACCTCCTGCGTGCTGGGGATCAACCAGCCCGCCGTGACGATCAAGCAGTCCGAGGTCTCCATCGCCGATGAGGCCATCGCCCGCGGGTACGTGGAACCGGTGCTGCCGCAGCGGCTCACCGGCAAGACCGTGGCCGTGGTGGGCTCCGGCCCGGCAGGCCTGGCCGCCGCCCAGCAGCTCACCCGGGCCGGGCACACCGTGGCCGTCTACGAGCGTGACGACCGGCTCGGCGGACTGCTGCGCTACGGGATCCCGGACTTCAAGATGGAGAAGCACCACGTGGAGTTCCGCATCGACCAGATGCGCGCCGAGGGCACCCGCTTCTACACCTCCACCGAGATCGGCGCCGACATCACCTGGGATGCCCTGGAGGCCAGCTACGACGCCGTCGTCCTGGCGACCGGCGCCATGGTCCCGCGCGACCTGGGCATCACCGGGCGCGAGCTGGGCGGAGTGCACTTCGCCATGGAATACCTGGTGCAGTCCAACAAGGTCACCTCCGGGGACGAGATGGCGGATCAGATCCGCGCCGACGGCAAGCACGTGATCGTCCTGGGCGGGGGAGACACCGGTGCTGACTGCATCGGCACCGCCCACCGCCACGGCGCCGCCTCGGTGACCACCCTGGCGATCGGCAAGGAGCTGCCCTCGGAACGCTCCGATCACGAGCCCTGGCCGATGGACCCCCGGGTCTTCGAGCTGACCAGCGCCGATGAGGAGGGCGGGGAGCGCAGCTACCTGGCCTCCACCGTGGAGTTCCTCAGCGACGGCCACGGCAATGTGCGCGCCCTGAAGGTCGCCGAGACCCAGTACAACCCGGACGGCTCGCGTTCCCCCAAGCCGGGGACCGAGCGCGAGATCCCGGCGGACCTGGTGCTGCTCGCGCTGGGCTTCACCGGGGCGGAGTCGGACACGCTCACCGAGCAGCTGGCCATGGACTTTGACCGTCGGGGCAACATCACCCGCGCCGAGGACTACCAGACCTCGGTGGAGGGCGTCTTCGCCGTCGGCGACGCCGGACGCGGAGCCTCCCTGGTGGTCTGGGCCATCGCGGAGGGCCGGGCCGCCGCGGCGAAGGTCGACGAATACCTCGAAGGCGCGACCCGGCTTCCGGCCCCGGTCAAGCCCTCGGATCGTGCGATTTCGCTCACAGGCTGACTGTTATAGGCTCGAACCCGTTCAATCCTGGTCCAGTGTCGTGCCAGTCCAGCCACTCGCTTATCAGCACTATAGATAGGACAAGGTGAGACATGAGACACGCCAAGATCGTCGCCACGTTCGGCCCCGCCACCGCAGGCTATGAGATGACCCGCAAGCTCGTGGAGGCCGGCGTCGACGTCGCCCGGGTCAACATGAGCCACGGCGACTACAGCGTCCACGAGGAGACCTACAACACGGTCCGGGAGGTCTCCAAAGACCTGCGCCGCGCCGTCGGCGTCTTCGCCGATCTCCAGGGCCCGAAGATCCGGCTGGGCCGGTTCATCGAGGGCGAGCATGCCCTGGCCGTGGGGGACCGCTTCACGATCACCATCGAGGACATCCAGGGCACCAAGGACCGCTGCTCGACCACGTTCAAGGGGCTCCCCGGCGACGTCGCGGTCGGAGACACGCTGCTCATCGACGACGGCAAGGTCTCGCTGCGCGCCGTGGAGGTCACCGAGACCGACGTCGTCACCGAGGTCACCGTGCCCGGCAAGGTCTCGAACAACAAGGGCATCAACCTGCCCGGCGTCGCGGTCTCCGTGCCGGCCCTCTCCGAGAAGGACGAGGAAGATCTGCGCTGGGCGCTGCGCACCGGGTTCGACATGGTCGCGCTCTCCTTCGTCCGGGACGCCGCGGACATCGAAGCCGTGCACCGGATCATGGACGAGGAAGGTCGCCGGGTCCCGGTGATCGCCAAGGTCGAGAAGCCCCAGGCGGTGGAGGCGCTGCAGGACATCGTCGACGCCTTCGACGCGATCATGGTCGCCCGCGGCGACCTGGGCGTGGAGCTGCCCCTGGAAGAGGTCCCGCTGGTGCAGAAGCGCGCCGTGGAGCTCGCCCGCCGCTGGGCCAAGCCGGTCATCGTCGCCACCCAGGTGCTGGAATCCATGATCGAGAGCCCCCGCCCCACCCGCGCGGAGGCCTCCGACTGCGCCAACGCGGTGCTCGACGGCGCGGACGCGGTCATGCTCTCCGGCGAGACCTCGGTGGGCCAGTTCCCGGTGGAGACCGTGGAGACCATGTCCCGGATCATCGAGACCACCGAGAACAAGGGCCTGAGCCGGATCCCGGAGCTGGGCACCAAGCCGAAGACCCGCGGCGGTGCGATCACCCGCGCCGCCAAGGAGATCGCGGATCAGCTCGACATCGCGCATCTGACCACGTTCACCCGGTCCGGTGACTCCGCGCGCCGGCTCTCCCGGCTGCGCCCGAAGCAGAACATCTTCGCGTTCACCCATGTCGAGCACACGCACAACATCCTCACCCTGTCCTGGGGCGTGCAGCCGCGCTGGGTGGAGTTCGCCACCCACACCGACACCATGACCGCTCAGGTGGACAAGCTGCTGCTCGAGGAGAGCACCGCCGAACTCGGAGAGCTCGTCGTGATCGCCGCCGGGTCCCCTCCCGGGCAGGCCGGAACCACCAACATGGTCAAGGTCCACCGGATCGGTGACCTGCACGACGCCGGCGACATCGAGACCCTGCGCCGCGGCGACACCGCCCCGGCGAACAAGGAGCCGGTGGGCCCCTGGCCTGCGGCCAGCGCCTCGACCCCGGCATAGTCACCGGGCCTCGAGCAGATGCAACCCCGGGCCCAGGTCCGGGTAAGCTGGTGCCGTCCCCGTCGCGGAGTCTGCAGAGATTCCGGCCGGGGGCGGCATGACCGCCGGGGAGGCCCTGACCTCCTCGGTTCAGCCCGAATGGCGGAATCGGTAGACGCGCCGCACTCAAAATGCGGTACCACTGGTGTGTGGGTTCGAGTCCCACTTCGGGCACCAAGACGATGACCAGGCCAGCGTGGGGGACCGCCCCGCCGGGAGCTCCTCCCGGCACGGTGGTCAGGGACCAGAAGGAGAACGGTGAGCGAACAGACTCCGGGCCACGGCGCCCATGAGACCGGATCCACAGCAGGTGGACCCGAGGCGTTGTCCGAGCGCGGGAGCACGCCGCGCCGGGTGCTGGTTGCCGAAGATGAGACGCTGATCCGACTGGACATCGTCGAGATCCTCACCGGTGCCGGTTACGACGTGGTCGGCGAGGCGGACAACGGAGAGCGCGCCGTGGAGCTGGCCCGGGAGACCGAGCCGGATCTGGTGGTGATGGACGTGAAGATGCCGATCATGGACGGCATCACCGCCGCGAAGCTGGTCGCCGAGGAGCGGATCGCCCCGGTGGTGATGCTCACCGCCTTCTCCCAGCGCGACCTGGTGGAATCCGCGCGGGAGGCCGGCGCGATGGCCTATGTGGTCAAGCCCTTCACCGAGAACGACCTGATCCCGGCGATCGAGGTGGCCATGGCGCGCTTCGACGAGATCCGCGCCCTGGAGGACGAGGTCTCCACGCTCGCGGAGAAGTTCGAGACCCGCAAGCTGGTGGAGCGCGCGAAGTCGCTGCTGACCACCAAGATGGGACTCACTGAGCCCGAGGCCTTCCGCTGGATCCAGAAGACCTCCATGGACCGCCGACTCTCGATGCGCGAAGTCGCCGAGACCGTCGTCGACCAGATGACCGACTCCCCGCCCTACCTGAAGTAGCCCCATCTCCCCATCGTTGAGGGGCGGATCCCGCCTCTTCCCATCGTTGAGGGGCGGATTCTCCGACTACCTAGGGCCCTTTTCGGCCTCAGATGCTCGCAGAATCCGCCCCTCAACGTGTTGGTGGGTGGGGGTGGGTGGTGGGAGCCAGCGGTTCAGCTGCGGACGGTGAGGAGCAGGGCGTCGCCCTGGCCGCCGCCGCCGCACAGCCCGGCAGCTCCGGTGCCCCCGCCGCGGCGCGCCAGCTCCAGAGCAAGGTGGAGCACCAGGCGCGCCCCGGACATCCCCACCGGGTGGCCCAGGGCGATGGCACCGCCGTTGACGTTGAGCTTCTCCTCCGAGACGCCCAGTTCCCGGGCCGAGGCCACGCCCACGGCGGCGAAGGCCTCATTGATCTCCACCAGGTCCAGCGCCTCTGGGCTGATGCCCTGCTTGCGGCATGCCTCGGAGATGGCTCGCGCGGGCTGCAGCTGCAGGGATGAATCCGGGCCGGCCACCATCCCGTAGGCGCCGATCTCCGCCAGGGGAGTGAGCCCGAGCTCCTGGGCCTTCTCCGGAGTCGTCACGATCACGGCGCAGGCGCCGTCCGAGATCTGCGAGGCCGAGGCGGCTGTGATGGTGCCGGACTTGCCGAAGGCGGGGCGCAGACTGCTCAGTGATTCCGCCGTGGTGCCCTCTCGGATGCCTTCATCCCGGTGGACCCGTTTCGGGTCGCCCTTGCGCTGGGGCACCTCGACGGGAACAACCTCCTCCTCGAAGACGCCGCTCTCCCAGGCCTTGGCCGCACGCTCATGGGAGAGCGCAGCGAAGCGGTCCTGGTCCGCACGCGAGACCTCCACCTCCGCAGTGTTGCAGGACTCGGTCAGGGCCCCCATGTTCTGCTGGGTGGCCTGATCGTAGAGCGCGTCGTAGGCCATGGAATCCACCAGCGAGGTGTCCCCGAAGCTGAAGCCCTTTCGGGAGCCCGGCAGCAGGTGTGGGGCATTGGACATCGACTCCATGCCGCCGGCCACGACGAGTTCACACTCGCCGGCGCGGATCAGCTGATCCGCGTAGGCGATGGCGCTCAGCCCTGACAGGCAGACCTTGTTCACCGTGATCGCTGGCACCTGGGCCGGAATATCGGCCCCCAGCGCGGCGGTGCGGGCCGGGTTCTGACCGGCTCCGGCCTGGATCACCTGGCCCATGATCACGTAGTCCACCTGGTCCGGCCGGACCCCGGTCTTCTCCAGGGCATCGCGGATCGCGGCTGACCCGAGCTGGGCTGCGGTGAATGAGGAGAGTCCGCCCATCAGCTTGCCGATCGGGGTGCGGCTGCCTCCGAGGATGACGGATCCGGGTGCCATAGATGCTCCTTCGAGATGGGGATGGTGGTGGTACGGGTTGTACGTCGTGCGGGGTGTGTGTCGTGAGGTTATGCGTCAGCTGCGTCCGTGCAGCTCGACGCCGGTGGCTTCGCGCACCTGTTCCTCGCTCACCCCCGGTGCGGTCTCCACCAGCACCAGGCGAGGCTCGGCCTCGGTGCCGACCACGTCGATCACGGCAAGGTCGGTGATGATCCGGTCTACCACGGACTTCCCGGTCAGCGGCAGGGTGCACGCCGGCAGGATCTTCGGAGATCCGTCCCTGGCCACATGGTCCATCAGACAGATCACCCGCTCCGCGCCGTGGACCAGGTCCATGGCGCCGCCCATCCCCTTGACCATCTTGCCGGGCACCATCCAGTTGGCCAGGTCCCCGTTCTGAGCGACCTGCATGCCGCCCAGCACGGCGACGTCGATCTTCCCGCCGCGGATCATCCCGAAGCTGGTGGAGGAGTCGAAGAACGACGCCCCGGGGAGCACGGTGACGGTCTCCTTGCCGGCGTTGATCAGATCCGGGTCGAGCGCATCCTCGGCGGGGTAGGGGCCCACCCCCAAGATGCCGTTCTCGGACTGGAGCACCACGGTGCGCTCGGCCGGGATGTGGTTCGGGATCAAGGTGGGCATGCCGATGCCTAGGTTCACGTAGGCGCCGTCGGGAAGCTCCTGGGCGGCACGGGCCGCCATCTGCTCACGGGTCCAGCCCGCGCGGATCTCGGTGGTCATGACGCGATCACTCCTTGTCTTCGCTGCGTACGGTGCGCTTCTCGATGGGCTTCTCGATCTCAGGCCCGACCTGCACGATCCGGTGCACGAAGACCCCGGGCAGGTGCACCGCGTCGGGGTCGATCTCCCCGGGCTCCACGAGCTCCTCCACCTGGGCGATGCAGATCCGGCCCGCCATGGCGGCGTCGGGGCTGAACTGCCGGGCGGCCTTGTTGAAGACCAGGTTGCCATGCCGGTCACCGCGCTGGGCGTGGACCAGGGAGTAATCGGTGACGATCGATTCCTCCAGGACGAACTCCAGGGATCGACCGTCGTGGATCGTGAAGGGCCGAACCTCCTTGGGCGCAGACTCCTTCACCACGTTGCCGGAGCGGTCGTAGGTCATCGGGATGCCGCCCTCGGCGACCTGTGTGCCCACTCCGGAGCGGGTGTAGAACCCCGGGATCCCGGCCCCGCCGGCGCGCATCTTCTCTGCCAGCGTGCCCTGGGGGACCAGCTCCAGCTCCAGCTCACCCTCGAGGTACTGGCGGGCGAACTCCTTGTTCTCCCCGACGTAGGAGGAGGTCATCTTCACGATCCGGCGTGCGGCGAGCAGGATGCCCAGCCCCCAGCCGTCCACGCCGCAGTTGTTCGACGCGACGGAGAGCCCGGAGGCGCCCTGCTCCAGCAGCGCCTCGATGAGCTGGATCGGATTGCCGGAGAGGCCGAAGCCTCCCACCGCCAAGGAGGCGCCGTCGGGAATGTCGGCGACGGCCTCGGCGGCGCTCGCCACGGTCTTGTCGATGGTCATGGGGTTCTCCTCAGGGACTCAGGGGGCTCAGGAATTCGGGGGTCAGCGACTCATAGCTTCAGCGACCCAAGGTTCGACGACTCAAGGTTCTGGGGTCCAGCGGCTCGGGGCAGGCGGCGGGATGCCTGGCTCTCCGCGGGCTGCTCTGCTCAGCGTGCGCTCCATCCTCCGTCGATGGCGTAGGAGGTGCCGGTCACCATCCCAGCCGCATCGGAGGCGAGCCAGGTGGCCAGGGAGGCGACCTCCTCGGGTTCCACCAGTCGTTTCACCGAAGACTCGGTGAGCATGATCCTCTCGATCACCTCATCCTCGTCGATGCCGTGGATGCGTGCCTGATCAGCGATCTGCTTCTCCACCAGCGGGGTGCGCACATAGGCAGGGTTCAGGCAGTTCGAGGTCACGCCGTGCTCGGCGCCCTCCAGGGCGGTGACCTTGGAGAGGCCCTCCAGGGCATGCTTGGCGCTCACGTAAGCGGACTTGTACGGGCTGGCCCGCAGTCCATGGACCGAGGAGATGTTGAGGATCCGGCCGAAGCCGCGCTCGTACATGCCGGGAAGAGCGGCGCGGATCAGCAGGAACGGAGACTCGACCATCAGCCGGTGCATGAGCCGCCACGCCTCGGGGTCGAACTCGTGCAGCGGGGCGACCCGCTGGATGCCGGCGTTGTTGACCAGGATGTCGGCGTCCAGGACTCCGCTCTCCGCGGTGAGCTCTTCCAGCGCCCCGGTCTCGGAGAGATCCACTGTCCAGGAGGTGCCGCCGATATCTGCCGCCAGAGCCTCAGCGGCTGCGCCGTCGCGGTCGCAGACGGTCACCTGGGCGCCGGCGGCGGCGAAGGCCCGCACGCAGGCGGCACCGATGCCGGAGGCCCCGCCGGTGACGACGGCGCGGCGGCCGGTGAGCGTGCCGGCCGAGAGGGGCGAGCTGCGGAGGGTGTCGGTGTTCATCGGGCTCCTTGGGGAGGGTCGAGTCGGGATCGGTGGGTGCCGGATGGATGACACGCGAGGTCGGAGATCAGAAGCCGCCCACGGCCGTGACCAGAGCGATCAGCGCCACGACCACCAGGACAGGAATCACGAGTGTCACCATAGCGATGTCCTTATAGGACTGCCGGTGGGTGAGGCCACAGACGATCAGCAGCGTGACGACGGCGCCCGAGTGCGGCAGCGTGTCCAGGCCGCCTGCGGCCATGGCGGTCAGCCGGTGCATCATCTCCAGGCTGATGCCTTCGGCCTCGGCCATGGCGCGCAGGTCCGCACCCAGGGCGTTCAGGGCGATGGTCATGCCCCCGGAGGAGGAGCCGGTCAGCCCGGCGGTGATCGAGGTCGTCACCACCGAGGTCACCAGGGCGTTGGCGCCCATGCCGAAGACCGAGTCACGGACCACCGCGAAGGCGGCCACCGACGCGACGACGGCGCCGTAGCCCACCTCGGAGGCGGTGGAGAAGATCGGCAGCATCGAGCGCTTCACGCCGTCGTTGAATCCGACCTTCAGGGTGCTCCACCGACCGAAGTTCAGCGCCACGATCAGTCCGATGGCCGCCACGATGGCCACCGTCACCGCCCACAGCCCGGCCCGGGAGTCATAGGTGATGGACCCGAAGGTGTCCTCCTGAAGATAGGACCAGTCCAGCGCCGGGAAGATCACCAGGGTGCAGGCGAAGTTGACCGCGAAGACGGCGAGCAGCGGCAGGAACGGGACCAGCCGGTTGGGCGGGGCCAGCGTGGTGGTGACCGTGGAGCCGTCGTCGGAGGACCCGCCGATGACCTTCTCGGACTCCGGGGACTCGAAGTGCTCACCCTTGGCGATCAGAGCCCGACGCCGGCGCTCCAGCCACAGCAGGCCCAGGCCGAAGATCAGGACGCCGCCGAAGACGCCCACCCCCGGACCCGCGTAGGCGCCGGTGCCGAAGAACTGCCCGGGGATGATGTTCTGGACCTGCGGCGAGCCGGGCAGCGCGGTCATGGTGAAGGTGAAGATGCCCAGCGCGATCGTGCCCGGGATCAGCCGGCGCGGGATGTCGGCCACGCGGAACAGCTCGCGGGCCAGCGGATACATCACGAAGGCGACCACGAAGAGGCTGATCCCGCCGTAGGTCATCAACGCGGAGGTGATCACCGTGGCCGCGATCGCGCTGCGGCTTCCGATCCAGCCGGTCACGGTGCGCGCGATCGACTCGGCGTAGCCGGTGACGGTCATCAGGATCCCGAAGATGGCCCCGCCGAGGAAGACCGGGAACCAGCTGCCCACGAAGCCGGCCATCGCCGGCATGAACACCTCGGTGTAGGAGGCCAGGATCGGGGCGCCGGAGAACAGCACACAGACCACCGCGGCCAGCGGAGCGGCAAGGATCACCGGCACGCCGCGGTAGGCGAGCGTGATGAGCAGCAGCAGGGACACGATGATGCCGACGATGCCCAGGATCATGGAGATCTCCTCGTGGAGAGTGGTGGTTTCAGTGACGTCCGTCTCGGCGTCGTAGACCAGCATCCACGCAGTGATGTGACGCGCGCTACATTCTCCTGTTCAACAGTGCGGCGCCGTTTTCGTAGCTTGCTACGAAAGTGTCCGGTGCGGCGGGGTGCCGTGATGCGCAGCCAGCACCCAGGACAGCTCGACGAGCGTGTAGAGGTCTCCGAGGTCCGCCCCGGTGATCTCCTGGAACCTCTGCAGCCGGTACCGCAGCGTGTTCACGTGCACCGGGATGCTGCGGGCGGCGGAGGGGATGCTCATCCGGTGGCGCAGGTAGGCGTCCACCGCCTCGAGCACATGCTCACCGAATACCTGGGCCTCGAGCAGCGGCTGCAGGTGTCGCTCCTGCAGCAATGCCGTGACCTCGGGGCTCGCGTGCACCGCGGCCCGCCAGGAGAGACGTTCCAGGTCCACCAGTCCGGTCTGTCCCACGGCGGCGGCGGCGCGCAGCGCGGCGGAGGCGGACTCGAAGGACCGTGGCAGCTCATCCAGGGTCACCGCCGGGCCGAGCCCGACGGTCAGCCGTTCCGGCTCTGAGCCCAGGGGAGGCTCTCCGATCAGGATGCCCACCAGGGTGCCGGCCCGCACGGCGGTCAGCGCTCGGATCCCCGACCTTTCGGCCCAGTCCTGGAGGCGCCGCTGGCACTCCTGGTCCGACTCTGGCTGCGAGTCCGCCGCCAGGGCGCGCAGCGGCGCTGCGGTGGGGACGTCGTAGAGGGCGGCGCCGCGGGTCAGCTCGGCCGGCTCCAGGTCGGTGGTCACGGCGTCGCCGATCCAGGCGACCCGCCTGGTGGAGTCAGCCAGGGCCCGCGAGACGTCCCTGTCCTGATACACCAGGACCGCCCGGGCGGAGAACACGTCGCCGAGTTCCCAGAGCAGGGTGGCGGAGCCCAGGACCTGATCTGCCGGAATGCCGTGGTTCGGGGCGTGGTCCAACAGCCGGTGCAGGATCACCGACATGCAGGCCCGGAAGCCGGCCAGCACGCTTCCCACCGGCACTCCCTGGGCATGCCGCTCCGAGGCGAGGGCGTCGGCTTCGGCCACGTCGTCGTGGCAGGGCTCGAAACCGGCGCGGATGGTGCGGATGCTCAGGGCGATGTTGCGCCGCACCGAGGCTTCCAGGGAGGCGGTGGGGACCTCGTCGTAGCCGGGCACCGTGTCGCGAATGGTGTCGAGGGTCTGCTCCAGGATGCTGCCGTCCTGTTCGAGGGTGGCCAGCAGCTGGTCCCAGCCGGCCTCGGTGGGGTGCTCATCCGCTGTCATGGGGCTCACCATACCGGCTGCGCTGCGCTGCTCCCGCGGCACTCTCGCGCTGCTCCCGCGGCACTCTCGCGCCGCTCGGGCATCTTCCTTCGCGCCGCTTCGGCGTCGCCCGCTCGCCGCTGGGCTCGCCGTTGGGCACACCTCCGCGCTCCGTGCCGAGTGTGGCCCTGCGGCGTCTGCAGCGTGTTTAGGTGATTTGCATCATGGGGTGGCGTGCGTCACATTTGGGTGCGGCGGGTGCCGTGTGGCTCCCGCGTTCCACATCATCTGCTCGACGTCTTCTGTCCGACGTCATCTGTTCCAAGTCCCCGATCCGAAGGAGCTGCGCTGATGTCTGTCCGGTCTTCCGCTGCCGCTGAAACGTTGCATCACGAGTTGTCCGAGGGCGTGGCCCGTGTTCTCGGAACCTCCGCTCGCCGCCGCATCCCCACCGGGCGTGCGGCATGACGGTTTCGCGGCAGGATGCCGCAGGCAACAGCGCCGTTCTCGGCAGGGTGATGCGGCCGCTGAACTCGCTGGTGGAGAAGCTGATCCCCTGAGCCCTGGTCTTCGCGATCGCGCTGACCCTCATCGTGGGTGTCCTGGCGCTGATCTTCACCGACGCGGGGCCGATCCAGGTCGTTGAGGAATGGGGCATCGGACTGGCCGGGCTGCTGGAGTTCATCACCCAGATGGCCCTGATTCTGTTCCTGGGCGACATCCTGGCCAACACGAGACCCGCGCGAAAACTGCTGCGCCGACTGGCCACAGTCCCCAGGACAGCGATCCAGGCCTACCTGTTCGTATTCCTGGTCGCCGCCCTGGCAAGCCTGATCACCTGGGGCCTGGGACTGGTGGTCGGCGGGCTGCTGGCGCGCGAGGTTGCTCACGTCTTCCGAGAACGTGAGATCCCGGTGCACTTCCCCATGCTGGTGGCCGCAGGGTTCTCCGGGTTCGTGGTCTGGCATATGGGCTACTCCGCCTCCGGGCCGCTGACCGCAGCCACCCCCGACTCCTTCGTGGCCGAACAGCTGGGCGCCCCGCTGCCCGTGGGGGAGACCATCTTCTCCACCTGGAACATCATCGCCTGCATCGTGACCATCGCCGTGGTCGCCCTGGCGCTGTACCTGGTCGCACCGCGGGACAGCGCCACGGTGGTCCCGCTGAAGGTGGACGCCCGCGAGGCCGATGTCGAGATCGACGACGCCGTCGAGACCCCCGCGGATCGGGTGGACGCCTCCCGCATTCCCACCACGCTGATCGGGCTGATGCTGGTGGCCTATCTGATCATCCACTTCAGCCTGACCTTGGACGTGGTCAACTGGAGCTTCCTGGGGCTGATCATGCTCTTGGTCCGCAGCCCCTTCGAGCTGATCGCCCTGACCAAGCAGGCCGCCTCGAACGTGGGCGAGATCCTGCTGCAGTTCCCGCTCTACGCGGGCATCCTGGGCATCATGGCCGGCACCGGGCTGATGAGCGTGATCTCCGAGGCCTTCGTGGCGATCTCGACTCCGCAGACCTTCGCGCTCTTCGCGTTCCTCTCTGCCGGGCTGGTGAACTTCTTCGTGCCCTCCGGCGGCGGACAGATCGCCGTGCAGGCCCCGATCCTGCTCGAGGCAGCAGAGACGCTCAGCGTGGATCCGGCGCTGGCCATCATGGCCGTGGCCTACGGGGACCAGTGGACGAACATGATCCAGCCGTTCTGGGCGCTCCCGCTGCTGGCCATCGCGGGACTCAAGATGCGCGACATCCTCAGCTACACCACGATCGTGCTCATCGCCTCCGGCCTCGTCTTCGGCACGACCCTGCTCATCGTCTCGATGTGACCGGCCTCGAGGTGATCGGTCGCGATGCAGCGGCCGCTGGGTCATCGCTGAACGGGTTCAGAGCTCGAAGTAGAACTCGTGGTGCGACGCGCAGCCCGGGTTGAATCCTGCCGTGCAGCGCTCGCAGGACTCAGCGGTGAGGTACTCCGCGATGCTGAATCGGGTGCGGCAGACCCCGCAGAGCAGCGCCAGCTCCTCGCGGCGGCCCCGCGGCCACGGGGTGATCCGGTGCGTCTCTGCCTCCTGGTGACACCTCAGGCAGGGATACCAGCGGTCGCAGCAGAAGAACCGGATGGCGACGACGTCGCGCGGTCCGGCATAGTGCCGGCAGCGGGTCTGCTCATCCACCGTGGCGCCGCGGACCTGGGGTTCATCCATGGCCCCGAGGCTAGCCCACCCCAGCCGTTGAGCGGCTGATTCTCCGAGCATCTCATGCGGATTTCGGCCCAGACCCGTCGCAGAATCAGCCCCTCAACGCAAGGGTGGCCAGTCACCCAGTGCAAGGGTGGCTTAGACGTCAACGCAACGGGTGCCCGCCCCTCAAGGCAAGGGTGGCCAGGCGCCCAGCGCAACGGTGACCAGGCGCTCAGTGCTGGGCGGTGGGATTCTGCATCGTGAGACATCCGGCGGTGCGGGTGCGCTGGGACACGTGGGCAGGCATAGAATCCAGAGCATGGCTGAGCGCACCGCAGAGACCCCAGAGAACACCCCCGACGTCGTCGAGGGCAAGGCACCATTCACCCCGCCCACCGCGGTCACCGGACCCTCCAGTCCGGAGAAGCCGCGCAGCTGGGAGGTCACCGACGGCTACACCCGCGCCCCGGCGCGCGGGATGCTGCGCGCGGTGGGCATGGGCGACGACGACTTCTCCAAGGCTCAGATCGGCATCGCCAGCTCCTGGAACGAGATCACCCCCTGCAACCTCTCCCTGGACCGCCTGGCCAAGGCCTCCAAGGAAGGCGTGCACGCCGGCGGCGGCTACCCGCTGGAGTTCGGCACCATCTCGGTCTCCGACGGCATCTCCATGGGCCACGAGGGGATGCACTACTCGCTGGTCTCCCGTGAGGTCATCGCCGACTCGGTGGAGACCGTGATCCAGGCCGAGCGCCTCGACGGCTCGGTGCTGCTGGCCGGCTGTGACAAGTCCCTGCCGGGGATGCTCATGGCAGCGGCCCGGCTGAACCTCTCCAGCGTGTTCCTCTACGCCGGCTCGATCATGCCCGGGGTTGCCCGGTTCGCCGACGGCACCGAGAAGGAGGTCACCCTGATCGACGCCTTCGAAGGGGTCGGCGCCTGCGCCCGCGGCACCATCAGCGAGGCCGACCTCGACGTGATCGAACGCGCCATCTGCCCCGGCGAGGGCGCCTGCGGCGGGATGTACACCGCCAACACCATGGCCTGCATCGGCGAGGCCCTGGGCATGTCGCTTCCCGGCTCGGCCGCACCGCCCTCGGCGGACCGCCGCCGCGACCACTTCGCGCACAAGTCCGGCGAGGCCGTGGTGGAGCTGCTGCGCAAGGGCATCACCACCGGTGACATCCTCACCAAGAAGGCCTTCGAGAACGCCATCGCGGTCACCATGGCCTTCGGCGGGTCCACCAACGCGGTGCTGCACCTGCTGGCCATCGCCCGCGAGGCCGGGGTGGAGCTCAAGCTCGAGGACTTCAACCGCATCGGGGACAAGGTGCCCCACCTGGGTGACCTGAAGCCCTTCGGCCAGTACGTGATGGCCGACGTCGACCGGGTCGGGGGAGTGCCGGTGGTCATGCGCGCCCTGCTCGACGCCGGACTGCTCCACGGCGACGCGCTCACCGTGACCGGCAAGACGGTCGCCGAGAACCTGGAATCGATCAACCCGCCGGACATCGACGGCAAGATCATCCGCGCGCTGAACAACCCGATGCACCCCAACGGCGGGATCGCCGTTCTCCACGGCTCGCTGGCCCCGGAGGGTGCAGTGGTGAAGTCCGCCGGCTTCGACGCCGAGGTCTTCGAGGGCACCGCCCGGGTGTTCGAGCGGGAACAGCAGGCGCTCAAGGCCCTGGAGGAAGGCCGGATCCAGGCCGGCGACGTCGTCGTCATCCGGTATGAGGGACCCAAGGGCGGACCCGGGATGCGTGAGATGCTCGCCATCACCGGCGCCATCAAGGGCGCCGGGCTGGGCAAGGACGTGCTGCTGATCACCGACGGGCGCTTCTCCGGAGGCACCACCGGACTGTGCATCGGACATATCGCCCCGGAAGCGGTCGACGGCGGCCCCATCGCCTACGTCGCCGACGGGGACCTGATCCGGGTCGACATCGCCGGGCGCAGCATCGAGCTGGTCGTGGACGCCGGTGAGTTCGCCGCCCGGCAGCAGGACTGGACCCCGCTGCCGCCGTTCATCACCACCGGTGTGCTCGGCAAATACGCCAAGCTGGTCCGCTCCGCCGCGGAGGGTGCCTACTGCGGCTGAGCCGGACGGGATCAGCCGCCCGCAGACCCGATTTCCACCATGTGAGACGGGTATCCGGGATGTTGACACTGATCACAGGCCAGGGAAGCATGGACGCCATGCGTCAACTACTAGCGGTAGTACCCGTATCCGCCGCCGGGGGACATGTGCAGTGACACATGTGCCTCAGATCGGCCGATCGTCCGCCTCACCCGAGGTGTCCGAACGGTCGACCTGGAGCTGACGCATCCGCTCACCCCGGCATGAAGGCCCGTCAGGCTTTTCAGCCGGGGTTTTCTCTTGACCGGTGTGGATCCGCCACGGATCAGAGACTTCTTGGATCAGCAGTTCGCCGAACCAGAGACTGAGGAAAAGATGAGCAATCTGACAGCCACGAGCCCAGCCATGCTGGCCTCGAAAGCATCCAGCAGCGCCGCTGGGACCTCCGCAGACCCGCGCCTCTACGGCCCCGGCCGCACCGTCGCGCCGGTAGAGGTCACAGGTTCGCAGTCCATCATTCGCAGCCTCGAAGAGCTGGGGGTGACAGACGTCTTCGGCATCCCCGGCGGCGCGATCCTGCCCACCTATGACCCGCTGATGGACTCCGACCAGGTCAACCACATCCTGGTGCGCCACGAGCAGGGCGCCGGACACGCCGCCCAGGGCTACGCGATGGTCACCGGCGAGGTGGGCGTCTGCATCGCCACCTCCGGTCCCGGAGCCACCAACCTGGTCACCCCCATGGCCGACGCCC
This sequence comes from Nesterenkonia sandarakina, assembly GCF_014138825.1. NCBI lineage: Bacteria > Bacillati > Actinomycetota > Actinomycetes > Micrococcales > Micrococcaceae > Nesterenkonia > Nesterenkonia sandarakina. Next base: position 1,123,437 of record NZ_JACJIH010000001.1, on the reverse strand, counting down.
ATATGGACTCCGTGCCCATGGTCGCGATCACCGGGCAGGTCAACGCCGGGGTGATCGGCACCGACGCCTTCCAGGAAGCCGACATCGTCGGGATCTCCACCCCGATCACCAAGCACTCCTTCCTGGTCACCGACGCCGATGAGATCCCCAAGGTCATGGCCGAGGCCTTCCACCTGGCCTCCACCGGCCGGCCCGGCCCGGTGCTGGTGGACGTCACCAAATCCGCCCAGGTCGCGAAGACCACCTTCTCCTGGCCCCCGAAGATCGAGCTCAACGGCTACCGCCCGGTCACCCGCGGGCACTCCAAGCAGATCCGCGAGGCCGCGAAGCTGATCCAGGCCGCCTCCCGGCCGGTGTTCTACATCGGCGGCGGCATGATCAAGGCCGAGGCCTCCGAGGAGTTCCTCGCCCTGGCCGAGACCGTCGGGGCCCCGGTGGTCACCACGCTGATGGCCCGCGGCGCCTTCCCGGACTCGCATCAGCAGAACCTGGGCATGCCCGGGATGCACGGGACGGTCTCCGCGGTCGCCGCGCTGCAGCGCTCAGACCTGCTGATCACCCTGGGCGCGCGCTTCGATGACCGGGTCACCGGGCAGCTGGAGAGCTTCGCCCCGGACGCCAAGGTGATCCACGCCGACATCGACCCGGCGGAGATCTCCAAGAACCGCACCGCCGACGTCCCGATCGTCGGCTCGCTCAAGGAGATCGTCCCGGAGCTGACCTACTCCTTCGAGTCCCTGGTCGCCAAGCACGGTCGCACCGACACCAGCGCCTGGTGGAAGCAGCTGAACCGGTTCCGCGAGACCTACCCGCTGGGCTACGCCGCCCCGGAGGACGGCAAGATCGCCCCGCAGCAGGTCATCGAGAAGATCAATCAGGCCTCAGGTCCCGAAGCGGTCTACGTGGCCGGGGTCGGTCAGCACCAGATGTGGTCCGCCCAGTTCGTGAAGTACGAACGCCCCCGGCAGTGGTTGAACTCCGGCGGGCTGGGCACCATGGGCTACTCGGTGCCCGCCGCGATGGGCGCCCAGGTGGGCAACCCGGACCGGGTGGTCTGGGCGATCGACGGCGACGGCTGCTTCCAGATGACCAACCAGGAGCTGGCCACCTGCGCGATCAACAAGATCCCGATCAAGGTCGCGGTGATCAACAACTCTTCCCTGGGCATGGTCCGCCAGTGGCAGACCCTGTTCTATGAGTCCCGCTACTCCAACACCCACCTGAACACCTCGGTCACCGCCGAGGGTGGGGAGGTCGTGCGGATCCCTGACTTCGTCAAGCTCGCCGAGGCCTACGGCTGCGTGGGGCTGCGCTGCGAGCGGCCCGAGGATATCGACGCGGTCATCGCCGAGGCCATGGCGATCAACGACCGTCCGGTGGTCATCGACTTCGTGGTCTCCCGGGATTCGATGGTCTGGCCGATGGTCCCGGCAGGGGTCTCCAACAGCGACATCCAGTTCGCACACAACCTGACCCCGCAGTGGGACGAGGAGGACTGATATATGGGCACCCATGACATCGCCGCACCCGAGCAGCGACGCACCCTCTCGGTCCTGGTCGAGGACGTCCCCGGCGTGCTCACCAAGGTCTCCGGGCTCTTCGCCCGCCGGGCCTTCAACATCCACTCCCTGGCGGTGGGCCCCTCGGAGCTGCCCGGGCTGAGCCGGATCACCGTGGTGGTCGACGCCGACTCCAAGCTGCTCGAGCAGATCACCAAACAGCTGAACAAGCTGATCAATGTCATCAAGATCATCGAGCTGGCACCGGAGAACTCGGTCCAGCGCGAACACCTGCTGATCAAGGTGAAGGCTGACGCGCCCACCCGTCTGCAGGTCACTCAGGCCGTCGAGCTCTTCCGCGCCAAGATCGTGGACGTCTCCGTGGACTCACTCACCGTTGAGGCCACCGGCGCCCCTGACAAGCTCAACGCCCTCCTGGAGGTCCTGGAGCCCTTCGGAGTCCGCGAGATCGTACGTTCCGGCACCCTCGCGATCTCCCGCGGCGCGAAGTCCATGACCGATAAGGCGCTGCGCTGAGAACCCGCTGCGCAACACCTGCAGCACCCCAGACCTGTAACCCCATCCCCAACACGAGGAGACCTCACCGTGACTGACCTCTATTACGACGACGACGCCGACCTGTCCGTGCTCAGCGGCAAGAAGGTCGCCGTGATCGGCTACGGATCCCAGGGCCATGCCCACGCGCTGTCCCTGCGCGACTCAGGCGTCGACGTCGTCGTCGGTCTGAAGGCGGAGTCCAGCTCCAAGGCCAAGGCCGAGGAGCAGGGCCTGACCGTGAAGACCGTGGCCGAGGCCGCCGCCGAGGCCGATGTCATCATGATCCTGGTCCCGGACCAGCACCAGGCCGCGGTGTACTCCGCGGAGATCGCCCCGCACCTGGTGCCGGGCAACGTGCTGCTGTTCTCCCACGGCTTCAACATCCGCTTCGGCTACATCGAAGCCCCCACCGAGGTCGGCGTCGCCATGGTGGCCCCCAAGGGCCCAGGCCACGTGGTCCGCCGCGAGTACGAGGCCGGACGCGGCGTCCCGGCCCTGATCGCCGTGGAGCAGGACCCCTCCGGCGAGGCCAAGTCCATCGCCCTGGCCTACGCCAAGGGCATCGGCGGCACCCGCGCCGGGGTCATCGAGACCACCTTCACCGAAGAGACCGAGACCGACCTCTTCGGCGAGCAGGCAGTCCTCTGCGGCGGCGCCTCCCAGCTGGTGCAGTACGGCTTCGAGACGCTCACCGAGGCCGGCTACAAGCCCGAGATCGCCTACTTCGAGGTGCTCCACGAGCTCAAGCTGATCGTGGACCTGATGGTCGAGGGCGGCCTGACCAAGCAGCGCTGGTCCATCTCCGACACCGCCGAGTTCGGCGACTACGTCTCCGGGCCCCGCGTGATCTCCCCGGAGGTCAAGGAGAACATGAAGGCCGTGCTCGCCGACATCCAGTCCGGAGCCTTCGCCAAGCGCTTCATGGATGACCAGCGCGACGGCGGCAAGGAGTTCAACGAGCTGCGCAAGAAGAACGAGTCGCACCCGATCGAGTCCACCGGGCGCGAGCTGCGCAAGCTCTTCTCCTGGATCCCGCAGGATGATGACTACACCGAGGGCACCACTGCCCGATGAGTCAGCACGGTGAGTGGGGCGGGCCTTCCTAGGGCCCGCCCCGCTCACCGTCTTCGCGTGCACCACCCACGAACCACGAAGCGCCCCGAGCAGAAGAAGGACATTGTGAGCACTCACCGCCCCGTCGTCGTACTTGCCGAAGAACTCTCACCCGCCACCGTCGAGGCGCTGGGACCGGACTTCGAGATCCGCCAGTCCGACGGAACCGACCGCGAGCGGCTCTTCGCCGACCTCGCCGACGCCGACGCCATCATGGTCCGCTCGGCCACCCAGGTCGACGCCGAGGTGCTCTCCCACGGCAAGTCGCTGAAGGTCGTCGCCCGGGCCGGGGTGGGACTGGACAACGTGGACATCAAGGCCGCCACCGCGGCCGGGGTGATGGTGGTCAACGCTCCCACCTCGAACATCACCTCCGCGGCGGAGCTGACCTGCGCGCACATCCTGGGCCTGGCCCGGCACATCTCCCCGGCGCACCAGGCGCTGCGCGACGGCGCCTGGAAGCGCTCGAAGTACTCCGGCGTGGAGCTCGCGGAGAAGACCCTCGGAGTCATCGGCCTGGGCCGCATCGGCGGCCTGGTGGCCGAGCGGATGAAGGCCTTCGACATGGAGGTCATCGCCTATGACCCCTACGTCACCTCGGCCAGGGCGCACCAGCTCGGCGCGCAGCTGGTCACACTGGACGAGCTCTACGCGCAGTCCGATGTGATCACCATCCATATGCCCAAGACCCCCGAGACCCTGGGGATGCTGAACACCGAGGCCTTCGCGAAGATGAAGGACACCGCGTTCGTGGTCAACGTCGCCCGCGGCGGACTGATCAACGAGGCCGACCTGGAGCAGGCCCTGGCCGAGGGTGCGATCGGCGGGGCCGCCGTGGACGTCTTCGCCACCGAGCCCTCCACCGACCTGCCCTTCTTCAGCCGCGAGAACGTGGTGGTCACCCCGCACCTGGGCGCCTCCACCGCCGAGGCCCAGGAGAAGGCCGGGGTCTCCGTGGCGAAGTCCGTGCGCCTGGCCCTGGCCGGGGAGCTGGTCCCGGACGCGGTCAACGTCGCCGGCGGCGCCATCGACGAGCTGGTCCGCCCCGGCATCCCGCTGATCGAGAAGCTGGGCCGGATCCTCAACGCCCTGGCCACCGACGCCTTCACCGACATCGAGACCGAGGCCGCCGGCGAGATCGCCGAGCTCAACGTCTCCGCGCTGCAGCTGGCCGCGCTGAAGGGCCTGTTCACCGACGTCGTCTCGGAGCAGGTCTCCTACGTCAACGCCCCGGTGCTCGCCGAGCAGCGCGGGATCTCCACCCGACTGACCACCACCACCGAGGTCGAGGACTACCGCAACGCACTCACCGTGCGCGGGGCCACCAGCTCCGGGACCAACCTGGAGGTCCGCGGCACGCTCACCGGACCCAAGCAGATCCAGAAGATCGTGGGCATCAACGGCTACGACCTCGAGATCGCGCTCACCGAGCACCTGGTGGTCCTGGAATACGCCGACCGCCCCGGCGTGGTCGGCGCGCTCGGACGGATCCTGGGGGAGCACCAGGTCAACATCGCCGGCATGCAGGTCTCGCAGAACACCAAACAGGGCCGCGCCCTGGCCGTGCTGGCCATCGACGCCGCGCTGCCCGCCGGGGTGCTGGACGCGATCAACGCCGAGGTCCAGGCCAACCTGGCCGCAGAGGTCGACCTCGAAGACTGAACAGCCCAGCTTCACACCGCCGCTGACCCCGGTGCAGATCTGAGTCCCAGACCTGCACCGGGGTCAGCTGTGTCACCGCCAGGGTCACTGCCTGTCTCCCGGTCGGCGCCGCTTGTGTCACTGCAGTTGGCAACCGGGTGGGGTAAATTCCTAGGGTGACTTCTACCAAGCCCCCGTTCTACATCACCACGGCGATCCACTACCCCAATGGGGAGCCGCATATCGGTCATGCCTACGAGGTCATCGCCTCCGATGTGATGGCGCGCTTCAAGCGCCTGGACGGCTACGAGACCTACTTCCTCACCGGCACCGATGAGCACGGGCAGAAGATGCAGCAGACCGCCCAGAACCTGGGGATCTCCACCCGGGAGCTGGCCGACCGCAACGCGGCCGTGTTCAAGGCCATGGATGATGAGGTCGCCGGGATCTCCTATGACCGCTTCATCCGCACCACCGATGAGGATCACTACGCGGCCTCCACCGCGATCTGGCGGCGCATGGTCGAGGCCGGGGACATCTACCTGGACAAATACGCCGGCTGGTACTCGGTGCGAGACGAGCGGTTCTACTCCGAGGACGAGACCCAGCTCGACGCGGCCGGGGATCGCCTGGCCACGGAGACCCAGACCCCGGTGACCTGGACCGAGGAGGAGTCCTACTTCTTCCGGCTCTCGAAGTACCAGCAGCCGCTGCTGGACTTCTTCCAGGCGAACCCCGACTTCGGCGCGCCGCGCAGCCGGTTCAACGAGGTCATCCGGTTCGTCGAGGGCGGGCTGGAGGACCTGGCGATCTCCCGGACCACCTTCGACTGGGGCGTGCCGGTGCCCAAGGACCTCACCGCGGAAGACACCAGCCTGGACCACGTGATGTACGTCTGGGTGGACGCGCTGACCAACTACCTCACCGGCGTCGGCTTCCCGGACACCGAGTCGGAGAGCTTCACCCGGTTCTGGCCCGCCGACGTGCACGTCATCGGCAAGGACATCTCCCGGTTCCACTGCATCTTCTGGCCCGCGTTCCTGATGAGCGCGCAGCTCGAGCTGCCCAAGCGGGTGATGATCCACGGCTTCCTCAACAACGCCGGGGAGAAGATGTCGAAGTCCGTGGGCAATGTGGTCGCCCCTGCCGACTGGGTCGCGGAATACGGGCTCGACGCCGTGCGGTTCTTCCTGCTGCGCGAGTTCCCCTTCGGCGCGGACGGCTCCTACACCCACGAGGCGGTCCTGGTCCGGAAGAACTCCGACCTGGCGAACAACCTGGGCAACCTGGCTCAGCGCTCGCTCTCGATGATCGTGAAGAACTGCGAGGAGATGATCCCGCAGCCTGGCGAGCGCACCGCCGCGGATCGCCGGATCCTGGCTCAGGCCGATGAACTCCTGGAGATCAGCCGCGAGGCCTACGACGCCCAGGACTTCCACCGCGCCCTGGAACGCACCTGGTTCGTCCTGGGGGAGGCCAACGCCTACTTCGCGGAGCAGGAGCCCTGGAAGCTGAAGAAGACCGACCTCTCGAGGATGAACACGGTGCTCTACGTGACCGCCGAAGTGCTGCGCAAGGTCGCGCTCCTGGCGCAGCCGGTCATGCCGGAGTCTGCCAGCCGGCTGCTGGATGCGCTGAACGTCGAGGCATCCGGAGACGCCGGGCAGACCAACGCCTCCGGGGAGGGACCGCGCAGCTTCGCCGCCTTCGACGCCGAGCTGGTTCCGGGCACCCGGCTGGTCAAGCCCACCCCGATCTTCCCCCGCCACGAGGAGAAGACCGACTGAGCTGATCGAGCACCTCGCCGGTGGGGTCTCAGATGCTGAGAGTCTGTGTCGGGGCTCTCGTGCCGCCTGTGCCGGAGCGCATAGAGTGACGCTATGGCTGAGAACACATTCGACATTGCAGTAATCGGCGGCGACGGCATCGGCCCGGAGGTGGTCGCCGAGGCGCGCAAGGTGCTCGACGCCGCCCTGGCCTCGGAGAGCGCCCAGTTCAGCTACACCGAGTACTCCCTGGGTGCGGAGCACTGGCTGCGCACTGGGGAGACGCTCACCGAGGAGACGCTGCAGGCGCTGCGCGGACATGACGCGATCCTCTTCGGCGCCGTGGGCGCCGACCCGCTGGACACCCGGGTGCCCTCCGGGATCATCGAGCGCGAGCTGCTGCTGGGGCTGCGCTTCAACCTGGATCACTGCGTGAACCTCCGGCCCACCCGCTCCTACCCCGGAGTGATCTCCCCGCTGCGCGGCGTGGACCAGGAGAACCCGATCGACTTCGTGGTGGTCCGCGAGGGCACCGAGGGTCCCTACGCCGGCAACGGCGGGCTGCTGCGCCGCGGCACCGAGGCGGAGATCGCCACTGAGGTCTCGGTCAACACCGCCTATGGGGTGCGCCGGGTGGTCGAGGACGCGTTCCACCGCGCCCAGGCTCGCGGGAAGCACCTGACCCTGGTGCACAAGAACAACGTGCTCACCTACTCCGGGGACCTCTGGACCCGGACGACGGCGGCGGTGGCGGAGTCCTTCCCCGAGGTCCGCTGGGACTACATGCACGTGGACGCCGCTACCATCCACATGGTCAACAACCCGCAGCGCTTCGACGTGATCGTCACCGACAACCTCTTCGGCGACATCCTCACCGACCTCGCTCCGGCCATCAGCGGAGGCATCGGCCTGGCCGCCTCGGCCTCGATCAACACCGCCGGCACCGCGCCGTCGATGTTCGAGCCGGTGCACGGCTCGGCGCCGGACATCGCCGGGAAGGCGATCGCCGACCCCACCGCGGCGGTGCTCTCCGCCGGGCTGATGCTGGACCACCTGGGTCTCAGCGCGGCTGCGGAGCGTCTGGAGACCGCGGTCCACGCGCAGCTGAGCCAGTGGGCCCAGGAGGGCACGTCCGGGCTGAGCACCAGCCAGCGCGGCGACGCATTCGTGGCGCGGCTTTCCGGCTGAACCCGGCTGGCTGGACCGGGCTAGCGTGGTCGGGCCGCTTGATCGGGGAGGTCGGTACCGGCCATGCTCTTTCTTTCGGGATCTGGTCTCGTAGAGTAGGGCGGGAGACTGACTTCCGCAGGGCGCATCCATGCGGGCACATCCGAAAGGCCACCATGACGTTTGATCACACCCCCCATTCCACGCCCACCTCCCCGGAGCGGCTGCAGGAGATCCTGGCCAGCCCGGGGTTCGGGACCCATTTCACGGATCACACCTCGGTGATCGACTGGACCGTCGAGGGTGGCTGGGGCAACGCCCGCGTGGAGCCCTACGGCCCGATCTCGCTGGACCCGGCGGCCGCGGTGCTGCACTACGCCCAGGAGATCTTCGAAGGCATGAAGGCCTACCGCCACGCCGACGGCGGGATCTACACCTTCCGCCCGCTGGAGAACGCCAGGCGGCTGAACCGCTCGGCGGTGCGCATGGCGCTGCCCGAGCTCCCCGAGGAGCTCTTCATCGAGTCCCTGGAGGAGCTGGTCTCCACCGATAAGGCCTGGGTGCCCGACGGCGACGGCGAGGCGCTCTACCTGCGCCCGTTCATGTTCGCCTCCGAGGCGTTCCTGGGCGTGCGGCCGGCGAATGCGGTCTCCTACCGGGTGATCGCCTCCCCGGCCGGAAACTACTTCGGCGGTGAGCTCAAGCCGGTGCGCATCTGGGTCTCCCGGGACTACATCCGCGCCGCACCCGGCGGGACCGGAGCCGCCAAGACCGGCGGAAACTACGCCGGCTCGCTGGCCGCCCAGCAGCAGGCCACCGCCAAGGGCTGCGACCAGGTGCTCTTCCTGGACCCGCTGCGGGAGAACGCCATCGAAGAGCTCGGCGGCATGAACGTCTTCCTGGTCACCGCCGACAACAGGCTGATCACCCCCGCGCTGACCGGCACCATCCTGGAGGGCATCACCCGCGCCTCGGTGATCCAGCTCGCGAAGGACCGCGGCATGCAGGTCGAGGAGCGCCAGGTCACCTTGGAGGAGTGGGACGCCGGGATCACCGACGGCAGCATCACCGAGGCCTTCGCCTGCGGCACCGCAGCCGTGATCACACCCATCGGAGAGCTGCTGGACGGGGAGCGCCGGATCGCCTCCGCCGGCACCGGAGAGGTCACGCTCTCGATCCGCGAGGAGCTCCTCGGGATCCAGACCGGCACCGGTGAGGACCGGCACGGCTGGATGCACCGCCTCGCCTGACCTGCCGCCTCGCCTGAGCCGCACGCCGGCGGACAGGCCAGCAGGACGACATCACAGCTGAAGAACGTGCAATGCGCGTGGGCGATAGAGTTGGCCCATGCGCATTGCACGTTTTGTCACGGACGCCGAACCCTCCTACGGTCTTGTCACCGGGGGAGAGGGCGAAGAAACCATCATCGAACTCAACGGAGACCCCTTCTATCAGGGGATCCAGCAGACCGAGACCACGCACCGGCTTGAGGACGTGCGGCTGGTCGCCCCGATCATCCCGCGGTCCAAGCTGATCGGCGTCGGACGCAACTATGCCGATCACGTCAAGGAGATGGGCGGGGAGATCCCGGTCTCGCCGCTGCTGTTCCTGATCCCCAACACCGCCGTGGTGGGCCCCAACGAGCCGGTCACGCTGCCATCCTTCTCGGAGGAGATCAGCTACGAGGCCGAGCTGGCCGTCGTCATCGGACGGATCTGCAAGGACGTGCCGGTGGAACGGGTCCCCGAGGTCGTCTTCGGCTACACGGTGGCCAACGATCTCACCGCCCGCGACGCTCAGCGCACCGACGGCCAGTGGGCCCGCGCCAAGGGCTTCGACGGGTCCACCCCGCTGGGTCCCTGGATCGAGACCGACCTCGAGCCCGAGGGGCTGCGGATCTCGGGACGGCTCAACGGGGAGACCGTCCAGGACGGCTCCACCTCCGAGATGATCTTCGGCGTGGCCGAGCTCATCGCCTACATCTCCCAGGCCTTCACCCTGCTCCCCGGCGATGTCATCCTCACCGGGACCCCCGCCGGCGTCGGCCTGCTCGGGCCCGGGGACCGCTTCGAGGCGGACATCGAAGGCATCGGCACACTCGTCAACCACTTCAGGAACTGATTCCCCCTATGACTCTCACCTCTGCCTCCGCAGACCAGATCCCCGCCGTCGACCCCTCCGCCCCGGTCCGGGTCCGGTTCTGCCCTTCGCCCACCGGCACCCCGCACGTCGGACTGATCCGCACCGCCCTTTTCAACTGGGCCTACGCCCGGCACACCGGCGGGAAGATGATCTTCCGGATCGAAGACACCGACGCCGCCCGGGACTCCGAGGAGTCCTACCAGCAGCTGCTCGAGGCGCTGCGCTGGCTCGGGATCGACTGGGACGAGGGCGCCGAGACCGGCGGCCCGCACGCCCCCTACCGGCAGTCCCAGCGCGGCGAGTTCTACGCCGAGGTGCTGGCGAAGCTGCTCGAGGCGGGTTTCATCTACGAGGCCTTCTCCACCCCGGAGGAGGTCGAAGCACGCCACCTCGCCGCCGGCCGGGACCCGAAGCTGGGCTACGACGGCTTTGACCGGACCCTGAGCCAGGAGCAGATCGAGGCGTTCCGGGCCGAGGGCCGTCAGCCGGTGCTGCGCTTCCGGATGCCCGATGAGGACATCAGCTTCACCGACGCGGTGCGTGGGGAGATCACCTTCGGCGCCGGATCCACCCCTGACTTCGTGGTGGCCCGCGGGAACGGTCAGCCGCTATACACCCTGGTGAACCCGGTGGACGACGCCGCCATGGAGATCACCCACGTGCTGCGCGGGGAGGACCTGCTCTCCTCCACCCCACGCCAGGTGGCGCTCTACCGGGCGCTGTATGCCGTGGGCGTGGCCAAGCACATGCCGATCTTCGGCCACCTTCCCTACGTGATGGGGGAGGGCAACAAGAAGCTCTCCAAGCGGGACCCGGAGTCCAACCTCTTCCACCATCGAGACCGCGGCTTCGTGCCCGAGGGCCTGCTGAACTACCTCGCGCTGCTGGGTTGGTCGCTCTCGGCCGACGAGGACATCTTCACGGTCGATGAGCTCATCGAGCACTTCGACATCACCGATGTGCTCGCCAACCCGGCACGCTTCGACGTGAAGAAGGCCGAGGCCATCAACGGCACCCATATCCGCCGTCTGGAGGCCTCCGACTTCCGCGACCGCCTCATCCCATACCTGCAGGCCAGGGGCCTGCTGGGGGAGCAGCTGGACCCCGCGCAGGCCACCATGCTCGACGGCGCGGCCCCGCTGGTCCAGGAGCGCATCGCGCTGCTCGATGAGGGCGCAGACATGATGGCGTTCCTGTTCACCGATGACGCCGAGTTGGCCATCGAGGACAAGGCGTTCAGCGGACTCGGGGATCAGGTCCTAGAGACCCTCGATGCCTCCATCGCGGCGCTCACCCCGATCGAGGATGCTCAGTGGAGCACCGAGGCCATCGAGTCGGCGCTCCGGGAGGCGCTGCTCGAGGGGCTTGAGCTGAAGCCGCGCAAGGCCTTCGGCGCGGTGCGCTCGGCGATCTCCGGGCGCCGGGTGTCTCCGCCGCTGTTCGAATCCATGGAGCTGCTGGGACGCGAGTCCTCGCTGAGCAGGCTCCGCCGTTTCCGGGAGCTCTTCGCGGCCCGAGGCTGAGCAGCCAGCACAGGTGGCGCCGAGCTCGTTTTGTGCTTCGGCGCCACCCATGTGTATAGTTGATTCCCGTTGCTGGGGGCGAAAAGTTGCCCTATGCGACGGCGTTGACAAGCAAATAATGGGCTATGGTGTAATCGGCAACACAGCGGTTTCTGGTACCGTCGTTCTAGGTTCGAGTCCTAGTAGCCCAGCGGAGACCCATTTGTGGTCTCTTACACAGCACGACCGGCCCTCGGCGACGGGGGCCACAGCTATGGAATACGGCCCCATCGTATAGCGGCCTAGTACGCTGCCCTCTCACGGCGGTAACGCGGGTTCGAATCCCGCTGGGGTCACGGACGTCTGGCCCCGCGCTCCTCGGAGCGCGGGGACCCGACACTCCACACGCAAGACCCTCCCGGATTCCGGGAGGTACAACTGAAGCACGGCCCCATCGTATAGCGGCCTAGTACGCTGCCCTCTCACGGCGGTAACGCGGGTTCGAATCCCGCTGGGGTCACCACTGGTGATAAAGCAAGCGCCCGGTCTCACACGAGACCGGGCGCTTGCTTTTTGCGTTGAGCGGCGGAATCTCCGAGCGTCTCGTGGGCTTTTCGGCCCCAGCTACTCGCAGATTCCGCCCCTCAACGGGTTTGGTGCAGCCGCGAGCGTGGGTAGCATGACGACATGCCACGCCTCGCTGACTTGGGAGTCTGGTTCGCCGCAGCGATGCTCGCAAGGTCACGCAGCAGTCGCTCCCAGAGAGGCTTTCACCATGGATGAGACCATCCGCACCGTCAGTCACCCGCAGCGGCCCGTGTACTGGCTGATCTATGGCCTCATGGGGTGGACGGCCGCGATCACCGTTGTGGTCTCCTTCACGTCCCAGGACTCCTCTGTGCAGGGCTCGGTCCTCGCCGTCGTCGGCTTGGCGCTGGTCGCGGTGCTCCTGGTGGGTGTCATCAAAGTCCTCGTGGTGCACACGCGGGCCAGCGTGGAGGAGGGCCTGACGCTTTCGGTGGGCCCGTTCGTCTCCCGCACGCTCCCCTGGGAGGCGATCCAGTCCATCGAGAAGGCCCCCACCGGGGGCGCGATGGACGTGGGGTGGAAATGGCTGGGGCCGGGTCGAATCGGGTACCTGGCCGGCGCTGAGAACGTGCTGGTCAAGACCAATGCGGACTTCCGGAGACAGGTCCTTCAGGGAGAGGTCACCGTGGAGGGCCGGCAGAAGCTTGCGGAGTGGTATTTCGTGTCGGTTCCGGAGTCTGAGCTGACTGCGCAGCGCCTGAACCGGATGCGTGAGAGCTCAGACTCCCCACCTACAGCTTGAGGGGCGGATTCTGCGTGCATCTCATGGGCTTTTTGGCCCAGAATGCTCGTAGAATCCGCCCCTCAATGGGAAAAGCGTGGCGGGTGGGTCAGTCGTCCTCGGCTCGGCCGGTGAAGGTGAGCACCGAGGAGCCGTCCCCGAGCTGATCATCTCCGATGACCACCAGGCCGCCGTTCTGCTCCAGGATCACGGCAGAGACCTCGCCCATGGATCCGCGCGAGGAGTTCCGCACCGCGGTGTGCACGTCATCCTCGACCAGCTGGTGCTTGCGCAGCGCCTTCCGCTGGAACTTGCCCTGGTAGTAGATCAGCACCGGGGGTGCATCCAGGAGTCGGCGCATCTTCGGCGAGCGTCCCCGCACCCAGGCCAGCAGCCACTGCAGCAGCACCAGCAGGGCCAGCGTGAGCAGCGCCTGGGCCAGCGGGACCTCCACCGCGGTGAGCACGCGCCCGAAGGCCGAACCGATGGTGACCGCCACGATGAAGTCCAGCGGGGTCATGTTCGCCATGGTGCGCGGCCCGGAGAGCCGGAGGATGAAGAGCAGCGCCAGGTAGCCCGCGGTCAGGGTGATGACGGTGTGCAGGATCGGGTCCCACCCGTTCCAGTATTGAGTGATGTCCATCGGGCGACCCTGTCACCTCACAGGGTCAGTGTCCACCAGGGTTCTCGACCGGGACGGCGAAGACGATGTGGTTGTCCTCATGGCTTCCCGCATCGACGTCGAAGAGCCCGGTGCAGGTGATCAGGCGCAGCTCATCCTCCGGGATCGCTCCGAAGACCTCTCGGGTGGGGAAGTCATCCTTGGGGAAGACCTCGGTGCGCTCCACCCGGTAGTGGTGGACCTCGCCCTCGGCGTCGGTGACCTCCACCTCATCCCCGGGCTGCATCTGAACCAGGCGGTGGAACACTGCGGGACCGGTGGTGGAGTCCAGATGTCCGGCGATCACCGTGGGTCCACGTCCGCCGGGCATGCCGCCGCCCTCGAACCAGCCCACCTCGCTGTAGTCCTCGGGCACCTCCATGGTCCCGTCCTGGTTGATGCCCAGATCGATCAGAGACTCGTCGACGTCGATCGAGGGGATGCGCACCTCTGCCGGTGGGACTCCGGACTCGGCTGAGCCGCTGTCCGGCGCCGAGCTGCCCGGTGCGGAATTGTTCGACGCGGGGGGACTGGAAGCTGAGCTCGATGGCGCTGCGGGTGAGCTCGACGCTGAAGAGTCTGCTTCCGACGACGACGGCGCCGCATCGACCGTCGAGCTCGCCGGCTCCGGCTCAGAGGACGTGCTCGGGGACCCCGGCGTGCCGCAGGCGCTGAGTCCCAGCCCCAGCGCCAGGGCGGCGGCCACCCCGAGGGGCAGCCGCCGAACCCTGACGTCAGGGAGCCGTTGAAGGCCTCGGGTCACGAGGTCTGGCTGCGGCGCACCAGCATGAAGGCGCTGGCTCCTGCCAGTGCCAGCACGCCGGCCCCGGCGAAGACGCCGATCGGAGCCGAGGACTGCTGCATGCCGCCGCCGCCGGTCTCCACGCCGTCCAGCGGAACCTGCATCAGCTGTCCGCGGACCACACCGTCGGTGAACTCCTCGGTGTGGGAGTCACCGGTGAAGCCGGCCGGGTTGGCCTCGATCTCGGCGAGGCTGAATCCTTCGCCGGTGTCGGCGCCGTCGTCGCCTTCAACCCCGGTCATGAAGGGACCCTGCATGCAGCCGGTGGAGGTGCGTGGCTCGTCACCGATGGGCTCTGGATCCGGGAAGGCCAGGCGCGGCGGACCGGGTTCGCCGGCAGCGGCCTCATGGATGTGCGTGGCAGTCAGCGCTGGGCTCTCGTAGCCGCCGGTGACCCCTTCGAGTGTGATCTCGTAACAGATGACCTCTTCCTCTGAATTGATCCAGAACATGAAGTCGCCCGTCGCGCCCTCCTCACCCGGAGAGACCTCGCCGTCGGAGTTGATGACCTCGTCAGGAGTTGCCATGACCGTGTAGGCGCTGGTGAACTCCTCGGGCCATTCGACCTCGCTGCCGGCCTCGGTGCTGGCGTGGGCCATGGTGGGGGAGAGCAGCAGGACCGCTGCGCCCAGGGTGGCGCCGGCGCCGATGGTTCTGCGTCGTGATGTCGTCATCGTGGGTGACTCCTTCGAGAACTGTGGGAGGCCGAATTTCGGCCCGCCACTTCGTAATACTGATCACAGCGCCTCGGCGTTCATGGTTTCCGGAATAAACTTTCTGCTCCCAGCGGGGCCCGGTCCGCGCTGTGTATCGTGGAGCTTGAGGGTCACGCTTTCGACGTCCAGGTCGAGAGACCGGATGAGAAGTGATGGAGGCGGCTGAGCGGATGCGCACTGAACCGCAGACGGGCCTGGGTATCCCCACCATCGAATCCGCCTACGACCAGCACGCCCCCGCGCTGCTCGGGTTCGCGACCAAGGCGCTGCAGGATCGTGACGCCGCTGAGGAATGCGTCCAAGAGACCTTCGTGCGGGCCTGGCAGGCCCTGGACCGCTTCGACCCCGAGCGCTCGAGCCTGCGCAACTGGCTCTTCGCGATCGCGCGCAACGTGGTGCGCGATGAGTTCCGCGCCCGGCGGCGGATCCCGATCCCGATGGAGCCCGAGATCACACAGATCGATGCGCCTGATCCTGTGGTCGCGGATCCCACCCAGACGATGATGCTCATCGACGCACTGGGGACCATCAGCGCCGAGCATGCTGAGATGGTCGTGGCCGTGCACGTGCTGGGCTTCAGCTACGCGGAACTCTCAGAGGCGCTGCAGGTGCCGATGCCCACCCTGCGCACCCGAACCTACTATGGCCTGCGGGCCCTTCGCCGCGCGATCGAAGAGATGGAAGGCGAGTCATGAGTGCACATCACGACGACACCGACCCCAGGGGAGGCCCGGATCCGGCGTCGCAGCGGCGCGCGGAGCTGCTCGGCGCGGCGGCGGCCGATGATCTCAGCCCTGCGGAGCGTCAGGAACTCGACGCGATGTGCGCGGAGGACCCGATGCTCGCCCAGGAGCTTCGCGAGCTGCGCGAGATCAGCGCAGCGCTGCCAGGCAGCCTCGACGCCTGGAGCCAGGCGCAGCCGCCGGAGTCCCTGCGGGAGAGGGTGATCGCCGAAGTCACCGCCCGAGAGTCGCAGCGTGACGGAGCCGGCCGCGCTCCCGCTCAGCCCGACCGTAACGCCGCATCGCAGGGCGCCGCTGCATCGCCCGCCGCTGCACCGCAGGGCGCCGAGCACGCTGCTGCATCGCCCGCCGCTGCACCGCAGGGCGCCGAGCCGGACGACGCCGAACCCGGGTTCGCCAAGCGGCGCGACGCCGAGCGGCAGCACACTGCGCAGCACCCTCAGGAACAGTCAGCTCAGCCCACCCCGCAGCCCACACGCCCCGGCGCCCACGGGGCCGCCGCATCATCGCGCCGCCGGTCACGGCTGCGGCAGAGCCTCGCGCTGGCCGCCTGCGTGGCGCTGGGCGTGGCGGGGACCCTCGGCGTGCAGGCGATCCTGGACACCGACTCAGACGCCCAGGACCCGGACGAGGCCGGTGGCCTGGTGGCCGAAGAACCGCTGGGCCCGCCAGGGGAGCTCGGTTCGCAGGAGCCGGTGAGCTTCACCGACCCCAGCGCCGGCGTCGTCGTCGACGGCTCCCTGATCGCCCACACCTGGGGCACCGAGACCGTGCTGCTGATCGACGGACTCCCCGTCGGGGAGGCGTTCACTGTGGTGCTCATCGGGGAGGACGGCCAGGAGATCGAGTCCGGCTCCTTCCTGGGCTCTGAGGTCCCGGTGGACTGCCGGATGAATGGTGCGGTGCTGCGCGAGGACGTCCAGCGCTTGGAGATCCGCGACGAGACCGGCGGCGAGGTCACCGCGGCGGCGCTTCCGGACGTCGAATGACGCCCACCCCGAACCAGGACGGCCCGGCCAACGTGGGGGAGTCCGGGGAGGATGCGGTCCTCGCCGTGATCCTCCAAGAGCTCGGTGAGCTCGGCAGCCCCGCCACTGAGCTGGCAGAACTCACCCTGGCCCCCGGCGACGACGCCGCCGTGCTGGAGCTGCCCCAGGACGGCGCCCCTGCCCGGATCGTGCTGACCACGGACACGCTGAGCCAGGATGAAGACTTTCGTGCCGGCTGGTGGAGCGGGCAGGACCAGGCCGCGGTCATGGGCCGCGCCGTCGGGCTCAAGGCCGCCGCACAGAACCTCTCCGATCTCAACGCCATGGCCGCGACACCGGTGGCGCTGCTGGTCAGCCTCACCCTGCCTGCGGCCACCCCGCTGGACTGGGTGCGCGGGTTCTACCGCGGACTGACGGAGGCGGTGCGCCGCACCGGGGCGGAGCACTGCCGGATCGCCGGAGGCGACCTGGGTTCTGGCCCTGGGATCTCGGTGACCCTGACCGCAGTCGGCCGCCTCCCCGCAGGACGCCCCGCGCTGCGCCGCACCGGGGCCCGCCCAGGTGACCAGCTTGCCGTCTCGGGCCCGCTGGGCGCGGCGGCGGCTGGTCTGGCGCTGCTCGAGGCTGGGGTCTCCTCCGGCACACCAGAGCTGGCCCGGCTCCGCGATGCCCAGATCGCCCCGGCCCCGCGATTGAGAACCGGCATCGACGCGGTGACCGCCGGTGCCACCGCCGGGATGGACCTCTCCGACGGGCTGCTGCGCGACGCGCAGCGCCTCGCGCGAGCCTCCGCGGTGCGGGTGCTGATGCATGAACCGGACCTCGCCGAGCAGGCCGCGGCCCTGCACCCGGCAACCGTCGCCCTGGGTCTCGCCCCGCAGCAGGCCCAGGAGCAGGCGCTGCACTGGGTCGCCGCCGGGGGAGAGGACTATGAGCTGCTGGCGAGCTTCCCGGCCGAGGCCGCGCTGCCGGAGGGCTTTCTGAAGGTCGGCGAGATCCTCCCCGCAGCGTCGCCCGCAGAGGTAGGCGCAGAACCCGCCGCGGAGGCCAGGTCAGACGCCGATGGCGCCCGCGAGGTGATCCTCACGAGCGCCATCGATGATCGTGGCTGGGATTCGCTCAGGCGTCGGTGAAGATCCGACCCAGCTGCGCGAAGCGCCAGCCGGAGCCTTCCCACTGACTCGCGCTGAGCACGTTGCGGGCGTCGATGAACTGCTTCTGCGCCACCAGCGGCTCGAGGTCGGCCGGGGTGAGCGCCTTGAACTCGTTCCACTCCGTGGTGAGCACCACCAGATCGGCGTCGGTGACCGCTTCGGTGAGTGAATCCACGTAGCCCAGTCGCGGGAAGCGCTTGGCCGCGTTGCGGTTGCCCTCCGGGTCGTAGACGGCCACATCGGCGCCGGAGCTGAACAGGCGCACAGCCACGTCCAGGCCAGGGGAGTCTCGGACGTCGTCGGAGAGCGGCTTGAAGGTCACTCCGAGCACGGCGATCCGCTTGCCCGCCAGATCGGAGTCCAGGATCTGCTCTGCGAGGTTGACCACCCGGTCACGACGGCGCAGGTTGATCTGGTCCATCTCATCGAGGAAGCGCATCGTGTGGTCCAGGCCGAGCTCGCCCACGCGGGTCTGCAGGGCCCGGATGTCCTTGGGCAGGCAGCCGCCGCCGAAGCCGACCCCGGCGTTGAGGAACTTCCGGCCGATCCGGGTGTCGTGGCCGATCGCGTCGGCCAGGGTGGTGATGTTCCCGCCCACGGCCTCGGTGACCTCGGAGAAGGCGTTGATGAAGGAGATCTTGGTGGCCAGGAATGCGTTCGCGGCGACCTTGACCAGCTCTGCGGTCTCAAAGTCGGTGGCGATCCAGGGGGTGTCCCGGCCCAGCGCCTCGGAGTAGACATCGCGCAGCACGGCCTCGTCGGCCTCATCGGCGGTGCCCACCACCAGACGGTCGGGGCGCAGCGTGTCCTCCACGGCGAAGCCCTCGCGCAGGAACTCCGGGTTCCATGCCAGGCTCACGCGCACACCCTCGGCGGACTCTTCCTCGACCAGGGCCGCGAGCCGGCGTGCGGTGCCCACCGGGACCGTGGACTTGCCCACGATCAGCGCGTCCTTGCTGATCGCACGCGCCAGCGAGCGGGTCGCGGCGTTGACGAAGGTCATGTCCGCGCCGGTGCCGCCGGCCTGCTGCGGGGTGCCCACAGCGATGAAGTGCACGTCGCCCCAGGCGCCGACCTCTTCGAGGTCGGTGGTGAAGCGCAGCCGTCCGGAGTCCACATGCTTGCGGATCAGCTCGGGCAGGCCGGGCTCGTGGAAGGGAAGCTCGCCGCGGGAGAGCGAGTCGATCTTCTCGGGGTCGATGTCCACGCCGAGCACGTTATAGCCCAGTTCTGCCATGCATGCCGCATGGGTGGCGCCGAGGTAGCCAGTTCCGATGACGCTTATATTCTCAATCACGCCCCTCATCATAAGGGCCTGCTGAAGATTCCTGGGAAATGCCTGCAGATGGGTGTGCCCCGGCTACTGCTCGCCCAGTCCGTGCTCGGCGGCATCGGGATTCTTGCGGACCAGTTCGGTCAGCTGGTGCGCCGCCTGGACGACGACGCCGGCGTACTGCCTCCCCGGCTGCCGGGTCAGCCGCTCGATCGGTCCGGAGATCGACACGGCCGCCAGGACCCGCCCGGAGGGTCCACGCACCGGGGCGGAGACCGAGGCGACCCCGGCCTCACGCTCCCCGAGGGACTCGCCCCAGCCGCGGCGTCGCACCCCGGCCAGCACCGTGGGGGTGAACCGGGCGCCGTGCAGTCCCTCGACCAGGCGCTCATGGTCCTCCCAGGCCAGCAGCACCTGGGCGGCGGAGCCGGCCTTCATGGAGAGCTGGGTGCCCACCGGGATGGAGTCCCGCAGACCGATCGGCCGCTCGGCCGAGGCCACGCAGACCCGGGCGTCTCCCTGCCGGCGGTAGAGCTGGGAGCTCTCCCCGGTGGCGTCGCGCAGCCGCAGCAGGATCGGGCCGGCCGCGGTGACCAGCCGGTCATCCCCGGCGGCGGAGGCCAGTTCGGCCAGGCGGGACCCGATCACGTAGCGTCCGCGCACATCCCGGCTGAGGAAACGGTGGTGCACCAGGGCGCTGGCCAGCCGGTGCACCGTGGGCCGGGCCAGGCCGGTGCACTCCACCAGCTGAGCCAGTGAGGCCGGTCCGGCCTCGAGTGCGTCCATGATCATCACCGACTTGTCCACCACCCCGATCCCGGAGGGGGAGTGCAGCGGCCGCGGCGGGTCCGGGGGCAGCGTGGGTGCGGGTCTGCCGTCCCCCGAGGCCGGAGGCAGCTTCTGCGCGACCATCCGGCGCGGGCCGCCTGTGGGGGCGCCGGAACGGGAAGCCTGCGGGGAGTACTGCTCACCGGGCCTGGGGGAATAGGGCGATGCTGGCATGAGCCCATGATACTGGCAATCGCCGCCCCGATCTCAGA
This sequence comes from Nesterenkonia sandarakina, assembly GCF_014138825.1. Classification (NCBI taxonomy): domain Bacteria; kingdom Bacillati; phylum Actinomycetota; class Actinomycetes; order Micrococcales; family Micrococcaceae; genus Nesterenkonia; species Nesterenkonia sandarakina. Next base: position 1,103,362 of record NZ_JACJIH010000001.1, on the reverse strand, counting down.
TAATGAGACCTCTGTGCGGGGTATAGAAGCCCCCGCGCAATGGTGGTTCTGTAGTGAGTGAGCCCATCAGGAGGATCCCATGGCGAACACGCCACTCACGTTGCCTGAAAAGGTCTGGCGCGACCACGTCGTCGTCGCCGGCGAAGAGTCCGACGGTCAGCGGTCTCCGGACCTGCTCTACATCGACCTGCACCTGGTCCATGAGGTCACCAGCCCGCAGGCATTCGAAGGTCTGCGCCTGGCCGGGCGCCCGGTGCGCCGACCGGACCTGACCATCGCCACCGAGGACCACAACACTCCCACGCTGGAGATCGACAAGCCCATCGCGGACCCGATCTCGCGCAAGCAGGTCGACACGCTGCGCGCGAACGCCGAGGAGTTCGGGGTGCGGATCCACTCCCTGGGCGACGCCGATCAGGGGATCGTCCATGTGGTCGGCCCGCAGCTGGGCCTGACCCAGCCCGGGATGACCGTGGTCTGCGGGGACTCCCACACCTCCACCCACGGTGCCTTCGGCGCCCTGGCCATGGGCATCGGCACCTCCGAGGTGGAGCATGTCCTGGCCACCCAGACCCTGCCGCTGAAGCCGTTCAAGACCATGGCGATCACCGTGAACGGGTCGCTGCGCCCGGGCGTGAGCTCCAAGGACATCATCCTGGCGGTGATCGCCGAGATCGGCACCGGCGGCGGCCAGGGCTACGTGCTGGAATACCGCGGCTCCGCCATCGAGGAGCTCTCCATGGACGCGCGGATGACCATCTGCAACATGTCCATCGAGGCCGGCGCCCGGGCGGGCATGATCGCCCCAGATCAGACCACCTTCGACTTCATCAAGGGCCGCCCGCACGCCCCGGAGGGCGCCGACTGGGACGCCGCGGTCGAGTACTGGAAGTCCCTGCGCACCGATGAGGGCGCACGCTTCGACGCCGAGGTGATCCTCGACGCCGACACCCTGGACCCGTTCGTGACCTGGGGAACGAACCCCGGTCAGGGCGTGAGCCTCAACGGCGTGGTCCCTGCGCCCACCGACTTCACCGACGACGTCGCCCGGGAGTCCGCCGAGCGGGCGCTGACCTACATGGACCTCACCCCCGGCACCCCGATGAAGGATATCCGGGTGGACACCGTCTTCCTGGGCTCCTGCACCAACTCCCGGATGGAGGACCTGCGCGCCGCTGCGGAGATCCTCGCCGGCCGCGAGAAGGACCCGGAGGTCCGGATGATCGTGGTGCCCGGCTCCGCGAAGGTCCGGCTCCAGGCCGAGGCCGAGGGGCTGGACAAGGTCTTCAAGGAGTTCGGCGCCGAGTGGCGCTTCGCCGGCTGCTCGATGTGCCTGGGCATGAACCCTGATCAGCTGGCCCCGGGGGAGCGCTGCGCCTCCACCTCGAACCGCAACTTCGAGGGCCGCCAGGGCAAGGGCGGACGGACCCACCTGGTCTCCCCGGTGGTGGCCGCCGCGACCGCGATCCGCGGCACCCTCTCCGCCCCGGCGGACATCCTCGTCCCGGCCTGAGCCTCGCTGCCCCGGCCTGAGCCCCGCACCAGATTACCGAGAAGGATCCATGGAACCCATCACCACCCACACCGGCATCGGCGTCCCGCTGAAGCAGTCGAACGTGGACACCGATCAGATCATCCCCGCGGTCTACCTCAAGCGGATCACCAAGACCGGCTTCGAGGACGCGCTGTTCTCCTCCTGGCGGAAGAACCAGGACTTCGTGCTGAACCAGCCCGCCTATCAGCATGGGTCGGTGCTCGTGGCCGGCTCGGACTTCGGCACCGGGTCCTCCCGGGAACATGCCGTCTGGGCGCTGAAGGACTACGGCTTCCGCGCCGTGATCTCCTCCCGCTTCGCGGACATCTTCTACGGCAACTCCGCGAAGCAGGGCCTGCTCGCCGCGAAGGTCGCCCAGCCGGATGTGGAGCTGATCTGGAAGGAGCTGGAGAACAATCCCGGGACTGAGATCACCGTGGACCTGATCCACCGCACCGTGCGCTGCGGCTCGGTGGAGACCAGCTTCGAGATCGACAACTACACCCGGTGGCGCCTGCTCGAGGGCCTCGACGATATCTCGCTCACACTGCGCGAGGCCCCGGCCGTGGAGGCTTTCGAGGCGAGCCGCCCCGGATTCAAGCCGAAAACCCTGCCGGCAAAGGTCTGACCTCGCCGTCTGGCCCTCCGCGGGGGCCCCGGCTTGACCGAATCGTTGCCTCAGCCACCGGCGGAAGCGGGAAGGGATCCCAGCAGATGTGGTTACAGTGGCAAAGCTACATTTCACATTTGTCGAAGAAGGGACGCCAGTCCAATGGCCAAGCTGCTCACCGTTCAGGGTGGAAAGCCACTCGAGGGATCCGTCCACGTCCGTGGCGCGAAGAACCTCGTCCCCAAGGCCATGGTGGCCGCGCTGCTGGGCAGCGAGCCGTCCCAGCTGCGCAACGTCCCGGCGATCAAAGACGTCGAGATCGTCACCAATCTGCTCCAGATCCACGGCGTCAAGGTCGACGCCGATCCGGCCACCGGTGATCTCACGCTGGACCCGCGCGACTCCTACAGCGCCGCACATTCCGAGATCGACGCCTATGCCGGGGATTCCCGCATCCCGATCCTCTTCTGCGGCCCGCTCATGCACCAGCACGGTGAGGCGTTCATCCCGGACCTCGGCGGCTGCCGGATCGGGGACCGCCCGATCAACTACCACCTCGAGGTGCTGCGCAACTTCGGCGCCGTCGTCGACAAGTCGCCCACCGGCATCCACATCTCCGCGCCGCGCGGACTCAAGGGCGCGAAGCTGACCCTGCCCTACCCCTCAGTGGGCGCCACCGAGCAGGTGCTGCTCACCGCGGTGCTCGCCGAGGGCATCACCGAGCTCGAGAACGCCGCCGTGGAGCCCGAGATCCACGACCTGATCGCGATCCTGCAGCAGATGGGCGCGATCATCACGGTCTACACCGACCGCACCATCCGCATCGAGGGCGTGGACCGGCTCTCCGGCTACCGCCACCGCGCGATCACCGACCGCAACGAGACCGCCTCCTGGGCCTCCGCGGCGCTGGTCACCCAGGGCGACATCTACGTCAAGGGCGCCGCGCAGCGCGACCTGATGGCGTTCTTGAACACCTACCGCAAGATCGGCGGCGAGTTCGCCGTGGACGACGACGGCATCCGCTTCTGGCACGCAGGCCACGCCCTGATGCCGCTGGTGCTCGAGACCGACGTGCACCCGGGCTTCATGACCGACTGGCAGCAGCCGCTGGTCGTCGCGCTCACCCAGGCCCATGGCGTCTCGATCGTGCACGAGACGGTCTATGAGAACCGGTTCGGCTTCACCGAGGCGCTCAAGCGCATGGGCGCCTCGATCCAGCTGCACCGCGAGTGCCTGGGCTCGAGCCCCTGCCGCTTCGGGCAGCGCAACTTCCTGCACTCCGCCGTGATCTCAGGTCCCGTGGAGCTCCAGGGCGCCGACATCGACGTCCCTGACCTGCGCGGCGGCTTCTCCCACCTGATCGCCGCGCTGGCCGCCAACGGCACCTCCCGGGTCACCGGCATCGAGGTCATCAACCGCGGCTACGAGCACTTCATGGACAAGCTGGGCGACCTGGGTGCGGATGTCGTGATGTCCGAACGCTGAGTCGGGCCGGTAGGGTTTGTCTCTGTGACCGATTCCAGCAGCGACCCAGCACCCGTCGAGGGCCGAGGCCGCTCGAGCCGCCGCAGGTCTGGCTCGAGCCGCCCCTCCTCCAGGCGCCCCCTCGCGGGTGTCGACCCCGTCGACTACACCGTGGGGCGCGGCACCCGGTTGGTGTTCTCGGGCGCGGCCGCGGTCTGCATCCCGGTGCTGAACCTGGCCCTGGGACGCCGCTGGAAGGGCCTGGAGACCCTGCCCGAGGGCGGGTTCATCGTGGTGGCGAACCATGTCAGCGAGATCGACCCGCTGATCGTCGCGCACGCGGTCTATCGCAGCGGCCACACCTTCCACTTCCTGATCAAGGACTCGCTGGTCCGGATCCCGGTGCTGGGCAAGGTGTTCACCGGTCTCAAGCAGATCCCGGTCTCCCGGGACAGCCGCAGCGATGCCGGCCGCTCGCTGGAGGCGGCCAAGGACGTGATCGCCGCCGACGGCGCGGTCCTGATCTACCCCGAAGGGACCCTGACCCGGGATCCCGAGGGCTGGCCGATGCGCGCGAAGACCGGTGCGGCCCGGCTCGCGCTGAGCACCGGAGCCCCGCTGATCCCGATCACGCACTGGGGGGTCCAGGAGCTCTTCGGCACCTACGCGAAGCTGCCCAAGTTCTTCCCGCGCAAGCGCTACCAGCTCACAGTGGGGGAGCCGATCGACCTCTCCGACCTGCGCTCCGGCCCGATGACCCGGTCCGTGCTGAGCGAGGCCACCGAGCGCATCGAGACCGCGCTCACCGAAGGTGTGGCCGCGCTGCGCGGAGAGCAGCCTCCCGAGATGATCTGGGACCGCAGCCTGCGCCAGCGGGTGCCTCGCCGCCAGACGGGCCGCGCCCCGCAGAACCCCACCTCCGACGACGAGCAGAAGGGTCCCTCATGACCAAGATCGCCGTGTTGGGAGCAGGAAGCTGGGGCACCACCTTCGCGAAGGTCATGGCCGACGCCGCGGTGCTCGGCGGGGACCTGCCCTCGATCATGCTCTGGGCGCGCCGTGAGGAGGTGGCCGCCGAGATCACCGATTCCCACAGCAACGCCACCTACCTGGGGGAGACCCGCCTCCCAGAGATGATCACCGCCACCACCGACCTCGCCGAGGCGGTGCACGGCGCCGAGATCGTGGTGCTCGCCGTACCGGCCCAGTCGCTGCGCTCGCACCTGCAGATCATCCGGGAGAACCTCGAGTCCTCCACCGTCCTGGTCTCCCTGATCAAGGGCCTCGAGCGCGGCACCGACCTGCGCATGTCCGAGGTCATCGCCGCCGAGCTGGGCGTAGGCCCGGATCGCATCGCCGTGGTCTCCGGACCCAACCTGGCGATGGAGATCGCCCGTGAGGAGCCCACCGCCTCAGTGGTGGCCTGCGCCAGCGAGCAGACCGCGGAGCGGGTCGCCGCGCTGTGCAAGAACCAGTACTTCCGGCCCTACACCAACACCGACGTCACCGGGGTGGAGATCGCCGGGATCGTGAAGAACGTGATCGCCCTGGCGGTGGGGATCTGCGACGGCCAGAAGCTCGGGGACAACTCCAAGGCCTCGGTGATCACCCGCGGACTGGCTGAGACCACCCGACTGGCCACCGTGCTCGGTGGACGCCTGGAGACCTTCTCCGGGCTCGCCGGACTCGGAGACCTGGTCGCGACCTGCGCCTCACCGCTCTCCCGCAACCGCAGCGCCGGCCGCCTGCTCGGCGAGGGGCTCACCGCCGAGGAGGCCACCGCCCAGCTCTCCCAGACCGCGGAGGGCATGAAGTCCGGCTCCGCCGTGGTGGAGCTGGCCCGCCAGCACGAGATCGAGATGCCGATCTGCGAGGCCGTGGTCGCGGTGCTCGACGGGAAGCTGCCGGTGGACCGCCTGGCCTCGCTGCTGCTGGCCCGAGACCTCAAAGCCGAAGGAAGATGATCCATGCCAGAGACTGACCCTGCCCTGAAGCCCCGCGTCCTGGTGCTCTACGGCGGCCAGTCCTCCGAGCATTCGGTGAGCTGCGTGACCGCCGCCGGAGTGCTCGGAGCCATCGATACCGAGGCCTTCGACGTGATCGCCATCGGCATCACCTCCACAGGGCAGTGGACCCGCCCGGTCACCGACCCGCGCAGCCACGGCTTCGGCGGGGCGGAGCTGCCCCGGGTGCTGCCCACCGAGTCCACCGTGCAGCTGCACTCCGGCGCCGCCGGCTCCTCCGAGCGCAGCGCCGAGCTCCTTGAGGTCCACGCCGACGGCAGCTCCACCGCACTGGGCCGCATCGACGTGGTCTTCCCGCTGCTGCACGGCCCCTTCGGGGAGGACGGCACCCTCCAGGGTCTCCTGGAGCTGGCCGGGCTGCCCTATGTCGGGGCCGGGGTGCTCAGCTCCGCGATGGCCATGGACAAGCACTTCATGAAGATCGCCTTCGCCGCGGCCGGACTGCAGGTCGGGCCCTGGGTGACGCTCACCGACCGGGAATGGTCCCAGGACCCCGACGCCGCCCTGGAACGGGTCCGTCAGCTTGAGCTGCCGGTCTTCGTCAAGCCGGCCCGCGCAGGCTCATCCATGGGGATCACCCGGGTCGAGGACCACGGGCAGCTCCAGGACGCCATCGCCGAGGCGCGCAAGCACGACCCCAAGGTCATCGTGGAGCAGGGCATCGACGGCCGCGAGATCGAATGCGGCGTGCTGGGCTCCCATGACAGCGCCCCGGCGCGGGCCTCGCTGCTCGGGGAGATCGCGGTCCACGACGGCTCCCAGGCGCACCAGTTCTACGACTTCAACGCCAAGTACACCGACGCCGACGCCGCAGACCTCTCCTGCCCGGCCGAGCTGCCGGAGCAGGTCAGCGAGGAGATCCGGCGGCAGGCCGTCATCGCCTTCGAGGCGCTGGACGCCGAGGGCATCTCCCGGGCGGACTTCTTCTACACCACCGCCGGGGATGTGATCATCAACGAGGTCAACACCATGCCCGGCTTCACCCCGATCAGCATGTACCCGCAGATGTGGAAGGCCACCGGGATCGGCTACACCGAGCTGATCACCGAGCTGCTCTCCCTGGCGCTGCAGCGCCCCGCCGGCCTGCGCTGACACCGGCCGACGTCGGGCCGGCTGAATCCGGCCGGCCTCGTCCGGGGTCGGAGACTCAGCCCTGCGGCTCGGTGGATCCCTCCTGGACCTCCTGGCCGTCCTCGGTCTGCTCGATCTCCTGCTCGGTGGTGGTGCAGGTCCTCGTCTGCTCCACCCGCTGCACCGCAGGGGCCAGTGCGAGCATCGCGGTGGAGGATGCGACCTCATCGAGGTTCAGCAGCACCTCCACGGCCGGGTCCCGGCCATAGCTGACCAGACGCCAGGTCTGCTCGTCCTCCTCCAGGGCCAGCCAGTCCACGCCGTCGGCCGCGACGCAATGCTCCGGGGTCGGGCCCGGAGGCACCACCCCGCAGCGCATGACCACGTGGCTGGGATCGCCCCAGACCGCCGTGCCCTGCGAAGTGGTCGGGCGCAGCTCGTGGTCGCCGATCACATCAGGGACGGTGAGCATCACCTCCGCGCAGTCCGGATTCGCCGCGTCCTCAGCCGCTTCCACGCTCGCCGTGGAGGCGCAGCCGCTGATCAGCCCGAGTCCCAGCAGGGCGGTGAGCACGCCACGAACGGGGGCACGGTGATGAGCGGGGTTTATAGACACATGACATATTCTGTACGAAGTCCGAAGCACATGCCCATTCCAGGAGCACCAGATGACGTATGAGGTCGACCACCGCAAGCCCCGGCCGAAGCGGCGGGGGCGTCGCATCGTCCTGACCCTGGTCAGCGTGGTGGCGGTCATCGTGGTCGGGGCCCTGGTGGCGGGGATGTGGTACCTGAACTCTCTGAGCAGCGCCTATGAGGACAATGCGCAGACCTTCGAGGAGAGCTTCCCCGAAGAGGAGGGCCGCCCGGTCAAGGCTGAGGATGACGAGTCGATCAACATCCTGCTGCTGGGCTCCGACGAGAACGGCGGATCCGGTGAGTCCGAGGACCTGCCGCGCGTGCCCCAGGGCGGACGCTCGGACACCATGATGCTGATGCATGTCCCCAGCGACCGGGACAGCGTGCAGATCATGTCGATCCCGCGCGACCTCTGGGTGGAGGTCCCCGGGCAGGGCCAGCACAAGATCAACGCCGCGCTGAGCCTGGGCGGGCTCCCGCTGACCATCGACACCATCGAGTCGCTCTTCGACGCGCGCATCGACCACGTCGCCGCGGTGGACATGCTCGGCTTCACCGGCCTGGTGGACTCACTCGGCGGAGTCACCGTGAACTCCAGCTATGACCAGCCCTTCACCACTGCGGAGGACTTCACCTTCCAGCCGGGAGAGCAGGAGATGACCTCCGAGGAGGCGCTCTCCTTCGTGCGGCACCGGCAGAGCTTCCCGGACGGGGACCTCCAGCGAGTGCGCAACCAGCAGGCCTTCATCCAGGCCGTGATCGATCAGACGGTCACCCCGTCGAACCTGAGCAACCCGGGCCGGGTGCGGGACCTGGTGGAGACCTTCTCCCCGCATGTGATCGTCGATGACACCCTGGACTCCGGCGCCGTGGCCTCGCTGGGCTGGAACCTGCGCGGCGCGGTGAACAACGTGGACTTCTTCACCGTCCCGACCGGGGAGAGCAGCTACTCCGACGACGGCCAGTGGATCTTCTACCAGGACGAGCAGGCCATGGCTGATATCTCTGAGGCCCTGGCGGACAGCACCTTGGACGAGTATGCCGCGTCCCGATGAGCCCCGCCCACGAGCTCGGCTGAGGCTGCGCGCCGCGAACTCAGGAGGGGAGTCCTAGGTGAGAGGCAAGGTCAAGGGCGCCGCCGCGGTGCACCGCTGGTTCCTCCTGGCCGAGGCCGCCCTGGAGACCAACGTCGAGAACCTCAACCGGCTCAACGTCTTCCCGATCCCGGATTCGGACACCGGCGAGAACATGCTCGCCACCATCCGGGCCTGCCGTGCCAGCGTGGAGCATTCCCCGAGCCAGGACCTCGGTGAGCTCTTCGCCGCCGCCGGCTCCGAAGCCATGTCCCAGGCCTATGGGAACTCCGGGACCCTGCTGGCTGTGCTGATCTCCGGTCTGGCCGAGCCGCTGCACGGGCATGAGCGACTCACCATCTCCGGGCTCGCCCGGGCGCTGGAACGCGCGAAGGTCCGCTCCTGGTCAGCCCTCACCGATCCCGTGGCCGGCACGATGCTCTCGGTGCTCGACGCGGTCCACGCCGAGGTCCGCCACCGCGCCGCTGAGGCCCAGGAGCCCGAGAGCCGGGCCGCCCTGGAGGCGGCCATGCCCTATGTGGTCTCCCGCGCCTTCCTCGCCGTGCAGGCCACCCGGGAGCAGCTGCCCGCGCTCCGGCAGGCCAATGTGGTGGACTCCGGAGGGTCCGGGCTGCTGGTGGTGCTGATCGCACTGCACGCCACCATCACCGGCAACGAGATGGACTTCGCCCCCTTGGAGAGCCTGCCCGGCTGGCAGCCCTCCGACGCCCCGACCGGCGCGGACGCCTGGAACCACAACGACGACGCCGCAGCGGCCGCAGCCTCGCACGGTACGGAGGCCGAGGCCGCGTGCGCGCCTGGAACCGCGGAGACCTCAGAGTCCTCGCAGGCCTCCGAGACCTCCCAGGACCCGGAGGGCTCAGGTGTGGAGGTGATGTGCACCGTGCGGCTTGACCCGCTCGGCGCCGCCTCGCTGCGCCATGCCCTCGATGACCTCGGGGACTCGGTGATCGTGACCCCCATCGACGCCGAAGCCGACCAGGACGGCAGCTATCGCTGGCGGATCCACGTGCACACCCGCGAGGAGCCCCGCACCGCGGCCGCCGTGCACGCCGCGGGCCCGGTGGAGGCCTACTCCGCCACCGGGCTGCACCGCAGTCCGCACGGGCACTCCGGTTCTGAGCAGGCGAACCGGGACCAGCCCTCGCGAAACAAGCCTTCACGAAATCAGGAGTGATCTGCACGTGGACGTGCTCCCCGCCACCGAACTGAGCCGGATCCTCGGCGCGGAGTCGGCGAAGACGCTGAAGCAGGGCCTGGGCATCACCACCGCTGCGCAGCTGCTGGCGCACTATCCGCGCCGCTGGATCGAGTTCGGTCAGCTCTCCTCCTTCCGGGACCTCCCCGAGCCGGGCGAGCACGTCAGCCTGATCGCAGAGGTCACCGGGGTCTCGGTGCGCAAGATGGCGAACCGGCGCGGCTCGCTGGCCGAGGTGTGGGTCGCCGACGACGAGGGCAACTCGCTGAAGCTGGCCTTCTTCAACGGCTGGTCCGTGGGTCGCCAGCTCACCCAGGGGGCCCGGGCGATCTTCCACGGGAAGGTGGGCAGCTACCGGGACCGGCCCACCTTGAACAACCCCGACTTCACGGTGCTGGTCGACGCCGACCCGGGCACCATCACCGACCACGTTGACCCGGAGACCGACCCGCTGGGCGCGGCCGAGCTGCCCCGCGCGCTGAACCGGGGCAAGACTCCGGTCCCGCTCTACCCGGCCACCGCTGGGATCAGCAGCTTCCGGATCCTGGACTGCATCGAGATCCTGCTGGACCTCACCGACTTCAGCGACTGGCCTGAGCCGCTGCCCGAGAGCGTCCGCACCGCCGAGAAGCTGCCGGCCCTGGGGGAGGCCTACCGGCTGATCCACCGGCCCGAGACTCTGGAGGATCCGGAGCGTGGACTGCGCAGGATGCGCTATCACGAGGCCTTCCTGCTCCAGGGGCTGCTGCACCTGCGCCGCGCCGAGGAGCAGCAGCGCCGCGCGGTCCCACGGCCCCGGCAGCACGCTGACCTGCTCTCCCGGTTCGACGCCGGCCTCGAGTTCACGCTCACCGAGGGCCAGGTCCGCTGCGGTGACCTCATCGGCGCCGAGCTGGAGAGTGAGCAGCCGATGAACCGGCTGCTGCAGGGCGAGGTCGGTTCGGGCAAGACGCTGGTCGCGCTGCGCGCGATCCTGCAGGTGCTTTCGAACGGGGGACAGGCCGCGCTGATCGCACCCACCGAGGTGCTCGCCGCCCAGCACGAACGCTCGCTGCGCCGGATGCTCGGGGACCTGGCCGAGGAGGTCGGGCTGACCCTGCTCACCGGCTCGCTGAACACCGCACAACGGCGCCGCGCGCTCCTAGACATCGCCTCGGGCACCGCCGGACTGGTGGTGGGCACCCACGCGGTGCTCGGCGAGCAGGTGCACTTCCTGGACCTGGGCCTGGCCGTGGTCGATGAGCAGCACCGCTTCGGAGTGGAGCAGCGAGACGCGCTGCGCAGCCGCTACCAGCTCACCCCGCACATGCTGGTCATGTCCGCCACCCCGATCCCGCGGTCAGTGGCGATGACGGTCTTCGGCGACCTTGAGCTGACCACGCTTCAAGGTCTGCCCCAGGGGAGGAAGCCGATCACCACCCATGTGGTGCGCACCGTGCAGGGCCCACGGTTCATCGGCCGGGTCTGGGAGCGGATCGCCGAGGAGGTCGCCGCCGGGCACCAGGCCTATGTGGTGTGCCCCAAGATCAGTGAGGCCGATGCCCGCGAGGACCCTGAGACCGGGGTGCAGACCGACCAGGACGCCTCGGTGGAGCTGATCTCCCAGCGCCTGGCCGAGCACCCGCTGCTGGGGCAGACCCGGCGCGCCGAGGTGCACGGCCGGATGGACGCCGCCGCCAAGGAGGCGGTGATGACCTCCTTCGAGCGCGGTGAGATCGATGTCCTGGTCTGCACCACCGTGATCGAGGTGGGCGTGGACGTGCACAACGCCACCGTGATGGCCGTGCTCGACGCCGACGCCTTCGGTGTCTCCACGCTGCACCAGCTGCGCGGACGGATCGGCCGCGGCGGGGCTCACGGACTGGCCCTGCTGGTCACCCGGCTGCCGGACGGGCATCCCTCTCTGGAGCGGCTGGAACAGGTGGCCGAGCATTCCGACGGGATGACCCTGGCCCGGCTGGACCTGGAACGCCGGCGGGAGGGCAACGTGCTCGGCGCCGCCCAGGCCGGCCGGGCGTCCACGCTGAAGCTGCTGCGCACGATCCGAGATGAGAAGATCATCGTCCGCGCCTCCGAGCTGCTCACCGAGCTCAGCACGGCCGATCCCAGCTGGGAGAGCTACCCTGGACTGCGCGTGGCGGTGGGGGAGTACCGCGACCTCCATGAGGGCGCGGACGAGTTCATCCAGCGCGGCTGAGCCCCGTTCCACCGACACCAGGGCCTCGAGACAGGAGTGTGAGATGTCACGGATCATCGCCGGCACGCATAAGGGGCGCCGCCTGGTCGCGGTCCCCACCGACGCCACCCGGCCCACCAGCGACCGGGTCAAGGAGTCGCTGTTCTCCCGGCTGGAGGGCTTCGACGCGCTGATCGACGCCGTCGTCGTCGATCTCTACGCCGGCTCCGGTGCGCTGGGCTTCGAGTCGCTCAGCCGCGGCGCTCGCAGCCTGGAGGCGGTGGACAAGGCCGAGGCCGCGGTGCGCACGCTGCGCCGCAACGCCGAGTTCTTCGGGTCCGAGGCGCCCCAGGCGCTGCGCAAGCCGGTCACCGTGCACAAGGCCGACGCGCTGCGCTACCTGGGCTCACGCAGCGGCCCGCCCATCGAGCTGCTCTTCCTGGACCCGCCCTACAGCCTGGGCGACTCCGAGCTGCTCAAGGTGCTCGGAGCGGCCCGGGAGCAGCTGCACGAGGCGGCCACCGTGGTGATCGAGCGCGACGCCGGCAGCGGGACCCCCTCCCTGCCGGAGGGCCTGGAGATCTTCAGCGAGAAGTCCTACGGCAGCACCCAGATCTTCATGGTCGAGCCCACACCAGCAGCTCTTCCGCACTGAGCACGTCCCCGGGGTGTGGGCCGGCGGCCCAGATCGCGTTGAGCTCGGTCTGGGCCAGCGCCGCACCGCGCCGCGCGGCGTAGCTCAGGTTCCCCTCGGTGAGCCCTTCGAGCACATCATTGGGCGCGCTGAGCAGCGCACAGCTCGCCGCTGCGTCAGCCGCCGCCTCCGGGGTGGGTGCCGCCTGTGGCTCCTGTGCCGCCTGCGTCGCTTGTGGAGCGGTCGCGGCCGCCGCCTCGAGCAGCGAGAGAACCTGCGCGCGGACGAAGTCCATCGGCGGCTCATCCCCGAGGTTCACCAGCAACAGGCCCCCGGGAAGCACCTTCTCGAAGACCGCCCGGTGAAATGCGGGGCTGCGCAGATGTTCTGGTGCTGCCGCGCTGTTGAACAGGTCCACCACGACGACGTCGAAGCTCGCCTGCTCCAGGGCGCCGCCGGCTCCCAGCACGGCGGCGGCATCGGCCACCAGGTTGCGCGGTGAGGTGCGCATCGGCAGGTGCTCAAGCACGAAGTCCACCAGCTCCGGCTCGATGTCCACCACGGTCTGCTCCACCTCGGGCCAGTGATGCTCGATCCAGCGCGGCAGGGTCAGCGCCCCAGCACCCAGGTGCAGCACGCTCGGGACCCGGGTGGCGGCGGCATCCGGGGAGCCGGCTGCGGCAGGGGCCAGGCGCTCGCGGGCGCAGGTCTGCAGCACCGAACCCATCCGGAACAGGTAGTCGTGGAGCAGGTAGTCGGGATCACCGAGCTCCACATGGGACTGCTCGGCGCCGCCGATGCTCAGCACCACCCCGTCCTCGGTGAGGTCATCCTTGGTGAGCTCGGCGAGCTGCCCGGAGAAGGAGAGCCGCTGGCTGCGGGGGAGTCCCAGGGCCTCGCTGCCCGGTGCCGCTGACATTGGCGTGTCAGTCTCTGGCGTCACTGAATTTGGCGTCCCGGCCTCTTGCATCTCAGACTCAGCCATCAGAGGCTTCCGGTCCCGGCGCGGGACCCTGCGGCGGCAGCTGTCGGGTTCGCACGCGGCGGGTGGGCAGCCAGCGCGGCGGGCAGGTGCTCGCGCATCCGGCGCAGCCCCTCGGCGATCGTGGCGTGGTCCTTGCAGAACGCGAAGCGCACCAGGTGCTCCAGCTCATCGGTCGGGGAGGCCAGGTGCTGGATGGTCAGTGCTGAGACCGGGATCGCGGCGACCCCGACCTCCTCGGCGAGGACCCGGCAGAACGCCGCGGCCGAGAGCGAGGTGACCCCCGAGACATTGCCGACCACGAAGTACCCGGCCTCGGCCCGATTCGGGGCAAGGCCCAGCTCCTGAAGGCCGTCCCGGAGCAGATCTCGGCCGGCTTCTAATTCGGCGGTGTTCTGCGCGAAGAATCCGCGGTCGTCCTCGAGCCCCTGGGCCACCGCCCATTGGAAGGCCGGGCCGGAGGAGAAGCTCAGGAACTGCTTGACCCCGCGAATCTGACTGACCAGTTCGGCGCCACCGGTGATCCAGCCGATCTTCCACCCGGTGACCGAGAACGACTTCCCCGCCGAGCCCACCGCGACCGCTACCTCCTCGGCTCCGGGGATGCTCAGGATGCTGCGATGCGCCAGCCGGGCATCGGAGAGCACCAGGTGTTCATAGACCTCATCGCACATGATCCGCAGATCATGCTTGCGGGCCAGCTCCACGATCCGGGTCAGCTCCTCGGTGCTGAAGACCGTGCCGGTGGGATTGTGCGGGGTGTTCAGCAGGATCATCGAGGTGCGCTCGGTGATGGCGGCCTCGAAGGCGTCCAGATCGGGGCGGAACTCAGGCCCGCGCAGCGCGACGCCGACCAGCCGGGCACCGGCCAGGGCCACGCAGGCCCCGTAGGAGTCATAGTGCGGCTCGAAGGTGAGCACCTCGCTGCCGGGGCGGGCGAAGGCCAGGATGCTCGCCGAGATCCCCTCGGTCGCCCCGGTGGTCACCATCACCTGGGACTCCGGATCAAGGGTGACCTGCTGCCGCCGGGCCGCGGCGGCGCTGATCGCCTCACGCAGCTCGCCCAGGCCCATCCCCGGCGCGTACTGGTTCCGGGGCCCGGTCTCGGGCTCGATGATCGCGCGGGCCGCCAGTTCCAAGAGCCAGTCGGGTCCTTCCATGTCGGGGAAGCCCTGGCCCAGGTTGATCGCGCCGTGGGCGAGGGCGGCCGCCGTCGTGCGCTCGTAGATGGTGGGCATCACCGCAGGGGTGCTCGGGCCCGTCCCGACTCCCAGCGTGTTGGCGCCGGCCGCGGTCCGGGCCCAGGGCTGGTCGAAGGAGAGCGGATCGGGGCTGGTGGGGTGAGAGGACATGGGTTCCATGGTAGACAGCCCGCGCAGGCCCGAGGTCTCCTGCGCGCCGTGGAGCAGGCTGCTGCCCACCTGAAGTAGTGTCAGATCATGCAGCTAGCAGTGTGCCCCGGATCATTCGACCCCCTGCACAACGGACATGTGGAGATCATCGCCCGTGCCTCGAACCTCTTCGACGAGGTGATCGTGGCGGTCTCATCCAATATGCACAAGAACCCGATGTTCTCCGTTGAGGAACGCATGGAGATGGCGCGGGAGACCTTCTCCTACGTCCGGGGAGTGAGCGTGAAGCCGCTCGGCACCGGGCTGCTCACCGATTTCTGCAAGGAGGTCGGCGCCAACGCCCTGGTCAAGGGCCTGCGCGACCCCAAGGATCTGAGCTACGAGTCCCCGATGGCCACCATGAACCGGCACCTCTCCGGATTAGAGACGGTGTTCCTCGCCGCCGACGGCCGTTACACCCACTTGTCCTCCACCCTGGTGAAGGAAGTCCATACCCTCGGCGGCGACGTCGCGGAGTTCATCCCGCGCGCGGTCCAGCGCAGACTCAAGGACCGACGTCGCTGACCTGTTTCCGCAGCGGCCTTCCGCAGAACCGCCAGGACTGCAGAAATCCGCAATACGGGTGCGGGAAACGCCATAGAACCGTCCGATCAAACGGCCCGATAACGATAAGGTGTGTCCATGAGTTCAACTACGTCTACCCGCAAAGCTGTGATCCCCGCCGCAGGGCTGGGCACACGATTCCTCCCGGCCACCAAGGCCATGCCCAAAGAGATGCTTCCCGTGGTGGACGAGCCAGCGATCCAGTACGTCGTCGCCGAGGCCGCGAAGGCCGGGCTGGATGACATCCTGATGATCACCGGGCGCAACAAGCGCTCCCTGGAGAACCACTTCGACCGGGTCCCTGACCTCGAAGCCACCCTGGAGGCCAAGGGGGACACCGATAAGCTCAATGCCGTCCGCCAGGCCACCGAGCTCGGCGACCTGCACTACATCCGCCAGGGCGAGGCCAAGGGCTTGGGCCACGCGGTGCTCTGCGCCAAGCGCCACGTCGGCGAGGAGCCCTTCGCGGTGCTGCTCGGTGATGACCTCATCGACGAGCGCGATGAGCTGCTCTCCACCATGCTCGAGACCCAGGAGCGCCTTGGAGGCTCCGTCATCGCCGTGATGGAGGTCCCGCAGGAGAAGATCAGCGCCTACGGCGTCATCGATGCCAACGGTCAGGACAAGGTCACCGGGGAGGACGGCAAGCCCGCCGACGTCGTCCCGGTCCACGCCCTGGTTGAGAAGCCCCCCGTGGAGGAGGCGCCGTCGAACCTGGCGATCATCGGTCGCTACGTGCTGCACCCGGCGATCTTCGCCGAGCTGGAGCAGACCAAGCCCGGGCGCGGCAATGAGATCCAGCTCACCGACGCGCTGCAGGCCATGGCGTCGAAGCCCGCCGAGGACGGCGGGGGAGTCCACGCCGTGATCTTCCGCGGACGCCGCTACGACACCGGGGACAAGCTCAGCTACATCAAGGCTGTGGTGACCCTGGCCGCCGACCGCGAGGACCTCGGTCCGGACCTGCGCGAATGGCTCAAGGAGTTCGTCGGCCAGATCTGATCGCAGGTTCGCTCCCCGGCCGTCTCGGCTGGTAGAGTGGCACGTCGGTCTAGATCATGAAGGAGTGGTTCAGCAATGACTGCTCTACGCGTAGACGTGCAGGAGCTCCGGGGAAAACCTGGGACTCAGCACGAGATTCACAGAACTGTCCCGGCCCCAGAGGACTTCGCAACGGTCCTCATCGGGATCCCGAAGGACAGCGAGCTGCAGGTGGATCTGCGTCTGGAATCGGTGCACGAAGGTGTGCTGATGACAGGCACTGCCGTAGGTGAGGTCACTGGACAGTGTGGACGATGCCTCGACGAGCTGGAGTACCCGCTCACCGTGGACATCATGACGCTGTTCAGCTGGCCCGAGAAGGCGCGGACCGACGCGGCAGAGGAAGAGGATGAGGACACCCGCCCGATGGGCAATGACCTCACCATCGACCTGGAGCCGGTACTGCGGGACCTGATGGTCTCGGCACTGCCGTTCCAGCCTGTCTGCCGCGAGGACTGCCCGGGACTGTGCTCCAGCTGCGGATTCCGCATGGAGGACGACCTCGAGCACCACCACGAGCAGCTCGACCCCCGCTGGGCCGCGTTGAAGGACGTGGCCGCGGGACTGCCGGAGCCGGACCCCGAGTCCGGCACCAGCACCTGAGATTTGAACACCTAGAACTTCGTAGTCCAAGACCCTGTCCATCATCTAGAGAGAAAAGAGACACCGTGGCTGTTCCAAAGCGGAAGATGTCCCGATCCAACACCCGTCACCGCCGCTCGCAGTGGAAGGCTTCAGTCCCGAAGCTGGTGAAGACCGTGGAGAACGGTCGCGTCGTCTACAGCCAGCCTCACCAGGCCAAGCTGGTCACTGACTCCGCCGGTTCCCCGCTGTTCTATGAGTACAAGGGTCGCAAGGTCGCTGACGCCTGAGTCGTCGGCACATGACGACGACGCACGTGAGTGATCACGAAGAGCTGGTGAAGAGTCTCGGGGTGCATATTGCCCCCGGGACTCTTCGTCTTGCGCTGACCCATCGCTCCTACGCCTATGAGAACTCCAACCTGCCCACCAATGAGCGGCTGGAGTTCCTCGGGGATTCGATCCTGGGACTGGCGGTCACCGACTACCTCTACCGGACCTTCCCGGATCTGGCCGAGGGAGACCTTGCCAAGCTGCGCGCCGCGCTGGTGAGCACCCGCGCCCTGGCCCGGGTGGCCCGCAGCCTCGGCGTGGGCCCGCACATCAGTCTGGGCGCCGGCGAGCGGCTCACCCGCGGCCAGGACAAGGACTCGATCCTGGCGGACACCATGGAGGCGCTCATCGGCGCCGCCTACCTCTCCACCGACACCGAGACCGCGCGCCGGCTGGTGCTGCGTCTGGTCGTGCCGCTGCTCAGCGACAAAGACGCCATGACCGCCGGCAAGGACTGGAAGACCACCATCCAGGAGATCGCGGCAGCCCGGGACCTCGGAGAGATCCGCTATATGATCACCGACTTCGGCCCGGATCATCACAAATCCTTCAACGCGACCCTGGTCATCGGCGGCACCTCCTACGGGTCCGGCTCCGGACCGTCGAAGAAGGAAGCCGAGCGGGAAGCCGCCCGCGCCACCGTGGAGACCCTCACCGCTGGTCGCGGAGAGCAGGGCGACATCCTCACCCTGGTCCTGGACCGGTTCGGGGACAAAGCGCCCTCCGCCAGCTGATGCCCGAGCTGCCCGAGGTCGAAGTGGTCCGCCGCGGCATCAGCCGCTGGGCCGCCGGGCGCACCGTGGAATCCGTGATCATCCACGATCCACGCAGTCTGCGCCGGCACGGGCTCGGCGCCGGGCTAGAGGAAGCAGCCCGGCTGGGCTCCTTCAGTACCGCGCTGAACCAGCAGCGGCTCCTGACGCCCCAGCGGCGCGGGAAGTTCCTCTGGATCCCGTTGCAGGACCACACCGCACCCGTCGCGGAGGCGCCGCGGCAGTCGCTGCTGATCCACCTGGGGATGAGCGGGCAGGTGCTCATCGATGATCCTGCCGCCCCCACGCAGAAGCATCTGAAGATCACGCTCGAACTCGGTGAGCTGGAGGCCGGTGTCCGGCAGGCCGCGGAGCCGCCGGCGTCGGAGGCCGTGGCACCCTCCCCGGAGACAGCGGAACTTTCCCCGGAGGGCTCGGCACTTTCTCTGCAGGCTGCCGAGGATGACTCCCCTGGAGAAGCAGACTCCGGCCCGCGCCAGCTGCGCTTCATCGACCAGCGGATCTTCGGCGGCATGCAGATCTCCGAGCTGGTCCCCTCCACCCATCCCAGTGGCAGCGTCCCCGCCGCCGCGGCGCACATTGCGGCGGACCCGCTGGAGCCGGCCCTGGATGCGGAGACCTTCTTCCGCACGCTGCGCCGGCGCAGGACCGGCCTGAAGCGCGGCCTGCTGGATCAGGGCATGGTCTCCGGGATCGGGAACATCTACGCCGATGAGGCGCTCTGGCTCGCGAAGCTGCACTACCTGCGCCCCACCGCGACCATCACCCGCGCCGAGTCTGCCCGGCTGCTGGACGGGGTCAAGGTCGTGATGCTCGCCGCCCTGGAAGCCGGGGGCACCAGTTTCGACGCGCTCTACGTCAACGTCAACGGCGCCTCCGGCTACTTCGACCGCTCGCTGCAGGTCTACGGCCAGCAGGGCAGGCCATGCCTGCGGTGCGGCACCGAGGTGGTCCGGGAGAGCTTCATGAACCGCGGCTCGCACTTCTGCCCCACGTGTCAGCGCGCGCCCCGGTCGGCGCCCCGGTCGGCGCCTAAGCCGGCGTCCCGGTCGGCGCCCGGGTCTGCCCCCAGGTCGGCGCCTCAGTGAGCACGGTGGGCGCGAAGTCCGGTCTGGCCGGCACACCCCCGGGGCACACCAAGGCCCCGGCGCATCTGGTGCGGGCGCTGGATTCCCTTGGACTCCGCGACGCCGAGCTGAGTCCGGTCTGGAAGAACCAAGCCGGGGGGCTGACATTCTCCGTGGCCAGCGCCGGCCCCGGCGGGCGGATCGACTTCTACGTGAAGTGGAACCCGGCCGGGACCTCGGAGTCCCTCACCGCCGAGGCGCAGCGGCTGCAGTGGCTCCAGGGACGCCACCCCGCACCGGTGGCCGTCGAACTGGTCGCAGATATGCACGGCGAGGTGCTGCTGACCCGGGCGCTGCCGGGTGAGTCTGCAGTGGCGCAGCGCTGGAAGCACCAGCCGGATACCGCGCTGCGAGCGCTGGGCGCCGGGCTGCGCCGGCTGCACCAGGTGGACTATGCGGAGCTGCCACCTCAGTGGAGTCCCCAGCAGGAGCCGGATGCAGACGGAGACGACACCGTGCACCGCGCCGCCGCGTCGGGACCACCGGGTGGCATCGACAAGCTCGTGCTCAGCCAGGGCGACCCCTGTGCGCCGAACACGCTGCTGGCAGCTGACGGCTCCTTCCTGGCCCACGTGGACCTGGGCCGGCTCACCGTGGCGGATCGATGGGCCGATCTGGCCGTGATGACGATGTCGCTGGGGTGGAACTTTCCGCGCTACCAGGAGGCTGTCTTCTGGGAGGGCTATGGGATCGAGCCGGACCCTGCCCGCATCGAGTATTACCGCAGGCTCTGGGACGAAGCCTCCGGTGCGCCACCTGAGGACCCCGGCGTCGTGCCCTGAGCTGCGCCTCGAGCCGGGCCCTGAGCTGCGCCCCGAGCCGCGCTGGTGCTGGTCGGCGAGGCGCGCCGTCGTCGTCCCGGGGGCGTTCCCGGCGCAGGTGAATGCGCAGGCCCCCAGGCTGGTGGGCTAGCATGAATCGGATCGATGTACGTGCAAAGGAGGGTCTGTGGCCGATAAGAGGGCACCCGAGCCACAGCCGCACCGACCGCGCCGGGCCGCCAGGCTCCCCGCGGACTCGGCGGCCGCTGCGCAGTCCACCGACCCTGCCGATCCCAGCGTCGCCTCCGGGCCGGGCGCAGGGTCCGGCGCTGGTGACGGTGGCGGGTCCGGGTCTGGGTCCGGGTCTGGGTCCGGCGAGGACGGCACCGGGCAGACCCCGAAAGACCCCCGACGACGCCGCCGCCTGATCCGCAACAGCCTCATCGCCGTGGCGGTGCTGGTGATCGTCGCGGTGGGCGCCGGACTGATCTTCGTCCAGCAGCTGCGCAGCTCCTTCGATGACCAGCGCAACGTCCTGGATCTTCAACTCGAAGGCGATGACACCGCCGGGCGCACCGAGGACGGCACGGTGAACATGCTGCTGCTGGGCTCCGACAGCCGCGGCGAGGACGACGTGGAGTACCGCGGTGAGATCGGGGACAACGCCTCGGAACGCTCGGACACCATGATGTTCGTCCACATCCCCGCCGACCGCTCCGGGGTCTATGTGATGTCGATCGTGCGTGACCTCTGGGTGCAGGTCCCCGGCGAGGGTCAGGGACGGGTGAACTCCGCGCTGGGTGTGGGCGGCTACTCGCTGGTGATCGACACCGTCGAGGAGCTGCTGAACACCCACATCGACCACGTGGCGATCATCGACTTCGAAGGCTTCTCCGACCTGACCCGCGCCCTGGGCGGGGTCTACGTGGACAACCCCCGGCCCTTCTCGGCCGGCCAGCACAACCCGGCGTTCTACCCCGAGGGCACCATCCGGCTCGAAGGGGACAACGCGCTGCGCTTCGTGCGTGAGCGCAAGGCGTTCCCCACCGGTGACTTCACCCGGGTGCAGAACCAGCAGCTGGTGATCAACGGGATCGTGGATCAGCTGCTTTCCGCGGACACGCTGACCAACCCGCAGCGCGTCATGGACGTGGTCAACGGGATCGTGCCCTACCTCAGCGTGGACGACGGCCTGGACGCGAACACCATCGCCGCCTACGCCTTGGAGATGCGCGACATCCGCTCCGGAGACATCGAGATGTTCACCATCCCCACCGGGGAGATGGCCACCACCGCCAGCGGAGCGCAGGTGATCCTCAAGGACGAAGAGATGCTGGAGCTGCTGCAACGCTCCCTGAAGAACGACAACATGGAGGGCTTCATCGAATACGTCGAGCTGCGCGAATCCGAGGAGGAGCAGCAGTGACCCCTAGGGTCCAGCTGCTCACCCATAGTTACTGGCCGGAACGCACGGCTCCCCAACGCCGCTGGGAACGCCTGGTGGACTCGCTGCGCGAGGACGGCTGGGAGGTCGACGTCGTCACCCCCGCGGTCAACCTGCACCACACCCCCGAAGAGGTCCGCTCCACCGGCCGCTTCCGGCTCCGGCCCACACCTGGGCCCTCCGGGGAACGGCTGCACCGGACCCCGTATGTCCTGCTCCGCAACTCCCGCGCCGGACGCTTCGCCTCTGATCTGGTCTCTTCGGTGCTGATGGTGCCCCGGGCGCTCGGGGCACCGAAACCGGATCTGGTCATCGCCACGGTCCCCGCGCTGCCCACCATCTGCGCCGGGTGGATGGTCAGCCGCTGCCGCAGGGTCCCGCTGGTGGTCGACATGCGCGACGCCTGGCCCGAACTGGCCCGCGAGGCCGGGGTCAAAGCCGGCGTGCTGGGCACACTGATGGAATCCGCCGTGGTCAGCGTGCAGCGTCGCGCCGAACTGGTGGTCACCGTGACCGAGGGCTTCGCCCAGCGGCTGCGCGAACGGGGGGTCTCGAAGGTGGAGACCATCAGCAACGGCGTGGCCCTGGATCAGGTGCCGCAGCTGGAGCACCGGAAGCGTGAGGCCGGACAGCTGCGCATCGCCTACCTGGGCAACCACGGTGAGAGCCAGGCGCTGCAGCGGATCATCGCGGCAGTCGCGATGATTCCCCGCGGGCAGACTGGCCCGCACGCTTCGGGTGCCGAGGGTGCGCCCGCGCTCGACGTCGTGCTCCGCTTGGTTGGTTCCGGCACCCAGAAGGACCAGCTGCGCCAGGTCGCGGCCGAGGCCGGCGCGCTTGAGAGCGGGGCGGTGGAGTTCTTCGATCCCGTCCACGGTGAGGAGATCTGGGAGCACTACCGCTGGGCGGACACCGCGCTGGTCAGTCTGCGCACCGACTGGGCCTCCTTCGCCTGGACGGTGCCCTCGAAGACCTTCGAGCTGCTGGGCCTGGGCAAACACATCACCGCCGCGGTCACCGGCGAGGCGGCCTGGGTGCTGGGCCACGCCTCAAACGTCAGCTTCCTCTCCGGAGACGCCGAGGAGATCGCGGCCGCGCTCACCACGCTCGCCGCAGATCCCGACTCCACCCCGGTGGATCGCAACGGGCGCACCTGGGTGGCCGAGTACGCGGACCTGCCGGGGCTGGGTCGCCGCTACGCCACTCTGCTGCGGAAGCTGCTGCAGGAGCACACGCGGTGACTCACCCGGTGATCACCCCGGCCAACTCCTATATCTGTGTCTGCACCTACCGCCGGCCCGGTCCGCTGGGGCAGCTGCTGGACTCGCTGCGCGCCCAGGAGCTGGGGGAGCCGGGTCAGCTGCCGCGGCTGATCGTGGTGGACAACAGCCCCGAGGCCGACGCCGAGGCCCAGGTCCGGGCCCAGTATCCGGGCGCGCACTACGTCCATGAGCCCCGCCCCGGGATCGCCGCCGCGCGCAACGCCGCGCTCCAGGCTGTTCCCGCCGACGCGGAGGCGGTGCTCTTCCTCGACGACGACGAGCGCGCCGCCCCGGACTGGCTGCGCACCATGATCGACTGCGCCAACTCTTCCGGCGCCGACACCGTCTCAGGCCCGGTGATCACCCACTTCGGGGAGAACCCGCCGGAGTGGCTGAAGAACAGCGGCTTCATCCGCCGGATCGATTTCCCCACCGGACCCTGGGGACTGCGGGCCGCGACGAACAATGTGCTGGTCCGCGCGCACTGGTTCACCAGCGCCGGGTACCGCTTCGATGAGGCGTTCAGCTTCATCGGCGGCGAGGACTCGGACCTGTTCGGGCGGATGCAGGCCGCAGGAGCGCGCTCCTGGTGGTGCGCCGAGGCGCGGGTGGAGGAAGACCTGCCTGCCGAGCGGCTCAGCCCGGCCTGGATGCGTCAGCGCGGGATCCGCGCCGGTCACGTGCGCGCCACCAAACTCATCCGAGGCGCCGCCCTGGAGCGGCCCACCGCGGCGCTGCGGCTGCGGATCGCCGCCGAGGGCGTCGGCCGGCTCGGCTATGGGGCCGCGCGGACCGCGGCCCGCCGGCTGCAACGCCAGCCGGTGCGCTACGTGGACAGCGTCTACCACCGCGAAGGTCTCGGCATGCTCCAGGCGGCGGCGGGTCGGAGCTACGAGGAATACGGACGCTGATCCAACTGGTGTCGCCCGAGGCTCCCCGGCCTAGAAGAACTCTCCCCAAAGCGGTGCGGACTTCACCTGGGTCGATTCAGTGCGTCACCGTTCCAGGTCAGGTCCGCGTCTGTGCCGATCGGAAACACCTCAAGGTCTGGCGTCTTCATGAGTTCACCGATGAGCTCTCGGGTTCCCGCGATGAGCGTTGAGTCGTAGTCGATCTCGGTGGCGAGGACCCAGGAGTGGTCCTCGGGCCATAGGATGCTGGGCGACTGGGCCCACGCAGCATGATTGGTCCACGGCGCGCGGGCGGTCCAGGAGGGATCGCGGAAGTCCTCTGCTCCAGCCTCGAACAGCAAATACTGCCGCCCGGTACCTCCGTGCAGGTCGAGGCGTGGCCCGGTCGCGATCTCGACATCAAGCACCCCGGACCCCGGTTTGGGGACCTTCCACGCGGGCGTGGGGAGTCGGCTTTGTATTGAGCGCAGGGCCTTCCATCTGAACCGGTGGAGGTCAGCTCGAAGCCGCTGGATGGACCGAGCTGTGGCGCGCCATGCGCCCCTCGCGCCGTGGTCATCGTCAGGCGAGTCATCGGCCATCTGCACCATCACGAGTCGCGATCCTGCCGAGCTCACCAGGCCACCCCATCCCTCCCAGATCGCGGCAATGCCTGCATCCGGGGTAGCAGTGTGCCGGGCGAGCACAGCAGTGACGGTCGCGAGTGCGCTGGCTTCCAGGTGGCCTTCGGCTGGAACCCTATAGCGCCACCCATCGTGTCCGACGGCTGAGTGCACTTCGCCAGGTTCAGACCGCAGAAGACGTGCGTACTGCGCTTCGGGGTGGATGGTCGTGTTGAATGCCGAGGCGGCCTCCGTCCAGGTGGAGCGCTGGGACTCGATCTCGGCGTCAAAATCCGATGCATTGCCGAAGAATGTGGTCTCGTCGAGACCGTGCCATGTCTTGGTTGCGCGTGGCCGGTCGCGAACCACCGGATGGAGCACTCGCGCATACATCTCGTACCCTCGGGGCACGATCGACAGGAAGCTGCTGAATGCCTCATCCTCCAGCGGACGAAGCCATTCACCACGCCCCACATCAGACACGTATCTGAACTCTCCTGACATGCGCGTCAACTCCTTGTCTTGTAACCCCATCCCTCATGACCCAGCTGGTGGTCCATCGTCGCGACTGAGGGGCCACCGCACATCCGTGTCGCAAGCGCTCGTCGTGGCAGCGCGTGGATGCTCACACACCCCGTCCACGAGCATCCGGTCACCGATGGGCTCCCCGAGATCCACCTGGACCTCCACCATGTCATTCCCAAGACAGTTGTAGGCGGACCCGGGTGGGGGTTCAACACGTGCGCGGACAGCCACTTGGTCATCACCCAGCTGGACGTCGACGTCGGAGATCTCACCTGTTTCGCCGTTCGCGCAGCCCAGCCGAGTGACGCCGATCGCCAGCGTCGTGTCATCACCATTGACCGCGGAACCGTCGGTCACCTGCCACGTCGCCAGGCTTTCCTCGATCACCTCCTCGGGGGTCAGCGATCGAGAGGGCCCATGGGGGCCAGGTGCGCCGTCCCCCATACAGCCAACGAGAGAGAGCGCCAGGACGATGATCCCAGCGTTGACGGGGCGTAAGCGCATACCAGCCTTCGGTTTCGGGCGTCGCATTCGGACACTCGTTTCAGGCTAATCCAGTTCCTCGGTCCCCGTATAAGGGGTTATCCGCACCGATACCGACTCGTGATCAACCGCTCTGCCGTTTACCACCGATACAACTCACTTGATTTGGTGACCCGTCGGGACTCTCAGGCAGGCCACGCCGCTACTTCAAGCACCCCCCAACATGCAGATCGACGGCCCCCGCGGGTGAACTACTGACAGGATGGCGCCATGGACATCTTTATGCGTTCCCTGGCGGGGCAGATTCTCAGCGCCCTTGGGGCCAACGGTCGGATAGTTGCGGTGGACGGTGTCGATGGGAGCGGGAAGACCTGCTTCGCCGCCAGGCTCGCCGACGCCATTGACGACCGTCCGGTGATCCTCATCCACGCCGATGACTTCTTGAATCCCTCCCGGCTCAGGCATGCTCAGGGCCGGCACTCGCCGAAGGGCTTCTGGGAGGACACATACGACTACGCCGCCTTGCAGGAGTATGTCCTCCGCCCTCTAGGCCCTTCCGGTGACGGCTGGTACAGATCCGCGTCCTACGATGGCGTCAAGGGACCAACACCTCAGACCTGAAGCGGTTCCCTGTCCATCAGGTGCCCTCGTGGTGTTGGAGGGGATGTTCCTCCACCGTGACGAGCTCGCCGGGCGCTGGGACGCCTCCGTCTTCCTAGACGTGCCTTTCACCGAGACCGCAGCGCGCATGTCCACTCGGAACGGCAGCAACCCGGACCCAGAACATCCCTCGATGCGACGGTACGTCGAGGGTCAGCGCCTCTACTTCGCGGCTGCACGGCCGTGGGAACGCGCCAGCTTCGTCGTGGACAACTCCGATTTCACGGCGCCTCGCGTCACGCGCTCCCCACGGCCAGATCCCACCCGGAGGCCCTGACTCTGCAGCAGCCGGGCCCCGGACCTCGAAGTCCGCCGCGCCCACTTACTCAGCGTCGGGGGACCGGCGCCGATCCTGTACCGCCAGTGCGTAGGCTGCCTCTGCCGCGGTGATCCCCCAATGGCTGGTCTGCCGCCGCTGGATCCGTTCGATCTCGGCGGAGACCTCACGCAGGGCGGTGACACGATCCAGGGTCTTGGACTTCGGCTTCAGCGTGCGCCGGTAGAGGGCACCGGCGCCGCGGCCCAGCCGGGTGCGCTTGAACTGACCCATCCGCTGGCCCGCAGTGTTCAGCGCCCGGCGCTTGAGCCGTCCCGCCAGGGGCCGCAGCTTGCCCGGGGAGGGCAGCCGATGCTGACCGAAGAAGCGCAGCGCCTCCGGAGTCTGCCAGGCATGGCTCTCCGGATCCTCCACGTAGAACGCGGCGATCTCGGCGAGCACCTCCGCGGCCTCGGCCCGCTGGGCGGCGGGCACTCGGGAGAACTTCCAGAGGTACCAGGTGACGAAGAAGTGCTCGAAGCGGGAGTCCAGGTAGTCCTGCAGCAGACCCACCTCGCGCAGCCAGGAGGCGCGGGCGGCTTCCAGGATCAGATACTTCCTGAAGTATCCGGGGCTCACCACGTTCACGATCGAGGTGTCCACTGCCCCGTAGTAGGTGTAGACCGGACGGTCCACCGGCACATAGGCGCGGGCGTGGAACATCATCTGCTGGAAGAAGAACGTGTCCTGCCCGGTGGCTCCCACCGGTTGGGTCAGGCCCAGGCACTGCAGCCATTCGGTGCGCGCCACGATGCCCTCGATCGAGGCCGGGCGGAACCGGATTTCGCGCAGCGAGTCCCGGGTCGGCCAGCACATCCCATCGCGCCGCTCGATCCCGGTGTACCAGTCGTGAACCGGAAGGATCTGGTGCCGGTTGGTCCAGGTGACCTGCGTGCCCAGTGCGAAGTTCGCCTCCGGGTGCTCAGCCAGGCGCCGCTGCAGCAGGTGATACCCGGCCTCGAGCTCCTGATCATCAGGGTCCAGGTAGGTGACGTACTCGGTGGCGGTGAGCTCCAGGCCGGTGTTGCGCGGACGCGAGGCCGAGCCGGACCCCCCGGTGCCGTGCCGGAACGCCGAGACGTTTCCGTAGCTCCGGGCGAGCTCCTCCACCGTGGCCACGGTGACCGGGTCGGTGGAGCCGTCGTCGATCAGCAGCACGTGGGTCTGCGGGAAGTGCGGGGAGCGGCGCAGCGAGGCGAAGGCCTTATGCCGCAGGTGATCCCCGTTGTTGTAGATCGGCACGATCACAGAGAGCTCCAGCTGCTCGGCCTGCGCCGTGCGGCGGACCTCGGCCTTCACCGTATCCACGTCATCCCCGGGGTGGGGGAGTGCGGCCGGGGTGAGGCCGGACGCTTCGATGGCCTCGGCGCTGGCATGTCCCAGATGATCGATGGCGTAGACCCGCGCATCCTGCCCGGAGGCCGCCAGCACCGCGGGGGTGACCAGGGCGGCCGGTTCGGGGCGCCACCATGCGGTGAGGTCCAGATCCTCGAAGCCGCGCTGATGCTGGTGGGCCTGCGGGTCGGTCTCCGTGGCGCTGCCATGGAGCTTCGCGGTGATCGTCGCGGACTGGTAGCGGAACGCGGCGACATGATCGGCCGCGTAGTCCGGTCCGTAGCGGCGCGCCGGAGAGAGCGGCAGCAGCACGTCGATCGGCCTCGCCAGCGGATCCGCGGCGCGGGCGCCCAGCTGCTCCCAGCTGAGCAGCTCCACCGGGGAGAACCCGCCGGAGTCGGAGCCCTGACCCGCAGCGGCGAGCCCGGTGCGGCGCTGCGCGGCCATGTCCTGGGCGAGCTCGGCGGTGAGCGTCTCAGCCACGGCGACCACCAGCTCCTGCTGCGGGGCCACGTCCTTGCCGGCGGTCCGGGCCACTCGGGTGAGCAGGTCGGAGACGTGATGGCCCAGGAAGACCTCCCGGACGCCGTCGCCCTGGGACCGGCGCAGCTCCTCCAGGTCGAGCCCGCGCAGGGTCTCTTCGACATCGGCCGCGGAGTTCGCGATGCGCACCTGCGGGTGATACGAGTTCAGGCCCTGGTTGTAGCTGGAGAGCACCAGGGTGCCGGCGGCCTGCAGCTCCAGCGCCCGGTTGGCGAACATGGTCTGCGAGGCGATCACCGAGTTCAGGTTCACCGCGATGTCCACCACCCGCTGCAGATCCATCAGCTCATGGTGGTCCATGGCCGGGACCCGGTAGGGCCAGTACTTCACCGGAATCAGATGATTCGGGCTGAGCAGCGGCTGCTCCGCGTCCAGCTGGGCGGTCACCTCCTCCCACCAGCGGTCCACGATCGCCAGCGGCTTCCCCGCGTCGAGCACCCCGTCGAGGATCCACTCGGCGTAGCGGGCCCGCTTCTGATACTTCCGTCCCATCCAGGACCCGGCGAAGAAGATCAGCTCGCGGGCCTCGGCGGGGGCGCTGCGGGACCCGATCGGGGAGTGCAGCAGCGGGTTGACCCCGAAGGGCAGCACCTCGACGCTCTTCGCCTCCGGGCAGTCGCGCCGGTAGTCCTCGAGGACCTCGGCGGCCGTGGTGAAGATGTGGTCACAGGCCCGGGCCACGTCGAGGAACTGCCGGTAGTCCGGCGGGTCCTCCTTGCCGTAGTAGACCGGCGGGGCGCCCGCCTCGCGGTAGGCCGGGATGATGGTGTGGGTCAGCAGCCGACGGCGCTCCGGGGCTTCTGCGGCAGTGTTGTCCCACGCGACGCCGTCGTGTCCGCGCCAGGTGGCGGCCACCAGCAGCAGATCGACCTCGTGGAGATGGTCCTGCCAGTTCTGCGGGGTGATCGGGATCAGGTGTGCCGCCCCGGAGTAGGTGTCGAAGAGGAATCGGTCGCAGATGATGCCGATTCGCAGGTCCAGGGTGGGCCGGG
The DNA here is from genome assembly GCF_014138825.1 of Nesterenkonia sandarakina. Taxonomy (NCBI): domain Bacteria; kingdom Bacillati; phylum Actinomycetota; class Actinomycetes; order Micrococcales; family Micrococcaceae; genus Nesterenkonia; species Nesterenkonia sandarakina. The sequence continues at coordinate 1,074,292 of NZ_JACJIH010000001.1, read as the reverse complement.
AGATCCCCGGTTCGGTGGCGGGCAGCTGCGCGGCGGCGGCGCGCGCCCCGGCGAGTGCGTCCTGGACAGACCGGGCGGCCAGGGGTGCGGCCAGCGGTGCGGATGGCGACGCGTCCCCCGCCTCGGACGGCACGCTCCCTTCGGAGGGGTGCTCGGCGCCTGGCTCGACCCCCGCCTCGGCGCGTCCACGCAGGTCCGCAGCGCGCTCCCGGTGTGCCCGCTCCAGGGGCCCCCAAAGCTGGTCATGGTGCGCTGAGCTGGAGAGTTCCTGGGCGGCGAGTTCGTGGGCCTGCGCGGCGTGCTGCGCCGCCGTCGTGAGCTCGGAGACGGAGCCGAGGGCTGCCGGGGTGCTGGGGGTGCTGGTTTCGGGCGGTGCTTCGGCTGCGCGGGAGGCGTCGTCAGGGAGTTTCACCCCTCGACACTATCCCGGGGCGTGTTGGGTTTGGAGGAGGCAGTCCCGCTTGCTAGAGTAAAGTCTCGTTGCGGCGGAGAACCGGTCTGAAGAGGCCAGAAATCCGCTCGTTTTCGGGGATGTAGCTTAGTGGTAAAGCTTTGGTCTTCCAAACCAACGATGCGGGTTCGATTCCCGTCATCCCCTCCAATCACAGTCAGCCTCTCCCGTTCACAGCAGGAGGGGCTTTTTCTTTACCTGCCGCCGTACCGGCTCACAAGGGAGAGGAACCCATGGCGCGTCCCCGGGTGTATTTCGTGGTCCAGCCCACCGTGGCGCACTACCGCGAGCCGCTGCTGCGCCGCCTGCTGGACTCCACGCGCTACGACTTCGACCTGGTGGGGCGGTTCAAGAACTCTGAGGCCACCGCTGCGGACACGATCCACTCCGCTGCCGAGGAGGTCCTCGCGAAGGTGCGCCCGCTGCGGTTCTCCGCGATCCGCGAGTTCTGGTGGGAACACGGGCAGGTCCGGGAGATCTGGGCCGGTGAGCATGACGCCTACGTGATCGCCGGACGCATCCCCACACTCTCCGCCTGGGTCGCCTGTGCGGTGGCCGCTCTGCGTGGGCGCACCCTGATCATGTGGGGCCACGGCTGGAAACGCCCCGAGGCGGGGCTCAAGCGTCAGGTCCGGCTGGCCTTCTACCGGCTCACCGACGGGCTGCTGGTCTATGGCGACCGCGCCCGCGAGCTCGGCAGCTCCTACGGGGTCCCCGCCGAGAAGATCCAGGTCATCTACAACAGCATCTACCCCGAGGCCCTGACCTGCCTGGCACGGGAATCTGCCGCAGCTGACGCCGGTAGAACCCCCGAGGACGACGCCGGCTCAGCTGGCACGATCATCTACAGCTCCCGGCTGACCACCCGGCACCGTCTGGACCTGCTCGCTGAGGCCCTGGGTGAGATGCCCGATGCGGCACGGCCCAAGGTCCTCATCGTGGGGGAGGGTGCGGAGCGCCCCCGGTTGGAGCAGGTGTTCGCCGATCACGGCGTGGACGCGCAGTTCCTCGGCGCGGTGTACGACTATGAGCAGCTGCGTGGGCTCTACGCACGGGCCGATCTCGCGGTCTCCGTGGGAGGTGCCGGGCTGAACGTGACCCAGGCGATGAGCTTCGGTGTCCCGGTGCTCGCCGAGGACGGCAATCCCGATTCCAGTCCCGAGATCGAGGCCGTGATCGAGGGCGTGACTGGCCGGTACTACCAGACCGGCGACGCCGGCTCGCTGCGCAGGGTGCTCACCGAGCTGCTGGCGGCTCCGGCGCAGCTGAGGCAGCTGGGGGAGGCGAGCCTCGGCGTCGTGCGGGAACGCTATACCGCTGAGAAGCACGCCGCGGCGATCGAGGACGCCCTGGGCGTGCTGCTCTCCCGCGCCTCCCGGCGGTGACCCTGCTCAGGGCGCGAAGTATGCGGCGTCCACCCAGTGGCTGAGGTTGCTGAATCCGTCTTCGAGGACCCAGTCATAGGTGGGGTAGCCCGGCGGCAACGGGTTGGCCCCCTTGGGCACCGTGCTGCCGAACTCATCTTCAATGTTGTGCAGGTAGATCCCGAACAGGCCGTTCCCGCGCTTCAAGCTGGAATTGATCTCGTGCTGCACCCACCGCCTGCCCGCCGTCTCTGGCCCGATCAGCACAGCTGTGACCGCGGTGTGCTTCAGTTCGCTGAGGATCAGGGCCTCGGTCGCGGCCTCACCTGCTGGTGTGACCATCTGCCAGGCCGGGGCGGAGATCCAGGTCTTGTGCGCATCCTCGAGGTGCGGGGTGCTGCAGACCACGGAGGACCTGAGGTGATCCAGCTCGTGGTGCCAGCTGAAGAACGTCGGGTGAGGCATGGCGGGTGACCTGTCGTGTCGAGCGTGTGCTGGTGGCTGGTGCCGGACGGCTGGTGGCTGGTGGTTGGTGGCTGGCGAGGAATGCAGGAATGGCCCCGCAGAACGCATGCGAGATGCATGGATTCCGCGGGGCCACCACTGTGGTTGCGGTCTTTAGCCTAGGTCAGTGCGGGGCTGGAGTGCCCGTCCTGCCAGGTCAGAGGCCTGTTCCGCCGAGCTCAGGACTCGGTGGGGCGCTTGCGCATGATGTAGGCGCCGGCACCGATCGCGCCCAGTGCCAGGGCTCCACCGCCTGCGGCCAGGGCCATCCCGGCACCTTCGGAGCCAGCGGCCACGCCGGTGTCAGCGCCGCCTTCGGGCATGCCGTCCATCTGCGAGGCGGTCAGCGTGCCACAGGCTGCGGGCAGGGTCGCGGCCAGCGGCAGCGACTCATCGAGCTCCGAGGGAGCGTTCGCGGCTTCCTCGGTCAGCAGCGTGGGATCGACACCGTGGACCACGACGACGCCGGTGCCATCAACGATCGAGGCCAGCACGTCATCGGGGATCTCCAGGCTGCGCTCGTAGGTGTAGCTGCTGCCACCGGGGAAACGCTCCACGGCCAGGCCTGAATCAGCCGAGGTGTCACCCTCGGTGGTCAGCGAGGTGCCGATGCCGCCGTAGAAGGGTGCACCTTCTTCGACGTTGACCGCGCCGTCGCCGTTTTGATCAGCATCGGCTGGCGGGCACAGGCCCTGCGCGCCGAAGTGGATGTGCTGGGCGTGGGGGAAGGGACCATCCATGAAGGTCTCGGCTGCGCCGTCGACGGTCATGTAGACGGTGGCCTGGTTGCCCTGGCCCTCGATGAGCACGTCACCGACGGTGCCGGAGTTGTTCAGCGGGTCCAGGCTGGTCTGGAAGGACCAGGACTGGCTGGAATCGGCGGTGGTGGCGCCGTCGGTCTCGGGGCCGTGGCCGGAGTGGGCCATTGCGGGGCCAGCGCTCAGGAGCATCGCTCCCAGGGCCAGGGTCGGAACAGCAAAGAACTTTGACTTACGCATCTTCGGTAACTCCTCATTGCAGGAACGAGACGTTCACCCGAACCTGAGAGTGACGCCTGTCTCACCATATTATTAAAGTTGCCCACAGAAAATAAAAATAAAGAATTAGTTTTACATGAACGCACGGGGTATTTCGGGAGTACGTGCGGGAATCGGGCACGCAGAGTCGTCGTTCAGGACCCCACCGTTGCGTTCCGACCAGCCACTCACCGGCTGCCCCCCGGCCGGGTGGGCCCTTGTCAGCCGACGAGGGTCGCGTAGACCACGTAGTTGTCTTCGTACTCCCCGGTGGCCTGGTTGTATCCGTCGCAGGTGATCAGCCGCAGCTCTTCATCCTCGGTGTTGCCGTAGACCTCAAGGGTGGGGAAGGTGTTCTTCCCGTACTGTTCGGCCTTGGTGACTTCGAAGGTGGCGGTGCTTCCGTCTTCCTGCTCCACGGTGATCTCATCTCCTTCGACAAGATCGGGCAGGTCCGCGAAGACTCCGGGCTGGCCGAGGGAGTCATCGACGTGGCCCAACAGCACGGCGGGTCCCCGCTCGCCAGGGGCCGGGGACCCGGTGTACCAGCTGGCCGGGGAGCCGGGATCACCGGGCGGGACCTCCAGCGTGTTGTCCTCCCGAAGGCCCAGGTGGAGCAGCTCTGAGCCGGCTCCGATCGCGGGGATCTCAAAGGAGACCGGCGGGGTGGCCGCGCTCTCGGCTGGCTCATCGGCGCTCTCGGCGTCGGTGCCCGCCTCAGACTCGGCCTCCGAGTCCTCCTCGGCTGCATCTTCTGCGGCATCCTCCGAATCTGAGGAGTCCTGCGCATCAGAAGGTGAGGCCTCGGCTGAGGCGTCCTCGTCGGTCCCGGCATCTTCGCTGGTGCCCGGAGCACCGGCCTCTGTTTCAACAGCTGCCGGAGCGGTATCTTCACTTGCCCCGGCCTCGCCGTCCTGACCGGGGGAGCATGCCGAGAGAGCCAGCATCAGTGCCGCGGTGATGGCGACGACGCCGCCGCGACGGGGGCTGCCTGGCACCGCCGGGATGAGTGTGCGATGTTCGCTGCGGAGCGGAGGCATCGATGCTCCCTTTCAGATTGGACGTTCTGGGCGGCAACAATCTCATTCAACCTGCCACTTCCCGCCCGGAAGTGGAGGTCCTCACAATCTACAGTCCCCGTGAAAGATATTTCAGCGCGGGAACGTAGAGCCAAGAGCGGCTCTGCAGAACCAGCGAGGTTCTGCAGAGCCGCTGACTTGGCTGTCTGACTCATAGGTTCAGCGTCAGATCCCTGACATCGTCACCGCGGAGCCAGGGCTCGGGGAGTCCGGTTCAGGACTCGGTGGGGCGCTTGCGCATGATGTAGGCACCGGCACCGATCGCGCCCAGTGCCAGGGCTCCACCGCCTGCGGCCAGGGCCATCCCGGCACCTTCGGAGCCAGCGGCCACGCCGGTGTCAGCGCCGCCTTCGGGCATGCCGTCCATCTGCGAGGCGGTCAGCGTGCCACAGGCTGCGGGCAGGGTCGCGGCCAGCGGCAGCGACTCATCGAGCTCCGAGGGAGCGTTCGCGGCTTCCTCGGTCAGCAGCGTGGGATCGACACCGTGGACCACGACGACGCCGGTGCCATCAACGATCGAGGCCAGCACGTCATCGGGGATCTCCAGGCTGCGCTCGTAGGTGTAGCTGCTGCCACCGGGGAAACGCTCCACGGCCAGGCCTGAATCAGCCGAGGTGTCACCCTCGGTGGTCAGCGAGGTGCCGATGCCGCCGTAGAAGGGTGCACCTTCTTCGACGTTGACCGCGCCGTCGCCGTTCTGATCAGCATCGGCTGGCGGGCACAGGCCCTGCGCGCCGAAGTGGATGTGCTGGGCGTGGGGGAAGGGACCATCCATGAAGGTCTCGGCTGCGCCGTCGACGGTCATGTAGACGGTGGCCTGGTTGCCCTGGCCCTCGATGAGCACGTCACCGACGGTGCCGGAGTTGTTCAGCGGGTCCAGGCTGGTCTGGAAGGACCAGGACTGGCTGGAATCGGCGGTGGTGGCGCCGTCGGTCTCGGGGCCGTGGCCGGAGTGGGCCATTGCGGGGCCAGCGCTCAGGAGCATCGCTCCCAGGGCCAGGGTCGGAACAGCGAAGAATTTGGAGGTACGCATGTGTGGACTCCTCGTCAAGGTGATGTGTTCTTGTGTCGTATAAACGTGGTCTCGATCACTCCACGCACACCGTGTTCGGAGCCGAATCAGGATTGGATGGGGAAATCTCAAAAAAAGTTGCTCAGCTCATCGATCCGCCCAGGAATGCGGGATCACGCGAGGTTTTAATCTCTCTTGAAGGCTGCGTTTTTCTCCGCTAGCCGCTGCTTCTGACTGCTCTCCGCTGGCCGCTGGCCGTTCAGTCGCTCTGCCCCTCAATCACTCAGCGCCGATGGCCCGCTGCTCCGGCGCTCCACGCGGCGACGGTCAGCCAGATGTGCCGGGCGCAGAGCCGCCCGGGCCTGATCCTCCGTCTTGATCCCGGGTTTCACGACACATACCCACCCGAAGGCGCCATGTATCGGGTGAGGGGTGAAGGTGTCCACCACGCTGTAGTCCACATCGGCCTCATCCATCTGCTCGGGACCGTATCCAAGGAGCTCGGTGAAGATCGTGGGGCCGACGTGGATGTTCAGCCGCCAACGGTCAGCGGAGTCCAGGTGGGAGGCCTCATCGTCCGGATAGTTCTTCGTGACGATGGTCGCGTAGGGCTGCCGGTTGTGGGGCACTTCGCCATCCGGCGCGTAGTAGAAGAAGTGGTCACCCCAGGAGATCTCCGGGTGTTCGCTGCCCTGCGCAGGCGCAAGTTCGAGGACGCCGTCGTAGCTTCGGACCTCAGACAGGATCTGTTCCATGTGCATGGTCTAAGTCTGCACGTGCCTGAGCGCCTCACGCCGTTTCCCTCAGCATGCCTTGTCGCATTCTTGTGCCATGTCCCATCCCTATGCACGTCCATAGCCATGGGACATGGCATCGGGATGCGACAGATCGTGGGGGGAGGGCGCCGGGAAGGTCAGGGGGAGGGCAGGGGAGAGCGGGAACTGAGTGGCAGCGGAGAAGGTCCCCTGAAATCGTCCCCGAGGACACTCAGCCCCGGTTGGGCAAGATCATGTTCGTCATCCGGGCGGTCGAGAGCCGGCGGCCGGCGTCGTCGGTCATCACGATCTCGTGACTGGTCAGCTGACGGCCCAGGTTGATCGGGGTGCAGGTCGCGGTGACCAGGCCCTCGGTGACCGAGCGGTGGTGGGTGGCGCCGAGCTCGGTGCCGACCACCGCGTTGTCCACTCCCAGGTTGACCCGGGCATGCAGGATTGCGGCGATCGAGCCCAGGGTCTCGGCGAGCACCATATGCGCGCCACCGTGGAAGAGGCCCATGTTCTGCTCGTTGCCGGCCACGGGGAGGGTCGCGACCATCTTGTCCGGGTGCATCTCCACATAGCGCAGCCCCATCTTCACGCCCAGCGGGGTGACCCCGTGCGGGCCGGTCCATTGCTGGTACTCCTTGGGGATCCCGGCGGCGTCCATCAGGGCGAGGCGCTCCTCGTCAGTGGGGAACGGGGTGGGGCCGGCGGGAGCCTGAGTGGCAGAGACGTGGTTGAGGGCATCATGCTGAGAAGTCATGGGGACCAGCTTAGATGTTGCGGCCCGAGCGGCTGCGCCGGGAGCCCCGCCCCAAGCCCGGCCCAAGCCCGCCACCGGCTGCCCCAGCAGCGGCACAGGTCTGGGGCGAACCCGGGGCTCGCGATAGGCTGGGGCTCGTGTCTTCTAGCCCAAATAAACTCCTGGTCATCGACGGTCACTCCATGGCGTTCCGGGCGTTCTACGCCCTGCCCACCGAGAGCTTCCTGACGGATTCCGGCCAGTACACCAACGCGGTGCACGGCTTCACGAACATGCTGCTCAAGCTGATCCGTGAGGAGCTGCCCACCCACGTGATCCTGGCCTTCGACCTGGACACCCCGACGTTCCGGCACACCTCCTATGCCGAGTACAAGGGCGGCCGCGCGAAGACTCCCGAGGAGTTCCGCGGCCAGATCGACCTGATCAAGCAGGTCGCTGAGGGCATGAACATCGCGGTGGTGACCTCGGAGGGCTACGAGGCTGATGACATCGTCGCCACCTACGCCACCAAGGCGGACACGGCCGGCTGGGAGACCCTGATCGTCTCCGGAGACCGGGACACCCTGCAGCTGGTCACCGAGCGCACCACCTTGATGTACCCCACCTCCGGTCTCTCCAAGGTGGCGATGCTGGATCCGGCCGCGGTGGAGGAGAAGTACCTGGTCCCGCCGCTGAAGTACCCGGACCTCGCCGCGCTGGTGGGGGAGTCCGCGGACAACCTGCCCGGTGTGCCCAAGGTCGGCCCGAAGACGGCCGCGAAATGGATCACCGAGTACGGCTCCACCCGCGGGATCATCGAGAACGCGGATCGGATCAGCGGCAAGGCCGGAGAGAACCTGCGGGAGGCGCTGGCCGACGTCGAGCGCAACCTGGAGCTGAACCTGCTGCTGCGTGACCTGGATCTGCCGGTCGCGCTCGATGACGCCGAGCTCCAGGTCCCGGACCGGGAGGTGTTGGACCCGCTCTTTGACGCGCTGCAGTTCAACCAGATCCGCGAGCGACTCTTCGAGACCTTCGCCGCGCGCTTCCCGGAGACCGTGGTCGCCCCCACCCCGACCGAGGCGCTGCCCGAGGTCACCGTGACCGAGGATGCGGAGAAGCTCTCCGAGTTTCTCAAGGCCCACACCGGCGCGCCGATGGCGATCGCGGTCTGCCTGGACCGCAGCGGCGAATCGCTGACCACCAAGCCCAAGCGGGACGAGGCCGCCCGGGTGGCCGAGGCCCTCGCCGTCGTGCTGGTGCCCTCAGCCTCCGGTGACGTGACCGAAGCCGCTGAGTCTGCTGCTGAGAAGGACAACGACGACGACGACGAGTCGGCTCCCGAGCCGGCCGGCGTCCCGGCGCTGGCGCTCTCGCTGGCCTCCCTCGACTCGGCCGCCGACGCGGTGCTGGCGGAATGGCTGGGTGACCCGGCCGCGCCGAAGCTGGTTCATGACATCAAGGACGCCGGCAAGCGGCTGGCCTGGCGTGGGCTGCACCTGCGCGGCGCCGTGGAGGACACCCTGATCTCGGGCTACCTGATCCAGCCGGACCGGCGGAACTTCGCCTTCACCGAGCTGGTCACGCAGTACCTGGGCGCCTCCACCGACCCGGCCTCCTACCTCGGCGGCCATGACCAGGACGACGCCGAGGCCCCCGGCGCGCAGGGTCCGGACCTGTTCTCCTCCCAGGACCTGCTGCCCGGGGTCACCGCCGAGGACCTGGACGCCGCCGCGCTGCATGGGATGCTGCTGCATCAGCTCTCACAGGCGCTGGGGGAGCAGCTGGTCGAGCGCAACGGGGAGAAGCTGCTGCGCGAGATGGAGATCCCGCTGGCCGAGATCCTGCTGCAGATGGAACTCACCGGGATCGCGGTGAGCCCGGAGAAGCTGGATTCGCTGGACGAGGAGTTCGCCGCCGCCATCGAGGCCTCCGCGCAGGAGGCCTACGCGGTGGTCGGGCACGAGGTGAAGCTGGGCTCGCCCAAGCAGCTGCAGACGGTGCTCTTCGAGGAGCTCGAGCTGCCCACGGCCGGGGTGAAGAAGAACAAGACCGGCTACTCCACCGATGTGGAGACCCTCCAGGCGCTGCTGATCAAGACCCAGAACGATTTCCTGGTGCACCTGATGAACCACCGGGACTCCACGAAGCTGCGCCAGACCGTCACCGGGCTGATGGAGGCCGTGAATGGGGACGGCCGGATCCACACCACCTACGCGCAGACCGTGGCGGCCACCGGGCGGCTCTCCTCGCTGAACCCGAACCTGCAGAACATCCCGGTGCGCACCGCGGCCGGACGCAAGATCCGCGACGCATTCGTGGTGGGTCCCGGCTACGAGACCCTGCTCACCGCGGACTACTCCCAGATCGAGATGCGCATCATGGCGCACCTCTCCGGAGACCAGGCCCTGATCGAGGCGTTCCGGGCCGGGGAGGATCTGCATAACTTCGTGGGCTCGCGGGTGTTCGGGGTCGAGGCCAGCGAGATCACCCCGGAGCAGCGCTCCAAGGTCAAGGCGATGAGCTACGGGCTGGCCTACGGGCTCTCCAGCTTCGGTCTCTCCAAGCAGCTGGGCATCGGGGTCGACGAGGCTCGGAACCTGATGAACGAGTACTTCGAGCGCTTCGGCGGTGTCCGGGACTATCTGCGCGAGGTGGTCACCCAGGCCAAGCAGGACGGGTTCACCTCCACGATCTTCGGGCGGCGCCGCTACCTGCCGGATCTCTCCAGTGAGAACCGGCAGCTGCGCCAGATGGCGGAACGCGCCGCGCTCAACGCCCCGATCCAGGGCTCCGCAGCGGACATCATCAAGCAAGCGATGATCGGCGTGGACTCCGCGCTGCGCGCCGAGGGCCTGGAGTCCCGGCTGCTGCTGCAGGTCCACGATGAGCTCATCTTCGAGGTGGCCGCAGGGGAACGCGACGCCCTGGAGAAGCTGGTGACCACCCATATGGGCGCCGCCGCCGAGCTCGACGTCCCGCTGGACGTCCACGTGGGCGTGGGCTCCTCCTGGCACGAGGCCGCGCACTGAGCTGAGCCGCCGCGAATCAGGCCAACACCCAGGGGCCATACAGGCCGCATCGGGTCTGCGCCGAATAACCGTGCTTATGGTGAGCGCGTGGGTCAGCGAAATCATCGGCTAGATCGCGCGAAGGGCGCGCTCGTCTACCTCGTCGTCCTGGGGCACCTGTTCGCAGCGGTCACACCGTGGGACGACGCCCTGTTGCGCGTGTTCCAGACCGTCATCTACTCCTTCCACATGCCGGCCTTCGTCTTCCTGGCGGGCATCACAGCGAAGTCGGACCGGCTGCCGCAGAGGGTCACGTTCTTCCTGGTGCTCCTGGCCACCGCCCTGCCGCTCTACTACGGGTGGATGAGCCTGTTGGGGCTCAACCCGGACTTCGACCCTCTGGTCCCGTACTGGATCACCTGGTTCCTGCTCGCCATGGTGTGGTGGACCCTCAGCACCCCGCTGATCGAGCGGTTCCCGCGAGCCCTGCTGGGCATCTCGCTGCTCGCGGCGCTGTTCGGGGGCATCATCCCCACCTACGACTATGAGCTCTCGTTGTCGCGGACCCTGGTGTTCTGGCCGTTCTTCGTCGTCGGGAAGCTCTACGGCTCCCGGATCCTGGCCTGGGCCGGTGACCGAACGAACCCTCAGAGGGTCGGTCTGGCGCTCGCGGCGGCAGTGCCGATGCTGCTGTTCTACCTCAACGACACGGACAAGATCTGGTTCTACGGCGTCCGGAACTTTGAATGGCATGAGGTCCCAGTGCCGGAGGGTGCCGCGGCGCGCGTGATCGTCGGGCTGAGTGCCGCCCTGACCACCGTGGCGTTCTGCTCCTTCGTGTCGAACAAGCCGGGATATCTGGGCACCGTGGGACGCCATTCATTGGCCGTCTACCTCTTGCACGGTTTCGTCATCCGGGCGCTGAACGCCCCGTTGGGTGAGAGCTTGGACTATGTTCCGTCGTGGGTCATGCTGCTGAGCTGCATCCTGCTCGCAGGTCTGATCACGTGGGTTTTCGCGTTAAAACCGTTCAATGCCGGGTTGCGGGCGTATGGTGAAGGGGTCACGCAAGTGATATTGTCCCCGCTTTATAGAATTCTTTTGCCCGCAATTCGCGCAACGACCAGGCGGACCGGACCACGTCGGCGTCCGAATGAATCCGACGCGCGGTGATGGCCTCGCTCTCGGCGGGGCGTTGTCGTTGTCAGTGCGTATGTCGCTCTGATCCTAGTTCTCCCAGGTGTGGTGCCGATGTCGAGTAGTCAAACGCAGGATGAACATCCCAGAAGTGCCCGCTGGCTGAGCTGGCTGAAATCCTGGCCGTACACCCTGGGGGTGAGCGTGTCCCTGGTCATCGGGGCAATCTCGGTGATCGCCTCGGTGTCCGTGGATGTGGCGCTGCGGGATCCCGATGGATTCCTCGGCCCCGCCTGGGTCCGGCTGCCGCTGCTGGGACTGCTGCTCTTCGCCGTGGGTCTGGTGCCCGCCGCGGTTCGACGCTCCGGCTGGAAGAACATCGGCCCCGGCGTCGTCGACGTGCTGCGTTACGAATGGAGCCTTCGGAGACTCCTCTACATCGCGACCGGCCTGGCCACGTTCTACGTCTGCTACGTCGGGTACCGGAACCTCAAGAACGTCCTGCCGGTCCACCGTGACGGCGTCCTGTTTGACCAGGAGCTCCTGGAGCTGGACAAGTGGATGTTCGGGGGTGTGGATCCCGCGATCGTGCTCCACGACATGTTCGGCGTCGACTTCACCGCCCAGGTGCTCTCCTTCGTCTACATGGCCTACCTGCCGCTGATCCCGATCACCCTCGGGATCTTCCTGGTGCTCAACCGCAACCTTGCGGTGGGTGCCTGGTACGCCACCACGCTGAGCCTGAACTGGGTCATCGGAACCGCCAGCTACTACATCTATCCGGCGCTGGGCCCGATCTACGCCCGGCCGGACCTCTACGCCAGCCTCCCCGACACCACCGTGGCCGGTCTGCAGGATGCACTGCTGAACAACCGCCTGCAGTTCCTCTCAGACCCCGAGGCCAGCGAGGTGATCCACGGCGTCGCCGCCTTCGCCTCGCTGCACACCTCGATCACCTTCGCCGCCGCCTACTTCATGCAGCGCACCGGACAGCATCTCGGGGTGCGAATCTTCGCCTGGACGTTCTTCGGGCTGACCGTGCTCGCGACGCTGTACTTCGGCTGGCACTACATCGTCGATGACATCGTCGGGGTCATCATCGGATACCTGGCGGTGGCGATCGCCGCCGCTGCCACCGGTCACGGGTTCTTCGGCGAGAAGAGCCTCGTCGCCAAGGCGCTGAACCGCCGCAGGCTCACCGAAGGCCAGGGCCAGGTGCGCGATGCGGTGGACCACCAGATCCACCACCACGCTGTGGCCCAGGACGCGGGCCAGCGCCCGGTCCAGCACCAGGGCCGGCACCAGCCCCAGCACCAGGATCACGACCTGGCCCAGCACCAGAGCGCCGCCCAGGATCGGCGCCCGCGCCAGAACGCTCCACTTCAGGACCCGCGGCACGAACCGTCCTGAGTCGCCACGGGGCCGCTCGTTGGATGAGGCCCTCAGGTCCTGCCGGCCCGCTGTGCGGCATAGTCAGCGATCGAACAGTGCCCCGAGTCGTTTCGCGCGCGCCGGGTGGCCGGCCAGGCGCAGCCCGTGCCAGGCGGTGACCTGATTGGCCGTGAGCACCGGGACGCCCAGAGCCTGCTCCAGCTGGGGTAGCACGGCGATCGTGTGCAGCGCGGTGTCCGGGATCAGCAGACACTGCGCCCCGGTCAGATCTGCGGCGCGAGCGGTCTCCAACACCCATTCGGCGTCCAGCTGGCCGGCGTCCTCACCGCTGGGAACCCCGTAGCTGGACAGCGCGGTCACTGCGATCCCGTCCTGCTGGAGGAACCGGACGAAGTGCGCGGCAACCTCCTGTGGGTAGGTCGCAGCCACGGCAACCTTACTCAGTTCCAGGTGGTGCACCGCTGCGGCGAAGGCCAGCGAGGTGGAGGAGGAGGGGACACCCACGGCATCCCTGATCCATCCGGCCTGGTCCCGGGATCCCTCCTGGCCATAGACGAAGCTGCCTGAGGTGCACGCCCAGATGGCTGCGTCGGGGGAGAGCTCGCGAGCCTGCTCGGCGGCGGGCACCAGGTTCTCACGCGATCCCAGGGTCAGCAGCGCGTCGACGTCGTGTTCCGTGCTGCCCTCCCAGGTGTGGATCACGGGGAAGGAGGCGTCCTGGATGAGATTCTCCAAGGCGGGGAACTCGTCCTCCGCGCTGTATCCGGGGTAGAGGATGGCGAGGGTGTGCATGGGGTGCCCTCTCATGGTGCTGTTGGTGGCTGCGGTCGGTGCCTACGGCGCGGTGCCTGCGATGCGGTGCCTGTAGCCCCTACCTGCGGAGCGTCGCCTGAGGTGGGGTGCGTGTATTTCAGAGAAACTACCGGTAGATTGTCGACAATCATAGGGCGCGCGTCTCCGGCGTCAGCACTGCCTGTGAATGGAGGCTCCTGATGACTCGATACCTCACCATCACCTTGGGCAGGCGCGGCGTCACGGCCCGGGCTCGCCTGCTCGACGACGTCGCCCCGCGCACTGCCGAGGCCGTGTGGCGGGCCCTACCCCAGTCCGGGCAGGTCTTTCACGGCAAGTTCGCGCGCAATGAGATCTACGCGCTCTTCCCGGCCTTCGCCACCGAGGAGCCCGGCCCCGAGAATCAGACGGTCACACCGATCCCGGGGGACCTGTGCTACTTCACCTTCGATGGTGTCCTCGCGAACCCCGCCTACGGGTATGACGCGTCTGCAGGCACCGGTGAGAACCGGCTGCTGATCGATCTCGCCGTCTTCTACGGACGCAACAACCTGCTGATCAACGGCGACGTCGGCTGGGTGCCCGGGAATGTCTTCGCCACGGTCGAGGAGGGTCTCGCCGAGCTGGCCGAAGCGTGTCAGGACATCTGGATGGGCGGCGCTCGCGGGGAGACGCTCAGCTTCGACCGCGCCGAGACGGTCTGAGAATCCCGGCCACGGCACGCGCCCAGGCTCGCCACACCCAACCGCCCCAGAGTTTGGAGGAGCAGAGATGACACCGGAGGCTCAGGGAGTCCTGCCCCATGCACCGGCCCGCCGGGCGCTCGGTGTCGTCGTGCCCTTCGATATGGAGCTTGACGCCGAGCTGTGGCGCTGGCTGCCGAACGGCGTCGACCTGCTGGTCACCCGGACCCCGTTCTTCGACGACGTGGTCACCGTGGAGTTCGCCCGGGAAGTGGCGCAGACGCGGGTGGTCACAGACGGCGTCCGCAGCGTCACCGCCGGTCGTGCGGAAGCCGTGCTCTATGCCTGCGCCTCGGGGAGCTTTGTGCATGGCCGGGCAGGGCAGGAAGATCTTGTCCGCGCGATGGCTGCTGCCGGTTCGCGAGACGCGGTGACCACCTCTGGCGCGATCGTGGAAGCTCTCGAGGTCCTCGGAATTCGTCATGTCTCGATCGCGACGCCCTACACCTCGGCGCTTTCGCTCCTGCTGGGATCCTTCCTCAACGAGTACGGCGTCACCATGGCCGGTCATGCCGCGCTGGGGCTCGACCAGCGGATCTGGGAGGTGCCCTACGCCCAGACGGCGGAGCTGATCCGGCAGGCCGATGCGCCTGAGGCTGAGGCGATCGTGGTCAGCTGCACCAATCTGCCCACTTATGACCTCATCGCACCGTTGGAGGCTGAACTGGGCAAGCCCATCGTCACCGCCAATCAGGCCACCATGTGGGCCGGGCTCCGGCGTCTGGGGCGGCTCTCCAATGGGGAGCGGCAGTCGCTGCTGCATGTTCCGGCACATGCTGAGCTTCCCGGTCTCTGACCCCGCTCTGACAAGCAGCTCCCTGTCTCTGGGATGTGAGTCCCTGTTAGTGTCCTTGGGAAACTAAAACATCCTGAACATTCTGGAGTGACTGTGGACTACTCGACCGCGCCGGCCCCGGCACCGCAACCCATGACCGAAGGGGAGGAGCAGGGGTGGGGCGTTGGGATCCATCTCGGTGGCTTCATCGCATGGTTCCTCGCTCCGCTGGTGCTCTGGCTGGTCTTCCGCTCGCGCAGCCGGATGCTGGATGACCACGGGCGGGCCACTCTGAACTGGCACCTCACCTTCATCGTCATAGGGGTGCCTCTTGCCTTCGTCGGCGCGGTGCTCGTGTTCATCGACCCGATGCTCTTCCTTGTGGTGTGGCTGCTTACCGCTCTGTTGATGCTCCTGGCATTGATCTTCGCCATCCGCGGCGCCATCGCGGCCTTCAACCGGCGCCCTTACCGGTACCCGCTGAGCATCCCCTTCTTCACCCGACAGCACTGACGCCGCTGAGTCCTGAAGGCCCCGCACCCGCCCTCGGGCACCCGCCACCTCCCACCGGGCCCCCGTTACCCCTGCTCCCTCGGTCTGTCGCATCCCTATGCCATGTCCCATCGCTATGGACGGAAATAACGGTGGGACATGGCAAAGGCGTGCGACAGTTCTGAGTAGGGGAGCGCGCCGGGGCTTGAGTGCAGGTCCACGGGAGGCATCGCTGCGAAACCCACGACGCAAGTACCCGCTGGACCGCTGATCACCGAACGGAGCGTGCAGCCATGGACCTCGCGGGCTCCCTGCAGCAGCTGGCCGAGCAGAACATCTCTGGCGCGGCCTTTCTCGTTTCCTACGGCATGACGTGGCTGGTGTGCGCGCTGATCTGGCGCAGGGCAACGCCCCGGACTGCTGCGCTGGCGACGTTGTTCCAAGGTGCGCTCGCGTTTCCCGCGGCGATCGGACTCTCTTTCCTGATCGGAGCACTCGGTGAACCCCGCCCCGTTCCCGACCTCATCACCGAGCTGTCCATTCTGATCGGCACCTCGCAGCTGCTTGGGCTGCCTTTCCTGATCTACCTGGTCATCACGCGGCGTTACACGCTGGTGCCCGTGGCGTTCGCCTCGATCATCAGCATGCACTTCGTGATGTACGCCTGGCTCTACCAGACGCCGTGGTACATCGTCATGGCGGCGCTGATCTCTGTGGGCGCGGTGCTGGTGATGGCGACGGCGCCGCGGCAAGCGGAGGACGTCGGGCCAGGTCGGGTGTGCTGGATGACCGGCAGCACCCTGTTACTCACCGCAGCGACCTTCGCGGCGATGCACCTGTTCGCGGCGTGAATCCTGCCCGCAAGGGACCCGCCCCGCCCTGCCCCGCCCCGCGCCCAGCCCCCACCGCAGTCTGTCGCATCCCTATGCCATGTCCCATCGCTATGGACGGAAATAACGGTGGGACATGGCAACGGCATGCGACAAATTCGAGGAGGGGGAGCGAGGCTACGCTCGGGGCACGCCGAACCGGGTCAACCGGTCGCGCAGCGCGTGGGGATGGTACAGGTCGTCCCAGCTCCAGCGCACGACGCGTCGACCGGTGCTTCGGATAGCGTCCTCGCGCCGCTTTTCTCGGTACAGCGCCTCCTCGGCGGAGATGCCGAAGAGCTCCTGGGAGCGGAGGTACTTGTGCCTGCCGTCGAACTCACCGACGATGCCGTCCCACTCGAAGTCCACCCAGTACTGGCGTCCCTCCACCCAGAGACAGTTCTGCAGCTCCGGAGCCTGGAATCCGAACTCGCTGATCCGCACGCGGGAGAGAGACTCGCCCACCGACGCTGCTCGGGGATCCGCGAAGACGACGGCGCGGGTCCAGTTCTTCTGCAGCCGGGACCCCCGAAGATACGGCCACCAGCAGTGCAGCGCCTCATCCACGCTGACCCCTGCCTCGGCCATTCGTGCCAACGCTGCATCTAACACCACGACAGCCTGATCGAAGGGCATCCGGGGAACGGTGTCCAACAGTGCCAGGGGCAGTGGTTCCACGGACACGATCAGTCCGGCGTGGTCCGCAGTGAAGCTGCGCAGGCAGTCCGGAGTGAGGATCTGCCGGGCGAACCCGGCTGGGGACCCGTCGATGAGTGGCTCGCCCGGTGATGCCGCAGCGCCAGGTGCACCCTGGCCCAACACCCCCGGGCCCAACACCCCGGCGTTCTCCGAGGCCAGTGCCCCTGCGCTCCCCGCAGCGAGCGTGGCGCGCAGCTGCGCTCGCGTCACCCCGCGGGGGAGCGGTGGCTCATGCAAGCGGGTGGGATAACTCAACCGCTCAGGTGTTCGGTGCACTCCCACCTGACTGCGATGCAGCGTGCGCAGGTGCACCTCCGAAGGCAGCTTCAGCAGCGGAAGCCCGTGCAGAATCAGCGCTGATTCGCGACAGAAGACCCCAGCAGAGCCGGCGAGCGCAACAGCCGCCATGGATGCGTTGTACCGGTGCGAGGGCAGGGCTGCGGACCAGGATTGACTCTCCACGTAGACCCCACGCCGGATCCGGAGCTGACTGCCCTGACTGACCTTCCGAGAGAGCGATGTCCCGGTGTGCAGGCCCCGGGCATCCAGCTCGGCCCGGACGAGGGTGATCTCCGCACGGTGAGGTTCCATCCCCTCAGCGTGGGCCCGCAACGGAAAGGTGGCTTCTTAAGAACACGGGTTGGGGAGAACGCCAGTCAGGGCCGCAGTGGTTCCGACCATGGGGAAAGAGTGAGAGTCAGTCTGTGTCGGGAACCCCATGGAACCCCACGGAGCCCCGTCCGTCCCGGGTCAGGTTGGGAGAGGCCCGAGGGGACACCGTGCAGTCCTGGTCCGGAGCATGGGACTCCCAGGTTCGGCCCGCCCGCCCCAGGAAGCACGAGGAGCCCTGGAGTCTCCGCCCTGTCCCACTCAGGGGACAGCGCGGCCACTAGACCTCCGGACCACACGACCAGCTCCATCTGGCCCCGGCCGCACCGTAGCGATAATGTGGTGAATCGTGGCAGACCATACCTCCCCCCAGAAGCCCCAGATCGCTCCGCTCGCCGCAGGCCTGCGCAGCGAGACCTTCCCCGTGGCCATGAACCCGGACGGCAAAACGGTGAACGCGAAGATCGCGGCCTTCATCCGGACCGCCGAGCAGGGGTTCTATGAGCCCTGGCTCAGCGACGAGCAGATCAACCACATCGGACAGGTCCTGATCAAGGACGAGCAGACCCTCACCGCGGTCTACGTGGACCAGGACGCCGCCGCGCAGGAGCCCTGGGGTGCCGCGCTGGGTGAGGTCGGCTTCGAACCCGCCCACCCGGTGGGCACCTTCGTGGACTATGACAAGACGCTCAACGCCGGGGGACCGGCCGGCCCGGTGCCTGCCCGGCTGATCACCGTGGTCACGGTGAGCCCGAGCTTCCGCCGCCGTGGCATCCTCAAGCACATGATGACCTCCGCGCTGGCCCGCGCGGTGGAGGACGGCGTGCCCGTGGCCGCGCTCACCGTCTCCGAGGGTGGCATCTACGGCCGGTTCGGCTTCGGCTGCGCCACCCGCGAGGCCAACATCCAGGTGGACCTCGGAGAAGGCCACGGTGAGGGCTCCGTGCTGCGCCGCGAGCCGGCCGGACGGGTCATCTCCGCAGACCCGGTCAAGCTCGACGAGGTCATCGGTACCAGCTTCGAAGCCTTCCACAACCGAACCCGCGGCTCCATCGGTCGGCAGCAGACTTACCAGAAGGCCGCCACAGCGCGCTGGAACCCCGAGGACCTCAGTTCCTGGAACCGCAAGCTCCGCGCCGCCGTCCACGTCCGCGAGGACGGCAGCATCGGCGGCTACGTGACCTACCGGCACGAAGGCTGGGAAACCGAACCCAGCACCATCCGCATCGGCGACCTGATCGCCGCCGACGACCAGAGCCACCTGGCGCTGTGGGACTACATCGCCGGGCTCGACATCGTCCGCCGGGCAACCATGCGCACCGCGCCACTGGCCGATCCGCTGCAGCACGCGCTGGTGAACCCGCGCAGCTACAAGGTCACCGGGCTCCGCGACCTGCTCTGGGTCCGGATCCTCGACGTGGTCCAGGCCCTGGAAGGTCGCGCCTGGTCCGTCGACGGCGCCTTCCGCCTCGAAGTTGAGGACACACTGGGCATCACCGGCGGCAGCTTCACGGTCCAGGTCGACGACGGCGCGGCCACCGTCACCCGCGCCGCTGCGGCTGACGCGCCGGTCGCCCCAGCCGCCGGCTCCACCGCCGAGGATCACTCAGCGGAACTGCCGACGCTCCAGGTCAGCGTGGAAACCCTGGGCTCGCTCTACCTGGGCGACGTCTCGGTGCGCACGCTGCACGCCGCCGGGCGGCTCGGGGACACCACCGCAGCAGACGTGGAGCGGATCTCCCGGATCATGGACCTGTCGGCACCGCCCTTCTGCGCCACGCATTTCTGAGCGGGCCTCAAGCCAGCAACCTCGGTTGATTCGGGTTGGATCACCGGTATAAACTGAACCAGCGCGTTCTACGCACAGAGTCGACCCCGACATCTGATGCAGATCATGCTCGAGGGTCCGCCCTTCGGCGTCACCGCCGGAATCGGGACCAGTCGAGCTACCCCTGTTCATCTGTCCAGCACTGTGTGCACCAGAGTGCCATCTTGCATGGCAAGCCCGTGCACTGACCAAGCCAGCCACAATCCATATCGGAGCCCCTACTACATGACCCCCACCACCACTGCCCCACAGGTCGCCGTCAATGACATCGGCACCGCAGAAGAGTTCCTCGCCGCGGTAGACGCGACTATGAAGTACTTCAACGACGGAGACCTCGTTGAGGGCACCATCGTCAAGGTCGACCGCGATGAGGTCCTCCTCGACATCGGGTACAAGACCGAAGGCGTCATCCCGTCCCGCGAGCTGTCCATCAAGCATGATGTGAACCCGGACGAGGTCGTCGCCGTCGGCGATCTGGTGGAGGCTCTGGTCCTCACCAAGGAGGACAAAGAAGGCCGCCTGATCCTCTCCAAGAAGCGCGCACAGTACGAGCGCGCCTGGGGCGACATCGAGCGCATCAAGGAAGAGGACGGCGTCGTCTCGGGCACCGTCATCGAGGTCGTCAAGGGCGGCCTCATCCTCGACATCGGCCTGCGCGGCTTCCTGCCCGCATCGCTGGTCGAGATGCGCCGTGTGCGCGATCTCGCGCCGTACATCGGCCAGGAGATCGAAGCCAAGATCATCGAGCTGGACAAGAACCGCAACAACGTGGTCCTCTCCCGCCGTGCATGGCTGGAGCAGACCCAGTCCGAGGTCCGCTCCTCCTTCCTGAACAAGCTCGAGCGCGGCCAGGTCCGCACCGGCACCGTCTCCTCGATCGTGAACTTCGGTGCGTTCGTGGATCTCGGCGGCGTCGACGGTCTGGTCCACGTCTCGGAGCTCTCCTGGAAGCACATCGATCACCCGAACGAGGTTGTCGAGGTCGGCCAGGAAGTCACCGTGGAGGTCCTCGAGGTGGACATGGATCGCGAGCGCGTCTCGCTGTCCCTGAAGGCCACCCAGGAGGATCCGTGGCAGACCTTCGCCCGCACGCATGCGCTGGGCCAGGTCGTCCCCGGCAAGGTCACCAAGCTGGTGCCCTTCGGTGCATTCGTCCGCGTGGAAGACGGCATCGAGGGTCTGGTGCACATCTCCGAGCTGGCAGTGCGCCACGTTGATCTCGCCGAGCAGGTCGTCTCCGTCAATGACGAGCTCTTCGTGAAGGTCATCGACATCGACCTCGAGCGCCGCCGCATCAGCCTCTCGCTGAAGCAGGCCAACGAGGGTGTCGATCCCGAGGGTGCCGAGTTCGATCCGGCCGTCTACGGCATGGACGCCGAGTACGACGACGCCGGCAACTACAAGTACCCCGAGGGCTTCGACCCGGAGACCAACGAGTGGATGGAAGGCTACGACGAGCAGCGTTCCACCTGGGAGGCTCAGTACGCCAAGGCCCAGGAGCGTTGGGAAGCTCACAAGAAGCAGGTCCTGGCAGCAGTCGAGGCCGACGCCGAGGCCGCCGCACAGGCGACCGTCGGTTCCAGCTCCTCGAGCAGCTCCAGCAAGTCTGAGCCTGCTCCGTCGAACTACTCCTCCTCGCAGAACACCTCCTCTGAGGATGCCGGCACGCTGGCCTCCGACGAGGCGCTGGCTGCGCTGCGCGAGAAGCTCACCGGAAACAGCTGAACCACGCGGGCGGATCACTGATCCCGCCTGAGTGAGACGAAGAAGGCCGGTTCCACCCTCGGGTGGAACCGGCCTTCTCTGCGTCTGTGACGTTCCGCCTGCGCCCGATGCCCGGCGCGGCAGCGGCCTCAGCGTTTGGTGGAGACCGTCACCGTGAACCGTGCGTCCCGGGCCAGCTGCTCGGTGAGCCCGACCTCCTTGGAGAGCACACTGCGGTGCTTCAGGTGGGAGTTCCACACGCTGTAGATCCGCCCGCCCGGCGCCAGCACCCGCCCGGCGGCGCGGATCAGCCGGTGCGCCGCACCAGGATCCACCGCGTTGCCCTGATGGAACGGCGGGTTGAGCAGGATCACCTCGGCGGAGCCGGACTCGAAGCGGGAGAGCGCATCATCGCGGACCGTCTCCACCCGGTCCGTGACCCCGTTCGCCTCGGCGGTGAGCTGGGTGGACTGCACCGCGGAGGCCGAATGATCCGTGGCGACCACGTGCAGCTGCGGGTGGCGCAGAGTCAGGAACGCGCTGACCGTGCCGTTGCCGGAGCCGAAGTCCAGCACGTACTCCGCGCCAGGGAACTCCGGGTGGGCCTCCACCGCCTCGAGCATCAGCCGGGTGCCGGGGTCCAGCTTGGTCCCGCCGTAGGTGGCGCCCAGGCTGCACAGGGTCAGCTCGGTGGTGCCCTTCCCGGGGATCGACACCTTGTGCGTGTTCTTCCGCGGCGCGGAGCTGGGCACGCCGTCGCGCGGTGCCCGCGCGGTGAGCACCCGGGACTTGGACCGGCCACGGCCGGCAGAGACGTCCTGGAAGTGCTTCTCCAGCACCTGGTTCATGGAATGGTTCATATGCTTGTCCCGGCCCACCGCCAGGACGACGACGTCGGCCGCCGCGTGCTCGCGGATCAGCCACGCCCAGTCGGTGAGCGTCTCCAAGGACCGCGGCAGGTGCATCAGCACCGTATGCACCCCGGTGAACGCGTCAGGGGCCTGCTCGGTCAGCTCTGGCAGTTCAGCAGGGACCGGAGCGGGCAGGTTCGCGCGGCGGGCGTTGCCCTGCAGCGCGCGCTCCGCGCCGAGCTCATCGGCGAGCACCCGCACCGCAGCGACCGCGTCCTCCGCCCGAGCACACGCGGCGCCGGGCTTGCCGGCCTCGGAGATCAGCGAGTGAAGAATCGGCAGCGTGATCGCCCCGGAGCGGTCATCAAGGATCAGCACACCCTCCCGCGGGTGCCCCTGGGCCCACCAGGCGGCGGCGGTATCGAGCAGCAGCAGGTCTGCGGCGTCGGGCGGGGGACTGATCGGGGTGAAGTCGAAGTTCTGCGTGAGCGGGGAGGGCTGGACATCGGGGGTCTGACCCGCGGGATAAGGCATGCAGCAAGCTTAGAGGATGCGCCTTCTGCGACCCGGCGCCGATGCTGCCGCCGCGCGCAGCGACCGAATCCAGGCTCCCGAACAGGTCCACACCAGGTTCTACACAGAATCGTTACTGGAATGAGATGCCGCAGTGTGAATGCTGGTCATGCCGGGAGAGAAGCTGCCGCGGGGACGCGCAAACCGCGCTGAAGAGCCTGAAATACCGCCGATCCGCGGGGGATGAGTGTGCATCGGCGGCGCAAATTCCATAGCGTAGTGACGATCATCCCGCCTGTCAGGCGGTCAGACCGTCAGACTCGTGCTCCTGGGGCGAGCCAGGCGCTGCAGCATCTGGCGGGCGTGGGCGGCGACAACTCCCACGAAAGGCAATGATGCTGCAACGGCTCCACGACCTCTTGAGGTTGCGAACCAGCCCGATCGTCTTCTTCGGATCCGCCGCGATCGTCATCGGATTCGTGATCCTGACCCTGATCATGCCCACCGGGATGGGCGAGTTCTTCGGTGCAGGCTCCGGATGGATCTATGACCACCTCGGCTGGTTCTACATCTCCGGAGTCACGATCTTCTTGATCTTCCTGGTCTATAAGGCCGCCGGCCGCTTCGGCCGGATCAAGCTGGGCAACGACGGCGACGAACCAGAACACTCCGACCTCGCCTGGTTCGGCATGCTCTTCGCCGCCGGCATCGGCACCATCTTGATGTTCTGGGCCGTGGCCGAGCCCGCCTACCACTTCGCGGAGCCGCCGCGCGGCGCCCAGGAGGGCATCGAACCGCGCTCCATGGAGGCCGCGAATGAGGCCATGGGCTTCACGCTGTATCACTTCGGCCTGCACACCTGGACGATCTTCGCGCTGCCCGGGCTGGCCTTCGCCTACTTCATCTACAAGAGGAACCTGCCCCCGCGCGTCTCCTCGATCTTCCAGCCGATGCTTGGTGACAAGATCCACGGCCCCGCCGGCAAGGCCATCGACATCTTCGCCGTGGTCGGCACGATCTTCGGCGTCGCCGTCTCGATCGGTCTGGGCACCCTGCAGATCCAGGCCGGCCTCGCCAGGTTGCTGGGCATCAGCGACGCGGCCTGGAACTTCATCCTGATCATCGCGGTGGTGACCCTGATTGCCACGATCTCCGCGGTCCTCGGTGTGGACAAGGGGATCAAGCGGCTCTCGAATTTCAACATCTGGACCGCCATCCTGCTGCTGATCTTCATCCTGGCCACCGGCCCCACTGTGTTCATGCTGCGCGGCGTGGTCGAGTTCGCCGGCACCTACGCCACCATGCTCCCGGAGCTGGCGCTGTGGAATGACACGCTGTCGAACACCGGCTGGCAGGACAGCTGGACCATCTTCTACTGGGCCTGGACCGTGGCCTGGGCGCCGTTCGTCGGCATCTTCATCGCCCGGATCTCCCGCGGCCGCTCGGTGCGCCAGTTCGTCGCCGGTGTGCTCGGGCTGCCCACCCTGTTCACCATCATCTGGTTCGGGATCTGGGGCACCGGCCTGTTCGATATCGAGCTCAACGGGGACGGCGGCGTGGTGGACACCGTGCTCGACGAGGGCGTGGAGGGCGCGCTCTTCGCGTTCCTCGCGGAGTTCCCGCTGGCCACCCTGACCTCCTCGATCGCGATCATGCTGGTGGGCATCTTCTTCATCACCTCCATGGACTCCTGCTCCCTGGTCCTCGACGACATGTGCAACGGCTACGAGGGCAAGGCGCCGCTGCACCAGAGGGCCTTCTGGACCATCTCCATCGGTCTGATCGCCGCGGTGCTGCTCACCGCCACCGGTGAGGGCGGGCTCGAGGCGCTGCAGAACGTGGCCCTGGTGCTGGGTCTGCCGTTCTTCATCCTGGGCTACTTCATGATGTACAACCTCTCCCGGGCGATGCGCGAGGACGCCGGCGAGGTCGGCTTCCTGCGCACCCGCCGCTGGCTGCGCACGCTGCCCCCGGAGGAGTACGAGCGCCGCATGGAGGAGCCCGACGGTTCGCTCAGCGAAGCCGTGGTCGCCCCGGATTACCACGAGGGCACCCAGCCGGAGAACGCCCCGGATGTGGACCACGCCGAGCAGCCACCGATCGTGGAGGAGTACCGGGTCCGCACCGGGGATGTTCCCACCGTGGATCCCACCCAGCCGGAGGGATCGTATAACAACCGCTGATCAGCACGCGCTGATCAACGCCCGCTGATCAGCACCCGCTGATCCGGTGTGATCCGCTCACAGCTGCCCGGCTCTTCCTCGGAGGAGCCGGGCAGCTGTGTCTGCGGCCAAGTCATCCGCACCGGCTGCGATAGCCTGGCGCCTGTGAACCAGCAGCGCCGGACCCGAAGCACCTCACGCGTCGTCACGTCCGTATCTGTGCTTCTGCTAGCCATCGGCGTGTGTGCGCTGCTGGTGATCCTTGCCGTCACGCGGGAGCCTGAGGCTGCCGCGCAGGCCCCTGCCGTGGCAGAGGACGGCGGCGTCGTCGTGGTGGGGGATTCCCATACCCAGGCCAACTCACCGGACTTCGGCGCCGGGCAGATCGGGAATGGTTCCTGGGTCTCGACCCTGCTCGCCGAGGGCCACCTATTCGCCGGCGGGTGGGCGGTGACCGGAGCGACCACGGATCTCCAGGCGCAGAGCTTCCATGGCGTCACCGGGGCAGACACCCTGATCCTGCTGACCGGTACTAACGACCTCGCCCAAGGAGTCCCGTTCCAACAGACCGCCTCCAGCCTCGACGCGATCGTCGCCAAGGCACCGACGGATCGTGTGCTGGTGCTGGCCATTCCCCCGCTGGACCGGGAGTTCCGGCCCACCAGCGGCCAGTACAACGAGTCTCTGCAGGACCTTGCTCGGGACAGGGGATGGGAGTTCTTCGACGGCTTCGAGTTCGTGCGCAGCCCCGACGGCGGCTTCCGCGAGGGGATGACTTATGACGGGATCCACCTCACCCCTGAGGCGCAGCAGCAGTTCGGTGAGGCGGTGGCCGACTACCTCGACGGCGAGGCCACCGCGGATGACTGAACGTCTCTGGCCCCAGGCTCAGCCCCAGCCTCCAGTTCAGGTTCTGGCGCGGGCTGTGCCGGGGGAGCGCCGCGCACCGAGGCGTAGATGACTCCACCGACCACCAGCACCCCGCCGGCGAGCTCCAGCCAGGTAGGCACCTCACCCAGGGCGGCCCAGGCGGCCAGGATCCCGACCACCGGGACCAGCATGGAGAACGGCGCCACGGTGCCCGCCGGGTGCCGGCGCATCAGCCAGACCCAGATCCCGGCACCGACCACGGTGCCGAAGAGGATCGTGTAGCTCAGCCCGAGCCAGGCCGGGACCGCGGCCAGGCTGAACGAGCCCGCCATGGCCGCCCCGATCTGCTCGGGTCCCTCCACCAGGAACGCCACCGTGAGCAGCGGGATCGGCGGGACCACGGCCATCCACAGCACCAGCGCCATCGGCCGGTCGGTCTGCGCCTTCCGCGAGGCCAGGTTCCCCAGTGCCCAGCCGAAGGCCCCGAAGAGCACCAGCAGGAACGGGGTCCATCCGTCCAGGACGCCGCGGGAGAGTCCGACGAGTCCCAGGCCCACCACGGCGACGCCGACGCCGAGCGCCCGCCGTCCGGTGATGTGCTCCTTGAGCACCAGGGCGCCGAGCAGCACGGTGAACGGGGCGGAGGCTTGCAGCACCAAAGATGCCAGCCCGGTGGGGAATCCTGCGGACATCCCCAGGTAGAGCCCGAAGAATTGCAGCGTCCCGAAGCCGAGCCCGTAGCCGAGCAGGTAGCGGACCTTCACTCCGGGCCAGGGCACGAACAACAGCGCCGGCAGCGCCAGGATCAAGAAGCGCAGCCCGGCCAGGAACAGCGGCGGGAACTGATCCAGCGAGATCCGGATGGCCAGGAAGTTCAGCCCCCACAGGACGGCGACCAACAGGGCGAGGAGGGTGTGACGCAGCGGCATGGGTCCATCCTCGCGCCGATCCACTCTTCAGGTCTACTGAATGATTCTGCACTAGGCATGTAGCTTGGCTACATGGACGATTCTTTGGCGATGCCTGGAACGAAGAACCCGAGCCTGCAGACCCGGACCCTGCAGCCGCGCCACCTCCAGCTGCTTCGGGAGATCGCCGCGCGCGGCACGCTCACCGCGGTCGCGCAGGCCGTGCACCGCACCCCCTCGGCGCTGTCTCAGCAGCTGCGCACCGCGGAGCGGGAACTCGGGGTGAAGCTGGTGGAGCCGGACTCCCGCGGGGTGCGGCTCACCCCGGCGGGGCAGCTGCTTGCCGAGGGCGCCGATGAGGTCTTCTCCAGCCTGGCCCGGGTGCAGGCTCGGTTGGACGCTGCCACTGGGGAACCCCGCGGGGAGGTCAGCATCGGCACCCTGCCCAGTGGCGGTCAGGTGCTGCTGCCGCAGCTGCTGCACCGGCTGCGCGGCACCGCGATCACGCTGAGCCTGGATGACTTCGACATCGCCGAGGCAGACTTCGCGGCGCGCGCCCTGGACGCGGACCTGGTGATCAGTCACAGCCTCAGCGGTGAGGTCCCCGGCGGGGCCGAAGGACTGGTGGCCACGGTGCTCACCCGGGAGCCCATCGACGTGGTGCTCCCGGCGGATCATCCGCTGGCGGCCAAGACCGAGCTGCGCCCGTGCGATGTGGTCGACGAAGACTGGGTCGGGGTCCCTGAGGGCTACCCGTTCGACGCCATCCCGGTGGCCATCGAGCAGCTCACCGGGCGTCCGGTGCACCGGACCCTGCGGCTGCGGGACAATCACCTGCTGGAGTCGCTGGTGGGCGCCGGGGCCGGGATCGGCCTGCTCCCGCGGTTCAGCACCCGGCCCGGCCCCGCCGTGGTGCTGCGCCCGCTCACCGGGGTCCGGGCGGCCCGCAGCATCGTCGCACTGAGCCGGCCCGACCGCCACGAACGGCTCGCCGTCGGAACGGTCACCGAGCACCTGGTCAGCATCGGCGCGGAGCTGATGGCGGAGCACCCGGCCGGATCACCCCCGGCGCACCGGAGGCTGACCTAGCTGCTGAGTGACTGAGCCGCTGAATGTCTGAGGCGCTGAGTCGCTGCGACGCAGACCGCCCCGAACGCGGGTGTCTTAAACTCAAGGGATGCATCAGATCCTCTCAGTGGGCCTGACCGGTGGCATCGCCTCGGGCAAGTCCGCGGTCTCCGCACATTTGGCCGAACACGGCGCCCTGATCATCGACGCCGACCTGCTGGCCCGGCAGGCGCTGGAACCCGGCACCGAGGGGCTGGATCAGGTGGTCCAGACCTTCGGCCCCGAGGTCCTCACCGCCTCCGGCGCGCTGGACCGGGAGGCGCTGGGCAAGATCGTCTTCGCCGACGAGGACGCCCGGAACCAGCTCAATGCCATCGTCCACCCGCGGGTCCGGGAAGCCCGGGACGCGCTGCGCGAGCAGGCCCCAGAAGGCGCGGTGGTGGTCGAGGACATCCCCCTGCTGGTGGAGACCGGCCAGGCGGGCCGGTTCGACGTCGTGGTGGTGGTCTCCGCCCCCGATGAGCAGCGGCTGCAACGCATGGTGGAGCACCGCAACAGCACCCCCGAGGACGCCCAGTCCCGGATCGACGCCCAGGCCACCGAGGCGCAGCGCAAGGCCGTGGCCGACGTCGTCTTGGAGAACTCCGGGACCCTGGAAGAGCTCTACGTCCAGGTCGATGAGCTGTACGAGAAACTCCGCAGGCGTGTCATAGCCGCGCAGTAGCATGGATCCATGAGTCTCGCTCAGAAGATCAGCCGCACCGTCGCCCCCTTTGAGGTCATCAGCCCCTTCCAGCCCTCGGGGGATCAGCCCAAGGCGATCGAGGAGCTGGCCGAGCGGATCGAAGGCGGCGAGAAGGACGTGGTGCTCATGGGCGCCACCGGCACCGGCAAGTCGGCGACGGCGGCCTGGCTGATCGAACGGGTCCAGCGGCCCACGCTGATCATGGTGCAGAACAAGACCCTCGCCGCGCAGCTGGCCAACGAGTTCCGGGAGCTGCTGCCGAATAACGCGGTGGAGTACTTCGTCTCCTACTACGACTACTACCAGCCCGAGGCCTACGTGCCGCAGACGGACACCTTCATCGAGAAGGACTCCTCGGTCAATGAGGAGGTGGAGCGGCTGCGCCACTCGGCGACCAACGCGCTGCTCACCCGGCGGGACGTGGTGGTGGTCGCCACGGTCTCCTGCATCTACGGCTTGGGCACCCCGGAGGAATACATCCGGCAGATGGTCGCGGTGAAGGTGGGGGAGAAGATCGAGCGCGATGAGCTGCTGCGCCGCTTCGTGGGGATGCAGTACGCCCGCAATGACACCGACTTCCACCGCGGCACCTTCCGGGTGCGCGGGGACACCGTGGAGATCATCCCGATGTATGAGGAGCTCGCGGTGCGCATCGAGTTCTTCGGCGATGAGATCGAATCCATCTCCACCCTGCACCCGCTCACCGGCACCGTGGTCCGGGAGGAGGAAGAAATGTACATCTTCCCCGCCAGCCACTACGTGGCCGGCGATGAGCGGATGGCCAGCGCGATCAGCCGGATCGAGGATGAGCTGCGGGTCCGGCTCGAGGAGCTGGAGTCCCAGGACAAGCTGCTGGAGGCCCAGCGGCTGCGCATGCGCACCACCTACGACCTCGAGATGATGCAGCAGATGGGCTTCTGCAACGGCATCGAGAACTACTCCCGGCACATCGACGGGCGCGGCCCCGGTTCCGCCTCGCACTGTCTGCTGGATTACTTCCCGGATGACTACCTGCTGATCGTCGATGAGTCCCATGTGACCATCCCGCAGATCGGCGGGATGTATGAAGGAGACATGTCCCGGAAGCGCACCCTGGTGGATCACGGGTTCCGGCTGCCTTCGGCTATGGATAACCGGCCGTTGAAGTGGGATGAATTCCTGGAGCGGATCGGGCAGACCGTCTACCTCTCCGCCACCCCGGGCCGCTATGAGCTGGACCAGGCCGATGGCTATGTGGAGCAGATCATCCGTCCCACCGGGCTGGTGGATCCGAAGATCGTGGTCAAGAAGACCAAGGGTCAGATCGATGACTTGCTGGGGGAGATCCGCACCCGCACCGCGAAGAACGAACGCGTCCTGGTCACCACGCTGACTAAGCGGATGGCGGAGGATCTGACCGAGTACATGCTGGAGAACGGCATCAAGGTGGAGTACCTGCACTCGGATGTGGACACGCTGAAGCGGATCGAGATCCTGCGGGACCTGCGCCGCGGCGTCCACGACGTGGTGGTGGGGATCAACCTGCTCCGTGAGGGCCTGGACCTGCCCGAGGTCTCCCTGGTGGCGATCCTCGATGCGGACAAGGAAGGCTTCCTGCGCTCCACCACCTCGCTGATCCAGACCATCGGGCGTGCCGCGCGTAACGTCTTCGGCGAGGTGCACATGTACGCGGACCGGATCACCGACTCCATGCGCCGGGCGATCGATGAGACCGACCGCCGCCGGGACCGCCAGATCGCGTACAACACCGAGCACGGGATCGACCCCACCCCGCTGCAGAAGAAGATCGCGGACATCACGGACCAGCTGGCCCGGGAGGACGCGGACACCGCCGAGCTGCTGCAGGGGATGGGTGGCCTGGCCACCGGGTTCCAGTACGGCAAGGGACACCGCGGCTACACCAGCTTCGAGAGCGAGGAGGGGGATGAGAGCGAGGACACGAAGTCCGGCAAGTCGCTTGCATCCCAGACCCCGGCCAAGGACCTCACGGACCTGATCGGGCAGCTCACCAACCAGATGCACCATGCCGCTGAGGAGCTGAACTTCGAGGTCGCGGCCCGATTGCGCGATGAGATCGGGGAGCTGAAGAAGGAGCTGCGGCAGATGCAAAACGCCGGGCACGACCAGATGTGAGGGTGGTCCCGCTACGTCCGAAACAAAGAATTCATTCAAGCCAACTCTGAGTTTTTGCTGTGAATCCCTTATGCTTGCCTAGGTCATATCCGAGGAAGTCTAGGGGCATCAGTACGTGGAATTGCGTGAATATTTAAGGATCGTCCATCGCGGATGGCTCATCATCGTGTTGGCGACCCTCGCCGGTATCGGCGCCGCAGCCACCTACTCACTGCTGCAGAGCCCGCAGTATGAAGCGGGTACCAGGGTGTACGTCTCCACGGACTCTGCCTCCACTGTGGCAGAGCTGGGGCAGGGCACCAGCTACACCCAGCAGATCGTGGCCAGCTTTGCAGAAGTCACCACCACTCCGCGGGTCCTGCAGCCCGTAATCGAGGAGTTGGGGCTGGAGCAGACACCTTCAGCGCTGGCGGAGTCGATCTCCGTCTCTACGGAGGCGAACACCGTGCTGATGCAAGTGACGGCAACCAGTGAGGATCCCAGCGGTGCGGCCGCGATCGCGAACTCGGTCACTGAGAGCTTGATCGGAGTCGTCGGTGAGATTACGCCAGGGTCGGACGATGACGCCAGCTCGGTCTCCGTCGAGATCCTTCAAGAGGCCGTGGCACCGGAGACCCCGGTTTCCCCCCGGGTGCCGTTGAACCTGGCTCTCGGATTCCTCGTTGGTTTGAGCTTCGGAGTTGGTATCGCGGTCCTGCGTGAAGTCCTGGACACTCGGATCCGCGGAGAGCATGACATCTCGGCAGTGACTGAAGCGCCTGTTCTTGGCGGGATCGTCTATGACGCTGAGGCGCAGAAGCGGCCGCTCGTGGTCCAGGTGGACCCGAAGAGCCCCCGTGCCGAATCATTCCGGACTCTGCGTACCAATCTCCAGTTCCTCGAGGTTGGAGAATCGAAACGAAGCTTCGTGTTTACCTCCTCGATTCAGGGCGAGGGCAAGTCCACCACGGTGGCGAACACAGCCATCACCATGCAGGAAGCTGGCCAGCGCGTGCTGGTGATCGACGCCGACCTTCGCCGGCCCAGGGTCGCGGACTACTTTGGGCTCGAAGGCGCAGTTGGTCTGACTAACGTCCTGATCGGCAAGGTGGATCTGGCGGACGTCGTCCAGTACTGGGGTCCACACGATCTCGCCGTGCTGCCTGCTGGAGACATCCCGCCGAACCCCAGTGAGCTTCTCGGGTCGCCGAGTATGGATGCACTGCTTCGGTTCGTGGAGGACCAGTTTGATGTGGTCCTCATCGACGCACCTCCGTTGCTTCCCGTGACCGACGCGGCCGTGTTGGCTACACGTGCCACCGGCGCGATCGTCGTCGTGGCCGCAGGAAAGACCGATCGGCACCAGCTTAAGGGCGCTGTCACCTCGCTGGAGAACGTCGGCGCCAAACTCTTTGGCCTCATTCCCACCATGCTCCCCACCAAGGGTCCTGACGCATACGGGTATGGGCGCTACGGACACTCATACACCTACGAAGACGACCGAAAGGCGTAGCCATGTCGGATGCATTTCGGATCCTGGTGGTCTGTACCGGCAATATATGCCGCTCGGCCCAGGCCGAGCAGCTCATCCGCGCCAGGATTGCTCAGGAGTGCCCAGCGCTCGCGCCAGTCGTAGAGGTCGAGAGCGCGGGCACCGGGGCCCTTGTTGGGGCCGGAATGCCCGTGGAAGCAGCTGAACTCTCCCAGCAGAATGGTGGCGACCCCACCTTTCACCGCGCTCGTCAACTCGAGGTCCAACACGTGAGAGCGGCAGATCTCGTCCTGGTGATGGCTGCAGAGCACCGCAGTGCGGTCGTCCGACTTCTGCCTCGTGCGTCGCGGAACACATTCCTTCTCACAGAGTTTGCAGCCTTGCTCGAGAACGCGGAGCAAAACATCGAGAGTCAGACCGAGAACTTCTTGAGTTTTTCCATGTTGGACAGACTGCGTGCGGCAGTGAAGTCCGCGTCAGTGCGTCGAGGGTATTTGCCCTTAGAAGATTCAGAATTGATCGATGTCGTCGACCCATACCGCCGCTCGAAGGACGTCTACGAGGACTCCGCGCAACAGATCGTTCAGGCGCTTGACCGTACCCAGCGAGCCGCGGTGAGTATCTCCGGGCGGGTTAACGGATGAGCCGAATGGAGAGAACGCCCCAGCGTCTATGGTCGATGCCTCGCACGGCGTGGGTTGTGGCGGGGCTGGCGGTCTTCGTCGCCGTCGATATCGTTCTTATCGCGCTCGCGCTTGGATGGGGTCGAGACGCACCACGGGTTGTCGAGCGGGGTGCGTCTGTTGAATCATCTTTTCAGGCTGAAGATGATTCCGAGGAGACCTTGGACGAGCCGCTGCAGTCAGCCGCGCCGGAAGAACCAAGAGTTGCACCACGCTTGATCTCTGCCGTCAGTGAGACCGTTGCATGGCGTTCCGAAGGAGGTGCCTGCGCTGAACGAAGCGAGATCGAACTGACCGTGGATGGGGGACAAACCTGGGGTTCTGCATACCCCGCGGTAGACAGATTGGGACGCCCGCTCTGGCTATCGGGGGCTGATTACCTTGCCGTTCAGTCGGCAATTGCCTCTGGACCTGATTGTGAGCGTCAAGGCATTCGCACCTACGACTCCGGGGCCTCTTGGACACAGGACGATCAGGTGGTGACCAATTCCGTGCTTGTGGACCCTGGCGATCCTTCTCTCGTGATCTGGGGCGGCGACGCCGTTGAGGGGCCATGTGATGACACGCATCAGGTTGCCGTTACAGGTGGAGTCGCGGCTGCGGTTTGCAGTGATGGCTCAGTTTGGACTACTCCAATGGGCAGCACGGGCTGGTCTGAGTCTAGTATCGAGGCTGCTGTGGCGCTGAGCGGTTCAGATGGTCGATGGATGGCTGCAGTTGAATCTGCTGACTGTCAGGGGCTCAGGCTCGTCGAATTTGATGATGCCTCCGCCGAGTCCTATGCCTGCGCACCTGCAGAAGCTGCAGCGGAAGTTGCCATCGATCTGTCGGGTAACGCCCTCTGGCTATGGTCGGGGGACCAGGTCATGATCTCCACAGACTTTGGAAGAAGCTTCAACTGATGTCAGCTGCAGAAGCTCCAGACATGCATGCCACGTATACGGGTATCCAGGCTGTGACGAAAGACGTTTTACCTCGAAAGGAGTGGCAGAGGCGGTACGCGACTCGATTGCTCATCACTGACTTTGTTGTGCTAGCACTGGTTATTGGCGCTATCCAAATTTTGTGGCTTGGCATAGACAATACCGCGCACTTTGGATTCCCTAGCAGTAGCGGGGATCAGTACGGGGGGGAAGTCAGTTACGGCGTAGTCTCCGGCGCCATACTCTTCGTCTGGATGTTGGTCCTCATAGCGGTCGGAAGTGTCGACTCCCGCGTGATGGGCGTCGGGCACACCGAGTACCGAAAGATTACCGACAGCGGCATCGCTCTTTTTGCTGGGGTAGCCAGCGTGATGTTCTTGCTCAAGCTTGATGTGGCCCGCGGCTACCTCCTCCTAACTTTCGCGCTTGGCACCGTTGGATTGCTTTTCGCTCGGATGGTCTGGCGCAAGTGGCTCAAAAAGCATCGAACCCGAGGAGACTATTCAAACCAGGTAGTCCTGGTGGGGTCCCGGTCGTCGATTCGCCATATTTCGGACGAATTGGCGAAACAACCCTGGGCAGGTTACAACGTTGTGGGAGCGGCTTTAGCCCAGGACCCGAGGGATAGCGGGATCCTTGCGATAGGCAACATCCCTGTCATCAGTGATTTCGACGGTGTGCGCGAGGCTATGGACATCATCGGCGCTGATACAGCCATCATCACTGGAGCAGACCACCTCGACCCAAAGAGAGTGAGAGAGCTGAGCTGGGAACTTCAGAAGGGCGAGTACTCGCTGGTCATGGCGCCGAGCCTGACCGACATCAGTGGCCCTCGCATACACAGCCGGCCAGTCGCGGGTCTACCGCTGATGCATGTTGAGACTCCACGGTATACGGGTCTGCGGGCCGCGATGAAGCGTTCGTTCGACATCGTGGGCTCTCTCACGATCATTGCCCTCCTGTGGATCCCCATGTTGATCGTCGGGATACTGGTCAAAACCACTTCCCCTGGTCCGGTGTTCTTTAAGCAGCATCGAGTCGGGCTTGATGGGAAAGAGTTCCGGATGTGGAAGTTCCGGTCGATGCGCAGGGATGCAGAGCAGGTGCTTGCCCAACTGGACGCTGCGGACCGGATGGACCCGGGGAACATTCTGTTCAAGATGAAGGATGACCCCCGCGTGACAGCGGTAGGTCGGTTCATTCGTCGATACAGCATCGACGAGCTGCCGCAGGTGTTTAACGTCCTGACGGGCAGCATGTCCCTTGTGGGGCCGCGGCCCTCGCTGGCCCGAGAAGTTGCCCAATACGAACACCACGTCCACCGGAGATTCTTGGTTAAACCCGGTATTACTGGGCTCTGGCAAGTCAGTGGTCGTTCCGACCTTCCGTGGGACGAAGCTGTCAGGCTGGACTTGTATTACGTGGAGAACTGGTCGATGACTGCAGACCTTGTCATCCTCTGGCGGACGGCGAACGTCGTCATCCGGGGCTCTGGTGCGTATTGAATCCTGGACATACGCCCAACTTTCAAGCACGTTAAAGATGACCAGACCGCTTGGCTTCTGCAGTCTGAGCAGAGGGGCTCGTGTGGGGGAGGGGCGGAAGGTGGTGAGGTAGCTATGGCCAGTTGCGGAACGGCATCTCTCACCAAGGCGAATCAGGCTGAGGTCTTATCTGAGCCTTTCTGGAAGGTTTGCCCACAGATCCAGGGTCTGATCGACCGATCACATTGCCATATGAACTTAGCCCGCAGCGTCCATGGGTTGCGATAGCTGAGGTGCCGATAGTCATGCGACTTAGGGAGCCGTTAATTACAATGAACGACAAGCCAATAAATGAGATCCCTCATGAGCCCAAGACGATCGTGATTGTTGGTACTCGGGGGTATCCCAGCTACTACGGGGGATTTGAGACGGCGGTCCGGAAGCTCGCCCCGTATTTGACGAACAGCGGTTGGGAAGTCGTGGTCTATGGGCGTGATGGCACGAGTCGCCCGAATGATCCGGACATCGACCCTCGAGTGACCTCAGTGGTTACTCGAGGGCTTGAAACTAAGTCTCTGAGTACCCTGTCTTATGGCTTCTTTTCAGCCCTTGACGCTTGGAAGCGCAAGCCTGATGTCGCCATCGTCATGAACTGCGCGAATGGTTTCATTCTGCCCTTATTGAAGCTTCGTGGTATCCCGACCCTCGTTAACGTCGACGGGATGGAATGGGAGCGCGCGAAGTGGGGTCGAACGGCAAAGTTTGTTTTTAAGCTCGGCGCTAGGTTCTGTGCTTGGTTTGGAACCCAACTGGTGTTTGATGCGCACGAGATCGCAAGGCGCTGGCAAACGGAGTTCAAGCGTGAAGGAGTAGTCATTCCCTATGGGGGTGACTTTCGCGAAGAGCTGCCCCTAGAGGAAGACCTTGAGTCAAGGTCATACGTACTGTATGTTGCTAGATTTGTGCCAGAAAACTCCATCCGCGAATTCTTAGACGCTGTTCAAGAACTGGCACAAGATACGGATGTTGTGATCGTTGGGTCGAGCGGGTATGGCGGGACGTTCGATGAGCTCGCTTGTGAACTGGCTGACCGATACCCCCGGGTGCGATGGCTGGGACACGTGGACGATGACAACCGTCTACATGCGCTTTGGCAGCACGCAGGAGTGTATTTCCATGGACACTCTGTCGGCGGAACAAACCCTGCCCTAGTTCAAGCCATGGCGCTTGGCGCTCCTGTAGTTGCACGTGACACTGTGTTTAATCGCGAGGTGCTCG
Source organism: Nesterenkonia sandarakina (assembly GCF_014138825.1). Lineage (NCBI taxonomy): Bacteria > Bacillati > Actinomycetota > Actinomycetes > Micrococcales > Micrococcaceae > Nesterenkonia > Nesterenkonia sandarakina. The sequence goes on along the minus strand of NZ_JACJIH010000001.1, from coordinate 1,038,226 downwards.
GTGAAGCCGCGGTCTTTGTGATGCCGGAAGCGCGACTGATCGTTGACGCACTTCGATCGACGTTGCGGGACAGAAAGACTGCTGAGATCATGGCGACCGCCGGTACGAAAAGAGCGCGCGCTAACTACACATGGCCGAGAGTTAACCGCCAGTACGAAGAGTCCAGCCGTGAACTCGTCCGCCTTCGACTCCAAGGAATGAATTGGTGACGTCACCATACCAGCACCCAAATCCCGATTGGGCGGCAGTCGTCCTTTACTACCGTAGAGGTGAGGAGATTTGGGAGACGATCGATTCGATCGTTAGTCAGGACCCCCCGCCGAAAGACGTGGTGATTGTAGATAACGCGTCGCACGATGGCACGCTCAACGCAGAGAACGTACGAGCGCATGGGGCACGCCTTATTCAATTGTCTGAGAATAAGGGCTACGCGGGCGGCATGAACTGTGGGGTTGCAGCCCTAGGCGACGCATCTTGGGTGCTGCTCGCTACTCACGACATCCTATTGCCATCCGGTGCCGCGACCAGTGCGCTGAGCGCCGTGGCTGCAGTTCCGTCGACAGTGGCAGTGGGTCCGATTCTTGAGGTTGACAATTCGACATGGTCAGCCGGAGGCACGATCGGCATGCGCGGACCGCGCCACACCACAAAGGTGCCAGATAGGCCCATTGAGGCTCAGTGGCTCGACGGGTGTTGCATTTTTGTTCGCACATGGGCTTTGCGTGAGGTCTCTGGAATCGACGAGCGCTACTTCTTGTACTGGGAGGATGTTGACCTGGGCCACCGACTGTCCAAGCTAGGAGCGCTAGTAGTTACCCCGGAAGTGCGTGTGATCCAGGAAACTGCCCGGACACCAGTGTACTTTGGTGCGCGCAATGCCATCGTCTACTGGCGAGCTAGGCGCAGCTATATCGCAGCGGCTGCAGCGACGGTTCTTTCGCTCGCCAAGGTAATAGTTCGTGATCATTCGCGGCGCGAGGCCGCCGTTGCGCGGTTGAGTGGAGTTCGAGACGGATGGACAGGCCGTTTGAATGTACCGCAGTCGCTGATAAGGGAGCATTGAAGCATGGCGCACACAGTAGGAATCGTCAACCCACTACCGAAGATGCTCGCGTACTATCAGGCTGCGCTGTCGGAGCACCTGAGGCGCATAGAGTGCGAACCAGTAGCGGTGGGCGACGTTTCTATCGAGGGATTGACACTACCGCGAAAATTGGTGACAGCTTCCACGGTGGCTATCGGGCGTCGGAGGCGTCCAGTATCGCTAGACCACGTTCTAGTCTCATGGCCGGCGTTCGGCTACTTCGATGCGGCAACTTGGGCCCACTACGCACGCCACACTCCAATATCGATAGTTGTTCACGACGTAGATCCCCTTCGTAAGCAGTTTGGGTACGGGCGGACGGCGAGGCGGGCTTTCGCGACCGCAGTTTCGAAGAGAAACATCGCTGCCATTACACACACGGAGGACGCAACCCGCCGCCTACGGGAGTTGACCGGAGTTGATGCGACGTGCATACCGCATCCCATCCGATCGAAAGCTGCTCGTCAGACCCTTCCGCAGAGGAACACCAAGCGTCTGCTGGTGCTCGGCCAGTACAAGGAGGCGCGCGCCATCGACCCAATGGTGGAATTGGGGCGCAAGATTGGGGGGCGCGTTGAATTGCGAGCAGTCGGGAGAGGGTGGCCTGCAATACCGGGGTGGGACGTTCGCGATGATTTTGTAACTGAGAGCGAATTCACGCGGGAGCTTCAAGAAGCAGACGCAGTCTTATTACCTTACAAGTTTTATCAACAAAGCGGAGTGATGGTTCGGGCATTCGAACTAGGAATACCGGTCGTTGGAACGCCACATCCCCAGCTAGCCCAGCTCTACGGTCAGACCTGGCCCGGAACCGTGCAAGACGCTGATTGGGGGTCGGCAGTTGAGCAAACTCTGGGCAACGATACTGAAGCTGGCCTACTTCGTCGAAAGCAAACTCTCATTGCCGAAATTGACGCGTCTCTATCTGCTCACTTAAATGCAGGTATAAAATGAGATACTCTATTTCAGTCGTAATACCGGTAAAAGACCGTTTAGAGCTTCTTTTGGAGTCTTTGCAATCAGTCTTCAGCCAGACGATCCAGCCACTTGAGGTCATCGTTGTAGACGACGGGTCCGCTATCCCCGTCGCGACTGGCCTCAAAGCCAGAGGTGTTTCCTCCGCTGGTTTGCGAATTATCCGGTTGGAAACCGGCCGTGGTGCGAACCATGCGCGTAACGTTGGTGTTTCTGCGGCGACTGGGGACTTCGTCGCTTTTCAGGATTCTGATGACATCTGGCAGCCACACAAACTTGAGCATCAACTGCGAGCCGCGACAGCTGCCCGAGCGAACCAAGCGTTTGTCTATTGCCCAGTTGAGCGACGTCTTGCAGATGGGCGTGTATTCCAGTTCCCGCCTAGCGGCTTACTTCCGGTTGGAACAGACGTCCCCAAACAGTTGCGTCGAGGAAATTTCATCAGCACCCAAACTGTATTGGCGAGCCGTGCTCTCCTTATTAGGCATAGGTTTAACGAGTCATTGCCTAGACTGCAGGACTGGGAAGCTTGGATTCGCATGACAGGAGACGCTGATTTCATGGGGGTGGATTGTGCGCTTGTAATTAGTCGCGAGACGGAGGTAAGTATTAGTACAAATCCGACTCTCTACGCGGTCGCACTCCCTCAGATTATTAAAAAGCATCGGTCGTATTTCCGCGAAGACAAGGAAGCCCTAGCGCACTGGTCTCGTTCAGCGCTCGCACTTAGCCTCCGAAACGCCAGGTTTCTCGACGCAGCCAGATGGGCTTGGGAGATGGTGCGTGCTGACTTCAGCAGTACAAACAGCATCCTCCGAGGGAGGCTTCCACGAATTATCGAGCACGGTTCAATTTCAGCGGTCCCGCGACTGCGGCCTGTCTCATGTGAGGGGTCCTAAGTGACTCTAACTCTTGTCATCCTCGCTAGTTGCGCACTAGCTGCATTGGTTCTTCCCTTCAGGTGGATCCTAGTCTGGGGAGCTCCGCTTGCGGCGGTAATTACTCCTATCGCCGCGAATCTTTTGGGCGGAACCGTCGCCTCACCGCTCAATATACTGATCTTGGTTTCCCTAATCCGCCTGGCGGGTGGTAAAACGGCGTCGCAAGATGGCGGAGGGCTGAGTGTCCGGCAGACGTTTGCCCTGTTGGCGCTGTCTTGCGCGTTGCTCGCCACGCTTCTCACGTTCGGCGTGAGAGAGGGCTCTATAAGTAGTATCAGCTCTCTAGCCGTAGGGTTCATCTGCGCCGTAGTTGTCTACCTGATTGCTATGCCGCGATACGGGCTGGGACTCCGAGACGTCATAAAGCCATGGGTGATGCTCGTTCTGCTGACGTCTGCCCTACAGCTCGTCGAGGTAGTAGCTGGACGACTAGTGATTCCCGAATCGTCCGCTTTTTTTCATTCGCCGCATAGGAATGGGGAGATTCGCGCTCAGGGACTCTTCCCTCATCCGATTGTCGCGGGTGTGATCTGTATGACGGTTGCTGTTTGGGCAATAATTACGCCAAGACTAGCGTTCTTCTCGCGCGTCGCGTTGGTTGTGGTGGCTCTGGGCGGATCATTGAGCACTCAAAGTAGGGGGCCGCTTGTCGCTGGGCTGGTCGGGTTGGCAGTTGCGGTACTCCTCCGGTGGGTGGGGAAAAGTCCATCGGGACGGAGGTACCTCCTCGGTGCACTCGTCTTGGCTGGGGTTGCAGTAGTCGCGTTCCTTCTAAGCACCGTTGCAACAACTTATATCGGTGGTTCTAATGAGGCACAAGCTAGTGCGAATTATAGACTGGCCCTAATTACCTCCGGAACAGCCGCGATAGCGGAGAATCCCTTCGGCTTTGGTCCTGGCCAGGTGCCAGCTGGAGTTCTTCTTGTGGACTCGATCTATGGGGTGCTCGACCTGTCGCAAAGTATAGATAATGGTTTTCTTCTGCTCGCTTTCGAGTATGGGGTCCCAACAACGATACTTTTGTTTGTCTTCGTCTGGGCCGCCCTCTCAGGTCAACGGTCGTCTCCGGACTTAACTGCTATGGCCCTGCTGGCTGTTCTATTGTTTACTGGCATTTTCGTCTCTATCACGTCGTGGGCGCCTTACACATTCTTGCTCGCGCAAGTTGTTGCTACAGGAGGGCTGTCTAGATCAACTCATCTATACTCTGGTGCTCCAAAACAGATCCAAGCGTGCAAACGTACTTCAGCTACGCGATAAAGGACAACTAGGTGACGTTCTCGTATTTAGGTAACTACAGGTTTGAGGTTTAAATTCATGCGCAGATCTAGTTCCACGGTCTCTGTGTTGCATCCAGTGCGTAAAAGACTCGTTCCAACCGACGGTACGGTTGCGAATCCTTACCTCGAGCTCACTATTCAGTCATTACCCAGCGACAGGGTGAGTAACCTCTACTGGTCTTGGTCACGTGCAATTTTCGGGCGGTATGACCTCCTACACTTGCATTGGCCCGATGAGCTCGCTCATGCGAGTGGCAGACTCCAGAGGTGGAGCAAACGCTTTTGTCTAGCCCTACTAATCTTCCGAATACGCGCCACCCGCGTCCGGGTAGTACGCACAGTGCACAATCTGGAGCCACACGAGTCTACGTCGGGCGTCTCGGCCGCTCTGGTTGGTATGCTCGGTGCTGAGACTTCGCACTGGGTTGTCTTAAACGAGGTAACTCCGACACCTGACCGCACACGAACAACCCTGATCCCTCACGGACATTACCGTGGTTGGTATCGAGCCGACCCTCGCTCGCCTCAATCGGGCCGACTAATCGTGTTTGGTCTTATTCGGGAGTACAAAGGCATAGATGACTTTGTACGCGTATTCGGGTCAATGCCGGGCAAGTTCTCGTTGTGTGTTGCGGGGAGGGCCGACGACCCGCAACTTGCGGAGAGTGTTCGTGAGGCCGCACGCGGTGACAATCGAGTTGACCTGCAAACTAGGTTTGTCCCGGACGCTGAGCTGGCGGGCATGATTATGGATGCTGAGCTAGTTGTATTGCCGTATCGCCAGCTCCACAACTCTGGCGCTGCGCTCCTTGCACTATCTTTGGGTCGTCCCGTGGTTTGTCCTTCCAGCCCAACTACGGAACGACTTGCGTCTGAGTTTGGTAACCAGTGGATCATCACGTATGAGTCTCCTCTTGATCCGTCCAAACTAGCGGACGCAGTCAGGCGGGCACAAGATGGGTCCCTTGCTGGTAACAGCGAGCCGGATTTGTCCGCTAGGGATTGGCCCAAGCTTGGCGAGGCTTTGGCTGCGGTATATGAGCGTGTCGCGCGATGTGACTCTTCCCATGTTTGATACAGTCTCTGAGATTCTAAGGAACGTCGATACTTCTGTTTGTATCGGATGTTTTAAGCGAACTGTTCTATAAAAATTTTTGAGGATTCACTTGTCTGAAGGGGAAGCATGGTTGATTTTGAACCTCTGGGTCTATAGGACTTGGCTGGGGGACTTCTGCCAGGATCACCTCTATGACAGATTAGCTTCGGAATCTGCTCGCGGTTCGATTGATCCGCTATAAAGTTGTAACTCCCACCCCGGTTCGCAGTCTGACCGACCGATTCTCAGTACGATGAACTGTGGCCGGGACGTCGTGGCCATGACTTGGCTTTTGCCTCCCGCAGGCGTGTTGAGCGGACTAAGGCTAGATCTGGGTGGGCCATTTCGGTCTGCACTGAGACCCTTCGTGTTGGTGAATTTGAACAGGCGCGCTCTCGGCAGCGGTGAGGATGCCGTCGTGTCCTAGCCCCACATCGCTGAGTACCTAGTCGACCCGTTTGGCTGTTGTGCGCGAAGTCGGAGCTAAGCTTGAACTGATAGTCACGAATTGGGTATCCACCAGTTGATACTAAGGAAACGGCTCAGTCAGCTTGTGGTCGCCGATGCCTGCAGACTTGGCCAGACCAGAATTAATAATAGTGCGCTGCGGCAAACTCGCTAATGGAACCGCTCTGCGACGTATCGATCAAAAGTCGCGCGCGGGTTTGCAGTTCAGTTTTGGTTGGTTGAGGGTCTAACAAGACTCTCATCCAGTTGATGGAAAGAAGCAACTGATGGATCCCCATGGAGGTTGCCGATCGCCACGCTCCTGCAGCTGACTTCTCAGTACCCTAACGGTCGCCCACGGGGTGTTAGTTATAATGGAGTTGCTGGATCTACACGACTAAGACGACAGGTCGCGGCACGTATCCTAGGAATGATTGGCGTCGACAGTTACTGTAGCAATCCAATTTATAGTCGCGATTACATACCGTTATGGGGTTCCAGTCCGTCAAAATTATCGGAAGCGAGTTCCAAGACTTCCGTCAGTGATTCGTGCACTTTTTCACGCACAGGAGCAAGCTGTTTTCTCAGGGATCTCACCGCTTGACTAAGTCCTCCAGACGACACATCACTTGGATGAACCAAAAATTCCGAAATTCCGAACAGCGTCATAAGACCTTCAACTTTCCCCTGGGTTGCTACAACTACCGCTGGAACCCCCTGGCGAAGTGCCATAATTGATAGGTGCATACGGGCCGTTGCAACAAACGTGGCACCCTGGACCACGGTCCTGACCTGAGATGGCGTCAATTCCTCTTCAACGAGTTGAACGTGCGCTCGGATGTCTCCGTGAAGTGCATCATAGATTTTGACCAGCTCGTCTTGATCGCCGCCCGCGCGAACAACATGAGGAAGTAGCACTACTCGAACACCATCAGTCACGAGCTCTGTCACGAGTTCTGCATACGACTCAGTGTTCTTAGGGTCACCACCAAGAAGTGCACTGGCGTTTACCACCGCGTATGCACCGTGCGGCATCTTGATGGAACTGGGGAGTTGGGCAACTGACGTCGCAGTGAAGACGATGTCTGCAACACTCTCCACGGCACGGAGTCCTTCTTGGTCTAGGCGACGACGAGATTCTGGGTCCCTGGCCAGGATCCGTGTGCCTGCTCCGTCGGCCTGGCGCAAGTAGCGGATCGCATGAGGATGAGGGTATCCGTTCCAGGAGAACCCAAGCACTCTGCTATTTAGTCCTGAGAGTGCAGCCCACTTAGCCACTATTGATCGACGTGCAGAGGCCGATGAGTTGTAAGCCCCGTCCATAATATCTGCGCCTACTACTGACAATGAACTTGCCCCACGCATCAAGTTTGCCAAGCAAAAAGCATCGTGGACCATGCTTCGTCCACCGCCATAGATAAGACCTGGGAGAGCGACCACATGGACAGAGTCAGGAATTCCGGGATAGTCTGACCGATCCCCGAGAATAACCACGGCCCGCTCGCCGATTCGCTCAACGAAAGCCTCGAGCATTGCTACGTCGCCGATGTTCCCCTTTCCGGGGGCTGCCACAAGGATGTGCTTACCGGCTCTAGTTGGTCTAACACCGCGTGTAACGACGCTCAGGGACATGTCCAGTAGCGCGGGGTGCGATAGCGCCGGTGACAGGCGGTCCCGCATTAGGCTCATGGTGGATTTGATTCTTCTCAACATGGTTCTCCTCCCGCCTGCACTGACAGGCAATTCTTCGCACGGCACGGTGCCTGCGATAAGCGTTTCAGTTCGCCCCGCAAGGTTCGCCAGTCAAGTGCGTGGCCGTCCCTCACCGGCGACGAGCAACAGCACGAGCTATTGATGCCGCCCCTCGGATCTCCTTCAGGCCTCCTGGCGTTGCCGCTATGGCTGCGACATAAGAACTCGTGGCAAAAACAGTCCCCAAGATTACCGTGGCGAGAGGTGAAGTAAGGTCGATCAAGTGCATTGTCCAATTCACAAATAAAAATGCCAACCCGCCGGCACCGAGGAGACGCAGCCCATTCCACAGAAAAACACCCCAGGGTTGTCCAGCCGTTCGATAGAGCCAGACCAAGTTTATTGGCCACGTCACTGCGCGCCCCACAACGAATGCCCAAGCAACTCCCTCGATACCAAAGAAGACGCCTCCAATTATAAGTAAAATCTGGAAAGGCTTAGTAACCAAATTGCTATAAAAAAGTTGCTTCGATTGCTGATTCACAATGTATGACCAGTAGTTGACCTGGCTAAGCGCCCGAATCGCCCCTCCCAGGGCCAGAATCTGGATAATTGGCACCGTAGATAACCACTGATCACCAAGGAGTAAAGGTACAAGCCAATCAGCAGTCGCTGCCGTTACGAGCAAGATCCAGATGGTCAGACCGGACACTGCGGTTTGCAGTCGGAGCAGCACCGCAGCAGAGCTGTGCGCGTAGCCGATTTCGGCGGCATGCTCGGATGCCCTATTGATAGTAGGGACTACGACTCGAGTCAGGGGGCTTAACACTGCGGATATTGGGGCCATGAACAGCTGAAAGGACCGGTTGTAAATCCCAAGCGGCCCGGCACCCCACATGGATCCAATTACAAGCGTATCGACGTTGTCGGCACCAAAGGACAACACCTGGGCGGCCCCGAAATGTCCTCCAGAACGAAATAAGTCCAGCGACCCGTGCCCACGGCGGGGCCTGCTTGGTAACCAGCGCGCCTGGATCGCGTTTCCGAGCAGTGTCGCCGCTGCGGTGACTACTAACTGGGCGACCAGAGCCCAATATTCCCAGCCCAAGAAGGCCCCAGTTAGGCCAGCAATGAAGCCGGCGAAGCGAGCTACTACGGCAGTAGCAGCTAGTGCCGTGAAACGCATTGCCCGAGCTAGGTGCACCTGATACTGGGCTTGCAGGCCACTGATCACCAACGCAGCGGCCATCACTGGGATGATCGAGGCGAGACGAGGCTCATCATAGAGTTCCACTATCCACGGGGTCGACACAACCAGAAGCAGAGCCGCCAGAAGACTTAGTGCCGCAGTAGCCCAGAATACATTGGACGCCTGTTGCCCACTTAGCGAGCGTGCCTGTAGTGCGGCCGTCGGAAGACCGAAGTCCCGAAGCAGCTCACCGACGCCCATGAATACCACGACCATCGCCACTAGACCGAAGTCCGTTGGCGTGAGTAATCGTGATAGGACTACGATGCTCAAGAATTGGATGCCGATGGTGGCGATCTGCCCGACTACGGTAACGCCCGCGCCCCGCGCTCCACGAGAGAGAGGGCTCGTGCTCATGTTGAGCTCATTTCGTCCCAGAGACTTGAAACTGAGAGGTCAGTCATCTCCACGAAGCCCTAGAGAACGACCGCCATCTACTGCCAAGTCCTGGCCAGTTATGAAGGAGCTACGATCGCTAGCAAAGAACAACACCGCTTCCGCGATGTCTTCCTCACTGCAAATGGCCCCCATCACGTTAGTTTCGCGTATACGTGCAAGTTCGTCATGCGACCGAGCTCCTCGAGGCACGATTCCGGGTGAGACCAAGTTGGCGGTAATACCGTGGGCGCCGAGCTCGATAGCGGCAGACTTCATGTAGCCGCGAAGTCCCGCCTTAGAAGCCGCGTACTCGGAGAACCGGGCTTTTCCGTGATCGCCGATGATTGAGCCTATACTGATTATGCGACCGTATCCCTGGTCTACCATCTTGGCAGCTACGGCACGGGTGCATGTAATTGCAGCTCGGAGATTGATTCGTAGAATGCGATCAACGACATCCAGAGATTGCTCCCACACTGGGGCATGCTCGCTTCTGGTACTTCCACCTGCGCAGTTTACGAGGATGTCAATCCGAGCGACACTATAGAGAGCGACCGATAAGGCCGCGTCATCCTCAAGGTCGACCTGCATCGGGGTGAAAGTTCCTCCTAGCGACGACACTTCATCTGACAGAGAATTCAATTTTTCGAGCGAGCGACCGATTCCAATAACTGTCGCCCCCTCCAGAACTAATCTGAGGATTATCGCTCTTCCAATGGTGCCTGTCGCCCCAGTCACTAATGCCACTTTCCCATCCAACTCGCGACGGTTGGGTGATACATTCACCTCGTATACGCGAGCCATCGAGACTTTGGTCAGTCGCCTCTTTATGGGCGAGGTAATTCGTGCGCGGAGGCGGCGTGCAATCAACATCGTAGGATCCTCGAACCGGTCGGTATTATGTATGTAACTATCGCAAGTGGAGCGTTCGCAGGACGCGACCCACGGAACGTCTGGCACGTCCCTTGAATCTTTGGGCACCGGTGACTTCGTGTAGACGTCCATAGTAGCTTCGCAACTGTTGGATGTCTGAGACTTTCTCCGTGAAGACTTCCACGACCCGAGATTCGTCAGCGCTCGGATTAACGAGCCAGTCGAGCTGACTCTTTGCGTCGCCCGCCGTCCTTGCGGAAGAGTAGGCTAAACCTAGGGATTCTATCCAACCTTGAGCGCTTGTGTGATGACCCGCGGATACGTGGCGACTTGCTCTGTCGTTGTAGTCCTTTGGCAAAGGAGAATGCATAATGGCTCCACCGTCATTGTTGATGAGGAGAATCCTGAGGTTTGTTGGCAAGTGCCGGTTCCAAAGCGAGTTCATATCGTAGAAGAACGTCAAGTCTCCGATAATCAGAAAAACCTGACGATCGGGCCGCGCTGCTGCATACCCTATGGCGGTGGACATGCAGCCATCGATTCCGTTCACCCCTCGGTTGCAGAAAACGGCGATCGAACTGTCCAAGGGGTAAAGCTGCGTCATGCGAATGGGTGCGCTGTTTGCAATGTGAAGCGCGCTATTTACTGGCAGGCGCTTCATGAGCTCTCCGATGATTGCCAGTTCGCCATATGAAGCTTTAGGAGAGTCGATCGAGGAGCCCGCGTTGAGCATGCGTTTTGCAAATGTATGCTCTTCTTCAACGCTTTCACTCGCAGCAACCACTTGTTCAAAAAATACGTAAGGCTTGGTTGCGATAACATCGGTAAGTTTGCGGTACAGATCTGACACCTTGCCGTCGGAGTCTACTCTCCAGTGCTCAAAATCTACTCCAGCTAGATATGATTTAGACTCCTCTTTGAAAACTATATTTCCACCAAGTGTGATTACTATATCGGGCCTCATATCAGTCGATGATGGACTCAGAGACTTAAGCAAACCTAGTGGATTAGTGACTCGAATAGGATGGTGCACGTTTGATAGATGGTCTGCGAATACTGACACATCGAGGATGCTGGCGAACGAAGTTAGTGCGGTCAGAGTTCGTTCCGAGACCTCCGCTGTTTGACCCCACAAAAGAAGTACTCGTTTCCCTGTTAGGCGCGACGCGATATCACTCCAGGCGCCTTCATCCGCGCCCGGGCGATGTCTCTTGATGACGCGTGCGTCCGGAAGCGCGACCGTATCGAACTGCACGTTGGTGTGACTCTCGATTGGGACGTTGATGTGGACAGGACCGCCTCCCTCATCTTGGGCTTCGAGTAGTGCTTCGTTAATCACTCGGTTGCAGTACCACCTGTCGCGTTCACTTGTGATGGGTCTGAGCTGCACTGTTAGGCGTACAAAACCTTCAAAGAGTTGGCGTTGATCGAGCATTTGATCTTCCATTTGATGAAGAAAATCAGGCAGCCTGTCCGCTGTTATAGCGACTAGGGGAAGTTTTTGGTAGTAAGCTTCCGCGATGGCAGAACCATAGTTTATCGAGGCGGTACCGGAGGTACATATCACTGCAGCAGATTCGCCCGTCGCTTGGATTAATCCAAGCGCAAAAAAAGCGGCAGACCGCTCGTCAACTATCGAGTATAGGGAGAAGTAATCATCATTCTCGAAGCTCCTAGTGAACGCATAGTGGCGACTCCCTGGAGATATAACAATATGTTTAACTTCGTGAGATCTAAGAAGTGACATCAGTTCGAGTACTAGTGGTTCATTTGCGTACATTCGATACCTAAATTCGATTCATTGCTTTAGGGTCCTCTGGGAAGAAAATCTTTAGAGTTAGCATTAGGCCAGTCCTCTACGGTAAATCGTTCTGGAGACTACCCCACCCCCGGGCTAATGACGAAACCGGCGGGAACTTCTGGATGGCTAGCTCTCGTGGGAGGTCTAGATCGCCGATTCGAACGTGCAGCGGGCTGGGTTAGCGAAACTAGGCCGATGTGTAATTGGGGCTATCGGTTGAGGGCTGCAACGACGAACTCGAGTCTGCTGATGGAGCCCATGACTTGAAATGTCGAACATGATTTCGTTCTCTTTGAGAAACGATCGTGTAGATGCATGACGATCGGTGCGACCATAGTTGTGGCGGCGAGATGCCTAGAGTCCCGGCACGAATTGTGCAGAACCTCTCGTGATCACGAAAGGACGCGGCGTCTAGACACGGGGGTGGAACCCGGCATGTCCATGGGGCGGGACGTTCCCCACGCAACCTTCGGATTGTCTGCGCGAGAGGCGGATCGGCCCACCCATGGGCGGCACCTTCCCAGCTCGTAACCGCATAGTCACTGGGACACCGCCGGAGTACTCGTAAACTCCCGAGCATTTGCTCGATAGCTTTCCCTGGTTGGCTAGGAATGGAGATATTCCTTGAGCATTTCCATCTGATCTAACGGACGGAATCCAGTCTTTTGGATTTTCTGTAGATCTAGCACGCTGTTGGTGGGGCGCAGGGCAACTTGCGCTTCCCCTAAGTGGTAGCTCTCCGTCGTCACAGGTCTCACGCGATGTGGATCATGACCTGTATATGCAAAGATCCTCTTTGCCAACTCCCACCAGCTAAGGATGTCCCCTGAGTTGCTAACGTTGTACACTCCATACTTCGCTCCGACTGTCAAGACATGCTCAATGGCTCGCGCGACTTCTGATGCAAAGCTGAGTCTTCCGTACTGATCGTCGACTACGGCTGGGTCTATGCCACGTTCTGCGAGAGATGACATCGTTTTCACGAAGTTCTTGCCTTCTCCTACTACCCACGAGGTACGAAGAATATAGTGCTTTTTGATGGTGCTGACGGCGTAGTCGCCGGCAGCTTTGGATTGACCATACACGCCAAGGGGAGTGAAGCTCTCGTCTTCTGTATGGATGGCCTGTGTCCCGTCAAAGACGTAGTCCGTAGAGATGTGTATTAACGTCAAGTTGTGGTCTGCGGCGATTCGAGCCAATCTGGAGGGCCCGGCGGCATTGACTGTCCACGCCTGGGCCCGCCCATCAGGAGTCTCTGCAGCGTCCACAGCGGTATAGGCAGCAGCATTCACTATGGTGCTGTAGGTTGACCAGTCGACTCGCTCAAGGTGTTCTGGGTGAGCCAGGTCAACAGCATCTCGCCCTACGAACTCCACATCTTCGCGCTCGGTCCATTTATCTCTCAGGGCTCTGCCGAGCTGACCATTGGCACCTATAACGAGAATCTTGCGCTGTTTCATCGGCGTGACGCTCTCTAGCCTCGGATGTGAGAGGTCCCTCGGTGAAAGTTCACCGGAGTCCAGGCCGAGCGGCCAAGGAATCGCTACAGTCTCATCGGCCAGGTTCAGGAAAGTGTATTCGCGTTGCGCTTCCGCCGACCAATGGTCGTTGACGAGATACGTGTAGACGGTGTTCTCCTCCAGTGCTTGGAAAGCATTCCCAACCCCACGGGGAACGTATACCGCCACGGACGGATCGATCTCACACCAGTACGTCGCTCCAAAGGACTCGCCTGCGCGCAAGTCCACCCATGCGCCGAACACTCGACCGGTAGCCACCGAGATGTACTTGTCCCAGGGCTCAGCGTGAATTCCGCGGGTCACCCCGGGAGAAGCGTTGAAGGAGATGTTGTTCTGCACGGGCCCGAAGTCGGGCAGGCCCAGTTCCAGCATCTTCTCGCGCTGCCAATTCTCCTTGAACCAGCCGCGTTTGTCCCCATGTACTGGGAGGTCGATCACCTTGAACCCCGGGATAGGGGTGTCCCGCACGGACAAGGGCTTGGGTGTGTGCGATTCAGTCATGTTGTGGACGCTTTCGTTCAGCTCAGGCGAGATCAATGGCCGGTGGTCGCATACTTGGCTTCCGCGAGAGCCTTCTGTTCTCGCCACCAGGCCTCGTTCTCCCGGTACCACCTGATCGTATCCCTGAGCCCCGCCTCAAAGTCGGTGAACTCCGGCGTCCAGCCCAGTTCGTCCCGCAGCTTGCTGGCGTCGATCGCGTACCGCAGATCGTGTCCCGGACGGTCGGCCACGTGGTCGTAGGCATCGGAGTCTTGGCCCATCTCCGTGAGGATCGCCCGGATGACCTCTTTATTGTTCTTCTCGCCATCGGCGCCGATGAGATACGTCTCACCTGTCCGGCCTCGCTCCAAGATGCTGAGGACGGCCGAGGAGTGATCGTCTGCGTGAATCCAGTCGCGAACGTTCTCGCCCTTGCCGTATAGACGTGGACGCACCCCATCGATCACGTTGGTGATCTGACGAGGGATGAATTTCTCGACATGCTGACGCGGACCATAGTTGTTTGAGCAGTTCGAAATGGTGGCTTCGAGCCCAAATGATCTGACCCAAGCGCGCACCAGCAGGTCGGACCCTGCCTTCGTCGAGGAGTACGGAGAAGAGGGGTTGTACGGAGTGTCTGCGGTGAACTTCGATGGATCATCCAGGGGTAGGTCTCCATAGACCTCATCGGTGGAGATGTGGTGGAAGCGCGTGCCATGTGACCGCGCCGCTTCGAGGAGCGTGTAGGTTCCCAACAAGTTCGTCTGGACGAATGGGGAGGGATCCAGTAGCGAGTTGTCGTTGTGAGTCTCTGCCGCGTAGTGCACCACCGCGTCGGAGGATGCTACGAGCTCACCTACGAGATCGACGTCTGCGATATCTCCGACGACGAGTTCCAGACGCTCCGACGGAAGCCCCTCAAGAGAGGACCGGGAGCTTGCGTAAGTCATTTTGTCGAGAACTGCCACACGGTGGTTCGTGTGCTCCACGACGTAATGGACGAAGTTTGACCCTATGAACCCGGCTCCGCCGGTGACCAGAAGTGTGCTCATGCCCTCCACCCTATGGGGCGCACGGCAGGTCTTTGGTCCAACACATCGACGGTCGGCCGAAGTAGTATGTGGACTGTTGATTCTCACGGCGATTACTAGGGGACGTAACGCAATATGGCTCGCAAGGGGATAATTCTCGCTGGAGGCTCGGGAACCAGGCTGCACCCGGTGACCAGGGGCGTCTCGAAACAGCTGCTACCGGTGTACGACAAACCGATGATCTACCACCCGGTATCAGTTCTGATGCTGGCGGGTATTCGGGACATTCTTATCATTTCGAGCCCCGATGACTTGCCTCAGTACGAAAAGCTGCTCGGCAGTGGCGAAGAGTTCGGGGTGCGGTTTGAGTATGCAGTGCAGCCCAGCCCCGACGGACTGGCGCAAGCCTTTCTCATCGGGGAAGACTTCATCGGCAAAGACCCGGTGTGCCTCGTCCTTGGGGACAACATCTTCCACGGACAGCATTTCTCTGAGCAGCTCGCGCGGGCCTCGGCCCGTGAACAAGGCGCCACAGTCTTCGGTTATCTCGTGAAGGATCCAGAGCGCTTCGGAGTGGTGGAGTTCGATAAGCACGGCCGCGCACTCTCCATTGAGGAGAAGCCTCGCTCGCCGAAGTCTCCCTATGCGGTGACCGGGCTGTACTTCTATGACAACGACGTCGTCGAGATCGCAAAGCGGGTCAAGCCCTCTCCGCGTGGTGAACTCGAGATCACGAGCGTCAACAACGAGTACCTCGAACGCGGAACTCTGACCGTGGAGCGCCTTGGACGCGGGTTTGCGTGGCTGGACACCGGCACGCACGACAGCCTGATCGAAGCCGGTCAGTACGTCCAGACCGTAGAGCACCGACAGGGGCTGAAGATCGCGTGCTTGGAGGAGATCGGCTGGCAGCAGGGATGGCTGACTCGTGAGCAGCTGAGGGCCGCAGGGGAGGCACTGAAGAAGACTGATTACGGTCAGTACCTCATGCAACGCGCCGATGGACTCGCGTTCTGAGCTCGCGGACAACGGCCGTAACAGGTGTAACATCATCCAAGCGTGGGGGAGTATCCCTAACACTGTGGTCGTCAGCACGTGGGGCAGCGTCGCCTCGCCGGACACAGAGGCCTGGACTCAGGCGGAAAGACTCGCGATGACATCGCTGTACCCTCCTTCGCGAAAGGCTCCTTCATGGAGATCTCCCCACTGGTCTGGACTGTCACGCTTGCGCTGATCATCGGCCTGCTGCTCTTCGACTTCGTCTTCCACGTGCGCAAGGCGCACACCCCCACCATCAAGGAGGCGGCCCTCTGGTCCGCCTTCTACGTGGGCGTCGCGCTGCTCTTTGGCCTGGGGTTCTTCGCCCTGGGCCACCCGGAGATGGCCACCGAGTACTACGCCGGCTACGTCACCGAGAAGGCGCTCTCGGTGGACAACCTCTTCGTGTTCCTGGTCATCATGGGCAGTTTCAACGTCCCGCGTGAGTACCAGCAGAAGGTCCTGCTTTTCGGCATCGTCTTCGCGCTGATTGCGCGCAGCGGGTTCATCTTCATCGGCGCCGGGTTGATCAGCCTGTGGAGCGACGTCTTCTACCTTTTCGGCATCATCCTGCTGATGACGGCCGGGCAGCTGCTGAAGAAGGAACTCGCCGGGGACTCCGGGGGAGACGAGGCGGACAACTTCATCATCCGCTTCGCCCGCAAACACCTGAACACCACCGATGACTTCCACGGTGACAAGCTGACCACCCGCATCGACGGCAAGCGCATGTTCACCCCGATGCTGCTGGTCATGCTCGCCATCGGCGGCACCGACCTGCTCTTCGCCGTGGACTCCATCCCGGCCATCTACGGGCTCACCCAGGAGCCGTTCATCGTCTTCGCCGCCACCGCGTTCTCCCTGATGGGGCTGCGCCAGCTCTACTTCCTGATCGACGGCCTGCTGGACCGGCTCATCTACCTCTCCTACGGCCTGGCGCTCATCCTGGGCTTCATCGGTGTGAAGCTGATGATCCACGCCCTGCACGAGAACAACCTGCCCTTCATCAACGGCGGCGAAGACGTCTCGGTGGTGGAGATCGAGACCGGCCTGTCCCTGATGGTCATCGTCGGGGTGCTGATCGTCACCGTGATCGCCTCGCTGATGGCCCCGAAGGGCCGCGCACTGCGGGCCATTCAGAACGCCGAGAAGTACAACCAGCGCTACGTGGACCTCTCCGAGAAGGCTCCCGAGGATCGCGAGTTCAGCCTGATCAAGACCGCCGAGAAGTCCGACTACTGGTCCGCCAAGGTGGCCCAGGTGCCGGAGAAGTACCAGGCGGACCTGATCGAGCATCGCGGCAACTACGTGGCGCTGCTGGAGAAGGCCCGCGGGCTGCGCACCGGGGTCAAGTGACCTGATCCCACTGCCTAACACGACATGAACCGGCCGGGCCCCGCCGATCTCAGATCAGCGGGCCCGGCCGGTTCTGTGCGCATCAGGAGCGGTGACGCCTGTAGCGCGCGCGTCAGGTGCGTTGCAGCAGCTCCGAGAAGACCCGGGCGCCGTCATCGCCCAGGCCGTCGTGGTGGAACTCGTTGGTCTCCCAGACGCTGATCCCGGCGACCACCTCGGCGGTCTCCCAGGACAGCTCCCGCGCCACGTAGACATCATCGGTGTAGAGCGCCGCCGCAGTGGGCACATGGTTCCGGCGCAGCTGCTCCAGGTCATAGAGCGGCGCCCAGTCCTCGACGCCGGCCAACAGGTCCGCGGCCTCCACCAGGTCAACCAGCGTCGGATCCAACAGCAGGTGCTCGCGCAGGATCATCTCACCCAGCAGCAGGGGAGAGGTGGCCTCCGCGCTGAACTCGGGGAACTCCGCGCCCACCCGCTGGGCGGCCCAGCCGGTGTCACCGCGGCCCTCGGTCAGCGCCACAGGCTGGCCGTAGATGGATTCATGCATCACCGCGTACATCGGGTTCCCGGCGAAGGAGAGCTGCTGGCCCACCGCGGCGAGGAACGTGTCCGAGAGCTGCGTGCGCTCGGGCCCGGTGAAGGCCTCCTCCAGCAGGTAATGCAGCGAATCGGCGCGGGTGTTCCCACCCAGCAGCATCCCGATCAGCTGCAGCCTGGCCGGGGTGAGCAGCGAGCCGTCCAGCAGCCGCACCTGGCGGGTGCGCAGGTGCGCGAACACCGCGTCCAGGATCTCCCGGTCCTGCGGGAACCGGGTGAAGTGCTCGGCGTTGCGAGCGCGCATCTTCGCGTAGGTGGCCCGGTAGACCCGGTCTGCGTGCCCGCTCAGCGGGGCCAGGCCTCCGGTGATCAGCGCCCGGTCCAGGGACTCCGGGGCGAAGGAGAGGTAGCTCAGCGTGGTGAACCCGCCGAAGCTCTGCCCCAGCACGCTCCAGGACTCCACCCCGAGTGCCCGGCGGAAGGCCTCGGCGTCGGCGACGATCGAATCGGCGCGGTAATGGCGCATATGCGCCGCCTGGGCGGCGGCATCACCCCGGGCGGCCAGGGAGTGCCGGGTCAGCGGGGTGGAGAGCCCGGTGCCGCGCTGATCCAGCATCAGGATCCGGAACTTCGTTCCCGCCTCGGCCATCCAGCCGCCGAGCTTCGCCGGGCGGCTGCCCTTGCCGCCAGGTCCACCTTGCAGGAACAGCAGCCAGGGGAGGGACTCCACGTGTTCCCGGCCCTGCGCGGCGGCTTCGGCGGCGACGAACTCCCGGGCGTAGATCCGGATCGCTTCGCCGTCGGACGCTCGGCGATCCGTTGGGTGAACCAGCGGCACCTGGAGCCAGTGATCGGTGATCTGGGTGCCGTCGATCAGCGTGGCGGTGGCGCCTGCGGTGTGCGCGCCTGCCGGGCTCATCCGAGTTCCCCGACCCGGTCCATGATCACCGCGGGCGCTCCGGACTCATCCGAGGCGGTGAGGTCGATCCAGGCGTGGATGCCCCAGTCGTGGTGGCCGTCCGGGTCATCCAGGACCTGCACGGCGCGCCAGTAGCGGCGCTGCGGGTCCGGGGTGTCCTTCGGGGCGGTGTCCAGGCGCACCAGGGAGGGCCCGCGGGACTGGGCGTCGGTGTAGAGGTCCTCGTAGGTGTTGAAGTAGGCGTCCAGCGCCTGGCCCCACCGGTCGGCGTCCCAGCCGTGCTCGGCGTCGAGCTCGGCGAGCTTGGCCTCCTTCTCCTGGGCGAAGAGCTCCGCGCGCAGGAATAGTGCGTTGCGCACCATCACCTTGAATGCCCGGGGGTTCGCGGTGACCCGGTCCGGGTGATCCAGCGCGGAGATGTCCTCCTCCATGGCGGCGAGCTCGGCCAGCTTCTCCGGGTCATCCCCGGCCTGCAGCCGTTCCCATTCCTCCAGGAGTGAGCTGTCGGTCTGCCGGACCACCTCGCCCAGCCAGGCCAGCAGGTCCTCGAGCTCCTCGGTGAGCCGGTTCTCCGGGACAGTCTGGCGCAGCGCCTTATAGGCGTCGGAGAGGTAGCGCAGCAGCACCCCCTCGGACCGGGCGATCTGGTAGTGATTCACCATGGTGGTGAAGTCGAAGGCGCGCTCCAGCATGTCCCGGACCACCGACTTCGGCTGCAGCACATGGTCCGAGACCCAGGGCGCCCCGCTGCGGTAGATCTCGAACTGCTGGTTCAGCAGCTCGGCGAGCGGCTGCGGGTGGGTGAGCTCATCGAGGATCCGCATCCGCTCCACATAGTCCACCCCCTCGGCCTTGAGCTCGCCGATCTTCTCCGACTTCAGCTGCTTCACCTGGGCGCCGGTGATCTGGTGCGGGGTCTCCAGGATGGATTCGATCACGCTGATCACATCGTGGGCGTAGGACTCGGACTCGGTGTCCAGCAGCTCCACCGCGGCCACCGCGAACGGCGCCAGCGGCTGGTTCAGGGCGAAGTTGTCCTGCAGGTCCAGGGTCAGGTCCACGGTCCGGCCGTCCTTATCGGGACGTTCCAGGCGCTCGAGCACCCCGGCGGTGAGCAGCTCGCGCAGGATCTGCAGCGCCTGCCGCTGCAGCTGCGCCTTCCGGGCCGGGGTCTCATCCGCGGCCAGGATCATCCGGCGCATCGCCCGGATCGGATCCTCGGGCCGCTCCAGCAGGTGCAGCACCATCGAGTAGCTGACCTGCATCCGAGAGACCATCGGCTCCGGGGTGGCCGCGATGATCCGCTCGAAGGTCTTCTCACTCCAGGAGACGAAGCCCTCACGGGGCTTCTTCTTCCCAGCGGAGCGGATCGCCTGGGAGACCTTCTTCTCATCCTCACCGTGCTTGGCCCGGGCTTTCTGGATCGCGGCCTCGTTCTCGATCACATGCTCCGGGGCCTGGACCACCACGGTGCCGTGGGTGTCGAACCCGGCCCGGCCGGCGCGACCGGCGATCTGATGGAACTCCCGGGCGTTGAGCTGCCGGGTGCGGGTGCCGTCGTATTTGCTCAGCGCGGTCAGCAGCACGGTGCGGATCGGCACGTTGATCCCGACGCCGAGGGTGTCGGTCCCGCAGATCACCTTCAGCAGACCCTGCTGGGCGAGCTGCTCCACCAGCCGGCGGTATTTGGGCAGCATCCCGGCGTGGTGCACCCCGATCCCGGCGCGCAGCAGCCGGTTCAGCGTCTTGCCGAAGCCTTTGGCGAAGCGGAAGGTCTCCAGCTTCACCCGGATCAGCTCACGCTCCTCCTTGGAGACCACGTTCAGTGAAGCCAGGCCGACGGCGCGCTCGGCCGCCTCACGCTGGGAGAAGTGCACCACGTAGACCGGGGCCTGATGGGTGCTGACCAGCTCCTCGAGCTTGGTCTGCAGCGCGGTGGTGGAGTACTCATAGCTCAGCGGCACCGGACGCTCCGCGCTCGAGACCGTGACGACGTCGCGCCCGGTCCCGGCACTGAGCCGCTCCTCGAAGCGGGAGGTGTCACCCAGCGTGGCGGACATCAGCAGGAACTGGGCCCGGCTGCCAGAGGTGCCCTGTCCCGAAGAGCCCTGCTCGGCGCGGCCGGTGAGCTCCAGCAGCGGGACCTGCCAGGCCCAGCCACGCTGCGGATCGGCGTAGAAGTGGAACTCGTCCATGATCACCGGGCCCACATTGGCGTCCCGGCCATCGCGCAGCGCCTCATTGGCCAGGATCTCCGCGGTGCAGCAGATGATCGGGGCACTCGCGTTGACCGCGGAGTCACCGGTGACCATGCCGACGTTCTCGGCCCCGAAGATCTCCACTAGGGAGAAGAACTTCTCCGAGACCAGCGCCTTGATCGGTGCGGTGTAGACGCTGCGCTCCCCGCGGGAGAGTGCGAAGAAGTGCGCCGCGGTGGCGACCATGGACTTCCCGGACCCGGTGGGAGTGGCCATGATGACGTGCTGGCCGTCGGCGAGTTCTAAGATGGCGTCCTGCTGGGCCGGGTAGAGGCTGAGCCCCTGCGTCTCGGTCCAGGATTCGAAGGCCGCGTAGAGCTCTTCGGCTCCGGGGGCGGCGCCCTCAGTGAGTTCGAGTTTGTGCAGCCGCTTGGCGGCGGTCACCGGGCTCACCAGCCGCGTTCCCGCCAGGCGGGGAGCGAAGCGCGTTCGGCGCCCAGCGTGGTGGGGTCCCCGTGGCCGGGGTGGATGATGGTGTCATCCTCATAGACGTCGAAGAGCCGGGCCTCGACGTCGTCGATCAGGGAGCTGAAGTCCGCCTCCGACCAGGTCTTGCCGACTCCGCCGGGGAAGAGCGAGTCCCCGGTGAAGATGTGGGTGGGGCCGTCCTCCACCGGGTAGACGAAGGCCACCGAACCCGGGGTGTGCCCGCGCAGGTGGATCACGTTCAAGGCGATCCCGTCATAGGAGACCGTGTCGCCGTGGCGCAGCCGCCGGTCGATGGTCACGTTCTTCTCGGACTCGATGCTCACGGCGTCCTCAGCTCCGGCGGCGGACTCCGGCCGCGCGGCGGGGCGCTCGCCGGTCCCTGCGCGGGCGGGGGAGTCGGTGGCCTCTGCGTTTCCCTCTGCGCTCTCAGTGGGCGCGCCGGGGCCGGCAGGTGCTGCCAGCAGCTCCTCGAGTGCCCGGATGTGATCCCAGTGCGAATGCGTGGTGAGCACCGCGGAGAGCTGCAGCGGGCAGGGGGTGTCTGCGGCGGCGGAGGCCAGCAGGCTGCGGATGGCCCCGGCGTCGTCGGCGGCGTCGATCAGCACCTGGACCCCAGACTTCTTCGCGGTGAGCAGATACACGTTGTTGTTCATCTCGGAGACCGAGATGCGACGCAGCGTGATCGCGGGGAGGTCGTAGAGCAGGGAACTGTCAGAAGCCATAGGGATCAGTCTATGGTCTGGCGACTCCTAGGGGCCACGAAACGAACGTATCCCGGTGCATAGGCCAGCTGCTTGGCGGGGACCAGGATCCCAGCCGAGACCAGAGCCTCCTCCAGGCGCTCAGCGGTGCTCACGATCGGTTTGGCTCCAGCGGTCTCCAGCTCGCCGGAGGGGGCGTATCCCCAGCGCACCCCGATGCAGTCCAGGCCATGCTCGGCGGCGCCGTCCACGTCGAAGATCCGGTCGCCGACCATCACCACCCGGGCCTGCGGGGCGATCTCGGCGAGCGGACCACGGGCCGGGTCCAGGCCGATCTCCGCCAGGGCGGCGCCGAGGATCGGGCCCTTCCCGGCGTGGGGGATGGACTCATCCTCCGCGGAGCCCTGCACCGCGGCGAAATGTTCCCGGATGCCCTGGATGCTCAGCAGCCGCTCGGCTAGCCCGGTGGGCTTCGAGGTGGCCACCGCACAGACCACTCCGGCGGCGTTCAGCGTGCCCAGCAGCTCCTCGATCCCCGGGTAGACCCGGCTGGCCTGCATGCCCTCGTCGAGGTAGCGCTGCCGGTAGACCTCTACGATCGAGGGGATCAGCGCCTGGGTGACCCCGGGCAGACTCGCCAGGGAGTCGGCCAGCGGCGGGCCCACGAAGGAGTCCAGCACCGCCTGCTCCGGGATCTCGATCCCATGCACGCCCAGGGCGTGAGAGAGGCAGCTGGTGATCGCCCCGGCCGGGTCCACCAGGGTGCCGTCCAGGTCGAAGAGCACCGCCCGGATCTCGGGTGCTGCGACCGCATTCTCGGTGGGGCGGAGGGCAGCGGGGGCGGTGGCAGAGTCAAGGTTCACGGCGCCATTGTGACATGGGCCCGTGACGCGCCGTCGTCGTCGTGATGAACACCACTCCGCGTCCAGTGGCGGAATCCGCCGATGTTGAGGGGCGGAACCCTCCTATGTTGAGGGGCGGAAACTGCGAGTAGTTGGGCCTGAGAACCGCATGAGATGCCCGCAGAATCCGCCCCTCAACGGGGAGGGTGGCGTCAGCGGGGAGCCGCCGCGGTCTGGCTGCGCATCACCAGCCAGTAGAACAGCCCGCCCAGGGCCGCGCCGATGATCCAGGCGAAGCCAGCCAGGGCTGCCAGTGCCGGCACCCAGACCGTGAGCACCGCGAAGATCGCCGCGATGCCGAAGGCTGCGATGGCGCGCAGGTTCCAGCCCAGGGTGTAGTAGTAAGGCCCGGCCGGGTCCATGCTGAACAGGTCCGGGGTGGAGATCTGGCTGCGCCGGATGATGTAGTAATCCACGATCAGCACCCCATAGAGCGGTGCCAGCAGCGCCCCGAGCGTGTCCACGAAGGTGGGCAGCCCGATCTGTTCGATCACCGCGACCCACAGGGCGCCGATGATGAACCCGATCACCGCGGTGATGTAGCCCCCGGTGCGGAAGCTGATCCTCTGCGGGGCCAGGTTCGCCAGGTCATAGGCCGGCGGGATGAAGTTGGCCACCAGGTTGATGCCCACGGTGGCCAGCAGGAAGGTCACCGCCGCGATCAGCGCAAGGGCCACGGATTCGGTCTGCGCGATGATGTCGGTCGGGTTGTCCAGCGGCTCTCCGGTCCCGCCCTGGAACACCACATAGGCCCCGGCGGTGATGAACAGGGAGAGGAACGTGAAGAACGCCAGCGAGAGCGGCAGCCCGGTGAAGTTGCCCAGCCGCATGGAGCGTTCGGTCTTGGAGAACCGGGAGAAGTCCCCGAAGTTGATGATCACCGCGGCGAAATAGGCCACCATGGTGCCGACCACGCCGACGAAGGCGGAGATCGCGGCCCAGCCGGTGACGTCCTGGTTGCTGAAGATGGTGCCCACTGCGGGCAGCAGGTCAGACCCGGCG
The DNA here is from genome assembly GCF_014138825.1 of Nesterenkonia sandarakina. NCBI lineage: Bacteria > Bacillati > Actinomycetota > Actinomycetes > Micrococcales > Micrococcaceae > Nesterenkonia > Nesterenkonia sandarakina. The sequence goes on along the minus strand of NZ_JACJIH010000001.1, from coordinate 1,014,237 downwards.
CGGACCCAGATCAGCACCAGCAGCACCGTCATCACCACGTAGACCGCGGGTCCGGCGAAGTTCAGGAACTTCGCGATGGTCTCGATCCCGCGAGTGAACAGCCACACCTGGATCAGCGCGACGATCACATAGGAGACCCAGCCGATCACATCCAGGCCCAGGAAGGTCCCGGTCTGCGGGCTGCCCAGGGCGGCGTTGAACGCCAGCGCCACCGCGGTCGAGGCGAAGTAGGTCTGCGCGCCGTACCAGAAGATCGCCACCACGCCGCGGACCATCGCCGGGAACCGGGCGCCGAGCACGCCCATCGAGGGACGGGCCATCACCGCATAGGGGACGCCGTGCCGCACACTCGGTGCGCCGGAGAGGTTGACCAGCCAGTTCACGAAGACCCCGGCCAGTATGATCGCGGCGAAGACGAACCAGCCGTTGATCCCGGCGCCGATGAAGAGCGAGGCGGCCAGGGTGTAGCCGGCCAGGGACTGCACATCATTGGTCCAGACGTTGAAGATCTCGAACCAGCCCCAGCGCTTCTGCTCCGGCCCGACGGGTCCGAGGTCCTTATTGTGCAGGGAGGGGTGCGGGGCTGCGGGCTGGGTGGTCGAAGTAGGGGTGGCAGAAGGCGGGTTGGTCGAGGGCTGGGTGGCAGGCGGCTGCTGGGAGCTGCGGGCTGTCTGGGTCACTGTGATCTCCGTATGACGGCGGCTCGGGGAGGGTGAATCACAGCGAGACTAGCCCCGGTGAAACGTTGCGCATCACCGTTTGAGGTCCGATGCAACGAATGAAACGCAGGTTTTACGTGGCTGAAACTCCCGGGGCGCCCACCCGGCTCTCGCTTCGAACGTTTGTTCGAACCCGCTGAGGGTTCTACACTGAACGACGTGTCAGAGCGAGCAGGCGAAACCGCCATCATCGAGTCCGTGGACGACTACTACGCCGAAGGTGCGCGGGAGAAGTCCGCCAGCAACGGCACCATCGGCCGCGCCGAGGCGGACCGGATCGTGGTCCAAGGCGCACGGGAGCACAACCTCAAGGACGTCACCGTGGAGCTGCCGCGGAACTCCTTCATCGTGTTCACCGGGCTCTCCGGCTCCGGGAAGTCCTCGCTCGCCTTCGACACCATCTTCGCCGAGGGCCAGCGCCGCTACGTGGAGTCCCTCTCCGCCTACGCCCGGCAGTTCCTGGGCCGGGTGGACAAGCCGGACATCGACTTCATCGAGGGGCTCTCCCCGGCGGTGTCCATCGATCAGAAGTCCACCTCCAAGAACCCGCGCTCCACCGTGGGCACGGTCACCGAGATCCACGACTACCTGCGTCTGCTCTGGGCCCGGATCGGGGTCCCGCACTGTCCCACCTGCGGTGAGAAGATCGAACGGCAGACCCCGCAGCAGATCGTGGACCAGGTCCTCGGCTTCCCGGAACAGACCCGCTTCCAGGTGCTGGCCCCGGTGGTCCGCGGCCGCAAGGGCGAGTTCAAGGACCTCTTCCGCGACCTCGCCTCCGAGGGCTTCTCCCGCGCCATCGTGGACGGGGAGATCATCCAGCTCAGCGAACCGCCCGCCCTGGAGAAGACCTATAAGCACCACATCGAGGTGGTGATCGACCGGCTGGTGATCCGCGAGGGCATGCGCCAGCGGCTCACCGACTCGGTGGAGACCGCGCTGAAGCTCGCCGGCGGGCGCCTGGTCATCGACCTGGTGGACCTCGACGAGGACGGTCAGGCGATCAACGATCGGGTCCCCGAGGGCCTCACCGGACCCAAGCAGCGTCCCTTCTCGGAGAACCTGGCCTGCCCCAACGAGCACCCGCTCGCCCTCGACGAGATCGAGCCGCGCTCCTTCTCCTTCAACAACCCCTTCGGCGCCTGTGAGGTCTGCTCCGGCATCGGGTCCAGCCTGGAGGTGGACACCGACCTGGTGATCCCCGATGACACGCTTTCCCTGGAAGACGGCGCCATCGCCCCCTGGGCGCTGGGCAAGGCGTCCAAGGACTACTGGCTGCGCCTGATCACCGCCTTGGCCAAGGAGCTGGACTTCTCGGTGCGCACGGCCTGGAAGGAGCTGCCGAAGAAGGCGCAGAAGGCGCTGCTGCACGGGCGCAACCACAAGGTCGTGGTGCAGTACCGCAACCGCTTCGGCCGGGAGCGCACCTACTCCACCGGCTTCGAAGGCGTGCTCTCCTACATCTCCCGGAAGCACCTGGAGGTGGAGTCCGACAACGCCCGGGACCGCTACGAGCAGTACATGCGCCAGATCCCCTGCCCGGCGTGCAACGGCCAGCGGTTGAACCCGGCCGCGCTCGCGGTCACCGTGCAGGGCGCCTCCATCGCGGAGATCGCCCGGCTGCCGCTGGACGAGTGCGCCGAGTTCTTCGCCGGGATCACGCTCTCCGCCCGCGACGCCACCATCGCCGATCAGGTGCTCAAGGAGATCCTGGCCCGGCTGAACTTCCTGCTCGACGTCGGCCTGAGCTACCTGAACCTGGAGCGCGCCGCCGGCACGCTCTCCGGCGGTGAGGCCCAGCGCATCCGGCTCGCCACCCAGATCGGCTCCGGGCTGGTCGGGGTGCTCTACGTCCTGGACGAGCCCTCCATCGGGCTGCACCAGCGGGACAACGCCCGGCTGATCCAGACCCTCACCCGGCTGCGCGACCTCGGGAACACGCTGATCGTGGTGGAACACGATGAGGACACCATCGCCGAGGCGGACTGGATCGTGGACATCGGGCCCGGCGCGGGGGAGCGCGGCGGAGAGATCGTGCACTCCGGTTCCGTGCAGGGCCTGCGCGATAATCAGCACTCCATCACCGGGGACTACCTCGCCGGCCGGCGCAGCATCCCGGTGCCCGCCCAGCGCCGCAAGGTGGACAAGTCCCGGATGCTCAAGGTGGTCGAGGCCCAGGAGAATAACCTGGACAAGGTCTCCGTGGAGATCCCGCTGGGGATCTTCCTCTCGGTCACCGGGGTCTCCGGCTCGGGCAAGTCCACGCTGATCAACGAGATCCTCTACAAGTCCCTGGCGAATAAGCTCAACGGCGCCAAGCAGGTCCCCGGCCGGCACCGCCGGATCGAAGGCATCGACGATCACCTGGACAAGGTGATCCACGTGGACCAGTCACCGATCGGGCGCACCCCGCGCTCCAACCCGGCCACCTACACCGGGGTCTTCGACCACGTCCGCAAGCTCTTCGCCCAGGCCCCGGAGTCCAAGACCCGCGGCTACCAGCCGGGTCGGTTCTCCTTCAACATCAAGGGCGGACGCTGCGAGTCCTGCTCCGGCGACGGCACGCTGAAGATCGAGATGAACTTCCTGCCGGATGTCTACGTGCCCTGCGAGGTCTGCCACGGCGCCCGGTACAACCGGGAGACCCTCGAGGTGAAGTACAAGAACAAGAACATCGCCGAGGTCCTCGACATGCCGATCGAGGAGGCCGCCGAGTTTTTCGCCGCCTTCGCGCCGATCGCCCGGCACCTGAACACCCTGGTCGAAGTGGGCCTGGGCTACGTGCGCCTGGGCCAGTCCGCCACCACGCTCTCCGGCGGTGAGGCGCAGCGCGTGAAGCTGGCCTCGGAGCTGCAGCGCCGCTCCAACGGGCGCAGCGTCTACGTCCTGGACGAGCCCACCACCGGGCTGCACTTCGAGGACATCCGCAAGTTGCTCCAGGTGCTGCAGGGTCTGGTGGAGAAGGGCAACAGCGTGATCACCATCGAGCACAACCTCGACGTGATCAAGTCCTCGGACTGGGTGATCGACCTGGGCCCCGAAGGGGGCAGCGGCGGCGGGCTCGTCGTCGCCCAGGGCACCCCGGAGAAGGTGGCCGCCACGGCAGAGAAGACCGGCTCCCATACCGGCGCTTTCCTTGCCGCACTGCTAAAGTGAGTGGGCCAGTTCACAGGCTGGCCCCCAGATCACAGCGCAGGACGACGTCGCGGAGCAGCGAGTAAGCGGAGGCACCAGGTGAGCACCACCCCCGAGGCGCAGGAGTCGGAGCGCATCGCCACCAACGACGCCGTCCGCAAGGCCTTCGAGATCGCCGTGAAGCTCTCCTGCCGCCCGGTGCTCACCGGTCTGGAGAACACCCCGGTCGAGGGCGGGTTCATCGTCGCCTCGAACCACCTCTCCTTCCTGGACTCGGTGCTGATCCAGGCGCTGTTCCCGCGCACCGTGAGCTTCTTCGCGAAGGCCGAATACTTCAACCAGACCGGCGTCAAGGGCCGCGCCATGAAGCTGTTCTTCGAATCCGTGGGCTCGGTCCCGGTGGAGCGGCAGCGCCAGTCCGCCTCCGTGGAGGCGCTGTTCCACCTGGGCACGATCGCTGAAGCCGGCCACGGCGTCGGGATCTACCCGGAGGGCACCCGCAGCCGGGACGGCCGGCTCTACCGCGGCAAGAACGGGGTCGGCTGGCTCGCCGTCGCCACCGGACTGCCAGTGGTCCCGGTCGGGCTGCGCGGCACCGAGGCGCTGCAGAAGCCGGACTCCCGGATGATCCGGCCCACCAAGTTCGAGATGCACGTAGGGGAGCCGCTGCAGTTCCCCAAACAGGGCAAGAAGCACCCGCTGCCGGCGCGCCGAGCCGCCACCGAGCAGATCATGGACGCGATCGCCGGGCTCAGCGGTCAGGAACGGGTGGCCCGCTACAACGCGCCGCCCGCCGAGGCCGATGGCTGAGCCCTCCTCCTACCGTCCTCGCACCGGAGAGATCCCCACCAACCCCGGGGTCTACCGCTTCATCGACCCACACGGCCGGGTGGTCTACGTGGGCAAGGCCAAGAACCTGCGCGCCCGGCTGAACTCCTACTTCGCCCGGGTCGCCACGCTGCACCCGAAGACCTACGCCATGGTCCACGCCGCCTCCAGCGTGGAATGGACCGTGGTCGGCTCCGAGCTCGAAGCCATTCAGCTGGAGTACACCTGGATCAAGCAGCACTCGCCCCGGTTCAACATCATGTACCGCGACGACAAGTCCTACCCCTACCTCGCGGTCACCATGAACGAGAAGTACCCGCGGGTGCAGGTGATGCGCGGGGACAAGAAGCCCGGGGTGAAGTACTTCGGGCCGTTCTACCCCGCCAAAGCCATCCGGGAGACCGTGGACACCATGCTGCGGGTCTTCCCGGTGCGCAGCTGCTCCGCCGGTGTCTTCAAACGCGCCAAGGCCTCCGGGCGGCCCTGCCTGCTGGGCTACATCGGCAAATGCGCCGCGCCCTGCGTGGGGGAGATCAGCGAAGAAGATCACCGCAAGCTCGCCGAGGAGTTCTGCGAGGTGATGGCCGGGCGCCCCGGCCCGCACGTGAAGCGGATCGAGAACCAGATGAAGGCCGCCGTGGCGGAGCTGCGCTACGAGGACGCCGGCCGGCACCGCGATGACCTCGAGGCGATCCGCCGGGTCTTCGAACGCAACGCCGTGGTGCTCTCCGAGGACACCGAGGCCGACGTCTTTGCCTTCGCCGAGGATGAGCTCGAAGCCGCCGCCCAGGTCTTCCACGTCCGGCAGGGCCGGATCCGCGGCCAGCGCGGCTGGGTGGTGGAGAAGGTGGAGGACACCGACGCCGGCGCGATGGTGGAGCAGCTGCTGATGCAGGTCTATGGCTCCATGGCCGACACCGAACGGATCCCGCCCGAGGTGCTGGTCCCGGCGCTGCCGGAGAACGCCGAGGAGATGACCGCCTGGCTGCGCCAGCTGCGCAGCGACTCCGGCGCCGGACGGGCGCAGATCAGCCTGCGCGTGCCGCAGCGCGGAGACAAGGCCTCCCTGCTGGGCACCGTGCAGGAGAACGCCTCCCAGGCACTGGCGCTGCACAAGGCCCGCCGCAACTCCGACATCACCACCCGCTCGGCTGCGCTGCGCGACCTGCAGGAGGCGCTCGGCGCCGCAGAGCCGCTGCTGCGCATCGAATGCTTCGACATCTCGCACACCTCCGGGACCAACGTGGTCGCCTCCATGGTGGTGCTGGAGGATGGGCTCGCGAAGAAGCGCGACTATCGGCGGTTCTCGATCAAGGGCGAGGCCGCCCGGGATGACACCTCGGCGATGTACGACGTCATCAGCCGCCGGTTCGCCCGGCACCTGAAGGACCAGGCGGAATCCGAGGCCGCGGTTCCGGAGGTGGCTGAAGGGTCTGAGCTGGCGGAACCCGCAGCAGAGGATCAGACCAAGACCAAGGACTCCACTGTGGTGGAGCGGGAGGCAGAGCGCTTCGCCTACCCGCCCAGCCTGGTGGTGGTCGACGGCGGCCAGCCGCAGGTCAACGTGGCCCGGCAGGCCCTGGATGACCTCGGGATCACCGACCTGCCTGTGGTCGGGCTGGCCAAGCGGCTCGAGGAGGTCTGGCTGCCCGGGGACGACTTCCCGCTGGTGCTCCCACGCTCCTCCGAGGCGCTCTACATGCTGCAGCGGATCCGCGATGAGGCCCACCGGTTCGCGATCGCCTACCACCGCTCCAAGCGGTCCAAGCAGATGACCGCCTCCGCGCTGGATGAGGTCCCGGGCCTGGGGCCGAGCCGCCGCGCCGCCGTCGTCGCGCACTTCGGCTCCGTGGCAAACCTGAAGAAGGCCAGCCTGGAGGAGATCATCGAGGTCCCCGGCCTGGGCAAGGACACCGCGCAGAAGATCCTGGACCACCTCCACGCCGAGGCGGCGGGGAAGGGTGAGGCTGCGGGCGCTGAGTCGGCGGCCGAGGCCGGGGGAGATGAAGTCACGGCGGGCGCCGACGCCGGGGGAGCCGAGGCGGCGGCGTCGTCGGACTCGGCCTGAACTCGGCACCGAACTCGGTGCTCAACCGGGTCTGAACCCTGGCCTGAACCGAGGCTTCACCGGATTCCCGGCGGCCAGATAGGGTTTGAGCATGGATAGTGGTCTGACCCCGGTGAAGCCGCCCGAGAACGAACTTCTGATCGTCACCGGCATGTCCGGTGCCGGCCGCACCACGGCAGCCCACGCCCTGGAAGACCTGGGCTGGTACGTGGTCGAGGGGCTCCCGCCGGAGCTGATCACCACCATGATCGACCTGATCTCCCGGCACCCAGGCTCCATGGAGAAGCTCGCCGTGGTGATCGATGTCCGCACCCGGGCGCTGTTCTCCAATATGCTCGGCGCGCTGAACCAGCTCAAGGCCACCGGCGTGACCTACCGGATGCTGTTCCTGGACTCCTCCGATGAGCTGCTGGTCCGCCGGTTCGAACAGGGCCGCCGCCCGCACCCGCTGCAGGGCTCCGGCCGGATCCTGGACGGGATCACCGCCGAGCGCGAGCTGCTCAAGGACGTCAAGGCCGCCGCAGAGATCGTGCTGGACACCACCGACCTCAACGTCCACGGGCTGGCCCGGGAGATCATCGAGATCTTCAACGACGACGGACCCGTGCAGCTGCGGCTGAACGTGATGAGCTTCGGCTTCAAATACGGGGTCCCGGCCGACGCGAACTTCATCGCCGACATGCGCTTCATCCCCAACCCGCACTGGGTGCCCGAGCTGCGCCCCTACACCGGCCTGGACTCCCAGGTCAGCGAGTACGTGCTGGGCAACGAGGGCACAGGGGACTTCCTGGAGAACTATGTGGAGTCCCTGCGTCCCGTCATCGAGGGCTACCGGCGGGAGAACAAGCATTACGCCAACATCGCGGTGGGCTGCACCGGCGGCAAGCACCGCTCGGTAGCGGTCTCCGAGGAGCTTGCCCGCCGCCTGGATCAGTTGCCCAACGTCACGGTGAACACGATCCACCGTGACCTGGGACGTGAGTGAGCATGAGCCAGATCTCGCTGCCCCAGCCGCCGGGTGCCTCCCGTGGGTCCTTCCGGGTCTCCGCATTGGGCGGGGGCCACGGGCTCTCCGCCACGCTCTCGGCGCTGCGGGTCATCGCCGCAGAACACCTCACCGCGATCGTCACCGTGGCCGACGACGGCGGCTCCTCCGGCCGGCTCCGCGAAGACATGGACGTGCTGCCACCGGGCGACCTGCGGATGGCGCTGGCCGCGCTGTGCGATGACACCGAATGGGGCCGCACCTGGGCTCAGGTAATGCAGCACCGGTTCCGCTCCCGCGAGGGCGTCACCGGCAGCCTGGATGACCACGCGATGGGCAACCTGCTCATCGTCGCGCTCTGGGAGCTGATCGGTGACTCCGTGGAGGGGCTGCGCTGGGCCGGGACCCTGCTGGGCGCCCGCGGCCAGGTGCTCCCGATGTCCCGTCAGCCGCTGACCATGTCCGGGACCGTGGAACCCATGGCGGACCAGACCGGGTCCGACGCCGAGCTCCCCGCTGCGACCGGTGGCCGGCTCTCCTCACAGGTGGCCCTGGCCCACGCCGGCAGCCTGGGCCGGCTCCGCGACGTCCAGCTGCACCCCGCCGAGGCGCCCGCCTGTGCGGAGGCGCTGACTGCGATCGAGCTCAGCGACTGGGTGGTCCTGGGACCCGGCTCCTGGTACACCTCGGTGCTGCCGCACCTGCTGCTGCCCGAGCTGCGGGACGCTCTCTATGAGACCGAGGCCCGCCGGTGTATCGTGATGAACCTCACACCCCACACCGACGAGACCGCCGGGATGAGCCCGGCGGAACATCTGCGAGTTCTTCATCACTACGCCCCAGGCATGCACGTGCATCGGATCATCGCCGACCCGCTGTCCGTGCCGGCTCAGGAGCGCGAGGAGTTCGCCGAGGCCGCCGCGTTGATCGGCGCTGAGGTGCGGTATCACGACGTCGCCAAGGCTGGTCAGCCCGAGGTCCACGATCCGCTCCGGCTAGCCATCGCGTTCAGCGAGGTCTTCAACGACTGACCCCAGACGCCCGGAAGCCGGGCCCCGGCACCGCAGGGCCGAAATCCGCTCAGGGGTGTTGGGTACGATGGCCGAGCTGCATCACACGAAGACCAGAGGACAACACATATGGCGCTGACCGAATCGGTCAAAGAAGAGCTCTCCCGCCACCAGGTGAAGACCACATCGGAGCGCAAGGCCGAAGTCTCGGCCATGCTCCGCTTCGCCGGGGGACTGCACATCATCTCTGGCCGGATCGTGATCGAGGCCGAGCTGGACCACGCCGCCACCGCGCGGCGGCTGAAGACCACCGTCACCGAGGTCTACGGGCAGAACCCCGAGGTCATCGTGGTCTCCGGCAACGGGCTCAAGCGCGGCTCCCGCTATGTGGTGCGCGTGGTCCGCGACGGCGAGGCGCTGGCCCGGCAGACCGGTCTGCTCGACGCCCGCGGCCGCCCGGTGCGCGGACTGCCCTCCGTGGTGGTCAACGGATCCATGGCCGACGCCGTCTCCGCCTGGCGCGGCGCGTTCCTGGCCCACGGATCGCTGACTGAACCCGGTCGGTCCTCCGCCCTGGAGGTCACCTGCCCCGGCCCCGAGGCCGCACTGGCCCTGGTCGGCTCCGCCCGCCGACTCGGCATCCCCGCGAAGGCCCGGGAGGTGCGCAGCGTGGACCGGGTGGTGATCCGCGACGGCGACTCCATCGCCAAGCTGCTCACCCTGATGGGGGCGCACCAGACCCTGCTGGTCTGGGAGGAGCGCCGGATGCGCAAGGAGGTCCGCGCCACCGCGAACCGGCTGGCAAACTTCGACGACGCCAACCTGCGCCGCTCCGCCCAGGCCGCCGTGGCCGCGGGCGCCCGGGTGCACCGCGCCCTGGAGATCCTCGCCGAGGACGCCCCGGAGCACCTGAAGTACGCCGGGGAGCTGCGGCTGGCGCATAAGCAGGCCTCCCTCGACGAGCTGGGCCGGCTGGCGGACCCGCCGATGACCAAGGACGCCATTGCCGGGCGGATCCGGCGACTCCTGGCCATGGCGGATAAGAAGGCCTCGGAGCTGAAGATCCCCGGCACCGAGTCCAGCGTCACCCCGGACATGCTCGAAGGCTGAGCCCTCCGGGGGATAGCTCTGTCCGGAAGCACTGTCCGGAAGCACTGTCCGGCCGCATCGCCGGGCGGCGATCCTGACCGCTGAGGCACAGCTCACAGCGTCGCCTGCGCGGAGTTCCTCCCGTGGTGAACACCGCAGGTCATCGCGGTCATCCCCCTTTCTGGTGCCCGGCTCACGGCATAGGATGAGGACCGAGCCGAGGTGCAGCTGGCCTCGGCAAACCCCTGTGTCTAGGAGGACATCTTGACTGACTTCACACTTCCCGAACTGGACTACGACTACTCCGCGCTGGAGCCGCACATCTCGGCTCGCATCATGGAGCTGCACCACTCCAAGCACCACCAGACCTACGTCACCGGCGCCAACACCGCGCTGGAGAAGCTGGCCGAGGCCCGCGAGAAGGGCGACTACGCCACCACGCCGAAGCTGCTGAAGGATCTGCAGTTCAACCTCGGTGGGCACACCAACCACTCGATCTTCTGGAAGAACCTCTCCCCAGAGGGCCAGGAGCGCCCCGAGGGTGAGCTGGCAGCCGCCATCGACGAGTTCTTCGGCTCCTTCGAGGCCTTCCAGCAGCAGTTCACCCAGGCCGCCCTGACCATCCAGGGCTCCGGCTGGGCGATCCTCGCCTACGAGCCCATCGGTGGCAACGTGGTCATCGAGCAGTTCTACGACCAGCAGAACGGCGTGCCCGTGGGCACCATCCCGCTGCTGATGCTGGACATGTGGGAGCACGCCTTCTACCTGGACTACCAGAACGTGAAGCCGGACTACGTGAAGGCGTTCTGGAACATCATCAACTGGAACGACGTCTCGGCCCGCCTGGCCGCCGCCCGCTCGGGCGCCTCGCAGCTGATCACGCCCTGATTCGCCCTGGGAGAACCGGGCCCAGAATGTTGGGCACCGGCCTGCCGACATGGTTGAATGATGTACGAGAAAACTGAAAATCGCGTTCTGCAGACAGCCTGATGTACAACGATGTCGTTGGGGGTCAGCGGTTCGACTACGGTCGAGCTGCTGATCCCCAACGTGTGTCTACGGGCTTTTCGCCCTCGCCGGGCAAGCTCCCTGGGCTGGCTGGACAAGAACGCCTCGAAGGCCCGCAGGAACTGCGGTCCCCCTGTCAAGAGAGGAACCTCCATGGCGACAAAAATCGCGATCAATGGTTTTGGACGTATCGGCCGCAACGTGCTGCGGGTGCTGGAGAACACCGGACGCACCGACCTCGAGCTCGTGGCGATCAACGACCTCACCGAGCCGGCGCAGCTGGTGAACCTGACCAAGTACGACTCTGTCATGGGCCGTTACCCCAAGGACGTCTCCCTGGACGGGGACACCCTGGTCGCCGGTGATCGCCGGATCAAGCTCTTCTCGGACAAGGACCCGGCGAACCTGCCCTGGGGCGACCTGGAGGTCGATGTCGTCCTGGAGTGCACCGGTTTCTTCACCACCAAGGAGACCGCCGGCAAGCACCTCGACGCCGGCGCCAAGAAGGTCATCGTCTCGGCCCCCGGCAAGGGCGTCGACGCGACCCTGGTCATGGGCATCAACGAGGACACCTTCGATGCGCAGAAGCACACCGTGGTCTCCAACGCCTCCTGCACCACCAACTGCCTGGCTCCGATGGTCAAGGTGCTCAACGACGAGTTCGGTCTCGTCGAGGGCCTGATGACCACGGTCCACGCCTACACCGGTGATCAGCGTCTGCACGACGCCCCGCACAGAGACGCCCGCCGTGCCCGCGCCGCCGGCGTGAACATGGTCCCGACCTCCACCGGTGCGGCCGCCGCCATCGGCCAGGTCATCCCCGAGGTGGACGGCAAGCTTGACGGCTACGCCCTCCGCGTCCCGGTCATCACCGGCTCGGGCACCGACCTCACCGTGGCCATCGAGAAGGAGGGCGTGACCGCCGAGCAGGTCAACGCCGCCTTCAAGAAGGCCGCCGAAGGCCCGCTCAAGGGCATCCTGTCCTACAACGAGGATCCGCTGGTCTCCTCCGACATCGTCGGTGACCCGCACTCCACGATCTTCGACGCACCGCTGACCAAGGTCATCGGCAAGACCGTGAAGGTCTTCGGCTGGTACGACAACGAGTACGGCTACTCCTCCCGCCTGGTGGACATGACCGCGCACGTCGGCCGCTGATCCAGCACGCGTGAACGCAGAGGCCCCGGCTCGACGAACCCTCGTCGAGACCGGGGCTTCTGCCGTGCGGCACTGGCCGGCGCCGTCGTCGTCGGTCCTGTCGGCGGACCCGGTCTGTCCCCGGGCGGCGGGCCCCAGCGCCGTCGTCGTCGGCTCCCGGCCGGAGCGCCTGCTCAGCCGCACCGCCCCATGTTTCTCCCTTCCAGCGATTGGTACCCTGAACACATGACTGCAGCCACCCTTGACGCCCTGCTCGCCGAAGCCCTGGACGGCCGCCGCGTGCTCGTCCGCTCCGACCTCAACGTGCCGCTGAAGGATGGTGTGGTCACCGACGACGGCCGCATCCGCGCCTCGCTGCCGGTGCTCGAGAAGCTCGCCGCCGCCGGCGCCCGGGTGCTGGTCACCGCGCACCTGGGACGCCCGAAGGGCGAGCCCGAGCCGAAGTACTCACTCGCCCCGGTGGCCGCCCGGATGGCCGAGCTCAGCGAGGTCGAGGTGCTGCGCGCCGAGGACCTGGTGGGCCCCAGCGCCCAGGAGCACGCCGCCGCGCTGGCCCCGGGCCAGATCCTGCTGCTGGAGAACGTCCGCTTCGACCCGCGCGAGACCTCCAAGGACGACGCCGAGCGGGCCGAGCTTGCCGCCGAGCTCGCCGCGCTGACCGGCGAACACGGCGCCTACGTCAACGACGCCTTCGGCGCGGTGCACCGCGCGCATGCCTCGGTCGCTGACATCACCGCGAAGCTGCCCGCCTACCAGGGCGATCTGGTCCGCGACGAGCTGCAGGTGCTCAAGCGCCTGACCGAGACCCCGGAGCGCCCCTACACGGTGGTGCTCGGCGGGTCCAAGGTCTCTGACAAGCTCGCCGTGATCGAGAACCTGATGAGCCGGGCCGACACGCTGCTGATCGGCGGCGGCATGGTCTTCACCTTCCTCAAGGCGCAGGGCCACGGGATCGGGAAGTCCCTGGTGGAGAACGACAAGCTCGACACCGTCACCGGCTTCCTTCAGGCCGCCGAGCGGCACAACTGCCGGATCGTGCTGCCCACCGACATCGTGATGGCCTCGGCCTTCGCCGCCGACGCCGAGGTCGAGGTGCTCCCGGTGGACGCCCTGGAGTCCGGCAAGCACGGTGCCGAGGCGCTGGGCCTGGACATCGGACCCGAGACTTCCCAGGCCTTCGCCGCCGAGATCGCCCAGGCCAAGACGGTCTTTTGGAACGGGCCCATGGGCGTGTTCGAGATGGAGGCCTTCGCCAAGGGCACCGCCGCCGTGGCGGAGGCGCTGACCACCACCGAGGCGTTCACCGTGGTGGGCGGCGGCGACTCTGCCGCCGCCGTGCGCGCGCTGGGCTTCGACGAGGACAGCTTCGGCCACATCTCCACCGGCGGCGGCGCCAGCCTGGAATACCTCGAGGGCAAGTCGCTGCCCGGCATCGACGCCCTCGAGTCCTGACCCGCCGCTCGGCGGTCCCACCGCCGCTGCTTCGCCTGACCTGCTGATCTCATCACCGTTGAAAGGGACACCCTCTCCATGACTACTCAGAAGAACGGCGCCTTCGTGCGCCGCCCGCTGATCGCGGGCAACTGGAAGATGAACATCGACCACATGGAAGCGATCGCGCTGGTCCAGAAGCTGGCCTGGACGCTGAACGACGCCGGCCACGACTACGACCGGGTGCAGGTCTCGGTGTTCCCGCCGTTCACCGATCTGCGCGGCGTGCAGACCCTGGTCACCGGGGACAAGCTGGGCATCGACTACGGCGCCCAGGACCTCTCCGACCAGGACTCCGGGGCCTACACCGGGGACATCTCCGGGGCCTTTCTGGCGAAGCTGGGCTGCTCCCAGGTGCTGATCGGACACTCCGAGCGCCGCGAGGTCCACGGCGAGACCGATGAGCAGCTCAACGCCAAGCTCTCCGCTGCGCTGCGCCACGGGCTCGCCCCGGTGCTCTGCGTCGGGGAAGGCCTGGAGGTCCGCGAGGCCGGGAACCACGTCGCGCACACGCTGGCCCAGCTCGAAGGCGCCCTGGTGGGTCGCAGCGCCGAGGAGCTCGCCGAGCTCGTCGTCGCCTACGAGCCGGTCTGGGCGATCGGCACCGGCAAGGTGGCGGGGCCCGAGGACGCCCAGGAGATGTCCGCTGCGATCCGCGCCAAGCTCGCCGAGCTGTACTCCCAGGAGTTCGCCGACACCGTGCGGGTGCTCTACGGCGGTTCCGTGAAGTCCAAGAACGTCGCTGCGATCCTCGGCGGCGCCGATGTGGACGGCGCCCTGGTCGGTGGAGCGAGCCTGGACACCGATGAGTTCAGCAAGATCGCCTCCTTCGAGAAGCACGTCGACACCGGCGCGCAGGGCTGAGCTGACTCCGGAAGCCAGGATTCGGCCCCATCCGGGCTATCCTGGTAGTCGTTTCGCACCCGTTCCATCATGAAAGGTCGCTGTGTCTGCACTGACCATCGCACTTCAGGTGCTCCTGGCACTGATCAGCCTGCTGCTGATCCTGCTCATCCTGCTGCACAAGGGCCGCGGCGGAGGCATGTCTGACATGTTCGGCGGCGGCGTGACCTCCTCGCTGGGGTCCTCCGGCGTGGCAGAGCGCAACCTGAACCGGCTGACCATCACCTTGGCCGTGACCTGGGGCCTGATCATCGTGGCCCTGGCCCTGATGGTCCCGCTGGGCGCCGATATCTGAACGCCCCCCCCCGCAGCGAAAAGAGCCCCGCCCGACCACCACGGTCGAGCGGGGCTCTTCGCATCCCATCCCACCTATCCTGGGTGGTTGAGTTTTCCGGCGGTTACGAAGTAGCCGGAAAACTCAACTGCCCAGGAAGGGCGGGGAGGTCAGGAGAGCTGGGAGGCGGCGGCCCGGTCCAGGTGCCAGATGGTCTCCCGGGTGCCGCGGGCGTTCACTGCGGGGATCTCCGCGACCACGGTGTCCGGGGTCAGTGCCTGGGCGGCGGCCTCGGCCTTGTCCGCGCCGGAGACCACCATCCAGACTCGCTGCGCGCTGTGGATCGCCGGGAAGGTCAGCGAGATCCGCTGCGGCGGTGGCTTGGGGGAGGAGTCCTCACCCGTGGTCGTCGTCTCGGTGACCTCCAGCGCGGCTTTGCCGGGGAACAGGCTGGCCACGTGCCCGTCGGGTCCGACGCCGAGCAGCAGCACGTCGAACCGGGGCAGCGCCAGGCCGTCCTGGCTGCCGTCAGCGGCATGGCCCTGCAGCTCGGTGGCGTACATCTCGGCCCCGATTCCCGGGTCTGCGGCGTCCTCCGAGGTCGGCATCCGGTGCACGTTCTCCTCGGGCAGCCCGTGCTCGGCGATCAGCGCATCGAGCAGCGCGGTGTGGGCCTGCTGGGCGTTGCGCTCCGGGTCATCGCTGGGCAGCAGCCGCTCATCGCCCCACCAGAAGTGCACCTGGCGCCAGGACGGGGTCTCGGTGCCGGGCCGGGCGACCAGCTCGGCCACCTGAGCCAGCACCGCGATGCCCGCGCTGCCCCCGGTGAGCACCGCGTGAGCCTCACCGTGCTCCCGCGCCGCGTCGACCAGCACCGCGAGCAGCCGCTCCGCGACCACCGAGACCAGCTGGTCCTTCTCCGCGAAGACCTCGGTGCGCGGGGCCGCCAGCGCAGACTCAGCCGAAGCGGGCTCAGCCGAAGCCGGCTCAGCCGAAGTCGGCTCAGCCGAAGCCGACTCGGACGAGGTGGACTCAGCCGAAGTGGCCTGGGGGGAATCTGTCATGGGGGATGCACCTTTCCGCAGCGTCTTGCACGTTTTCCCCGAGCCTAACCGCTGGGTCAGGCCGCGGGCGAGGCGCCGGTGAGATCGGTGACCGGCAGCGCCCGGGTGAGCACCTCGCCGAAGACCTCATCGGAGTCCAGCCGGCGCAGCTCCTCGGCCAGGCACACCTCCAGGGTGCGCACCGGCAGCGGCACGCCCTGGACCAGGCCGTCGGCGGAGCGCAGCTCGGCGATCTCCTCCCCGCGCGGCCGGGAGAGACTGACATCTCCCTCGGCCCGGTGGAAGGTGACCGCGGTCAGCGTCAGTGGCAGCTCGGACTCCGCCGGGGCCACTGTGGAGACCAGGCTGACCGGGATCTGAAGCGCCTGCTGCAGCCAGGCCGCGAGCAGCGCCGCGCTGGGCAGGTCCGCGGCGGCCTCCACGGTCACCGAGGTCAGATCCGCCGGGTCCAAGGTGTCCAAGATGCTGGCCAGGTGGATCCGCCAATGCGTCAGCCGGGTCCAGGCCAGATCGGTGTCACCCTCGGCGTAGTGCGCGGAGATCCGCTGCAGCGCTTCCAGCGGGCGCGGGTCCATCGCGGAATCGGTGATCCGGCGGTGCGCGATCTTCCCGATCGGGGTGCTGCTGACGTTCTCCGGCAGCTCATCGGCCCACCACGCCACGATCGGGGCGTCCGGGAGCAGCAGCGCGGAGACCATCGCCTCGTTCTGCTCGGTGAGCTCCCCGGAGGCCTCCAGCACGATCACCTCCGAGGCGCCGGCGTCCCCGCCGACCCGGATCTGGGCGTTGAGCCGGGTCTCATCGGCGGCCCGGCCCGAGGCCAGCACGATGATCCGGCAGGGGTGCTCCCGGGAGGCCCGGTTCGCCGCGGCGATCGCGGGCTCCGCGTTGTCCTTGGAGGTCAGGATGACCAGCGTCAGCACCCGGGTCAGGGCGACGACGCCGCCGTCCTCGCGCAGCTTGCGCAGCTTCTTGGAGACCTTCGAGGTGGTGGTGTTCTCGATATCGACGATCACGTGAGTTCTCCTTCTAGGGCCTGCGCCAGGTGCGGCCATCGCGGGCCAGCAGATCATGGGCAGAGGGTGGCCCCCAGCCGCCCGGGGCATAGGGCTCGGGCTGGACCTGCTGGGCGGCCCAGTGCTCCTCGAAGGGGTCCAGGATCTTCCAGGAGAGCTCGACCTCCTCATGGCGCGGGAACAGCGGGGGCTCCCCGAGCAGCACATCGAGGATCAGCCGCTCATAGGCCTCCGGGCTGTCCTCGGTGAAGGCGTGCCCATAGCCGAAGTCCATGGTGACGTCGCGGACCTCCATCTGGGTGCCCGGGACCTTGGAGGCGAACCGGATGGTGGCCCCCTCATCGGGCTGGACCCGGATGACGACGGCGTTCTGGCCGAACTCCTTGTCATCGTGGTCCTGGAAGAGCAGGTTCGGGGCGCGCTTGAAGATCACCGCGATCTCGGTGACCCGGCGGCCCAGCCGCTTCCCGGCGCGCAGGTAGAACGGGGCCCCGGCCCAGCGGCGGGTGTTGATGTCCAGCTTCAGCGCCGCGAAGGTCTCCGTGGTGGAGTCCGGGTTGAACCCCTCCTCGTCGAGGAACCCGACGACCTTCTCCCCGCCCTGCCAGCCGGAGGTGTACTGGCCCCGGGCCGAGGCGGCCCCGAGGTCCTCCGGGATCCGCACGGCGGCGAGCACCTTCTCCTTCTCGGCGCGCAGGTGCGCGGCGTCGAAGGAGATCGGTTCCTCCATCGCGGTCAGCGCGAGCAGCTGCAGCAGGTGGTTCTGGATCACGTCGCGGGCGGCGCCCACGCCGTCGTAATAGCTGGCCCGGCCGCCGATGCCGATGTCCTCGGCCATGGTGATCTGCACATGATCCACGTACTGGGCGTTCCAGAGCGGTTCGAAGAGCTGGTTCGCGAAGCGCAGCGCGAGCAGGTTCTGCACCGTCTCCTTGCCCAGGTAGTGATCGATCCGGAAGACCGCATCCGGGGGGAACACAGATTCCACCACGGCGTTGAGCTCCCGGGCGGAGGCCAGATCATGGCCGAAGGGCTTCTCGATGACCACCCGGCTCCAGGGGTCCTCCACCGTGTCCTGTGGGGCGGCGAGCCCATGAGAGGAGAGCTTCTGGCAGACGATCTCGAAGGAGTTCGGCGGGATCGAGAGGTAGAACGCGTGGTTGCCGCGGGTGCCCCGGGACTCCTCGAGCTCATCCAGGGTCTCGCCGAGCCGGGCGTAGGCGGCGTCGTCGTCGAAGCCTGTCGTGGTCACGAAGCGCAGCCCGTCGGAGAGCTGGTCCCAGACCTGCTGGTCGAAGGGGGTCCGCGCGGAGGCCTTGACCTGCTCGAGGACCTCCGCGGCGAACTGCTCATGGGTCCAGTCCCGCCGGCCGAAGCCCACCAGGGAGAAGCTCGGCGGCAGCAGCCCGCGGTTGGCCAGGTCGTAGATCGCCGGGAGCAGCTTCTTGCGCGCCAGGTCCCCGGTGACCCCGAACATCACCATCGCCGAGGGTCCGGCGATCCGGTTCAGGCGACGGTCGCGGGGGTCGCGCAGCGGGTTGCTGGGCCGGCTGTGCGGTGCCCCTACGCTGCGCGGAGCCCCGGCGCTGCGCGGTGCTCCGGCGCTGCGCTGGGCCCCGGCCCCGGCGCCGGAGCTGGGCGCGGAGGTGCTGCGTGCTGAGCTCACAGGGCGTCCACGGTCTCGATGACCTGGGCCAGGCCGGCGGTGCGGTCGTTCAGGTGCACCTGCAGCACCGGCATGTCATGCCCGGCGAGCACCTGGGCGTCGCCCTCGGCCTGCGCGGCGATCAGCTTGGCCAGCGTGAAGGGCCGGTCCGGGACCTGCACATCGGTGCTGGAGCTGGCGGTGAGCTGCAGGAAGGCGCCCACGTGCGGGCCGCCCTTGTGGAACTGTCCGGTGGAGTGCAGGAAGCGCGGGCCCCAGCCGAAGGTCACCGGGCGTCCGGCAAGTGAGGAGAGCTGGGCGCGGATCGCTTCCAGCTGGGTCTCGGTGGTGCGGTCCAGGTAGGCGGTGACCGCGAGGTAGCCGTCCTCCGGCACGGCCTTCACCAGCGCCTGCAGCGCCTGGCTCAGATCGGTCGGGTTCGCCTCGGTCAGTGCTCCGCCGCCGAGGGTGCGGATGGAGAGCGCGCCGTCGGTCACCGCGTCACCGGCCTCCGGGGCGGGCGCGTCGAGAAGGCCGCGGGCGGCGGTCTTGGCGGACTCCACATCGGGCTGGTCGAAGGGGTTGATGCTCAGCAGCGCCCCGGCGACCACGGTGGCGACCTCCCAGAGGATGAACTGCGCGCCCAGGCTTCCGCCGGTGCGCACCCCGTGTGAGCTGACGACCAGGTCGGCGTCGTCGTTGTCCACCGAGGCGCCGTCTTCGACCTCGACGTCGATGATCTGGGTGATCAGTGCGTCGTCGTCATCGCGGTGCAGCTCCGGCTCGCCGTCGGCGACGATCACCGGCAGCAGGCCGGTGCCGTTCTTTCCGGTGGACTCCGCGATCAGCTGCTCGATCCAGGCGCCCAGGCCGATCAGCGGGGAGCCCACGTCGACGAGCACCAGCTTGTTGCGCAGCGGGACGGTGCCGCCGATGGCTGCACCCAGGCGCAGACCGGGGTTGTCGGCGTCGTCCTCGGCGAGGATCGTGAGCGTCTCCTCGGCGTCGTCGAGCAGGGACTCCAGGTCGGCCCCGGCCAGACCGGAGGGGACCAGGCCGAAGGCGGTGAGCGCGGAGTAGCGCCCGCCCACGGTGGGGTCGGCTTCGAAGATCGCGCGGACCCCGGCCTCGGCGGAGGACTCGGCCAGCGGGGAGCCCGGGTCGGTGACGATCACGGTGCGGGACACGGCGTCGATCCCGGCCTCGGTTATCGCCTGCTGCACGATCAGGCGCTGCGAGTCGGTCTCCACGGTGGAGCCGGACTTCGAGGAGACCACGAGCACGGTCTTCTCGATGTCAGACCCGACGACGGCGGCGACATGCTGCGGGTCGGTGGAGTCCAGGACGGTGAGCTCCACCCCGGCGGTGGCGCAGATGACCTCTGGGGCCAGGGAGGACCCGCCCATCCCGGCGAGCACCACCCGGGTGACGCCCTCGGCGGCGAGCTCCTCGCGCAGCGCGGCGATCTTCGGCAGCAGTGCGCGGGAGTCCTCGAAGAGCGCCACCCAGCCCAGCCGCTTGCTGGCCTCCTCCTCGGCGTCCACGCCCCAGAGGGTGTGGTCCTTCGCGGCCAGCCGGGAGGCGAATTCGTGGTCCAGCAGACCGGGAACCTGGTGTTCGGCGGCCTGACGGGCCGCTCCGGACAGTGTCAGGGAGAGTGAGCTCATGACGTGCTTCCTTTCTCAGCCGAACGCCTCGGTTCAGCCTGGCCAGCATCTGCGCTTATAGGGGGCCGGTGGGATTCACACGGCTGTTGACCCTGATCGGCGCCCGATCCAGCCGCCTGCGCTCCACTGGGTGGAGGCGGAGGCGTCTCGGGCCGGGCACCGTACGGGGTGAACAGTCGGCCGGTCCGCTCAGATCGCGGGCGGACCGGCGTGCACGGTTCAGCTGTTGCGCTTGAGCCCATCGTCGATGGTGCCCAGCAGGCCCTTCCAGGAGACCTCGAACTTCTCCAGACCTTCGGTCTCCAGGGTGTCGACGACGTCGCGGTAGCTGATCCCGGCGGCGGAGATGCCGTCGAGGACCTTATTGGCCTCCACGTAGGTGCCGCTGAGCGTGTCCTTCTCGACCACGCCGTGATCGGCCAGGGCCAGCAGGGTCTTCTCCGGCATGGTGTTGACCACGTCGGTGCCGGCCAGCTCGGTCACGTACAGGGTGTCCGAGAGGTTCGGGTCCTTGGTGCCGGTGGAGGCCAGCAGCAGCCGCTGCGGGCGTCCGCCGCGCTCGGCGAGCAGCTGCCAGCGCTCGGAGGAGAAGGTCTCCACCGCGATCTGGTGTGCGAGCCGGGCGTTGGCCACGGCGGCCTGGGACTTCAGCTTCTCGGTGCCGGGCTTGCCCTCTTCGGCGGCGAGCTCGAGGCGCTTGTCGATCTCGGCGTCCACGCGGGAGACGAAGAAGGAGGCCACGGAGTGGATCTTCGAGATGTCGATCCCGTCCGAGTGCGCCTTCTCCAGGCCGAGCATGAACGCGTTGATCACTGCGCGGTAGCGCTCCAGGGAGAACACCAGGGTCACGTTGACGCTGATGCCCTCGGCGGTGACGGCGGCGATCGCCTCGATGCCCTCCACGGTGGCGGGGATCTTGATCAGCACGTTCTCCCGGTCCACCGCCTTGTAGAGCTCGCGGGCCTGGGCGATGGTGCCGGCGGCGTCGCGGGCCAGGCGGGGATCCACCTCGATGGAGACCCGGCCGTCGACCCCGTCGGTGGCCGCGTAGACCCCGGCGAACACGTCGCAGGCCTCGCGTACATCGGCGGTGGTGATGTCGAAGACGGCCCGCTCGGCGTCGGCTCCGGCGGCGGCCAGCTCGGTCAGCTGCGCCTCATAGGCCTCGCCGTCCTTCAGAGCGGACTCGAAGATGGTCGGGTTGGTGGTGACGCCGACGACGTTGTGCGTCTCGATCAGCTTCGCCAGCGAGCCCGAGTTCAGCCGTTCCCGGGAGAGGTCATCGAGCCAGATCGAGACCCCGAGGTCCGAGAGGGCCTGGGTGTTCTTGTTTGCAGTCATGGTGTTCTCCTGATGCCAGGTGATGGATGAGTCTGATGCGCCGGACGCCCGGAGGCCCTGCCCGTGGAGGGCCTGCCCTGTGCAGGGCCGGTCGGAGGCAGAGCCTCCGGGTGGTCTCGGTCAGCGAGGGTGCTCCTCGGGGCGCCCGGTGGAGGGTGCCCCGGAGAGCCGCCCTCAGGAGGCGGCGGCGATGGATTCCTGGGCGGCCTCGGTGACAGCGGCGGCGGTGATGCCGAACTGCTCGTAGAGCACCTTGTAGTCCGCAGAGGCCCCGAAGTGATCCAGCCCGATGATCCGGCCGGCGTCACCGACGATGTCCCGCCAGCCCATGGAGGACGCGGCCTCCACGGAGACGCGCGCCTTCACGGCGGCCGGGATGACCGACTCGCGGTAGGCGGCGTCCTGCTCGAAGAACCACTCGCGGCAGGTCATGGACACCACGCGGGCGGCGACGCCCTGAGCGGTGAGCGCCTCGCGGGCTTCCACGGCGAGCTGGACCTCGGAGCCGGTGCCGATCAGCACGACGTCGGGGGTCACCACGGCTCCGTCCTTGACCGCCTCGGCCAGCACGTAGGCGCCCTTGGCGGCGCCCTCCACCGAGCCGAACTCGGTGGCGGTGGCGGCCCCGGTGCCGCGGGCGTAGGTCGGGATGTTCTGGCGGGTCAGCGCCAGACCGGCGGGGCGATCATTGCGGCGCAGCACCTCGCGCCAGGCGATGGCGACCTCATTGGCATCCCCGGGGCGGATCACGTCCAGGTTGGGGATGGCGCGCAGGCTGGCGAGCTGCTCCACCGGCTGGTGGGTGGGTCCGTCCTCGCCCAGACCGATCGAGTCGTGGGTCCACACGAAGATCGATCCGGTGCCCATCAGCGCGGCCAGCCGGATGGCGGGGCGCTGATAGTCCGAGAAGATCAGGAAGGTGCCGTTATAGGTGCGCAGCGGGGTGGAGAGCGAGATGCCGTTGGTGATCGAGGCCGCGGCGTGCTCCCGGATGCCGAAGTGCAGGTTGCGCCCATAGCGGTTGCCGGAGAACTTCTCGGTGGAGTGGGACTCCGGGATGAAGGAGTCGTAGCCGGAGAGCAGCGTGTTGTTCGATCCCGCGAGGTCTGCGGAGCCGCCCCAGAGCTCGGGGAGCACCTCGGCGATGCCGTTGAGCACCTTGCCGGAGGCGGAGCGGGTGGCGACCTCTTCACCGGAGGGGAACTCGGGGAGATTCGACTCCCAGCCCTCGGGCAGCTCGCCGGCGGTCAGCCGGTCCAGCAGCGTCGCCTGCTCCGGGTTGGCCTCGCGCCAGGAGGCGAACTTGCCGTCCCATTCCTTCCGGGTCTCCACGCTGCGCTCGAGGATCTTGCGGGCGTGGGTGAGGACCTCGTCCTCCACCGCGAAGTGCGCCTCGGTGTCGAAGCCGAGCAGCTCCTTGAGCGCGACCAGCTCGTCGTTGCCCAGCTTCGAGCCGTGGATCCCGCCGGTGTTCTGCTTCTTGGGCGAGGGGTAGCCGATCACGGTGCGCAGCGCGATCAGGGAGGGCTTGGAGGTCTCGGCCTTGGCCGCCTCCAGCGCGCGGTGCAGCTCCTCGATGTCCTCGTCGTAGTCACCGGACTTCTTCCAGTCCACGCGCTGCACGTGCCAGCCGTAGGCCTCGTAACGGGCGGAGACGTCCTCGGTGAAGGCGATGTCGGTGTCATCTTCGATGGAGATCTTGTTGTCGTCCCAGATCACCACGAGGTTGCCCAGCTCCTGGTGGCCCGCCAGCGAGGAGGCCTCGGAGGTCACGCCCTCCTGGAGGTCGCCGTCGGAGGCGATCACCCAGATGGTGTGGTCGAAGGGGGACTCCCCGGCGGGCGCGTCGGGGTCCATCAGGCCGCGCATCCGGCGCTGCCCGTAGGCGAAGCCGACCGAGGAGGCCAGGCCCTGGCCCAGCGGGCCGGTGGTCATCTCCACTCCGGGGGTGTGTCCGTACTCGGGGTGGCCCGGAGTCAGCGAATCCCAGGTGCGCAGCGCGGCCAGGTCCTCGACCTCGAGGCCGTAGCCGGAGAAGTAGAGCTGGAGGTAGAGCGTGAGCGAGGTGTGACCGGGGGAGAGGATGAAGCGGTCGCGGCCGATCCACTGCGGGTCAGTGGGATCATGCTTCATCATCTTCTGGAAGAGCAGGTAGGCGGCTGGAGCCAGCGACATCGCGGTGCCGGGGTGGCCGGAGCCGACCTTCTCCACGGAGTCGGCTGCAAGTACGCGCAGCGTATCGACTGCCCGCTTATCCAGATCGGTGAATACGGCATTATCGGTCACTAGGTTTCCTCCAAATGGTGAGGGACGTGTGGACAACGAGGGCCGCGCACATCGTTGTGCCGCGCAGGATCAACCCTACCGGGATAGAGGCTATTCCTGGCGGATCATCAGAGCATTGCTGGATGCTCACGCGTGATGATCGCGAGTATGAGTTCTCTGGCTGCGGCGTCTTCGCCGCGGCTGCGTGTTCTCTCCTGCGACGGTGCAGGGGTATTTCACTCCTTCGAACCGGTCAGCTCAGCTCATCCCCAGGGCCAGCGAGATGAGCTCGAAGGAGCGGTGGTCGATCACGAGGTCCGCCTGCTCGCGCAGAGCGGGCTTGGCGCAGAAGGCGATGCCCACTCCGGCGGCGGTGATCATGTCCAGGTCATTGGCGCCATCGCCGACCGCGACGACGTTGTGCGGGAGCAGTCCCTGTGACGCCGACCACTGTTCAAGATACTCCTTCTTTGCCGCGCGGTCGACGACGGCGCCCCGCACGGTCCCTTCCAGGGTCCCCTGCGGCGAGATGGCCAGGTCATTGGCGTGGTGGCCGGTGAGCCCCAGATCCTCCGCCAGCGGTGCGAGCACCTGAAGGAATCCGCCGGAGACGGCGTAGCTGGGCCAGCCGCGCCGGCGCATCTCCTGCAGCAGCTCCCGGGCGCCCTGGGTGGGGGTGACCGCGGCGAGGGTCGAGTCGATCACGCTCTGCGGCAGCCCGGTGAGCGCGGAGACCCGCTGGTGCAGCGAGGCGGCGAAGTCGATCTCCCCACGCATGGCACGCTCGGTGACCTTGGCGACCTCGGCCTCCCGTCCGGCGTCGCGGGCCAGCAGCTCGATCACCTCCTGATCGATCAGCGTGGAGTCCACGTCCATCAGCAGCATCAGCCGGCCGTCCTGCGCGTGCAGCCGGGCGCGGTGCGGGGCCGGCAGCACCGTCTGGGTGACCGTGTCGCTGAGCTGATGCGCGGCGTCTTCGAGCAGCGAGACCGCCAGCTGGGAGCCGAAGGAGTCATCGGAGTCATCCAGCGTCACGGACCAGCGCACCGCAGACACCTCGGTGGCATCGGCCAGTGGGACCTGGCGCAGCTCCACACTGTGGACCACGCCGCGTCGAGAGAACTCGTGGGTCAGCGAGCGGATCAGTGGTCCGTCGAGCTCGGCGGCGGCCAACATGGCCACCGTGCCGGGTGGGAGATCGGGGCCGGGGAGATCAGGATCAGGGTGCGCAGTCATAGCGTGTTCAGCCTATAGCGCCTGATCGGGTTCGATAGTGTTGGGGCCATGAGTCCTGTCCTCGATATCCAGAATGTCAGCGTGCGCCGAGGGCGCAAGAGCCTGTTGAACGACGTCTCCTGGACGGTGAACGAGGACGAGCGCTGGGTGATCCTGGGGCCGAACGGGGCCGGCAAGACCACCCTGCTCCAGATCGCCGCGGCACGGTTGTTCCCGACCACCGGCACGGCGCGGATCCTCGATGAGCAGCTCGGCGCCGTCGACGTCTTCGAGCTGCGCCCGCTGATCGGATTCAGCTCCAACTCGCTGACCACCACGGTCCCGATGCAGGAGACCGCGCTGAACGTCGTGGTCACCGCCGCCTACGGAGTCACCGGACGTTGGCGCGAGGAGTATGAGCAGCTCGATGAGCGCCGGGCGTTCGCGCTGCTCAACGAGTGGGGCGTGGGCACGGTCTTCGACCGACCCTTCGGGACGCTCTCCGAGGGGGAGCGCAAGCGGGTGCAGATCGCCCGGGCGCTGATGACCGATCCGGAGCTGCTGCTCCTGGACGAGCCCGGCGCCGGACTGGACCTGGGCGGACGTGAGGCGCTCGTGGAGCGCACCAGCGAGCTGGTCAGCAGCGAGGAGTCCCCGACGACGGTGCTGGTCACCCACCATCTGGAGGAGATCCCGCCCGGATTCACCCACGTGCTGCTGCTGCGTGACGGCAAGACCGTCGCCGCAGGCCCGATCGAGGAGACCATGACCTCGGAGAACCTCTCGAAGACCTTCGACACCGAGCTTGACCTGATCCACCGCGACGGGCGCTTCTCCGCGTTCAAGAAGCCGACCGGGGCTGCCGCCGCGGCGTCGTCGCAGGCTCGTGGCTGATGGAGGCGCTCGCTGACTTTGAACTGCACGGCCTCGGGATCGAATTCCTGCTGCTCATCCTGGTGGCAGGCGTCTGGGCCGGCGCGATCAACACCGTGGTGGGCTCCGGGACCCTGGTGACCTTCCCGGTGCTGGTCGCCATGGGAATCCCCCCGGTCTCCGCCACGGTCTCCAACGCGATGGGCCTGATCGCCGGAAACTTCACCGGCGCCTGGGGGTATCGGCGTGAGATCCGGCAGGTGAAGTCGGTGCTGATCAAACTGGTCCCGGCCTCCGTGCTGGGCGGCGTCATCGGCGCGGTGCTGCTGATCACCCTGCCCGAGGAGGTCTTCGGCCGCGTCGCCCCGATCCTGATCGTGGTCTCGCTCGCCTTCGTGATCGCCCAGCCCCGGCTCTCCGCCTGGGTCCGGGCGCGCGCTGCAGCCCGGGAAGAGGAGAAGCGGCCTGACCAGCCCGGCGCGGAGCCGGCTGCGGCCGACACTGATGCTGGCGCGGATGGCGGCGCCGACGAGGCTGCCGCGGCGAAGCCCGCCAAGCCCTCGATGCCCACGGTCAGCCTGGTGCTGATGCTGCTGGTCTTCGCCGCCGGCATCTACGGCGGCTACTTCGTGGCCGCGCAGGGGATCCTGCTCATGGGCATCCTGGGCATCTTCCTGATGGCCAATATCCAGCAGGCCAACGGGGTGAAGAACCTGCTGGTCGCCGTCGTGAACCTCACCGCCGCGATCAGCTATCTGGTGGTGGACTACCTGCTGCGTGAACCGGACGAGCGGGTGATCCTCTGGGGCGTGGTGGGCATCATCGCCGTGGGCTCCACGCTGGGCGGACTCATCGGAGCCTGGGTGGGTCGCCGGCTCTCGCCGCTGGTGCTGCGCCTGGTCATCGTGACCCTGGGCCTGGTGGCGCTGTTCGTGATGCTGCGCAACCTCTTCATGGGTGGTTGAGTTTTCCGGCTACTTCGTAACCGCCGGAAAACTCAACCAGCCAGGAGGGGGAGGGGTGCCCGGCGGGTGTGAGGTCGATTTGATATAGTGCTGTGTTGGTCCAAACTCGGCCCACCCTCAGTTCCACGCTTCTGGCAAAATCCAGCGGCAGATGAAAAGGACACATTCATGAAGTCTGATATCCACCCCAAGTACGAGCCGGTCATCTTCAACGATCTGGCCTCCGGTGAGAAGATCCTCACCCGCTCCACCACTTCCTCGAAGAAGACCATGGAGTGGGAAGACGGCAACACCTACCCGGTCATCGACGTCGAGATCTCCGCAGCCTCGCACCCGTTCTACACGGGCAAGCAGCGCATCATGGACTCCGAGGGTCGCGTCGAGCGCTTCAACGCACGCTTCAAGGGCTTCGGCGGCAAGAAGTAAGGCACACAGCTTCTCGCTCCAAGCGCTTCAGTAGGGCCGCAGTCACTTCGACTGCGGCCCTACTTCTGTCTCCGGGGTCTTGTCATGCCGACGACGCCGGACCAACATCC
The DNA here is from genome assembly GCF_014138825.1 of Nesterenkonia sandarakina. Classification (NCBI taxonomy): domain Bacteria; kingdom Bacillati; phylum Actinomycetota; class Actinomycetes; order Micrococcales; family Micrococcaceae; genus Nesterenkonia; species Nesterenkonia sandarakina. Next base: position 986,982 of record NZ_JACJIH010000001.1, on the reverse strand, counting down.
GCGCCGATTATGTTGACTAACAACATGCATCGATTGATAATCAATATATGTCTACTGTGTACTCAATGGGGCTCAGAACTGCGCTGGGCCTTCTGCTGCTGGGAAGCTTCATCGTGCAGCTCGCGATCCCGATCAATGCACGAAGCGCGGGGGAGATGTTCCCCGAGATTGCGCCGCTGACGGTGCCCTACGCATCTCTCGCAATCGCCGCGATCGTGGGTGTCCAAGTCGGACTGGTCGCCACCTGGCGGCTGGCGACGATGGTGTCGAAGGATCGGATCTTCGATTCCGCCGCGTTGAAATGGGTCGATGTCATCCTGCTGGCATTGATGGCCTCCACGGCACTGGCGGCGGGGGTCTTCGTGCACCTAATCTTCATCGTCCAGATCGGCGGGCCCCCGGCCTTGCTCGGACTGGGCGGGGCCATGACCCTGGGGGTCTCGCTCCTGCTGCTTCTCGCGGTCATGCGGAGTCTGCTGGTCCAGGCGATCGACTACCGCACGGAACTGGCGGGGGTCGTCTGATGGCCATCCGGGTCGCCATCGACGTCATGCTCGCCGAACGCCAGATGTCGGTGGGCGAGTTGGCGGAGAGGGTGGGCATCACGCCCGCCAACATCTCGATACTGAAGAACAACCGCGCTCGGGCGGTCCGGTTCTCCACCTTGGAGGCACTCTGCGAAGCCCTCGATTGTGAGCCTGGTGATCTGCTGAGGCGAGAGCCCTCCGAGGGCAGTGATCGGTAGATGACCAGGTCAGAGCACCTCGGGTGGAGGATCCTTCTTGGAGGGTTGTTTCTCGGCGCGCTCATCGCCCAGCTGATCCTGGTCCCGGCTTTGGCGGCGTCCCTGGCTGCGGATTACCCCCAGGTCGCGCATCTCCAGATGCCCTACCTGGCGGCCGTGACGGTCGCGATCGGTGGATTCGAGGTGGCTGTCGTGGCCGCCTGGCGGCTTCTCACGGTTGCGGCCGTGGACACCGATGCCGCCCCGGCCGCCGTGGCCGACACCGTGGCCACCGCGGCCGAGAGACCAACGACTGATCGAGTGCGTCGGTGGGCCAACATCATGACGGTGTCGCTGGGTGTCATGGCGGTGATCTCGGCCGGCGTGTTCCTTCACGCCGGGTGGGTGGGGAATATCGGTGGACCACCGATGCTGTTCGGATTGCTAGCTTCTATGGCTGTGCTGCTCACCGCGCCAGTGCTCAGGCGTGGAGGGCTGCGCTCATTCGGGGGATTCACCGGCGCAGAAAGCCCCTAGGGTGTGGCGACGTCGATGATGATTTGCGCGGGGTCGTCGTGGAAGCCGTGCCGCACGGCGGTGAAGTCGCCGAGGTCAGCGATGTCGCCGGGCTCGACTTCCTGCTGGACTCCCTCGAGGCTGAACTCTTCGGGGTTGAATGCCTCAGGCTCAGGCTCAGGCTGAGGCTCGTCGCCCTCCTCGGCTTCCTCATCCGGGTCGGCGTCGTCATCACCGGACAATGCCCCGTCCTCGGAGGGCTCGGGATCGGACTCTGGTGCAGGAGTCTCGGCCTCTGGATTCTCGTGGCTGTTCCCGGCGTCGTCCTCTCCTGCGACTCCAGAAGCTGGCTCCTGTGCTGAGGGTGACTGCTCCGGAGTGGAGGCCGCCGGATCTGGCTCTTCGTCGGCGGTGCCGCAGCTCGTCAGCGCCAACGTGCTGGCGGCGATCGCGGCGGCGAAGAAGGTGGGGTGAGGCATCATCGGGGCGTCTCCGGCGGTCAAGGAATCAGATGAAGTTACTCCACCGTAGTCATGTTGTTGTTCCTCTAGGCAACTGATCTGCAAGATTGTTAGTCCCTTGTGACCAGGCACGATGCGAAGTCTTGAGCTCTGGATCTGGAGCCTTAATGGACCTGCAGGCCGAGGGGCAGGCGCAGGGCGACTTCCGAACGTTCGACATCCATGAGGTCGTGCATCTGATCTCTGCGGCCAGGAGCGGTGAGCCACCCTCGTAGAATCACCAGATGCCCGAGCTGAGCACAAAGCGTCTGGTGCTGCGCGACTTCCTTTCCAGCGACGTCGACGCGGTCCACAACTACGCCGCCGATCCCCAGGTATGCCAGTACATGGATTGGGGTCCCAACACGCTGGCCCAGACGGAGGCTTTCGTCCGCGACGTGGTCACCGCCTCCTCCGCCCCGACGCAAGACTCTTTCACCTGGGCAGTCACCGCAGACGACGTCGTCGTGGGGGCGTGTTCTGTGACGGTGACCAGTGCCGTACACCGGCGCGCAGAGATGGGCTATGTGCTGGCTCGGGCCCATTGGGGTCAGGGCTATGCAAGCGAGGCCGCAGCGGCAGTGCTGGGGTTCGCGCACCGGGAGCTCAGTGTTCTCCGGGTGGAGGCGACCTGTCGGCCCGAGAATGTCGCGTCGCAGAGGGTCCTGAGAAAGATCGGAATGCAGCGCGAAGCGTTGCTGCGTTCGCATGTGCTCATCCGGGGGCAGCGAGCGGATTCGCTCTTATTTGCCAGCATTGACCCTCAGCTGGCTGGGGTCTCACCGTGACGCTGACGCTGCAGTTCCACCCCGACTGGCCCTACCGAGGGGGACTGGTCATCGAATCGATCGCCCGCGACCGCAGGTATCGCTCGCAGTTCGAGACCGGGACCAGCAACGGTGGGCTGAGCGCACATCGCGGCGGTGACCGCTGGGAATGGGAGAGTCGCCTGTTCAACGGCAGATACGACTCCCTGGGTCCCGCCTCTCGCCCCGTCTATGGAGCGTGGAACAGACACGACGACGCCTACGGCGGCTCACCACGATTCGGCTCCGCTCATCTGAGGCTTCGCCCCCACGTGATGGACCGAGCAACTTTCTGTTTCCCCGACAGCGTGTTCGAGCCGTCGGAAGTCGTCCATGCCGCTGCTCTCCACCGGCTCGGAGCGCTCGCCGACGCTGCACAGCAGGACTACCTGGACGACTACGTCGAAGCCCATATCCATGGGGGTCTGGACTTCGCAGAGGATGTCGAGGCGATCCTGCTTGACCCCTGCCACCGGGCCACCGCGGTCGCAGACGCTGCCAGTGAGCTCGGCTGCGCCGTGGAGTATCACCCCGGGTTCAGGCTCAACACCGGGTCCCTGGATGAGAGATACCGTGGTGCTTCGCCGGCGCAGCTCGCACGGGGCCTGGGGCAGGTGATCACCCCAGATCTGGTGGCCAGGGCGGCCCACAGCGGTGACCACGATCCGAACACCGTCAAGCGGGTATGGCACCTGCTCGCCCGGTTTGGTCGGCTGACACCCGGTCACCCATAGGATTGCCCCATGACGGATAAGCATCAGCATCACGGGGAGTACAAGGTCGTGGGCGGCAAGCTCGTCGTCGTCGACCTGCACACCGACCTCGACCCCGGCACCCACCCGCGGGATGCGCGGATCACCGCCGCCTCGGTCAACGGCGACTTCTTCCTCGAGCCCGATGAGGCACTGGACTCGCTCAATGCCGCGCTGGTCGGGCTGCCGACCCGGGCCACCCGCGAGGAGATCGCCGAATCGGTGCGCGCGAAGCTGCCCGCCCAGGCGCAGATGTTCGGCTTCGATGAATATGCCATCGCCACCGCCGTGCGGCGCGCCCTGGGTCATGCCACCCGCTGGGAGGATCACGACTGGGAGGTCATGCCCGCGGTGCAGCTGCCCGTGGAGATGCATGTGGCGCTGGATCAGGTGCTCACCGAGGAGGTGGGCCGCGGCAACCGGCCCCCGCTGATGCGGATGTGGGACTACTCCGGGCGCGCAGTGGTGATCGGGTCATTCCAGTCCCTGGCCAACGAGGTCGACTCCGAGGCCGCCGAACGGCTCGGCGCCACGGTGGTCCGCCGGATCACCGGCGGGGGAGCGATGTACATGGACGAGGGCAGCTTCGTCACCTATTCGCTCTCGGTGCCCGCCTCCCTGGTGGACGGGCTCAGCTTCGCCGATTCCTACCCGTTCCTCGACGCCTGGGCGATGGAGGCGCTGACCTCGATCGGGATCACCGCCTCCTATAAGCCGCTCAACGACATCGTCTCCACCGAGGGCAAGATCGGCGGGGCCGCTCAGAAGCGTCTGGCCAGCGGCGGCATGGTGCACCACGTGACCATGAGCTATGACATGAACGCCGACGACATGCTCCAGGTGCTGCGCATCGGCCGGGAGAAGATCTCCGATAAGGGAATCACCTCCGCGGCCAAACGAGTCGACCCGCTGCGCAGCCAGACCGGGCTGCCGCGTCAGGAGATACTCGACGCCTTCGTGGAGACCTTCGCGACGAAGTACGGCGCCCGGATCGCGGAGATCCGCCCGGAGGAGCTGGCTCGCGCCGAGCAGCTGGTGCAGGAGAAGTTCAGCACCAAAGAATGGACCGCAAGAGTCCCCTGATCTGGGCGGACACAGCGCCCGACGGCGAGTGGTGGCCTGCTCGATTCGCGGTCCCGTTCAGCACCGTGCTAATGTTTCTTGTCGTTGCCTTTGAGGCAAAGACAAGATGCGCGGGTGGCGGAATAGGTAGACGCGCTAGCTTGAGGTGCTAGTCCTCGTATAAGAGGGTAGGGGTTCAAGTCCCCTTCCGCGCACATCTGAGAACGACGCAAAGACCCCGGTCTGACATGGAGCAATCCAGTCGGCCGGGGTCTTTGCTTTCCCTCTGCGTCGAGGGGCGGATTCTGCGAGTGCTTGATGCGGTTTTCGGGACTAGATGCTCGTAGATTCCGCCGCTCAACGCGGAGGAGGTGCCACCCCACTCAGGCGAGGCGGCTCAGCCGTCGTTGGCGTTGCCTCGGTCGGCGTAGTCTTCCGGGTCACCGCCGTCGTGCTGCGCCCACTGCTCGGCACAGTTGCCGCCCGGGGGATTAGGCGCCCAGTCGGCTCGGGCCTGGGACTGCTCCCAGAGTGCGGTGTCGATCTCGGCCTGGGACTGCCCGGCCCTGACCAGAGTCGAGGTTTCGATGCCCTCCCAGCATGCGGAGTGCGACTCCAGGTGCTCCCACTCATCGATCTGCAGGTAGTCCGGATGGCACAGCGGGTCCGGCATGGCTCCGCTGCCGTCCCAGTCCTGCGGCCACCCGGCGGGCTGGGAGCCGGCATTGTGCTCAGCCTTCTCAGCGAGCGCCTGATCGTCATCGCAGTACAGATGGACGACCTCCATGCCGTCGTCGTCCTCGGGAGCGATGTAGAAGAACTCCACACCGTCCTCGCCGCCAATGATCTGCTGGCCGCCGCGAAACTCCGCATCCGGGTCCTGGCTGCTCGGCGAGGTCTCAGCCCCCGAGTCGCCAGCCTCGACGTCAGTCGAGCCAGCCGCCACGGCGTCTGCCTCCGTGGCTTCGGTCTGCGCGTCGGCTTCGGCGACTTCGGCCTCAGGTGCGTCGGCGGCAGGGGCCTCAGCTGCGCAGGATGAGAGCAGCAGCGCGGCGCCCGCAGCGGAGAGAAGCGGCATCCAGGTTCGTGTGAGCATCCACTCACACTACATATCTTTGATTCCTCTGTGAACAAAAATAGGCGATTGATCTGCTCTCGAGGAGCTGATTCTCTGACTATTTCACGGAGTTTCTCGGCCCGGATGCCCGGAGTTTTTAGCCGCGCGGGGGACGCCACTGATTTGCACACTGGTTCAGGGCCGCCTGTTGGGCAGTCTCCTCGACCCGCGCTTGACGCGTCGCAGGGCGTCTGGCCTGGATGATCCATTCCAAGATCCCACGGCGGACGGAGGGCGGAAACCGATCCCAGTTCTCCCTGGCAGGCGGATTGCGCGTCAAGGCCGCATCGAGGTCCTCGGGCACGATGAGGTCCTCCACCTGATCGAGCAGGGTCCACGCGCCAGATGCCACCGCCCGGGCGACGACGCGCTCACCGGCCTCGGTCATCGCCCCGCTGCGGCGCAGCTGCTCCGCCCGGAGCTTGTTCGGCCGGGACCACGCACTGCCGGGCTTGCGAGGGGAGAAGTAGAGCATCGTACGTTCCTCGTCGAGCTTGCGCGGCTTGCTGTCGACCCACCCGACGGCGAGCGCCTCGGAGACGGCGTCGTCATAGCTCACCGCTGGCCGGCCGGTGACCTTCTTCCAGGAGACCAGCCACACCGAAGATGCCGTCTCATGGTGGGCGAGCAGCCACTCACGCCACTGCTGCCGCGTCTCGGCGTGCACCCCGTGGCGCCGACTCTGGATCGGCCATCTCAGACCCCCTGGTGAGCTGACTGCTCCGCGCGGCCCAGCCGATGCCTCCGGTGGGTTCGCGCGCTGGGCTCAGGATAGCGGCGGTCGCCGCGACAGCCCCAGTGTCACGGCACTGCCTGTCCGACTCCCTGCCGCGATTCGTCACCCCCACGCATTAAGGGGCGGATTCAGCGAGCATCTGAGCCCGATTTCGGGTCAAACTACTCGGAGAATCCGCCCCTCAACGAAAGAGAGCGGGGGAGGCTCAGCCGGCGGTACCTGCGCTGGGGTTGCCTGGGTTTCGACCCGAGCGGTTGCGCACCATACGGAAAGCTTTGCGGCCGAGCCACATGAGGACTGTTCTGATGATCATGACTGGAGCATAGCCGAGGACACCCCCAAAGCCGGTACGCAACCTGAACAGGGCCTGGGAAGGCCAGACTCGCTAGGCTGGTGCCAGAAGATCCCCGACCCCAGGAGACGCCCTGTGAGCACCGCGACCGGCACGAACCCCGCAGATCCCGCAGCAGCAGCCGAGACCGAAGTCATCGACTTCTGCCGGGACCTGATCCGCTTCGACACCTCCAACTGGGGCGAGGGCAGGTCCAACGGGGAGCGCGAAGCCGCTGACTACTGCGCCGCGGTGATGCGCGAGGCCGGTCTCGAACCGGAGATCTACGAGTCCGCCCCCGGGCGCACCTCGGTGGTGGCCCGCATGAAGGGCAGCAACTCCGAGCTGGGCGCCCTGGTGGTGCACGGGCACCTCGACGTCGTCCCCGCCCAGGCGCAGGACTGGCAGGTGGACCCGTTCGCGGCGGAGATCCGCGACGGCATGATCTGGGGCCGCGGCGCCGTGGACATGAAGGATATGAACGCGATGATCCTGGCCGCGATGCTGCGGATGCACCGCGAGGGCCACCAGCCCCAGCGGGACCTGATCTTCGCCTTCTTCGCCGATGAGGAGGACAACGGCAACTTCGGCGCCAAGTGGATGGTCAAGCACCACCCCGAGGTCTTCGACGGCGCCACCGAGGCGATCAGCGAGGTCGGCGGGTTCTCCACCGACGTCGCCGGACAGCGCGCCTACCTGATCCAGACCGGCGAGAAGGGCCTGCACTGGACCAAGATGACCGCCTCGGGCACCGCCGGGCACGGCTCGGCGGTCCACAACGACAACCCCGTGGTCCGCCTCGGTGCCGCCGTGGCTGCGATCGGCGAGCACGAGTGGCCGCTGGATTACACCAAGACCACCCGGGCGCTGATGGAGCAGCTCTCCGAGCTCACCGGGATCCCCTTTGATGAGAAGGACCCCTCGAAGCTGCTCGAGGCCACCGGCAGCGCTTCGAAGTTCATCGCCGCGACCCTGCGCAACACCTCGAACCCGACCTTGCTGGAGGGCGGCTACAAGCACAACGTGGTCCCGGGCTCCGCCTCGGCGCTGGTGGACGCGCGCACCCTGCCGGAGCAGGATGAGCAGGTCGCCGCGAAGCTCAAGGAGCTCGCCGGGGAGAAGGTCAGCTTCGAGCTGCTCAACGGCGGACCCTCCCTGGAGGTCCCGTTCTCCGGGCTGCTGGTGGAGCAGATGGTCGCCTCACTGAAGGCCGAGGATCCTGAGTCCGTGGTGCTTCCCTACATGCTCGGCGGGGGCACAGACAACAAGCACCTGGCCTCGCTGGGGATCTCGGGATACGGCTTCGCCCCGTTGCAGCTGCCCGCTGACATGGACTTCACCGGCATGTTCCACGGCGTGGACGAGCGGGTCCCGCTGGAGGCGCTGACCTTCGGGGTGCGCGTGCTGCACCGCTTCCTCGCCGCCCAGTAAGCGCCGCCCCTTCACGTCGCCGATCGACCGCGCCGTGACAGCCCACCGCCAGACCCCACCGCCAGACCCCACCGCAGGAGCGCCCCATGGACCCCGTCACCGACGTGCTGAGCCCGGAGCTGCTGGCGCGCATCGCCGACCGTGCACCCGGCTACGACGCCCGCAACGAGTTCTGCCACGAGGACCTCGCCGAGCTCACCGAGGCGGGCTACCTGCGCGCCATGGTCCCGGCGGAGCAGGGCGGGCTCGGCTGGGACTTCCCGACCCTGGTCGCCGCGCAGCGGAAGCTCGCAGCCGCTGCCCCGGCCACCGCGCTCGCGGTGAACATGCACCAGATCTGGGTCTCGGTGGCGCGCCGCATGGTCGCCGGTGGACACACCGCCTTCGAGCAGGTGCTCACCGAGGCTGCGGCGGGGGAGATCTTCGCCTTCGGCATCTCTGAGGCCGGCAATGACGCGGTGCTCTTCGACTCCACCACCCAGGCCGAGGTCCACGACGACGGCGCGGTGAGTTTCACCGGGACCAAGATCTTCACCACCCTGGCCCCGGTCTGGACCCGACTGGGCCTCTTCGGCAAGGACACCGCCGCCACCGGGGAAGAAGGCGAGACCCCGCTGATCTTCGGGTTCCTGGAACGCGAGACGACGGGGTGGCACACGATCGAGAACTGGGACACCCTTGGGATGCGCGCCACCCAGTCCCACGCCACGGCTCTGGAGGGCGCCCGGGTGCCGGCGGAGCGGATCGTGCGGCGACTCCCGGTGGGCCCGAACCCGGACCCGCTGGTCTTCGCGATCTTCTCCTCCTTCTTGACCCTGCTCGCTGCGGTCTACACCGGGATCGGAGATCGCGCGCTGACCCTGGGTGCGGAGCTGGTGGCCAAGCGCAGCTCGCTGCTGAGCGGGGAGACCCTGGACCGGGATCCCGACACCCGCTACAAGCTTGCCGAGGCGCAGCTGGCTCAGCTCTCCCTGGACTCGCAGCTGCGCGGGCTCGCCACAGAGATCGAGGCGGGCGTCGACCATGGAGCCTCCTGGTCGCCCCGGCTCGCGGCGCTGCGCACCAACGCCACCCGGACGGCCCGGCAGGTGCTGGACCTGGTCCTGGGGGTCAGCGGGGGAGCGCAGTACCACCGCGAGTCCGAGCTCAGCCGGCTCTACCGGGACTCGCTCGCCGGGATCCACCACCCCTCCGACGACGAATCCGCCCACCGGACGCTGGCCAACTACACCCTCGGCCCGCTCTGAGCCCGGCCGGCCGTGTCGCGCCCAGCAACTTGAGCCCCGCAATCTCAGACCTGCAACCTCAGCCCCGCAAGCTCAGACCTGCAACCTCAGCCCACCAACCTCAGACGGCCCGATCCATGGTGCGCAGCCAGCGCTGGGTCTCGCGCGGTGAGTTGAGGCGGTAGAGCAGCAGATGCGGGTACTCCCGCTCGATGACCTGCGGCAACTGATCCAGGGACCGACGCGTGCGCCAGGACCAGCGGATGATGTGGTCCTTCTCGGTGAAGATGCTGCGCAGCGGTGCCTCACGCAGGCCCGAATCCCAGATCGGCTGCCGAGTCGTTCGCCGGGTCAGCGTGCGGCGGGTGACCCAGTACATCCGTCGCGGCACGGAGTAATCCAGCCAGATCATGGCTTGGGCGCGTCGGGCCAACATCGGCCGGACCTCGCGGTACTGCCACTCGGTGACCCATGCCTCGGGCGAGACCGCCGCCGCGACATCGTCGAGAAACGTCGGTCGTTGCGTCCACCCGGGGCCCCAGTGCAGGTTGTCCATCTCAAAACGCTCGAGATTCCTCAAGGCCGCGAGCTTCTCGGCCAGGGTGGTCTTCCCTGCGCCCGAGGTCCCTGCGACGACGATGCGCGCGCACTCTGGCGGCAGGGGATCAGCAGAACTCAAGGTGGGCACTGAGCCAGCCTAATCATCTCGGAATCCAGCGGGCGGCGAACTCGCGGGGTCGGGAGCCGCGCCGGATCGGCTACAGCGTCCGCTGGACCCGCATCACGCGGCGGCGCAGCCAATAGCGACGCAGCCCGCCGGTGTAGATCATGGAGCGGCGAAGCTCCCACTTGCCGTACTCCGCGTGGTCGGTGACCCGACGCCGCACCTCTTTCAACGACTCCCGCGGCTGGCAGGTGATGACCATGTATTCCCACGTGGGGCCGGCGTCGTCGGTCGTGGTGTAGAGCTCGGCCATGGGCTGGGACCACCGGTTCTGCTGGGTCATCAGAGGTTCACCTTCACTTTCGTGGGGAGGCTCCAGCCTACGTCGGACGGAGTCTCAATCCGAGATCAAGACCAAGACTTACTGAAGTGGTGTCTCGTTGGTACGGTGAGCCTATGACTATGGATCCTCGCGTGGCACTGAACGCGCTGACGAACGCTCTCGAAGAGCATCTCTCCGCTTCGCTGAACCGCCGCGGGGATGAGGATCCGTCGGTGGAGTCCGCGTTCTACAACATCTCCGATGCGTTCGAGGCCTATGAGGACGCGCTCTTCGCCGCCAGCGGCGAGGTCACCCCGCTGGATCTCTATGACGAAGATGACAACGAGGACGACCTCGACGAAGACGACGACGACGACGACGATGAGCCTGACCTCGACGGTGACGAAGAGATCTATGAGGACGAAGACGACGACGATCGCTGATCTCGTCCAGCCCCGCCCCGTCCGGAGGCCCACGGATCGACAGGCAAATCCCAGGGGTCGCTCAGGCGACTGACAGTGTGGAGTGATCCGCGCCACCGTTGTCGGTGACCGGGAAGCGCCCTCGGATGCTCTAGGCTCGGCCTGTGCAGTGGATAGAAGCGATCATTCTTGGCCTGGTGCAAGGCCTGACAGAGTTCCTCCCCATCTCATCCTCCGCGCATCTGCGGATTGTGGGGGAGTTCCTGCCGGGAGCAGCCGACCCCGGCGCAGCCTTCACCGCGATCACCCAGCTCGGCACGGAGCTGGCGGTGCTGGTCTACTTCTGGCGCGACATCGTCCGGATCCTCAAGGCCTGGTTCGCCGCGATCCTGGGCAAACTGCCGCATTCCGACGCCGATGTGCGCATGGGCTGGCTGATCATCGTCGGCACCATCCCGATCGTGGTGCTCGGGCTGCTGCTCGAGGACATGATCGAATCAGTCTTCCGCACGCTCTGGCTCACCGCCACCATGCTTGTGGTCTTCGGCGTGCTGCTGGCCTTCGCCGACGCCTACGGCAAACAGCGCAAACCCCTGGACGAGCTCAGCGTCCGCGACGGCATCCTCTTCGGCTTCGCCCAGGCCATGGCCCTGATCCCTGGTGTCTCCCGCTCCGGCGGCACGATCACCGCCGGGCTGCTCATGGGCTACACCCGGGAGGCCGCGGCCCGGTATTCCTTCCTGCTGGCGATCCCCGCGGTCTTCGGCTCCGGGTTCTATAAGCTCTTCGGCTCGCTGGGCGAGCAGACCGGCCCATACACGATGGGACAGACGCTGGTCGCCACCGCCGTCGGGTTCTTCGTGGCCTACCTGATCATCGGCTGGTTCCTGAAATATGTCTCCACGAACTCTTACACCTTGTTCGTGAACTACCGGATCCTGCTGGGCCTCTTCGTCTATGTGATGCTCGGGCTCGGAATCATCAACGCCTGACCGGCGTTGCCTCAGTAACGACTTCCTCCCCGGCAGGGGATGCCTCGGCGGCCGCGCGGTCGCCGAGGATCCTTCGATGACTGCTGGCTGACCCACTGGTGAAAGGACCGCCGCGTGAAATCGTGGACCTCCCCGGATGTTCCCTCCCTGCCTGCGCTGCCAGAGAACCTGCAGCTGCACGACACCTCGGCGGACACCCTGGTTCCGGTGAAGTCCGCCGACGGCTTGGGGTCCCTCTACGTCTGCGGGATCACCCCGTATGACGCCACCCACCTGGGGCACGCGAACACCTACATCCAGTTCGACCTGCTGGTGCGCTATTGGCGCGCCGCAGGACTGGAAGTGAACTACGTGCAGAACGTCACCGACATCGACGATCCGCTGCTGGAACGCGCCACCGCCACCGGTGTGGACTGGTCCTCACTTGCCGAAGAGCAGACCGAGCTCTTCCGCGAGGATATGGCCGCCCTGGGCGTGATCGCCCCGAACACCTACCTCGGCGCCGTGGAGACCATCCCGGTGGTCGCCCAGGACGTCGCCGCGCTGGTCGAGCTCGGCATGGGGTACCCGGTTCCGGTGCCGATGGAGGAACTCGCCGAGGGTGTCACCCCCGGCGAGCAGGAATCCTTCGACATCTACTTCGACATCGCCGCCGCACAGGCCACCACGCCCTGGACGCTGGGAAGCATCGGCAACTACGACCGGGCCGAGATGGAAGAGCTCTTCCCGCAGCGCGGCGGGGACCCGGAACGACTCGGCAAGCGCGACCCGCTGGACCCGCTGCTGTGGCGGGCCCGCCGCAACGGAGAGCCGCACTGGGACGGAGCGAGCCTGGGCCGCGGCCGTCCCGGCTGGCACATCGAATGCTCCGTGATCGCCCGGCGCCACCTCCCGGCCCCGTTCATGGTCCAGGGCGGCGGCTCGGACCTGCGCTTCCCGCACCACGAGTTCAGCGCCGCGCACGCGACCGCCGCCGACGGCGTGGCCCTGGCCGAGACCTACCTGCATGCCGGGATGGTCGGGCTGGACGGCGAGAAGATGTCCAAGTCCAAGGGCAACCTGGTGCTCTCCTCCCAGATGCGCGCCGAGGGCGTGGACCCGCAGGTGATCCGCACCCTGCTGCTGAGCCACCACTACCGGGCGGACTGGAGCTACACCCCGGAGCTGCTGGAGACCGCCACGCGGCGCTGGCAGCGCTGGAACGCCGCTCTGGCCGAAGCCCCAGAGACCGATGGCTACGGGGAGCTCGGCACCGCCGACGCCGTGCCTGAGGACCTGCAGTACGCGCTGCACTCCGCGCTGTCGCAGAACCTCAACGCCCCCGCGGCGCTGGACACCTTGGACATGTGGGCCAGCGGTCAGCTGGCCGGCGGCACCAGCCGAACCCGGGTCATCGCCGTGGTCCAGGCGATGCTGGGCATCGAGCTCCAGGCCGTCGCCGCAGCGCCGCGGGTCCATGCCAGCTCGGTGGAAACCGCCGGCTGAGCAGCTGCGCCGAGTGCTGGGTCCTAGCGCTGAGGCCGGGCGCTGCGAACGTGAAGCTGAGACCAGGCGCTGAAACTCGGCTCGGAGACCGGGCGCTGCGGCGTGGTCCTCCGGCGTCTCGTCGGGCTCAGTTCTCCGGGCGCTTGCGACGGCGCAGGTAGCGCTCGAACTCCTGGGCGATCGCCTCGCCGCTGGCCTCGGGAAGGTTCGAGGTGTCCGTGGCCTCTTCCAGACGCTTGACGTAGTCCGCGATCTCGGTGTCCTCCTCGGCGAGATCATCGACGCCGCGCTCCCATGCCTCGGCGTCCTCGACCACCTCGCTCTCATCCAGGGTCAGACCCAGCAGGTCCTCCAGCTCACGCATGATCGCCAGCTGCGCCTTCGGCGAGGGCGCCTGACCCACATAGTGCGGAATCGCGGCCCAGAGCGAGACCGCGGGCAGCCCGGCCTGCGCGGCGGTATGCGCCAGCACCCCGACGATCCCGGTGGGACCCTCGTAGCTGGGCTCGTCGATGTCCAGGATCTCCTGCAGCGCGACATCCTCACTGGAGAGCGAGGCCGGGATCGGACGGGTGTGCGGGACATCGGCGAGCAGCGCGCCCACCAGGATGATCCCGGAGACGTCGTTCTCGGCGGCCCGGGTCAGGATGTCCGCGGTGAAGGCCTGCCAGCGGAAGCTCGGCTCCACCCCGTGGACCAGCAGCAGGTCCACTGCGGCGTGGGCCGGTCGGGCGCGATAGATCTTGGTGGAGGGCCAGACGATCTCCCGGTGCCCACCGTTGGAGCGCACCTTCGGGCGCGAGAACTGGTAGTCGTAATATCCGTCATCTTCGACCTTGCCGATCAGCTCCGCCCCGCAGGCCTGCCCGACCGCGCGCACCGCGGAGGAGGCGGCGGCGCCGGCGTCGTTCCAGCCCTCGAAGGCCAGCACCATCACCGTGGGCCGAGACCGTGGATCCTCGCCCCGTCCGGTGGCGGCGGCGGTCTGGCTGGCCCTCAGGTGCTCGGCGAAGCGCTGCGCGAAGCCCTCAGGCAGCGCGGGATCGCCGGCCTCCGGGGAATCGCCGGGGCCCTCGGGGGAGGAGTCCTGAGACGGTGTTTCTTCGCTCACGCTTCTCACACTATCCCGGTGGCGATCCCACGGGAAGCGTACGATTGGGCCCATGCCTTCGACCTCCTCCACCACTGTCATGCCCTCGACCGCGGACGCCGCGCGCCCCTCCGAGGAGCTCTCCGGAGAGCTCCAGGCGGTGTTCTGGGACATGGACGGCACCCTGGTGGACACCGAGCCGTATTGGATCGCCGAGGAGCGCGCCCTGGTCGAGGCCCACGGCGGCACCTGGTCCCAGGAGCAGGCGCACAGCCTGGTCGGGCAGGCGCTGAGCCACAGCGCCACGGTGCTGCGCGAGGCCGGGGTGGACATGACGGTGCGCGAGATCATCGATCACCTGATCACCCGGGTCGCCGCGCGAGCCGCCGCCGAGATGCCCTGGCGTCCCGGCGCCCGGGAGCTGCTGGCAGACCTGCACGCCGCCGGGGTGCGCTGCGCCCTGGTCACCATGAGCGAGAAGCCGCTGGCCGAGGCGGTGGTCGCGGCCCTGCCCGCGGGCCAACTGGAGTTCCTCGTCACCGGAGACATGGTCAGCCGCGGCAAGCCCGACCCGGAGGCCTACCTGCAGGCCTTCCGCACCATGTCCGATGACCACACGCAGCGCAGCGGGGAGCCGCTGCAGATGAGCCGGTGCATCGCCATCGAAGACTCGGTCCCCGGGGTCACCGCCGCGGCGGACTCCGGGCTGGTCACCCTCGCGGTCCCGCACTACACCCCGATCCCCTCCGATGCCCGCTGGCAGACGCTGGACGGGCTGGCCGGTGTGAGCGCGGCGGATCTCGAGCGGCGCCTGCCCCGATGACCCCAGGTCCGAAGGGCAGGTCGCGCAAGGCGATGACGCTGATCCGGGTCGCCGGGGTTCCGGTGCGCTTCCGCGCCTCCTGGTTCCTGATCAGCGCCGCGATCGTGGCGCTCTTCGGACCTCAGGTGCAGCGGATCTTCCCGGAGCTCGGCGCCCTGGCCTACCTGGTGGCGCTGGGCTACGCCGTGCTGCTGATGGTCTCGGTCCTGGCCCACGAACTGGCGCATGCCCTGGCCGCACGCTCCTTCGGCTGGCCCACCACCGAGATCGAGCTGAACCTCTGGGGCGGACACACCGAGTTCCTCGCCCACCGCGCCACCCCCGCGAAGTCCCTCGCGGTCTCCCTGGCCGGACCCGCGGCCAACCTGGTCATCGCCGGCCTGGGCTTCTACCTCTCCGGGGCGCTGGAGCTGACCGGGGTCACCGCGATGCTGGTCCAGGTCACCGTGCTGGTGAACTTCTTCGTCGGGATCTTCAACCTGCTGCCCGGGTTGCCGCTGGATGGTGGGCGGATCGTGGAGTCCGCTGTCTGGGCCGCCACGGGCAACCAGGACCGCGGGATGCGCGCCGCCGGGTGGGCCGGGCGCGTCGTCGTCGTCCTGCTGCTGGCAGGACTGGCAGCAGTGGTGATCTCCGGAGCCCGGGAGGTGAGCCTGGTGGTGGTCGTGGTGACCGTGATGGTCAGCTTCTTCCTCTGGCAGGGCGCCTCGGAGACCGTGCGGGTGGCCAACGCCCGGCTGGGCCGGGCCCGCTGAGACTCAGCTCGCGCTGATGCCCAGGGCCTGACGGGGATAGGCTGAACCCAGACGATACGTCCGCACGCACCGGATCACGGGCGGCGGAGCCGCAGCACCTCAGAGAGCGAGTTTCAGTGACCTCCAGCACCTCCGGCGAGTCCCAGGCGAGAACCCCCACCGGTCCCATCGGGGCGCATATGCGCTCAGGTCCGCTGCGCGCGGGCCAGCGGGTGCAGCTCACCGACCGCAAGGGTCGGCCCAGCACCATCACCCTGCAGCCCGGCGGCGAATGGCACACCCATCAGGGGGTGCTGCGCCATGATCTGCTCATCGGTGCCAGCGAAGGCATCTTGGTGGCCAACGACGCCGGCCACGAGTACCAGGTGCTGCGGCCGCTGCTGAACGACTTCGTGCTCTCCATGCCGCGCGGGGCCACCGTGGTCTACCCGAAGGACTCCGCGCAGATCGTGCAGGTCGCCGACATCTTCCCCGGGGCGCGCGTCGTGGAGGCTGGTGTGGGCTCCGGCGCGCTGTCCATCTCGCTGCTGCGCGCAGTGGGGGAGAGCGGGGTGCTGCACTCCTATGAGCGCCGGGCCGACTTCAAGGAGATCGCCGTGGGCAACGTCGAGGCGTTCTTCGGCGAGCCCCACCCGGGCTGGGAGGTCTACCTCGGGGACATGCAGGAGGAGGTCCTCACGGTGGAGGCCCCCGGCAGCGTTGACCGGGTGGTGCTGGACATGCTCGCCCCCTGGGAATGTCTGGACGCGGTGAAGACCGTGCTGGCACCAGGCGGGGTCTGGGTCAGCTACGTCGCCTCGGTCACCCAGCTCTCCCGCCTGGCCGAGGAGATCCGCGCCTCGCAGGGCTTCACCGAGCCTGAGGCGCACGAGACCATGCTGCGCACCTGGCATCTGGACGGGCTCGCGGTGCGCCCGGACCACCGGATGGTCGCCCACACCGGGTTCCTGCTCTCGGCCCGCCGACTCGCCGATGACCAGACCCCGCTGCAGCTGAAGAAGCGGGAGAAGGTCTCGGTGGCCAGCGAGGAGGACCGCGCCGCCTGGCCCGCCAACGACCCGGAGGCCGTCTGGGACGAGGCCAGCCTGAAGACCCGCACCGTCTCCGGGAAGAAGGCCCGCAAGGCTGCGGGCTATTCACAGAAGATCGCCGCCCAGGCCAAGGAGGTGTTCACCCGTGAGTGAGCAGACCGGCAATCCTGACAACACCGCCCAGTCCAGCCCCGCCCAGTCCAGCCCTGCCCAGTCCAGTCCCGCCCAGTCTCGTGAGGCGCAGCAGCAGCTGCAGCGGCTTCAGCAGGCGCACCGCCAGCTGGACACCATGCGCAGCCGCGCCAAGACCCTCGAGGAGCAGCTGCAGACCGCCGGGCGGAACAACCAGCGGATGGCTGACCTGCTGGAGACCACCCGCAACGAGATCTCCCAGCTGCGCAACGCGCTGCAGGCCGACGGACAGGCGCCGTTCACCTTCGGCACAGTGATCGGCTACCGGCCCGAGCACCCCCAGTCCGAGGGCCGCGAGATCGAGGCGGCAACCGTGGCCGGAGTCGACATCCTGCAGGCCGGGCGCAAGCTGCGGGTCAGCCTGTCCCCGCTGATCAGCCCGGAGCAGCTGCAGGCCGGGGATGAGGTGCTGCTGAATGAGAACTTCACCGTGGTCGCGATCCTCGGCGCCGAACGCACCGGGGAGCTCGCCCGGGTCAAGGAGGTGCTGCCCGACTCCCGGCTGGTGATCATCTCCCGCGGCGAGGATGAACGAGTGGTCACCCTCACCGAGGCCGCCACCGCCGCCGCGCAGCGCGAAGGACTGCACAGCGCCCGCGTGGGCGACGCGGTGATGGTGGACCTGCGCACCGGGACCGCCACCGAGATCGTGCCGCTCTCCGAGGTCGAGGACGTGGTGCTCGAGGAGTCACCGGATGTCTCCTATTCCGACATCGGCGGCCTGGCGGAGCAGATCGAAGCGATCCGCGACGCCGTGGAGCTGCCCTTCCTGCACGCGGACCTCTACCGCGAGCACGGGCTGCGCGCGCCCAAGGGGATCCTGCTCTACGGGCCTCCTGGCTGCGGCAAGACCATGATCGCCAAGGCGGTGGCCAGCTCGCTGGCCTCCAGCGGCCTCCCCGCGCGCGGGGAGACGGGCGCCGGCGTCACGGCGGCCAGTGAGAAGCCGGCTGGTGAGAAGGGCGCCTTCTTCCTGAACATCAAGGGCCCGGAGCTGCTGAACAAATACGTGGGCGAGACCGAGCGGCACATCCGGGTGATCTTCTCCCGGGCCCGCGAGCGGGCCTCCGCCGGGCAGCCCGTGGTGGTGTTCTTCGATGAGATGGAAGCGCTGTTCCGCACCCGCGGCTCGGGGGTCTCCTCCGATGTGGAGACCACCATCGTCCCGCAGCTGCTCGCCGAGATCGACGGGGTGGAGTCCCTGGAGAACGTGATCGTGATCGGCGCGTCCAACCGGGAAGACATGATCGACCCGGCCATCCTGCGCCCGGGCCGGCTGGACGTGAAGATCCGGGTCCAGCGCCCCGGCCGCGAGGGCGCCGGGGAGATCCTGGGCATCCACCTCGGCTCGGAGGTCCCGCTGCACCCAGACCTGCTCACCGCCCACGGGGACCGCAGCGCCGCCGTCGCCGCTCTGGTCGACGCGCTGCTGGACCGGCTCTTCCCGGCGACCCCCCAGGCGCGGCTGCGCCTGATCCACGCCGATGGCAGTCAGACCGGCTTCCAGGCCGCGGACTTCATGTCCGGTGCGGTGCTCAGCAACATCGTGGACCGGGCGAAGAAGGCCGCGATCAAGGACTTCCTGCGCGCCGGCACCGACCCGAGCCAGAAGGGCCTCACGCGTGAGCACCTGCTCGCCGCGGCCGAGGAGGAGCTGCGCGACCAGGAGGACCTGGTGAACCCCGCAGACCCGCAGGCCTGGGCCCGCGTGGTGGGGGCCTCCACCTCCCCGGTGGTCCGGATCGAACGGCCCGGGGAGGCCGCGGCCCACGCCGGAGCCGGGCCTGAGGTCGCAGCCGAAGCCGGGCCTGAGGACGCCGCCGGAGCCGCCGACGCCGCCCGATCCTCCCAGGACGCCGAGGTGCGCGGATGAGCGTGCGTCGGCTGATCGGGATGGAGACCGAGTACGGGATCCACGCTCCCGCCAACCCCCGGGCCAGCCACGTGGCGCTCTCCATCGAGCTGGTCAATGCCTACGCGGCCCACGTCACGGAGAGCGGCGGGGCGGTGGCCGGCACCGAATGGGACTACCAGTCCGAATCCCCGCTGGTGGACGCGCGCGGCTGGGTGCTGCCGCGTTCCGCCGCGCACCCCTCCCAGCTCACAGACACCGGTGAGTCGCTGCGCCATGCGGAGCACGACGACGCGCTGACCCACGCCACCGAACAGGAGCCCGGCCAGGGCCCGGTCCGTGACGCGCTGGGTAACGTCAGCGGGGGAGACCCCAGCCCGGCCGATGCCGCCGGTTCCTTCCACGCCCCCGGCTCGCCGCACTGGCGCGGTGAGTTCTTCCAGGCCGAGGAGGGCGCCCCGCAGCTGCTGATGAACCTGGTCCTGGGCAACGGGGCCCGGTTCTACGTCGACCACGCCCACCCGGAGTACTCCGCGCCCGAGGCCGTGGGAGCCCGCCGCGCGGTGCTCTACGACGTGGCCGGAGATCGGGTCGCGCTCGCCGCCGCCCGCCGGCTCAGCCAGGAGCAGCACGCCCCGCAGGTGCTGCTGTATAAGAACAACACCGACAACAAGTCGGTCTCCTACGGGGCCCACGAGAACTACCTGGTGCCGCGCAGCGTGGACTTCGACGCGCTCGTGGCCGGGCTGCTTCCCTTCTTCACCACCCGGCAGATCCTCTGCGGCGCCGGCCGGGTGGGGCTCGGACAGACCAGCGCGCAGCCCGGGTATCAGATCTCTCAGCGCGCGGACTTCTTCGAAGAGCAGGTCGGCCTGGAGACCACGGTGCGCCGCCCGATCATCAACACTCGGGATGAGCCGCACGCCGATCACGACCGGTTCCGCCGGCTGCACGTGATCATCGGCGACGCCAATATGAGCGAATACTCCGCCTGGATGCGGGTGGGCAGCACCGCGCTGGTGCTGGACCTCATCGAATCCGGACGTGCCCCGGAGCTGAGCCTGAACGATCCGGTGGCGGCGCTGAAGACCATCTCGCATGACCCCACGCTCACCGCCACGGTGCCCACCTCCCGCGGGGAGCTCACCGCGGTGCAGATCCAGCGGCTCTACCTGCAGGCCGCCCTGGACTGGGAACGGGAGAAGACCGGCCTCACCGCAGGCCCGGCAGTGCCCGACGCCGAGACCGCAGAGGTCCTCGAGGCCTGGGAGGCGCTGCTGGTGGACCTTCACCAGGACCTCTACCGCGCCGCGGACCGGGTGGACTGGATCGCGAAGCTGAGCCTGCTCGAGTCCTACCGGCGCCGCGACGGGCTGGCCTGGGACGCTCCGCTGCTGGGCATGGTGGATCTGCAGTACGCGGACCTGCGCCCGGAGAAGGGGCTCTACCACAAGCTGGCCCGCGCCGGCCGGATGCGCCGGCTCTTCACCGATGACCAGATCGACTGGGCCGCGGAGCACCCGCCCGAGGAGACCCGCGCCTGGCTGCGCGGTGCGCTGATCAGCGGCCACGCCGACGTCGTCGTCGGAGCCAGCTGGGACCAGATCCTGCTGCGCGCCGACGAGGTCTCCCCGGTGGTGCGTCTGGGACTGCCGGATCCTTACGCCGGGACCCGCGCCGCGACGGAGAATACACTTAGCAGCGCGGCGCGCCCTGAGGACCTCATCACCGGACTCCAGCGGCTGCTGGGTCAATAGACTGCTGAGTCGCTGAACCGCAGGGCTCAGAGAAGGAGAGATCATGTCCACTCAACCGCAGAAGCGCCCCCAGGGCGGAGACGACGACGGTGCGGCCCCCGATCAGGCGGCGGTCGGCGGCAACGCGCAGGCCCAGAAGCGCGCCGGGGAGCTCGACAGCCTGCTCGATGAGATCGATTCGGTGCTGGAGTCCAACGCCGAGGAGTTCGTCAAGGGCTACGTGCAGAAGGGCGGCGAGTAGCCGCCCATGGATCGGCGCGTCATCGGGGTCGAGACCGAGTTCGGCATCACCCACCACGGCCGCACCCGCCGTGGCCTGCCCCCGGACGAGGTGGCCCGCTACCTCTTCCGCCCGGTGCTGCGCTGGGGGAGAAGCTCGAACGTCTTCATCCCCAACGCCTCCCGGCTCTACCTCGACGTGGGCTCCCACCCGGAGTACGCCACCGCGGAATGTGACGACCTGCTGGACCTGATCGCCTCCGACCGCGCCGGTGAGCTGATCATGCACGACCTGGCGCAGCGCGCCGAGGCGGCGATGACCGAGGACGGCTTCGACGGCAGTGTCTACCTGTTCAAGAACAACGTGGACTCCCAGGGCAACTCCTACGGCAGCCACGAGAACTACCTGATCCCGCGCACCACCCATTTCCGGCGGCTCTCCACGATCCTGCTGCCCTTCCTGGTCACGCGGCAGATCATGGTCGGCGCCGGCCGGCTGGTCCCGGCCACGGACGAGTCCCCGGCGCACTACGCGTTCTCCCAGCGGGCGGACCACATGTGGGAGGGCATCTCCTCGGCCACCACCCGCTCCCGGCCGATCATCAACACCCGCGACGAGCCGCATTCCGACGCCGCGGTGCACCGCCGGCTGCACGTGATCGTGGGCGACTCCAACATGTCCGAGACCACCAGCCTGCTGCGCTACGGCGCCACCGACCTGGTGCTGCGGATGGTCGAGTCCGGGGTTCCGGTGGGAGACTTCGAGCTGGAGAACCCGATCGGGGCGATCCGGCACATCAGCCACGACATCACCGGGAAGGCCGCCGTGAAGATCCGCAACGGGGGCCTGCAGACCGCCGTGGAGATCCAGGCCCGGCTGCTGGACCGGGCGCGCCGCTTCGTCCGTGAGAACGGCGCGCACCATGCGGGCGTGGAGCAGATCTTCGAACTCTGGGAGCGCACCCTGCAGGCGGTCTCCAGCGGCGACCACACCCCGATCGAGCGCGACATCGACTGGGCGATCAAGAAGCGCCTGCTCACCGACGTCGCCGAGCGCGGCAGCCTGCCCATGGGGCACCCGAAGCTGGAACAGCTCGACATGGCCTACCACGACGTCCACCCCACTCGCGGGGTGTTCAACCTGATGGCGGCCCACGGGCGGGTCAGCACACAGCTGGCACCCGAGCGGATCCAACGCGCGATCGTCGACCCGCCGGCCACCACCCGGGCGGCGCTGCGCGGACGCTTCCTCTCCACCGCCCGGGCGCTGGGCGCCGAGCACACCGTGGACTGGGTGCACCACAAGCTGGTGGACCGGCCGTTGGAGGCGCTGATGCTCAAGGACCCGCTCAGCGCGGAGGATCCCCGGATGGACGCCCTGCTGGATCGGCTCGGAGACCGGGTGGCTTCGCTGAGCGAGCAGACCCTGTCCGAACGCCGCGCCCAGGAGCTCCCGCTGGCGCTCAGCGAACGCTACAAGCTGGGGCGCGCCCCGGAGCTTGCTGAGCCTCCGCTGATCTGACGAACCCGGTACCCGGCCTGTACAGTGCTGGTCAGGCCCAGACCATCTCTCCTCGCCGTTCAAGCTGAAGGAAACACCGTGCACTCTTCGTTCCGCCGCACCTGCGTGGCTCTGTCCGTCCCAGCAGTCCTGCTGCTCACCGCGTGCTCCGACGACGGGCTGGGCGACACCGACGCACTCTCCGGGGTGGACCTGCACTTCACCGAGGAGGGCTCCCCGGAGGTCATCCTGCGCAGTCCGCTCGAGCTCGAGGAGGAGGCCTCCCGGGTGCTCGATCGCGGCGACGGCGAGGACCTCGACGAGGAGCAGATCCTCGAGGTCTCCCACGCCGTGGCGGACCCCTCCACCGGAGAGGTCCAGGAGGAGAGCTTCAGCGAGGACAACCCCTCGATGATCTACCTGCCGCAGATGCAGGAGCAGAGCGAGTTCATCTACGACTCGCTCACCGACACCGACCTCACCATCGGGTCTGAGATCGCGCTCTTCGAGCCGGCCGACGCCGAGACCGGCGCCCAGGCCACGCTGCTGGTGCTGCGCGTGGAGGGCCAGTCACCGGCCTTCGCCGAGGGCGAGGTCCAGGAGCAGGACGGCGAGCTGCCCGAGATCGAGAACGAAGAGGGCACGCTCCCGGAGCTGCTCGGCGGCAATGAGGGCGACGCGCCCGAGGAGGTCAGCACCGAGGTGCTCATCCAGGGCGACGGCGAGGAGGTGGCCGCCGACGATCAGGTCGTGGTGCGCTACTCCGGCTGGAAGTGGTCCGACGGCGAGCTCTTCGACTCCAACTGGCCCCAGGATGAGGACGAGGACGACGCCGGGCCGGCCGGCTTCCCGCTGAGCAACCTGGTCCCCGGATGGGCCGAAGGCCTGGAGGGTCAGCAGGTCGGCTCCCGGGTGCTGCTGGTCATCCCACCGGAGTCCGGCTACGGGGAGAGCGAAGAGGACGCCGAAGAGGGCACCGAGCATGAGCTGGCAGGGGAGACCCTGATCTTCGTCGTCGACCTGATCGCCTCCGCCGAGGCGCCTCAGGCCGCCGCGCCCGCCCCGCAGTCCGGTCAGCCCGAACTCTCCGAGGAGGAGATCCAGGAGATGATCGAGCAGATGGAGGCCGAGCAGGGTGGCGGCGAGGGTGCTGACGGCGCCGAAGGCGGCGAGGACGCCGGCGGCGAGGGTGCCGAGAACAGCAACGATGCAGACAGTGACGAAGCAACTGATGAGGAGACCGACTGATGTCTTTCGGCCAGCGCAGCTATGACCGCACCCGCCCCGAGGTGGACTTCCCCGGCGACACCCCTCCCGAGGAACTGGTCATCGAGGAGCTCATCGCCGGCGGCGGACACGCCGTAGAGCCCGGCGACTCCATCTCCTGCCACTACGTGGGAGTCTCCTGGTCCACCGGCGAAGAGTTCGACGCCTCCTGGAACCGCGGACAGACCCTGGACTTCACCGCCGGCATCGGTCAGGTCATCCAGGGCTGGGACCAGGGACTGATCGGGATGAAGGAGGGCGCTCGACGTCGCTTCGAGATCCCGCCGCACCTGGCCTACGGCGAGCAGGGTGCCGGCGCCGCCATCGGACCCAACGAAACCCTGATCTTCGTGGTGGACCTGGTCAGCGTCCGCAAGGCCTCCTGATCCGGCTCGGTGACTGAACAGATCGACGAGGAGCAGGAGGCGGAGCAGGACGTCTACGCCGACTATGGCGTGGCACGGGCCTTCTCCCTGGCCGCGAGCATCCTCGACGCCGGCGCCGGCGGGCTGACCAAGGCGGAGATCCGGGACCGGGTCGAGCACTACCGCACCCAGGCCGAAGGCCAGTCCGCCGACGCCTGGGAGCGGCTGTTCAGCCGCGACAAGGATCATCTGCGCAGCTGCGGCATCGCGATCGAGGAGCCTCCCACAGACCGGGAGGACTACCGCTACCGGATCGATCCCGCGGACTACGGGCTGCCACCGGTGCCGCTGAGCCAGGCCGAGACCCTGGTGCTCTCCCGCGCCGGGCAGCTCTGGGCCGGAAGCCGCACCCGATCCTGGCTGGATCAGGCCAGCTGGGCGCTTGCCGGGCCCGCCGAGGCGTCGTCCTCGGTCTTCGCCGCGGCCGGACCTGCCGGCGGTGCGCTGAGCTTCAACCTGGGCAGCGACGACGAGTTCGACCGGCTCACCGAGCTGGCGGCCCTGCCGCCGCGGGCCGTGCTCGGCTTCGACTACACCGGCAGGGGAGCTGCCCAGCCCGCGCCGCGCCGTGTGGTGCTGCTGGACTTCGCCGCCCGCGGCCACTGGTACCTCATCGGGTACGACCTGGACCGGGGCGCCCGCAGGACCTTCCGATTGGATCGGGTGCACGGCGTCATCAGCCCGCTGCGCCCGGCGCCGGCGTTGAGCGAGGCCGACCGGGCCGGGATTCAGTCAGCCGATGCTAGCTCCGCGCTGCAGGGACTCACCGGCGATCAGGACCCGGCCCGGCTGCTGCGCGGCGTGCTCGCCGCCCACCAGGGGCCCGCACCGAAACCTCCCCGGCTGGCTCCCACCGGGGCGCCGCGCCGGGCTGATCCCGCCCACCGCAAGGTGGAACGCGTGCTCTCCATGGCGGCCTACCTGCTCAGCGCCGACGGGGTCCGCCCCTCGGAGCTGCTCGCCCGGCATCAGATCACACCGAAGCAGCTGCTCAAGGACCTGCTCTCGATCCAGCAGTCGGGCAGCTTCGGCCCGGGCCAGTTCGGCGAGTTCATCGACATCCACCCGTCCCCGCCGCTGAACCTGGACGCGTTCACCCAGGAGTACCTGTCCCGGGATGCCCCGATCACCCTGGCGATGCCCTCGGCGCGCACCGGGGAGGTGCTGGCGCGCCCGCTCACACTGACCAAACCGGGCGCCCTCTCGCTGCTGATCGCGCTGAACACCATGATCGGCGCGGCCAGCCCCAGCACCTACGGCGACGCCGCGACCAGTCGCACCGGCGCCGATACCACTGGGGCCGACACCTCTGGCACCGCTGGTGAGCCCGCCGGCACCGATACCTCCGGCACCGTTGGTGGGCCCGTCGAGGACTGGGTTTCCGCCGCCGAATCACTGCGCCGGAAGATCACCACCGTGCTGCCCGAGGGGCTGCAGGAGGCCGCGACCAAGGTCGCCGCCGGCGCCGGAGTGGGCAGCGAGGCCACCGCTGAGCTTCGGGCCGCTGTGTCAGGCGGTTACTGCCTGGCGCTGCGCTATGAGGACGCCTCCGGGACCATCACCGAACGGGTGGTCGAGCCCACCCACGTCTATCTCGACGGTCCCCGCACCTACCTGCAGGCCTGGTGCCGGGTGGCCCAGGGGCCACGGAACTTCCTCAGCTCCCGGATCCGGGAACAGCGACCGCTGCCCCAGGAGCCGATCGGCGAGACCGCACGCCAGCTCGCCCAAGCCCCGGCGGAGCCGCCGCGTCCGCCCCGGGACAGCGGAGCGTTCGACGTCGTGCTGCGCTTCTCCCCAGCCGCCGCCGCGCTGGCGGATCGCTACTCGCCGCGGAAGCAACGCACCCAGCCGGACGGGACGAGATTCATCAGCACCTGGTTCCAGAGCCGCGAGGCGCTGATCAGGCTCTGCCTGCAGCTCGGCGGGGATCTCACCGTACTTGCGCCGGCCCAGATCCGTGAGCAGATCACGGCGCGGGCCCGCGAAGAGCTGTCCGCCCTGACGCAGTGAGTGGCGTACGATTGGCCTCAAGGAAAGGACCTGTGCCATGAATATCTCCGGCTGGCAGATCGCGATCATCGCGCTGCTGATCATCCTGCTCTTCGGGGCCCCGAAGCTGCCCAAGCTGGCCAAGTCGCTGGGCCAGTCGATGCGCATCTTCCGGTCTGAGGTGCGCACCATGGGCGAGGAGTCCAAGCGGAACTCCACCGACCCGGACGCCCCAGACGTCTCCGCCGAGCCCAGCGAAGACCCCCGCACGGACGAGCGTGCCCCGGTCGAGGGCCGCGTGCTCAACTCCAATGACCCCACCGCCGAGCAGGCCCGCCGCACTGAGCGGGAGCAGCGGGGAGACCACCGCTAAGCCGCATGGCCACCTCGAAGAAGCGGCGGCGCGATCCCGAGCGCACCATGGCGCTGAAGGATCACCTCCGGGAGCTGCGCAACCGCCTGATCAAGGCCGCCATCGGCATCCTGCTCGGGGCGACCGCCGGATTCTTCCTCTACGACTGGCTGGTCCAGGTGCTCGCCGAGCCGATCCTGGCCTTCGAGTCCGAGGGTCAGCTCGCGGAGATCGCGTTCAACACCGTGGGTGGCCCGCTGGATCTGATGATCCGGCTCTCACTCTTCGTGGGCATCGTGATCTCCTCCCCGATCTGGCTCTATCAGATCTGGGCGTTCATCATGCCCGGGCTGAAGAAGACCGAGAAGCGCTACGCCATCGGGTTCATCGCCGCCTCGGTGCCCTTGTTCCTGGGCGGGATCGCCGCGGCCTACAGCGTGCTGCCCCAGGCGGTGGGCTTCTTCCTGGCGCTGAACCCGGAGGGCACCTCCAACGTCATCAACCCGGATGTCTACTTCTCCTTCGTGCTGACGCTGTTCCTGGCCTTCGGGATCGCCATGGTGATCCCGGTGGTGCTGGTCGGGATCAACATGATGGGACTGGTCACCGGCAAGCAGGTGCTCAAGGCCTGGCGCGGTGTGATCATGCTGATCGCCGTGATCTCCGCACTGGCGGCCCCCGGCGGCGACGCGGTGAGCATGTTCTTCCTCGCCCTTCCGCTGACTGTGCTCTTCGGCATCGCGATCCTGCTGTGCATGCTCAATGACCGCCGCCGCGCCAAGCGCGAAGCCGCCACCGACGCCGAGATCGACGAGCTGCTGCGCGACTGAGCCGCGCCGTCGTCGCGTGGCTCAGGCGAGGATCGGGCTGGCAGCGGTGTTCCGGCCCAGATGTTCCCATCCCAGCCCCTGGAAGCATGGCCCCGAGGTCGCCTCGGAGAACTTGATGTCGTTGTGCCCGCTGTTCCACTCCAGCACCTGGACCGAGCCGTCGCGGGCCACCGCCAGATCCCACCCGATGGAGGGGACCATCGGTATGCGCCGATGCAGCCGTTCCACGGCTTCCCGGCAGGCGGCATAGCTGGGCACCTGGTGGCCGGCGAAGACGAAGCCGGAGTCAGGGTGCCGGTCGATCTCGAGCCAGTCCACCGAGTATCCGACCGGGCTGAAAGCGCCCGTCGCCGTGTCCAGGACCACTCGGATGTTCGACTCTGATGCGACGTGGTCCTCCGCGTCCCGTCCGAACCGCAGATAGGCACTCCTGACGGAGGCCCTTCCGTCAGGCTCCAGGACAGTCGTCATCCGCAGCGTCCCTACGGAGCCGGCGGCGACCTGCGCGAAGACCTCATGCTGGTCGATGAACGGCTGGATCACCCCGTCGGGAAGACCCGCGGCCGTCTGGAGGAAGCGATCCCGGTCCAAAATATGCACGCCTCGGCCGCGATCGCTGGCGTCAGCCTTGAAGGCCACCTGTTCACCGCCGGCAAAGACCAGGTCAGTGAACTTCTGCAGTGACGCGACCGGTTCCAGGGAGGCGTTGTACAGCTGGCCCTTGACCACGTATCCGGAGTCGGGGATCTCCTTCTCCTGCCCGAAGATGCAGGCGGTCATCGAGCGCATGTCGGAGAGCCCGCCATAGCGGCCTTCGATCGCT
The DNA here is from genome assembly GCF_014138825.1 of Nesterenkonia sandarakina. Lineage (NCBI taxonomy): Bacteria > Bacillati > Actinomycetota > Actinomycetes > Micrococcales > Micrococcaceae > Nesterenkonia > Nesterenkonia sandarakina. Next base: position 958,988 of record NZ_JACJIH010000001.1, on the reverse strand, counting down.
GGCAGGACCACCGACATGTAGTAGTTGTCCGGGATCCACCCCTGACGGAACTCGCCGGCCACCGCGCAGTAGACATAGAGCCAGGGCGCATAGCTCTTGGAGCCGAGGACCTCGACGGCGTACTGATCGGCCTGGGACTGGAGCTGCTTCGGAAGCGGGCCCTTGGCGGTCTCGATCGAGCGGAGCACCTTCGCCGCCGTCCGACTGTTCAAACGGGAGCGGACTTTCATCCGCAACCCATCCTCTGCCTGCTCAATCGTATCCAGGTTCACGCCAGCTCCTCGGAGTTCAGCTGTCCCACGGTATGTTCATCCGGCGTCAATCTAACAGGGCACTGCTCCGCCGACCAGGGTTCCCGGAGTCCCTCTCGCAAATCCGCCCGGCCGCCCCCCTCTGTCGCATGCCTATGCCGTGTCCCATGGCTTTGGCGCGATATATCGATGGGACATGGCATAGCGATGCGACAAACCAGGGAGGGTGGGGAATGCCCCGGGGCGCGCCGGCCCAGCCCCGCCCCGGCCTCCTGTCCGGCCGCCCCGGCTCAGCCCCGGGCTGCGGCCTGAGCGCGGAGTCCGCGCAGCAGCTGATCGTGCTCCTCGATCAGCAGCCGGCGCAGGGCGGCCGGGGCGTCGCCGTTCTCCTGGAGCCAGGCCTCGGTGCGCTGCGCCAGGGGATGCTGCTCGGGCTCCTGCCCGGGAACCAGGTCCTGAGCTCCGGGGTAGAGCCCGGAGACCACCCGGGTGGCCTGGCCCTGACTCATCCGCTCCCACACGTCGCTCAGCGCCTCGAAGTACGCCGGGGTGTGCCGCTCGATCACCGCCGCGGTCTCCGGATCCCCGGCCACGGTGAACCCTTCCACGGTGGCGGTGAGGTGATCGTTGGAGAGCTCCTGGCCGGCGTCGTCGGTCCCAGCCAGGGCCTGCCCGAAGGCGGCCTGCTTGATCCGCCGGTCCGGACGCGCCGCAGCGGCCAGCCGGTGTGCGATCTTCGCCCGGGCCGTGGTCTTGGCGGCCAGCTCCGCGTCCAGCTGCTCCCGGCTCACCCGGCCGTGCGCGGCGAGGGCCTGCAGGAACGCCCAGCGCAGCTCCTCGTCGATCGCCAGCCCGGAGATCCCGTGGTCCTCGGCGGCGCCGTCGAGCAGCGCCTCGAGCAGCTCCAGCTGCGAACCTTCTTCGCGTGAGAGCGTGGCCAGGCACCGGGCGATCGCTCGCTGGTGGTCCCCACCGGTGCGGCGGGTCAGCTCCCCGGCGAGCGTCGCCGCGAGGTCCCGCTGCAGCCCGGCGCGGTCCTCGGCCGGGGTATAGCGCTGGAGCGCGGTCAGCGACTGGCGCAGCAGCCCCTGGACGACGACGATCTCTTCGATGCCCAGGCCCAGCTCCTGCACGGCGGTCAGGAACCGGCGGGCGGGCAGCTCGCCGTCGCGCACCATGGACCACAGCGCGGCCCAGACGGTGGCCCGCGCCAGCGGATCCGCCACCGGATAGGTCAGCACCGCGGCCACCGACTCCGCGTCCAGGCTGAGCTTGGCGTAGGTCAGATCTTCCTCATTGGGCAGCAGCAGCCGGGGGTGTCCCTCGGGGACGCTGAGCTCGGGGACCTCTGTGACGCCGTTCGGCGCGGCCGGGTCCACAAAGACCTCCTGGGCGGCGTGCAGCACCAGGGTGTCGTTCGAGGGATCGAGCAGGTGCACACCGACGCGGATCTTATGCGGCCGGGACACCGACTCACCGGTGGCCGGATCGATGCCCTTCTCGCGGACCAGCACACGACCGGACTCGTCGAGCTCGGCGGAGAGCACCGGGACCCCGGCGGTCTGCAGCCAGGCCCGCGCCCAGTCGTCCATGTTCGCCCCGGTGACCTCCTCCAACACGGCGAGGAAGTCACCCAGTGAGGCGTTGCCGAAGGCGTGCCGGGTGAAGTAGCGCCGCGCGGCCTCCCGGAAGGCCTCCCGCCCGGCGTAGGCGGCGAGCTGCTTGAGCACCGAGGCGCCCTTGGCGTAGGTGATCCCGTCGAAGTTCTGGTCGGCGGCCTCGAGGTCCTCGATGTCCGCGACGATCGGGTGCGTGGTGGGCAGCTGGTCCTGCACATAGGCCCAGGCCTTGCGCCCGTTGGCGAAGGAGATCCAGGAGGTCTCCCAGTCGGTGGCCTCGTCCACGGCCAGGGAGCCCATGTAGTCGGCGAAGGACTCCTTGAGCCACAGGTCGTCCCACCAGTGCATGGTCACCAGATCGCCGAACCACATATGCGCCATCTCATGCATCAGCGTGTTGGCCCGGGTCTCATACTGGGCGTCGGTGGCCGCGGTGTCGAAGACGTACTTCTCGGTGAAGGTCACCAGTCCCGGGTTCTCCATCGCGCCGAGGTTGTACTCCGGGACGAGGACCTGGTCGTACTTGCCCCAGGGGTAGGGGTAGGCGAACTCGGCGTGGAAGAAGTCCAGCCCGCTGCGGGTGAGCTCCAGCAGCGCTTCGGCGTCGAAGTGCTCGGCCAGGGATGCCCGGCAGAGCACGCTCAGCGGCACCTCGCGGGTCTCTCCGCCCGGGACCCCGCCCTGGTAGCGGCCCTCCACGTGGTGGTAGGGACCGGCCAGCAGCGCGGTGATGTAGGAAGACATCCGGGGAGTCTCAGCGAACTCCACCCGGACCAGCCGGTGAGCATCGGCGTCGTCACCGGTGGTGGTCTCCGCGGTCTCCAGCGGCGCCCGGGTGATCGCCGGGCTGTTCGAGCGCAGCTGCCAGGCCTGGGGCCCGATGATCGAGAAGCTGAATCGGGCCTTGAGATCCGGCTGCTCGAAGACCGGGAACACCCGGCGGGAGTCGGCCGGCTCGTACTGGGTGTAGAGATAGACCTGGTCATCCACCGGGTCCACGAACCGGTGCAGGCCCTCCCCGGAGCGGGAATAGCGCGAGGTGGACCGGATCTCCACCGTGTTCTGCGCCTGCAGCTCCGGGAGCAGGATCCGGGCGGGCCCCACGTGGCTGGCCACGTCCAGCTCCACACCGTTGAGCACCAGGGACTCCACCGAGGCTCCCAGGTGGTCCAGGAACGTGCTGGCACCGGCCTCGGCGGCGCAGAACGTGATCAAGGTCTGCACCGGGTAGGTCACTGCTGCCGGGGCGGGGGCCCCGCGCAGATCCACCTCGACGCGGTAGTGCGTGACCTCCAGCAGGGCACCGCGCCGGGCGGCCTCCTCGCGGGTCAGGTTCTCGACATCGGCACGGGGGAAGGGCAGCTGAGCAGTCATCCTGCCATTCAAGCAGACACCTGCTCAGCCGCCCATCAGCGGCTCAGACGCTCACCGGGAGCTCAGCCGCCCATCAGCTGCCCAGCCGCCCATCCCCGCGCGCCCGGCTCACTTCCGGCGCGAATGCAGCAGCTTCTCCTCCACCGGTGCCTCGGGAGAGGCCCGCAGCGTGCGGTAGTACTCCATGGACTCATCCTGGCGCTGCTGCTCGGTGCCGGAGGTGATCTCCATGCGCAGGTGTTCGGGGGAGTAGCCGAAGGAGTCCACGATGTCCTGAGCGTGCGGGCGCAGCCGTGCCAGCAGCCGGTTCACATAGGGGCTCAGCGTGCGGGCCCGCTGCGCGGAGATCCGACCGTGCAGCAGGTACCAGTCCAGCGTGTCTTCGATCTTGGTCAGCGCGTAGAGGTCGCGCAGCCAGGTCATGATCTGCTTGGTCCCGGGATCGCTGACCCGTTCCAGGGCCTCGGTGAAGGACTCCCAGAGCAGCAGGTCCGCGTGGGCCTTCGCGGCGTTGATGATCTCGTACTGGTGTTCGTTGAAGATCTCCGCCTGCTTCGCCGCGGGCAGCTTCGAGGCGGAGCGCAGCTCCCCGGCGACGTCGATGACCATCTGCCGGGAACGCTCGGTGAGCAGCTGACGCTGCACCTCGGGCTGCTTGAACCAGTTCGCGCTGCGGCGCTCGTCCCCGGTGTCCTGCACGGACTGCACGGCACGGCGCAGCCCGAACCGGTTCATCACGGTGGACTGGGCCTGGTTGGCCACATAGCGCGAGAGCACCCCGAAGTCGGCGCCCTTGAACTCGGCGGCGTAGTCGCTGAGCAGCCGCTTGGCCACCAGCTGGAGCAGCACGTTGTTGTCCCCTTCGAAGGTGACATAGACGTCGAGGTCGGCGCGCAGCGAGACCAGCCGGTTCTCCGAGATGAACCCGGCACCGCCGCAGGCCTCGCGGGCCTCCTGCAGGGTGTCCAGCGCGTGCCAGGTGGTGACCGACTTGATCGCCGCGGCGAGGGTCTCCAGTTCCTGCCGGTTGGCGTCTGAATCGTCCTTCCCGGAGAACACGTCATCCAGCTTGACCAGCAGGTTCTCGTGGGCGAAGTTCGCCGCGAAGGTGGTGGCCAGGCGGGGAAGCAGCCGGCGCTGGTGCAGCTGGTAGTCCAGCAGCACCTCCTCCTCGATGGGGGAGGAGGCGTTGAACTGGCGGCGCTGGTTGCCGTAGGTGATCGCACCGATCAGCGCCAGCTTCGAGGCCGCCACCGAAGCGCCGGTGAGCGAGACCCGTCCCTGCACCAGGGTGCCGAGCATCGTGAAGAAGCGCCGGCCGGGGGAGTCGATCGGGGAGCTGTAGGTGCCGTCGGCGGCGACGTCGCCGTAGCGGTTGAGCAGGTTGGTCCGGGGCACCCGGACCTGGTTGAAGGTGAAGCAGCCGTTGTCGACCCCGTTCAGGCCGCCCTTCTGGCCCTCATCGGTGATCGTGATGCCCTCCAGCGCCTTGCCGTCCTCGCCGCGGATGTTGGTGTAGAGGCAATGCACCCCGTGGTTGACCCCGTTGGTGATCAGCTGGGCGAAGACGACGGCGTCCTTGGCGTGGTTCGCCGCATTGCCCAGGTAGCGCTTGGTGGCCGCGGGGAACGGGGTGTGCAGGATGAACTCTTCGGTGGCCGGATCATAGGTCGCGGTGGTGCCGATGGAGGCGACGTCGGAGCCGTGGCCGAACTCGGTCATGGCGAAGGCGCCCGGGGCCCTGAGGTCCATGGTCGCGGGGAGGAAGCGACGGTGATGATCCTCCGAGCCCAGGTGCAGCACCGCGGCGGCGAAGAGTCCCCACTGGACCCCGGCCTTGATCTGCAGCGACGGGTCCGCGGTGACCAGTTCCTCGAAGGCGGCGATGTTCGCCCCGTGGGCGTCCTGACCGCCGAACTCGGTGGGGAAGGCCCGGTGCACGGCGCCGCCGTCGACCAGCAGCGCCAGCTGCTTGAACACCCGCTCGCGGTGGTCCTCCTTGGACATGCCCTCTATCTTGTGGAACGCCGAGTCCTTCAGCAGCTCCCGGGCCTCTCGCCGGGTCTCTGCCCAGTGACCGAGCAGCACCTCCTCCATCACCTTCTTGTCCACGCGGGCGGAGTCGGCGGGGTCGATGGCCTCGATCGGGTCGGTGACCGGGTGGTGTGACATGAGGTCTCCTCAGACTGGTGTTGAGCGTCAGGCGCACGGGGTGATCGGCACCGGTTCTTCGGTGTGGGGTGATCAGTGATCCTGCACACAAAATAGTCTATGATACTGACCAGTAACAAATGCAAGACCCGGCGCACCTGCTGACCCAGCGGGAGTCGCGCCGGGGGTTGCAACCCTCGACCCAGGAGTCAGTTCCATGAGTGCACAGAACATCCGCGACGCCGTCATCATCGGTGGAAATCGCATCCCCTTCGCCCGGGCGCACACCGCCTACGCCACCGCCGGGAATCAGGACATGCTCACCTCCACGCTGAACGGCCTGGTGGCCCGCTTCGGGCTGCAGAGGGAGCAGATCGGCACCGTCGCCGCCGGGGCCGTGATGAAGCACTCCAAGAACTTCAACCTCACCCGCGAATCGGTGCTGGGCACCCCGCTGGACCCCAAGACCCCGGCCTTCGACGTGCAGATGGCATGTGCCACCGGCATGGAGGCGATCGGCTCGATGGCGAACAAGATCAAGCTGGGCCAGATCGACTCGGCCATCGCCGGGGGAGTCGACTCCATCTCTGACGCCCCGATCGTGGTCACCGACGAGCTGCGCGGGATCCTGATGGAGGCCAACCGGGCCAAGACCCTCAGCCAGCGACTCAAGGCGCTGTCCAAGGTCCGCCCGGCCCACCTGGCCCCGCAGGCCCCCGGCGTCAACGAGCCGCGCACCGGGATGTCCATGGGTGAGCACATGGCGATCACCGCCCACGCCTGGGGCATCACCCGCGCGGAGCAGGACGAGCTCGCCCTGGCCAGCCACAAGAATCTCGCCGCAGCCTATGACCGCGGCTTCTTCGACGACCTGATCACCCCGTTCAAGAACGTCAGCCGCGACACCAACATGCGCGCCGACTCCACCCTGGAGAAGCTGGGCAAGCTCTCCCCGGCCTTCGGCAAGGACCTCGGCGCCGAGGCCACCATGACCGCGGCGAACTCCACCGCCCTGACCGACGGCGCCTCCGCGGTGCTGCTGGGCTCCGAGGAATGGGCGGACCAGCACGACCTGCCCAAGCTGGCGAACTTCATCGACTACGAGGAGGGCGCAGTGGACTTCGTCGACGGCGCCGAAGGCCTGCTGATGGCACCGGCCTACGCCGCCGCCCGGATGCTCAAGCGCAACAACCTCAGCTTCTCCGACTTCGAGTACCTGGAGATCCACGAGGCCTTCGCCTCCACCGTGCTGGCCCAGATCAAGGCCTGGGAGTCCGAGGAGTTCTGCAAGAACAAGCTCGGCCTGGACTCCGCACTGGGCACCATCGACCGCAGCCGGCTCAACGTCAACGGTTCCTCGCTCGCCGCCGGGCATCCCTTCGCGGCCACCGGTGGACGGATCGTCGCCTCACTGGCCAAGGCGCTGCACGGCAAGCCCGGCAAGCTCGGCTTCATCTCGGTCTGCGCCGCCGGCGGCCAGGGCATCACCGCGATCATCGAAGGGCGGTGAACGCTTCATGGCTCGAGACACCTACACGGAATTCGCCAACACCGGCTTCGGCCGCACCCTGACCAAGAACCTGGGCCTGCCGCAGCCGGCGAAGCTGCGCCGGCACCGGCCCGGCCGCCCGCTGATCGACGGACCCGTCGTGGTGCTGGGCAGCTCCGAGGCCGCCTCGGCGCTCGCGGATCGGCTGCTCAGCTGGGATCTCGATGTGCGCCGGAACCTCGGGCCCAAGGAGAAGGTGGCCGGCGTCGTCGCCTGCTTCGACTCCGCGTCCAGCCCTGCGGACCTCAGTGAGACCGTGCTGGAGATCGGGATGCTGCTCAAGCAGCTCAAGCCCTCCGGCCGGGTGATCACCGTCGCCCGGGACCCGCAGGGCACCTCGGACCCCAGCGTCCGCGCCGCCCGCAGCGCAGTCCAGGGTCTGACCCGCTCCACGGCCCACGAGATGCGAGCCGGGGGCACCGCCAACGGCATCGTGCTCGCCGATGAGCTGGACCCCTCCGCACCGGGTGTCGCCGGGGCGCTGCGCTTCCTGCTCTCCGGACGCTCCGCGTTCGTCTCGGGTCAGTTCATCTCGGTGGACAGCGTCAACGGTGCACTGCCGCAGAACTGGGACCGCCCGCTGCAGGGCCAGGTCGCCGTAGTCACCGGCGCCGCCCGCGGCATCGGTGCGTCCATCGCCCGGGTGCTGCACCGCGACGGCGCCTCCCTGATCCTGGTCGACATCCCCGCGGCCGGCGAGCAGCTGGCCGCGGTGGCCAATGAGGTCTCCGGGACCGCGCTGCAGCTGGACATCACCGCCGAGAACGCGGGGGAACGGATCCTCGGCCACGCGCGGCAGCACCATGGACGGCTCGACATCGTGGTGCACAACGCCGGGATCACCCGGGACAAGCTGCTGGCGAATATGGACGAGTCCCGCTGGAACTCGGTGATCGCGGTGAACATCGAGTCGCAGCTGCGGATGAACCGGGCCTTCCTGGCCTCGGACCTGTTCAACTCCGACGCTCGCGGAGCAATGGGTCCGCGGATCATCTCGCTGGCCTCGACCTCCGGGATCGCCGGGAACCGCGGCCAGACCAACTACGCCGCCTCCAAGGCCGGGGTCATGGGCATGGTCTCGGCGACCGCCGATCAGCTGGCCGCCCGGCACGGCACCATCAACGCCGTCGCCCCGGGCTTCATCGAGACCGAGATGACGGCGAAGATCCCCTTCGCCACCCGGGAGGTCGCCCGGCGGCTGAACTCGCTGAACCAGGGAGGACTGCCGGTGGACGTGGCGGAGACCATCTCCTTCCTGGCCTCACCGCAGGCCGGCGGGACCTCGGGGCTGACCCTGCGGGTCTGTGGACAGAATCTCGTGGGGGCCTGAGCCATGGAGATTGAATCCCGGAATACGGAATCTGTGATCACGGAGATCGAGAGGCCCTCCCTGAGCAGCCTCTACGGGCGCGCCGCTCTGGGCGCCGCACGCTCGAAGCTGCGCCAGGGCGCCGGACCGCGCACCCTGCCGAAGCAGACCCTGCTGGCCCAGCATCCCGGGGTCAGCGCGGAAGAGGCCGAGAGCTACCGTCGGCTCTTCGGCGGGGAGGCGTTCGACGGCGCCCACCGCGCCTCGCTGCCCTCGGTTCTGGTCCACATCATCGGGTTCCCGGTCCAGATGGCCCTGATGAGCCAGGACGCGTTCCCGCTGCCGCTGATCGGGCTGGTGCACGTGTCCAACGAGGTCGAGCACCTGCGTCCGGTCCGCGTGGGTCAGCCCGTGCAGATCCTGGTGAGCGCCGAGAATCTCCGTCCGCACCGCCGCGGCACCCAGGTGGACATCAAGGTCACCGTCCTTGAAGCCGGGGCAGACCCGCAGGCCGCCCTCGGAGCAGCCGGCACAGCGGAGTCCGCGGTGCTCTGGCGCTCGGTCTCGACCTACCTCAGCAAGGGCGCCCAGCTCGGCACGGAGATCTCGGCGGCGTCAGGGACCACGGAGAACGGGTCCACCGCCGTGGCCCGCTCCAAGGATCCGAAGTCCTTCGTCCCACCGACCAAGACCGCCACCTGGCGGCTGGGCTCGGATGCCGGCCGGGCCTACGCCGCGGTCTCAGGCGACTACAACCCGATCCACGTGTCCCAGCTCGCTGCCAAGTCACTGGGCATGCCCGCCGCGATCGTGCATGGGATGTACTCGGCCGGACGGATGCTGGAGGGACGGGAGCCGGAGAACGCCGGGCACCGCTGGTGGATCCGCTTCGAGGCTCCGGTGACCCTGCCCGGCACCGTGGCCTTCGCCGCACAGCCGCAGGGAGCGAACACCATGCGTTTTACCGGGTGGAACCCGCGCAAGGCCCGGCGGCACTTCGACGCCGAGCTGCAGCTGCCCTGATCCAGCACGGCTCAGCAGAACACTGCTGAGTCAAGCACCCCCGACTCCAGCACCCCCGAGTCCAGCAGAGACGAGCACCATGAGAGAGACTCCCGCAGAGCCTGGCCCACTGATCAGGCGCGGGAGTCTCCTCTTCGGTGTCGGCTTCCTCCTGGCCAGCGTCGCATCGATGATCTCGCTTCTCGATCTCAGCGGCCAAGGTGATCCCGCCGGGCTGCGGGTGCTGCTGCCAGTGGTGTTCGCGGCAGCGTCGGCGGGCAGCTTCGCCGCCGGGGGATACCTGGGCACAGCGGTTGTCTCCGGGTTCGGATGTGTGGCGCTCTACGCCGCGCTGATCTTCGGGGCGACCCTGTTCTTCGGCCCTTGAGCACCAGGTGCTCGGCCCCTGAGCACCAGGCCCTCGGCCCCTGAGCGTCACTGCGCCAGATGTGCGTGCGGACCCTCTGCCGAGTTGTGCACAGGGTCATCGATGCTGCGTCGGGCCGCTAGGATGAGCCCATGGCTTCACAGCGGACCGGCACCCAGCGCGGCGGCGCCGGCCGTGGTGCAAAGAAGACCGATGGTCAGGACTTCCGCGGCGTGGAGCCGGCGCCGCTGATCCTGCTCAAGGGCAACGAGGACTACCTCGCCAGCCGCGCGCTGGACCGGATCAAACAGGCCCTGCGTGCCGAGCACCCAGATCTGGAGTTCAGCCGGCTCGACGTGGCCAACGCGGCCCCTGGTGAGCTCTTCACGCTCACCTCGCCCTCGCTCTTCGGTGAGGCGCGGCTGGTCCTGGCTGAGGACCTTGCGGCGATGAATGACACCTTCCTCGCCGACGCCCTGGCCTACCTCGAGGAGAAGCCCGAGGATGTGACCCTGATGCTGCGGCACAGCGGAGGCAACCGGGGCAAGAAGCTGCTCGATGCGCTGGCCAAGCGCGCCGTCGTCGTCGACTGTGCCGGGGCTCGGAACGACAACGAGAAGCTCGACTTCGTGCGTCGTGAGTTCCGCGCCGCGGGGCGCGAGATCCACGCCGACGGCGCCCGGGCGCTGGTCGCTGCGGCGGGTTCCACGCTCTCGGACCTCGGCGGAGCCTGCCAGCAGCTCATGGCAGACATCTCCGGGGACATCACTGAGGAAGACGTGGACCGCTACCACGGCGGCCGCGTCGAGGCGAGTGCGTTCAAGGTCGCCGACGCCGCCTTCGAGGGTCGCCGCGAGGCCGCCACCCGGCTCTACCGTCACGCCATCGCCACCGGGGTCTCACCGATCGCGGTCACCGCCGCACTGGCCCGCAAGGGTCGGCATATCGCGGCGCTGGTGGACCACCGCGGCAGCCCCGCCGCGCTGGCCTCCACCCTGGGTGCTGCGCCCTGGCAGCTGCAGCAGGTCGCAGAGACCGCCCGACGCTGGCACCCGCTGCGCGCAGCCGAGGCCATCGAGGCGATCGCCCGGGCCGACGCCGAGGCCAAGGGAGCCTCACGGACCCCGGAGTACGCGGTGGAACGTGCCATCACCGCCATCGCCTCCTCGGTGGGTCGCTGAGCACCTGCCCGAACCTTCCTGCAGCCCCGGTCAGGGGCCCGGACACGGGCCTGATGGCAGGTCTCTGCGCTGGCTGGAGTCCGGCTTCTCTGCTATCGTCTATAGGCAGTGTCTAGGGTTCGAAAGAGCCCCAAACCCCTGCGGCAGCAAGTCTCGCGCAGTTCTGGGCCCTCTACCTCAAAGGGCTGCGCAATCGCTATGGCAACCCCACGCCACTGAAGTTTGTCTGCTGCCGACCGACAGGGACGTACCTCACGACCAGTGACCTCAGACAGAAAGACAACTCGTGGCAAACATCAAGTCTCAGAAGAAGCGCATTCTCACCAACGAGAAGGCGCGCCAGCGCAACCAGGGCGTCAAGTCCCAGCTGCGGACCGCCATCAAGAAGGTCCGCAACGCTGTTGCCGCCGGCGACAAGGACGCAGCGATCGCGGCCAACCGCGAGGCCGCTCGCAAGCTGGACAAGGCCGTGTCCAAGGGTGTTCTGCACAAGAACAACGCCGCCAACCGCAAGTCCGGTCTGGCCGCCACCGTCAACGCTCTCTGAGCTTGACTCTCTGACACCTCCGCTCCCTGGAGCGCGAGCAACGGGGCCCTGCGCGCTGCGCGGGGCCCCGTTTGCGCAATACGCCACCGCGCCAGGCAGTCATGGAACAGCAGTCATGGAACAATGAAGTGCCAGGTGCACCACACCGCCCGGCGTCTCGACGAAGCAAAGGACCCCCACCACCGTGTCACCGAAGGCCCGCAGCTCGCAGGTGCCCGCCGCCACTGACCCCAGTGTCATCAGGAACTTCTGCATCATCGCGCACATCGACCACGGCAAGTCCACGCTTGCAGACCGGATGCTGCAGCTCACCGGAGTGGTCCAGCCCCGTGACATGAAGGCCCAGTACCTGGACCGGATGGCCATCGAGCGCGACCGCGGCATCACCATCAAGTCCCAGGCGGTGCGGATGCCCTGGGAACTGGACGGGCAGACCTACGCGTTCCACATGATCGACACCCCCGGGCACGTGGACTTCTCCTATGAGGTCTCCCGCTCGCTGGCCGCCTGCGAAGGCGCGCTGCTCCTGGTCGACGCCGCCCAGGGGATCGAGGCGCAGACCCTGGCCAACCTGTACCTGGCCATGGAGCACGACCTCAAGATCATCCCGGTGCTGAACAAGATCGACCTGCCCTCGGCCCAGCCGGAGAAGTACGCCGAGGAGATCGCCTACCTGATCGGCTGTGAGCCCGAGGACGTGCTGCGCGTCTCCGGCAAGACCGGCGACGGCGTGGAAGAGCTGCTGGACCGGATCGTCGCTGAGATCCCCGCCCCAGAGGGCGACGCCGACGCTCCGGCCCGCGCGATGATCTTCGACTCCGTCTATGACACCTACCGCGGCGTGGTCACCTTCGTGCGCGTGGTCGACGGCAAGCTCGGACACCGCGAGAAGATCAAGATGATGTCCACCGGCGCCACCCACGAGCTCCTGGAGATCGGCGTCTCCTCCCCGGAGCCCGAAGCCACCAAGGGCCTCGGCGTCGGCGAGGTCGGCTACCTGATCACCGGGGTCAAGGACGTCCGGCTCTCCAAGGTCGGTGACACCGTCACCTCGCAGAACCGCCCTGCTGAGCAGATCATCGGCGGCTACGACGACCCCTCACCGATGGTCTTCTCCGGGCTCTTCCCGCTGGACGGCTCCGACTTCCCGGTGCTGCGCGAGGCGCTGGAGAAGCTGCAGCTCAACGACGCCGCCCTGAACTTCGAGCCCGAGACCTCCACCGCGCTGGGCTTCGGCTTCCGCGTGGGCTTCCTGGGCCTGCTGCACCTGGAGATCACCCGGGAGCGCCTGGAGTCCGAGTACAACCTCGACCTGATCTCCACCGCTCCCAACGTGGTCTACGAGGTCACCGCCGAGGACGGCGAGATCCACCGGGTGACCAACCCCTCGGAGTTCCCCGAGGGCAAGGTCACCGAGATCCGTGAGCCGGTCGTGGACGCCACGGTGATCGTCCCCGCGGAGTTCATCGGCCCGGTCATGGAGCTCTGCCAGTGCCGGCGCGGCACCATGGAAGGCATGGACTACCTCTCCGCCGAGCGTGTGGAGATCCGCTACAAGATGCCGCTGGCCGAGATCGTGTTCGACTTCTTCGACCAGCTGAAGTCCCGCACCAAGGGCTACGCCTCGCTGAACTGGCAGGGCGTCGGCCAGCAGGCCGCGGACCTGGTGAAGGTGGACATCCTGCTCCAGGGCGACCAGGTGGACGCGTTCTCCGCGATCACCCACCGGGACTCCGCGTACGCCTACGGCGTGAAGATGGCTTCCCGGCTCAAGGAGCTGATCCCGCGCCAGCAGTTCGAGGTCCCGATCCAGGCCGCGATCGGCTCCCGGATCATCGCGCGTGAGAACATCCGCGCGATCCGCAAGGACGTGCTCTCCAAGTGCTACGGCGGCGACATCAGCCGCAAGCGCAAGCTGCTGGAGAAGCAGAAGGAGGGCAAGAAGCGGATGAAGATGGTCGGCACCGTGGAGGTCCCGCAGGAGGCCTTCATCGCCGCGCTGTCCTCGGATGAGGACGCCGGCAAGGAGAAGGCGGGGAAGAAGTAGGCCTTGCCCTCCACCCTTCCCCTGGGCGACCCGGTCCCCGCTGACGGCGGCTTTCCGCCCGCTGTGCAGCAGGCCCTGCCGGGACGCGCCGAGGTGCCCTTCGGCCTCTACGTGCACATCCCGTTCTGCAGCGTGCGCTGCGGCTACTGCGACTTCAACACCTACACCGCTGAGGATCTCGGTCCCGGGGCCTCGCAGGTCACCTACCCGGACACGCTGATCTCGGAGCTGGTCTTCGCCCGCGAGGTGCTGGACACTATGGGTGCCCCGGAACGGCCGTTCTCCACGGTGTTCTTCGGCGGCGGCACCCCTACGCTGCTGCCTCCCGAGGAGCTGGCCCGGATCCTCACCCGTGCCCGTGAGCTCTTCGGCTTCCGCGTCGACGCGGAGATCACCACCGAGGCGAACCCTGACACCATCACCGAGGCCACCGCGCAGGTCCTGGCCGAGGCCGGGTTCACCCGACTCAGCTTGGGCATGCAGTCCGCGGTGCCGCATGTGCTGGGGACCCTGGACCGTACTCATGACCCGGCCAACGTGGAGCGTGCCGTCCACGCCGCCCGTGCCGCGGGCCTGCAGGTCAGCCTGGATCTGATCTCCGGGACGCCCGGGGAGAGCCTCGAGGACTGGCGGGCCAGCCTGGACCACGCGGTCGCGCTGCAGCCAGACCACATCTCGGCCTACTCGCTGATCATCGAGGAGGGCACCGCTATGGCGGCGAAGATCAAGCGCGGAGCGCTGCCCGACATCGACCCCGATGACCAGGCGGACAAGTACCTGATCACCGATGAGGTGCTCGGCGCCGCCGGGCTGGACTGGTACGAGGTCTCGAACTTCTCCACCAGCCGCGCCACCCGCTCCGAGCACAACCTGAACTACTGGCTGGACTCGGACTGGTGGGGCGCCGGTCCCGGTGCGCATTCGCATATGGCGGGCCTGCGCTGGTGGAACGTGAAGCACCCGGCCGCCTACGCGCAGCGTCTTTCCGGCGGCGCCACCCCGGGCCATGGCCGGGAGCTGCTGGCCGATGAGGACCAGACCCTGGAGCACCTGATGCTGCGGCTGCGGCTGGCCGAGGGACTGGACGTGGCAGAGTTCAACGCGCTGCCGCAGCTTCGGCGCAGCCAGGGCGAGAAGATCAGCGCGAAGAGCGTGCAGTCCCTGGTCCATGACGGGCTCATCGACGACGCCGCGGCGCAGCCGGGCACCGCGTATCCGCAGGGGCGAGCGGTGCTCACCCTGCGCGGACGGCTGCTGGCGGATGCAGTCACCCGCCGACTCGCTCCCTGAGGCCGACGGCCCCGTGGGGTGATCACGCCTGAGTCAGGGGCTCTCGGCCGGGTGTGCTCAGTGGATGAGGCGGAGATTCAGCGGGTACCGGTAGGGCCGGCCCTTATTGCACTGGATCCCGGCGACGAGCCCGGAGAGGGTCATATAGACCCAGAGCAGCACGGCGAGGATCCCGAAGACCCAGCCGATGGCCGGGAGCAGCGCAAGGATGTAGCAGGCCAGCATGACCACGGTCAGCGGCAGGGTGAAGTTCAGCGCTTCCTTGGACTCCTGGGCGGTGAACGGGCCGCGGTCGCGGTAGACCAGGTACACCGCAAGGGAGGGCAGGCAGCCGATGAGTGCCCCGAAGTGCGAGAGCGTCGCCCAGCGGCGATCCTCGGCGGGAGTCAGCGGTGCCGCGGCGGCGGAGGAGCCCCTCAGGCCTGCAGAGGAGTCCATCCGAGCATCCTGGCTCGAGCGGTCACCCTGGGGCTTCTGATTCTGCGCCACTGCACCTCCATGATTGCGGCGCCGCTCACACAGCACCGAGCTGTCCTATGCCTCGATTCTATCGACTGAGCCTGAACATTGAACCGGCCGCGCGGGCGTGTCGGGGACCGGGTTCGGCAGACTCTTGCGCGGGGCATGAGAATCAGGGGCTGGCGACTAGGCAGAAGCTGACTCAGGGTTCGACGGTGACGAAGTCGATGAGCTCCTCCACGCGTCCCAGCAGCGAGGGTTCCAGGTCGGCGTAGCTGGTGACCTGGGCCAGGATCCGCTTCCAGCCGTGGGCAATGTCACGCTGGTTCGCGTGCGGCCAGCCGAGCGCCTGCAGCGTGCCGACCTTGATGTCCTGGCTGCGCGGGATGTCCGGCCAGCGGGTGAAGCCCAGCAGATGTGGCTTCACGGCCTGCCAGACGTCCACGTAGGGATGGCCCAGGACCGCCACATTGCCGTGGGCGCCCTGCTGCTGCATGACCTCGCGGGCGATGCGGGACTCTTTGGAGCCCGGGACCAGGTGATCCAGCAGCACTCCGACGCGCCGCTGGGGACCGGGCCGGAACGCGCGGATGGCGCCGAGCAGGTCATCGGCGCCGTGCAGCGGCTCCACCACGATGCCCTCGATCCTCAGATCCTCGCCCCAGACCTTCTCCACCAGCTCCGCGTCATGAGTGCCCTCGACCCAGATCCGTGAGGCGCGAGCCACCCGCGCTGGCGCGTCGTGGACCGCCACCGAGCCCGAGGCGGTGCGTGTGGGCTTCGGCGCGGCGGTGCGGGGAGTGGGGGGAGTCAGCTCCACCGGCTGACCCTCGTGCAGGAATCCGTGACCCAGCGGGAAGGAGCGGACCTTGCCGCGGCGATCCTCCAGACTGACCACTGCGACGCCGCCGGAGGCCTCCACCGAGATGATCGCCCCGACCCAGCCGGACTCCACCTCCTCGATCACCACGCCGTGGTCTGCGGGCATGGCGGAGACCTTGCGCAGCTGGCTCTGGCGCAGCTGGGACAGGTCCTGGGCACCCCAGCTCGAGGGGGAGGAGGGACGCCATTCGGGAAGGTGCGGAGCGCTCATGATCACCCATTGTAGAATTAGCACTTGTACTCGAAGAGTGCCAGATGGTGAGGAGGCGCCACACTTACATGTCAGACACCCGTCGACTGCAGGTCCTGCGTGCCATCGTGGAGGACTATGTCCACACCCGGGAGCCGGTCGGATCCCGGGCCCTGGTGGAGCGCCATGACCTGGAGGTCTCTCCCGCCACGATCCGCAATGACATGGCCCACCTCGAGGAGGAGGGGCTGATCGCGGCTCCGCACACCTCAGCGGGCCGGATCCCCACCGACCTGGGTTATCGGCGGTTCGTGGACAAGATCACCGAGGTCCGTCCGCTCTCAGCCGCCGAGCGCCGCGCCATGGACACCCTGCTGGAGACCGCCGACGACCACGACGCGATGCTGGAGCACACCGTGCGGCTTCTGGCGATGCTCACCAACCAGGTCGCCGTCCTGCAGCACCCGCAGCGTTCCACGGCGAAGATCCGGCACGTCGACGTCGTCTCGATGTCCTCGCACAAGGTGCTGACCATCGTGATCCTCTCCTCCGGGAAGGTCGAGCAGCGCATGGTCACCCTGGCCGAGGCGATCGGTGATGATTCGCTGCACCGGATCGCTCAGGTCCTCTCCACCGAGCTGCACCAGCGCTCCATCTCGGCCCTGCCGCTGCCCAATGACACCTTGATCAGCAGGGTGGAACCGGTGCTTCGCCCGTCGATGGCGATCATCGCCCAGGCCGTGGAGACGATCCTGGAGTCCTCCCGGGTGGATCGCATCATCATGGCCGGGACTGCTAACCTCGCCAGGTCGGGCCGCGACCTGGGTCCCTCCATCGGACCTATCCTCGAGGCGCTCGAGGAACAAGTCGTGCTGCTTCGGCTGTTGACAGAGATGGAGCAGGATCGGCGCGGCCTCTCCATCCGTATCGGTCACGAGACCAGCCATGATTCGCTGATGGAGACCGCCGTCGTCGCAGCCCAGTACGGCTCCCAGGTGGGAGCCGAGGGCGCCAAGCTCGGCGTCGTCGGTCCGACTCGCATGGATTACGGCTCCACCATGTCCGCGGTGCGCGCAATGGCGCGTTACCTCTCCCGAATTCTTTCCGAAGGGTGAACGTCCACGAAGATGACGACTGACTACTACGAGGCGCTCGGCGTCAGCCGCTCGGCGTCCACCGAAGAGATCAAGAAGGCCTACCGCAAACAGGCCCGCAAGCTTCACCCCGACGTGAATCCCTCCGAGGACGCCGCCGAGCAGTTCAAGGTGCTCGGCCACGCCTACGAGGTGCTCTCGGACCCGCAGAAGCGGCAGAACTACGACGCCACCGGTGACGCCAACGGCCGCGCCGGATTCCCCGGCGGGGGAGCAGGCGGCGGCTTCGGCGGCTTCGGGGACATCTTCGAGACCTTCTTCGGCGGCGGAGGCGGCGGCCCCGCCTCACGCACCCGCCGCGGTCAGGACTCACTGATCCGGGTCCGGATCGACCTGCGCGACGCCGTCTTCGGCACCACCAAGGAGGTGGAGCTGGAGACCGCGGTCACCTGCACCGTCTGTGACGGGTCCTGCACCCGCAAGGGCACCTCGCCGACCACCTGCCCGGACTGCCACGGTCAGGGCCAGGTCCAGCGTCCGATGCGGTCCATCCTGGGCACCGTCATCCAGACCCAGACCTGCGCACGCTGCGCCGGCTTCGGCAACATCATCGAAGACCCCTGCCAGGAGTGCGACGGCCAGGGCCGGGTGCGCGAACGGAAGTCCCTGAAGGTCAAGGTCCCGGCAGGCGTGGACCGCGGCAACCGGATCCACCTGGCCGGCGAGGGCGAGGCCGGGCTGGCCGGCGGTCCCTCCGGTGACCTGTTCATCGAGGTCGAGGTCAAGCCGCACGAGGTCTTCACCCGCCGCGGCAATGACCTGCACGCCACCGTCTCGATCCCGATGACCGCCGCCGCCCTGGGCACCACGGTCGCCCTGGACACCTTCGACGGCGCCGAGGAGCTCACCGTGAAGCCGGGCACCCAGTCCGGTGAGGTGCTCACGCTCAAGGAGCGCGGGGTGACCCATCTGCGCGGCGGCGGACGCGGCGCGCTGAAGGTGCACCTGAAGGTGGAGACCCCCACGAAGATCTCCGATCGCGAGGCTGCGCTGCTGCGCGAGCTCGCCGTGGAACGCGGCGAGGAGCGCGGGGAGTCCACCACCGAGCACCGCGGCGTCTTCGCGAAGCTGCGCGAACGCTGGGACGCGCTCTAGGGATGACGCCGATCAGATGCGCAGGCTGAGATGACGGCACCGCTGTTCCACCTCGCCCCGGGGGCGCTCGACGCCGCCGGGGTGGGCGAGCTGGTCTCGCTCACCGGGCGCGAGGGTCACCACGCCGCCACCGTGATGCGGCTGCAGCCCGGGGAGTCGGTGCTGCTCTCCGACACCGTGGGGCGCCGAGCCGAGGGCCTGGTGCGCGCCGCCGGGGACGGGCAGCTCCAGGTGGAGATCCTCTCGGTCACCCAGGAGCCGGTGCTGCTGCCCCGGCTGGTGCTGGTCCAGGCGTTGGCCAAGGATCGCCGTGACCTCCAAGGCGTGGAGTCCGCCACCGAGCTCGGCGTGGACACGGTGATCCCCTGGCAGGCGGAACGCTCCGTGGCGCGCTGGAAGGCCGGGCGCGAGGCCAAGAAGCACGCGGAATGGGTCGCCACGGTGACCACCGCGGCGAAACAGACCCGCCGCACCACCATTCCCGAGGTCCGTCCGCTGCAGAGCACCGCGGCCTACCTGCGCGCGGTCGAGTCCGCAGGCGCCGGGGTCGGCGTCGTCGTCCTGCACGAGACCCAGGAGACCTCGCTGGCGGAGGCGATCGCCGCGCTGCAGGCCGGTATGGGGCAGGAGAGCTCGGGGCAGCAGCTGCAGGAGCTGCACCTGGTGGTCGGGCCGGAGGGCGGGATCAGCGACCGCGAGATCGAGCTGCTCACCGCGGCCCGCGCGCGGATCGCTCGGCTCGGACCCACCGTGCTGCGTTCCTCCACCGCTGGCCCCGCGGCGCTGGCGGCCACCCAGCTGCTCCTGGGGCGCTGGGACTGGGACACCGGGGCTGGTCCCCTCGAAGAGAGCGCATAGACTGAGGATCAATGACTGAGACTTCGCAGAACCCGAGCACATCCACCATCTCCGGAGCGGCCCGCGGCGCCACCGCCGCCGCCCTGGGCAACATCGAGCGTCAGGTCTACTTCGCCGATGCCGACACCATGTTCCGCAGCCTCGGCGCCGGGGATCTCGCGCTGCGGATCCTGCAGGGGATCTACCCGGCTTCCTCGATCGGGCTGCGCGATCAGCTGATCACGGTGGGCGGTCCCACCGAGGAGGTCACCGGGATTGTGGAGATCCTGACCCAGCTCAAGACCCTTGCCGCCTCCGGCACCACGGTCACCGAGGAGATCATCGAGCAGGTCGCCACCATGGTGCGCGCCGACGCCGCGCAGGACTCGGCCCGGATCGTGACCACGAACATCCTCTCGCACCGGGGCCGCACCATCCGGCCCAAGACCAAGAACCAGCAGAGCTACGTGGACACCATCGACGAGTCCACCGTGGTCTTCGGCATCGGACCCGCCGGCACCGGCAAGACCTACCTGGCTATGGCCAAGGCGGTCCAGGCGCTGCAGGCCCGGGAGGTCAACCGGATCATCCTGACCCGCCCCGCGGTGGAGGCCGGAGAGAAGCTCGGCTTCCTGCCGGGCAGCCTCAACGACAAGATCGACCCCTACCTGCGCCCGCTCTACGACGCGCTGCACGACATGATCGACCCGGACTCCATCCCGCGGCTCATGGAGTCCGGCATCATCGAGGTGGCTCCGCTGGCGTATATGCGCGGGCGCACGCTGAATGATTCGTTCATCATCCTGGATGAGGCGCAGAACACCACCGCCGAGCAGATGAAGATGTTCCTCACCCGGCTCGGATTCAACTCCAAGATCGTGGTCACCGGGGACATCACCCAGGTCGACCTGCCGCGCGGCACCGATTCCGGGCTGCGCACCGTGATCGAGATCCTCGACGGCGTCGAGGGCATCGAGATCGCCCGCTTCGGCTCCGAGGACGTGGTCCGCCACGCCCTGGTCGGCCGGATCGTGGACGCCTATGAGCGCCACCAGGACCGGGCCCCCGCCCAGGGAACCCGACGCGGAGGTCGACGATGACCGAGGTCCAGGTCACCGTGGAGGACAGCTCCGGGTCCGGTCTGATCTCCGGAGAGCACCTGGCCGAGCTGCTGGACCTCACCGGGTTCCTCTACGCCAGGCTGCACCTGGGACCAGCGGTGGCGCTGTCCATCACACTGGTGGACGAGGCCACGATCGAGGGGCTGCACCTGGACTGGATGGACCTCCCCGGCGCCACCGATGTGATGAGCTTCCCGATGGACGAGCTGATCGCCGGCACCGCTGAGGACCCGGTCACCGAGGGCGTGCTGGGTGACATCGTGATCTGCCCCGCGGTCGCGGCGACGCAGGCGCAGGCCAACGGGCACCCGCTGAGCGCCGAGCTGGCGCTGCTGGCCACCCACGGAGTGCTGCACCTGCTCGGACACGACCACGCCGAGCCGGCCGACCGCGAAGAGATGTTCACCCTGCAGCGGGTGCTCCTGGAGGAGTTCCTCGGTCACGCGGCCCCCACGCCGACGGTCTGATACCCAGGCCACCACGCAGAGCGCACCAGGCACAGCCCAGCAGGACGACCGGACCGCAGCCGCGGCCCCGGCGCAGGAGAGGATCGGAACCCCACGATGACCCCAGCACAGATGCCGCCGCAGCAGAAGGGCTTCGCGAGCTTCGATGAGAACTTCCGCGCAGGGTTCGCCAGCCTGGTCGGGCGGCCCAACGCAGGAAAGTCCACGCTGACCAACGCCCTGGTGGGGGACAAGGTGGCGATCACCTCCTCGAAGCCGCAGACCACCCGGCACACCATCCGCGGGATCGTGCACCGCAGCGACTTTCAGCTGGTCCTGGTCGACACCCCGGGGCTGCACCGGCCGCGCACCCTGCTGGGCAAGCGGCTCAACGGTCTGGTCATCGACACCCTCTCCGAGGTCGACGTCGTCGGGTTCTGCATCCCGGCCGATGAGAAGGTCGGACCCGGTGACCGCTTCATCGCCGCCCAGCTGACCAAGCTCCCGCATAAGCGGGTGATCGCGCTGGTCACCAAGGTGGACAAGGTCTCCCGCGAAGACCTCGCCGAGCAGCTCATGGCAGTGGACCAGCTCGGACGGGAACACCTCGCCCAGGAGGGCAATCAGGCAGGCGGCTTCGCCGAGATCATCCCGGTCTCCGCCGTGGAGGGGGAGCAGACCGAAGTCGTGGTGGAGCAGCTCGCGGCGATGATGCCGAAGTCTCCGCCGCTGTACCCCGAAGGCGAGCTCACCGATGAGCCCGAGGCTGTCATGGTCGCGGAGCTGGTCCGGGAGGCCGCCCTGGAAGATGTCCGCGACGAGCTGCCACACTCGATCGCGGTAGTGGTCGAGGAGATGGTGCCCCGCGAGGATCGCCCCGAAGACCGGCCGCTGCTGGACGTGCGGGTCTCCATCCACGTGGAGCGCGACTCGCAGAAGGCGATCATCATCGGCAAGCGCGGCGCCCGGCTCAAGGCCATCGGCACCGACGCCCGGGAAGGCATCGTCAAGCTGCTGGGCACCCCGGTGTACCTGGACCTGCACGTGAAGGTGACCAAGGAGTGGCAGCGCGACCCCAAGAAGCTGGGGCGGCTCGGCTTCTAGCCCGCGGCGCGCGCCTCGACGCCCTGCCCCCTCGGGGCGGATCGTCCACATGATGAGAATCAGGGTGACCCACTGCACAGGCCAGGGACGCATGCTAGTTTGTGAGTTGTGCAGACGATACGCCAGCGAGCGCTACTACTAGAGCTTCTCCGCCGCAGCGGGGAAGAGCTCGCACGCGCCTGATCCCAGCTCACCGAATCCGGTCCAGCTCGTAGATCCAGCACCGCGCAGCACTTCCAGGTCGAATCCCCGCTGCGGAGCTCCTCCGCCTCGACCGTTCGCCCTCAGCTCGTCCACAGCAAGGAAGCTCCCATGCGCAAGCTCCAGAAGACCTCCCCGATGCCCTTCCAGCGGTATGTGCCCTTCGAGGACCAGATCACCGTCTCGCTGCCGGACCGCACCTGGCCGGACAAGACCATCCGCAGCGCCCCGCGCTGGTGCGCGGTGGACCTGCGGGACGGAAACCAGGCGCTGATCGACCCGATGACCCCGGACCGCAAGCACCGGATGTTCGAACTGCTGGTGAACATGGGGTTCAAGGAGATCGAGGTCGGGTTCCCCTCGGCCTCCCAGACCGACTACGACTTCGTCCGGCAGCTGATCGAGCAGGACAAGATCCCCGATGACGTCTACATCCAGGTACTCACCCAGGCCCGCGAAGCGCTGATCGAGCGCACCTTCGAAGCCATCGCCGGAGCGCCGCGCGCCATCGTGCACCTGTACAACTCCACCTCGGTGCTCCAGCGCGAGGTCGTCTTCAAGGCCGACCGGGACGGAATCGTGGACATCGCCACCCAGGGTGCCCGGCTGTGCAAGAAGTACGAGGAGGCGATGCACGCCGCCTCCAAGACGCCCACCGAGATCGTCTACCAGTACTCTCCGGAGTCCTTCACCGGGACTGAACTCGACTTCGCCGCGCACATCTCGGACGAGGTGGTCGAGGTCTTCGGCGCCACGCCTGAGAAGCCGGTGATCATCAACCTGCCGGCCACCGTGGAGATGGCCACCCCGAACGTCTACGCAGACTCCATCGAATGGATGCACCGGAACCTGCGCAACCGGGAGTCGATCGTGCTCTCGCTGCACCCGCACAACGACCGCGGCACCGGCGTGGCCGCCGCGGAACTGGGCTACATGGCCGGGGCTGACCGGATCGAAGGCTGCCTCTTCGGCAACGGTGAGCGCACCGGCAACGTCGACCTGATCACCCTGGGCATGAACCTGTTCAGCCAGGGAGTGGACCCGGAGCTGGACTTCCGGGACATGAGCACGATCCGCAGCACCGTGGAGCACTGCAACCAGATGGGCGTCCCGGAGCGTTCCCCCTACGGCGGAGACCTGGTGTTCACCGCGTTCTCCGGCTCGCACCAGGACGCGATCAAGAAGGGCTTCGAGCATATGGACGCCCGCGCCAGCGCGGCGGGCACCTCCCGCGAGGAGATCACCTGGGCCGTGCCCTACCTCCCGATCGACCCCAAGGACATCGGCCGCAGCTACGAGGCGGTCATCCGGGTGAACTCGCAGTCCGGCAAGGGCGGGGTCTCCTACCTGCTCAAGGCCGAGCGCGGCATCGATCTTCCGCGCCGCACCCAGGTCGAGTTCTCCGGAGTCATCCAGCGCCGAGCCGACGACGGCGGCGGCGAGGTCTCCGGAGACGAGATCTGGCAGATCTTCCAGGACGAGTACCTCCCCGTGGACACCACGGATCACCAGTGGGGGCACTACCGCCTGGACGAGGTCAACACCTCGTCCAACGCGGACGGCGTCTTCCACATGGAGGTGGAGCTGCAGGCCGGCGGTCGCACCAGCTCGCAGTCCGCCCACGCCAACGGCCCCATCGCGGCGCTGCTGAAGATCCTCGCCGCAGACGGTGTAGACGTGCGGCTGCTGGACTACACCGAGCACGCCATGAGCCAGGGCGGAGACGCCCAGGCGGCGTCCTTCGTGGAGCTGGCGATCGGGGAGCGGGTGCTCTGGGGCGTGGGGCTGGATCACAACACCACCCTGGCCTCGCTGCAGGCCGTGATCTCCGCGGTGAACCGCGCGCTGCGCGACGCCGCCCCGGTGGCGTGACGGCTCCTGGTGGGCTGAGCCCGCTCTGAGCGCGGGCCCGGACGGTCCCGAGCCGAGGTTGCGCGGCCTGGTCCCGGCGCGGTCCCAATCCGGCGCGGGGCAGTTCCGGGCTGGCGCGGGGCAGTTCCGGGCTTGCACCCATGCCGCTGTAGTACTCTGCCAGCATGGCCGGATCCACCTTCGCGTCCCGCTCCTACCGGGACGCCGCGATCGTGCTGCGCACCCAGAACCTGGGTGAGGCGGATCGCATCATCACCGCGCTGACCTCAGCGAACGGGCTGGTGCGGGCGGTCGCGAAGGGAGTGCGTCGCACCTCCTCGAAGTTCGGCGCCACGGTCGAGCCGTTCATGGTGGCCGATGTGCAGTTCGTCCACGGCCGCTCCCTGGACATCGTCACCCAGGCCACCTCGCGGCACACCTACGGTCCGGCCATCGTGGCCGACTATGAGAAGTACATGGCGGCGAGCACCATGGCCGAGACCGCGGAACGGCTGATGGACGTGGAGTCAGACCCCAGCTTCGGCGGCGCCCAGTTCCGGCTGCTGCACGGCGGGTACTCCGCGCTGGCCCGCGGGGTGCACCCGGCCGACGTCGTGCTGAACTCCTACCTGCTGCGCGCCCTCTCCGCGGCGGGCTGGGCGGTGACCTGGACCGCCTGCGTGGCCTGCGGCAGACCCGGCGCGCACACCGGCTTCCATCCGGCGGCCAGCGGACCGGTCTGTGTCGACTGCCGCCCCCCGGGCACCCGGACCCTGGACCCGGCCACGGTGGAGCTGCTGCACGCGCTGCAGCACGGCCACTGGGAGCAGACCCGCTCCTTCCGCAGCGACATCCGGCATGAGGCGACGAACGTGGTGATCGGCTACGCCCAGCACCACCTGGAGC
Organism: Nesterenkonia sandarakina; assembly: GCF_014138825.1. Lineage (NCBI taxonomy): Bacteria > Bacillati > Actinomycetota > Actinomycetes > Micrococcales > Micrococcaceae > Nesterenkonia > Nesterenkonia sandarakina. The sequence continues at coordinate 934,055 of NZ_JACJIH010000001.1, read as the reverse complement.
GCAGACTGACCTCGCTGGGTCTCTGAGCCGCCCCGTCCCGCAGACCCGCGCCCGCGGCACCCGCATCGATCTGAACCCGGCCGTGTGAGAGGCCAGCGTGCCGGAGAGGCCGATGCCGCGGCCGTACCGCGCTGATCCGGGCGGCATGGAAGAATGAAGGCCATGTCCTCGTCGAGTCATCAGGATCCAGCCCCGCACCGCGAGGGCGTCACCGCACCACAGCTGCCCCCGGAGCTGGTGCCGGACCACGTCGGGATCGTGATGGACGGCAACGGGCGCTGGGCGAATCAGCGCGGACTCCCGCGCACCGAAGGTCACCGAGCCGGTGAGGCCGCGCTGATGGATGTGATCGCCGGCGCCATCGAGATCGGCGTGAAGCACATCAGCGTCTATGCCTTCTCCACCGAGAACTGGAAACGCTCACCCGATGAGGTGCGGTTCCTGATGGGCTACTCCCGCGAGGTGCTGCGCCGGCAGCGCGACGTGCTGCATTCCTGGGGCGTGCGGATCCGTTGGAACGGACAGCCTGGTCGGCTCTGGCGCTCGGTGATCAAGGAGCTGGAGACCTCCGAGGAGCTCACCGCTGGGAACACCCGGTTCACGCTGACCATGTGTGTGAACTACGGCGGCCGCGCGGAGATCACCGACGCGGTGAAGCTGATCGCCGCCGAGGTCGCCGCCGGCCGGATGGACCCGCGGAAGATCACCGAGAAGACCGTGGCAGCCCACCTGGACGAGCCCGACCTTCCCGACGTCGACCTCTTCCTGCGCAGCTCCGGGGAGCAGCGGATCTCGAACTTCCTGCTCTGGCAGTCCGCCTACGCCGAGCTGGTGTTCATGGACGTGCTCTGGCCCGACGTGGACCGCACCACGCTGTGGGAGGCGGTGGAGATCTACGCCCGGCGGGACCGCCGCTACGGGGCGGCCGTGGACAGGTTCTCGCTGGGGCGCTCGGCGTCGGGGGCGTAGGCCCGCAGCCAGCGGTGCACCTCGTCCAGCGCACGGGTGCGCACGGACTCCTCTGAGGCGAACACGTCGTGGATCGCCCGGTGCACCCGGACCACCGTGACCTGATCCCCGAGCTTGACCGAGCGCCGCGCCAGCAGCTCCACATCGAGCACGGAATCTGATTCCTGCAGCTCCTCGGTCCAGTGCCGCCGGTAGGCGGTGGCGCCGGAGAGCAGCACCAGGATCGGCAGCTGCAGCCCCAGTCCCTCGTGGACCCTGCGGTGACCGGCCAGCACTGCCCGCATCCACCCCACCCGGATCGGGAAGGAGGTGCGCGGGCGCCACTGCGGGTGCAGCGTCCACTCGCCCTGCGCCTGGTCCGAGAGGGTCTGCCAATAGTTGTCGATGGCGGGCAGCTTCAACGCCCGGGTGGGGGAGAACTGGCCCAGCGGTGCCAGGATCCCTTCGGTGGCGGTGCGCGCCGCCACATCGCCGGAGAGCTCCAGCCACGGGCTGTTGAGCACCAGCGCGCTGATCTCACCGGGGTTGCGCTGCGCCCACAGCGCCGCGACTAGACCGCCGGTGGAGTGCGCCTGAAGAATCGGTGCCGGGGCGTCCGGGTGCAGCGCACGGATCTCTGCCAGCGCGGCCTCGATGTCGGCGTCGTAGGTGGCCAGGTCATCGACGTAGCCCGGGGTCTGCCAACTTCGCAGGCTGCGACCGTATTTGCGCAGGTCCAGGGCGTAGAAGGGACGTCCCCAGCTCTGCCAGCGGCGAGCCATGGGGATGTTGTAGAAGTAGTCCGCCCAGCCGTGGATGTGCAGCACCGGGGCCAGCTCCGGGGGGTGCTCGGGCGCCGCGGGGGAGTTCTCCGCCGCAGCGACCGCCTCGGCCTCTCCGGGACGCTCGTCCTGGACCGACTGCTGCTCGGGGTCTGGTGAGTAGCTCACCAGAGTCGCGCTCACCGGGCCCTCATCATCCTCGCCCAGCGGCAGGGTCAGTCGCTTGCAGCCAGGCAGATGATCAGGTGACCAGACCCCGACCGGGGAGTCCTCGAGCAGTTCGTCCATGGACTCCATCCTATGAGGCAACGCCGAGCGCGCCGGCATCCTAGGATGGGAGCCATGTACCGCTTCGTCTTCCAGACCGTCTTCACTCGGATCGATCCCGAGCAGGCCCATCACCTGGTCGTGTCCGGGCTGCGGCTCGGTCACCGGGTCGGTGCCGGTCGTGTCCTGGAGCGGCTGTGCCGCCCGGAGGAGTCGCTGCGGGTCCGTGCCCTGGGACTGGACTGGCCCTCACCGTTCGGGCTGGCCGCGGGCTTCGACAAGGGCGCCACCTCCGTGCTCCCGCTGGCCGCCATGGGTTTCGGGCACATCGAGATCGGCACGGTCACCGCGGCCGCGCAGCCGGGGAATCCGAGCCCTCGGATGTTCCGTCTGGTGAAGGACCGCGCGCTGATCAACCGGATGGGCTTCAACAACGACGGCGCCGAGGCGGTCCGCCCGCGGCTGGAGCAGATCCGAGACCGGATCTCCCAGATGAAGCGCGACCGCCGGCACGCCCCGGTGATCGGGGTGAACATCGGCAAGACCAAACTGACCCCGCTGGAGAACGCCACCGAGGACTATCTGGTCTCCACCCGGATGCTGGCGCCGGTGGCGGATTATCTGGTGGTCAACGTGTCCTCGCCGAACACTCCGGGGCTGCGTGCACTCCAGGACATCGACTCGCTGCGCCCGCTGCTGAGCGCGGTCGGGGCAGCGGCCGACGACGCCGCGCAGCGCCACGTGCCGCTGCTGGTGAAGATCGCCCCGGACCTTGCCGACGACGACGTCGACGCAGTGGGTGCCCTGGTCACCGACCTGGGGTTGGACGGGGTCATCGCCACCAATACGACGATCTCCCGGGAGGGTCTGCACAGTGACGACGAGCAGGTTCAGGCCGCGGGGGCCGGCGGGCTCAGCGGTCCGGTGCTTGCAGAGCGCTCGAAGCAGGTGCTGGTCCGGCTGCGCGCCGCGCTGCCGCGCACCACAGCGATCATCTCGGTCGGGGGAGTGACCTCAGGAGACGACGTCGCGGAGCGGCTCGCGCTCGGCGCGGACCTGGTCCAGGGCTACACGGCCTTCGTCTATCAAGGCCCGTTCTGGGTGCGCCGGATCAACCACCGCCTGGCCCAACTCCTGCAGAGCGGCTGAGGTGACTCCTGCGAAGCGGCTGATGTGACTGCTGCGAGCCGGCGGATGTGAGCATGCAGAACAGGGCCCCGCCGTTCTGGCGAGGCCCTGTTGTGGAAGCGGACTGGTGCTCAGTCGGCGCAGAGCCGCTGAGCAGGTGGGGTGCTGCTCAGGCGGGGAAGTGGCCGCGGGCCACCTGAGGCTTGGGCAGGCGCAGCCGGCGGATCTGCAGCGCGCGCATCGCGGCGTAGAACGGCAGACCTCGCTCCCGGTTCTCCACGCCGAACTTCGCGTCGACCTTCTTGCGCACCAGCCGTCCGACCCAGACGGCCTCGACCAGGACCGCGAGCACGAAGAGCCACAGGATCTGGCTGACGATGATGCGCATCTCCTCGTTCATCACGAAGGAGGCGAAGAGGAACACCAGCACCAGGATGAGCATCCATTCACCGATGCCGAAGCGGGCGTCGACGTAGTCACGCACGAAGCGGCGCTGCGGTCCACGGTCACGCGGTGGGAGGTACTTCTCCTCACCGGTCTCCATCGCCCGGCGCATCTTCACCCGCTGGTCAGCCATCTGCTGCCGCTGAGCAGCACGGGCGACCTTGCGGTCGTTCTGCACCAGGGGACGCTTGCGGGCCGCCTGCTGCTGGCTGCGCTTCGGGGTCGGCACACCCTTCTTCTCAGGCTGACGCCTGGTGTTCTGGGCCTCGGCCCGGGCAGCCGCAGCCTCAGCTTCGGCTTGGGCGGTCTTCTCGGCATTGTTCTTCTTACGTCCTAGCACCCCGCCAGTGTAGCGGGAATAATGGACCCCAAGCCTGGCAGCGTTTCCGTGTGCGGGAATGAACCCCGCAGCCCCATGCGTTGTTACCGTAGAGCACAGGCCTGCCGCTACAACGAGAGAGGTGTATGCCATGAGCACCACCACCCAGGACACCGCCGCCGGATCCGCCGCCCAGACCGAATCCGCGGAGATCGGCGGCTCCGCCGTCGATGGTTTCAAGACCCACCAGGTCGAACTCAGCGAGACCGCAGCGCAGAAGGTCTCCTCGCTGCTGCAGCAGGAGGGACGTGAGGACCTGCGACTGCGTGTGGCCGTGCAGCCCGGAGGCTGCTCGGGTCTGATCTATCAGCTCTACTTCGACGAGCGGGTCCTCGACGGCGACGCGCTGCGGGACTTCAGCGGCGTCGAGGTCGTCGTGGACAAGATGAGCGTGCCCTACCTCGAGGGCGCGAAGATCGACTTCGAGGACTCCATCTCCAAGCAGGGGTTCACGATCGATAACCCCAACGCCGGCGGTTCCTGCGCCTGCGGCGACTCCTTCCACTGACCGACCCGCCGATCCACCTCAGGATCGACCCGGAATCCTCTCAAGTATCCGCCTAATGAATCAGGCGCTGCGGGATTCCCGGCTGGTCAGGGCGTGGACCACGGCACGGTCCGAGGAGTCACAGCGTCACAAAGCAGACATATCGGCGGCGAATCTAGGCGCTGTCTGATACGAGCAAAACTCCGCTTCCCCCGTTTTCTACACGGGGTAGAAGCGGAGTTTTCTCGTCTCTAGGACCCTGCGGACGCCGTTGAAGAAGCAGATCAGATGCGACCGGCGCGGGTGTCCGTCCTCCCGGTGCTCTACAGGACGTAGTAGTCTTGAGCGCGAAGCGTCCATGGTGGTCCGAACTCTGCGCACAGCGCGGCCAGCGGCCCACGAACGGGTGCAACATTCGCACATCGAGATAGAGGAAGGGCCGTCTGTGAGTTCGCATAAACGAACCGGCAGCCGAGGCCGTGCACTGAAAGTTACTGCACTGGCCAGCGTGGCGGCACTGGCGCTCAGCGCCTGCTCCGGGGAGAACCCAGCATCGAGGGGCTGGCTGCCGGGAAACCGAGACACCACCAGCAACACCGCCGAGATCACCGACCTGTGGGTCAACTCCTGGATCGCAGCGTTGATCGTAGGGCTGATCACCTGGGCGCTGATGCTCTGGTGCATGATCGCCTACCGTCGCCGCAAGGGTGAGACCGGCTACCCGCGCCAGATCGCGTACAACGTGCCGCTGGAGATCATGTACACCATCGTCCCGCTGGTCATGGTGGGCGTGCTGTTCTTCTACACCAATGAGGTGCAGCGCTCGATCGATGAGCCCTACGAGGATCCCAACCTGGTGATCGATGTCCGTGGCAAGCAGTGGGCCTGGGACTTCAACTACAACTATGAAGGCGAAGAGCGTTACTTCGCCGGCGTCCAGGCGGAGCTTGACGGCGAAGAGGGCGTGCGCGAGACGCTGCCCACCCTCTACCTCCCGGTGGATGAGCCCGTGACCTTCGAGCTCAACGCTCGCGACGTCATCCACTCCTTCTGGATCCCCGCCTTCCTGCAGAAGCGCGACATGGTGCCGGGGCGCACCAATGAGATCCACCTGACCCCGCAGGAGCTGGGCAGCTTCGACGGCAAGTGTGCCGAGCTCTGCGGCGAGTACCACTCGGAGATGCTCTTCAACGTGGAGGTGGTCACGGATGAAGAGTTCCGCGACTACCTGCAGACCCTGCCCGAGGGTCAGCTCGGTGACGAGTACGACCGCAATCCAAACCTCCACGAAAACGTGGCCGGAACCGAAGGGGACGACTGACTGTGGCGACCCTCGAATACACCGCCGACGAATCGCGTGAGGTCTCGCGCGTCGTCCCCCGCTCCAAGGGGAAGGTCGTCGTCAACTGGCTGACGACCACCGATCACAAGGTGATCGGCTACATGTACCTGATCACCTCCTTCCTGTTCTTCTGCGTGGGCGGCGTGATGGCGCTGCTGATCCGTGCCGAGCTCTTCGAGCCCGGCATGCAGCTGCTGCAGACCAAGGAGCAGTACAACCAGCTCTTCACCATGCACGGCACCGTGATGCTGCTGATGTTTGCGACGCCGCTCTTCGCCGGCTTCGCCAACGTGATCATGCCGCTGCAGATCGGGGCACCAGATGTGGCCTTCCCGCGTCTGAACGCGCTGGCCTTCTGGTTCTTCCTCTTCGGCGCGCTCGTGGCCATGGCCGGATTCCTCACCCCCCAGGGTGCGGCCTCCTTCGGCTGGTTCGCCTACGCACCGCTTTCGGACACCACATATTCACCGGGAGTCGGTGGAGACCTCTGGGTGTTCGGACTGGCGCTGACCGGCTTCGGCACGATCATGGGTGGCGTGAACTTCATCACCACCATCATCTGCATGCGCGCCCCTGGCATGACCATGTGGCGGATGCCGATCTTCGTGTGGAACACCCTGATCACCTCGATCCTGGTGCTGATGGCCTTCCCGCCCCTGGCGGCGGCACTGTTCGGGCTCGGCCTGGACCGGCGCTTCGGCGGTCACATCTTCGACCCCGAGGCTGGCGGTGCGATCCTCTGGCAGCACCTGTTCTGGTTCTTCGGTCACCCCGAGGTCTACATCATCGCCCTGCCGTTCTTCGGCATCATCTCTGAGATCCTGCCGGTGTTCAGCCGCAAACCGATCTTCGGCTATAAGGGCCTGGTCTACGCGACGATCGCCATCGCTGCGCTCTCGGTGACCGTGTGGGCGCACCACATGTACGTCACCGGTGCCGTGCTGCTGCCGTTCTTCGCGCTGATGACCATGCTGATCGCGGTGCCCACAGGGGTGAAGTTCTTCAACTGGATCGGCACGCTGTGGCGAGGATCGCTGACCTTCGAGACGCCGATGCTCTGGAGCCTGGGCTTCCTGGTCACCTTCCTCTTCGGTGGTCTCACCGGCATCATCCTGGCCGCTCCGCCGCTGGACTTCCACCTCTCCGACACCTACTTCGTGGTGGCGCACTTCCACTACGTGGTCTTCGGCACCGTGGTCTTCGCGATGTTCGCCGGATTCTACTTCTGGTGGCCCAAGTGGACCGGCAAGATGCTCAACGAGCGTCTGGGCAAGATCAACTTCTGGATGCTCTTCATCGGCTTCCACGGCACCTTCATGATCCAGCACTGGCTCGGCGTCATGGGCATGCCGCGTCGTTACGCGGACTACATGGTCGAAGACGGGTTCACCATGATGAACCAGTTCTCCACCGTGTTCTCGATGCTGCTGGGCGCCTCGCTGATCCCGTTCTTCTGGAACGTCTGGATCACCTCGCGCAAGGGCAAGAAGGTGCTCGTGGATGATCCCTGGGGCTTCGGAGGCTCCCTGGAGTGGGCGACCTCCTGCCCACCGCCGCGGCACAACTTCTACTCGCTGCCGCGGATCCGCTCCGAGCGCCCCGCGCTGGATCTGCACCACCCAGAGCTCGCTGACCGTCATACCCTGCAGACACCTGCCGGGAAGATCTTCGGTCCAGCGGATCAGCAGGACAAGGAAGGCGTCTGATGAAAGCAAATATCGGCTTGTTCCTAGGTCTGGGCGTCTTCGTCCTGATCGTGGCCTTCGTCTACGGGTTCTGGAGCGGATTCTCGGACCTCGCCGGGTTCCCGCTGCTGCTGCTCACCGCCGGCATGGGCTTCATGCTCTGGTTCTACCTGCGGATGGTCGCGAAGAACCACGACGTGCTCGACGGGGACAACCCTGAGGGCGAGATCGAGCACATGGCAGGCAACTACGGCGAGTTCGCGCCGTGGAGCTGGTGGCCGCTTGGACTCGGGTTCTCCGCAGCCTTCGCGTTCTTCGGCCTGGCCATCGACTGGTGGGTGTTCTTCATCGCGCTGATCCCGGGCCTGTTCTTCGTCACCGGCTGGGTGCTGGAGTTCAACCGCAAGCGCTACGCGCACTGACCCGGCCGCTCGCAACGAGCGACTGATCCCAGGGTCTGAGAAAGCCCGCTGTGAGCATCGACTCACGGCGGGCTTTCGCGTACCCGGGGCACCTTGGCGGTGCGTAGAATCCTTGCTATGACGATCCGCCCCATCACCATCCACGGAGAACCCGTGCTGCACCGACGCGCGCAGGAGGTGGAGAGGATCGATGACTCCATCCGTGAGCTCGTGGCCGATATGGTCGAGACCCAGGACGCCGCCCATGGCGTCGGCCTGGCGGCGCCGCAGGTCGGGGTGGGACTGCGCATCTTCACCTACAGCTTCGCCGACTCCGGTGATCAGCCCTCCCGGGGAGTGATCATCAACCCGCGGCTGCGCCTGATCGGCAAGGTCTCCAAGGAGGCCGCGGACCCCGAGGATGAGTCAGAGGGCTGCCTCTCGGCACCGGGATACAACTACCCGCTCAAGCGCAGCGAGCATGTGGAGATCACCGGGCTGGACCTCGACGGCGAGCCGCTGCGGTTCGAGGCCACAGGTTGGTTCGCCCGCATCCTGCAGCACGAATACGACCACCTGGACGGCTACCTCTACGTCAACCGTCTGGACCCCAAGTGGGCTCGGCGCTGGAAGAAGGTCGTGAAGAAGGAGGGCTGGAATCAGCCCGGTCTGACCTGGCTTCCCGGAGTCGACCCGGACCCCTTCGGCCATGACGAGTCTGAAGCTGCCGAGGAGTCCGTGGGGACCCGGGAGAGCCCCTGAGCCTGTGCGCTCAGGGCACCAGGCATTCTGCGCGACTCAGCTCACACTGCGGCTGAACGCCACCCAGCGGCGCAGCACCTCTGCGGCGGCCCCGGAGTCGATGGACTCCTCGGCGCGGCGCATGTTGCTGGCGAGCCGGTCCACCAAGGGTCCCTCCGCCTGCTCATCGAGGCTGGTGAGCCCGGCGGCGGCATTGAGCACCACGGCGTCCCGGACAGGTCCTGGCTCCCCGGAGAGCATCCGCTGGACGATCTGCGCGTTCTGCGTCCCGGAACCGCCGCGCAGGTCCTGAACGGCGACCCTGGGCAGGCCCACCTCTTCGGGCTCCAGGACGGTGTGGGTGACCTCTCCGGAGCGGACCTCCCAGAGATCCGTGGCGGCAGAGGTAGTGATCTTGTCCCGGCCGTCCCGTCCACGGAACACCAGTCCGCGGGTGCCTCGCAGGGCGAGAACCTCTGCCATCCTGGGTGCCAGGGTGGGGCTCGCGCAGCCCAGCGCCTGGGCCGTGACCCGCGCCGGGTTCGAGAGCGGGCCCAGGAAGTTGAACACGGTGCGGATGCCCAGCTGGCGACGCACCGGTCCCACATGGCGCATTGCGGGGTGGAAGCTCTGCGCGAAGAGGAAGGTGATCCCGACCTCCTCGGCGGCGCGGGCGACGTCCTGGGTGCTCATGCTCAGGTCCACCCCGAGCGCCTCGATCACGTCCGCGGCTCCGGCGGTGCTGGAGGCGCCCCGGTTGCCGTGTTTGACGACCCGGGCTCCTGCGCCCACCGCGGTCAGCGATGCCATGGTCGAGATGTTCACGGTGCCCAGCATGTCCCCGCCGGTGCCGACGATGTCCAAGGTGGGACCCGGAATGCTCAGCGGGACGGCCTTGTCCAGCATCGTGGCGCTGAGTCCGATCAGCTCCTCGGCGACCTCGCCCTTGGCGCGCAGCGCCACCAGGAACGCGGCGATCTGCCCGTCGCTCAGGGACCCGCTCATCAGCTGCTCCATGGCCCAGGCGGAGGTCTCCGAGGGGAGGTGCTCGCCGCCGAGCAGGGTCTCCAGCAGCTCGGGCCAGCTCGCGGGCAGGGGAGTCGCACGGGGGAGTGCAGCGGCGGTGTTCTGGGGATTCACAGCCCCAGACTATCGGCCCACCGGCCCGTCGTTCCGTCCAATTTCGACACGCTGTAGAAATATTGTCGACTTTTTTGACCGGCTCCACCTTGGCGGATCCTGGGAATGGCGCGGAATCCGCCCACTGACAAGGATCTGGAACCACGCCGTAAGAGTCATCGGTGTCGCAAACCGTTGGGGTTTCAGGACATAATGAATGCGTGACGTCTGCAACCCAAGCCCCCATCGCCCCGGCGCGCACGCTGCCGAACCGTCCGAACATGGTGTCCGTGGGCACCATGGTCTGGCTCACCAGCGAGCTCATGTTCTTCGCCGGCCTGTTCGCCATGTTCTTCACGCTGCGTTCCACGCAGTCTGAGATGTTCGCCGAGGGTGCCAGCGAGCTGGACATCCCACTGGCCACCACGATCACGGTGATCCTGGTTGCCAGCTCGGTGACGGCTCAGTTCGGTGTCTTCGCCGCCGAGCGGCACCAGCCGCGACGCACCGGGGGCGCACTGCAGATCCAGCACTGGGGCATGGTCGAGTGGTACATCCTCTCGTTCATCATGGGCGCCATCTTCATCGGTGGTCAGACCTATGAGTTCGCCGTGATGGTCTCCCATGGGATCACCGTCTCCTCGAACGCCTTCGGCTCGGCCTTCTACATCACCACAGGCTTCCACGGACTTCACGTGATCGGCGGTCTGATCGCCTTCCTCTACGTGGTGGCGCGGGCGTACTTCAGCGTGAAGTTCACCCACAAGGAGGCTCACGCCGCCGTCGTCGTCTCGTACTACTGGCACTTCGTCGACGTCGTGTGGATCGCGCTGTTCGGCATCGTCTACCTGCTGCCGCTGTTCGCCTGATCACAGCACCAGCTGAAGCACACCAGCTTGTATCGCATCGAAAAGTTAGGAACCGGCACGTGAAGGCACTCTCACAGAAGCGTCGCCACCCGCTCGCGGCAGTGGCGCTGCTCCTCCTGGGCCTCTTGCTCACCGGAGGGCTCTACGCCGCGGCGACCTCCATCAACGAGGCTCAGGCGACCAACACTGCAGACGTCTACTCCGCCTCAGACGTGGAGGAGGGCGAACGCCTCTTCGTGGCCAACTGCGCGACCTGTCACGGGATCAATGCACAGGGCTCCGACGCCGGACCCTCGCTGATCGGCTCCGGCGCTGCCGCCGTGGACTTCCAGGTCGGCACCGGCCGCATGCCGATGCAGATGTCCGGCCCGCAGGCCCAGAAGAAGCCGGCTCAGTTCAACGACGAACAGACCATGCAGCTCTCCGCCTATGTCGCATCCCTGGGCTCGGGTCCTGCGCTTCCGTCCGAGGAGTACCTCGACGTCGAGCAGGGCAACATCGCCCGTGGCGGCGAGCTCTTCCGGATCAACTGCGCCATGTGCCACAACGCTGCCGCTGCCGGTGGCGCGCTGACCGAGGGCAAGTACGCGCCTGCCCTGGACGGCGTGGAGGCACGGCACATCTACTCGGCCATGGTCACCGGCCCGCAGAACATGCCGGAGTTCAACGACTCGAACATCCCGCCTGAGGACAAGCGCGACATCATCGCCTTCCTGAAGAACAACGAATCTCAAGGCGTGCCGGGCGGGTTCTCGCTGGGCTCGCTGGGACCGGTCTCGGAAGGTCTGCTCATCTGGACCCTCGGCCTGGCCCTCCTGATCGGCTCCATGGTCTGGCTGACCTCACGGTCCTCCTGAACCCCACTGGCAGCTGAAAAGCACCCACACACCTCAACACTGAAGCAAAGGACGAGAACCATATGGGCGAGCACGGTAACGGCGGTCCGAACTCGGGCGCCGTCATCAAAGCAGGCGACGGAAGGTCGAGCGGCTATGCCATCGACAATCCCGGCCTGCCCCCGCACCGCCCGCGGTTGACAGACGCGGACGAGAAGGCCGCCAAGCGCGCTGAGCGGCAGGTCTCCGCGCTCTTCCTGATCTCGATCATCGGCACGGTGATGTTCTTCATCGGCTACTTCGCGGTCGGAGTGACCGACGGTGACCTCCAGATGCTGCGGCTGCAGAACACCCTGCTCGGCATCGGCGTGGCCTTCGCGATGCTCGGCATCGGACTCGGCGTCGTGCAGTGGGCCCGAGCGCTCATGCCCGACCACGAGGTGATCGAGGACCGCAAGCCGCTTCGCAAGGAGGCAGAGCGCGCCGAGGCTGCCCAGACGGTCAACGAGATCGTCGACGAGACCCAGATCAAGCGTCGCCCGCTGCTGCGCAACACGCTCATCGGTGCCGCGCTGCTGGCCCCGCTTCCCGCCGTCGTGGTCTTCCGCGATCTGGATCGCTCCGAGGACTTCGGCGTCGAGCGGATGCGTCACTCGCTCTGGGAGGAAGGGGTGCGCCTGGTGCGTGACCCCACCGGCACCCCGATCCGCGCCTCCGACCTCACCGTGGGCTCCGCTGTCCACGTGGTCCCCGAGACCCTGCGTGAGGTCTCCGGGCACGGCGACCGCCTGGCCGAGAAGGCCAAGGCCGTCGTGCTGCTCATCCGGATGAACCCAGAAGACTTCCAGGACGTGACTCCGGGCCGTGAGGACTGGAAGTACGAGGGAATCATCGCCTGCTCCAAGGTCTGCACACATGTGGGCTGCCCGGTGGCGCTCTACGAGCGCCACACCCACCACCTGCTGTGCCCCTGCCACCAGTCGACCTTTGACGCCGCTGAGGAGTTCAAGGTCATCTTCGGTCCGGCGGGCCGCCCGCTGCCCCAGCTTCCTATCACGGTGGACGATGAGGGCTTCCTCATCGCGCGCAGCGACTTCACTGAACCCGTCGGCCCGACCTACTGGGAGCGTGGCTAAATCTCATGAGCACTCAGTCTCTAGCATCCAAATACACCGAGGAGCAGTACTCCGAGGTTGACCAGTACCAGCCGGCGACCCGCACCGGAAAGATCGCGAACTACGTCGATCAGCGTGTGGGCGGCACCGGCATGGTCCGGGAGTTCGGCCGAAAGGTCTTCCCCGACCACTGGACGTTCATGTTCGGTGAGGTGGCGCTCTACAGCTTCGTCATCACCGTCATCTCCGGGGCATTCCTGACCTTCTGGTTCGATCCCTCGATGACCAGCACCCAGTACGACGGCTCCTACGCCCCGATGCAGGGCGTGGAGATGTCCACCGCCTACGCCACGGCGCTCGAGCTCTCCTTCGATGTGCGCGGCGGGCTCTTCATGCGTCAGCTCCACCACTGGGGCGCGCTGATGTTCGTCATGGCGATGTCGATCCACATGCTCCGGGTGTTCTTCACCGGCGCATTCCGCAAGCCCCGTGAGCTGAACTGGGTCGTCGGAGCCACGCTGCTGGTCGCCGGTCTCGGCGCCGGCTTCACCGGCTACTCGCTGCCCGATGAGGTCCTCTCCGGCAACGGTCTGCGGATCATCGACGGCATGCTCAAGGCCATCCCGATGGTCGGCACCTACATCTCCTTCTTCCTCTTCGGCGGGGAGTTCCCCGGCGACGAGGTCATCCCGCGGCTGTACTCGCTGCACATCTTCATCATTCCCGCAGTGATCCTGATCCTGATCGCGGTCCATCTGTTCATGGTGGTCGTTCACAAGCACACCCAGTACCCCGGCCCGGGCCGCACCGAGCGCAATGTGGTGGGCTACCCGGTGGGACCGGTCTACGCAGCCAAGGCCGGCGGGTTCTTCTTCGTGGTCTTCGGTGTGCTGGCGCTGCTCGCCGGCACGTTCCAGATCAACGCGCTGTGGAACTACGGGCCCTACGATCCGTCACCGGTCCAGGCCGGCACCCAGCCCGACTGGTACATCGGATGGTTCGACGGCGTGCTGCGCCTGATGCCCGGCTATATCGGGGACATCCCGCTGGAGTTCGTCCTACCCACGCCGTGGGGCGGGAACAGCGTGGCGCTGCCGGTGCTGATCCCGATGCTGCCGATCACGGTGCTGCTGCTGGGCATCTTCGTCTGGCCCTGGCTCGAGGCCTGGATCACCGGGGACAAGAAGGAACACCACATCCTCGACCGACCGCGCAACGTCCCCGGACGCACCGCCTTCGGTGTGGCCATGGTGGTCTGGTACCTGGTGATGTGGGGTGCTGCGTCCTCGGACCTGATGGCCACGCACTTCGCGCTCTCGCTCAACGACGTGATCATCTGGCTCCGGGTGCTGTTCTTCGCCGGCCCGATCCTGGCGTTCATCATCACCAAGCGGATCTGCCTGGCGCTGCAGCGCAAGGATCGCGAGATCGTGCTGCACGGCAACGAGGCAGGCGTGATCGAGATGCTGCCGCACGGTGAGTTCCGCGAGAAGCACACCCGGGTCAGCGACTACGAGCTCTACACCCTGGTCTCCTACGACTCACCCGAGGTCACCCCGGCCCGCCCGAACGCCAAGGGCAAGGTCGGCCTGCTGGAGAAGTCCCGAGTTCGACTGAACCGGACCTTCTTCGAGGATCGGGTGGCCCCGGTGAGCCGGGAGGAGTACCTCGAGGCGCTCTCCCACGATCACCACGAGACCGCCGCCGAGCTGCCAGCCGGCTCGGTCGGAGCGATCGAATCCAAGAAGCGCTGAGAACCTGCAGGTCCTGATCAGCCCCAGCCAGGGCTGACCCAGGGCTGAGCATGAGACAGCGGCCGTCTCCCTCTCGGGAGGCGGCCGCTTTCTCGTGGTGCCCGGCGCTGCCGGGGCAGAGCTTGCCGCCCTGGCTCTGGACCCAGACCCGGGAGCCGGGAGCCGGGAGCCTGGAGCTCGGACCCCGGAGCCTTGTTCAGGACCCTGGCTCAGCTGTTGCCGGTAGCGGGGCCGCTAGCCCTTCTGCGCGCCCCGGATGATCGAACGCAGCTTCTCCAGACGCTCGCCGAGGGCCCGCTCTGCTCCGTTGCCCGTGGGCTTGTAGTAGTCCACGCCGATCAGCTCATCGGGGACATACTGCTGGGCGGCGACGTGGTGCGGGGCATCGTGGGCGTAGACGTAGCCCTTGCCATGTCCCATCCGCTGCGCTCCGGCATAGTGTGCGTCGCGCAGATGAAGCGGGACCGCACCAGACCTGCCCGCCCGCACATCGGCGATCGCGGCGTCCAGTGCCTTATAGGAGGCATTGGACTTCGGTGCGGTGGCGATGTGCACCGTGGCCTGGGCGAGCAGGATCCGCGCCTCGGGCATGCCGATGAGCGCCACCGCGTCTGCCGCGGCCATCGCGGTCTGCAGCGCTGTGGGGTCGGCCATGCCGACCTCCTCGCCTGCGGCGATGACCAGTCGGCGGGCGATGAACCGTGGATCTTCTCCGGCCACCACCATCCGGGCAAGGTAGTGCAGGGCCGCGTCCGGGTCCGAGCCGCGCAGCGACTTGATGAACGCCGAGACGATGTCATAGTGCTGGTCCCCGTCCCGGTCATAGCGCTGGACGGCGAAGTCCATGGCCTGTTCGGCGTCCCGGGCGGTGATCACCACAGGGGAGTCCGGCTGGGCCTCAGTCTCGGGAAGGGCGCCCTCGGAGGAGGTGTCCTCCCCGGCAGCCTCGGGGGTCTCGTGGCGGGCTCTCGCGGCGGGCTCGGTCGCATCCTCGGGGGAGCGGCCCATGGCCACCGCGGCAGCGGCCTCCAGGGTGGTCAGCACCCGGCGCGCGTCACCTCCGGCCATGCGCAGGATATGGTCCCGCGCGGCGTCCTCGAGCTCGAAGGCCGAGTCCAGGCCTCGGGTGTCCTCAAGCGCTCGGGTGATCAGCCCGGAGAGGTCATCCTGGGTCAGCGGGCGCAGGGTGAGCATCAGTGAGCGGGAGAGCAGCGGGGCGATGATCGAGAAGGAGGGGTTCTCCGTGGTCGCCGCGACCAGGATCACCCAGCCGTTCTCCACTCCGGGCAGCAGGGCGTCCTGCTGGGCCTTGTTGAACCGGTGGATCTCATCGAGGAAGAGCACCGTGGTCTGCCCGCGCAGGTCCCGGTCCTCCAGGGCGCGGTCCATCACCTGGCGGACGTCCTTGACGCCGGCTCGAATGGCAGAGAGCTCCACGAACTTCCGCGAAGCGCCGCGGGCGAGCACATGGGCCAGTGTGGTCTTGCCCGTGCCCGGGGGCCCGTAGAGGATCACCGAGGAGGCGCCGGCCGGGCCCCGGTTGCCCTCGGTGAGGACCCGCAGCGGGGACCCCTGTTCCAGCAGATGCTGCTGGCCCAGGACCTCAGTCAGGGTGCGCGGGCGCATCCTGACCGCCAGCGGGGTGTGACGACGACGCGCGCCCGCCTCACCCGTGGAGGGCGAGGTGGGCGCGTCGTCGTCACCGAAGTCGTCGGAGGCGAAGAGGTCCCCCGTGGTGGGATCGGCCACTGCGCCTCCTTCAGCTGGGTTCGTAGATAGATTCGAAAGGAATCCGTCCTAGATTACCCGGTGCGGTTCAGCCCTGGGACTTTCCCTCAGCCACTGCCTCACCCTTGTCCTGCTTCTTCTCCTGGTTCTTCCCCTGCGGCGTGGTGTCCGCCGCCGGCTCCGGCTTGGCGTCCACCCCGGCCTCCTTGCGCTGCTGCGCGGTGATCGGAGCAGGCGCCGCGGTCAGCGGATCGTAGCCGCCACCGGACTTGGGGAAGGCGATGACTTCGCGGATCGAGTCCTCACCGGCGAGCAGCGAGACCACTCGGTCCCAGCCGAAGGCGATGCCGCCGTGCGGGGGAGCGCCGAACTTGAAGGCATCGAGCAGGAACCCGAACTTCTCCTGGGCCTCATCCTCGGGGATCCCCATGACCTTGAAGATCCGCTCCTGGACGTCGCGGCGATAGACGCGCAGCGAGCCACCCGCGATCTCGTTGCCGTTGCAGACCAGGTCATAGGCGTTGGCCAGCGCGGAGGCCGGGTCGGTGTCGAAGCTCTCGGCGAACTCCGGCTTCGGTGCGGTGAAGGCGTGGTGCACCGCGGTCCAGGCACCCGAGCCCACTGCGACGTCGCCGGCGGCCTGGGCCTGGGCGGCGGGTTCGAACATCGGGGCGTCGACCACCCAGACGAAGGACCAGGCTGATTCGTCGATGAGCCCGACACGGTGCGCGATCTCATTGCGGGCGGCACCGAGGAGTCCCCGGGAGGGGGAGACCTCTCCGGCGGCGAAGAAGATGCAGTCACCGGGGGAGGCCCGGGTGGCGGCGGCCAGTCCGGCCTTCTCCGCGTCCGAGAGGTTCTTCGCCACCGGTCCGCCGAGTTCGCCGTCCTCGGCGATGAGTACATAGGCCAGGCCCTTGGCGCCGCGCTGCTTGGCCCACTCCTGCCAGGCATCGAGGGTCCGGCGGGGCTGGGAGGCGCCTCCGGGCATCACCACGGCACCGACGTAGGGGGCCTTGAAGACCCGGAACGGGGTGTCCTTGAAGTACTCGGTGAGCTCGGTGAGCTCCAGGTCGAAGCGCAGGTCCGGCTTGTCCGATCCGTAGCGGGCCATCGCCTCGTGGTAGGTGATGTGCGGGATCTGCGTGGGCAGCTCGACGTCGATGAGCTTCCAGAGCCGACGCACCAGCTCCTCAGAGAGAGCCAGGATGTCCTCCTGGTCCACGAAGCTGGCTTCGATATCGAGCTGGGTGAACTCGGGCTGGCGGTCGGCGCGGAAGTCCTCGTCGCGGTAGCAGCGGGCGAGCTGGTAGTACTTCTCGAAGCCGCCGACCTGCAGCAGCTGCTTGAACAGCTGCGGAGACTGGGGCAGCGCGTACCAGGCGCCCGGAGCCAGGCGGGCCGGGACCAGGAAGTCGCGAGCCCCTTCAGGTGTGGAGCGGGTCAGCGTGGGGGTCTCGATCTCGGTGAAGGTCTGCTCGTGCAGCAGCTCACGGGCCACCCGGTTCGCCTCCGAGCGCAGTCGCAGCGCACGCTGTGGACCCTCTCGGCGCATGTCGAGGTAGCGGTGACGCAGCCGCGCCTCCTCGCCGATCTCGACATGCTCGTCGATCTGGAAGGGAAGCGGCGCTGCGGTGTTGAGCACGGTGACGGTCTCGGCGAGGACCTCGACCTCACCGGAGGGCAGGTTAGGGTTCTCGTTGCCTGCCGGGCGGCGTTCCACGGAACCGGTCACCTGCAGCACGAACTCGTTGCGCAGCGGATCGAAGTCGGCCTCCTCGCGCACCACGACCTGGGCCACGCCGGAGGAGTCACGCAGATCGAGGAAGGCCACTCCGCCGTGATCTCGGCGTCGCGCCACCCATCCGGTGAGGGTGACGGTCTGGCCTATGTTCTCGGCGGTGAGGGAGCCGGAGGTGTGTGTGCGAAGCACGGTGTCCTTCCTGGGGGATCAGTTGCTCGGATGCGGGCCAGCGGCCCGGGGAGTCAGTCGGTGGCCGATTCTACTATCCGTGGGAGCAGGTCCTGGGCCGCTGGGACCCAGCTCTCGGGGTCGGCGGAGGTCTGGTCGCCGGAGCGGATGTCCTTGACCTCGTGGGCGCCGTCGTCCTCGGTGAACCAGACGTAGGGGATTCCGCGGCGATCAGCGTGGCGAATCTGCTTGCCGAACTTCTCCGCCTGCAGAGCGACCTCGACGTTGATCCCTCGGGCGCGCAGCGCATCGGCGACGTCCTGGGCGGCACCCCAGTCGGCGTCGGAGCGCAGCGCCACGAACACCGCTGCTGGGACCTTGCGGCTGGCGGAGAGCCCGCCCTCGGCCAGGATCCGCGAGACCAGCCGGGTCACCCCGATGGAGAGCCCGACCCCGGGGAAGGAGCGCTTGCCCTTGGAGGCCAGTGATTCGTAGCGGCCGCCGGAGCAGATCGAGCCCAGGGACTCGTGGCCGATGAGCACCGTCTCATAGACCGTGCCGGTGTAGTAGTCGAGTCCGCGGGCGATCGAGAGATCAGCGGTGACCCGGCCAGGCACCCGCTTGTTGAGCTCCGCGACGACCTCTTCAAGCTCGGCCAGTCCGGCCTCGAGCAGCTCATCGGCTTCCTTCTCGCCCAACAGTGCGCGCACTGCGGCGACGAAGGAGGTGTCGGTGGCGCGGATCGCGGCGAGCGTGAGCGCCTGCTGCGCCTGTTCCGGAGTGGCCGCGCCGGAGGAGACCAGCTCCTCGCTGACCTTCTCTGCCCCGATCTTCTCCAGCTTGTCGATCGCGCGCAGCACCGCGGTGGTGTCGGTGACTCCGATGGAGCGATAGAAGCCCTCGGAGAGCTTGCGGTTGTTCACCCGCAGCATGAAGTCACCGATCGGCAGCGCCTCGAGCCCCTTGGCCATCACCACGCCGATCTCGACATCGCTGCGGAAGGGCAGCGCGCCGTCGCCGACCAGGTCGATGTCGGCCTGGGTGAACTCGCGGTAGCGCCCATCCTGCGGGCGCTCACCGCGCCAGACCTTCTGAATCTGGTAGCGCCGGAACGGGAAGTCGAGGTGACCGGCGTTCTCCACCACGTAGCGCGCGAAGGGCACTGTCAGGTCGAAGTGCAGCGCCAGCCGGGCGTCCCGGCCTGCCTCCTCCTGGAGCCGGGAGACCGCGTAGATCTCCTTGTCGATCTCACCCTTCTGCAGCAGGGTGTCGATGGTCTCCACCGCCCGGGATTCGATGGAGGCGAAGCCGTGGCGTTCGAACACCTCACGAAGCGTGTCCAGCACGTGCAGCTCCACCAGGCGCTCCTCAGGGAGCCATTCGGTGAAGCCGGAGAGAGAGGTGGTTCGTGCCATGGGTGTGCGCGCAGTCCTTGGATCGTCGGGGGAGTCATGGGCGGCCCGGAATCGGGCCCGTTCAGCATAACGGCTCCGGTAGGCTGGTGGCATGAGTCCTGCAGTCAAGCCCGACCACCATGAGACCTCACTCGATGACGCCCGCCGCTTCGCCCGGGTGGACGAGGAAGGCCATGTCTACGCCCTGACCCCTGCACAGCCGGAGGCCGACGGCGCTGCCGATGTCCCCGTGCCGGCTCAGTCCGACGGCGCTGCCGATGTCCCCGCGCCGGCTCAGGCAGACGGCGCTGCCGATGTCCCCGTTGCTTCGGAGACCGAGGTTGCGCCCTCGACGGCGGCCTCTCAGGCTCAGCCCGGGGAGACCTACGTCGGGCAGTTCTCCGGGGCCAGCGCAGATGAGGCGCTGCACTACTTCACCCGGAAGTTCGACGAGCTCTACAACCGGGCGCTGCTGCTGCGGGCCCGCGCCGCGGCCGGTGCGGACTCCGCCAAGGCGCTGCATGACTCGCTTCGCCATATCCGCCAGGAACTCACCGAGGGCACCTGGGTCGGCGACGTCGCCGCTCTGAGCTTGCTCACCACGGAGATCTCCGCAGAGATCGATCAGCGCGCCGCAGCCGAGAGCCGTGAGGCCGAGGCACTGCTCGCCGCGCATCTGGCCACCCGGGAGCAGATCGTCGCCGAGGTGGAACAGCTGGCCGAGGCTGATCCGAGCACTCAGCACTGGAAGAGCGCCCAGGCGCGGATGAACGAGCTCTTCGAGGCGTGGAAGGCGGAGCAGAAGAAGCCGCCGCGGCTGACCAAGTCCCAGGAAGATCCCTTCTGGAAGCGGTTCCGCGCCGCTCGGAACCTCTTCGAGAAGAACCGGCGCGCCTTCTTCGCCTCCCGGGACAAGGAGCACGGGGACATCAAGACTGCCAAGGAGGCGCTGATCGCCGAGGCCGAGAAGCTCAAGGACTCCGAGGACTACGGCGCCACCACCAAGGCCTACCACCGGCTGATGGACGACTGGAAGGCGCTGGGCCGCGGTGCTCGCAAGACCGACGACGCGCAGTGGGCCCGCTTTCGGGCCGCCCAAGATGTGTTCTTCGGCGCCCGGGACCAGGCCAACGCCCAGACGGACGCGGAGTACGCAGAGAACCTCACGGTGAAGCTGGCGCTGCTGGAGGAGTTCGAGGCGCTGCTGCCGATCGAGAACCCGGACGCTGTCCGCGAGAAGTACCAGGGTCTGCTCAACCGCTGGGATGAGGCCGGGCGGGTGCCGCGCGCGGACATGAAGGTCACCGAGAACCGGCTCAAACGGGTCCAGGACGCCTTCCGTGACGCCGAGCAGTCACACTGGCGCAAAACCGATCCTGAGACCATTGCACGGCAGAATTCGATGCTCACCCAGCTCGACGACGCTATTGCAGAACTCGAGGCCGCATTGGAAACCGCCCAGGCCAGCGGCGACGCTGCATCGATTGCGGCAGCGAAAGAAGCATTGGACGCCCGAAGAAGCTGGCGGGATATGTTGAAGTAACGAATGGATTACACTCGTCAAAGATTCGGTGACCCATTCGGCTTTGCAGGTGGGTCGCCGACGTTGTGCCGTCGACATCCAGTGAGGACCCCCGCGTGAGCGATCAACAGCCGCATGAGTCGGTCGCCCCGCGCAGCCGTCGCGAGATTCGCGAAGCGCGGGACCGCGAACTCGCTGCGCAGCGCGAGCGGCAGAGCGCCGCACAGAAGCGCGCTCTGGATGAGACGCTGCGCACTGTGCGCGCCCGCTCGGCCGCCTCCGCCGAGGCTGCCGCCGAGGACCCTGAAGTGCCCGCACAGGACACCCCGCACAGTTCCGAGCCGAGGCCGAACCCCGGGTCCCAGAACATGCCCGCCCCACGCCCGGCCAGCAGCCCCTCCAGCCCCGCCTCTGATCTGCCCAGCACCGGGCTCCCCGCCATCGCACCACGCCAGGAATCGGTGATCTTCAACCAGGAAGACGTGCCCCAGGGCAAGCTGGAGCGTGAAGACCCGCAGCACCGAGCCCACCCGCCCCGATCCCCGCAGACCCCCGAGGATGCGGCTCCGGCACAGCCCGCGCCCGGCACCCTCGCTCCCTCAGCTTCCAAGCCCTTCGATCAGGTGGTGACCGGCGCAGACCAGGTGCGCCCCGAGGACGAGATCGACGAGGACTCCGAAGCGGCACTCGAGGACGAGTCCGGCTTTCCGCTGGAGGATGACTATGAGGAGGACTACGAGCAGGAGCTCGAGGACGACTACTACGAAGGCACCCGCATCGAACACGACGACGACGGCACACCGCTGCTGATCTCATCCTCCACCCATGGCCGCGGCTACCAGACGGTCTCCGCCGTCGAGGGGGGCGCCACTCAGGCGGTGCTGGAGAAGCGTCGCAGCAAGCGTCGACGCCGCAACCTCACCCTCAGCGTGGCCTTCGGGCTCTTCGCGGTGCTGCTGGTCGGCTTCGTGGTGGTGCTGCAGTCCCTGTTCGGCGGGGGCGGCCCAGAAGACTTCGAGACCCAGGCGGGGGAGGTCGTGGAGTTCACCGTGGAGCAGGGTGACGGGCCCGCCCTGGTGCGCAGCCGGCTGCTGGAGGCCGGGATCATCGCCAGCGACGACGCCTTCGACGACGCGTTCGCAGAGCTTGAGGACGCGCCCGAGCTGCAGCCCGGGGAGTTCCAGCTGCGCGAACAGATGCCGGCCGCCGACGCTCTGGCAGTGATCTTCGAAGAGGGTGAGGCGCTGCACTACATCTCACTGCAGGACAACACCCGCATCGACGCGGCGCTGAACTCGATCGCCGCACAGACCGGGATCCCGGAGAGCGACATCCGGGCCGCCGCCGATGACCCCAGCGCCTACGGCCTGCCCGAGGAGGCCGAGACCCTCGAGGGATACCTCGCGGCAGGGGAGTACCAGCCCAGCCTGGAGGCGGCGCCCCAGGAGATCCTGCAGCAGATGGTGGACACCACCTTCGAACGGCTCGAGGAGCTCGGGATCACCGAGGAGGACGAGCAGTGGCGCACGGTGATCGTCGCCTCCCTGCTCACCGCCGAGGGCCTGCCGGGAGACTATGAGGAGATCGCCGGGATCATCGAGAACCGGTTGGATCCCGGCAACTCCGAGACCGATGGGCTGCTGCAGATCGACGCCACTGTGATCTACGGACTCGGCACCCAGAGCGTGCACTTCACGGAGGAGGAGCGCGCCGACGCATCCAACGAATACAACACCTACCAGAACCCAGGCCTGCCCCCCGGCCCGGTGGCCGCTCCGAATATGGCGACCCTGGAAGCCGCCGCGAACCCGGACGAGAACGACTACTTCTACTGGGTCACCGTGGACCTGGAGACCGGTGAGACGAAGTTCGCCGAGGACTACCAGGAGCACCTGGGCTACGTGGACGAGTTCAACGCCTACTGCGAGGACAACCCAGGGATCTGCGACGGGGAGCCCGCGCAGGACAACGCGGCTCCGTGACGCTTCAGGCCGCCGTGCTGGGCCACCCGATCGCCCACTCACTCTCCCCGGTGCTGCACGCCGCAGCCTATGAGCACCTCGGGCTCGACGCCGAGTACCGGCGCATCGACGTTCCCGAGGAGTCCCTGCAGGATTTCCTGCGTGGGGCGGGCGCCACCGGTGACTGGATGGGATGGTCGGTGACCATGCCGCTGAAGGCCGCCATGGTCAGCGTCGTGGACCGGCCCTCGGCCCGGGTCCGCGCGCTCGGGGTGCTCAACACGGTCATCCACCGCCCCGCGGCGAACGGCGAGGCATCACCGAAGAGCACCGGGCTGCTGCTGGGTGACAACACCGACGTGGACGGGATCGTCGCGGCCCTGGGTGAGGCCGGGCTGCACCAGCGGCCGTCGTCGGCGGGCACCTTCGGGATCATCGGAGCCGGGGCGACCGCCACCGCGGCACTCGCCGCCGCCGCCGAACTCGGCTTCACCCAGGTGCGCAGCTATGCACGCTCACGGTCCCGCGCGCTGGAGCTGGCTCCGGTCGCCGCGGCGCTGGGTCTGCAGTTCAGCGTCTCCGAGCTCGCCGCCCTGCCGGGGGACCTGGTCCCCGCCGCGCAGCCGGGGGAGCCGGCCGAGGCGGCGGGTCTGGACCCGATGGGGCATGATGTCGCGGATCCGGACGTCGCGAATCTCGACGTCGCGGATCCGGACGTAGTGGATCCGGACGATGTAAGTCTGCAGGCCGTGGTCTCCACGCTGCCGCCGCGCGCCGCCGACGAGCTCGCCGCCACGCTTCCCCGACTCTTACACCCGGTGCCGCTGCTCGACGTCGCCTACGACCCCTGGCCCTCCGCGCTGGCGCAGGCCTGGGGGGCCGCCGGAGGCCAGGTGGTCAGCGGTCTGGTGATGCTGCTGCACCAGGCGGTGCGGCAGGTCGAGCTGTTCAGCTCCGGCACCTCGACCCCCGCCGAGGCGCTCTCAGCGGGGTCCCACGCCGAGATGGTGGCGAAGATGCGGCGCTCCATCGGTTTATGATGGACCCCATGTTGCGCTGGCTCACCTCCGGAGAATCACACGGCAAATCCCTCGTCGGAATCCTGGAAGGGCTTCCTGCCGGCGTCACGCTGGACACCGCGGCGGTGCAGGAGAAGCTGGCCCGCCGCCGCCTGGGCTATGGGCGTGGTGCCCGGATGAAGTTTGAGAAGGACCAGGTCGCGCTGCTGGCCGGGGTGCGCCACGGCGTGACCATCGGCGGCCCGCTGACCATCGAGGTCGGCAACACCGAGTGGCCCAAATGGGAGAAGGTGATGTCGGCTGATCCGGTGGATCCTGCCGAGCTGGAGAACCTGGCTCGCAACGCCCCGCTGACCCGTCCCCGCCCAGGTCACGCCGACTACGCCGGGATGCAGAAGTACGGCTTCGGGGAGGCCCGCCCGGTCCTGGAGCGCGCCTCGGCGCGGGAGACCGCCACCCGCGTGGCCCTCGGCGCCGCGGCCCAGTCCTTCCTGGACGAGCTGGGGATCACCACGGTCTCGCACACCACCGCGATCGGACCGGTGCAGATCCCGGCCGACGCACCGCTGCCCGGCGCACTCGATGCCCAGGCCCTGGACGCCGATCCGCTGCGCTGCTTCCACGCCGAGACCTCAGAGCGGATGGTCGCCGAGGTCGACGACGCCCACCGCGCAGGGGAGACCCTCGGCGGGGTCGTCGAAGTGATCGTGGAGGGGCTTCCGCCGGGGCTGGGCAGCTACGTGCACTGGGACCGCCGGCTGGACTCCCGGCTGGCCGGAGCGTTGATGGGCATCCAGGCGATCAAGGGGGTCGAGGTCGGCGACGGCTTCGAGACCACCCGCCGCCGCGGCTCCGCCGCCCATGATGAGATCGCCCTGGATGAGCACGGACAGATCACCCGCACCTCCAACCGCGCCGGCGGCATCGAGGGCGGCATGAGCATCGGCGGCCCGCTGCGGGTCCGCGCCGGGATGAAGCCCATCGCCACCGTCCCGCGCGCCCTGCGCACCGTGGACACCGCCACCGGGGAAGCCACCACCGCCCACCACCAGCGCTCCGACGTCTGCGCGGTCCCCGCTGCCGGCGTCGTGGCAGAAGCCATGGTGGCACTGGTCATCGCCGAGGCCGTGCTGGAGAAGTTCGGCGGGGACTCGGTGGCCGAGGTCCAGCGCAATCTGCGCAGCTACCTGGAGAACCTTCCCGAACTCGGTGGCGACCCCTCCGGCGCCGGCGCGGATGGAGACCCGCTGCAGGCTCCCGCCGCGATGCAAGACTGATGCGCCAACCGGCACCCGCCGAGCGCGGCGAGAGCCGCAACATCGTGCTGATCGGCCCCATGGGCTCGGGGAAGTCCACTGTGGGCGCCGCCCTGGCGCGCAGGCTCCACCGGCCCCACGTAGACAGCGACCACTTCTTCGTGGCCCGGCACGGCGCCATCCCGGCGTACTTCTCACTCCACGGGGAACAGGACTTTCGCGCCGAGGAGGAGAGCATCGTCGCGGAGCTCCTCGACTCCCCACGACCCTCGGTGATCAGCCTCGGTGGCGGGGCGGTGCTCAGCGCCACCACCCGCGCCCTGCTGCGAGAGCAGCTGGTGATCATGCTGGACCTCACCGAGGACCAGGCGGCGCTGCGCCTCGGCGACGGCTCCACCCGACCCATCCTCGGCGAGGATCCCGTCGGGTCCTGGAGACGCATCTATGCCGAGCGCGAGCAGATCTATCGAGACTGCGCTGATATCGTCATGACCCCGGACGATGCCCACATCGACGCCCGCGTCGAGAACATCGTGCGAGCCCTCAACCACACCCCCAGGAGAGACCCAAACGTATGAGCCACCAGGCCGAGACCGAGGCTTCTGCCCCTGAGCCCACGATCATCACCGTCGGAGAGGGTGCCGGCACCGGCGGTCAGGAGCTGGGATATGACGTCATCATCGGCAACGGACTGCTCTCCCGGCTGCCGTCCCTGGTGGGCCCGCAGGCCGAACGCGTCCTGGTGATCCACCCGCGGGCGCTGCGCGCCACCGGCGACGTGGTCCGCGAAGACCTGGAGAAGGCCGGATACCAGGCCCTGGTCGCCGAGATCCCCGACGCCGAGGAGGGCAAGCACATCCAGGTCGCCGCCTTCTGCTGGCAGGTCCTGGGACAGAACGACTTCACCCGCTCCGACGCGATCGTCGCCGTCGGCGGCGGTGCGGTCACCGACGCGGCCGGATTCGTGGCGGCCACCTGGCTGCGCGGGATCCGCGTGGTCCACATGCCCACCACGCTGCTGGGCATGGTCGACGCCGCCGTGGGCGGGAAGACCGGGATCAACACCTCTGAGGGCAAGAACCTGGTGGGCTCCTTTCACCAGCCCGCCGGAGTCCTCGCCGATCTGGACACGCTGCTCACCCTGCCGCGCAACGAGCTCGTCGCCGGCCTGGCCGAAGTCGTGAAATGTGGCTTCATCGCCGACGAGCGGATCCTCGAGATCATCGAGGCGGCCCCGGAACAGGCGCAGAACCCGCATTCCTGGCAGATCCGCGAGCTCATCGAGCGCGCCATCTCGGTCAAGGCCGAGGTGGTGGGGCAGGACGCGCTGGAGTCCGGTGTCCGCGAGTCCCTGAACTACGGCCACACCCTGGGTCACGCCATCGAGCTCGCCGAGCGCTACCAGTGGCGCCACGGCGCGGCCATCTCGGTGGGCATGATCTTCGCCGCCGAACTGGCGCGCAGCCTGGGACGGCTCGACGACGCCACCGCCGACCGTCACCACGCGGTGCTCAACCTGCTTGGGCTGCCCACCAGCTACCGCGACGACCGGTGGAGCCAGCTGCTCGAAGGCATCCGCCGGGACAAGAAGAACCGCGGGGACCAGCTGCGATTCGTGTTGCTGGGCGGCCAGGGACAGCCGGTCACCGTGGAGATCCCGGACGCCTCGATCCTCTTCGCGACCTACCAGGAGATCGCACAGCCCGAGACCGGCAGCATGATCTCGCTCTGAGCCGCGCCGGGGAGCCTGTACAATCGATTGGCGCCGCGTGGAGCGCCCGCCGCGCAAGAGTGCGGCGCGCCAAGCACTCCATGCCCTCAACACCCAGGAAAGGCAGACTGTGGCCAGCTCGAATGACATCAAGAACGGCTCCGTCCTCAAGCTGGAGGGACAGCTGTGGAACACGCTCGAGTTCCAGCACGTCAAGCCGGGCAAGGGCGGCGCCTTCGTTCGCACCAAGCTGAAGAACATCCGCACCGGCAAGGCCGTGGACAAGACCTTCAACGCCGGAGCCAAGGTGGAGTTCGCCACGGTGGACCGCTCGAACTACCAGTACCTCTACCAGGACGGCGACGACTTCGTCTTCATGGACCTGCGCGACTTCGACCAGATCACCGTGCCCGCCACGGTGGTCGGTGATGCCGCGAACTTCCTGCTGGAATCACACGAGGTGACCATCGCGCTGCACGACGGCACCCCGCTCTACCTGGACCTGCCCCCCTCGGTGATCCTGGAGATCACCTACACCGAGCCGGGCCTGCAGGGCGACCGCTCCAACGCCGGCACCAAGTCGGCCACCCTGGAGACCGGCCACGAGATCCAGGTCCCGCTGTTCGTGGACCAGGGCACTCGGGTCAAGGTCGACACCCGGACCTCGGACTACCTCGGCCGAGTCACGGACTGATCCCCGCAGTGGCAAAGCGAAGCAAAGCCCGCCGTAGGGCCCTGGAGATCCTCTTCGAGGCTGAACAGCGCGATATGGACCCCTTCGAGGTGCTGCGGGTCCGGCGCGAGCGCAACGACCTGATCGTCAACGACTACGTCCTGGAGCTCATCGACGGGGTGAAGTCCGAACAGGCGCATATCGACGAGATCCTGGCCACCTACGCCAGGGGCTGGACCCTGGAGCGGATGCCCCGGGTGGACCTGATGGCGCTGCGCATCGGGGCCTGGGAGCTGCTGTGCAACACCGAGATCCCGGACAACGTGGCGGTCGCCGAGGCGGTCGCGCTGGTCAAGGAGCTCTCCACCGATGATTCGCCCAGCTTCGTCAACGGCCTGCTCGGCAGGCTCCAGCAGCTCAAGCCCACGCTGGTCGAGGTCGACGACGTAGAGTGAGCACAGCGACGCGGCACGGAAACGTCGCGCCGCGATGATCGTTGCGCAGGCTCAGTCGAGAACGGGCGTGCGCAGCGGATAACTGAAGATCCAGACTTCCTTTAAACATCGTCCAGTGAGGCGAGGAAGGAGTCATCCGGTGACACCCTCACCCGAGACCTCTCATGTGATGTCCGCCGCCGATATGGACCGGGCACTCACACGCATAGCCCACGAGATCGTCGAGTCCCATCGCGGGGTCGAAGGTCTCCTGCTGCTCGGCATCCCACGCCGCGGGACCATTCTGGCCCGCCGCCTGGGCGAGCGACTGGCCCGGATCGACCCCGGCTTCGACCCGGCGCAGGCCATCGGATCCCTGGACATCACGCTCTACCGCGATGATCTGCGCGCCCACGGCGCCCGGACTCCGGAGCCGACCACGATCCCCGGAGCCGGGATCGACGGCGCCACGGTGGTCCTGGTCGATGACGTGCTCTACTCCGGACGCACGGTGCGCGCCGCGCTGGACGCGCTGCAGGCCCTGGGTCGCCCCGCCGTGGTCCGGCTCGCCGTGCTGGTGGACCGCGGCCACCGTGAACTGCCGATCCGCTCCGACCATGTCGGAAAGAACCTCCCCACCTCCCGCGACGAGCGGGTCTCGGTGCTCCTCGAGGAGATCGACGGGGTTCCGCGCAGCGAGGAGGCCGTTGTCATCCAGCGCGGTCGCAGCGTGAAGTCCCCGGCGGGTGAGCGCTGATGCGACACCTGCTCTCCACTGCAGACCTCAGCCACACCCAGGCGCTGAGCATCCTGGACACCGCCGAGGAGATGGCCGCGGTCTCCACCCGGGAGGTCAAGAAGCTGCCCACGCTGCGCGGGCGCACCGTGGTGAACCTGTTCTTCGAAGACTCCACCCGCACCCGGATCTCTTTCGAGGCCGCCGCCAAGCGGCTCTCCGCCGATGTCATGAACTTCTCCGCCAAGGGCTCGTCGGTCTCGAAGGGGGAGTCGCTGAAGGACACCGTGCAGACCCTGGAGGCGATCGGGGCCGACGCAATCGTGATGCGGCACTGGGCCTCCGGGGCCGCCGCCCAGCTCGCCGCCTCGGACTGGACCGACTGCGCGGTGATCAACGCCGGGGACGGCACCCACGAACACCCCACGCAGGCGCTCCTGGACGCACTCACGCTGCGCCGCGGCTTCTCCGCCGCCCAGGGACAGGACCCGCGCGGCACCGACCTGACCGGTATGCGGGTGCTGATCGTCGGGGACATCCTGCACTCGAGGGTGGCCCGCTCCAACATCTGGCTGCTGCGCACCCTGGGCGCCGACGTCGGACTGGTCGCCCCGGCCACGCTGCTGCCGGTAGGCGTTGAGAAGTGGCCGGTGAGCGTGTTCTACAGCCTCGACGAGGCGCTGGGCTCCGGGCCCGACGCCGGACCGGACGCGATCATGATGCTGCGGGTCCAGGCGGAACGGATGGGCGGCGCGTATTTCCCCACCGCTGCGGAGTACACCCGCCGCTGGGGACTCACCGATGAGCGGCTGGCCCGTCTCCAAGCCCACCGCGGAGCGCTCGGTCAGACCCCGATGATCCTGCACCCCGGGCCGATGAACCGCGGCGTCGAGATCTCCGCCGCCGCCGCCGACTCGCCGATGAACCAGGTCCTGGACCAGGTCTCCCACGGAGTCTCCGTCCGCATGGCCGTGCTGCACCTGCTGTTGAGCAGCTCAGAGAGGAATACTGCATGAGCACCACCCCCACTGCCACCCTGATCCTTCAGGCGCAGCCCTACGGCGAGACCCCCGTGGATGTGCTGCTCGCCGAGGGCAGGATCGCCGCGCTCGGGCCCCAGGCGCGGGTCGAGGCCGACCGGCTGCGGTCCGAGCCGGACAGCCAGGTCACCACGATTGAGGCTGAAGGCCTGGTCCTGCTCCCGGGCATGGTGGATCTGCACACCCACCTGCGCGAACCCGGCCGCGAGGACGCTGAGACCGTGGAGACCGGCAGCCGCGCGGCCGCCAAGGGCGGGTTCACCGCGGTCCACGCGATGGCGAATTCCTCCCCGGTGGCAGACTCCGCCGGCGTCGTGGAACAGGTGCACCGGCTGGGCCGGGCCTCGGGCTGGACCGAGGTCTACCCGGTGGGCGCGGTCACCGTCGGGCTCGCCGGGGAACGGCTCGCCGAGCTCGGCGCCATGGCGGAGTCCTCGGCGCAGGTGAGGATGTTCTCCGACGACGGGATGTGCGTGCACAACCCGGTGTTGATGCGCCGGGCACTGGAATACGTGAAGACCGTGGACGGGTTCATCGCTCAGCACGCCCAGGAGCCGCTGCTCACCGAGGGTGCCCAGATGAACGAGGGCGACGTCTCTGCGATCCTCGGCCTGCCCGGCTGGCCCGCGGTGGCCGAAGAGTCGATCATCGCCCGCGACGCGCTGCTGGCCCAGCACGTGGGGGCCCGGCTGCACATCTGCCACGTCTCCACGGCAGGCTCGGTGGAGATCATCCGCTGGGCCAAGGAGCGCGGGATCGACGTCACCGCCGAGGTCACCCCGCATCACCTGCTGCTCACCGACGAGCTGGTCCGCGGCTATGACCCGGTGTACAAGGTCAACCCGCCGCTGCGCACCGGCGCCGACGTCGAGGCGCTGCGCGCCGGGCTGGCCGATGGCACCATCGACATCATCGGCACCGACCACGCCCCGCACCCCACCCAGGCCAAGGAATGCGAATGGTCCGCCGCGGCCATGGGCATGACCGGACTGGAGACCGCGCTGCCGGTGGTGATCGAGACCATGATCAACACCGGGCTCATGGACTGGCGACGCTTCGCGGAGGTCACCTCCAGCGTCCCGGCGCGGATCTACCGGCACGCCCAGCAGGGCCGCCCGATCGAGAACGGCGAGCCCGCCAACCTGGTCCTGGTGGACCCCGAGGCCATCCAGATCGTGGACCCCGCCGGTCACGCCAGCAAGGGCCGGAACTCGCCGTTCCGCGGCATGGAGCTGCCCGGCGCGGTGCGCGCGACCTTCCTGCACGGGCACCCGGTGGTGCTCGACGGCGAGCTCAACACCCCGCTGCCCCGCCCCGCCGCCGAGGCGACGGCCACAGGGGTGGGCGCATGACACTGGCGACCACCGCCGCAGACATGACCGGCACCTATCTGAACTACCTATGGATCGCCCTGGGCATCATCGTGGTGCTGCTGGGCCTGCTCCGACTGGGCTGGCGCGGCCGCAAACGTCGCCAGGCCGATCTCCCGGCGCCCGAGGAGGTCCCCGCCGCGCTGCTCGAGGAGCAGCCGCGCGCCGCCGCGGAAGGCATGGTGATCGGCACCGTCAAGGCCGGGGACTACCTGGACCGGATCGCCGTCCACGAGCTGGGCCTGCGCACCAACGGGCGCCTGGAGGTGCACCCCCAGGGCGTCGCCGTCTTCCGCTCCGGCGCCCGGAACTACCTGATCCCCGCCGCCTCGCTGGAGCACGTGCGCACCGACCGAGGGGTGGTGGGCAAGTTCGTGGAGCGCGACGGCGCCGTCATCATCGGCTGGCGGCTCGGCGAGGAGTCTGTGGAGACCGCCTTCCGGGCCCGCCGCGCCGAGGCCCATCAGGAGCTCCTCGACGAGCTCACATCCGTCATCCGTCCCTCCGACGAGGAGTCAACACCAACATGACCCAGCACACCACCGCCACACCCGTGACCGCCCCCGCCCCTGCTGTGCTCGTCCTCGAGGACGGCACCGTGCACCGCGGCGCCGCCTACGGGGCCCGGGGAGCCCGCCTGGGCGAGGCGGTCTTCGCCACCGGGATGACCGGCTATCAGGAGACGCTCACCGATCCGTCCTACGCCCGGCAGATCGTGGTGCAGACCGCCCCGCACATCGGCAACACCGGGATCAACGACGAGGACGCCGAGTCCCGCAAGATCTGGGTCGCCGGCTACGTGGTGCGCGACGCCGCCCGCCGCCCCTCGAACTGGCGCTCCCGGCGCACCCTGGACGAGGAGCTGGAGGTACAGGGAATCGTCGGGATCAAGGACGTGGACACCCGATCGATCACCCGGCATCTGCGCAGCGCCGGGGCGATGAAGGCCGGGATCTTCTCCGGTGACCAGGCAGCCCGCCCCATCGCCGAGCTGATCACCGAGGTCAGGGCCCAGCCATCGATGGCCGGGGCGCGGCTGGCCGAAGAGGTCTCCACCGACACCGCCTACGTGGTGGAGCCGCACGAGCATGGCTGGACCGATGAGATCGTGGCGACCGTTGCCGCCATCGACCTGGGCATCAAGACCATGACCCCGGTGCGGATGGCCGAACGCGGGCTGCGCGTGCATGTGCTGCCCGCCGCCAGCAGCTTCGCCGAGATCCAGGCCCTGGGCCCCGACGGGGTCTTCCTCTCCAACGGGCCCGGTGACCCGGCGACCGCGGCCAACCAGATCGAGCTGCTGCGCGAGGTGCTCGAGGCCCGGACCCCGTTCTTCGGGATCTGCTTCGGCAACCAGATCCTGGGCCGAGCCCTGGGCTTCGGGACCTATAAGCTGCCGTTCGGGCACCGCGGGATCAACCAGCCGGTGATGGACCACGCCACCGGCAAGGTGGAGATCACCTCGCAGAACCACGGCTTCGCCGTGGACGCGCCGGTGGGTGAGGTGCTCACCGCGCCGCAGGAGCGCTTCGGCCGGGTCGAGGTCAGCCACTCCAGCCTCAACGACGGCGTCGTGGAGGGCCTGCGCTGCCTGGACATCCCTGCGTTCAGCGTCCAGTACCACCCCGAGGCCGCCGCCGGCCCGCATGATTCGGCCTACCTCTTCGACCGCTTCGTCGAGCTGATGACCGATGCCAGCACCCAGACCGGCGCAGACACCGTGACCCCGATCAGCCACGACCCTGCCCTCACCCCAGCCCCAGAGACCCGCGGAGGGAACCCACTCAATGCCTAAGCGTCAAGACCTCAAGTCCGTCATGGTCATCGGCTCCGGGCCGATCGTGATCGGACAGGCCGCCGAGTTCGACTACTCCGGCACCCAGGCCCTGCGAGTGCTCAAGGAGGAGGGCCTGCGGGTCATCCTGGTCAACTCCAACCCGGCCACCATCATGACCGACCCGGAGTTCGCCGACGCCACCTACGTGGAGCCGATCAGCCCCGAGGTGGTCGCGAAGATCATCGAGAAGGAGCGCCCCGACGCGCTGCTGCCCACCCTGGGCGGGCAGACCGCGCTGAACACCGCGATCGCGCTGGACAAGGACGGGGTGCTGGAGAAGTTCGGCGTGGAGCTGATCGGCGCCAACATCGCCGCCATCGAGCTCGGCGAGGACCGGCAGAAGTTCAAGGGCGTGGTGGAGCGCTCCGGGGCGGAGTCGGCGAAGTCGCTGATCGTGCACTCCATGGAGGAGGCGCTCTCCGCCGCGGAGGAGCTGGGCTACCCGATGGTGGTGCGCCCCTCCTTCACCATGGGCGGACTGGGCTCCGGGATGGCCTATAACGAGGAGGACCTGCACCGGATCGCCGGCGCCGGGCTGCAGTACTCACCGACCACCGAGGTGCTCCTGGAGGAGTCCATCCTGGGCTGGAAGGAGTACGAGCTTGAGATGATGCGCGACTCCAAGGACAACGTGGTCGTGGTCTGCTCCATCGAGAACTTCGACCCGGTGGGCGTGCACACCGGGGACTCGATCACCGTGGCCCCGGCCATGACGCTGACCGACCGGGAGTACCAGCGGCTGCGCGACATCTCGATCAACGTGATCCGCGAGGTCGGGGTCGCCACCGGTGGCTGCAACATCCAGTTCGCCATCGAGCCCGGGACCGGCCGCGTCGTCGTCATCGAGATGAACCCCCGGGTCTCGCGCTCCTCGGCGCTGGCCTCAAAGGCCACCGGCTTCGCGATCGCCAAGATCGCCACCAAGCTCGCCCTGGGCTACACGCTGGACGAGATCCCCAACGACATCACCCAGAAGACCCCGGCCAGCTTCGAGCCCGTGCTGGACTACGTGGTGGTGAAGGTCCCACGCTTCGCCTTCGAGAAGTTCCCCGCCGCGGACCCCACGCTGACCACCACGATGAAGTCCGTGGGCGAGGCGATGGCCTTCGGCCGGAACTTCACCGAGGCGATGCAGAAGGCGCTGCGCTCCCTGGAACAGCGCGGCAGCGAGTTCGACTTCACCCGGGCCGAGCCCGAGGAGCTCGAGCAGCTGCTGAGCAAGATGGCGACGGCGACCACCGATCGGCTGCACCAGGTGCAGCGGGCGCTGCTCTCCGGGGCCTCCATCGAGCAGGTCTACCAGATCACCGGGATCGACCCCTGGTATCTGGACCAGCTGCAGCTGATCAACGAGACCGCTACGGCGGTGGCCTCGGCGCCGGAGCTCGACGTCGAGGCGCTGCGCCTGGCCAAGCGGCACGGCTTCTCCGATGAGCAGATCGGCGCGCTGCGGCATATGGACGCCGCAGTGGTCCGCGGGGTCCGCCACGCGCTGGGCATCCGCCCGGTGTACAAGACCGTGGACACCTGCGCCGCGGAGTTCGAGGCCTTCACCCCGTACCACTACTCCTCCTACGACCTCGAGGACGAGATCCTCCAGCACGAGGCGCCCTCGGTGATCATCCTGGGCTCCGGACCCAACCGGATCGGTCAGGGCATCGAGTTCGACTACTCCTGCGTCCACGCCACCATGGCGCTGCGCGAGGCCGGCTACGAGACCGTGATGGTCAACTGCAACCCGGAGACGGTCTCCACCGACTACGACGTCTCCACCCGGCTCTACTTCGAGCCGCTGACCCTGGAAGACGTGCTCGAGGTGATCGCTGCCGAGGAGCGCACCGGGGGAGTGGCC
The DNA here is from genome assembly GCF_014138825.1 of Nesterenkonia sandarakina. Classification (NCBI taxonomy): domain Bacteria; kingdom Bacillati; phylum Actinomycetota; class Actinomycetes; order Micrococcales; family Micrococcaceae; genus Nesterenkonia; species Nesterenkonia sandarakina. The sequence goes on along the minus strand of NZ_JACJIH010000001.1, from coordinate 899,313 downwards.
GGGGTCTTCGTCCAGCTCGGCGGGCAGACCCCGTTGAAGCTCGCCCAGCAGCTCGCCGACGCCGGGGTCACCATCCTGGGGACCTCCCCGGAGGCGATCGACCTCGCCGAGGACCGCGGCGAGTTCGACCAGGTGCTCCAGCGCGGCGGGCTCATCGCGCCGAAGAACGGCACCGCGGTCAGCTTCGAGGACGCCAAGCGGGTCGCGGACTCCATCGGCTACCCGGTGCTGGTGAGGCCCAGCTACGTGCTCGGCGGACGCGGCATGGAGATCGTCTACGACGAGCCCGGGCTGGAGCGCTACATCGCCAACGCCACCGAGGTCACCCCGGAGCATCCGGTGCTGGTGGACCGGTTCCTGGAAGACGCCATCGAGGTCGACGTCGACGCGCTCTACGACGGCGAGCAGCTCTTCGTGGGCGGCATCATGGAGCACATCGAGGAGGCCGGGATCCATTCCGGGGACTCCGCCTGCGTGCTCCCACCGATCACCCTGGGACCCGACGTCCTGGAACGCGTCCGGGTCGCAACCCGGGCCATCGCCGAGGGAGTCGGGGTGCAGGGACTGATCAACATCCAGTTCGCCCTGGCCTCGGACATCCTCTACGTGATCGAGGCCAACCCGCGCGCCTCCCGCACCGTGCCCTTCGTCTCCAAGGCCACCGGGGTGCAGATGGCCAAGGCCGCCGCGCACATTGGCACCGGGGTCAGAATCGCGGCGCTCCGGGAAGGCTCCGGCCACCCGCTCTCCGGTCTGCTGCCGGCCACCGGGGACGGCTCCGAGCTGCCCCCGGGCGCCCCGGTCTCGGTGAAGGAGGCGGTGCTTCCCTTCGCACGCTTCCGCACCCCCGAGGGTCGCGTGGTCGATTCCCTGCTCGGCCCGGAGATGCGCTCCACCGGCGAGGTCATGGGCATCGACAAGCACTTCGACACCGCCTTCGCCAAGGCCCAGCAGGCGGCGAACAACCCGCTGCCCACCGCCGGGAAGGTCTTCGTCTCAGTGGCCAACCGGGATAAGCGGGCGATCATCATGCCGGTCAAGCGCCTGGCCGACCTCGGCTTCTCCATCGTCTCCACCGGGGGCACCGCCGATGTGCTGCGCCGGAACGGGGTCGAGACCACCACAGTGGCCAAGATCGCCGACGCCGACACCCAGGGCGGGACCATCCTGGAGCGGGTGGAGAGCGGGGAGATCGCCCTGATCATCAACACCCCCTCCGGCGGCGACGCCCGCAGCGACGGCTACGAGATCCGCGCCGCTGCCACCTCGGTGGGCACCCCGGTGATCACCACCGTGGCCGAGTTCGGCGCCGCGGTGCAGGCCATCGAGGCGCTGGGCCAGTTCAGCTGGTCCGTGGCCTCGCTGCAGGAACACGCCGAGCGGCTGCAGCAGGCAGCGCAGCGCCACCAGGCTGAGCGATCACATCAGGGAGGGCTGCCGAAGCAGGCGGAGCTCATCGGTCAGGGCGGGGCATGAGATCGGTCCCGGCCGGCGCGGGGGAACCGAGCGCGCCGGCCGGTGCGGGTGAGCCGACTGTGCCGGCTGGTACGGAGGAGCCGAGCGCGCCGGCTGGTACGGAGGAGCCGAGCGTCCCGGCCGGCGTGGCCCCCGGGGCCACGTTCGGGAGCCGGCTCGCCGCCGCGATGCGAGTCCACGGTCGGCTCTGCGTGGGTCTGGACCCGCACCCGCAGCTGCTCACCGACTGGGGACTGACCCAGGACGCCGCGGGACTGCGCGAGTTCAGCGCCCGGGTGCTCGAGGCCTGCATCGGCCGGGTCGGTGTGCTCAAGCCCCAGGTCGCGTTCTTCGAACGGTTCGGGGTCTCAGGCATGCAGGTGCTCAGCGAGGTCCAGCACCAGGCCCGTGCGGCCGGACTGCTGGTGATCGCCGACGCCAAGCGCGGTGACATCGGCTCCACCATGGCCGGCTACGCCGAGGCGTGGCTGAACCCGGAGGCTGACTTCGGCGCCGATGCGCTCACCGTGAGCCCGTATCTGGGATTCGGCTCGCTGCAGCCCGCGGTCGAGGCCGCCGCCCGGCATCAGGCCGGTCTCTTCGTGCTGGGGCTGACCTCGAACCCGGAAGGCCAGCAGGTGCAGCTAGCCCGCGACGCCCAGGGAGTCACCGTGGCCGGTCAGATCGCGGTCGAGGCGGCCGCCGCCTCCGCAGCACTGACCCGTGCCGCGGGCGAAGACCCCGGCGCGGCCGAGCTGGGCAGCATCGGACTGGTCGTGGGCGCCACGACGGCGCGGCTCGCCGCCGAGCATGGGATCGATCTCAGGGCCGGCCGGATGCCGCTGCTGGCACCCGGCTACGGAGCCCAGGGAGCCGACGCCCAGGCGCTGCGCACCGGCTTCGGCGCCAGCTACCCGAGACAGGTCCTGGTGAACTCCTCCCGGGGCGTGCTGCGGCACGGACCCGACCCGGTTTCGCTGACCAGGGCCATTGAGTCAGCGACCGCGGATCTGGGCTGAAAACTCCGCAGGCCGCTCTCTATTGCTGTTCCACCTTCCAGCCACTAGATTCTGCTCCATATCACCTGGTGCCGTCCGCAGAAAACCGTTCCGAGCGACTGCACCACGGAAGTTGGGGGAGAATCGTGGCACTGCGAGAACTGACCAAGGAAGAGCGGGACACCGCCCGCCGCAAGGCACTTGCCGCGCGAGTCGAGCGGGCCCAGCTGAAGAAGGAGTTCGGCAACGGGGGCCTGAGCTTCGATCAGGTCCTGGAACGAGCGAGCAGCTCAGAGGCGGTCGCTCGGCTGAAGACCCTGGAGCTGCTGGAATCTCTTCCCGGTGTGGGCCGGGTCACCGCCACCAAGGCGCTGGAAGACCTGGGGATCTCGGTGAACCGTCGGCTCGGTGGGCTCGGGGTCAAGCAGCGACGAGCACTGAAGGAGTTTCTGGCAGAATTGGGGTGACCATCCAGCCCAAGGAGCCAGTGCATTGTCAGCAGTCCCCGGCAGTCCCGCCGTCACCGTGCTCGCCGGACCGACCTCCGTCGGGAAGTCGACGCTGAGCCGATTCATCCGCACCCACTACCCAGAGGTGCACTTCTCGGTCTCGGCAACGACCCGCCCGCCGCGGCCCAGCGAGGTCGACGGTGTCGATTATCACTTCATCGAGCCTGCGCGCTTCGACGAGCTCGTCGCGCAGGGGGCGTTCCTGGAATGGGCCACCGTGCACGGCACGCACCGCTACGGCACGCTGCGCTCCACCGTGGACGCCGCTCTCGCCGCAGGAAAGCTGGTCCTGCTCGAGATCGACCTGCAGGGAGCACGCCAGGTCAGAGCCACCATGCCGGAGGCGCAGTTCGTCTTCCTGGCGCCCCCGTCCTGGGAGGACCTGGTGTCCCGACTGGTCGGTCGAGGCACCGAATCCGAGGAGGAACAGCAGCGCAGGCTGGAAACGGCTAAGATAGAGCTTGCTGCCGAGCAGGAATTCGACGTCTCGATCATCAACGACGAGCTCGACCGGGCCGCAGCCGAACTCGTAGCCCGCATGGGCTTCACCCATGCATCACCCCAATCTGAAGGACAACTCCCCAAGTGACTGAGCAGACCGAAGGCATCATCTACCCGTCGATCGACTCCCTCCTGGAGAAGAGCGACTCGAAGTACTCGCTGGTCCTCTTCGCCTCGAAGCGCGCTCGCCAGATCAACGCGTACTACGCTCAGCTGCACGAGGGGCTCTTCGAATACGTCGGGCCGCTGGTGGACACCAAGCTCAACGAGAAGTCGATGTCCATCGCGCTGCGCGAGATCAACGAAGACCTGCTGGTCAACCACCCCGCGGTCAACCCCGCCTCCTGATCCCGCAGCACCCCGCGAGGTAACCTGGCCGGATGCGCATCGTTCTAGGAGTCAGTGCCGGCATCGCCGCTTATAAGGCGGTCCACCTGCTGCGACTCATGCGGGAAGCCGGCCACCAGGTGGACGTGATCCCCACTCCCGCCTCGGAGAAGTTCGTCGGGCGCGCCACCTGGGAGGCGATCAGCGGCCGGCCGGTCACCACCTCGGTCTTCTCCGGAGTCGATGAGGTCCGCCATGTCCGGCTCGGCCAGGAGGCCGACCTGATCGTCGTCGCCCCCGCCACGGCAGATCTGCTGGCCAGGGCCCGTGCCGGCATGGCTGATGACCTCCTCACCACCACGCTGCTGGCCACCGAGGCGCCGGTGCTGCTGGTGCCCGCCATGCACACCGAGATGTGGAACAGCGCGGCCACCGCGGAAAACGTCGAGGTCCTGCGCGGCCGAGGAACAGAGGTCATGGAGCCCGCGACCGGCAGGCTCACCGGCAAAGACACCGGGCCCGGTCGACTGCCTGAACCTGAGCAAATCTTCGAACGGGTCAGCGAGCTGCTCGCCGAGATCCAAGGCCCGACCTACGCCTACGCCCCCCGTGCCGGGACCTTCTACGCGCCGGACCCCCAGGCGCAGCCGGCGCTGCTGGGCCGCAGCGTGGTGGTCACCGCCGGCGGCACCCGGGAGCCCCTGGACCCGGTGCGCTATCTGGGCAACCGATCCTCCGGCAAGCAAGGGATCGCCCTGGCCGAATCCGCCGCCGCCGCCGGGGCGCAGGTGCACCTGATCGCCGGCATCATGGACGTCGAAGCACCTGAGAACGTCGCGAACATCACCGTGGAGCGCATCGAGACCGCCGAGCAGCTGCAGGCCGCCGTCGGACGCCGCGCGCCGGAGGCCGACCTGCTGATCATGGCCGCCGCCGTCGCCGACTTCCGCCCCACCTCCTACGCGGCGCAGAAGATCAAGAAGACCGAGGACGGCGAGAACCCGGTGATCACTCTGGAGCGCAACCCCGACATCCTTGCCGAGACGGTCCAGCACCGGCGGTCCGCGGGCACCGGGCCAGGCGTCGTCGTCGGCTTCGCCGCAGAGACCGGCAGCGCCGAGGTCGATCCGCTCCAGCTGGCCCAGGCCAAGCTGCTGCGCAAGGGTTGTGACCTGCTGGTGCTCAACCAGGTGGGGGAGACGCTGGTCTTCGGTCAGGATGAGACCGAGATCCACATCCTCACCTCGCCGACGCTCGCCGAGTCTTCCGCGCCGGTGACCACCCTGCGCGGAACCAAGCACCAGGCAGCCGAGGCGATCATCTCCGCGGCCGCCGCTTACCTCGTGTGAAGCAGGCTTCTCAGGTGCCGATCGGCCTGCCGTAGGATGACCGGGTGACGAATTCCAACACCCCCGCGGCTGGGTCCTCGCTGCGCCTGTTCAGCTCCGAATCTGTGACCATCGGGCACCCGGACAAGATCTGTGATCAGATCTCCGATGCGATCCTCGATGCGATGCTCGCCGAGGACAAGAACTCCCGGGTGGCGGTGGAGACGCTGACCACCACCGGACTGGTGCATGTGGCCGGTGAGGTCACCACCTCCGGCTATGTGGAGATCCCGCAGATCGTGCGCAACACGCTGCTCGACATCGGCTACGACTCCTCCGCCAACGGGTTCGACGGCGCCCGCTGCGGCGTCTCGATCTCCATCGGCCAGCAGTCCCCGGAGATCTTCGCCGGGGTGTTCAACTCCATGGAGGCCCGCGGCGGGGCAGAGGACCGCCGCGACGCCCAGGGCGCCGGTGACCAGGGCATCATGTTCGGCTACGCCACCAACGAGACCCCCAGCTACATGCCCAGCGCCATCTCGCTGGCCCACCAGCTCTCCGCCCAGCTGACCAAGGTCCGCCAGGACGGCCAGCTGGCCTATCTGCGTCCCGACGGCAAGACCCAGGTCACCATCGGCTACGACGGCGACCGCCCGGTCAGCCTCGACACTGTGGTGGTCTCCACACAGCACACCGCAGAGACCTCCCAGGAGCAGCTGCAGGCGGAGATCAGCGACCAGGTCATCGCGCCGGTGCTGGAGCACACCGGGCTGGACCTGGGCACGCTCTCGGAGATCATCAACCCCTCGGGTCCGTTCGTGGTGGGCGGCCCTGTGGGCGACGCCGGGCTGACCGGACGCAAGATCATCGTGGACACCTATGGCGGATTCTCCCGCCACGGTGGCGGCGCCTTCTCCGGCAAGGATCCCTCGAAGGTGGACCGCTCCGCCGCCTACGCCATGCGCTGGGTCGCGAAGAACGTGCTCGCTGCAGGGCTCGCTGACCGCGCCGAGATCCAGATCGCCTACGCGATCGGACGTGCCCACCCGGTGGGCATCTACGTGGAGACCTTCGGCACCGAGAAGGTGGATCCGGCGCAGATCTCGGCCGCGATCGACGCCGTCTTCGACCTGCGTCCACTGGGCATCATCGAGGACCTGGACCTGCTGCGCCCGATCTACCGTGAGACCTCCAGGAACGGCCACTTCGGCCGCGACGGCGAGAACTTCCCCTGGGAGCGCCTGGACCGGGTCGAGGCGCTGAAGTCCTTCTTCAACGCCTGACCCGGCTGAGTCCGCCCCGGGCTCACTCAGCGCTGACCTGACTCAGCTCTGGCCCGACCCAGCGCGGGTCTGACTGAACGCTGATCTGGCTCAGTGCTGGTCGGACTGAACGCTGGTCTGGCTCAGTGCTGGTCTGACTCAGTGCTGGTCTGACTCAGCGTAGAGCTCGGTCAGCAGGCGCTGCAGCGCCGCGATCGTCTGGGAGCGTTCCCCGCGGTGCCAGACCAGCCTCACCTGGACCGGCGGGGCGTCGGAGATCACCCGGTAGAGCACCCCGGCACGCTGATGCTGGTGTGCGGTGGCCTCTGAGCTGACCCCGATGCCCACGCCGGCCGTGATCGCGTCGAGCCAGGCATCCACACTGTCGACCTCAGCGGCGGTGTCAGGGCGCTGCTCCGCCGGCCACAGCGCCGGGGAGGTGGTCCCCGACTGGCTGTCCACCAGCACGGCCCGATCGGTGAAGTCCGCCATCCTCAGGCGTCGTCGGGAAGCCCACGGATCCTCCGCGGGGAAGCTCGCCACGCGTCGCTCGAGGCCGACGAGCGCGGAGTCGAAGCGTCCCTGGGGAGGTGGGGTCCGCACGATCGCAGCGTCCACGAGGCCCTCGGACAGCCCCGCCAGCGGTCCTGTGCCTCGGATCAGCGTCAGCGCGACCCCGGGCTGCCGTTCGACCCAGCTGCGCTGCATCGCGCGGGTATGTCGCCCGACTGCCGCCCAGGCGTAACCGAGACGAAGCCTCTGCTGGCCCCGGGTCTCTGCCTCCATCTGTTCGGCGAGGGCGAGCAGGTGGCGCCCCCGGCGGACCGCCTGCTGGCCCTGCGCGGTCAGCGCCGCTTCCCGGGGACCCCGACGGACCAGCCGCACGTCCCAGTGCTGCTCCAGGGCGCCGAGCGTCCGGGAGACCTGCGCCTGGGAGATCCCGAGCCCGATCGCGGCATCGGTGAAGCTTCCCGCCTCCGCGATCGCGACCAGGGTACGGATGTGCCTGAGCTCCCATGCCATACGCTTAGCGTATACCAGACCTCTTTCATGCATTATGCGTATGCGATGGGTGGGCTGAGACTCGTGACATGACCAGATCAGACTCGCCCCTTGCCGGGCGTCCAGGACGAGGCCTGGCGGTGATCTCCGCCAGCGCGCTGAGCACCCAGTCAGGAGCCGCCATCGGTTCGCTGGCCTTTTCCACCTTCACCCCGATAGGCGTGGTCGCCGCCCGGCAGGTGGTGGCCAGCGTGGTGCTCTGCGCGATCGCGCGCCCCCGGTTCTGGCGCTTCAGTGCTGGCCAGTGGCGTGCCGTGGCGCTGCTGGCGTTCTTCTTCGCCGGTATGAACACCGCGTTGTACTCAGCCGTGGACCGGATCGGTCTCGGCACTGCGGTCACCATCGAGTTCCTCGGTCCCCTGGGTGTCGCGCTGCTGTCCTCCCGTCGCGGCCGAGACCTGTTCTGCGCGCTGCTGGCCCTGGCGGGGGTGGTGCTGCTGACCCGCCCCGGCCCCACCAGCGACCTGCTCGGACTTGGCCTGGCTGCCGCAGCCGCACTCTGCTGGGCCGGCTACATCCTCACGAACCGGACGGTCGGGCAGCGGGTGCCAGGGGTGCAGGGCACGGCGGTGGCCACCCTGCTCTCTTCGGCGGCGATGATCCCGATGGCGGTTGTCATCCTGTGGAACGTCACACTTCCTCCTGAGGCGTTCCTCTACGCGACAGCGGCCGGGCTGCTGGCCACCGCCGTCCCCTACGCCCTGGATCTGATCGTGCTGCGACACATCACTGCGCTCATGTTCGGGCTCGGCATGTCTTTGAACCCGCTCTTTGCAGCAGTGGTGGGTGCGGTCTTCCTGCGTGAGGACATCGATCTGCTGGGCTGGACCGGTGTGCTGCTGGTGGTGCTCAGCAACGGACTGACACTCGCCGGGGGAGCCCGCGCCGGTCTTGGGACCGGCCCCCGAGCCAGGACCAGCCTCTCAGTCAGCGGTTGATTCAGCGCCCGGCAGGCGGTGGTTGGAGCTGCCGCGCCAGCTGCGATAGGCCCAGATGGTCATAGTGATCACCACGGCCCAGGTCACGCCGATCACCACGCCGTTGACGATGGTGCGATCAGCGATGAACGCTCCCAGCGCCACGAGCGAGACCTGTCCCGGCACGGTGGAGATCATGCTGGCCACCACGAAGTCGCGCTGGGAGACGCCGAAGGCACCGCTGCCGTAGTTCACCGGCCAATAGGGGACCCCCGGGGTGAGCCGCAGAGCGAAGACGGCCTCGAACCCGGCGTCGTGAAGATGGGACTCCACCTTCTCACCATGGGAGCCCAGCAGCTTCCGCACGGCCTGGGTGCCCAGGAGTCGGGCCAGGTGGTACGCGGCGAAGCAGCCGATGAGCACTCCGATCACTGAGAGCAGGCTTCCTTCCAGCGTGCCGAAGATCAGTCCGCCGCTGACCGCCATGACGGTGACCGGTATCGGCGTCATTGCCACCACGGCGTAGAGCGCGATGAACACCATCCAGCCGGCCCAGCCGTAGTCCTCGATACGCTGCTGGAGCTCGTCCAAGGGCGGCAGCCGCAGGTTGAAGGCGGCATAGATCATGCCTGCCAGCACTGCCACGAGCAGCGCGTTGCGGATGAAGGAGCCCCAGGCGGGACCGAGGGCTTTCTGACTCATTGTCGCAACTCTACGCATCTGTGCGTGTCCGTGCCGAGCGATACGATCGCAGGGCAGCAGAAATCTCGTGAAGATCTCGGTGAAGGGGGTGGATCAGCGTGGGTCAGGAGCCGGCATCCCAGGCAGGGCAGCCGTCGAACCAACCTGCCCTGTTGGACTCGCTGGCGCCCCAGCCGGCTCCGCAGCTGCCCGCCGGGGCCACCGAGGACCTGCCCGTGGCCGAAGTCCTGCTGGAATCCGCCGTGCCGCACCTCGACCGTCCCTTCGACTACGTGGTGCCCATCGATCTGGCGGAGAAGATCGTGCCCGGGTCCCGGGTGAAGCTGCGGTTCTCCGGACGGGAGATGACCGGCTACGTCCTGCGCCGGAAGCAGGAGCCCTCCACCGCCTCCCGGCTCTCGCTGATCACCAAGCTCGTCACCGCCCTGCCGGTGCTCTCCGAGGACATTCTCCAGCTCTCGCAGCAGGTCGCGGAACGCGGAGCCGGGGTCACCGCAGACGTGCTGCGCGCAGCCATCCCGCCAGGGGCAGCGCGGGTGGAGAAGGACTTCGCCGGCCTGCGCGTCCCCGAGGTCCAGCTTGACCCGGGAAACCCGCGACCCCGCAGCGCCGCACTGGCGCTGAAGTCCTACGGCGAGCAGTCCTGGACGGCGCAGGTCTTGGACCGGGTGCGGGAGTGTGTTGCGGGGGAGGGGGACGCCGTCGTCGTCGTTCCGGACCAGCGCGACGTCGAAGCCCTCATGGAGGTGCTCACCGGCTCACTGGGCAGCGGGGTCGCCGTCCAGCTGACCGCAGAGATGGGCCCTTCGGCGCGCTACCGATCCTTCCTCCAGCTGCGCTACGGGCAGGCCAGGGTGGCAGTGGGCACCCGTTCCGCCGTATTCGCCCCGGTGGCTCGGCTCCGTCTGCTGATGGTCTTCGAAGACGCCGAGCAGACCCACGCCGCGCCCCGGGCTCCCTACCACCATGTCCGCGAGGTGGCGCTGCTGCGCACCGTGCAGTCCGGTGCGGAGCTGGTGTTCCTCTCCACCTCCCGGAGCCTGGAGGTGCAGCGACTCGTCGAGCGCGGCTGGCTGACCGAGGCGGCGCCCGAGCGTGAGGAGCGCCGCGGCGCCGCGCCCCGGATGATCGCCACGGCAGACTCCTATGAGCAGGAGCGCGAGCCGGCCTTCCGGCAGGCCCGGCTCCCCGCTGCCGCGTATAAGGCCGCCAGGGACGGTCTGCAGCACGGGCCGGTGCTCGTGCAGGTCGCGCGCAGCGGGTTCATCCCAGCGGTGCTCTGCGAGCGGTGCCGCAGCCGCCAGCAGTGCCCGCAGTGCCATGGACCGTTGAGCCTGCCGGCCCACCACGGGCAGTCCCGGACGCTGAAGTGCCGCTGGTGCGGTCTGCACCATCGGGATCACCGCTGCACCGAGTGCGGGTCCACCACCTTCCGTGCCGGCACTCGCGGGGCCGATCGCACCGCCCAGGAGCTTGGCCGCGCCTTCCCGAACACCCCGGTGATCTCTTCCACCTCTGATCACCCGATCGCCGAGGTCGGCCAGGAGCCGGCCCTGGTGGTCAGCACCCCGGGGGTGGAGCCGGTGGCGCAGACCGGCTATGCCACAGCTCTGCTGCTCGACGGGGACACCCAGCTCAGCCGCGAGGGTCTCGACGTGCCGCGCCGGGTGCTCTCCCGCTGGTTCCGCGCCGCCTCTCTGGTGCGCCCGCACAAGACTCACGGAGGCACCGTGGTGATCACCGCCGAGGCGGAGGATCTCACTGCCGCGCTGGTGCGCTGGGACCCCGTGGGCTACGCCCGCAGAGAGCTCTACAACCGTCTGGAGCTCGGGCTGCCCCCGGCGCAGCGGATGCTCAGCCTCACTGGTGACCCGGCAGAGGCAGAGGCGTTCCTGGTCCAGGTGCAGCTGCCGGAGGGACGCGCCTGGATCGGCCCGGCCCCGCTGGAGGATGGCCGGCACCGGTATCTGTTGTTCTTCGGCTATGCCGAGGCCGCCAACGTGGTCACCGAGATCCGAAGGATCCGGCGCACGCACAGCGTTGCACCTCCTGGCGCGGCGCGCGGTGGCCGAGGCCTGCGGATCGCGCTGGATGACATCGAGAGTCTGCAGTTCTGACCCGCAGTTCTGATCGGGACGTCAGGGCGGCGGCTTCGGATCCTGCCGGCGCTCAGTCCAGCGCGGCGACGAAGCGGCGCAGCGCCCGGCCCGCCTGGGCCGGCTTCTCGTAGTGCAGCAGATGACCGGTGCCGCGCAGCACCTCGGCGGAAGCCTGCGGCAGCATCCGGCGCAGACGCCGCTGCCCGGCGGGAGTGCTCAGCTGATCCTGCGCGCCCGGCACCAAGAGCACCGGCAGATCCAGACTGGGCGCGAATTCCGTGACGGTGTGCCGGCTGGAGGCTCGATACGCCTGCAGCAGGGTGTCGGGATCCGAATAGCCGCTGAAGTACCGACGGTGCTGGTCCTTGATGTAGGCCACCTGTTCCGGGGCGCGGGCGAGAATCATCGACGCGTTGGTGACCGCCTGCGCCGCCGGGGATCGCAGCAGGACCTGCGCCCACCGTGCAGGCAGTCTGCCGCTGGCGCGGTAGTAGAGGTCCACGGCGGCCGCCCCGGGCAGCAGGGTGCCCGTGAAGATGTCATTGCTGATCGGGGCGAAGAGGACCAGACCCGCCCAACGTCGGGACTGAGACGACTCCGGCGCGGGATCGGCCGGGAGGTTCTGCCCGGCGTGCGCCGCTGGGTGGGTCTGCGCGGCGTGCGCCGCTGGGTGGGTCTGCGCGGCGTGCGCCGCGACGATGATCGAGCCGAAGGAGTGGCCCACCAGCACGTCGGTGGGTCCCAGGTCCAGCGCCTGGGCCAGCGCCTCCACGCAGGCGGCATAGGCTCCGAGGGTATGCTCCGCGAGGCCCCCCGCGCCGCGTCGCAGCGGCGGCGTCGCGCCGAAGCCCGGCAGATCTGGGACGAAGATCTCGAACTCGGGCAGCGCGTCGACGATCAGCGCCATCCCATGATGATCCCCGCGGAACCCATGGATCAGCAGCAGCCGCCGGGCGGGTCGCGCCGAGTCTGCAGGTGCGGACACCTGGGCGGGGTAGTGCCAGACTGCCGCAGCGGTGCTCAGCCGGGCCGCGCCGTCGTCCTCGGAGGCCTGGCCGTCAGACTCGGGGCAGGCAAAGTCCAGCGAGACGTCTCGTCTGATTCCAGTTCGGGCTGGGTGCTCGGTCCAGGTGCGGATCACTGGCCCAGCCTAGCGGGGAACTCAATTAGACTGGCGGGGTCCAAGATACGACCCGACGACGACGAGGTGCCCCCCAGGTGAGCCACGCGAGCGAAACCGCTGCAGCCGATACCACTGCGACGCAGCCCAGCAGCCCTTCGGCTGACTCCCAGGGCGAGAAGAAGCAGTACTCCTTCCAGGAGATGGAGGCCCGCTGGCAGCCCCTCTGGGAGGAACAGGGCACCTTCGTGGTGGACCCGGCCGATGACCGGGAGAAGAAGTACGTGCTGGACATGTTCCCGTACCCCTCCGGGGACCTGCACATGGGCCATGCCGAGGCCTTCGCCATCGGGGACATCCCGGCACGGTATGCCCGGCTGCGCGGCTACAACGTGCTGCACCCGATCGGCTGGGACTCCTTCGGGCTGCCCGCGGAGAACGCCGCGATCAAGAACGACGCCCACCCGGCGGACTGGACCTACGCGAACATCGAGACCCAGGCGGCGTCCTTCAAGCGCTACGGGATCAGCACCGACTGGACCCGCCGGCTGCACACCTCCGACGAGTCCTACTACCGGTGGACCCAGTGGCTGTTCCTGCAGTTCTACAGCAAGGGCCTGGCGTATAAGAAGGACTCCCCGGTCAACTGGTGCCCCAAGGACCAGACTGTTCTGGCCAACGAGCAGGTCGTCGACGGCGCCTGCGAACGCTGCGGGACCGCGGTGATCAAGAAGTCGCTGAACCAGTGGTACTTCAAGATCACCGACTACGCCGACCGGCTCCTCGAAGACATGGACGAGCTCAAGGGCCACTGGCCCGACCGGGTGCTCTCCATGCAGCGCAACTGGATCGGCCGCTCCACCGGCGCCTCGGTGCGCTATGAGATCAGCTCTGCTCCCGACGCCGCAGACCACCCTCCGGTGGAGGTGTTCACCACCCGCCCGGACACTCTCTACGGGGTCACCTTCATGGTGGTCGCCGCCGACGCCGACCTGGCCATGGAGCTGGTCACCGAGGGCCAGCGTGCCGAGCTCCAGGCCTACCGTGATGCTCTGGGCAGCGTCTCGGACATCGAGCGCCAGTCCGCCGAGCGGGAACGCACCGGTGTCTTCCTGGGCCGCTACGCGATCCACCCGATCACCGGCGAGGAGCTCCCGCTGTGGGCCTCGGACTATGTGCTCGCCGACTACGGCACCGGCGCCGTGATGGGCGTGCCCGCCCATGACCAGCGCGACCTCGAGTTCGCCCGCACCATGGGGCTCAACGTCCGCGTCGTCGTCGACACTGGCGAGGAGGACCCGGCGGAGACCGGCATCGCCACCGCCGGTGCGGGCACTGCGATCAACTCCCCGGCCTGGGATGGCCTGGACAAGGACGCCGCGATCGCCCGCGCCATCGAGGTGCTCGCAGAGAACACCGTGGGCGAGGCCAAGGTCAACTACCGGCTGCGCGACTGGCTGCTCTCCCGGCAGCGCTTCTGGGGCGCCCCGATCCCGATCATCCACTGCGCCGACTGCGGCGAGGTCCCGGTGCCCGAGGACCAGCTGCCGGTCAAGCTGCCCACCGGGATGCGCGGGGAACAGCTCGCGCCCAAGGGCAAGTCCCCGCTGGCCGGGGCCAGCGACTGGGTCAATGTGGACTGCCCGTCCTGCGGTGCCCCCGCCACCCGGGACACCGACACCATGGACACCTTCGTGGATTCCTCCTGGTACTACCTGCGCTATATCGACCCCACCAACGACGCCGAGATCTTCCCCAGCGAGGAGATCAACAAGTGGCTGCCGGTGGACCAGTACGTGGGCGGGGTGGAGCACGCCATCCTGCACCTGCTCTACTCCCGGTTCTTCACCAAGGTGCTCTTCGACCTGGGACTGGTGAACTTCACCGAGCCGTTCAAGGCGCTGCTGAACCAGGGTCAGGTGCTCAACGGCGGCAAGGCCATGTCCAAATCCCTGGGCAACGGGGTGAACCTCGGCGAGCAGCTCGACATCTACGGGGTCGACGCGGTCCGGCTGACCATGGTCTTCGCCTCCCCGCCGGAAGACGATGTGGACTGGGCCGACGTCTCACCCTCGGGCTCGGCGAAGTTCCTGGCCCGCGCCTGGCGACTGGCCCAGGACGTCTCCTCCGAGGCGGTGGCGGACCCGGCCAGCGGCGCCACGGCGCTGCGCGCAGTCACCCACCGCACCATCCAGGACGCCGCGCAGCTGATCGAGGACAAGAAGTTCAACGTCGTCATCGCCCGCACCATGGAACTGGTCAACGCCGCCCGCAAGGAGATCGACTCCGGCGCCGGCGCGGCCGACCCGGCGGTCCGCGAGGCCGCGGAGGTCACCGCGCAGATCCTTTCCCTGGTGGCGCCCTACACCGCTGAAGACATGTGGGAGATGCTCGGCCACGAGCCTTCAGTGGCGAACTCCGCCTGGCCCTCGGTTGATGAGTCCCTGCTGGTCCAGGACACCGTCACCGCGGTGGTCCAGGTCAAGGGGAAGCTGCGCGACAAGCTGGAGGTCGCCGCAGACATCAGCGAGGAAGACCTCGAGGCACAGGCGCTGGCGCTGCCCCGGATCCAGAGGTACATCGCCGACGGCGGCGGGGTGCGCAAGGTGATCGTGCGCGCACCGAAGCTGGTCAACGTCGTGACCGGCTGATGAACCCCCGGCCGGCAGAACGCTGCCAGCAGAGTCTGGCCCGATGGCGCAGCGCCCTCGAGGCCGACCTGCTGGCACGGCGGGCCGCCGTGCCGGGGCGCAGACCCCACCTGCGCCGCAGGAAGGGGCGCATCGCGGTGGTCACGGACTCCTCCTCCTCGCTTCCGGTGGATCGCGGCACCCAGGAGGTGCTGCTGGGTCCCGTCGGGGCGAACATCATCTCGGTGCCGATCCCGGTGATGATCGGGGACCAGATCTACCCGGAGACCAGCCCTGACCTGGACCGGGATCTTCCGATGGCGTTGGCCGTGGGGAGTCCGGTGCGCACGTCTCGGCCGTCCCCGGGACGATTGATGCAGGCCTATCAGGCGCTGCAGTCTCAGGGCTACGCCGGGGTCGTGTCGATCCACCTCTCGGCGAAGCTCTCGGGCACCGTGGAGGCGGCGCGGCTCGCTGCGGGTCAGCTGGACTTCCCGGTCACCGTGATCGATTCCGGACAGGCAGGTCTGGGACTGGGACACGCGGTGATCGACGCGGCGATCACCGCCCAGCTCGGCGGGTCCTCGGCCTCGGTGGCGGAGGCCGCCACGCGCAGCGCCGAGCAGGCAGAGTCGCTCTTCGTGCTGCCGAACCTGGACCAGCTGCGCCGCGGCGGCCGGATCAACGCGATGTCCACGCTGATCGGCGGGCTGCTCTGGGTCAAGCCGCTGCTGCAGCTCGTCGAGGGGGAGATCCACCCTGTCGAGCGACCCCGCACCATGCCACGGGCGCTGGAGCGGCTCCAGGACCGGGTCGCGCAGCAGGCCCACGGCATGACCGCCCCGCGCCTCGCCGTGCACGGCTTCGGCAACCAGGCCCAGGCCCTGGAGCTTGCCGAGGCGCTGGGTCCGCTCTCGGCCAGCCCGATACCGGTAGTGGACCTTCCCCCCGTGCTCGCCGCCCATCTCGGTCTGGGTGCTCTCGCGGTGTCACTGAACCCGGAACTTCCCGGCACCCGCTGACTCACCTATAGACCCGGGCGCAGGCTCTCCTGCAGACCCTGCTGAAGACCCCTGCTGAAGACCCGGTTGCTGGCCCGGTGGGGCCGGGCCGGCTTCGCGCCCCGCGGCGCCCGGGGGTTTGCCCCAGCCATCCGCCGACGACGCCGTGGCCATCCGCTGCGCACAGCAGAGGTCCTTCCGGGCCGCCCAGCGGTGAGGGCTTCTAGCGTGTCTGTCATGGAGGTCTGGCCTGAGGATCAGTTGACGCGGCGCGAGCGGCTGCGCGCGGACCGGGAGCGTGAGCACTCCGCTCCGGCGCGCATCCGGTTGAGACTTGCCGGAGTGCTCGTGATCGTCATCGGTCTGCTGACCTGGCTGGCGGTCTCCTGGCTCGCGGGTCTCTCGGAGCAGTCAGCTGTGCCGGAGCCACCACAGCCAGGGCAGGGGCAGCCCGGCCTCGGCGCATCTGAGAATCCCGCGCAGGCCAGCGGGCCTGAGCAGCCGGAGGGCCCAGGGGTCGCTGACCCGGGTCAGGGCGCTGGGTCATCGCAGTCACCGGGTGCGCCCGCGAACGCTCGGACCCCGCTGGGAGCACCTGAGGCGCAGGACGCGAGCCCGGTGGTGGTCCATGTCGGAGGAGCAGTCGAGTCCCCGGGTGTGGTGGAGCTCAGCGCCGGTGCGCGAGTACATGAGGCGATCGAGGCCGCCGGCGGGATGACCTCCAAGGCAGACCCCGGTGGTTTGAACCTCGCCACGCCGGTCCAGGACGGTGCGCTGATCTGGGTGCCCACACCGGAGGAGCTCAAGGCGGGGACAGGGCCACCGGCGGCTGGAGCGACAGGTGCTCCCGGGCCGAACGCGGGAGCAGGTGAGGGGGCCGGTCAGGGGACCGGGCCGGAGGTCGGGCAAGGGGCGCCGCCCGGGTCTGGGCAAGGGGCTGGAGATGGCTCGGGGCAAGCTTCTGGAGAAGGGGCAGCGGTCGGGGCGGGGGCTGGGGAGCTGATCAACCTCAATACGGCCGACGCGGCGACCTTGGATGAGCTGCCGGGGATCGGCCCCGCGCTCTCGCAGCGGATCATCGACCACCGCGAGACCAACGGGGCCTTCGGCTCCTTGGAGGAGCTCGCCGGGGTCAGCGGGATCGGGCCGGTGATCTTGGCAGATGTGGAGGGTCTGGTGACCTGGTGACCGCGGGGAAGCCCTTGGATCTGCGGCTGCTTCCGGCCGCTCTGACCTCTTGGGCCGCAGCTCTGGCAGCGGTGCATCTTCCCTGGCAGCACGCGCTCTACCTGGGGTGGGCCCTGCTGGGCGCGGGGGCGCTGGCCACCCTGGGGGCCTGGCTCCTGCACCGCCTGAGCACTGCGGCGGCGCCGCTGCATATCTTGCTCTGCTGCGTCCTGGCCGGTGCCGTCGCGTTCCAGGCCGGGACCGAAGCCCGGGAGCATCACAGCAGCGGGTGGGTCTCGGCGGTGGCAGGTGACGCCCCGGTCCTGGTCACGCTGCGGGTCTCGGCCCAGCCGGAGGTGCTCAGCACCCCGGGGTTCGACGGCCAGACCCGAATCGCGGCTGCGGCGACGGTGGAGACTGCGGTCCTCTCCGGGGAGGACCGCCCACGTCCCCTCGCCGCTCCCGTGGTGATCATCCAAGACTCCGCTGCGGAGCCACCTGGCCTGCCCTCTGCGGAGCCAGCTGGCCAGCCGTCCGGCGGGACTGCCGGGGAGCATGCCGGTCAGCCCGAGGGTCGCCCTTCTGCAGAGTCCAGGGTGGGCGCGCTGTCGTTGGTCACCGGCCATCGGTACCAGGGGCTGGTGAAGCTCAGCCCGACGGGCCCGGGCCAGCGGGAGACCGCCCTGGTCTTCCCGTTCGGCGAGCCCCTGCAGCAGCTGCCCGCCGATCCGCGCACCGAGTTCACCGAGGTCTTCAACGGCCTCCGCTCGGCCACCGCGGCGGCCTCTGCTCCCGCGGTCGGTGACGCCCCGGCGCTGCTGCCGGGTCTGATCCTGGGGGACCGCACGCACCAGGACGAGGAGCTCAGCGAGGCGATGCGCGCCGCTGGTTTGAGCCATCTGACCGCGGTGAGCGGCGCCAACTGCGCCCTGGTCATGGGGGCGCTGATCGGTCTGGTGCGGCTGCTGCGCGCTCCGCGCTGGACGAGCGTCCCGGTCTCACTGATCGGTCTGGTGCTCTTCGTGCTGCTGGTCCACCCGGAGCCCAGCGTGATCCGTGCCGGTGTGATGGGCAGCATCGCCGCGGTCTCCCTCTTCGCCGGTCGCGGACGGTCTGCCTTCGCGCTGCTGTGTCTCTGTGTGTTGGGCCTGTTGGTGTTTGACCCGTTCTACGCGATGGAACCGGCGTTCCAGCTGAGTGCGGCGGCCACCGCGGGGATCGTGGTGCTGGGAACCAGGATCCGTGAGCGGCTCGAAGGCTTCCTGCCGATGGTGCTGGCGGCTCCGCTGGCTCTGGCGTTCTCGGCGCAGCTCTTCGTCACTCCGGTGCTGCTGCCGCTCTCGGCGTCGATGAGCACCTACGCCATCCCTGCCAACGTGTTGGCCGCCCCGTTCGTGCCGTTCATCACCGTCCCGGGCACCTTCGCGGCAGTCATCTCCACGACGCTGCCCTGGTTGGCGGTGCCGATCCTCTGGTGCTGCGGCTGGGCGGCAGCCTGCCTCGGGCTGATCGGACGGGTGGCCTCGGGGCTGCCGCAGGCCACCGCCCCCTGGCCCGAGGGGTGGCTGGGCTGGGCGCTGGTGGTGCTCTACGTCTTCGCGGCAGTGGTCCTGGCCTGGGGCCTGGTGGAGCGTTTCCGTCTGTGGCAGGTGCTTCTGCTCGCCGGCATGGCGGGTGCTGTGCTCGCGCTGGTGCTTCCGGTGACCGCGCTGACGCCCACCCGAGGTCTCGATCAGTGGCAGGTGGCGCTGTGTGATGTGGGCCAGGGAGACATGCTGGTGGTGCGAACCCAAGAGGCCGCCGGGGTCATCGTGGACACCGGAGAGGACCCGCTGCTCGCGGACCGATGTCTGGAGAAGCTCGGGGTGGACACTGTCGAGGCGCTGCTGCTCACCCATGAACACCGCGACCACTACGGCGGGACCCCGGGGGTCCTCCAAGATCGGGATGCGGGGTTGGTCCTGCATGCCGGCAGTGCAGACTGGGACGTGGGCACCGAGGTGGAGTCCGTCGCGGAGCTGCCGGTGGATGTGCCGGTGCACCGCCCTGAGGCTGGTGAGACCTTCGAGTTCCTGGGCGGGGTCCAGGTCCGCCTGACCGTGTGGGCCGCCGAGGCCCATCACGCCGAGGCCAATGACAACTCCCTGGTTGTCTTCTTCGAGATCGTGGATCCAGACCTGCCTGCGGCAACAGTGGGTTCTGTAGAGCAACCATTGCGCCTGTTGGCCATGGGCGATATGGAACAGGAGGTCGCTGCCTCGCTGCTGCGTCGGGTGGGAGCACCCGAGGGGGTTCATCTGCTGAAGGTCTCTCATCACGGGGCATCCAACGGGGGCACGCAGGTGCTGGAGGCGACCCGGCCGACGGCGGCACTGATCGGGGTGGGGGAGGAGAACTCCTATGGGCACCCTTCAGCGGAGATCATCGGCACCTTGGAGGGACTGGGCGCCGCGGTCTACCGCACTGATCTGCACGGCATGGTGGTCTTCACTGTGGATGCAGATGGTCTGGAGGCGGAGGCTGTTCCCTGACCGGGAGTGGTGAACGCAACGTACCCCAGCGGCCTGGTCGCTGGTTCCCGGACTGAGTCTCTCTTGACTGACCTGGCGACGTCAGAGTCTGAGCTGAGGCGTTTTCGGGTTCAGGCGATGGCCGACATGGATGGCGAAAACGGGTACAGCTCGACCTCGCCTCCGTGGACGACGACGCATGTGGCGTCGGGCACTTCCTGCCAGGCACCGTGAAGGTCTCCCAGCGGCTCAGAGACCACCAACCGGGTGTCCTCGGAGAGCCCATGGAGCAGCGAGTGCTCCGGGTACTGGGCCTTCAGGGTCGAGATGTCGTTGCTGTGGAAGAGTGATCGCGAGTTCCTCTCGCTCGAGTAGCGAAAGGCCCAGGTCGTGTTCCCGTCGGTGGTCGCGACCGTCATCTGTACCGGGTGCTCGACGCCGTGTCGCCGTCCCACATCCTCGATCAATCCGGTTGCCTCGGCGACTGCCGCGCGGGGGTCCCGCTCCAGCCCGAAGGTCAGCGCGAGGTAGAAGAACAGCTCGGAGTCCGTGGATCCTTCGATCTCGGGGTAAAGGCTGGGCTCTACCGCCATGGCCAGGTCACGTTTCATCGCTGAGAAGCCCGCGAGCATCCCGTTATGCATCCAGAGCCACCGGCCGTGGCGGAACGGGTGGCAGTTCGTCTGTTGCACCGCTGTGCCGGTCGTAGCGCGGATGTGCGCGAAGACGCGGCCTGCGGATGCCTGCCCTGCGAGCTCACGCAGGTTTCGATCGTGCCAAGCAGGTTCTGTGCTGCGGAAGACCCCGGGGGTTTCTTCCGTGCCGTACCAACCGATCCCGAAGCCGTCGCCATTGGTGGTCTCGGCTCCGAGGCGCGAGTGTTTGCTCTGCATGACAAGAGAGTTGACGGGTTTGTAGAGCAGGTCGTCCAGCCGGACAGGGGAACCCGAATACGCTAGCCAGCGACACATGTCGTCTCCTTGGGATGGGACGGATCTGCACACCGTGACGCGACCGCTCTATCGGCTTCGTCCTCAGCGTCACAGCCGGGCTGCTCCAGGTCGTTCCTCACCGATATCTGCGCTTCGAAGGCCTGTCGGCCTGCAACAGTTTCAGCGTACGTATCGGTGAGCTGGGGCACAACACAAGGTGGGCTTGCACCTGTGGAGCGGGACCGCGAGTATTCTCCTCCGCAGCATTGGCTCGCCACTTCCAGGACTCGGTTCTTCTACTGCACCCGGGAGGGCTTCCTCGACACTGCACCCGAGTGCGACCTGATCCTCGACTTCGCAGACACCAGCAGATCCTGGCCCCGGGTTATAGCAGCCCCGCACCACCAAGACGTACGTTGTGCACTCGGCGTTTGGCCGAGCCCTCAGAGCCTCCATCAGTGCGGCGTGCTGGCCCGGCAGACCCGTTCCTTGAACGACTACAGCACCAGGGCTCGGCGTCCACAGGCGCAGCCCGTCATCGCACTGGGAAGACATCATGAGAACGCAGAGACAGCACAGCACCTCGCGCGGCGCGCCACGCCCTACACCGCAGGAGAAGTCCACGATGCAGGCGATCGTGCAGGCCGGGTACGGCTCCAGCAGCGTCTTCGGTCTCGCAAGGATCCCCCGACCCGTGATCGCCGAGAACGAAGTGCTGGTGCAGGTTCGCGCGGCGGGCCTGGACCGCGGAACGTGGCACATGATGGTTGGCCGACCCTATCTCTTGCGGGTCATCGGATTCGGCTTCCGAGGCCCGAAGAATCTGGTGCCGGGAATCGACGTCGCCGGAACGGTCGCGGAGGTTGGTTCTGCGGTGACCAGGTTCGCCGTGGGCGAGCCGGTCTACGGGATGTCCCGAGGCTCCTTCGCCGAGTACGCCGCGGTTTCAGAGACCAAACTGGCCCAGAAGCCGGGCAACCTCAGCTTCGAGCAGGCCGCAGTCGTCCCCATCTCCGCCGGAACAGCCCTGCAGGCGTTGAGTGACGTGGGTGAATTGCAAGCGGGGCAGAAGGTGTTGATCCTCGGTGCCTCCGGCGGTGTTGGCAGCTTCGCAGTGCAGCTGGCCAAGGAGTTCGGAGCAGGGGTGACAGGCGTCTGCAGTGCTGACAAGCAGGACTTCGTCCGATCCCTCGGCGCGGATCATGTCATGGACTACACCCGGGAGGACTTCGCTGACGGAAGCTCCCGCTACGATCTGATCCTTGATATCGCAGGCAACCCCACGCTTGCCCGGCTGCGGCGTGCTCTGACACCGAAGGGGACCGCCGTCGTCGTCGGCGGTGAGGGAGGCGGTGACTTCACCGGAGGGTTCGGCAGAAACCTGCGGGCGCCTCTGCTGTCTCGGTTCGTGAGCCAGCGGCTGAGCATGCTCGCGGCCAAGGAACGCGGGAGTGACCTGGATCGGCTCGCCGGCTACTTCCAGAGCGGGCGGATCGTGCCCAGCCTGGAGAGGACCTTCTCGCTGGGGGAGGTCCCAGAGGCGATGCAGCATCTTGAAGCCGGGGAGGTGCGCGGGAAGGTCGCGATCACCATTGCCCCCGATGCAGAAGGTTGATGGCTGCTCACGGCAGCGATCCCGGGCAGGGCGGGCCAGGTCTGGCGCCCTGGTGCTGGACCCGGATGATCAGACAGCTTGGGGGCGTCAGCTGTGCGCTGACGCCCCCAAGTGGTGTGCCTGACGGCACGATGCTGAATCAGCCTGCGACGGGCAGCTTCAGCTGGTCGCCGACGAAGATCAGGTTGGGATCCTGGACGGTGTCGGTGTTGGCGTTCCAGATGTCGTTCCAGTCGAGGCCCAGAGCGTTGGCGATGCTGGAGAGCGAATCGCCGGACTGCACGGTGTAGGTCTCGCCCGAGGTCTGCACCTGGGTCTGCTGCGGTGCCTGCTCGACGGGTGCCTGCTCGACCGGCGCGGGCTCGGGGGCCGGTGCGGGAGCAGGTGCCGGCTCGGGGGCTGGCTCAGGAGCGGGTGCTGGCTCAGGGGCCGGCTGGGGAGCCGGAGCAGGAGCTTCCTGCTGCGGAGCGGACTGCTCGGAGGTCGAGCCGCTCTGAGCAGTGCTGGTGGAGCCGCCGCCGCCACCGGGGTTGCCGGAGAGGCCGAGCTGGGAGGAGCAGGAGGGCCATGCGCCCCAGCCCTGGATCTCCCAGAGTGCGTGCGCGCGGCTGATCTGCTCGGACTTGCTGGCCTCGCTGGGCAGACCGGAGCCGCCCACTGCCTGCCAGGACTGCTGGGAGAACTGCAGGCCGCCGTAGTAGCCGTTGCCGGTGTTGATCGACCAGTTGCCACCGGACTCGCACTGCGCGAGCTGGTCCCACTGGCCCGAGGCGCTTGCAGCAGGAGCCTGAGCCACAACGGCTGCACCGGCCAGGGTGGCAGCAGCAAGTCCGCCGCCGAGAACCTTCTTGAAAGTCTGCTTGGTCTGCATGAGAGTTGAGTCCCGAAGTCCCTGCACTCGTGACCCTCCCGGGCCGTCCTCGTGCCACCGTCCGCCTTCATGATGTGTAGCGGTCAAGTTTCACCTGAGTCGGCATGGACGGTGGTGGGCAGCCGACTCCGGTGCTTCCGGGACGCCGTGTGCGGGCCTGGGAACGGAGGCCCAGTCGTCACGGCGGCATCACAGAAGATGTCCGATAACCAGTAAAAGGTCTCGGTTTGATTGCGTCAACCGGGGTACAGGGA
The DNA here is from genome assembly GCF_014138825.1 of Nesterenkonia sandarakina. Taxonomy (NCBI): domain Bacteria; kingdom Bacillati; phylum Actinomycetota; class Actinomycetes; order Micrococcales; family Micrococcaceae; genus Nesterenkonia; species Nesterenkonia sandarakina. The sequence continues at coordinate 876,053 of NZ_JACJIH010000001.1, read as the reverse complement.
CCCTGAGGCCCACAAAAACCCCGGAATCACGGGGAACAGCCTTCGTTATCTACCCGTTATCAACGTTTCTGTGAATAACATGTGAGTGACGAGAGTCGGTGGCTGTCCCCGCGCTTCGGTGCCCTCGCTGCGCGCAGAGCCGCTTCCACAATGTGGGAATTTTGGTGCTGCAACCGTCATCGCGGCTGATCTGGTGCAAGAATCGGGTGATGGACGGTGTGGATCGCGCAATCATTTCGGCGCTGCGGGAAGATGGTCGAATCTCCAACGCGGCCCTTGCCCAGAAAGTCGGGCTCACTGCTGGACCCTGCCTGCGGCGGGTGCAGCGGCTGGAGGCCGAGGGTGTCATCCTTGGCTACACCGCGGACATCAACCCGGAATCGCTGGGGCAGTCCTTCGAAGTCGGACTGGACATCGAGCTCAAGTGGGGGGACCGGGAGACCGTAGAACGCTTCGAGAACACGATGGCCGGGTACGAGGAGGTCCTGGAGCTGCTGCGACTCTTCGGCTCCCCGGACTACTTCGTCCGCGTCGCCGTAGCCGACCTCCACGCCTACGAGCGGTTCCTCACCAAGAAGGTGCTCACCATCCCTGGGGTGCAGGGCACAGATTCCGCCTTCCCGATGAAGATCATCAAGAGCCAGCGCCCGCATCTGAACACCGGGAAGTCCTTCGACGAGTGAGCCGGGGGTGAGCGCAGCCGAGCCGTCCCCGCCCACGCGACTGCCGCACCTGCTGATGGTGATCACGGTGCTGATCGTGGCGGCGAACCTGCGTCCTGCCATCACGGTGGTGGGCCCGCTGATCGAACGGATCGGTGAAGACACCGGTCTTGGTCCGGCGGCGCTGGGGCTCTTGGGCGCGATTCCCGCCCTGGGCTTCGGCGTGGTCGCGCTCTTCGTGGCAGCGCTCGGGCGCCGCTGGGGACTGGAGCGGACGATCTTCGTCTCGTTGCTGCTGCTGGGGGTGGGCACGGCACTGCGGTCGCTGCCGCTGGGCGGGTTCTCCCTCTTTGCGGGAACGGTGATCCTCAGCGCAGCCATCGGGGTGGGCAACGTGCTGGTCCCGGCAGTGGTCAAGCGAGACTTCCCCGCTCGGGTCCCGGTGATGACCGGGCTCTACACGGCGGTGCTGGTGGGATGTGCGGCCATCGCGTCGGGCAGCGCGGTCCCGGTCGCAGCGGCCACCGGGTGGGAGTTCACCTTGGGGATCTCCGCGATCTTCGCGCTGATCTCTGCAGCGCTGTGGGGAGTCCGGCTCGGAACCCCTCGCCGCCGCGGCGCATCACCGCGCCCAGCGGCTGGAGCAGCGTCCAGGCCGGAGCTGGGTTCCACTGACGCTCCGGAGCACCATGATGCGAGCCCGGCAGCTCCCGACGCCGGGGCAGCACCGGCCGCTCACGACTCCACCGAGGGCCTTGACCCTGCCCCCAGGGACGACGTCGGCTCGCTCCCCGAGGCCCCAGCCCCGGGCGCCCTAGGCCGATCCATGTGGCGCTCCGCCGTGGCCTGGCAGGTCACCGCCTACTTCGCCCTGCAGTCCGGGATCTTCTACCTGATGCTGACCTGGTTCCCGGCCATCCAGACCTCCCACGGAGTCACCGACGCCGCGGCAGGGTTCTGGCTCGGCGCGTATCAGGCCATCGGGATCCTCGCGAGCCTGGTGACGGGGCCGATCATGCAGCGTGCCGCGGATCAACGTGCGGTGATCGTGGCGCTGGCGGGCATCATGTTCTTCGGCGTGCTGGGAATCATCCTGCTCCCCTCGGCGATGCCGGTCTGGGCGCTGGTGGTCGGCTTCGCCTCGGGCGGGAACCTGCTGGCCGGGCTGACCCTGATCAGCATGCGCGCCCGGACTGCGGGGGAGGCCGGTCGCCTCTCCGGGATGGCGCAGGGGGTGGGGTACCTGCTCGCCGCGGTGGGTCCGCTGCTCGCCGGCAGCCTGTTCGAGCTCTCCGGGTCCTGGTCGCTGGTTCTGTGGATCATTGCCGGCGCCGTCGTCGTGATGGCGCTGGTGGGACTGCTCGCCGGTCGCCGGGTCGACGTGCTCTGAACTGCGCGCATCAGGGCCGAACGCGCTGACCCGGTGAGTGCGCTGGCATGGCCGTGGGGTGAACAGCTCACCGGTCAGCACCTCAGTGCTCAGCACCCCAGCACCTCAGCTCCAGGGGATCAGGCCCAGCGCCAGTGCGAGCACCAGGGCGACCACCGAGAAGATCCACATCGGCACGAAGGAGTACCGGATGTGTTTGCCGATGTCACAGCCGGCCAGGCCCAGCGCCAGCCACAATGCTGCGGAGAACGGGCTGATGAAGGTGCCGATGATGTTTCCGACCAGCACGGCGTAGACCACTGCGAGGGTGCTCACGCCGGCCTGCGTGGAGACTCCCTCCACCACTGGAAGCAGCGCGAAGTAGTGGGCATCGGTGCTCAGCAGCAGTTCCAGGGGCAGACCGAACACCCCGACGATCAGGTGCAGGTAGGGGATCAGCGCACCAGGGAGGATCGCCACGGCGTCGGTGGCGAGCGACTCCAGCATCCCGGACTCCTCCAGGATGCCCAGGAAGCAGCCTGCGGCCAGCACGATCGCGCCGGTGGTGATGGCAGCGCCGCCGTTGATCTTCAACGTCTCCATCTGGTCGCTGACCTTGGGGTGGTTGATCACCAGGGCCGCGCTGAGGCCCAGCATGAACGCCAGCGGGGCTGGCAGGATGTCCGAGATCAGCAGCGCCAGCATCCCGAAGACCAGCAGCGTGTTCACGATCATCCGCCACCGCGGGGTCGCCGCGGCGTTCTCGGTCCCGCCCCAGAGGTCATCGGCCTCGCCGGTGAATTCGTGAGCCCGAGCGCTGTGAGTGGTCTCCGCAGTCTCGCCAGAGCCTCCCGCGCTGCCCTTGCCCCCTGAGTCGCCCGAGCCTCCGGTGCTGCCAAATCTTCCGGTGCTGCCGCGGCTCCCGGCGCCGGGGGTCGAGCCCTGGGTCGAGCCCTGGGTCGAGCCCTGGGTTGAGCCGAGGGTCGAGGCGGAGACGAGCTCGTGCTCCTCGATCCGCTCCTGCCTCTGGTCACCGGACAGTGTCTCAGGGTGCACCGGGGACCCGGCGCGGGCGGCGATGCGGCGCTGCTCGCGCAGCCCCAGCAGGACCGCGGTGACCACCAGCATCACCAGGCAGAGGACCTGTACCGGGATCAGTCCACGCCACAGCTCGATCGGGTCCATGCCCACGACGGCGGCGGAGCGCGCCACGGGTCCGCCCCAGGGGAGCATGTTCAGCACCCCCATGCTCATGCCGGCCAGCAGCAGAAGCAGGTAGGGGCTCATCCCGAGGTGTCGGTAGAGCGGCAGCAGGGCCGGGATCACGATCAGGAACGTGGAGGCCCCGGCGCCGTCGAGGTGGCACACCGCCGCCAGGAGCACCGTGCCCACGCAGACCGCGATCACGTTTCCGCGGGTCAGTCTCACGGTGAGCCGCACCAGGGGTTCGAAGAGCCCGGCCTGGTTCATGATCCCGAAGAACAGGATGGCGAAGATCAGCATCACCGCGACGTCGAGGACCGCGCCGATACCCTCTCCGAAGAAGTCGCCGATCTCCGTGAAGCTGAAGCCGGCCAGCAGCGCGCCGGCGAACGGGATCACGGTCAGTCCGACGATAGGCGCGATGCGCCCCATGATCAGCAGCGTCGTCATGGTGACGATCACCGCCAGGCCGATTAGGCTGAGCATGATTTTTTCTCCTCGATGCGCGTGGGGGATCGATCAGCGGCACGAATGTGAGCCAGATGACAGCATGGAACGGCTGTGATCGGGCCCACAGTTTTGTGCAGGTCCACGCAATATTGGTCATATTGGTCTCAGTGTCGGCGGAGACCGGCTCTCCCGGGCCAGAGAATGTCTCAGGCCCAGACCATGATCCAGATCCCGATTCAGACCCACACCCGCATCCGAAGGAGCAGCAGCCGTGCCCGTGGCCTCATCCGGAGCCTCAGCCGCCCCAGGCGAGGTCTCGCTGGTCCGCCGGCTCTTCCGATGGAACATCGGGCTGCTGGTCGGGGCGGTGACTCTGGTGAGCCTGCTGTGGGGAGTGAACCAATACCTGGAGGTCCGCGCCCAGTACCAGGAGCGAGTGCTCACCATGGCGGAGTCTGTCGCGGTGATGTCCACCGTCCAGGACGCGCTGGAGACCGAGGACCCAGCCGAGATCCTGGCCCCGTGGGCCGAGACGCTGCGTCAGGCCAGCGGCTACGAATACATCATGATCGCCGACGCCGACGGGCTGCGACAGTCCCACCCGGACCCCGACGCGATCGGTGGCGCGCCCGAGCTGGACCCGGCGCCGGTGCTGGCGGGGGAGAGCTGGACCGGCGTGGAGCACGGGCACGCGGGTCTGACGATGCGCGCCAGGGTGCCGATCGCCAATGAGGCCGAGGAGATCATCGGATTCGTCTCGGTCGGCGTGCAGGCCTCCGAGGTCCGGCTGGCCTCGGTGCGTGAGCTCCCGCTGATCCTGGCCGCCGCGGCGCTCGCCGTGGGCATCGGGGCGGTGGGAGCCCGGATGCTGGCCCGTCGGCTGCGCGCAGACACCCACGGTCTGGAACCGCGGGAGATCACCGCACTGCTCGATGACCGTGAGGCGCTGCTGCATGCCATCGGCGAAGGGGTGATCGGCCTGGACCGCGACGGGCGCGTCGTGCTGGCCAACACCCCGGCCCGCGAACTGCTGCGTCTGCCGGCCGACCACCTGGGACGCACCCCCGCGCAGCTGGGCCTCAGCCGGGACGCTCAGAAGGTGCTCACCGGACCAGAGCCGGGGGAGGATCTGCTGCTCAGCGTGGATGGGCTGATCCTGGTCTGCAACCGCAGGCCGGTGCGCATGCGCCAGGCCGACGGCGGCGTCGTCGTCACGCTGCGCGATCGCACCGAGCTCACCCGGCTCAGCGACCAGCTCGACGGGGCGCGCACCGTCACCGACGGGCTGCGCGCACAGCGCCACGAGTTCGCCAACCGGCTGCACACGGTCTCCGGGATGCTGGAGCTTGGCGGTGTGGACCAGGCCCAGGACTACCTCTGCGAGCTCTCACTGGCCACCTCCGGGGCCGATGCCGAGATCGCAGCCCGGATCGAGGACCTCACCGTCGCGGCCCTGGTCCTCGCCAAGTCGGTCCAGGCCGCCGAGCGCGGCGTGGAGTTCAGCCTCTCCGAACTCTCGGCGCTGCCCGCCGGCAGCCCCCACGACCTGCGCGATGATCTGTTGCTGGTGATCGGGAACCTGGTGGACAACGCCATGGACGCGGCAGGCGTGGACGGGGCGGTGGAGCTGATGGTCAGACAGCACGGCGAGGTCACCGAGGGTCTCGTCGAGGTCCGCGTCATCGACTCAGGCCCAGGTCTGGACCCCGGGATCGCCGAGGAGATCTTCAGCATCGGGCGCTCCACCAAGGACTCCGCAGGTCGGCGCGGCCTGGGCCTGGCCCTGGTGCACCAGGCCTGCCGCAGACGCGGCGGCTCGGTCACCGTGGAGCAGGACCCAGAGACCAGCTTCTGCGCCTACCTGCCGATCCGAGCTGAGGTGTGCACGCCATGACCCGCTCGCCAGCCCCGAGCTCCCGCGGACCGGCGGGCGCCGCCCAGGTTCCCGTGCTGATCGTCGACGACGACGTCCGCGTGGCCCGGAATCACCAGGAGATGGTCGACTCGATGCCCGGCTTCACGGTGGTGGCCACCGCCCACACCGCCGCCGAGGCCCTCGAGGCGGTCCGCCGCCACCGTCCGGGCCTGGTGCTGCTGGATCTCTTCCTGCCCGACCGCACCGGGCTGGCGGTGCTTGAGGAGCTCCGGAGCTCCACCTGGCTGCGCGAGGTCGGTGTGGTCGACGTCCTGCTGATCACTGCGCTGCGCGACGTCGAGCATGTGCGCACGGCCATGGCGATGGGTGCGCTGCACTATCTGATCAAGCCTTTCCCGCTGCGCCAGCTGCGCGATCAGCTGGAGCGCTACGCGGCCGCCCGCCAGCGAATGTCCGGACTGGCCACCGTCACCCAGAGCGACGTCGACGCGCTCTTCGGGATGATGCGCCCGATGGCGTCGCGCTCCATGGCCAAGGGCCTCACCGCGGCCACTGCCGAACGGGTCGCCCGTGAGCTGCGCTCGCGGCAGGGCGATGTCTCCGCCGTCGAGGTCTCGGAGAGCACCGGGATCGCCCGGGTCACCGCCCGCCGCTATCTCGAGCACCTGTGCGCCGAAGGTCGCGCTGAGCTCACGCTGCGCTACGGCCAGGCCGGACGACCAGAACACCGTTACCGCTGGGTTCCCTGAGCCGAGGCCGCAGGGCAGGCCGGACCCCGCCGTCGGTGTCGCATTGACTAGGCTCATGCCATGAGCAGGCGCACCTGGACCGCAGCGAACCTTCCGGACCTCCACGGCCGCACCGCTGTGGTGACCGGGGCCAACAGCGGGGTCGGCTTCGCGACGGCGAGCGCGCTGGCCCGTGCCGGGGCGCATGTGGTGCTCGCGGTGCGAGATGAACAGCGCGGGCACACCGCCGCGGCGGCCATGCCCGGGCGCACCGAGGTGCGTCGGCTGGACCTGGCGGATCTGGGCTCGGTCCGGGACTTCGCGGCCGCCTGGAGTGGGCCGCTGGATCTGCTGATCAACAATGCCGGGGTCGCCGGAGGCCGAGGGTCCCTCACCAAGGACGGATTCGACCTCCAGCTTGGCACCAACCACCTGGGGCATTTCGCGCTGACGAATCTGCTCCTGCCGCAGGTGTGCGATCGGGTGATCACCCTGGCCTCGGGGGCGCACCGCGCCGGAGACATCTACTTCGAGGACCTGGCGCTGCGCACCCGCCGGTACTCCCTGGCAGAGGCCTATGGTCAGTCCAAGCTCGCCAACCTGCTGTTCACCCTGGAGCTCGAGCGCCGACTGCGCCGCGGCGGATCCCGGGTGCAGTCCCTCGCCGCCCACCCCGGGTACTCCGCGACCAACCTCGGCACGCAGGGGCGCAGCAAGCCGCTGGTCGCCACCGTCGATCTCGCCGGACGGCTGCTGGCGCAGACCAGTGAGCAGGGTGCGCTGCCGAGCCTGTTCGCCGCCACCCAGGAGCTGCCCGGCGCCAGCTATGTCGGTCCCGACGGGCGCTGGGAGCTGCACGGCAGCCCGTCCCTGGTCGGGCGCTCAGCCAGGGCCAGCGATCCCGACCTTGCCCGGCGACTCTGGGAGGTCTCGGAGGAGCTCACCGGGATTCGCTTCGGCCTCGGGTCCGAGTAGCCGCCCCAGCTGCCTCGGACCTGTGGCCGGCTTCGGCACTGGTCGTGGGCGGCTGCCAAAGGGTGCGGGCTGCGACTGGAGGGTGCGGGCGGCGGCCCTCAGCCCGCTGCCCCGGCAATCTCCTGCAGCGCCTGGACATGAGCGGCGAAGGCGGAGCGTCCGGTGCGGGTGAGGCGAAGCCAGGTGATCTGCCGGGAGTCTCCGCGACCGGTCGAGGCGGCCTTGCTCGAGGACACATAGCCGGCGGCGGAGAGGGTCTTCAGGTGCTTCGAGAGCGTGGCGTCCGAGACCTGGAGCGTGTCACGCAGCACCGCGAAGTCCAGGTGATCCACCGGTCGCAGGAGGCCGCAGATGCGCAGCCGCACCGGCGCGTGGATGGTCTCGTCGAACCGGGCCTCAGTCACGCCGCAGCTCCTCCAGGGCGCTGCGGTAGGCGAGTCCGGCAAGCCACGTCGTCGTCACGAAGGCGACCAGGGCAGTCAGCGCCACCGCCCAGGGAAGACCGAGGGAGACCAGGCCCAGGGAGACGCTGAAGAGCACCAGACATGCCGCCAGAATCCCGGCGAGGGCCCAGCCCGCGCGGGCTCCCATGCTGCGCAGCCGCAGGCCGGTCTCGCGCTGGAGGAGGTGGGTGATGATCAGCGCGCCGACCAGGGCCAGCCACCCCGAGGTTGGGGGTTCATAGTGCTCCCCGGGAGAGGTGCTCGCCGCGGAGGCCACCCACCACGCCGCCACGCCTCCGAAGGCGGCCATGAGCGTCCGCGGGACTTCCACCCGGTACGCCAGGCGTGCTCGGTCCTCGGTGAGCGTGTCCAGGGCAGAGGCGGCCTCGGTGGGAGAGACGCCCGAAGAGTTCTTTTCCATGCCGGAAAGTCTAAGTGTGGTTTTCCATAGCGGCAAGTGAAATCTGGTGCCGGTGTTCCGGACGGCCTGGGCGAGGGGGAAGGGGTGCTCAGAGCACCGGCCGGAACGGGATCAGCGCCCACTCGGTCAGCCGCGCCATGGGGCGCCGTTCGCGCCACCTGTCGGTGCTGACGATCTCGCAGTGCTCCCGGTCGCTGAGGAAGACCTTCTCCATCTCGGCGGCGAACCCCGGGTCGATGACCTCCACGTTGGATTCGTAGTTGAAGGACAGCGACAGCCGGTCGATGTTGGCCGTGCCGATCGTGGACCATTCACCGTCGATCGTGGCGGTCTTGGAGTGCATCATGCTGCTGGCATAGAGCAGGATCGAGATCCCTGAGTCCAGCATCTCCCCGAAGAACCCGCGGGAGACCCAGTCGGCGAGGACGTGGTTGGAATCCTTGGGCACCATGACCTGCACGTCGACCCCGCGTTCCGCGGCGAGCTTCAGGGCGCGCAGGATCTGCTGGTCCGGGATGAAGTACGGGGTCGAGATCCAGATTCGGTCCTTGGCCCGCTCGATGGCCTTCAGATACATGTTCCGGATCGGGTAGACCAGGTCCACGGGAAGATTCGCGACCACGCGGACCGCGGGGTTCCAGTTATCCGGTGCGATCCAGGGGATCTGCTGGTCCGCGGGGCGGTCCTCGTTCCAGAGCCGGGCGATCGTCTGGCGCAGGCCCCAGACCGCGGGGCCGACTTCGCGCAGGTGGGTGTCGCGCCACTTCTGTGCGTAGAGCGATCCGATGTTGTATCCCCCGACGAAGCCGACGGTGTCATCGACGACCAGGATCTTGGAGTGGTTGAACCCGGTGGACCGGATAGGGGCCTTCCAGAAGCTGCGACCGGCTGCGGGCATGCGATAGACCTGGACCTCGTCCGAGAGCTGGGCGTAGAAGCTGCGCGGCACGACCAGGTTCGCGAAGCCGTCGTAGATGATGAAGACCTTGACCCCGCGACGAGCCGCCGCGTTGAAGGCGTCGATGAACTTCTGACCGACCTCATCGTTCTTCCAGATGTAGGTCTTCATCAGGATCGTGTCCTGGGCGGTGTTGATCGCCTCGAGCATGTCCCCGTAGAGCGCTCCACCGTCGGTGTAGATATCCATCGGCGTCTCGTCGATCCGGGCGGTGAACGTCCCGGGGCGCTGCGCGTCACGATCCTTCCGGCCGCGGTGCTTAATCAGATCCAGCGCCACCACCGAGACCGCGGTGAGCGTGGGCACGGCCAGCGCCGAGCCGGCGACGACGAGCGGAAGAGTCCGCCGCGGAGGCCGCAGGCTGATCAGGCGGGTCTGGCGGGTCGTGAAGAGGCTCATGGAGTCACTCTAATCGGGTGAAGCCCCCATCTCTTGACCCCCGGTGTCTCGAGGATTCTCATGGAGGTACCGGATGCATCTCGTCCATCTCAACACGCTGGCGCTGGCCGGTGATCGCCGGTCAGCGAAGCTCCTGGAAGAGGGATCGCCATGATTCGCATGTTGCTTCAAGCCGCCATCAACGTGGTGATGGCCTCCCTGGGGCTGTTGCTCGCTCAGACCCTGGTCGATGGGGTCACGCTGCAGGCCTCGGGGTTCATCACCGCCGTCCTGGTCTTCGTCCTGGCGCAGGCCGTGCTGGGGCCGTTCGTGTTCAACATGGCACGGCAGTACGCCTCCGCCATCCTCGGAGGCGTGGGTCTGATATCAACCTTCCTGGCACTCTGGATCGCGACCCTGGTGCCGGACGGGCTGACCATCTCGGGGGTCACCGCGTGGGTCTTCGCCCCGCTCCTGGTCTGGATCGTCACCGCACTGGGAACCTGGATCCTGGGATATCTCGTGCTCAAACGCTGGTGGGACAAGCGCAAAGAGGAGAAGAACATCCGGCAGGCCATCGCCTGAGCCTGGGTGCGCCCGACCACGTCGTGCACGGTGATCCAGGACAGAGGCTCTGACGCCCATGCCACCCGCACAGGCACAGGAAGCACCCACGGCTGGCACACTTCTGCGGCTCTGCGTCCCCGCGATCCTCGTGGGCGTGGTCTCCGCCCTGGGACTTCTCCTCGTGGAGGGCGCAGCTCACCTGCTGGAGCAGCTCCTCTGGGAGAGGCTGCCTGAGGCCTGGGATTCGGATCCCGACTCGGGCTGGTGGATCTTCGGGGTGCTGACTGCCGTGGGGCTGGGCGTCGCACTGATCGTCTCGTTCTTTCCAGGCGGTGCCGGGGAGGACTCCGCCACCGTGGAGCTGATGGGCCCCCGCTGGCCCTGACAGCCCTGCCGGGACTGGTGCTGGTGAGCGTCCTGGTCCTGGCCGGTGGGGTGAGCCTCGGCCCCGAATCGCCGGTGATCGCGATCAACACCGCGATCCTGGTGGCGCTGCTCGCGCGGTTCCGGCCCGCACTCGAGGTGCGGCTGATCGTGATGATGGCGGCCGCGGGCACCATCGGTGCCTTGTTCGGCACTCCGGTGGCCGCGGCGCTGGTGCTCACCGGTGTGGTGGCGAAGGCCCCTGGCGCTGGCGCACTGTGGGACCGGCTGTTCCTGCCGCTGCTCGCCGCCGCCTCGGGGTCGCTGACCATGAGGCTGCTCCACGGACCGCAGCTGGGACTCACGGACGTGCCGCCGCTGGGCGTGCCAGAACCCTCGGATCTCCTGATCGGGGGCCTCGTCGCCTGCGCCGCTGCATTGGTGATCCTCGCCGGGGCCTTCGTGTTCGGCAGGTTGCATGGGCTCTTCCGCCGGCTTCGCCACCCGCTGCTCTACACGACTCTGGGAGGCGTCATCCTGGGCGCCCTCGGGGCGCTGGGTGGTCCGATCACGTTGTTCAAGGGAGGTCAGCAGATGGCAGAGCTGGTCGCTCATGCGGAGGACTACACCACCTCTGAGCTGCTGCTGATCGCGGCCGTGAAGCTCACCGCACTGCTCATCGCGGCCACAGCAGGCTTCCGCGGCGGCCGGATCTTCCCAGCGGTGTTCATCGGGGCAGCGGTGGGCCTGCTCGTTCAGACGGTGCTCCCCGGGACACCGCTGGGCCTTGCCCTGGCCTGTGGAGTGCTCGGCGCGGTCCTGGCCGAGTGTCGGGACGGGTGGATCGCCCTGTTCATCGCGGTCCTGGTGGCGGGGGACATCTCCCTGCTGTCCCTGCTCTGCGTGGTGGTGCTTCCGGTCTGGCTCCTGGTCATGCGGGCTCCGAAGATGCTGGTGCGCAAGGAGCAGGAGCAGCTCCCGGCGTGACCCCGGTCTCCTCGGGTGAATTCCGTTGGTCGGAACTCCTTGCGGGGCCATAAGGTAGTGCTCCGTGAGCACTCAGAGCCCCGCCTCCCAGACCTCCGCGCCCAAGCAGCTCGGCTTCCTCGACCGGTATTTCCACATCACGGCCCGCGGATCCAGTCTTGGCCGCGAGGTGCGTGGTGGTCTGGCGACCTTCTTCGCGATGTCCTACATCATCGTGCTGAACCCGCTGATCATCGGCGCCTCAGCCGACTCCACCGGCAGCTTCCTGGGCGGCGGCTCCGAGCCGAACCTGCCCGCCGTCGCCGCGGCGACCTCGCTGATCTCCGGTCTGATGACCATCCTGATGGGGGTCATCGGCAAGTTCCCGATGGCGGTCTCCTCCTCCCTGGGGCTCTCGGCCTTCATCACCTACGGCATCGTGGTGCTTCCCGGGATGACCTGGGCCGATGCCATGGGTCTGGTGGTCATCGAAGGTGTCATCCTGCTGCTCCTGGTGCTCACCGGCTTCCGCTCCGCGATCTTCAACGCCGTTCCTGGGGTGCTGAAGATCGCGATCAGCGTGGGCATCGGACTCTTCATCGCGCTGATCGGCATGGTCAATGCCGGCTTCATCCAGAACAACGGCAGCACCGGACTGGAGCTCGGCGTCGGGGGATCCCTCTATGGCTGGCCGATCTTGATCTTCCTGCTCGCCATGTTCGCCCTGTTCGCCATGTGGGCCGCGAAGGTCCGGGGCGCGATCCTGTACTCGATCGTCGGGGCCACAGTGCTCGCCATCACCCTGGAGTCGGTCTTCCGGATCGGCCCGCAGGTCGCCCAGGACGGCACCGAGAACCCCTACGGCTGGGGCCTGACGGTGCCGACCCTGGACCAGGACTGGCTGACCATGCCGGACCTGAGCCTGATCGGTGACTTCAACCTGCTGGGCTCCTGGGAGAGCATCGGTGTGGTCGCCGCGACCCTGGCGATCTTCACCTTGCTGCTGGCGAACTTCTTCGACCTGCTGGGCACCATGGTGGGCGTCTCCAACGCCGGAGGGATCAAGGACGACGACGGCGAGATCCCGCACTCCCGCCGGATCATGGTCGCCGACGCGGTCGGCACCATCGGTGGCGGCGTGGGTTCGACCTCGGTGAACTCCGGGTTCATCGAGTCCACCGTGGGCGTGGGCGACGGCGCGCGCACCGGTCTGGCCAACGTGGTCACCGGAGTGCTCTTCCTGGCCACCATCGTGCTGGCTCCGCTGGCAGCCGTGATCCCCACCGAGGCCGCCTCCGCCACTCTGGTGCTCGTCGGGTTCCTGATGATGCAGCAGATCGTGCGGATCGACTGGACCGATGTGGAGATGGCGATCCCGGCCTTCATGACCATCGTGGTCATGCCCTTCTCCTACTCGATCACCAACGGGATCGGGGCCGGCTTCATCAGCTACGTGGCGATCAGGGTCTTCCGCGGAAAATGGCGTGAGGTGCACCCGCTGATGTACATCACCGCGGCGCTGTTCGTGCTCTACTTCGTCTCCGGCCCCATCCAGGAGGCCCTGGGGGTCGGCTGATCGACACCTGTGGGACCTAAGGTCCTGGTGTGCTCCTGAGCGGCGGCGAGACGATGGTGCCTCGAGAGGAGAACGACACCATGGATGCTGTGATCGTCTACGAGTCCGCGTGGGGAAACACCAAGATCATCGCCGAGGCGGTCGCCGAAGGTCTGGCCGCCACCGTCGATGTCAGCAAGATCCTCGACGTCGGCTCCGCCGCCCCCTCCCAGACGCGCGAGGCTGACCTCCTCGTTCTGGGTGCCCCGACCCATGCCTTCGGACTGAGCCGGCCACAGACCCGCGAAGAGGCCACCCGGCGTGGCGGACACCCCGGGGACCTCGGAGTGCGCGAGTGGATCGGCGCCGCCGGCGAGCTGAACCTCCCGGTCGCGGTGTTCGACACCCATGTCCGCCGTCCGAACCTCCCCGGCACAGCCAGCAAGAAGGCCGCCAAGCTGCTGCGCAGCCATGGCGCCCGGCTGCTGGTGAAGCCGGAGAGCTTCTATGTGGCGGGATACGAGGGCCCGGTTCTGCCCGGAGAGGTCGATCGCGCCACGAAGTGGGGCGCCGAGCTCGCAAGGCTGCTGCCAGAGCGTTCCCGCGCTGCCTGAGGGCGCAGCCGTGATGCCTGAGGGCGCCACCGGATGTCCGGGGCTCAGTACCAGGCGGCGGAGAACTCCGGACGGTGCTTCTGAGGGGCGGAGGGCCGTGCGAGCAGAAGAAGCAGCACGAGCCATCCCACCAGGGGGATGAACCCCAGGAGGCACATCGACCCGGGAAGTCCAGAATCGTGGAGCCGGCGCCAGGTGAGCGCGAGCAGCGGGATGACGGTGAGCGCCGCGATGAGCAGATGCAGACAGAGGATCGCCGCGGCGAACACGGCGCCGAAGCCTTCGAGCCAGACGCTGGGGGAGAACCCAGCGACTCCGAAGAGGTTCTGCGCGCCGGTGACCATATCCTCGGCGAAGAGCGTGCTGATGGTGATGATCGCCGTCATGCCGATGGCCGTGTGCACGAGGATCAGGAACAGGAAGGGCCACCAGAACTCCGGACGGGTGGAGTAGCCCCGGAACTGGATGTAGTTCTCCAAGAAGGAGGAGAGTGTGGCGTCTGGTCCGGAAGCATCGATCATCGGCGAGGTGATCTCGCCGGCGTAGAGCTGCATGAGATATCCCCGATCTGATCGCGCGGAGGGCAGGTCCGGAGACCGCATCGATCAAGCACACTCTGGTCGCATTTCGTCAGGGAATGAAGGGGCCTTGGTCCTATCGGGTTCCGGCCCGCGCCCCTGCACGTTTCTCGGCGTGCAGTCAGTCGTGTCCGTGCCCAGCCCTAAGCTCACCTCTGTTGCTATCGAATGTATGTTCGAATACGATGAGGCTCCCGGGCTTCCCATCGGCTTCGTCATACCTCTTAGAGACATGAAAGAGGAGCCTGCCCATGTCCACCGTTATTCGTCCCGAAGCCGACCGAGCACCCCGCCGCGGAGCGGTGACGCTCACCGAATCCATCGATATTGAATGCGACGAGCAGTTCCTGCCCCATCGGGTGATCTGGAAAGAGCGGAGGCACCTCGTGGTCGAAGCGCCGGTCCGCTGGTACCAGCGGCGCAGCTGGTGGGTGGAGGAGCCTCGCGCAGAGCGCGGTCGCCCTGGACTGGTGGCCCATGAGATGTGGCGGCTGCAGGTCCAGCCCGAAGCCACCTCTCGCACCGAGGTCCCCGAGGTGCAGACCATCGATGTCAGTCGGCATCTGGCCTCCGGGCGCTGGCGTCTGGTCCGGGTCCATTGACCTTCACCCACCTGAACGTGGCCAGCTCCTTCAGCAGCCACTACGGCACCAATCGCCCCCAGGAGCTGGTCGCGGCCGCTGCGGCAGATCAGATGACAGCGCTGGCCCTCACCGATCGTGACGGCCTCTACGGGGCGGTCAAGCACATCGGTGCCTGCATCGACTTGGGCGTCGCACCGATCCTCGGGGTCAGTCTTGCGGTGGAGGACCGCGGCCGTGCCGTGGTCCTGGCCAGCAACGCCTCCGGCGGGTATGCGGCGCTGTGTCGGCTGATCTCCCGGGCTCATGAACGCCCGCAGGGTGAGGCGGTCCGGGTGAGCCTGCAGGACCTGGCCGAGTGTGCGGCCCCCGGGGAGGGTGAGGTGCGCCGTCGTCTGTTCGTCCTGGCCGGACCGGAGAGTGAGATCGGGTCTGCGGCGGCCTCTCGGGACTACCGCAGCACGCGGGCGCTGCTGCGCCAGTGGCGTGAGGTGCTCGGTGAGGCGCTGCGGGTGGAGGTCGTCTCGCATCTGGCGCCGCCGGGGGAGGCGCTGTCCACCGCGCACGCCGTGCGGATGCTCAGCGCGGCTCAGGTCAGCCGGGTCGCCCCGGTGCTGACCAATGCGGTGCGGCTGCTGAGCACCGATGAGGCGGCCACCGCCGATGTGCTCGACGCCGTGCGGGTGCTCTCCGACCTGCACAGCACCTCCGCGCTGCAGCCCAACGATCAGGGCTGGCTCAAGCCCGCCGCCGCGATGAAGGCCCTGGCCGAGGAGATCTGCGCGGCGAGCACCACTCCGATCTCGGCCGAGGAGCTGCTGGCCCACACCGAGGCGCTGGGTCGGCAGTGTCAGCTGGACCCGGTCCAGGACATGGGCTGGGGTCAGCCCAAGGTGCCCGAGACCTCCGTCATCGGGATCGAAGGTGATCCGGATCAGGAGCTGCGTGCCCGCTGTGAAGCAGGTCTGGCTGCAATGCTCGCCCAGGAGGAGATCGAGCGGCAGGCCGAAGAGAGCCGCGCCCCTGGAAGCGCGGGGAGCCCAGGAAGCGCGGTGAACCCGGCGGGTGCGGGGATCCCGGCGGGCCCGGTGAACCCGGCGGGTGCGGGGAGCCCTGGAAGCTCAGAAGGCCTGGGAGGCCCAGAAAACCCCGCGGGCATGGGAGTCGCCCGGGCGCGCCTGGAGCATGAGCTGAGCATCATCGCCGATCTCGGCTTCGCCCCCTATTTCCTGACCGTGGCCGAGGTGGCCCGGCTGATCCGCGAGATGGGGGTCCGTGCCGCGGCGCGCGGCTCGGCGGTCTCCTCGCTGGTGGTCCACGCGCTGGGGATCAGCCCGATTGATCCGTTGCAGCACGGCCTGATCTTCGAGCGTTTCCTCTCTCGGAGGCGCTCCACCCTGCCCGATATCGACATCGATGTGGAGTCCTCTGAGCGGCACCGGATCTACCGGGCCGTGTTCAAACGCTTCGGTGCCCAGCGAGTCACCTTGATGAGCATGCAGAACGCGTACCGGATCCGTGGCGCGGTCCGGGATGCCGGGCTCGCACTGGGACTCCCTGAGGAGGAGATCGATCAGCTTGCGGAGATCATGTGGCGTTTTCCCGCCCGGGAGTTCCGCCGCGCGCTCGAGGAGAAGCCCGAGCTGCAGAGCCTGGCCGAGCGGATCGAGACCGAGCGCAGCTCCGGGCGTCAGCAGCTGGACCTGCTGGTGGATCTCTCAGAGCGGCTGGACCGGCTGCCCCGGCACATCTCCACCCATCCCTGCGGGGTGATCCTGGGCAACAACGATCTGCTCAAGCTCACCCCGGTGGAACGCTCCGGGGTCAACGGGCTGCCGATGAGCCAGTTCGACAAGGACGACATGGACCCGATGGGGTTCATCAAGCTTGATGTCCTGGGGGTGCGGATGCAGTCGGCGATCGCCTACGCCCTGACCGAGCTCGAACGCACCACCGGGGAGGTCATCGACATGGTCAAGGACGTGGACTATGCCGATCCTGCGACCTTCGCGATGATCCAATCCACCCATACTCTGGGCTGTTTCCAGATCGAGAGCCCGGGGCAGCGCGAGCTGATCGGGAAGCTGGTGCCCAAGACGCTCAACGACCTGGTGGTGGACATCTCGCTGTTCCGTCCCGGACCTATGGGCTCAGGCATGGTCAAGCCCTATCTGGAACGCCGTCACGGCTATGAAGCTGTGAGCTACCCGCACCCTGATCTGGCGCCGATCCTCGATGAGACCTACGGGGTGGTGGTCTTCCACGAACAGGTGCTGCGGATGTTCGACACGATGACCGGGTGCGGTCTGGACGTCGCCGATGAGCTGCGCCGGGCGATGAGCAAGGACAAGTCCGGGCCGGTGGAGATCTTCTTCCGCGAGGAGGCGGCCAAGCGCGACTACTCCGCTGCGGTGATCGATCGCGTCTGGGAGATCCTGCTCAGTTTCGGCAGCTTCGGCTTCTGCAAGGCCCATGGGGCGGCCTTCGCGGTGCCCACCTACCAGTCGGCGTGGCTGAAGACCCACCACCCGGCCCACTTCCTGTGCGGTCTGTTCGAACATGACCCGGGGATGTACCCGCTGCGGCTGCTGGTCTCCGAGGCCCGCCGGCTGAAGATCCCGCTGCTGCCGATGGACGTCAACCGTTCCACCAGCAGCTATCACGTGGAGGCGACCTCGGTGGCGGGGCTGCCGGTATGGGGGATCCGGATGTCGCTGGTCGGGCTGAAGGGGATCTCGAAGGCCGAGCTGCGCCGGATCGAGGCTGAGCAGCCCTTCGCCTCCCTGGCTGATCTGCGCGACCGGGCCCGGTTGAAGCGCTCCACGCTGCGAGATCTGGCCAAGGTGGGGGCCCTGGACGCGCTGCTGCCGGAAGGGCGCAAGCACCGGAAGGACCTCATCCAATGGGTGGAGTCCACCAACCTGGAGTACGCGAAGAAGCTGCCGGCCCGCCAGGTCCAGGGCCAGCTGCCCCTGCCCATCGGGGATGTGGAGATCGCGAACCTGCCCACCGGAGCGGGGGAGCTCGCGGTCCAGGAGATCGTCACCACTGAGCTGGACCTGACCTCGCTGGACACCAGCGGGCATGTGATGGATATCCACCACCCGGTGCTTCAGGCCGCCGGGGTCAGCTTCGCTGAAGACCTGCTCTCCCTGCGCAACGGCGCCACCGTCCGGGTGGCCGGCATTCGGGTGGCCACCCAGACCCCGCCGATGGCTTCGGGCAGGCGGGTCGTGTTCATCACTCTCGACGACGGTACCGGCTGCGTGGATCTGAGCTTCTTCGAAGAGGCGCAGCGCAACACCGGGGAGTGCCTCTTCGCGGCGAAGATGTTGATGGCCGAAGGCACCATCCGGCGCACCGGTCCCCGGGCGGTCACCGTGCAGGCGACTCGAGCCTGGGATCTGCGGGGGGAGACGGTGCCGGGGCGGCTTCCCGCCGCAGCAGGCTCTCTTTGATCTGAACCCCGTAACGGAAGCCACCTAGCCCGCCGTCGGTGCGGATGACCCGATGACAAGGCACGAAGAGCGCCGCTGCGTTCATCGCGCAGGCCCCGGCCGCTGCGCGGACCGCCGCCGGGCGTCCCGCGCGCTGCGCGTAGCTGGCGTAAGTCAGCGGGGCGCCCGGTGCCACCTGGCGCAGCACCTCCCAGGCATGTTCCCGGAACGGGCCGGAGCGCTGTGCCACCGGCACGCTGTCCAACGCCGCGGTGTCCCCGGCGTAGTAGTCCGCCACCGCCTCAGCGGCATGGGTGAGCACCGACCCTTGCCCCGGCCCGGCAGCCTGGTCGCCCGGTGCAGGGTCTGCCTCACGCAGCGCCGGGTGGATCAACTCGACCAGGGACCCGATGTCCCAGGTCCAACCCGAGGCCAGGACATGACTGTCATTGGCCACCACGCTGAACGGTCCATCGGGGGTGCTGAAGCTGGCGTGGTGCAGGGAGTTCTGTGGGGGTTTCATGGAGCGGTGTCCTTTCGAGTATGTCCTGGCGGGTGCTCGGCTGCGGTGGCTGCGGCGTGCCAGAGGTGCATCGCGGCGTAGGAGCGCCAGGGGGACCAGCGCTGGGCATGGGTCTGGAGCCTGCGGTGCGCGGCGGTCTTCTTCAGCTCCGGGTCCAGCAGTCCGAGCATCTTCGCGCTGCTCAGCAGGACGACGTCGCCGCTCATCCAGACATCAGGGTCACCGAGCACGCGCAGCATCAGGTAGGACGCGGTCCAGGGTCCGATGCCGGGCATGGCGGTCAGTGCCTCGTGCAGCTCTCGGGTGTCTGCCCCCTGGTGCAGGTTGAGTTCACCGCTGGCCACCGCGGCCGCGGCGCGGCGGACAGTGGCGATGGAGCGAGCGGGAAGCCGCAGCGGCCGCTGCGGATCCAGCGCGACGGGGAGTGTCGAGTCGGTGCGCGAGGGCGGCGCCGGGACCCCGGCGAGGATCTCCTCCGGGGTGGGGAAGAGCCGGTACAGGCCGGTGAAGGATGATTCCTGCGCTGTGCCCAGCGCGTCGACCAGCCGGGTGAGGTGGGAACGGGCCGCCGCCACCGAGATCTGTTGACCTACGATGGCGCGGATCAGGTACTCGGGACCGTCCGCGGTGCCCGGGATGCGCAGTCCCGGGGCGCGGGCCACCAGGGGAGCCAGCACGGGGTCAACGGAGAGGGCGTCTTGGACAGCGAGCGGGTCGGCGTCAAGATCGAAGAGCCGCCGCGCCACGGCGACGGCGACCGGAATGTCCGCCCAGGCGCTGAGCTCGCACTCCAGGTGCAGCTGCCAGTCCAGGCATCGCCGCGCTGGTTCCTGCCCGGCGGGGACTGCTGAGGGCACGGTCGCTGGTGCTGGTGCTGGTTCTGGTGCTGGTGCTGGCTCTGGTGAGAGTGCCGGGCCCGGTGACGGTCTGCGCTGAGCCGGGGAGGTCTGGACTGGAGTCGCGGTGACCTGGATCGCGGCCGGGCCATGGGCCAGCCGCAGGGTCCGCGCGTAGATCAGCGTCTCCTCGTGGAACTGGACGGCCTCCACGCCCGGGATCGCGCGCTCGGCGAGGAATCTGAAGACTTCGGTCGCGTTGAACGGGGCCCGCACCGGCAGGTCCAGGCGCAGCGCGAAGGGCTGACCCGGCGAGGACTCCGTGGTGCCGGGCCCAGGGGGTCCTGCGGGCACGCCAGAGCGATGTGCCCGCCGGCGGATCTCGCGGGGCGCTGCACCTAAGACGGTGCGGGCGGTGTCGTTGAACTGGCGGACCGAGGAGAATCCGGAGGCGAAGGCGATCTCGGTGATCGGCAGAGACGTGCTGACCAGCAGACTTCGGGCCAGGTGGACCCGGTGGGCACGGGCTAGGGCCAGCGGACCGGCGCCTAGTTCAGCACGCAGCGTCCGGTGCAGGTGCCGGCTGCTGTAGCCCAATGTGGCACTGAGAGCGGCCACGCCGCCGTCGTTCATGGTGCCTTCCCGTATCAGTCGCATGGCCCGCCCGGCCAGGTCCTGTCGGATATTCCACTCCGGGGTGCCTGGCGCTGCCTTGGGGAGGCAGCGTTTGCAGGCGCGGTATCCGTTCTCATGTGCGGCGGCTGAGGTGGAGTAGAAGGTGACATTCTGCGGCTGAGGGGTCTGCGCCGGGCAGGACGGGCGGCAGTAGATCATCGTGGAGGACACAGCGGTGAAGAACTGCCCGTCGAAGCGGCGATCCCGAGACCTCACGGCCCGGTAGCGGCGCTGAAACTCATCCTCCTGGTCCATGCCTCTATTCCACCTTTCACCGGGGAGGAAAGCTAGCGGGAATCGGACGTGGCGGTCACTCCGGGGAGGAACCCCCGGCATCCGACGCCGCTCAGCATCCGGTACGCCTGAGAACCGATGAGGCCCGAGAGACGGTAGACCGTGCCGTCACGGGTCCTAGACTCACAGCTACCAGGTGCAGCACAGGAGGGCGGCATCGGCCGACTGGGCAAGCTCTGGGGCGGGACGCTGGTGGCGAACTTGGCCGGTGGGTGGCTGTTCCTGTGGCTGGTGATGCAGGCCTTCCCGGAGTGGGAGTCCACACGAATCTCCTGCTGATCCTGATGCGCCGCGAGGTCGGAAGGCCTGAGGCACTGGACTCACCGGGGAGTCGCCCTCAGGGCCTCTCATCCGAGAGGTGCCGGCGAATCTGCTGCACGGTCTGCTGAGAATCGCTGACGCTGAGCAGATAGGTCTTGCGTGCATCACGAACCTCGACGCTTGGACCACCGACCAGGAGACCCACTTTTCCACCCGGGAGAATCCGATAACCGGCCCCTTCCAGGACCCCGGTCTCGGGGCCCTCCTGGACCGAGAGGATCTCATCCCAGGCGAAGCTCACATGGAAGATTCCCATGCACCGGGCACTCAGGTCCGTATCACTGGCGATGATCCTGACCCGAGAGAACGCGACGGCGGCGCCGATCACCGCCACCAGCGCGAGCACGCTGATGCCGACCCCGATGGGGGCGAAGAGGAGTGCAGGCAGCGCGCCGAAGACCAGGAGCACGAACAGCGGGATGGACACGCGCCGGCTCAGGCCGACCTCGGAGATCGTCTGTGCTGTGGAATGTGTCATTGTTCCAACCCTATAGATCTCCCTGGTGGGAAGATATGCCTCGACGAGATCGGCATATCCTCTCCGGGGTGCGGCCGGGGCTGCTATCGACTATCTGCGGAGCCTTCTCTTGACTCGCCGCGTGACCTTATGCAGAGCGGAAGGGATCTGAGGTCGTCGAGCCAAAGCCCGGCGTCCTGCTGACTTATGCGCCTGGGCGAGGTACTCATTGACTGCAGCGTCTCCGCCTTCTTCCAGCAGCTTCTCCTGAGCGCGCGCCAGTCGAAATCCGCCGAAACTGCCACGGGTATAGAGGAAGTCGGCGATGCGCTGATAGCGCGCGCGGCTGATCCGGGGGTGTGAGGCCAGCACCTCAGCGTCGGTGGACTGCAGCAATGTGCTCCAGTTCTGCGGTGGTTCGACGACCTCCCCCCGAAGGGTCTTCTCCGCGTCGGCGAACAAGGCATCGAAGTAGTCGAGCACCTCGTCGCTGTAGGTGACGGTCTTCTTGAACTCCGCTCCCGAGGAGAACGTGAACTCACCAAAGTAGGGTCCGTCTTCTGTGTCGTAGAGGTCCACGCGTACGAACGGCGCGTCGGTCATCTTGGCAAGTTCGATCGCCCACCGTGAGAGCATGACCGCCGAGCGCGGGACCACCGGGACTCCGGGCTGGATGTCTGAGGGCCGGAACTTATAGTCCCGCCCGGGGACGAATGGCTTCAGATCGCCATCGAGTTTCACCATCCGTGGGGGTGAGAAGTTCCGGTCGATCTGGGCGACCATCCCGATCTGGCCCTGGAACATATAGAACTTATAGTCGAAGGGCACCGCGCCGGGCTGCATCCCGCGGAGCAGCTCTTCCACGATCCATTCGGCTTTCTTCCCGGGAAACTTGGCAGCCACCGCGTCCTGCTTCTCGCGGATCCCTTCGAGAGTCCATTCACGCTTGGCCATGTGGTCGTAGTAGCGATCATCGCCGCGGCGTTCCAGCAGCATGACCCCCTTGGCCGACCAGCCATTGGCGAACTTCAGCGCGATGCGCTCACCCAGCAGCTCCGGGGTGATCTCCGCGGTGGAGCTCAGCACTGCGTACTGCTGAGGCAGTCCGATGCGTTCTCCGCCGAGGGTCTTCTCCGAGAGCAGCCGGTGCACGTAGGTCTTGTTCGACAGGTCGCGTCGATGTTGGGAGCCGCGTTTACGAAACTCGGCCGCTACGAAATTCAGGAAGGCAGATTTCGTATCGGGTGTGGCGGATGTCATGTAGGGATACCGGTTCTTCGCGCGTCGTAATGAGTCAGCTCTGCGGGCTGTTGGTCGATTTCTGCCACTTGCGTGGTGAAAGGGGCCGTGGTCTTGTCCAGGTGTGGTCGAAGCATCAGTGCTCAGATGCCCA
The DNA here is from genome assembly GCF_014138825.1 of Nesterenkonia sandarakina. Taxonomy (NCBI): domain Bacteria; kingdom Bacillati; phylum Actinomycetota; class Actinomycetes; order Micrococcales; family Micrococcaceae; genus Nesterenkonia; species Nesterenkonia sandarakina. The sequence goes on along the minus strand of NZ_JACJIH010000001.1, from coordinate 853,430 downwards.
GAAGTCTCTGGTCTGCGTTTTTCGCAGTTTCAAAGGTATATGGCTGCGAGTGTCTGGGGCGTTCTGTGACGCGCAGGTGCGGCTCCCGGGGACCCGGGCTGGCCGGCGAAGATCAGCTCTCCGAGATGAACGTTCCCTGATGAAACCTCAACACCAGGTCCGGGACCTCCCAGAGGGATGTGTGGCGGCTGTCGTCTGGGGAGCCGTGGATCCGGTAGTTCACCAGGACGAGCTCGGGGCTGAGTCGGTTGAACAACCACTCTGAGGTCTGCGGGACCTCCCGCGGGGCCTCCCGACGCAGACTTTCGGCCAACTCCGCAGCGGTCCAGCGCCTGCCCCAGCGGCCGATCTCCGAGAAATCGGTCGAAAGCAGCCTGGAGAGCTCGTCGTCGTCCTGTCTCACGGCCGATGACAACAGAGCCAGCTCTGCGGCCTTGACCGGGGCGAATGCCTGCGAATCCGGTTCCCACATAGTGTCACCGTAACCTGCGCCCAGGCTACGCTCATCCGCGTCACCTTTGCTGTGGGTGGGATCTGTGCGAAAAGGTCTCGGCCAGGCTGGACGCCCGCCGGCTCACCTGGGTCGGGCTCACTGCAGAGGGCAAGAAGGCGCTGGAGGCCCATCTGGCTGCTCTCGCCGAGATCACCGAAGGTGCCCCTGGCGTCGTCGCCGAATAGACGCACCCGATCTCGACGGGCCGGCTGTTCAGGCTGCCCCGGCTCTACCGCACACCCCTGCCCGGCTTTATCGCACCTCTGTGCAAAGTCCCATGGCTATGGAAGGAAATACGGATGGGACATGGCAAAGCGGTGCGACGAACGGGCCCCCGTCGCCGCCGTGAGGGGCTTGTCCGAGGCTGGTCGACCTCCGATGCCTGTGAGGGTACTTCCTCCTCAGATGGAGGACGCGCCTTGTGGGACCCGTCGGCTCCGCGCAGAATGGGGCAGATGAGTGAAAAGACTCCGGCACAGATCGTCATCGTCGCTGTCATCTTCGGGCTGGCGCTTACGGCTTCGGCCCGGATGTTGCTGATCCCGCAGCTCTTCGACGCCCCATCGTCGGCGCAGATCTGGGCGGCCGTCATCCTGGGGACTCTGACCGCCGGATTCGCTGGCTGCGCTCTCGCCCTGAGGCGCGCACATCCCGGTTCCGCTCAGCGTTGAGACGGCGAGCCTAAGCCGTCCGAGGGGATCGACGACGATTGCCCTGTGACCCCGCATCTGCCAAGCTCACACCATGTGTGGACGCTACGTCATGGCTAAGGACACCGGGGATCTGGCCGATGATCTGAACCGGGCACGCCTTGGCCCGGTCCAGCCCCCGGCCTTCGAGCTGGCACCCAACTGGAACATCGCCCCGACCTCCACGGTGCCGATCCTGGTGGAACGCTATGACGAGGCCGGAGAGCTGCTGCGCGAACTCCACCCCGCCCGCTGGGGCCTGCTGCCGATCTGGGCCAAGGACATGACCTTCAGCTCCCGGACCTTCAACGCCCGCTCCGAGACGGTGGCCTCTAAACCGAGCTTCCGGTCGGCGGCCAAGGCGCGGCGCTGCGCGGTCCCCGCTGAGGCCTACTACGAGTGGAAGGCTGGCGGTGCAAAGAAGCGCCCGCACGCCATCCACGCCGCCGACGGGTCCCCGTTGATCTTCGCCGGACTCTACGAATGGTGGAAGGACAAGGACGCCGAGGCCCGTGGCGAGCCCGAGCCCTGGATCCTCTCCTGCACCATCCTCACCGGACCCTCGCCGGGGGTCTCCGAGGACGGGGTGCTCAGCGAGCTCGGCGCGCTGCATGACCGCATCCCGCTGGCGATGACCGAGGATTTCGCGGCCGACTGGCTCCACCCGGGAGAGAGGAGCCTTCAGGAGCTTGAAGTCCTGTTGGAGCGGCTGCGAGGCGAAGTCCCGTCGGTCGCCGCAGGTTGGGAGGTCTGTGAGGTGGACCCGGCAGTCGGCAACGTGCGCAACAACGGACCCCAGCTCCTGGATCCCGCGCCCACCCTCTGGGAATGACCCTTAGCCTTCCGTCCGCGCAGTGGTGCAGCATCGCGCCTGCGCCGGACCCCACCTCCCCTGGAGCCGACCATGACCATGCAGGATCCATCCGATCTCACCGAGGAGCCGGGGAGCGCGGACCAGCTCAACCACCCCGAAGGTATCGCCGAGGGCTTCGCCCGGGCCTGGAACAACGCCGACGCCGAGGCTCTGGCGGCGCTGTTCGTCGAGGACGCGGACTTCGTGAACGTGGTGGGTCTCTGGTGGAACAGCCGGAACCGGATCCGCGCCGCGCATGACTACGGGTTCCGTCGGATCTTCGGCGGCTCGCAGATGCAGCTCGAGCAGATCCGGGTCCGCGAGCTGGGGGAGAGCGTCGCCGTCGTCCACGCGCTGTGGACGCTCACCGGCCAGACCCCGGCCCCCGGGGAAGATGGCGAGACCAGCGCCGGCGCCAGACAGGGAGTCCTGAGCTTCACCGTGCAGCGGCAGCGGAAAGCAGCAGAGAACGACGACGGCGGCTGGCTCGCCGTCAGCGCGCAGAACACCGATCGGGTGCCCGGTGCCGAGACCCTCAGCGCCGACGGTGAGTCTCTGCAGCCGGCGGCCTACCAGGACCTCAGTGGGAGCGCTCCCCGCTGACCCGGACCGGCTCTGGCCCGCCGGAATGGTCCGAAGTCTGCACCGGCTCGGGCTGACGGTCCTCTGAGGTGCGGTCCTCCGAGGTGCTGTCCTTCGAGGTGCTGGCCACCGGGTCCGCGCCGCGCAGGAAGAACGCGCCCACGGAGCCGGCCAGTGTGGCGAAGACGCCCACGGAGTACACCGCCAACACCAGCTGCACGCCCTTGGAGAACGGGTCCTCCGTGGTGATGCCGGTTCCGGTGACCGTGGCCAGGGCCGCCTCGTAGAGTGCGGTGGAGTAGTCGGTGTGAGCCTCGAAGGCGTAGAGCAGCTGACTGGCCGCCAGGATCACCACGAGAGTCACTGCGGCGAGCCACCCGATGCGACTGGAGAGCAGCCTCCCGGCGGAGCGCGAGCCGCGCACCCCTGCGGAGAGGATCCCGCCCACTCGGGCGACCCGCGCCACGCGCAGCACCCGTACCGCCCGCAGAGCCCGGACAAACCGCAGGAAGGGCACCAGCAGGAAGATCACCTGCCACCAGTTGCGCCGCCAGAAAGCCCTCTGGAAGCCGGCGATATACGCGCGGAGCAGGAACTCGGCCACGAAGACGCTCCAGAACACCCAGCCAGCAATGCTCAGCGCGCGGCTCCAACCCGGTTCGGTGACCAGCATCTGACCGAGGAAGACGAACAGGAAGGCCACGCCGAGCAGGCCCATGGGACGGTCGAGCCGGGCGGCCAGACGTTCCGCCGCCGCTTCCTGTTCGGCCTCCAGCGCGGGTGCGCGCGTGGAGTCGGTGCTCACGCTCTGTCGACCTCCAAGGCTGAGATGGGGGGGAGTCCTTGGGCCACTCTACGAGGGCCCAGTGACGCCACGCTTGTTGTGCGGAAGATTGACGGGAGCACCCCTGGAGGGTGGAATGATCCGATGGAGCTCATCGCGATCGTTCTGTGGGTTGTGGCAGCAGTGCTGTTCACCGCGTCCTTCGACATGCTCCGGAGTGTGAATCCCGACTCGCGGCTGCCGTTCTTCTTCGGAAAGCCGCCGAACAACCCTCCGCAGGTCGCGATGGTGCGGCTGCTGGCGTTCATCCTGTTCCTGGTCAGCGCATGGATCTTCAGCGACGCGTACGGCCGCGCCATGGGTCCGCTTGTGATCGTGATCGGGGCGCTGCCCGGGTGTCTGCGGAACTACCTGCACAACCGTCGGGTCGCCGCCGCAGAAGGAACCTCATGATCGAGATCCTCAGCGCCGCTTCACTGGCCCGGGCCCGCGTCACCGGAGCCCTGGTCGCAGACATCCTGCAGTCCATGAAGCGTCGCGCCACTGTGGGCACCAACCTGCTGGAGATCGATGCCTGGACCAGGGAGATGATCTTCGAGGCTCGGGCCGCCTCCTGCTACGTCGCCTATGAGCCGTCCTTCGGGCGGGGTCCGTTCGGTCACTACATCTGCACCTCGGTGAACGACGCAGTCCTGCATGGCAAGCCCCACGACTACACCTTGGCTGACGGCGACCTGCTCACCCTCGACCTCGCCGTGTCCCTGGACGGGGTCGTCGCGGACTCAGCGATCAGCTTTCTCATCGGGGACACCGCGCACCCCGAGAGCCTGGCGATGATCCAGACCACCGAGCGGGCGCTGGCGGCGGGGATCGCTGCGGCAGGCCCAGGTGCCCGCATCGGAGACCTCTCCCACGCGATCGGCTCGGTCCTCAGCGAAGCCGGGTATCCGATCAACACCCAGTTCGGCGGTCACGGGGTGGGCTCGACCATGCACCAGGACCCGCACATCGTGAACACCGGCCGCGCCGGCCGCGGGTACAAGCTCCAGCCGGGCCTGCTGCTCGCGCTGGAACCGTGGATCATGGCAGACACCGATGAGCTGCGCACCGACCCCGATGGATGGACGCTGCGCAGCGCCACCGGAGCCCGGACCGCGCACAGCGAGCACACCATCGCCATCACCGAAGACGGGGCCGAGATCCTCACCCTCCCGACTCCCGGGACCGCCGCTTAGCGCAACCGCTGAGCCAGGATGACCAGATCCTCCAGGGTGGCAGCTTCGCCGTGCGGGCCCGCCGCCGACCGGGTCCGCAGCTCACCGACCGGCACGTCCCACGCCTCCCGGGGAACCAGGGCGGCCAGGTCGCCGTCGAGGGTGGGCATCTCCTCGGGTCCGTGCTGATGCGCCGACCAGGGCGGCGGGGCCGCGTGGGAGATCACCAGCAGGTGCCCGCCCACTGCGACCCTCGCTGCCGCCGCCCGCAGGATCCGTTCCCGGTCCAACGCCACGGGGGACTGCAGGAAGGAGGCGGTGATCAGGTCGAAGGGCCCCTCGGGCATGCCATCCGGGAGCTCCGCGGTGCGGAACTCAGCGCTGCCCTCCGTGAGATCCTGGGTCTGCGCGGCTGCCCGGGCTCGGGCCACCGCCGTGTCCGAGATGTCTACTCCCATCGCGTACCAGCCCCGAGCAGCCAGCCAGAGGACATCGCCGCCCTCCCCGCAGCCGAGGTCCAGCGCCCGTCCAACAGGAAGGTCCGCGACCAATGAACTCAGCGTCGGATTGACCCGACCGGACCAGACGCGGTCGGCGTCGGCGTAACGGGTCTCCCAGAAGTCCCTTGGGTTCTGATCACTCACAGTGGCACCTTTCTCTGGCCGGATGAGGGTCTCTCATCGAGTGGTTCTCTCATCCGGTGGATGGTTCTCTCGCGCCTAGTCTTCCGCAGAGCCCGACCGAGCTCACCTTCTGGGCCAACCGCTGCATAGCCGGGCGTGTCGCACCCGGGGCGGGCGGGCAGGGCAGCTCATCGCTGCGGGGCGCCCGCCATGTCATGCTGGGAGCGACGCCGATCGCCGCGATCCGAAGGAGCATTCCATGAGCTACACGCACAGCATCACCGTCTCGATGTCTTACGAGCACGCAGTGGAGGCGACCCGGGCGGCGTTGGCTGAGCAGGGTTTCGGGATCTTGACGGAGATCGATGTCAAAGCCACGTTCACCAAGAAGCTCGGTGCTGAGTCCGGCGAGGCCGTGGGGGATTACATCATCCTCGGGGCCTGCAACCCGGTTCTGGCCAGCAGGGCGCTGGCAGCTGAGCCTGAGCTCGGGGCGCTGCTGCCGTGCAATGTGGTGGTTCGGCGCGGAGCCGATGCGCAGACCAGCGTCGTCGACGCGATCGACCCGCAGACCATGGTCCAGCTCAGCGGTGCCCCCGCGGTTCGGGAGGTCGCCGAGGACGCCGAGCGGCGGCTGCAGGCGGCGCTGGCAGCGCTGGGCGAGACCCCTGCGCATTGAGTGAAGCACTGTTGAGCGAAGCATTGTTGAGTCCAGCACGGCCGTGCTGAGCGGATCCTGCCGCGCCGAGAGGGATCGCGGGCCGCGGGAGCGCATAGTCACCCCCGGCCGAGCACCGGCCGCGGCGCAGCGCGGGGACGCGTCGCGGAGTACCAGCCGGTAAAGAGCAGCACGAGCACGGCGAGGTCAACGGCGTCCCCGCCGTAGTACATCAGCTGGGCGCCGGCCTGCCCGTCACCGGTCTCCACCCCCTGGGGCGGGTGCGCGTAGAGCCATTTGGCCAGGACCGAATGCGCCGCGATGAAGAGGATGAGCACTGCTGATCGCATCGGCATCGAGGCCCGGTGCGGGTCAGAGTCCACCCCGACCAGTGAAGCGGTGAAGAGGTATCCCGCGGCGAAGATGTGCAGGTGGACCACGGCATAGGCCAGCGGGGAGACGTGCATGACCTGGTAGAGGTCCGTGGTGTAGAGCAGCCAGAGCCCACCCGCGTTCAGCGCGCCGGCGGTGATCGGATGGCTGACCACCCGGACCGCGGGACTGCGCAGAACCCGGGTCAGCACCCGAGCGGCGTGGACCGGCAGAGCGCGCAGCGCCAAGGTGACTGGTGCGCTGCGGACCAGCAGCACGGGTGCGATCATGCCCAGCAACAGGTGCCCGAGCATATGCGCGGTGAAGCTGGTGTGCGCCGCGGCTGGTATCGGCCCGAGCAGCCCGGCGGCGGCACAGATCAGCCCGAGGTAGAAGAGGAGGCTGCGGTGCCGCGGCCAGGGGCTCCGAGAACGCGCGGCCCACAGCCCGGCCGCGTGAGCCAGCGCAGCGGTCAGAAGAAGCAGGACCACGACGACGTCGAGCCCCGCCCAGATCAGCGGGTCCGCCGCCTCCAGTCCAAGACCCTCCAGGGGTTCCCCGTGATGATCCATCAGCCGGGTGGAGGCAGCGCGGGTGTGGGGCTCACGCCGGGACCTGTGTTGGACGGGTGCGGCGCAGGATCAGCAGCCCGATCAGCAGCAGCGCTACGGCTGAGCCGATCCAGGTCAAGTCATAGAGGAACAGGTCCACCCCATAACGGATCTGGTGGATCCCCAGCACCTTATGACTGAGCACCCCGTCGAGGAGCTGGAAGAACCCGACCCCGGTGAGCACCGCCCCGGTCCACCGCGTCCACGGGACTGCCGTGCGACGTCGGACATCCGCGAGCAGGAACAGGCCCCAGATGGTGATGAACCAGCCGAAGGCGTGGAAGAATCCGTCCGCGGTGAGCGCGACCTCGGTGGTGGAGACGTCGTAGAAGTGGTGCCACTGCAGCGCCAGGTGGAAGATGAACAGGTCGATCATCGAGGCGGCGATCCCGCATCCGAACAGCACGCCTGAGAGCACGATTCGCCGGGCCATCGGGGCACTGGAGTCTGTACTCACAGGCCTCAGCGTAGCCCTGCCGGTCGGTGAGCCGAAGGACCCTGGTCAGCGGCGTAGGACCGGGAGGACACTGGTGTACATGAAGGCCTACCCGTTGGAGCTGCACACCAGATCCGTTGACGTGCCGCGCCGCTCCGCTCGTCGGCTGCGGAGCTTCAACCTCGTCATGGGGGTGCTGCATCTCGTCTCGGGATCCGCGATGGTCGCCCTCAGCAATGACTTCAGCCTGCAGGTCTCGACCTTTGCGCTGAACGGTCCACCCGGGACGCCGGTGTCCCAAGGCTCGGCGAATGTCGTCTTCGACGTCCCGCTGGGATACGCCACGGCCTCCTTCCTGCTGCTCTCCGCCCTCTTCCACTTCCTGATCGCCTCACCGTGGGGTTTCCGGCGCTACATCGGCGAGCTCTCCAAGGGGCGAAACCGATTCCGCTGGGTGGAGTACAGCCTGTCCTCCACCCTGATGATCCTGCTGATCAGCCTGCTGCTGGGTATCTCTGACATCGCCGCACTGATCGGGCTGGGTCTGGCCAACGTGGCCATGATCCTCTTCGGCTGGCTGATGGAGATGAGCAATAACGGACTGATGCATGGCGCCTCCGGGGGATCGATCCGTGGCGGGAGCGCCTGGTGGACGCCGTTCTGGTTCGGCTGCATCGCTGGCATCGGCCCATGGCTGGCCGCGGCGGTCTACCTCATCGTCAACGTCGGAATAGAGGGTGGGGAAGGCCCGCCGGGGTTCGTGTACGGCATCATCGTGTCACTGTTCGTGTTCTTCAACAGCTTCGCCGTCAACCAGTGGCTGCAGTACCGGCAGGTCGGCCGGTGGAGGAACTACCTCACGGGGGAGCTCACCTACATCGTGCTCAGTCTGGTCGCCAAGAGCCTGCTGGCCTGGCAGGTCTTCGCCAATGTTCTGGTGGGCTGAACACAGGCGGACTGAAAACCGGCGGACTTAAGGCTCGTGGGTTGAACCCCGCCGGGCCCCGCCCGGCACCGGGTGCGCCGGGAAGGACCGGAGCTCAGTGGTGGGTGTAGGTGAGGCAGTCTGCGTCGTCGAGTCCCGGCCCGACCCGCACCTCGGAGGCGTTGCACATCAGGTGATCGTTGTGGACGCATTCGCTGCGCTGGCAGGCCCCGACACCGGCCAGCACCTTGGGCAGTCCGCCATGGACACCGATGTCGATGAACGTGGCGCAGGAGGCGTGGTCCTCTTGTCCGCCCACCGTGATGGCAGCCGCATTGCAGTGGGAATGATCATTGAATGAGCAGGCTTCGACGCTGCATTCCGAGACGTGGGTAGTCAAGACCGACAACCTCCTAGGTTCAGCCGCCCGATCGGGCCGCTCCATGCCTCCACGGCAAGCCCGATCCCTGCAATCAAAAAGGGCCAGACATGTGACCTATTCAGCCCCGCCAAGGCGCTTCCGGCGGTGCCACGCCGGGTTGGAGGCCATGGGGTTTCGCCTGCCCGACCGGCTGCCGGAGGATGGTGCGCAGCTTCCCCGCCGCGGTCCTGCGAGGGTCGCTGAGATAGATCTCATGATGCTTGCCGGTGGGTTCCAGGCCGTGGCTCGGCATGAAGTCCCGGTGCATCGGTTCGAGGGTGCGGCCCTCCTCTTCGAAGGACCCCAGATGCAGAGTCTGCACACACCGACCCTCCACGAGAGTTTCCAGGCGGAGGGCATCCAGACGCAGCGGAGAGGACTTCGCCCGAACTGCTGCGATCGCGGCAGAAATCCTCTCGTCATCAATCCAGTCCGGCACCAAGAGCATGAGTGTCCACCGCCATCTCGAGGAGTCCCGGGAACTGGTGAACACGCTCATGTCCTCCGCCCACCACAATCCCTCCAAGGGCGGGACCACATAATCGCGGTCCAGCTCGTTCTTGCTGGCGAACTTCAGCGCGTACGCCACGGGATACAGGGCTGCCAACGAGGCTGAGTACTCCTCGGAGGTGTTCGGATCACCCTGACCATCGATCATCATGTAATGCCGGTCGGGTATCTCCACGATCTGGTACTCCCCGGACGGGGCCTGGTAACCGGGCAGACTCTTCTTGAAGTCGATCTTCAGGGTCACGTGCTGCTCGCTTCCCGAGGTGGCGAATAGGCAACAACCTAGGCATCAATGCCGACAGTCTCAAGAGCGGCACGCTCGCAGTGCACCCGCAGTTCTTGGGACGCCCTACAGGCCGCCGCAGCGAATAGGGGTCAGAGGTTCCAGGTTCTACTCAGGCAACGCCAGGCCTTTGATCGGGAGCGACTGTTGCAGTCAAAGAGTTGCGATACCCAACTACCGGGTGCGCACCCAGGGCGCTGAACATCTCGATTCGGCGATACGCACACTGAGAAGGACGTGGCATGACTCAGACCGATCTGACCTACCGGACGTTGGGACGCAGTGGCGCGGTTGTCTCAGCGCAGGCCCTAGGCACGATGACCTTCGGGGCGGAGGCTGATGAGGCGACGTCGCACGCCCTTCTCGATGCCTATGTTGCCGCGGGCGGAAATTTCATCGACACCGCCGACGTCTACACCGCCGGCACCAGTGAGGAGATCATCGGGCGTTGGCTGGGCGCCCATCCGACCGAGGCACAGCAGATGGTCCTGGCGACCAAAGGCCGGTTCCCCATGGGACAGGGCCCCAATGATCTCGGCACCTCGCGCCGGCATCTGCGTGACGCCCTGGATGCTTCCCTGCAGCGGCTCGGGGTCGATCACATCGACCTGTACCAGCTGCACGCGTGGGATGCGATCACCCCGCTGGATGAGACGCTGCGCTTCCTCGACGACGCCGTCACCGCAGGGAAGATCGGGTACTACGGATTCTCCAACTTCACGGGGTGGCAGCTGACGAAGGCGGTTCACCTGGCTGACCGGCATGGCTGGTCTCTCCCGGTCACCCTGCAGCCGCAGTACAACCTGCTCGTGCGGGGGATCGAGCAGGAGATCGTCCCGGCAGCCCTCGACGCCGGACTCGGCCTCCTGCCGTGGTCACCGCTGGGCGGCGGGTGGCTGAGCGGGAAGTACCGTCGAGACCAAGCACCCACCGGAGCGACCCGTCTGGGCGAGAACCCACAGCGCGGCATGGAGGCCTGGGAGAAACGCAACGCCGAGGAGCGCACCTGGCGAATCATCGATGCCGTCTCCGCGGTGGCCCAGGAGCACGGTGCCTCCGCCTCGCAGGTGTCGCTGGCCTGGTTGAAGGCCCAGCCCGCCGTCACATCGGTCATCCTCGGGGTCCGTACTCTGGAGCAGCTTCAGGACAACTTGGCCGCGGACTCGCTGGAGCTGAGCACCGAGCAGCTGGAGCAGCTGACTGCGGCAAGCGAGCCTGAGATCGAGGACTATCCCTATGGAACGGCGGGCGTCCAGCAGCGTCATCGCAAGCTCAGCGGCGGACGCTAGGACCGGGTTGGTGATGGTCCTGAACCGCCGCTACCTGGCCCGGTTCAGGACCGCCACCGCCGTGAGCCCCAGGACCAGTCCGTACATGAGGTGCCCCAGCAAGCTCCACAGGGCTGCCGCATCTACAACGAACACGGGCATGCCCACCATCAGGGGCATCAGCATCAGGCTCCTCACTGTCCCGAGCAGTGGTAGCTGAAACGGTGCCCGCAGCGCTTGCGCAAGTGTGGACTTCTCCGACGGTTAGCGCGCGGGTGTGTTTGGAATTCCTCAAGCGCTGCGGGGGCGCTTGAGCGCGAATGGTCGCATCGCCCCAGGTCCAGGGGTTGGTGTGACTCTTCACGGCAGGTAATGTCGTTGGTATTAGTCGTGAACAATACGATTCGCGACCTGTGAATCAACAATCATCATGTCCAGGACGGGATCGTAGAAGATGACATATTCAGACGTCGGGGTACCCAGTACGGGTCTGAGCCAACCGCTGTACGGGGCCGGGATGGGCCAAGCGATTTCTCGGTTCTTCAAGAAATACGCTCGCTTCAAGGGGTACGCCTCCAGGAGTGAATACTGGTGGGTTGCTCTGGCCCAGTTCGTCCTCTACATGGTGCTCGGCGGGATCTACGGGGTGGTCTTCGCGAGTCTCATGGAGAACTCGCCGAATATGGACACCTACAGCACCGGGATGAGTGCCGGTTTCGAGGCGGAGGGCGGTGCCGCCGTGGCCCTGATGGCGGTGAGCCTGGTCAACCTGGCCGTGGCTCTGGCGCTGCTGATTCCCACCTTGGCACTGACCTGGCGGCGCCTCCACGATGCCGGCTTCCCCGGTCCGTTCTACTTCCTGGGCTTTCTTCCGGTCGTCGGCCCGATTCTGCTGCTGGTCCTCCTGGTGGTTCCTACTCGGCAGGAGAAGCACCAGGCGATCTGGGCAGACCCGACCAACGACTGAGCCGGGCTCCGCACATCCGCTTACTGTTCATGGGAGCGAGGGTTCATGGCAGCACCCCAACAACCGATGCGTCGCGAGCGAGGTGCCAGGCCTTTTGCGTGGTTCCTTGCTCTGTTGAGCGTGACCGTCACGGTGGGGCTCTATCTCTACCTCATCGGCTCCAACTGTGAATCCACCGGGGTCAGTTCGTTGCTCGAAGACGTACAAGATTTCCACACCGCCGAGGGTTGTTAGACCGGTGGGGGCTTGGCTGCGTGAACTAGGCCAACTGGCCCATCAGCTGGTGAGCCCGAACAACCCGCTGGTGGCGCTCGGAGGACGGCGATCATGAGGCTTGAACTGCGTCCGTGGCGCGAGGACGACGCCGCCGCTCTCCACGAGGCGTACCGGCGCAGTCCGGACCTCCACGTGCAGCTCGGGGGAGCCGACCTCGCCACGGTCGACCTCGCCCGTGGGCATATCGGCGAGCACCTGCTGTTCACGGAGTCATCGCGCAACTGGGCCGTGGTCGCGGACGGTTCAGCGGTCGGCAATGTTGGACTTGCGGCGATTGAACGGCGTCACGGTACCGCCTGGGTGCATTATTGGCTCGCTGCCGAAGCACGTGGCCACGGTCATGCCTCCCGCGCGCTCGCTGCTGTTGCGGATGACGCCTTCAAGGACGGTCTCTTCCGACTGGAACTGGGGCATCGGGTGAACAACCCGGCGTCGTGCGCGGTTGCTCTGCGCGCCGGATTCCTTCGGGAGGGACTTGAGCGGCAGAAGCTGCGGTACGGGGCGGCGCGCTTCGACGTGGAGACCCATGCCCGACTTCGCACCGATCCGCACCCCGATCTGCGGCCCATGCGCCTTCTGACCCGGGTCACTCCAGCGGCTCGCGGGAACACCCCGAGGACATAGAAGAGGGCATAGACGCAGAACTGAGCGCGGACCAGACTCTCTTGAGTGAGACTGTGGTCCCTTGCGATGCAAGGGTGGAATGACCAGCGGCGACGGTGTGTGCCGACCAGACGTGCGGGAGGGGCGATGGTCCAAGAGGACCCGGTGATCCGATCAGAGGGCGGGCCGATGCGCACGGTGGCGGGATCCTTCTTCCGAGCCGTCCGCCCGGTCCACCGCGAGGCGGCGCTGGCGGGCTCTCGGGCTGCAGGTCGGTATTCACGCCCCGGGGTGCCCACGCTCTACCTCAGCTCGTCCCCGGCCGGTGTTGCCGCGGCCATGATCTCCCATACGCGCACGGGCGATCCCGATCGCGAAGTGCTGCGATTCCGTGTGGAAGCCAGACACATCGCTGACCTGCGCGATCACCAGGCCCTCCGGGCGTGCGGCATCCACCCCGCAGACGCGGCGGCGGACTGGCAGGATGTGGCTGCCGCCGGCGGATCTCCCTCCTCCTGGCGAGTCCGAGAAGCACTCGAGCGCATGGGCGCCCACGGTCTGATCGACCCATCGCGCAGACAGCCCGGACTCTGGCACCTCGCGCTCTTCACCTGGAACACCGACGGCGCCCCCACGGTTCGAGGACTCGATACGCTGGGACCATGTCGCCCCTCCCTGCACCCTTGGATCGACCGGCCCTGATCGTCATCGACGTCCAACGAGGCTTCGACGACTCCACGTTCTGGGGCCCACGGGATAACCCCGCCTGCGAGGCCAACATCTCCACCCTTGTGGAGCATTGGCGAAACAACCACTGGCCTCTGGTGTTCGTCCAGCACGAGTCCGAGAACCCGGGGTCTCCACTCGCCTCAGCAAGCCCTGGTGGTGACTTCAAAGACTGCCTCTCCGGCGCCCCAGACCTCCTGGTGCGCAAGAGCGTGAACTCGAGCTTCTATGGCACCCCGGATCTGGATTCCTGGCTGCGCGCGCACGATATCGATCAGGTGGTGATCTGCGGCATCACCACCAACCATTGCTGTGAAACCACCGCGCGAATGGCGGGGAACCTCGGCTACGACACCTACTTCGTCATCGACGCCACGCATACCTTCGACCGCACAGCTCCCGACGGGAGCACCGTGCCCGCCGAAACGCTGTCGATGGTCACGGCGACCAACCTCCACGGTGAGTTCGCGACCGTGCTAGACACTGCTTCCCTGCGGAGCCGCTGATCCACGCACACATCGCGTCCCAGCGGTTGCCTCCGCCTCCACGGGTGGCCCTAGCGCTGATATGACTGGTCCCGGACCACCCCAGTTTCAGGGTGGAACCGCAGCAGGACCCAGATCGGGTCACCAGGGACTGCCGAGAAGCGCGGATCCCAGGCTGATTCCTCTGGACCCAGGTAGCGACGGAGCAGACGCCGGGCCCGCGCCGCATCGTGTGCGGTGAGCGACGCCGTCCCGCGGAATCCCACATGGAGCACACGACCCGTGGCCACGTCGAAATCCACGACTCCGACCGCGCAGCGATCATCGGCCTCGATCCGTCGAGGGAAAGAGTCCGCCTCGTAATTGCTGAGAATCCAGAGCGCCTCGTCTTCCCACAGGAACCACACCGGTGAGTCCCGCGGACCGTCTCCCGAGGCTGTGGCAAGGTGCGCAAATAATGGGCGCTGCAGAACCTTCTGAGCCAGATCCGCTGAGCCCAGATCCTCGTTTTCCCAACGCAGTGCATTCACCGGCGATCTCCTCGTCTAGCTGCCCCTGGCAAGAGCCCTGTCACCGGACTTGCCCACCACGCTGGCGAGTGGTGAAGCCTCTCGCCCAGTTTCCTGAGGGTCCTCGTCCAGTCGTCTCACCAGACTAGAAGATCTGCCGGGAAACCGCAGGTCAGAGGGTGATCTACGGGTTTCCTCGGCGGGTGGACCATACCGCCAGGCCGATCAGTGCCGGCTGGAAGAACAGCCGCACCAGCCGCTTGCGATCAGTGTCGAGGCCGAACCCGTCTCGCTGGTGCACGTACTGCGCAATGTTGCCTGGGAACACCGCGGCGAAGAACACCCCGGTGGCGTTGCCGACCAGCGGCCGGTGCCTCCGCGAGAACAGCAGCGCGGTGCCCAGCCCGATCTCGGCCACTCCCGAGGCCAGCACGGTGGTGTCGGGATCCAGAGGGACGAATTCGGGCACCTGGGCGCGGAACTCCTTGCGGGCCCAGGCCAGATGCGAGACCCCGGCGAAGGTCAGAGCGGAGCCGAGAAAGATCCGGCCGGTGGTGCGTGCAGGCGATGACATAGGAACAGATTAGCCTCAGCACGCGCAGTCGCTGTTCACGGCTCGGACCTGGCGCCAGCGCCAGGTCGGCTCTGCGAGTCGGAGAGCGCCGCGACGACGCCGCTGCGCGATCCCGGCGCGTCCCCGCCTCTCGGTGGCAGGAGCCGGCGGGCCTCGATTCCACTCGATTGCAGGACCCAGGCGATCAGCGAGTTGGAGTTCCACATGTCTGCGATTCCGAAGACATCCCGGCCCCAGGTGAGCCGCGGAACCAAAGGGACCCGCGTGATCAGCGCGTGGACCTCGGAAGAGGTGAGCGGGAATCTCACGGGCGGGCCTACCGCCCAGTCTCGGTCAGGGATGCTGCCACCCGCCCAGCAGCGAACCTCGTACTGGAAGAACCGGGAAGCACCGAGCCACCTCAGCCCCACAGGCCCACGGACGATCACCCCGCGCGGTCCGGGCGGCTGCCCCCACACGGGAGTCATCTCCAGCACATACTGGAGGTCGCCGTCCGAGACCTCCAGCGCGGCATGGAACAGGGGCCGGGGGCGCCTGTGTGCTCGCAGCGCCCGCAGCCATTCCCAGCACCGGCTGGTATGCACGACGACGTGCCCGCCTGCTCCCACAGGGATCCACCAGAGGATCACTGCGGGACTGCTGCTGCCAGTGGGGGACGGGTCGTCCGGGCTCCCTGACGAGGACGCCATGATGGCAGGATAGACCGGCTGCCGAGCGAGCTCCAGGATCCGATCACTCGGTGACGGCCCGCCCGATCGCCAGCGGCTCAGGGCTCCGATCGAGACTCTGGTCAGGTGTCCTGAGAATGGTGGGCCCTGCCGGGATCGAACCGACGACAACCGCGGTGTAAACGCGGTGCTCTACCAGCTGAGCTAAAGGCCCGTGCCCAGACCCAGCCGTAGTGGCGCGATCTGGTGCAGCAAGAAGTGTAGCAACCCGGCGGGGGCGCTCAGGACCGCCCGCGGGCCTGGTTCAGTCTGGTCTGCTCGGCCGCGTACAGCGCCGCCCCGACGATTCCGGCGTTGTTCTGCAGCGCCGCGACCTCCACCTTCGCCCGGAGGTCCTTGACCTCGGGGAGGAAGTCCTCGCTGCGCTTGGAGATCCCTCCGCCGATGATGAACAGCTCCGGGGACTGCAGCCGCTCCACGTGCTTGAGGAATCGGTTCAGCAGCTGACCGTACTCATCCCATGGCATGTCTGCGCGCTCCCGGGCGGCGGCAGAGGCCTTCTTCTCCGCCACCTCGCCCTCGAACTCCAGGTGGCCCATCTCGCTGTTGGGGACCAGCACGCCGTCGTGGACCAAGGCGGAGCCGATCCCGGTGCCCAAGGTGATCGTCATGACTGTGCCCTCCAGGCCCTTGCCCGCGCCGTATCGCGCCTCGGCCAGGCCGGCGCCGTCGGCGTCGTTGAGGGTGTGGATCTGACCTGGCAGGTGACGCAGCAGCTTCGTGGCGTCGGTGTTGATCCAGGACTCGTCGATGTTCGCCGCCGAGAGCACGATGTTCTTGTCCACGATCGCGGGGAACAGCACCCCCACTGAGAGCTCCTCCAACGCGGGGGCCTTCTCCCGGCTGAGCAGCTCGTCGAGGATCTGCCCGATCACGTCGGCCACCGCCTCCGGCGTCGCCGGCTTCGGGGTGGGGATCCGAAAGCGATCACCGCTCAGGCTGCCCTTGTGCAGGTTGACGATCCCGCCCTTGATTCCGGTGCCGCCGACGTCGATGCCGATGGCCCGCTTGGGGAGGTCGCCGATCGTCTCGCTGGCGGAACCGATGGCCTGGGCAGCCAGCGGCTGCTCGTGGGAAGAGCTCATAGTGGTGCAGTATCTCCGTGCTGTGGGGGAGGGGACCGGACTCAGGCGCCTGAGGGCAGCGTGAGGATCTCGGCGCCGTCATCGGTGACGACCAGAGTGTGCTCGAACTGCGCGGTGCGCTTGCGGTCGCGGGTCACGGCTGTCCAGCCGTCTTCCCACATGTCCCAGTGGCGCGTGCCCAGGGTGAGCATCGGTTCGATCGTGAACACCATTCCCGGCTCCAGCAGGCGCGCATGGTCCGGTGCCGCGTCGAAGTGCGGGATCACCAGGCCGGTGTGAAATGCCTTGCCCACGCCGTGGCCGATGAACTCGCGTACCACACCATAGCCGAAGCGCTTCGCGTAGGACTCGATGGCGCGGCCGATCACGTTGATCGGACGGCCCGGCTTCACCGCCCGGATCCCGCGCATCATGGCTTCCTCGGTGCGCTCCACCAGCAGCCGCGACTCCTCGTCGACCTCGCCGACGAAGAACGTCCGGTTGTGGTCCCCGTGCACCCCGTCGATATAGGCGGTGATGTCGAGGTTCACGATGTCACCCTCGGCGAGCACGGTGGAATCCGGGATGCCGTGGCAGATGACCTCGTTGACCGAGGTGCAGATGGCCTTGGGGAACCCGCGGTAGGACAGGCAGGACGGGTAGGCGCCGCGCTCGGTCAGGTACTGGTGCGCGTAGGCGTCGAGCTCCTCGGTGGTGACTCCGGGCCGAATCAGCTCAGCGGTCGCGACCATCGCGTCTGCTGCGAGCTGGGCTGCCCGGCGGATCTTCTGCACCGTTGCCGCGTCATAGACGTCCTCACCGGTGTACTCCGGGGGCGCTTCGAGACCCACATAGTTGGGGCGTTCGATGTGGCCCGGGACCGGACGCTCCGGAGAGACCCGGCCCTTGGTGAGCGTGCCCACGGGGGCATGGGAGGACAGGGGAGCGGACTGCGGGGTAGGCATGGCAGTCATCCTATCGGTCAGCCGCCGGGGCAGTCTCAACCCGGTCTCGACGCCGGGCGCGGCCGCAGCTGCAGCGCCAACGCCACCACCGCGATGCCCACGATCACGCTGATCGCCACCGGCAGCGAGGAGCCCTGGGTCATCACGCCGATGGCGGGGGAGAGGCTCAGCATCACCGCGCGCATCGCCCAGCTGATCCAGGTCACCCCGCTGTGCGCCGGCAGCCCGGGCACCCGGTCGGCCCGGGCGAAGGCCAGCGGGACGGTCACTGCGCAGCCCAGTCCGGCCAGCGCCAGGCCGATGAGTGTCAGCGTGACCCCGGGGGCCCAGGCAGCCCCGAGCAGGCCCAGGATCACCAGAGTCAGGCTCAGGATCAGCGCGGTGCGCTCACCGAGTCGGTCGATCACCCGATCACCGAGCATCCGCCCGATGAACTGTGCGGTGAGCAGCACGGTCAGGCCGACCCCGGCCGAGGCAGGGTCCATTCCGCGCTCCGTGGAGAGCAGCACGGCGGACCAGTTGTTGCCGACATCCTCCACCGATATTCCGGCCAGCGCGATCAGCGCCAGCGGGAGCAGGATCCTCGCCGTGGACCACCCTGAGGGCCTCGCCGGGGTCTCAGCATCCACCGGCTCGGCCTCGGGTTCGGGCAGGAAAGCCCGCGCTGAGCAGGTCATCGCCAGCACGCAGAGCGCCGTCCAGACCGCCATATGGGTCACCAGGGGCACTCCGAGCACCGCGGCGAGGGTGCCGACCGCGCCCCCCAGGGCCGCGCCGATGCTCCAACCGGCATGCATCGAGTTCAACAGCGAACGTCGATACGCCGCCTGGACCCGCAGGCCCTGAGAATTCTGCGCCACGTCCACCGCGGCATCGCCGAAGCCGGTGAGCAGCAGACCGGCGACCACCAGCCACGGACTGCCCAGGGCGACGCCTGCCGCGGCCAGGATCAGTGCGGCACCCATCCAGAGCGTGCCCAGGCTCGCGGTGCGCGCCACCCCCAGCCACCGGTTGAGGACTCCGGGCATGTGCAGCGCCAGTGCCCCACCCAGACCGAAGCCCACCACCACCAGGCCGAAGACCGCTGGGTTCAGGCCCAGCGCGTCCTTGACCTCCGCATAGCGGGCCAGCAGCGAAGCGGGAAGGGCGCCGTTGGTGGCGAAGGCGGCCATGGTGGCCAGCCGGCTGCGCCGCAGCGACGGAGCCCCGCGCCGTCGTCCCTGACCCGGGGCAGCTCCAGGTGAGGGCGAGGGTGATGCGCTTGAGTGCATGGCTAGCAGTTTCGCACGGCCAGACTGACCGGAGGACGGCACGGGGCGTATTCTGAGGCCATGAGCACCGAATATTGGTTCAACGTTCGCACCGGGCAGGTCGAGGAGGGCGCCCAGTCCTCCTGGAGTCAGCTGCTGGGCCCGTACCCCACCCGCGAAGCCGCCTCAGAGGCGCTCAAGCGGGTCCAGGAGAACAACGAGGCCTGGGAGGATGAGGACTCCAGCGAGCATTGGGACGACGACGGCGGGCACGCGCGCAAGCCCACCCGCTGATGCTGCCGCAGCGGCGCGCTAGCCTTCGAAGGTGTGCTCCGGTGCCGGGAAGCTCCCGGCGCTGACATCGCTGCGGTACTGCGCAGCCGCCTGGGAGACCACCTCCCGCAGGTTCGCGTACTGCTTCACGAAGCGCGGCACCCGCCCCGAGCCCAGGCCCAGCATGTCCTGCCAGACCAGCACCTGACCGGTGGTGCCGTTGCCCGCGCCGATGCCGATGGTCGGCACGCGCAGCGCACGGTCCACCTGGGTGGCCAGCTCCTCGGGGACCATCTCCATCAGCACGCAGAACGCCCCCGCCGCCTCCAGGGCCAGTGCGTCATCGATCAGTGCCTGCGCGCTCTCACCGCGTCCCTGCACCCGGTAGCCGCCGAGGGCGTGCTCGGCCTGCGGGGTGAAGCCGATATGGGCGATCACCGGAATGCCGGCGGAGACCAGGGCGTGGACGTGGTCGGCCATCGCCGCGCCACCTTCGATCTTCACCGCCTGGGCGCCGGCCTCCTTCATGAAGCGCACCCCGGTGGCCACGGCCTGGGCGGGGGAGCCCTCGTAGCTTCCGAAGGGAAGATCCGCGACCACCAGTGCACGGTTGGCACCGTTGACCACCGACTTGGTGAAGACCAGCATCTCCTCGGTGGTGATCGGCAACGTGGAGGAGTGGCCCATCATCACGCTGGAGGCGGAGTCGCCCACCAGCAGCAGCTCGATCCCGGCTTCGTCGAAGATGGACGCGATCTGGGCGTCGTAGGCGGTCAACATGGAGAATTTCTGGCCGGCATCCTTGAACTGCTGAAGGTGCACGGTGCGGACCCGTTTCGGGCTGATCGGCTCTGACATGTGATCAGGCTACCCAATCGTGCGCGGCCCCCGGTCAGCGGGCCCCGGCGGCATCGTTCAGAGTGATCGCCATTGACCGACGTTGTTGCTCTCCGGTTGGGTGAACACATGGATGTTGTCTTCGGAGCTGTGCTGTTCCCTGCCGCCGTCGCGATGACGGTGTGGTCGGTGCAGGTCACGCGAACCGCTGAGCCAGACCGTCGGATCCCGCAGGTCCGTCCCACGCTGCGCCGACCGACGTCGGCGACCTTGCTCCAAGGGGTGGGCATCGCGTTGAGCCTGCTGAGTGCCTTTCTGCTGCTGGATGCGCTGGGTGCCTTCGCGGCACTGGCCCCAGCTCTCACCGCCACCGCCTGGATGGTCGCCGCGGCGGCGCACAATCGAGAGGTCGACCGGACGTCGCGTCACGCTGGTCCGACACCCTGAGTCGACCCTGCCTTGCGCAGGGCACTCGGAAGAGGTGACGCGCGGGCGAGCCGACGTCCGCTCAGGAATGCACCACACACCGCCTGCCCGAAGCGAGTTGGGTAGAGTGGTCCCGGCGACACCCACTGCATTTCAGGAGGCTTCAACGCATGGATCGACAGCAGGAATTTGTACTGCGCACCATCGAGGAGCGTGACGTCCGCTTCGTGCGCCTGTGGTTCACCGATGTGGTGGGCTCACTGAAGTCTGTCGCCCTGGCCCCGGCTGAGGTCGAGGGAGTCTTCAACGAAGGCCTGGGCTTCGACGGTTCCTCGATCGAAGGACTCTCCCGGGTCTTCGAATCCGACATGCTTCTGAAGCCGGACCCGTCCTCCTTCCAGATCCTGCCCTGGCGCGGGGAGGAGGAGCCCACCTCCCGGATGTTCTGCGACATCCTGACCCCAGACCAGGAACCGGCCGCCGGGGACCCGCGCAATGTGCTGCGCCGGCAGCTCGATGTGGCCGGGGAGATGGGCTTCACCTGCTACACCCACCCGGAGATCGAGTTCTATGTGCTCGAATCTCAGGACCTCGACGCCGACGGCGCCCCGATCCCGGTGGACCGGGCCGGATACTTCGACCACGTCACCGGAAGCGTCAGCCAGGATTTCCGCCGCCACACGGTGAACATGCTCGAGGCCGTGGGGATCTCCGTGGAGTTCAGCCACCATGAAGCCGGGCCGGGCCAGAACGAGATCGACCTGCGCTATGCCGACGCGCTGACCACAGCGGATAACATCATGACCTTCCGCACCGTGATCAAAGAGGTCGCGATCATGCAGGGCAAGTACGCCAGCTTCATGCCCAAACCGTTCTCCGAGCACCCAGGCTCGGGCATGCACACCCACTTCGGGCTCTTCGAAGGGGACACCAACGCCTTCTTCGCACCGAACACCGAATACAACCTCTCCACCACCGCCCGGCAGTTCATCGCCGGGGTGCTGCGCCACGCCCCGGAGTTCACCGCGGTCACCAACCAGTTCGTGAACTCCTATAAGCGGCTCTGGGGCGGGGGAGAGGCCCCCTCGCATGTCTCCTGGGGCCACAACAACCGCTCCGCGCTGGTCCGGGTGCCGCTGTACAAGCCGACCAAGGGCGGCTCTGCACGGGTGGAGTTCCGCGGCATCGACTCCGGGGCGAACCCCTACCTGGCCTACGCCGCGGTGCTCGGGGCTGGCCTGAAGGGCATCCGTGAGGGCTACGAGCTGATGGAGCCGGTCGGCGAGGACGTCTGGTCACTGACCACCTCCGAGCGCAAGGCCCTGGGCATCAAGCCGTTGCCGGGGACCCTGCACGAGGCGCTGCGCCAGATGGAGGACTCTGAGCTGATGGCCGAGATCCTCGGCGAGCAGGTCCTGGAGAACTTCCTGCGCAATAAGCAGCAGGAATGGGACGAGTACCGGGTCAACGTCTCGCCCTTCGAGATCAAACGGTACCTCGGCCTGATCTGATCGTGGACGCCGTCGCACCGACCCGCCGAGAACTGATCTCCGCTGGCTTCCAGGAGCTGGAGCGGGCATCGAGTTTCCTCGCCGACGAGCAGCTCGCCGGCCTGGACCCGGCGGTCCTGCTGCGGACCCTGCACTACGCGCCGAACCCGGATCAGGCGCTGCTGCTGCTGATCCGGCTGGTGGAACGTGCCGGGGAGGTCCGTGACCTCTTCGAGGTGGTCACCGACGGGGTCTATCTGCGCGCGGTCCCGCTGCTGAGGCTGCTCGGGGCATCCCAGGCGCTGGGCGAATTCCTGGTCCGGCGTCCGGAGAACTGCGATCTGGTGTTCTCCGTGGCCGACGCCCTGGAGTCCGAACGGGATCAGCACCAGCACAACCACGCCCCCGACGACGCCGCAGCCCTCGACGCCCCGGAGGTCACCGAACCCGAGGTGCTGCGATCCCGACTGATGCAGGCGGTGCACGCCGACGCCGCGGCGGAGCCGCCCACTGCGGGACTGGGCCCGGAGTTCACGGCCAAGGACGCCGGCGTCGCGCTGCGCCGGGTCTACCGGCGCGAACTGACCGCTCTCGCCCTGCGCGACCTCAGCGCGGCAGACCCCGCGAGCTACCAGCCGCTGGTCTCCCGGCAGCTCTCGGACCTCGCCGCCGCGGCCATCGATGCCGCGCTGGCGGTCAGCCGCGCCGAGCTCACCGAACGCAACGGGCGCACCGCAGAGACCGTGGAGCTCGCCGTGATCGGGATGGGCAAATGCGGAGCCCGCGAGCTGAACTACATCTCCGACGTGGACGTGATCTTCGTGCACCGCGCCGCCGCAGAGGTGGACTCCGCCGCCGCGCGGAACACCGCGGTGGCGATGGCCTCCGGGATCTCCAAGGTCATCAACGGTGCAGGTCCGGAGCCCGGACTCTGGGAGGTGGACGCGAACCTGCGCCCCGAGGGCCGCGACGGCGACCTCTCCCGCACCCTGGAATCCCACCTGGAGTACTACAAGCGCTGGGCCCACGGCTGGGAGTTCCAGGCCCTGCTCAAGGCCCGCCCCATCGCGGGCAGCCGCAGCCTGGGTGCGGACTACATCGAGGCGATCTGGCCGCAGGTCTGGACCTCCTCGGCGCAGGAGAACTTCGTTGAGAACGTGCAGCGGATGCGCCGGCGGGTCTTCGAGAACATTCCCGCCGACGAGGTGGACCGAGAGATCAAGCTCGGGCGCGGGGGGCTGCGAGACATCGAGTTCACCGTGCAGCTGCTGCAGCTGGTCCACGGACGGGTCGACGAGTCGCTCCGGGTGCGCGACTCACTCTCGGCCATCGAGATGCTCGAAGCCGGGGAGTACGTGGCCCGCGCGGACCGCGACGCGATGTCCCGGTGCTACCGGCTGCTGCGCCTCTACGAGCACCGGATCCAGATGAGCAGCATGCGCCGGACCCACCTGATGCCGGTGAAGACCGATGAGATCCGCGCGCTGGCCCACGCCGTGAAGCCACCGAACCGGCGTCGTCGTCCGGCGGGGGACGAGGTGCTCAGCCATTGGCGAGAGGTCGCCCGGGAGGTCGCGAGCTTCCACGAACGGATCTTCTACCGCCCGCTGCTCTCCACCACCGCGGTGCTCTCCGACGACGAGGTCCGGCTCACCGCCAAGGCGGCGCAGGATCGTCTGGCCGCGCTGGGCTACCACGACCCGGCCGGCGCCATGCGCCACATCTCCGCGCTGACCGGGGGCGTGTCCCGCCGGGCGAAGCTGCAGCGGCACATCCTGCCGGTGATGCTCGGCTGGTTCGGCGAAGGCGTGGACCCCGACGGCGGGCTGCTGGCCTTCCGGCGGCTCAGCGAGTCGCTGGGGCAGAGCCCCTGGTATCTGACCATGCTGCGCGATTCCTCGGTGGCGGCGGAGCGGCTCTGCCTGGTGCTCTCCGGCTCCCGGTTCATCGCGGACATGCTCGAGCACTCCCCGGAGTCCACCCGATGGCTCGGGGACAACGCTGCGCTGGTGCCGCGCAGCTTTGACGCACTGTGGAAGGAGATCGGGAACAAGATCGCCCGGCACCGGACTGATCTCGAAGCCGCGATGCGGCTGACCCGACTGGTGCGCCAGCGTGAGACCCTGCGGGTGGCGATCGGCGACGCCGTGGGCCTGCTGGAGATCTCCGAGGTGGGCACCGCTCTCTCCGATGTGGACCGCGCCGCCACCCTGGGCGCGATGCGCGTGGCCGAATCCGAGGTCTGGACGGCCGAGGGTCGGCACGCCGACCTCGCGGTGATCGCGATGGGCCGCCAAGGGGGCCGGGAGATCGGCTACGGCTCTGATATGGACGCGATGTTCGTCCACGACGTCGCCGAGGGCGGAGACCCGACCCGCACCGACGCCCAGGCACAGAAGCTGGCCATGCGGATCAGCGCGCAGCTCTCCAAGCCGCTGAAACCCGCGATCCGCGGTGAGTTCCCGCTCAAGCTCGACGCCGATCTGCGCCCTGAGGGCAAACAGGGTCCGCTCTCCCGGTCCCTGGAGTCCTACACCGAGTACTACCGGCGATGGATGGACGTCTGGGAGCGGCAGGCTCTGCTGCGCGCTCGCCCGATCGGCGGAGACGACGACCTGCTGGCCGGGTTCATGGAACTCGCCGACACGGTGCGCTACGGCGCCCCGCCGAGCTCCTCGCAGATCCGTGAGATCCGCCGGATCAAGGCCCGGGTGGAATCCGAACGGCTGCCCCGCGGGGCCGACCCGTCCCGGCACGTGAAGCTGGGCCGCGGTGGGCTCAGTGACGTGGAGTGGCTGGTGCAGCTCTACCAGCTCCAGCACGCCCACCAGATGCCGCGGCTGCGCACCAGCTCCACGCTGCTGGCGCTGGACGCGATGGTCGATGAGGAGCTGATCAGCCCGCTCGACGCGGAACAGCTCAGTGAGGCGTGGAAGCTCTGCACCCGGGTCCGTTCCGCCACCACGGTGTGGAGCGGGAAGACCGCCGATGTGCTGCCCTCGGCGCGCCGGGACCTCGACGCGGTGGCCCGCTGGTGCGGGTTCCCCTCCGGGGGCAGCGCCGACTTCGAGGACCACTACCTGCGCACCACCCGGCGCTGCCGGCAGGTCTACGAGCGGCTGTTCTACGACGAGGCCTGAGCGGCCCTCGCGCACACTAGGAATGCACCGAACCGATGACTGAGAGCAGCTGAAGCTTCTCGTAGCTCTCCGAGCCAGGGGATGCTGTGTAGACCAGCAGCAGATGGAGCTGGTTTCGATCCAGCAGTGTCTGACAGTTCAGTTCCAGTGCCCCCACCTGCGGGTGGACGAAGTGTTTCACCTCGGCGGGATGGATTCTGACTTCGTGGTTGTCCCAGGTCTCTCTGAACTCGGCATCGTCCATCAAGAGATCCACCAGATGTGCCGCTTCCGAGCTGGGACCGCGCAGGGTCGTGACCTGGCGCAGGTGGGACACCCACATCCGGGTGAGAAACGGGTGATCCTCGCGGCGGTAGAAGTCGCGCGCGCCCGGCTGGGTGAACCAGCGGTAGCCGATGCTGCGTGCTGGACCCGTGAACGAGGTCAGGTCACCGCTCAGGGCGACGCCGAGGGGCGTCTGCTTCAGAGTCTGGCCGAGCTCGGTGATGATCTCGGCTGGAGTGTCGTGGAGCCGGTCGAGGATGCGCAGCAGACCGGGACTGATGTGTGCGCTTCCTGGACCCCGGCTCGGCGCATTGCGCCCGTTGAGCCGGAAGAGGTGATCCCGTTCATCGAGGGACAGGTGCAGTCCCTGAGCGATGGAGGCCAACATCTGTTCGGAGGGCTGCGTGCCGCGCTGCTGTTCCAAACGGGTGTAGTAGTCGGTGGACATGTGACACAGGACTGCCACCTCTTCTCGGCGCAGACCGCCGGTGCGTCGTCGCTCGCCGCGGGGGAGGCCGACGTCCTCAGGCTGCAGGAGCTCGCGGCGTCGGCGGAGAAACTGCGCCAGGCCGGTGCGATCCATGCTCATTGGTGCCTCCTTCGGCTGGTGTTCCTCAAGTTCTATCGGCCCGCGGGACCTCTGCACCAGGGACTGGTGATCCCCCTCGCCAGCGCGAGCCAGGGAGCGCGAGTCCCAGGATGAGCCGACACTGCCTCGTCTGATGAACTCTTGGCACAGTGAGTGTCACCCCCACACCTCACGAGGAGCAGATCATGAATCAGAAGTTCAACATCTCATTGCCGGATCTCTCTGGCAGGCGAGCAGTCCTCACCGGAGGCAGCGATGGAATGGGTCTCGAGATGGCAGCGCGTCTCGCCGACGCCGGTGCAGACCTCATCCTGCCGGTGCGCAATCGTAGAAAAGGAGAGGCCGCCGTTTCGTCGATCCTTCGGCGCAGCCCAGGTGCCCGGGTGCAGCTCGGAGAGATGGATCTGTCGTCTCTGGATTCGGTCGCGATGTTTGGCCGTTCCATGCAGGAGGCTGGAAAGCCGATCCATATCCTGATCAACAACGCCGGCGTCATGACTCCGCCTGAGCGCAAGACGACGTCGGACGGGTTCGAGCTTCAGTTCGGCACCAATCACCTCGGGCATTTCGCACTCACAGCTCATCTCTTCCCTTTGCTGCGGGCCGGGAGTGCCCGCGTGACCTCCCAGCTGAGCCTGGCCGCCTCCCGCGGATCCATCAACTGGGATGATCTCAATTGGGAGCGTTCGTATCGCGGAATGGACGCATACCAGCAGTCCAAGATCGCCTTCGGACTGTTCGGTCTGGAACTGGATCGGCGCAGCAGGGCACAGGGGTGGGGTCTCAGCAGCAACATCGCCCACCCGGGGATTGCCCCGACGTCGTTGCTCGCGGCGAGACCCGAGCTTGGCCGATCCCAGCCGACTTCCGGTCGTCGAATCATTCGCGCACTCTCTCGGCTGGGGCTGACCGGCACCGTCGAGACCGCCGGACTGTCGGCCCTGTCCGCTGCCGCGTCTGCGGAAGCTCGCGGTGCACAGTTCTGGGGACCTTCAGGATTCCAGCACCTGGGGGGTGCCCCAGCCCTGCAACGCCTCTACACGCCATTGGAGGACCTGGAAGAGGCCAGGCGCATCTGGGTGGAGTCCGAGGAGCTGGTCGGCGCGTCGTTCCCTTCTGAGTCGCAGAGTCGCGTCGGTTGATCCCCTGCGGCTGATGGGGCCACGCAGAGCGCACATCGGCGTCCGGCGACGGCTTCCAGTCCAGCTCAATCACCCGCTGACCCGGTTCGCACGGACGCAGCTGCCACCGCGGCGGGGCCCGCGCCCGAGAACCAGAGCAGCAGGCAGACCACGCACCCAGCGGGATGCAACGTAGGTGCAACTCGAATGTGACTAGAGTCACCCCAGAGGCCGCGCGAACAACAGCCCGCTCTGCGGAGTCGGCGTGGTCCAACCGCAGACCCGTCTGGTACCGAAGCTTCGGCCACGGGCAGGCGGCAGAAGCGGCCTCCATCTGGACCCGGACCCCGTGAGAAGTCCCGCCACTATCTAGGAGCCATCATGAGCAATGTCACTGTTTCCCCCGGACACACGCACTCGGACACCCAAGCCGCCACCGAACGCACGATGCGGGCCGCAGTCGTCGAGGCCTTCGGCCAGGACCTCGTCGTCAAAGACGTGGCCATTCCTGAACCGGGACCGGGACAGGCCCTGGTCAAGCTCATCTCCTCCGGTGTCTGTCACACCGATCTGCATGCCGCTGAAGGTGACTGGCCGGTCAAGCCCAGTCCGCCGTTCATCCCTGGCCACGAAGGTGTGGGCACCGTGGAGAAGCTGGGGGAGGGAGTCACCGAGCTCTCGGTGGGGCAGCTGGTGGGCAACGCCTGGCTGTGGAGCGCCTGCGGAACCTGCGAATACTGCCGCACCGGGTGGGAAACGCTGTGCGAGTCTCAGAGCAACGGAGGATACAGCGTCAACGGATCGTTCGGCGAGTACATGATCGTCGACGCCAAATACGCCCCCCTCATCCCCGAGGGTTCCGACCCTTACGAGGTCGGACCTGTGCTCTGCGCGGGCGTGACCGTATACAAGGGGTTGAAGCAGACAGAGGTCCGACCTGGCCAGTGGGTGGTGATCTCGGGCATCGGCGGTCTGGGCCACATCGCTGTGCAATATGCGGTGGCCATGGGAATGCGAGTCGTTGCGGTCGACGTCGCTGACGACAAGCTGGCGCTGGCCAAGCAGCACGGTGCCGAGATCGTGGTCAACGCCATGGTCGCGGATCCGGCCATCGAGATACAGGAGAAGACCGGCGGGACCCACGGTGTCCTGGTCACCGCTGTGCACCCCAAGGCATTCGGCCAGGCCATCGCCATGACTCGACGCGGCGGAACCATCGTGTTCAACGGTCTGCCTCCGGGGGACTTTCCCGCTCCGATCTTCGACATCGTGCTGAAGGGGCTCACCATCCGAGGATCGATCGTGGGTACCCGCCAGGACATGGTGGAAGCCTTGGAGTTCTACGCCCAGGGAAAGATCCATCCCACGTACAGCCGCCGTCCGCTCGAGGACATCAACGCGGTCCTCGACGAGATGCAGCACGCCAAGATCGAGGGGCGTGTGGTGGTGGACTACACCGCCACCCCGGAGCGCTGACCTGAGCCACACCCGTGGACGGTCGAACGTGCCGTCCGTGAATGATGCGGAAGCAGATACGATCTTGGGAGAACAAATATGATGCATTATGAGTCGTCCGATGCAAAATACATGCAGAACATCAAGGATGGATATCCACAAGGATTTGAGGCTTTCGCGGCGTTCGACGGCGCCGTGTTCTCCGAGAACGACCATGTGCTGTCCAAAAAGACCCGCGAACTCATTGCGATCGCAATAGCGACGACCACCCAGTGCCCCCATTGCGTGGAGATCCACTCCAGGGGCGCGCAGAAGGCGGGGGCGTCCGAGCAGGAGATCTCCGAAGCGGTCATGGTCTCCGCCGCACTGCGTGCGGGTGGCGCGGTGACGCACGGTTGGATGGCGATGAAGTTCTTCCAGGATGAGGCGAACAGTGGGTGAGGCGCCTTCCTGGTCCGCTCTCGCGGCTCCAGGGCCCGCCCCCCGATGAGGCTAGTGGGCGGACCGAATGTCACCGAGGCATGAAGTTTCGCCTGGGGAGAGCCCCCGGAGTCCTGCCTCGGCTGATCTCCGGGGGCTGAGCGCCCTTCGGGCTGTCCGCTGTTCGAGGTTCGGCAGTCTGGCGCATATCCGATGAGTGACCGGAGCTCGTACAGACGTGGACCACCATCTCGGCGGCAGCGCGCGAGAACGGCACAGCCCGTGCCGCCGGGCACGGCGGGCATTCGCGGTGCGGGTCCATTCGGCGGACGTGGCT
Source organism: Nesterenkonia sandarakina (assembly GCF_014138825.1). Classification (NCBI taxonomy): domain Bacteria; kingdom Bacillati; phylum Actinomycetota; class Actinomycetes; order Micrococcales; family Micrococcaceae; genus Nesterenkonia; species Nesterenkonia sandarakina. The sequence continues at coordinate 824,209 of NZ_JACJIH010000001.1, read as the reverse complement.
CAGTTCAACGGGAGATCGCTCTGCCCGGCCCGGCGGGGGAAGCCTCGGAGTCCCCAGCCGGCCGGGCTTCTCTGCGACTCAGGCCGCGAGCTTGGCGATCAGCGCCTGGGCGGTCTCTGCGGAGGACTGGGGGTTCTGACCGGTGATCAGCAGGCCGTCCTCAACCACGTAGGAGCTCCAGTCTTCGCCCTTGGAGTACCTGCCACCGAGCCTGGTGAGCTCGTCCTGCACGAGGAAGGGCACGACGTCGACCAGGTCGACCCCGGCCTCCTCGGTGTTGGTGAAGCCGGTGACCAGCTTCGCCTGCACCAGGGGAGTGCCATCTTCGTTGGTGGCATGGCGCAGCACACCTGGGGCGTGACAGACCAGACCCACGGGCTTGCCGGCGCGAATCGTGGTCTCGATCAGGCGGATCGATGCGGGGTCTTCGGCGAGGTCCCACAGCGGGCCATGGCCACCGGGGTAGAACACGGTGTCGTAGTCCGCCTCATGGACGGTGTCCAGGCGGCGAGTCTCTGCCAGCGCAGCCATGGCCTCGGCGTCGTCCTCAAACCTGCGGGTGTCATCGGTCTGGAAGTCAGGCACATTGCTCGCAGGATCCAGCGGCGGCTGGCCCCCCTTGGGGGAGGCCAGGGTGATCTCGTAGCCGGCCTCCTGGAAGCGATAGTAGGGGGCGGCGAGCTCTTCGAGCCAGAAGCCGGTCTTCTTGCCGGTGTCGCCGAGCTCGTCGTGCGAGGTGAGAACGATCAGGACCTTCATGGGTGTCTCCTTGTTGTAGGACGGGTCTCGTATGAGCGGTGCTCGGTCGCGCCGCGCACTGTGGGAGGTGCTCGCTGGGCGGTGCTCTGGGGGACGGTTCAGGCGACCTGCGAGGGGGATCTCTCTGACGCGGCGATGCTCGGCGCGAGCAGCTCCAAGGTGCGGTGCTGCACGGCCTCCTCGGGCGCCAGGTTGACCAGCATCAGCTCATCGGCCTGGACCTCCTCGGCGAAGTCGTCCAGCCAGGAGACCACCTCCTCCTGGGTGCCCACGGCGGCGCGGGAGAGCATGCTCAGCACCCGCTGGCCCGCCGGGTGATCGCGCAGCATCACCACATCCTCGTCGGTGATCTGGCGATTCCGGCCCAGGTGGTTCTTGATCCAGGCGTTCTCCGCCAGGGTCTTCTGGGCCTGCGCGGTCTCAGCGTCGTCATGGGCGATGACATTGGCCGCCGCGATGAAGTGCGGCTGCGCGTCCGGGCCCTGCAGTGAGTTCCTCGCGTCGAAGTGCTCGCGGTAGACGTGGGCGGCCTGGTTGAGCATCTGCGGGGCGAAGTGTGAGGCGAAGGCGTAGGGCAGACCCAGCTGCGCGGCGAGCTGAGCTCCGAACAGCGATGAGCCCAGGATGTAGAGCGGCACCTCGGTGCCCCGACCGGGGTAGGCGTTGACCCCGGGGATCCGGCTGTATCCGGTGAGGTAGCCGCTGAGCTCCATCACGTCGGACTGGAAGCGATCGGCCTCGGTGCCGTCCCGGCGCAGGGCGCGCATGGTGGCGCCGTCGGTGCCCGGGGCGCGGCCGAGACCCAGGTCGATCCGGCCCGGGTAGAGCGTCTCCAGGGTGCCGAACTGTTCGGCGATCATCAGCGGGGCATGGTTGGGGAGCATGATGCCCCCGGAGCCCACCCGCACATTCTCGGTGGCCGCGGCGACGTGCTGGATCAGCAGGGCGGTGGCGCTGGAGGCGATGTTGGGCATGTTGTGGTGCTCGGCGAACCAGATGCGGGTGTATCCCAGGGCGTCAGCGGTCTTGGCGAGCCGGACGCTGCGTGCGATGCCATCGGCGACGGTCTCCGGCGGGCGCACGAAAGCCAGGTCAAGCAGGGAGAGGGGGCGCGAAGCGGTGTTGGGCATACCCAGTGCAACAGCTCCGGCGGCCATTCTCATTCCGCAGAGCGGCTCGCTGGTGCCGCGGGGCTCATTCCGCGGGACCCGCCGGTGCGGGACCCGCCGGTGCTGGACCCGCCGGTGCGGTATCCGTCGCGGCCGGCGAGGAGCGGAAGAGCCGGCGCGTGCCCCCACGGGCCAGCATCAGCACCAGGATCAGCCCGGTCACCAGGAAGAAGCCGCCGAGCTGGACCTCACCTCGGAAGACCAGCGCGGTCAGCTCCAGGACCAGGAACTTGCTGCCGGGCAGCACCAGGATCAGCATCGCCAGGTTGAGACCGCGCCGGACTCCGCGGCGCGCCCGACGCCGGGCCAGCAGCGACTTCTTCACCCAGGTCACCAGTTCCAGGACCAGCTTCAGCAGCACTGCGGTCAGCAGCGTGATCAGGAACGACTCCGAGATGACCTCGGGAAAGAACTGTACGAAGAGCCCCAGCACCACGGTGTAGACGAACACGTCGACCACATCCAGCGGTCCTATCCGGGTCATGAGCGCAGTGTATTCAGCATCGGGTGGTCAGGTAAGGGTCTTCCGGCTACGGTGAGGTGATGGCTCTCATCAACAGCAATGGATTGGCACACGTCCGGCTCACGGTCACCGATATCGCCCGGTCGAAGGCGTTCTACGACGAAGTCTTCGGCTGGCCCGCCGTGGTGGACACCTCGGCCCAGGCCGATGACCCCTCGGTCCGCGCCTCCCAGGAGCAGTTCTACGGCGGCGTGATCTACCAGACTCCGCAGGGGACGCTGGTGGGTCTGCGCCCGGTGGGCGAGACCGGATTCGACCCCGACACCACCGGGCTGGACCACGTGAGCTTCGCGGTGGACTCCCGGGATGCGCTGCAGGACGCCGCGCAGGCACTGGCCGAAGCCGGAATCGAACACGGGGAGATCAACGATCTCAGCGACTCCGGGCTGGCGATCCTCTCCGTCCAGGACCCGGACGGCATCAACCTGGAGCTCACCGCGCCCCTGGGCTGAGCTCCGCGGCGGTGGAAGACACATCGGAGGGCAGGCGGTAGGGGCATGGATGTCCCGGACATGGCAGCGGCCCCGCACCAATCACTGGTGCGGGGCCGCTGCTCTGTCGCAGACGTGACGCGAGATCAGACCGAGTAGTACAGCTCGAACTCGTAGGGGTTCAGCCGCAGGTTCAGCGGGGCGATCTCTTCTTCACGCTTGTACTCGATCCAGGCCTTGACCAGATCCTCGGTGAAGACGCCGCCCTCGAGCAGGAACTCGTAGTCACCCTCGAGTGCCAGCAGCGCCTCCTCCAGGGAGCCCGGCGCCTTCTGGATGTCGGCGAGCTCCTCGGCGGGAAGCTCGTAGAGATCCTTGTCCACCGGGTCGGCAGGCTCGATCCGGTTCCGGATGCCGTCCAGACCTGCCATCAGCTGCGCGGCGAAGGCGAGGTAGGGGTTCGAAGACGGATCCGGTGCGCGGAACTCCAGGCGCTTGGCCTTCGGGTTGGCACCGGTGATCGGGATGCGGATCGCCGCGGAGCGGTTGCCCTGCGAGTAGACCATGTTGACCGGGGCCTCGTAGCCCTTGACCAGACGCTTATAGGAGTTCACCGTCGGGTTGGTGAAGGCCAGCACGGCCGAGGCGTGCTTGAGCAGGCCACCGATGTACCAGCGAGCGGTGTCGGAGAGGTTGGCGTAGCCCTTCTCATCGAAGAACAGCGGCTTGCCATCGGTCCAGAGCGACTGGTGGCAGTGCATGCCGGAGCCGTTCTCGCCGAAGATCGGCTTCGGCATGAAGGTGGCCGACTTGCCGAACTGGTCCGCGGTGTTCTTCACGATGTACTTGAACTTCATCAGGTCATCGGCTGCGTGGGTCAGCGTGTTGAACTTGTAGTTGATCTCCTGCTGACCGGGGCCGCCGACCTCATGGTGGGAGCGCTCGACCTCGAGGCCGACCGCGTCCAGAGCCACACAGATCGCGTCGCGCAGATCGGCGCTCTTGTCCTGCGGGCTGACCGGGAAGTAGCCGCCCTTGGTGGCCATCTTGTGGCCCAGGTTCCCGCCGGGGATCTCCTCGGCGGACTGCCAGGAGGCCTCGTCGGAATCCAGCGAGTAGAAGGAGGCGTCCGGGCTGGACTGCCACTTCACATCGTCGAAGAGGAAGAACTCGGCCTCGGGAGCGAAGAAGGCGGTGTCGGCGATGCCTGAGGCTTCCAGGTACTCCTCGGCCTTCTGCGCCACGCCGCGCGGATCGCGGGCGTAGGGCTCCCCGGTGCGCGGGTTCACGATCGAGAACGTCATCACCAGGGTCTTCTCCACGCGGTACTCATCGATGTAGGCGGTGGCCACATCCGGGATGAGCTGCATGTCAGACTCGGCGATGCCCTGGAATCCGCGGATCGAAGAGCCGTCGAAGAGCTGTCCGTTCTCGAAGAAGTCGAGGTCGACGGTCTTGGCCGGAACATTGAAGTGGTGCTGAAGGCCGGGGAGGTCGGTGAAGCGAACGTCGACGAACACGACCTCCTCTTTCTCGATGAACTTCAGAACTTCATCAGGGCTTGTGAACATACGTCCGTGCTCCTCGTCAGGTGTCTGGGCTTGCGCGCGTAACAGTGGTGAACGCTCTGCTCCACGCTATGGTCCGGGCATTTCCCGGCCATCACGCAAATGTTTCCGTCATGTAACTTAAGTTGCTCATGGGCCAGTGGTGAGGCCGCCCCGGTCGGGCGAATAGACTGACCGGGGCCGTGCTCGCACGGCCACATGCTCTACATCACCCTCTCATATCCGAACCCGAAGGAGATCTGTGGCGAAGCACGACGGCGGACCCCCCGGCGCCTCTGAGCCGGGGTCTGGAGAGCCGCGCTGGGCCGGTGATCAGCTGGGTCTGCCGGAGACTGGTCCTGGCAGCATGGCACCCTGGAGTCGGCGGCTGATCGCCCTGTTCATCGACTGGGGGATCGCCACGCTGATCTCGATGGCGTTCTTCGGCGGCGATGAGCTGGTGACCCTGGGGATCTTCGTTGCCATCCACGTGATCCTGATCGGCCTGCTCGGGGTGACCATCGGCAAGCGCCTGATGCGGATCCAGGTGGTGCGCGGCAACAACGTCCCCGGTCCGATCTGGTCCACGGTGCGCACCCTGCTGCTGTTGCTGCTGCTCCCCGCCATCCTGATCGGCGTCGACGGTCGCGGCGCCCACGACCGGGCGGCCGGCACCGTCCAGCTGCGCATGTGAGCGCGCCTGGCGCTCCACCGGTGAGCCGGCTCGCGGACCGACCGGGACGAGGACTGGCGGTCATCTGCGCGAGCGCGGTGAGCACCCAGTTCGGCGCCGCCGTCGGGTCCCTGGCCTTCTCGGGACTGACCCCGGTCGGGGTGGTGGCGGTTCGCCAGGTGGTGGCCTCCACGGTGCTTCTCGCGCTGACCCGCCCCCGGTTCTGGCGCTTCACCCGCAGCCAGTGGTCCCCGGTGCTGCTGCTGGCGCTGTTCTTCGCCGGCATGAATACCGCGCTCTATGCCGCCCTGGAGCGTGTGGGGCTCGGGACTGCGGTGACCATCGAGTTCCTCGGGCCGCTGGCCGTGGCGGTGCTGGCCTCTCGGCGACTCCGCGACGGAGTCTGTGCCGCGACGGCGCTGATCGGGGTGGTGCTGCTGACCCGACCCGGACCCACCAGCGACTTGCTCGGGTTGGGCTTCGCGGTGCTGGCTGCGGGGTGCTGGGCGGGCTACATCCTGACCAATCGAGTCGTGGGTCAACGCCTTGACGGCGTCCAAGGGGTCGCGATGGGCACCGCCATCTCCGCACTTGGCCTGTTGCCGATCGCCGCTGTCCTCGTCTGGCACCTGCAGCCTCCGCTGGAGGCCTTCCTCTTCGCCGCGGTCGCCGGTGTCCTGGCCTCGGTGGTGCCATACTCGCTGGACCTGATCGTGCTGCGGCACATCAGTCCGGTGATCTTCGGCCTCGGCATGTCCCTGCACCCGCTCTTCGCGGCGCTGATCGGCGCAGTGTTCCTGGGTCAGCTGCTGCCATGGCTGGCCTGGGTCGGGATCCTGCTGGTGGTGCTGAGCAATGCACTCACCCTCGGTGGTCCGGCCCGGCCCCGAACGGCTCCGCGGCCGGCAGCCTAGAAAGGAATCAAGGCTATAGCCTTGAAAGTGACAGTTGAAGGATATAACCTACATTCATGTTCGTCCTCACCGCAGATCAGCATCGCAGCACTGAATCCGGGGAGCGGGTGCAGGAGCTGCTCGAGGAGCTGAGCCCCTGGAGCGCACGGTGGGAGTCAGAGATCGTGCTGCCGCTGGAGCGCACAGTCGGCGATGAGGTCCAGATCCTGCTCCGGGGCGCGGAGGCCGCGGTGGACCTCGCCCTGACACTGTGCCGCACCGAGCAGTGGGCGGTGGGCATCGGGGCCGGAGCGGTGGAGCAGCCCTTGGGCGCCAGTGCCCGGGCCAGTTCCGGCAGCGCGTTCATCCAGGCCCGCTACGCCGTGGAACGCGCCCGCAGCCGCACCGAGCCGGTGCCGCTGGTGGTCCAGGGGGACCGACCCGAGGCCGCGACAGCCGCCACCGCCGTGCTGCAGCTGCTCGGCGGGGTGGTGCGCCGGCGCGCAGACACCGGATGGGAGGTCAGTGACCTCACCGACCGGGGACTCACCCGGGCAGAGATCTCCGCTCGGCTGGGCATCACCGTGTCTGCGGTCAGTCAGCGCGCGCGCTCTGCGATGCTGGAGGAGGAGCGCCGCAGCCGCCCCGTGCTGGCGGCCCTGATCTCCGCCGCGGCCGCCGAAGGCAGCTGGCAGATCCCCACTGCGGCGAAGGAGGACTGAGAACCATGACATGGCTGTGGATCACCGCGGTGGTGCTGATTGCCCTGGCGCTCTCTGCCTTCTTAGGCGCTGCGCTGGTGGGCTGGCTGCTGCGCCGGGTGGAGCCCGAGGGCTATGGGCCCGGGATTCTGCGCGGGGGCACCTGGATCGGGATCCTGGAGCGGCTGGCGATCACCGGCGCGGTCTTCGGTGGATATCCCGAAGCGATCGCGGTGGTGCTTGCCGTCAAGGGCCTGGGCCGCTATCCCGAGCTGCGCTCCTGGCAGGCAGAGCAGCGCGCGAAGGCCACCGAACGGTTCATCATCGGCACTCTGGCCAGCTACATCTGGGCCGGAGCGGTCGGACTCATCGGGGTGGCAGTGATCGCGGCGATCAACTGACCCGCACGAGCTTCACACCCGCAGCACATTCCGACCCGCACGATCTTCAGACCAGCAGGATCAGCCGACCATGGCGTTCGCGGCCTGGTGCTGCGAGAGCCGGGACTCGATGCTGCAGGCCAGCGCCAGCGCCGCCGAGGGGGCCAGGTGCAGATTCAGCGCCGGCTCGAACAGCTCGGCCTCCAGCAGAACGGTGCCGGACTCCGCGGAATCGACCAGGTCGACCCGGCCATAGAGCGGCATGGGTGTCTCGGTCCGCCGTCCCGCGGCCGCCAGCACATGCTCCCCGAACTCCACCTCGGCCGCGCTGGCCTGCACCAGCTGCGGATCTTCCTGATAGCTGCCGCCGCGCAGACCCCCGCCGCGGGCCAGCAGCGCCCCCTTGGCGATCGAGTGGGTGTGCTGCCCGTCGATGAAGTACAGCGCCTTCTCCCGGCCCTCGCTGAGCTCCGGGACCTCCGGCTGGATCATGACCGTCAGACCGCGGGCCAGGATCCGCTCACCCAGGGCCAGCGCCGCGGCGGAGTCGGCGCGCAGCAGCCCGGTGTCGAAGGACCCGGCCGAGATGCTCGGCTTGATCACGACCCATCCCTCCGCGTGCGCGGCCAGGCCGTGGCGCAGTGCGGCGTCGTCGTCGGCCCACCGGGTGGGCACGACGGCGATCCCCTCGGCCTCGAGCTCGCGCAGGTAGACCTTGTCCAGGTTCCAGCGGATCAGCGCGGGCTGGTTGAGCACCTGAACCTGCGCCTCGGCCCGCTCCAGCCAGTCCAGGAACTCCTCGGTGCGCGAGGAGTAGTTCCACGGGGTGCGGATGACCAGCAGGTCATAGTCCGGGCGAGGCGTCCACTCGTGCCAGATGACCGGGTCGGCTGCGATACCGAGCAGCTGCAGCTGCGCGATCAGCGGAGCGGTGTCCCGATCGGGGGCCTCCGAGTAGTCATCGGTGACCACGATCCCGACCCGGCGTGGCTCCGGCGTCGGGACCAGCGCATGCTCGGGCAGCCAGCGGAAACGTTCGACGACGATGACGTCGTGCTCCTCCCATCGATCCTCGCCGAGCTCACCCGTGCTGCGCCAGAAGCGCTCATGAGCCTCGCGCCAGGCCGCCACGGAGTCGAATCCCTCACCCTCGCCGCGAGCGATCTCCTGGGTGATCTCACCCAGCGGCAGCAGCGTCACCTCGAGCACCTCGACGACGCCGAGGCTCTCCTCCTGCAGGCCCACGAGGCGCTGGAGCCCCGGGACGGGCAGCGGCTCGGACTCCGCCAGGTAGGAGCGGTGCAGGCTCGTGGTCATCGTCTTGACCCCGGTGATGACGGCGGTGGTCAGCGCGGTGCGCAGCGCGTCGTCGCCGAGCTCCATGGCGGGGAGGTCGCGGATCTCCTCAGGGGTCATGGCCTCATGCTGCCGGTGCTCTGGTAGTTCCCGTGCCAGCTCAGCGCCTCGCCCAGCAGGTGCGGGGTGTGCCGGCCGCGCGGGTTCTGCGCCACCGCGCGGTCGAAGTAGTCCTGGAGCAGGTCTGCGTAGTCCGGGTGCGCGCAGTTGGCGATGATGGTGCGGGCGCGGGCGGCGGGGGAGAGCCCGCGCAGGTCCGCCAGGCCCTGCTCGGTGACCAGGATCTGGGTGTCGTGCTCGGTGTGATCGACATGGCTGGCGAAGGGCACGATCGAGGAGATCGCGCCGCCCTTGACCACTGAGCCCGAGACGAAGAAGTTCAGGTAGGCGTTGCGGGCGAAGTCCCCGGAGCCGCCGATCCCGTTGATGATGGAGCTGCCCATCACATGGGTGGAGTTCACGTTGCCGTAGATGTCTGCCTCCACCATGCCGTTGATGGAGATCACTCCGAGCCGGCGAATGGCCTCCGGGTGGTTGGAGACCTCCTGGGTGCGCAGCAGGATCCGGCCCTTGTACTCCTCCGCGCGCGCGTTGAACGCCTCGGCGCGCTCGGCCGAGAGCGAGAAGGAGGTGGCGGAGACCGCGGTGAGCTTCCCGGTGTCGATCAGGTCCAGCATGCCGTCCTGGATCACCTCGGTATAGGCCAGCAGCTCCTCGAACTCGCTGTGTGCCAGCTCGGCCATCACGGCGTTGGCCACATTCCCGATCCCGGACTGCAGGGGGAGCAGGTTCTCGGGCAGCCGGCCGTGGTGGATCTCATGGCGCAGGAAGTCCACCACATGGTGGGCCATGGCCTTGGACTGCTCATCGGCGGGTTTGAACGGCAGGTTCCGGTCCGGCGCGTCGGTGTGCACCACGGCGAGGACCTTCTCGGGGTCCACCCGCAGGTAGGGGTCACCGATGCGCTGCAGCGGGTCGGTGAGCTGGATCGGGCGGCGCTCCGGGGGCAGCTTGGTGCCGTAGTAGATGTCGTGGAAGCCCTCGTAGGCGCGGGGGTGCCAGTCGTTGACCTCCAGGATGACCTTGTCCGCGAGCTGCAGCCAGCTCTTGTTGTTGCCCACTGAGCTGCCAGGGACCAGGAGCCCGTTGGGCAGGATCGCGGCGACCTCGATCACTGCGACGTTGAGCTGGCCGTAGAAGCCGAACCAGGCCTGCTGGGCGGAGTGGCTCAGGTGGGTGTCGACGTACTCGGTCTCCCCGGTGTTGATGGCTTCACGCAGCGTCGGGTCCGACTGGAAGGGCAGTCTCTTGCGCACAGCTCCGGCCTCGGCGAGCACACCGTCGAGCTCAGGGGCGGTGGAGGCCCCGGTCCAGAGGTCGATCCCGAACTCCTCGCCACGGTCGTGGGCGTCCTTGGCGCGTTCGGCCAGGGCGGCGGGCACCGCTTTGGGGTATCCGGCGCCGGTGAAGCCGCTCATCCCGACCCGGTCGCCGTCGTGGATGTGGGTGGCCGCCTCGGCGGCGGAGGTGACCTTGCCGGCCAGGACGGGGCAGGTGATTCGAGGGGAAGCAGCGCTCATTGCTCCAGCCTAGGCGAACGCCGACCCTGACGAGATTCCTCGACGCAGCGCTACGCTGGGTGACACGACGCAGGCTGATCGCAGCACCTGACGAGGGAGGACGCATCATGAATGGATTCGTGCCCTATCCGGTCCGGGAGACCTACCGGCTGATCGAGCCGGGACCCACGGTGCTGATCTCCACCTCCGACGGAGTCCGGGACAACATCATGACCAACGCGTTCAACATGCCGGTCCGGCACGACGGCATCCTGGCGGTGATCGTGGGGACCTGGGACACCAGCTTCGCGACCCTGCAGGCCACGCGGCAGTGTGTGATCGGGATCCCCGGGGCGGACCTGATGCTCACCACGGTGCAGGTCGGCAACTCCTCCAGCCAGGACATCGACAAATGGGAGCATTTCGGACTGACCCGGGTCCCAGGTGTCAGCGTCGCGGCGCCGCTGATCGGGGAGTGCGTGGCGAACATCGAGTGCAAGGTCGAGGACGACTCCCTGGTGGAGGACTACTCGCTGTGGCTGCTGCGCACCACGGCCGCCTGGATCCGGCCCGACGCCGCGCCGGCCCCGGAGTTCCACCACCGCGGCAACGGGACCTTCAGCACCAATGGGGAGCTGCACGACCTCAGCGATGAGATGACGAAGTGGAAGTACTTCACGGACTAGCCGAGCCTCCGAGAAGGCACTCAGCAGGCAGAGGCAGCGAATGGCAGGGGAGCGCGCCATGATCAGGGACGCGCGGCTCGATGACCTCAGGGGCCTGCGCGAGATCGAGCGCGCCGCCGGTGCGGCCTTTCGCCAACTCGGCATGGAGGAGATTGCCGAGGATGACCCGCCCACGGTCGCGGAACTCGCTGACTTTCAGTCAGATGGGCGGGCGTGGGTCGCGGTTGATGCGGCGGATCGTCCCGTGGCGTATCTGCTGGTGCAGGCCGTGGACGGCGGCGCCCACATCGAGCAGGTCTCGGTCCATCCCGACCACGCCCGGCAGGGGTTGGGAAAGGCTCTGCTGGACGCTGCCGCCGACTGGGCACGGCACCACGATCTCACCGGACTGACGCTGACCACGTTCACCTTCGTCCCGTGGAACGCGCCGTACTACGCACGCATCGGATTCCAGACCGTGCCGGAGGAGGACCTCACGGAGGGTCTGCGAGCGATCCGGGAGCACGAGGCCGCGCTGGGGCTCGATCGGTGGCCCCGCGTCGTCATGCGCCGCCCGCTGGCGGCGGGTCAGGGGGCATCCACCGTGACATGACTCCGGGACGGCGCTGCGGAGGCGACGACCGACTCGACGTGCACCGCGAGCTGGGGTGTTCATCGGTTCGAGCCGGTGGTTGGATTGGCCCATGCCTTCCCGAACCTCGGCCACGGTGTGGCAAGCAGTGCGCAGCGAACGCCGTGCGCTCCTGATCGATCTCGAATCGCTCACCCCAGAGTAATGGACACTGCCCTCGTTGTGTCCGGGCTGGGATGTCCACGACGTCCTCGCGCACCTCGTGGACACCGCGAAGACGACCCGACTGGGCTTTCTGCGTGGTCTGGCGGCTGCCAGGGGTGATTTCGACAGACACAACGACGACGGCATCGCTCGCGAACGGGCAGCCACGCCGGCAGCGACCTTGGCCGAGCTTCGTCGGATCTGCGATGCCACGAACACCCCGCCGGTGCCGCTGGCGACGCGACTGGTTGAAGCCATCGTGCACGGCGAGGACATCCGGCGTCCCCTGGGGCTCGCGCGCACCTACCCGGATGAGCCGCAGCAGGCGGCGCTGCGGCACCAGCTCGCGACCGGAGTCTCGGTCGGTGGCGGGAGAGAACGCGCGGCGGGATTTCGGCTGCGAGCCTCTGACTCCGGGCTCGCGCATGGATCCGGGCCCGAGGTGATGGCGAGTGGGTTGGCGCTCCTGATGTCGGTCTCGGGCCGTCCTGCGGACGGGGACGAGTTCTCAGTGCCCGGCGCGGCGACGTTCGTCCGAAGGCTGGGTCGCGTCTCTTAGTCTGCAGCTGCGTGCCGACTGGCTCACGTTCAGCACCGCGGCCGCGGGCGTGAGAGTGGCCGTCGACGTCAGTGTCGGCCCACCTCGCGGGCAGCCTGTACCGCGGCCTCTGCTCCTTCAGACCAGACCGCGCCGTGGCCTGGGAGCACGGTGTCGGCTTCGGTGAGCGCGATGGCGTCCAGCGAGCTGATCGCCTGGGCCGTGTCTTTGGTGGCCGCTCCGGCGACGATCTGGGGTCCGGTCTCCCCGGTGTAAGGGTCCAGGGTGACCAGGGCATCACCGGTGAAGACTGCCCGGCGGGCCGGGAAGTGCAGGATGCAGTGCCCGTCGGTATGGCCCGGCGTGTGCACCGGGACGGGAAACCCTGGCACGTGGAGCGTGGATCCGGCGGTCATCAGCTGGACGCCATGCACGCCCTTGACAGTCAGTGCGCCGGCGGCCACCATCCGCCCCAGCAGCGGCAGCGATCGCGGGTGGCCCAGCGGATAGAGCAGCCGATTGCGTTCGGTGGCGTAGCGGTACGGAGCGGTCGCGAGCTCCGCGTCCTCGTGGTGGATGATCACCGGGATGCCCAGGCTCTTCTGAGCGCGCAGCGCGAACCCGAGGTGATCGAAGTGCCCGTGGGTCAGCACCAGCGCCTTCACCTCGTAGGGCATCCGCTGGCGCGCCTTGAGCACCGCCATGACCTCGTGCCACATCCCGGGCAGTCCGGCGTCGATGAGGGTGATCCCATCCTCTGCCTCGACGACGTAAGAGTTCACATTCGCCTGGGAGACCAGGTGGATGCCGGGGGCGACGCCATAGTCGATCATGTGCTGCGGTTCCGTTCCGTGGGGGTCGCATCAATCCTGGGCGCCCGTACGGGGGTTGGTCAAGCGTGACATGGGCCCGGGACCTGCGCGAGGCCCATCCGCCGCGTCAGGTCCGGCTCTGCAGATCGATCTCCCGCAGCGGATCACCGCCGTCGATGAAGTACCGACCACCTGGCCTGAGTGCAGCGGATACACGGTCCAGAGCCTGTTCCGCGATCTCGGGGTGCCGACCGTCGAAGGCGCCGACTCGGAACGCGAATGCGAGGTCGAAGGGATGCTCCCGCGTCTCCAGGACGAAGTCCTCCACCCCGACCTGGCGAACCCTCATCCAGCCGGCCGAGATCTCCTCGGCAGCGTTCCGGGAGGCCAGGGCGATGCTCTTCGCAGACCGGTCGATCATAAGAAGCTCCCCGCGGTCCCGGCCCGGGCCCTCGCTGGGACCGCTCACCGAGCCCTCGGACGTCTCGGACACCGGCCCGGCTCCGGCGACAAGGCGCCGCGCCACGGCACGCGCGGCGGCGCCAGGCCCCCTCCGATCTCCAACACCCGCATCCCAGGCACCAGGGGCAGCGCATCGACCAGGGCTGCAAGGCGGGATGAGAGACGGTTCATCGACGAAGATCCTCGTGGTCATCGGCCAGGGGTCAGACTCCATCGGTCAGCCCCAGCGGTCACCGTTGAGCAGTGAGAGATGACTGATCAGCGGCGGCGTCTGACCAGCGTCCAGATGTGACCATTGTTCACCTCATGACTGAGCTGGTCCAGCGCCATCTTCGCGATCGCCAGACCACGACCAGACTCGGCCAGCTCCTCGGGAAGCGCGGCTCCCCGGAGATCGATGGTGACCGGCACGGCGTCGTCCTGGAAGCGGGCCGAGAGCGCGCCGTCGTCGACTGTCAGGTCCGCGGTGACCGTGACCCCGGCGTCGCCCACACAGGTGGAGTGGGTGACGATGTTGGTGATGATCTCACTGACGGCGAGCGAGAAGAAGGTGCGATCCTCCTCCGTGAGGTCACCGGCAGCTTCGAAGAGCTCATCCAGGGCGGCGAGCACCCGATCCACGAAGTCCAGCTCCGCGGCCCCGGTCAGGGTGACGCGGGAGCCCCCATCAGCCGTCACCGAAGGCCGCCTCGACGGTGGGGTGGTCACGGAGCACCCGGTCAAGGCTGGTCAGCTTCAGGACGCTCTTCACCGAGTCACTCGCAGCGGCGAGTCGCAGATCACCCTCGGCGAGCCGGGCCGCCTTGAGGCCGCCGATCAGCGCGCCTAGCCCGGAGGAGTCGATGAACTCGGTCTGTGCCAGGTCCACCACGATGCGGGGATTTCCGTCGTCGATGAGCTTCTTGATCGCCTGCTTCAGCCGTGGGGCGCCCGAGGCGGTGAGTCGTCCTTCGGGGCGCACGACCGCATGGTGTGCATGGGTGGAGACGTTCAGGTTCATGGTGCTCCTTCTACCTCTTCGGCGTGTGCTGCGGGGCCCTTGTAGCGCAGGGCTTGGATGACGATGCTCAGTGCAGCCAATGAGTAGGCCACCCAGACGGTGTTCACCAGGGTGCCGGTGCCGTCGGCGGTGCCGGCCAGCACCCGGATGATGCCGGTGATGAGTGCGATGATCAACAGCGCGATCGCGAGGAGTTGTGGCCAGACTTCGCGCAGCGGCAGCGCTCCGTCCGCCCGGCCGTCCTTACGGGTGACCACGAAGCTCAGAGGCTTCTTGAAGAACACGTTGGCGAAGGAGGACGTGCACGCGCGGATCCAGACCGGGAACAGCGCCAGCGAATACTGCTGGCCGCGCCAGGTGCGAATGCCCCGGGCCACGATCAGGAACATCAGCTGATTGATCAGGAAGTACGGCAGGAAGCGGGCGAAGAAGTCGCCGCTCCACGCGGTGACCGGCATCACGCCGAACATCAGGTAGATGACCGGCGCGGAGAGGTAGACGATCGCAGCGAAGCCGGCGAGGTAGCTCCACATGGTCCCGAAGTACATCAGTCGCTGCCCGGCCGAGAGTCCTCGCTTGGCCAGCGGGTTGTCGCGCAGGAACACCTGCATGGTGCCCTGGGCCCAGCGCAGCCGCTGCTTGAGCATGGTCTGCAGGTCCTCCGGAGCGAGCCCGCGAGCGAGGATCTCGTGGTGGTAGACGCTGCGCCAGCCCATGCTGTGCAACTGCATGGCGGTGGCCATGTCCTCGGTGACCGAGATCGTGGCCAGCGGCTGGATCGGCTGGGCCTCGTCGGGGCGGTCCACCCGCAGCGCATCAAGCAGAGCACCCACGGACTTCACCGCGGCCAGCGGGGAGAGCTCACGGGTGGAGAGCGCATCCAGGCCGACCTCGTCGATGACGACGGCCCCCAGTTCAGCGTCGCGTTGGACCGGAAGTGCGTGAATCGCCACGAGGTCTTCGGCCATCATGTCCAGATCGTGCCTCACCAGCCGGTTGGAGGCGTCGTTGATCCTGGCATGGAGCTCGTAGGTGACATCAGCAATGGGTTCCCCGGAGGCGATGGCGGCGCGCGCTTGGGACACTTCGATCCGCAGGTCCTTGAGCTCGGTCTGCAGCTCGGGCGCCGACCGGCTGCGCCGCGCCTCGCGGGAGAGCAGCTTCTCGGCGGCACGCAGCGTGCGCTCGGTGGAGTCTTGGAGGTTGCGCACATAGCCGACGATGCCGAGCTGCATCAGCGCGTCGCGGCGCAGCACGGCATTGGATCCGCAGAAGAAGGCCGCATTCCAACCGTCCTTGCCCTGCTGGATCGGTCCGTAGAACAACGGCGCCTGGCTGCCGAGCGGGTCGGCCTCGTCGACATTGATGAACCACTGCGGGGTCTGCACCAGTGCGACCTGCTCGTCGTCGGCGAAGTAGCCGAGGGTACGGTGCAGGATGAGCGGGTCCGGGATTTGATCGGCATCGAGGATCAGCAGGAACTCGCCGTCGGTCTCGAACAGCGCGTTGTTCAAATTTCCAGCTTTGGCGTGGCGTGGCTTGTCGGTCCAGTCCTCCGAGCGGGTGATGTATCCCAGTCCCTCCGCCCGAGCGGCGGCCGCCATCTCCGGACGGTTGCCGTCGTCCAGGACAAAGGTCCTGTGAGGGTAGGCGATGTTCTTTGCGGCTCGTGCCGTGGCCATGACCATCGGGATAGGTTCGTTGTAGGTGGTGATGAAGACGTCGACCGTTCCCGTTGGGGGAGACTCCGGACCAGAGCGTTCCTTTGCGCGCCACATGGTGGTCGCGAAGAGGAAGGTATCGATCAAGCTGTAGGTCTCGGCGATCACCAACGGCACCGCGATCCACCAGGCCTCCCAGTTCAGCGACTCCATCCAGCGCCAAGTGAGGTAGTTGATCCCGGTGAGTACGGCGAGGACGGCGAAGACCCGGATCAGGATCAACCGTCGGGTCATGACTTTCTCCTGACCACGACCACGGTGACATCATCGGCGGCCTTGACGGCGACCGCCCGACGCAGCGCCTCGTCGACCGCCCCGTCCATGCCGTATGCCTCGAGGATCTCGTCGACCTGACCGAACGGGTCCTCGAGGTCCAGGAGGTCGAGCAGTCCGTCGCTGCAGCTCATCAATGCATCCCCTGGGTTCAGCTGCGCTGAACCAACACCGTGCGGTTCACCCATGCCCATCGCCAGTGGCAGCCCAGTGGAGTTCAGGTGCTCCCACGCGCCGTCTGCCCGATGGATGAAGCTGAGGCTGTGTCCGGCATCGACATAGCTGACCTGGCCGGTCAGCGCGTCGATCTCAGCGCTGAAGAGGGTGACGAACATATTCAGGTCGCCGATATCGTGCTCGAGGATCGCGTCGATCTCGGAGACCGTAGTGGGCAGCGAACGGTCCGGGGCGGTGCGCAGAGAGGCTCGCACCGCAGAGGCGATGATCCCGGCACCCACGCCTTTGCCCATGACATCGGCCAGGGTGACGCGCAGGGTGCCGTCTCGTAGCCTCACGTCGTGGAAATCCCCGGAGACGCCGCCGGCGGGCGCGGAGCCTGCCGTGACGGTGAACCCGGCGGGCTGAGGAAGTTCTCGCGGGTTCAACGCGCGTTGTACGACGGCAGCGTGGTCCAGTTCCTGCTGCTGGGCGAGCTCGGTCTGGACCCACGTGGCGAGATCCTGCAGCAGCCGACGCTCACCCTCGTCGAGGGTTCGAGGTTTGGTGTCGAGGAGACAGAGGGTTCCGACGTGCTCACCACATGGCGCGGCTAAAGCGTGACCGGCATAGAACCGAAGGTGGGGATCCCCCACGACAAAAGGGTTCGAAGCCCACGCGTCCTCCTTGGTCGCGTCCTCGATGACTAGTGCACCAGACTGTTGGATCGTCGCTTCGCAGAACGCGTCGGCACGCGGGACCTCTTGGACACCGATGCCGATCTCCGACTTGCGCCATTGACGGTCCCGGTCAAGAAGGTTGACGCTCACCATAGGCACATTGAAGATCTGCTGTGCCAGGCGCGTGATCCTATCTACGCGTTCGTCAGGGGGAGTGTCCAAGACCTCGAGGGCGTCGAGTGCGCGCTGTCTGGTCTCCTCGTTCAACATTCCCAGATCCTCCCCAACCTGTGTACAGCGTCTGTTTGGCATCACCCTAGTACACCGGTGGGTGGGCACTAAGGCCCACCCACCTGGAGCGTCGTTGCGATCGAGCCATCGTCATGGCCTCAAAGACTCAGCGTGCCGGGCGCGAGGACCGTCCGGCTGCGGATGCGCCGCTGCGACCCGAGGGGCGACCGCCGCGGGCGGACCCGGCGCCGCGGGACTGACCCCCCGAGCCTCCCGAACCGCCGCGACCGCCGCGGGAGGGGCCTCCGCCGCGCGGGGAGGACCCGGAACGACGGCGGGGCTGCTGCTGCTGGACCGGTGCCCGCGGGGCGGGCTTGACGAACTCGGCGGTGGCGCCGACCAGCTCGCTCACGGCCTCGGACTCGGAGTTGACCCGGATCGGGTGCACCGCGATGGCGGCCTTGCGCAGCAGCGCCTGGGTGTCGCGGCGCTGCTCGGGGAGCATCACGGTGACCACGTCACCGGCGCTGCCGGCGCGGGCGGTGCGACCGGAGCGGTGCAGGTACGCCTTGTGCTCGGCCGGCGGATCCACATGGACCACCAGTTCCACGGAGTCCACGTGGACGCCGCGGGCTGCCACGTCGGTGGCGACCAGGACCTTGATGTCGCCCTCGCCGAAGGCCGCGAGGTTGCGGTCACGCTGGGACTGGGAGAGGTTGCCGTGCAGGTCGACCGCAGGGGTGCCCTGTTCGGTGAGCTGCTTGGCAAGCTTCTTGGCCTGGTGCTTGGTGCGGGTGAAGAGGATGCGGCGTCCGGTGCCGGAGGCCAGCTGCTTCACCAGGTCGCGCTTATCGTCGTTGTGGACCTCGAAGACGTGGTGGGTCATCGCCGAGACGTGGGAGGTGGCCTCGTCCACGGAGTGCATCACCTGGTTGTTCAGGAAGCGCTTGACCAGCTTGTCCACACCGTTGTCCAGCGTCGCTGAGAAGAAGAGCCGCTGCCCCTTGGCGTCGGTCTTCTCCAGCAGCCGGGTCACCACGGGCAGGAAGCCGAGGTCGGCCATGTGGTCCGCTTCGTCGAGCACGGTGATCTCCACCGACTCCAGGCTCAAGGCGCGCTGGTTCAGCAGGTCCTCGAGGCGGCCGGGGCAGGCCACTACGATGTCGACCCCGGACTTCAGCGCGTTGATCTGGCGCGAAGCGGCGACGCCGCCGAAGATCGTGGTGGTCTTGAGGTTATAGGAGGCGGCCAGCGGTTCCAGCACCGCGTTGATCTGGGTGGCCAGCTCACGGGTGGGGGCCAGCACCAGGCCCAGCGGGCGCCCGGGACGACGGCGCTTGGCCGCGTCCTTCTCACCAAGGCGGGCGACCATCGGGATCGAGAAGGCGAGGGTCTTGCCGGAGCCGGTCTTGCCGCGTCCCAGGACATCGCGTCCGGAGAGCGTGTCGGTGAGGGTCTGCTGCTGGATGGCGAAGGCTTCGGTCTTGCCGTCCGCTGCGAGAGCCCGCACCAGGGGTGCGGGGACGTTGAGCTCGGCGAAGGTCTGGGTCTCAGAAATGGCGAGGGCCTTTCGGAAAGCGCCGGACGCAGAGAAGGCAGGGGTATACCCGCCGGGGGCTGGTCTGGCATGGGGCGAAGGCATCGGTTGATGCACTCGGTCGCCGCGAGAAAATCACTGCTGAAACGACGACCGGTGGATACACACGGTCGCGTTGATCAAGGCGTTCTTACGACGCAGGCGACCCACATGGTGGGCACCAGGATCCCCACTCTACCTCATGGCGCCACCGACAGATTCCGGATCACTTGCCGCTGATCTGGCTGTAGTGCTCCAGCGCCTCCTCACGGGAGGCCTTGAGATCCACGATCGGGGCGGGGTAGTCCGGGGTGTTCAGCTCCGGGATCCAGGCGCTGACGTAGTGGCCTCGGGGGTCGAAGCGCTCGCGCTGCCGTTCCGGGTTGAAGATCCGAAAGTACGGTGCGGCGTCCATCCCGCAGCCGGCCACCCATTGCCAGTTCGCCGGGTTCGAGGCGGCGTCCGCGTCGACCAGGGTGTCCCAGAACCATGCCTCCCCTTCGCGCCAGTCGATGCCCAGATTCTTGATCAGCAGAGATGCCGAGGCCATCCGGACCCGGTTGTGCATATGCCCGGTCTCCCAGAGCTGGCGCTGCCCCGCGTCGACCCAGGGGAAACCGGTCTCCCCCTTGGCCCAGGCGCGGAAGTCTTCGGGCGCCTGATCACGGGTCTTCCAGGGGTAGGCGTCGAACTGGGCGCGCAGATTGGTGTGCGGCAGCTGCGGGAAGTGGAAGAGCAGGTGCCAGCAGAACTCGCGCCAGCCGATCTCGGAGAGGAACTTCCCCACCGCCTCCTCGGTCTCCTGGTGCGCCGCATGCCATACCTGGCGCGGGCTGAGCTGACCGAAGCGCAGGTAGGGCGAGATCCGCGAGGTGTTGTCTCCGGCGGGAACATCGCGTGCGTCGTCGTAGTCCTCGACCTGATGATTCAGGAACTCGCTGAGCCGGGCGTGACCGCCGGCCTCGGTGGGGGTCCAGTTCTCACGCAGCCCGCCAGCCCAGTCAGGGCGGGTGGGCAGCAGCTGCCAGTCCTCGAGGTTCCCCGCGCCCTCACTGATTGTGGGTAGGGCGGCCTCGGCGTCTGCGATCGGGCCCAGGGGGGTGGGGCGCTGAACAGGAGCGCCGGGGTCGCGCACGCTGATCTGCTTCCAGAAGGGGGTGTAGACCTTGTACGGGCCACCGGTGTTGGTCTCCACGGTCCAGGGCTCGTGCAGCAATGAGGCGTTGAAGCTCTCCACCTCCACACCCTGCTCGGGCAGCGCGGCCTTAATCCCGGCGTCCACTGCTCGTTCCGGCCCGCCATAGCGCCGCGACCACTGCACCTTCTCTGCGTCGAGCTCCTGGGCCAGTGCAGGCAGCAGCTTCGCCGGGTCCCCGGCGCGCAGCAGCAGCGGGATGCCCAGTTCGGCGAGATCGGCCTTCAGGGAATCCAGCGCGTGGTGCAGCCACCATTTCACGGCGCCTCCGAGTGGGCGCACCCCGGGGCTGACCTCGTCGAGGACATAGAGTGCGACGACGTCGCCCGGTCCCTCCGCGCGCTGGCAGGCGGTGAGCAGCGCCTCATGGTCTGCGGTGCGCAGATCGTCGCGGAACCAGATCAGCGTGCGGGTCATCAGTGCCCTTTCGGCGAAGCGTGGCCGCGCGAGCGGCCGTCCTGGCTGGCACAGTAGCAGGAGAACCCGCTCATCAACTGGGGTAGGCAAGGAGATGTCGATGACTGAGGAAACACCCTCCGCCGAGGAGGACCAGCGTTGGATGGTGATCAAGGGACGACGGTGGCGCCGGACCGATCCCGCGCTGCCCGAGGAGCTGGTCACCGCCCTGAAGTCCCACCTGGGCCGCGGTCGGTCCGGTGTCGCGGCAGGGAAGAAGACCGGCGACGAGGAGCGGGTGACCGCCTCTCGCAAGCGGGTCGGGCTGGCCAAGACCGGACTGGGGGAGCGCGGCCCCTATTGGTGGGAGCTGCCGGAGGCGCAGCGGATCAGTGCCGCGAAGGCGGCTCTGACCGAGCTCGATGCACTGGATCCCGAGGATGAGACTGCGTCGCAATAAATAGATTGCAATCTATTTATATGTGTGGTGTTCTCTACCTGTGAGTGAGAATCAGGCGCTCGTCAGCGCGGCCCAGCTCTTCAAGGTCCTCGGACACGAGTCCAGGCTGAGGCTGCTGTGCCTGATGGCTGAGTCCCCGAGGACGGTGACCGAGCTGGTGAGCATCACCTCCATGTCGCAGCCGCTGGTCTCCCAGCATCTGCGGACATTGAAGCAGGCCGGGCTCGTGCTGGCCGAGCGTCATGGCCGGGAGATCGAGCACCGTCTGGCCGATGACCACGTTGCCCATGTGATCACCGACGCCATCGCTCACGCACAGGAGCCCGTCACCCAGGATCAGGCGGCTGAGTCCGCCCCAGAAGGAGCTTCATCATGACTGAGAACCCCACTGCAGAGCACGCGACTGCTGAGCACAAGCTGGAGGATCACACCCACGGCGAGAACTGCGGCCACGAGGCGCTGGAGCACGGCGATCACGTGGACTATGTCCACGACGGACACCGCCATGCGGCTCACGGTGACCACTACGACGAGCACTGAGTCGACGCCGGCACTGACTGAGCCGGCGAGTACAGCGGCGGCGACACCGCGTCAGCGACGACATCGTGCCGCTGAGGCGGGGTGCTGACCACCCCGAGATGAGGGGGCCCCGAGCGTGGGGGCCCCTCTTTCGTGCTCCGGCGCCGCAGCAGCGCGAGTCCCAGCAGTGCCAGCATGATCTCCAGCAGCGCGAGGCCCGAGGCCAATGGCAGCAGCAGCTGATGCAGTCCCTCCGCGTGAGCTTCGGAGGAGGCAGCGGGGGCGGCTGCCCCTGCCCAGGAGTCGTGCGCATGGGCTGCCTGGGCCTCCGGGACGGTCGTCTGGTCAGGCGTGGCGCCTGCGCCGAGCTGGGCTGAGTGTGCCGCCGTGGGCGCGGCGTTGCCGGCGAGCATCCCGAGATGGGTTGCGAGCATCGCGGCGTTCATCACCGCGATCATGGTCCAGGAACGCATGCTTGCGGCCCGCCACAGATGCCCCGCACATGGGAGGCAGACGATGGCCATCGCTGCCATCAGCAGGGCGGCGCCCAGGTGGTGACCCTGGCTGAGCATCACCAGGTGCTGCAGGCCAGAGGCGGCAGCTCCGAGCGCAGCCACTCGGCGGATCGCGATTGTCATGCGCAGCTGACCCTTCCGAAACACATGTGAAATGTGTCATATTTATTGTTGAGCGTGCGCTCAACTATAAGGAGGATCACCATGGCTGACAAGACCCCGGCCCAGCAGTCCCGCCACCCCCTGACCCCGCTGACCGAGCCCGAGATCGAGGTGATGCGCGGCGTCCTGGAACGCGAGTCGCTGCTGCATGAGGCGACCCGCGTGTCCTATGTGACGCTGCGCGAGCCCAGCAAGGCAGACGTCCTCAGGTGGACCCCGGGCACGAAGCTGCCCCGGGAGGTGTCGCTTCTGCTCACCGACCTGCCCACATTGACCCTGACCCAGCTCGTGGTGGACCTGGACCGCGAGTCCATCGTCGCCCGGCACGAGGTCAACGCGGTGGAAGAGGGATCAGCGCCGAGCTTCGATGAGGACCTTGCCGGCGCGGATCCGATCGTCAAGGCCGATCCGACCTGGGTCGAGGCGCTCGCCCGGCGTGGGGTGGAGGATCTGGACAAGGTCGTCGTCGTCGGGCTCTCGGCCGGGATCTTCGGCTACGACGACGAAGTGGGTGTGCGCGTGGTCCGCGCCCTGGCCTTCCGCCAGGACTACCCCAGCGACTCCGTCTGGGCGCACCCGATCGACGGCGTGGTCGCGCATGTGGATCTGACCAACAAGAAGGTCCTGCGGGTCGTGGAGACCGAGGTCACCCATGTCCCAGAAGAGTCAGGAGACTACCTGGACCCGGCGGTGCGCGGTGAGCACCGCACCTCGCTGAAGCCGATCTCCATCACCCAGCCCGAAGGGGTCAGCTTCAGCCTCCAGGACGGCGTGCTGGAGTGGGAGAACTGGAAGGTCCGGGTCGGCTTCAACGGCCGCGAAGGACTCACGCTGCACCAGCTGAGCTTCCATGATCAGGGCGTGGACCGTCCCATCCTCTACCGCGGCTCGATCGCAGAGATGGTGGTCAACTACGGGGACCCCACGCCTACCCACGCCTGGCAGAACTACTTCGACGTCGGGGAGTACCAGTTCGGCCGGCTGGCCAACGCCCTGGAGCTCGGCTGTGACTGCAAGGGTGAGATCAGCTACGTGGACGCCGTCGTCGTCGATGACCTGGGGCATCCCAAGACGCTGCGCAACGCGATCTGCATCCATGAGGAGGACTACGGCATCCTCTGGAAGCACAGCGATGACTTCTCCGGCACCAGCGAGGTCCGCCGGCAGCGCCGGCTCGTGGTGTCCTTCTTCGTCACCGTGGGCAACTACGACTACGGCTTCTACTGGTACCTCTATCTGGACGGCAAGATCGAGCTGGAGTCCAAGGCCACCGGGATCGTCTTCACCTCAGGCATGCCGTCGCCGGACTACCCCTACGCCACCGAGCTGGCACCAGGGCTCGGGGCCCCGGTGCACCAGCACATGTTCTGCGCCAGGCTGGACATGACCGTGGATGGGACGCGCAACTCGATCGATGAGATCGACGCGGTCCAGGTGCCCACCAGTGAGCAGAACCCGTGGGGCAACGCCTTCACCCGCAGCATCACCCGGCTGCGCTCCGAGAAGGAAGCCGTCCGAGACGCCAAGGGCTCGGTGGGCCGGGTCTGGCAGATCAGCAGCGCGGAGAAGACCAACCGCATGGGAGCTCCCACGGCGTATCAGCTGCACCCCGAGGAGAGTCCCACACTGCTGGCGGCCGAGGACTCCTCGATCCGTCGCCGCGCGGCGTTCGCCGGGCATCACCTCTGGGTGACCCAGCACCATCCGGACGAGCAGTTCCCGGCCGGTGATCAGGTGAACCTGAACCCGGGCTACGGCGGACTGCCCAGCTACATCGCGCAGGATCGTTCGCTGGAGGGTGAGGACCTGGTGCTCTGGCACACCTTCGGGCTGACGCATTTCCCGCGCACCGAGGACTGGCCGATCATGCCGGTGGACTACGCCGGATTCACCCTGACCCCCAACGGCTTCTTCGACCGCAACCCCACCTTGGACGTGCCCCCGGAGCCCTCGGGGCACTGCGCAGCCCCGGCGAGCCCGGCCCGCGAGGCCAAGGCCGAGGGCGCGGACAAGTCCAGCGGCTGCGGCTGCAGCTGAGCTGGCGGGTCTAGCCGTCGGGGTCAACCGGCAGACTCACGGCGCTCAGCCGCGGGCCGGTGTTGAGTCCGGAGGCGCCTAGGGGCCTGGGGCGGCCTGCGAGTCTGGGGCAGGCGCAGGATCTTCAGGCGCACTAGAGTCCGACGCCGGTGCGCCCGGTGTCGGTCAGCCAGGGGGAGAGGCAGTGGCGGATCATCCGCCACTGCCTCTGCGTCTGCGCCAGCGGGGTCTTCAGTGCGCATTCCACCTGAAGCCCGGTGATCAGCACCATCAGGACGTCGGCGAGCTCCTGCACAGGTGTTGCGGAGCTGAGCTCCCCGGCATCCACGGCCTGGGTGAGGTGGTCCGTGATCTGCCGGAGCCACATCGCTCCGACCTCGCTCTGGAACCGGCCCAGCTCGGGTTTCGAGGAGGCCCGGCCCCAGAAGTTGGTCACGATCAGCGCCTCACGCTCGGTCTCCTCGCCCACGGGGAGGGCCTCTTCCAGGAGCGCCATCAGGGCGCGCAGACCGCCGTGGTCTCCCACTCGCGCCGTGATCCGGGCGTTCGTGCGGTCAAAGATCAGCTGGAAGGCGCGGAAGACGACGTCGTCGAATCCGGTGAAGTAATGCCATAGGGACCCGGTGGAGACCCCAAGCTCGAGGGCGACGGCGCGCGAGGTGGCCGCCTCCAGGCCGTCGCGGTCCGCGATGCGCAGATAGGTGCGGACGATCTGCTGGCGGCGCTCTTCGCGGTCGATCTTCTTGGGCATGTGCCGATTCTCCCGCATCGGGCGAGATCAGGCGGCCATGTCTGCCCGGTTCAGACGCTGGCGGCGGCAGCTCGCGCATCGAGTGTGCAATTCGACCGCCGAATCCAGGCCAGACGGCCGCAGAACCTGCACAGATTGCACACTCGATGACCGGCGCAGCAGATTCCGATGCCGAGGGTTGTGCCCCACATCACAGACCGTATACGATCTGGAATATCATCCGGGGTGGTGCTCCGGGTCGTCTCGTCGAGGAGAGCATATGAGCGCGCAAGACCTGGGCACGCCCGGCAAGATCATCGCGGTCCACATCAGCTACGAGTCCCGCGCGGCCGAGCGCGGACGACGCCCCGCCACCCCGTCCTACTTCCTCAAGCCCGCCAGCTCGCTGGGTGCCTCGGGGGACCCGGTGCAGCGCCCCGGAGGAACCGAGCTGCTCGCCTTCGAAGGCGAGATCGCGCTGATCATCGGTCGCCAGGCGCGCCAGATCAGTCCCGAGGATGCCTGGTCCCACGTCCACGCGGTCACCGCGGCCAACGACTGGGGGCTCTACGACCTGCGCTCGGCCGATAAAGGCTCCAACCTGCGCAATAAGGGCCGCGACGGGTACACCACTCTGGGGCCGGAGCTGATTCCCGCCGCCGAGGTGAACCCGCTGAAGCTGCGCGTGCGCACCTGGAAGAACGGCCACCTGGTCCAGGACGGCGCCACCGGCTCCATGATCTTCCCCCTCACCCAGCTCATCGCTGATCTCTCCCAGCACCTGACCCTGCATCCTGGTGACGTGATCCTCACTGGCACCCCGGCCGGGGCCTCCGTGGCGGAACCAGGGGACACCATCGCGGTGGAGGTCGACGCCGCCGGGGGGCTCAGCAGCGGACGCCTGATCAGCCCGGTGACCGAGGGCACCGAGCCCTTCGACCCGGCGCTGGGTGCACTGCCCAGCGTGGATGACACCCAGCGCGAGGAGGCCTGGGGATCCCGCCGGGCCGCCGGACTGCCCCCGAAGCCCGCCCCCGGGGTCGACCCCGACCTCTATGACGCGCTGGAACAGGTGCCGGTCGCCGCACTCTCCCAAGAGATGCGCAAGCGTGGCTACCACAACGTCACCATCGACGGCGTGCGGCCCACCCGACCCGGGCAGAAGCTGATCGGCACCGCCCGCACGCTGCGCTTCGTGCCGCACCGCGAGGACCTCTTCGCCTCCCACGGCGGGGGCTTCAATGCCCAGAAGCAGGTGTTCGACTCGGTGCATCCCGGAGAGGTCATCGTGATCGAGGCCCGCGGTGAGCGCGGATCGGGCACGCTGGGAGACATCCTCGCGCTGCGCGCCCAGCTGCGTGGTGCCGCCGGCGTCGTCACCGACGGCGGAGTCCGCGACTATGCCACCGTCGCGGAGATCGGGCTGCCGGTCTTCAGCCAGGGCCCGCACCCGGCTGTGCTCGGACGCAAGCACGTGCCCTGGGACTTCGATCTCACCGTGGCCTGCGGGGGAGCCACCGTCCAGCCCGGCGACATCATCGTCGGCGACGACGACGGGGCGATCGTGCTCCCACCCTCGCTCGCGGCGGAGGTGGCCGAGGCGGCCCTGGTCAAGGAGGCTGAGGACGCCTGGATCGCAGAGCAGGTCAAGGCCGGGCACCCTGTGGACGGGCTGTTCCCGATGAACTCCACGTGGCGCAGCCGCTACCAGGCTGAGCAGGGCCGCGCCGGCGCGGAGGCCCCTGTGATCGAGGGGCAGGGTCCGTGATCCGCATCGATGAGCGGATCAGCAAGTCGGAGCTGACCTACAGCTGGATCCGGGAGCGGATCATCGGTCGCGAGTTCAACCCGGGCTACCGGCTGGTGCTCGGGTCCATCGCCAAGGAGCTGGGCATCAGCGTGGTCCCGGTTCGGGAGGCGGTGCGCCGCCTGGAGGCGGAGGGGCTGGTCGAGTTCGAGCGCAACGTCGGCGCCCGGGTGGCCATGGTGAACCAGGACGAGTACATCGACACCATGCAGACCCTCGGTGTCCTCGAAGGCGCCGCGACCGCGCTGGCGCTGCCCTGGATGGACGACGCGGACCTTGCCCGGGCCCAGGCGATCAACGATTCCATGCGCGCCATGTTGGAAGACTTCGACCCGGTGGCCTTCACCTCGCTCAACGAGAAGTTCCACCGGGCACTCTTCCAGCGCTGCCCCAACCCGCACATCTCCGAACTCGCCGACCGCGGCTGGAACCGGATGTCCGGGCTGCGCAGCTCCACCTTCGCCTTCGTTCCGGGCCGGGCGCCACGCTCGGTCCAAGAACACGACGAGATCCTGAGACTCATCCGCGAGAACGCCGAGCCGCTGGAGATCGAGATGGCCGTGCGCCAGCACAAATGGCGCACCGTCGAGGCCTACCGCCAGCAGCGCAATTCTTCCTAAGGAGACCCCCCAGAGATGAACGACTACCAGAGCCCCGTTCCGGCTGACCTGCCGGAGCGGATCCAGCACTACATCGACGGCGAGCACGTCGACTCCGCCGAGGGCGGCAGCTTCGAGGTGCTCAACCCGGTGACCAACGAGGCCTACCTCCGGGCCGCCGCCGGCACCAAGGCCGACGTCGACCTCGCCGTCGCCGCAGCAACCCATGCCTTCGAGACCGGCCCCTGGCGGGAGACCCTGCCGCGGGAACGCTCTCGGGTGCTGCACCGGATCGCGGACCTCGTCGAGGCTCGCGGGGAGCGGCTCGCCGAACTCGAATCCTTCGACTCCGGCCTGCCCATCACCCAAGCACTCGGGCAGGCCCGACGCGCCGCAGAAAACTTCCGCTTCTTCGCGGACCTGATCGTCGCCCAGGCCGACGACGTCTATAAGGTGCCGGGACGGCAGATCAACTACGTCAGCCGCAAGCCCATCGGCGTGGCCGGGCTGATCACGCCCTGGAACACTCCGTTCATGCTTGAGAGCTGGAAGCTGGCCCCCGCTCTGGCCGCAGGGAACTCCGTGGTGCTCAAGCCCGCCGAGTTCACCCCGCTCTCAGCCAGCCTCTGGTCCGGGATCTTCGAGGAGGCCGGACTGCCACGGGGCGTGTTCAACCTGGTCAACGGGCTCGGGGAACAGGCCGGGGACGCCCTGGTGAAGCACCCCGATGTACCGCTGATCTCCTTCACCGGAGAATCCAGCACCGGACAGACCATCTTCGCCAACGCGGCACCGGCCCTGAAGGGCCTCTCCATGGAGCTCGGAGGGAAGTCTCCCGCCGTCGTCTTCGCCGACGCGGACCTCGAAGCGGCGATCAACGCGACCATCTTCGGGGTGTTCTCGCTCAACGGCGAGCGCTGCACCGCTGGCAGTCGGATCCTGGTGGAGCGCAGCATCTATGCCGAGTTCATCGAGCGCTACGCGGCCCAGGCCGCGCGGGTCAAGGTGGGGCTGCCGCACGAGCCAGCGACCGAGGTCGGCGCGCTGGTGCACCCGGAGCACTTCGAGAAGGTGATGAGTTATATCGAGATCGGCAAGCAGGAGGCCCGGCTCCTCGCCGGCGGCGGACGCCCAGAAGGCTTCCCCACCGGAAACTTCGTCGCCCCTACGGTCTTCGCCGATGTGGCACCCGAGGCGCGGATCTTCCAAGAGGAGATCTTCGGCCCGGTGGTCGCGATCACCCCCTTCGACTCCGAGGCTGAGGCGCTCGAGCTGGCGAACAACACCAAGTACGGGCTGGCCGCCTATATCTGGACCAACGATCTCAAGCGATCGCATAACTTCGCCCAGTCCGTCCAGGCCGGGATGGTCTGGCTGAACTCGAACAACGTCCGGGACCTGCGCACCCCCTTCGGCGGGGTCAAAGCCTCCGGTCTGGGCCACGAGGGCGGCTACCGGTCGCTGGACTTCTACACCGACCAGCAGGCGGTGCACATCAACCTCGGCGAGGTGCACAACCCGGTCTTCGGCAAAGCCGACTGAGCCGCCCGCACCTGATACCCCCCACCTTTCACCATCGAGCAAGGACGCTTCAGATGACAGAGAACCCCACCCAGGACCGGATCCCCACTCCCTCCTCCCCGGCGCCGGACATCCTGCGCTGCGCCTATATGGAGCTGATCGTCACCGATCTGCAGCGCTCCCGCGACTTCTACGTCGATGTCCTGGACCTCACGGTCACCGCCGAGGATGAGGACGCGATCTACCTGCGCTCCATGGAGGAGTTCATCCACCACAACCTGGTGCTGCGCCGAGGCGAGACCGCCGCCGTCGCCGCCTTCTCCTACCGGGTGCGCAGCCCTGAGGACCTGGACAAGGCCGAGGCGTTCTACCGCGAGCTCGGCTGCGAGGTCATCCGCAACAGGGAAGGCTTCACCCGCGGGATCGGAGACTCGGTGCGGGTCCAGGACCCGCTGGGCTTCCCCTACGAGTTCTTCCACGACGTGGAGCATGTTGAACGCCTCGCCTGGCGCTATGACCTCTACACCCCCGGCGCGCTGGTCCGGCTGGATCACTTCAACCAGGTAACCCCGGATGTGCCCAAGGCCGTGGCCTATATGGAGGATCTCGGTTTCCGGGTCACCGAGGACATCCAGGATGAGCACGGCACCACCTACGCGGCCTGGATGCGCCGCAAGCCCACCGTGCATGACACCGCGATGACCGGAGGAGCCGGCCCCCGGATGCATCACGTGGCCTTCGCCACCCATGAGAAGCACAACGTGCTCGCGATCTGCGACAAGCTCGGCGCGCTGCGGCTCTCCGATCACATCGAGCGCGGCCCCGGCCGCCACGGCGTCTCCAACGCCTTCTACCTCTACATCCGTGATCCCGACGGGCACCGGATCGAGATCTACACCCAGGACTACTACACCGGAGACCCGGACAACCCCGTGGTGACCTGGGACGTGCACGACAACCAGCGCCGCGACTGGTGGGGCAACCCGGTGGTCCCGTCCTGGTACACCGAAGCCTCCACGGTGCTGGACCTGCACGGGCGCCCGGTGCCCGCGGTGGAGCGCACCGAAAGCTCCGAGATGGACGTGACCATCGGCGCCGACGGCTTCTCCTACACCCGCAAGGACGACGAGGACTCCATGCCCTCCTGGAAACAGGGCGAGTACAAGCTGGGCCACCAGCTCTGAGGCTGCTGAGACCAGAGACCAGGAGATGACGATGCTGACACCAGATGAGATCACCACCATTGCCGATGAGCTCGCCGCCGCCGAGGCGCAGCGGAGCATGATCCCGCTGCTGACCACCCGGTACCCGGAGATGACCATTGAGGACTCCTATGCGGTGCAGAACGAATGGAGACGCCGCGCCGTCGCCTCCGGGCGCCGGCTGGTGGGCCGCAAGATCGGACTCACCTCCAAGGTGATGCAGGTGGCCACCGGGATCACCGAACCCGACTACGGGGCGATCTTCGACGACATGGTCTTCGAGAACGGCTCGGTGATCGACCATGACCGGTTCTCCAACGTC
This sequence comes from Nesterenkonia sandarakina, assembly GCF_014138825.1. NCBI lineage: Bacteria > Bacillati > Actinomycetota > Actinomycetes > Micrococcales > Micrococcaceae > Nesterenkonia > Nesterenkonia sandarakina. The sequence goes on along the minus strand of NZ_JACJIH010000001.1, from coordinate 793,843 downwards.
CGGATCGAGGTGGAGCTCGCCTTCAAGCTAGGCAAGCCGCTGAAGGGTCCCGGTATCACGGTGTTCGACGTGCTCGACGCCACCGACTACGTGGTGCCCGCCCTGGAGATCCTCTCCAGTCGGATCGAGATGACCGGGCGGACCATCGTGGACACGATCAGCGACAACGCCGCCATGGGCGGGATGGTCTACGGCGGCAACCCGGTGGCCCCCGGCGCGGTGGACCTGCGCTGGGTCTCCGCGCTGCTCTACCGCAACGAGACCATCGAGGAGTCCGGCGTGGCCGCCGCCGTGCTGAACCATCCCGCCATGGGCGTGGTCTGGCTGACGAACAAGCTCGCCTCCCATGGAGACAGCCTGCAGGCCGGGGAGCTGATCCTCGCCGGATCCTTCACCCGACCGATGTGGGTGGAACGCGGGGACACCGTGACCTGCGACTACGGAGAACTAGGAACCCTGACATGCCGCTTCAACTGAACCCCACCCTGGACCGGGTGCTCGACGCCGCTGACCGCCCGCTGATCGGGGGATGGGTCTGCTCCGGCTCCCCGGTGATGGCCGAGATCATGGCCGGCTCCGGACTGGACCTGGTGCTCATCGATATGGAGCACGCCCCCAACGGGCTGGAGTCCGTGCTCGCCCAGCTCCACGCGCTCAGCGGGTACCCCGTCACCCCGCTGGTGAGAGTCTCATCGGGGGACCCGGTCACCATCAAGCAGGTGCTGGACCTCGGGGTTCAGAACTTGCTGGTCCCGATGATCTCCACCCCCGAGCAGGCTCGCGCGGTCGCCGCCGCCGCTGCCTACCCCCCGGCCGGGCAGCGCGGAATCGGCAACGCGCTGGCTCGCTCGGGTCGGTGGAACCGGGTGCAGAACTATCTTCAGGACGCCGCCTCCCAGGTGAGCGTCTACCTCCAGATCGAGACCGCTGAGGGCGTCGAGAACGCCGAGGCCATCGCGGCGGTGTCCGGGGTCGCGGGGATCTTCGCAGGTCCCAGCGATCTCGCCGCCTCTATGGGGCTGCTGGGTCGCCAGACCCACCCCCGGGTGATCGAGGCCGTGAAGACCACCTTCGCCGCCGCGAAGCGCGCCGGCAAGACCGCTGGAGTCAACGCCTTCGACCCGGCGGCCGCCCGGGACTACCTCGAGGCCGGAGCCGCCTGGGTGCTCGTGGGCGCCGACGTCTCGCTGGTGGCGCGCGGCTCGGAGCAGCTCGCCGCGGACTTCATCCCACGCACCGCAGACTGAGGAGTCATTCATGCAGTTTCACCATCATGGCTACGTCTCACAGAACCCCCGGGTCCAGGCGCCCGCCGGGGTCGGACTCGACCGGCCGCAGGAGCTTCCGGAGCACATGGACGTGCTCATCGTGGGAACCGGCCCGGCCGGGATGATCGCCGCCGCGCAGCTGGCGCAGTTCCCGCAGGTCCATACCCGGATCATCGAGAAGCGGCCGGGTCGGCTCGAGGTCGGGCAGGCCGACGGCATCCAGGCCCGCAGCGTGGAGACCTTCCAGGCTTTCGGCTTCGCCGATGAGATCTCCAATGAGGCGTACCACATCACCGAGATGGCGTTCTGGAAGCCCGACCCGGAGGCACCGCAGAACATCGTGCGCACCGCGCGCCCCGCCGATGACCCGCATGGGATCAGTGAGTTCCCACACCTGATCGTCAACCAGGCGCGGGTCCTGGACTACTTCGGGGAATCCATGGCGAACTCGCCCTCCCGGATGTCCCCCGACTTCGGCTGGGAGTTCCTGGGACTGACCGTGCACGAGTCCGGGGAGCACCCGGTCGAGGTGACCCTGCGCCGCACTGCTGGTGCCGGTGCCGGCTCCACGGCGGGGCCAGGTGCCGAGCGCACCGTCTGGGCGAAGTACGTGCTCGGTGCCGACGGGGCCCGCAGCGGAGTCCGCGCCGCGATCGGTCGTACCCTTCAGGGGGACCGGGCGAATCACGCCTGGGGCGTGATGGATGTCCTGGCCGTCACCGACTTCCCGGACATCCGGCGCAAGTGTGCCATCCAGTCCCGCTCCGGCGGCAGCATCCTGCTGATCCCGCGCGAGGGCGGGCACCTGTTCCGGATGTATGTGGACCTCGGGGAGGTTCAGCCGGGGGAGGGCGCCCAGGTCCGCAAGACCAGCGTGGAGGAGATCGTCGAGAACGCCAACCGGATCATGCACCCCTACACGGTGGAGGTGAAGCACGTGGCTTGGCACAGCGTCTACGAGGTCGGACACCGGGTGACGGACAGGTTCGACGACGTGCCCGCCGAGCTCACTTCTCAGCGCGACCCCCGGGTCTTCATCGCCGGGGACGCCTGTCACACGCACAGCGCGAAGGCCGGCCAGGGTATGAACGTGTCCATGCAGGATGGCTTCAACCTGGGGTGGAAGCTGGGTCAGGTGCTCACCGGTCGCAGCCCCGCCACCTTGCTGAGCACCTACTCCGCGGAGCGTCAGGTCATCGCGCAGAACCTCATCGACTTCGACAAGCAGTGGTCCACCCTGATGGCGCAGAAGCCCGAGGAGATGGAGGATCCCTCCTCGCTGGAGGACTTCTACGTCAAGACCATCGAGTTCCCGGCCGGGTTCATGACCGAGTACACCCCTTCGATGATCACCGGTGAGGCCACCCACCAGGAGCTCGCCACCGGGTACCCGGTGGGCAAACGATTCAAGTCGGCTCTGGTGAACCGGGTCAGCGACGGCAACCCGCTGCAGCTGGGGCACCTGGCGACCGCCGACGGGCGGTGGCGGATCTACGCCTTCGCCGACGCCCCGGCGCCCGGAGCACCGCACACGGCTGAACCTTCGGCGCTGGCGCACTGGGCGCACTGGCTGCACACCGACCCAGCCTCCCCGGTGCGGCGCCACACCCCGCAGGCTCAGGACGAGGACACGCTCTTCGACATCAAGGTCATCTACCAGCAGGCACATGAGAAGTTCGACGTCACCGACGCCCCGCGGGCCTTCCGGCCCACGGTGGGTCCCTTCGGGCTCACCGCCAGGGACCGGATCTTCGGGGTCAACCCGGAACACGACATCTTCGACGAACGCGGGATCAGCCGGGAGGGCTGCGTCGTCGTCGTGCGCCCGGATCAATACGTCGCCCATGTGCTGCCGCTGACCGATACCTCGGCGCTGGCAGACTTCTTCGCCGGAATCTTCCTGGAGGCCACCGATGCACCCTGAGAACACCGCCCAGTCCGCCACTGACAGTCCGGCCGTCCACCCGCCGGAGCACACCGCGGAGCAGCCGGAGCACCCTCACCTGGCGGTGCGCAATCCTGCCACCGGAGCCGTGCTGGACCGGGTCCGTGACCACTCTGCCCAAGAGGCCGCCGCCATGGTCGACGCCGCTCAGGCGGGGTTCCGGACCTGGCGCGCCACCGCGCCGCGGCACCGTTCCGAGGTGCTCATGGCCGCGTATCGGGGGATGCAGGAGCAGGCGGAGCGGCTGCGCGACCTGATCGTCGCCGAGAACGGAAAGTCGAAGGCCGACGCCGCCGCCGAGGTCAGCTACGCCGCGGAGTTCTTCCGCTGGTACGCCGAGGAGGCCGTGCGCACCCCTGGTGAGTACACCGAGGCGCCGGCCGGGGGAGTCCGGAACGTGGTGACCCGGCACCCGGTGGGGGTCGCGGTGCTGATCACCCCATGGAACTTCCCGGCCGCAATGGCGACTCGCAAGATCGGCCCCGCCCTGGCGTCCGGCTGCTCGGTGCTGCTCAAGCCCGCCAGTGAGACCCCGCTGACCGCTTTCGCGATCGCCGAGATCCTCACCGAGGCCGGCGTGCCGGAAGGCGTGGTGCAGGTGGCGGCGTCGAGCTCCGCCAGCCGGGTGGTCACCGCCTGGCTCGCCGATGACCGGGTGCGCAAGCTCTCCTTCACCGGCTCCACCGGCGTCGGGCGGCGGCTGCTGGCCCAATGCGCCGAGCGGGTGGTGAACACCTCCATGGAGCTGGGCGGGAACGCGCCGTTCATCGTGACCGCCGACGCTGACGTCGACGCCGCAGTGGACGGGGCGATGCTCGCGAAGTTCCGCAACGGTGGTCAGGCGTGCACTGCGGCGAACCGCTTCTACGTGCACCAGGAGGTGCTGGGGGAGTTCACCGAGAAGTTCGGCGCCCGGATCGCCGCGCTGCGTGTGGGCGACCCTGCCGACGGCGCCGAGATCGGTCCGGTGATCACCGAGCAGGCGGCCGAGCAGATCCGGGAACTGATCCGTGGTGCCCGGGAACAGGGTGCGGTGATCGCCGCCGAGGCACACCTGCCCCAGGACCTGAACCGGGCGTTTATCGCCCCGACGCTGCTCACCGGGGTGCCCACAGACGCGGAGATCCTCCGCGAGGAGATCTTCGGACCCGTGGCACCCGTGGTGGCGTGGACCGATCTGGATGCCGTGATCGAACTCGCCAACGCCGCAGAGGTCGGGCTTGCCGGCTATGTCTACGCCGGGAGGCTGCAGGCCGCGATGAAGATCGCCGAGCGGCTGGAGGTCGGGATGGTCGGGGTCAATCGCGGAATCGTCTCGGACCCCAGCGCTCCGTTCGGCGGGGTCAAACAGGCCGGGATCGGGCGTGAGGGTGGCAGATTCGGCATGGAGGAGTTCACCGAGGTGCAGTACCTGAGCGTGGACTGGTCCTGATCCGGGCAGGCTCACCGGGGGCTTCACCGCGGAGGGCTGACCAAGGGCTCTGCGAGGGAATCAGCCAAAAACTCAGCCGCGCAGCACCTTTTCCATCTTCTTGCCCCGGGCCATCTCGTCGATGAGCTTGTCCAGGTAGCGGATCTCGCGCATCAGCGGCTCCTCGATCTCCTCCACCCGGACCCCGCAGATCACCCCGGTGATCAGGGAGCGGTTCGGGTTCATCGCCGGGGCCTGGGCAAAGAACCTCTCGAAGTCCACCTCCTCGGCCAGAACCGTCTGCAGCTGCTCCGCAGAGTACCCGGTGAGCCAACAGATGATCTCATCCACTTCGGCCTGGGTATGCCCCTTGCGCTCGGCCTTGGCCACGTAGTGCGGGTAGACGCTGGCGAAACTCATCGTGTAGATGCGGTGCTTGGTCATATCCCAAGCTTCTCACTGCCGAAGCATCCAGTCCCAGCGTTCCTCTCCTGAGCTCGGTGGGACCAATGGCACTACGACCTTGTGTGACCCACGCAGCACAGTGGTTTCGGGCACGCGATTGCGTGCAGCACCGGTCCAAGGTTGGGAGGACGTCGCCGATGCAGACCGCAGCCGTGGCACAGACTGATACCAGTGCCTTGCTCACAGGCGCAGTAGAGGTAGAGCTCAGACGCATCTCCGAGCTCCCCGAAGGGTCTGTGACTGCGCAGGTCCACGACCGCTGCGTGATCCTGCAGGGTGAAGTCGACTGGATCTACCAGCGCGATGCTGCGGAGCTGGCCGCGCGCCGGGCCACCGGAGTGGAATCGGTGCAGAACCTGATTGCCACCGCCGCCCGGACCCCATTGCGCAACGCTGAAGAGCGGCTGCGCAACGCCTGTTTCCGCGACCCCCAGATCGATGCTGACCACGTGGTCGTCACCATCACCGGGCGGATCGCCGTGTTGACCGGCCATGTGGAGTCTCTGGCTGAGAAACGGCAGGCGGGTCTCGCCGCGTGGATCTCCCCAGGTGTGACCGCGATCGAGAACCGTCTCGAGGTACGCCCGTCATGATCTGTGGAGCTTGAGCCTGGGGGAGCGCGTGTGCCTGCGTAGGAATTCCTGAGTGGAACCGTGAGAAGGAGTGCTTCATGAGCAAGCGGGCGAAGAAACGGCTGAGCAAGAAGCAGCACACCAAGAAGCAGTGGAAACAGATGAGCCCTGAACGACGAGCCCTTGCCATGGTGCTCGCTGCGGTGCAGATCTCGCTGGCGGTGACGGCCTGGATCGATCTCGCCCGCCGGCCCGTGCATCAGGTCAACGGCAAGAAGGGTGTCTGGGCGGGCATCATCGGGATCAACTACATCGGCCCGATCGCCTATTTCCTCAAGGGCCGGCGCACTGACTGATCAGCCAGGGATCATCCACTGATCAGCCACCACCGGTTCCCTCTCCGAGTTCCCGTTCCGGATGTGGTCCGAACTGGAAGTGGCGACCGCTGACCTCGGAAGGGATCACCCGAACGTAGTTGTCCTTATAGGTCGGCACCCATGGACGCAGCTGTAGCTGCTCGGCCTCCTCGATCTCAGCGGAGCTATGCAGCCACTGCGCCGTCCCGCGCACCGTGACCGACCAGGCGGTGTCCTCCGAGATCTGATCGGCCTCGAAGAGGACGTCCTCGTTGATGGCGAGCTTGGCGAGCTTCGTCCCCGGTGCCGTGCGGAAGATCAGGCTGCGGTCGGGGGCCGTTGCGTAGTTGATGGGAAAGACATCTGCTCGCTGGCCCAGGACGACGATGAGGCGCCCGAATCGGCCGCGTTCCAGCAGTGCCCAGATCTGATCCTCATCCAGCACAAGGATCGGGTCGCCGTCGGCGTGTTCCAGGATCACGGCGGGTCCCCCTTCAGCGTCCACGGGTCGGGACGACGAGGACCGGGCACACTGCGCGATTGAGCACTGCCTGGCTGACCGAGCCCAGGAGCAGTCCGGAGAAGCCTCCGTGGCCTCGCGTGCCCAGCACCACCAGTGCAGCGGTCCGCGAGGCCTCCGAGAGCACCCCGGCCGGGGAGCCGTCGAAGAACTGCCACCGGACAGCCAGTTCCGGGAACTCCGCAGAGACCCGGTCTGCTGATTGCTGCAGGTGCTCGGTGTAGGGGCGTCGCAGGTTGGGGATCTCGAGATTGTGCTCCACGGTGTTCGGGTACCAGTGTCCCTGCGGGTTCAGCGGGGCCGCAGAGACCAGCGTCAGCGGGTTCTGCAACAAGGAAGCGGCCTGTGCCGCCAGGGTCAGGACCTCTTGGGCTTCGGTCTCGACGTCGATCCCGACGACGATCTCAGAGTCAAAGTTCAGGTCGCGCGTCACATTGGCGAAGTGGCGCCGCTCATGGGACCTCGGGTGCGACTCCTCCACCTGACGCAGCGGCTCCGCCGCACCGGACTTCTCCGAAGGGAGGTCCTGGGCGGGAGCAAGCAGCTCGGTGGAAGACTCGTTGTGCCACTTCTCGGGAACCACCAGGGTGGGGCAGTGAGCGTGCGCGGCCAGCTTGGCTGAGACGCTGCCGAGAACTCGGCCGGCAAAGCGGTTGCGTCCGCGCTTGCCCACCACCACCACCTGGGCGGATCGAGTCTCCGCCAGGAGCTCCGAGCTCGGGTCACCCTGTACGGCTCGGGTGGTGACTGTGACCCCGGATTTCTCCGCTTGCGCGGCATAGCCACGCAGCATCTTGTGCACCTCCTGCACCACGGTCTCGAAGTACTCCTCCATCGTCGGGACGTAGTAGGCGTCGGTCACGACGGGACGAGGAAACGTGCCGACCAGGCGCATCGGAAGCCCTCGCTGCTGGGCGATCCTCAGCCCGGCGCGGAAGGCGCGTTCACTGGCGGCCGAGCCGTCCAGGCCGACCAGGACGCCAGGATCCCGATCGGTGTCTTGCTCATGTGAAGAGTCGTCGTGCGCAGGTGAAGAGTCCATGGCCTCACGGTACGTCCGTTAATCGAGAAATCTAGGGTCTTTAGACCCTGCAGAGAAAACTCTTCAGGATCCAGGTGGGGAAACAGCTTAGAGCAGCTTGGGAATGCTGATGAGTCAAGCCAATCTCGAGCAGGATTGCGGGTGATTCGGTCTCTCTCCGCCAGTCAGAAGGACTTTCGGCCCTTGTCGGGTCGGCAACGGCACCAGAGAGTGAACCGAAAGACCTGGAGGGATCACCATGAAGGCTCTGCAGTATGTGACGATCGGGCAGCCGACGGAAGTGCGCGACGTTCCGACTCCGCAACCGGGCCCTGGTGCGGTGCGGCTGCGCGTCACAGCGGCCGGAGCCTGCCATTCCGACAGCTTCGTGATGGGACTCAGCGACCAGGAGTACGCCGGCTTCGGCTATCCGCTGCCCATGACGCTGGGACATGAGGCGGTCGGCGTCGTCGACGCACTCGGCGAGGGGGCCCTGGGCGTCGAGATCGGTGACGCCGTGGCCGTCTATGGTCCGCAGGGCTGCGGACGTTGCCATAGCTGCGCCCAGGGAGCGGAGAACTACTGCAGCCATGCAGCCGCCCTGGGGATCGTCCCGCCTGGCCTGGGTCGCGACGGCGCGATGGCCGAATACATGATCGTCCCGGATCCGCGCCTGCTGCTCCCACTGGGTGGGCTCGACCCTTCGGCCACGGTGTCCCTGACCGACGCCGGTCTCACCCCGTACCACGCGATCGAGGGTTCCCTGGAGCTGCTGGTCCCCGGCAGCGTGGCGGTGGTGATCGGCGTCGGCGGCCTGGGACACGTCGCAGTCCAGCTGCTGCGCACCCTGACCTCAGCCACCGTGATCGCCCTGGATATCAGCGCATCCAAGCTTGACTTCGCGCGGGAGGTCGGGGCCCATCACGCGTTTCTCTCCGATGACACGGCCGCGGCTCGGGTGGCCGAAGCCGTGGGCCCCGAGCCGGTGGCGGCAGTCTTCGACTTCGTCACCAACGAACCGGTGCTGCAGATCGTGCGTTCGCTCAGCGGTCCCCGCACCGATCTGGTGCTGGTGGGCGCGGGGGCCGTGCAGACCACCGTGGGCCTGCTGGGACAGCCGTTCGGATCCAGGATCCGCGCACCATACTGGGGGTCCCGGCCCGAACTCATGGAGGTCCTCGAACTCGCCCGGACCGGTCAGCTGGCTGTGGAGATCGAACGCTTCTCCTTGGATCAGGCCCCCGAGGCCTACCGCAAGCTTCACGACGGCGACCTGCGTGGTCGCGCTGTGGTGGTTCCCTGATCTGGGGCACCGGAATAGGATCAAGAATGAGGCGGACGAATTCCAACAATGGGGGCCGTCGCTCGCCTCGATGTCGTCAGACCCCCGGTGGAGGTTGGTCATGGACAACGACGCGTACACAGCACCCCGACCTGTCGCATTCGATCCCGCCACCCGTGACCTGGGGGTGCTGGTCGGATTCGACGGGTCCAAACAGTCCTTCCTCGCCCTGCACTACGGTGCCCTCGCCGCGCAGCGCAGCGGGAGGGTGCTCACGGTGGTCAGTGCGTTCAGCGTGCCCGCCCGGATCTACACCACCCTGGCCGCGGTGCCGGAGAAGTCTGAGGCTGAGGTCGCAGTCGCTGCGGCCAAGAAGGTGCTCCTCGAAGCCCGGGAGTATCTCCAGCACTATCCGGGGAAGGTGATCTACCGGACCGAACGCGGAGATGCGGCGGGAGTGCTGGTGGATCTCTCCACCGTGGCGGAGCTGGCGGTGGTCGGTGCCCGGGGTCGAGGAGGCTTCCTGGGGCGAGTGCTGGGTTCGGTCTCCACGGCGCTGCCCGCGCACGCGCACTGCCCCACGGTGGTGGTCACCCGGCAGTACGAGGTGAACGAGTCCGAAGGGGCCGAGCGTTTCACCGCCGGACGTGACCGGCGTCCGGTGGTCGTCGGCATCGACCTTTCGGCGCCGAGTCGGGTCGCAGTGCTCCAGGCGGCGCAGTCGGCGTTGAACCGAAGCGTCACTCTGCACATGCTGCTCGCGCTGCCGTCTCTGGAGGGGTGGCTCGACTGGTACCCCGAGCTGGACTCGACGGATGAGGGCGTCACCGACCGGCGCAAGACGCAGCTGGAGAAGTCCCTGGAAGAGGAGATCCGCTGGGTCAAGACACACTTCCCCGCGCTGGACGTCACCGCGGCGGTGAAGCCCGGTGACCCCGTGGCCCTGCTGGCCAAGCAGACCCGAGAGGCCCAGCTCACCGTGGTGGGCACCAGAGGGCGGGGCGGGTTCACCGGAGCGCTGATGGGCTCGGTCTCCCGCGGTGTGCTGCTGCGCGCAGCCGGACCGGTCATGGTGGTTCCGGACCTGCAGGACAAGCGGCTTCAGGACCAGCCCGCGACCTCCAGGTGAGCTGCCCGCCGTGACTCGCAGGATCATCCTGGTCCGGGCCGTGAACGTCGGTGGCACGGCGAAGCTGCCGATGGCCCAGTGGCGCGCCCTGGCGGAGTCGCTGGGCGCCTCCGAGGTCTCGAGCTATATCGCCTCCGGGAACCTGCTCTGCATCCCGCCGGGCCTGCCTGAGGACTTCGATCGCGCGCTTGAAGCCGCGGTGCAGGTACGGTTCGGCTTCTTCCGCGAGGTGATCAGTCGATCCCATGATGAAGTGCTCGATGCCCTACAGGCCCACCCCTTCGACGTGATCGACCCCCGGTTCTCCTACATCACTTTTCTGCAGGCACCACCGACGCCTGACGCGGTGCAGGCCGCGAGTGCGCTGGAGACCGGCGAGGACCGGTGGCAAGTGATCGGCCGAGAGATGCACCTGCGCTACGCGGAAGGAGCGGGCGCGCCGCAGATGAAGGATCTTGCGATCTCCAGGACGCTGGGGGTGACCGGGACCGCGCGGAACCTCAACACGGTGCGCCGGCTCATCGAGCTGGCGGGTGCCTGACGCGGCCGGTCTCGGCCGTGCCGACTCGATCCCGGCGTGCGCCGTTCCGCCAGGTGGCCTCGAGCTTCCGGGCGGGGTTGACCCGGGGGGAGGGGGCTGCAGGCTCAGAGCCACTCCCGGGAGCGCGCGTAGCGCGCGGCCTCCCGGCGATTCGGCGTCTGGGTCTTCTGCATCGCGTTGGAGAGGTAATTGCGCACCGTGCCTTCGGCCAGGTAGAGCCGACCGGCGATCTCAGCCACAGAAGACCCCTGGAGGGTTTCGCGCAGCACGTCGAGCTCCCGGTCGGTCAGGGGAGAGTCATCAACCACCGCCAGCGCGGAGATGTCCGGGTCGATCCAGCGTTTGCCGGCGTGCAGCGTCTCGATCACCTCGGCGATCAGCGTGGGGTGCGCGGACTTGCTCACGAATCCGCGGACCCCGAGCTTCAGCGCCCGGCGCAGCACCCCGGGACGAGCGTGGCGGGTCAGCATCAGCACCACCTGCTCCTGGTTCTCCGCTTGAATCCGTTCCACCGCGGCGAGACCGTCCATCCCCGGCATCTCCAAGTCGATCACCACCACATCGGGACGATGCTCCAGCACCGCGGCGACGGCGCCCGCCCCGTCAGCGGCCTCGGCCACCACGCTGATCTGGGCCTTCAACGGCAGCAGCGCGGCCAGTGCCGAGCGCAGCAGCGCCTCGTCGTCGACCAGAAGGACTCGGATCACGTCGCGCTCCGCTGCGGTTCTGACTCAGCCTCGGGGGTGAGTGACCCCGCATCCAGGAAGCTGGCGGAGGTGCTGAACGTCCCGGAGGCCTGCTCGACGCGGAGCCGACCTCCGGCGTCGGCGACACGCTGGCGCAGCACCGAGAGCCCGCTGAGCGGTGGCAGTGGGCCTTCCGCCGCGCCGTCGTTGTCCACGACCATCTCGCTCTCGGAGATCCGGATCTGCACCTCGGTGGGATCGGCATGGCGCAGGATATTGGTGGTGGTCTCGCGCAGCACCTGGCCCAGAAGCTCATCCAGACCCGCCCTGATCTGTCCATGCCGACTGATCCGCACCCGGACCCCGACCGCCTCGAGAAGATTCTTCGCGTTCTCCAGCTCGGCGCTGAAGTTCAGCTTGCGCTGGGCGTAGGCGAGGTTCTTGGTCTCTCGGATGGTCTCATCGACCTGGTCGTAGACCTCGCGCAGCTCGACTCGTGCCCGTTCCGGATCCCGCGCCAGCAGCTCTTCGGCCAGGGCCACCTTGAGGTTGACCATGTGCAGGGTGTGCCCCTGGATGTCGTGGAGGTCGCTGGCGAAGCGCATCCGCTCCCGCATGATGCCTAGTTCAGCCTCCGCCTCCTGGGCGGTCTCCAGATCCTGAAGGATCCGCCAGTAGCCCCGCATCATGAGCAGCACGGCGGCCACAAACACGCTCAGCCCGCCCGGCACCAGGACGTATCGGGTGACGTCGATCCAGGTCACGGGTTCACTCAGAAAATAGAGGCAGCCGATCCCAGCGATCACCACCCCGAGTCCGACGATCCAGACCAGCTGTCTCTGGCGTAGCTGGGGTATCAAAACTCCGCTGAGCATCGCGGCTCCGAAGAACGCCACCGGATTCAACGCCAGCACCGCGCAGACGATCCAGACCAGGAACGAGAAGGTGAGCGCCAGGCTGGTGGAGACCGGATGATCCCGCGGGTTCCACTCCAGCAGCACCAGGAACGTGAGGAGGATCCCGAGGCTGAAGCCGATTCCTTCGCGCCACGAGTCTGAGGTCATCGCCACGATCGCCAGAGCCACCGGCGCGATGGCCACCACAGTGGTGAGCACCGTGGCACGGTGCATGCGTCGTTGCGCCTCGACGGAGGTCGATGACATCAGCTCGTTCCTCGCAGTCCGGTCTTATGAGTTCTCATGGTCCTTCATCTTCTCGGATCCGGCTGCCGCCCGGCAGTGACAAAACGTCATGGTCGCTGCTGACAATCTATGACTGCCGCGTCGGCCCGCCCAGGCGTGGAATAGGAGCATGAACACAGACACCGTCATCAACGTCGAACGCCTCAACGTCCGCTACGGCGATTTCCACGCTGTCAAAGACCTCACCTTCGATGTCCGACGGGGCGAACTCTACGCCCTGCTCGGCACCAACGGCGCCGGCAAGACCTCCACTCTGGAGGTCATCGAAGGCCACCGCACCGCCTCCTCAGGCAAGGTCTCGATCCTCGGTGAGCACCCGTGCAACCGCAAGGCCGTTCGCCCCCGAATGGGCATCATGCTCCAGGACAGTGGCTTCGCCGCTGACCTGAGCGCCGGGGAGACCGTAACCCTGATCGGGGGCCTGACCGGGCGCCGTGACCATCCCAGCCGGGTGCTCGACGTCGTCGGACTCACCACCAAGGCCGACACCCGGGTCTCTGCCCTTTCCGGTGGTGAGAAGCGCCGACTGGACTTCGCCACCGCCATCTACGGGTCACCAGAGCTGGTCTTCCTGGACGAGCCCACCACTGGTCTGGACGTGGCCTCCCGCGACGACCTCTGGGACGTGGTGGACCGGCTCCGTGAAGACGGCGCGACCATCGTGCTGACCACCCACTACTTGGAAGAGGCTCAGCAGCGTGCGGACCGGATCGGACTCATGCACGAAGGGACCTTCCGGATGCAGGGCACCGTCTCAGAACTGACCCAGACCCTGCCCGGCACGATCACCTTCCAGCTTCCCATGGACGCCCCGCAGCTTCCGTTGGAAAGCTCTCACACCGGCAACGGCACCCTGCTCATCGAGACGCACGGACTCCAGCAGGACCTGCACACCCTGCTGTCTTGGGCTCAGGAGACGGGTACCGAGCTGCGCGACCTCGCCGCGGGACCCACCCGGCTCGATGACGTGTTCCGCTCGATCACCCGCGACTGACCCGCACACCTGTCCTCACTCACGACGCCTCTCTTCACCCACGACGCCATCTAAGGAGTCTCACATGCTCACCATCGCTCGCAGCGAGCTGCGACAGATCATTCGCAACCGGATGGTCTTCTTCAGCGCCACCGTCATCCCCGTGGGTCTGAGCCTGCTCTTCATCGCCCAGCGCGACGCTTTCAGCCAGGTCCCCACCGGCATCGGATTCCTCGCCGGGGCCTTCATGATGATCCTTATCAGCATGGGCCTGTACTCCACCGCCGTGACCACCCTGGCCGCCCGCCGGCAGACTCTCTTCCTCAAGCGGCTGCGCTCCACCGCGGTCAGCGACCCAGTTGCGCTGGCCGGGATCCTGGGACCCCCAGCGCTGATCGGGATCATCCAGGTCACTGCGGTGCTTGCCGTGCTCGCGGTGCTCACCGAGGCACCGGCAGAGATTCCGCTGCTGATCCTCTCCGGGCTCTCCCTGGTGCTGATGATGCTCGGCCTGGCCCTGGCCACCGCCGGGATCACCACCTCACCAGAGCACGCGCAGGTCACCACGCTGCCAGTCACCATGGGCACCTCCGCGATCGCGTTCTGGATCGGGTTCACCGGAACCGAGGACCTGGGCATGCTCAAGCGAGCACTGCCCGGTGGTGCGGCGACCGAGCTGACCATCAATGCCTGGAACGGCGGCACCGACCTGATCGACAATCTCCTGCTGCTGCCCCCGACCCTGGCCTGGGTCGTCATCGGCGTGATCTTGGCCAAGCGATTTTTCCGCTGGGAACCACGGCACTGAGACTCACGCTGAGGCTGAGGGGGAGAGCGGCCCCGCCGTCGTCCTCAGGCGTAGGCACTGGAGCCACCATCACTGCGGTGCCTAAGCTCTTGTCATGCCGTGTCATGTGATGGCAACACAGTCGCGGTCCTGACCAGCGGGTCCCTCGGATCTTGGAGGCAGACGGTGTCACCAGCAACCCGGGCCGAGCCCGCTGATTCTCTGTTATCCGTGGCGCTTGGTGCGGGCTGCGGCCTTCTCGTAGAGGTTCTCCACGACCCGCTGGAAGTCATGCATGACCTCGGCACGGCGGATCTTCAACGAAGGTGTCAGGTGCCCTGAATCGATGGTGAAGTCGTCCTCGAGCACGGTGAAGCTGCGAATCGACTCTGCCTTCGAGACGCTCGCATTGGTGGAGTCGATGACCTGCTGCAGGTGCGCCAGGACCTCGGGGTGTTCGGTGAGCTCCTTCATCGAGGTGTCTGGGTCCAGTCCTTTGCTGCGCAGCCACGCAGGCATGACATCTCCGTCGAGGGTGATCATCGCGCTGATGAAGGGCTTTCCGTCTCCGACGACCACAGCCTGGGAGACCAGCAGGTCTGCACGGATGGCGTCTTCCAGCTGTGCCGGGGCGACGTTCTTCCCGCCGGCTGTCACCAGGATCTCCTTCTTGCGTCCGGTGATGATCAGCCGTCCCGCCTCGTCGAGGCGTCCGAGGTCCCCGGTGTAGAACCAGCCGTCGGTGGAGAAGGACTCGGCGTTGAGCTCGGGCCGGTTGCGGTAGCCACGGAAGACGCTGCTGCCGCGGACCAGCAGTTCGCCGTCGGCCTCGACCCGGACGGCGTTGCCCGGCAGCGGAATGCCGACGGTGCCGATCCGGTAGACGGACGGGATGTTCCCGGTGACCGGGGCCGTGGTCTCGGTGAGACCGTAGCCTTCGATGATCTGGATGCCGACGCCGTGGAAGAAGTGACCCAGACGTTCACCCAGAGGTGAGCCGCCGGAGAACGCATGGGTGACGTTCCCACCCATCCGGCGACGCAGTTTCGAGTAGACCAGTCTGCTGAACAGCGCGTGCTTCAGGCGCAGGCCCAGTGGGGCACCGCCGTCTGCGCTGGCCTGGGACCAGGCCACCGCGGTGTCTGCCGCGGCCGCGAAGATCCGCTTCTTGCCGTCGCCCTCGGCCTTCAGCGCCGCAGCGTTGTAGATCTTTTCAAAGACTCGGGGAACCCCGAGCAGGAAGGTCGGACGAATCACACCCAGGTCTTCGATGAGCTGCTTGATGTCGGGGGTGTGTGCGACCCGTCCGCCTGCGGCGATGAAGATCACGGAGATGAACCGGGCGAAGACATGGGCCATGGGGAGGAACAAGACGGTGGAGGAGTGCTTGCCGACCACTCCGTCCATGGCGGCAAGGGTCTGCAGGCTGTGCTCCACGAAGTTTGCGTGGGTCAGCTCGCAGCCTTTGGGACGACCGGTGGCGCCGGAGGTGTAGATGATGGTCGCGAGATCCTCGCCGACGGCGGCGGCCCGCCGGGCTTCCAATACCTGATCTGTGACGGCGCGCCCGGCGTCCCGGAGCCGATCAAGAACACTGGTCTCCATGAGCAGCACGTCCGGAGCTTTCGGGAGTCCCGAGCTCGCCAACCCCTCGAGGATGGTCTCCCGGTTCTCTGGGGTTTCGGCGAAGACCAGGCTGAGCCCGGAGTCCTCGGCGATCCACGCGAGCTGTGACGCGGAGGAGGTCTCATAGACCGGCACCGAGACCGCACCGGCGTACCAGAGCGCGAAGTCCAGCAGGCTCCATTCGTACCGGGTTGCGGACATCAGCCCGACCCGGTCTCCGGCTGCCACGCCGTGCTGGAGCAGGCCCTTGGCCAGCGCCGTGACATCGGCATGGAAATCCCGAGCGGAGACGTCCACCCAGCCACCGGCGGCATCGCGTCGGGTGAACAGGATGTTCTCAGGGTCCTCGCTGCGCTGCTGCTGAAGCAGATCGGTGATGTTCATCTCGGACGGCACGTCGACGAGCGCCGGTATCGCGATTTCCTGCACGGAGTTCCTCCCGGTCTGGTGACGCGTTATCGGGCAAGCGATGCCCAGTTGGTGATCGGTTGCCGATCACTGCCTCGGGAAGCGTATCCTGCCTGGCTTGGCGTGTGCTTACAGCCGAAATCTGACAACGACGTGTGAAGCCGCAGGTCACGGGGCGTGATTGGCCCGGTTCAGACGCGGGGGAGGTCCACGTGCTTGATCGCACCGTCCTTCAGTCGCAGCAGCACACTGCGTGGCGGGCGTTCGGCGGAGGCTGGGTAGGTCAGGGTGAACGGTTCTCCTGCCGTGAGCGTGATCGGAAGCTCCACCGGTTCACGCTGCAGGGCCTCTGCGAGGCTGTCCCGCTCGTTGAGAATGGCGACGACTGTTGCGTCGATGCTGCTGGTCAGCGTGATGGTCCCGGGTTGGTGGGAGGCAGTGATCCGGGCGTCCCGACCGAGGTGACCCCGCGCTATGGCCACCACCACGGCAGCGACTGCCAGGATGGTGATCGCGCCAGCAGCCAGCCAGTTCGCAGGGAGAAGGTCCATGCACGCAACCCTACGCAGTAAGCAGGGTTCGGTGATCACGACGCGAGGTCGATTTGCTGCGAAATCGAAGCGGACCGGATTCGTATCTGGGTCTTGGGCGGCACGACGGGCGAGCGGCGCCGGACTTTCCGGCGCCGAACCTTCCAGGGCTGCGCTGCGCGCGTCGCGTTCAGAAGGCGCCCTGAGAAGGTGGGCTCCGGAGGTGAACTCAGCCGGTGGGATCAGGCGATCGGCTAGCCGAGCTGGTCGCGCAGGCGTTTCGGAGCGCGGGCCTCCCACGCCTCCTGCAGCAGTTCTCTCAGCTCCTGCGCATCCACATGATCCAGCCGCACCAGCACACTGGTGTGATCCCGGAAGTGATCCGTGGTGAAGAACTTCACCGGGTCTGACTGGAGCAGGGCTTCACGTTCCTCCAAGCTGCTGCGCCAACAGATCAGGATCCCCGGGGCTTCGTGTATTCGAGCGAAGATCCTGCCCCGGACGTAGAACCCCGGGGTCCCCCAGGAGGGCCGTTCGATGACCTCCGGAAGGTCCAGTGCCAGGCGGCGGACATCCTGTTCGGTAGTCATGCCGAGACCGAATCACAGCGGATCATGTGACCAGTGTGGCGAGTCCGAGGGTATTCAGCCATAACTGGGGACTGGCGGCGGCGGGGTGGTCGGCTCCAGCTGATGTCGCTTTGTGCGAGACGTCCGCGTATCGGCTCGGCGTTCGAGAGGCCCCGTCCAGGAAACGACCTGGACGGGGCGGCTCAGCGATCGGTGCTCTAGTAGACCTGATTGGCGCCGTACTCTGCCTGCTCCTGCGTGTAGCCCTCGAATACGAGCTGATCAATCAGTCCCTGCAGCGAGAATGAGCCGAACTCCAGGTATGACTCCGCGGACCGTGCTGCCTGCTCGTTCCAGTCCACTTCCAGGTTCTCCACCGCGTTCTCAGCGTCCTCGGTGGAGTATCCCTCGAACTCCAGCTGTTCGATCAGGCCTGAACGCGAGAAGCCAGAGAAGCTCAGGTAGGACTCGGCGGACCGTGCCGCCTGCTCGCTCCAGTCCACCTCCACGTTCTCCACCGCATACTCAGCCTCTTCGGTGGAGTATCCCTCGAACTCCAGCTGTTCGATCAGGCCTGAACGCGAGAAGCCAGAGAAGCTCAGGTAGGACTCGGCGGATGCGAGTGCGTTAGCCTCACCGCTGCTCGAGTCCGGTGTGTCTTCCTCGACTTCCTGCGCCAGGTCCTCCTCAGTCCGCTCAGCTTCCGCTGCGACCTCCGCCGGTTCACCTTGCTCGGCCGGGGCAGACTCTTCGGCTGCTGCGGATTCCTCCGGTTCCGGCGAGCTCTCTGTCTCATCGGTGATTGACTCATCGGCGCTCTGCATCTCTTCATCAATAGACAGCAGTGCAGCACTGAACAGGATCGTGCCAAGCGTGACGATGACGAAGCCCAGCGCGCCGGTGATGATCCCGGCAATCCCCTGTCCGCGACCGGACTTTTTGAGGATCGCGATGATGCCAAGGATGACGGCGATAGGACCAAGGATGAAACTCAGGAACCCAACAACGGGAATGAAGCTCAGCACGATGGCGACGATTCCCGACACCATGGATGCGATCCCCAGACCTTTGCTGGAAGGGGGCTGCTGCTGCTGAGGCGGGGGATAGGGGTACTCGTGGGTGGGTGCGGACATGATTTCCTCTCGGCGCGAGTGAACGCTCAGATACGGTTTACGTTTCGGCAGTTGTCGTCCCCCTGGCTGTTCACATTATGGCGAGGAGGAGAGAACCACAAGACTCGAACAAGACCTCATCATCGGGCGGCGAATACGATCTGCGGGACCAGTCGTATGACTGATAGTCCCGCACAAATCGCCTTTGAGTTGCACTGTCAGACTTTTGAGTTTGTTCTTGCCGCGATAGTAGACAGAGCCTCTGACATGTCCCGCGACACAACAGCGAGGCACCATTGATCTGGAGAACCGATGCAAGATTGAACCGGGGCTTATGACCGAAAGAGCTCCCAGTGCTCGTCGCGGGCCGACCCTGGAACTGACCCCAGGAAGGACTGTCCACCTGGACACTGAGAGAATCTCCGAAAAACTTCGCCCCGGCGTTGAACGCATCCCACCCGAGAGACGTAACCCATAGACCATTTGCAATCACTGGTGGAGGGGACGCGACGACATGAGTACTCGGGCCCAACTGGAGAAGCAGGCGCACCTGGCGCTGCTGGACGTGGACAAGCATCGGCTGGAGGCCCACGCCGCGCGGGAGGCGCGAGATCTGGGCAGCTCCTATGCAGCCTTCGAGGACATCATCACGGCCGCGCGTGCGGGCAGGGCCGCCCTGGAAGCCGTGGAAAGCATCAATGAACAGCGGCGCCGGCGGGAACCCGCCGCCTAGTCAGGACCGCGCGTGCGCACGGCAGAGCCCACCAGATGAGGCCCGCCACAGGAAGCGAACAACGAAAAACGGCCCTGGTCAGATGACCAGGGCCGTTCCATGGGGTGAGCGACGGGGCTTGAACCCGCGACCCTCGCGACCACAACGCGATGCTCTACCAGCTGAGCTACGCCCACCATGTGAAGCCGAGACCGGCTTCGGAGCCGCTGCGGATCAGCCTGGAAGGGCTGAAAGCAACGCAGATCAGTCTACACAGATCTCCTGGGAATCCGGAAATCGTCTCAGCTCGGTTTGAAGACCGTCCGCCGGTAATGACGCAGCTCCTCGATGGAGTCCCGGATGTCGCCCAGTGCGCGGTGATTTCCGGTCTTCGCGGGAGCGGACTTCTTCGCCTCCGGGTACCACCGGGCGGAGAGCTCCTTGATCGTGGAGACGTCGATGAGCCGGTAATGCAGGTGCTTCATGAGCTCCGGCATGGCCACACGCAGGAAGGCCTTGTCCGCGTGGATCGAGTTTCCAGCCAGCGGGGCGACCCCCGCCTCCGGGATCCACGCCTTGATGTACTCCAGCACGCGCTGCTCCGCGGTCTGCACCGAGACCCCGTGCCGGAGGTCCTCCAACAGCCCGGAGGCGGTGTGCATCTTCTGCACGATCGGGGCCATGGTCTCGATCCGTTCCGCCGGGTCCGGGGTGATGACCACCTGGACGCCCTCGCCGAGGATGTTCAGGTCGGCGTCGGTGACCAGCGCCGCGATCTCCACCAGGACGTCGTGGTCAGGGTCCAGGCCGGTCATCTCGCAGTCGATCCAGACCATCCGGCCGGCCCAGGAGCCGCCGGGGCGGGTCTGCGTGGTGGAGCTGGATGAGGCGTTGGTCTCAGTCTCTTGGGAAGTCACGCTTCGTACTCTACCGACAGCCCTTCGGGCACCGGGGTCAGCCCGGGCAGTGGTGATAAATTCAAAGGCGATGAGCGCTGAGGCTGGAGCCACCGAGAACAGCCCCGCACCGGGAGGTGCTGAGGGTCCCCTCGGGCTCGGCAACCCCGCACGCCCCCGGACCACGTCGCCCGTCGGCGGCAGACAGCGGAAACGGGACATCTGGCTGCACATCCTGCGCTCCTCCACCCGCCCCAAGAGCATCTGGTCCCCGCTTCTCGAAGGCCTGCTCGGCTCGATGCTGGTGCTGCTGGGATCCTTCGGCGTCGGCTGGCTGGTCAGCGTCTCCCCATTGTCCCGTCAGCCGTGGATCATCACGTTCCGCACCGAACCGGTCGGCGTCGTCGTCGCCACGATCGCGCTGACTCTGGGGTGCTGGGTGATGCTGCGCGCCTGGCTGCGGCTGGGTCGCGTCTTGGAGAACCCTGATCAGTCGAAGCACTGGCCCGCAGGATCGCTGCGCACCGTCAACGCCGCCGTCGTGCTCTGGTCGCTCCCGCAGCTGGTGACCATCCCGATCTTCTCCCGCGACGTCTTCGCCTACCTCAACCAGGGACGCCTGGTGCTGGCCGGTCAGGACCCCTACACCACCGGGGTCTCCACCTTGAACAACTGGTTCCAGCTCGGCACAGACATCCTCTGGGCTGAATCAGAGACCCCCTATGGTCCGCTGTTCCTCTGGCTCGAGGCCGCGGTGATGAGCGTCAGCGCAGACAGTCCCGACCTGGCGCTCTTCCTCTTCCGGCTCGCCTGCGTGGGCGGGGTGATCATGATGATG
The DNA here is from genome assembly GCF_014138825.1 of Nesterenkonia sandarakina. Taxonomy (NCBI): domain Bacteria; kingdom Bacillati; phylum Actinomycetota; class Actinomycetes; order Micrococcales; family Micrococcaceae; genus Nesterenkonia; species Nesterenkonia sandarakina. The sequence goes on along the minus strand of NZ_JACJIH010000001.1, from coordinate 772,994 downwards.
ATCTTCGTGCCGAAGCTCGCCCGGCTACACGGGGTCGACCCCGCCCGGGCACAGTGGATAACGCTGGCGAACCCGCTGCTGATCATCAGCTTCATCTCCAGCGCCCACAATGACGCCATCATGGTCGGCTTCGCGCTGGCCGGGGTCTACGCCGCAGCGCATGGCAGGGGAGTGCTCGCCACGCTGCTGGTGGTGGTCTCGATCGGGATCAAACCGATCACCATCGTGCTGCTGCCCTTCATCGGGCTGCTCTGGGCCGGCCCCGGCGCCTCCTGGTCCCGGAAGTTCCGCTACTGGTTCCTCACCGCCGGCATCGCCGCCGCGGTCATGATCAGCATCGGCCTTCTGCAGGGCTACGGCTTCGGCTGGCTCGCGGTGCTCGCCGGCACCGGCACTGGCAGCGTCTTCTGGTCCCCGATCGGGATCGCCGACGGCTGGCTGAGCACCCTGCTGCGCTCCTTCGGCCTGGACAGCGGCTGGACCCTGGAGATCTTCAAAGTGGCCGGGCGGATCCTCTCGGTGGCGGTGGTGCTCTGGCTGATGTTCCGCGGGGATGAGCGGTTCATCGTCCAGCGCATGGTCTGGGCGTTCACCGCCCTGGTGGTGCTCTCACCGATCATCCAGCCCTGGTACCTGCTGTGGCTGCTGCCGCTCTTCGCGATCACCGGGATCCGCAAAGACTGGCAGTTCAAGTGGGTGGTGTTCACCATCGCCTTCTTCCTGGCCTTCGGCGCCTCAGACCAACTCTCGATCTACCAGTTCCTCGGACTGGATCAGCAGATGATCGCACTTTCAATAGCGGTCTCCTGGATCTGCATCGTCTGGCTGGCCCTGCTGGACCGACAGACCCGCTGGGTCCTCTGGGACGGCTGGGGACTGCCCTCAGTCCGCTGGGAGTGGCCCCGGCTGGGGGGACGACGATCCGGCCCGCGCGAAGACACCACCGTAGACACCACCGACGACGGCGCGGCCGCCAGTCCCGCCGAAGCCGCCAGTCCCGCTGAAGACACCGCCGGAGCTGTCAGCCCCGCGGCTGTCACCGCGCCTGCGGCCCGGGGCGAGTCCGGCGGCTCACCGCTGAAGAATCCGGGCGCCGCACCCGCGGGAGAGGAGAGCGCCCCCGGTGCGCGCTAATCCCGTCTCACGCAACGCGCTGCGCGCCCGGTCCTTCCTGGGCCAGTGGCCACCGACCGCCTGGCTGATCGGCGGAGAGGAGGCCGCCGCCTCGCACACCGCACGGCAGGGCCTGCTCGCCTCGATCATGATCATGCTCGGGTCCTGGGGGGTCGGCTGGCTGGCCATGACCCCGCAGTCGCTGCTCGCGCTGAACCCGGTGCTGCTGCCGCTGCGCACGACGACGGCGGGAGTGGTGACCTGCACCGTGCTGCTGGTCCTGGGAGCGCTGCTGCTGCTGCGATCCTGGCTGCGACTCTCACAGCGGGTGGGCTCCTGGTCCGCCCGGACCACACCGCTGATGCGCCGAACGCTGCTGATGTGGGCCACCCCGCTGATGTTCACCCTGCCGATCTTCTCCCGCGACGTCTACTCCTACCTGGCCCAGGGCCGGGTGCTGCACGCAGGGCTCAATCCCTATGAACATGGCGTCTCGGAGCTGCCCGGCTGGTTCATGGAGGGAGCCGATGGGCTCTGGGCGGAATCCCCCTCGCCCTACGGTCCGCTGTTCCTGGTGCTCGCGCAGCTGGTCTGGTTCCTCTCCGGGGGGATCCCGGAGGTCGCGATCGCGATGTTCCGGGCGCTCTCACTGCTCGGGATCGCGCTGATGCTCTATTGCATCCCGCGCCTGGCGAAGGCCTTCGGCTCGGAGCCCTCCTGGGCGCTCTGGCTGTGCCTGCTGAACCCGCTGACCCTGCTGGTCTTCATCCCGGCGGCGCATAACGACGCCTTGATGATCGGTCTGATGCTCGCCGGCACGCTCGCCGGGCTGCGGAGGAAACGCCTGCTGTGCATCGTGTTGTTGGTCGCGGCGATCGCGGTGAAGCCCATCGCGATGGTGGTGCTGCCCTTCATCCTGCTGCTCCCGCTGCGCGACACCGCCGCGCTGCGAGACCGGTTCCGTGAATGGGCTATCGGCGGCACCGCGGCCGCTGTGCTGCTGATCGCCGGCGGCGCGGCGCTGGGCATCGGGCTGGGCTGGATCGCCTCCGCGCTCGGTGCGGGTGCCGCAGTGCTGCAGGCCGCCCCGGTGGGCCTGCTGGGAATCGGGATCGGCGCCGCCGCGGAAGCACTCACCGGAGTCGAGGCCGCCAGCGTCACGGAGATCATCTACACCCTGGCCCGCGCCGCGGCGGGAGGCGTGCTCGCGTGGATGCTGCTGCGCCGCGCCGTCGGGAACCCGGTCCTCTGGGCCGGCTACGGCCTGACCCTGGTGGTGCTGACCTCCTCGATCATCCAACCCTGGTACCTGCTCTGGCTGCTGCCGTTCTACGCAGTGGTCCATGTCTACCGCGGACGAGTCCTGGTCCTGGTCACCACGGTCTTCACCGTGATGGTGCTGCTCTCCATGGTCGGGCAGCTCTCGGTGGCGCAATGGATCGACGCGGCAGCGATTCACACCATCGCCGTCACCGTGGTGACGCTGTACCTGATCTACGTGGTCTTCCTGGACCCCAACACCACCGACTTCTTCGACATGCGGCGCCGCTCCCAGCGCTGGAATGCGCAGCACGGGTGGCAGCGGCTGAGAGGATTGACCCCGCCGCGCACCTCCTGGGCGGCCGAGGACATCTACGAGAAGGACACCACGTGAAGCTCCCCGGCTCCCGACTGCTCTGGCTGCTGCTCGCCGCCACCACCCTGGGCGCTGCGCTCTCCGTGGTGGCGGTGCAATGGTGCCGGGTCAACGGCTGGACCGACCCTGACCAGCACATCCACATGTGTTATTCCGACTTCTCGCTGCTGTTCAGCCAGCGCGGGCTCGCCGAGGGCCTGTTCCCCTTCGTCGACGACGTCCCAGCCGATCAGGTCATGGAGTACCCGGTGCTGCTGGTGATGGTGGCCGGAGTGCTCGCTCTGCTGGTCCCCGGCGAGGGCATCACCGACGAGCGCATCCTGGCCTTCTACGACCTCAACCACTTCGCCGTGGTCCTGTGCTGGCTCGGTGTGGTGCTGGCCACGGCCTACTCCACCGCTGGGAATCGCCGGCAGGACGCGCTGTTGGTCGCCCTGGCGCCGGGGATCATCCTGTCGCTCTCGATCAACTGGGACATGTGGGCGGTGTTTCTGGGCGCGCTGGCGCTGCTGCTCTGGGGCCGGTCGCATCCGATCTGGGCCGGTGTGCTGATCGGCCTGGGCGCGGCGATGAAGCTCTATCCGCTGTTCTTCCTGGGAGCGATCCTGGTGCTCTGCCTGCGCAGCGGGCGGCTGCGCTCCTTCGCCGCGACCACGCTCGCCGCGGCGCTCACCTGGCTGGCGGTGAACCTGCCGTTCATGATCCTGCAGTTCGAGCAGTGGTCCACCTTCTACCGATTCTCATCCGAGCGAGACGTCAGCTTCTCCTCGGTGTGGCTGTTCTTCACCTGGCTGCCCTTGGACGGCGCCGGGTTCTCCCTGCTCTCCAACGGCCTCTTCCTGGTGTGCTGCCTCGGCGTGGCCTACCTCGGCTGGGCGGCGCCGACCCGGCCACGGATGGCGCAGCTGTGCTTCCTGATCGTGGCCAGCTTCCTGCTGCTGGGCAAGGTGTACTCTCCGCAGTTCGTGATGTGGCTGATCCCGCTGCTGGTGCTGGCCCGCCCGAAGGTCCGCGGATACCTGGTGTGGCAGGCCGCAGAGGTCTTCCACTGGGTCTCGGTGTGGATGATGAGCGCGAAGATCACCTCCGGCGGGGAGTTCGCCGGTGGCACCGAGCTCATCGACTGGGCCTACCACCTTGGGATACTCGCCCATATGGCCACCTTGATCTACCTGATGGTCCAGGTGGTCCGCGAGATCCTGGACCCCGAGAAGGACATCCTCCGCTCCCCGGCACCGGCCGTGCATGGGCCGGGGCAGGACGACGACGCCGCGGGCAGCGCCCACCAGCCCACCGAGCCGGCGCGGCAGACGGCGCCGGCCACGGCTGCCCCGGTGTTGACCGACCCGCCCACGGCCGTCCCGCCGGAGACCAGCCCGTTGCAGACCGAGCCGCCGGAGACCAGCCCGTTGCAGACAGGCCCGCTGCAGAGCGACCCGCTGGCCGGAGTCACCGCGGGACGCCCCGATGTCTTCGGCCTGCCTGGCCTGGGCCGGAAGACCTCATTGAGGCTGCGCTGGTGAGCCGAGGGCCTGCGCCCTCCGCCAGGCAGGTCAGGCTCCGAGGGGGGAGACGCTGATGGTGGCGATGCTCGCCGTGATCGGCCCGATGTTCCTGGTGATCGGCGTGGGCTTCGCCGCGGGGTTCATCCCGCGTTTTCGCAGCGGCCAGGACCACCTCAACGGCTTCCTGTTCTACTTCGCGCTGCCCACCTTCATCTACTCCGCCATGGTCACCGCACCGCCCACGGCGGGCTTCCCGGTGCTCGCGGTGGTCATCGTCGCCGTGGTGACCCCGCTGGTCTCCATCGGGCTGTACTACGCCAGCTGGCTCTTCGGGGCCCGCGGCCGAAAAGGCGCCGCGGCGACCTCGCTGGCTGGCAGCTTCGGCAATGTCGGGTACTTCGGGATCCCGGTCTCGATCAGCGTGCTGGGACCCGAGGCCGGCCTGGCAGCCGGAATCGTGCACATGCTGCACAACCTGATCTACCTCAACGGCTACCCGCTGGTCCGCACCGTCGTGACCGCCCGCGCGGAGCAGCGATCTGCCGAGTACCACCGATCTGCCGCCGGGTCAGCGCCTGAAACTCCTGAAGGGACCGGAGGACTCAGCGGGGTCTGGCATCTGCTGCGCACCCAGATCGGACCGATCCTGAAGCGCGCGCTGCTGCTGAACCCGGTGTTCATCGCCATGGCGCTGGCGCTGCTGGTGGTCTTCAGCCCGTTGCGGCTGCCGGCGCCGGTCGATGAGTCGGTGAGCCTGCTGGGGGAGACGGCGGTGCCGCTGGCGCTGTTCTGCGTGGGACTCGCGCTGCACCCGGCGATCGAGGGGATCCGCAGCGGAGGAGTGCCCAAACGCCTGATCACGCTGGGAACCACCGGCAAGATCCTGATCCTGCCGGTGCTGACCTGGCTGGCCGTGCTTCCCTTCTATGACCAGCTCGGACCGATCTGGGCCGGAACCCTGATCATCATCGCCGCCATGCCCTCCTCGACCACGGTCTACCTCTTCACCCAGCAGTACGAGGGCGACGGACGACTCGCCGCCTCGATCCTGGTGACCAGCACCCTGGCCTGCCTGCTCACGCTCCCGATGCTGGCCGAGCTGCTGCTGTGATCTGCCCGGCGTCAATCTCATAGACGCTGTGCACGTGGCGCAGGACCGCCGAGCGGTGCGCGATCATGATCACCGTGGCGCTGGTGGCCTCAGGCATCCGGCGCAGGATCTCGGCCTGGGTCAGCGGATCCTGGGCCGAGGTGATCTCGTCGAGGATCAGCACCGGGCTGGCACGCAGGTACCCGCGGGCCAGCGCCAGGCGCTGCGCCTGCCCGCCGGAGAGACGCGCCCCCTCAGTTCCCAGCTCGGTGTCCAGGCCCTGGGGCATCGCCTCGATGTCGGTGTCCAGGCAGGCCCAGCGGCACACGGCGAGCACCTGCTCATCGGTGGCTTCGGGGCTGCCCAGCAGCAGGTTCTCCCGGATGCTGCCGCTGATCATCACCGGGCGCTGCTCCACCACGGTGATCTGCTCGCGCAGCGTGGCCAGGGAGAGCTCCCGGACATCGGTCCCGCCGAGCCGGACCTGGCCTTCCTGCGGGTCCCAGACCCGGGTGAGCAGCGCCGCCAGTGTGGACTTCCCAGATCCGCTGACCCCGACGACGGCAGCCACCTGACCGGGTTCGATGTGCAGATCCACACCCTCGAGCACCTCCCGTGAGGTGCCGGGGTAGCCGAACCTGACCCCCTGGAAGGACACCGAGGCCGCGCCGTCGGCTTCGGTGGTCACCGGGGCCGGGCGGGTCGGCTCACGGACCGCCGGGGAGCTCTCTTCGAGCTCGCGCAGGTTCGCCGCCGATGCCAGCGCCGCGGGCAGCGAGATGCCGAGCGCTTCGATGGCGGCAAGGGCCGGTGCGGTGCCTGGCACCAGGGCCAGCACCAGCAGCAGCTCGGTGTAGCCGAATACTGCATCCTGGACCTGGGGCAGCCCGAGCAGCAGCAGCACCAGCAGGGCGAGCACCTGCCAGCCCTGCCCGGCCGCCGCACGGAGTCCCTGCAGCACCGAGGCGCCCCGGGAGCCTGCCCCGATCTGTGCGCCGAGACGGTCCACGCGCTGGGCGCGCTGTTCCTGGGCGCCGAAGATCGTGATCTCCGAACGGCCGCGCAGATCGTCGCTGATCTCCTGGGCCAACGCACCTCGCGCGCGCACCTGGACGGTGCTGGTGGCGCGTCCGCCGCGGCGGCCGATGCCGATGAGCATGGCGGCAGCTGCCAGATAGATCACCAGCAGCGCGCCTCCGAGCCCCGGCCCGGTCAGGCTCCAGGTCAGCACGACGGCGGCGGCGGGGATCAGCACCGCTGTCACCACCGGAGCCAGGGTGTGCGCAAAGAATACCTCCACCCGGTCCACGTCGCGGGTGGCTGCCGAGAGCAGCCGACCGCTTCCCCGGGAGGCGGTCACCGCCGGAGCCAGCGGGATCAGCTTCTCGTAGAGCCGGACCCGCAGCTGCTCCAGCAGCGCGAAGGCCGCGGTGTGCCCGGAGAGCTGCTCGGCGTAGCGGGTGAGCCCCTTGGCTGCGGCCAGCGCGATCATCACCGCGATGACGGTGCCCAGCGGGGGGATGTCCTGATCATCGGCCAGGCGTCCGACCAGCCAGGCCGGGTAGAGCAGCAGCGCTGCCCCGCAGAGCAGGGTCAGCGTGCGGGCGAAGGCGGAGAGCGCCAGCAGCCCCGCCGAGCCCTTGGCCAGTCTGAGCAGGTGGGCGATCATCGGTCTTCTCCTTCTCCTGCAGTGGCCTGCGCGTAGTAGCCGGTCTGGGCGAGAAGCTCATCGGGGGAGCCCAGCGCCGCGGTCTCCCCGGCTTCGAGCACCAGCACCTTCTCGGCCCAGCGGGTGGTCGCGAGTCGATGCGCGATGATGATCAGCGTGTGGTCCCCGGCGAGGCTGCGCAGGGACTCATCGACCAGGCGTTCGGCCCGGCGATCCAGGTCAGCCGTGGGCTCGTCAAGGATCAGCAGCTTTGCGCCGGAGAGCAGCGCACGGGCGATCGCCAGGCGCCGGATCTGCCCTCCGGAGAGGGACCCGCCGTCCTCACCGACCTGGGTGTCCAGGCCGTGTGGCTTCGCGGCGATCTCCGCATCCAGGCGCGCTTGGGCGAGCACCTTCCAGAGCTGGTCCTCTGAGGCCTCCGGGCGGGCGAGCCGGAGATTCTCGGCCACCGTGCCTGAGAAGATGAACGGCTTCTGCGGCACGGTCACCGCAGCCTGCTGCAGCGCCGCGGGATCGGCGGGATGACCTTCCAGTAGCAGCTGACCCGAGGCTGCCGGGAGCAGCCCTTGGAGCACCGCGGCCAGCGTGGACTTACCCGCACCGGAGGGGCCGACGACGGCGAGGACGGCACCGCGCGGGACGCTGAGGGTGACCCCGCGCAACACGCCGCGTCCGCCGCGCTCCACGCCGAGGTCTTCCAGGCGCAGCAGCTCAGCGGAGCCGCGGCCTGGCCCGAACGCCGCCTCGTCCGGTTGCCCGGTCGGTGTCTCTGTTGACTTCCCTGCAGCAGGAGCATCAGCCGCAGGGACAGCTGGCGACGTCGTCGTCGGGGGTGTCCTGCTCGATGCACTTGCCTCCGGCGTCGTGAGCGTCTGGGTGAACAGGCCCTGCTGGGTCCGCCCGGCCATGGCCACATAGAAGGTACGGCCGAGCTTGTCGATGGGTTCGTAGAGCAGCGTGGCGAGCAGCAGGACGGCGAGGAACCCGCCGACGGTGATCATGCCGGCGTCGAAGCGCCACAGGGCCAGCCCGACGGCGGCGGTGATCATGACCAGGGAGAAGAGCGCGTCGTTGACCAGGATCATCAGCTGGCTGCGTTTGAGCAGGGCCACCGCCTGGACCCGCAGCGCCGCGGCGGCTTCGGCCACGCTGCGCCGACCGGCGTCCTCGGCTCCGAGCAGCACCAGCCCGCCGAGCGAACGCAGCACCTCCTGGAACTTGGCCGTGGCCTGCCCCGCGAGACGGCGATAGGCGGCGGTGGGCCCGCGGAAGCGCGCGAGGAAGAACCTCACCAGCACCGGGACCAGCAGCACCAGGACGAGCAGAACGACCGCGATCACCGGGTCCACGAAGATCCCCAGCAACAGCAGCACCAGCGCCGGGGCGGTGAACGCGGCCAGCGCCGGGCCCAGGAACTCGGCGCGATACTCTGCGATGCGTTCCACTCCTCCGGTGAGCAGCTCCGCCTCACCGGTGCCGGGTCGCCCGCCGGCAGCACTGGGCCGCCCGCCAGCACTGGGTCGCCCGCCGGCAGTGCTGGGACGACCGCTGGCTCCGCCGGGCATCCCACCGCCGGTGGCCGCATGGCCTGCAGCGCCTGTGGGTGCGGCCTGGGCCGGATCACGGCCCAGGGCCGCCCGGATCCCGCTGCCGCGCCAGCGCTGCTCCTCCACGGCGCGCAATCGGGGCGGGACCGCCGCGGCGACCCCGGCGCAGGTCACCGCAAGGATCCCGGCGACGCCGGCCAGCAGGAGCGCACCGGAGCTCTCCTGCTGGGCGAGCGTGGCGTCGAGGACCTGGCCCAGGGCGAGGAACAGCGTGGCGAGCGCGATCGTGCGGATCCATTGCAGCGTGGTGGCGATCCACGCGCGGGGAGGCATGTCTTCCAGAAGCACGCCTTGAATCATCCCAGGTTCAGCGGGCCCCCGCGGGAGAGTGCAACATTTGCGAAGCGCTGCCCGATCCGCCGCTGCGCCTGGGTCTCGGGGTGCAGCTGATCCGCCATCGGCAGCTCAGCCTCATCCCTGGCCCCGAAGAGCTCCAGGCCATCGAGGAGATGCAGCTGCGGGTCCTGCGCCCGCCGAGACTGCACGATCTCGCGCAGCGTGCGGCGGATCACCTGCAGGGTGAGCTTCCCGGAGGCCACCTCGGCCGGGTCGCCCATGGCGGAGAAGCGCGGACCGGAGTCCAGCAGCTGCATCTGCACCGGGCCGGGTCGGGTCTCCTGGATCGCGCAGTGCAAAGGGGAGATCAGCAGCAGCGGAGTCCGCGCGTGGCGGCCCTCCCGGATCGTGTCGAGGAAGCCGTGCACCGCCGGGACGAAGGTGCGCAGCCGCATGGTGTCCCCGTTGGTGATGTTGATCCCGAGCTTCAGACTGATCACATCGGCCTCGGCGGAGCGGATCGTGCGCGCGGTGAACGGATCGAGCATCGCCTGACCGGCGAGCCCAAGGTTGGTGAGCTGGACTCCGGCCGTCTGAGCCGCGACCACGGGCCAGGTCCCGGTGGGGTGGGAGACCGCGAAGCCGTGGCTGATCGAGCTCCCGTGGTGCAGCCAGCGGGTGGTTCCCGCGGAGTCCGACGGGATCAGCTCGGCGTCTGATTCAAGGGCCGCCAGCTCGGTCCGCTCGTCGTGGGGCAGCCAGATCTGCACGTCGTGGGCGCCGGGCGGAAGCTGCGGCAGCTCGATCCGGGCGTCGGCTCCCACGCTGGTGGAGACCTCACCGGTGACCGGGTCGCTGCGCCGGGTCGTGCCGACACCCTGCACGGGGGAGTGAAGCTGCGCATAGAGCTCCCCGTCGACTAACACGTCGTAGACTCCGCTCTTCGGGACCTGATTCCCGGTGACGTCGCGAGTCGGGTGGGTGATCAGCACCAGCGTGGTGGCCTCGGTGCGGAAGGCCAGATGGACTCCGCTGGGCTGGGCGGCCACGCGCTCCACGCCGGGGTCGGTGGTCTGACGCCGCGCGGCGGCGGGCAGCCGCCACGGAAGCAGCCCACGCTCGCTGACCTGGTGTTCCAGCGCGCCGCGCAGCAGCGGAGCCAGTTCAGCGGCCGCCATCCTCATATCCGTCTCCATTCTCCAACGGCCCGCCGGCACCGCTTCCGGTGGCTCGAGTCTCGCTGAAGGGTACCAACCCGGGCATCAGGGCTGTTCAACTGCTGTTAACCTTCCTGCTCAAGTGTGTGCGCTGATGACTCAGCGTTCCCCACACCCCGAGGACGACGGCGCACCGCCGTCGGTCTCCCGCCATCCCGGCACCGTGGGGGAGGTGTTCCTGGTCTTCCTGCGCCTGGGGCTGACCTCCTTCGGCGGTCCCGTGGCGCACCTGGCCTATTTCCGCGACGCCTTCGTCACCCGCCGTCGCTGGCTCACCGAGAAGGCCTATGCCGACCTGGTGGGGCTGTGTCAGTTCCTGCCCGGCCCGGCGTCGAGCCAGGTGGGCATGGCCCTGGGCCTGCAGCGGGCAGGCTACCCCGGGATGCTCGCGGCGTGGTTCGCCTTCACGATGCCCTCGGTGGTGCTCCTGGTGGCCTTCGCTCTGGGCCTCCAGCAGGCTGGGGATCTCGCCGAGGCCGGGTGGATCGATGGGCTCAAGGCCGCCGCGGTGGCGGTGGTCGCCCATGCGGTGCTCTCGATGGCCAAGACGCTGACCCCGGACGCTCCCCGCGCCACCATCGCCGCCGCCGCGATGGTGCTGGTGCTGCTGGTCCCGAACCCCTTCGTCACCGTGGCCGCGATCCTGCTGGCCGGCATCATCGGGTGGTTCTGGCTGCGTCCCCCGCAGAGCGGACCCCGCCCCGAGGACGCCTTCCCGGTGCGCGTCTCCCGGCGTGCCGCCTGGACCGCCTCAGGGGTCTTCCTCGGGCTGCTGGCGGGACTTCCGGTGCTCGCCGCCGCCACAGGGGCAGGCTGGGCGGCGATGCTGGACTCCTTCTACCGCGCCGGGTCGCTGGTCTTCGGGGGAGGCCACGTGGTGCTGCCGCTGCTCCAGGCCGAGACCGTGCCGACCCTGGTGGACCCGGAGGTGTTCCTCGCCGGCTATGGCGCCGCCCAGGCGGTCCCCGGCCCGCTGTTCACCTTCGCCGGATTCCTCGGCGCCTCCAGCACCGGTGAGCCCTCGGGCCTGGTGGGCGCCGCCGTCGCAGTGCTGGCGATCTTCCTCCCCGCCGCGCTGCTGGTGATCGCGGCGCTGCCGTTCTGGGAGCGGCTGCGCGGCAGCACCTCCGCGCAGAAGGCGCTCATGGGGGTCAACGCCGGCGTCGTGGGCATCCTGGCCGCCGCGCTGTACACCCCGGTCTTCACCGCCGGCGTGCTCGAGGTCGGAATCGAGGCGCTGGTGCTCGCCGTGCTGGCCTTCGTCGCATTGAACAGCTGGCGGGCACCGGCCTGGGCCGTGGTGATCGGCGCCGGTCTGCTCGGCGCGGTGCTGCTCTGAGGCCCGACTGGCCGGAGGGAGGATGTCGAGCCAATGGGCAGGACCGAGAGGTACAGTTCTGAGGTACTTGACCGATCTGGCGAGGAGGACCCTGCCGCATGCTGAGCTCCCAAGCTCGCGGACTGAGTCGTCTGTATGCCCTCGATGTGGCGCGGGCCGCGGCGGTCTTCGGCATGATCATCGTCAATGTCGGCCCGTACAACGACGACGGCTGGGCCTCGTGGATCGTGCGGGCGCTCAACGGTCGGGCCTCCATCCTCTTCGTGGTCCTCGCCGGCATCGGCGTGACGTTTCTGGCTCGCCGCTCGCTGACCAAGGGCATCACCCGGCGCAGCACGCTGCTCTGGCGCGGACTGCTGCTGCTGGGCCTGGGCCTGGGGCTGCAGACCCTGGAGCACGGGGTCAACGTGATCCTCTCCACCTACGCCGCGCTGTTCTTCCTGGCCGCCTTCATGGTCAAGATGTCCACCCGGTGGCTGTTCTTCTCCGCCGCCGCCTCGGCGCTGCTGGGCCCGGTGCTGTGGATCCTGGCGCGGCAGAGCACCGATTTCCACATCGAGCCGGCTCAGATCGGGGACTCCCCGTTCCAGATCCTGGGTGCCATCCTGATCTCCGGGCCTTATCCTCTGGTGGTCTGGATCGCGCCGTTCTTCCTCGGGGTCTGGCTGGGCCGCCAGCCGCTGGGCAACGCGAAGGTGCAGCGGCGCCTGGTCTACCTCGGAGCCATCACCGGGTTCGGCGCCTTCGGAGCCTCCGAGGTGCTGGTCCGGGTCCTCGGCGAGCCGGACACCTCTGAGGTCGGCTTCGATCGCCTGATCTCCGCGGTGGGCCATTCTCAGATGCCGCTGTGGCTGATCAGCTCCAGCGGCACCGCGGTGATGGTGCTGGGGATCCTGCTCATCGTCGTGCCCTACTTCAACCAGCGGATCCGGCTGCTGGTCGCGGTGGGCCAGATGCCGCTCACCGCCTATACCGCGCACCTGGTGATCATCGCGCTGTTGATCTACCCCGGGCCTGAAGAGCCGCTGCAGGGCTTCTTGATCAGCTGCGCGATCATGCTGGCGCTGATCCTCTTCGCCGTGGTCTGGATGGCGAACTTCCGCTACGGCCCGCTGGAGACGCTGCTGCGCAAGACGCCGGCCTTCCTGCGAGTCAGCTACCGCCTCCCCGAACGGCACCGTCGCCGTCAGCTCGCCCGCCCCTACCCGCGCCGGGCGAAGCCCGGATCATCCATGGAACAGAAGCCGACGCCTTCCTGAGGGAGACGAAACATGCAGCCGAAGAACCGCCCGCCGCGCCCACACCTGCTCACGCCGCACCGGACAGGGACCCGACCGGCGCACAGCGTGCGGTTGCGCAGCCAAGCCATCCGGGCCACTGCGGTGCTGGCAGGCTTCGGTCTGCTCTCCGCCTGCGCCGCCGAGGAGGAGCCCCCGCCACCACCGCCACCGGCACCCAGCGAAACCCCTGAAGAACCCACCAGCACCCCTGAGCCGGTGGAGGACACCCTCACCCAGCAGGGAGTCAGCGCGGGACATCCGCTCGCCGTCGAGGCTGGAGAACAGGTCCTCACCGAGGGCGGGAACTCCGTGGACGCCGCCATCGCCGCCGCCTTCGCGATGTCGGTGGTCGAACCCTTCGCCTCAGGTCTCGGCGGCGGCGGATCGGTGGTCATCGCCGGACAGGACGGGGACCCGCTCTTCTATGACTACCGCGAGATGGTCGGTGTGGACGGGGAGATCCCAGAGACCGGCATCGGTGCCCCCGGCTTCGTCGCCGGCATGGGACGCCTGCATCAGGAACACGGCAGCCTGGACTGGGACCGGCTGATCCAGCCCGCCCAGCAGCTCGCCTCCGAGGGCTTCGAGGTCTATGACTTCCTGGCCACCCGGATGACCGAGGACCTCGGCCCCGAGGCCATCGCCGGGGTCGAACCCTTCGAGGTCGACGGCGAGCCGCTGGAGTCCGGAGACCAGCTTGTCCAGACCGACCTCGCCAGCACCCTTGAGACCCTCGCCGCCGAGGGCTGGGAGTCCTTCTACACCGGCAGCCTCGCCGAGCAGCTGACCCAGGTCGAGGGCATCGACGCGCAGACCCTGGCTGACTATGAGGTCACCGCCGCCGAGCCGGTCTCCGGGGAGTTCGGCGACTACCAGGTCCTCGCGGCCGCACCGGCGCTGCCCGGCCCGGCCCTGGTGCAGCTGCTCCAGATCGCGGAGTCCCAGGGCATCGCGGAGCTCGAGCCGGGGTCCGCCGAGTACATCCAGACCCTCTCCGAGGCCTGGCTGGTCGCGGAGGAGACCGTGCTCACCGAGATCGGGGACCCCGCCTTCGTCCAGGTCCCGGTCGAGGAGATCACCGACGCGGAGTCCAACGCCGCCATGGAGGTCTCCACACAGTCCGCAGCGCAGGATCCCGATCAGGATCCCGGTGATGATTCCGCGCAGGCTCAGGGGGATGCTCCCCAGGCGCAGGCGGGTGCTCCTAAGGCGCAGGCGCCACAGGACGCCAACACCACGCATGTCTCGGTGGTCGACGATGAGGGCATCATGGTCTCGATGACCAACACGCTGACGAACTTCTGGGGCGCCGGTGAGGTCAGCGGAGGGTTCTTCCTGAACAACCAGCTCAGCAGGTTCGAAGCAGTGGACTCTCCGGCGAACCAACCAGAGCCGGGCCGGAAGTCCGTGACCTGGTCGATGCCCACCATCGTCCTTGATGACCAGCAGCGTCCGGTCCTGGGCATCGGCACCCCCGGGGGGCATCAAATCCTGAACATCATGGGCACCGTGCTCACCCAGTGGGGGCTCCAGGACGCACCGCTGCAGGAGGCCGTGGACGGACTGCGTTTCCGGCTCATCGCAGAAGATGAGCTCCTGGTCCTCGACGACGAGCCGGATGAGCAGACCCGGGAGGCACTCGAGGACCTTGGTTGGGAGCTGCAGGTGTGGCCCGATGAATGGGGAGGCTTCGGCTCGGTCCAGGCGCTCGAGGTCGATTATGAGACCGGAGAGGTCACCGGAGCTGATGATGACCGGCGCGTGGGCAGCCACACCGTGATCGACTGACTGCCCTTCACCTGCACCTGCACCTGGCGGCACGATCCTGGACCCGCCCTGGTCGCAGAGCGCCGGAGCGGCTGAGCGCAGCAGCGCCGGCCGATTAGCATGGAGCCATGAGCCCTCTGTCACCGCGCAGCATCCCAAACATCCTCTCGATCGCCGGCACCGACCCCACCGGAGGGGCCGGCATCCAGGCGGACCTGAAGAGCATCGCCGCGCATCGTGGCTACGGGATGTGCGCGGTGACCGCGCTGGTGGCGCAGAACACCCTGGGGGTGCGGGAGATCCACCTGCCTCCGGTGAGCTTCCTGCGTGCCCAGCTGGATGCGGTCTCCGAGGATGTCGCGATCGACGCGATCAAGATCGGCATGTTGGGCACAGAGGACACCATCCGCGCCGTGGTCGATTGGCTGGACAGCCTCGGTGCGCCCGGTGACGACGGCGGCAGTGGTCTCCTCGGCAGTGCCCACGGCGGGCGCGGGGTTGGCGACCGTGAGGTTGGCGGCCGGTCTCTTCCGGTGCTGGTGCTGGACCCGGTCATGGTCGCGACCTCCGGTGACCGACTGCTCGACGCCGCCGCAGAGTCTGCGCTGCTGGAGTTTCTGCGCCGGGCGGATCTGATCACCCCGAACGTGCCGGAACTGGCGCTGCTGGCCGGGGAGGAGCCCGCCGGTGATCCCGAAGGCCTGATCGCCCAAGCCCGCACCGTCGCCGATGCGCACCAGGTGGTGGTCCTGGCCAAGGGTGGGCACCTGGACGACGCCTCGGCGCAGGAACTCGTCGTGGACACCCTGGTCTACCCTGCCCAGGCCGGTGTGCGCCCGGATGAGGAGCGGTTCGTCTCGCCCAGGATCCCGACCCAGAACACGCACGGGACCGGGTGTTCGGTCTCGGCGGCTCTGGCCACCCTGGCAGCCCGGGGCTTCAGCTTCTCGGCCGCGCTGCCGGTGGTCAAGGAGTGGATGACCGAAGCCCTGCAGGACTCTGAACGCCTCGACGTCGGACAGGGCCACGGCCCGATCCAGCATTTCGCGCAGCTCTGGGGCGGCTCAGCCCCGTAACGAATCAGCTCTGGGGCGACTCGTGGGGTCCGCCGGCGTGCTTGGCGATGTCCTCCCACTTCCAGGTGGTCCCCATCGCGTCGTCGGAGGGGAACCATGCCCCGGTCGTCGCCCGATCCGGAGGAGTCGGCCCGGTGGCACCCTGGCCGGAGACCGGCGCCTGATCCTTCAGTGCGGTCACCCGGTCCCGGATGGAGGCCATCTGCGCATCCAGTGCGGCGGCCTTCACGGCGGCGTCGCGCAGCTCATCGAGGATGTCGCCAGGGACCTCGCCGTCGTAGGTGTAGTAGATCTTGTGCTCCAGAGAAGCCCAGAAGTCCATCGCAACCGTGCGGATCTGGACCTCCACGTAGACGAACTCGGTGCGGTTGGAGAGGAAGACCGGGACCTGGACGATCACATGCAGGCTCTGGTACCCGTTGAGCTTGGGGTTGCGGATGTAGTCCTTGACCTCGACCACCCGCAGATCCGGCTGGCTGCAGAGCATCTCCGCGACCCAGTAGGCATCGGAGACGAAGGAGCAGGTGATTCTGATTCCCGCGATGTCTCGGATGGAGTGCCGGATGCTCTCCAGCGTGGGTTCACAGCCATAGCGCTGCACCTTGTCCAGGATCCGGTCCAGGGACTTCAGCCGGTAGTTCACATGCTCGATGGGGGAGTAGTCGCGGGTATGTTCGAACTCCTCCCGCAGCACGTTGATCTTGGTGAGCACCTCATCCATGCCGAACTTATAGTGCAGCTGGAACTCGGTGAGCTGACGCCGGATGTCGACCATCCGGACCGCCACCCCGTCGTTCTCCTCCCCGGCGCTGCTGTGCAGCTCTGAGAGCAGCTGCCGGTAGACCTCGGACTCGCTGCGCTGTGGCTTCTTCTCCGCAGGTGCCTGCGGGGCCAGATCCTTCCCGGGCGGCACCCGGAGCCTGGTGTTCAGCGAGACCTCGTCCGGGGCTTCAACGGGCAGAAACTGGCTGTCGGTGGCAGGAGCGTGTCCAGCGGACATGGGGGAAGTTCTCCTCTGGGGTCTCAGGGTCTCACCACGGTGAGTCGTCGGTCACGGGACCGGTGCTTCGATTCTCGACCCTAAACGCACTGGCTGTGAAGTCCCTCGAAGGCATGCCGGAGCGCGGCGGGTCCGCCCGCCGGATAGGCTGGATGCCGCAGCCCTGGCCCTGGAGGCTGCAATGGAGACCTCAACCACAACATCTGGTGAAAACCCGAGGGCTCAGACGCAACATCTTCTGCTCTGGGGCATCAGACACGCCGAGACACGCGCCGCTGACAGAAACTTCTTCTTGGGAGTATCGGAGTCCACAGCTGTGGAGGAACGCCGGGCATGGGCGTCGCTTCCGCGTCATTGCAGGGGAGTCTCGGTCCACAGGTCCTGTGGAGAGCCGGTGGAGAACTACACGGGTGCAAGTACATCATCTAGTGGCTGCTGATATCTGAAGACCCAAGATGTAGTATTGAGGCATAGCCAAAACGTCACGCTCGAATCGGGGAGTCCCATGTCTGTCACTGTCTACACCAAGCCCGCCTGCGTCCAGTGCAACGCCACTTACCGCGCCCTGGACAAGAACGGCGTGACCTACGAGACCGTCGACATCACCCAGGACCCCGAGGCCCTGGAGCGGCTGCGCGGCCTGGGCTACATGCAGGCCCCCGTAGTCATCACCGAGGCCGATCATTGGTCCGGATTCCGTCCCGACAAGATCTCCGAGCTGGCCGTACAGCACGCTGCGATCAGCTCGGTCGCCTGATGCAGCCGTGAACACCAGCGCACGGCTGATCTACTTCTCCTCGGTGTCGAACAACACGCACCGCTTCGTGGAGAAGCTTCAGCGCGGGGCGGGGGAGATCGCCAGGCTTCCGCTGCGCACCAAGGATGAGACCCTGGCCGCGGAGCGTCCCTTCGTGCTGGTGCTTCCGTCCTATGGAGCCGACGCCGGCGAAGGCTCGGTGCCGAAACAGGTCATCAAGTTCCTCAATGTCGAATCCAACAGGAACCTGCTGCGCGGAGTGATCGGCGCGGGCAACACGAATTTTCACGAGAGCTACTGCATCGCCGGGGACATCGTCGCCGCCAAGTGCCGAGTCCCTCACCTCTACAGATTCGAACTGATGGGCACCGCAGAAGACGTGGCCACAGTCGAATCGGGATTGGAAGAGTTTTGGAAACAGCAACCAAGCCATTGAACGCGGCGAGCACCGCACAGCAGGGCGGAACCTCCATGGACGCACCGCTGGCCAAAGTCATGCCCGCCCAGTGGCAGGGCCTGAGCTACCACGAGCTCAACGCGATGCTCAACCTCTACGGCCCCGACGGAGAGATCCAGTTCGAGGCCGATCAGCTCGCGGCGCGGCAGTACTTCCTGGACCACGTGAACACCAACACGGTCTTCTTCCATAACCTGGAGGAGAAGCTCGGCTACCTGGTCAAGAACGACTACTACGAGCCGGAGACGCTCGAGCAGTATTCCCAGGAATTCATCAGCGCCATCTTCGACCGCGCCTACGCCGCGAAGTTCCGCTTCCCGACCTTCCTCGGTGCCTTCAAGTTCTACACCTCCTACGCGCTGAAGACCTTCGACGGCGATCGCTACCTGGAGCGCTACGAGGACCGGGTCACCATGGTTGCGCTGCACCTGGCCCGCGGCGACGAGCAGCTGGCGAACAAGATGGTCGATGAGATGATCTCCGGCCGGTTCCAGCCCGCGACCCCGACCTTCCTGAACTCCGGGAAGAAGCAGCGCGGCGAGCTGGTCTCCTGCTTCCTGCTGCGCATCGAGGACAACATGGAGTCCATCGCGCGCGCCATCAACTCCTCGCTGCAGCTCTCCAAGCGCGGGGGAGGCGTGGCGCTCTCGCTGACGAACATCCGCGAGAACGGCGCCCCGATCAAGCACATCCAGAACCAGTCCTCCGGGGTGATCCCGGTGATGAAGCTGCTGGAAGACTCCTTCTCCTACGCCAACCAACTCGGAGCACGCCAGGGCGCAGGCGCGGTGTACCTCAACGCCCACCACCCGGACATCTTCCGGTTCCTCGACACCAAGCGGGAGAACGCGGACGAGAAGATCCGGATCAAGACGCTCTCGCTCGGCGTCGTCGTCCCCGACATCACCTTCGAGCTCGCCAAGAAGAACGAGCCGATGTACCTGTTCAGCCCCTATGACGTTCAGCGCGTCTACGGCAAGGCGTTCAGCGAGATCTCTGTGACCGAGAAGTATCACGAGATGGTCGACGACGCGCGGATCCGCAAGACCAAGATCAACGCCCGCGAGTTCTTCCAGACCCTGGCCGAGATCCAGTTCGAGTCCGGCTACCCTTACGTGATGTTCGAGGACACGGTGAACCGGGCGAACCCGATCGCCGGTCGGATCTCCATGTCCAACCTGTGCTCGGAGATCCTGCAGGTCTCAGAGCCCAGCGAGTTCGCCGACGATCTGAGCTACTCGGAGATCGGCAAGGACATCTCCTGCAACCTGGGCTCGATGAACATCGCCAAGGCGATGGACTCCCCGCACTTCGGACAGACCATCGAGACCGCGATCCGCACCCTGACTGCCGTCTCGGACATGTCCTACATCAACTCGGTGCCCTCCATCGCCGAAGGCAACCGCCGCTCCCACGCGATCGGTCTGGGGCAGATGAACCTGCACGGCTACCTGGCGCGGGAACGCGTCCACTATGGGTCCGAAGAGGGCATCGACTTCACCAACATCTACTTCTACACGGTGCTCTTCCACGCGCTGCGCGCCTCGAACCAGCTCGCGATCGAGACCGGTCAGAGCTTTGACGGCTTCGAGAACTCGCAGTACGCCTCCGGTGAGTTCTTCGAGAAGTACACCGAGCAGGTCTGGGCACCGGCGACCGAGAAGGTCCGAGAGCTCTTCGCCCACGTGGACATCCCCTCCCAGGCCGACTGGCGTGAGCTCAAGGCTTCGGTCATGGCCCACGGGATCTACAACCAGAACCTGCAGGCCGTGCCGCCCACCGGCTCGATCTCCTACATCAACAACTCGACCTCCTCGATCCACCCGGTGGCCTCGAAGATCGAGATCCGCAAGGAGGGCAAGCTCGGGCGGGTCTACTACCCGGCGCCCTATCTCACCAACGACAACCTGGAGTACTACCAGGATGCCTATGAGATCGGCTACGAGAAGATCATCGACACCTACGCCGCTGCCACTCAGCACGTGGACCAGGGCCTGTCCCTGACGCTGTTCTTCAAGGACACCGCCAGCACCCGAGACATCAACAAGGCGCAGATCTACGCATGGCGCAAGGGCATCAAGACGCTCTACTACATCCGCCTGCGTCAGCTCGCGCTGGAAGGCACCGAGGTCGACGGCTGCGTCTCCTGCATGCTCTGACCCTCGGGCCCATCCGGGTCGTGACCACCACGGCCCCATCCGGAACCCCGCTTCTTGTAGAAAGAGACTCCTGACGTTGACATCATCTAAAGCGCTCCTCGAGCACGTCGAGGCGATCAACTGGAATCGCCTGGAAGACGAGAAGGACAGCGAAGTCTGGAACCGGCTGGTCAACAACTTCTGGCTGCCGGAGAAGGTGCCGCTGTCCAACGACGTCCAGTCCTGGGCCACGCTGACCGAGGAGGAGAAGACCCTCACCATGCGGGTCTTCACCGGACTCACCCTGCTGGACACCATCCAGGGCACCGTCGGTGCCGTGGCGCTGATCCCGCATGCCCTGACCCAGCACGAGGAGGCGGTGCTGACCAACATCTCCTTCATGGAGTCGGTCCACGCCAAGTCCTACTCGCAGATCTTCTCCACGCTGTGCTCCACCAAGGAGATCGACGAGGCGTTCCGCTGGTCCAAGGAGAACGTGAACCTGCAGCGCAAGGCGCAGATCGTCATGGACTACTACCACGGCGATGACGGACTGAAGAAGCGGGTGGCCTCGACCATCCTGGAGTCCTTCCTCTTCTACTCCGGTTTCTACCTGCCGATGCACTGGTCTTCGCGGGCAAAGCTGACCAACACCGCGGACATCATTCGACTGATCATCCGTGACGAGGCCGTGCACGGGTACTACATCGGGTACAAGTATCAGCGGGCCCTCGAGCAGGAGAGCCCGGAGCGTCAGCAGGAGCTCAAGGACTACACCTACGAGCTGATGTACGAGCTCTACGAGAACGAGCTGCAGTACACCCACGACCTCTACGACGGCGTGGGCCTGAGCGAGGACGTCAAGAAGTTCCTGCACTACAACGCCAACAAGGCCCTGATGAACCTGGGCTACGAGGCGATGTTCCCCAAAGAGATCAGCGAGGTGAACCCCGCGATCCTCTCCGCACTGAGCCCCAACGCCGACGAGAACCACGACTTCTTCTCCGGCTCCGGGTCCTCCTATGTGATCGGCAAGGCCGAGGAGACCGAGGACGACGACTGGGACTTCTGATCCACTCGTGCACCTACCCATGACAGACACAGGGCCGCTCCAGGTCTACCGGCAGAGCGCCAGCCACGGCGCCGAGGCCGATCTGGAGCTGGCCCTGTCTCTGTTGCGACGCACGCGCGCCGCGGGTCGAACCCGGAACGAACAGAGTCCGGCTGACCGTGGGGTCGCACCGCTGTTGCGGCTCTACCGGCCGGAACCCACAGTGGCCTTCGGGCAGCGGGACGAGCGGCTTCCCGGGTTCGACGACGCCGCCCAGGTCTGCCGGGACGAAGGTTTCACACCGTTGGTGCGTCGCGCCGGGGGCCGCGCGGCGGCTTATCATCACGGTTCTCTGGTGATCGACCACATCGAGCCGGACCCCGATCCGATCCGGCACTCTCAGACCAGGTTCACCGAGTTCGGCGAGCTGCTATGCGAAGCGCTGGAGATTGCAGGCGTCACAGCCCGTCTGGGACCGATCCCGGGGGAGTACTGCCCGGGCGATCATTCGGTCCACGGAATTTCCCGGGAGGAACCGGATCTCAGGATCAAGCTCATCGGAACCGCCCAGCGAGTGATCAGCTCCGGCTGGCTGTTCTCCTCCTCGGTCATCGTCGAGGACGGAGCCCCGATCCGAAGGGTGCTCTCCGGCGCCTACGCGGCGCTCGGGATCCCCTGGGACCCGCTCACCGCCGGGGCGATCACCGACCTCGGGGTGGATACCACCGTGGAGAAGATCGAAGCGGCTGTGCTTCAGGTCTATCGCCAGCGCTGGATGCTGGAAGAGATAGACGAGCCCTCGCCGATCCCTTCCAGCGCCGCTGCACGCGGCTGAGCAGCATCTGCTGCTGATCAGTTCAAGCGGCCGCTCACTCCCCGCGATCGATCCATTCCTGCAGCTGCGGAGACTCGGACCCGATCATGGTCGACGGGCCGTGCCCGGTGTTGACCACGGTCTCGGACGGCAGCTCCTGGAACAGTCGAGTCCGGATCGACTCGATGATGGTCTCGAAGCTCGAGTAGGACCGACCCGTCGCGCCGGGGCCTCCGGAGAACAACGTGTCTCCGGAGAACAGCACCGGCTGGGTGGTCCCATCAGGCCCGGTCAGCGACTCAGAGTAGAAGCAGGTGGACCCGGGGGAGTGGCCGGGGGTGTGGATCGCGACCAGGGTGGCGTCTCCCACGGTGAACACGTCGCCGTCGTTGATGTGCACATCGGGCACCGTTCCCTCATGCACCGCATCCCAGAGCATCTGATCCTCCGGGTTCAGATGGATCCTGCCGCCGAGGCGCTTCTGCACCTCCAGGGCCTGACTGATGTGGTCGTCGTGCCCGTGGGTGAGCAGGATCGCGCTCACTGAGCGCTCTCCCACGGCATTGGCCACGGCGTCGGCGTCATGCGCCGGGTCGATGATGATCACCTCGTGCTCATCGCCGATGATCCAGACGTTGTTGTCCACATCCCAGGTTCCGCCGTCGAGGGAGAACGTTCCGGAGGTGACGAGATTCTCAAAGCTGGTGCTCATGGGGTTCCTCAATTCTGCGTGGAGGACTGCAGCTCGACCACCGAGCGCAGCACCTCGCCGCGGTTCATCGTGTCGAAGGCTTCCTGGACCTGATCGAGAGACACCCGTTCGGTGACGAAGGCGTCGAGGTCGAGATTGCCGTTGCGGTAGTGGCTGACCAGCATCGGGAAGTCTCGGGAGGGCAGGCAGTCGCCGTACCAGGAGGACTTCAGCGAGCCGCCGCGGCCGAAGACGTCAGCCAGTGGCAGCTCCAAGGTGTGGGAGGGGTCAGGGACCCCGACCAGCACCACGCGTCCGGCGAGATCGCGGGCGTAGAACGCCTGTTTATAGGTCTCGGGGCGGCCCACGGCGTCGATGACCAGATCAGCGCCGAATCCGCCGGTCAGCTCGCGGATTCTCTCCACGGCGTCGGACTCCTTGGAGTTGATCGTGTGGGTGGCGCCGAGCTCGGCGGCCTTGGTGAGCTTCCGCTCATCCAGGTCCACCGCGATGATCGTGGTGGCTCCGGCCAGCTTCGCCCCGAGCACCGCAGCGGTGCCCACGCCGCCGGCGCCGATCACAGCCACGGACTCGCCGCGCTTGACCTCTCCGGTGTTGATCGCGGCACCGATGCCGGCCATGATCCCGCAGCCCAGCAGACCCACCGCGGCATTGGACTCGGCCGGGACGTCTTCGATGAGGGTGCACTGTCCGGCGGCGACCAGGGTCTTCTCGGCGAAGGCCCCGATGCCCAGAGCCGCCTCAAGAGGCGTGCCGTCGGTGAGGGTCATCTGCTGCTGCGCGTTGTGGGTGTCGAAGCAGTACTTCGGCTCGCCCTTGCGGCAGGCGCGGCATTCCCCGCAGACCGCGCGCCAGTTCAAGATCACGGTGTCCCCGACCTTGACGTTGGTGACGCCCTCGCCGATCTCCGAGACCCGCCCGGTGGCCTCGTGGCCGAGCAGGTAGGGGAAGTTGTCTCCCACCTCACCCTGTTGGTAATGCTGGTCGGTCTGGCACACGCCGCAGGTCAGGACATCGACCACCACCTCGCCGGCGATCGGGTCCGGGACGATGATCTGCTCAAGGACGGCGGGACCGTCCTTCTCTTTGACGACGACGGCATTCACGGTCTGGGGCATTGCCAGCTCCTCAATATCTGCAGGTCACACGTTCGGCGCGGGTCCCGCGCCGGTTTCCACGATATCTCAGCGGCAAGCGGTAACCCTCAGCCGGTGAAGGCCTGGGGGAACTGGAGGATGATGCTGCCCACCACCACCAGGTAGATCAGGACGATCGCCACCCACCACCAGTCAACGGAGAACTTCTGCAGCCCGGGACCCACCGGGAGCGCGCCGGTGGCGATGTTGCGCGCAGTCACGATCACGAACATCGGGATGACCGCCGCCCAGACCACCATGCAGTAGGGGCAGAGGGCGCCGATCACGAACACCGCCTGGGACCACAGCCAGATGCAGAAACCGAGTGCGAAGGTCACCCCGGCCTGCAGACCGAGCCAGTACCAGCGGGGCAGCGGGACCCGGCCGAGGATGGTCACCGCCACCAGGATGGCCAGCGGGAATCCCACGACGCCGAGGAAGATGTTCGGGAATCCGAAGCTCGAAGCCTGCCAGGAGTCCATGACCAGGCCACAGGAGACCCAGGGATTGATATCGCAGGCGGTGGTGTAGTCCGCATCGCGCCAGAGCTGGATCCGCTCGTACATCAACAGCCCGCTGGCCACCGCCGCCACGATCGAGGTCAGCAGCAGCCAGACCCCGACCGATCGCGTGGAGGCGACGCGTGGGCGAATCAGCTGATCAGTTCGGTGTGGGGCCATGCGGGGATTCTACGCAAGATATCTGGAGCGGTATGCGATACTGAGTCACATCGGCGCGCGGACCACACCCGCAGACCGAGAAGGCTTGTATGGCATCACCCCAGCCGCAGAGAACCCGCTGTGAGATACCGTCACTGCGGAGGCGAGGGAGCGATGAACAGCCACTGGAAGGCCGCGCAGAGCGCGCTCCGTGAGAATCGGAGCAGCGCCCGGAAAGCCAGTGGAGCTGGGAACAATAGGTTTGAGACAACATCAATATGTGGAATGAGCAGGTCGCACCCTTTGTGAGAGCCAGGGTCAACGCGACCGGCTGAATCCACCTAAGCAGAGCCGCAGATGCGGTGAGTGTGGCACCGTGGGAGCGGTCAGGAGCAACTCCATAATGTCCCACCCCGAGACCCCCGCAGACGACACCGCGGGCAACAACGACATCTTCAATCCGTTCAGTGCACCACAGCCGCCGAAGCAGAGCGCAGAGCCCGCCGAGGACGCCGCTGAGGCCGATGAGACGGATGCCGCTGGACCCACCGTGCAGGACGACGCCGTCAACGTGCTCTTCCAGGCGCCCGACCTTGCCACCGTCAAGGCTCGCAGCAGCGCCAAAGACGATTCGACCGGCTCCCGCGAGGGCCGTTCCGGGAAGAACGATCGGTCCGAGCGCAACGAGTCATCGCAGTCCGGGAACCAGCAGGCCGAGCACCAGCAGGACCGGACCTCGGCCGAGGAAGACTCGCAGGGCTGGGACTCCTCCTCAGATGAGGATCAGGACGGCGACGGATCAGGGCGCCGGTCGCGTCGGAAGCGTCGCCGCGGCGGCCGGAACAAGAATCGCGGCTCCGAGGGTTCCTCGGACTCCGGCGATTCCGGATCTTCGGACGCTGGACGCGGGCAGGATCCGACGGGTCAGCGCGACTCCGAGAGCAAGGACGAATCCAAGGGCTCGGCGTCGAAGAACGCTGATTCCTCCGCCTCCGGTGAGCAGGGCCGCGCCGCCACCGGTGAGAACTCCTCCGAGGATGACTCGCCGGTGATCCGCAAGCGGCGGCGTCGTCGTCGTGGCAGCTCCGACCTTGAGGTGGAGTCCAACGAGGATGATGCGCACACCGTGACCCGGGTGCGCGCCCCGCGCGAAGCCGCAGAGGCTCCCGCGTCGGACAAGGTCACCGGGCTCAAGGGTTCCACTCGGCTTGAGGCCAAGCGGCAGCGCCGTCGCTCCTCCCGGGACACCGGTCGCCGCCGGCAGGTGATCACCGAGGCCGAGTTCCTGGCTCGCCGCGAGTCCGTGGACCGCAAGATGATCGTGCGCCAGCGTGGGGAGCGGATCCAGATCGGTGTGCTCGAAGACGGTGTGCTCGCTGAGCATTACGTCTCGCACACCACCCAGGACTCGCTGATCGGCAACGTCTACCTGGGCAAGGTCCAGAACGTGCTGCCCTCCATGGAGGCGGCCTTCGTGGACATCGGACGAGGCCGCAATGCCGTGCTCTACGCCGGTGAGGTCGACTGGGCCGCGTCCCGCCTCAACGGTGGACCCCGGAAGATCGAGAACGCCCTGAAGTCCGGGGACTCCGTGCTGGTCCAGGTCACCAAGGACCCGGTGGGACATAAGGGTGCCCGGCTCACCAGCCAGATCTCGCTGCCCGGCCGCTACCTGGTCTTCGTCCCCGGCGGTTCGATGACCGGGATCTCACGGAAGCTGCCCGACACCGAGCGGGCCCGGCTGAAGAAGGTCCTGAAGGATCACATGCCGGACAACGCCGGTGTGATCGTGCGCACCGCCGCGGAGGGCGCCTCGGAGGAGGAGCTGACCAACGACATCAACCGGCTGCGCGCGCTCTGGGAGCAGATCCAGCGCCAGTCCGAGGACAAGAAGGTCCTCGCACCCGAGCTCTTCTACGCCGAACCGGACCTGACGATCAAGGTGGTCCGCGACGTCTTCAACGAGGACTTCTCCTCCATGGAGGTCCAGGGCGAAGAGACCTGGGACAACATCGAGGCCTATGTCACCTATGTGGCCCCGCACCTTCTCGATCGGCTGCAGCAGTGGATCCCGGAGGAGCAGAAGAGCAACGACATCTTCGCCCACCACCGGATCGACGAGCAGCTGAACAAGGCGCTGGACCGCAAGGTCAACCTGCCCTCCGGCGGTTCGCTGGTCTTCGACCGCACCGAGGCGATGACCGTGGTCGATGTCAACACCGGCAAGTTCGTCGGATCCGGCGGAAACCTCGAGGAGACCGTCACCAAGAACAACCTCGAAGCCGCCGAGGAGCTGGTGCGTCAGCTGCGTCTGCGCGACATCGGTGGGATCATCGTGGTCGACTTCATCGACATGGTCCTTGAGGTCAACCGGGATCTGGTGCTGCGCCGCCTCGTCGAGTGCCTGGGCCGTGACCGGACCAAGCATCAGGTCGCCGAGGTGACCTCACTCGGGCTGATCCAGATGACGCGCAAGCGCATGGGCACCGGACTCCTGGAGGTCTTCTCCGAGGACTGCGAGCACTGCGCTGGACGCGGCGTGATCACCCACCCAGAACCGGTGGAGCACGGCGGATCCTTCACCTCGCACGGGGAGCCGCAGAAGGCACGGGCGCCGAAGAAGCGGCGCAAGTCCAAGGGCCGCCGCCCCGAGGATGACCAGGACGCCGCCCAGCCCGCCCAGCAGTCTTCCCACGAGGTCAGCGCAGAGGAGAAGCAGCGCCAGGAGAAGGCCCGCCAGGCGCTGGCTCAGGTCGCCGCCGCGACCGCCTCCAAGCACGCCGAGGAAGAGCAGCGCTCCACCGAGGGCGACCGTGCCAAGGCCGACGAGCCTGAGAAGAACAGCAACGACGGCGGCCGTTCCGGGCAGAACGCGCAGTCCGGCTCCGGCGCCGATTCCGGCACAGGCTCACGTCCGACCCGCCGCCGAGGCCGCCGCAGCGCCAGCCAGCCCGCGGGCAGCACGGCACAGAACAGCACGGCGCAGAGCAGCTCCGGACCGGCCGACGCGGCCGCTTCGGACAGCGACGCCGGCACTCGTGCGGGCTCTGCCAAAGCCGAGGCCGGGCAGCCCGACGCAGCCAAGTCCGATGCTGTGACATCCGATGCTGCGAAGTCCGAATCCGGGACCTCCAAGGCCCCGGATGCGTCCACGGATGCTCCTGCCGAGAAGGTGTTGCGGATCGGCGGCGAGGAGGTTCCGCTTCCGCGCGCCGAGAAGCGCGACCAGAAGGCTTCCGCCTCGGCTGGCGCCTCGGGCAAGGACAAGCAGGCCTCGCTGGACACCCTGGGTCAGGCGCTGGACTCGCGTGAACCGCGCAGCCCGGCACCGACCCGCCGTCGTCGTCGTGCCGCCGGATCCGTCCAGGGGGCCTCCGGTGAGGTCCAGCAGATCGCCGCCGCAGAGAAGCCAGCGGGCAAGACCTTCTCTTCGGCTCAGACCGAGCAGGGCGCGGTCGAGACGCCGAAGAAGAAGCCGGCCAGCGAGCCGGTGATGTTCGGCGTCGGGGTCAAGGCCGAGGAGATCTCCCGTCCCGAGTAGTCGGTGGGCCGAGCCCGCTCACCCCTTCCGGGGAGGCGGGCTCGGCCAACTTGCTGTCCCCAGGCTCCTCGCGTAAGGTTGACCCTTGGTGTGATAAGCACCGACATGTCTTCCGCGCGGATCTGCGGAGAGTCTCCCTCGGGGAGATCACCCGCGATCTGCGCGATTGGTTTTAGTCCGAATGATCATCGAGAGAAGTGAGTCCCAAGTGGTGTACGCGATTGTCCGCGCTGGCGGCCGCCAGGAAAAGGTTTCCGTTGGAGACCTCGTGACCGTTGACCGAGTTCCGGGCGCGGCAGGCAGCACCATTAAGCTGCCGGCAGTGATGCTGGTGGACGGGGACAAGGTCACTACCGCAGCAGATGAGCTCGCCAAGGTCTCGGTCGAGGCCGAGGTCCTGGAGAACATCCGCGGTAAGAAGATCGTCATTGAGAAGTTCAAGAACAAGACCGGCTACCGCAAGCGCCAGGGTCACCGTTCGGAACTCACCCGCATCAAGGTGACCTCGATCGCCTGAGGCGTTCCAGGTTCGTAGATTCCCCGTTCTTCCTGAGAGGTAGGCAGACCCAATGGCACATAAAAAAGGTGCGAGCTCGACTCGCAACGGCCGCGATTCCAACGCCCAGTACCTGGGCGTGAAGCGCTTCGGCGGCCAGAACGTCTCCGCTGGCGAGATCCTGATCCGCCAGCGCGGCACCAAGTTCCACCCCGGCGTGAACGTCGGGCGCGGCGGCGATGACACCCTCTTCGCACTGGCCGAAGGCGCTGTCGAGTTCGGCAGCCGCCGCGGCCGGAAGGTCGTCAACATCGTCCCAGCAGCCTGATCCAGGCCTGCACAGACGTTTCGTACGTAAAGTCGAGGGTGGGCCCACTTGATGGGCCCACCCTCGACTTGTCTTAAGTCAGAATTTTCTTCAAGGAGTCTCCAGCCATGGCACATTTCGTCGACCGAGTGGTCCTCCACACCACAGGCGGTAACGGTGGCCACGGCTGCGTCTCCGTGCACCGCGAGAAGTTCAAGCCCCTCGGCGGCCCGGACGGCGGCAACGGCGGCGACGGCGGCTCCGTGGTGCTGGTGGTGGACCCGCAGACCACCACGCTGCTGGAGTACCACCACCGCCCGCACCGCCACGGCGAGAACGGGGGAGTGGGCCAGGGTGACCTGAGGCACGGCACCCGGGGCCCGGTGCTGGAGCTCCCGGTGCCCGAGGGGACCGTGGTGAAAGATCGCGAGGGCCGCGTCCTGGCCGACCTCGTCGAGCCCGGCGCCCGGTTCACGATCGCTGAAGGAGGTCAGGGCGGGCTGGGCAACGCCTCGCTCGCCTCGAAGAAGCGCAAGGCCCCCGGATTCGCGCTGCTGGGCACTCCCGGTGAGGCCAACGACGTCGTCCTGGAGCTGAAGTCCGTCGCGGACATCGCCCTGGTCGGCTTCCCCTCAGCGGGCAAGTCGAGCCTGATCGCGGCGATGAGCGCCGCGCGGCCGAAGATCGCGGACTACCCCTTCACCACTCTGGTGCCGAACCTGGGAGTGGTCCAGGCCGGCGAGACCCGGTTCACCGTGGCTGATGTGCCCGGGCTGATCCCCGGAGCCGCCGAGGGCCGGGGTCTGGGACACGAGTTCCTGCGCCATGTGGAACGCTGCGCCGCCCTGGTACACGTGCTCGACTGCGCCTCTCTGGAGACCGATCGTGATCCGCTGGGCGACCTCGATGCCATCGAGGCCGAGCTCGCCGCCTACGCCCCGGACAAGGTCGAAGGTGCCGGTGGCACCGAGGACGCCTCCTCGAACGCGGTCCCGCTGAACGAGCGTCCCCGGCTGATCGCGCTGAACAAGACAGACCTCCCTGATGGGGCGGCGATGGCAGAGATGGTGCGGGCCGATCTCACGGCTCGCGGCTATCGGGTCTTCGACGTCTCCGCGCTGAACCGCGAGGGCCTGCGTGACCTGGGCTTCGCGATGGCCGAGCTGGTGCTGCAGGCGCGCGCCCAGCGCGAGATCGAACCTGCACCGGTGCCGGTCACGGTGCGGCCGCGGGCAGTGAACCGCAAGCAGTTCACCATCACCGCGGAGTCCAAGGGCGGGGAGCCGCTGTGGCGCGTGCGCGGTGACAAGCCCGAGCGCTGGATCCTGCAGACCGACTTCGGCAACGATGAGGCCGTGGGCTACCTGGCCGACCGGCTGGTCGCGGTGGGCATCGAGGATGAGCTCTTCAAGCAGGGCGCCAAGCCTGGCGATGCGGTGGTCATCGGCTCCGAGGCTGATGGTGTGGTCTTCGACTGGGAGCCCACCATGGCTGCCGGCGCCGAACACCTGGGCGGCCCGCGTGGCACCGACCTGCGCCTGGACGATCACTCCCGGCCCACTCGCGCGGAGAAGAAGAAGGAGCAGGCAGATCGTCGCGCCGCGAAGGCCGCGACCCGCGCGGAGATGGACGTGGAGTACCGCACCCAGAACGGCGCGCCCACCAAACGCAAGGACGACGGGGCGCCGACCAGCGTCACCGACGAGGACGGGGTGGAGATCTTCTACCCGCACGGCAACCCGGATGATCTCCAGGACGAGGGCTTCGGCGCTGACCAGGAGGAGGCCGAGAGGCGATGAGCACGCCCCGGCTGACCGAATCGATGGTCGCCTCCCGGGGCGACCTGGTCGACGCCCGCCGTGTGGTCGTGAAGATCGGGTCCTCCTCGCTGACCACCCTTGACGGGGGAATCTCGGTGGACGCGCTGAACGGGCTGGTCGCCGATCTCCAGGTGCTGCGCGGACGCGGCACCGAGGTGGTCCTGGTCTCCTCCGGTGCGATCGCCGCGGGACTGGCCCCGCTGGGGCTGGGCACCAGGCCTGCCGACCTTGCCACCCAGCAGGCGGCGGCCGCCGTCGGGCAGGGACTGCTGCTGGCGCACTACACCCGTGCCTTCGCGCAGTACCAGACCACCGTCTCCCAGGTGCTGCTGACCGTGGAGGACCTGATGCGGCGCACCCAGTACACCAACGCGCTGCGCACCCTGGAGAAGCTGCTCAGCCTCGGCGCCGTGCCGGTGGTCAACGAGAACGACGCGGTGGCCACCCATGAGATCCGGTTCGGCGACAATGACAGGCTCGCCGCGCTGACCGCGAACCTGCTGCGCGCGGACGCCTTGATCCTGCTCTCCGATGTGGACGCGCTCTACGATGGTCCCCCGGATCAAGGCGGTGCACCGGTGGCGCACGTCTCCGGCCCGGAGGACCTCACCGGGGTGACCCTGGGTCGCCGCGGGAAGGCCGGGGTCGGCACCGGAGGCATGGTCACCAAGGTGGAAGCCGCCCAGATCGTCGCCTCCAGCGGCATCCCGGCCCTGCTGACCTCGGCCCCGAACGCCCGCAGACTCTTCCACGGAGAGCAGGTGGGCACCTTCTTCGAAGCCAGAGGACGACGCCGCGGCGCCCGGTCCGCCTGGATCGCTCACCTCGCCCACCCCAAGGGCCGGCTGAGCATCGACGACGGGGCGGTGGCCGCCGTCGTCGAGGGCCGCCGCTCGCTCCTGCCGGCCGGGATCCTCTCGCTCAGCGGTGACTTCGAGGCCTCCGACCCGGTGGAGATCACCGACCGCCGCGGCGCCGTGCGGGCCCGGGGACTGGTCGGCTACTCGTCCACCGAGCTGCCGCAGATGCTCGGGCGTTCCACCGCCGAGCTGGGCACTGAGCTGGGGCCGGAATATGAACGTGCAGTGATCCACGCAGATGACATCGTCCGCATCGAGACTAGGCTGTGAACATGGCAGAAGATCAGCAGACCGAAAGCACCGCCACCGAAGCGTCCGCCGAGCAGAGCCAGCCGGACCCCACTGCGGATTCTTCCGCGGAGACCGCGGCCGGCATCCGGGAGGTCGCCGCGCGCGCCCGGGACGCATCCCGGGGCCTGCGTGGACTGGACCGAGAGCACAAGGACCGGACCTTGGCCGCGGTGGCCTCGGGCCTGCGCGAGTCCATCGCGTCGCTGACCGAGGCGAACCAGGAGGACCTGGATCGGGGCCGTGAAGCCGGACTCAGCCGTTCCCTGCTGGATCGACTGGCGCTGAGCCAGGATCGCATCGAGGCCCTCGCCGCCTCCGTGGAGGAGATTATCGGCCTCGATGACCCCGTGGGACGAGTGCTCCAGGGTCGCACGCTGCCCAACGGGCTGCGCCTGACCCAGGTCAGCGTTCCTCTGGGGGTCATGGGTGTGATCTACGAGGCCCGTCCCAACGTGACCGTGGACATCGCCGCGCTGGGACTGAAGTCCGGCAACGCCGTCATCCTGCGCGGTGGTTCGGCTGCGCAGAGGACCAACGAGATGCTGCTGGCGATCATCCGCGACGCGCTGCGCACCACTGCGGTGCCGGTGGACGCGGTCCAGTCGATCGACGGCTTCGGACGAGAGGGCGCGACCGCGCTGATGACCCAGCGTGGCTCGGTGGATGTGCTGATCCCGCGCGGCGGCCACGAGCTGATCCAGCATGTGGTGCAGAACTCCCGAGTCCCGGTGATCGAGACCGGCGAGGGCAATGTGCACATCTACATCGATGCCGACGCCGACGCCGAGACCGCGCGCAACATCGTGGTCAACGCGAAGACCTCCCGGCCCAGCGTGTGCAACGCGGCCGAGACCCTGCTGCTCCATGCCCAGGCCGCCGACGCCGGCCAGGAGGTGCTGCGCGGACTGCTGCGAAGCGGCGTGAACCTGCATCTGGACGCCAGGGCGCGGGACTGGCTGCCAGCGACTCAGCCCGAGAGCCTCACCGAGGATCCGGTGAAGTTCGGCACGGTCACCGAGGTCACCGAGGAGGATTTCGCCACCGAATATCACGATCTGGAGATCGCGGTGGCAGTGGTGGACTCCCTCGACGAGGCCATCGAGCACATCACCCGCTTCTCCACCGGACACACCGAGGCGATCGTCACCGACTCGGTCTCCAACGCCGACCGGTTCGTCGCGGAGATCGATGCCGCAGCGGTGATCGTCAACGCCTCCACCCGCTTCACCGACGGTGGGCAGTTCGGTCTCGGCGCCGAGGTCGGGATCTCCACGCAGAAGATGCATGCCCGCGGTCCCATGGGCATGGCCGAGCTGACCACCACCAAGTGGGTCGTGCGCGGCGAGGGCCAGGTCCGCGCCTGATTCGGCGTAGACTGTTGACCGATCAATTCACGTTCGTCCCAGATGAGGGAGAAGCATGCTCAACCTGCACGTCATCGCCACGGTCCTGGGGGCTGAGGCCCATGAAGCCAGCCCACTGCCCATCGACGCGATCTGGTTCGGGCTGATCATGTTCGCACTGCTGATGTTCCTGCTGCTGATCACCCTGAGCTTCGCCGGCAAGGGCCGCCAGCTGCCCGCCGAGCCGCACAGCGATCACTGACCCTCTTGGAGCAACGTCACCCGCAGGTCGCGGCAACCTCAGAGCGCCGATCCGGTCGGCTGCGACTGGGCATCATGGGTGGCACCTTCGACCCGATCCACCACGGACACCTGGTCGCGGCCAGCGAGGTCGCCACTGAGTTTGCGCTCGACGAGGTCATCTTCGTGCCCACCGGTCAGCCGTGGCAGAAGGCGGGACGCGAAGTCGCACCCGCCGAGCACCGCTATTTGCTCACCGTGGTCGCCACCGCGGCGAACCCCCGCTTCACCGTCTCCCGGGTAGACATCGATCGCGGGGGAGCGACCTACACCATCGACACGCTGCGGGACTTCCGCAGGATGTATCCGGATGCGGAGCTGTTCTTCATCACCGGCGCCGACGCCATGGCGCAGATCATGTCCTGGAAGAACGTCGATGAGCTCTGGGAGCTGGCGCACTTCGTCTCGGTGACCCGTCCGGGCTATATCTCCGAAGACTTCGGGCGCACCAATGAGATCTCACTCATGGAGATCCCGGCGATGGCCATCTCCTCCACCGACTGCCGGGAACGAGTCCGGGCCGAGAAGCCGGTCTGGTACCTGGTGCCCGACGGCGTGGTGCAGTACATCGCCAAGCACCGGCTGTACCAGGCAGATTCAGCTGAGCCCGCGCGTTGAGTGCTTCGCGCGCTCACGCCTCGGCATACGATGGACTCCGGTGCTCCAGAGTCGAGACCAATTTGATCAAGGGCAATGTTCCGCCTCAGACGCAACTGTCTGACCAGGGACTTCAGGAGGCTGCACGATGACCGCAGAGAACACCGAGCCGAACGACGCGCCAGGTGGTGCAGATCTGCGCGCCCGCTATCTTCCGGTCTCACGCAAGGAGCTGCGCCGCCGTCGCGAGGCCGGGATTGCCGATGAGCCGCGCCCCACGCAGGCTCAGGAAGCGCCGTCCGACGCCCAGGCCGATGCGCAGACCGATGCTCCGGTGGATTCCCTGACGGCCGAGGAGTCCCCGGCTGCGGAGGACTCTGCGACGACGTCGGCGCCGGAGGAGTCCGGGACGGCGGAGGGGTCGGGGACTGAGGCTGACTCCGAAGTGGTGGCTGACCCCGAGGGCGAGCCTGACTCTGCGGCCGACGGCGGGGGCGAGGCAGACTCAGAGGCCGACTCAGAAACTGACGCTGACGCCGAGGCGCAGACCGATGCCGAGTCCGGCTCGGTCCCCACCTTCACCACCGGCTCGGAATCCACCTTCGGCCCCGCCCCCGGCGCACCAGCCCCCTGGGGCTTCAGCCTTCCCTCGCCCCCCGCCTCCGAGCCTGCCGTGCCCACCAAGCCGGCCCTGCCCGCGGGCTCCGCATTGCTCGCCGAGACCTCTGAGCAGGGGTCCGAGGACGCAGCAACCGAGCCCGCCACCGGGTCTGGGCCGGGCGGCACCTCAGAGGAGGTCCTCGAGGATGGGCAGGCGGAGCCCGCAGAATTCTTCGGCAGCGAAGAGATCGAGGGTCCGGAGGACCGTGCGGAGACCGACCCCGCCGAGGATGAACTCTCGGCAGAACCCACCGAGGACGAAGACCCCGCAGAAGCCACCGAGGGTCCCGCAGAAGGCGCCGAGGTCGACGCTGCCGCCACGGTCGAGACTGGATCCCCTGCATCGCAGCCCGCGCATCCCCGGCCCCAGGACCTCCCTGGGACCGATCTCGATGATCAGGACGAGGCACCGGTCCCCGCCTCCCGGAAGTCCCGCCGCGGTCTGCAGGTCACCGAGAACATCGCGGAGCTCTCCGCGGACAAGCTTGCGGAACTGCAGGAGATCAACGAGGCCGTCGCCGCCGCGGATGATCCGCACCGGGTGGACCCCGAGCTGCTGAAGAAGCAGCAGGCGCTGGCGGCCAGAGCCATGCAGGCCAATCAGGAGCGGCTGCGGAAGGAACAGGTCGCAGCAGATCGCGACGCCAAGGAGCGCCGTCGTCGTCTGCGCCCGGAGTCCGAGGTGATCACTCGCAAGGCGCTCCGGGCACATATGGAGTCCGACGAGACCGCGGAGCCCAGTGACTACGCGACCGGCTCCATCGAACCGATCCAGGCGCGGGGCGCCCATGGCCTCGAGATCGACGCCATGGTCGAGCACAGCACCCGCCAGGGAGCGCGTCAGTCCATGATGGGCTGGCTCGTGATCATTCTCGCCGTGCTGCTGGTCATCGCACTCGGTGTCGTACTCTCATTCATCCTCTAAGCTTGGACGTCATGGCTATCACCGAACTTGTGCTCTCTGAACTCCGCACCGCGGCCTCCGCTGCCGCGGACAAACTCGCGACGAACATCGTCGGGTTGGATGTGGGAGAGCGACTCGGCATCACCGATGCCTTCCTGGTCTGCTCGGCGCCCTCCGAACGGCAGATCGGCGCCATCGTCGATGAGGTGGAGCGCCAGCTCAAAGAGCAGCACGACTCCTCACCGCTGCGTCGTGAGGGCCGAGGCAGCGGCACCTGGGTGCTGCTGGACTACGGTCACATGGTCGTCCACGTCCAGCACGAGGAGGAGCGCGCCGTCTATGGCCTCGACAGGCTCTACGCCGACGTGGCCAAGGTCGATCTGCAGCTGCCCGCTGAGCAGTAGAGCAACTCGCATCGCCCCAAGTCAGCGAGTTGTCGCGGTGACTCCACGGCACTGGGATCTCGATTTGCACAGCGATTCGGATTCACAGTAGAGTAGGGGAGTTGCCGCGGCGCAGATGCTGAGTCGGGGTGATGATCTGGGGGTATGGCGCAGCTGGTAGCGCGTCCGCATGGCATGCGGAAGGTCAGGGGTTCGAGTCCCCTTACCTCCACAGATCAGATGGCCCGGAGTCCACCAGGACTCCGGGCCTTCTTTGTATCCGGGGTGTTTCCACGTGAGCTTCGTGGACGCCGGGGAAGTCAGGTGCGTCTTCCGCCGGCACACCTGGTGGTCAGGGTTAGGCTTGAGTCGACCGTCACATCTGACCTCGGAGGTTCTCCCATGCAGCATCGTGTCCTCGGCCGCACCGGCCGCGAAGTGTCCACCGTCGGCCTCGGCACCTGGCAGTTCGGCGGCGACTTCGGCCGGGTCGAGGAATCCGACGCCTTCGCGGTCATGGACGCTGCCGCCGAACACGGCGTCACCGTCTTCGACACCGCAGACGTCTACGGCGACGGCCTCAGCGAGCAGCTCATCGGGAGATGGCTTGCGAAGAACCCGGAGTGGCAGGGTCTGGTCGCCACCAAGATGATCCGCCGCGCCGAGGAGCCCAGCCTGGCGCACGCCACCGCCGAGAACTTCCAGGCCTGGATCGACCGCTCCCGGAAGAACCTCGGAGTCGACACCCTGGACCTGGTGCAGCTGCACTGTCCCGACGACGACGTCTACGCCTCAGACGCGGTTTTCGACCGCCTGGACGCATTGGTGGAATCAGGCGCCATCGCGCACTATGGCGTCAGCGTGGAGACCGTGGAGCAGGCGCTGAGCGCCATCGCCCGGCCGAATGTGGCCACGGTGCAGATCATCCTCAACGCATTCCGGCAGAAGCCGCTGGAGAAGGTGCTGCCAGCGGCCCAGGAAGCCGGGGTGGGCATCATCGCTCGCGTGCCGCTGGCGAGCGGACTGCTCAGCGGTCGCTACACCAAGGACACCACTTTCGAAGCCACCGATCATCGCAGCTACAACCGCGCCGGTGAGGCCTTCGACGTGGGAGAGACCTTCTCCGGCGTCGACTTTGCCACCGGCGTCGAGGGGGCGGCGCAGTTCTCCGAGCTGGCCGAGCAGGAGGGCCTGAAGCCGACGACGGCGGCGCTGGCCTGGGTCATCCAGTCCGCGGGCGTGAGCACGGTCATCCCCGGCGCCCGGAATGCCGACCAGGCACGAGGCAATGCTGAGGCCGGGGGAGCTCCCCAGCTCTCAGACGACTTCCGATCCGCCGTGCGGAAGCTCTACGCCGATGAGATCGCGCCCTCGGTCCACGACCGCTGGTGAATATCAAGGAACACGCCCGGCACTGAGACCCCCAACCAGGCGCCACCGAGCAGGAGGATTCATGCGCATCGCCGTCATCGGAGCCACGGGGAATGTTGGAACAGCGGTGCTGCGGCACCTCAACGATCGGCCCGAGGTGGACAGCGTGCTGGGGATCGCGCGGCGGCTGCCGGACACCGACACAGCCCCCTACGCACAGACCCGGTGGCACCGCGCCGACATCCAGTACAGCGAAGTCATCCCGGATCTTGCCCGCGCGCTCTCCGGCGTGGATGCGGTGATCCACCTGGCCTGGCTGATCCAACCGAACACGCAGCGCAGCCTGCTGCGTCGAGTCAACGTCGATGGAACCCGGCACGTGCTTCAGGCGGCTGCCCGGGCGGGTGTCCGCCAAGCCGTCGTCGCCTCCTCGGTCGGGGTCTATTCTCCGGCCGGAGACGACACCCCCCACGATGAGCAGTGGCCCACCCACGGGATTCCTGGGTCCCACTACAGCGAAGACAAGGTGGCGCAGGAGCAGGTCATGGACGAGTTCCTGCGCGAGCATCCGGGCTTCTCGCTCGCCCGGCTGCGCCCCGGGCTGGTCTTTCAGCGCGAGGCGGGGTCAGAGATCCAGCGCTACTTCGCCGGTGAGCTGGCACCGGTGCAGCTGCTCAACCTCATCCGGCCCCCGGTGGTGCCGGTGCCTGCCGGGATTCGGGTCCAGGCGGTGCACGCAGACGACCTCGCCGCCGCCTATGCACAGGCAGCGATCCTCGGAGCTCAGGGGGCTTTCAACATCTGTGCCGAGGATCTGCTCGACGGTGACGCCATCGCCAAGATCGTCTCCGGCGGGACGAGTCCAGGAGTGAAGCTTCCCCTGCCTGGGGCGGCGCTGCGTCCGCTGATCAAGGCCGCGCACCGTGCCCGGATCCTTCCCACGGATGAAGGCTGGTTGGACATGGGTCTGCACGTCCCGGTGATGGACAGCTCGCGCGCCAGGAACGAGTTGCAGTGGACGCCCCGGTATTCCGGAGCGCAGGCGCTGGAGGAACTCCTCGAGGGCATGGCGTCCGGCGTGGGGACCGCCTCTGTGCCGCTGCGACCCCGGGACCTCGACGCCTCGGGCCGGCCGGAGCTGCCTGCGGCCGATCACACCCTGGGAGGCGAGGTCGATGCGCTGCTGCTGCGCCAATACCTCGCCGACCATCTCGCCGGGGCCACTGCCGGGACGAACCGAATCGGACGCATGGCTGGGGACTACGTGGACACACCGGTCTTCCCTGAGATCTCGGAGGTGGCGGAAGCGGTCCGGCGGGAACGCGGGTTCCTCATCGAGCTGATCCGGCGGCAGGGCTTTGCCACGCCACCGGGCTCCACCACCATTGCCTGGCTGGGGGAGCGGGTCGGGCGACTCAAGCCCAATGGCCGGCTGCCCGGCGGACGCTCTCCCTCCACGCTCGTGGTCGAGGCTGAGATGATGATCACCGGAGTGACCGGCAAGCTCCACGGCTGGAAGGTCATGAAGGACCACGCCGAAGCACTCGGAGTCCACGCGCAGGTGTTTCAGGATCTCATCGAGGACGCCGAGCGCCAGCGTGAACAGCTCCAGAGCGTCCACGCCTATGCGCGCCGCCGGGCCTTCCGAAAGGACCGCAGCACCTTCGAGAAGACACGCTGAACGCCTAGTTATGAACTACTCGTAATAACTTCTCGATCTTGCTAAGCTCGGAGAGTCCACCCCACAAGCCCGCTCAGCACGAGCCGGGCACGTCAGAGCACTCCTGCGTCCATCCGACGTGCGGGTCCTGGCTGCAGCGAAGAGGAGACCGAATTGGCACAGACCGATCCGATCCTGACCACTCGACAGGGCCACCCTGTCACCAATAACCAGAACCAGCGCACCGTGGGAAACCGCGGACCTGCCACGCTGGAGAACTACCAGTTCCTCGAGAAGATCAGCCACTTCGACCGGGAGCGCATCCCGGAGCGCGTGGTCCATGCCCGTGGCTTCGTCGCCTACGGCGAGTTCGAGGCCACCGGCATGATCGGCGACGAGCCGGCGTCGAAGTACACCCGCGCCAAGCTCTTCCAGGAGGCTGGCAAGAAGACCGACCTCGCCATCCGCTTCTCCACCGTCATCGGCGGCCGGGACTCCTCTGAGTCGGCCCGTGACCCTCGCGGCTTCGCCGTGAAGTTCTACACCGAGGATGGCAACTGGGACCTCGTGGGCAACAACCTGCCGGTGTTCTTCATCCGCGATGCGATCAAGTTCCCCGACGTGATCCACTCGCTGAAGCCGGATCCGATCACCTTCCGCCAGGAGCCCAACCGGATCCTGGACTTCATGGGTCAGACTCCTGAGTCCATGCACATGCTCACCCACCTCTTCAGCCCCCGAGGCATCCCGGCGACGTACCGCCACATGGAGGGCTTCGGTGTGAACACCTACAAGATGGTCAACGCCGAGGGCGAGACCGTCCTGGTGAAGTACCACTTCCACCCCCGCGCCGGCGTCGCCTCCATGACCGAGGCAGAGTCCGCCAAGGTCCAGGGACAGGACCTCGGGCATGCCTCGAAGGACCTCTTCGAGGCCATCGAGC
Source organism: Nesterenkonia sandarakina (assembly GCF_014138825.1). Classification (NCBI taxonomy): domain Bacteria; kingdom Bacillati; phylum Actinomycetota; class Actinomycetes; order Micrococcales; family Micrococcaceae; genus Nesterenkonia; species Nesterenkonia sandarakina. Next base: position 733,219 of record NZ_JACJIH010000001.1, on the reverse strand, counting down.
GCGGTGACTTCCCGCAGTGGGATGTCCACGTGCAGATCATGGAAGACCATGACCACCCCGAGCTCGGCTGGGACCCGCTGGATGACACCAAGATCTGGCCCGAGGATCAGTTCCCGCTGCGCAAGATCGGCGTCATGACGCTGAACCGCAACGTGGGGGATCACCACAACGAGAACGAGCAGATCGCGATGGGCACCGGTGTGCTCGTCGACGGCCTGGACTTCTCCGACGACAAGATGCTGGTGGGACGCACGTTCTCCTACTCGGACGCCCAGCGCTACCGGGTGGGCCCGAACTACCTGCAGCTGCCGGTCAACCAGCCCAAGGGTCGCGATGGCCGGGTCTACACCCACCAGCGCGGCGGGCTGATGTCCTTCGGCAACGATGTGCACCCCGAGCAGAACCCGCACGTCAACTACGAGCCGTCCATCCACAACGGGCTGCACGAGTCACCTGAGCACCAGCCGCAGAACGCGCCCGCCGTCGGCGGGAAGGTGGTCCGGGAGAACCTGGATCGCCGCAACGATTATCTGCAGGCTCGTGGCCGCTACAACACCATGATGGACTGGGAACGCGATGAGCTGATCAACGTGCTCACCGGGATGTTGGAGCAGTCCGAGCGCGACGTGCAGGAGCGCATCGTGTGGCACTTCTTCATGATCCACGACGACTACGGTCAGCGGATCGCGAAGAACATCGGCCTCACCGTGGAAGATGTCAAGCATCTGAAGCCACTGGCCGTGCAGAACCTCACCGAGGAGGAGCAGCAGCGCCTGGCCAACCTCGGCAACAACGGGGACACCATTGATCCCGAGGCGTGGGGCACCTGGACGGCTTCCGTGGAGAACCGCCAGGCCTCCGGGGAAGACGTGCTGGCCGGCAAGCTGGGAAGCCCGAGCTACAGCAGCTGATTCCTCAGCGCCGCTGAACCCTGGTTGAACCAGTGATGGCCGGGACCCCCGCGGGGGTCCTGGCCATCACTGTCTCAGTGCTCTTCGGCAGCTGCCGCCTCAGTGGTTGCGCAGCGCGTCGATCAGCTGATCCTTGTTCATCTCGGAGTAGCCGGTGAGACCGAGCTCCTTGGCGCGCTCCTGCAGCTGCGCGACCGTCCGGTCCTCGTAGTTCGACGCCTCCCCGCCCTTCTCGCCCTCGCTGCTGCGACCTTCTCTGGCAGCGGCGTTGGCGATCCGAGCGGACTTCTCCTTGGAGCTGCCCTCCTCGCGGAGGCGTTCGTAGAGCTCTTCATCCTTCACGCTGGAGCGTGCCATGGCGGTGGTTCCTTCCTCGGTGTGGTCGGGGGACGTCAGTCCAGCTCAGAAGCCCTTGCCGCCGGTCACCGGGATCACAGAGCCCGAGACGTAGGAGGCCTCTTCGCTGGCGAGGTAGACGTAGGCCCCGGCGAGTTCCGCCGGCTGCCCTGGTCGGCCCAGGGGAGTGTCCTGCCCGAACTTCGCGACGCCGTCGAATCCGGTGGCCGGGATCAGGGGAGTCCAGATCGGTCCCGGTGCCACACCGTTGACGCGGATCCCCTTCTCCGCGAGCTCTGCGGCCATCGACTCGATGAAGGCCACCTGAGCGGCCTTGGACATCGCGTAGTCGAAGAGCGGGGCCTTGGGCTCCACGGCCTGGATGGAGGTGGTCACGATGATCGAGGCCCCTGGCGACAGGTGCGGCACCGTCTCCCGGGTCACCACGATGTGGGCGATCAGGTTGGTCTCGAAGACCTTGCGCACCTCTGCTGTGGGCGTCACGTCGATGCCGTCGCGGGCCCGCTGGTAGGCAGCGTTGAGGATCAGCACATCGATCCCGCCGAGGTCCTCCACGGCTCTGCGCACGATGCCCACGGCGCTGTCCTCCTCCGTGATGTCCACCGGGTAGGTCGCACAGATTCGTCCAGCCTCGCGCACGTGCTGAGCGGTGGTCTGGGCATCCTCCTCCTCGTCCGGAAGGTATGCGATGGCGATGTCCGAGCCCTCCCGGGCGAACGCGATGGCGACGGCGCGGCCGATGCCGGAATCACCGTCGGTGATCAGGGTCCTGCGGCCAGTGAGCCGGCCGTGACCGACCCAGCTGGATTCTCCGTGGTCGGGATCCGGGCCGGTCGCCCCGGTCAGTCCTGGCTGATCGGACTGTTCCTGCTCGGGGAGGTCGCTGTGCCGGTACTTCGTGCGCGGGTCCTGCTGGGTGTAGGGGTTCGTCGTCATGCCTTCATCCCTTCGAGTGATCGGTCCGACCCAGGGTCGGCGGGCCTGCTGATGTCGTTCAGACTGCTGACTTCGTGGGATCCAGGACGACCTTGATGCAGCCGTCCTCCTTCTTCTGGAACATCTCGTAGGCACCGGGAGCCTCGCCGAGCGCCACGGTGTGCGTGATGAAGTCGTCCACACCCAAGGGATCGGCGGGATCCTCGACCAGCGGCAGGATCTGATCCACCCAGTTCTTCACATTGGCCTGGCCCATCTTCACCGTGATCTGCTTGTCGAACATGGTGATCAGTGGCAGCGGGCTGGCGGCACCGCCGTAGACACCGCTCAGTGAGATGGTGCCGCCGCGGCGCACCAGTTCGATCGCGGAGTACAGGGCTGCCAGGCGGTCCACCCCGACGGTCTGCATCATGGCCTTGCCTGCGGCGTCGGGCAGGAACTGGGCCGAGATCTGAGCCGCCTTGGCGATGGGGGAGCCGTGGGCCTCCATGCCTACCGCGTCCACCACCCCGTCGGGGCCTCGCCCGCCGGTGGCTTCGCGGATCTGGCTGATCGACTCCTCGCCGGTGTCGAAGACCATCACGCCATGGCGGGCTGCCATCTCGCGGCGCTCGGCCACAGGATCGATCGCGTAGACCTTCATGCCCTGATGCTTGGCGATGCGTGCGGCGAACTGGCCGATCGGGCCGAGCCCGATGATCGCGATGCTGTCTCCGCGCTGCAGCCCGGTGTAGGCCACACCCTGCCAGGCGGTGGGGATGACATCGGAGAGGAAGAGGTAGCGATGGTCGGGAAGCTCATTGCCCACCTTGATCGGGCTGTAGTCGGCGTGGGGGACCCGCAGGTACTCGGCCTGGCCCCCGGGAACCGCCCCGTACATCGCGGAGAAGCCGTAGAGCGCGGCTCCCATGCCCTGTTCGCGAACCTGCGTGACCTCGCACTGGGTCTGCAGTCCACGCTGGCACATGTAGCAGCTGCCGCAGGAGATCTGGAACGGGATGACCACCCGGTCACCGGCGGTCAGGTTGGAGTCGGGGCCCGCCTCGACCACCCGTCCCATCGGCTCGTGACCCAGGATGTCGCCGGGAGTCATGAACGGTCCGAGCACCTCGTAGAGGTGCAAGTCGGAGCCGCAGATGGCGGTGGAGGTGACTTCGATGATCGCGTCATTGGCCTGCTGAATCGTCGGATCCGGCACCGTCTCGACACTTACCTTGTGGTGGCCCTGCCATGTCACTGCTTTCACGTCGCGTCTCCTCAGAAGTTCGGCTGCGAGGCGTACTCGAAAGAGATGTCATGCATCAATTCCGTCATCACCCTTACAGGCTCTACGCTATCGGCTCGCAGCTGAGAGTGAGCTGAACACCAGCCGAATGTTGACCTCAGCGCCCGGTGCCGAGGCGGCCGATCAGCCTGGTGAGCACACGCCGGCCGGTGAGCAGCGCGCCGAGCACGCCCAGCGCGACAAGGACGAAGGAGCATTCGGCGCCTCCGCCGCCGGTCAGGACCCGGCCTGCCATGCCCAGGACCACGGTGCCCAGGATCACCACGACGGCGTCCGGCCAGAGCCTGGAAGGTGCTCTCCAGAACCGCACGGCGAGCGAGCTGATCAGCAGTCCCAGAAGAAACGGTGCGGCGGTCCCCAGCACATCGCCCAGCCCAATCCCGGTCTCGTGGGACCGATTGCCCAGCGCCGCGAAGCCCACCACCAGGAGCCCGTCCAGGGCCAGCAGCAGCCAGGGGAGTGCGAGCTGACCCCGATGCGGGGGTGTCATCTGCTGAGAGGGCGAGCGCATGTGCCGAGTCTAGGTCGCGCCTGGGGGATCTGGTCTAGGACGTGCCTGCGGGATCTGTCGGGGCAGCGCGGTCATCGATCGAGGCGGTGCAGGCGTCGATGCGCTCGATCGCGGCCGTCAGGGTCTGCACGCTGGCCCAGAGCCTGGGGTGTGAGGCCTGGATCTGCTCCAGCGTGGAGCCGGAGGACTTCAGGGTGGCCAGGTCGAAGCTGGCATTGGTCCGAGCACCGGCGACGGCGGCACGCAGCGCACCGAAGGCGACGACGACGTCGGCGATCAGCGCCCGCTTGCCGTGCTCTGCCAGCCAGGCAAGATCCTCGATGGCAGATACCGCGTGGTCACCGAGCTCCGCCGAGGACTGCGCAGCGCCGATGGCCGCCTCCCGGATCGCCTCCTCGCGCTCTGGTCCCGGATCCACCTTGAAGGCCGCACCGAAGGCCTGGGAGGCGGTCGCGTCGTCGTCGGCCAGCTGGAGCGCGGTCTCCCGACGGTCCTTCGCCTGCGCGAGGATGGCGCTGAGCCTGTCCGCGCGCTGCGCATCGGGCTCGGTGTATCCGGCCACCATGGAGGTCAGCGACGCGGCGATGGCCAGCATCACCCCGGCTCCGGCCCCGCCGCCGGGGGAGCCGGTGGCCTGGGACAACCCGTGGGTCCACTTGGCGACCGTGGAACGATGGGTGGTGATCTCTTCAGTCTCAGACATGGGCCCAGTGTGTCCTAGAAATCCGAGGAACCAAACGCCCCGGACGACGCGGCGGCTGAAATCCGTCACATCGGAGGGGATAGGCGGCTTTACGCGGAGTCATTAAACTGCAACAGTGAAATAGATATAGTTTCCGCAAACAGGGAGTAAACCGTGGAGATTGCGCCTGCCGACTCGAGGCCCGAGGCGGCGGAGCATGACGTCCCTCGCGCCCCAGTTCTCGCCGGGCCGGGCTGAGGTCCCGGCGATGTCCACGAGATCAATCATCATCATCGGCGTTGTCCTGCCGCTGGTGGCGCTCAGTCTGGGCATCGCTGGAGTGTTTCGCGCGGGCTCGGGCCAAGCAGTCTGGCCAGTCTGGCCGGTGCTGATTTCGCTGGCAGCGCTGCCCTTAGCGGCCATCGTTCACCGGCGACGGGTCCGGTGCCAGTCCGAGCGGGGAACCAAGGCCCAGAAGAGCAACCTGACATAATGTAGATTATCGGCGCATTACCGAGGGGGCCGCGAGTTCTTGCGGCGCCTGATAGCCGGCAGCTCCATCCGGGCACTCAGGTCAATGCTGAAGGTGGCACACGAACGCCGGATGTTCAGGAATGGCCGGACGGCACTGAGCCGACCGAGTCGGAGCGATAGCCTGGAACCTGTGACCTCACCCTGGCCCTTGATCTGTCCCTCCTGTGCCGCGCCGATGGACCTGGTGCGGGCATCTGAAGCCCTGGGACACCCACCCCGGACTGATCCGCAGCCGCAGGAAGCCTCACCCCGCGCCCTACAGGCCCTCAGCTGCCCCGCTGGTCACCGCTTCGATGCGGCACGTCAGGGTTATGTCAACTTGCTCTCCGGGCGCGGGACACGCTTCACGCCCGACTCCGCGCAGATGATCATGGCCCGGGAACGGGTCCAGAACGCCGGAGTCTTCGACGCACTGAGCACGGAGCTGGCCCAGATCCTGGACCAGCACACCGCGGCGCGGAGCCGCACTGATGCCGCCGTCCCGGCTGGGACCACGGACACCTCTGGTCCAGCGATCTTTCTGGACTGCGGCGCCGGCACCGGACACTATCTGCACCAGCTGCTCGATTCCTCCCCCGCATCCCGAGGCATCGCGCTGGACCTCTCTGTGGCGGGACTCAAGCGGGCGGCCCGCCACCGGCGAACGCTCGCGCTGGCCTGGGATCTCTGGCAGCCGCTCCCCCTGGCCTCGAATGCCGTGGACCTGCTCCTGGACGTCTTTGCCCCGCGCAATGTGGCCGAGTACGCCAGAGTTCTCCGCCCTGGTGGACTGGCAGTGGTTGTGACCCCCGGTGACACGCACCTCGGGCAGCTCCGCTCGGCGGGCATGCTCAAGGTCCAGGGCGAGAAGCTGCGCCAGCTCGCCGAGCAGATGGCTCCGGCCTTCGGCGCCGCGAAACTGAACGCCCAGGTCAAGGCCACAGTCCCGGTGGATGCCGGTCTCGCTGCCGATCTGGTCTTCATGGGACCCGCCGGGCATCATCTCGACCTCGGTGCCCTGCGCAAGGAGCTTGCCGATGCTGGCGTGTCACATGTCACCATCGACCTCGACGTGAGCCTGTGGCGCAGATAGTCTGAAGTCACGCGTGTATGGGCTGACGAGGAGCTGAGATGATCGAATGGTTCGGCGATAACCTCTGGGCGCCCTGGCTGGCGCTGGCGCTGGGACTGCTGGTCCTCGAAGCCATCACCCTCGATCTGCTCTTCCTGATGCTCGCCGTCGGCGCCGGAGCAGCCACCACCGTGGCCCTCGCCGGTGGCGAGCCCTGGCTGCAGGTGCTCGTGGGCTGCGCCACGGCGCTGCTGATGCTCGGTGCCGTCAGGCCGATCGCACTCAAGCACCTGAAGAAGGGCCCGGCGAACCAGCTCACCAACATCGACCGGATGACCGGCATGGAAGCCCATGCCCTGGAGGCCATCACCGGCGACGCCGGCCTGGCCGAGGTCGACGGCGACACCTGGACCGCGCGCACCACCGGAGGCCTGCGGATCGAGCCCGGAATGGACGCCGTCGTCGAGTCTGTGGAAGGCGCCATCGTCTACCTGCGGCCCAGCCGCGAGATCAACTGGGATGAGCCGGGACCCGACACCTTTGGGCCCAACACTCCCCGACCGGAAGGCGCCTGAGAGACCTTCAGGCGCGCCACTGATAGAGAACGGAACGTCATGGAAGTCACTGCACTTGTAGTCCTCCTGGTCCTGGTAGCCCTGGTGGTGATCATCATCGCGCGCAGCGTACGGATCGTGCCGCAGGCCCGCGCCGGACTGATCGAGCGCCTGGGCAAGTACCAGCGCACCCAGGGCCCGGGACTCACGCTGTTGGTCCCCTTCATCGACCGGCTGCTGCCGATGCTGGACATGCGCGAACAGGTCGTCTCCTTCCCGCCCCAGCCGGTGATCACCGAGGACAACCTGGTGGTCTCCATCGACACCGTGGTCTACTTCCAGATCACCGATCCCAAGGCCGCCACCTACGAGATCCAGAACTACATCATCGCGGTGGAGCAGCTGACCACCACGACGCTGCGTAACGTGGTCGGCGGGCTGAACCTGGAAGAGGCTCTGACCTCGCGTGATCGGATCAACGGACAGCTCCGCGGGGAGCTGGACAAGGTCACAGGGCGCTGGGGCATCCGGGTCGCCCGAGTCGAGCTCAAGGCCATCGAGCCGCCGCACTCCATCCAGGACTCCATGGAGAAGCAGATGCGCGCCGAGCGGGAGCGTCGCGCCGCGATCCTCACCGCCGAGGGCACCAAGCAGGCCGCGATCCTCACCGCCGAAGGTGAGCGTCAGGCCTCCATCCTCGCCGCCGAGGGTGATGCGCAGGCCAGGATCCTGGGCGCCAACGCCGAGGCACAGGCCATCGAGACCGTGTTCAACGCGGTCCACGACTCCGAGCCCGGCCCGGAGCTGCTCTCTTACCAGTACCTGCAGATCCTTCCCGAGATCGCGAAGTCCGAGTCCAACACCATGTGGATGATCCCGGGCGAGTTCGGCGATGCGCTGAAGAACCTCGCAGGGGCCTTCGGAGGGCCGGAGTCCGCTGCCGCATCCGGAATCAGCCTGGAAGATCGCGAGTCCGAACGGGCAGCCCGATCGGAGCGGCTGAAGCAGCGTCGACTGGAGAAGGCCCAGGAGTCCGAGCAGAATCAGGGCAAGCCGTCCATCTCCTCTGCCATCGCGGATATGGCCGAGTCTGCGCGCAGCACCTCGGTGACCGACGAGAACCCGCACTACACCAGTCGCCAGGAGATCGAGCAGGAGGCCCGCAAGGCGCGGGTCGGTAATGCACAGGTCGCCGAGTCACGCACCGACGCTCCCGCGCAGGACGCTGCAGTTGCTCCCACGCAGGAGGCCGAGCTCACCGAGCAGCCGGTCTTCCAACAGCAGCCGGAGCCGATGGAGGATCCGCAGCGCTGAGCAAGGTGGGAATATCTCGGCGGTGCTTTAGAGTTGTACATCGAGAATGACTCTGCCCATCACACTGGAGGATAATCGATGAGCGATCGCAGTCTGCGCGGAATGCGCCTTGGTGCGCAGTCCATGGAAACGGAACAGGGCGTTGAGCCTGCGCCCCGTCAGGAGATCGAGTACCTCACTGAGGACGGCGAGCGGATGCGGGTGATGTTCTCCGCCGAGGCCGACGTCCCCGCCACCTGGGTCTCCCCCACCGGCAAGGAAGGTCTGCGCGTCGACGTCGACCGGCCCGAGGCGGAGCCGGAGAAGCCGGTCAGGACGCACTGGGACATGCTGCTGGAGCGTCGTTCCACGGAGGATCTCGAAGTGATCCTGCAGGATCGGCTCAAGCTGCTCAAGGAGCGTCGCGGCGAAGCCGCCTGACTCGACTCAGCGAACCAGCCGGTTCAGCAGCAGATCCTGCTGACCACAGAAGGACGGCGTCTCTCCCCAACGTGGGAGGGACGCCGTTCTCGTATTCTCGGTGGGCACGCGCGGGCTAGGCTCATCCCCGTGCTCGGATGGGCCGTGCGCAGGCTCAGCGCTGGCGCAGCTTCTGGGCCAAGGTGCGGGCTCGTGCACTCAGTCCCCAGCGGGTGACGTTGACCATGGCCTCGACCACGATGTTCGAGCTCATCTTGGAGACCCCCTGGGTGCGCTCCACGAAGGTGATCGGCACCTCTGCGATGGTCTTGCCCATCCCGGCCACCCGGAATGTCATGTCCACCTGGAAGCCGTAGCCCACTGATTCGATGCTGCTCAGGTCGATCTCTTCGAGCACCGAGCGGCGGAAGGCCCGGAACCCGGCGGTGATGTCACGGACATTGAGTCCCAGCATGGTCCGGGAGTAGAGGCTTCCGGCCCGCGAGATCGCGATCCGGTGCAGCGGCCAGTTCACCACCGATCCGCCGGGCACCCAGCGTGAGCCGATGACCAGGTCCGCCTCGTCGACCTTTGCAAGCAGCTTCGGCAGCTGTTCGGGCTGATGCGACCCATCGGCGTCGAGTTCGACCAACACGTCGTAGCCGCGCTCGAGTCCCCAGCCGAACCCCGCGATATAGGCACCGCCGAGCCCGTTCTTGGCGGTGCGGTGCAGCACATTGATCTGTGGATCCTCAGCGCTGAGCTCATCGGCGAACTCACCGGTGCCGTCGGGACTGTTGTCATCGACGATGAGCACGTCTGAGTCCGGCACTGCCGCTCGCAGACGCGAGACGGTGCCGGGAAGGGCATCGATCTCGTCATAGGTGGGGATGATCGTCAGGATCTTCACGAGTTGCTTCGCGTCCTTCTGGGGGTTGTGGAGATGGTGGCAGTGGGTCGGGCACAGTCTACGGTCACGCGCTGGAGCTCATCTCTGGGAGGCAGGCTCGGCGCGGGGGTCAGAAGGGGCGACCTCGACCCCGTCGATCACAGTGGAGATCAGCCGTGGCAGGGTCTGCCCGTCGAGGTAGGGCAGCAGCGGGGTGCGCGCCCGGACGTCGGTGCTCCACGCCGCGGTGCGCGAGTCTGGGGTCTGCACCGCCAGTGAGTCCACCTCCCAGATCGCATAGCTTGCCCGTGCGCCTGGATCCAGCTGCGCGGAGGTCACAGGGGTGCCGCTGGACTCGGGCAGAGACCGGTACGCCCCGCGCGTCTGCGCGTTGAAGCCTGCCCGCACCGAGACCGGATCGCTGGGGTGGTGGACGTGGGCGCTGACGGTGGACCAGGGGCTCTGCCCGGCCTCGGCGACGGCGCTGACCGGCACACCGACGCTCAGCGCCGTAGCCAGGTGTCCTGCTCCGCGCAGCACCACCTGAGCTCCGGTGTTCAGCAGCGACTCCCAGTCCTCCCGCGACGCCGAGTCAAAGCCATGCAGCACGGTGGGCAGCCCCCCTGGCGGACTCTGTCGCTTGGAGCGCATCTCGGCGGTGGTGTCCACCAGCGCGGTCACCACGGTGGAGGCGGTGGTGTCCTGATCCACCCGCAGAATCAGCTGACGCTGGGCCTGAGCGGCCGCGAGCCGGATGCCCAGCAGCTGCTCCAGGATCTCCCCGGCGGGCAGCTCCAGCGCAGCTGGGCGGTCGAGGATCGCGTCCACGGTCCGCAGCAGCTCGCTCGAGGCCCGCACTGCATCGAGCCGGTCTGCCACGCTCAGCTCATCCAGGCCGGTCAGCGCGAGCACCGGGTAGGCGCGCACCCCATGCTCGGCGGCTGCGCGGAAAGCGGCGTTCAGCGATTCCTGGGCCGCTTCGGCGTCGCTCAGCGCAGAGCTGGAGAACTCGACGCTGAGCCGGACGGCGCCGCAGCCCTGCGCTGCCGCCTCGTCGAGGGCGGCGGTGATCCGCTCCGACCAGGGCGTGTGTTCGGCGGAACCAGGTGCAGCGGGATCCGCGGCTTCAGGAGCTGTGAGCTCGACCCAGCCGACGAAGGCCGGGGTGACCAGGGCGCGGTCCAGATCGTGGATGACCAGGTCGGGGTCCCTGCGCTCTGCGGCGGTCTCATCGGAACCTACCCAGGCGATCAGCCCGTCCTCGACCAGCATCGCGTCTGCGTAGGGCTCGGAGGGGGAATGGATCGTGCCGTTGGTCAGCAGCCGCGGCGGGTGGGCGGCACTGGTGCTAGTCATCAGTTGGTTCCTCCAGGTTCTGATAGGCCACCGAGGAGTATGCCACCACTCCCCTGCCGATCAGCTGCACGGCCTCGGCACAGCGCGCCGAGAGCTTCGCCGGGGTGTGTGGAATCTTGCTCATCTGGTCCAAGGTGTCGATGCACTGTTTGGTCCAGCGCACGAAGTCACCTGCCGCCAGGGGTGAGTCGTCCAAGGAGCTGCGCAGGCTCTTGCCTCCGGCCCAGGCATACATGGGCAGCACCAGACCCATCTCCGGAGCAGCCGTGGGCTCCAGGTGATGCCGCTTCTCCAGGGCTTCAAGTTCAGCATGAACCTCAATCCCGGTCTGCGCGGCCTGGCCCAGACGCTTGGTCGGCATCACCGGCATGGCGCCTTCGTCCTCACGTTTGGCCTGATAGACCAGCACGGTGACGAACGCTGCCAGCTCCTGCGCGGTGAGCCCGGAGAGCACCCCGCGTTCCATCAACAGACCGGTGAACAAGTCTCGCTCCCCGTAGATCCGGCGCAGCTGCTGCCCGCGGTCCGTCACGGCGAACTCGGTGGCGAACCACTGCTCGGCGGTGAATCCAGGGCGTTGCAGCGCGGGGTCCGGAGCGGTCACCGCGGCGGAGTCCTCCGGCGGGACGTGGGGCATCAGTTCCGGGTCCACGGCCTCCATATGGCCGAGCTCGTGCAGGACCCCGCAGACCCGGTCGAAGGTCTTCGCGATGGAGCCGGTGCGGCGGTCGATCTTCAGCTTCAGCTGATCGATCTCGCGCTGCAGCTTCCAGGCCCGCTCGGCCCAGCGGGCGTGGTCCTCACGTTCGCTGCAGCCGTGACAGGGGTGGCGCTGCAAGGCGTTCTGCAGCTGTTCCAGCGACTCGGATTCGGAGTCCTCTGCGCGGAACCCGAATCCCGGGGCGGGCGCGTTCGGTCGCGGCGGCACCCGCTCGTGCAGGGCGGCCCGCATCGAGGAGGCCAGGTCCCTGCGGACCTTGGGCACCTTCACCTGCGGCTTGCGCGGGAGTCGGATGCTGGCGATCACCTCCGGGGGCTGGGCGAAGTCCTCGGCGGTGATGTTGCGGAACTTGCCGTCGGCGGTGATCACCCCGGGGCGAGGATCGTGCTCAGGGGCGCTGTGCACCACCAGAGAGTCCCCGAAGCCGCGCATGCCGCCGACTTCGACGACGTCACCAGGCTGCAGCGCGGCCAGGACCCGGATGATCTCGCGGCGTCGCTGCCGGTGCCGCGCCTTGGCCTGGTCCTTCTCCGCCTCGTTCAGACGCCGACGCAGCGCGGCGTACTCCCGGAAGTCTCCGAGGTGACACGCCATCGCCTCCTCGTATCCAGCCATGGAGGACTCACGCTTCGCCACGTCCCGGGCGACCCCGACCACCGAACGGTCAGCCTGGAACTGCGCGAAGGAGGATTCCAGGATGGTGCGCGCCCGGCGCCGACCGAACTGCGCCGTGAGGTTCACCGCCATGTTGTAGGAAGGCTTGAAGCTGGAATTCAGCGGGTAGGTCCGCTTCGACGCCAGCCCCGCCACCTGACGCGGATCCATGCCGGGCTGCCAGACGACGACGGCGTGGCCCTCCACGTCGATTCCGCGCCGGCCAGCGCGACCGGTGAGCTGGGTGTACTCCCCCGGGGTGACGTCGACGTGGGATTCGCCGTTGAACTTGTCCAGCTTCTCCAGCACCACGGTGCGGGCCGGCATGTTGATCCCCAGCGCAAGGGTCTCGGTGGCGAAGACCACCTTGAGCAGGCCCTCCGCGTAGAGCTGTTCCACGAGCTCCTTGAACGGGGGAAGCATCCCCGCGTGGTGCGCGGCGACCCCGTTGATCAACGCTTCACGGAAGCTCTCGAATCCCAGGATGGAGAGATCCTCGGCCGGGAGGTCCCAGCCCATCTGCTCGACCCGGGAGGTGATCTCGGCGGCCTCTTCACGGGTGGTCAGCACGATGCCGGCATTGAGGCACTGCTCCACGGCCGCTTCACAGCCCACCCGGGAGAAGATGAAGCCGATGCAGGGAAGCAGACCGTCACGGTCCAGGGCCCGGATCATCTTGGGACGGTTCAGCCGCGGGCGCCCTGCGGAGGAGCCCGAGACCCCGGAGACGTCAGAGGAACCGGCTCGACTCCGACTCGAGGAGCCGCCCCGGCTGGAGGAGGCGCTGCTGCTGAGCTCATGCCGCACTCCGGCGCCTGAGCGGCCGCGTCCTGCGCCGCGTGCAGGACCCGCACCGGGACCTCTGCCTCGGCCGCGTGAGCGGTGGCCGCCGCTGCGCCGGGAGCTGGGCCCCTGGCTCTGATGGGCCAGGCGCTGCAGCTCAGGATTGACCAGCGTGGGCGCGTCGTCGTCCTCTTCATAGATGAACAGATCATGCAGCTGGTTCTCGACGAACATGTGCTGCCACAGCGGCACCGGACGGTGTTCGGAGACCACCACGGAGGTCTCCCCGCGCACGGTGTCCAGCCAGGCGCCGAACTCTTCGGCGTTGGAGACCGTGGCCGAGAGCGCGACGACCTGTACGTGCTCCGGGAGGTGGATGATGACCTCTTCCCAGACCGCGCCCCGGAACCTGTCGGCCAGGTAGTGGACCTCGTCCATGACCACGTAGCCGAGATCACGCAGCGTCGCGGAGTCCTGGTAGAGCATGTTGCGCAGCACCTCGGTGGTCATCACCACGATCTGCGCCTCGGAGTTGATCGAGGTGTCACCGGTGAGCAGCCCCACCTTCTCGGTCCCGTGGTCCTCCACCAGCTCCTGATACTTCTGGTTCGAGAGCGCCTTGATCGGGGTGGTGTAGAACGTCTTGGTGCCCTGGGCGAGTCCCAGGTGCACGGCGAACTCGCCGACGATCGTCTTGCCTGCCCCGGTGGGTGCCGCGACCAGCACAGCGCGCCCGGCCTCCAGGTGCTGACAGGCCTGGACCTGGAAATCGTCGAGGTCGAAGGCCTGGGCCCGGCGGAAGGCCCCGAGGTGACTCTTGGCCTCTGCTGCTCGTCGACGTGACTCTGCGTAGCGCTCGGCCGGTGAACTCATGGTGCCAGCCTATGACATCCCCGCCTGCTGGTTCTCACCTGGCGCATGCGCCTGCCAGGGCCTTGTCCCGTGATCCGTCGCATCGCTATGCCATGTCCCCTCGCTATATCTGTCCAAAGCCAGGGGATGTGGCAAAAGGATGCGACAGCCGGGCCGGGGTGTGCGAGCTGGGCGAGGGTGTCGGCTCGCTAGACTGCTGCGATGACCACGGCGCACTCCCCCCGGCGAGAGATCCTGCTGGGGGCGCTGCTGCCGGCGTTCATCTTCAGCCTCGGAGCCGGTGCCATGATCCCGGTGCTGGCTCCCTTCGCCGTGGAGCGCGGAGCGAGCCTCGCCGTGGCGGGGATCATCGCCGCGATGCTTCCGGTGGGTCAGATCCTCGCGGATCTGCCCGCGGGCGCACTGGCCGCCCGGGTCGGGGACCGTCGGGCGATGCTGCTGGCGGCCGGCGCCGCGGCGATCGGGTTCCTCGCCGCGGGACTGGCACCTTCGCTGCTCACCCTGGGCGCCGCCGTCGGCCTGGTAGGGGCTGCGAACGCGGTCTTCCACCTGGCGCGGCATTCCTACCTGACCGAGGTCACCCCGGTGCACCAGCGCGCCCGGGTGCTCTCCACCCTTGGCGGGGTGCATCGGATCGGGCAGTTCCTCGGGCCATTCCTCGGTGCGGGGGTGCTGCTGCTGGGCGATCTGCGTGCGGTGTTCCTGCTGGCGCTGCTGACCGCCGTCGCCGCCGGTGTCACCGTGCTGCTGGCCCCGGAGATCGACACCCGGCCTGCCAGGGCCCCGGGCGCCTCCCGCGCCGGGTTCACCCAGGTGATCGCCAGGCACCGGGAGCTGCTGCTCACCCTGGGGGTGGCCTCCATGCTGGTGGGAGCGATTCGCGGGGCCCGCCAGCAGGTGCTTCCGCTCTGGGGCGAGCACATCGGCCTGGACCCCACGACGATCTCGCTGCTCTTCGGCCTGGCCGGGGGCATCGACATGCTGCTGTTCTATCCGGCGGGGAAGATCATGGACCGGTTCGGGCGACTCTGGATCGGAGTGCCCTCGATGACCTGCCTCGGAGTGGCGATGGCCCTGGTGCCGCTGGCTCATTCGGTCCCGGTGCTGGCCGCTGTCGCGGTGCTGCTCGGTGTCAGCAACGGACTCGGCTCCGGGGTGATGATGACCATCGCCTCGGACATCGCCCCGGCGGATGCGCGTCCGCAGTTCCTCGGTGCCTGGAGGCTGATGCAGGACCTCGGGATCGCCGCCGGTCCGCTGACCCTCGCCGCCGGGGCTGCCCTGGGATCCTTGGCCGCCGGGGTCTGGGTGGCGGCGGCCATGGGACCGCTGGCCAGCGCCGGTCTGCTGCGCTGGCTGCCGCGGTACTCGGTCCACGCCAGTCGGCGCACCCGCCGAGCCGCCGGCATCGACTAAGACACCCCCGGACCTTGCGGCGGTGATTGTGCCCAGGCAGGCTCACGCCCCGAACGGGTCCGCAGCCGGTCAGGCGGATTGGTCAGCGTTCTGGTCGGCGAGCGGGCCAGCAGTCCAGTAGGCGGTCTGGCAGGCGGTCTGGACTGCTGACCCGTCAGCGGTGCGGGGTCGCGGCCGCTCGAGCGGTGCTGCGGCGCACCAGAAGGTCGAACGGGAGGTCCAGCATCTCCGGCCGTTCGGCTCCGGATTCCACGGCGGCGAGAATCAGCTTCGCCGCCGTCTCCCCCTGGTGCTGCGCGTGCTGATCCACCGTGGTCAGCTCGAAGAGCGCGCCGAGTTCGTGCCCGTCGATGCCCACCACGGAGAGCTCCTCGGGGACCGCGATGCCCAGCTCCCGCGCGGCCAGGACCGCGCCGATGGCCATCTCGTCGGAGGCTGCCACCAGCGCTGTCATCCCGGTTCCTGGCTGGCCCAGCAGCTGCCGGGCAGCATGGAAGCCCCCAGGGATCGTGAAGTCTGCCTCGGCGATGAGCTCGGGGTGGGTCGGCAGTCCGCGGCGTCGCAGCGCCCGATCGAAGCCCTCCCGACGCTGACTCGGGACCTTGTAATCGGCGTCGAAACCCTCAGCGCCGCCGATGAAGCCGAGCACCTGATGGCCCAGCTCGAGCAGATGCGCCGTGGCGAGTTCGGTGATCGCCAGGTCATCGATCGCGACCCCGGGAAGCATCCCGGAGGTGCCCCCGATGATCACCACCGGAATCTCCAACCGCTGCAGCTCCAGTTCCTCCCATTCGCTGAGCTCCAGCGCCACCACGACGACGGCGTCCACTCGGCGCCGACGCAGGAAGGCGCTGAAGATCTCTCGGCGCACCTCTGCGTCCCCGGTCACGTTGTAGAGCGTCACGTCATACCCCGCCCGGGTCGCCTCATCCGAGATCCCGGTGAGCACGGTGTTGAAGAACCAGCGGTGCAGCTCGGGCATGATCACGCCCAGGTTGCGCATCCGCCCCGAGGCCAGGCTGGAGGCCGCGGAGGAGGCGACGTAGTCGAGGTCGGCGGCGACCTTCTGGATCTTCGCGCGCGTGCTCGCGGAGACGTTGCCCCGGCCGCTGAGGGCGCGGGACACCGTCGCCGCGGACACCCCCGCTGCCTGAGCGACGTCATCCAGGCTGGTCATCAGCCGGCGTGCCGACGCAGCCACACGGTGCAGTCCCCGGGCACCTCGTCGCCCTCCAGCGCCGAGCTTGCCAGCAGGACCTCGTGGCCGGTGGGCAGCGGGACCGAGGAGGTTCCGGTGTTCGCCAGCACCACCACATCCTGGTTGCTGAACATCAGCACCTGCTCTGAGCGACCACCGAGCCAGTTCAGCTCACCGAGGCCCAGGTCATGTTCGCTCCGCAGGCTGAGCATCCTGCGGTAGAGGCTCAGCGTGGAGTCTGGGTCGGCCTGCTGGACGTCTCGGGCGAGGCCCCTCCAGCGCTCGGGCTGCGGGAGCCAGGGCGTGCCGCCGGCGGTGAAGCCGAAGTCGTCGGCGTCGGCGGCCCAGGGCAGCGGGACCCGGCAGCCGTCGCGGCCATAGCGCTCTCCCGCCGTGCGGAACCAGGTCGGGTCCTGGCGTGCCTCATCGGGGAGGTCGTGGACCTCGTCCAGACCGAGCTCCTCCCCCTGGTAGATATAGGCGGAGCCTGGGAGGGCCAGCATCAGGGCGGTCGCGGCGCGGGCACGCGCCAGTCCGGTCTCTCGGTCCGGCAGGCCCGGATAGTCCGGCCCGATCCCGGTGCCCTGCGGGTTCTCTCCGGTCAGCGCGAGCCGGGTGGCGTGGCGCACCACGTCATGGTTCGAGAGCACCCAGGTGCTCGGTGCCCCGACGGCGTTGAAGGCACGCAGTGAATCGTTGATGACTCCACGCAGCTGCTGCGCATCCCAGGAGGCCTCGAGGTACTGGAAGTTGAACGTCTGGTGCATCTCATCGGGGCGCACCCAGAGTGCCGCCTTCTCCACGGAGGAGACCCAGGCCTCGCCACAGAGCGCCCGGTCTCCGGCATACTCCTCCAACACCAGACGCCAGTCCCGGTACACCTCGTGGACCGCTGACTGCTCGAAGTACGGCGCCGGGGTCGACTCCCCTCCCATCGAGGCCGCGTCAGCATCCGGGGTGTAGTCCGGGAAGTCCTGGTCCTTGACCAGCCCGTGGGCCACATCGACGCGGAAGCCGTCGACCCCACGATCCAGCCAGAAACGCAGAATCCGACGGAACTCCTGCTTGACCTCCTCCTGGGACCAGTCGAAGTCCGGCTGACTGGAGTCGAAGAGGTGCAGGTACCACTGGCCCGGGGTGCCGTCGGCCTCCGTGATCCGCGTCCACGCCGGGCCTCCGAAGATGGACTGCCAATTATTCGGCGGCTCCTGACCCTCGGGGCCCTTGCCTTCACGGAAGATGTAGCGTGCCCGCTCCGGACTGCCCGGTGCCGCCGTGAGCGCCTGCTGGAACCACTCATGCTGATCCGAGGAGTGGTTCGGGACCAGATCGACGATGACCCGGATTCCGAGGCTGTGCGCCCGTGCCAGCAGCGCGTCGAAGTCGCTCAGAGTGCCGAAGATCGGGTCGACGTCGCAATAGTCGGTGACGTCGTAGCCGGCGTCCTTCTGCGGAGAGGTCATGAAGGGACTGAGCCAGATCGCGTCCACCCCGAGGGCGTCCAGAGCCCCAAGTCGGGCGGTGATCCCCGGCAGGTCTCCGATCCCGTCCCCCGAGGAGTCGCTGAAGGAGCGCGGGTAGATCTGGTAGATCACTGCGCTGCGCCACCATTCGGCCGTCGTCCCCGGCCTCCGGGTCGTCTCGTCTGAATCTGGCACGGCGTCGGTGGAGGCGTCGGGGCGACGCAGGTCCTGGTCAACAGTCATGTCTCCAGCATATATGCAAGCGCTTCCATGTCACCAGCGACCTGAGACAACCGTTTGCAGTCCTGGACGGCATCCCGAAAGGGCAGAAAATAGCCTCATCATGAGGCACAAATGCTGGTCATCGCCGTCGCGTCAGGGATCACGACACGCCACGCCATGGAGTTGCGCAGATCACATTCCCCTCGCATACTGGAAGCGCTTGCACTCAGGATGGCGGAGTGATCCACTCCGCTTCTTCACAGAGAGGGACACCGATGACGGTGAACACCAGAGGAATCACAAGGCTGACCGCGCTTCTGGGGCTGGGAGCATTTGCGCTGACCGCCTGCGGCTCCGGAGGCGACTCCGCCGAGCAGGGTTCAGGCGAATCTGCCGAGACCGAAGCCGCCGAAACCACCGAGGAGGAATCCTCGCAGTCTGAGTCCGGTGATGCGGCCGCCTCCGGCAGTCTGACCATCTGGGCCGACGCCAACCGCGCCGAGGTGCTCAACGAGGTGGCCTCGGACTTCGAGTCCGACACCGGCATCGCCGTGGAGATCGTGCAGCAGGACTTCGAGGAGATCCGGGACCAGTTCGTCTCCCAGGTGCCCACCGGAGAGGGCCCGGACATCGCCGTCGGCGCCCACGACTGGCTCGGTGTCCTGGTGAACAACGGTGTCGTGGCGCCCGTGGAGCTCGGCGACGCCGCCGGGGACTTCGAAGAGATCGCCGTGGACGCCTGGACCTATGAGGGTCAGACCTACGGCCTGCCGTACTCCATCGAGAACATCGCGCTGCTGCGCAACACCGAACTCGCCCCCGAGGCCCCTGCCGACTTCGACGAGATGATCCAGATGGGTGAAGAGGCCGGCACCGAGTACCCGTTCCTGGTCGGCCTGGACCCCAACGAGAGCGACCCGTATCACCTCTACCCGTTCCAGACCTCCTTCGGAGCTCCGGTCTTCGGCACCGCGGAGGACGGCAGCTATGACTCCTCGCAGCTGGCCATGGCCGACGCCGGCGGGGAGGAGTTCGCCGGCTGGCTCGCAGAACAGGGCGAGGCCGGGGTGCTGAACCTGAACATCGACGGGGACCTGGCCCAGGAGAGCTTCAACGACGGAAACTCGCCGTTCTTCCTGACCGGTCCCTGGAACGTGGACGGCGCGCGCGAGGCGGGCATCGACGTCGCCGTGGACCCGATTCCGGCCGCCGGTGACCAGGATGCGCAGCCATTCGCCGGTGTCCAGGGGTTCTTCCTCTCGGCACAGAGTGAGAACGTCGTGGCCGCCAGCAACTTCCTGATCAACTACGTCGGCACCGCCGAGGTCCAGACGGCGCTGTATGAGACCGGCGGACGGGCCCCCGCCCTGACCGAGTCGTTCGAGCAGGCGCTGAGCGAGGACGAGATCGTCGCCGGCTTCGGCGAAGTCGGCGCTGAGGCCGTGCCGATGCCCGCCATCCCGGAGATGGGGGCGGTCTGGGACGACTGGGGCTCCAGCCAGGCCGCAATCATCAAGGGCGACGGCGACCCGGTGGAACTCTGGCAGAAGATGTCCGAAGACATCTCCTCCGCGATCGACTGACCGATGAGCGCACCGACCACCACCAGGCCCGATGAGCGCACCGTGCATGGGCGTCGTGCCCGCCGCACGGCCGAGAGCGCGAGCATCGGATGGAAGCTGCTGCTGCTGAAGATCACCGTGCTGGGGCTGCTCAACGCCGTCTCCGTCTACGCCGCGATGGTGCTCTTCTTCAACGAGCGGTGGATCATCGGCACCCTGGTGGTGGTCAGTGGCGCCATACTCACCTGGATCTATCTCCAGCGCGGCGCCCTGCCGGCGAAGTACCTCGCTCCGGGCGTGGTCTTCCTGCTGATCTTCCAGGTCTTCGTCATCCTCTACTCCGGCTACGTGGCGTTCACCAACTATGGGACCGGCCACAACAGCACCAAGGATCACGCGATCCACGCCATCATGCTCCAGACCCAGGACCGCGTGCCCGATTCACCGACCTACCCGCTCACCGTGGTCGAAAGCTCCGGTGAGCTCGGATTCGCGGTGACCACCGAGGACGGCGAGATCCTGTTCGGCTCCGCCGAGGCGCCCCTGGAGGCCGTGGAGGGCGCCGTGGTCGAGGACGGTCGAGTGGTGCAGGTCCCAGATCACCAGGTGCTCAGCTTCGCGGACCTGGTGGAACGTCAGCAGGAGCTGACCACCCTGGCCGTCCCGCTCTCGGATGACCCCAATGCCGGGGCGCTGCGCACCCAGGACGGGCAGCGCGCCTATGTCTACACCTCGCGGTTCGTCTACGACGAGTCCTCGGACACCATGACCAACACGCAGACCGGGCAAACCTACACCGACGGCGGAGAAGGCGCCTTCGTCACCGAGGCCGGCGAGGAGCTCATGCCCGGGTGGCGGGTCAATGTGGGGCTGGAGAACTTCGTGCGAGCGATCACCGAGGAGTCCATCCGGGGCCCGCTGCTCTACGTCACGACCTGGACCTTCGCCTTCGCGTTCCTCTCGGTGGCCAGCACCTTCATCCTGGGACTGTTCCTGGCGATCGTGTTCAACGATCCTCGGATGAAGTCCCGGAAGTATTACCGGCTGGTGATGATCCTGCCCTACGCATTCCCGGGCTTCCTCTCGGCGCTGGTCTGGGCCGGGATGATGAACCAGGAGTTCGGATTCATCAATAACGTGCTCTTCGGCGGCGCCGCGATCCCCTGGCTCTCCGACCCCTGGCTTGCCAAGCTGAGCATCCTGATCGTGAACCTGTGGCTGGGCTTCCCGTATATGTTCCTGGTCTGCACCGGTGCGCTGCAGTCGATACCCGAGGAGCTCACCGAAGCCGCCCAGATGGATGGGGCCCGCCCCTTCCAGGCCTTCCGGCAGATCAAGTTCCCGCTGCTGCTGGTCTCCATCGCGCCGCTGCTGATCTCCTCCTTCGCCTTCAACTTCAACAACTTCAACCTGGTGTACATGCTCACCGGTGGCGGTCCCCGAGACATCGAGGCTGGCATCAACGTGGGGTCCACAGACATCTTGATCTCCATGGTCTATAAGGTCGCGTTCGTGGGCTCACAGAGTGACTACGGGCTGGCCAGCGCCTTTTCCATCTTGATCTTCTTCATCGTCGGAACGATCTCCGTGATCGCCTTCCGGCGCACCCGCGCTCTCGAGGAGCTGAACTGAGATGGCCGTCGCCTTGGAACCCCAGACCCGCCGCCCGAACCGGGCACCCAGCACCCCCAGAGCAGCCAAGAGCTCCACTGCCCGCCGCCCGTTCCGACGCTGGTTCTCCCAGACCGGCTGGCGGCACCTGGTCGGCGTCGCCGTCGTGATCTTCGCGGCCTTCCCGCTGGTCTATGTCTTCTCTGCCTCGCTGAACCCCGGTGGGACGCTGATCACGGCGAACACCTTGTTCGGGAATCTGAGCCTGAGCAGCTATGTGGACCTGTTCAACCGACCGCAGCAGCCCTTCGCGGCCTGGTACGTCAACACGCTCTTCATCGGGTTCAGCGCCTCTGCAGGCAGCGTGATGCTCGGGGCCCTGGCCGCCTATGCGTTCTCCCGGATGCGCTTCACCGGACGCCGCTTCGGCCTGATCACGATCCTGCTGGTGCAGATGTTTCCGCAGCTGCTGGCCATGGTGGCCATCTTCCTGCTGATGCTCTCGATCGGCGAGATCTTCCCCGCCATCGGACTCAACAGCCAGATCGGTCTGATCATGGTCTACCTCGGGGGCGCGCTGGGGGTGAACACCTATCTGATGTACGGCTTCTTCAACACCATCCCTACCTCCATCGACGAGGCTGCCCGCATCGACGGTGCTGGTCATGCGAGGATCTTCTTTACGATCATCCTCCCGCTGGTCTCCCCGATCCTGGCTGTGGTGGCGCTGTTGTCCCTGGTGGCCACGCTGAGCGAGTTCGTCATCGCCTCGGTGCTGCTGCGGGATCCGGAGAAGCAGACCCTGGCGGTGGGCCTCTACCAGTTCATCTCCCAGGAGACCTCGCAGAACTGGTCCATCTTCGCCGCTGGCGCGGTGCTCGCCGCGATCATTCCGGTGGCCCTGTTCCTGGCTCTGCAGCGCTACATCGTCTCGGGGCTGGTCGCCGGCAGCGTGAAGTGAGCCTCGCCCCAGCCCGGTGACGGAGCTGACCTGCCGCGGTCAGAGTGCTCTGTTCCCGGTCAGGACGCCGCCGGGCCGGTCAGGACGCTGCGCGGCGGTCTACTAGGGTGGAATCCGCCGCCCTGACCGGGCGTGCCGCCGTCCAGGAGTCCACCATGAGCCCCAGCAGCAAGCGCATCGCCGCCGTCTATGACCAGGTCCTCGCCCGCAACCCAGGGGAGGCGGAGTTCCACCAGGCGGTGAAGGAGGTCTTTGACTCGCTGGACCGGGTGCTCACCAAGTTCCCGGAATACGCCGAGGAATCCATCCTGGAACGGATCTGCGAACCGGAGCGCCAGATCATCTTCCGCGTCCCGTGGACCGACGACCACGGCCGGGTGCGCATCAACCGCGGCTTCCGAGTCCAGTTCAACTCCGCACTGGGTCCGTATAAGGGTGGACTGCGCTTTGACCCCTCGGTGATGCTGGGCACAGTGAAGTTCCTCGGCTTCGAACAGATCTTCAAGAACGCGCTCACCGGGCTGCCGATCGGCGGCGGCAAAGGCGGCAGTGACTTCGACCCCAAGGGCCGCAGCGACGGTGAGATCATGCGCTTCTGCCAGTCCTTCATGACCGAGGCCTACCGGCATATCGGCTCCTCCGTGGACGTCCCGGCCGGGGACATCGGCGTGGGGGCCCGCGAGATCGGCTACCTCTTCGGTCAGTACAAGCGGATCGCGAACCGCTACGAGGCCGGGGTCATCACGGGAAAGGGAACCAGCTGGGGCGGATCCCTGGTGCGCACCGAGGCCACCGGCTACGGGGCGGTGTTCTTCACCGAGCACATGCTGAAGGCGAACGGCCGAGGACTGGACGGCGCGCGAGTCCTGGTCTCGGGCTCCGGGAATGTCGCCTTCTACGCCATAGAGAAGATCCACGCCCTGGGCGGGCTGGTCATCGGCGCCTCAGACTCCTCCGGTGCCGTGCATGATTCCCAGGGCATCGATCTGGATCTGATGCGGGAGGTCAAGCAGGTCCAGCGCGCCAGGATCAGCAAGTACGCCCAGCAGCGCGACTCCGCAGAGTTCATCGAGGGCAGGTCGGTCTGGAGCGTCGCCGAGAAGCACCAGGTCGACGTCGCCATGCCCTGCGCCACGCAGAACGAGCTCGACGACGACGACGCGAAGCTCCTGCTCAAGGCAGGGGTCTCGGCGGTGGTCGAAGGCGCGAACATGCCCACCACGCCTGCGGCGATCGATCGACTCCGCGACGCGGGCACCCTGTTCGGCCCCGGCAAGGCAGCCAACGCCGGCGGCGTGGCGACCTCGGCCCTGGAGATGCAGCAGAACTCGATCCGCGACTCCTGGAGCTTCGAGTACACCGAGGCCCGGCTTGTGGAGATCATGGAGAACATCCACGCCCGCTGCGCGGGTACGGCCGAGGACTACGGGGTTCCCAGAGACTACGTCGCGGGTGCCAACATCGCCGGGTTCACCCAGGTGGCCGATGCGATGATCGCCCAGGGGGTGATCTGAGGCCCTCCGGGCTTCGTGGTCTCAGGGCTTCGTGGTCCCAGGGCCTCTTGGGCTGCTCACAGCCTCGGGCTCAGCCGGTGATCTCCGACTGAGCCCGAGGCGCTCTGAGCCAAGGCGTGCAGCCCGGTCAGCCGGTGGTCACCGGTTCCAGGGCCTGGGACTCCGCGTCGGTGAAGAGCCGGGAGCGGATGATGAACCTCAGCCCTGTGGGCCCTTCGATGCTGAACCCCGCTCCTCGGCCGGGCGCCACGTCGATGGTGATGTGTGTATGGGACCAGTACTGGAACTGTGCCTGCGAGATCCATACCGGCACCGGCTCCGGGGTTCCGGGCTCCAGCTGGCCCAGCAGCACATCTGCCGGGCCAGTCAGGAAGGTCCCCTGGGTGAAGCACATCGGAGCTGAACCGTCGCAGCAGCCTCCCGACTGATGGAACATCAGCGGTTTCCCGTGACTCTCCCGCAGCTGGATCAGCAGCGCAGCGGCCGCGTCGGTGACGTCGATCCGTGAGGTACTCATGACTCCATCATGCTCCTCTCCCTGCACCTCTGCCTAGAAGAAACCGAGCTTGTCCTCGCTGTAGCTCACCAGCATATTCTTGGTCTGCTGGTAGTGCGAGAGCATCATCAGGTGGTTCTCGCGGCCGATCCCGGAGTTCTTATAGCCTCCGAAGGCGGCGTGCGCCGGGTACTGGTGGTAACAGTTGGTCCAGACGCGTCCGGCTTGGATGTCCCGACCGGCCCGGTAGGCGATGTTCGCCTCACGGGACCAGACTCCGGCGCCGAGCCCGTAGAGGGTGTCGTTGGCGATCGCGATGCCCTCCTCGTAATCCTTGAACTCGGTGACCGAGACCACCGGGCCGAAGATCTCCTCCTGGAAGATCCGCATCGAGTTCTGCCCCTTGAAGATGGTCGGCTCCACGTAGTAGCCCTCAGCGAGGTCTCCCCCGAGGTCCGCCCGGTTTCCGCCGGTGAGCACCTCGGCGCCCTCCTGCTGACCGATGTCGATGTAGCTGAGGATCTTCTCCAGCTGATCGTTGCTGGCCTGTGCGCCGACCTGGGTGTCGGTGTCCAGCGGGTTGCCCTGCTTGACCAGCTTGGTCCGCGCCACGGCCTTCTCGAGGAACTCCTCGTAGATGCTGGACTGGATCAGCGCCCGTGAGGGGCAGGTGCAGACCTCACCCTGGTTCAGCGCGAACATCGTGAAACCCTCGAGTGCCTTGTCGTAGAAGGCGTCATCCTTCTGGGCCACATCCTCGAAGAAGAGGTTCGGACTCTTGCCTCCGAGCTCCAGGGTCATCGGGATCAGGTTCTGCGAGGCGTACTGCATGATCAGCCGGCCGGTGGTGGTCTCCCCGGTGAAGGCGATCTTGCGGATCCGGGGGCTGGAGGCCAGCGGAGCGCCGGCCTCGGCACCGAAGCCGTTGACCACGTTGAGCACTCCGGCCGGAAGCAGGTCTCCGATGACCTCCATCAGCACCAGGATCGAGGCCGGGGTCTGTTCCGCGGGCTTGAGCACCACGGCGTTGCCGGCCGAGAGCGCGGGCGCCAGCTTCCACACCGCCATCAGAATCGGGAAGTTCCAGGGAATGATCTGTCCCACCACGCCCAGCGGCTCGTTGAAGTGGTAGGCCACCGTGTCGCCGTCGATCTCGCTGATACCGCCCTCCTGGGCGCGGATGGCGCCGGCGAAGTAGCGGAAGTGGTCCACCGCGAGCGGCAGGTCAGCCGCAAGGGTCTCGCGCACCGGCTTGCCGTTCTCCCAGGTCTCGGCGACCGCGAGCATCTCGAGGTTCTCCTCGATCCGATCCGCGATCTTGTTCAGCACCACGGCCCGCTCGGCCACGGAGGTCTTGCCCCAGGCGGGCGCGGCCCGGTGGGCGGCGTCGAGGGCGAGCTCGATGTCCGCAGCCTTGGAGCGGGGAATCTCGGTGAAGGTCTTTCCGGTGACCGGTGAGGGGTTGTCGAAATACTCCCCATCCACCGGTGCGACCCACTCTCCGCCGATGTAGTTCTCGTAGCGGGACTTGTAGCTCATCAGTGCGCCGTCGGTTCCGGGCTGTGCATAGATGGTCATGTCGGGTTCCTTCCCATGTCGCTGCGCCGGGCGATCCGCTCCGGGTGTTGAAGGTTCACCGCCGACGCTGTGATGTGCCTCACATAGCACCAGCGTAGGACCATCGAGGTTGCAGCACCGTTGCATGGTTAGACTGTGAGGCAGCACACAGTGATCTGTGCTGCGCCGAACTGCCCGGCCGCGTCCACGCGTGGCTGGGAGCGTCGAAGGAGTGCCATGGAGGCCCTGCCCACCGAGCCGAAGACCTGGAACGCGCTGCCCCAAGCATTGCGCGATTCCTGGCTGCGTTCCGCCGGGGGTGTGCGTGATCCGATCAGCGCGCTGCCACCCATTGATCTCGACGACGCCGCGCTGCGCGAGTACCGGAAGCACCACCCGCTGCGGCTGGTGCTTCCGGTGCTGCGTCGACTCCTGATCGAACCCGCAGCCGAGGCGGGGCTGATCGTGGCGATCGGCGATGCTGCAGGCCGACTGCTCTGGGTCGAGGGGGCACGAGAGACCCTGCGCCAGGCCGAGCGCTCCGCCTTCCAGCCAGGCGCGAACTGGTCAGAGTCTGCGATCGGGACCTCCGCCCCGGGTCTCGCGCTGGCCACCGGCCGCGGTGCGCAGGTGCACCGGGAGCAGCACTTCTCCTACACCGCGCATCGGTTCTCCTGCTCTGCGGTGCCGGTCCGCGATCCCGGCACCGGGCGGCTGCTCGGTGTGGTGGACCTGACCGGGGATGCGCAGGCCGTCGCGGTGCATTCGCTGCCGCTGCTGCTGGCGGCCGTGTCTGCCGCGGAGGCCGAGCTGAAGCTTCGCCCAGCCAGCATCGAGCAGATCACCGTCTCCACACTGGGGGCGAGCCCGGCCGAGCTGGTCAGCTCTGACACCCGGCAGCCACTGGGTCTGCGGCATGCTGAGATCCTGCTGCTGCTGGGCTGGCAGGCTGCCCGTGGTTCGCAGCGCGGGCTGGGCGCCGAGGAGCTCTCACACCTGCTCTACGGCGAGTCCGGTCATGAAGTGGCGGTCCGGGCGGAGCTGGTCCGGCTGCGACGCCTGCTCACCAAGCACCACGCCCCGGGCATCGACCTGCTCTCCCGTCCCTACCGACTCAGCGCACCGGTGCTGCTGGACGCCGCGCAGGCCCATGCTGCGCTCTTCTCCGGTGATCGCCGTGCTGCTCTGGATCTCTATCAGGGCGAGCTGCTGCCCGGCAGCGAAGCTCCGGGAGTGCTCCAGATCCGCCGGGAACTCTCTGCGCTGCTGCGCGAGGCGGTGCTCGCCGACGGCTCCACCGACGACCTGTGGCGGTACCTCCAGCTGCCCGAGGCGCTCACCGACCAGGCTGCGATCCGCACCGCGCTGCGCACCATGCCGCCGGACTCCCCGCACCGTGCTGTGCTGGTGGCCAGGACCGAGAGCTAGGACCGCGCGCCCTGCACCCAGGGCAATGCGCCCGCGCACTGCACCCAGGACACTGCACCCATAGTCCCGTGCCCTGAGCCATGCCCCACTGCCCAGAGCCCTGCCCCTAGAACCCTGTGCCCTGTGCCCAGCCACCAGGGTCGTAGACTGCTGGGACATGTCCACATTCACTCCTGGCCCCGATGCTGGGTCGTCAGGCTCGGAGCATGCTCGTCCCTACAGTGTGCTGAGCCCGACCGCTGAGATCACCCACGAGGTGGAGCGCCGACGCTCCAGGTTCCGCGCCCATCTGATCCGCTCCGAGAGCGAGGCAGCCGCGCAGGCGTGGGTCGAGGAGCTGCGAAGGGCATACCCAGACGCGCGACACCATTGCAGCGCCTGGGTGCTGGGCCCGGAACGCAGGATCCAGCGCGCCCATGACGACGGCGAGCCCTCGGGCACGGCCGGGGCGCCCATCCTGGCGGCCCTGATGAAGTCAGAGATGCCCGGCGGCGCTGCGGATCTCAGCGATGTGACCGCCGTGGTGCTGCGTTGGTTCGGCGGAACCCTGCTCGGGCCCGGTGGACTGGTCAGCGCCTACTCTGATGCGGTGACCGGCGCGCTGCGAGGCGCCCAGGAGCAGGGGCAGCTGCGGGTCAGGGCTCCGATGCGAGGCTTCGAGGTCTCGGCGCCGATCTCCGAGGCGGGACGCTGGGAGCACGAGCTGCGCGCCGCAGGCGTGCTGGTCACCGCGACCGACTACACCGACGACGGCGCTCACGCCCATATCCGGCTCTCGGTCCCAGATGCACAGACCCAGGTCGCTGACCTGCACCGCAGGATCGCGGCACTCAGCGCCGGAGCGGTGGCTCCGGAGCCGAGCACTCAGCATTGGGTGGACCGTCCTCGGTGACACGGCAGCGGCTGGTGAGTCAGGCGCCGGCTCTCCCCCGCAGCCCTGGCCGGGCGGTTCAGGTGTCGAAGACGGTGGACGCAGACCCGCGCCCCACCGAGGCCACCAGCTCCTCGGCGAGCACCCGAAGCTTCACGTTGCGGTGACTCGAGGCCTGTCGCAGGATGTCGAAGGCCGCCTGCTGGCTGCAGCGGTTCTGCGCCATCACCACTCCGATGGCGATGTCGATCGCGGTACGGGATTCCATGGCGGCCTTCAGGTGGGCCGCGTTCTCCGAATAGGCCGCCAGCCGCAGCGCGATCACGCCGACCTTGGACGCGAGCTCGGCGTAGCGTTGCGCGGCCTCGATCTCCGCGGGCCCGAAAGCCTCCGGCGTGCTGGTGTAGAGGTTCATCGCCGCCGCGGCCCCAGACTGCAGGGTCAGCGGGACAGCTAATACGCTGCGCATCCCGAATTCGCGGACAGCGGCCATATAACCGGGCCAGCGGCGCTCCGTGCGCACGTCCGCCACACTGATCACCGTATTGGTCCGCTGAGCCTCCAGGCACGGTCCTTCGTCGAAACCGGCCTGCACCTCGTCCAGGCGGGCGGCCTCCGGGCTGCTGGCGGCGACCACGACATTGCGCTTCGCCCGGTCCAGGATGATGCTGCACAGCACCGGCTGGGTGCCGCTGAACCGTTCGGCGGAGACCTGCGCCAGCCCATGCAGGAAGCCGGAGAGGTCGGTGTCCTGCTGCAGCAGCACCTGCAGATCCGCGGGGACGTCCCGGTCCGGGGCCTTGATGTCGATGGCGTCGAGAACGGCGTCGTCGACATTGCGGGTGTCCAGGAACTGCTCGCCAAGCTTGGACTCTGTACTCATGGTGACCTCCGCTCCGAACGTGGGTGGCGCCGCGACGGCCCGCCCAGTTTACTTGAAAACTTGACGGCATTCGGTCTGGTCAGAGGGATGCCTGACGGGTTCCCGGCAGAGAGCTCAGTGGCTACACTGAGGAACGAGTTCAGCGGTGGGCTCCCCTCCTGAACCGCGGGAGAGCACATGGTCCGCCCACCGCTCGGCGCCCCGCACAGCCCTTCGGCTTCCATATCGAGAGTCTACGCACCGGTCGCCTCGGGGTCACAGACGGTTCGCCACTGCCCCGAGAGGAGTGTGGCCATGACCGAGATCGGAGACATCATGGCACCCATCGGTGCCACCATCCTGGGCACCCGGTCGCTGGCCGACGCTGCGCAGGTCCTCGATGAGTCCGACCCGGCGGTGGTCTTGAACCTGTCCTACCGGGCGATCGGGCTCATCACGTACGCGGATCTCATCGAGTCCCAGCGTCGGAATCCGCAGGGCTGGTCGAGGAGACGCTGCGCGGGTCTGGTGCGGACCACCGATCACCTGCTGCAACGCAGCACCCCGATCCGGGAGCTGCTGGTCAGCTCGGTCGTGGACCTCACCCGGCCGCAGCTGGTGATGGATGGG
Organism: Nesterenkonia sandarakina; assembly: GCF_014138825.1. Taxonomy (NCBI): domain Bacteria; kingdom Bacillati; phylum Actinomycetota; class Actinomycetes; order Micrococcales; family Micrococcaceae; genus Nesterenkonia; species Nesterenkonia sandarakina. Next base: position 703,618 of record NZ_JACJIH010000001.1, on the reverse strand, counting down.
GATGAGCCAGCGGGCATCTTGCTTCCCGAGAGCGTCAGCGCCTGGCGTCGAGAGCACCAGATGATCCACGCAGCGAGGATCAGCCCATCAGGGGGGACCCGATGAAGGGGTCCACCCAGAGCCCGATGAAGAGCAGGGTGAGGTAGAGGATCGAGAGGTGGAAGACCTTCATGGCCTTCTTGTCCGTGAGTGTGCCGTTCTCGGCCTGCCGATGCAGCACATGAGCCTCATAGATGAACCATGCTCCTGAGACCAGCGCGAACGCGGTGTAGGTGATCCCGGCCCAGCCCAGCGGGATCAGCAGCAGCGAGCACATCACGGTCGCCCAGGCGTAGAGCACCACCTGAACCGAGACCGTTTGCGCGGTGGCCACGGCGCCCAGCATCGGGACATCCGCGGTCTGGTAGTCCGTCCGGTACTTCATCGACAGCGGCCAGTAGTGCGGCGGGGTCCACAGGAAGATGATCACGAACAGCACCACAGCGGGCCACTCGAGGGTCTCGCGAACTGCAGCCCAGGCGATGACCACCGGGAAGCATCCGGCGATACCGCCCCAGATAATGTTCTGCTCGGTCCGTCGCTTCAGAATCATCGTGTAGACCACGACGTAGAAGAAGATGGCGGCAGCCCCGAGACCGGCCGCCAGCGGATTGGTCCCGAACCAGAGGACCGCGATCGCGGCGGCGCCCAGGACGGAGGCGAAGATCAGCGCCTCCCGCGGACTGAGCTCTCCGGTCACCAACGGCCGCTTCTTGGTCCGGTTCATCAGCTTGTCCATATCGCGATCGATATAGCAGTTGAACGCACCGGCGGAACCAGCCGCCATGGCACCGCCGACCAGCGTGGCCAGGGCCAGCCAGAAGTCCGGCACTCCCTGCTGCGCGAAGAACATCGTGGGCAGGGTGGTGACCAGCAGCAGCTCGATGACGCGCGGTTTGGTCAGCGACCAGTAGGCCGCCACCTTGCGCCGCCACTGTGGCTGCTCGTCCGCCGCGCCTTGGGCAGCAGAGGCTGCTCGGGCTGCGGAATCGCCGGTTCGGGCGACAGAAGTCTGTTGGGTCACGTCTCAGCTCACATGGGGTCGAGGTGCACTCGTCATCGTCGTCTAGTGTACCGGTCGGACCAGGGCACATGAGGGTGAACCGGCCTCTTCGACGATTTATTTCTACACCAGGTAGAAATCACTGCGGTGTCTGAACGGGCGAGCGCAGCTCTCGCAGCGCGCCGGGCCGCTCAGCCCTGGCGGGGCTCACCTGCACTCAGGCGTCGATGCGGTCGCGATCCAGCGCCTGCGAGCCTTCGATGATGAAGTCCTTGCGCGGGGCGACCACGGACCCCATCAGCAGGTCGAACACGCGTTCAGCGGCCTCCGCGTCCTGCACCCGGATCCGGCGCAGCGCGCGGTGCTGCGGGTCCATAGTGGTCTCCGAGAGCTGGTCTGCGTCCATCTCACCGAGGCCCTTATAGCGCTGGATCGGCTCTTTATAGTTCAACCCGTCCTGCTCGAGGCGGGCCAGCAGCTGATTCAGCTCGGCCTCCGAGTAGGTGTACTTGACCTCGTTGGCCTTCCGGCCCGGGTGGATCACCTCGACCCGGTGCAGCGGCGGCACAGCGGCGAAGACACGACCAGCCTCGATCATGGGGCGCATGTAGCGGAAGAACAGCGTCAGCAGCAGGGTCCGGATATGGGCGCCGTCGACGTCGGCGTCGGTCATCAGCACCACCTTGCCGTAGCGGGCGGCCTCCAGATCGAAGGATCGCCCCGAACCGGCCCCGATCACCTGGAGCAGCGCGGCGCACTCGGTGTTCGAGAGCATGTCCGCCACCGAGGCCTTCTGGACGTTGAGGATCTTGCCGCGGATGGGCAGCAGCGCTTGGAAGTCGGAGGAGCGGGCGAGCTTCGCGGTGCCCAGCGCCGAGTCCCCCTCCACGATGAACAGCTCGGTCTCTGCCACGCCCTTGGATCGGCACTCCACCAGTTTGGCGGGCATCGAGGAGGTCTCCAGGGCGTTCTTCCGGCGCTGGGTCTCTTTGTGCATCCGCGCCGAGATGCGGGACTTCATCTCGGCGACGACCTTCTCCAGGACCGCGGTGGCCTGCTGCTTGTCTCCGCGCTTGGTGGATCCCAGTCGGGTCTCGAGCTCCTTGCTGACCACCTTGGAGACGATCTGCCGTGCTGCCGGGGTGCCGAGGATCTCTTTGGTCTGCCCCTCGAACTGGGGTTCGGCGATGCGCACTGTGACCACCGCGGTGAGTCCGGCCAGCACATCATCCTTCTCAAGCTTGTCGCTGCCGGCCTTGAGCTTGCGGGCGTTGGACTCCACCGTCTTGCGCAGCGATTTGAGCAATGCCTGCTCGAAACCGGTCAGGTGGGTCCCGCCCTTGGGCGTGGCGATGATGTTGACGAAGCTGCGCACAGTGGTCTCGTAGCCGATCCCCCAGCGCAGGGCGATGTCCACCTCACAGTCCCGCTCCACGTCCTCCATATGGCTGCGGCCGTCGGCGGCGAGCACGGGGATCCGTTCGGTGAACTTCCCGTGACCCTGGATGCGCCAGATGTCGGTCACGGACGCGTCCGCGGAGAGGTGTTCAGCGAACTCGCTGATGCCGCCGTCGTACTGGAAGACCTCTTCCAGGGGCTCGGCACCGCGCTCGTCGCGCACCGTGATGCGCAGCCCCGGAACCAGGAAAGCGGTCTGCCGGGCCCGATTGGCGATCTCGACATCGTTGAAGACCGCATCGGAGGTGAAGATCTGCCGGTCGGACCAGTAGCGGATCGTCGTGCCGGTGACACCACGCTTGGCCTTGGCGATCACGTCCAACGGGGAACCATCCACGGCCGGGGTGAACTCTGCGTCCGGGTCTGGCCGGGATCCGGAGAAGACGCCGGGCTCACCGCGTCGGAAGGAGAGCTGGTGGACCTTGCCGCCTCGGGTCACCTGTGCGTCCAGGCGTGCCGAGAGCGCATTGACCACCGAGGCGCCCACCCCGTGGAGACCGCCCACGGCGTTATAGGAGCCGCCTCCGAACTTGCCGCCGGCGTGGAGCTTGGTGAAGACCACCTCCAGACCGGAGAGGCCGGTGCGAGGCTCGATGTCCACCGGGATCCCGCGGCCGTCATCGCTGACCTCGACCGAGTCATCCGGGTGCAGGGTGATGCTGATGGTGGATGCGTGGCCGGCCAGCGCCTCGTCCACCGAGTTGTCGATGATCTCCCACAGACAGTGCATGAGCCCACGCGAATCCGTGGAGCCGATGTACATCCCGGGACGCTTGCGGACGGCTTCGAGACCTTCGAGCACCGAGAGATGCCTCGCGTCGTACTCCGAGCGTTTCGCCACGCAGTGTCCTCCTGTGCTGATGATGGGATCACAGCCATCGTAGTGTCGGGCGGCGCCGGAGCCCCGCAGAAGCGCCGAAGCCGGTACGCGCACAGCGAAAGCACAGCGGTTTCGTGCCGCGATTGCGAATGAAACCGCTCGGTTCATGGTTCTATGGAACACCAAGAGATCCTGAGTCGGGACGACCCGGCTTCAAGAGCTCTGGAGCATTGACCTTGAGGAGGCGAAGAGCATGACCGGCACAACTGGCACCCTGGACAACCAGCCCACTACCCTGACTGCCCTTGACCGTTGCGACCGCTGTGGAGCACAGGCCTATGTGCGGGCCGCGCTGTCATCCGGCGCCGGCGTTCTGCTCTTCTGCAATCATCACGCTCGGGCGGTCGAGGACTCCCTGCGACCGAAGACCATCGAGTGGATCGATGAGTCAGATCGCCTCGTGACCGCCAAGTAGGGCGGAGCACACAGAGCAGCTGAACGCATAGAGAAAGGGTGCGGACCGGATGACTCCGGTCCGCACCCTTTCGCTATGCCCGGTGCCCCCGTCTCACGGATGGAGGCACCGGGCGTGGGTCGATCGCAGGCTCAGTCGAGGTAGTCGCGCAGCACCTGGGAACGACTCGGGTGGCGCAGCTTCGACATGGTCTTGGACTCGATCTGGCGGATCCGCTCACGCGTGACGCCATAGACCTTCCCGATCTCGTCGAGGGTCTTGGGCTGACCGTCGGTGAGACCGAATCGCATAGCCACCACACCGGCCTCGCGCTCGGCAAGGGTGTCCAGGACCGAATGCAGCTGTTCCTGAAGCAGCGTGAAGCTCACCGCATCCGAGGGCACGACGGCCTCGGAGTCCTCGATGAGGTCCCCGAACTCAGAATCGCCGTCTTCACCCAGCGGGGTGTGCAGCGAGATCGGTTCACGGCCGTACTTCTGGACCTCGACGACCTTCTCCGGGGTCATGTCCAGTTCCTGCGCCAGCTCCTCCGGGGTGGGCTCGCGGCCCAGGTCCTGAAGCATCTGACGCTGCACGCGGGCAAGCTTGTTGATGACCTCCACCATGTGCACCGGGATGCGGATGGTGCGCGCCTGGTCCGCCATGGCGCGGGTGATCGCCTGACGGATCCACCAGGTGGCGTAGGTGGAGAACTTGAAGCCCTTGGTGTAGTCGAACTTCTCCACGGCGCGGATCAGACCGAGGTTGCCCTCCTGGATCAGGTCCAGGAAGAGCATGCCGCGTCCGGTGTACCGCTTGGCCAGGGAGACGACCAGACGGAGGTTGGCCTCAAGCAGGTGGTTCTTGGCGCGCTTGCCGTCCGCGACGACGAGCTCGAGGTCACGGCGCAGTCGCCGGTCGGTGATCTTCTCTTTGGCCAGCTTGTGCTCGGCGAAGAGTCCGGCCTCGATGCGCAGCGCGAGGTCGACCTCCTGCTCCGCGTTGAGCAGCGCGACCTTGCCGATCTGCTTCAGGTAGTCCTTCACCGGGTCGGCGGTCGCACCGGCCGAGACCACCTGGATCGCCGGGGCGTCGTCCTCATCGGCGTTGGAGATCACGAAGCCGCGGCCCTTGGACTCTTCCTCTTCGCCGTCCTTGGCCTTCACCGACTCCTCGGTGATGGCCTCCGGGTCTTCTCCGTCGGCCACGGCCTTCGCCACGGCCTTCTCCAGGGCGGCGGTGGGTGCTGCGGTCTCCTCGGCGTCGACCTCGGCGAGCACCTCGTCAACGGGATCAGCGGCCTTCTTGCGGCCACCGGTCTTCTTCGCCGGTGCCTTGGCGGTGGCTGCCGCAGGAGCCGCCTTGGCCGCCGCGGTCTTCGCAGCCGGAGCCTTCTTTGCAGGCGCCTTGGCGGAGGTGGAGCTCTTCTTCGCGGCGGTGGACTTCGCGGCGGTGCTGCGCGCTGCAGTGCTCTTCTTGGCGGGCGTCTTCTTCTCAGCCTCTGCAGCGGCCGCGTTCTCTTCGGTGGACTTGGACGCAGTAGTGGGCACGGTGACCTTCCGACTTAGACATGTGATGCAGATGCGATGAACTTGCCGGTCAACACACCTATGACCCTGTCAAGGCCATTGTGGAAATCGCACTCGCCTGAGGAGCTGTCAAAAGCTCCCCGAACGGGCATGATCCCTCAGATGGTTGCAGGGTCTTAATACTTGACAACATAGCGTGTTCCGCGCGCATTCCCAATCTGGGAGTTTTTTCCACCAGCTATTCCGGACGCTGCTCCGGGCGCGAACCCCTCCCTCCCCGACCCCAGGACCAGCTGTGCTGCTTGACCCGTGCCCAGCGACACACCCCCTTGAGTCGCATCAGTTCCTCGATGAGTCGGCTGAACTCGTTGTGCGGGAATTCCTCCAGACAACGGTCGATGAATGAACCCGACGCCGTCCCGCGACCCCTGGCCCATTCCACCCAGGCCATGAGTGCAAGCAGGTTCTCCCGTTCCGCCTCCCGGGCATATGGGACCAGCTCACGGAGCACCGTCTCCAGTGCGTCCACCCGGTCCCAGTCTGGGCGGCTGGACGTCTCGCCGAGAAATGATCCCGCGTAGTCGCGCAGTCTCGGATCTTCGGCCGAACCACGCTCGGGGTCAGACTGGGCCTGTTCCAGCCCCAGGACCGCATGCTCCAAGCCCAGAGCGGCCAGCGGAATCAAGAGGTCGCGACCGAACGAGGTACGCAGCTGCCCAAGCAGCCTGTTGAACCACGCGGCCCGGGCTCGCGGCTCCCCGGGTGCAGCGAAGACTACAGCGGCTGGGCCCTGCGTCTGCCCCTGCACCTCGGAGAGGTCGCCGGGCGCCTCCCCCAGGCCGGTGTTCTGCGCGGCGGCGAGCTGGCATCGCAGTGCCAGATCCCAGCTCTCCAGGACCCGCCGACCGTTGAAGGAGCCGCTGGACCCCTCCCGGTCGGCGCGCAGCTCCTTCAGCAGCGCAACCATCGCGGGATCTGCCCGGGGCGCACCGTCCAGGAATCTATGGGCTGTCTTCTCCAGGGGCCATGCCTCGGGCCCGGATCCTGCATCGGCCGGTGGGGCCAGCAGTGGGATCCTGAGATCGGCGACCCGTCGGCCCGGCAGCGAGCAGCACTGGGGATCGGGGCAGCGTGGATCACGTATATGCCCGCCCGCGAGGAACCAGACCTGCACGATTCGGACGCAATACTCGGATTCCAGCATCAGCCGGAGTGCGTCCAGGCACGCCCGCCAGGTGCGATCCTGCTCGGGGGAGGGATCGTCCTCCCCGATCAGCACCACCAGGGCCGCCTCGGGCGCCGGTGCCGAGCCCTCTCCGGCGAGACAGTCTGCGATCAGCCTGGCCGAGCTCACCGGCTCCCGCAGGGCCGGCGCAAGGTCGATGCGCATGTGTCCACCCGTGGCTCCGTCGAGCAGCCCCACGACGACCAGCGATTCACGCGGCAGGCTGGAGAAGGTATGTCTGAGCAGCGCCAGGCAGTCACCGGGGTCCTGGATCTCAAGCGGACCGCGCCTGGGCATCGCTGGTTCCAGAAGCACCGGATCCGTCGTTGCTGGTTTCCCAGGCGCCGACTCGATGCGCCGGCCTCGGCTCTGCTGCAGGGGATCACGCTGATGCGGGGAGTCGGTGTGTGCGTCCATGCATCCAGGGTCCGGGGATCACCCGTGCCGCGGATCTGAAGGGCTCCGACTGTGCAGAAGCTCCGCCGGGCCCCTTCTCAGGCTGCCCCCTGGGGAAGACCCGCCCCGGTGGAGCACCGCTGGCTCACTCAGGCCGGTCGGTGTCCTCGGCCGGCGCCTGGTCGGTGTCCCCGGCCTCGGCCTCGGTCTGGTCCGGCTGCTCGCCCGGTATCTCGGGAGCCTCTCCCCCGGCGCCTGCCGCCGGATCTCCAGTGCCGGGATCCTCGGAGTCAGATCCGGCGCGCGCGGCCTCGGCGTCGGCTGCGGGATCGTGGTGGCGCAGGTAGGCCTCCACGGCCGCACCGAGCTCCTCGGCGTCCGGGACGGCGTCGTCGTCCTTGACCAGCAGCGAACGCTGCTGCGGGGTGGCGTACTCGTCGAAGTTGCGCTCCAGGCGCTCGACCATGCCTTGGATCTCGGTGTTCTGCGCCACCTGCCGGGAGATGTCCTGCTCCACCATACGGGAGGCCTCGCGCAGCTCATCAGTGGGCAGCATCAGTTCCAGCGCCGCTCCGGCGTACTCCAGCGCGGCCACCGCCACATGCGGGAAGCGGCCGCCCGCAAGGTAGTGCGGGACGTGCAAGGTGTAGCCCACCACGTCCCGCTCGGCCTCGGTGATCCGCAGCTCCAGGAACTGGCTCAGTCCAGCCTCGATCTGGGCACTGGGGCCCCAGGTGGAGATGCCCTCGATCAGGTCCTCTCGATTGCCGTGGGCAGTCACGCCGATCGGGCGGGTGTGCGGGGTCGGCAGCCCCAGGGCATCCACCAGCACCACGAGCTTCACGTCGAGCCGATCCACCAGCTGCAGCACCGCCGAGGAGACCCGATCCCACTGGTAGTCGGGCTCGTCCCCGGTCAGGAGGAGGAACGGCCGACCCAGCGCGTCCCGGACCTCGTAGAGCTCAAGGGAGGGCGCGTCGAAGTTGCTGAACCGATTGTCGGTGAACGTGATCTGCGGACGCCGAGACCGGTAGTCGAAGAGTTCATCCACATCGAAGCTGGCGAGCCTGCGGTGCGGCAGCGCCCCGAGCAGAGACTCGGAGAGCTGCTCGCTGAGGCTGCCGGCATCGGTGTGCCCCGACCAGGAGACCAACAGGCTCAGCTGCTCGGCGGGCGCCTGGTCTCCGCGCAGCACCAGGGCGCCGCCTTCGGCGCTCACGCTGGACTCATGTCCGTCCTGGGCACCGAGGTTGCGGGAAGCATCCGACTCTTCGCCTCCCTCGGCTGCGGGGTGGACATGCAGCAGATCCAGGGGGTCCTTCACCTGAGGGGTCCTCTTTCCGATATGGGGGAGCCGAACTGCACCCGAGGCTCTGGGGCGCCCCGGACAGCTCGGCGAGTCGTCTATACAACAGGATGCCACCTGCGGGCATTCCCACGCGGATTGTGGTTAGGATCGATTATCAAGAACAACCAAGACGACATACCCCGATTCCACCACCCGCGGAATCAGACAGGACCACTGTGATCCACGATTTCCAGCCCAGCCTCACCGCCGTCTCCACCTCTGTCGAGAAGACCGACACCGACGCACTGGTGCTCGGTGTCGCCAAGGGACCCCAGGGTCCCATCCTGCTGCCCAACCCGCTCGCCGACGACGCCGCCAAGGGCGTGGCCGACTCGCTGAAGGCACTGGGCGCGACCGGCGCCGCAGATCAGCTGCTGCGCCTGCCCGGCATCGACGGGTTCAAGTCGGAGACCCTGGTGCTCATCGGCGTGGGGCCGCTGACCGGAGAGCCCACCGGCGGGGTCACCCTGGAGGCGCTGCGTCGCGCCGCCGGTTCAGCGATCCGGCAGCTCGGCAGCATCGATTCCGTCGCCCTGGCCCTGCCTTCGGCCAGCGTGGAGCAGGTCGGAGCCATCGCTGAGGGTGCCGCGATCGGCGCCTACTCGTTCAACCACTTCCGCAGCTCCGAGGAGGCCCGCTCGGCCACCCCGGTCAGCAGCATCCTGGTGCTCACCGAGCTGAAGGAGAAGCAGACGCGTCCGGTGATCGACCGGGCCGCCGTCGTCGGCTCTGCGGTCCGCGCCACCCGGGATCTGGTGAACACTCCCCCCAGCCACCTCTACCCGGAGAGCTTCGCCGAGATCGCTGCCGAACTGGCAGACCGGACCAAGGCCCCGGCGCAGCAGGGCGGCACCGCCCGGGCAGGCAAGCTGAAGATCAAGGTCTGGGGCGAGAAGGAGCTGGCTCGCGACGGCTTCGGCGGCATCCTCGGCGTGGGCGGCGGTTCCTCCCGCAAGCCCCGCCTGGTCCGCATGGAGCACTCCCCCGCCAAGCCGGTGGCGCACATCGCGCTGGTCGGCAAGGGCATCACCTTCGACTCCGGCGGGCTCTCGCTGAAGCCTGCCGCAGCGATGACCACGATGAAGCTGGACATGGGCGGTGCCGCCACGGTGGCCGCCGTCGTCCGGGCGGCCGCAGACCTGAACCTGCCGGTCAAGGTCACCGGCTGGCTGTGCCTGGCCGAGAACATGCCCTCCGACACCGCGCAGCGCCCCGAGGATGTCATCACCATCCACGGCGGCAAGACCGTGGAGGTGCTCAACACCGACGCCGAGGGTCGCCTGGTCCTGGCCGACGGTCTCGTCGCGGCCTCCGCCGAGCAGCCCGATGCGATCATCGACGTGGCCACGCTCACCGGCGCGCAGATGATCGCGCTGGGCGTGCGCACCACCGGTGTGATGGGCAACGAAGACCTGCGCGAGGCCCTGATGATGGCCTCCCAGGAGTCCGGCGAGAGCCTGTGGCCGATGCCGATCCCCGAGGAGGCCCGCTCCGGGTTCGACTCCGAGGTGGCTGACCTCACCAACCTCGGTGATCGCTTCGGCGGCATGATGAACGCCGCGGCCTTCCTGCGCGAGTTCGTCGGAGACCGCTCCGGCGCCACCACCGAGCCGCTGGATCCCGAGAGCACCCGGATCCCCTGGGCCCACCTGGACATCGCGGGCCCGGCGTTCAACGAGAAGGGCGCCTACGGCTACACCCCGAAATCGGGCACCGGCGTGATGGTGCGCACACTGATCAGCTACCTCGAACGCCTGAGCCGCTGACCCAGTGGCTGATGCCTGCGCACAAGCGATAGGCTGATCGCAGAGAACACCTGGAAGGGCGCCTCGGCAGGCCCCACGGTCCGTCGAGGAGCCCTTCCAGACCGAACAAGGATCTTCACGTCTCACTCGATGCAAGGGAGCAATGACAGTGGCCGACCAGCCTCAGGAATTCGACGTACTCGTCCTCGGAGGGGGCAGCGCAGGCTACGCCGCGGCGCTTCGCTCGGTCCAGCACGGACTCACCGTGGGCCTCATCGAGAAGGACAAGCTGGGCGGCACCTGCCTGCACTGGGGCTGCATCCCGACCAAGGCATACCTGCACTCCGCGGAGCTCGCCGATGAGGCGCGCAACTCGGAGAAGTACGGCGTGAAGATGAACTTCGAAGGCGTGGACATGGCCAAGGTCCGCGAGTACAAGGACGGCATCGTCGCCGGGAAGTACAAGGGCCTGAGCGGGCTGCTGAAGATGCGCAAGGTCAACGTGATCTCCGGTGAGGGCAAGCTGGTCTCGGAGAACGAGATCGAGGTGGACGGCACCCGCTACACCGGCAAGAACATCGTGCTGGCCACCGGGTCCACCTCCAAGACCTTCGGTCTGCCGCTGAGCAAGAAGATCATCACCTCCACCGAGGCTCTGGAGCTCGACTACACCCCGAAGTCGGCCATCGTGCTCGGCGGCGGAGTCATCGGCTGCGAGTTCGCCTCGGCCTGGACCTCCTTCGGCACCGAGGTCACCATCATCGAGGGCCTGCCCTCGCTGGTGCCCAATGAGGATCCCTCGATCGTGAAGCAGCTTGAGCGCACCTTCAAGAAGCGCGGCATCACCTTCAACACCGGGACCTTCTTCAACGAGGTCAAGGAGACCGAGGACGGCGTCAAGGTCACCCTGGAGGACGGGAAGACCTTCGAGGCGGAGATCTGCCTGGTCGCCGTCGGTCGCGGCGCGGTCACCGAGGGCTTCGGCTTCGAGGATCAGGGCATCACCCTGGACCGCGGCTTCGTCATCACCGACGAGCGGCTGCACACCGGGGTCGGGAACATCTACGCGATCGGCGACATCGTCCCGGGACTGCAGCTGGCCCACCGCGGCTACCAGCAGGGCATCTTCGTCGCCGAGGAGATCGCCGGGAACAACCCGATGATCGTCGAAGACATCAACATCCCCAAGGTCACCTACTGCGAGCCGGAGATCATGTCCGTGGGCTACACCCAGCCCGCCGCCGAGGAGAAGTACGGCAAGGACCAGATCGAGATCACCGAGTACAACCTCGCCGGCAACGGCAAGTCCTCCATCCTGGGCACCGGCGGTCTGATCAAGATGGTCGGCGTCAAGGGCGGCCCGATCGTCGGAGTGCACGGGATCGGCACCCGGATCGGCGAGCAGGTGGGCGAGGCCCAGCTCATCGTGAACTGGGAGGCCTACCCCGAGGACGTCGCGACCCTGCTCCACGCTCACCCCACGCAGAACGAAGCAATGGGCGAAGCGGCGATGGCGCTCTTCGGCCACCCGCTGCACGGCTGACCCAGCCCTGACCCCTCCCGGACCTCCGGGGCCCCTTCCAGAACCGCCCGTTGAGACAAGAATCCAGCCGCGAGGCTGAGTCGAACTTTGAGAGTAGGAGTCGGACACCATGTCTGAAACCGTGAACCTTCCAGCCCTAGGTGAATCAGTCACCGAAGGCACCGTGACCCGCTGGCTCGTGGAGGTCGGTGACACCGTCGAAGTCGATCAGCCGCTGCTGGAGGTCTCCACCGACAAGGTCGACACCGAGGTCCCCTCCCCCGCCGCAGGCACCATCGAGGAGCTGCTCGTCGCGGAGGACGAGACCGTCGAGGTCGGCGCCCCCCTGGTGAAGATCGGCGACGGCGCGGGCTCGGACGATTCCGGGTCCTCGCAGGACTCCGCAGAGGAGGACGCCCAGGAGGAGACCTCCGGCGAGGATGAGTCCAGCTCCGAGGCCGAAGAGGCCGAGGATGCCGCCACCGAGGCGGCCCAGCCTGAGGCCACGGAACAGGCCGCAGAAGAGAACACCTCCGAGGACCAGGGCGCTGAGTCGACCGGCGAGTCCTCCTCCGGCTCCTCCGAGGGTGGAGAGTCCCAGGAGATCACGCTCCCGGCTCTGGGCGAATCGGTCACTGAGGGCACCGTGACCCGCTGGCTGGTGGAGGTCGGTGACACCGTGGAGGTCGATCAGCCGCTGCTGGAGGTCTCCACCGACAAGGTCGACACTGAGGTCCCCTCCCCCGTGGCTGGCACCATCCAGGAGATCAAGGTCTCTGAGGACGAGACCATCGAGGTCGGCGCCGTGCTCGCGCTGGTCGGTTCAGGGGCCTCCGCCGGTTCCTCCGGCGGTTCCGACTCAGCAGATGCGGAACAGGAGCAGGACGAGGAGGCCGAGGCGGCAGCTGCCGAGCCGGCCACCGAGGAGTCCACTCCGGAGAAGTCCGAGCCGGTGCAGGAGCCCGCCCCTGAGGAGCGGACCCAGCAGGAGGCCCCGGCCAAGTCCGAGCAGAAGTCCGAGCAGAAGTCCGAGTCCAAGGCAGAGCCGAAGTCCGAGTCCTCGGACTCCTCCGCGGAGGGTTACGTCACTCCGCTGGTGCGCCGGTTGGCCAAGAACGAGGGCGTGGACCTGGCGGATGTCAAGGGCACCGGAGTCGGCGGGCGCATCCGCAAGCAGGACGTGGTCGACGCCGCCGAGGCGTCCAAGTCCCAGACCGAGTCCGAGGCCCCGGCCGAGGCGGCAGCACCTGCCAAGACCGCTCCCAAGGTCGAGGTGGACACCAGCAAGCGCGGATCCTCCGAAAAGGCTCCGCGGATCCGCCAGGTGATCGCGCAGCGGATGAACGAGTCCCTGGACATCTCCGCACAGCTCACCCAGGTGCACGAGATCGACATGACCCGCATCGTGAACCTGCGCGCCAAGGCGAAGGCCTCCTTCAAGTCGCAGAACGGTGTGAACCTCACCTACCTGCCCTTCATCGGCACCGCCGTGACCGAGGCGCTCAAGCAGCACCCCAAGCTCAACGCGGAGTACGACGAGGCCAACCAGCAGATCACCTACCACGACGCCGAGCACCTGGCGCTTGCCGTGGACACCGAGAAGGGCCTGCTGGTTCCGGTGATCAACGACGCCGGCGATCTGAGCATCGCAGGACTCGCCAAGAAGATCGCTGACGTGGCCGAGCGGACCCGCCAGTCCAAGATCGGTCCGGGTGAGCTCTCCGGAGGCACGTTCACGATCACGAACTTCGGTTCGGTGGGTGCGCTCTTCGACACCCCGATCATCAACCAGCCGCAGGTCGCGATCCTGGGCACCGGGACCATCGTGAAGCGCCCGATGGTGGTCACCGATGCAGACGGCAACGAGTCCATCGGCATCCGGCACATGATGTACCTCTCGCTGACCTATGATCACCGACTGGTCGACGGCGCCGACGCCGGACGCTTCATGCAGACGCTGAAGGCCCGCCTGGAAGAGGGCAACTTCGAGGCTCAGCTGGGCCTCTAGAACGCTCCAGGAGCAGGGTCAGGGGAACGAACGCCCGGGGAAGTCCGGACCTCAGCTCCCTGACCGAGGTGCTCAGTGGGCACAGAAGAGGGTCCGTCCTGAAGGGGACGGGCCCTCTTCTGCGTCCGAGCCCGGTTCTCAATCCTCACTCAGTTCTCATGCCTCACTCAGTTCTCATGCCTCACTCAGTTCTCATGCCTCACCCGGCCACTCCTCACCCGGCCACTCCTCACCCGGCCACTCCTCACCCGGCCACTCCTCACCCGGCCACTCCTCACCCGGCCACTCCTCGCGCAGCCCCTTCACCCGGCCACTTCTGGAGCTGCTCCTACTGGAGCTGCGGGTCCTCGACGCTTGCGGGGAGCTCCAGGACGCTGTGCAGCAGCCACCTGTCCTGCACTCGGTGCAGCACCAGCAGCACCCTCTGAGACTCGGCCGCACCCGCGGACCCTCCCCCGGCCGTCACGGTGACGGGAAGTTCTGTGACACGTTCCGGCGCGAGGTCGGGGTCGGAAGATTCCGGCGGCTGGGATTCGGGCTGCTGCGAGCCTGAACTGCTGTTCGCATCCTCCCGACTGACCCGGATCGACAACGCCGCTCCCTGATAGCCGACACCAGTTCGGGCGAAGCCCCGGATCAGCTCCAGCTCGGCATTCCGGGCTGGGGCATCGGGCACGGTGTAGCGGCGGACATCTCGTTCGGAGACCTCACGCAGCGCCTGGGTGCGCAGCACCGCGATGCCTGCCACGGCGCGCATCGGGTCTGGATCTCGCAGCAGCTGCAGCGGCGTTGAGCCGCCGCCGTCGCCGGTCCCGAACCTGTGCTCAGGGGTCTCTGCCCGTCTCGCACCGGCTTCAGCCGGCCCAGGGGTGTCAGGGGTATCGGCGGTGTCAGGGGCCCCGGAGGTCTCACGGGACTGTCCCTCGGGCCGAGCCTCCTGCGAGGCGGGAACCAGCGTCGTCGTCGGCGTGGCGACCGGTGGTCCTGCCGCCACCCAGAGTCCGGCGAACCCCAGGCCCGCAAGGGTGAGCGCGGCGAACCGGGGCGCCCGGCGGTGACCCTGCTTCGCAGGGCCGGGCCTGCTGGGCAGTTCGGGAACGACCTCCTCGTGCACGTATGGGGTGAGATCCAACGCTGTCGGGGCGGCGCAGCGGAACAGCTCCACCGCGAAGTCCTCGGCACTGGGCCGGCGCGCCGGCTCGGTGTCCAGAGCCGCCTCGAGCAGCCGGGAGATCGAGGCGGGAAGCTCTGGTCGCAGACTGCGCAGCGGCGCCCGCCGCCGTCCCACGGCGGGCACCGAGTGGGTCAGGGCGAACCAGGCCACCGCGCCCAGTGCGTACACGTCGGCTGCTGGAGCCAGGCCAGCCCGAGCCTCCCGGCGTGCCGCAGCGTCCGCCTCGGGGGGAAGCCGAGCTTCAAGGTCCCGTTCCGGAGCGGTGAACCCGGCAGGGGCGGCGAGGGTTCGCGGTGTTCCCAGGACCGCGGCGTCCGCCAGATCTCCGAGCGCCGGCTTGCCGTCCGCGGCGAGCAGGATGTTCCCCGGGGTGAGCTTCCCGTGGGCGACCCCGCCCCGGTGCAGCGCTCCCAGAGCGGTCGCGATCGGGGTCAGCACGGTGACGACCTCCCCGAGGTCCAGGGTGCCGACGCTGAGCAGAAGATCCCCCAGGGCACCTGCGCTATACGGCTCGAGCATGAGTCCAAGTCCCTGCGAGGTCTCCAGCACCCCGTAGGCGCGGACCAGGTGTTCATGTCGCAGCATGTCCAGCGCCTGGAGCTCAGCGATGGCGCTGCGCAGCGGGATCGGATCGGCGACCGGCGCACGGGGAACCTTCAAGGCGAAGGCCGCCGGCGGACACCCGTCGATCAGCTGCCAGTCCGGCTCCGCAGGAGAATCCCACCAGACCAGCCACACCAAGGCGTCGGCTTCAGCACCCAGCAGCCGCTCCACCGTGATGCCAGGCGCCTGCGGAGGGTCCCAGCCGCGGTCCCCCCAACCCTGGAAGGTCCGTGCCACGCGCTCAAGCGGTTCTGCCCGGTACAGGGTACCGCCGGTGGGGTCAGCGTTCATACCACCATTCTCCCCGCGCCAGATCCCACAGCTGAGTTATCCACAGGTCATCTGCGACGCCGGTTCTCACGTCAGCCCGTAATCGGTCTAGGCTGGTGTCATGGAGCTCGCATTCACGAGGCTCGGGTTCGATCCTGAGCTTCTCGACTACTCCGAGGCCCTCGCCGAGCAGCGGCGGCTGCACTCGGCAGTGCAGGACGGCACGGCGCCCTCCACGGTGCTGCTGCTCGAGCATGCCGACGTCTACACCGCCGGGCGACGCACCGAGCCTGGGGACCTGCCCGTTGACGGCACCCCGGTGGTGGAGGTGGATCGCGGCGGCAAGATCACCTGGCACGGCCGTGGCCAGCTCGTCGGCTACCCGATCCTGCATCTGCGTGATCGCTCGCTGGTGAAGGACTACGTCTGCGTCCTGGAGAAGACCCTGATCCGGCTCCTCGAGGACGACTTCGGCATCGTGGGCACCCAGGTGCCGGGTCGCTCAGGGGTCTGGATCACCGAGGACGGGCCGGACCGCAAGATCGCCGCCATCGGACTGCGTGTGCATCACGCGGTCACCATGCACGGGTTCGCGCTGAACTGCTCCAACGATCTCGCGCCCTTCGAGAACATCATCGCCTGCGGCATCAACGACGCCAAGACCACCAGCATCAGCGCGGAGCTGGGCCGCCGGGTCACCCCAGAAGACGTGGCAGACCGGGTGACCGAGGAACTGAGCCGGGCCCTGCCGCGGCTGCTTCACCACGACGACGACGCGCCCGTCCCCACCGGGTCCCCCGGCTTCGGCGCAGACCAGGACACCTGTGTGATGTCCCGAACTACAGAAGGAGCACCACAGTGACTGTGGCACCAGAAGGCCGTCGCATGCTGCGCGTGGAAGCACGCAATGCCTCGATCCCCGTGGAGCGCAAGCCCGAGTGGATGCGCACCAAGGTCAAGATCGGCACCGAGTTCACCGAGATGAAGAAGCGCGTCGGAGAGAAGGGCCTGCACACGGTCTGTGAGGAAGCCGGGTGTCCGAACATCTTTGAATGCTGGGAAGACCGCGAGGCCACGTTCCTGATCGGGGGCTCCGCCTGCACCCGGCGCTGTGACTTCTGCGAGATCGACACCGGACGCCCGGGCGCCGTGGATGAGTCCGAGCCGCTGCAGGTCGCACAGTCGGTGCAGGAGATGCAGCTGCGCTACGCCACCGTGACCGGGGTCGCCCGTGATGACCTCCCCGATGAGGGGGTGTGGCTCTACGCGGAGACCATCCGCAAGATCCACGAGCTGAACCCGGGCACCGGCGTGGAGATCCTGATCCCGGACTTCTCCGGACGTGAGGAGAACATCGCCGGGATCTGCGAAGCCGCCCCCGAGGTGTTCGCGCACAATGTCGAGACGGTCCCGAGGATCTTCCGGCGGATCCGTCCCGCCTTCCGCTATGAACGCTCACTGGACGTGCTGACCCAGGGTCGCGGTCACGGCATGATCACCAAGTCGAACCTGATCCTGGGCATGGGAGAGACCCGCGAGGAGGTCTCCGAGGCGCTGCGCGACCTTCACGACGCCGGGTGTGACCTGCTGACCATCACGCAGTACCTGCGGCCCACCCCGCGCCACCTCCCGGTGGACCGCTGGGTCAAGCCGCAGGAGTTCCTCGACATCTCCCAGGAGGCCGAGGAAATCGGCTTCCTCGGTGTGATGTCGGGGCCCCTGGTCCGCTCCTCCTACCGGGCCGGGTCACTCTGGGCCAAGGCGATGCAGAAGAAGGGCTGGGAGATCCCCCCCGCGCTGGCCCACATCGAGCCCTCCGGGGCGACCAAGCAGGAGGCCTCCACCCTGGTCGCTGCGGGCTACTGAGCCTGCGGTAGACTGAGATCACTATGGCACCAGCTGACTCCACTCCTTCCAAGGCTTCCTCCAAGGCAGAGGCAAAGGCCGCGCTCAAGAATCTCAAGGCCCAGCAGAAGGCTGAACAGCGGGACCGCAAGGCCCGCAAGAAGGCCAATAAACAAGAGGGCTTCTTCGCGCGGATCAAGCAGGTCTTCACCATGACCCGCTCCTATGACCCGAACATCGGATGGTGGATGGCGCTGGCCTTCTTCGCCACCTTCGGAGTCTTCTTCCTGCTCTTCACGTTGCTGCTGAACTGGGTCACCGGTCTGCTGATCGGACTTCCGTTCGGTCTGCTCGCGGCGATGATCGTGATGAACCGGCGCGCCGAGAAGGCCGCCTTCTCTCGGATCGAGGGCCGCCCGGGGGCTGCCGCCGCCGCGCTGAGCACGCTCAAGCGCGGTTGGGTCGTCACCGAGGAGCCGGTCGCGATGGACCCCAAGACCCAGGACGCGATCTTCCGGGTGGTGGGCAAGCCGGGGCTGGTGCTGATCACCGAAGGCCCCGCCGGTCGGGTGAACAAGCTGGTGGAGAAGACCCGCAAGCGCTTCAGCCCGATCCTTCGGGACACCGGTGTCCCGATCCACGTCATCCAGTCAGGTCGCGGCGATCAGCAGGTTCCGCTGCAGAAGCTGGTCAAGACGATCAAGAAGCTGGACAAGAAGCTCACCAAACATGAGGTCAACGCAGTGGACCGTCGTCTCACGGCGCTGCCGATCTCCCGTCCGCCGATCCCCAAGGGCGTCGATCCCTACCGCACGCGCCCAGACCGCAAGGCGCTGCGCGGCTAGATCCGCTTCCGCTGAACTCTGCTGAGAGAACCCCGATCATCCTGCTGATGATTGGGGTTCTCTCGTCCCCGGTGCTAGGCTGTTGTGCTGTCTGGCAGGCTTCGCGCCCTTTGAAGAGATCCCTGTACACAGTCACTCCCCCAGAATTCTGATGGAGCGTCCATGTGCCGGTGCGATGTCGCAGTGCAGTGAGTCTTCGGCGGCTCACACTCTCCGAACTACGGATCTCGGAGGCCAGGTACCTGATCGTTTGTCGCGATCAGGAATAAACATCATTCGCCGACAAGACAGAAAGGCAGAATATGCCCAAAACACCTCTGCGCAGTCGTCGTACTGTGAAGGCATCGCGTGCCCTTGGCATCGCGCTGACCCCCAAGGCCCAGAAGTACCTGGACCGCCGCCCTTACGGTCCCGGCCAGCACGGCCGCACCCGGCGTCGCACCGATTCCGACTACGCGGTGCGTCTGAAGGAGAAGCAGCGCCTGCGCGCCCAGTACGGCATCCGGGAAGCCCAGATGCTGCGCTACTACGAAGAGGCCAAGCGGATGCACGAGGGCCTGACCGGTGAGAACCTGGTCGAGCTGCTCGAGTCCCGGCTTGATGCCCTGGTGCTGCGTGCCGGGTTCGCCCGCACCATCGCCCAGGCCCGCCAGTTCGTGGTGCACCGTCACATCCTGGTCAACGGCAAGCGCGTGGACCGCCCGTCCTTCCGCGTGAAGCCCGGCCAGATGATCCACGTGCACGAGCGCTCCGAGGTCTTCGAGCCCTTCCAGGTGGCCGCCGCAGGCACCCACCAGGATGCGCTGCCCACGGTCCCGGGCTACCTCACCGTGGAGATCGAGAAGCTCCAGGCGACTCTGTCCCGCAAGCCCAAGCGCGAAGAGGTCCCGGTCACCTGCGAAGAGCAGCTCGTGGTCGAGTTCTACGCCCGCTGATCCGATTCGGATCACTCAGAACCTCGTTCTGAGACCCACAGAGCCCGCTGCCCTCCCTCACCGGAGGCCGCAGCGGGCTCTGTGTTTCCACTAAGCTGGTCCCGGCGCAGATCCACAGAAGTCACAGACATGAGACTTCCGTGGCCGACTCGCAGCGACCATCAGCAAAAGGACCCGAGAAACTCATGAAGACCGAGGACATCGCCCGGACGTGGTACGACTACTTCGCCGCCAAGGGGCATGAGCGCGTCCCCTCAGCATCGCTGATCTCCCCGGATCCCTCGGTGCTGTTCACCATCGCCGGGATGGTGCCCTTCATCCCCTACTTCATGGGTACCGAGAAGCCGCCCTACTCGCGGGCCGTCTCGGTGCAGAAGTGCATCCGCACCGCCGACATCGAAGAGGTCGGCAAGACCGCGCGCCACGGCACCTTCTTCCAGATGTGCGGGAACTTCTCCTTCGGCGACTACTTCAAGGAGACGGCCATCCCGATGGCCTGGGAGCTGCTCACCCACTCCCGGGAACCAGACCCGGAGACCGGGCTGCGCGGCTACGGCCTGGACCCGGAGCGGCTCTGGATCACGGTGTACCAGGACGACGACGAGGCCTACGCCATCTGGCGGGACCAGGTCGGTGTCCCTGAAGCCAGGATCCAGCGTTTCGGCCCCGAGGACAACTACTGGAACACCGGCCAGCCGGGCCCAGGCGGGCCCTGCTCCGAGATCTACTACGATCGCGGGCCCGCCTACGGCATCGAGGGCGGCCCCGCCGCCGATGAGACCCGATACGTGGAGATCTGGAACCTGGTGTTCATGCAGTACCGGCTCTCCGCGGTGCACTCGAAGACCGAGTTCGAGGTCGCCGGCCCGCTGCAGAACAAGAGCATCGACACCGGCCTCGGCCTGGAACGCCTCGCCATGGTCCTGCAGGGCGTGGAGAACATGTACGAGACCGACCAGGTCCGTCCGGTGCTCGACCGGGCCGCCGAGCTGGCCGGCCTGGAGTACACCTCCACCGAAGACCCCGCCGACCCGCACCACGCCAATGACGTGCGGCTTCGCATGATCGCTGACCATGTACGCAGCTCACTGATGCTCATCTCCGACGGTGTGCGTCCCTCCAACGAGGGTGGCGGCTTCGTGCTGCGCCGCCTGATCCGCCGGGTGATCCTGGCGATGCGCCTGATGGGGGTGGAACAGCCGGTCTTCGGCGAACTGGTCAGCGTGTCCAAGGACGCGATGAAGGGCACCTACCCCGAGGTCGAGTCCGGCTTCGAGAAGATCCACCAGACCGCGGTCAAGGAGGAGCAGGCCTTCCTGCGCACCATCTCTGCGGGCACCGCGAAGCTGCGCTCGGCTGTGAACACGGCGCAGACCGCCGGGGCCGCCGTGACCGGCGCCGACGCGTTCGCGCTGCACGACACCTACGGCTTCCCGATCGACCTGACCCTGGAGATGGCCGCCGAGGCCGGGGTCGGTGTCGATGAGAAGCGGTTCCGTGAACTGATGACCGAGCAGCGCGAACGCGCCCGAGCCGATGCCAAGGGCAAGAAGTCCGGACACGCGGACACCCAGCTCTACCAGGAGCTGCGCGCCGACTCCCCGACCCACTTCACCGGCTACACCGAACACACCACCGAGTCGCGGATCCGCGGCGTGCTCGTGGACGGGCAGATGCGCACCAGCGCCTCGGCCGGGGAGGACATCGAGCTGGTCCTCGACGCCACCCCCTTCTACGCCGAGGCCGGTGGCCAGGCCCCGGACACCGGGCGGATCACCGGTGACGGGTTCGAGCTCGAGGTCCTCGACGTGCAGTCCCCGATCAAGGGCCTCTCGGTGCACCGCGCCCGGGTCCTCTCCGGAGAGGTGCCGGTCGGCGCGGAAGCACTGGGCGCCATCGACGTGCGTCGTCGTCTGGATGCGGAGAAGGCGCACACCGGCACCCACCTCATCCACGCCGCCCTGCATGACGTGCTGGGCCCGGAAGCAGTGCAGGCTGGCTCCTTCAACAAGGAGGGTTACCTGCGTTTCGACTTCACCTCCGAGGCCGCCATGAGCAGCGCCGCTCGACAGGAGCTCGAAGCCGCCGCCAACCTCGCCATCCGGGACAACTACGAAGTCCAGACCCGGGTCACCTCGCTGGAGGAGGCGCAGGCGCAGGGCGCGATGATGCTCTTCGGTGAGAAGTACGGCAACGAGGTCCGGATGGTCGAGATCAACGGGGCCTGGTCCCGCGAGCTCTGCGGCGGCACCCATGTGGACGCCACCGCCGAGATCGGCACCCTGGCCCTGATGTCGGAGGCCTCCGTGGGCTCGGGGAACCGCCGTGTCGAAGCACTGGTCGGGCTTGACGCGTTCCACCACTTCGCCGCCGAGCGCACCCTGGTCAACCAGCTCACTGAGATGCTCAAGGTCCCCGCGGACCAGGTCCCTGACCGGATCGCCTCGACCCTGGCCAAGCTCAAGGAGGTCGAGCGCGAACTGGAGAAGCTGCGCAGCGCCCAGCTGCGCGCCAAGGCCGGAGAGCTGCTCTCCCAGGCCGTGGATGCCGGTGGGGTCGACGTGCTGACGCATAACGCCGGGGCGGTGTCCGGGGCTGATGATCTGCGCGCCCTCGCGCTGGACCTGCGCGGACGCTTCGGCTCCCGCGCGGCCGCCGTCGCGGTGGCCGGTGAGTCCAAGGGCCGACCGGTCATCGTGGTGGCCACCACCGAGGCCGCTCGAGACCAGGGAGTCTCCGCTGGGGATCTGGTCAAGCGGGCCTGCGCGGTGCTCGGCGGCGGGGGCGGCGGCAAAGCCGACCTCGCCCAGGGCGGCGGTCAGGACGCGTCCCAGATCCTGCCGGCCCTGGAGGCAGTCACCGCCGCGGTGTGCCAGCGTGTCTGATCAGCCGCAGAATGTCGCCGCCCCCGGCCCGAGTGTGCGCGCCGGGGTGCGGCTGGGCATCGATGTCGGTGACGCCCGGGTCGGGCTGGCCGCCTCGGACCCTGACGCGCTGATCGCCACTCCGGTGATGACGCTGCGTCGAGACCCCAACCGGGCCTCGGACCTGAGCATGCTGATCACCATCATCCGGGACCGGGGTGCCCGGGCGGTCTACGTCGGGCTGCCGCTCTCGCTCTCCGGCGATGACACCCCCTCCACTCAGAAGGCACGTGACTACGCCGCTGCGCTGGCAGAGATGATCGCGACCGCGCAGCTGGAGACCTCAGTCCACCTGGTCGATGAGCGTCTCTCCACGGTCTCGGCCGCCTCCAAGATGCGCGCATCCGGGGTGGCCTCGAAGGACCAGCGGTCCCGGATCGATCAGGCCGCCGCGGTGGAGATCCTGACCCACGCCCTGGATATGCGCCAGTCCTGGGGCCGTGAACCCGGGACGGCGGTCTCCGCCGGCTGAGCGCCCAGGCCGGGCTCTCCACAGCCCGCGCCGCATCAGACTCTGCGCGCAGCCCGTCCACAGCGCAGTTGCAGTGCTGGCCTCGCGACAGCTGTTCCGGGAGGCTCAATGCATGCGAACCGACACCGCGCCGAGCCTGCCCCCGGGGGTCTACCGCCCCGGGGCCGACTTCTCCGCCGCTGAACTTCAGGTCATGGTCCATGAGGGTGCCCTGCGTCCGCTGCTGGGAGACCTCTACGCCGCCAGCTCGCTGCCGGACGCCCCGGCGCTGCGAGCCCTGGCCTGCCGGACCCTGCTCGCAGGAGGCCTGCGCGCGCACGCGGTGCTCTGCGGGGAGTCTGCCGCGTGGGTCCACCTCGGAACGCCCGCCGCACCGCCGCGGATCACCGTGATCACGGCGGGGGTCTACCGACGTCGGACTGCCGGACCGGTTCCCTGGCAGGTCCACCAGGTGCCCCTGACGGAGCAGGAGCAGCGCCAGCTCCAAGGCGTTCCGGTGACCACCCCACTGCGCACCGCGGCCGATCTCTTCCTGGGGCTGGGCACAGTGGGCAGCCGACGCGCGCTCGATGCACCGCCGGCGCAGCCTGACACCAGGACAGCGACCGACGCCGGATCGGCGCCTGGCACCAGATCAGGACCGGGCCCCGGGAGAGCACCGGAAGCTGGATCGGCGCCCGGCGATGACCGGGCCCGGCGCTGGAGCGCGATCCGGCGGCTCTGTCTCAGCGAGGCCGAACCGATCCACCCTCAGGCGCTGCTCCGACAGATCCAGTCACAGCTCGGCGGTCGCGGCGTCCTCCAGCGGGGACACGGCACCACAGACACCGGACACCAAGACGATCCCAGTCTCGGGCGCACCCCGGACGATCCCAGCCGCGGGCGCGCCCCGAACGAGCACGCCCCGCATGGGCGCACCCCGAACGGACGGATCGAGCGGATCGCAGCCCTGCTGGCCTGCCACATCCCTTCCGGGTGAGGTGCTCAGTGTTCGCGGCGCTTGCCCACCGTGCGGTAGACGTCGTAGACCCCGTCGATCCGGCGCACCGAGTTCAGCACGTGGTTCAGGTAGCGCGGGTCCCCCATCTCGAAGGAGAAGCGAGAGATCGCCACCCTGTCCCGTGACGTCTGCACACTGGCAGAAAGGATGTTGACCTGGGACTCTGCCAGGATCCGGGTGACGTCGGAGAGCAGTGACTTCCTGTCCAGGGCCTCGACCTGGATCTCGACCAGGAACACCGAGGACTTCGTCGGGGCCCACTCGACCTCGACCAGGCGCCCGGGCTGCTCGCGCAGCTGCTGGACATTGCGGCAGTCCCCTCGGTGCACCGAGACGCCCTGACCGCGGGTCACGAATCCCTCGATCTCATCCGGTGGCACCGGTGTGCAGCAGCGGGCGAGCTTCACCAGAACGTTGCCCGCACCCCGGACGATGACACCGGCGTCGGAATACTGGTTCGCGGGAGTCCCAGGAGAGGTGATCGGAGTGGTGTCGTGCTCCTCAGACTCTTCCTCCTCGGGTTCGAAGAGTGCGGTGAGGTGCTCGATGACGTTCTGGGTGGAGACATGCTCCTCCCCCACCCCGGCGTAGAGCCCGGCGACCTCGGTGTAGTGCAGCTGCTTGGCGACGGTGTCCAGCACCTCGGGGTTCATCACCTTCTGCAGCGGCAGCTGAGACTTCCGGATCGCCTTGGTCAGGCTCTCCTTGCCGCGCTCGATGGACTCCTCACGGCGCTCCTTGGAGAACCAGTGACGGATCTTGTTCCGGGCTCGCGGGCTCTTCACGAACTGCAGCCAGTCGTTGCTGGGACCGGCGGTCTCGGACTTGGAGGTGAAGATCTCCACCCAGTCCCCGTGCTGCAGCTCGGAGTTCAGCGGCACCAGTTTCCCGTTGACCCGGGCACCGATGGTCTTGTGCCCGACGTCGGTATGGATCGCGTAGGCGAAGTCCACCGGGGTGGAACCGGCCGGAAGCGCCATGACCTCACCCTTGGGGGTGTAGACGAAGACTTCCTTGGCGTTGATCTCGAAACGCAGCGAGTCCAGGAACTCATCCGGGTCCTTGGTCTCGGACTGCCAGTCCACCAGGGACCGCAGCCAGCCGATGTCCTCGGTGGCCTGGGACTGCTGGGTCGCGGTGCCCGCGAGAGACCCGCCGGTCGGCCGGTCCACCGCCGAGGCTGGGGCGGTGGCCGAGAAGTCCTGCTTGTACTTCCAGTGCGCGGCGACGCCGTACTCTGCGCGGCGATGCATCTCATGGGTGCGGATCTGGATCTCCACCGGCTTGCCGGCCGGGCCGAGCACCGTGGTGTGCAGCGACTGGTACATGTTGTACTTCGGCATCGCGATGTAGTCCTTGAACCGCCCGGGCAGCGGGTTCCAGCGGGCATGCAGCGCACCGAGGACCGCGTAGCAGTCCCGGATCGTGTCCACGAGCACCCGGACGCCCATCAGGTCGTGGATGTCGTCGAATTCCTTGCCCCGCACGATCATCTTCTGATAGATCGAGTAGTAGTGCTTGGGGCGACCCGTGATGGTGGCGGAGATGGCGGCGTCGTTGAGGTCATCGGCGATGGTCTCGCGCACCTCGGCGAGGAACTTCTCGCGCTGCGGCGTGCGGTCCCCCACAAGCCGGACGATCTCTTCATAGACCTTGGGGTACAGGGCTGCGAAGGAGAGGTCCTCGAGCTCCCATTTGATGGTGTTCATCCCGAGCCGGTGGGCCAGCGGGGAGAAGATCTCCAGGGTCTCCTTCGCCTTCCGGGCACTGGACTCTGCGGCCACATACCGCCAGGTGCGCGCGTTGTGCAGCCGGTCCGCGAGCTTGATCATCAGCACGCGGATGTCCTTGGCCATGGCCAGGACCATCTTGCGCACGGTCTCGGCCTGAGCGGCATCGCCGAACTTGAGCTTGTCCAGCTTGGTGACGCCATCGACGAGCAGCGCGATCTCGGTGCCGAACTCCTCGGTCAGCTGCTCCAGGGAGTAGGCGGTGTCCTCCACGGTGTCATGCAGCAGCGCGGCGGCCAGCGTGGAGCCGGTGAGGCCGAGCTCGGCGAGGATGGTGGCCACGGCCACCGGGTGGGTGATGTAGGGGTCACCGCTCTTGCGCTTCTGGTCCCGGTGGTGATGATTCGCGACCTCGAAGGCGCGCTGGACCAGGGGGAAGTCCTGCTGGGAGTCATTGGCCCGCATGGCGCGCAGCAGCGGCTCGAGCAGCGGTGAAGACGATGCCTCGTCACTGACCACGCCGACGGCGCGAGCTCGTCGGACCACGGGCGGTGAGGCTGCACTCGCTGCGGCGAGCTGCGTGATGCCCTTTGCTGCCGGGCGTTCCTCGTTCACCAGTGCGGACCTGCTTTCCCTAGGGCTGCGCCGGGATGCTGAAGACGGCGTGTCGGCAATTGTAGCCCCAATTCAGCGACGGCTGAGACTCAGTGCTCGTGCCGAGCCTGAATGATGACCTGGTAGTCGTCCTCGTCCTCCGGCTCCTCCTCGGGCTCCGGCTCCGGAAGCGGCGGGAACGCCACGGGACGCCCGGACTCATCCAGCGCGGTGCCGGAGTAGGTGACCGCGTATACCCCTCGGGTCTCGCGGAGCCTGAGCACCTCTTCGGTATGGGCCTTGATGTCCTTGTCGTTGCGCCGCATCCGGGCGTAGAGCGGAGCCTGGATGAAGATCGTGGCGAGGGTGCCCACGATGATGCCCACGAAGAGCGAGAGCGAGATGTCACGCAGGGTCCCGGCGCCGAGCAGCAGCGAGCCGATGAACAGGATCGATCCCACCGGCAGGATGCCGACCACAGAGGTGTTTAGGGAACGCACCAAGGTCTGGTTCACCGCCAGGTTCACCCGTTCGGTGAACGTCTGGTCCTTCTGCGCGTGCAGCGGCTCCAGGTTCTCTCGGATCTTGTCGAAGACCACCATGGTGTCGTAGAGGGCGTAGGAGAGGATCGTCAGGAAGCCGATGATCGCGCTGGGGGTGACCTCGAATCCGGTGAGCGCGTAGATGCCCACCGTGGTGATCACCACGAACCCCAGTCCCAGCATCGCCGCCAGCGACATGGTCCAGGTGCGGAAGTAGAACGCCATGTACAGCGCCACGAGCACCACGAAGATCACCAGGCCCAGCGTCATCTGCTGCGAGATCTGCTCGCCCCAGACCGGGCCGATGAAGGTGGAGCTGACCTGCTCCGCGGAGACCCCGTAGCCCTGCTGCAGCGCGTCGGCGACCTCCAGGGTCTCGGTGTCGCTGAGCTCAGCGGTCTGCACCCGCACCGTGTTCGGCGCGACGTTGGTGACGATCGCCTCCTGGCCGGAGACCTCGGAGACGGCGTCCTCACCGATGGCGATGTCGGTGTCCTGGGTCTGTGAGACCGTGAACTCCGATCCGCCGGTGAACTCGATTCCCAGGTTGAAACCGCCCCGGAAGAACGGCACCGCGATGGAGGCGAGCACCAGGATCCCGGCGAGCAGGAACCAGAGGTTCGAGCGCTGGATGAACGGGTAGGACCGTTCACCGGTGTAGAGCTGGTTGCCGGTCTTGGCGAATCCTGCAGCCATCAGCGGTCCTCCTCGGTCTCTCGCGATGTCACGCGCTCATCCGATACCTCGGTGTCGACCGCTGAGCCGTCACCAGTTGATTCGGCGCTTCGCTGCCGCGCGGCGGCGGCGCGGGCGCGGCGTCGTTCGGCGATGGTCATCTGGCTCCATTCCAGCTCCGAGATCTCAGGAAGTTCCTCGACGCGGGCGTCCCGGGCCTCCCGAGCGTCATCGGGGGTGCCGGCTGAGCGAGGCAGCGGACTGCTCGGGGGCCCCTCCCCGCCGGGGTCGGCGGTGGAGTCGCGGGGGGTCATCGGACCTGCCGCGACCACGCTGCTGCGCGCGAAGCGTCCGCGTCCGCGGTAGAGCACGTCCACGCCCAGCTCATTCTCGGAGAGCCCCGAGAAGGGTTTGCCTGCGGCGAAGAACTTCCTCCGGGCGATCAGCTGCATCAGCGGGTGGGTGAAGAGGAAGACCAGGATGATGTCGATGATCGCGGTCAGTCCCAGGGTGAACGCGAAGCCGCGCACGTTGCCCACGGCGACCAGGTAGAGCACCACGGAGGCGATGATGTTCACGGCCTTCGAGGCGAGGATGGTGCGTCGGGCGCGGGCCCAGCCAGCTTCCACTGCACCGGGAAGCGACCGGCCTTCGCGCAGCTCGTCCTTGACGCGCTCGAAGTACACGATGAAGGAGTCAGCGGTCAGACCGATCGAGACGATCAGGCCTGCGATGCCGGCGAGCGAGAGCCTGTACCCGTCGCTCCAGCCCAGCAGCGCGATCGCCCACCAGGTCATCACGCCTGCAACCACCAGGGAGGCGATGGTCACCAGACCCAGCGCCCGGTATTGGAACAATGCATAGCCCGCGACCAGCACCAGCCCGATGATGCCGGCGAGCAGACCCAGCCGGAGCTGCTCCTCGCCGAGGGTGGCGGAGATCTGCTGTTCGGACTCGATCTCGAAGCTGATCGGGAGCGAGCCGTAGCGCAGCTGCTCAGAGAGCCCGCGCGCCTCGTCCTCGGTGAAGTCACCGGTGATCTGCGGGCGTCCGTCGACGATCGCCGCCTGGGTGGTCGGGGCCGAGATGACCTGGCCGTCGAGCATGATGGCGAACTGGTTCCGCGGAGCTTCCAGGTTGACCAGGCGGGTGGTGGTGTCGCGGAAGGAATCGGTGCCCTCGGCGTCGAAGTTGATGGTCACCGCCCAGCGTCCTGTGGACTGTCCGCTCTGAGACTGCTCCATGCCGAAGCTGGAATCGGCAATGTTGGTCCCGGGGACCTCCACCGGTCCCAGCAGGTACTTCGTGCCGGTGGTGGGATCACATGCGCTCAGCGGCTCGTCGTCGGCCGCTGCGGCGCGCTCTTCGAGGCTGATCTCGGTGCTGCAGCTGAAGTTCGCGAACTCGGCGGCGACCTCTGGGGTGATCCAGTTCGGGTCAGAGCCGTTCTCCGGCTCCGCTGTGGGCTCCTCGAAGTCCTCCGGCTGCGCCGCGGGCTCCTCGTCCTCCTCCTGGGCCGCCGAGAGCTCCTCTTCGAGCGCCTCGGCTTCCTCCTCGGTGAGGTCCTCATCCTCAAGCAGCGACTGCTGCAGGAAGTCCAGATCCTGATCGACCTGGATCACCGGCCGGAACTCCATGTTCGCGGAGGCCTGGATCAGCTCCCGGGTCTCCTCGTCGGGCACGCCGGGCATGCCCACGACCACGTTCTCGGCACCCTGGGTGGCGATCTCGGATTCGGTGACGCCGGAGCCGTCCACGCGCTGCCGGATGATCTCCACGGCCTGTTCGAGCTGCTCGGAGTCGATCTCTTCACCGCCCTCCACCTGGGGCGAGAGGACCATCTGGGTGCCGCCTTCGAGGTCCAGGGCGAGCAGCGGCGCCCACTGGGCACGGCCGTCCTGGACCGCGTAGGCAAGAAGTCCGCCCATGCCGAGCAACAGCACGAGCAGACCGATCAGGGCGCCGCGGGCACTCGCGACGGGGGTGCGTGGAGCCATAGGAGCCGGATCAGTCCTCTGGTGTCGCGGCGGGTTCGACCACCTGCTGGATGGCGCCGATGAGGAAGTCCACCCGGTCCCCGGAGCTGAACTCCAGAGTCACCCGCTGGGCCTCCTCGTCACGGGTCACCACAGTCCCGACTATCCCGCCGGCGGTGACCACCTGGGCACCCACCACGGCGCCTCCGCGAGCCTTGGTCTGCTCGTCACGCATCTTCTTTCCGCGGCGGAAGGTGAGCACCATGAAGATCACCAGGATGGCGATCATGATCAGCAGGAACGGATCCAGCGCGGGTCCGCCCCCTCCTGCGGTCGCAAGGAGCTGGGCGTAATAGGGCGAAGCGTTCACAGATCGGGCCAATCTCTCGTCGCGGGGTGTTCTCGGCCAGCGTGGAGCTCAATTCACCCAGAGCTGGCCGGGCATTCAACCCGACAGACTATCAGGATGCCGGTCCGGCGGGGTCAGCCCGAGGTGCCGCCAGGCCTGGTCAGTGGCGACGCGCCCACGCGGTGTCCTGGCCAGCAGCCCCTCCCGCACCAGGTAGGGCTCGGCCACGGTCTCCACGGTCTCGGTCTCTTCTCCGACCAGGACGGCCAGGGTGGAAAGTCCCACCGGTCCGCCCTTGAACCTCAGGCACAGCGCCTCCAGCACGGACCGGTCCAGACGGTCCAGGCCGCGCTCATCGACCTCGTACATCTCCAGAGCTTCGGCCGCGGTCGCCCGGTCCACCTGGTCCACGCGGTGCACCAGCGCCCAGTCACGCACCCTGCGCAGCAGTCGGTTCGCGATCCGCGGAGTGCCCCGGGAGCGCCCGGCGATCTCGGCAAATCCTTCCGAGGCGACATTCATCTCCAACATCGCCGAGGAACGGCGCAGCACCAGCTCGAGCTCCTCGGTGCTGTAGAACTCGAGCTGACCGGTGAAGCCGAACCGGTCCCGCAGCGGCCCCGGCAGCAGGCCTGCCCGCGTGGTGGCTCCCACCAGGGTGAAGGGCGGCAGCTCCAGCGGGATCGAGGTGGCGCCGGCGCCCTTGCCGACGATCACATCCACCCGGAAATCCTCCATCGCCATGTAGAGCAGCTCCTCCGCGGGCCGGGACATCCGGTGGATCTCATCGACGAAGAGCACCTCGCCCTCGGTCAGCGAGGACAGGATCGCGGCCAGGTCCCCGGCGTGCTGGATCGCGGGACCGGAGCTGATCCGCAGCGGGGCGTTCATCTCGGCGGCGATGATCATCGCCAGGGTGGTCTTGCCCAGCCCGGGAGGCCCGGAGAGCAGCACGTGGTCCGAAGCGGTGCCGCGGATCCTGGAGGACTCGAGCACCAGCGAGAGCTGGCGGCGCACTGTCTGCTGTCCCACGAAGTCGCTCAGCGCCTTCGGGCGCAGCGCCGCCTCCATGGCACGCTCCTCGGTCATCGAGGAGGCGCCGAGGAGCTCCCGGGGGGCGTCGGCGCTCACCTGGCGCCCCCGAGGCTGCGCAGCGCCTGCCGCAGGACGGTGGAGACGTCGGCCTGGGCCAGATCGGGTTCTGCGCTGAGCAGCCGGTCCACGGCGAGGCGGGCGTCCTTCTCGATCCAGCCCAGGGAGACCAGCGCCTCACGCACCTGCACGGCCACCTCCGGTTCGGTGGGGACGACGGCGGCGGGCGCGGCCGGCTGGTCGATGACAAGTTTCCCGGCGAGTTCGAGCAGGATCCGCTGGGCGGTCTTCTTCCCGATGCCGGGGACCTTGGTGAAGGCCGCGGTGTCAGATTCAGCGATGGCCTGGTGGACCTCGTGCGGGGTGTGCACCGCCAATACCGCCAGCGCCATCCGCGGGCCGATGCCGGAGATCGAGACCAGGGTGGTGAAGATGACCCGCTCGGAGAGCTCGGAGAAGCCGAAGAGCAGCGGCGCGTCGTCCTGACGGGGGACGAAGCTGGTGTGCAGCCGGGTCTCGGTCCCGCGCTGCAGCTCCCCCAGGGTCTTCGGGGTGGCGGAGACGTGCAGGCCGAAGCCGGAGACCTCGACCACCGCGTGATCGGTGCCGACATGGAGCACGTCGCCACGGATGGAAGAGATCATTTCTCACCTCACCGTCGCCGCAGGCGACTGGTCACGGACCAGGGGTGACCCCGGTGCCATTAGAACATGTATTCGAACACTCTAGCGTGCCCGCTTCGCCGCTTCCATCCAGGCGCGCTGGGCGGGGGTCAGCGAGGCCCCAGACGGGGTCCCGCGAGGGGATCGCGGCTTCGAACCGCCCTGGTTCGAACCCGCCGACCTCGCGCTGGCCGACGCGCTGGCCGAGGTCGAGCCGACTGGCTTGGAGCCGGCGGCCTGCTGGGCGCGCTGCAGCGCGGTCATGGCGCCCTGGTGGGTCTGTGTGGACCCGGACATGTTGAACCGCGCGCCGATTCCGGAGCGCCAGCCGTGGCAGATGGCCACCGCGTAGGCGTCGGTGGCATCCACCGGGGTGGGCAGACCGGGAAGCTTCAGGATCCGCTGCACCATCCGGGCCACGGCCTGCTTATCGGCGTTGCCGTCATCGGTCACGGCGGCCTTGACCTCGGACGGGGTGTGCCAGGCCACCGGGATGCCGCGGGCGGCAGCCGCCGCGATGATCACCCCGGAGGCCTGCGCAGTAGCCACCACGGTGGGCGCGTTGTTCTGCGCGAAGACTCGCTCGATGGCAAGGACGTCGGGGGCGAATCGATCCAGGAGCACCTCGGCGGCGCGCTGGATCGCCAGGATCCGCTCCGCGAGATCCTGGGCGGCCTTGGTGCCGGTGACCTCCACATGCAGCGACTCGCCGGTGCGATTCAGGTTCATCTCCACCACCGCGAAGCCGCAACGGGTCAGCCCGGGGTCCACCCCGAGGATCCGCTGCGCGGTCCGCGAGGTCCCTGCTGTCCCGGAGACGAATCCTGCCGGGCTGCTGCTGCCACGGCCCGGGTGGGGGCTGGACGCCGTCGCCATGGGTGCCGGGCCTGCCTCAGTCCTCGGCCTCGAGCGCCGCCAGCGTCTCAGCACTGAGATCGGCGTTGGTGTGCACGTTCTGCACGTCGTCGAGGTCTTCCAGGGCGTCGTGGAGCTTGAAGAACTTCTTGGCGGCGTCCACGTCGAGGTCCACCGTGACGTCGGAGACGAACTCGACCTCATCGCTGTCCCAGCTGAGCCCGGCCTCCTCGAGGCCCTTGAGCACCGCGTGCAGGTCCTGCGGCTCGGCGCGCACCTCGAAGCTGGAGTCGTGCTCGATGACGTCCTCGACCCCGGCCTCCAGGACCGCAGCCAGGACGTCGTCCTCGCTCAGCTCAGCCTTGGGCAGCTGCACCACGGCCTTGCGCTGGAACATGTACGCCACCGAGCCGGGGTCCGCAACGGTGCCGCCGGAGCGGGTGACCGCGATGCGCACCTCTGAGGCCGCCCGATTGCGGTTATCCGTCAGGCACTCCACGAGCAGCGCCGAGCCCTGCGGGCCGCGCACCTCGTAGGTGATCTCCTCGTACTCCACGCTGTCCCCGGAGAGGCCGGCGCCGCGCTTGATCGCGCGGTCGATGTTGTCATTGGGGACCGAGTTCTTCTTCGCCTTGGAGACGGCGAGCTCCAGACCGGGGTTGCCGGCGAGGTCTGGGCCGCCGTTGCGCGCCGCCACCTCGATCTGCTTGATATAGCGCCCGTTGAGCTTGGCACGCTTGGCGTCAACAGCAGCCTTGCGGTGCTTGGTGTTGGCCCATTTGGAATGGCCGGCCATGGTTCTCCTCGTGGATGACGTCAGGGTGATGGCAGTCAACAGTTGCCTCAAGCAACCGTCGTATAGTCTTGCCACCAGCCTATCGGAGAGGACGTTGAGTCTCATGGAGCACACCGAGCAACGCTCAGCCGCGCAGAACACGACGACGGGCCCGCCGCCCACGCGGAATCCGCTGCTTCAAGAGGGCACCCTGGACTACGGGCTCACCGATCTCTCCCTGATCCAGGACGAGCACTGGCTGCCCGCCCTCGAAGCCGGCATCGCCGCCCAGCGCGAGGTGGTCGCGGCGATCGCCGAGGATGACTCCCCCGCCACGGTGGCCACCGTGCTGCACCCGCTGGGACTCTCCAGCCGGCTGCTCTCCCGGGTCGAGCGGGCGTTCTCCTGCATGTTCTCAGTCCACGCCACGGATGAGCGGCAGCAGGTCCAGCAGGAGCTGGCCCAGCAGCTGGCCGGGCATCGGGACTGGCTCACGCTGCATCCGGGGCTCTACCGCAGGCTCTCCGCTCTGGACTCTGCGCTGGCGCAGGGTGAGACACGCGCCAGCCCGGAACAGCAGCGCATGCTGGCGAAGACCCTGGAGCAGTCCCGGGCGGCCGGGGCGGGACTCGAGGAAGCCACCCAGGCGCAGCTGCGAGAGATCAACCTCGAGCTCAGCGCCGCGGAGACTGCCTACGCTCAGCTTCAGCGCCAGGAGGCTGCCGCACACGCCGTGCACTACGCCGAAGACTCGGAGCTCGCGGGACTCAGCGAGCAGGAGCTGGCCTCCGCCAGGGCCGCCGCCCGGGAGGCAGGCCATGACAGCGGAGCTCTGCTGCAGCTGAACCTGCCCGTGCAACAGGCGCCTCTGGAGAGGATGAGCGTTCGCGACTCCCGGCGTCGGCTGCACGAGGCCTCGACCGCGCGCGGCACCCTCACCGATGATCAGGGTCGCACCACCAGCCAGATCGGCGCGCAGATCGCCCTGCTGCGGGCCCGCCGCGCTCAGATGCTGGGTTTCGAGCATCACCTGGACAGCGTGCTGCCAGCACGCACGGCGGAGGATCGAGCCAGCATCGAGGCGATGCTGCGCACCATCGCCGACGGCGCGCGGGCCCGGCTCGGCACCGAGCTGCAGACGCTGCATGAGGCCGGGGTGGTTGATGGCGCAGGGCCTGATGGTGCGGGGCGTGATGGCGCGGCGCTGGATGGCGCGGCTCAAGAGACCCCGTCCGAGGACGCAGCCACGCTTCAGCCCTGGGACATCAGCTTCGGCATCGCTTCCGTGGCGAAACAGCGTTCCGCCGCCGATTCGACCCGTTCGAACCAGCACGACCCTGCGACCCAGGGACAGTCCGTGCCCCTGGAGGAGGCGCTGCGGCGCGTCTTCGAGGCCGCCTCCCGGCTCTACGGAATCACCGTGGTGGAACGTCAGGACCTGCCCGGCTTCGCTCCCGGGGCGCGCAGCTTCGAGGTCTTCGAGCGCTCCGCCGAACAGCGGCCCGGTGCAGGTGTCGGACTGTTCCTGCTCGATCTCTTTGCCCGGCCGAGCAAGTCCGGCGGGGCGTGGATGAACTCCTTCTCGGTGGCCTCCACCCTCACCGGATCCTCTCCGGTGGTGATCAACGCGCTGAACATCACCGCACCGGCCCCTGGGGAAGAAGCTGCGCTGACGCCCTCGGCGATGCGCACGCTCTTCCACGAATTTGGTCATGCCCTGCATGGTCTGCTCGCCGAGGCCGAGTTCGAGGAGCTCTCCGGGACCGCGGTGCCGCGGGACAACGTCGAGTTCCCGTCCCAGGTCAATGAGATCTTCCAGGAGCTGTTCACCGGGGGTCTGGCCGAGGCAGGACAGACGCCCCCGGCGGAGGAACTCTTGGAGAAGGGATTCAGCACCTTCGAGCACATCGCCGCCGTCGTCCTGGACCTGGCCTGGCACACGCTCTCAGTGGAGGAGGCCGAGGCCGCGGCGCAGGACCCCGAGGGGTTCTCCGCCCAGGCGCTGGCTGCTTGGGGGCTGGATCATCCCCTGGTGCCGCCGCGGTACGGAACCGGATTCTTCAAGCACATCTTCGCCGGATCCGGCTACGCCGCCGGCTACTACTCCTACCTGTGGGCCCAGGTGCTCGCCGCTGACGCCTCACAGTGGTACCGCGAACAGCTGGGTGCACGCCCCAGCGCCGAGGAGCGCGAGCAGGCGCTGGTCGCCGCGGGGTCCCAGGTGCGCCGCGAGCTGCTGGCCCGCGGCAACACCCGAGATCCGCTGAAGTCCTACCGGATCACCTTCGGCCGGGACCCCGCCATGGGCGCCCTGCTGCGCCAGCTGGGACTCTAGGACGGACGGATGAGCCGCACGCCCGGGGAATCTGATTCCCCGGGCGTGCCGCCGCTGCGTCTTCGGGGTGCCAGTGCCCCCACTGGCCACCCTTGAGTGCAGCCTTCAGCACACCCCACTGGGCACCCTTCGGCGCACCTGTCAGGGCCGTGGCGTGCCCGTGACCCCGACGATGACCTTCCCCGAGAGTCTGGGATCCGCCGCGGTGGCGAACAGAGGGCCCGGATCCTTGGGGTCCAGCTCATGGGTGATGACGTCTTCGATCGCCGAGTGCGACTCGAGGAGCCTGATCGCGTCGTCGATCTCGTGGACGAATCGGAAGGCCCCGACGATGCGTATCTCCCCGGAGATCACGCGTGAGAGCCCGATCGGACTCGACGTCGCCGAGACCATCCCCACCTGGACGTGGACGCCGCCTGACCGCAGAGCGCGCGAGGTCGACGAAGCGATGGCCGCATCCACTCCCGAACACTCGAAGACCAGGTCATAGGAGCGCTCCGGGACGTTCTCCTTGGACACATCCAGGCACACGGTGGCCCCCTGGCGCTCAGCGCGTTCCAGAGCCTGGGGAACCACATCTGTTGCGGTGATATGGGCTGCTCCGGCAGCCTTCAGGGCCGCGACGGTCAGCAGGCCGATGGGGCCCACCCCGGAGACCAGAATCCGTGCGGTCTCCGGATGAGCACCGACCGAGCGGGCCTGTTCAACGGCGTGGAGCGCGACCGCGAGTGGTTCCGCGAGAACCGCGCGACGGATCGGCAGCTGTTCCGGCAGAACCCGCAGCATGGTGCGATCGACCACGATGAACTCAGCCAGGGCTCCCTGGGTGTGCGGCCAGGTGGACGCGCTGCCCAGGTAGGACCCGCCGGGCCAGAGGTTCGGGGCGTCCTCCAGGCCGGGCTGGGGCGTGCCCCATCGTGCTGGATGCACGGTCACCGGAGTCCCCGCACGCAGCTCACCTGTTGGATCCTCAGCCACCGTTGCTGAGAGCTCATGGCCCGGGATCAGAGGTTCACGGACCTGGAAGTCGCCGTTGGCGCCATCCCGGTAATAGTGCAGGTCCGAGCCGCAGATCCCGACGTAGGCCACCCGCAGCAGCACCTGGTGCTCTTCCGGGACCGGCATGGGCACTGGCTCCCAGTGGCAGCTCTGCGCGCCATGGATCACCAACGCGTGATTCGTCTCCAGCGGTGCTGCCGTAGAGGTGTTCTCTGTAGCCATGCGTCACACCACCGAGGTCATGCCGCCGTCGACGAACAGGTTCTGTCCGGAGACGAAGCTGGACGCCGCGGAGCTGAAGAAGAGCAGCGCACCGGAGAGCTCGTCGAGCGAGCCCCAGCGTCCTGCTGGGGTTCGCTTGCAGACCCACTGGTTGAAATCTTCATCCGCCACCAGGGCTCGATTCATGTCGGTGGCGAAGTACCCGGGGGAGATGGTGTTCACCTGGATCCCATGCCGGGCCAGATCCGCGGCCATCCCCTTGGACAGCTGAGCGACAGCGCCCTTGGTGGCGGAGTACGGCGCAATCGTCTCGCGAGCCAGCATGGACTGCACCGACCCGATGTTGATGATCTTGCCGGAGCCGCGCTGGATCATGCTCGGGACCAGCGCGCGAGAGACGTAGAAGACGCTGCTGAGATTGGAGCCGACGACGTCGTCCCAGTCCCGGGTCTCGAAATGCTGGAAGGAGGCCCGGCGCTGGAGGCCCGCGTTGTTGACCAGGATGTCAGGGGTCCCGCGTTCTTCGACCAGCCGGTCCAACTCGCTGCGGACCTGATCGGCGTCCGTCACGTCGAAGGTGACGCTGTGGACGGGCCGACCCGAGATGCCCTCGACCTCGCGCCGTGCTTCTTCAAGCGCGGCGGTGTCACGACCATGCAAGGTGACCTCAGCCCCAGCTCCGGCCAGGGCCAGAGCCAGTTGCCGGCCCAGGCCCCGCGAGGAGCCGGTGATCAGCGCATGCTGACCAGTGATGTCGAAGAGATTCGGTGCGCTGGTCTCGGTGTTGCTGTGTGTCACGGTGCGGTTCCTTTCAGAGCAGCGAGGCGGCCAGGTAGACGACGACG
Organism: Nesterenkonia sandarakina; assembly: GCF_014138825.1. Taxonomy (NCBI): domain Bacteria; kingdom Bacillati; phylum Actinomycetota; class Actinomycetes; order Micrococcales; family Micrococcaceae; genus Nesterenkonia; species Nesterenkonia sandarakina. The sequence continues at coordinate 666,352 of NZ_JACJIH010000001.1, read as the reverse complement.
ACCAGGAGGAACCCGAGCACGGACTGCAGCGCCTGCTGCACGGTCCAGGTCTTCAGCGTCTCCTTCACGTCCATTCCCATGAGCCGGCCGACGAGCCAGAAGCCTGAGTCATTGACATGTCCGGCGAACACCGAGCCGGCGGCGGTCGCCAGGACGATGGCTGCGACCTGGATCGAGTTGAAGTCTCCCGCGAGCACAGCCGGGGCGGCCAGACCTGCAGCGGTGACCAGCGCGACCGTCGCCGAACCCTGAGCCAGGCGGATCGCGACCGCGATGAGGTACGCGGCAGCGATCACCGGCAGTCCGAGGTCACTGAGCGAGTCCGCCAGCGCATCGCCGATCCCTGAGGCGCGCAGCACTCCGCCGAACATTCCGCCGGCGCCGGTGATCAGGATGACCGAGCAGACCGGGCCGAGGGCCGAGTCCAGGAGCTTCTCCAAGGCAGTGCCGGATTCCCCGCGGCGGTATCCGAGCACGATGGTCGCGACGATCACGGTGATCAACAGCGCCATCATGGTGGTGCCGAGGAAGGACAGCGCCTGCACCCAGGTGCTCTCGCCGTCGAAGACTCCCACCGAGGTCAGGCTGTTGAGGCCGGTGTTGAACAGGATCAGCGTCATGGGCAGCAGCAGCAGGAAGACGATGGTGCTGACTCGGGGAGGATTCGTCGGCTGATCGTCATCGATCTCACCGAAGATCGTGGGAACCGGAACCATCAGGCGCTTACCGACGAAGAGACCCCACAGGTAACCCGCGACGTACCAGAGGGGGTAGGCGATGATGAGTCCGACCAGGAGCACGATGCCGAGGTTGGCCTCGTAGAGTTCGGAGGCTGCCACTGGTCCCGGGTGCGGCGGCAGGAAGACATGCATGACCGAGAACGCGGCGGCCGTGGGCAGACCGAAGAGCAGGACGCTCTTGCCGGTGACTCGCCGTGCCACGGCGAAGACGATCGGGAGCATCATCACCAGGCCGGCGTCGAAGAACATCGGGAAGCCGAGGATCAGCGAGGCGATGCCGAGGGCGAATGGAGCTCGGCGTTCACCGAAGCGGGAGATCAGTGCCTCGGCGAGAGCCTTGGCACCGCCCGAGTGCTCCACGAGGCGTCCCAGCATGGCACCGAGGGCCACCAGGATCGCGACACTGGCGAGCGTGGCTCCAAACCCATCGGTCAAGGTTTCAGAGAGGACCGAGAGTGGAACGCCCGCAACGACGGCGGTGAGGGTCGAGACCACGATCAAGGTGATGAACGCGTGGACCTTGAATCGAATGATGAGCAGCAGGATCAGCGCGATCGCGCCGACAGCAATGGACAACAAGGGGCCTGTGCCCAGTGTCTGAGTCCAATCTTCCATGGGTGTCTCCGTTGCAAAGTCTGAGTGGGAGTGCGCGGTCGATGGCGTCAACGTCGAAGCTTCATCGCGACCGCGCAGAGTCACTGGGGTGTGTTTCCAGTCACATGGTGGCAGACAGGTAGTACTTTTGGCAAGAAAAGGTAGTACCTGTCGCAGGCGTGGGGTCACTTGCAACAGCGCCCTCGGACAGATCTCGACGCAGCCGCGCCGCGAGGTTCAGGGACGAAGGTCTGCGAGCGAACAGGATGGCAGCACGATCCACCCTTCTCGTCCTGCGCGCGCCTGATGGTCTGCCGGCGGAGGGTCATACCTCCCCAGAGCGGCAGCCCGTGTCGCGAGGGCGGCCACCACGGCGTCGAAGCAGTCGGTGGAGTCCACCATCAGCTCGACATGCCTCCCGAGGTCCAACCACGGCGCCTCGCGCTGCATCCGCTGGACCAGTCCGCGCCGCACCTCCGGATCTCTGCGGTACCCGCGGACCTCCCAGCCCCACAGCCGCAGCGTGGCACCCGGGTACACCTCCACCACGGCGCCGGTCTGGCCGGACCTGTCGACGACGAGCCCCTCGGCGGCGAGTCGCCCCAAGAGACCTGCGCAGCGCATCGCGGTCAGCCCGATCCGGTCAGTGGAGACGCTCAGCGGCCAGCGACCGGTCTGCTCGCGCACATGCCGGTCGGTCTCCCGGTACGCCAGCGTTCGCCGCCAGGCCATGCCACCGTCCGGGACGTGCGCACCCCGGAGGTCGGCGTGCTCCACCAGGAAACCGACGAACTCATCGGGCCAACCCAACGCGCAGTCGATCCCGATCATCGCGACACCGGGCGCCGCGCGCGTGATCTGTGCGTCATCGACATCAAGAGTCAGCTGCTCCAGGCAGGCTCCTCGGGCAGCCCATTCGATGACCGCGAGGGCGGTTCCCCTGCTCTCGGCGGCCAGATCAACTCCGGCGGTGCGCATCGGGGCGTGGCTCATGACCCTGACGCTACCAACGACGCCGATCCGCCGGTGTCCCCACGCCCCACTGTGGCTTGTTCACCCATCTGTCGCACCTCTGTGCCACGTCCCATGGGTTTGGACGGATATAGCGATGGGACATCGCATAGGGATGCGACGAACGTGGCGGGACGGGCGGAGCTGGGGCGGGCGGAGTGCCGGCCGTCGGGTCAGTCGGTCGCGGCGGCGGTCTGGCGGATCACGGTCTGGAAGCGCTGGGCGATGGTGACCACCGACGCGATCCCGAGCAGGACCAGCACGATCAGCAGCACCGAGGGGTGCAGGCCCAGACCGGTGAAGCCGGTGAACACCAGGGTGAGCACCATCCGCTCGGAGCGTTCGGCGATCCCGACGTCGGCGGTGTAACCCAGCGCCTCCGCCTTGGCCCGCACATAGGAGACCAGGCTGCCTGCCAGCAGGCAGAATGCGGACGCGATGCCGAGCCAGAGGTGGTCTCCCCCGGTGAAGAACCAGATCATCAGACCCAGGAACACGGCACCGTCCTGGACCCGGTCCAGACAGGAGTCCAGGAAGCCGCCCAGCACCGAACCCTGTCCGCTGATCCGTGCCATCAGTCCGTCGATCAGATCCGAGAAGACGAAGACGGTGATGAACACCGTGCCCCAGAACAGCTCTCCCATGGGGTAGAACACCAGGGCGCCCAGACAGACGCCGATGGTGCCGATGACGGTCACCATGTTTGGGGTCATGCCCAGCCCGAGCAGGGCTTTGGCGATGGGAGTGAAGAGCCCGCCGAAGAAGGCGCGCGCGTAGCGGTTGAGCATCTAGCGGTTCGCCTCCCAGCCCTCGGCCACCAGAGCACGGGTCTCCCCCAGCGTCTGCGAGAGGTTCTTGGTCTGCGCGATGATCGGCATGAAGTTGGTATCCCCGTTCCAGCGTGGGATCACGTGCTGGTGCAGATGCGCCGCGATGCCCGCCCCGCCGACCTTGCCCTGGTTCACCCCGAGGTTGAATCCGCCCGGGTTCGCCGTCGCCCGGAGCACGCGCATGCTCTGCTGGGTCAAAGCGATGAACTCCGCCGACTCCTCGGCGTCAAGGTCGGTGAGGTCCGGGACGTGCCGGTAGGGGCAGACCATCAGATGACCGGGGTTGTAGGGGTAGAGGTTCAGCAGCACGAAGCAGCGTTCGCCGCGGTGCACGATCAGCGACTCCTCGTCGCTGCGCAGCGGGCCCTGGCAGAACGGACAATCCCCGGAACCGCTGACCTGGTCCTGGCCGCGCTTCTGATAGGCGGCGCGGTGCGGGGTCCAGAGGCGCTGGAAGGCATCCGGCACGCCCGCCAGTTCAAACTCCTCTTCGGACCCCACGCCGGTTCAGCCTTCCTTGGATTCGATCGCTGCCAGGATCCGGGCCACGGCCTCGTCCACCGGCACCTGGTTGTCCTGGCTGCCGTCGCGGAACCGGAACGAGACCGCTCCGGCGTCGGCGTCGTCGCCCCCGGCGATCAGCACGAACGGAATCTTGTCCTTCGAGGCCGTACGGATCTTCTTCGGGAAACGGTCGCTGCTGTCTTCGAGTTCCGCGCGCACACCGGCGGCCTGCAGCTTGGCGACCACCTCGGCGAGGTAGTCGTTGAACGGCTCCGCCACTGGGATCGCGCGGACCTGGACCGGGGAGAGCCACACCGGGAACGCCCCGGCGTAGTGTTCGGTGAGCACGCCGAGGAAGCGTTCGATGGAGCCGAACTTCGCGGCGTGGATCATCACCGGCTCCTGCCGGGTGCCGTCGGCGGCCTGGTACTCCAGCCCGAAGCGCGCGGGCTGGTTGAAGTCATACTGCACCGTGGACATCTGCCAGGTCCGGCCGATGGCGTCGCGGGCCTGCACGGAGATCTTCGGGCCGTAGTAGGCCGCACCGCCGGGATCCGCGACCAGCTCCAGACCGGTCTCGGTGGCGACGTCTTCGAGCACCTTGGTGGCCTCGGCCCACTGCTCGGGGCTGCCGATGAACTTCTCGGAGTCCTCGTCCCGGGTGGAGAGCTCGAGGTAGAAGTCATCGAGCCCGAAGTCGCGCAGCAGCGAGAGCACGAAGGTCAGCAGGTGTCGGACCTCGTCGGGGGCCTGTTCCTTGGTGACATAGGAGTGCGAGTCGTCCTGGGCGAAGCCGCGCACCCGGGTCAGCCCGTGGATCACACCGGACTTCTCATACCGGTAGACCGAGCCGAACTCGAAGAGCCGCATCGGCAGTTCGCGGTAGGAGCGGCCGCGGGAGCGGTAGATCAGGTTGTGCATCGGGCAGTTCATCGCCTTGAGCCGGTAGTCCTGGCCCTGCTTGGTGATGTTGCCCTCGGCGTCGCGCTCCTCATCCACATGCAGCGGCGGGAACATGGTGTCGGCGTAGTAGGGCAGGTGTCCCGAGGTGTGGAACAGGCCGTCCTTGGAGATGTGCGGGGTGCCCACGTACTGGAAGCCGGCCTCGATGTGCCGGGTCCGGACGTAGTCTTCCATCTCGCGCTTGATGATGCCGCCCTTGGGGTGGAACAGCGGCAGACCGGAGCCGAGCTCGTCGGGGAAGCTGAAGAGGTCCAGCTCGGAGCCCAGCCGGCGGTGGTCGCGGCGCTCGGCCTCGGCGAGCCGTTCCTTATAGGCCTTCAGGTCCTCTTTGGTCGGCCAGGCGGTGCCGTAGAGGCGCTGCAGCTGCGGGTTGGTCTCCTTGCCGCGCCAGTAGGCCGCGGCGGAGCGCATCACGGCGTAGGCGTTGGCGATCAGCTTGGTGTTGGGCAGGTGCGGTCCGCGGCAGAGGTCGGACCAGATCCGCTCCCCGTGGCGATCCACGTTGTGGTAGATCGTGATCTCTCCACCGCCGACCTCGATGTTGGCGCCCTCGGCGGCCTCAGCGGCACCTGCGCTGCTGCCGTCGCTGGCGACGCCGAGCAGCTCGAGCTTATACGGCTCCTCGGCCATGGCGGCCTTGGCCTGGTCTTCGCTGACCACCTCGCGCTCGAAGAGCTGGGTCTGATTGATCAGCTTCTGCATGGCCTTCTCGATCTTCTTCAGATCTTCCGGCGTGAAGGGCTCGGCGACGTCGAAGTCGAAGTAGAACCCGTCGGTGATGTAGGGGCCGATGCCGAGCTTGGCCTCGGGGTAGAGCTGCTGGACCGCCTGGGCCATGACGTGGGCGGTGGAGTGGCGCAGCACGTTGAGCCCGTCCGGGCTGGAGATGTCCACCCCCTCGACGACGGCGCCGGCCGGGATCTCCCGGGAGAGGTCCCAGAGCTCGCCGTCGACCCGCATGACCACCGTGGTCTTCTCCGCGGCGAAGAGCGTGGTGCCGGTGGTGCCGCGCTCGATGCTCGCCGTCTCGCCGTCGCGGGTGATGCTGATGGATTCAGCCGGTGCTGCGGGCTGGGACGGGGCTTCCGATGCTGCGTTTTCGGACACTTGGGATGTACTCCTCATGGATGTTCTGCGGACCCAGGTGATTCTACGGGAACCCCGGCCGAACTGATCCCGCCGAAGCGCCTGGAGCCTGCGGTGCCGGCTCAGTCCCGCTGACACCCCGGGCACCAGTAGAGCCGACGGCCCTGCAGCTCCGCCGCCTCGATGAGGGTCCCGCAGCGCGGACACCCGGTCCCCTGGTGCTTATACACCCAGTGCCGACGGGAGCCGCCGGTGCGCACGGTGCGGATCCGACCCTCGGCCACGCCGTCGCGCAGCTGCTCGCTGAGCCGGTCCCAGAGGGCTGCGGCGCGCTCGGGGTCCAGCTGGTTGCTCGGCGTGTGCGGATCCAGCTGCTCCAGGAACAGGGATTCCGCCCGGTAGATGTTGCCGACGCCGGCGATCACGGCCTGGTCCATCAGGGCCGCGGCGATGCTGATCCTGCGCCGGCTGAGGTTGTGCAGGAAGTCCTTGCGCGGGGTCGTGTCGGTCTGCGGCTGGCGCAGCGGGTCCGGACCCAGACGGCCGATGACCTTCTGATACTCCGCGAGCTGAAGCACCGCGCAGGTGGCGGGTCCCCGGAGGTCCGCCCAGCCGTGCCGGGCGCTGATCCTGGCTCGGACCGCACCCTGGGGCGGTTCCGGGATGAGCCAGCCCTCGGCGTCGTAGTGCGGCTCGAAGGTCACCGCCGCGGCGCGTGGGGCTCCGATGGTGGTCTCCGCCGCGAAGTCCGCGTCCCCGCGGAAGCTGAAGGCGCCGTAGAGCCCCAAATGGACCTGCCAGATCTCCGGCCCGAGGTGGACGAAGAGGTGCTTGCCCCAGGCCTCGGCATGTTCCGGGGTCTGCCCGTCCAGTCGCTGCGCGCCGGCGGTGAAGCGTCCCTGCGGGGAGCTGACCCGCCACGGGCGGCCCACGAAGACCGTGTTGATCTGCGCGGCGAGCCGGTGGAGGGTATGGCCTTCAGGCATGGATCAGTCGAGGATCTCTCGGGTGCGTTCGTAGTGGCCGATCTTCCCGATCCGGCGCGCGTGGCGCTCATCGCCGCTGAAGTCCGCGCCGAGGAAGGCCTCCACGATTCCGGTGGCCTCCTGAAGGCTGTGCTGGCGACCACCGAGGGCGACCACGTTGGCGTCGTTGTGCTCGCGCGCCAGCACCGCGGTGTCGTGGTTCCAGGCCAGTGCGGCCCGGACGCCGGTGACCTTGTTCGCCGCGATCTGCTCACCGTTGCCGGAACCGCCCAGCACGATGCCCAGCGCGTTCTTCCCGGCGCTGCGAGCGGCCACCACGGCCTCAGCGGCGCGGATGCAGAACGCCGGGTAGTCATCCAGGGCGTCATACTCGCGCGGCCCGTGATCGATGAGCGTGTAGCCGAGACCACGCAGGTGCTCCACCAGGTGAGCGGAGAGCTCCATTCCGGCGTGATCGGTGGCGATGTGGACTTCCATGCTGTCTACCATGATCTCTTCTCAGACCTTTCGGGGGCGAGGACGCTTCGGGCCGGGTGCCGGGGACAATCCTACGGGGAGCCCGCGGGTGCCGGCGCGGACCGCCCGGCGGACCGGGGGCTCGCGGGGAACACGGCGCGAGCGAGTATCGTTGCACCCTGCACCGCGCCAGAGGAGGAACATGTCTGCAGAAGAGTCCCAGCCCGCCCGCGAGCTCCCGAAGTTCTCGAACCGACTCGGAGCTCCGATCGCCACCGTGCGCCCGGTGGGCCGTCCTCCCTCCCAGGTCTCCGGGCTTCCCGGCCGCCCGCCCAATGACCAGGCGGCCGCGACGCCTTCCACTCCAGCACAGACCACCTCTGAGCCGGCCAATCCGGAGCAGCCCAACCCCGAGCAGCCCAACCCGGGACCCTCAGGCGCGGAGCAGCAGAGCTTCTACGATGCCGTCGGCGGACGCAAGACCTTCGCCACGATCGTCGAGGTCTTCTACGACCATGTCGCCGAGGATGAGGACTTCCGGGCGATGTATCCCGAGGCGGACCTTCAGCCGGCGAAGGAGCGGCTGCTGATGTTCCTGGAGCAGTACTGGGGCGGACCGCGCACCTACCAGGAGCAGCGCGGGCATCCTCGGCTTCGGATGCGGCACATGCCGTTCGCGGTGGATGCCCAGGCCCGGGACAAGTGGCTGGAGTTCATGCGCGCCGGGGTGGACGCCGCCGAGCTCTCCCCGCTGCACGAGCAGATCCTGTGGGACTACCTGGAGCGCGCCGCGCACTCGATGGTCAACCGCTGACCTGCGTCAACCGCTGACTTGCGGCGCGCCGCTTCGCTCACAGCGTGGCCGGCTCCCGGGTGCTGCGGCACAGGATGTAGCCGCCCTGGGAGCTCAGCCGGATCCAGCGGCCGCGGCGATGCACTGCGGTGGTTCCCCCCGCGCCCTCCGGGGCGAGGAAGTTCAAGGCGTGGGCGCCGAAGGCCGCGCCGGCCGGGATGGCGGCGTCCTGCAGCGGCTGCGCCTCGGCGGCGGCATCGGCATCAACCTGCAGGTCTGCGCCCCAGACCTGTTCTCGGACCTGCTCGACGACGGCGGCTCCCGCCGTGGTCGGAACCGCCTGCGTGATCTGGGTGATCCCGGACTGGGCCTGGGCGCGCAGGTGGTCATCGCGCAGGCTGCCCAGCGGGTCCCAGCCCGCGCGTGGCGGCGTGACCGCCGCCCAGGGCACGCTGAGCCGGCTCGGCGGGAGCGCCAGCTCGGTCTCGGCGGGGTTCATCCGGGCGATCCGTTCGCTGATCGAGCTGAGCTCTGCGGTGACATCGGCGCGGGAGTCCTCGGCCAGGGCGACGGTGCGCAGCCCCAGCACGGCGGGCAGCTGGCTCAGCAGAGAGCCCGGGGTCATCACCGGCACCCAGGCGGCCAGCACCTGGCCCACGGCCTGCAGACGGATCCCCTGCTCCTGGATGCGGCGGGCGCGCTTGATATAGGTGGAGAGGTCCTGGAGCGAAACGGCTTCAGCGAATCGCAGCGAGTCAGTCATGGGGCTCATTCTTCCAGAGCGGAGCGCACCTCATCGACCAGGATCTCCATGTACCGCCGGGCCTCGCGCGGGTCCTTGTCCGCGATCGCTCGGGCGACGCCGTCATGGGCGTCGAGCGCCTCGGGCATCGGACGGGTGGGCATCAGGCCATGCTTGGTCCGTCCGGTGAGCACCTCGGCGACGACCTCGGCCAGTGCTGCAAACATCGAATTGCCCCCGGCTCGAAGCATCAGCCGGTGAAAGGCGATGTCGGCCTGGATGAACTCACTGAGCCGCTCGGACTCCCCCAGCCGCCGCATGGTGGCCGCGAGATCCAGCATCTGGTGGGCCTGGACCTCGGTGCGTCCGGTGGCGGCCAGGGCTGCCGCCTCGGTCTCCACGGCGATGCGCAGCTGGGTGAGCTCGATGAAGGCCTCACGCGCGGCGGCCGAGGCGAGCCGCCAGCTGATCACCGCGGGCGACATCACGTCCCAATGCTCGGCGGCAGTCACGACCAGACCGATGCGACGCTTGGAGTAGAGCAGGCCGTGGGACTCGAGCACCTTGACGCTGTCCCGGGCCACGGTGCGTGAGACGCCGAAGCGCTGCTGCAGCGACTCCAGGGTGAACACAGCGCCGGCTACGTGCGCCCCGTCCACGATCTCGCGCCCGAGGGTCTCCGAGATCGCGTCCCGACCCACGCGGGCTACGGAAGGGTTCGCCACAGAGCCTCCTTGGTGCACACAGACATAAACATCACACCTTTCAGGTGGAAAGGTGTTATCTTAGTTGGGACGTGGTCCCCGTCACAGGGAGCGCCGGAACCATCCCCCAGCTGGAAAGAATTCGATGACGAACCCTCCACCTCAGCCTAGCCGGAGTGCACACGCTCTCCCCTGTCACCTCGTGGTCATGGGGGTATCGGGTTCCGGGAAGTCCACCCTGGCGGCGGCGCTGGCCGCCGAGCTGAACCTGCCGATGGCCGAGGCAGACGAGTTCCATCCGCCCGAGAACATCGCCAAGATGGCGTCCCAGACGCCGCTGACAGATGAGGATCGCTGGCCCTGGCTCGACGCCCTGCGCGACTGGATGTCCTCCCAGGCGGAGACCGGCAGTGTGATCACCTGCTCCGCACTGCGCCGCACCTACCGCGATGTGCTGCGCAGCGCCCGCGGGCGGGTGGTCTTCCTCCACGTCGACGTGGAGATCCCCCGGCTGAACACCCGACTGGCCCACCGCAGCGGACACTTCATGCCCCCGGCGCTCCTGGAGTCCCAGCTGAGCACGCTGGAAGCGCTCGACCCGGACGAAGACGGCATCGTGCTCGCCAATGACTCCACGGTGGAGGATCTCCTGGAATCAGCCCGTGCCTGGCTCAGGGCCGAGATCAGCAGCACCGAGACCAGCAGCACCGAGACCAGCAGCACCGAGACCAACACGCCCGAGACCAACACGCCCGAGATCACCGGGAAGCCCGATCCTTCATGACGCCTCGGCGCGCGGTGTGGTGATCTGACCCGGCACCCCGACAGGCGGCCGGAGGGCCGATAGAGTGGAGGAATCCGATCCTGTCCGCGCCCGAAAGGACGTCGCATGCCTGACCGCCGTTACGAGGTGCCCGCCGCCGATGACTCGGTGCAGCAGCTCGTGGACATGCTGCAGCTGCAGCACCTTGACCCTGAGGATGCCGAAGCCGCCGCCGGCCGCGGCGCGGAGGATCACTTCCTGGGACCGGTGTTCAAACAGGCCTATTGGCGGGTCTTCGGCGGACAGGTCCTCGCCCAGGCGGCGACTGCGGCGATGTCCACGGTGGACTCCGACCGGCTGATCCACTCCGTGCACGGATATTTCCTGCGCCCCGGCGACGCGAACAAGCCGATCCAGGTCTCCGTGGAGCGGCTGCGCGATGGCGGGTCCTTCTCGGCGCGACGCAGCCAGGCCTATCAGGACGGGATCCCGATCCTCTCGATGATCGCGTCCTTCCAGCGCCCCTCCTCCGGGGTCTCCCACCAGCGCCGGATGCCTCAGGGTGTCCCCGACCCCGAGGATCTGGCACCCCCGCAGGAGCTGGTGGGCCACGTCAAGCATCCGATCGTGCATGAATGGGCCCATGGACGACCCTTCGACATCCGTCACGTGGACCGCCCGATCTATCTCGAGGCCGATCAGGATGCCCACGCCACCAGCGCGGTCTGGCTCAAGACCAAGGCTCCGCTGCCCGATGACCCGAACATCCACCGGGCGGCGATCCTCTACGCCTCCGACTACACGCTGCTGGAACCGATCCTGCGGCGTCACGGGCTCTATTGGGCCAAGCCGGAGATGAAGGTTGCCTCCCTGGACCACGCCATGTGGTGGCATCGGGATGCCCGCGCCGACGAGTGGCTGCTCTACGTCCAGCAGAGTCCCAGCGCACAGAACGCTCGGGGGCTGGCGCAGGGTTCCATCTACAGCCGCAATGGTGCCCTGGTCGCCTCAGTCGCCCAGGAGGGCATGGTGCGACCGCCGGAAGGTCTGCGACCGAAGCTCTCGGAGAAGATGCAGCAGACCCTGGTGCACAGCTCTCGGGCCACCCGGGCGATCAACAAGAAGTACGCGCAGACCTGGTCCTCGCGCTACCTGGAGACCTGAGCCGACGCTCAGCGGCTGGTGAGCAGGCTGACGCTGCGGTACGCCTGCAGGCTGGCCGCCGCCGTGGCCTGCCAGGAGTAGGCGCCGGCGAGGGTGGCCGCCGTCGTGCTGTAGCGGCTCCAGGCGCGCCGGTGCAGCACCAGCCAGCGCATCTGCTCGGCCCACAGCTTCGGGTCCAGGCTGGGGATCAGGCGGCCGCTGCGGCGATGCGTGATCAGCGCGGAGAGCCCGCCGACGTCGTGGGCGAGCACCGGGGTGCCGCAGGCCATGGCTTCCAGGGCGACCAGCCCGAAGGACTCGCTGAAGGAGGGCACCAGCACCGCATCGCTGCTCCGGAAGAGCTCCGCGAGCTCCTGGTGCGGCAGCGGGGCCATCGCCTGCACGGCGTCGGCGACTCCGGCCTGTGCCGCGAGGGCCGCCAGGTCCAGCACGTCCTCGCCGCTCTGACTTCCTGCCACGATCAGCTGCACCGGCACCTCGGGCATCATTCTGCGCAGCTCCCCCAGGGCCTCCACCGCGACCTGTGGACCTTTATGCGGCTGGAGCCGGCCGGCGAAGGCCAGCCGCAGCGGACGCTCACGCAGCGGCCCGGACCGGGGATCGATCCCCGCCGGAGGCCGGAACACCTCAAGGTCGACGCCGGGGCGCACCAGGGCGATGGAGTCCGCCTCCAGACCGAAGATCCGTTGCAGGTCGGCGGCCTCGCGCTCGGTGTTCGCGGTGACCAGATCGGCCGCGCGCGCGATCTCGGCTTCGGCGTGCCTGCGCCGTGGGCTCTCCTGGGCCGCAGGGTCGAGCTCCTGCTTCACCGCGGCGATCGTGTGCATGGTGTGCACCAGGGGGGCCGAGAGCGCCTGGGCCAGCTGGATCCCCGCGAGTCCGGAGATCCAGTAGTGCGAATGGATCGTGGTGACCTGGCTGCCGTCCACCGACTGCAGGCTGCGCACCGCACGGGTGGCCAGCGCGTCGACCTGCTCGTATAACAGCGCCTTCTGCGTCCGCGTCGGCTCTCCCACGGCGAGGGTGTGCACCCGCCGGCCGTCCTCCAACACCGTGACGCCATCGGAGTCCGCCGCATGCTCCGCATCGACGTCGCTGGTGACGATGTCCACCGTGAGGCCTGCCTGGGCGAGCGCGGCGCTGAGCGCGTTGACGTAGACGTTGAGCCCACCGGCGTCCCGGTTCCCGGCCTGGGCGAGCGGGGAGGTGTGCAGACTGACCATGACCACGCGCGCCGGGTCCAAGCCGGTCTGCGCGGGTCCGCAGACCTCCGCAGGGACGCACTCGGTGGACATGTGGCTCTCCATGACGCCGCGCGACATCGCGGCGCGGCTGAGGGGTGGGTGGTTCGATCCTTATGCTACAGCGCGGTCATCGCCGCAGGTATTCCGCACAATCCTGCGTCGCACCGCTGCTCGCCGGTGCGTCTCGGTGCAGCAGCCAGAGACCCTGGGCGTCCTCGATGACCGGCTCGAAGCCCAGCCGTTCAGCCCGGGCGAAGGCCTGTTCTGGGCTCAACGGGTTCGACCCGCCCAGCTCTTCCACGGTGTCATCGATGATGATCCAGGTCAGCGCCTCTTCATCGGTGGTTCCGTTGAGTCCCACCGAGGTGCGGTCCACCAGGTGTGGCACTGCGGTGTCCGCGGCCTCGACACAGACACCATCGGGCACCGCGTCGGTGACCTGTTGGTGGGCCAGCGCCCGCTCCCCCATGGTCCAGTTGTCTCCGGTCACGGTGCGCTGCAGCGGGAAGACGCCGGGGAACGCGAGAGTCCCCACCAGGCCCACCGTGATGACCGTGGCGGGAAGTCCCACGCTCAGCGGACGCAGCCGTGGCCACCGTGCGATCATCCGGCGGGCGACGTCGAACCCGGCGAGCAGGAAGATCGGCGCCAGGATCGCGTCGTACTGGTAGATCACCGACCAGACGTTGGCCCGGTCGTTGAAGAGCCGGGAGAGCAGAATCGGTGCGCCGAGGATCACATAGGGCGAGGCGAAGGGCAGCAGCAGCAGCGGCAGGAAGTGCAGCGCCCAGAGTCCCACCTTGGCCGGGTCATCGAAGAGGATCACCACGGCGTTCCAGGGCTGGGTCAGCAGGAACAGGATCGCCGCGCCGGCGCTGGGGCCCAGAGCGGTGAACTCCCAGTAGCCGAACTCCCCGGCCGCGGAGAAGTGCGGAATCACCAGCTCCACGGCAAACCAGTAGCCGAAGACGCCCAGGGCGGCGGTCACGAGGGCGGGCAGCCAGGCGCGCTTGAACGCCAAGACCATGGCCAGCGCGATCAGCGTCACGCCCATGTCCTCGCGCACCAGCAGCAGCACGGCACCCAGACCCACCGCCAGCCACATCCGTTGGCGCTCGATGGCCCAGATCACCCACGCGATGAGCGGGACGCCGAAGGCGATCTCATGGAAGTCCCAGTTCACCAGTGCCTGGAAGGGCCAGAAGAGCAGCAGGGCGACGGCGGCGAGCAGCGCGGGCAGGTGACTGAACCACCGGCGCACCACCAGGTAGACCGGCAGGGCGGTGGAGACCAGCAGCGCGATCATGCCGATGTTGAGCACCCGGGGGTCGTCCCAGATCCAGTACAGCGGCGCGAAGGCGGCGATGATGGGGTGGAAGTGATCTCCCAGCAGGTGGAAGTCCTCACCCTTGATCGGCACGATCGGGGCCTTGAACAACGCGTACTGGCGGACCGCCTGGTCGAAGATGCCCAGGTCATAGCCCTTGGCCTCGAAGTTGCGGAAGCGCAGCAGGGAATGGACCAGATACAGCACAGCGGCCGCCGTCATGACGGCGGCCAGCTGGAGTCTATGCGATGTGGACAAGTGCCCCGGGAGGGATTCGAACCCCCGACCGGCGGATTAGAAGGCCGCTGCTCTATCCCCTGAGCTACCGAGGCGTGGACACGCAGAGTCTCAGCATCCTGAGCAGGTCCAGGCAGAGAGTCTACCTGCTCAGGACAGCGGGCTTTTCCCCAGATCGGTGCGACACGCCACCGGGTCCCGGCCTGTGCACACCCGCGCATCGCATCCGCGACCGGGAGTTGGCAGCGCGAAGACTGAGCGGACCCCGTCACCGACTGCCACGGCCCGCGGCGGGGCTGGGCACGCCGTGCCGTCCATGACCGGCCGTGACAGAGATGGAGCAGAACAATGAGCGAGACGATCACGGTGCGTGGATTCCTCGGCGGCGAGGTGGACGACTTCATCACGCCCCAGGGACTGCCGATCTCGAACTTCCGCCTGGGGTGCACTCCCCGGCGCTATGACCGCAAGACCGAACGCTGGGTGAACGGGGAGACCAACTGGTACACGGTCTCGGCCTTCCGGCAGCTGGCCCAGAACGTGAAGAGCAGCCTGAGCAAAGGAGACCCGGTGCTGGTGACGGGTCGGCTGCGCGTGCGGCAGTGGGAGAACGAGAAGGGTCAGCGCGGGACCTCGGTGGAGATCGACGCCGAGGCGGTGGGCCATGACCTGACCTTCGGCTCGGGGTCCTTCACCCGACTGGGCGGGTCCAGCTCCGGGGAGGACAGCTCCCGCGGCGGGACCGGGGAACACGCGGAGACCGCGGGTGAGTCATCGGGCGAGTCCCCAAGCTCGGCCGCGGACTCGGTCTGGGGCACAGCCGCGAGTTCCTCCGACTCGGAGGACTCGGACCACAGCCCGAGCACCGAGGAGGCGCGCGAGACGCAGAAGGCCCCGTTCTGAGCCGCTGCGCGGTGTCCCAGGGACTCGCCCTGAGGGGGAACGACTCGGCCCGCCTGCGGACACCGAGGTGGTGTCCGCAGGCGGGCCGGTCAGTGTGACTGAGCCTTGCGACGCTCAGTCGCGGGTGAGCCTGCGGTGGGTCACCCGGTGCGGGCGGGCCGCGTCGTCACCGAGGCGCTCCACCTTGTTCTGCTCGTAGGACTCGAAGTTGCCCTCGAACCAGTACCAGTTGGCAGGGTCCTCATCGGTGCCCTCCCAGGCCAGGATGTGGGTGGCCACGCGGTCCAGGAACCAGCGATCGTGCGAGATGACCACGGCGCAGCCGGGGAAGTCCAGCAGCGCGTTCTCCAGTGAGCCCAGGGTCTCCACGTCGAGGTCGTTGGTGGGCTCATCGAGGAGCAGCAGGTTGCCGCCCTGCTTCAGCGTCAGCGCGAGGTTCAACCGGTTGCGCTCACCGCCGGAGAGCACGCCGGCCTTCTTCTGCTGGTCCGGTCCCTTGAACCCGAAGGCCGAGACATAGGCCCGCGAGGACATCTCCACAGCGCCGACGTGGATGAAGTCCAACCCGTCGGAGACGACCTCCCACAGGCTCTTATCGGGATCGATCCCGGCGCGGGACTGATCGACGTAGGAGAGCTTCACGGAGTCGCCCACGGCGAGCTTGCCGCCGTCGAGTTCTTCCATGCCCACGATGGTCTTGAACAACGTGGACTTGCCGACGCCGTTGGGGCCGATCACTCCGACAATGCCGTTGCGCGGCAGCGAGAAGGACAGCCCGTCGATGAGCTGACGGTCGTCGAAGCCCTTCTGCAGGTTCTCGGCCTCGATCACCTGGGTGCCCAGGCGCGGACCCGGCGGGATCTGGATCTCGTCCATGTCGAGCTTCTTGGTGCGCTCGGCCTCGGCGGCCATCTCCTCGTAGCGGTTCAGACGGGCCTTCGACTTGGTCTGGCGGCCCTTGGCGTTGGAGCGCACCCACTCCAGCTCCTCGGAGAGTCGCTTCGCCATCTTGACGTCCTTCTTGCCCTGGACCTTCAGACGAGCCTGCTTCTTCTCCAGATAGGTGGAGTAGTTGCCCTCATAGGGGTAGAGGCGACCGCGGTCGACCTCACAGATCCACTGGGCGACGTGATCAAGGAAGTAGCGATCGTGCGTCACGGCGAGCACGGCGCCCTCATAATCGGCAAGGTGCTGCTCGAGCCAGAGCACGGACTCAGCGTCGAGGTGGTTCGTGGGCTCATCGAGCAGCAGCAGGTCCGGCTTGGAGAGCAGCAGCTTGCACAGCGCCACGCGGCGGCGCTCACCACCGGAGAGCACGCTGACGTCAGCCTCCGGAGGCGGGCAGCGCAGCGCATCCATGGCCTGCTCCAGCTGCGAGTCCAGGTCCCAGGCATTGGCGGCGTCGATGGCCTCCTGCAGGGTTCCCATCTCCGCCATCAGAGCGTCGAAGTCGGCGTCCGGGTTGGCCATCTCCTCGGAGATCTGGTTGAAGCGCTGCAGCTTCCCGTAGATCTCACCGACGCCCTCCTGGACGTTGCCCAGGACGGACTTGTCCTCGTTCAACGCCGGCTCCTGCATCAGGATCCCCACCGAGTACCCCGGGGACAGACGTGCCTCGCCGTTGGAGGGCTCATCGAGCCCGGCCATGATCTTGAGGATGGTGGACTTGCCGGCACCATTGGGACCGACGACGCCGATCTTGGCGCCGGGGTAGAAGGACATGGTGACGTCATCGAGGATGACCTTGTCGCCCACTTTCTTGCGGGCGCTGATCATCGTGTAAATAAACTCTGCCATGGTCCCCAGGCTAGTCGGCGGGGCAGAGAATCTGCTAATGGGCCTCGCGGCCCGCTGGTCCTCAGTCGATCAGGTCCAGCTGGTGCGGGGAGCGCCCGGTGGCGGGGCGCAGCTCCACCCGCCACCGCTGGGAGGCGATCTCGGCGACGTCGTCGATGGTCGCAGGCTCTGCTCCTTCGGCGCGCAGCAACATCCCCGCGAGCAGGCCGCGGGCATGTTTGGCGAAGTGCGTGATGACCTTGCGCTGACCCTCGCGCTCGGTGAAGGCGTTGACCATCAGGCTCTGCTCCGGCGCAGGCCGGTGCGCCTGGGCGTAGGAGCTGGAACGGCAGTCCACGACCAGCTGATCCCCGATGAGCTCGGACAGCGGCTGGTGCAGGGCGCTCTTCCAGAAGCTGCCCAGCCGCCCAGGCGCGGGGTGGGCCGGCGCGGCGCCGGGTCCCTGACCGGTTCCGGGTGCGCTCAGAGCCACGCCCATGGAGAGTCGGTAGGCCGGGATCTCATCGGTGAGTGATGTCACCCCGAACAGTCCCGAGAAGATCAACACCTGCCGGGAGGCCCGCTCCAGCTGCTCGGCGGTCAGCGAGGCGGGGTCCAGCGCCTCGAAGAGCACCCCGGTGTAGATCTCATGCGCCGGCGCCGCGGGAGCATGGGCAAGCTCGGTATTGGCGCGTACCTGAGGCATCACCTTCTCGCCCACGCCGAGGACCTCGCGTGCCTGCTCCGTGCCGCTGATCTGGATCAGCGCGTCCATCACGGTGCGGCGTGCGGTCTCGAGCTCGGGCAGGGTGAGGCGGTCCAGGTCCATCGGCGGGGCGCCGGGATCGGCCGGAGGCGTCTTGCCCTCGGAGGGCGGCAGGAAGATCAGCACCGGGCAAGGCTAGCAAGGGCTCCTGCGCATCATCGCCCGGGTTGCGCCGCTGGGCACGGAGTCCGGGGTTGGATCCCGTAGCATGGTGAGCCGGGACGGGTCGGTCAGACCATCGCGGCTCGAGACTGAGGCCCACCGGAGACGGCGGATAACTGCCTCGGGCCGAGGAAAGTCCGGGCTCCGCAGGGCAGGATGGTGGGTAACGCCCACTCGGGGTGACCCGCAGGCCAGTGCCACAGAAAACAGACCGCCGGCGGCGCTCGTCGTCGCTGGTAAGGGTGAAACGGCGGTGTAAGAGACCACCAGCGCCCCAGGTGACTGGGGCGGCTAGGCAAACCCCATCCGGTGCAAGGTCGAACAGGATGTGTTTGAGGGCTGCCCGCCTGAGCATCCGGGTTGACCGCTTGAGGTCCGTGGCAACACGAGGCCCAGATGGATGATGGTCCGCCTCGGTGAGCAATCACCGTGGCCGACAGAACCCGGCTTATCGACCGACCCGTCCCCCACCCACTCCTCTGTGCCCTCCGGGCCGATCTGAAAGCCGCTCCCTCCCCGTGCCCTCCGGCGCCGAGCCAGCCCGGTTCGGCTAGACTCGCCTACGGACACATCGCGGTGTTCGCTTGTGATTCGAGCACCCGATGGGTCCACGTAGACAACGACGTCTAGACGAGTGAGGACACGTCCAATAATGACCACTGAAGCAGACGAACAACTGCGCAGCTGGATCGACCGAGAGTCCCAGGCTGAGGCCATGATCCCTCTGCTGGGCAAGCTCTACCGAGAGAACAATGTGGTCACCGGGATCTACGGTCGCCGACTGGTTAACCGGTCCGCCATCGAGATCCTCAAGGCCCACCGCTTCGCCCGCCAGGTCGATGAGACCGAGCTTCCGGTCTCCCAGACGCTGCCCCTGGTGCAGGCACTGACCACCCTTGATCTCGGTGCCGCCAGCATCGACGTCGCCCGGCTGAACTCCCGGTACCGGAACTCCGCCTACTCCGCCACCGGGGACATGGACGCCTTCCTGCGTGAGGAGCTCGCCGAGGTGATCGGCCGCGGCGGCGAGGGCATGATCGAGCCGCGCGACGTGGTGCTCTACGGCTTCGGACGGATCGGTCGACTGCTGGCCCGGATCATCGTGGGCAACGCCTCCTCGGCCTCCGGGCTGCGGCTGCGCGCGATCGTGGTGCGCCAGGGGGCTGAGGACGACCTCGCCAAGCGCGCCTCGCTGCTGCGCCGGGATTCGGTCCACGGACCCTTCGAAGGCTCCATCCGGGTGGATGAGGAGAATCAGGCGATCATCGCCAACGGCACCTTCATCAAGGTCATATACGCCTCGGATCCGGCCGCAGTGGATTACACCGCCCACGGGATCAGCAATGCCGTAGTGGTGGATAACACCGGGCGCTGGCGCGACGAGGCGGGACTCAGCCAGCACCTGCAGGCCAAGGGCGTCTCCCGGGCGCTGTTGACCGCTCCGGGCAAGGGGGACCTGAAGAACATCGTGTTCGGGGTCAACCAGGACCAGATCAGCTCGGAGGACACGATCATCTCCGCGGCGTCGTGCACCACCAACGCGATCACCCCGGTGGCCAAGCTGATGGACGAGGCCTACGGGATCGACCACGGCCATGTGGAGACGGTGCACTCCTACACCAATGATCAGAACCTGATCGACAACTTCCATCCCGGTGAACGGCGCGGTCGCTCGGCGGCGCTGAACATGGTGATCAGCGAGACCGGCGCAGCGAAGGCGGTGGCCAAGGCGCTGCCTCAGCTGGCCGGGAAGCTCTCCGGCAACGCCATTCGAGTCCCGACCCCGGACGTCTCGATGGCGATCCTGAACCTGGAGCTGGAACGGGAGACCACCAAGGAGGAGCTCAACCGGTTCCTGCGGCGTGAATCCCTGGAGGGCCCGCTGCACAAGCAGGTGGACTACATCGACTCCGCCGAGGTGGTCTCCACCGACTTCGTGGGCACCCGGGCGGCGGGGATCGTGGACGGTCTGGCGACCATCGTCAACGGCAAGCAGGCGATCCTCTACGTCTGGTACGACAACGAGTTCGGCTACTCCGCCCAGGTGGTCCGGGTGCTGGAGCACATGACCGGCAGCGCCCCGGTGAAGTACCCCAAGGTGCAGCCGCGCGACGCCTCTGTGAACAACGGCGCCACCGCGGCGGCTCGCTGAGCGCCGAACCGGCACGCGTCTGGGCCTGAAGACGACGACGGCGACCTTCCCCTCCTGGGTGGGTCGCCGTCGTCGTCCTGGTCTGTGAGGCAGCCCAGTTCCTCATGGAACACCTGGACCCGCGTGTCAGACCGAGGCTTGCGGATGCCGAGTGCGTGGATTACGGGCGTCCCCGGCGCCTGTCGTGAAGCGGTTGAGCAGCCGATGACAGGCGAGTGTGAGGCCCTAGGCGGTGTACATGCAGACCGCAGAGCGAGCCCCTGAGCTTTCACCCGAAGACGCGCCTGTTCCCCTACAGGCCTGACGAGCCTCCGGAGCTCCGGCGTGCCTCTCCGGCCTGCGCGTCGGGATCCGATGCGGCCGTGTCCTCCTCAGATCCGAGAGGATCCGCACCTGTGTCGGACTCGGGCTCTCCGTCGCGCGGTGGGGCGTCTGGATCGACCAGCATGCCAGGTTCGGTCTTGGCTATGATCCGGGTGCCGGTCAGGTCCCCGGTGACGTTGCACAAGGTGCGAGCCATGTCCAGGATCGCGTCAATGCCGGCCACCAACGCGACCGGCGCCATCGGCAGCCCGGCAGCAGTGACGGCCATGGTGAGCATGATCAGCCCGGCTCCCGGCACCCCGGCGGTCCCGATCGAGGCCAGCACCCCAACGGCGGCTACTGTGACCAGCTGGGTCAAGGTCAGCTGCGTGCCAGTGACATTGGCGATGAACACCGTCGCCGCGCCCACGTAGATGGCGGTGCCGTCCATGTTGATGGTTGCGCCCAGCGGCAAAGTGAAGGAGTAGACGCCCTTGCGCACCCCGAGTCGCTCGGCCGCCTGGATGGTGACCGGCAGGGTGCCACTGGAAGACCGGGTGACGAAACCGGTGAGCATCGGCTCTTTGGCCTCACGGAAGAACCGCCGCACGGGTGCACGAAACAGCAGCAGGATCAGCGCGTAGACGAGGATCTGCAGGATGATTCCGCCATAGATCACGCCGGTCAGCGAGGCCAATGGCAACAGCGCCTCGGTCCCTGTCTCTCCCACCACGACGGCGATCAGCGCGAACACACCGATCGGCGAGTACTGCAGCACCCCACGGATGATGAGGAAGACCAGTTCCACGCCGCCGTCGACAAACCTTCGCAGATGCATGCCCAGACCGGCTAGATGGTCGTCGGTGCTGTCCTGCATGAACGCCAGCGCGATACCGGCCACCAGGGCAAAGAACATCACCGAAAGCACTTCGCCGCCGGCAAGGGCGCTGAAGATATTGTCCGGGACGATGCCGGTGAATACCTCGGCCAGCGGCGGGGCGGCCTGCTCATCCACCTCGGTGTCCCCAGGCAAACTCAACCCTGCGCCAGGGGACAACAGCAACGCGATACCGATGCCGATCGTCATGGCAAATGCAGTGGTCACCATGTAGTAAAGGAAGGCCTTGCCGCCGATGCGTCCCATCGTTTTAGGAGAGACAGAGGCTACTCCAGCGATGAGGGTCAGCAGGATCAGCGGCATCACCAGCATGGTCAGCAGGCGCAGGAAGATATCCCCCAGCGGCTGGACAACGGCGATCGGCGGACCCACCACCAGTCCGGCAACGACGCCGACGACTAAGGCGACGGCGAGCTTCCAGATCAGCGGAACGTCCAAGTACCAACGCCAGGGAGACCGACGCGACGCCGACGTCTTCCCCGCAGTGCTGCGGGACGGTGAGGAACCAGCCATGGTCATTACTCTCCTGCAGGGCGGTCCCGAAAAGGCCACGACCCGTCGACGACAGTGCAGGGACAAGTGTTACACGGCCGGGTCACACCGGTGTGACACGACACTTCCCCTTTTGTGCCTCCGAGACTTGGGTTTGCCGCACTCATATGTGGCAGTTCAAGCTTTCACATATCGTTCCAGCACCCGAAACAATTTTCTTCTGGGTTTCTGTCTCAGGCAGACTAGCGATTATCGATCCTAGCCCGGGGCCAAACCCCCGTCGTGCGTGAGGCTTGATCAAAGGCATTCCGGCTACCTCTACTGAGCTGCACCGGATGCGGGACGCTCAGCCCACAGGCCGGATCCGGCTGCGGCTCGGGTCCCATTCGGTCCCGGCGGCGGAGGCGTCCATCGCCTCGTTGCTGAGCGCATCGGCGTCGCCGTTGTCCTTGCGCGGGATCCAGGTGTAGCGCACCTGAGTCGGGGGCAGGATGGTGGAGGCCTCTGCGGCCAGGCGCTTCATGTCCTCATGCTTGATCTTCCAGCGCCCGCTCATCTGCTCCACCACCAGCTTGGAGTCCAGCTTGACCTCGACGAAGGCCTCGGAGTCTAGATCGCGGGCCAGCCGCAGCCCTTCGATGAGCCCGGTGTATTCGGCGACGTTGTTGCTCGCCTTCCCCAGCGGGGTGGCCTTGGTGGCGAGGATCTGCCCCGCCTCGTTGCGGACCAGGGCGCCGGAACCAGCGATTCCAGGATTGCCGCGGCTTCCGCCGTCGGCCTCGACGAACAGAGTGGTCATGGCTCACGCACCTTCAGGTCAGTACAGGTCTCAGATATGGGTCGCCTCAGCCCCGCAGGCGGCTCAATGGCCCGGGGTGAGCACGAAGTCCCAGGGGTCGGTGTTGATGCCGCTCACGGCAACCTCCACATCGTAGCCGCGATCGGTCAGCGCCTGGTGCAGCGCCTGCGCCGCCGTGGGCAGCCACAGCCACTCCGAGGCGAAGTGTGAGACGTCGATCAGATAGGGGCGCTCCTCCTCCGCGGCCTCTCTGGCCTCCGACGCCGGGTGGTGCCGCAGATCTGCGGTCAGGAAGACATCGGCCCCGGCGTCGGCCGCAGTCCCCAGCAGTGAGTCCCCCGCACCCCCGCACAGCGCCACACGCTGGATAAGCCCGTCGCGATCCCCGGCCACGCGGACCCCGCCGGCCACGGAAGGTAGGACCGAGAACACCCGGGCGGCGAACTCCCCCAGCGTCAGCGGCTCGGGAAGTGTCCCGATGCGCCCAAGCCCCTCAGTGGAGAGCCCTTCCTGAGCCGGCGCCAGCGGCATGGTGTCCTCAATCCCCAGCGCCCCGGCGAGGACGTCGTTGACCCCGCCGATCGCCGAGTCCCCATTGGTATGAGCCGTCAGCAATGCGCAGCCGGATTCGATCAGCCGGTGCACCATCTCTCCCTTGAACTGCCCGGCCTCCACCGAGGTGACTCCGCGCAGCAGCAGCGGATGGTGGGTGATCAGCAGATCGGTTCCGGAGCTGGCGGCCTCTTCGATGACCGGGCGCACCGGGTCCACCGCGAATTGGATCCTGCGCACCAGCGCGTCACGCCGCCCGGTCACCAGACCGACCGCGTCCCAGTTCTCCGCCAGCGACCGCGGCCAGAGCTCCTCCGCGGTGTCCAGCACCTCTTGAAGGGTCGGCACCTGGGATTCGGTGGTGGTCTCGTCTGCATGCTGGGCGGGGCTGGGCGACATGACTCATTTCTACAGGTTCCGGTTCAGGAATAGAGCCTGGGACACGGACGGTTGTGCTGGCCATGGACAACTCTTCTAAGACCGTGGTGCTCGCCGCCGGCTGCTTCTGGTGCCTGGATTCCCTCGCGCGCCGGCTGCGCGGGGTCCACCATGTGCGCAGCGTCTACACCGGGGGCTCAGGACCGGCCATCTACGAGGCCGTCGCCTCCGGCGGCACCGGCCACGCAGAGGCCGTGGAGATCAGCTACGACCCTGAGGTGCTCCCTGACGAGGTCCTCTACAGGGTCTTCTTCTCCAGTCACGACCCGACCTCGCTGAACCGGCAGGGCTACGACGTCGGCACCCAGTACCGCTCGGCGATGTTCTATACCGACCAGGCCCAGCGCGAGGAATTCTCCGCCGCGATCACCCACGCCCAGGCCTCCTTCGACCGTCCCATCGTGACCACGCTGGAACCACTGGGCCGGGTCTTCGAGGCCGAGGAGGTCCACCAGGACTTCCACGCCCAGCGTCCCGATGTCGGATACTGTCAAGTCATCATCGACCCCAAGGTCGCAAAACTCCGCAGAGACTATGCTTCATGGTTGAAACCCGAGGAAGAAAGGTCCACCCACTAATGGCGAAGATTCTTGAGAACATCACACAGGCGGTCGGCAACACCCCCCTGGTGCGGCTGAACCGCCTGGGCGCGGACCTCCCGGGCAACATCGCGATGAAGCTGGAGTTCTACTCCCCCGCCAGCTCCATCAAGGACCGCATCGGCGCCGCCATCGTCGACGCCGCAGAAGACTCGGGCATGCTCAAGCCCGGCGGCACCATCGTGGAAGGAACCTCAGGCAACACCGGGATCGCCCTGGCCATGGTCGGGGCGGCACGCGGCTACCGCGTGGTGCTCACCATGCCCGAGACCATGTCCACCGAACGCCGGGTGATGCTGCGCGCCTATGGCGCCGAGATCGTGCTGACCCCGGGCGCGGAAGGCATGCGCGGCGCGGTGGAGCGGGCCAAGTCCATCGTGGAGGAGACCGAGAACTCCATCTGGGCCCGGCAGTTCGCCAACGAGGCCAACCCGGCCGTGCACTACCGCACCACCGGCGAGGAGATCTGGCGGGACACCGACGGCGAAGTCGACGTCTTCATCGCCGGCATCGGCACCGGCGGCACCATCACCGGCGCCGGACGCCGGCTTAAGGAGTACAAGCCCGGTATCCACCTGGTGGCCGTGGAGCCCGAGGACTCCCCGATCCTCTCCGGTGGCACCGCCGGACCGCATAAGATCCAGGGCATCGGTCCCAACTTCGTCCCTGACATCCTGGACCAGGGGATCTACGACGAGGTCTACCAGGCCAACCTCGAGAAGGCCGTCAGCTGCGCCCGCGACCTCGGCACCCACGAGGGCATCCTCGGGGGCATCTCCACCGGCGCCAATGTCGCGGCGGCGCTGGAACTGGCCTCCCGGGAGGAGAACCGGGACAAGCTCATCGTCACCGTCGCCTGTGACTTCGGTGAGCGCTACATCTCCACGCTGCTCTACGAAGACATCCGCGGCTGAGACGGATGAGTCCCCGCGGCAGGTGAGCGAGCTGATCGCCACCCGCCGCGGGGACTCGGCCATGAATCCCGTGACGCCAGATCCCTGCTGTTCGACCCGTGCAGCTCAACTCGTGCTGTTTGATCCCTGCTGTTTGAACCCTTGAAAGAGGTTGACCCACCTTGGGCCCACTGAAGCGTCTGCGTGAGGACATCAAAGCCGCACGCGAACATGACCCCGCCGCGCGCAGCACCGCCGAGGTGGTGCTGGTCTATTCCGGCCTGCACGCGGTCTGGTCCTACCGGGTCGCCCATAAGATGTGGCAGCGCCGCCCGCTGAAGACCCCAGCGCGCGCGCTCTCCCAGCTGACCCGCGGTCTCACCGGCATTGAGATCCACCCTGGTGCCCAGATCGGGCGGCGCTTCTTCATCGACCACGGCATGGGTGTGGTCATCGGGGAGACCGCCGAGATCGGTGACGACTGCATGCTCTACCAGGGAGTCACCCTCGGTGGACGTTCCCTGGAACAGACCAAGCGTCACCCCACCCTGCGCGACGGCGTGGTCGTCGGTGCCGGGGCCAAGGTCATCGGACCCGTGGAGATCGGTGCCGGTTCCGCCGTGGGCGCCAACGCCGTGGTGGTGAAGTCCTCCCCGCCGAACTCCATCCTCACCGGGGTCCCGGCCAAGGCGCGACAGCGCGGCGTGGCCGAGCGGAAGCCCCACGTGGACCCCGCAGAATACGCACTGGACCCGGCCATCTTCATCTAGAGGCTGCCAGCCGTGGATAGCGGCTGTAGGCGGCAGCGGTTCCGCTCGCTGGCCAGCGGCCCTGCGCGCTAGACCCGGTGGTCGCCCGCCAGGCGGCGCATCACCTCACCGGCCGGGTCCGGCCGCGCCGCGGCAAAACCGGTTCCGGCCCAGAGATTGAGCCCGTGCGGGTCTGCGGCGGCACCCGCCGCTCGGCGCAGTCCCGCACTGAGCTGATGCAGGGCCGGAAAGCCCGACGGCGCCGAAGTGGTCAGGGCGTCGGTGAAGCTGTTGCGCAGCGCTCGCGCCGGACGGCCTGAGAACGCCGTCGTAAGGATCGTCTCCGGCACCCCCGGAGGATCAGCGAGAGCCTGCTGATGAGCCGGATGCGTCCCGCTCTCAGGACAGCGCAGCAGCGCGGTGCCCAGCACCGCAGCCTCCGCCCCGGCGTGCAGGGCGGCACTGACTCTCGCGGCATCAGCGATCCCGCCGGCGGCCCAGAGCGGCAGTTCGGTGCGGGACGAGATGGCGTGAATCAGTTCGAGCAGGCCCACCTCCGCGGGTGGATCCCGAGGCGTCCAGGTCCCGGAGTGGCCCCCGGCGGAGGAGCACTGCACGATCAGCCCGTCCACCCCGGCTCGGGCCGCGCTCTCAGCCTCCGCGACGCAGGTCACGGTCTGCAGCACCTTGGCCCCGGTGGCCTGCAGCCGCGCGAGGTCCCGCGCGGAGGGCAGGCCGAAGGTCATGCTGATCAGTGGCACCGGATCAGCCTCCAGCACCTGAAGCTTCTGCTCCCAGGAGTCATCCCAGACCTCAGCGGGTGCTCCGATGACTGCAGGGGCTCCGTTGACTGCGGGGGCTCCGGGTGCTCCGGTGGCTCTGATGACTCCGGCGAGGCTGTTGATCTCTGGCAGCTCCACCTCGCCCGTCCAGTCTCCGCCGGCCCGGGCATGATCGCTCAGCCACCGCTGGACCGCGGCACGGTGTCGCTCCAGCGCCGCAGGCTCAATCGGGACCTGGTTCGGCACGAAGAGGTTCACCCCGAAACGTGGGGTGGCGCGCTGCACCTGCTGGATCTGGACCCTGAGGTCCTCGGGGCTCTTGTACCCCGCGGCGAGGAATCCCACTCCTCCGGTTGCAGCGGCGGCCAGAACGAGCTCAGGACGGCTCGGTCCGCCGGCCATCGGGGCGGCCACCACGGGAATCGTGGCGCCGACCGAGGCGAGCAGACCGGCCGTCCTGGTGCTCATCGGTTCAGCTCCGTGTGTGCGGAGTCAGTCCTCGGACCCAGCGGATCAGGCATCGATCTCGCTGCGGTCACCGGACCACTGGGTGTGGAAGGTGCCTTCCTTGTCCACGCGCTGATAGGTGTGAGCGCCGAAGTAGTCGCGCAGACCCTGGGTCAGCGCGGCCGGGAGCCGGTCCCGGCGCAGGCTGTCGTAATAGGACAGCGAGGAGGAGAACACCGGGGCGGGAACGCCGTAGGTCGCCGCGGCGGCGACCACGCGTCGCCAGGCGGGGAGGCATTCGTTGATCGCCTCGTTGAACTCCGGGGCCAGCAGCAGGTTCTTGGGCTGCTGGTCCTTCGGCGCGTCGTAGGCCTTCATGATGGTGTCCAGCAGATCGGCGCGGATGATGCAGCCGGCGCGCCAGAGCGAGGCGATGGCCTTCAGGTCCAGGTCCCAGCCGAACTCCTCGCCGGCGGCGACCAGCATGTCCAGGCCCTGGGCGTAGGCGACGAGCTTGGAGGCGTAGAGCGCCTTGCGCACATCCTCCACGAAGTCCTGCCGGTCCTCAGCGCTGCCGTACTTCTCGGTGGCCGAGAGCGTCTCATCGATCCCGGCGCTGAACGTGGCGTTGGTGACCGCGCGCAGCTCGCGCTGGGAGGAGATCGAGCGGGCAAAGACGGACTCTGCGATCGCGGTGACCGGGGAACCCACCTCCAGCCCGGAGATCGCGGTCCAGCGGCCGGTGCCCTTCTGACCCGCGGAGTCCACGACCACGTCCACCAGGGGACGACCGGTGACCTCGTCCTCCTGCTCCAGGACCTCGGCGGTGATCTCGATCAGGTAGGAGGCCAGATCGGTGGTGTTCCACTCGCGGAACACGCCGGCCTGCTCGCGGGGCTCGATCCCGGCCAGGGAGCGCATCAGGTCGAAGGCTTCACCGATGACCTGCATATCGGCGTATTCGATGCCGTTGTGCACCATCTTCACGTAGTGCCCGGCGCCGTCGGTGTCGATCCAGGCGCAGCAGGGTTCGCCGTTGTACTTCGCGGAGATCTTCTCCAGCATCGGGCCCAGGGTGTCGTAGGACTCCTTGGAGCCGCCGGGCATGATCGAGGGACCGTTCAGCGCGCCCTCTTCGCCGCCGGAGACTCCGACGCCGACGAAGTGCAGGTTCTGCGCGCGCAGGCTCTCCTCGCGGCGGCGGGTCTCTTCGTAGAAGGAGTTGCCGCCGTCGATGATGATGTCGCCGTCATCGAGCAGGGGCACCAGATCAGCGATCACGGAGTCCACCGGGGCGCCGGCCTGGACCATGATCAGCACCCGGCGGGGGCGCTCCAGGGACTCCACGAGCTCGGTGAGGGTCTCGGTGCGCACGAAGTCGCCGTCTCCGCCGTGGGCCTGCAGCAGGGCGTCCGTGCGGGCGACCGAGCGGTTGTGCAGCGCGACGGTGTAGCCGTTGCGAGCCAGGTTGCGAGCCAGATTGGCTCCCATGACGGCCAGGCCGGTCACTCCGATATGGGCACTCATGCATTCTCCTTCGTCGAGGTCAGTCAGAGTTCCTCACGGCGCGGTGCGGAACGGGCATCGGTCGCGGACCGCAGCGATGCGGGTCCCCGTCCACGATGCACCCGGGCGCGCCGGAGGTCTGACATGGGATCCCGCCGTCGTGAACCTCGGTGTCCCCGAGGCGAGCACTGCAACTCTACCGCTTCAGCAGATCAGCCGACCCAGGCCCACACCGGGCACGGCGGATGGGCGTCAGTCACCCACCGCATCGCGGCCGCGGCGCACGATCAGCGGGTCGGGGCCGCCGACGACCTCATGGTCCTTGCCCTCGTACTCGAACTGGGCGAGGAAGCACTTCATCGCGTTCAACCGGGCCCGCTTCTTGTCATTGGACTTGATCGTCATCCAGGGAGCGTGGTCGGTGTCGGTGCGCAGGAACATCTCCTCCTTGGCCTCCGTGTAGGCCTCCCAGCGATCCAGGGACTCCAGGTCCATGGGTGAGAGCTTCCACTGCCGGACCGGGTCGATCTGCCGGATCGCGAACCGGGTGCGCTGCTCCTGCTGGGTCACCGAGAACCAGAACTTCGTCAGATGGATGCCGGCGTCGACCAGCATCTGCTCGAACTGCGGCGCCTGGCGCATGAAGAGCTCATACTCCTGCTCCGAGGAGAAGCCCATCACCCGCTCCACTCCGGCACGGTTGTACCAGGAGCGGTCGAAGAGGACCATCTCCCCGGCGGTGGGCAGGTGGTCCACGTAGCGCTGGAAGTACCACTGGCCCAGCTCCCGGTCCGATGGCCGGTTCAGGGCGACCACGCGTGCGGTCCGCGGGTTCAGGTGCTCGGTGAAGCGTTTGATCGTCCCGCCCTTGCCGGCGGCGTCGCGGCCTTCGAAGACGATCACATGCTTGAGCCCATAGTCCTCGGCCCAGTACTGGAACTTCAGCAGCTCCACCTGCAGGTGGTACTTCTCGATCTCATAGACGTCGCGGGAGAGCCGGTTCTCATACGGATAGTTCTCATGCCAGGTCTCCACCGCGCGGCCCTGCGGGTCGATCAGATCCGGGTCCGGGGTGTGCCCGTCCAGCACCGTGTACCCACCCTCGCGGAGCTCGTCGATGAACTCCCGGAGGTTCTTGCGCGCGGTGCCGTCGACCTGGAAGATCGGGTCACTCATCAGATCAGCCTTTCTCGAGATGCGGCTGCTGCCAGCTCATCAGGTGTGCATGAACACATTGTTAACCGTCCCGGCCGGATCTGGAAGCGCTGGTGTTGGCGCTGCGACTCAGAGCGCGGTCTCCCCCATCTGCCCGGCGCGGGCCAGGGCGGTGAGCCGGGAGACCGTGCGGTGATACTTCTTCATATACCCACCGGTCATCATCTCTTCGGTGAACAGCTCATCGAAGGGCTTGCCGGAGGCCACCACTTTGATGTCCTGATCGTAGAGCCGGTCAGCCAGCACCACGAAGCGCAGCGCCAGCGCCTGACCCTCGATGGTCTCCACGTCCTTGAGCACCAGCACGTCCATGTCGGTCACCAGCTGTCGGTACCGGCTGGGGTGCACGCCGCTGAGGTGCTCACAGAGCGCGCCGAAGTCGTCCACCGCGATGCGAGCCTCGGGGTACTTCTCGGCGGCGAAGCCTTCGACCTCGGCTGAGCTCAGCGGCGCCGGGGCCTCCGGGAGTCCGCGGTGGCGGTAGTCCTCGCCGTCGACCTTGATCACCGCGAACTGATCCGAGAGCACCTGGATCTCGCGCTGGAAGTCCGCGGCGGCGAAGCGGCCCTCCCCCAGGGACCCGGGCAGCGTGTTCGAGGTCGCGGCAAGCTTGACCCCGGCGTCGGCCAGTTCCCGCATCAGCCGAGACATCAGCACGGTGTCACCGGGATCATCGAGCTCGAACTCATCGATGCAGACCAGGGAGTAGTCGCTGAGCACGTCCACGGTCCGGCGGAATGACAGCGCGCCGACCAGGTTGGTGTACTCCACGAACGTGCCGAACGCTCGCTGCCCTTCCACCGAGTGGTACAGCGAGGCCAGCAGGTGGGTCTTGCCCACTCCGAACCCGCCGTCGAGGTAGATCCCGGCAGGCGCCTGCGCGCGGGCCGGACCACGGCCGAAGAGCTTGCCGAAGAAGCCGCCGCCACCCTGACTGGCGCCCACGGAGGCGGAGAACTCGCGCAGCGCGGTCACCGCCTTCTCCTGGGAGGGGTGCGCAGGGTCCGGGATGTAGGAGTCGAAGGAGACCTCGGCGAAGCGGAAGGACGGCTTCAGGCCCTCCAGGAGCTGGCCGACTCCCAGCTGGGGGGTCCGCTGACTCAGCGGAGTGGCGTTTGACGGCATGTGACCACTCTACCTACGACTGCGTGTTTCACCGGCTGATTCCCTATCCTGGAAGGTGACCCAGTGACGACGGAAGGTTCTGTGCATCATGACCGAAGAAAAAGACTTCTCCCAGTACGCCCACCCCGACGCCCTGGTCTCCACCGAATGGGTGGCCCAGCACAAGGAGGACCCCTCGGTGGTGCTGCTGGAATCCAACGAGGACGTGCTGCTCTACGAGACCGGGCACATCCCGGGAGCTCAGAAGATCGACTGGCACACCGACCTCAACGACCCGGTGACCCGGGACTTCCTGGGCCCGGAGCAGTTCGCGGCCTTCGCCGCCGCCAAGGGGATCACCCCGGACACCACCGTTGTCTTCTACGGGGACAAGTCCAACTGGTGGGCCGCCTACGCGCTGTGGGTCTTCACCCTCTTCGGGCATGCAGATCTGCGCCTGATGGACGGCGGTCGGCAGAAGTGGGCCGCCGAGGGGCGCGAGCTGGTCACCGAGGTGACCGCCCCGGCTCAGGTGAGCTACCCCGCGCCGTCCCAGCGCGATGACTCCACCTTCCGCGCCTTCCGCGAAGACGTGCTCGCCCACTTCGGCAAGCCGATGATCGATGTCCGCTCCCCCATGGAGTACTCCGGGGAGCGCACCCATATGGAGGGCTACGAGCAGGAGGGCGCGCTGCGCGGGGGCCACATCCCCTCCGCGGCCTCGGTGCCGTGGGCCAAGGCCGCGAAGGAGGACGGGACCTTCCGCTCCCGGGCCGAGCTGGAGGCGATCTACACCGAGCAGGCCGGCCTGGGCAAGGCCGAGGAGGTCATCGCCTACTGCCGGATCGGTGAGCGCTCCTCGCACACCTGGTTCGTGCTGCAGCACCTGCTGGGCTACGGCAACGTGCGCAATTACGACGGCTCCTGGACCGAGTGGGGCAACGCAGTGCGGCTGCCCATCGCCACCGGAGATCAGCCCGGCGAGGTGCCCGGCGCATGAGCGAGGACCAGGAGGCACAGCCTGCCTCGCTGCCCGGTGATTCCAGCGCCCGGGTGCTGCCCGAGCAGCTGGCTGAGGTGGTCGAGGAGTTCGCCGAGCTCGAGGACCGGCAGAAGCTGGAGCTGCTGCTCGAGTTCTCCCGCGAGCTGCCGGAGCTGCCCGAGCGCTACCGCAACAGCTATGACCAGATGGAAGAGGTGGTGGAGTGTCAGTCTCCGCTCTTCCTGACCTTGGAGTACGACGACGCCGCCGGGACCGCCGCGATCTTCTTCGCCGCTCCCCCGGAGGCGCCGACCACTCGAGGCTTCGCGGCGATCCTGCATGAGGGTCTGAACGGGCTGCGCTACGAGGAGATCCTCGCCGTCCCGGAGGACCTCTCCGAGCGCCTGGGCCTGTCCAAGGCGATCACCCCGCTGCGGCTGCGCGGGATGACGGCGATGCTGGGTCGGATCAAACGGAATATCCGGGCTCACCAGGCCGAGTCTGCCCCGGCGCAGGCCGGCTGAACAGGTCGCTCACCCAGTCGATCACGGTGGAGTCCCAACGCTGCGGATCGTGGTTCCACTCCTTGACGTGCCGGGCCTGGGCGAAGGAGACATAGGTGACCTTCGGGTTCTTCCGGGCAAGGTCCCGGGAGGGCCCGAAGGGCACGATGTTGTCATCCACGCTGTGCATGATCAGCACGTGGTCGCGCAGCTGGTCCGCCCGGTCGATCCAGTTCATCGCCTGCAGGTCCACCGGAGCGGCAAGCCCGGTCACCCGGCGTCCGCCCGGGTTGGAGATGAACCACTGGCCCAGGCGACCGACGACGTCGGGGATCCGGTTGGCCTTGGCCTGGTGGGCGAGCACATCCATCCAGTCGATCACCGGACCGGTGAGCACCAGGGCGCGGATGTACTCCGCGTAGCGGGAACGGTCGGCGGTCTGCAGGCTGATCGCGCCTCCCATGGACCAGCCGAAGAGGATGATGTCTTCGGCCCCGCGGGCCAGCGCGAACTCGATGGCGGCCTCCACGTCCTCCCACTCGGTGACTCCCAGGCCGTAGCGGCCATCTGCCGCGGCCGGGGCCTCGCCGTCGTTCCGGTAGGAGATCAGCAGCGTCTCAGCCCCCAGCGCCGAGGTGGCGGCCAGCGCCCGGATCCCCTCGGTGCGGTTGCTGCCGCGCCCATGAACACCGATCACCCAGACGTTGCGCCCGGTGAGCGGACCCTGGTGGTCTGCGGGCAGTCCCGCGGGGATCGGCTGCGGGGCCACGTGCCAGGCCGGTGACGGCCCTCCGGGCAGCGTGATCACCACCTCCTCGCTGGCGAACCCGGCGTCGGCGGGGTTCAGGTAGACCACCGAGGTCCACCAGCCGCGCACCGCGGTGCGCAGGTCCCCGCCGTAGACCTTCTCCACCGGACGGGTCACGGTCCCGCCCTTGGGCTCAAGCGCCGTGATCGGCCCGATCCGGGCCAGTGAGCGCCCGCCATGGAAGAACAAGCCGTAGGTCCCGTCCACCACGGTCTCCGCGGTGATCGGCAGGATCACCTCATCCCCCTCCGGTCCGCGGGTGACGGCGAGGATCTCGAGATCCTCGGCCCGCTCGCGCACCGGGGTGACCACGGCGCGCGCGAAGTATCCGGCGAGTCCGGAGGCTCCGGCGGCGAGGGTCATCCCGGCGGCCAGGCCGGCTCCCACGCCGAGGCTCGTGGCCCGGATCCAAGGGGTGTGCGCCGTGGATTCACGCGGGGGCCTCAAGGCCCGTGCAGTGCGGTGGACAAGGGCGTTTGCCCGCGCCGCGGCGGCGACGGGCTGCTTGAACCTGGACGTCATGGGGCACAGCTTACGCGGGCGCGCAGAACGTGATGAGATAGAGACATGAGTGAGCACCAGAACCCCGGAACCGGCACCGACCCATGGCGCGAGAAGCTCAGCCCACAGGAGTACCAGGTGCTCCGGCAGGGCGGTACCGAACGCGCCTATACCGGCGAGTACTGGGACAACAAGGCCGCCGGGACCTACTCCTGCCGGGCCTGCGGCGCCCACCTGTTCGCCTCTACGGAGAAGTTCGACTCGCGCTGCGGCTGGCCCAGCTTCTTCGAGCCCGCCGCGGATGCGAACATCCGCTACCTCCGCGACACCTCCATGGGCATGGAGCGCACCGAGGTGCGGTGCGGCTCCTGCGACTCCCACCTGGGACACCTCTTCACCGGCGAGGGCTTCGACACCCCCACCGACCAGCGCTACTGCATCAACTCCATCTCGATGGACTTCCACGAAGCCTCCGAGAGCTGAGCGGTGACCCTGACCACGACGCATCCGGTGCTCGATGCCTGCTTCGCCTCCGACAACGTCGCTGGGGTCTCCCCCGAGATCCTCACCGCCCTGGGTCGGGCCAATGCCGATGCGGCGCTGCCCTACGGCGCGGACCCGGTCACCGCGCAGCTGCGTGAGGTGATCAAAGAGACCTTCGGGCACCGGGCAGAGATCCTGCCGGTCTTCAACGGCACCGGAGCCAATGTGGTGGCGCTGCAGGCTCTGCTCCCGCGCTGGGGTGCCGCGATCTGCTCCGCCCAGGCCCATGTTAACAACGACGAGGGCGCCGCGCCGGAGCGGGTGGGCACCGTGAAGCTGCTCCCCCGGCCCACCACGGATGGAAAGCTGACCCCGGCTGACGTGCAGGCCGAGGTCAAGGCGCTGGACTTCGTGCACGCAGCCCAGCCGCTGGCGGTGACCCTCACCCAGTCCACCGAGCTGGGCACCGTCTATACGCCCGAGGAGATCGCTGCAGTCGCCGATCTCGCCCATGCCCACGGGCTCGGAGTGCACCTCGACGGTGCGCGGATCTCCAACGCGGCCGCGGCCCTGGGGTGCTCGCTGAGTGAGATCACGTCCGCCGTCGGCGTGGACGTGCTCAGCCTCGGCGGCACCAAGAACGGGGCGATGGCGGCAGAGGCAGTGGTGGTGCTCGATCCGGATCGGGTGGCGGGCACCGAGTTCATCCAGAAGTTCTCGATGCAGCTGGCGAGCAAGCAGCGGTTCATCTCCGCTCAGCTGCTTCAGCTCTTCGGCACCGACCTGTGGCGCCGAAACGCCGGCCACGCCAACGCCCAGGCGGCGAAGCTGGGCCGCCTGCTCGCCGAGATCCCCGGGGTCACGCTGTCCCGGCCCACCGAGGTCAACGCCACATTCCCCGAGGTGCCGGCGAGAATCGCCCAGGCGCTGCGCGAGCGCTACCTGATCCACGTCTGGGACACCGCCTCCAGCGGCAACCCGGTGCTGCGCATCATGTGCTCCTTCGACACCTCCGACACCCAGATCCACGCCCTGCTGGAGTGCGCGCGGCGCGCCTAGCACGTCAAGCTGGGGGTTGTTCCTAATCTTGGCACGTGACAGCTTTCGGTCCCCTGGGTGGACCCGACCAGCAGGGCGCAGGACGCGGCGCGTCCGAGCCGCCCCACGGTGCCACCGGCATCGAGGGGCTCCCGGATGCGTTCCGGCGTGCACTGAGCAGCCTGCGCCGGGCGTCGCCGCGCCCCGAGGCGCTGGTCCAGGAGGTCCCGGCCCCGGCGAAGCTCGCGCCCTTCGCGGTGGCGCTGCGCGCTGAGGTGCACGCCCACGGGGAGGTCACCCTGGGCTCGCACCCGGTCACCCGGCTGCGCCCGGCGCCGGAGGACACCGAGGTGCTCGCCACCGGGCGCTTCATCCTGCTCCACGACCCGGCCGGGCAGCAGGCCTGGGGCGGCACCTTCCGGGTGGTGATCTATATCCGCGCCGAGCTCGACGCCGAGATGGGCAACGACCCGCTGCTGGGCTCGGTGGCCTGGACCTGGCTCTGCGATTCCCTTGCCCAGCACGGGGTGGAGTACAGTCATGCGGGCGGCACGGCCACCCGGATCCTCTCTGAGAGCTTCGGCAGCATGGAGAATCGACTGCCCAGCAACGACGTGGAGCTGCGCGCCTCGTGGAGTCCCACCGGCACCGGCTTCGGGTCCCACCTGCAGGCATGGGCCGATATGGTCTGCTCCTTCGCAGGACTGCCGCCGCTGCCCGATGGAGTGATCGCCCTGCCACATATCAGGAGGAACTGACGCAGTGCCGGAGACCCCGATGGACTCCCCCGAGGAGGGACCGCCGCCGCTGCTGACCGAACCCGAGGATGGGGTTCCGTTCGTGATCGACACCGAGCGCGGCCTGCAGCGCTGCGCCGAGGCGCTGGCCGCCGGCACCGGACCGGTGGCCGTGGATGCCGAGCGCGCCTCCGGCTTCCGCTACGGGCAGCGCGCGTTCCTGGTCCAGCTCAAACGGGAGG
This sequence comes from Nesterenkonia sandarakina, assembly GCF_014138825.1. NCBI lineage: Bacteria > Bacillati > Actinomycetota > Actinomycetes > Micrococcales > Micrococcaceae > Nesterenkonia > Nesterenkonia sandarakina. The sequence continues at coordinate 630,378 of NZ_JACJIH010000001.1, read as the reverse complement.
GCTCCGGTCTCTGGCTGATCGACCCCGAACCCTTCACCACCCTGGCCCCGGTCCAGGAGGCCCTCGACGGCGTCGAGTGGATCCTGCACGCGGCCACCCAGGACCTGCCCTGCCTGGCCGAGTTGGGGATGCACCCGCACAGCCTCTTCGACACCGAGCTCGCCGCCCGACTGGGCGGACTGCCCCGGGTCAGCCTCGGCGCGGTGGTGGAGTCCCTGCTGGGGGTCCGCCTGGCCAAGGAACACTCGGCCGCTGACTGGTCCCGGCGCCCGCTGCCCCAGGACTGGCTGCGCTATGCCGCCCTGGACGTGGAGCTGCTGATCCCGCTGCGCGAGAGCCTCACCCAGCTTCTGCGCGAGCAGGACAAGCTGAGCTGGGCCGAGCAGGAGTTCGAGCATCTGCGCACGCACCGCCCGGTCACCGTCCCGCGCAGCGAACGTTGGCGCCGGGCCAGCGGTGTCAACCGGCTGAAGTCTCCGCGCAAGCTCGCGGTGCTGCGTGAGCTCTGGGCCGCGCGGGAGAGCATGGCCGAGACCAAGGACGTCTCCCCCGGTCACATCCTGCCGGATTCCGCGCTGGTCGCCGCGGCGGACGCCGTCCCGCGCACCGTGCCCCAGCTGCTCTCGATCAAGGGCTTCTACGGTCGCGCCGCCAAGCGCGAGGCCCCGAAGTGGCTGCGCGCGATCGAGTCTGGGACCAAGAACAACGAGATGCCAGAGGCCAAGCCGCGCTCGGCCGTACCGCCGCCACCGCGCACGTGGAAGGACCGCAACCCGCTGGCGTTCCGCCGCTACCGCACCGCCCGAGACTGGTTGACCCACCGCGCCGATGAGCTGGAGCTGATGCCCGAGACGCTGCTGACCCCGGCGGTGCTCAAGGCGCTCTGCTGGTCACCGCCGGAGGTCCTGGACCTGGAGAGCGTCAGCGCCGCGCTCGCGGACCTCGGCGCCCGACCCTGGCAGATTGAGAAGTGCGCCGCCATCGTCACGGTGGCCCTGCTGGACCCGGAGCCGCTGGAGTCCTTCTGAGACCGGACGCGCCGGTTTCCTCCGTGGTTACTCATGGGTAGGATGTGAGCTGAGACTCATCCTGAAGGCGCGGTGCTCCGCGCCGATTCCACGCCACGGAGGCAGCACATGACCGATACGAACGCAGCACAGATCCCCGCCGAGGCCCTCGACTTCTCCCGCTTCGCCGACCTCGCCGCGGCCTTCAGCGACGAGGTGATCACCCATTCTCGCGCCAAAGACGTCGACCTGCCCGGTGGGGCCGGCACCCTGGTGCTCATCCGGCTGGACAACGACCACCCCAAGCGGCCCTCCACGCTGGGCCCCAGCAGCCTGATCCAGTTCGGCGAGGTCCTCGCCGAACAGCTCCCGCGCGCCCGCTCCTCAGAGATCGCCGGCATCGCGGTGATCGGCAAGCCCGGTGTGCTCGCCGCCGGGGCTGATCTGGGTGCTGCGGAACGGGTGGACTCCAGGGAGCACTCCACCGCGATGGCAGACCTGGGCCACCACGCGTACCGACTGCTGGAGGACTTCCCCGTGCCCAGCTTCGCCTTCATCAACGGCACCGCGCTCGGCGGCGGACTCGAGATCGCGCTGGCGGCGCAGCACCGCACGGTCTCCACCGCCGCCAAGGGCATCGGACTGCCCGAGGCCTTCCTGGGCCTGGTCCCGGGCTGGGGCGGGGTCTACCGGCTCCCTCGCCTGATCGGACCAGAGGCCGCCGCAGAGGTCATCTTCGAGAACGCGCTGAGCAACAACCGCACCCTGACCGGGGAGAAGGTCCACGCGCTGGGCATCGCCGATGCGCTCTTCGAGGCCGAAGACTTCGAGGCCCAGAGTCTGGCCTACGCGGCGAAGATCATCAGTGGTGACCCCGACACGGCGCGCCAGCTGAGCGAACGCCGTCACCACGACGATTCCGCCGCCGCCTGGTCCCGCGCCATCGAGGCCGCCGAGCGGACCGTGGCGAAGAAGCTGGGCCCCACAGCCCCGGCTCCGGCACGAGCCCTGGACCTCTTCCGCCAGGTCCCGGAGCGCACGCGCGAGGAGAGCCGCGCGGCGGAGTGCGAGGCGCTGGGCGATCTGATGCTCACCGAGGAGTTCCGCAACACCGTCTACGCCTTCTTGAACCTGTTGCAGAAGCGCGCCAAGCGGCCCGCCGGAGTCCCCGACGTCGCCCCCCGCAGCATCAACAAGGTGGGCGTGGTCGGGGCCGGCCTGATGGCCTCCCAGCTGGCGCTGGTCTTCGCCACCGCCCTGAAGGTCCCGGTGGTGCTCACCGACATCGACCAGGCCCGGGTGGACAAAGGACTGGGGTACATCGCAGCCCAGCTGGAGAAGCAGGCCAGCAAGGGAAGGCTCACTGCGGAGCAGGCCCACAGGCTGCGCGGGCTGATCACCGGCTCCACCGAGAAGTCCGTCTACGCCGACGCCGACTTCGTGATCGAGGCGGTGTTCGAGGAGATCGGCGTGAAGAAGCAGGTCTTCGCCGAGCTGGAGCAGATCGTCCCGGCCGAGACCATCCTGGCGACGAACACCTCCTCGCTCTCGGTCAGTGAGATGGCCGCCGACCTGGCCCATCCGGAGCGGGTCATCGGCTTCCACTTCTTCAATCCGGTGGCCGCGATGCCGCTGATCGAGATCGCGCGGGCGCCGCAGACCGCCGATGAGCCCGTGGCCACCGCCTTCGCCCTCGCTGCCGGGCTGCGCAAGACCCCGGTGCTGACCAGCGACTCCACCGCCTTCGTGGTGAACCGGGTGCTGCTGCGCCTGATGGCCGAGGTCCAGCGCGCCTTCGACGAGGGCACCGACCCGGCCACCGCTGATGCCGCGCTGAAGCCGATCGGGCTTCCGATGAGCCCGTTCACCCTGCTCGCCATGGTGGGGATCCCGGTGGCCCAGCATGTGACCGAGTCGCTGCATGCCAGCTTCGGGGACCGCTTCCACGTCTCGGAGAACCTGCAGCGGCTCATCGACGCCGGAGTCACCGAGATCTTCAGCACCGACGACGCCGGCCGGCCCTATATCAAGGACAGCACCACGGCGCTGATGAGCTTCGGCAGCTCACCGCGCACCGCCGAGCAGCTGCTGAGAACGGTCCAGGATGCACTCGCAGAGGAGATCGGGATGATGCTCGACGAGGGCGTCGTCGCGTCCCGTCAGGACGTGGACCTGTGCATGATCCTGGGCGCCGGGTGGCCGCTGCACCGCGGGGGGATCACCCCCTACCTGGACCAGGTGGGCGCCAGCGAACGGGTCAACGGGCGCACCTTCAGCGCGCGCGGCTGATTCCAGGCAGCCCGGCCGCGGCAGGCAGGGCGGGGGCATGGCTGATCGCTCGTAGAATGATCGGCATGACCTCGCCCTGCTGTGACCGCCGCCGTTTCCTGCATGCCTCGGCCCTGACCGTGGGCTCAGCTGGGCTGCTGAGCGCCTGCGGTGGGCCCGGGACCCCGGAGCCAGCCGCGCCCAGTCTCGCCGAGGGCGGCAGCTGGGTCGAGCTCTTGGATCTGGAGGACCTTGAGGTCGGTGCCAGCAGCGCCGAGGAGGTTCAGGAGACCCAGCTGCTGCTGCATCGCAGCGATGAGAGCACGGTGCATGCGTTCTCCGCGGTATGCAACCACCAGGGATGCGCGGTGGGCACCGAGCCGGATCGCTTCGCCTGCCCCTGCCACGGCTCGATCTTCAATCGTGAGACCGGCGCCGCCGAGGCCGGCCCGGCGCGCGAACCGCTGACCCGCTACCCCGCAGAGATCCGCGGCGAGGCCATCTGGGTGCAGGTCTAGTCACTGACCAGGGCGGCCGGCACGGTCTGGGTCGAGGTGCAGCTGGATCTTCGACGCTGGGACGTCGCCGCCGCGCACGGCGGCCTTGACCGCCTCGCGTGCCTTGCCCTGGTGCAGCGTGGTCAGCCGCATCACCGAGGCGTGCCCGGACTCATGGGGTTCGATCACCGGGTCCGAGAGCAGACCCAGGCCGCGCCACGCCAGCGTGGCCAGCACATCCCGGTGCACGGCGCCGATGTTGCGCTGCTCCGAGGCGCTGGGCTCCGCGCCCTTCAGCGGGTAGAGCAGACGCAGCTGGACCTGCGCCTCTTCGGGTGCCTCGCTGAAGCCGTCGGCACGGCACTGGGCGATGAAGCTCTCCAGCAGCTGCTCGGCGTCCTCGGCGCCAGCCTTCTCCGAGCTGAGCTTGCCATTGGCGCCCAACGCTCCATGGTGGACCACGAACTCACCGGCCGCTTCGTCATACCAGGCCTCGCGGTAGTTCCAGACCTGCTCGTCGCGGCGGTAGAGAGTGATCAAGGATCAGGCCTTTCGGGTGCGGAGACTGGGGATCTGACCGGTGGGAAACGTCTCACCGGGCAGCGGACGGGCGTAAGGCACCTTGGTGCCGAGCACCTGGCCGACGACGTCCTGGGTGATCTTCTGTGCGGTGAGCCCGACCCGGGCCAGCACCTCGCCACGGGTGCCGTGAGCCAGGAACTCCACCGGCAGCCCGACCTCGTTGAGGCCGGTGTCCACCCCGGCTTCGCGCATGCTCTGCCGGATGCGTGAGCCCACACCGCCGGCCTTGACCCCGTCTTCGATGCAGATCACGGTGCGGTGCCGGGCGGCGAGGGAGACCACGGAATCCGGCACGGGCAGCACCCAGCGCGGGTCCACCACGGTGGCGCTGATGCCCTGATCAGCAAGCCGCTGGGCGACGTCCAGGGAGAGCTCCGCCATGGTGCCCACCGAGACGATCAGCACGTCGTGGGCGTAGGGCTGCTCGGCCTCGGCGCCATGCTCCGCGTCCGCGGCGGTGCGCCAGAGCACGTCGACTCCGTCATGGAGGCGTTCCAGCGCGTCGATCTCTCCGTTGACCGAGCCCTTGGAGAAGCGCAGCACGGTCGGGGCGTCGTCCACGGCCACCGCCTCGCGCAGCTCTTCACGCAGCCGGGTGGAGTCGCGCGGCGCGGCGATCTGCAGGCCCGGGACGATCTGGAGCAGCGAGAGGTCCCACATGCCGTGATGGCTGGGACCGTCGGGCCCGGTGACCCCGGCCCGGTCCAGGACCACGGTGACTCCGGCCCGGTGCAGCGCCACGTCCATCAGCAGCTGGTCGAAGGCTCGGCTGAGGAAGGTCGCGTAGATCGCGACCACCGGGTGCAGCCCGCCGTAGGCGAGGCCCGCAGCGGAGGTCAGCGCGTGCTGCTCGGCGATGCCGACGTCGAAGACCCGCTCCGGGTGCTTCTGCGCGAAGCTGCGCAGCCCCACCGGGATCATCATCGCTCCGGTGAGCCCGACGATGTCTTCGCGCTCATCGGCGATGGCGGTGATCTCTTCTTCGAACACCGAGGTCCAGGAGCGTGCCCCGCCGCGGTGCACCGGCTCCCCGGTCTCTGGGTCGATGACCCCGACGGCGTGGAACTGGTCGTTCTCATCGGCGCGGGCCGGCGCATAGCCCTTGCCCTTCTCGGTGAGGGCATGCACGATCACCGGGCCGCCGTAGTTCTTCGCATCGGTGAGCGCCTCTTCCAGGGCGCGCTGGTCGTGGCCGTCCACCGGTCCGATGTACTTCATGCCGAGGTCCTCGAAGAGTCCCTGGGGGGCCCAGAAGTCCTTGGCGCCCTTCTTCGCGGCGTGCAGGCTGCGGTAGACCATCTGGCCCATCGGGCCGCCGTTCTGCAGCCGCTGCTTGGTGCCGTCCATGACGTTCTCATAGGTGCGGTGGGTGCGCACCTTGTCCAGGAAGTTCCTGCGCAGCCGGCCCAGCTGCTCGGCCAGCCCGCCGACCGTCGGCGCGTAGGAGCGGCCGTTGTCGTTGACCACGATGATCACGCGGCGGTCTTTGTCTGCGGCGATGTTGTTCAGCGCCTCCCAGGCCATGCCGCCGGTGAGGGCGCCGTCGCCGATCACCGGGACCACGCAGCGATCGGCCTCCCCGGCGAGCACCCGGGCCTTGGAGATGCCATCGGCCCAGGAGAGCGAGGAGGAGGCGTGGGAGGATTCCACGATGTCATGCACGGACTCGGCTCGATCCGGGTAGCCGGCGATGCCGCCGGTCTGGCGCAGCGTGGAGAAGTCTTGGCGACCGGTGACCAGCTTGTGCACGTAGGACTGGTGCCCGGTGTCGAAGATGATGGAGTCGCGCGGGGAGTCGAAGACCCGGTGGATCGCCAGGGTCAGTTCGACCACTCCGAGGTTGGGCCCCATGTGCCCACCGGTCTTGGAGACGTTCGCGATCAGGAACTCTCGGATCTCCGCCGACAGCCTCACCATCTGCTCGTCGCTGAGCTTGGACAGCTCCTGCGGAGACGTGATTGTCTGCAGAATACTCATTGATCCAGTCTACCTCTCGCGTCCCGGACGAATGGACCTTGACGCCGCTCAGGCACGAAGAGGGACGCCCGATCCGTGGATCGAGACGTCCCTCCTCGTTCTGCGGCGCTGACCCTGGGTCAGCCGCGCGGGCGCAGGCCGGTTACTTCTTCACCAGCGAACGCAGCACGTACTGCAGGATCCCGCCGTTGCGGTAGTAGTCCGCCTCACCGGGAGTGTCGATGCGCACCACGGCGTCGAAGCTGACCTCGGAGCCGTCCTGCTTGGTCGCGGTGACCTTGACGGTCTTCGGGGTGGTGCCGTTGTTCAGCTCGGTCACTCCGGAGATGGAGAAGGTCTCGAAGCCGTCCAGACCGAGGGTCTCGGCCGACTCGCCCTCGGGGAACTGCAGCGGCAGCACGCCCATCCCGATCAGGTTCGAGCGGTGGATCCGCTCGAAGGACTGGGTGATGACAGCGCGGACGCCGAGCAGGCTGGTGCCCTTGGCCGCCCAGTCACGGGAGGACCCGGAGCCGTACTCCTTGCCTCCGAGGACCACCAGCGGCACACCGGCCGCCTGGTAGTTCATGGCCGCGTCATAGACGGCGGCCTGCGGAGCGCCCTCCTGGGTGAAGTCGCGGGTGTAGCCGCCCTCCACGCCGTCGAGCAGCTCGTTCTTGATCCGGATGTTGGCGAAGGTGCCGCGGATCATGACCTCGTGGTTGCCGCGGCGGGAGCCGTAGGAGTTGAAGTCCTTGCGGGCCACGCCGTTCTCCAGCAGGTACCGACCGGCCGGGGTGTCGGACTTGAAGGAGCCCGCCGGGGAGATGTGGTCGGTGGTCACGGAGTCGCCGAGCTTCAGCAGCACCCGGGCACCTTCGATGTCGGTGACCGCGGAGGGCTCGAGATCCATGCCCTCGAAGTAGGGGGGCTTCCGCACGTAGGTGGAGTCCTCGTCCCAGGCGAAGGTGGAGCCCTCAGGGGTCTGCAGCTCCTGCCAGCGGTGATCGCCGTCGAAGACGGTGGCGTACTTGGAGGTGAACATCTCGGTGTCGATGGAGGCGTCGATGATCTTCTGCACCTCCACCGGGTCAGGCCAGATGTCAGCGAGGAAGATCGCCTTGCCGGACTCGTCGTGGCCCAGCGGCTCGTTCTCGAAGTCGAAGTCCATGGACCCGGCCAGGGCGTAGGCGACCACCAGCGGCGGGGAGGCCAGGTAGTTCATCTTCACATCCGGGTTGATCCGGCCTTCGAAGTTTCGGTTGCCCGAGAGCACCGAGGTCACGGCGAGGTCCTGCTCCTGGATCTTCTGGGAGATCTCCTCCTCCAGCGGACCCGAGTTGCCGATGCAGGTGGTGCAGCCGTAGCCGACCAGGTAGAAGCCGATCTTCTCCAGGTATTCGGTCAGGCCGGACTTCTCGTAATAGTCGGTGACCACCTTCGAGCCCGGCGCCAGCGAGGTCTTGACCCAGGGCTTGCTGGTCAGGCCCTTCTCGGAGGCGTTGCGCGCCAGCACGCCGGCGGCCATCATCACGTTGGGGTTCGAGGTGTTGGTGCAGGAGGTGATCGAGGCGATGGACACCGCGCCGTGATCCAGGTGGAACTCGCGTCCGTCCGGCATGCTGACCGGGGTCGGGTTCGAGGGGCGACCCTCCACCGGCTCCCCCGAGGTCTCGCGGGGCTTATCGGCCTCGGTCTGCTCGTCGGTCGCGTCGTGGGAGGGCGCGTCGGAGGCCGGGAAGGACTCTTCGGAGGCGTCGTCGACGGCGCCGTTGGTCACCGAGCCGCCCTCGGCGTAGTTGTGGATGTCCTTGCGGAACTGCTGCTTCGCGTCGGTGAGCTCGATGCGATCCTGCGGACGCTTCGGACCGGCGATCGAGGGGACCACGGTGGAGAGGTCCAGCTCGAGGAACTCCGAGAAGCGCAGCTCGCGGGAGGGGTCATGCCACATGCCCTGTTCCTTGGCGTAGGCCTCGACCAGCGCCAGCTGCTCCTCGGTGCGCCCGGTCAGGCGCAGGTAGTCCATGGTGACCTCATCGATCGGGAACATCGCCGCGGTGGAGCCGAACTCCGGGGACATGTTGCCGATGGTGGCGCGGTTGGCCAGCGGCACTGCCGCCACACCCTCGCCGTAGAACTCCACGAACTTGCCCACCACACCGTGCTCGCGCAGCATCTGGGTGATCGTGAGCACGACGTCGGTGGCGGTGGCGCCGGCCGGGATGGAGCCGCTGAGCTTGAAGCCGACCACGCGCGGGATGAGCATCGAGATGGGCTGGCCCAGCATGGCCGCCTCGGCCTCGATGCCGCCCACGCCCCAGCCGAGCACGCCCAGGCCGTTCTCCATGGTGGTGTGCGAGTCGGTGCCCACACAGGTGTCCGGGTAGGCGCGCAGCGCGCCGTCGACCTCGCGGGTCATCACGGTGCGGGCCAGGTTCTCGATGTTGACCTGGTGCACGATGCCCATGCCTGGAGGCACGACCTTGAAGTCATCGAACGCGGTCTGGCCCCAGCGCAGGAACTGGTAGCGCTCACCGTTGCGCTGGTACTCCATGTCCATGTTGCGTTCCATGGCGTCGGCGTTGCCGAAGGAATCGATCTGGACGGAGTGATCGATCACCATCTCGGCCGGTGCCAGCGGGTTGATCTGCTCGGGCTTGCCGCCGAGCTCCTTGACGGCCTCGCGCATGGTCGCCAGGTCCACCACGCAGGGCACGCCGGTGAAGTCCTGCATCAGGACCCGCCCCGGGGTGAACTGGATCTCCGTGTCGGGCTGGGCGTTCTCATCCCACTGCGCCAGGGCCTTGATGTGCTCGGCCGTGACGTTGGCACCGTCTTCGGTGCGCAGGAGATTCTCGAGCAGGACCTTCAGGCTGTAGGGAAGGGAGTCGTGTCCCTCCACAGTGTTGAGTCGGAAGATTTCGTAATCGGTGCCGTCGACGTTGAGGACGCCTTTGGCCCCATAGCTGTCCGCATTATTCACTCGGGACTCCTCTGTAGTTGCCAGTCGTGCCAGCCCGCGCAGCTGCGAAGCCGGGCTGATGGATCGGTGTTCAGTCTACTCTTTCAGATTTCTCCAGACGCCCGTCATAGGCCGCCTGGCGCGCCGTTCACCTGCGACGAGGCGCCCGGAAGAGCGCCACAGATTCCATGTGGTGGGTGTTCGGGTAGAGATCGAAGACCTCCAGGTCTGCCAGTTCCCAGCCCCGGCTCATCAGGGACTTGGCGTCCCGGGCGAAGGATGAGGGTTCGCAGGAGACGTAGAGGACCTCACGCGGGGCAGCGGCGTCGATCCCGGTGATGACACGTTCCCCCGCCCCGGTCCGCGGCGGGTCCAGCAGGATCAGATCACGCCGCGCAAGCCGGTCCAGGACGGACTCCACGGGCGCCTGGAGCACCTCGACCTGCGGGGACTCGGAGAACAGCTCGGCCGCACTGGCGCTGGATCCGGGGGCACCCTCGACGCTGAGCACCGATCCGGTGGGCCCGGCGAGGCCTGCCGCCCAGGCGGTGAACAGCCCGGCCCCGGCATAGAGGTCCGCGACCGCGGCGCCCTCGGGGACCTGGGCCATCTTGTGCGCCGCGCTGACCAGACAGCTCGGCGCGTTGCGGTGGATCTGCCAGAAGTCCTCGGGCCGGATCACCACCTCCGCAGGCACTCCGTCCCAGGCGCCCGCGCTGGGCCCGGGCTGCGGCAGCGGCTCAGTCACCGTCCGGGAACCGGCCACCACCTCGTAGCTGACCTGATCCGGGCGCGCGGGAGCGGGAAGGTCCTGCGCTCGGGCTCCGGGGCCGGAACGTCCGGCGCGGCCCCGACGGGCCGAGCCGCGGGCGCCGCCCCGGGCCCCGCTCGGCACCGGCTCCGGGTGCGAGGTGGCCAGCACGATGTTCGCGATCTCTGGGTTCCGAGCGTGCAGCTGGAGCAGCCGCTGGATCAGCGCCTCACGGTCGGGCTGGGGCAGCCCGGTGCGCTCATGCACCACCAGGGTGACCTGCGGCCCGGCGCCGGCTGCCACGGCGTCCACCCGGTCGGCCCCGGCGAAGCTGAACCCGAAGATGCCGCTCTCATGGATCGAGCCCACGGCCAGCGGCATCCCGCGCAGCTCGATGAGCTCGTTGGAGCGGTGCGGCTTCATGCTCAGCGACCCCTCGGCGCTGACCGCGAAGCTTGCCCGGGTGCGCCAGTGCAGCCCGTGGTACGGCCCGTCGGAGAGCACGTCTTGGACGTGGACCTCGCCGTCTCCGGAGGCCAGCGGGAGGCGCTGGTCATGGATCGAGAAGCCCCCGATGCGCTGCATGGTGTCCCGGAAGACCTGCCCCTTGAGGCGGCGCTGATGCTGGTCGGTGATGTGGCCGAACTCGGCTCCGCCCACCGGGAGCCGGTCGTTCTCATGGGCGCGCAGCGAATCGGCGAGCTTCCAGATGTGGCGTCGGCGGTAGTCGGAGGCACTGAGCACCTCGACGACGTCGGCCCGCCAGTACTTCGCCCCCGGCCCGCCCTCGGTCACCCTGGCCCGGACGGTCTCCCCGGGAATGGCGTGGCGAACGAAGACGACGCGACCCTCGTAGCGGGCGACACAATGTCCCCCATGGGCCATCGGGCCGATATCCAGCGTCAGGGTCTGCGTCATCGCGGAGTCACCGTCTCTTCTCTTGGTCGACCTGCTGCTCGGGATCGTCCTCGACCCCGGAGGTGGGCGTTGCTGCGGCGCGCGGGCTGGTGGTCTCCGCCGGCCGAGAGATCAACCATCCCACCCAGAGCGCGAGCGCGTAGAGCGGGATCCCCATCACCAGCCGGGCGGTCCCGAGACCGGCCACGTCGTCGGCCAGGTAGAGCGGAACCTGGATGATCAGGCGCAGTGCGGGCACCGCGAGCAGCAGCCAGGTGGCCAGTGCGTACTTGCGGCGGCGGACCGGGTCCTTGCGCCACTCCAGCCCCTCCCCGCGCACGATCCCGAAGAGCAGACCGAGGAACGGCCATCTCACCAGGATGGAGACCAGGAAGGCCAGCAGGTAGCCGGCGTTGATCAGGAAGCCCCAGGCGTAGAAGTCGCGGGCATCCCCGGTGCGGTAGGCGACCAGCGCGCAGATCAGGATCCCTGCCAGTCCCGCCAGCGACTGCACCAGCGATCCCTTCTGCACCAGGCGCACCAGCGCGAATCCCAGGCCGATCACCACCGAGATGATCAGGGCCGGGATCAGGTCCTCGGTGATCAGGAACGCGATCAGGAAGGCGGCGGCAGGCAGCGAGCTCTCCACGAGCCCGCGCACGCCGCCCACCGAGGCGAGCACATCCAGGGAGCCGTCCTCGGCAGTCCGCACCCGGGAGGCGGCGGCGGTGGAGAACTGCGCTGCGGGGTCCCGCACCGGGTCCCGCACGTCAGACGCGTCCGAGGTCGCGCCGGGGTTCACGCCCGAGCCCGCGCCGGGGTTCACGCCCGAGCCCGCGCCGGGGTTCACGCCCGAGTCCGCGCCGGAGCTCATGCCTGAGTCCGCGCCGGGGCCTTCGCCGCGCGGCGCGCGGGGCGCTCCCTGCGAGCCCTGGGAGTCAGCGGTCATCGCTCACCGGTGCCGCCGCGGGGTTCGGGCTGGGCGAATCGTCGCGGCGCTGGGCGCGGTTGCGCGGGACCACCACCCGCTTGGCTCCTTCGGGGGGCTGCAGTCGCAGCAGCTCCCGCGGAGGAAGGGGGTCATCGCCTCGGACGACCACGATCTTCGCGAACAGGTCCTCCACGGCACGGGCTGCGGAGGCGTCGATGGCGCCGCGACCTCCGACCACCCCGCGCAGGAACCAGCGCGGGCCTTCGAAGCCGATGAACCGCGCCACCCGCCAGCCCTTGCGGCCGTCCTTGAGCACGGTGGGCACGCGGGCCGCGAGCTCCGGTCCGAAGCGTCCGTCCACCCGCTTGACCTTGCCGCTCTGCTTGATGACCGAGTCTTCGATCTGCTCGAGCACCTCGTTCCAGGTGCCGCCGGACTTCGGGGCGGAGAACGGCTGGACCTGGATGCTCGCCTGGTCGACCATGATGGTCAGCGCCACCACGCGCTTGGTCTTCTGGTCGATGTCCAGGCGCACCTGCTGGTTCTTCGCCGAGGGGATCAGCAGCGCACCGAAGTCCAGGTAGCCCTTCTTGGAGTCCAGCTCGCGGGAGTCGCGGGGAACCGCCGTGGGGGTCGATTCGGTGACCGGCTGCGCCACGGAGGCCACGGCGGCGGTCTCGGGCACGACGTCGGGCGAGGCCGAGGCGCTCTGGGGTTGCGGCGAACCGGCTGCGGACACCTCGCGGGAGGCAGCGTTCGCCGAGGCTGTCTCCGCCGTGCCGGTGGTCTCTGAGCCGGTGGTGGCCGGGGATGTCTTGTCCGCGGTCGTGTCGGCGACGTCCGTCTCGGGCGCCGGTGTCGCGGGGGTCTTCTTCTTGCCGAAGAGCATGCCTGTCCTCCTGGTCGGTTGTGCTGGTCTATCGCCCGGTGGAGCCGAAGCCGCCTGCGCCCCGGTCACTGGTCTCGAGCTCATCCACCACCGTGAAGTCAGCCTGCTCCACCTTCTGCAGGAGCAGCTGAGCGATCCGGTCCCCACGGGAGAAGTGGACCGCCTCGTGGCGGTCTGTATTGAGCAGGCACACCTTGATCTCCCCACGATACCCAGCGTCCACCGTCCCGGGTGCATTGACCACCGTGATCCCGTGGCGCACCGCCAGACCGCTGCGCGGATGGACCAGTCCGACCCATCCCTGGGGCAGCGCCAGCGCGACCCCGGTCGGGACCAGTCGCCGTTCCCCGGGCTCGAGGGTGAACTCCTCCGCGGTCAACAGGTCCGCGCCGGCGTCACCGGGATGGGAGTAGCGCGGCACGTCGAGATCCGGGTCAAGCTGTTTCAGGGGGACTGAGATGCGATTCACAGCCCCGAGTCTACCGTCGGGTCGACTCGACTCCTCAGCCGGACATGCGACGATAGTGGCATGAGTGACGAGAGTGCCAAGAGTGCTGAAGCTTCCTCCCCCGACGCCGGGTCCGGTCCCGCCCCGATCTACCGGGAGAAGCTGTGGCCGGCCTGGTGGCTCTGGGTCGCCGGGGTCCTGCTGGGCGCGTCGATCTCGCTGATCTTCTTCCCGATCAGCGTCACCTTCGGGGTGCTCACGATGTTCATCGGCATCGGCCTGGTGATCCTCGGCCTGGTGCTCACCACCCCGACCCTTGAGGTCACGCCGGGCTGGCTGCGCGTGGGACGCGCACGCATCCAGACGGAGCATCTGGGACGCATCGTGGCCCACCGTGGGGATGCTGCGCGGGAGCAGCTGGGCCCGGGCTTCGACGCGAGCTCCTACCAGTGCATCCGCGGCTGGATCAATCCGGTTGTCACCGCACAGGTCATCGACCCCCGGGATGCCACCCCCTATTGGATCTTCTCCACCAGAAAGCCGAACGCCGTGCTCTCCGCGTTGGGCTCCGGGGAGCCCGTGCAGGAGCACGGCGTCAGTTTCGAGTGAACCTCAGGATTCCCTCGGGCCGTCACGGACCGAGGGAGTCCAGGTATGTCTGCTGCGAGATCAGCCTTCGCAGTCCTTGCAGAAGAACATGCCGTTCTCCTCGCGAGCCACCTGAGAGCGGTGACGCACCAGGAAGCAGGATGAGCAGGTGAACTCATCTGACTGCGCGGGCAGCACGCGAACCTGCAGCTCCTCCTCGGAGAGATCCGCTCCGGGGAGCTCAAACCCTTCAGCGGCCTCGGTCTCGTCCTCGTCAACGACGGAGGACTGGCGCGAGGTGTTCCGGTTCTTCAGCTCCTCGATCGAGTCTTCACTGGTTTCGTCGTCGTTCTTCCGCGGGGCGTCGTAATCGGTTGCCATAAGAGGTGCTCCACACTCCGAATTCTTGAGATCGAAGCGCTCGTTGACCGGCTTCTGAAGGAAGCTGATTGAGCGCGATTTCCCTGTGGCGTGGCCCCCTGCCGGTCCGGGCGGAGGCCCGGTCCGCAGAACACGTGGGAAATTCTGGTCGGACAGATTGTGTCCCATCCGGATCACAGGACCAAATCCTTCTCAGCCGTTGAGCCCAGGGCTGACACCGAGAGGCTTCGGACGCTGTCCGCGGCCGGGATATGGACCCAAAGAATGTCACGCGGTAAGGGTTGAGGCAATCCTTCCAGGAGTGGTTGAGCACCTCGAGAGTTTTTGATCCGGGCCGCGATACAGTGGCCGGAATACCCACCAGCTCGTTCTTCGGAGGAAGCCCAAATGCAGCACCTGCGCATCGTCGGGGTCAATGACGAGGAGAACGTGCCGCAGCTCATCCTCTCCGACGAGTCAGGGCACGAGTTCGCGCTGCCTGTGGATGAGGCGCTGCGGCACGCCGCGAACCGCACCCCGGTCCGTCCTGCAAGCTCCGGGGCCGCGAAGAGTCCGTTGACTCCGCGGGAGATCCAGGCACGGCTGCGTGCCGGGGCCACCGTGGAGCAGGTCGTGGCGGCCTCCGGCCTGACCACCGCTCACGTGGAGCGTTACGCCGGTCCGGTCCAGGCTGAGCGGGCGTACGTGGCGCAGCGCGCCCGGTCCGCCCAGGTGGCGCCGGCCTCGGCCGCCGAGGCGCACCGCGCCGCCTTCGGTGATGATCCCGCCACCCTCGAGGCCATGGTCTCGGTGCGGCTGCGCGCCATGGATGTGGAACTGGACACGCTGACCTGGGACTCCTGGCGTCGGGAGGACGGGCTGTGGCAGATCAGCTGCGCCTTCGACGTCGACTCCTCCGCCACCCATGGCGCCGGCATCGGACTGCGTCCGCCTGCGGAGTGGACCTTCCAGCCGGAGACCCTGCATCTGCGGGCGATCAACCGGTGGGCCGAGTCGCTCAGCGCCCTGACGGCGCCCTCTCCCTCCGACGCGCACCCCGGCACCGAGGCCCAGGGCTCCTCCGGCCGCAGGCGGCTCAGCGCCGTGGACTCTGTGTTCGATGTCGAGGACTCCACCGCGCGCGGGTCCGGCTCCGCGCCCTCGCAGCCTGGCACCTCCAGGCCTCGCCAGCCGGCTGCCGGGGCCCGCGGCGCGCGCACCCAGGCTCCGCGCGACGCCTCACCGAGCCGCACCGAGCAGCCGTCCCGCAGCGAGGGACGAGAACATGAGGACCTCCTTGACGTCCTGCGCGCCCGTCGCGGCCAGCGTCTGGGGGCCGACGCCGAGGCCGATGATCGGCTTGCGCTGATGCTCAACCGGCAGGACCCGCAGGACCGTGCCACGACCTCTGAAGCTGCCCAGCAGGACGAGGACGAGCACTCCACAGTCCCGCTTCCCCGGCTGCGACCGGTCCGCGACGCGCACCAGGGCAAGGACGACGCCGAGCTGGAGAACCCCGAGGCGGAGAATTCTGCGACCGGGAACTCCGAAGCCGGGAGCTCCAAGTCTGAGGACCTCGCGTCGGGAGGCTCCGATCCGGCCGCATCCTGGCCAGCCGAGTCAGGCGGCACCGCGTCGAAGCAGACGAACACCGAAGAGACCGGTCCCAACGATGGCCGGCTCGACGCCTGGGGATTCGCCTATGAGGGTGAGTCCGAGGAGCGCGGTGGTCCCGGAGAGCAGGCGCCCGCGGCGAAGGACGCGGAACCCGCTGAAGCTGAGTCCACCGTGGAGAAGCCGCGGAAGCGGGCTCCCGCGCGGCGTGCGAGCATGCCGAAGTGGGATGACATCCTCTTCGGTTCCAAGAACGACTGAACCCAGACGAGGCCTCCGCCGGGCTCAGAGCGCCGGCGCCGAATACGCTGAGCCTCGCGGCCATCTCCGCACTCGCGGTGCTCGGCGCCCGGTCCCGCCGCCACGCACCCGCGCCCCAGACCTACGCCGCGGCGCTTGCCTGGGGGCTGCTTGGGATCGCCGCCGAATCCAGGAGGCGCAGCCCGCTGCGGGCACTGACCGCGGCGGCCGGCGCGGCAACGATCTTGCGGTCGCGCTGCAGCTGATGCCACGCCTCGGCCGGCTCAGACCCGAGTCGCCTCCGGTCCTCAGCCGCCCAGACGCAGCAGCGGCACCCGGCGCTCAGCATCGGTCAGCGAGCCGTGCTGGCCGATCATGTCCATCGGTGCCAGTCCGACCCGGTCGCAGTGGTAGAGCGCGATGTCGCTGTGCGTGGCCACCAGCACGTCTCCGATCCGCGGTGAGACCCGGTCATCAACGGGCCCGAACCAGCCCGCGGTGCGGGCCTGTTCGCGGGTGAGCACCCAGGCACGGTCCCCGTACTCCTGCTCCCAGGCGGCGGCGATGCTCGCTGGGTCGGCGCCCGGCTCTGCATAGAGCTGCACCAGTCGCGGCTCACCCCCGGTGTGCCGGACACCCTCAAGCAGCTGCGCCTGGGCGGAGTAGTCCAGCCGGTTCTCCGGTGTGATGTCGACCATGCCGTGGTCTGCGGTCAGCAGCACCGAGACCTGATCCCCGTAGGAGCGGCGCAGCCCGGCGGTGAAACGCTCGGCCTCGGCGTCGAGGGTCTCCAGCATCTGCAGCCACTGCGGGGAGTCCACGCCGTAGCGGTGTCCGGTCTTATCCAGCTCGTCCACGTAGAGATACACCAGCTGGCGTGGCGCCGGCCCCTGACGGAGCGCGCCCCGGGCCGGGCGCTGCTGCTGGATCCACTCGGCGGTGAGGGCGAAGCGGGCGTCCATCCTGGCGGCTCCGCGGAAGTCACCGCCGCGCAGCACCGCCTGGGTGAGTCCGGAGTCCACGAACTTCGGCCGGGAGGCGGTGAGGACCTCTGCTCCGGCCTCGACGGCGCGCTGCAGCACCGAGGGACGCGGCTGCCACTGCTCCGGGTCCACCTCGGGGTCCCAGCCGCCGAGCATGTTCACGATCCGGTCCAGTTCCGGGGAGAGGATGTCGTAGCCGACCAGTCCATGCTCCCCGGGGGTGGTGCCGGTGCCCAGCGAGGCCAGGGAGGCCGCCGTCGTCGTCGGCACCCCGACGTCGAGGGTCTGCGCGCTGGAGCTGCGCCAGGCGGAGGCGAGGAAGCGCGCGTGGCCGGAGTAGCGGGCCAGCAGCGCATCTCCGAGCCCGTCGACCATCAGCACCACCGTGGTGACGGCCTCGGGCAGCTCCAGCCGGTTCTGGAAGCCATTGAGGCCCAGCGAGGCGGCGGCGGAGCTCAGCACGTGACGCAGGTGGGCGCCGTCGTAGTCCGGAGCCGGCGGCAGCGGGCGGGAGTTCGGGGTCATCTCGGCCAGCGGTTCAGCGCACGTGCCGGATGCAGGCCCGGCGCAGCGCGCGGACGAACCTGCGGGCCTCGTCCACGGCGGTGTCGCCCTCGGCGGTGGCCGCGATCCGCAGCGCGATGTCCTCGGGCACCCAGTTCCCGGTGTCCCCGTGATCGGCGACGCATTCCGGGTTCCCGCATTCGGCCGGGTAGGTGTCGAACCGGGCACCACCGGTCCAGGTCAGGTTCAGCGACACCTCGGCCAGTGACCTCTCCGGGGTGAAGTCCTCCGGGGTCCGGTGCACCTCGGAGAGGATCAGCGAGCGGATCCGACTCACCGGGACCACCTCGGTGGAGATCCGCGCCACGGTGTCGGCTCGGCGCGGGTGCGGGGAGTCGCCGTGGCCGAAGCCTGGCCCGTCGTCGGCCTCGAGGTCATGGTCATCGAGGTGCGCGACCACGACGATGTCATCGGCCAGGGCCAGCACGGTGATGTGCCGGTGCACCTCCTCCATGTCGAAGTGGGTGTCCACGTGCACGATCTGATGACTTGCCTCACGCTCGTCGAGCGCCTCATTCAGGGTGTGCAGCACCAGGGAGGGGTAGAAGCCTCCGCGCTCGACTGCATCCTTCAGGCTGGAGGTGGGAGCGGGGCCTCGTCGGTGCTCCCCGGGCCCATGCTGGCTGAACGTCATGGATTCCATGCTATCCGGTGGCGGGATTAGCAGGTGCGCTCCACATACGGGATACTTGTCCGGTGCCAGGAAACGCGACTTTTCACCACCGCAACGCCGCCCTCCTCTCCGTGACGGAGGTGCAGGCCCCGGAGGTCCTCACGTCAAAGGATCTGGACCGGCGTCTGGCGGATGCGCTCAAACGTCTGAAGCTGCCCACCGGGCTGCTGCACCGAGTGGCCGGGGTGAAGGCCCGGCGCAACTGGTCTAGACCAGGCGACGTCCGCGCCGGGACCGTGGAGGCCGGGCGCCGAGCCCTCGCCGCCGCCGGGATCGCCGCCGAAGACGTCTCGATGATGATCAACACCTCGGTCTCCCGGGAACACTTGGAGCCCTCGGTCGCGGTCGGGGTCCACCATGACCTCGGGCTTCCCAGCTCCGCGATGAACTTCGACATCACCAACGCCTGCCTGGGCTTCGTCAACGCGATCACCCTGGCCAGCTCGATGATCGACGCCGGACAGGCGAAGTACGTGCTGATCGTCAACGGTGAGGACGCCAAGAAGGTCCAGGATGCCACCGTGGAGCGGATCAACTCGCTGGAGAAGATGGCCTCCCGGGACGACTTCATGGCCGAGTTCGCCTCGCTCACCCTGGGCTGCGGCGCCGCCGCGGCGGTGATCGGTCCCGCCGATGAGCACCCGGAGGGCCACCGGATCGTCGGTGGAGTCACCCGGGCCGCGACCCAGCACCACGGGCTCTGCGTGGGTGACCACAACGGCATGTTCACCGACGCCCGCGGGCTGCTCGACGGCGGCCTGGAGCTGGTCATGGACGCCTTCAACGACGCCCGCGAGCACTTCGACTGGGACTCCATGGACTCCTACATCACCCACCAGGTCTCTCAGCTGCACACCTCCTCGATCGTGAAGGCCGCGAAGCTGGACAAGAAGCGGGTCCCGGTGACCTACCCGGAGCTGGGCAATGTGGGGCCGGCCTCGCTGCCGATCACGCTGGCCCGGGAGTCCGACCGGCTGCAGCCCGGCGATCGAGTGCTCTGCATGGGGGTCGGATCAGGACTGAACACCGCGATGCTGGAGATCCAATGGTGAACCTGCGCCCACGCTTCTCACCGGTCCCCGCGGCCTCCGCCCGGCTCCCCCGCGAGCACGCACCCGGGGCCAGCTTCCCCGACCTGGACCCGGCCTGGTCCCGGCTGGTCACCGCGAAGACCGACGACGGCGCCCGGACCTTCCACGTGCTGGACACCGGCCCGGCGCTGGCCGCCCGCGGGATCACGCCCACCGGCACGATACTGGCCGTGCACGGGAACCCCACCTGGTCCTACCTGTGGCGGAACGTGATCGCCGGGTCCCTGGAACGCGCCCGCAGCGGCGACGCCTGGCGGGTGATCGCTCCGGACCAGCTGGACATGGGATTCTCCGACCGGCTCTCCCACCCGGTCCCGCCGGCCCCCGACGCGCCCAGCTACCGCCGACTCTCGCAGCGGCTGGGAGACCTCGACGCGCTGATGGACGCTCTGGACGTGGACACCGGCTCCCGTCTGGTCACCCTGGGACACGACTGGGGCGGAATCATCTCCCTGGGCTGGGCGGTGCGCCAGCGCGGCCAGGTGGATGCCGCCATCACGCTGAACACCGCCGTGCACCATCCCACAGAGGATCAGGTTCCGGCGGCGCTGCGCGCGGCGATGGCCCCCGCGGTGCTGCCCGCGGCCACGCTGGCCAGCGAGGGGTTCCTCACCGTGACCCTGGGGCTGGCGGAGAACGCATTGTCCCCGGAGGTCCGTGAGGCCTACCGGGCGCCCTACACCACACGCAACGGACGCGGCGGCATCGGCGGCTTCGTCGCCGACATCCCCGCCGAGACCAGCCACGTCTCGCGCCCCGCACTGGACGAGGTCGCTTCGGGCCTGCGCGACTGGAACAAGCCCACGCTGCTGCTCTGGGGACCCAAGGACCCGGTGTTCCAGGATCGCTACCTCGCTGACCTGCAGTCCCGGGTCCCGCACGCCGACCTGCACCGCTTCGAAGGCACCGGGCACATGCTCGCCGAGGACCGCGACCTGAGCACGCCGATCTTCACCTGGCTCGATGACCAGTTCGGCGCCGGAGCCACCCGCTCCCGGCTGAGGTCCCCCGCACCCGCCGGGGACGTCCTGGGACTCCACGAGCGGCTCACCGAGCTGGCCCGCACCGAGCGCCGGCAGGACCCCGCCGTGGTGGACATGACCGCAGAGCCAGAGGCCTGGAGCAGCGCCGAGGACGCCGCCACCGGCGACCGCGCCCTGAGCTGGGCCGAGCTCGACGCCCAGGTGGACGCGCTGGCCGCAGGCCTGAGCGCCACCGGAGTCCGGCCCGGCGATCGGGTCTCGCTGCTGGTCCAGCCCGGCGCCTCGCTGACCGTGATCCTCTACGCCTGCCTGCGCCTGGGCGCGGTGGCGGTCGTCGCCGACGCCGGACTCGGAGTGCGCGGGATGACCCGCGCGGTCCGTGCGGCACGCCCGGACTGGGTGATCGGGGCCCTGCCGGGACTGACCCTGGCCCGCAGCCTGGGCTGGCCCGGGAAGCGGATCAGCACCCAGCGGCTCTCCGCCCGGCGCGCCGGGCTGCTCGGCACCGTGGCCTCGGTGGATGCGCTGCTGGACCGCCATGAAGGTGCCGCCCCGGATCAGGTGGACCTCCCCGCCGCGGAGGACCCGGCGGCGATCCTGTTCACCTCCGGCTCCACCGGACCGGCCAAGGGCGTGATGTACACCCACGGACGGCTCGGCGCGCTGGTCGCGCTGCTCATCGAGCAGTTCGACATTCGCCCCGGGGCCTCGCTGATCGCCGGCTTCGCGCCGTTCGCGCTGCTGGGACCGGCCATCGGCGCCACCTCGGTGACCCCGGACATGTCCGTGACGCGCCCGGCCACGCTCACCGCCCAGGCCGTGGCGGACGCCGCCCTGGCCGGGGAGGCCACCATGTTCTTCGGCTCCCCCGCGGCGCTGCGCAACGTCGTGGCCACCGCACCGGCGCTCAGCGCGCTGCAGCGCCGCGGACTCTCCGGGATCACACTCGTGCTCTCCGCCGGAGCCCCGGTGCACCCGGACCTGCTCAACGCGGTCCAGGAGATCTTCCCCCACGCGGAGATCCACACCCCCTACGGCATGACCGAAGGTCTGCTGCAGGCCGACATCGAGCGCCAGCAGGTGCTCGACGCGGTCGCCACCGATCAGTCGGGGGTCTGCGTTGGCACCCCGGTCGCCGGCGTCCGGTTCGCGCTGGCCCCGCTGGACGGGCTGGGACGCCCCTCCGAGGAGCTGCAGGAGCCCGGCGAGGCTGTGGGCGTGCTCGGCGAGATCGTCGTCTCCGCAGCGCACCTGAAGGCCGGCTATGACCGGCTCTGGCAGACCGAACGGGCCTCGAGACGAGACACCAAGGACGGGCTGATCTGGCACCGGACCAATGACATCGGACACTTCGACGCCGAGCACCGGCTCTGGATCGAGGGGCGGCTGCAGCATGTGCTCACCACCCCGAGCGGACCGCTGGGTCCGGGGTCCGTGGAGACCCCGGTCGACGCCCTCGAAGAGGTGGCCCGCAGCGCCGCGGTTCCGGTGGGGCCGCAGGGCACTCAGGCCGTCGTCGTGATCGTGGAGCCGGAGCCGGGGCGCAGCCTGCGCGCCGGGCGTTCCCCGGTGGCCGAGATCAGCTTCGCCGCCCGGGTCCGTGAGGCTGCCGGGGAGGTGCCCGTGGCCGCCGTGCTGGTGCTCGACGAGCTGCCCACCGATGTCCGGCACAACTCGAAGATCGACCGCACCGGGCTCGCGGCCTGGGCGGAGAAGGTCCTCGCCGGCGGAAAGGTCAAGGCGCCATGAGCCGACTCATCGAACCCGGCGCCAGTGTGCTGGTCACCGGAGCCTCCGGGCTGCTCGGTGGCAGTGTGGCCCAGCGGCTCAGCGACGAGGGCTACCAGGTCACGGTGCTCCAGCGCGGAGCCTCCGGGCTGACCGGTGTCCGCGAGGTGCGCGGCTCGCTGAGCGACCCCGGCGTCGTCGCCCGCGCCGCCGCCGGCCAGGACGCCGTGATCCACATGGCCGCCAAGGTCTCGGTCTCAGGACGGCATCAGGATTTCGTCGAGGTCAATGTGCGCGGCACCCAGCGGCTGCTCGACGCCGCAGTGGACGCCGGGGTCACCGACTTCCTGCATGTCTCCTCCCCCTCGGTGGCTCACGCCGGGGCCTCACTCATAGGCGCCGGCGCCGGCCCGGCGGACCCGGAGCACGCCGTGGGCAGCTACGCGCAGACCAAGGCCGAGGCCGAGCTGATCGCCGAAGCCCGCGGAGCCAGGGACCTCAACGTGCTGATCCTGCGTCCGCACCTGGTCTGGGGGCCCGGGGACGGGCAGCTGACCCGGCGGATCATCGACCGTGCCCGCTCCGGACGGATGCCGATCCTCGGCTCCGGGGCCGCGCTGGTGGACACGCTCTACATCGAGAACGCTGTGGACGCGTTCCTGGCGGGACTGCGCCGGCTGCCGCAGATCGCCGGGCAGCGGCTGGTGCTCACCAACGGTGAGCCGCGCCCGATCGGTGAGCTGATCACCGGGATCGCCGCCGCAGGCGGGGCCCCGGCGCCGCGGCTGCGGCTGGCCCCTGGGCTGGCCAAGGGGCTGGGCGCCGTCGTGGAACGCGCCTGGGCGCTCAGCGAGAAGCTCGCCGGCCCGCGCGCCGATGAGCCCCCGATGACGAAGTTCCTGGCCGAGCAGCTCTCCACGGCGCACTGGTTCGACCAGCGCGCCACCCAGCAGGCCCTGGACTGGACCCCGCGGATCAGCATGGACGAGGGACTCACCCTGCTGCGCGACCACATCCGCAGCACCGGCAAGGTCTGACCCTACCCTCCCCTCCCCTTTCCTTTCCCACCCTGGGCAGTTGAGTTCTCCGGCACCTACGGTGCTGCCGGAGAACTCAACTGCCCAGGGTGGGGGGCGGTTCTGCACAGTTTCGCGGTCTCCCTGTGCGTCCGGTCTGTCCGCCGGCACTGTGGAGGCATGACACTCCCCGATCTCGACACCCCCTCACCGATCCAGCTGATCCGCTCCGCCTGGCAGCCGGATGACCTGCACAGCGCGACCAGGCTCTCCGCGCTGGTGGCCGCGGCCCAGCTGCTCCGGGTGCGTCGCGGCATCTACATCGACGCCGCCACGTGGGTGCGGTCCCCGCCGTGGGTCCGCGCGCAGATCGCCGTCGCCGCGATGGCGCACCGGCTGCCGAACTCGCTGTTCTGCCGCGACTCCGCGCTGCTGCTGCATGGTCTGCCGCTGATCACCCCGCCGCCGCACGTGACCCTGCGCACCCAGGACCCCAGCCTGGTCGGGATCGGTCGGCGCGAATCGATGACCGGATCCGCAAGCGCCGAGAGCTGGCTCGCCGCGTACTCCACAAGATCCCAGGAAGAGCCGACGACGGCGGTTCTGCTCAACGTGCCGACCCGGCGCTTCGAGACGGTGCTTCCGCGGGGGATGACGCGCGGCAGCGCCCGGGAGTCCCAGCGGCGCGGGAGCCTCCGCACCCCGCAGGTGCGGCTTCCGGCCTCGGCGCTGAGCGTGGTGACCGGACCGGAGTCCGGGTACTGGGTGGAGCCGGTCGAGATCGCCCTGCCCGACGCCGTCTCACGCCTGCCCTTCCCTGAGGCCGTGGCCGTGTTGGATGCCTTCCTCGCGCAGTCCGCTCTCGGGGGCCTGCTGAAACCGCCGGAGTCCTCAGGTGAGCTGTCAGACTGGGGGGACGGCTTCCTCACGCACCGACTGAACCGGCGTTGGAGGGCGGCGGTCGGCTTCGCCGATGCTCGTGCCGAGTCCCCCGCGGAGTCCGTCTCGCGCGCGCTGATCCATCAGCTGGGCTTCGCGACGCCGGCGCTGCAGGTATGGATCGCCACGGACATCGGCGATGAACGCGTGGATTTCGAATGGGTTCTCCAGGCCAGCTCCCGTTCCGGGGCGTCGCAGCCGCGTCGGATCGTCGGGGAGTTCGACGGGCGCGGGAAGTACTTCGACGAAGCGCTGCTGCAGGGTCGCTCCGCCAAGGAGGTGCACTATGCGGAGAAGCTGCGCGAGGATGCGCTCCGCCGCACCGGGCGCGACGTGGTGCGCTGGAGGTGGTCTGACCTGGCCCGTCCCGAGATCCTGGCGGCGAGGCTCGCCCTGGCCGGGGTGCCGCGGGCTCGCGAGGGGACTCGCCCCGCCGTCGTCGTGGGAGCCGCTCACAGCGCTCCTGCGCTCCCCTGCCCCAACCCCCGTCCTGACCCCCGCCCCGACCCCCGTGGTTGAGTTCTCCGGTCCCAACGTCTGGACCGGAGAACTCAACCACCCAGGAAAAGGAGGCCAGGGAGGGAGGGTCAGTAGCGGCTGATCGCTCGGCGGGCGGAGTCGGTGCGCTGTTCTGGGTTGGCGATCTCGATCGCGGCGTGCAGCACCTGGACTCCCTCCGGGGAGGCCAGCACCGGGGTCAGCTCCAGGGAGGCCACCTGGGGGTGGTTGTCCTTGAGCGTGGCCACCCGCTGCAGCGTGTCCTCCAGGGCGGCGATGTCCACCGCCGGGACGCCCTTATAGCCGAAGAGCCGCTTCGCCGCCCGGGGTCGGCGCAGCAGCCCGCGCACGTCCTGATCCGTCAGCGGGGGCACCGCGTGGGCCCAGTCGTCGAGCAGCTCCACCGCGTCCCCGGAGAGGCCGAAGGAGATCACCGGTCCCATCAGCGGGTCCTCGATCGCGCGGATCACGCAGCCCTGACCGGCCGGCGCCATGGACTGCAGCTCCAGTCCCGCCGCGTCATAGTCCGCGAGCACCCGCCGCATCTCCGCGATCGCCCGGCGCAGCTCCTCGGGATCCTCGATGTTCAGCTGCACCCCGCCCAGGTCAAGACGGTGGCGCAGGTAGGTGTTCGTGGACTTCACCGCCACCGGGTAGCCCAGCGACTCTGCCGCGGCCAGTGCCTGATCCTCGGTGGAGAAGGCCACGGAGCGCAGCATCGACAGTCCGTAGACCTCCAAGAGCTCAGCGCAGCGCTCGGGCTCCAGCTGCCGCAGCGTGGCGCCCTGAACGCCGGCCAGCCAGCCGTCGAGCAGCGCATCACCGCGCCGCGACGCGGCCGTGCCCTCCAATCCGGCCGGCACGAACGGCGCTCCGATCCCCTCCGAGCGCCAGCGCTGATAGCGCACGATCTTGGCCAGCGCGGTCAGTGAGCGCTCCGGGGAGGAGAACACCGGGAACCCCTGCTGAAGGGACCCCTTCTCGATCACCGGGGCGGCATTGCCGATGTGGTTCAGCGGCACGGCGGAGTCCAGCACCCCGATCCAGGACGCGACCATCGGTTTGGTGTGCTGGCGCGCGGTCTGCGAGATCAGCCGGCTGTGGTCATAGTGCTCCCCGGTCACCGCGGGCTGCAGGCACAGTGCCACCGCGTCGACGTCCTCGGCGGTGAACAGCTCCTCCAGGGCGCCGGCCAGCGCGGCGTCGGCCTCGGCGCGGGGCAGATCGAGGTCTAGGTCCCCGACGACGTGGGTCGCGGTCAGGTCCAAGGTGCCGGCGGTGTCGGCCAGGATCCGGCTCATCGAGGGCGAGTTCGAGAGGATCCCGATGCGCCCGCCCCCGGGCAGCGGCTGGGTGGCGAGCACCTGGAGCACGTCCATGAGCGAATCGTGGTTGCCCACCTGGATCACCCCGGAATGCTCCAGCATGGAATCCACCGCGCCCATCGGGGCGCGGGTGGTGCGGACCTCGTGTCCCGGCGGCAGGCTGCGCCCCATCACGTCGGACTTCGCGACCACCACCGGCTTGGTGCGCGAGAGCCGGCGCGCGATCCGGGAGAACTTGCGCGGATTGCCGAAGCTCTCCAGATAGACCCCGACGGCGCGGGTGGAGTCATCATCCTCGAAGTACTGCATCGCGTCGTTGCCGGAGAGGTCCGCCCGGTTGCCCGCGGAGATCACCGAGGAGAGCCCCAGCTCACGCCGGTTGGCCTGGGCGAAGAGCGAGACCCCGATCGAGGCGGACTGGCTGAACAGCCCCACCCCGCCGCGCAGCGGCATCGTCGGGGAGAGCGAGGCGTTCAGGGAGACATCCGGGTCGGTGTTCAGCAGACCCACCGAGGCCGGTCCGATCACCCGCATCCCCCAGCGCCGCGCCAGGCGGACCAGCTCCCGCTGGGCCAGCCGACGCTGCTCCACGTCCTCCTCACCCGAGCCCAGCTCCGGGGCCGTGATCACCAGGATCCCCTTGACCCCGTTGCGTCCGCAGTCTGCGACCACCTCGGGAAGGTGCTCTGAGGGCACGGCGACGACGGCGAGGTCCACCTGCTGCTTGATGTGCGCCAGTGAGGCGTAGGCCTCCACCCCGCCGACCTCGAAGGCCTCCGGGTTCACGGAGTGGACTCCCCCGGTGAAGTGACCTTCGATCAGGTTCTGCACCAGGTGATAGCCCACGGAGCCGTACTCCCGGGAGGCCCCGATCACGGCGACCTGCTCCGGGGCCAGAAGCTCGGCGACGCTGCGGGACTCGGCCCGATGCTCCCGGGCCTCCATCACCGCCCGGGACCGCTCCGTGGGGTCGATGGGGAACTCCACCATCACCACGCCGTCCTCGAAGCTGCGCTGGGTCTCATAACCGGCCTCGGAGAAGACCGCCAGCATCTTCCGGTTCTCCGGGAGCACCTCGGCCGAGAAGCGCTCGAGTCCGCGCTCGCGACCGGCGGCCGCCAGGTGCTCCAGGAGCACCGAGCCCAGACCGCGGCCCTGGTGTCGGTCCGAGATGTTGAACGAGACCTCGGCCTCGCGGCTGCCATCGATCCGGTCATATCCGCCGACCCCGATGATCTCCTCGTCGAGCAATATCACCATCGCAACCCGATCCACGTGATCCACCCGGGTGAACCGGTCGAGCTCCTTCTCGGTGAGCGTGGACTTGAACGTGAAATAGCGCAGATAGATCGAGGACTCGGACTGCGAGGAATGCAGCCGCTGCAGCCGCTCGGCGTCCTCCGGACTGATCGGGCGCAGATGGGCGGCAGCCCCGTCTCGCAGCACGACATCTGCTTCCCAGTGCGCCGGATATCCGCCGGTTCGGGGTGTCTCACCCATAGGATCAAGACTAACCATCCCCACCCGGAGATCGATACCCACCCTCCGACGCGCCCTGATCACGCTGCTCGGCAGCTCCAGGCCTGCACCTGCCCCCGAGAGATACAGGACCAGCACACCCGCCATGGCCCGCCGTTCCAAGAGCGCCGACACTCCCCCGGTCACCCCGGAGGAGAACATCATCGACATCGACGTCTCCGCAGAGATGGAGACCTCCTTCCTGGAGTACGCGTATTCGGTGATCTACTCGCGAGCCCTGCCCGACGCCCGGGACGGTCTGAAGCCGGTGCAGCGCCGGATCCTGTACATGATGGCGGATATGGGTCTGCGCCCTGAGAAGGGCCACGTGAAGTCGGCCCGCGTGGTGGGCGAGGTGATGGGCAAGCTGCACCCGCACGGTGACGCCGCGATCTATGACGCCCTGGTCCGGATGGCGCAGTCCTTCGCGCTGCGCCTGCCGCTGGTGGACGGCCACGGCAACTTCGGCTCGCTCGACGACGGACCCGCCGCGCCCCGCTACACCGAGGCCCGGATGACCGCCGCGGCGCTGTCGATGACGGCGGACCTCGATGAAGACGTGGTGGACTTCGAGCCCAACTACGACAACCAGCTCACCCAGCCCGGCGTGCTGCCCAGCGCCTTCCCCAACCTCTTGGTCAACGGGGCCTCCGGGATCGCGGTGGGGATGGCGACGAACATGGCCCCGCACAACATGCGCGAGGTGATCAGCGGCGCCAAGCACCTGATCCTGCACCCGGAGGCCACCCTCGAGGACCTGATGGAGCACATCCCCGGCCCCGACCTGCCCTCGGGCGGTCGGATCGTGGGGCTGGAAGGGATCCGGGACGCCTACCGCACCGGCCGCGGCTCGTTCAAGACCCGCGCGAAGGTCTCCATCGAGCAGGTCTCGGCCCGCAAGACCGGGATCGTGGTGACCCAGCTGCCCTATATGGTCGGGCCCGAGAAGGTCATCGAGAAGATCAAGGACGCCGCCCAGGCCAAAAAGCTCACCGGGATCTCCGACGTCCTGGACCTGACCGACCGCAAGCATGGGCTGCGGATGATCATCGAGCTCAAGGCCGGATTCAACCCGCAGGCCGTCCTCGCCCAGCTCTACCGGCACACCCCGCTGGAGGACTCCTTCGGGATCAACAACGTCGCCCTGGTCAACGGGCAGCCGCGCACCCTGGGCCTGCTGGAGATGCTGCAGGTCTATGTGGACCACCGGCTGGATGTGGTGCGCCGACGCAGCGCCTACCGGCTGCGCAAGCGCCAGGCCCGGCTGCATCTGGTCGAGGGTCTGCTGATCGCGATCCTGGACATCGACGAGGTCATCCAGATCATCCGCGCCGCGGAGGACACCGCGGCGGCCCGGTCTCGGCTGATGACCATCTTCGACCTGAGCCAGGCTCAGGCCGATCACATCCTGGAGCTGCGGCTGCGCCAGCTGACCCGCTACTCCTCCCTGGAGCTGGAGCAGGAGAAGGAACGCCTGGAGGCCGAGATCGCGGAGCTGGAGGCCATTCTGGGCTCCGAGTCGCGGCTGCGCAGCCTGGTCGCCGATGAGCTCGACGAGGTCGCCGCGAAGTACGGCGACGATCGGCGCACCGAGCTGCTCGACGCCGAGGCCGCCCCCGCGGCCTCGGCCCAGCCTGACCCGGCAGCCCCCTCCGCCGGGTCCAGCCTGCAGATCCCCGACGCCCCCTGTTGGGCGGCACTCTCCAGCTCCGGCCAGCTGGCCCGCACCACCAACCGCTCCTCCCTGGTGCACCCGACCCGCCGTGCCCGCCACGACGCGCTGACCTCTGTTGTGTCCACCACCGCACGCGGGGAGATCGGCGCGGTCACCTCCGCGGGCCGGATGATCCGGGTGCCGGTGGTGGACATGCCCGCCGTGGAGATGTCCTCCGGCGCGGTCAACCTCAACCAGGGCGTGAAGGCCCGGGAGTTCCTGCATTTGGAGAAGAACGAGGAGCTGCTCGCCTTCGTCCCGCTGGACGCGGTGATCGCTCTGGGCACCGCGCAGGGCAGGGTGAAGCGGGTCAACCCGGACTACCCGCTGAATCGTGACGACTGGGAGGTGATCTCGCTCAAGGGTGAGGGACGCGCCCAGGACCGGGTCATCGGGGCCGCGGTGGCCGCCGAGGACGCCGACCAGCTCTGCTTCATCACCGCCGGCGCCCAGCTGCTGCGCTTCGGCGCCTCCCTGGTACGTCCGCAGGGACGCACCGCCGCCGGGATGCTCGGGATCAAGCTCGCCCCTGAGGACACCGTGATCGGCTTCTCCGTGGTGCCCGCAGCTGCATCCGAGGAACACGCCAGGGAAGGAGAGCCGAGCGGGGACCCGTCGCAGCGGCCGGTCGCCAGCGCTCTGGTGGTGACCCTCGCCGGCGGCGACGCCCCGCTGGAGGGCTTCGAATCCGGCAGCATCAAGCTCACCGACTTCTCCGAGTTCCCCGCCAAGGGCCGCGGCACCGCGGGTGTGCGGGCGCACCGCTTCATGCGCGGAGAGGACCACCTGAAGCTGGGCTGGGCTGGGATCGGGCCGGCGCTCGGCGCGGCCCGCAACGGCGCCGCGCGGATCCTGCCCTCGGAGATGGCGCGTCGGGACGGGTCCGGCATCCCGCTGGAGCGTGGCGTCGACGCCGTGGCCTCCAGTCCCGAGGCGCTCTCCGCCGCTGTGCGGTGACCATGACACACCATTATTACACCGTGTAGAAATCACGGGCTCGGCAGGAGTATTCTGGTCCCATCAGCTGACCGGGGACCGTCTCATCGCGTGCTCGCACCAGCTTCATCGACGTGTCACAGCACTAAGGAGCACCTGCCCATGGCCACCCTCGGAGGACTGGAGCGCTCTGTGATGAGCCTGCTCTGGGACAGCGCCGAATCCCTCAGCGCGAATGACGTGCGGGATCGTCTCGGCGAGGACCTCGCGGTGACCACCGTGCTCACGGTGCTCTCCCGCTTGGAGCGCAAAGAGATGGTGCGACGGGAACGTTCCACCCGGCCGCACCGCTACACCGCGGTGGCCTCCCGGGAGGAGCACACCGTGGAGATGCTCAACGAGGTGCTGGGCACTGCCGGAGACCGCGAGGCAGTGCTGGCCCGGTTCATCGGGGGCATCCCCGAGTCCGAGGCCGCCGCGCTGCGTCGTCTGCTGCAGAGATAGCCGCTCAGCCGCCGAATCCACATCGGCTCCGGAGACTAAACTGATCCGGTGACAATCCTCGCGCTCTGCCTGGCCGCTCTGGCCTTCGCCCTGGCCGTTCCGGTGCCCCGGGTGCTCAGCCAGGCGAAGTTCCGCACCCGCTCCCCCTGGGCCGCCATGCTGCTCTGGCAGGCGATCGCCCTGGCCGGCGGGCTCTCCATGGTGGGCGCGCCGATCGTCTATGGGCTCGGCCCGTTCGGGGACTCGGTCCCGGCTGCGGCCTGGCACGTGCTGCGCCTCTCGGCCGCCGCGGACTTCGGCGCCCTCCCGGCGCTGGGGGTCCATGCCGGTCACATCTTCGCGCTCTGCCTCGGCGTGCTGCTGGGGTGCCACCTGCTGCTGACCCTGCTGCTGACCTATGTGCGGGTCCTGGGGCAGCGCCGGCGGCACCGAGACGTGGTGCGGCTGCTCTCCACCCCGGTGGACGGGAACCAGGCAGCAGCCCTGGGACGGCACTTCAAGCTCTCTCCGGAGCTCATCCACGCCCATGTCCTGGAACACGACGCGCCACTGGCCTACTGCCTGCCTGGTCGCACCCACTCCGGCTCGGTCACGGTGCTCTCCCGGGGACTGCTGGACCAGCTCTCGGAGGGCGAGCTTGCCGCCGTCGTCGCCCATGAGAAGACACATCTGCAGCAGCGCCACCACTTCCTGACCATGGCCTTCGAGGCCTGGTACCGGGCGCTGCCCTGGCTGCCGACCACCCGGCACGGCCGCGCCGCGGTCACCGAGCTCACCGAGATGCTCGCCGACGACGGCGCCCTGCGCGCCCACCAGCGTGAGGATCTGGTGCGCGCGCTGGCGCTGAGCTCTGCCGGGCAGGAACACCGCGATGTCCGACGTGATGCCCGGCCGGACGCAGCGCCGGACCAGAGCACCCCAGGCCAGAGCACCCCGGGCGGCCACACGGAGGCCGCAGGGGCCACGGAGTCGGCAGAGACGCTCAGCGCGGCGTTGGAGCCCTCACCGCTGATCACCACGGCCCGGCTGAGCCGGCTGCTGGTCCCGCCGGAGCCGCTGGGCCGTCCCGCGCTGGGCGGGATCCTGCTGATCGTCGCGGCGCTGGTCTGCGTGCCCACCGCGGCGCTGCTGCTGGGACCCTAGCCGTTGGCGGCCAGGAAGTCCTCTGCCCCGCCGACCAGCTCGGTGTGGCCCTGTGGCAGATCCGAGCGTCCGATCAGCGCGGCGATCTCTGCGGCGAACTCCTCGACGCTGTAGAGCTTTCCGGCGGCCTCACGGCGGGTCTGGAGCGCACCGGGCTCGGCGCGCTCGAGCAGGGTCGCGGTGATGGTGCCTTCGATCATGTCCCCGGAGACCACGGTGAGCGTGATGCCCTTGGCGTCGAATTCCGGGATCAGCTCCAACAGCGCATCCTCACCGGCGCGCTTGGAGCGCGCAACCGGCTCATAGGCGTCCATGGTGGCGGTCTGCTCGATGAAGTGCGCCTGGTGGCTGGTCACGAACACGATCTGTGACCCCGCTGGCATCACCTGGATCGCGGTGCGCACCATCTGCACCTGGGCGTCCCGGTTGAGCTTGAGCGCGTAGTCCTCGCCCCGGCCGGACTCCATGCCGCCGGAGGCGTTGAGCACCAGCAGGTTGAGCCCGCCGAAGTTCTCCACCGCGGCGTCCACCAGGGCCTGCGCACCGACGGCCTCGGTGAGGTCGGCTCCTACGGCGACCGCCCGGCCACCGGCCTCCTCGATGCCCGCCACGACCTTCTTGGCCCGTGGCGCCTTCTGCCGGTAGTTCACGACGACGCCGGCGCCCCGAGCCCCGAGAAGGGCCGCGGTGGCGGCACCGATGCCGCGCGAGGATCCGGTGATGATGGCGCCGATGCCGGCGAGGTCCTGCTCTGTCATGGCTGTGTCCTCAGTTCTGCTTGTGCCTGATGCGTTCCTTAAAAAAATACCGGTGCCTGCCCGGGCCGGTCTCAGTGACCCATCCCCAGGCCGCCGTCGACCGGGATCACGGCGCCGGAGATGTAACCGGCCTCCTCAGACGCGAGCCAGCGGACCACCGAGGCCACTTCGGTGGGCTCGGCGAAGCGCCCCGCGGGGATGTTCTGCAGGTACTTGGCCTGCGTGGCGTCGTCCAGCTCGTCGGTCATGTCCGAGCGCACGAAGCCGGGAGCGACCACGTTGGCGGTGATCCCCCGGCTGCCCAGCTCCCGGGTCAGCGAGCGGGCCATGCCGATCAGCCCCGACTTCGAGGAGGCGTAGTTGATCTGTCCCGGGGAGCCGTAGAGCCCGACCACCGAGGAGATCAGCACGACCCGGCCCTTCTTCATCCGGATCATGCCCTTGGAGGCGCGCTTGAGCACCCGGAAAGCCCCGGTGAGGTTGGTGTCGAGCACCTCGGTGAAGTCCTCCTCGCTCATCCGCATCAGCAGCGTGTCGCGGGTGATCCCGGCGTTGGCCACCAGGATCTCCACCGGGCCGTGGGCCTGCTCCACCTCGGTGAAGGCGGCATCCACTGAGGCCGCATCGGTGACATCTGCGGCGACTCCGAGTGCACCATCAGGGGCGTCACCGTTGCGCGTGGTGACGGCGACCTTGTCCCCGTTGGCGATGAACGCCTCGGCGATGGCGCGGCCGATGCCACGATTGCCACCGGTGATCAGTACGCTGCGTGCGGTCATGAGTCTCCTTGTTACGGGTCTGGGTGCACGAGGGCACACGCCGGGAGCGGCGCCATCTACACGAAAGGGCTTCTGCACCCAGCCTATGCCAGCCGCTATGTGACCGTCGCGTCACATCGCCGTGAGCCACCAGGTTGGGCCCCTAGAATGAACCGGTGAGCGACCAGGTCCACTCGATCACTGATGCTCCCCAGAAGCACAGTGACGAGCAGAACTCGAGAATGGTGCGCTATGCGGTGTCGATGAGCATCCGTATGGTGTGCTTCATCCTTGCGGTGATCCTGCAGAACTGGATGACCTGGGTGCTCCTCGCGGCCGCGGTGGTCCTGCCCTACGTCGCGGTCACCACGGCGAACGTGGGCGCCGATCGGTATATGGGGCGCCGTCAGTCTGAGGACCTGGACTCCCCCGCCCTGCTGGGCACCGCGCATGAAGAAGGCGACCCGGAGTCGGACCGGCAGTGGTGGGAAGAGGACGAGCCCGAGCTGCACGACGGCTACTCCAACGGCGTCGCCGAGTCCGAGGTGATCTGCGGGGAGCTCGTGGAGCCCGACGGGCCTGAGCACCCGCGCGACACCGAGCACCCCCGCAACACCGAGCACCCCCGCGAGACTGAGCAGCCGCGGAACTCCGCTGAGACACCGCAGGACCCCGCCCCCGAGCCCCTCGACGATCAGGACACGCACCGCTGATGGATCTGCTGAACGCCCTGGGCGGCGACGGCGCGCACCCCGGACCGCAGGACCCGCAGTGCTCCCGAAAAGGCTGCCGCAGCGACGCGACCTGGCAGGTGCTGTGGAACAACCCGAAGATCCACGAGCCCGAGCGGCGCAAGGTCTGGCTGGCCTGTGATGAGCACCGCCCCTGGCTGGAGAACTACCTCACCCAGCGGCTCTTCTGGCGCAGCACCGAGGCGCTGGAACCTGCCTCCGGAACTGCCGAAGATCCACCCGGGCGGAGCCAGACGTGAACCGCTACCGCTTCCTGCTCACCCCCACCTGGCTGGGCTGGCTGGGCATCTGCGTGCTCTTCGCCGTGGCCTGCGTGTTTCTGGGTCAGTGGCAGATCGATCGCCGCGAGGTCGCCCTGGAGGAGATCAACCGGATCGTGGACAACTACGACCAGGAACCGATCCCCTACGCTGAGGCCCGGGAGCTCTTCGAGGCCGCCGAAGACCAGGACGAGTGGACGGTGGTCGAGCTCAGCGGGGAGTACCTGACCGAAGACTCCCGGCTGGTGCGCAACCGAGGTCACAGCGGCTCCGTGGGCTATGAATCGGTAGTCCCCTTCGCAGTGGCCGGGACGGACGACGTCGTCGTCATCGACCGCGGCTGGCTGCCCACCGACAGCACCGACGGCTCCCAGCCCGCGCTGAACCCGGATCCTCCCGAAGGTGAGGTGGACCTGGTGGCTCGGATCCGTCCCGCGGAGCCGGAGATCAACCGGGGCGCACCCGAGGGCCAGCTGGCGTCGATCGACTTGAACGAATACCAGGACCAGCTCGGCTACGACCTGCTCACCGGCGGCTATGGGCTCATGGCGGAGGAGTCACCGGCCCCTGAGGTGGCACCGCGGCAGCTGATCCGGCCCTCTCAGGATGAGGGACCGCATCTGTCCTACTCGATGCAGTGGATCACCTTCGGGCTGCTCGGCTTCATCGGTTGGGGCTATGCTGCACGGATCCACGCCCGGAACCGGGACTATGAGGAGGCCGAGGCGCTGATCGGCGGCGAGCCGCACCATGCCGAGGGCGCCGACGGCGCGCCGGTCCATGCCGCCTCCTCCGCCCCGGCCCAGAACCGGGTCCGCGAGGTCAGACGTCGGCAACGGATCAAGACCGGCAAGCTCTCGGACGAGGATCTCGAGGACGCCTGGGTGGAGGAGCGGCTGCACCGCTGAGGCTCATCCCGCCGGCGGGTACTCATCCTGTGCGCAGGACTCCACCTGCCGCCAGTGCAGAGACTCTTCGAGCTGCCAGTGGGTGAGTTCGGTGCCCAGACCCGGGCCTGCGGTGAGCCACCAGGTCTCTCCCGGGTTCCAACCGGCGATCACGCTCGCCGTCTCGGCGTCGATGTCGATGTCGATGGCCCGGCCTGCCGCACTGAGGTATCCGGCGACGCTGAGGTGCACGCCGTCGTACTGCCGGGCGACCGCGTGCCAATCGGGGATCACCCAGCGCCCGGAGCGACCGGTGGTGCGGTACCAGTCATGGCGCTTCTCACCGGTGACCTCCAGAGGGAAGCGACGGCACAGCGCGGCCCAGTCCTGCGCGGTGTGGATCTCACAGATCCGCGGGGCTCCGGGGATCCGGAGCCGTCGGGAGTGCGCGGTCTCCCAGCCGAAGCCGTCCTCGACGAGATACAACGTCACCGGGGCCTGGTCCGAGAAGCGGGGACTGCTGTGGCACAGCCTCCGGGCGCGCGGGCCGGCCAGCAGGGTGTCAGGGGTCAGTGCCATCCGGTGAGCCTAGCCTCGGCGCGCGCCGCTGACCAGCATCGAAAGATCCGCAGAGTCTTCTGAGAAGCCCCAGCTCAGGCCGTGGACACCCCCGCTCAGGCGAGCGTGATCAGATCCTCATAGTCCTTGGTGTAGATGTCTTCCTCACCGTCAGGCAGCAGCAACACCCGGTCCGGGCTCAGCGCCTCGACCGCTCCCGGGTCGTGGCTGACCAGCACGACGGCGCCCTCATAGGTGCGCAGCGCAGCGAGGATCTCCTCGCGGCTGGCCGGGTCCAGGTTGTTCGTGGGCTCATCGAGCAGCAGCACGTTCGCGCTCGAGGCCACGAGAGAGGCCAGCGCCAGGCGGGTCTTCTCACCGCCGGAGAGCACTGCGGCGGGCTTGCTCACGTCGTCGCCGGAGAACAGGAAGGACCCGAGGATCTTGCGCTGATCGGTGTCATTGAGGAACGGTGCGGCGGTCTTCATGTTCTCCAACACCGAGCTCTCGGTGTCCAGGGTGTCGTGTTCCTGGGCGAAATACCCCAGCTTGAGCCCGTGACCAGAGATGACCCGGCCGGCGTCGGCCTCGGCGGCCCCGGCGAGCAGCCGCAGCAGCGTGGTCTTGCCCGCGCCGTTATAGCCCAGGATCACCACACGGGACCCCCGGTCGATGGCCAGGTCGAGCCCGTTGAAGATCTCCAGCGAACCATAGGACTTCGAGAGCCCCTCGGCCATCAGCGGGGTCTTGCCGCACGAGGCCGGCGCAGGGAAGCGGATGTTCGCGACCCGCTCGGCGGCGCGCTCACCCTCGAGCCCGGCCATCATCCGGTCCGCGCGCTTGAGCATGGACTGGGCCGCCACAGCCTTGGTGGCCTTGGCCCGCATCTTCTCGGCCTGGAAGCGCAGCTGGCTGGCCTTCTTCTCCGCGTTGGCATACTCGCGCTTGCGCCGTGCGGCGTCCTGATCGCGCTGCACCAGGTACTTCTTCCACCCCATGTTGTAGACATCGAGGGTGGTGCGGTTGCCGTCGAGGTAGAAGACCTTGTTCACGGTGGACTCGATGAGCTCCACATCGTGGGAGATCATCAGCACCGCTCCGGCGTAGCTCTGCAGGTGATCGCGCAGCCACACGATGGAGTCCGCGTCGAGGTGGTTGGTCGGCTCATCCAGCAGCAAGGTGTCAGCGTCGGAGAACAGGATCCGGGCGAGCTCCACACGGCGGCGCTGACCACCGGAGAGGGTCTTCAACGGCTGGGAGAGGATCCGCTCCGGCAGGTCCAGGTTGTTGCAGATCATCGCGGCCTCCGCCTCCGCAGAGTAGCCGCCGGCGGCGTCGAACCGGGTCTGCACCTTCCCGTACTGGGCCATGGCCTTGTCCCGCACGGCGTCATCGGTGCTCATCATGTCCTGCTCGGCGGCGCGCATCTTCGCGCTGATCACGTCGAGCTCGCGGGCGGAGAGGATCCGGTCCCGGGAGAGCTGCTCCATGTCATCGATCTTGGGGTCCTGCGGCAGGTAGCCGATGCTGCCGCGACGCTCCACATGACCGGCGGCAGGCTGGGTCAGCCCGGCGAGCACCTTGGTCATCGTGGTCTTGCCGGCACCGTTGCGACCGACGAGCCCGACCTTGTCCCCGGAGTCGATCCGGAAGTTGACCTCGTCCATCAGCAGGCGCGCGCCCGCTCGGAGTTCAAGATTGGATACGCTGATCAACGGTGCAGATTCCCTTCGGGCCGAGACGTTCTCGCCGGCCTGACAATGCAAGATGGGTGGGTGGGGTGGACAACCTCTCTAGTGTAACGACGACGCTCGATGCCGTCGCATTCGACGTGGACACCGCCGAGGGCGGGCGACGCCGGATCCTGCACCCGCTGAGCCTGTCCCTGTCCCAGCATCGGATCGCCGTCATTGGTGCCAACGGGTCGGGCAAGTCCACACTGCTGCGCCTGATCGCCGGTCTGGTCGCCCCCACGCAGGGATCGCTCCAGCTCAGCCCGTCGGGTGTGCGGTCAGGGTTCATCTTCGCCAACCCGCAGGCGCAGCTGATCATGCCGGTGGTCGGAGAGGACATCGCGTTCTCGATGCGCCGCAGCATCAGCTCCGCCTCCCGACGTCGCGCGCGCAGCCGTGAGATCTTGGACACCATGGGGCTCGGCGAGAGGGAGAACTCCAGCATCTACGACCTCTCCTCCGGCGAGCGCCAGAAGGTCGCGCTGGCAGGTGTTCTGGCCGCGGAGCCGGAGCTGGTCCTCGCCGATGAGCCGACGACGCTGCTGGATCTGCGCAGCACCGTGGAGTTCACCGAGCTGCTGATGGGGCTTCAGGCGCCGATGATCGTGGCCACCCATGACCTGCAGCTGGCCGCACGGGCGGAACGCGTGCTGGTCTTCGAGGAGGGCCGGCTGACCGCCGACGACGCACCGGCCCCGGCGATCGCACGCTACCGCGAGGTCGCCGGCGCCTGAGGCGGCAGGTTGCCGAGGCACAGGCTGGCGAGGCACAGGTCGCTGAGTCACGGGTCGCTGAGTCGGCCGACGCCAGGGTCAGCGGGTGCAGGGTCAGTAGGCGCCGGTCCCGCCGAAGACTGCCCGTGCGGTGCGCAGCACGATCTGGATGTCTCCGAGCAGCGTCCAGTTCTCCACGTAGTAGAGGTCCAGTCGGATGCTCTCCTCCCAGGAGAGGTCTGAGCGTCCGGTGACCTGCCACAGTCCGGTGATCCCGGGCTTGACCAGCAGCCGCCGGTGGGCGGTGTCGTCGTAGGCCTCCACCTCTTGGGGCAGCGGCGGTCGCGGACCCACCACGGACATCTCCCCGCGCAGCACGTTGTAGAACTGCGGCAGCTCGTCCAGGCTGAGCCGGCGCAGCACCGTCCCCACCCGGGTGACCCGCGGATCCCGGCGCATCTTGAAGAGCACCTCATTGCCCTCGGAGCGGTCCTTGAGCAGTGAGAGGTACCGCTCGGCGTCGACCACCATGGATCGGAACTTCAGCATCGAGAACCGGGAGTGGTTGATCCCCACCCGTTCTTGCCGGAAGAGCACCGGCCCAGGACTGTCCAGCCGCACCCAGACCGCGATGATCGCCAGCCCAGGTGCGAGCATCAGCAGCGCCAGCGCTGAGACGAGGACGTCGAAGCTGCGCTTGAGGATCCGGGCACGTCCGGTCAGCCGCGGGTAGGCGACGTGGAGCAGCGGGACTCCAGCGATCATGTGGGAGCTGATCCGTGAGCCGGCCGTCTCGGTGAGCGAGGGCACCACCACCAGGTTCACGTCCAGCGCATCCAACGCCCATCCCAGTTCCCGCACCGCCTGCGCAGAAAGCAGGTCGGTCTCGGTGAGCAGCACCAGGTCCGCTGCGCTGCTGGTGACCACATCC
Organism: Nesterenkonia sandarakina; assembly: GCF_014138825.1. Lineage (NCBI taxonomy): Bacteria > Bacillati > Actinomycetota > Actinomycetes > Micrococcales > Micrococcaceae > Nesterenkonia > Nesterenkonia sandarakina. The sequence continues at coordinate 591,423 of NZ_JACJIH010000001.1, read as the reverse complement.
ACGATCTGGGCGACAAGGCGCTCCCGGGCTGCGGCATCACCGCCGGTCAGATCCCCCCGGACGGGATGCGTGGCGATCACCACCGTTCCGGTGCAGGAGGTCGCACCTTGGACGGCGGAGACCACGTGGTTGATCTTTCCCGGGTGTCCCACCACCACGGCCCGGTGGGTCCAGATGCCAGACCGCCACTTCCGCTGCAGCACCCGTCGCCACACCCAGCGGCCCAGCAGCAGACTCAGGGCGCCCATGGGGAGGGACCAGATCAGATGCTCACGCGGGGTGGGCAGGTCCAGAGCCACCAGGGTCGCGAAGAAGAGTCCCACACTGGTCACCGAGGCGACGAGCACCCGGCGGTACTCCGTGACGCCCGCCCCGATGTGCCGCCAGTCCCGAGATCGTGCGGCCCCCAGCGCGGTGAGCCACAGCGCCAGCAGCACCGCGGTGCCCAGCACCGGCAGCTCCGGCAGCGCCAGGAGGTGGACCGCAGCCACTGTGCCCGATGCCAGGATCAGATCCGTCAGCGCCAGCCGTCTCGCGTAGCCCCGCTGCCACTGCCGTGCCGAGGCTGGCCCGGCCGGTGCCGTCATCCAGTCGTGGCTCGCGGCAGCGTTGCTGAGACTGATCGGGGTGGTCTGCACGCTCATGGCCGGGCCTCATTGATCTGCGCGGCACCACCTGGGTGCCCGGGCGTCGCGTCGAAGCCTGCCCACCAGGCGCCGAGCTGCAGATCCACAGCGTCAGGGGTGAAGGGATCCATGCCGCCCGATGGGTACGGTGTGAGCTCGCCGAACCACGGTTCACCGTCGATGTTGTAGAGGTCCACCCGCATGAAGTCGTAGCCGGCGCCGAGGGTCTCCACGGCACGCACCATCGCCTCGAAGTTGTCCGGACGCGGCAGGACCGCACCTCTGGGTGCCCCATTGGCGATATCCAGAGCATCCCATTCTCGGTTGTAGAACATCTCCTCGAAGTTGTCCGTGAACCGGTTGCTGTCAGTGTGCAGAATTCGCAGCCTGCCGTGGAACACGAAAAACTTGTAGTCCACCAGAGTCCGGCCGTGCCCGATGCGAGGTTCGATGATCAGCTCTCGGCGGGCGGTGCTGTAGGCCCACTCCCCCACGGCGATCCGGTCGTAGGGTCGGAGCCAGCCTCGGGTCACCCTGCGCAGCTCATCCAGGGTGGTGCTGCGATCGCCGAAGTGCACCGCCTTGCTGCGGTGATTCGGCTTGATCACCCACTGGTCCGGCAGGCTCGCCAGGTCGAGCTGGTCCAGGTCGGTCCCGTGCCACAGCGTGTCAGGCACGTTAATCCAGGGGGTGTGCTCCGCGGCGTAGGCCTTCATCGCGCGTTTATCGCAGGTCCACGCAATCTCCGGGCTGCGATCCCGCAGCATCCGCTGGGTGAGGAACTCGGTGAACCGCGCCGGGGTCTTGAAGTCCCCCCAGCGACCGAAGCGACGGCGGTACATGACCTGACGCAGGATCGAATCCGGAACGGGGGTCAACATTCTGCGAGCTGAAGGGTGCATGGTGATTGCCTTTCAAGGTCAGGCCTGCTGAGCAGGCGTGAGGAAACGGTCATGGGTCTGCGCGGCGCCGGATGCCGCAGCGGTGGACGCCTTGCCGGCGGGGCTGGTGGGATCGGATGGCTCGGTGGAATCAGCAGGGTCAGTTGGATCAGCAGGCTCAGGTTGATCAGCGAGCTCAGCCTGATCAGCAGGGTCGGTCTGATCGGCGAGCTCAATGGGGTGCCGCGGGGATGCGGAGCTCGGCGCATCGGCGGTGCCGGTCGAGGACCGCGTCACCGGTGACCCAGGCGCCGATCCTGCGGCCGCGACTCGCAGCAGCCGGGCTGCCAGCAGCAGTCCCGGGATGACCTGCGCCAGCGTCACCCCCAGGGCCATCGAGACGCCGGGGGCGGCGGCGCCGAGTCCCAGCCGGATTCCAAGCAGGGTCCCGGGGACCACGATCCCGAGCAGCGCCAGGGACATGGCGGCCTGGCGCCAGAAGCCAGCACGGTCGGTGAACAGGTTGACCTGGGTCAGGTGAGCGGACTGCGCGATGAGCGCCGCGCTGAGCCCGAGCACCACACCCCAGGACGGCACCAGGCTGCCTCCGGAGACCAGATCTGCCACGGGGCGGGCGAAGCTGAGATAACCCAGGGCGGCTCCGAAGCCGAGCCCGGTGAGCATCAGATTGGCTCGTCTCCAGAGCTGCGGATCCTTCGCCACTGCGAAGCGCGGCCAGAGCACCGTGGCTGCCATATAGAGCACCGAGTAGATCGGCATGTAGAGCTGCAGCGCGATCGCGTACTCGCTGAGGTCCAGGGCTGAGCCCGCACTGGCCAGCACCAGCCGTCCGTGCTGCTCGGAGAGGACCATCCCCGCAGTGGACAGCAGGACCGGCAGTCCCCCGAGCAGGATCAGCCGGATCGAGGTCTCATCGCGCACCACCTTCCCTGCCGGAGCCGGCTGTCCCGGGGCCGCTCCCTGCGGGTGGCCCGGACCGGTGATCCCTCGGAGGCCGATGCGCGGATGGACAAAGGCGAGATAGCCGCAGAGTCCCAGGAAGCTCAGCGTGCTCAGCGGCAGACCCAGAGCCAACCAGGCCACGGGGACCCCGAGCTGTCCCAGGGCCAGGACCACCAGCAGGTTCCCCACCGAGGGGATCAGTCCCAGCAGCACCAGCACGTCGGCGCGATCGCGACCGATGAGGACTCGTTCAGCGATCCCCAGCGGAAGGCTCAGGAAGAACACCGCGAGCACCAGGCTCATCACCAGATCCACTTCCCCGGCCAGGGCCTCGGGCACATCGAAGACCCCGGACCAGAATCCGGAAATCCCGCTCAGCACCGCACCCGCCGCCCCCACCACGCCCACCGTGCCCAGCAGCAGGGCCGTGCGCCGGATCAGCACCCGGACTGTCTCTGCTCCGCTGGCCGAACCATCGGCGCGGGCCACCGCGCGGGCCACCGCTGCCCCCATGCCGAGATCCGCGAATGGCAGGGCGAGCTGCAGCTGGGCGACCAGGGTGATGAACCCGAAGGCCAGCACCCCCGCGTAGTGCACGGTGAGTCCCGCGGTGGTCAGTGCGCACAGCGCGCTGACCGGCAGCACTGCCACGCGCAACCCAGCCGTGCGCAGGAACATCGCAGTCCAGCTGCGCTGCGGTGCTGGTCGGGGATCACCCGGGGCAGCGGGATCAGCCGCAGGCGAACCCGGGACGGAAGCCTCAGGAGCCATGCCCGCCCACTCTCAACATTCCGGAGACTGCCAGCACCACGGCGGCAGCGTGCGGGCGTGCCCGCAGCCCTCGGGCGAGCTGCCGCAGGCCCTGGTTCCACGCCCCGGAGGCGAAGGCGCCGCGCGCCACCACCGAGGTGAGGAAGTCTGCCCGGGACCGATCCGAGAGCCCCGGACCGACCGAGTCGAGCCAGCGCGAACTGGCCTGCCAGTCGGCGCTGCGCGAGATGGAACCGGTGCTGCCCTGGTGCACCCGCACAAGCACCTCGGGCAGCATCCTCAGGGTCTTGCCTGCTGCTTCAAGCCTGGCAAGCCAGTCCCAGTCCTGGTGCCGGGTCAGGTCCTGGTTCCAGGGCACCTGCAGGGCGGTGTCGCGGCTGCACAGCAGCGATGAGGTCTGCATGAAGTGCCGACGCAGCCGCAGGGTGGACCGGTCCAGGACGTAGTCGACCACAGGCACCGCCTGGTCTCCCTCGGAGTGGTAGAGCCGCTCCGGCACGACCCGACTCGTGGAGCCGACCAGGAGCGACCGTGAGCTGACCACGGTGTCCTCCCCGGCCACCGCCATCTGCAGAGCGGCCTTCTCCGAGACCCATTCGTCGTCGTCGTCGAGGAAGGCGACGTGAGTGGTGCGCGCGCTGCGCACCCCGAGGTTCCGCGCGCCCGCCCCGCCCAGCCCGCCGGGGCTGACCACCAGCAGGTGCGGCAGGCCCTGCAGCAGCTTCTCCACGCTGGCGGCGTTCTCCGGCCGATCCAGCACCACCAGCGCTGTGGTGGGCCAGGTCTGGCGCGACACCGAGGCGACCGCCCGCTTCAGCGAGCGGCGCCCCACCGTGGGGATGATCGCGGTCAGCGTGCGCGGCGGGGTGGACTCGGGGCGGTCGTCGAGCTCTGCGGTGAACGGGACCTGGTGCATCGTCTCGCTCCAGGCCGAGGTGGTGATGCTCATCAGGCCCTCCACATCAGCAGCGCGGCGAGCTTCATGGGTTCCAGCAGATAGCGCCCGGCGAGCCGGCGCGGGTCGGTGGCGAGCCGCCATGCCCATTCCAGGCCCATGGTGCCCAGTCGCCGCGGGGCGAGCGACTGGGTGCCTCCCAGCTGGTCCAAGGCTCCGCCCACCGTGGCGATCACCGGGACGTCCAGACGTGCGCCGAGCTGATCGGCGATGCGTTCCTGCAGCGGCATGCCCATCCCGATCAGCAGCACCTGGGGATCGTGAGCCCGGATCTCCTCGGCGACCTCATCGACATCCTCGGCCCGCCACGGGTCACCGGGGATGCCCTGCCAGGCGACGTCTCCGCCCAATGAGCGCAGGTGCCGCAGCACCGCTGTGCTCGCCGCCGGGGTGCCGCCGAGCAGCGTCACGCGCTGGATCCCCTCCAGGTCAGCCAGCCCGTCGAGCCAGTCGGTGGACCCGATGCGGTGTTCGGTGCGCAGCGGCGCGCGCTGCCCGATCCGCAGCAGGGCCAGCAGCGGCATCCCGTCGACCACGACGGCTCCGGCGCGGTCATAGAAGTCGCGGAACTCCGGCAGGCTGTACCAGAGGTAGACCGAGTGCAGGTTGTGCCCGGCGACCAGCATCTGCCGGCCCTCCTGGACCGCGTCGCGGATATGGGCGAGCAGCTCCGCGCGGTTCAGCGGGGTGACGGCGACGCCGAGCAGAGGAACATTCAGGGACGGGATGACAGTCATCGGAGATCTCCTTGTGGATGAAGCGACGGTGCATGGAACGGAGCCAGAGGTCGTTGAGCGGCTGCGGGGTCGACTGCTTCGCGGGGTCCAGCTGTGAGGACCGCGAGCAGGATCGGCAGAGCCACATAGGGGTTGTTGAAGCCGCTGACCGAGGCGCTGTTGATCACCGCGATCGCCAGCAGCGTCAGGGTCAGGCCCCAGGGCACCCGGGCCTGGCGCATGATCACCAGCGGCAGGAGCAGCGCCATGAGCAGGGCCAGGAAGCCGCCGTCGTAGAGCAGCCGCAGGATGAAGGAGTGCAGGATCACCGAGTAGCACTGGCCGTCCCCTGCGGAGGAGAACAGCACGTCGTAGTAGGCCAGCGAGGCGCAGCCCTGCGGGGAGAGCGGGGTGATCGGTGGTGTCCCGAAGGTCCAGTCCAGCCATTGCCAGCGCTGGACCTCGCTGAGGAACACCTCGAGGAACCTCACTCGGTCGATCACCTCGGACTCCGCGGCCCGGCCTGCGAAGATCACCCAGGGGACGACGACGGCGACCACCGGGGTGAGCATGGCCAGGTAGCGCAGGAAGACATCCCGGGTGCTCACGCTCCAGAGCGCGAAGGCCACGAGCACCAGGTAGGTCAGGGCGCCGCTGCGGGACCCGGAGAGCAGCGTCAGCAGACCCAGCAGCAGGATCAGCCGGATCCCATTGCGCGGGTCATTGCGGTGGATGACCGCTGCCGTGCCGCTGAAGAGCGCCAGTTCGAAGTTGTTCTCCAGGAACAGTCCGGGACGTTCATCCAGACCCAGGGTGAGCGCGGTCAGCACCGACTTCACGGTGGCCAGTCCGACCAGCCACCATGCCAGCCGGGTGAGCAGCTCCGGCCTGCTCCATCGGTGGCCTCGGGCCAGCGCGAAGACCGCGAGGTAGACCAGCCAGCGGTGCGCCTGCAGCAGATCCAGCAGCGGAGGATCCACCGAGACCGCGGCTATGCCGCGCGCCGCGAGGTACCCCAGGACCAGGAGCAGGCTCACCCAGGACTGGATCCGACCGCGAAACAGGATCCATACGGCGAGCAGCAGCACCCAGACATCGAGCAGCGTGGTCATCGGCAGCGGCGAGAACTCACCGACGAAGCCGACGCTGACCAGCCCACCACCGATGAGCAGCAGGCACAGCAGCTTCTGCAGCGCCTCCGGGATCTCCGTGCGGTGCGTAGGTTCGTGGTCGGTGATCGGGTTCTTCGCAGGCACCAGCGGGGTGGTCAGCATGCTCCCGATCACCCCCTGTCCTGCGGGAGGCCCAGGCTGCTCGCTGCGCGCGGAGTCGACTGAGACAGCGCCAGCGTGCCGTCGGGCAGCCGACGACGCCGGGCGGCGGAGTGTCCAGGCCGCTGCGAGTGGGCTTGCGGATCAGACTCGGGGGCCTCGACCTCGGCCGGGCCGCGTGCGGAGCGCCGGCGTCGTGATGTCGGGGGGTGAGCATCGTGGAGCCGGTCCGGGCCGCGCCGTGGGACCCCGGTGAAGACCACGCCCACGATCCGTGCCCGGGCTCGGGCCAGCAGGTCCAGTCCGGTGCTCAGCTGGGCCCGGGTGACTTCGCCGTAGCGGGCCACCACGATGACTCCGGTGGTGATCTGACCGAGCAGCGCCGCGTCGGAGGAGCTCAGCAGGGCGGAAGTGTCGATGATGGTGACGTCATAGGTCTCTGCGCAGGTCTCCAGCATCCCCGCCATGGAGTCCAGGCGAGTGGCCTCCAGGCGCTGATCGGTTCTGCGACCGGCGGGGACGACGTCGAGCCCGGGTTCGGCGTCTCGGAGGATCACGTCCTCGAGATAGGCCTTCCCCGAGAGCACCTCGGTCAGCCCCGTCGGGGTCAGGTCTCGAATCTGGCCCCTCTGGGACCGTCCGGCGCGCAGCTGCTGCACGAGATCAGGGTCCGCGAAGTCCGCTCCGATCAGCAGCGTCCGGCGACCGCCCTCGACCAGGGACCGAGCCAGGTTCAGCGCCACGGTGGTGCGGCCTTCACGCTCCAGGGAGCTGGTGACCACGTAGGAGCTCGGGGACCCGTGGGTCTCTCCGAACATCAGCCGCATGCGCACCTCACGGAAGGACGCTGCACACTCTGCGGGCCCCGGGGCCGAACGCTGCCTGTTGCCCGAGCTGGCCCTGGACCGTCGGATGACTCCCAGCAGGGGTGCCTCGACGAGGTCCTTGAGGTCGCGTGGGGTGCGGACCGCGGTGTCGAGGGCTTCCCGCAGGAACGCCAGGCCCAGGCCGAGCACCAGACCCACCGCGAGGCCGATCCCCAGCGTCACCTCGAGCCGGGGACTCACCGGACGCGTCGGCACCTCCGCCTCCTGGACCACTGCGAGCTCGACGAGCGGGACGGCATCGCTCGCGGCGCCGCTGACCGGACGATCGATCTCGTTGACCAGCTCCTGCAGGCTGGTCACCGTGGAGTTCGCGATGTCCGCGGCTGCCGCCGCGGTGTCTGCGCTGGCGGTGATCTCCAGCAGCGTGGTGCCCCCGAGCGCCTCTGCGTCGATGTCCTCAGCGAGCCGAGAGCTCGCCATCGGCAGCCGCAGCTCCTCGATCACCGGTCCCAGAACTGCGGGGGTGGTCACCAGGTCTGCGTAGGTCCCGGCACGCTGCTCGGCGAAGTCGCTGCCCTGCTGGAGCTCCTCGAGGTTCTCTCCGGAGGCGGCGGAGACGTAGATCTTGGTGGTCGCCGCGTAGGTGGTCGGCTGGAAGGGGTAGATCACCGCGGCCGCAGCGAGCGCGATCAGCAGGGTGAGCAGGATCGAGGCCCACCGCCGACGGCAGATGCGCACATAGTCGTGCATATTCATGAGTGACAACTTTCCCGGTGCATGGTCAGTAGTCACCGGGTGAGACGCCCCTGGACGGAGGGGCGTCTCTCACGGTGTGCTGACCACGCTAGGCCGGGACGAGTGCCGGGCGTCACAGTGGTGGGTGAACCCCCGCAGGGACTACCGGGGAACCCCCGTGATTCCCCGTGGTGCGAACGCTGAAATTGCTTGCATCATCAAGTCGCCCAGGTCAGAGGCAGGACGTCGAGGCGATTCAGGCGGAGCGCAGGTCGCCCTCATCCTCACCTTGGAGCATGCGCCGCAGGGCATGGCGGGACTCCAGCGCCAGCTTTCCGAGGGCATTGGCGACGTGATACTCCACCGTGCGCACCGAGAGCACCAGCTCCTCGGCGACATCCTTGTTGGAGAGCCCCTGACCCACCATCAGGGCGATCTCGCGTTCCCGGGTGGTCAGCGCGCTGAGCGCGAAACGGGCCTTGGAGCTGAGCCCCTCGGGCAGATCGATGATGCGCAGCCGCTCGCTGCCGGCGTTGGCGCCCGAGCCCGGCTTGCGCAGCGCCCGGAACACCTCGTCGGCCTGGTGGAAGAGGCCCTCGGCTCCGCAGCTCTGGAACATCGAGGCGGCCCAGAGCACCCATTCTGAAGCCTCGCCCACCTTCTCCTGGAGGGACTCCATGCCGAGCAGCACACAGTGACCCAGGTCCAGTGCGAGCAGACCCCGGTAGATGCTCAGCGCCCCGCCGTCGCCGGACACATGCGTGGACTTCAGCGACGGGATCCCTGAGACCGTGGACATGGCGGCACTGAGGTACTCATAGGCCGCCGGGTGTTTGCCCGCGCCCAGGGCGGAGAGTCCGCGCAGGTGCCGGAGCACGTAGTCACGCTGCACCGACGCGGAGTGCTCCTCGCCGCGGATCTTGGTGATCAGGGCGGGCAGCGCCTGTGCGCGGCCGGTATGGAAGAGCGAGCGGCCCAGGAGCACCGCGGGGGTGATCGCTGGGGACCAGATGTTCAGCTCGACCTGGAGCGCGAGCACGCTGCTCACCACCCGCTCGTGGTCCTGGGCGGAGGTGGCTCCCCAGGCCTCGATGAACCCCCAGCCGGCCTTGCCCAGGCTGGTGCCGGTCATGCGGCCGATATGGGCCCGGAGATCGAAGGGCCAGTCCTGCTCCTCGCGGTGACCGCGCGCGGCGGGAACCAGGTGCGCGGCGTTGAAGGCCATCGGCGCGATGTTGTCCTCGGTGATGTCCAGGACCTCGGAGGCTGCCGACTCCGCGAAGGTCTGCGCCTCGCCCCACAGTCCCGCTTCGAAGAGCAGGTAGGTCATGTGGATATGCGCCTGGGCCAGTGCCCGGCGATTGCGTCCGGGCCAGTTCTCGATGGCGGTGATCAGGTCCGCGTACGCCTCAGTGGGGTGGCCTGCGGTGCGCAGCAGCGCTCCGCGGGCCACCAGCAGCAGCATCTGGGCGGATTCCGTGCCCGGGACCCGACGGAGGTCCTCCAGGAGCACCTCCACCTCGCTGGAGAACGAGTGTGGCTGTTCGGCGTCGCCGATCCCCTCGAGCAGACGCCACAGCTGCAGGCTCGCGCGCAGCCCTCGGGCCTCCGCCAGCAGCTCCTCGGGCGCCGTGATTGCCGTGTCCTGGATCGGTTCCGCCGCAGCCAGCTGCGCCTCCAGGCTCGCCAGGGCTTCGACGGTGCGCTCGGCAACCTTGAACAGGTGCCAGTACGACCCGCGCAGCCCCGCCATGCGGGAGGCCTGCAGCACGGTGTCCGCATAGGAGAGCAGCGCCTTGGGCGAGGCGGCGGCGAGATCGAGTCCCCCTGCCAGGAAGCCCAGGGTGCCTTCGAGGTCACCTCGCATGAGGCTCTCGCGGGCCAGCACCCCGCGGCGCAGCACCGGATGGATGTCATCGTGGGTGTGCATCCAGCTGCTGGTCGATTCGATGTCGATCCAGGTGCCGGCTCGCAGCGCAGCGAAGGCCAGCGCCTCCAGCGTGGCGCCTGAGCGTTCGACCTCGAAGGCCAGCCGCAAGAGCTCCAAGGTCTCGGCGGTCTCACCGGACCGGCTGGCCAGACTCGCGGCATCGCTCAGCCCTGTCACGATCGCCGGGCGATCCGCCACCGAAGGATCCAGCAGCGCCGCATGGGCCTGATGGCGCACCGAGGCGAGGCCCACCTCCATCCGGGCCAGACGCATGTGCAGGTCGACCTTCTGCTCCCGGGGGAGATCCGCGACCAGGCACCGGGCGAAGATCCGATGCTGCAGGGAGAACCGCCCGGACTTCATCGACTCCTGGACCAGGCTGGATTCCCGCAGCGCCTCCACATCGAGGGTGTCGGTCCCGAGCAGCTCGCGCAGCTCGTGCACGGCGAGTGGGTACCGGGCCAGGGCCAGCATGCCGAGCGCACGCCGTACGTCCTCGGGGGCCTCCTCGGCGACCTGCCGGATGAGCAGCCGCTGGGTCTTCGCAGGGCCCAGACCCTTCTCCAGATCCCGCAGCGCCGCGTCCAGGGCGGCGGCACTGACTGCCTCCTCCTGGGTCGTGAGCTTCTCGATCACGTAGTTCACGAATGCCGGCAGCCCGCCGGTGCCTTCGTGGACCCGGCCGGCGACGTTGCTGCTGATCGGCAGTCCGGTCTCGCGCTGGAGCAGGGCGCGCAGCTCGGCCCGGCTGAAGGGCTCCAGCACGATGCGCTGCGCCTCTCCGGCCGTCTGGGTGTAACGAGTCAGACGCAGCAGCTCTGGGCGTGTGCTCAGGCGTCCGGTGACCAGAGAGAGCATCGGCACGTCTTCCACCTCGCGGATCGTCTGATAGATCACGTCCGCGGAGAGGGAGTCCATCCACTGCAGGTCCTCGATGACCAACACCACGGGTTCGGTGATGCCATCGGCCTGTTCTTGGATCAGAGCGGCGAGCCCGGCCTTCTCGGTGGGGGCTCGCAGGCGCTGCTTCTTGCGCAGCAGATGGGTGGCGGCGTATCCGGGGCTCTCCTGATCTGCGGCGTCGAGGTAGACGTTGGCTCGCGACCAGCCGGTGAGCCGGGAGACGGCTTCATTGAGCAGGGCGGTCTTCCCGACGCCCGGGTGCCCCTCGATCAGGATGAATCGCGGCTCCCCGGACGCACGGACGGCAGAGGCGGCCGCAGTGATCGCGGCCAGCTCGGACTCCCGGCCCAGAAACGTGGTCAATCTCGACATCAAAGCTCCCGTCACAGGTGGCACCCTGTCCGCTTCAGGGTACAGACATGGATGCCACCTGCTTCGGCACAGCTTATGTCACGGTTCTTCCCAGGAAAACGCCTGACGGGAAGATTTAGTTCAAATCTAAATATTGAATCCCAGGGCGCGCATCTGCTCCCGACCGTCGTCGGTGATCTTCTCCGGGCCCCACGGCGGCATCCAGACCCAGTTGAGCCGCCACTCATCGACCAGGCTGCCCACATGCTGTCCGACCTGCTCCTCGAGCACATCGGTGAGCGGGCAGGCGGCGGTGGTCAGCGTCATATCGATCAGCAGGGCACCGTCCTCGGCGTAGTTCAGGCCATAGAGCAGGCCCAGATCCACGACGTTGATCCCGAGCTCCGGGTCGATCACGTCCTTGAGGGCTTCCTCGACGTCTTCCAGCGGCGTCTGAGCCGCAGCGGGCGCGTCACTCATGGTGCGCTCCTTTCCTTCGAAGTTCTCTGCATCTGTGCGGGGCTTGCGTGTCATCTCAGGCGGTGTTGCCGCAGCCTTGCGGCTGGCTGTGGTGTCAGGGCGTGGCAGCTTCTGCCGGTTTCAACCGTGTCGGCTTCGGGTCTATGCCCGGCCGCGCGCCTGAACCAGGGCGTCGCGCAGCGCCATCCATCCCAGCAGAGCACATTTGATCCGTGCCGGATAGCGTGCCACACCGGTGAAGGCCGAGGCATCCTCGAGGGCCTCCTGCCGCACGGCATCGAGTTCCTTCCCGCGGGCCGCCATCAGGTCCCGGAAGTACCCGCCGAGTTCCTCGGCGCGGGTCACCGGGTGCCCGGTGACCAGCTCATGCATCACCGAGAGCGAGGCCTGGGAGATGGAGCATCCTTCTCCGGTCCACCCGAGCTGGAGGATCGTCTCTCCTGCCGGATCCAGGTTCACCCGTAGAGTGACCTGATCCCCGCAGGTGGGGTTGATCTGGAAGGACTCCCCGCCATAGTCGAGGAGTTCACCCGCGCCCTGACGCGCGCGGGCATGATCCAGGATGACCTGCTGGTAGAGCTGTTCCATCGCATCGGCCATCAGCTGGAGACCCCTCTCGGTGCGCGCCCGCCGGCGACCTCAGACGGGGTGAAGAACCTGCGGACCTCGTGCAGCCCCTGGATGAAGGCCTCGACATCGGCCGCGGTGGTGTAGACCCCGGCAGAGGCTCGGGCAGAGGCATGCACGCCCAGGCGACGGTGGATCGGCTGCGCGCAGTGGTGGCCCACCCGAACGGCGATCCCGGCGTCGTCGAGCACCTGGCCGACATCATGCGGGTGCACCCCGTCCACCTCGAAGGCGACGACGGCGAGCCGATCCGTGGCATCTGCGGGTCCCAGCACACGGACCCCGGGCACCGAGGCGATGCCCTCGAGCAGCAGCTCGGTCATCTGCTGCTCATGGGCGGCCACCTGGTCCATGCCCAGAGCATCGAGGTACTCCACCGCGGCGCGGAAGCCCACCACCTGAGCCACCATCTGGGTCCCGGCCTCGAAGCGCTGCGGCGGGGGCATGAAGCTGGTGGACTCCATGGTGACCACTTCCACCATGGACCCTCCGGTGAGGAAGGGCGGCAGGTCTTGGAGCAGCTCGGCACGGCCGTAGAGGGCGCCCACGCCGGTGGGTCCCACCATCTTGTGGGCGGAGAATGCCGCGAAGTCGACGTCCAGGCCATGAAAGTCCACCGGCATGTGCGCGGCGGTCTGGCAGGCGTCGAGCACCACGTAGGCACCCACGGCTCGGGCTCGGGCCACCAGCGCGGGGACATCGGTGATCGCCCCGGTGACGTTGGATGCGTGCGTGATGGCCACCACCCGGGTGCGCTCCCCGATCACCGAGAAGCTCTCCGGATCCAGGCGCCCCTCGGCGGTGACCGAGATCCAGCGCAGGGTGGCGCCGGTCTTCGCGGCCAGCTGCTGCCAGGGCACCAGGTTCGCGTGGTGTTCAGCCTCGCTGACCACGATCTCATCCCCCGGCGTCAGCGCGAAGCGCGACCGGGCCTGCGCGCTGACCGCCTCGAAGGCGGGGCTGGCAGGTCCCGCCGCGGCGGCGAGGCTGGCATTGAGGAAGCCGTAGGCCACCAGGTTCAGCGCTTCGGTGGCATTCTTGGTCCAGACGATCTCATCGGTGTCGGCACCGAGGAAGCCGGCCACCGTCTCACGGGCGGTCTCGTAGGCCTCGGTGGCCTCTTCGGCGATCTGGTGCGCCCCGCGGTGCACCGCAGCATTGGTCTGGGAGTAGAACCCCGACTCGGCGTCGATGACCTGCTGCGGCTTCTGCGCGGTGGCCCCAGAGTCCAGGTACACCAGGGACTTCCCGCCGCGGACCGTGCGGCCCAGCAGCGGGAAGTCAGCCCTGATGGTGTCTGGATTCAACACTGTGCTGCTCAGGCCTGGACCGGGGCGAGGAAACGGTCGTAGCCGTTGGCCTCGAGCTCGTCGGCCAGCTCCGGCCCGCCCTGCTCGGCGACGCGGCCGTCGACGAAGACGTGGACGAACTGCGGGGTGATGTAGTTCAGGATCCGCGTGTAGTGGGTGATCAGCAGGGTGCCCATGTCGTTCTCGGAGTGCGCCCGGTTGACACCGTCGGAGACCACGCGCAGGGCGTCGATGTCCAGACCGGAGTCGGTCTCGTCGAGCACGGCGAACTTGGGCTTGAACAGCTCCATCTGCAGGATCTCCACGCGCTTCTTCTCACCGCCGGAGAAGCCCTCGTTGACGTTGCGGTTGGCGAAGTCGGCGTCGATCTTGAGCTTCTCCATGGCGCCGCGGACGTCCTTGGTCCAGGTGCGCAGCTTCGGGGCCTCGCCGTCGATGGCGGTCTTGGCGGTGCGCAGGAAGTTGGTCATGGTCACCCCGGGGACCTCCACGGGGTACTGCATGGCCAGGAACAGGCCTGCGCGGGCTCGCTCGTCCACGGACATCTCCAGCACGTCTTCGCCGTCCATGGTGATGGTCCCGGAGGTCACCTGGTAGCGCGGGTGCCCCGCGATGGTGGAGGCCAGTGTGGACTTCCCGGAGCCGTTGGGGCCCATGATGGCGTGGATCTCGCCGGACTTGATGGTCAGGGTGACGCCTTTGAGGATCTCTTTGGAGCCCTGCTCGGTCTCGATGGAGACGTGCAGGTCCTTGATCTCGAGAGTAGACATTCTTTGCGTGTCCTTTGCTTGGTTCTGTGAGGTGTTGATGATGGAGCGAACGAGCCGCGGCGGCCCCGGGGGTCAGCTGAGACCGGGCAGCGGAGGCTGTCTCTAGAAGCCGGCGATCTTCAGTTCGTTCTCCAGATCCTGCTGGACGCTGTCCTCGATCGACTCCACGCCGATGGCCTGGACGATCTCGTTGAGGAACCCGCGCACCACGAGCTGGCGGGCCTCTTTCTCGGGGATGCCGCGAGCCATCAGGTAGAACAGGTGGTTCTCGTCGAAGCGTCCGGTGGAGGAGGCGTGTCCTGCACCCTCGATGAGTCCGGTCTCGATCTCCAGGTTCGGGATCGAGTCGGCGCGGGCGCCGTCGGTGAGGATCAGGTTCTGGTTCTTCTCATAGGAGTCGGTGCCCTCGGCCGCCTTGCGGATGAGCACGTCACCGACCCAGACGGTGCGCGCGTCCTGGCCCTGCAGTGCGCCCTTGTAGAGCACATTGGAGCTGTTCCGCGGGGAGTTGTGGTCCACGAAGCTGCGGTGCTCCAGGTGCTGGCCGGCATCGGCGAAGTAAAGACCATACATGGCCGCTTCCCCACCCTCGGCCGCGTAGCGGACGTTGGAGTTCAGCCGCACGACCTCGCCGCCCAGGGTGACCGAGATGTGCTTGTACTTCGCGTCACGACCCACCTCGGCGTCCTGCTGGCCCACGTGGATGGCGTCCTCGTCCCAGCGCTGCAGGGAGACCACGGTGACGTCGGAGCCGTCGCGCGCGATCACCTCCACGTTGAGGTTGGCATCGGCGGAGCCGCGGTGCTCCATGACGAAGACCACCTTGGAGTGCGTGCCGGCCTCGAGCACGAGGTGCCCGTTGGCGCGCTGGCCGGCGGCCTCACCGGTGATGTCCAGGAACACCGGCTCGGTCAGCTCGGTGTCGGCGGCGACCTTGATGTGATCGGCCTTCTCGGTCTGGCTGTACCCGACGACGGCGGCGCGATCGGCTGCCGAGAACACGGTGCCGCGCGGTGACTGGGCCTGGGCGAGCTCGCCCTGGGTGACGCCCTCGGCCAGGTTGCGGACCTTCAGGCGCACCGGGGTCTGGGTGGCCGCGTCGGAGAGCACCCGGCCCAGCTTCTTCAGCGGAGAGAAGCGCCACTCCTCCTCGCGCCCGGTGGGCACGGCGAAGTCGGCGACGTCCAGGCTGGTGGTGCGGTCGGCGCGGGAGCCGCCGGACTTGGCCTTGACGGTGGACTCGCCGAGGCCGCCATGGGTGTGTTCGGTCTCCTCATGGGCGGTGGCGAGGTTCTCGCCCTCCTCGCTCATGCCGGGGATCGTGATGCGGGCTTCCCCGACCTCGACTCCTGCGACCTGTTCCGCCTGATCGGCGGACGCGGAATTCGTCATGTGTTTCTCTTCCCTTGTTTCTTCATGCGCGGGTCTGCGTGCGCGGTTCAACGGAGGCGCTGCGGTGGACGGCAGGCCCCAGCCGCCCGGCTCCTGTGCGGGACCGGGCGGCTGGGAGGCTGCCTGGAGAACGCTGGGTCAGCCGACCGAGCCTTCCATCTGCAGCTCGATCAGGCGGTTGAGCTCCAGGGCATACTCCATGGGCAGCTCGCGGGCGATCGGCTCGATGAAGCCGCGCACGATCATCGCCATGGCCTCGTCCTCGGCCAGGCCGCGGGCCATCAGGTAGAAGAGCTGGTCCTCAGAGACCTTCGAGACCGTGGCCTCGTGGCCCAGGGTGACGTCGTCTTCGCGGATGTCGATGTACGGGTAGGTGTCGGACCGGGAGATCGTGTCCACCAGCAGGGCGTCGCAGACCACCGAGTTCGCGGAGTTCGAGGCGCCCTCGTTGATCTGGACCAGACCGCGGTACGCCGCGCGTCCACCATTGCGGGCCACGGACTTCGAGACGATCGTGGAGGAGGTGTTCGGCGCCATGTGGACCATCTTGGAACCGGTGTCCTGGTGCTGGCCCTCGCCGGCGAAGGCCACCGAGAGCGTCTCGCCCTTGGCGTGCTCACCGGTGAGGTAGACGGCGGGGTACTTCATGGTCACCTTGGACCCGATGTTGCCGTCGATCCACTCCATGGTGCCGCCGGCGTCGACCACGGCGCGCTTGGTCACCAGGTTGTACACGTTGGTGGACCAGTTCTGGATGGTGGTGTAGCGAACGCGGGCGTTCTTCTTCACCACGATCTCCACGACGGCGGAGTGCAGCGAGTCGGAGTCATAGATCGGAGCGGTGCAGCCTTCGATGTAGTGGACGTAGGAGTCCTCGTCCGCGATGATCAGGGTCCGCTCGAACTGACCCATGTTCTCGGTGTTGATCCGGAAGTAGGCCTGCAGCGGGATCTCCACGTGCACGCCCTTGGGGACGTAGACGAAGGAGCCGCCGGACCACACGGCGGTGTTCAGCGCCGCGAACTTGTTGTCGCCCACCGGGATGACCGAGCCGAAGTACTCCTCGAAGAACTCAGGGTGCTCCTTCAGGGCGGTGTCGGTGTCCATGAAGATCACGCCCTGCTCCTCCAGGTCCTCGCGGATCTGGTGGTAGACGACCTCGGACTCGTACTGGGCTGCGACGCCGGAGACCAGACGCTCACGCTCGGCCTCGGGGATTCCGAGCTTCTCGTAGGTGTTGCGGATGTCCTCGGGGAGATCCTCCCAGGTCTTCGCCTGCTTCTCGGTGGAGCGCACGAAGTACTTGATGTTGTCGAAGTCGATCCCGGAGAGGTCAGCACCCCACATGGGCATAGGCTTGCGCTGGAAGTACTTCAGGCCCTTCTTGCGCAGCTTGAGCATCCACTCGGCTTCGCTCTTCTTCGAGGAGATGTCCTCCACGACCGCTTCGTCGATGCCACGCTTGGCGTTGGCTCCGGCGGTGTCGGAGTCCGACCAGCCGTATTCGTAGGATCCGATGCCGTGGAGCTCGGGGTTGCGCTCCAAGATGTCGGAGATGACCCCCTGGTCGTTCTCGCGCTGGATCTGCTCGGTCATGACAACCTCTCTTGTTGACGGGGGGAGATGACGATTCGCTTTCGTCCGCCGCTGACCTTGCGCGACTGATGTGTCGCACCGTCTGCGGCGCTGATCTGTAGTTCTGCCTCTGCGCTGGCAGCGGCACGCGCCCGCTGCTCTGCGGCGAGCTTCTCGCGGCCCACAGGGACGTGGGTGGTGCAGACATGGGCACCGGCCGCCTGTGTGGAGAGCCGCCTGACATCGACGTCGAGCAGGCGGGAGATCACATCGGTCTCCTCCTCACAGAACACCGGATGGGCCGCGGCTATTTCCCGGATCGGGCAGTGACCCTGACACAGCTGGGTGGACTGCATGGCCAGAAGTGGGTTGTCTCGGCCCACCAGGCGGGTGAACCCGGCGAACCCGGCCTCGTTGAAGAGCTCCGAGAGACGCTCGGTGCGCGCATCGAGGTCCTCGATCGCGGAGAGCTCCGGCTCCCAGCGCCGCTCGAAGTCGGAGAAGTACTCCCGGGCCAGCCCGGCCGCTGCGGAGATCTCCGCCTCGGGAGCGGCGGGTCCCTCTTCCAGCAGCCCCAGTGCGGTCTTGACCAGGCCGAGGTAGTCATCACCCATGGTGCGCTGGCCGCGCTGGGAGACCACGTAGCGTCGCGAGGGCCGGCCGGCCCCGCGGCGCCGCGTCGTGACATTCTTGACCTCGAGGATGCCTTGTTCGGTCATCGCGTCCAGGTGGCGGCGCACCGCGGCTGCGGTGAGCTGGAGCTGGTCCCCCAGTGCGGCGGCACTGATCGGGCCCTCCTCGACCACCAGCTGCAGGACCCGCTGCCGGGTGGTGCTCTCCGCCTCGCGGATCACCTCGGCCGGGGCGCCGGGCTCGGCTGCGTCCACCTCAGGTGAGGCAGGCGCTGCGGCGGCAGACTCGGACGCGGGCGAATACATGACTCTATTCTGACCTATTCAGAACAAAGCCGCCAGCAAGGTCGACCTAAGTAGTGCTCAGTGCCCGCAGGCCTGGTCCCGGCGTCGCATCGCCAGCACGTGGAACAGGACCCGGAGCGTCCCCCGCGATCTTCTACGGGGTGTAGAAATGTAGACTGGTGCGGTGCCCCAGTTTTCGCCCTGTCTGACTCTGCGCCACGTGCGCTATGCCGTCGGCTCAGCTCGCAGCCCGCAGGGACTCAAGGAGATCCTGCGCGGCGTGGACCTCACGGCTCGTTCCGGGGAGGTCACGGTCCTGCTCGGGCCCAACGGCGCCGGCAAGACGACCACGCTCAGCTGCGCCCAAGGACTGCTGCATCCCTCTCAGGGCACCGTCGCGCTGCTGGGCGAGGACCCCTTCCGGGCTGACGCGAAGCTCCGCGCTCGGGTCGGGGTGATGCTCCAGGACGGTGGCATGCCGCAATCGGTCCAGCCCCGCGCGCTGCTTCATCATGTGGCTGCCCTGCACCAGAACCCCTGGCCGGTGGAGGACCTGGTGGAGCGGCTGGGCATGGGTGATTTCCTGCGCACCTCCATCCGCCGCCTCTCCGGCGGACAGAGGCAGCGGGTCGCGCTGGCCGCCAGTCTGCTCGGCCGCCCCGAGGTGGTCTTCCTGGACGAGCCCACCGCCGGACTGGACCCGCAGTCCCGGCAGACCGTCTTCGCGCTGATCGGGGAGCTCCGGGAAATGGGAATGGGCATCGTCTTGACCACCCACCTGCTCGAGGAGGCCCAGAAGCTCGCGGATTCGGTCTTCATCCTCAAGGACGGCGAAGTGGTGCGCCACGGATCCGTCGCCGAGCTCACCGGCGCCGGGTCGGCGGGCACCGGGTCCACCGACGGCGCGGCGCGCCGGATGGTCTTCACGGCGGCCAGAACCCTGACCCGCGCCGAGATCGCGAGCGCACCGGTGAGCATCGAGCTCGACGGCGGCACCGATAACGCCCCAGGTGCCACCTGGACGACCTCGCGCCTGACCGGCCCGGCACAGCTTCGCGAACTCGCGGCCTGGTGGGAGCTGATCGACATGATGCCCGTGGAGGTCCGTATGGAGGCTCGCACACTGGAAGACGTCTTTTGGGAGGTCTCTGCCGCATGAGCTCTCTGCACGCTCCGCTGGCGCCGGCGCCGCGCCCGGCCATCCGCCGGGTGCTTGCGCACGGACTCTACGAGACCCGCAATGTGCTGCGAAACGGCGAGCAGCTGCTGGTCTCGCTGATCCTGCCGCTGCTGGTGCTCTTCGGCGCCCATCGCCTGGAGCTGATCACCTCCGCCGGGACTCCCAGCATCGATGTGATCACCCCCGGCGTGCTGGCCCTGGCCGTGATGGCCTCGGCGTTCACCGGCCAGGGCATCGCCACCGGCTTCGAACGGCAGTACGGGGTGCTGGCGTATCTGGCCACCACACCCCTGGGAGCCACGGGCCTGATCCTGGGCAAAGCCATCGCCGTGCTCGCGGTGGTCGCCGTGCAGGTGCTGGTGATCGGCGCCGCCGGGCTGATCCTGGGGTGGAGCCCAGACCCGGTGGGACTGGTGTGGCTGGGCGTCGTCGTCGTCCTGGGCGCCACCGCGTTCACCGCGCTGGGGCTGCTGCTGGCCGGCACGGTGCGCGCCGAGGCGACCCTGGCCCTGACCAATGTCATCTGGGTGCTGCTCGGCGCCGCCGGCGGCTCGGTGTTCCCGCTCAACCACGACGGCGCCGGGGCGCTGCTGCTGCTGCTTCCCTCCGCAGCGCTGGGTGAGGGCCTGCGCTCCGCGTCCTTCGATGGCTCGTTCCCTGTCCTGGAAGCTCTGATTCTCGCCGGGTGGGCCGCACTGGCCGTCCTGGCCGCACGAAGGTGGTTCAACTGGCGATGAAGTTCCCGATGAATATGATCGAAGCCTTTCGCAACAACCTGCCCACGCGCATCACCCGCGCCACCCAGGTGGTGGCCTGGGCGACGCTGGTCAGCAACATCGCCATCATCCTCACCGGAGGCGCGGTCCGGCTGACAGCCTCCGGGCTCGGCTGTCCGGAGTGGCCGCGCTGCACCCCGGAGTCCTGGGTCGCGACCCAGGAGATGGGACTGCACGGGGCCATCGAGTTCGGAAACCGGCTGTTGACCTACGTGCTGGTGCTGATCTGCGCGCTGATGTTCTTCGCGCTGCTGCGGCTGCGGCGCAGTCACCGTGCGCTGTTCCGGATGAGCCTGGTGATCCTGGCCGGGATCCCGCTGCAGGCCGTCATCGGGGGCATCACTGTGTGGACGAACCTGAACCCCTGGATCGTGGGGCTGCACTTCCTGCTCTCCGCGGCGCTGGTCATGGTCTCTACCATGCTGCTGAATCGGATCCGCCTGGAGCGGCGGGTGGCCCGCGAAGCCGTTCAGGACGCCGGGCAGCAGGCGGGCCCGGCCGCCACTCAAAGCGCCACCGCGGGCTCCGACGCGGGGTCCGGCCCGGAGTTCCAGACCAGCTCCGCCGCTGGGACTTCGGCAGACCGCGACGGCGTGGCCGGGATCCGGATGAGCCACGGCCCCTCCGACGCAGTGACCTCAGCGATGGCCCCGGTGATCCTGATCTCGACCTGGGTCTCGGTCTTCCTGGGCACTGTGGTCACCGGAACCGGCCCGCACGCCGGGGACCCCGGGTCGCCGCGGCATCTCTTCGACCCGGACCTGGTGACCCGGATGCATGTGGTCCCGGTCTACGTGCTGTGCTTCGCAGCGATCGCGCTTCTGGTGCGCCAGCATCAGATCGGCGCCGCGGCGAACCAGCGGCGCAGCGCCTGGGGACTCTTCGTCATCATCATCGCCCAGGGCGTCATCGGATACGTCCAGCACTTCACCGGGCTGCCGGTCCTGCTCGTCGGGCTGCACATGCTGGGATCGGCGCTGCTGGTGGTCACCGCCACTGCGGTCTTCGACAGCTACCGCGCCCGGTATCGCACCCGGGGCCTCTCCCACGCTCCGGCCGAGCCGGCCGGCCATCCGGGACTTGCTCAGCCCAGCCGCGCCAGCTGAGCCAGGGTCGCGTCGAGGTCCCGCGTCTGAGTCGCGGGAACCGAGTCGACTTTCGCCAGGCGCAGCTCTGAGTCCAACAGGAAGCTGATGCGCTGGGCTGCCCCGGTGACCGGATCGAAGGCGCCGTAGCGCTGGGCGATCTCGCCGTGCGGCCAGAAGTCACTGACCAGATCGAAGCTCAGCTCACCGGCCCGGGAGGCAGGGTCGGAATCAGATGCCGGGTCGGCCCGGTGCTCGGAGCGCAGCATCTCGGCGTAGGCGCGCAGACTGTGAATCGGGTCGCAGCTGATGGCCAGTACGCGCGCCGAGGTCTCACGGATGCTGCCTCGGCGCGCCGCAAGGGCCTGCAGCTCGGAGTCACAGACCCGGCTGAAGGCGAAGGGGTAGAACAGCAGCAGCACCGGTGTGCCACGGAGCTGATCAAGCTCGAGCACCTCCCCGTGCTGGGTGCGCCCCGAGAATTCCGGCGCCGGCTCGCCGATCCTCGGGAGCCGCGAGCCAGTCACTGCTTCTTGCGGCCCATCAACCGGGTGGCGGCCCAGTGGGTGCTCACTCCGGCGGAGGAGGTGACATGCAGTCCGGCGTTCGGCGCCGCGTCCTGGATCTCCACCGGCGCGACATAGCCCTCGCGACCCGAACGCGGGGTCAGCAGCCACAGCACGCCGCCCTCGTCCAGGGTGGCCAGGGCGTCCACCAGCGCGTCCGTGAGGTCATCGTCGCCGTCTCGGAACCAGACCAGCACGGCGTCGACGACCTCTTGGACGTCCTCGTCGAGCAGCTCCTCGTCGAGGAGGTCCTCCAGACGGTCACGGAAGTCGTCGTCGACGTCCTCATCCACACCGATCTCCTGGACCAGCGAGTCGGGCTTGAGCCCGAGCTCCTGGAGCAGGTCGCCGAGCGAGACGACGTTCGTTCCGGCGTCGTTCTTGTGGTCCGTCGCGATGCCCGACGGATCCTCGGCTGCAGAAGCCTGACTCACCTGAGGTTCCCTTCCTCTTTCATTAGCGTCTGGAGCGCGGCTCCTCCGCAAGGGAAGGGGCCGCCACCAGCAACGTTACGCGGACCCCTGTCGGTTCGGGAAGTGCGACACCACCTGAGCGGGTAGAGTTGAGCTGAAATTCGGCCGCCAAACAACCGGCGGCAGATGACCTTGTGGGTCCCGCCCGTGGCACATCCCTGTCCGCGGAGCGCATGACCCGCCACCCTTACCCCTTGAGAGGTGACCCGTGAGCGCTGGTGAAGAGAACTCCCATATCCGCAGCGGACTGACGAACCAACTCCCGGACCTGGATCCGGAGGAGACCCAGGAATGGCTGGAGTCTTTTGACCAGCTCGTGGAATTCCACGGCACCGAGCGCGCGGAGTACATCATCCGCTCCCTGCTGCAGCGGGCCGGGGCGAAGTCCATCGAGGTCCCGATGGTCACCACCACTGACTACGTCAACACGATCCCGGTGGACCAGGAACCTGACTTCCCCGGCGACGAGGAGATGGAGCGCCGGGTGCGCCGCATCCTGCGCTGGAACGCGGCCATCATGGTCCACCGTGCCCAGCGCGGTGACATCTCGGTCGGAGGGCACATCTCCTCCTACGCCGGCGTCGCCACCCTCTACGAGGTGGGCCTGAACCACTTCTTCCGCGGCGCCGATCATCCCGGCGGCGGGGATCAGATCTTCTTCCAGGGGCACTCCTCCCCCGGCAACTACTCCCGCGCCTACCTCGAGGGTAGGCTGACCGAGGCCCAGCTCGACGGGTTCCGTCAGGAGCGCTCGAAGGCCCCCAACGGTCTGAGCTCCTACCCGCACCCGCGGCTGATGCCCGAGTTCTGGCAGTTCCCGACCGTGTCCATGGGCATCGGTCCGATGAACGCGATCTACCAGGCCCAGTTCAACCGGTACCTGCACAACCGCGGGATCAAGGACACCTCGGAGCAGCAGGTCTGGGCGTTCCTGGGCGATGGAGAGATGGACGAGCCGGAATCCCGCGGGCTGCTCCAGCTGGCGGCGAACGAGAAGCTCGACAATCTGAACTTTGTGGTCAACTGCAACCTGCAGCGCCTCGACGGTCCGGTGCGCGGCAACGGCAAGATCGTCCAGGAGCTGGAGGCGTTCTTCCGCGGCGCCGGCTGGAACGTGATCAAGGTGCTCTGGGGCCGCGAGTGGGACGAGCTGCTGGACAAGGACGAGGACGGCGAGCTGGTTCGGGTCATGAACGAGACCCTCGACGGCGATTACCAGACCTATAAGGCGGAATCCGGGTCCTTCGTGCGCGAGCACTTCTTCGGCCGGTCCGCGAAGACCAAGGAGCTCGTCGCGGACATGTCCGACGACGACATCTGGAACCTCAAGCGCGGCGGACACGACTATAAGAAGGTCTACTCCGCATACAAGGCGGCCACAGAAGCCACCGGCAAGCCCACCGTGATCCTGGCCCAGACGGTCAAGGGCTACGGACTGGGCCCGAGCTTCGAGGGGCGCAATGCGACCCACCAGATGAAGAAGCTCACCGTCGATGACCTCAAGCGGTTCCGCGACACGCTGCGGATCCCGGTCAGCGACGAGCAGATCGAAGCCGATCCCTACAACGTGCCGTACTACCACCCCGGTGCGGACTCCGAGGAGGTCAAGTACACCCTCGAGCGTCGTCAGGGCCTGGGTGGATCGGTTCCCGAGCGTCGCACCGCCGGCGAAGGGCTGATCCTTCCCGAGGCGAAGACCTATGCGCAGGCCAAGAAGGGCTCCGGCAAGCAGAAGGCCGCCACCACCATGGCGCTGGTCCGGCTGCTGAAGGATCTGATGCGGGACAAGAACATCGGGCACCGGATCGTGCCGATCATCCCGGATGAGGCACGCACCTTCGGGATGGACTCGTTCTTCCCCACGGCGAAGATCTACAACCCCAAGGGGCAGAACTACATCTCCGTGGACCGCGAGCTGATGCTGGCGTACAAGGAGTCCCCGCAGGGTCAGATGATCCACCCGGGCATCAACGAGGCCGGAGCCACTGCGGCCTTCACCGCGGCCGGCACCTCCTACGCCACCCATGGCGAGACCATGATCCCGTTCTACATCTTCTATTCGATGTTCGGGTTCCAGCGCACCGGTGACTCCTTCTGGGCTGCGGCGGATCAGCTGGCCCGCGGCTTCATCATCGGTGCCACGGCCGGGCGCACCACGCTGGTGGGCGAAGGTCTGCAGCACCTCGATGGGCACTCCCCGCTGCTGGCGGCGACCAACCCCGCGGTGAAGCACTTCGACCCCGCGTTCGGCTATGAGATCGCGCACATCATGGAGAACGGGCTGTACGAGATGTACGGCGATCATGACGGTGACCACAACGTGATGTACTACATCACCGTCTACAACGAGCCGGTCCAGCACCTTCCCGAGCCTGAGGGCCTGGACATCGAAGGTGTCAAGCGCGGGATCTACCGGCTCTCCGTCTCGGAGCAGGACGGCCCGAAGGTCCAGCTCCTGGGCTCCGGAGTCGGTGTGCCCTGGGCCAAGGATGCCGCCGAGATCCTCGCCGAGGAGTGGGGCGTCTCCGCCGATGTGTGGTCGGTGACCTCCTGGAACGAGCTGCGCCGCCAGGCGCTGCATGTGGAGCAGTCAGCCATGCTGGACCCCGAGCGGGAGCCCGAGGTTCCGTTCGTGACCCAGCAGATGGAAGGCGCCGAGGGTCCGATCATCGCGACCAGCGACTTCGCCACGCAGGTCCCGGATCAGATCCGGCAGTTCCTGCCGAACCGTTTCGCGACGCTGGGCGCCGACGACTTCGGCTTCTCCGACACCCGGGCCGCAGCCCGGCGGCACTTCAAGATCGACGCCCACTCGATGGTGGTGCGCGCGCTGCAGATGCTCGCCGAGGACGGCGACATCGACGCCTCCGTCCCGGTCGAGGCGATGAAGAAGTACGACCTGGGCAACGTCAACGCCGGCGCCTCCGGTGAGGTCGAAGACGGCTGATCCCCACCACCCCGGCTGAGCCGGGGCTCAGATGAGCGCCAGAAGGGCCCGGAGCAGCAGCTCCGGGCCCTTCTGCGTCGCTGGGCCCATGCCGCCGGGGCCTGCCGCGCTGCTGGGCCCATGCCGCCGGGGCCTGCCGCGCTGCTGGACCGCACCGTGGCGCGGACCGCCTCGCTGAGTGCCGCAGGCCCCTGAGCAGCCCTCCACCACCCTCGGATCGGTGTTTGTAGGGATCGCACAACTGGCGGGTCACCGGCACACGCCCTAGGCTCCAGAGCATGACTGCATCTGCTCCGACGACACCCGGGCCCGTACCGGTCTCCTGGGAGGCCCTGGAGGTGCTCCGCTCCGACGCGGGCAACCTCACCCACGAGGTCAACTGCCATCTGGAAGAGACCCTCACCTGGTACCGCCAGCTGAGCACCGATGAGCGCGCCTCGCTGCGCCTGATCGCGCAGCGCGGCATCGGGGGGCTGATCACGTGGCTGGAGAACCCCTCCTCACGCTCGCTGCCCCTGGTCAACGAACTGCTCGGCAGCGCCCCGACCGACCTGATGCGCACCATCTCGCTGCAGCGTGCGCTGCAGCTGATCCGCAGCATCGTCGAAGCCGTGGAGCAGCGACTGCCCGGCCTGGTCCCGGCCCAGGATCAGCAGCTGATGCTCGAGGCGGTGCTGCGCTACTCCCGTGAGGTCGCCTTCGCGATCGCGGACGTCTACGCGCGCGCCGCAGAGTCCCGCGGGGCATGGGACTCCCGCCTGGAGGCGCTCCTAGTGGACGCGGTGCTGCGCGGGGAGCCTGCGGAGCAGATCGCCTCCCGGGCCGCGGCCGTGGGGTGGCGCAGCCACGAGGGGGTCGTCGTCGTCGTCGGGGAGGCCCCGGAACAGGCCGACGCCGTGTTCATCTCGCAGCTGCGCCGGCAGTGTGTGCGCTTCTCCGCCGATGCTGTCGTCGGGGTCCACGGTGACCGGCTGATCCTGCTCCTGGGCCGGGTCACCGAGCTCGAGGCGGGCCTGGAGCGGATCATCCCGCGCTTCGGCGCAGGCCAGGTGGTCTTCGCCAGCTTCGCCGGGTCGATCAGTCAGGCACACGCCAGCGCACAGTCAGCCTTCATCGGGTTCGGCGCCGCAGGGGCCTGGACCTCCGCCCCGCGCCCGGTGGCCGCGGAGGACCTGCTTCCGGAACGGGCGCTGTGCGGGGACGAGACCGCGAAGACTGCGCTGCGCGAGAGCATCTTCGAGGTGCTCCGCGCGGCCGGGAACGGGCTGCTCGAGACCGTCACCGCTTACCTGGAGGCCGGCCATTCGCTGGAGGCCACGGCGCGCGAGCTCTTCGTCCACACCAACACCGTGCGCTACCGGCTTCGCCGGGTCACGGATGTCACCGGGTGGGACCCGGTGAACCCGCGAGACGCCTACGTGCTGCAGACCGCCCTCGCCGTAGGACGCCTCTGACCACGCGTTGTAGGGTACCTACAAACGCCACGTGCGAGCTTGGTGAGCCCATGACCGCCGAAAACCACCCCCCATATGGGAAGTTGGAGTTGTGCTTGCCATAGTTTGCCCCGGACAGGGGTCCCAGACCCAAGGCTTCCTCTCGGAATGGATCCGTGACGAGGCCTCCCGCGCCGCACTTGACGCCTACTCCCAGCACTCCGGCACCGACCTGGTCACCCATGGGACCGTCTCTGACTCCGAGACGATCCGAGACACCGCCGTCGCTCAGCCGCTGATCGTGGCGGCCTCCCTGCTCAACGCCTCCGCGCTGGACCTCTCGGCGCTGAACCCGGAGCGGGTGCTCTTTGCAGGACACTCCGTGGGAGAGGTTCCCGCCGCGGTCCTGGCCGGGGTGCTCACCCACCAGCAGGCGCTGGAGTTCATCAAGGTGCGCGCAACTTCAATGGCGGCCGCAGCAGCCGCGGTGCCCACCTCCATGGCGGCCGTGGTCGGCGGGGCAGAGGACGAGGTCCGGCAGGCGATCGCCGACGCCGGGCTGACCCCCGCCAACGCCAACGGCCCGGGGCAGATCGTCGCGGCCGGGGAGCTGGACAAGCTCGCAGCGCTCGAGGCCAACCCACCGACTCGCGCCCGGGTGATCCCACTCACGGTGGCCGGCGCGTTCCACACCGACTTCATGGCTCCCGCGCAGCAGTCCCTCGCCGCCGCCGCAGCCGAGTTCACGGTCACCGATCCCCTCCACCGGCTGATCTCCAACCGCGACGGCGGCTATGTCACCTCTGGAGAAGAGGTCCTGCAACGCCTGGTGGATCAGGTGACCCGACCGGTGCGCTGGGACCTGTGCATGGAGACCATGGCAGACGCCGAGGTCACCGGCGTCCTGGAGCTGCTGCCCGGCGGCACGCTCACCGGCCTGGCCAAACGCGGGCTCAAGGGCGTGAAGTCCCTGGCCGTGAAGACTCCCGCAGACATCGACGCCGCTGCGGAATTCATCGCCGAGCATGCGGGTTGAGCCGAAGGGCCCGTGCTCCACGGGCCCACAGACCCCCTGCTCCGGCGACCCCGCCGGGCAGCTGCCCGCCCATGACCTATGAAGGACGTTGACGTGACTCCAGCTCTGAAGCAGCCCACCGCCATAGCGGGCACCCGTGTCATGGGCCTGGGTGCCTATCGTCCCGACGTCGTGATCGACAACGAGCAGATCTGCCAGTGGATCGACTCCTCCGACGAATGGATCCAGAAGCGCACGGGCATCAAGACCCGGCACCGCGCCCCGCGCGAGGTCTCCGTGGTGGACATGGCCGAAGGTGCCGCCCGGGAGGCGCTGGAGCACGCCGGGATCTCCGGGGATCAGCTCGGCGGAGTCATCGTCGCCACCGTCACGCATCCCTTCGCAACCCCCTCAGCGGCCGCCGACCTCGCGCACCGCCTCGGTGCCACCCCGGCGGCGGCGTTCGACGTCTCCGCGGCCTGCGCCGGGTACTGCTACGGAATCGGACAGGCCGACGCCATGGTGCGCGCCGGGCTCTCCCGCTACGTCCTGGTCGTGGGCGTGGAGAAGCTCTCGGACTTCATCGACAACCATGAGCGCACCATCTCCTTCCTCCTCGGCGACGGCGCCGGGGCGGCGATCATCGGTCCCTCAGAGGAACCCGGGATCTCCCCCTCGATCCTCGGCTCCAACGGCGAGAAGTGGGAAGCCGTGGCGATGGACAGCACGCTGCTGAACTTCCGCGACGCCCTGTCTCGGGCGCGGGAGACTCAGGACGCGACCGAGCTGCTCGACGCCGAGAACCGGTACTGGCCCACGCTGCGCCAGGACGGGCCCACCGTCTTCCGCTGGGCCGTCTGGGAGATGGCGAAGGTGGCTCAGCAGGCGCTGGACGCCGCCGGGATCACCGCCGATGACCTGGTGGCGTTCGTCCCGCACCAGGCGAACATGCGCATCATCGACGAGATGGTCAAACAATTGAAGCTTCCTGAGCATGTGAAGGTCGGCCGAGACATCGTGGACGCGGGCAACACCTCCGCGGCCTCGATCCCGCTGGCCATGCACC
This sequence comes from Nesterenkonia sandarakina, assembly GCF_014138825.1. Taxonomy (NCBI): domain Bacteria; kingdom Bacillati; phylum Actinomycetota; class Actinomycetes; order Micrococcales; family Micrococcaceae; genus Nesterenkonia; species Nesterenkonia sandarakina. The sequence continues at coordinate 562,882 of NZ_JACJIH010000001.1, read as the reverse complement.
GTCTGCTCAAGGAGAACCCAGAACTCTCCGGCGGTCTTGCTCTGCAGATCGGCTTCGGAGCCGGACTGGTCTACGGCACGCAGGTCATCCGGCTGCCCTAGACCCCGGGTCCGGGCCTGCGTGGCAGACCCGGAACAGATCCATCCTCAACCCGAAGAACCACCTACAGAAAAGGAGCCGCTGATATGGCTGACAAGAACGAGATCCTCGCAGGCCTGGCAGAGATCGTGAACGAAGAGACCGGCCTGGAGACTGAAGAGGTCCAGTCGGAGAAGTCCTTCACCGAGGACCTGGACATCGACTCGATCTCGATGATGACCATCGTGGTCAACGCCGAAGAGAAGTTCGACGTCAAGATCCCCGACGAAGAGGTCAAGAACCTGGCCACCGTCGGTGACGCCGTGGACTTCATCGCCAACGCCAAGGGCTGATCCAGCTCTGATCCGAGCGGGAGGGCTGCGGCGCAGCGCCGAGCCCTCCCCTCCACTCCCCCACCTGCTCTCCCACATTCATTGAGGTAGATCCATGACACGTCGTCTTGTCATCACCGGTCTCGGCGCCACGACCCCCATCGGCGGCGACGTGCAGACGCTCTGGACCAACGCACTTGCCGGCACGCCCGGGGCCAAGACCCTGGAGCACGACTGGGTCGAGAAGTACCAGCTGCCGGTGACCTTTGCCGCGGAGGTCTCCATCGAACCGGCCGAGGTGCTCTCCAAGCCCGAGACCCGTCGGATGGACCGCTCCACGCAGCTGGGCATGGTCGCCGCCCGGCAGGCCTGGGAAGACGCCGGCCTCGGTCGCCCCGGCGATGAAGGCTACGACCTGGACCCCGAGCGGGTCGCCGTCTCCTTCGCCACCGGCATCGGCGGGGTCTGGACGCTGCTCGACAGCTGGGACACTCTGCGCGAGCGCGGGCCGCGCCGGGTGATGCCGATGACGGTCCCGATGTTGATGCCCAACGGCGCCGCCGGGGCGATCAGCCTCGACCTGGGCGCTCAGGGCGGCGCGCGCACCGCGGTCTCGGCCTGCGCCTCCGGCGTCGAGGCGCTGGACGTGGCCCTGGAGATGCTGCGCAAGGGCGACGCCGACGTCGTCCTGGCCGGTGGCACAGAGGCCGCCATCCATCCGCTGCCCATGGCGGCGTTCAGCTCGCTGCAGGCACTCTCCAAGCGCAACGACGACCCCGCAGCGGCGTCCCGACCCTATGACCGGGACCGTGACGGCTTCGTCATGGGCGAGGGGGCAGGCGCTCTGGTGGTCGAGACCGAGGAGCACGCGAAGGCTCGCGGCGCGACGATCTATGCCGAACTGGCCGGATCCGCGATCACCTCGGACGCACATCACATCACCGCTCCGGACCCGGAGGCGCTGGGGGCTTCGCGTGCCCTGCGCCGGGCGCTGGACTCTGCCGGCGCCGAGCTGGGCGAGGTCACCCATGTCAATGCTCACGCCACCTCCACCCCGGTCGGTGACAAGCCGGAGTACGCAGCCCTGAAGGCGGTCTTCGGTGACCACCTGGAGAACATCTGCGTCTCCGCGACGAAGTCCCAGACCGGGCACCTGCTGGGAGCGGCCGGTGCCGTGGAATCAGTGCTGACCGTCAAGGCCCTGCACGAGCGGCGCGCCCCGGTCACCATCAACCTGGAGCACCAGGACCCGGAGATGCCGCTCGACGTGGTCGCCGGTAAACCGCGTGAGCTTGGAGACCGCCAGCAGGTCGCACTGTGCAACTCCTTCGGCTTCGGCGGGCACAACGCCGTGGCCGCGTTCCGCAGCTACTGAGCCGCTCCACCCCGGCGGAGCCGCTCCCCCGCGAAGGACCCGATCATCGGCGGGCGCCGCCGCGCAGGAAAAGACCCCCGGCCGGAATCCTCAGGGATTCTGACCGGGGGTCTTCGCTGCTTCACAAGGAAGCTGCCGCGGCTGGGAAGCGATGGCCCCCGACGGGGGCGCTGGGCGGCAAGTCTGTGCTAGTGCTGGCCTGGCGCTGCAGGGCCGGCGGGCTGCGGTGGAGGACGCAGGCCGCGCAGGCCTCCGCTCAGCTGACCACCTGGTGCAGCCAGTGGACCGGTGCTCCCTCTGCCGCGTGGCGGAAGGACTCGAGCTCCTCGTCCCAGGCCTCACCCAGGGCCAGGGAGAGCTCCTGATAGACCACGGAGGGGTCGCCGGCGCCCATCTCGTAGGCGTAGCGGATCCGATCCTCGGACACCACGATATTGCCGTGCACATCGGTGGTGGCGTGGAAGATGCCCAGCTCAGGCGTGTGCGACCAGCGTCCGCCGTCGCAGCCTGGCGAGGGGTCCTCGGTGACCTCGAAACGCAGATGGTTCACCGCGCGCAGCGCAGAGGCCAGGGTGGCACCGAGTCCAGCGGGGCCCTCCCAGGAGAGCTCCGCGCGGAAGTCACCGGGCGCGGCAGGCTGAGGGTGCCATGTGAAATCCACTCGCGAGTCGACCGCCGAGGACACCGCCCATTCGACATGAGGGCAGAGCGCGGCAGGCGCCGAATGGATGTGAAGCACACCTCGGGCCGTATTTTGAGACATATCCATCCTCCACTGTGCTGTTGGTACGTCTTCCCCTACGACCAGACAGCAGCCAGATGGCTGATGGTTCTACTCTCCTGCACAGGTTAACATCTTGTGCGGCGAGCAACACTACTGATCTTAACAGATCCAGGTCAGATCGTTTTCTCAGGCGCGAGGATGGGCCTGCCCGTAGGCGTCGCGCAGCGTGTCGATGGTGACGTGCGTGTAGAGCTGAGTGGTGCTCAGGGAGGCGTGACCCAGCAGCTCCTGGACTGTGCGCAGATCGGCGCCGCCTTCGAGCAGATGGGTAGCCGCCGTGTGTCGCAGCGCATGCGGGCCACGGGCGGCTGTGGTGCCCAGCCTGGCCAGCTGAGCGTCGACGACGCGCCGGACCGTGCGCACGTCCACCCGTCCGCCGCGGCGACCCAGGAAGCACGCCTGCGCCGAGGCCGGGGTCGCAAGCTCGGGGCGTCCGTGGCCGAGCCAGGCTCGCAGCGCGGACTCGGCGGGCACGCCGTAGGGAACGATCCGCTCCTTATTGCCCTTCCCGAGCAGTCGCACCATTCGCCGCCCGGTCTCGAAGGAAGACAGATCCAGTCCGCTGAGCTCAGAGACTCGCATACCGGTGGCGTAGAGCAGCTCTACCATCGCGGCGTCGCGGAGGCTCAGCGCGTGCGCGGCGTGATCCGGGGCCTCCGCGTGAGCGATCTCCTGCGCCGCTTCGGCCAGGTGACCGGTGAGCTGCTCCACGTGCTGGTGCTGCAGCACATCGGGCAGGTGGTCGCTGCGCCGCGCGGTCCGCAGTCGGACGGACGGATCCTCGGGCAGGTGGCCGCGGCGGTGTGCCCAGGCGGTGAAGGCCCGCACCGAGGCTGTCTTCCGGTTCAAGGTGTTTCTGCTCAGCCCGGCCTCATGCAGCTCTCCCAGCCAGCTGCGGATCCCGGCGAGGCGCAGCTGTTCCAGCGGGCCTCGGCGCTGGGCGAGCTGGAGGAGGTCGCTGCGGTAGGCGCGGATCGTCTGCGCGGAGAGGCCGCGTTCGTGACGGAGATGATCGATGAACGCTGTGATCAGCTCGGGTTCTGCCGCGGCGGCGGGCTCTGCTGATTGATCCTGCACGGGGGCCATGGCGAAAGTCTACGACCGCCTGACAGATCCCGTGGTTCGGCGCGCACCGGCCCTGGCGGCACTGCACGCGCCGCCGCACTCTGCGCGCTGACCTCATGCCCGCCCCCACTGTCCGTTGACGTCTCTGGCGTGGCCGGAGCGCTGAAGTCGAGTCAGCTCGGCGAGTACCTTGGGCAGCGGCAGACCGGCGACCGCCGAGAGCTTGCCCGGGGCGCTCAGTCCGCGTCTGGGCAGAGCGTCGAAGAGCAGCCGCTGGGCCTCATCGAGTCCGTCCTGCGGATGCTTCTGCCCGGCCGGCATGGGCAGCACGGGTTGGACGGCACCCCGGGACGGGGTGTGTGCTGGCACGGCTCCGGTGACCAGACCCAGCACGTCGGCTGCGTCGCGGACCAATTGGGCCGGGGTCTCCCGCAGCAGCCGATGGCAGCCGGCTGATGAGGCCGAGAAGATGCTCCCGGGCACCACGCCGACCTCTCTGCCCAGGGTGAGCGCATGGTGGGCAGTGGACTGCGCGCCGCTGCGCCACCGCGCCTCGGTGACCACGGTGACCATGCCCAGTGCGGCGATGAGTCGGTTCCGCTGCAGGAATCGATGCCGCGTAGGTGCAGATCCGGGTGCCATCTCGCTGAGCAGCAGTCCCTTCGCCGCCACCTCTCGGAGCAGGCTCTCGTTTCCGGCCGGATAGAACCGGTCCAGTCCGCCGGCCATGACCGCGAGCGTGGGCGCCCTGCCGGCGTTCGCCGTGGAGCACGACCGCGCGGCCGACTCCGATCCGGGTGCGGAGCGTGAGGCTTGTTCCAGTGCTGTGCGCAGCGCGACTCGGTGCGCTGCCGCGTCGACACCGTAGGCGCCGCCGGAGACCACGCAGAGTCCCGCGCGCACCAGATCCTCGGTGAGCTCCGCAGTGACCCGGATGCCGTAATCGGTGACCTCCCTGGACCCGACGATGGCCACGGTCCGATTCGGTCCGGGGAGCCGGTTCAGCGATACGTCCTCGGGTTCCTCGCCGCCACGGAACCAGAGCGCCACGGGGGCCGATGGTCCGAGGTCCTGCAGCTGCTGCGGCCAGCCCGGGTCCTCCGGCATCAACACGCCTCCGCCCAGTCTGCCCATGGCCGCAAGGTCGGCGGCGGCATGGAGCTGACCACAGCGGGGGCGCCATCGCGCGAGCCCCTCGCGAAGATCGCGCTGGCGGGGCCCCAGTCCCGCTGACTCTGCGGCCTCGGCGAGCCTCTGGCGTTCCGAGGCCGAGGATGTGCGTCCGGAGGTGATCAGCGCATGCAGGGCCTCTGCGCCGAAGCGCTCCAGCGCGAGGCCGGCGAGAAGATCGCCGGGTTCGATCAGTCGGGACAGGTCTGCGCGGACGATCCGCTGGGGGGTTGCTTGCAGGGGCTCAGGTGTCATCGGTTCTCCCGGGTTCAGTGGGTCTGGGACCTCTGGCGCAGCTGCAGGGCGGCGTCGACCTCATCGACCCCCGGCCGGTCCTGGTCCATCAGGTCCGCGATGGTCCAGGCCAGCCGCAGCACGCGGAGATAACCGCGCAATGAGATCGACGCCTTGTCCAGGGCATCGTCGATGTCTCTTGTAGACCCCGCGGGCAGCTTCAGTTCTCCGGTGAGCAGCTGCATCGGAGCCTGGGAATTGGTCCGCAGCCCCCATGGCCGCAGGCGCTCCGCCTGCGCCGCGCGGGCTTCCAGGACCCGGGCGCGGACTGCCGCCGAGCTCTCCCCCGGCGGACCGAGGGCCGCAGCGGCTGATCGGGGCCGATCCACCTGGATCTGCAGATCGATGCGGTCCAGCAGAGGACCCGAGAGACGCGCCATGTAGTTTCGCCGTTGAGCCACCGAGCATCGACACCGCGTCCCAGAGCCCACATTGAGACCACAGGGGCACGGATTCGCCGCGAGCACGAGCTGGAAACGGGCGGGGTAGGTCACGCTGCCAGCGGATCTGTGCAGCGAGATCCTCCCGGTCTCCAAGGGCTGGCGCAAGGCGTCGAGGGCGGGCCGAGGAAACTCGGGAGCCTCGTCGAGGAAGAGCACCCCCTGATGCGCTCGGGTCACCGCCCCAGGGCGGGCGATGCGGGCTCCACCACCGACGATCGCCGCCATCGAGGCGCTGTGATGCGGAGCCTGGAACGGCGGGACCCGGCGCAGCCTGGTGACAGTGCGCGGATCTGCCGAGATCGATTCGATCGCGGTGGCTTCCATCGCCGCCTGGTCATCCAGCGGCGGCAGAATCCCCGACATCCGCTCCGCCAGCATGGTCTTGCCAGCCCCGGGAGCACCGATCAGCAACAGGTGGTGGCCACCCGCCGCCGCCAGCTCCAGAGCGAACCGCGCCTCCTCCTGACCTCGCACCTCCGCGAGGTCGGGGCCGGGATCACCGAGGGCACCCTCACCGTCGTTCCCTGAAAGGAACGACCCGAGATGGTCCTGAGCAGCACTTGCCGCCCGGCGCGGATCCAGGACGGCGCCGGCGTCCGCTGAACGCTCTGCACCCCAGCGTTCGAGCCCGAGCGAGTCACGGCGGACCCGCGGTCTGAGCGCGACCGACGCGAAGGATGTCACGACCTGACCCACATGTGAGCCAGCGAGAACCGTCATCCCCGGCACCAGAGCAGCCTCCTGAGCATTCTCCACTGCGACCACCACGGTCTGTGCGCCGGCAGCCTGGGCCGCAGCCACCGAGGGAAGCACGCCGCGGACCGGGCGGAGACGCCCGTCCAGACCCAGCTCCGCGAGGAACACGACCTCAGCCGTGCCGCTGACCTTCCCGTCAGCTGCCCAGGCGCTCATCAGGATCGCGAGGTCAAGCACCGAGCCGGACTTCGGCAACGACGCCGGAAGCAGATTGACGGTGAGCCGACGGGCAGGGAGATCGAGGCCGGCGTTCTTGGCCGCGGAGCGGATCCGGTCCTGGCTCTCGCGCAGTGACGCGTCAGGCAGGCCCAGCAGGATGAATGCGGGAAGTGCCCGGCCGACGTCGGCCTCTACCTCGATCAGATGACCGTCCATGCCGAAGAGGACCACCCCACGTGCGCGACCCATGCTCATCAGCTGACGCCCTTGAGGTGTTCCACGCCGCGGATCAGATGCTCCGCAGCGTGTGCCTCCGAGGTCCCGCTCAGCACCACAGCGACGACGTCGACTCGGCGCCGCTCGTGCAGCCGGTGCACGGCGGCGCAGTATTCCAGCAGCAGCCGGTGCAGCCGGGCGAGCTTGGGGCCCGTGATCGCCTCAAAGGGGTGGCCGTAGCCGCTGCCCCGGCGGGTCTTGACCTCCACGGCCACCAGGTGGGCGCCGTCCCTGGTGATCAGGTCCAGTTCACCGCGCGCACCGCGCCATCGGCGTTCGAGGATCTCATGACCCTGCCGGGACAGATACTCGGCCGCGATCTCTTCTCCGATGATGCCCGTGACGTCCTTGGCTCGCATCTGCGCTCCTCTCTCAGGAACACCAGCATCGGGCACGCGTCGCGGACCCGGCAGCGACACCGGAGTGCTGTGGAGGAGAGGCCCGGCGCAAGACGGCAGATCCCACCTGGGGCAGACTGAGCCCGATGGCGCGCCGCGTGCCGGATCAGCCGAGAGAGCGACGGATCAGACGCCGAGGTTCCAGCTCAGCCGGTGCTGGGCGGTGACGCCGAGCTCCAGCAGCGCGCTGCGGTGGCCCTGGGAGCCGTAGCCGCGGTTGGAGTCCCACCCGTACCCGGGATGCTCGACGGCGAGCTGCTCCATCAGCTGATCGCGCTCCAGCTTGGCGAGCACCGAGGCGCAGGCCACCGTCAGGGACTTGATATCTGCCTTGACCATGGTCTGCACCCGGGGCGAGGCCCCATGGGTCAGCCAGTCATAAGACCCGTCCAGGATCACGGCATCCAAGGGTCGCCCGAGCTGGAGCTCTACCGCGTTGAGCCCAGCGAATCCGGCGGCGCGCAGCGCCCCGTTGATCCCCAGCGCGTCGATCTCTCGTGGCGCCCGGTGCTGGACGCTGTAGGCGGCGGCGTGTTCGCAGATGTGCGGATGCCAGCGCTGCCGCGCCTTGGCGCTGAGCAGCTTGGAGTCGCGCACGCCGTCGAGCTGAGAGCAGACTCCGCTCACCCTCGGCGTCTGGGCGAACACCGGGGAGGCAAGGTCGAAGACCACCACTCCGATGCTGACCGGACCGGCCAGGGCGCCCCGACCGACCTCGTCGATGCCGGCGATGTAGCGGACGTTGCGCTGAGCGGCGATGGCCAGCTCTGGCAGCAGCGTGGCGTTCTCAGGCATCAGCGCGCAAGAGCGGCGGAACGGGTGCTCATGGCGCGGGAACCGACTCGAACGGGTCCCGCTCGGTCCCGCCGTCACCGAAGTGATCCAGCGGCCAGATCACGGCGCTGGATCGACCGATGACGTCTTCCAGCGGGACGGCTCCCATATCGGGTTCATCCACGTGGGAGCGTGAATCGGCGGAGTTCCCGCGGTGATCCCCAAGAAGCCAGACGCTGTCTTCCGGGACGGTCACCGCGAACTCGCCTTCGCTGGGGACATCGCCGGGGAAGATATAGGGCTCTTCGATCGGCTCGCCGTTGACCAGGATCCGTCCCTGGTCGTCACAGCACTCGACCTCGTCTCCGCCCACCCCGACGACCCGCTTGACCACGAAGTGTGAGGAGGTGTCGGGCATCAGGCCGAAGAAGATCATCGCGTCCTGGAAGGTGTTCGTCTCGATCTGGGTCCCGGCGCCCCACCACTGGCGGGTGTCCTCGAAGACGACGACGTCCCCGCGCTGCACCTCCATGACCTCAGGCGCCAGCAGGTTCACGATGATCCGGTCATCGACCTGCAAGGTGGGCTCCATCGACTCCGAGGGGATGTAGAAGGCCCGGAAGAAGAAGGTCTTCACCACGAACGAGATGACCAGGGCGAACACCAGGATCGTGGCGATTTCGATCAGGAATGCCGTCAGCGGGTGTCGGGCCTCGCGGGCCTGACGACGTCGTTCTCGACGGCTCTGCGGCTGTGCTGCCGGAGACGTGTCACTGCTGCTGATGATCGACCTCCGGGAGTTCTCGTCGTTCGCTCCAGGGCCAGAACACGCCGGTGACGCGGCCCAGGATGCGGTCCTCGCTGATCATACCCCCGCCAGGTGCGCCCAACAGCGCGCGGGAATCCAGCGACTCCTCACGGTTGTCCCCCATCACCCAGAGGCGACCAGGGGGCACCTCGGCCTCGAAGCTCAGCTCCGAGGCGGGCATCTCGGCCGAGACCTCGCGGCCCAGATAGTCCTCCTGAACTGGTTCCGCGTTGACCGTGAGCGCTCCGGAGTCGGTGCAGCAGGCGACGGTGTCACCGCCGGTGCCGAGCACCCGCTTGACGTAGGTCGCTGGCGGCGTGGCGAGGCCGAACCAGTGTCCGACGCGTGCGGCGAGCTCCTCCAGGTTCGATCCGCCGCCCTCGTAGGGGGTGAAGGAGCCCTCACCGTCGAAGACGATCACATCCCCGCGCTGCACGCCCTCGTCCCCGGGGTAGCGCTTCTCCACGAGGATCCGCTCCGCATCTGCCAGGGTGGGCTCCATGGAGACCTGCGAGACGGTGTAGACGTCGACCACGAACAGGCGCAGCCCGGTGGCCACAAGCACCGCGAGCACCACGGTCGCGGCGAGCACCGTCCAGGACGGGAATCTTCCGGGTCGGGCGGACCGCCTGATACGCCGAGAACCCCGAGCCGCCGAGTCGGACTCGGAGTGCTCAGGGTTCTCTGCGCTGTTCATACGACGTTCAGGCTCTCAGCGGTGCGCCGAAGCTGATCCGTGGATCAGGCTTCGGTGACCTCTTCGACCTTCTCGCCCTGCTGGCGAGCAATGGTGGACTCACGCTTCTCCTTGATGCGTGCAGCCTTACCATGGCGATCGCGCATGTAGTAGAGCTTGGCGCGGCGAACGTCACCGCGGGCCAGGACCTCGATCTTCTCGGTCACTGGGGAGTGCACCGGGAAGGTACGCTCCACGCCGACGCCGAAGGAGACCTTGCGGACGGTGAAGGTCTCGCCGACGCCGTGGCCCTGGCGACCCAGGACGTAGCCCTTGAAGACCTGAACACGGGTGTTCTTGCCTTCGATGATGTTCACGTGCACGCTGACCGTGTCGCCGGGGCCGAACTCCGGGATGTCGGTGCGCAGGCTGGCTGCGTCGATGAAATCGAGCTTATGCATATGTCTCTCCTTGAACGAGCGCCACAGGTCATTCGTTCGGGTTGCGACCTCTCGGCGGGCGCTCGTGGCGCCGCGCACGCCGGAGTCCGGCGCAGGTCAAGTCGCGAAGATCCGGATCGGGAGGAATTCCCGCTCCGGCGGCCCGTCTGTTGACGCTCATCCCCCATGGCAGATGAAGCCGCCCAGCAGGCACGGTGGTCAATTCTATGTCAGATTCTTCTCCTGTGCGACCACGTGCTTGGCCCACAGATCTGGTCGTAGCTTGCGGGTGCGGACATCCTGTTGCTGCGCCCGCCAGGCCGCGATCTTCGCGTGATCCCCGGAGAGCAGGATCTCGGGCACATCGAGGCCGCGCCAGCGCGCGGGTTTGGTGTAGACCGGGTACTCCAGCAGCCCGTGCGCATGGGACTCCTCCGCCAGCGACTCTGGGTTGCCCAATACCCCGGGGATCAGCCGGGTGATGGCTTCGACCATCACGACGACGGCGGACTCGCCGCCGTTGAGCACATAGTCCCCGATCGACATCGGGCGCACGTCGAAGTGCTGCGGGGCCCAGTCCAGCAGTCGCTGATCGATGCCCTCGAAACGCCCCGGAGCGAAGACCAGGTGCTCGGTGCGGGCCAGCTGCTGCGCGGTGTGCTGGGTAAGCACCTCCCCGGCCGGGGTGGGGATGATCAGGGTCGGCCGGCCTTCGGAGCCTGGAGACTGCGCGTGGGCCGGGGGCTGGGCCTGGGTGAGCACATGCTCCAGCGCCAGCGCCCACGGCTCGGGCTTCATGACCATCCCGGCGCCTCCGCCGGTGGGGGTGTCATCCACGCTGCGGTGCTTGTCGAAGCTGAAGTCGCGCAGCTGGTGCCGGTGCACGGCGAGCCGTCCCTCGCGCTGGGCCTTCCCGATCAGTGAGAGGTCCAGGACGTCGAAGAACTCGGGAAAGATGGAGATCAGGTCGATCCGCATGGCGTGCCTGCCGCTCAGAACAGGCCGGCCGGCGGGGTCAGCACGATGCGCCGATTCTCCACGTCGACCTCGGGGACGAGCTCTTCGACGAAGGGGACCATGACTTCCTCGCCGCTGCCGGAGGTGACCACGAGCAGGTCTTGGGCGGCTCCGGTGAGCAGCTCCTTGAGCGTGCCCAGGGGCTGGCCTGCGGCGTCCACGCAGGAGAAGCCTGCGAGCTCGTGGCTGTACCAGCCGTCCTCGTCGGTGTCCTCCAGTGCGGGGACCGCGACGTAGAGGGTGGAGCCGCGCAGGGCTTCGGCGCTGTCGCGGTCGCTGATCTCCGCGAAGCTCAACAGCGCGATGTTCTTGTTCCATCGCTGCCGGGTGATCGTCAGCGTGGTGGTGTTGCGATCCAGGGTCTGGGCTCCGGGGGTGCGGATCAGTTCCGCCCCGGGGGCCAGACGCTGCTCCGGCTCATCGGTGTAGAGCTGGGCGGTGACCTCGCCGCGGATCCCGTGGGGTTTGCCGATACGAGCGACCCGCAGGCGCTCTGCCGAATCTGGCAGTGCCTGCGGGTCGGTCTCGTGTGCTTCCTGGCCTGGTGTGCCAGCAGTCATGGTGCAGTCCTCGGATCGCTCAGCGGCTGCGGTCGGTGTCGACCACGTCCACCCGGACATCGCCCCCACCAGGGAGCGCGGAGACCACAGTGCGCAGTGCCTTGGCGGTGCGCCCGGCCCGGCCGATCACTCGACCGAGGTCATCGGGATGAACCCGTACCTGGAGCACGTCGTAGCGACGCCCGCCCTTACGGCGGACATCGACGTCGTCCGGGGCATCCACGATGCCGCGGACCAGGTGTTCGAGCGCGTCACTCAGCACTGCATCAGCTCCCATGATTACTCGGCGTTCTCCTGCGAAGCAGACTCAGCTGCCTCTTCGGCAGGAGCCGGAGCCTTGGACTTCTTCTCCTGGATGACCGAACCCTTGCTGGGAGCGACGAACTCCTCCTTGGGGGCCCGGGTGCGCAGAGTGCCCTCGGAGCCTTCGAGGCCCTTGAACTTCTGCCAGTCACCAGTGACCTTCAGCAGTGCATTGACCTGCTCGGTGGGCTGGGCGCCCACGGAGAGCCAGTACTGAGCACGCTCGGAATCGATCTCGATCAGCGAGGGCTCCTGCGTCGGGTCGTACTTGCCGATCTGCTCGATCGCGGCGCCGTCCCGCTTGGTGCGGGAGTCGGCGACGACAACACGGTAGAACGGTGCACGGATCTTGCCCATGCGCTTCAGACGAATTTTAACTGCCACTTGAGTGGTCCACTCCTGTTTCTTGTTTCAGGGGCGCGGTCAGGCAACAGATTGCGTGGGGACGTGCTGCACAATCGATGCGACCACTTCAGAACATTGTCCCTACGGCGGGTTTAGAGGGTGCCCTCCGTCGAACAAAGTACCTGCCTATTGTGCCAGAGATCCCCCGAACGCGCGATCTGGCGCCCGGTCCGCGCTGGTCAGCGCAGGTACTTCTCGAACCCCTTGGGCAGGTTCAGGTCCTCGGGCTTGAGATCCTTCGAGCCCGCACCGAAGCTGGAGCCGTCCATCCGCTTGGCGGCACCCTGGGTGCGCTTGAGCTCGGCCTCGCGGGCCTCCTGGGCCGCCTTGGCCGGGTTCCCGGACTTTTTCTTGGGCTTGGGCGCAGGCTTGCGCTTCTTCGACGCCCCTCCGCCGGCGCCCATTCCGGGCATCCCGCCCATCCCCGGCATTCCGCCGCCGCCGGGCATCTGAGGCATTCCCCCGCCCCCAGCCATCTTCTTCATCATCTTCTGCGCCTGGGTGAAGCGCTCCAGAAGCTGGTTGACCTCCGAGACATGTACGCCGGATCCCTTGGCGATGCGCGCCCGGCGAGAGCCGTTGATCACCTTGGGCACGTTGCGCTCATAGGGGGTCATCGAATAGATGATCGCCTCCACCCGGCCGATCGAGGACTCGTCGAACTGCTCCAGCTGCTGACGCATCCCCTGGGCGCCGGGCATCATGCCCAGCAGCTTCTTCATCGAGCCCATCTTCTTGAGCTGCTGCATCTGGCCCAGGAAGTCGTCGAGGGTGAAGTCCTCCTGGTCGGCGAACTTCTTCGCCATCTTCTCGGCCTCGCCGCGATCCCAGTTGGCCTCGGCCTGCTCGACCAGGGAGAGGATGTCTCCCATGTCCAGGATCCGGCGCGCCATCCGGTCCGGGTGGAAGACCTCGAAGTCCTTGAGTCCTTCTCCGGTGGAGGCGTACATGACCGGCTTGCCGGTGACCGAGGCGACGGAGAGGGCTGCACCGCCGCGGGCGTCGCCGTCGAGCTTGGTCAGCACCACGCCGGTGAAGTCGACGCCCTCGTTGAAGGCCTGGGCGGTGGTGACCGCGTCCTGGCCGATCATCGCGTCGATCACGAAGAGCGTCTCGTGGGCGCCGACCGCAGCCTTGATGTCTGCGGCCTGACGCATCAGTTCGGCGTCGACGCCGAGCCGGCCGGCGGTGTCGATGATGATCACGTCGTGCAGCTTGTTGCGCGCCTCGGCGAGCCCGTCGGTGGCCACCTGGACCGGGTCTCCGGTGGCGGCCTCGAACTCCGATGAGACCCCTGGGTGCGGGGCGTAGACCGGGACACCGGCGCGCTTGCCGCCGACCTGCAGCTGCGTGACCGCATTGGGTCGCTGCAGGTCACAGGCGATGAGCATCGGGGTGTGGCCCTGATTCTTCAGGTGATGCGCCAGCTTCCCGGCCAGTGTGGTCTTGCCCGCGCCCTGCAGGCCGGCGAGCATGATCACGGTCGGCGGGTTCTTCGCGAAGGCCAGCTCGCGGGTCTGCCCGCCGAGGATCCCGACAAGCTCCTCATTGACGATCTTCACGACCTGCTGACCCGGGTTCAGCGCCTGGGCGACCTCGGAGCCGAGGGCGCGCGCCTTGACCTTGGCGATGAACTCGCGGACCACCGGCACCGCGACGTCGGCGTCGAGCAGCGCCCGGCGGATCTCCCGAGCGGTGCCGTCGATGTCGGCCTCGGAGAGCCTTCCCTTGCCGCGGAGGTTCTTGAAGGTCGCGCTCAGGCGATCGGAGAGGGAGTTGAACACGTCTGGGATGTCCCTTGGGTCGTGGGTGGTGGCTGCGCGGCCCGGAGCAGCGTGCGTCCACCGCGCAGTGGATGTACCGAGGCTCTAGAGTATCAATGTGCGATGGACAGACCTTCCCCCCAGTGACACCGCCTCCCAGACCGCAGAACGTCCGGAGCGGGTCCCGGCCACCGACGCGGCGATCCTCGAGGCCGCCAGGAAAGCCCACGTCCAGGCCCTGGGCGCGGTGGAAGAGGCCCATCGCGCGGCGGCGCGCTCCTGGTCCGCGCCGACACAGGACTCGATGGCCGGCAGCCTGCACACCCGGCACGCCGGCGCGCACCGCGAGCGCGCCGAGGCCCTGGCCGAGTCCGCACAGGCCCTGACGGGGTCCCCTCGGGCCCTGAAGGGGTCCCCCGCGCTCCCTGGCACCCCGGCGAGCGCCGCGCCGGACCACACCAGCCCGGCACAGGACCATGCCAGCCCTACACATGACCATGCGGGCCCGACACCGGACCACGCCGGCCATGCCCCTGCCGATATGCCGACCCGGCAGTGGGCCCAGGCGCTGGACGCCGCCACGAAGCTGCCAGACCCGGAGGCGGGCATCTCCAGGCCCGCGCTGACCCTGCGCGTTGGTCTGGTCGCTGGAGCTCGGCTGCACGCCGGATTCTTCGGCCTGGCGGAGCTGCGAGAGATCACCGCCGAGGACTGGGAGACCGAGCTGAAGCAGATCGACCTGCTGCTGATCGGTTCCGAGACGGAGGAATCAGCGGAGTTCCTGCTCGAGACCCTGATCCCCGCGGCCCGGGCTCGCGGCCTGAGCGTCGTCCTGGTGGTCACCTCCGGCCCCGCAGTCGGCCCCAGCCTGAGCATCGCAGAGCGCTGCTCGTACATCTTTGCCACAGACCATGAAGCCGCGGAGGTGTTGCGAAGCCGCTGCTCCGACGCGATCCCGGTGGAGGTGATCCCGCATCCGGTGAGTCCGTTGCTGCACTCCCCGGTGGGGACTCGTCCCGCGCGCAGCTCGCTGATCGCACTGCTGGGCACCGAACAGCGGCGGCCCGCCGCACATCTGGAGGAGCCGGAGTTCATCCCGCCGCTCTTCGACGGGGCCCTGGGCTCCGGACGGCCGACGGCGCTGCTTCCACCGCACCTCACCCCGAGCTTCACCCGCGGTCCGGCTCCGGACCCACGACCGAACCACTGGGCGATCCCCCGGGACTATGCCCCCTGGACGCTCACCCGTGCGGAGGCCGCCACGCTCGAGTCCCCGGAGACCGCGGCCAGACTGCAGCGCGCCCTCGACGTCGGGCTGGCGGTGAACGCCGTGATGGACTCGCAGGCGGTCTTCGATCCCCAGATCCTGCAGCTCCAGGCCAGCGGGACCATGGTGCTCTCCACCTATAACCAGGGCGTGAACTCCTATTATCCGCAGGTCCATATCGCGAACTCGGCGGAGGACGTCGCCAAGACCCTGGAGACGATGACCTTGGACGAGCTGCGCCGGGTCCAGGCGGACGGGATCCGGAAGATCTTCACGGACCATCACGGTGCCGAGGTGCTGAGCCGGATCGTCCAGGCCGCCGGAATGGAGGCCGAGGTGTGCCGGGAACGCATCCTGGTGGTCGCCGATGAGCTCACCGAGCAGCTGCGCGCGGACGTCGCCTCCCAGACTCACCCAGCCAGCACGGTCACCACCTGGAGCCAGCTGAGCGCCCAGGGCAGCGCGGGCACCGAGCTTCTCCACGCAGGCGTAGACATCCTGGTTCCGCTCAGCGCGGCCCGGCGCTACAGCCCGGAGTACCTCGCCGATCATGTCGCCGCCTTCCGGTACCAGTCGGCGGCGGTGACCACGAAGCTCGACGGCGACGCCGCCTCCACGGACGACGCCGCCCATCAGCGCCGCCGGGGTGTCACCGATCTGGGACTCTCCGCCTGGTGGCGGCCAGAACTTTCCACCGCCCTGTCCCCGGAGCGACTGCTCGAATCCCTGGAGTCGTCCCCAAGCTCAGCAGCTTCGCCGCTGCCGGTCTACGCCATCGATCATCTGGGGCACCGCCGTGCCGGTGCCCGGCGTGAGATCATCCGCGAGCGGGGAACCGAGCTGGCGCAGGCTCGAGAGGAGTTCCGCGCCACCGCCGAGACGCTGGGACTCGAGCTCGCCGTCATCGTCCCGATCTACAACAACGGGGACCATCTCAGGCATAAGGCGTTCGCCTCGCTGCGCCGATCCGGGATGTTCGAGAAGATGCATGTCCTGTTGATCAACGACGGCTCCACCGACGCCTCCACCGTGGACACCATCGAGGAGCTCGCCGCGACCTGGCCAAACGTCTCGGCGTTCCATCATGGACTGGGCGGGTCAGGCTCAGCCTCCCGTCCGCGCAACACCGGGCTGGCGCTGAGCTTCACCGAGTTCCTCACCTACCTGGATCCCGATGATGAGGAGCTCGAGGACGGCTACTGGGAGCTGCTGGAGCGGCTGCGAGGGGCTGAAGAGGCTGACTACGCCCTGGGGACCATGGCGGTGTGGACCCGCAAGTATGGGGTCCATGACTACCATGAGTGGTTCCAGCCCGGCGTCGAGCACCGCGACGGTCTGCACTGGCCCACCCAGGACGCCCTGCAGATACTGAACTTCCGGCCTGCCTCCATCGAGGCGCTGGTGGCGCGCACGGCCTGGCTGCAGGGCCTCGGGCTGGTGCAGCCCGAGGGCGCCGTGGGACAGGACAGCTACTTCTTCCAGCAGATGTTCTTCCACACCCGGGCCTATGTCCCGGTCTACCGCCCGGTCTACACCTACTACGGGGCGGTGGAGACCTCGATCGTCAACGTGATCTCACCGAACTACTTCCGCAAGTACCTGATCCTGGAGCAGGATCGTGCGGCCTGGCTGCGCGAAGTCGGCCTGTTCGAGGTCTACCTCGAGCAGCGCTTCGAGTCGTTCTTCGTCTCCTGGTATCTGCAGAAGTACCGTCGTGTGCTGCCTCACGACCGCGACGAGGCGGCCGGTGTGCTCCGGGAGCTCATCGCCGCATACGGAGAGGTCCGCTGGAGAGATCCTCGTGGACTGGACTTCTTCCACAGCCCCGAGGGGCGACCATGATCACCCAGACGAGCAGCGCCGGTTCCTGAGTCGGAACCCAGGCACAAGCAGAGCGCCCGCGAACCGGCCGGGCACCATCGAAGTGAAGGACGTGGAAGACGATGACCGAGACCGAGAAGACCACCATCGACCCAGCGGCGCAGTCCGACCTCAGCGAGGACACCCGCGAGGTCCTCGTCGAGCTGCTCACCCAGCACCAGGCGCTGCTGACCGAGCTGCGCTGGGCCTATGGGCAGCTGGAACGCCTCCAGGAGGTGGATATCGCCGCCCTGAAGCAGCGCGTCTCAGAACTCGAACAGCGCCGTTCCCGCGGGAAGACCGCACTGGCGGCCTCAGCCACCGCCTCGTCGAAGATGCGCAAGCGCGTGGAGTTCGCTCTGCAGCACCCCGATAAGGCCGCGCGGGCGGCCGGACGGAAACTCTCCCGGCCCTTTGAACGGGCCGCCCGACGAGCAGGGCTCAGCCGGTGACACCCCGGCCGGACCACATCGGTCCGCACCCGCGCCAGGTCCGCCTGGAGGCGGGCGCCGCTGCGATCACGCGGCTGCTCATGGCACCGGATCCGGCGCGCGCCCTGCGCCAGATGGGCACCCTGGAGCTCTTGGGCCCAGAACCGGGCAGCCCCTTCGCCCGAGGCGCGAGAGACGCCTCGGACCTGCTCGAGCGCCTCGAGCCGGCCATGCGGGCACTCCCCGCCACAGAGTCCGGGATCTCCCGACCGGCACTCCCGCTGCGCGTGGCCGTCGTCGACGACGAGGCGACCCGCTGGGTCCTGCACGGTGCAGCCCGGGTCCGCGGGTTCAGCGGCGCCGAGCTCAGCTCCGACCCGGCGCTGCTTGAAGGGATCGACCTTCTTGTGCTGACCCCGGTGAGCGTGGGAGCCCGCTTCAGCTTCCCGGCAGAGGGCGTCAGCGAGGCCACCGAGGACGAACAGGCGGCCCGGGTCCAGCGGCTGCTTGGCGAGGTGCTCCCGCACTGCGCGCGACGTGGAACACCGGTGGTCTTCTGGGACCGCACGACGCGCAGCACCACCGCCGCCGGCCGAGAGATCGCCGACGCCTGTGAGCAGGTCTTCGCCGTGTCCCAGGAGGCCGTCCGCCGCTACGCGGACTCGCGGGGCGAGGCGTCCACGGTTACCCGTGTGCCGATGGTGGTCAACCCGCTGCAGAACTCCCCGCTGGGCTCTCGCAACACCCACTCGGAGGTGATCGCGATGGCCGGGGCGCAGGTCCCCCAGAGCCCCCGCGATCTGCGCCTGATGGCGGAATGGATCCTCGACGGCATCAGCGCCCAGGGACTCCCCGCGGCGCTGCTGCGCCAGGACGGGAGGGACACCTTCCCCGCAGGGGTCGGAGCCGGGTTCGCCGCCCGGCACTGGCCGCTGCTCGTGGAGAACCCAGGAGCCGAGACCCTGGCCGCCCTGGACAGGGTGACCGACATCGGCATTGTGCTCAACGAGGTGATCAGCTCCCAGACGCTCTACGATCGGCGCATCATCGAGCTGCAGGCCGCTGGTTCCCTGGTGATCAGCGGCTACAACCAGGGCGTGAACTCCTACCTGCCGCATGTCCAGATCCCGCAGTCCGCCGAGGACGTCTCGGCCGCACTGGGATCACTGAGCGTCGCGGAGCTCAGACGCGTCCAGGGCGACGGGATCCGCACAGCTTTCATCAACCACCACGTCTGCGACGTGCTGGAGACCATGTGCGCCGCCGTCGGCCTGCCTGCCGCGCAGCCCACCGAACGGGTGCTCGCCGTGCTTGATCAGCCTGCGCCGGCCCGGGGAGCCGAACACCTGGGAGCCGCGGGCGCGGGAGCCGCAGGCCCGGGAGCCGAATACCAGGGAGGAACCGCACGCACCACGGGCAACCACGAGCTGGATCCGGTGCTGCGCGGCGAGCTGGCCTCCCAGACCCACGGAGCGGTCCCGCTGACCACCTGGGATCAGCTGCCCGCCCGCCATGGCAGCTATGACATCCTGCTCCCGGTCTCCACCAGTCGGCACTACTCGCCCACCTATGTGGCGGACATGGTGGCGGCGTTCCGCTACCAGGGCGCCGGCGTGGTCTCCAAGCTCGATGGCAGCGCGGAACAGACCGGGCATGCCGCCCAGCGCCACGCATCGGCCACCCATGCGGGTCTGCCCGCGGACCTCACGGCGTGGTGGCGTCCTGCTGCCGAAGCCACAGCCAGCCCCGCTGCGCTGCGCAGACACGCCGCCGAGGAGCGGGTCTTCTTCATCGACCACCTCGGACACCACGCCCGCGGGGACCGGGCGCGCCGAGACCGCCCGGCGCTGCTGGTCGATGAAGATCTGCAGGCGACCTCACGGCGAGCCGCCGAGACCGCGCGCCGGCTCGACCTGGCCCTGACCGTGATCGTTCCGGTCTACAACAACGGCGATCACCTGCGGCATAAGGCCTTCGCGTCGCTGCGCCGTTCATCCATCTTCGAGAAGATGCACGTGCTTCTGGTCAATGACGGGTCCACCGATCCGGTCACAGTGGACACCGTGGAGGAGCTCGCCCACAAGTATCCGAACGTGACCGCCTACCACCATGGAGGTGGCGGCTCCGGCTCGGCGTCGCGACCACGGAACACCGGACTGGAGCTCACGCACACACCGTTCGTGACCTACCTGGACCCGGACAACGAGGCGATCCAGGACGGCTTCGCGCAGCTGCTCGAGGACATCTCGGAGCACCAGGACGTGGACTTCGTGCTTGGTGATATGACGCACTGGGCCAGCCGGTTCGGCCGTCTGCGCTACAGCGAGCTGCTGCGCGAGACGCTGGCGGAGCACCAGGACCCCTCAGGCACCATCACCGTTCCGCGGGACGCTCTGGAGAAGCTGCACTTCCGTCCGATGGGGATCCAGACGGTCGTTGCTCGCACCAAGTGGCTCAAGGCCTGCGGACTGCAGCAGCCGGTGGGCGCGGTGGGGCAGGACAGCTACTTCTTCCAGCAGATGCTCTACTACGCCCGCCGGGTCCGGGTCCAGGACATCGGGGTGCACACCTACTACTCGGCGGTCAGCGACTCCACCGTTAACACCATCAATCCGGGCTACTTCGAGAAGTACCGTCCCTTGGATCTCGCGCGGTCACAGTGGCTGCGGGAGGTGGGCAAGCTGGAGGCCTACCGGGAACTCCGACTGGAGCCCTTCTTCGTGAGCTGGATGCTGCCGAAGCTGCGCCGACTCGAGGCCGAGCCCGCGGACTGGCGCTTCGCCGCCGAGACCCTGGCGGATCTGCTGGGCTACTACGGGGACCACCAGTGGACCACCCCGGAGGCTGTCGAGTTCTGGGAGCACCTGGCGCAGGCTCGGGGGCGCTCCCCCCGCTGAACCCGCCATCCCGTGAGATGGTCCTTCCCCACAGCGGAGCACCCGCCGGGACGCGCTAGGGTCCCTGCAGCGCCGGCTCGATCCGCTGGGCCAGCTCCGCGGTCACCGAGCGGACGAAGTTCTGCGAGACGTGGCTGTTGTCGTTATAGGTGATCGCTCCGCCGAGCACCGCGTAGCAGGTGCCCTGCTCCTCCGAGCAGAGCAGATCCTCGGTCGGGACGAAATGATAGTTCTCAGCCTCGGCGAACACGGTCTCTGACGCTGTGAGCCAGCGCTCGCTCACCCGGGTGTCCTGGAGGTCGTCATTGCAGGCGGCGGGGTCCTCCTCGTGCAGAGCCACGCACTCGGGCAGGGTCTCAGTCTCATTGCGCTCGAGATTGAGCCGGGGAATCTCGCCCATCACCACGACCTGCTTCTCGGCTTCAAGCCAGAACTGGATCGGGGTCAGGATGCTGCGCCCGGCGTCGCTGAGCTCCACCTCGGACTCCGGAAGGTCCACCTCGACGTCGGGGCCCTCGAAGCCTCCGGTCATCTGGCTGCCCGCGATGACCACCGTCTCGACCTCGGGGTCCTCCGCGAGCCGATCCAGGATCTCGAGGTTGGCCTCCCCGCAGGGGTCCTCCGCCTGGACGTAGGTGGCGGCCCGGGGAGTGCAGCTGGAGCGGGTCAGCACCAGCAGGCGCTTGCCGGCGTCCTGGGCGATCTCATCCAGGGCCGGCAGCCACATCGTGGCGTGGGAGTCACCGAACACCGCGATGGTCCCCTCCGCCTGGGCCGCCTCCGCGCCGAGCCAGCACTCCGGAACGCCCTCGTCCTCTGCCTCGGCCTGACAGCCCGGGTACGCCGGCTCCTGGGGCTGGGCGGCGACCTCGGCCGCGGAGGGCGTCAGGCCCTGGGTCCCTTCGAACGGGTCGCCGCACTGGTCTGGATTCGCCAAGGCCCGGTAGCCGTAGCAGGGGTGGTCCTCGGAGAGCTCAGAGGCGGTGAACTCCGCCTCCACGATCTGAACCGAGTAGTGGGCGACGCCGACCACCAGGGCCATCCCGGCCGCAGCAGCGACAAGGGTGCGCCAGGTCGGCAGCAGGACCCTCGCGCGACGCAGCGGGGCCTCGTAGAACCTGGTGCTCAGCGCGGAGAGCAGCACCACGCCGAAGATCAGCGCGACCTTGACCTCCCAGCCCTCGGTTCCCTCCAGCAGGTAGGGCGCAAAGATCAGCACCGGCCAGTGCCAGAGATAGATCGCGTAGGACCAGTCACCGATCGCCGTGGCTGGTCGCAGCGAGAGCCACCAGTGCACCCCGACCCACGGGCTCTTGCCACCGCAGGCCATCAGCAGCACCGTCCCCAGGGTCGGCAGCAGTGCCGTCCAGCCCGGGAACGGGGTGGTCTCGCTGAAGCACCAGGCCGCGGCAAGGATCATCCCCAGTCCGGCCCAGCCGAGCAGGTTCCCCCACCGGCCGCTGAACTGGCTGGACCCGAGGATCAGCGCCAGCAGGGCTCCGAGCGCGAACTCCCAGATCCGGGTCGGGGTGATGAAGTAGGCCTGGGCGGAGGACTCGGCGGTGTAGTAGATCGAGAACGCCAGGGATCCGGCACCGAGCAGACCGATCACCCAGAGGAAGATCGCCCTGGTGTGGTTGCGCGGCACCGCAGCACCCTCGGCACGGGTCCGGACGCGCCGGCTCAGCACTGCGATGCCCAGGACGACCGCGAGGAGCACCGGCCACAACAGGTAGAACTGTTCCTCCACAGAGAGCGACCAGAAGTGCTGCACCGCGGTGGCCCGCTCATCAGCCTTGGAGTAGTCGATCGCGTCCTCGGCCAGGACCCAGTTCTGCACGTAGAGCGCCGAGGCCATGATCTGCCGGCTGGTGCTCTGCCACAGCGTGCTGGGCAGGATCAGCACCGACGCGACAGCGGTCGCGGCCAGCACCAGCAGGCTCAGTGGCAGCAGACGCCGGATTCTGCGCGCCCAGAACTGACCCAGCCGGATCCGCCCGGTCCGGGAGGCCTCCTTGAACAGGTGCGCAGTGATCAGGTAGCCCGAGATCACGAAGAAGACATCGACCCCGACGTACCCGCCTCGCAGCTGCTCCGGCCAGAAGTGGTAGACCACCACCAGCAGCACCGCCAAGGCTCGCATGCCCTGGATCTCCGGCTGGAAACGTTCGCTGCGTGAGCCTCGTCCGGCGGGCTGAGTCACGGTTGTCGAAGCCACGGCCGGGGCAGCTGCAGATGTCTCGCGTGAGGACATGGGCGGTTCCTATCTTCCTTCCACGCTTGACGGCAACCGATCTAAGATATCGCCGTTTTCGGAGAAACCCCGACCCCACACCGATCTGCAGGATCCCAGGCTCCTGGAAGGTAGTGACCGCTTGAACCGGCTGGGATAGACTCGCCTGCTGTCAGCCTCATCGTGCCCTCGGCCCCTCCCGCTCTGGGCATCATCGTGTCGCCTACGAAAGTGGACCGCCTTGCCCAGGAACTTCTCCAGCGTCGGTGTCATCGGACTCGGCTACATCGGACTGCCCACCGCCGCGATCCTTGCAGACCACGGCGTCACCACGATCGGCATGGACGTCTCTGAGCGCAATGTCGCGGCGGTGAACAAGGGCGAGGTCCCCTTCGTGGAGCCCGGCCTGCGCGAGGTCCTGGAACGTGCGGTGAGCAGCGGCACACTGACCGCGACGACGCAGACACCCACGGCCGAGGCCTACATCGTCGCAGTGCCCACCCCGTTCACCGAGGCACACGCCGCGGACCTCTCTTATATCGAGGCTGCCGCGGATGGGATCGCCGGGAAGCTCACCGGCGGAGAACTGATCATCTTGGAATCCACCTCCCCTCCGGGAGCCACAGAGCATCTCGCGCAGCGGATCCTCGCGGCGCGCCCAGACCTCGGCGCCGAGGACATCCTGGTCGCGCACTGTCCCGAGCGCGTGCTGCCGGGCAGGATCATGGAGGAGATGATCACCAACGATCGGATCATCGGCGGGCTGACTCCGGCCGCCGCAGAGGCCGCCCGTGACCTGTACTCGGCCTTCGCAAAAGGTGAGTTCCTGCTCACCGATGCGCGCACCGCCGAGATGGCGAAACTCACCGAGAACAGCTTCCGAGACGTCAACATCGCCTTCGCCAATGAGCTCTCGGTCATCAGCCACCGACTGGGCATCGATGTCTGGGAGCTCATCGAGCTGGCCAACCACCATCCCCGGGTCAACATCCTCCAGCCCGGCCCGGGAGTGGGCGGCCACTGCATCGCCGTGGACCCGTGGTTCATCGTCGACGCGGCCCCCGAGGAGTCCCGGCTGATCCGCACCGCTCGCGAGACCAACGACGCGAAGCCGGAGTGGGTTCTGGGCCGGATCGAGCAGGCCCTGGAGTCTGCTGGGCCCGCCCCCACCGTGGCGCTGCTGGGGCTCGCCTTCAAAGCCGACATCGATGACCTGCGCGAGTCTCCCGCGCTGCAGATCGCTCAGACGCTGGCCGAGCGCGCCCCACAGGCACAGCTGCTGGCCGTGGAGCCGCATATCCAGACCCTGCCCGCGGCGCTCAGTGGGTTCAGCAACGTGGCGCTGACTGACCTCGATGAGGCTCTGCAGCGCGCCGACGTGGTGGTGCTGCTAGTGGATCACCAGGTGTTCAAGGACCTGCCGGCGGCGCGCCTCGGTGAGGCCGTGCTGATCGACACGCGCGGGATCTGGCGCTGACCTGCTTCGGGGATGAGCTCTCCCGGCTGATGCGCCCGCCCGCGCCGGTCTCCTAGGAGTTCGCCGCCAGGGCCGGTTCCATCCGGGAGGTCAGCTCCGGGATGGTGGAGCGCACGAAGGTCCGCGCGAGGTGGCTGTTGTCCGAGTAGGTGATGGCCCCACCGAGCACCGCGTAGCAGGTGTCCTCTCGGCACACCAGGTCCTCCGTGGGCACGAAGTGGTAGTTCTCCTCCTCGGCGAAGACCTCCGCAGACCGGGTCAGCCAGCGATCCCCCACCTGGGTGTCTTCGAGCCGCTCATTGCACGCGGAGAGATCCCCTTCGTTCAGGGCCACGCACTCCGGGAGGGTCTCCTCGGACTGCTCGTCGTTGCTCATGCGCGGCGTCTCCCCGAAGACCACCACTTCCTTCTCCGCCTCGAGCAGCCGCACGATCGGCTCATACATCGCCAGCGCCGAGTCGTCGAGGTCGTAACGTTCCGCGTCGAGGCCGAGATCACTGCTGGGTCCGCCGAACTCGCCGTGCATCTGACTCGCCGCGATCACCACGGTGTCCACGTTTTGATCCGTGGTGAGCTCATCGATGGCCTCCACGTTGCTCCGGAGGCACTCACTGGAGTCGCCCCCGACCTCCCCGCCTCGGGGTGTGCAGGCGGAGCGGGTCAGCACGAGAAGCTGCTTGTTCTGCTCCTGAGCGATCTCATCGAGCGCCGGCAGCCACATCGTGGCGTGAGAGTCGCCGAAGACCGCGACCGTGCCCTGGGCCTCGGACTCCTCAGCCCCCAGCCAGCACTCCTGGACTCCCGGTGTGTCCTCATCGGCCTGGCAACCCGGGAAGGCTTCTTCCTGGTACTGCTGCGTGACCACTGCCGGGGAGGGCCAGAGCCCCAGATCCCCCTCGAACGGGGAACCGCACTCCTCGGGGTTCGCCAGGGCCCTGTAGCCGTAACAGGGGTGATCCTCGCTCAGCGCCGAGTCCGCGGAGTTGGTCTGCATCGCGGAGACCGCCACGCTTCCGGAGACGATGACCAACACCATGCCAGCACCGGCGGCAGCCATGGTCCGCCAGGTGGGGAGCAGGATCTTGGCCCGGCGGATCGGGGTCTCGAAGAAGCGGGTGCTCAGCGCGGAGAGCCCGATGATGCCCAGGATCAGCAGGACCTTCACGTACCAGAACCTGGCCGACTCGCTGATGTAGGGAGAGAAGACTACCACCGGCCAGTGCCAGAGGTAGATCGCATAGGACCAGTCGCCGATGGCTGTGGCGGGCCGCAGCGAGAGCCACCAATAGATGCCGGTCCCGGGTTCACGCCCGCCGCAGGCAAGCACCAGCACCGTCCCAAGAGTCGGCAGCAGTGCAGTCCAGCCGGGGAACGGGGTGGCGTCGGTGTAGAAGATTGCAGCCCCGAGGATCATGAGGAACCCGATCCAGCCCAGGACGTTTCCGCCTCTGCCGGTGAACTGGCGGGACCCGAGCACCAGCGCCGCGACCGCGCCGAGGGTGAACTCCCAGATCCTGGTGGGTGTGACGAAGTAGGCCTGCGCCGGTGCGGCCGCCGTGTAGTAGATGGAGAAGGCCAGCGAGCCGGCGCCCAGCAGGCCCACCACCCAGAGGAATGTGGCGCGGATCTGCCGGTGTCCCAGCCCCGGTGCCCCGGAGCGTCGCTGCCGGAGGCCCAGGAACAGCAGCGTCAGCGCGAGCAGGACGGGCCAGAGGATGTAGAACTGCTCCTCCACCGAGAGTGTCCAGAAGTGCTGGACGGCCGTGGCGCGCTCATCGGCCTTGGAGTACTCCACCGCGTCCGCCGCGAGGATCCAGTTCTGCACATACAGGGTCGAGGCGATGATCTGACGCAGTGTCGCCTGCCAGGCGGTGCTGGGCAGGATGAACACCGCCGAGATCGCAGTCAGCAGCAGCACCAGCAGGCTCAGGGGCAGCAGACGCCGGATCCGGCGTCCCCAGAACTGACCCAGACGCACTCCCCCGGTCTTCACGGCCTCCTTGAACAGGTGCGCCGTGATCAGGTACCCGGAGATCACGAAGAAGACATCGACACCCACGTAGCCGCCGGTGAGCCGTTCGGGCCAGAAGTGGTAGAGCAGCACCACGAGCACCGCGAGGGCCCGCAGCCCCTGGATCTCGGGCTGAAAGCGCGTCGGGGCCCCGGCTGCAGCTGGCAGCGGGCGGCCTGAGGCCGTCGCCTCTGCCGAGTAGGTCGAAGTCATGCTCACCTGAGTCTCTCGCCTGGTCTTCTCGACGACGCAGCGCCGGATCCACATCTGTCACCGGGTCACCCGGGAGCACTGCTGCCCACCGATGACCTCGAAGCCGCACATTACTCCAGCGCCCTGAAGGTTCCTGGGAGGCCGGCGTCGTCAGGTTCCTGGGAGGCCGGCGTCGTCGTGGCTCTGACCAACGGTCCGCTGGGTCTGTGACAGACTGAGCCCGTGGATTTCGACGTACTCATTCTCTTCATCGCACTCTCCGTGATCTTGCTCGGGACCCTGGGATTCTTCCTGGTCCAGGGCGGGAAGCTGCTGCCCAAGGACAAGCGGGAGCAGTACCTGACGCAGCGGGACCCCGATGATCTCCCCTCCGGCGGCGTGGATACTCTCGAAGCTCCGGCGGAGGACCGTCCGGGCACCGAGGAGCCCACCCTCGGTGACGGCGTGAACCTCCTCGAGGAGCCCACGGTCGAAGAGCCCCGCGTGGAGACCCCGGAGCCGGTGGCGGGACGCCTCGCCCGGCTGCGCGCCCGGCTGGTGAAGTCGAACAACATCTTCGGCAGATCACTGCTGGCCCTGCTCTCCCGGGACGAGATCGACGAGGACGTCTGGGACGAGATCGAAGAGGTCCTGCTGATGGCCGACCTCGGCACAGAGCCGACCATGGAGCTGGTGGACCGGCTCCGGGAACGGGTCAAGGTCGAGGGCACCAAGGACCCTGCCGTGGTGAAGTCGATGCTCACCGAGGAACTGACTGCCCTGGTGGATCCCACCCTGGATCGCCGACTCACGGTCAGCGCCGATGGACGCCCGGCCGTGCTCATGGTGGTCGGGGTCAACGGGGTCGGCAAGACCACCACGGTCGGCAAGCTGGCCCGGATGCTGGTCGCCGAGGACAAGGACGTCCTGCTCGGCGCTGCCGACACCTTCCGCGCCGCTGCGGCCGAGCAGCTGAGCACCTGGGGGCACCGCGTGGGAGTGCCCACGGTGAAGTCCGACGTCGAGGGCGCAGACCCCGCCTCGGTGGCCTACGAGGCCGTGGATCGGGGTGTCGAGCTCGAGGTCGACGTCGTCATGATCGACACCGCCGGTCGACTCCAGAACAAGTCCAACCTGATGGACGAGCTGGGCAAGGTCAAACGTGTGGTGGAGAAGAAGTCCGCTGTCGATGAGGTGCTGCTCGTGCTCGACGCCACCACCGGCCAGAACGGTCTGAACCAGGCGAAGGTGTTCTCCGAGGTCGTCAACGTCACCGGCATCGTGCTGACCAAGCTGGACGGCACCGCCCGCGGCGGCATCGTGGTCGCGATCCAGCGTCAGCTGGGCGTCCCGGTGAAGCTCATCGGCCTCGGTGAGGGACCAGATGATCTGGCGCCCTTCGACGCGGACGAGTTCGTCGCCGCGCTCCTCGAGGACCGCTGAACCCGGCTCGCGCGGCCTGAGGTCCAGCACCGCGCGAGACCACCTGAGGCCCTCTGACTCGGTCAGCCTCGGAGCTGCACGACGGTGCAGTCATCAGCGCCGGAGGAAGGTTTAACGTCCCGGAAACATCATGGCGCGCCCGGTGAAACACAGGCCAGCGACCATAGAGATCAGCTCGCATCGGTGAGATTCACCGATGACCTGATGTTTCTTGGAGGGACACATGGAACTTGGATCATTAGACGTCTGGGTGCTTGTGGCAAGCGGACTCGTGCTGCTCATGACACCCGGACTGGCCTTCTTCTACGGCGGTCTGTCTCAGGCCAAGTCCGCCATCAACATGATGATGATGAGCTTCGCCGCCATGGGCCTGGTCGCCGTGGTCTGGGCCCTCTGGGGCTCCTCCATCGCGGGCGGAGATTCAGTCGGCGGACTGTTCGGCAATCCCGGCAGTGACCTCGGCCTCTACAGCACGCTGAGCGAAGCACCCGAGGAGCTCATCGGCATCGGCTTCGGCGCCACCTTCGCCATCATCACCACCGCACTGATCTCCGGCGCGATCGCAGACCGCGCCAAGTTCTCCGCCTGGATGGTCTTCGTGCCCATCTGGGTCACCCTGGTCTACTGCCCGCTGGCCTTCATGGTCTGGGGCGATGGTGGACTCCTCGTCGAGGGCGGCGCCGTCGGCGACGCTGTCGGTGAGGCAGTCGACTACGCCGGCGGCCTCGTGGTGCACATGTGCGCCGGTCTCGCTGCCCTGGTCCTTGCACTGATCCTGGGCAAGCGTCGCAACTTCACCGAACGTGCTTCACACCGCCCCCACAACACTCCCTTCGTGCTGCTGGGCGCCTCACTCCTCTGGTTCGGCTGGTTCGGCTTCAACGGCGGCGCAGCCGCCGAGGCCGGCGAAGCAGGACTCATCTGGGTCAACACCCTCCTTGCCCCCGCCGCCGCCCTGGTCGTCTGGCTCATCACCCAGCGCATCCGAGGTGAGAAGCCCACCGCCCTGGGCGCCGCCTCAGGCATCGTCGCCGGCCTGGTGGCCATCACCCCGGCCTGTGCCCACGTGGACCCGGTCGGTGCGATCGTCATCGGCGCCATCTCCGGCTTCGTCTGCTACCTGGCAGTCGGCCTGAAGTACAAGCTCGGCTTCGATGACACGCTCGACGTGGTCGGACTGCACTTCGTCGCCGGCCTGTGGGGCACTGTGGCCATCGGTCTGCTGGGCCGCGCCGAGCTGATCGACGGCGAACGCGCCGGTCTGCTCTACGGCGGCGGTCTGGGTCTGATGGGCTCACAGATCGTGGCGGTCCTGGTGACTCTGGTCTTCACCGTGGTGATGACCGCGATCATCGCCTACGCCATCCACGCCACCATCGGCTTCCGCGTCACTTCCGACGTGGAGACCGTCGGCATCGACCGTTCCGAGCACGACGAGGATGCCTACATCTTCGAGACGGTCAACGGCGCCAGCAAGACCACGGCTGGGGCACCGCGAGAATGACGACCGCCTAGGTCACGGTTCTCCGCCTCACCGAAGAAGCCGGGGTCGGGTCCATCGAGCGAGATGCTCGATGGACCCGACCCCGGCTTCCTGCGTCTCTCGTGCGACCGGGCCGGTCAGGTCTGCGCGGGCGCGACCGGCTCCTCCTGGGACTCCAAGGTCTCCGGGGCCTGTGTCCAGGCCAGCGCCCCGAACATCAGGATCACCCCGGTGACGCCGAAGGCCCAGGCGTAGCCCAGCTGGTCCACCAGGAACCCGGCCAGCAGCGGCCCGACGATCGACCCGAGGTCCTGGGTCATCTGGAAGGTGGAGACCACCGAGCCCCCGTTGCGTCCGGATCCCACGATGTCAGCGATGGCGGCCTGCTGGGCCGGGTTCATCAGCCCGGTCCCCGCTCCAGCGATCACGCTGAGCAGCAGCAGCAGCAGCGGGCTGGGCGCCAGTCCGAGCAGCCCGGTGGCCACCGCGGAGATCATCAGCCCGAGGATGATCGGGCGGCGTCGTCCGAAGCGGTCCGAGCGCCGGGAGAAGATCAGCACCGCGGCCACGTTGCCCGCCGCGAAGGTGGCCAGCGCGACTCCCGCCAACTGACTGGAATCCAGGAACCACCCTGACCCGACGAAGGCCGAGGCCGCGAAGAGCGGCACGATGGAGTTGCGCAGCCCGAAGGTCGCCCACCCGTTGGCGAACCCGGCGGTCAGCGCCGCCCGGTACCCCCGGTGCTGCCAGGCCTCGGCCAGGGTCGCCTTCTCCCGCTCCTCCTTGCGGCCCCGGTCCTCGAGCCGCGACTGCCGGAGCATCACAAAGACGATGCCCGCCGCGACCACCAGCGCCGCTCCGTAGACCAGGAAGGGCACCCGCTGACCGAAGACCAGCAGACCCGAACCCACCAGCGGTCCGGCGACGTTGCCGATCAGAAAGGCCGAGGCGTACGCCCCGGAGACCCTTCCACGGATGGTCGGTGGGGATTTCCTGGCCAGGAAGGTCATCGCCGAGACGGTGAAGAAGGTCGATCCGATTCCGCCGAGCGCCCGGAAGAGCAGCAGCAGCTCGTAGGTGGGCGCGTAGGCGGTGGCGATCATGGACACCGCGACGATCAGCAGTCCGATCACGTAGACCGGGGTCTCCCCCAGCCACTGCGTGAGCTTGCCCGAGGCCGGTGCGAAGAGCAGCCGGAACAGCCCGAAGGCCGAGACCACAGCCGAGACGGCCATGGCGGAGACGCCGAAGTCCGAGGCGTACTGGGGCAGGATCGGGGCGACGATCCCGAAGCCGATCGCGATCACGAAGGCCGAGAGGATCATCACCTTCAGCTCCGGTGGGATCCCGATCTTCGCGTCGCGTGTCATCTGGCCACTCCTGTCATTGCCCCACGATCTGTGATGGCACCATCGATCGTCCTCGTTGCTCAACGCAACGAACCCTGGACTCATTCCCTTCCGTGGAGCATCCCCGCTCAGCGACCTCGCGTGGCACCATGGGAGCACATCTTCATGAGAGGCGAGCCGATGCAGCCCACCGACACGGACCTTGAGACATTCCTCAGCGCCGTCACCCCCAAGGTCCGGCAGCGTGACGCCCGGACCATGGTGGAGCTGATGCGCCGGGTCACGGCTCAGGAGCCGCGGCTCTGGGGCAGCATCCTGGGATTCGGGGAGTACCACTACCGCTACGCCACGGGGCGCGAGGGTGACGGCCCGGCGGCCTCGTTCGCCCCGCGCCGCTCCGCCACCACGGTCTACCTCCCGGATGGGGTCGGGGCGCACGCCGAGGCGCTGGCGAGGCTGGGCGAGCACAGCACCGGGGTGGGCTGCCTCTACATCACGCGTCTGGAGCAGGTGGACCTGGGGGTCCTCGAGGAGATCATCTCAGCCAGCTATCAGCGCGTGAGCGCTGCGACCTTCGGCGCTCGCGCACGGGATGGCGGCACGCTCGGCGAGGACCCGGACCGCGCAGCTACTGCGGGGTCGTGAGCTCGGTGGGTGCGCCGATCCTCTGAGAGACCACGCGGGTAGAGCCGTCCTGGCGCATCGATACCCCGTACAGGGCATCGGCGATCTCCATGGTGCGCTTCTGGTGGGTGATGATGATCAGCTGAGAGGACTCTCGGAGCTCCTCGAAGATCACCAGCAGCCGGGACAGGTTTGTGTCGTCGAGGGCCGCCTCCACCTCATCCATCACGTAGAACGGGCTGGGACGCGCCTTGAAGATCGCGACCAGCAGCGCGACGGCGGTCAGCGAGCGTTCCCCGCCGGAGAGCAGCGAGAGCCGACGGATCCTTTTGCCCGGGGGCCTGGCCTGCACCTCGATCCCGGTATTGAGCATGTCCTCCGGATTGGTCAGCTCCAGACGGCCCTCGCCACCGGGGAAGAGCCGGGCGAAGACCCGTTCGAACTGCACCTTGGTGTCCAGCCAGGCCTCGGTGAACACCCGCTCCACAGTCGCGTCGACCTCGGCGATGATCTCGAGCAGGTCCTGCCGTGACTTCTTGAGGTCGCTCAGCTGCTCCTGCAGGTAGGTGTGGCGTTCCTGGAGCGCGGAGTGCTCCTCGAGTGCCAGGGGGTTCACCTTGCCCAGCGTTTTGAGGTCCCGGCGGGCCTGAGCGAGCCGCTTCTCCTGGGCGGACCGGTCATAAGGCACACCGGACTCGACCGGCTCCGCTGGCAGCGCGCCTTCTCCCGCTCCGGCTGATTCCTCCGGCATGGCTGCTTCCTCAGACCCGGAGGATTCATCCGCTCGGGTGGGCGAGCCGTCTTCCGGCTCGGGCACCAGCTGGTCCGGTCCGTAGTGCTCGATCAGGTATTCCGGGGTCAGGCTGAGCTCCTCGAGTCCGCGGGCCTCAGCAGCCTCCAGGCTCAGGCGCAGCTCGGTGCGGGTCAGCTCCGCCTGGTGCAGCGCCGCCGTCAACGTCTCCAGCTCAGCGGCCTCGTTGCGGCGCGCCTCGCGCAGCGTGCGGGTCCGCTCCTGGGTCTGACGCCCTGCATCCTCGGCGGCCAGGCGGGTGTGCTGGGAGCGTTCCAGGACTCCCAGCAAGGCCTGGAAGGCCGCCTCGGCCTCCGCCTGAACGGCCTCTGCCTGTGCTGCCCGGGAGCTGCGCGCCCGGGCCACCTTCTGGGCCTCCTCCCGGCGGGCCTGCTCCGCGGTGGCGCTGCGGCGCAGCGCGGCGGCTCGTTCCAGCATCTGTTTGTGCTGCTCCTGCGCGGCGCGCAGCTCCAGCCGGGAGTCCACCTCCTGGCGGCGCTGCGCCGTGGCCGCGGCCGAGAGCCGGTCGCGTTCCGTGCTGGAAGGCTCCTCCTCGGTGTCCTGGCTCTGCGCGGCGTCCAGTCGCTGCTGCGCCTCCTGCAGCAGCTGCTGCGCCTGAGCGGTGGATTCCTCAGCCTCGTGGATCTCCTGCTCGGAGTGCTCGATCCGCTCGGCAGACTGCGCCAGCTCGGCGTGGAGCCGGCCCAGCTGCTCGGTGGTCGCATGCATCTCGGCGTCGTTGGCGTGCAGCGCCTGCAGGGTCTCCTCGACCGCGAGCTCCGCCGCGTTCAGATCCGACTCCTGGGAGGCGCAGGCCTGGGTGAGCAGCTCCAGTTCCGCTTCCCGCCGTTCCAGCGCCTCGCTGAGCTCGGTGATCTGCGCGGTGATGGCCACATCGGAGTTCTCCAGCGCGGTGCCGCCGATCCGCTCCCCTGGACGCAGGATGATCCCAGTGGTGGTCACCGCGGTGCGCACCTCGGGATGCTGCAGCACCGCGCTGGCCTGGGCAGGGTCGGTGCACAGCACGACGCCGGTGAGCGCGCCGAGGACCGGGCCGCGGAGGTCAGCGGCGATGCTGACCACCTCTTCCGCCCACACCGCTCCCTCCGGCAGCTGCGTCGGGGCAGGAACGACGGCAGAGGTGGAAGCGGCGGCGGAAGCGGCGGCGGAAGCGGCGGCGGGCTGGGGTTCGGCGGGAGGCTCGAGGGGACGTGTTGCGGGCTGGCCGGCGTCCATCGATGCGGAGGCCACCGGGTGGATCAGGTGCGCGCGCCCGGCGGATTCTGCGGCCAACCAGTCCAGGGCTGCGGCTGCGGTGTCTGCGTCCTTCACGATGAGCGCGGTGTCCAGGCTGCCCAGACAGGCGGCGATCGCCGTCTCCCAACCGGGCGTGATGCGCAGTCGCTGGGCCAGCGGGGCGTCGACCTCTGCGGACTTGTCCTTCAGCAGCGCTGCGGCCCCGTCGCGCGGTGAGCGAGCGGCGGAGAGTCCGGAGAGCCGCGCCTTGTCCTCGCTGATGCTGGTGCGCAGCCGTTGCTGCTGGGCGAGCTGCTCGTCATAGGCACCACGCAGCGTCTGAAGGCGCTGATGCGCCGCCTCGTAGGCGGCGTCGAGGTCCTGCTCGCCGGTCTCCACGCCGGCGACGCGTTGTTCCAGCTCAGCGAAATCCCCTCGGGCTCGCTGCTGAGCGGCTAGCGCCGTCTCGCGCTGGTCCTCGGCACGCCGGCGGCGAGCCTGGGCGGCGTCGATCCGGCCCTGAGCGGTGTCCACCCGGCCGCGCAGCGTGGCCAGCCCGGCCCGGCGGTCCGCAACCGCGCGCAGCTGCTCGGTCAGCCGGGTCTCTTCGTCCTTGAGGGCGTCCTCGGCGGCGGCGCGAGCTGAGGAGCTGCGGTCCAGGCGTTCCTGGGCCGCAGCGACCTCTTCGGCGAGCTCCTCAGCCTGCGCGCTGACGGTCTGGGCCTGAGCTCGCAGCTCCTCCGGATCGCGACCGGTGTGCTGGACCCGGGCCGAGGCGTGCAGGCTGCGTGCCCGTTCTTCAGCGAGAGAGGCCACGGAGCGCAGCCGCTCCTGGACCTGCTCCAGCCGGTGGTGACCTGCCAGGAGCTGCTCGGCGTGAGCTCGCTGCTCGGCCGCCTGCTTCTCCAGTTCGGTGATCTCTGCGTCCTGGGCGGCCAGTGAGTCGCGCAGCGTTTCGGCCGCTTCCCGGTCGGCCTGTTCTCCCTGGCTGGATTCGTTCAGGGCGGTGGCGGCGCTGAGCAGGTCATCGGCGATCAGGCGGGAGAGCGAATCACGCAGGTCGTGCTGGATGCGCTGCGCCCGGCGC
The DNA here is from genome assembly GCF_014138825.1 of Nesterenkonia sandarakina. Lineage (NCBI taxonomy): Bacteria > Bacillati > Actinomycetota > Actinomycetes > Micrococcales > Micrococcaceae > Nesterenkonia > Nesterenkonia sandarakina. The sequence goes on along the minus strand of NZ_JACJIH010000001.1, from coordinate 528,626 downwards.
GCCACCCGCGCCTGGCGGCCCAGCGGCGCGAGCTGCCGAGAGATCTCGCTGATCAGATCTTCCAGGCGCGCGAGGTTGCTCTGCATCGATTCGAGCTTGCGTACGCTGCGCTCTCTGCGGCGCCGGTGCTTGAGCACACCGGCGGCCTCTTCGATGAAGCCTCGGCGCTGTTCCGGTGTGGCCTGCAGGATCTGGTCCAGCTGACCCTGCCCGACGATCACGTGCATCTCCCGGCCAAGCCCGGAATCTGAGAGCAGCTCCTGGATGTCCAACAGCCGGCACTTGGCGCCGTTGATGGTGTACTCGCTGCCTCCGGCGCGGAACATGGTCCGCGAGATCGTGACCTCGGAGTACTCGATCGGCAGCGCGCCGTCGGAGTTGTCGATGGTCAGCGCGACCGAGGCCCTGCCCAGCGGCTGGCGCTCGGCGGTGCCGGCGAAGATGACGTCCTCCATGGTGCCCCCGCGCAGCGACTTCGCGCCCTGCTCGCCCATGACCCAGGCCAGCGCGTCGACCACATTGGACTTGCCCGAGCCGTTGGGGCCCACCACGGCGGTGACTCCGGGTTCGAACTCGAAGGTCGTGGCCGAGGCGAAGGACTTGAATCCACGGACCGTGAGGGTCTTCAGATGCACGGGGGTGGACTCACACTCCGCCGGTCGCGGCGGGGCTCTCCTGGGGCTGGAAGTCCTCGAGCCGATCCCCGAGACCGAACATCGACGCGATCGCCGCGACGGTGCGCTCGGCCGCGTGGCCATCACCGTAGGGGTTCACCGCATTGGCCATCGCCGCGTAGGCGTCCGCGTCGTCGAAGAGCGTCGCGACCTCTTCGACCACCCGTTCTTCGGCGGTGCCGATCAGGCGCACGGTCCCGGCGTCGACGGCTTCTGGGCGCTCGGTGTTCTCCCGCATCACCAGCACAGGCTTGCCCAGCGACGGGGCCTCCTCCTGCACGCCGCCGGAGTCGGTGAGCACCACGGTGGCCAGATTCATCAGCCGGGTGAACTCCCCGTAGGGCAGCGGCTCGGTGACGATCACGTTCTCGTGACCGGCCAGCGCGGGAAGGATCGCTTCGCGGACCACCGGGTTACGGTGCGCCGGGAGCACGATCAGCTTCTCCGGATAGCGATCTGCGAGTCGGGCCAGGGCCCGGCCCACGCCCTCCATCGCGGAGCCCTGGTTCTCCCGGCGGTGGGTGGTCACCAGCAGCACCTCGCGGCCGGAGGCGGCGGCGTCCTCGAGCTGCGGATCCGCGAAGGGCACGTGTTTGCTGGCCACCTCGAGCAGCGCGTCGATCACGGTGTTGCCGGTGACCACGATGTCCTCGGCCGGCAGCGCCTCGCGCAGCAGGTTGGCCCGGGACTGCGCAGTGGGAGCAAGGTGCAGCGCCGTGATCTGGCTCGTCATCTTCCGGTTCGCCTCTTCCGGGAACGGCGAGTAGAGGTTGAAGGAGCGCAGCCCGGCCTCGGCGTGGATCACCGGGATCCCGGAATAGAACGCCGCCATCGCCCCGGCGGTGGTGGTCGTGGTGTCACCCTGGACGACGACGGCGTCAGGCTTGTGCTCCGCGAAGAGCGCATCCAGGCCGGTGACCGTCCGGGTGAGCACGCCGTTGAGCGTCTGCCGCGGCTGAATGATGTTCAAGTCGTGGTCCGGCACGATCCCGAAGAGCTCATTGACCTGGTCCAGCATCTCGCGGTGCTGGCCGGTCACGGTGACCTCACACTCGAAGAGATCGCTGGCCTGCAGCGCCTTGACGATCGGGGCCATCTTGATGGCTTCGGGACGAGTCCCGTAGATGGGCATGATTCGCTTCATCACCTCTAGCAATCCCTTCATACGCCCAATGTCTGCCACCAAGCCTAGCTCCCCGCTCCGACATGGGGTCGGACTGACACCCAGGTACCGTGGTCATGAGCGGTTGTGCCGGTAAACTTCAGCACCGTGTCAGCATCGGGACCGAGATCGGTGCAGGAAAGGGATTGATTTTGCGTTCAGGTTCGACGCGTTCGCTGCGTGGTCTTCGTCAACGACTCACACGGACCCATAGGGCCGCGATCGGGGTCTTCATCGTTGTTGCGACGTTCAGCACGGTGGCTGCCGTTCTGCAGTGGTGGCCGGTCGTCGTCGTCGGGGTCTCAGCAATGCTGCTGCTCTCGCTGGGGGTCTCCATCTATGGGTTCAGCAGCGTCTCCCGACGGCTGCTCGCCCAGACCAGCGACATCTCCCGACAGCTGCGCAGGGACCGCAAGGCTCAGACTCTCGTCACTCCTGCCGTCTCCGGCAAACACGATTCCACCACGGGGTATTGGGCCCAGCAGGTCCGCTCGGTCAAGGGGCAGCTTTCCTGGTTCACCACACTGGCCATCCGCAACCGATTGATCGGAGCACGCGACGTCCTGGCGCACGCTGCCACCAACGGCCACCACGACTTCACCCAGTTGGGCGATCTCCTGGAATCCTGGCGCATCCCGATGTACCGGGAGAGGGCCGAGAGGGAGCTCATCGGCAACACCTGGAAGCCCGGGCTGATCAACCTCGCCCGCGTGCTGTATTCCCAGCGCGACACCGAGATGGACCTGCTGGATGCCTTGAGCATCTACGAGCTGTTGCACCATGAGCACGGTCCGAAGGTCCTCTCCGGAGTGGATCGCTCGTATTACGCTGACCTACTGACCTGGAAGAAGCGCTTCCCCGAGGCGATCGAGGTGCTGGAGTCAGCACCTGCTCAGAGTGCTGACCGTCACTACAGCCAGGGCTTCCTGAGGCTCAACGCCATCAACCCCAACGTGACCTCCGACCCGCGACGTCGATTCGAATGGCTCGAATCCATCAACACGCTGCTGAGCGAGAGCGGACTCAGCCCCCTCGGGGTGAAGAATCCCGAGTCTCCCTCATTCTTCGAGCTCACCGCTGAGACTCCGCAGGCGGCGATTCCGCTCGAGGAGCAGCCCCTGGTCAGCGTCATCATGCCGATCTACGAGCCCGATGACTCCACCGACCTCGCCATCGACTCCCTGCTGCGGCAGAGTTGGCGAAACCTGGAGATCATCGTCATCGACGATGCCTCCCCCAGTCATGACCGCAACGGGGTTCCCACCGGATATCGAGACCGGTTACAGAACTGGGCCGAGAGAGATGACCGAGTCCGGCTGGTGTTCTGTGAGACGAACCGCGGCGCCTACGCCGTGCGCAACGACGGCTACGACCTCGCCCAGGGCCTCTTCGTCACGATCGCGGACAAGGATGACTGGCACCACCCGCAGAAGATCGAGCTGCAGGCGACTGAACTGCTCAGCGACAGCTCCGTCAAGGCAAACCTCGGCAACTGGGTGCGCGTGAGTGAAGATCTGGAATTCCTGCTCCGGTGGGGTCCCGACCGTGTGGTCCACCCGAGCTTCGCGTCGCTGATGTTCCGCCGAGAGGAGATCCAGCAGACCCTGGGCTATTGGGACACCGTGCGCAAATCCGGTGACGGCGAATTCAAATTCCGCTTCCAGCTTGTCTATGGCGTGGACCTGCAGCCGACGATCAAAGCACCGCTCGCCTTCTCCCTGATGGGCAGCGGGAACCTCACAAGCTCGGATCTGGGACTGGGCTTTCGTCACGACGACAGGCATGCCTACCAGCGCGCGTACCGGGACTGGCATCGGCAGATCGAACGCGGTGAAGCCACCCCCTATATGCCGAAGCACCCCGAGGTTCGGCCCTTCGTCGCACCCCCGAGCTTCCTGCCTGAGAAACCCTCAGAACCTGCGGACTATGACGTCATTTACCTCTCGGAGTTCGGCTTCGAAGCTGGCAACTCCAGCGTGCTGCTCCAGGAGATCACGACCTGCCTGGATGCCGGCCTGAAGGTCGGTGTGATCCCGATCGAGAATGGCCTCATCGCCTCCGCATCGAAGCGTCACTTCGTCCCCGCACTGGAACGCCTGGTCCTCGACGGACGAGTCGATCGGCTTGCTGTGGCGCAGTCCGCGCGCACCAAGCTGCTCCTGATCCGGTGGCCAGCATGCATGCAGTTGGCACTTGGAACCCGCTCGAAGCTGGTCGCCGAGAGGGTACTCGTGGTGGCGAACCACATGCCCTATGAACTTGCCGGCGATCGCCGCAGCTACGATGTGCGAGCAGTCACCCGCAACGTCTCGGCGACGTTCGGGGCAGCCCCCGAGTGGGCCGCGGAGAGTGAACGGCTGCGCGAATACATCCAGGACCTCGTTCCTTCCGGCCAGCTCGCCGAGGGCGCCTGGAAGGGCATCACCGTCCCACTCGAACTCGAATCACGCAGCACCAGGCTCCCGTCTGAAGACCGAACCCCAGTGATCGGGCGCCACGGACGGGATCACCCGGGCAAGTGGCCTTCGACGAAGTCGGACTTCCTCAAGACCTACCCGGTCGACGGCTCAGTCGAGGTCGCGATCCTCGGCGGCGCAGGCACACCCATCAAGGCCGGCTGGCTGCCCGAGGAGCTTCCGGGGAGCTGGACGGTGCACCCCTTCAACGGCATCGAGGTTTCGGATTACCTGCGCAGCCTCGACTTCTTCGTGTACTACCACAGCGACGATCTCGTCGAAGCCTTCGGGATGGCGATCCTCGAGGCGATGAACCACGGCGTCGTCTGCGTGCTCCCACCACATTTCGAGCCGGTCTTCGGAGAGGGCGCCGTCTACGCGACGCCGCGCAACGTGCAGGCGACAATCAGCGGGCTCTGGGATCCCCAACGCTACGAGGAGCAGCGCCAGAAGGGGCTAGATTTCGTGCGCTCCGAATGCAGCCCAAGCGCCTATCGTGCACGCCTTCAGAAGTATGGGGTCGATAGGTGACCAGCTCGCCCATGGGAGCTACGACCTATCTGCCCAGACGAGCTGCACCGCAGCCTGTCACCAACGATGAGAACCTGACCCGAAATCTCCCCGAGCGGCGGTTCAGAGCAGAACTTCACGGAGTTCGAGGACTGGCGATCCTAGGTGTTGTGCTGTTCCACCTATTCGGGGCTGGTCGAATCTCCGGTGGGATAGACATCTTTCTCGCGATCTCCGGCTTCCTGTTCACCGGGATGCTGCTTCGGGAGGCTGCCGTCTCAGGCGGGCCCATAGATGTCCTGCGGTATCTGGCCCGCCTAGCACGGAGACTGCTGCCCGCTGCTGCCTTGGTCATCTCCGTGACACTGGCGGTCGGACTGTTCCTGTTCCCCAGCACCCGGCACGAGCAGCTCTGGGCCGAGGCGCGAGCATCATTCCTGTACTTCGAGAACATCGAGCTCATCAATTCACAGCTCGCATACGGAGCTGCGGGTCCTGACACCAGCCCCTTCCAGCACTTCTGGTCACTCAGCGTCCAGGGGCAGTTCTACCTGGTCTGGCCTGTTGTCGCCGTGGTGTCCGTGCTGCTCGCCCGCAGGCTCAGGAGGCCTGCCGCGCACGTGATGACGCCTCTTGTCATGCTCATCATCGCCGCATCCTTCGTCTTCACGCTCTACATGCAGACGCTGGATCAGGACCAGGCGTATCTGATGACGCGTACACGCTTCTGGGAACTAGCCTTCGGGGGGCTCCTTGCGCTCGTCGCCTCGTCGATCGCCCTGCCCCGCCAGCTGCGCCTGCTGGCGGGCTGGCTAGGGGTGCTGCTGATCGTCTTGTGCGGTTTCGTGCTGGACGGAGCTGCACAGTTTCCCGGACCGTGGGCACTCTGGCCGCTGGCTGGACTCACTCTGGTGATGCTCTCAGCCAATGGCACGGATCATCGAGATTCTAAAGGCAGCGCTGCCGCCTTCCTCTCCAACGGATTTTTCGCCTGGATCGGCAATGTTGCCTATGGCTTGTACCTGTGGCACTGGCCTCTGTTGATCTTCTATCTGGAGGTGCGAGAAAGAGAAGCCATCGGGGTCCGGGGCGCCGCCGCGGTTTTCGCCGTCTCACTCGCGCTCGCGTGGACCACACATCGGTGGGTCGAGCAGCCGGTGAGCAGGACCAGTCTGCTAGCGAGGACCCAACTCGCCTGGACGGCAGGACTCCTCACCGCCGCCGGACTCGTCTCTTCGATCGTCCTGAGCCAGCTCGCCCCTCAGATTCCGGAAGGTTATGCCATGTCCGGGGTCGACCGCGACCCCTACCCGGGGGCGCGCGCCCTCGAAGACGGCGAGAGCAGCGAGGACGGTGTCCACGTGCTCCCAGAACCAGCTGAACTGAGTTCAAGCGTGCCGATGCATCTGGCATGGGGATGCGAACAGACCTTTCGGGATGAACCAGGTTCCGATGAGGTTCTGATCTGCGAAGACCCAGACCCGCCGGCAGACCCTGAGGCCACCATCGTGGTGACCGGTGGGTCACATTCTGGACACTGGTACAACGCCCTCGCCCTCATCGCAGATGAGCAGAATTGGGAGCTTCTCGTCGTGAACAAGTCCGGATGCCGGCTGCGGGAGACGGACGACTCCGAAAACGACTATTGCGGGCAATGGAACGAGAAGCTCCCTACTGTCATAGCAGAGCGACAACCAGACTTGGTGATCTCCACCGGCACCGCTCTGTACCGCAGTGGAAGCTCCGAAGAGATCACCGCGGGAGCCGAGGACCGCTGGCAAGAGATCGTGCAGACTGGTTCCGACCTCCTCCTCATCAGGGGAACAGCTCGGCCTGACGAGGACGTTCCGGAGTGCTTGGCTGATGGCGGAAGCGCCTCTGAGTGCGGCCCTGACTTCAGCATCTACGCCGAGAACGACCCGCTCGAAGGGGTGACCCGAAACGACTCGATTTACTCGATAGACATGACCGAGTATGTGTGCCCGGGAGGCTCATGCCCCGCCGTGATCGGAAACGTCGCGGTCTACAGCGACAGCAGCCACCTCAGCGCCCACTACGTGGAGACCCTCGCACCATATCTGGATAGAGAGATGCGGAGTGAGTTGCCTCATCTCTACCGCTGATCGGGGGCGTGGTCAGAGCCGATCTCTTCGGGTAAGGACGCCGAGCCGACTGATCCCCTGATCCTCGTGGACGAGGCCTTCGAACTGACTGAGCCAGGATTCCAGGATCTCCACCTCCCCTGCGCGGTGGGTGTCGTCGAGGACCACCGTCGCCTGATCTGAGAGCTTCTCCCACAAGACCGGCACCGCGGGGAAACGAGCACGGGGGCCGGTAGCCTGTGGCGGGCCGTCGATGATCAAGAAGTCGATCTCACCCAGGTCTGCCAGGGCTTGGCTTGAATACCACTGGAAGGTCTCACCGCCAAGCTCGAGGCTCTCCAGAGGTGCCACCCGCAGATCTGCGACATCTTCCAGGCCATGCCTGCGCAGACCGTCCCTCGTCCGCTCCGCATACCGTTCCAGATGGTCTAGCGATACCAGCTCGATACCAAGTTCGCGGCACAGGTGCGCGATCCAGATCGTCGAGGTGCCGCTGCCGAGCTCGAGGATTCGCCGAGGATGTTTGGATCGGATGAGGTGAAGCAGGTGAAGCAAGCCGGGGGCGTCAAGAGCGAAACCGCCGGTGGGCGGCATCGGTGCCCTGCTCTCGACCCCACCCTGAGCAAAGAGCTGCATCAACGACTCGATCTGAAGCACAACGTCTCGGGATTCCCGGGTGGACTGGCTGCCCAGCTTCTTCGCCGCATCCTCCATCGAAAGGCGAGAGACCTCTGTACCGGCAAGAATTCTTCGCTCTGCCTCTTCCATCCGCACACGCAGGGCACGTACACGATCGACGTACCCGGCGGCCTTCTCGATATGCGCCTCGTTCCTAGTGTTTGTCGCCTTCACCTCGGTCCGCATGGCGGCGAGCTTCTCTTCAATCTTTGCTTGTCTCGCATCAACCTTGGAGATCTCTCTGCCCAGCTTCTCTTCCGTGCGCTTGGTCGCCCCCGAAGACCGGCGTAGCTCTCTGAGCACTGCATTCTGGACCCGTAGGACCACGACGCCTAAAGCACCAAGCGTGAGCAAGATCGCCATAGAAGAGATCTGGAGTCCCGTGTCAGCGCTGCCTCCCGCCAGCAGGACGGCAGCAACCGCCACCGCCAGCACTGCGAGGACCGTTGTCGCTTGGTTTCTAGACATCCCCAGCAATGAATTCTCCACTCTTGTTCAGGGACTTCTCATCCGATAGGAAGGATTGAAACAGTTCCACAAACTCGGCATTCGCCACAAGGCCGTGGCGAATGGAATCGGCGGCAATTCGTCTTTGGCGGTGCATGGTCAGGGGGGAACTCCACAACGCGCTGACCCGTTCAGGCACCTGATCCGGCGACGCGTAGATGGCAGCGTTGCCCAACAGCGGCCGGTAGGCCTCCGGGACGATCACAATGCAACCACTGGCGACAGCCTCCAGTATTTCCCGCACCTCGCGGAGGGTCGAGCCCGCGGAGGTGGTGACGTAGAAGTCGAGCGCACTGAGGAAATCTCCCGCCGAGAGGTGGTGCGGAGCGAAAACTACCCACGCTCTCGGAGTCTCTGACACATCAAGTACTTCAAATGCCTCGGTTGCACTGCCACGGAACCAGACATCGGCGTCCCCGCCCAGCGGCCACAGGCGGGCGATCGTTGTCGGATCCTCAGGCCAGGCATCATTAAGGCTCCGCGCGTGCCGTCCGACGACAGGCCGCACTCTGTGCGTTCGGCTCGGCCGGTCCCTCCAGTAGGCCTCAGCCATGACATGGGGAAAGCTGCGCTCGATGATCTGGCCGCCGAGTCGACGCACATCTTCCAAGACGGGCAGCCCGGCACGCATCGCCGCCCATTCCGGCTCGACCCCGAAAACCTGACGTGCATTCTCACCGCAGGACAGCACGTCGTAGCCGCGGAATTCTCCGTCGGCTGGGTCTTCATCGGTGAGTACCATGAGCCGTCGGATGCTCAGTCCGCACTGCTCCTGTGGCAGAAACTGAAGCGCTCTGGGATCCCTGACCACCACCAGGTCGACTTCCGCGCGCTCGTCCAGTCGCAGCAGGCTCCATTTCCGGTCCATGATGCCGTCCTGGAGAGCCGGGGTGAAGGGCCCCATCTTTCCCTGGGAGAACTTCCATGAATCGATGTGGACGACGCCTACACGAAGTCCGGCTGCTGCGAGCTGCTCCAACTCATCGAGAGCAGATCGCTGGACACCTTCCTCGCCGCGCCAGTCTGCGACGTAAGCGACGTCGACCTTCCTGGGATCGGGCGGCGCGAGCTGGAGGCGAGCCGGTATCGGCACCCTCAGCTGATCCACCGGCGTGCCAGGAGCAACGTGCAGCTCCTCGACCGAGGCCCCCGCGTGCCATGTCGTATACGCCCGCCTGAAGCCCAGTCGGCTCGGATGGGCCCAACCCGGTACGAAATCCCCTCGGGACAGCGAATTCGGCAGCAGGCGCACGAAATAGAGCGGCACCTTGAGTCTTCCCACTGGCGTGGACGAGGCGGCAGAGATCCTCAGCCGGTATTCGGAATCCGCAGCCTTCCTGGCTGGCATATAGTCTCCGACTCGATCAACGACCTCGCGCCGGACCATCAGACTGACCTCGCAGGGGCGTCTAGGATCTCTTCCTCGCCACGTCATCACCAGTTCCTCGTCCATCCGCTGAGACGAGGTGATCACACCGGGGGCGTCTGGGTTCTCGGCGAGATAGCCGACTTGAGCCTGCAGTCGCTCCGGGTGAGACCAGTCATCCGAGTCCTGCCCCGTGAAGAGGCTGCCACGGGCAAGCTTCATACCCACATTTCTGGCGGTGTAGGTGCCCCCGTTGCGGGACTGCCGGTGAACGCGAATCCGGTCATCCAACATCTCGACCTCGTCGAGGATCCCTTGGAATTCGCTGGGTGAGGCGTCATCGACGATGATGAGCTCCAGTCGCCGCCACGTCTGCGCCAGAATCGAGTTCACTGCCGACAACAGAGTGGTGCGTTCCGGTCTGTACGTTGTCATGATCACAGTGACCAACGGGGACCGTTCCTCGATGCCGCAGGGCTCCAGGTGCGGATCGCCGGAAAGACGGTCGAACGGGACCGAGGATCCCTCAGTGACCTGCACCGGCGACCACCGGCTCCGCACTAAAGGCCGGTTGAACGCTTCGATCCACGTCTCGTAGAGATTCGAATCAGCTCGTAAGAACGGATTCTTCAAGTCACACCCGATGTAGCCTTGCGTCGCGCGTCGAAGCACCAGGTTGCGATTCAACAGCACCTGAGCCTCCTCGAACTCGCGCTGCTCCATCAGCAGCTCGATTTCCAACAGGTGGAACCGGCGGAACTCCTGGGACTTCGGTAAACTGCGGTTCGCGTGACGCAATGCCGTCAGCGCGAATTCGACATCGCCCTTCAGGAGATCCTGAAGTCCGCAGACGCGCGCCAGCTTGGCCAGCCACACGGGATCGAGGTCGCGGAAATCTTGGTCCAATACCCGTGCCCTGATCTCTTCCCAGTCCATAGCACCCGCGCTGGCGCCGTAGGCGAAGATCTGCCTCATCGAAGGTGACTGTGCAAGGAGAGCGGCGTCTTCCGCCGCGGGTCCCAGGCGTTGCGCATCAGCGAAGTGCTCCGCGAGGAGACGGTCGGGCAAGATATTCATCGGCTGAGCGCTCCATCCGGCATAAAAGTGGCAGTACCATGGGTCTGAGGTTCCCGGCGCGAGGCGCGTATCCTCCCCGCTGGGGATCGACCAGCTACAGCTTGTACACGCCGTCCGTGTTGGATGCCACTCCTCGCGTGTCGAAGAGCGTCTCAGACAGTCGCGCCACATGTTCCATGTCGTAGCTCGAGTGGGCCTGTAGCAGCAGGACCACGTCTGCGTCTTGAAGCGCGGCGTCAAGGTCGGGCACTCGGGACAGGCGTTCACCATCGACGTTCCACTCCTCCACCAGAGGATCGTGGAAGGAGACCTCGGCTCTGCGGGACCGCAGGATCTCTATGAGCGGCAGGGCCGGCGACTCGCGCTGGTCGGCGATATCCGGCTTGTAGGTGATCCCGAGGATGAGAATCTTCGAACCGTTCAAGGGTTTGCGCTGCTCATTGAGGAGTTCGGACACGCGACCCACCACGTACTGCGGCATCGAATTGTTGATCTCCTGCGCGAGTTCCACAAACTTGAACTGGTAACCGAGCGTCTTTTTGACCTGGAAGCTGAGGTAGTTCGGGTCGATAGGGATGCAATGACCGCCCACTCCGGGACCGGGCGTGAACTTCTGAAAGCCGAACGGCTTGCTGGCCGCCCCGCGAATGACCTCCCAGATATCGATGTCCAGATCGTGACAGAAGCGCGCCATCTCGTTGACGAGAGCGATGTTCACGTGGCGATACGTGTTCTCGAGAAGCTTTGCTGTTTCGGCCTCCTTCGCACCGGAGAGCGGGACCACAGTGTCTACGAATCCTTCGTAGAAGCGCGTGGCCTTTTCGGTGGCCTCGGGGGTGAGACCACCGACAAGCTTTGGCGTGTTCCTGATCCCGAATCGCGCAGACCCTGGATCGACTCGTTCGGGAGAGAATGCGAGGAAGAAGTCTCTCCCATGCACCCGGCCCCTGCTCTCGAGAATTGGCAGGACAACGTCTTCCGTGGTTCCAGGGTACGTCGTGGACTCCAGAATCACTGTGGCACCGGGCTTAAGCTGCACTGCAAGTGCTCGAGCCGCTGACTCGACGGCGCGCAGATCAGGACCGCCGCCATCGTCGAGTGGGGTGGGCACTGCGATGATGGCGAAATCCGCGGCGCAGAGCACCTCTGGGGCCGCGGAAGCCTCATAGCCTGCAGTCAGCATGGCGCGCAGCTGGTCGTCGCTCAGGTCATCGATGTGTGAATGACCTTCATTGATCGACCGAACCCGGTTCAGGTCGATCTCGAAACCGTAGACCTTGGCTCCGCTTTCGACGACGGCTTCTGCCAACGGCAGGCCCACATACCCCTGTCCCATGACGACTACGACATCAAGCTCTTCAGTTGAATGCATTAAGGTTCTTCCGATTTCGGGTTGGTGGAGGATTCAGGTGTAAGGACCAAGCGCCTCGTGATTTCGGGCGACGGATTCTCTCAAAGAATAACGTCGCCCTGCACGACACATCGACATGGCCCCTGGGTCTCAACCACGATCAGCGGTTGATCCGGCCGGGCTGCGACCGTGGTGTTCCACGGCGCACCAGTCGGAGCAGCCCACCTCACGTCTGGTCCAGTTGTCAGCGTGATGCATGTTGCTGTTGTCGAGCGATTCCGGGTATAGCCATGTGTAGTCGTGTCCACCGTAGATCGTCCCGAAGGGACGCCCCAGCATGAGGTCTCGTTCGAGCGCCGCCATGCCCGCTACCCAGGCGAGACCCATCTGCTGGTCGTGAGCCGCAGAATAGCTCTGGTTGCCACCGCTGGGAATCGATGTCAGCTCCCCCAGCACAGGTCCGGAGTGCGTGGCGTACATGTCTACGCGGATGAAGGGCAGCCCCACAGCGCAAGAGAGGTGACGCGCCGCCGCCACCAGCTCCGGAAGCTGGCTGGGAGCATCGATGGCAGTGTTGTACGTGAGACCTTTCCGGATCTCTCCGAACGGTGCACCCTCTGCATCGAAGAATCGGCTTGAGAACTTCTGCCTCTCCATGCTTCCGTCGTCCGAGGATCGCATCACATAGACCTGCAGAACCTCTCCGTAGGCACAGTAGAGCTTCACGTCTTCTGGGATGGTCCATCCGCTGGGGCTCTCCAGGAACTCCTCCGCAAAGTAAGGCGCCCGAGCCTTGCCCAGCGGCTTGAGAATCTCAGGGGGAAGCTCATCACCGGTGAACCGGATTCCGCCGTCGATTGAGCGCCAACCGTCACTGGTCCGCTCCAGTGGGAAGACGCCCTGGGCGCTGTGCCCGCCGTCGCCCTTCAGAACGATCCGTTGCGCCGAGATCCGGGCCAGGCTGACGTCCCGCGCAGCTCTCCAGACCCCGTAGACCTCGGGCGTCCGCACCCCGTGACTCTGCGCCAGCGAGTAGTTCCGGAGCTTATACGGAATCTGCGCCATGGCACTGTGATCTCGATTGCCGTACTTCAGGGCCGCGCTGTGTTGCGCCGCGTAGGCAGACAGAAGCGCCTCGAATGACGGGGCACGACGACGCAGACGTTCGCTCCTTGTCAGCTGTGCACTGTTCTTCAGCTCTTCGGCCAGATGGCTTGCCTGAGAGCGAGCGACGTCGAGTTCTTCAGCGTTGGTCTCGACGAACTTCCGGGCCGCCCGCAGCTCGCCGGAGAGTTTCAGCTTCTCGGTCTCCACCTCGGCGAGTCGCTTCTCCAAAAAGTCCAGCTTGCGGTCACGCCACGAGATACCAGGTACCCGTTGCGCAATCTGTCTTCGCAATCTCACAATATCTGCCTCAGCTCTCCTTATGACCTCGCAAGGTCTGCCACCGATTGCACGCGATACGACAAGCCCCTGGGCCGGACTTGTTGCGTAAGACCCCTAGTCATCGTAACGGCCCACCGGATCGAGGCTCACGTCTCGTTCCGATGCAGGCTGAGACTCTCACGAGCGGCTCCGTGCAAAGAGATCGATGATTCCATGGGTCACGTTCCGCGGTGATCCGAATGCAGGGTAGAGATGAATCTGCTGGCTGGCGCGCTCGTTGACCCCGATGACAACACCCCGTGAAGATGAGATGCGGGGCACCGACAGATCGATCCCGGCTGCGAGCACACCGGGTATCGCCCAGCGAGCCTCGATCGCCAAGTCCGCGAGCGCCGGGTGAAGCCTGTCTGTGACATCGAGGCTCAGGCCTCCAAGGTGAATGTTGGGGCTTTCCTGGACACGGCACACCTCGCCAGCACCGGGCACGGCGTCCGCCACAAGTCCCAAATGTTCCAGGCGGCGCTCGACGACTTTCTCCCGCGGGGTCATCCGCTTGAGGAAAGCGTGACTTGCCCTCCACTCAACGAGTTCAGCGATAAGTTCTCCGATGGAGCGATCCCCATCTCCTACGACGAACATCGGAAGGCGAATCACCGCACCGAGGACCTGCTCCCCCGTCACGAAGACGCGGAGCGCCAGGCCGGCATCGTCGTCCTCGACCAGGATGCGGTCCACTCGGTCCTCGTCCCGCGGCTCCGGATCCCAGGGGCGGGGCCGTTCAGCTTGGATCGATGCCGCTGTCGCCGAACGCCAGGCCGCAGCGACCATCGATTCACTGCGGAGCCCGGTAGCCACGCCTTCACCTGACGTTCGTCCATTCGGCTTCACCACGACGGGCCCGGAGGAAGAGCTGGCATATGCCTGCGCGCTCTCCAGATCGTCGGGCGAAAAGACTCGGCCTCGTGGCACCGGAAGTCCCGCCCGCTGAAGATGTTGCTTCGCTTCGCTTTTGGTCAGCAGAATGCGCTCCCCCAGATCACTGGTGAGTGAGGTCCCGGCAGCGTCCCTGCCACCGATGACCTTCCCGTTGCGCATGTAGACGCGATGATCGTCGCTGACGATAGAACCCCTCACGCCGCGATTCTTCAAGGGGCCCCAAAAGATTCCCGAGGTCGCCAGGATCTTAGTGGGCGCGTTGAGAGCACCGACCCTGGGGAGAACGTCTTCGGCGATGACCTTCTCAAGCGGACTGTGTCCGTCAGTGCCGGACGGTGTCACACGGCTCGGCCATGAGAGTGTACGCTCATCAGTTCTTCGCTCGGGCATGGTCTCCATGGTAGGTGCCCAAGTGCCCGTGATCCGTGAAGGGGGTCAACGCCGCCGTTGCGCGATTCGTGCAGCCCACATCCTCGAGAGAAGACTCTTCGCGGGGGAGGATTCCACCGCGGATGTCTCCGGCAGATTCCGCTCGCCCTGTGAAAGACCTGAGTCGATCATGGACTGAACGACGGTGTGCGCGACACCTCGTGGCTGACCATAGGCGGGCGCCTCGTGAACCAGGAGATTCGGGCTGGTATTGACCTCGATCACGCTCGCCCCCAGTGCCTGAGTCGGATCTGGCATGAGAATATCCACCCCCGCAAAGTTCAGTCCCGGTATCGACGCCGACGCGGACTCCGCCAGCGACATCACTGCAGCGGGGATCGAGTCTGTGAGGTCCACCGACACGCCACCCTGCGACAGATTGGCAGTCCCGTTCAAGAACTGGACTTCTCCATCCCCCAGGACATCCCCGGGAGCCAGTTGATGACGCTCAAGGTACGATCCATCGACCTTGACGACCCTGTCCTTGAGATAGACATGACTCATCCGTGCCGCCCGCAGGTCCTCGGTCAGCTCCAGAATCGAATGGCGCCCATCACCGACGACGAACGGTGGAATCCTTGTGGCCGCCGCCTCGGCGCGACCCCTGATGACGAGAATCCGCACGTCCACTCCCGGCACCTCCGCCTCGATGAGCACCCGCCCGGCCGGAGACGCCTGCATGGCGTGGGGCCAAGCTTGAAGCAGATGATCCTGCGTTTTGACGCCCGTTGTGATGCCAAGTCCCTGCCGCCCATCTGATGGCTTCACCACCTGTCGACGACCAGACTGCGCCAGAAGGTAGTCCGAAGCCTGGGTCCACTCCGACTCGGTGAACTGCCTCGCAGGCGGGCTAGGGACCCCCGCACGGCGCAGGACGCTCTTCGTCAGGAGCTTAGAAGAGGCGACGAGCTGCGAGAAGCTGCTGTTCATGGACGGCGTTGCCCCCATGACTCCTCCGACACACCGGTCCCCGTCGAACATCAGCACGTTCTTCCCAGTGCGCTGGAAGGTCAATTCACGTGCGGATGCAGCGGCGAGTATCGCGTCGGTGTGAGACAGCTCTTGGCCGCCCTCATTGAACCTCAACCAGCGGTCCCTGAGGTGCTGCTCGACGAATTGCACGTTCACGGATTCGGGAGTGTCAGCCTGGGCATCGGTTTCCTGGTTCATGCTGCCTGTCCGTTGGAGGTTTCGCAGCCGATCACGGCCCTATGTGAAGACGGTGCGCGAGGATATCCTAGAACACACAGGGTGTTTCGTCTGGGTGGTTCTACCTAGTCCGATGATTCGTCCAACTGGAAGTCATCCGAATCTCTGACTGTGAGTCCCATCCGACTCGCTGAGGGCAGGTCATCTCACCTGGCGTGGTTCCACGCCGACGAGAAAGCCTTCCGGTACGGTCAGACACGATGCCTCAACCAGCCCCCGCCTTGGATGAGTGCGCCTCGACGGCCAGTCGGCCTGCCCTGGGCGCACTCCCCGAGCGTCGCTACCGGCCCGAGCTGCACGGGCTGCGCGGACTCGCGATCGCCGGCGTCGTGCTGTTCCACCTCTTCGGTGCTGGCCGGGTCTCCGGGGGCATCGACATCTTCCTGGCGGTCTCGGGCTTCCTGTTCACCGCCATGCTGCTGCGCGAGGCCGGCACCACTGGCACGATCGACTTCCTGCGCTACTTCTCACGCCTTGCCAGGCGGATTCTGGCGCCTGCGGCCCTGGTCATCGCGGCCACCACGCTCGTGGGCCTGCTGGTGCTGCCGCTGACCCGGCACGCCCAGCTCATCACCGAGGCGCGAGCCTCGTTGCTCTACTTCGAGAACTTCGAGCTGGTCCGCTCCCAGCTCTCCTACGAGGCGGCCGGGGCAGAGACAAGTCCCTTTCAGCATTTCTGGTCCCTCTCCGTCCAGGGGCAGTTCTACCTGATCTGGCCGGTGGTGGCGCTGCTCGCCGTCGGCCTGGCCCGACGATCCCGGCTCTCTCCCACCGCCGCCATGGCGACCCTGATCGGGCTGCTGATGCTGGCGTCCTTCGCGACCGCCGTGCTGGTGCAGCAGCAGAACCAGGCGGAGGCGTATCTGCTCACCCAGACCCGGATCTGGGAGCTCGGTTTCGGCGGCCTGCTCGCCCTGCTTGGAGCCAGGCTCACGCTCCCGCCCCGGCTGCGCACCTCGGCTGGCTGGCTGGGCCTCGTGCTGATCATCAGCTGCGGCTTCGCCCTGGACGGCGCCGCGCTCTTCCCGGGCCCCTGGGCGCTGTGGCCGCTGGCCGGGATGGCACTGGTCCTCGCCTCGGCGACACCCAGCGGCGCTGCCCAGGGACTGCCCCACCCGGATCCATCTGGGGCGGCTTCAGCACACCACCCTCCTCGGCGCCAGAGTCCAGAAGGTCCCGGCACCGCCGCCGGTCTGCTGGCCACGGCGCCGTTCACCAGACTCGGTGACATCGCCTACGGCCTCTTCCTCTGGCACTGGCCGCTGCTGATCTTCACACTTGAACTCCGAGGCACCACCGACCTGACCCTGCCAGATGCCGTCCTGGTGCTCGCCTCCTCGCTGCTGCTGGGGTGGCTGACCTTCCGCTTCCTGGAACGTCCCCTGGCCCGCGTTCCGACCACTGCCGCCCGCGCCCAGCCGGGCCGTGCCGGACGCATGACGCTGCGCCTGGCCGCCGGGACACTGGTCATCGGCGGCGTCGGCTCCACGGTCTATGTGCAGATGACTACCGCCCCACAGCAGGACGGCTTGGCGATGGCGGGGGTGGACCGCGCGCTCTACCCCGGCGCGGACATCATCCAGGCTGAAAGCTCGACCCGCGACGTCGAGTTCTATCCCGAGCTCAGCGGAATATCGCACCGCATCCCGGAGTACGCCCGGACCGACTGTCATCAGCCCACCGGCGATCAGCCAGGCTCCGGCGAGGTGCTGGTCTGCGAGGATGCCGCCTCCCCCACCGACCCTGAGAAGACCATCGTGCTCGCCGGCGGCTCCCATGCCGGGCACTGGCACAACGCGTGGATCATCCTGGCCGAGAGGCACAACTGGGAAGTCCTCGTGTCCACCAAGGGGGGCTGTGTCTTCCGCGCCAACGACCCGGCCCAGCCCTCGACCTGCGACGACTGGAACGACGCGTTCCCCGAGATGCTTCAGGCGCGCGCACCTGACCTGGTGGTCACCCCTGGCACGGCGATACCCCGGGAGGATGGGGAAGAAGAAGTCCATGACGGCGCGCCGGACCGTTGGAAGGAGATCACCCGGACCGGGACTGACCTGCTTCTGCTGCGCGGGACCCCGCGGGCAGAGGCCAACATCCCGGACTGCCTGGCAGAGGGCGGAGACGAGCTCACATGCGCCCCGGACTTCGGGAAGTACGCAGAGCGTGACCCGCTGAGCCAGCTGGACCTCCCGGAGAACACCTACAGCATGGACCTCACGGAGCATTTCTGCCCCCAGGAACAATGCTCGGCGATCATCGGCAACGTGCTGGTCTACCGGGACAGTCATCATCTGACCAACGAATACGTCGAGACCATGGTCCCGCACCTGGAGCAGGCGCTGCAGGAATCGCTCCCACACCTCTTCACACCCCAGCCCAGCTAGCCGAACGACACCCGGTGGCACCCATGGACGCTGATAGACTCGCAGGCGCTCAGCCGGTATTCATCCTCCCCTGCCTCCTGCGGATCGAGGGAGGACCGGCAGCGCAAGCGAGACGGCATCCCCGCCGGATCGATGCACCAGGAAGGAAATGACCATGGCCGCACCTGCTCTAGAGCGCGCCGATGAGTCCCCCGAGTCCGGTGAGGCCCGACGGGTTGCCCAGCTTGATGGCAGCAACCTGATTAGGGTCGGCGCGCGTCCCGGCCTCTTCCGCTACATCCGTGAGATCTGGGACTTCCGGCATTTCCTGTACTACGACTCGCACTCGCGGGTCTCCTCCGCCAACAGCTACGACTCGCTGGGCCGAGTGTGGATGATCCTGAACCCGATCCTCTTCGGGACCGCGTACTTCTTCGTCTTCGGACTGATCCTGCAGACCGGTCGCGGGATCGACAACTTCATCGGCTACCTGATCATCGGCGTGTTCACCTTCCGCTTCTTCACCGCCGCCGTCACCGGCGGCGCGAACGCCATCGCCGGGAACCAGAAGGTCGTCCAGGCGTTCAACTTCCCCCGGGCATGCCTGGTGATCTCCACCACGGTCCGGGAGCTCTTCTCCAGCATCCCGATGTTCTTCGTGATGGCCCTTCTGGTCCTGACCATCGGAGACATGCAGCTCGGCGACGCTGAAGCGGTGCCGATCACCCTGACCTGGCACTGGCTGCTCTTCTTCCCCTGCATCCTGCTCGCCCTGATGGTGATGCTGGGGTGGTCCCTGGCCCTGGCGCGCGCGGTCAACGCGCATAACGACATCAAGCATCTGATCAGCTTCAGCACCCGGATCCTGTTCTACACCTCCGCCGTCTTCTTCTCCGCAGATCGCTACTCCGACCTCGGGGTGAACTGGCTGGACACCGTGATGAGCCTGAACCCGCTGTTCTGCGTCCTGGACATCCTGCGCCATGCCTGGCTCTACGACGGCGCTGCCGATCCCTCCCGGTGGATCGTGCTGGGCTCCTGGGCGGCCGGTTCCATGCTCATCGGGTTCCTGATCTTCTGGCATGGTGAAGAGAGCTACGGGAAGGAACGATGAGCACCTCGACATCTCGCGTCTCGCCCCGGCAACCCGCGTCGGAGTCTGACCTGATCGCGGAAGACCTCGCCATCGCGTTCGACGATGCCGAGCAGGCTCTTCACGACGGCGACGACCGCTCCTTCACCCAGCCGGCCCCCGTGGTCCATAGGATCGACCCCGAGAACGTGTGCATGGTGGTCGACGATGCCTCGATGACCTACCGAGTGCGCTCTTCCTCGGGGAATCGAGACTCCGGGGGTCGCATCGCGCGCGGCCTCAAGCGGATCACCGGGTCCGGGTGGGCCGAGGTCCACGCCCTCTCCAACCTGAGCTTCATCGTCAATCGGGGTGAATCGGTCGGCGTGATCGGCACCAACGGCTCCGGCAAGTCCACCTTGATGAAGCTGCTCACCGGTAAGGTCCGCCCCACCAGCGGCGAGGTCTACGCGACCTCCACGCCGGTCATGCTCGGGGTCAACGCGGCCCTGGTCAAAGAGATCTCAGGGCGGGAGAACATCCGCCTGGGCTGCCTGGCCATGGGGCTCTCCCCCGAGCAGACCGCGGCGAAATACGATCAGATCGTCGAGATCTCCGGGCTCTCCGATGCCCTGGAGATGCCGCTGAAGACCTACTCCTCAGGCATGTCCTCACGCCTGCAGTTCGCCATCGCGACGTCCGTGGACCCAGACATCCTGCTGATCGACGAGGCGCTGAACACCGGCGACGCGCAGTTCCGGGCGCGCACCAAGCAGCGCCTGGATGAGGTGCGCGCCAACGCGGGCGCAGTCTTCCTGGTCTCACACTCCCTGGGCACCATCAAGCAGATGTGCACCCGAGTGATCTGGATCGAGCAGGGCGAGATGCTTGCCGACGGGGACCCGCAATGGGTCTGCGAGCAGTACGAGGAGTACACCTCGCACAAGTCCAACGGGCGGATGCGCGCGGCCAAGGTGGTCTACGAGCGCACCCGACTGCAGCTGGATCCGGTGACCATCGATTTCACCGGGGGATCCCGGCCCAAGAAGTAGCGGGTCGGCAGTCATCGCCGCGCCCAGTACAACAGCGGTCCCAGCACAACGACGGCCCCGGGATCATCATCCCGGGACCGCCGCTGCTGTCTCAGCTCACATGCTGGGCTGATCAGCCCTGATGAGCCACTGATGAGGTTCAACCGAACCAGATGCCGATCTCGCGCTCGGCGGACTCCACCGAGTCCGAGCCGTGGACCAGGTTCTTCTGCACCTTCTCGCCCCAGTCCCGGCCGAGGTCTCCGCGGATGGTGCCTGGCGCCGCCGTCGTCGGCTCGGTGGTGCCGGCCAGGGAGCGGAAGCCTTCGATGACCCGCTCGCCCTCCAGGACCGCCGCGACCACCGGGCCGGAGAGCATGAAGTCCACCAGCGGCTGGTAGAACGGCTTGCCCTCATGCTCGGCGTAGTGCTGCGCCAGCTGCTCGGTGCTCGCGCTGAGCTGCTGCAGCGCGGTGACCCGGTAGCCCTTGGCCTCGACGCGCCGCAGGATCTCACCGGTCAGTCCTCGTGCAACACCGTCGGGCTTGACCAGGATCAGGGTACGTTCAGTCATTCTTGTTCTCCTCACTTGTGGGGTTCTCTGCCAGGGCCTCCTCGGCCCGGAATCTGTCGAGCTTCTCATCATCGAGCTGGGCGCCCTTGTTCAACGCGTACCACCAGCAGGCCATGAAGGCCACGCCGGGGATCGCCGCCAGCGGCACGATCAGACCTTCAGCAGTCACCAGCGCCACCGCGATGAAGCCGAAGAGCATCAGGAACTGCAGCACCCAGCCGAGAATGTATCCGCCGGGGCGCTGCAGGACGGCGCAGGTGAGGACCAGCACGACGGCCAGGGCCAGCGATCCGCCGAAGAGCCACCAGGCGTAGGACTCGTTCTGGTTCAGCCCCCAGGCCATCAGGCTGAAGAAGAACATCAGCACCGCCTCCAGGCACAGCACGGTGGAGGCGAAGAGCGTCTTCACCGACCGGGGTGGCTTGACCTGTCCGGGGCGCCATTCGCGCTGTGCGCGGGTCTGTCTGGGCATCCTGTGCTCCTGCCGTGATTCCGTGCTGGGGTGCTGCCGTGTGCTCATCCCTGTGCGGTCGCGCTGCTCACCGCACCAGGATCAGGTCCTCTCGGGAGCGCCCAGCAGCGTGCGGGCCTCCCCCACCAAGGTGATGGATCCGGTGATCAGCACGCCGCCGATCAGCCCCGGATCCGCCTCGTCGGCGCGTCCGACCGCCCAGTCGATCGCGTCGTCGAGGCGTTCGGTGACGTAGATGTCCTGCTCCGCGTAGCCGACGTCGAGCGCCAGGCTGCCCAGCTCCCCGGCGGGGATCGCCCGCGGCGAGGTGGACTGCGTGAAGCAGATGTCCTCGACCAGCCCCTCGTACTCCTTGTACAGCGCGGTGAGCATCTCGCGGGCGTCCTTGTCCTGCAGGATCCCGACCACCAGGACCAGCCGGGAGAGCCCGAAGCTCTCCTTCAGCGCCTGCGCGCTGGCGGTGATCCCGGCGGGATTGTGCGCGGCGTCGACGATGATGCTCGGGCCGGTGCGCAGGGTCTCCAACCGGCCAGGCGCGCTGATGTTCTCCGCGGCCAGACGCAGGTTCTCGATGTTGAGCTCTTGGTCTCCCCCTCCGATGAATGCCTCCAGAGCCGCCACCGCCACGGCGAAGTTCTGCGCCTGGTGGGCTCCGTGCAGCGGCAGCAGGATCTCCGGGTAGCGCCCGGCCAGCCCGGAGACTGTCAGCTGTTGACCGCCCACCCCCGGGACCCGGGATTCGACGCCGAACTCCACGCCTTCGAAGCGGAAGGGCACCCCTTTGGCGCGCGCCTCGGCGAGCAGCACATCGGCCGCCCCCGGGACCTGCGCGGCGGAGATCAGGAACCCGTCGGTCTTGATGATCCCGGCCTTCTCCAGGGCGATGTCACGCTCGTCGTCGCCGAGCAGATCGGTGTGGTCCAGGCTGATCGGGGTGATCACGCTGACCGAACCATCGGCCACGTTGGTGGCGTCGGTGATGCCGCCGAGGCCCACCTCGAGCACCATCACATCCACCGGGGCATCGGCGAAGACCGCGAAGGCCAGGATGGTGAGGCATTCGAAGTAGGTCAGCGGCACCTCATCGCGCTCGGCGAGCGAGGCGTCGACCATGCTGATGAACGGGCGCACCTCGTCCCAGATCCGCACGAAGGTGGCGTCGTCCACCGGGTCCCCGTCCAGGCAGATGCGTTCGGTCACCGAGGTCAGGTGTGGGGAGGTGTAGCGTCCCACGCGCAGATCGTGGGCCAGGAGCCCGGCCTCGATCATCCGCGCCGTGGAGGTCTTGCCGTTGGTGCCGGTGATGTGGATGACCGGGGCGGTCCGGTTCGGCTCCCCCAGCAGGTCCATGGCCTCGACCATGGGCTGCATCCGGGGTTCCATCTTGTTCTCCGGGGCCCGGGAGAGCAGCTCCGCGTAGACGCTGGCCACTGAGAACTGATCAAGATCCTCGCTCATGCTCGAGCTCCTTCGACGACGGAGACATGGATGCTCGGTTCGGTGGCAGTCTCGCAGGCCACCGGGTGCAGATCCACTGTGAGGGTCTCCTCGCAGACCAGATCCCGGTGGGCCTCCAGCGCCGCCACCACCTCGGGAGAGGCGGTGACCGTGGTCTCGATCCGGTCCGAGACCTGAAGGTCGGCGTCCTTGCGGGCCTGCTGGATGCTGCGGATCAGGTCCCGCGCGGTGCCTTCAGCGATGAGCTCTTCACTGAGCGCGGTGTCCAGCACCAGGAATCCACCCGTGGTGTCCAAGACCGTGACGGCCTTCTCCCCGTGCTGCTCCGAGACCGTGGTGCTCAGCGTGTATTCGCCCTCGAAGAGTTCCAGCCCGCCGGCGGTGACCACGCCGTCGACCACCGACCAGTCACCGGACTTCGCACCCTTGATGGCCTGCTGGACCTGCTTGCCCAGCCGGGGCCCGACGGCGCGGGCGTTGACCACCAGCTGCTGGCCGATGCCGAAGTCGGCGGCCTCGGTCTGCTCCGCGTCGAGCAGCTGGACCTCCTTGAGGTTCAGCTCATCGGCGATGATCTGCTGGTAGGTGCCTTCAAGCGCGAGGGCCTGAGGCACGACCACGCTGAGCTTGGCCAGCGGCTGACGCACCCGCAGGTTCGCCTGCTTGCGCAGCGAGGACCCGGCGGAGCTGACCACCCGGGTGAGCTCCATCAGCTCCACGGCGCGCTCATCGCGCAGGTAGTCCTCCGGGTTCGGCCAGTCGGCCAGGTGCACCGAGCGGCCGCCGGTCAGACCGCGCCAGATCTCCTCGCTGATCAGCGGCAGCAGCGGGGCCGCGACTCGGGCGAAGGTCTCCAGCACGGTGTAGAGCACGTCGTAGGCGGCGAAGTCCTCGGCGTAGAACCGCGCCCGGGAGCGCCGGATGTACCAGTTGGTCAGTGTGTCGGAGAACCGACGCAGCGACTCGCAGGCGGCGGAGACGTCGTAGGCGTCCAGCGAGGCGGTGACCTCGCGGACCAGGTCACCCGTGGCGGCCAGGATGTAGCGGTCCAGCGGGCTGGCGACGTCGTCGGCGCCCACGGCCTTCGCCTGGTAGCCGGCGCCGTCGTTCGCGGTGTTGGCGTAGAGACCGAAGAAGTGCCAGGCGTTCCACATCGGCAGCAGCACCTGGCGCACGCTCTCCCGGATGCCCTCCTCGGTGACCACCAGGTTCCCGCCGCGCAGGATCGGAGAAGACATCAGGAACCAGCGCATCGCGTCGGAGCCGTCGCGGTCCAGCACCTCGGAGACATCCGGGTAGTTCTGCAGCGACTTGGACATCTTCGCCCCGTCCGAGCCCAGCACGATTCCATGGCTGATCACGTTGGTGAAGGCCGGACGGTCGAAGAGCGCGGTGGCCAGCACGTGCATGGTGTAGAACCAGCCGCGGGTCTGCCCGATGTACTCCACGATGAAGTCCGCCGGATGATGATCGGCGAACCACTCCGCGTTCTCAAACGGGTAGTGGACCTGGGCGAACTGCATCGACCCGGAGTCGAACCAGACATCCAGGACGTCCTCCACCCGGCGCATGGTGGACTTCCCCGTGGGGTCATCCGGGTTGGGCCGGGTCAGCTCATCGATCCAGGGACGGTGCAGGTCCGGCTCGCCTGCCGCGTTGCGCGGGTAGTCCCCGAATGCCTGCTTGAGCTCCTCCAGCGAGCCGTAGACCTCGGTGCGCGGGTGTTCCGGGTCATCGGAGACCCAGACCGGAAGCGGGCTGCCCCAGTAGCGGTTGCGCGAGATCGACCAGTCGCGGGCGTTCTCCAGCCATTTGCCGAACTGGCCGTGCTTGACGTTGCCCGGGATCCAGTTGATCTGCTCGTTGAGCTGGAGCATCCGCTCCTTGACCTGGGTGACCGCCACGTACCAGGAGGTCACCGCCTTGTAGATCAGCGGGGTGCGGCAGCGCCAGCAGTGCGGGTAGGAGTGCACATACGAGGCCTCGCGGACCAGCCGGCCGGAGGACTTGAGCTCGTTGATGATGGTGCGGTTGGCCTCGAAGACCTGCACACCGGCGATCGCGGCCAGCGGGCTCGCACCGCTCGGGGTGGGCTGGGCGAACATCGGCAGGAACCGGGCTCCCTCGTCCACGGAGAGGATCACCGGGATCCCGGCCTCCTCGGAGGAGCGCTGATCCTCTTCACCATAGGCCGAGGCCTGGTGGACCAGACCGGTGCCGTCGGTGGTGGTCACGTAGTCCTCCACCAGCACCTGGAACGCATGCTCGGTGCCCCAGGTCTCGGTGTCGGTGTAGTAGTCCCACAGCGGTGCGTATTCGATGCCGGCCAGCTCGGTGCCCTGATAGCGGGCGACGACGGCGGCGGCTGCGGCCTCGGCGGCGGTGGTCGGGGCGGCGTCGTCGCCCTTGCTGTCGGTTTCGGTGGCGCTGTCGGTTTCGGTGTCGCTGTCGCTGAAGCCCAGATCTTTCGCGTAGGCGCCGAGCAGCTCGGCGGCGATCAGGTGCCGGCCGGGCAGCTCGGACTCGGCCGGCGCCTGGACGACCACGTATTCCACCTCAGGCCCGACAGCCACGGAGAAGTTGGTCGGAAGCGTCCAGGGCGTGGTAGTCCAGGCCAGCAGGTTGACCCCGGCGAGCGCCTCGCCGTGGGCGCCACCGCCGGTGATCGGGAAGGCCACCGTGACCGAAGGGTCCTGGCGGTCCTTATAGACCTCGTCGTCCATGCGCAGCTCATGGTTCGACAGCGGGGTCTCGTCCTTCCAGCAGTAGGGCAGCACCCGGAAGCCCTGGTAGGTCAGGCCCTTCTCGTGCAGCTGCTTGAAGGCCCAGATGACCGATTCCATATAGTCGACGTTGAGCGTCTTATAGTCGTTCTCGAAGTCCACCCAGCGGGCCTGACGGTGCACATAGGACTCCCACTCGCCGGTGTACTTCAGCACCGAAGCCCGGCAGGCGTCGTTGAACTTGTCCACGCCGAAGGCCTCGATCTCGGCCTTGTCCGTCATGCCGAGCTCCTTCATGGCGGTCAGCTCGGCGGGCAGCCCGTGGGTGTCCCAGCCGAAGCGGCGCTCCACCCGGGAGCCGCGCTGGGTCTGGTAGCGGGCCACCAGGTCCTTGACGTAGCCGGTGAGCAGGTGCCCGTAGTGCGGCAGACCGTTGGCGAAGGGAGGTCCGTCGTAGAAGACGAACTCGTTGGCCTCACCGGAGGAGTCTTCGGTGGGGCGGTTCTCGATGGAGGCCTGGAACGTGCCGTCCTGCTCCCACTGCGCCAGCACCCGCTCTTCGATCTTCGGGAATCGCGGTGAGGCGGGGATCCGGCGCGCGCCGGATTCGGCGGCTGATGCGCGGGGATACACGGGAGAGCTGTTCTCGGTCATGGAGATCCGTCCTGCTGTGGTGCTGAGCAATGGTCTGACGCACTCACAAGGACGCCTGCCGGGCGCGGTACCACCTTGCTTGCCCTGCCGAGGACTCCCCTGCCTCGCGAGCGAGGTGGGGACCCGCCGTCGGGCCGCTCCATGACTGCTGTGACGGGCTTACCCGTCCGGCTCTACTGAGGCCTGCCAGCGGGTGCCGCAGGGCCTGTTCTTCCGGAAGCTCACCGGTGATGGCCGGGTCAAAGCTGCTGGGGACAGTCTACTGGGTCCTGGCCCGGGGAGCCATCCGCGGCCCATCCGGGGCGTGCACCACTGCCACCTGCCCGACCCGGGCCGGAAATTCCCGTGTGTTACGGTCTACTGCTTGTGGCCGGGTTCACCCCGAGGCAAGACACCCTGCGAGCCAGATGTCATGAAAGACCGCAGGTCATCAGGGGTGCTGCCCGGCTGGCACGAGGGGACCGTGCGGGGACACCGCCCTGCGCCGCCTGCAAAGCTCCGCCGAGGCTGACGCGTCAGCCCGCGTATATGAGCCGCACGTGCGGACCCGGTCCATCGCAGCACCACGCAGCGTCGCCACGACGCCTGGTCTGCCTGCGCCCTGAGAAGCACGCGCCCTGAGATGCCTGCAGCGAGAACACTGATACTCAACGAGGGGAACACAGAACGTGAACGAAGCAAGCGCAGTCCAGTTCGGCGCCATCACGGTGGTGCTGCTGCTGGTGGCCTTCTACGGGGGGACCTATCTGATCTCGCATCGGATCAGGAAGAAGAAGGAGAACGCCGACGCCTACATGACGGCGGGGAACAAGATCGGTTTCGGGATCTCGGCGGCGTCGATGACCGCCACCTGGATCTGGGCCTCCTCGATGTACGCCTCCGCGGAGGCCGGCTACACCTACGGGGTCTCCGGGCCCATCCATTACGGGCTCTGGGGCGCGCTGATGATCTTGTTCATCTACCCCTTCGGCAAGCGCATCCGGGCGGTGGCGCCTAAGGCGCACAGCATCGCCGAGGTGATGTACGCCCGGCACGGCCGCTCCAGCCAGCTGATGCTCGCCGGCTCCAATGTGGTGGGCAGCCTGATCTCGCTGATGTCGAACTTCATCGCCGGCGGGGTGCTGATCGCGATGCTCTCCCCGTTCACCTTCATCCAGGGCGTGCTCACCGTGGCCGCCGGGGTGCTGCTCTACACGCTGTGGTCCGGCTTCCGCGCCTCGGTGCTCACCGACTTCATCCAGGTCATGGCGATGTTCGGAGCGGTGGCAGTGATCATCCCGTTCATCTTCATCGCCGCAGACTTCCCCTCCGCCTTCGAGACCGGGGCGCAGAACCTCTCCGCCGAGCAGCAGAGCTTCTTCTCGTCCGAGGCGTTCCTGAACCAGGGCGCCCCTTACATCGCGGCGGTGCTGGCCTACGCCATCGGCAACCAGACCATCGCGCAGCGGCTCTTCGCCGTGCGCAAGGACCTGATCAAGCCGACCTTCATCACCGCGACCATCGGCTATGGCGCGATGGTCATCGGGGTGGGCATGTTCGGTGTGCTCGCGCTCTACCTGGGCTTCGAGCCCACCGACGGCGACGCCAACAACATCATCCCGGAGATGGCGGCCAGCTACCTGCCCGCGGTGCTGCTGGCGGTGTTCTTCGTGATGATCATCGGCGCGCTGTCCTCCACCGCAGACTCGGACCTGGCCGCGATGTCTTCGATCATGATGGCCGACGTCTACGGACAGAACGTGGCCGGCAAGGGCCGAGCCAACCCGCGGACCATGCTGCTGGTGGGCCGGGTGACCATGCTGCTGGCCACCGCGGCGGCGGTCAGCTTCGCTAGCCTGCAGCTGAGCATCCTGGACCTGCTGGTCTTCGTCGGCGCGCTCTGGGGCGCGCTGGTGTTTCCCGTGCTGGCCAGCTTCTACTGGAAGAAGGTCACCAATAAGGCGTTCACGGTCTCGGTGCTCGCGGCGCTGGCCTGCTTCGTGCCGGTGCGCTTCGAGTGGTTCCCGCTCTCCGGGGCGCTCGGGATCCTGGTGGATGTGCTCTCGGTGATCGGGATCGCCGTGATCCTGGGTCTGATGTGCTTCGGCTTCTTCGGGGTCAGGGTCGCGAAGGTGGTGGCGGTGATCGCCGGCCTGGTCTCGGCGCCCTTCGTGATCGGCTTCCTGCACGACTACGCCACCCTCAGCGCCTCGCTGGTGGCCTACGCGGTGAGCACCGTGGTCTGCTGGGCGATGTCGGTGCGCGCCACCGCAGAGTTCGACTTCGCGCTGATCGCCCAGCGCACCGGCAACTTCGACGACGACGACGACGCCGCCCCCGGCACCGCGACCGGTGCTGCCGCTGACGCCGGCGCCCCCGGTGCAGCCAATCCCGAGAACCATGACACGACGACTGTGGGAGACACCCGATGAGCACCCTTGCGCTGACCCTGTACACCCTGATGTGGCCGATGATCGTGCTGGTGGTGATGGGCGTGATCGGCTACGCCTTCTTCACCGATTTCAAGGAGGCCCGCAGGTCCGGGAAGGACATCATCTGAGGCCAGACGGGCTGGTCACCGGGGCTGTCCGGCCCCGGTGACCCCGCTATAGGCTGATCGGGCAGCCCGAGAGGAGCCCCGGTGAGCATCGACGTCTGGCCCGAGACGGCCCCGACCCAGATCCTGCTTCTGACGCTGGCGTTCGTGTTCTCGGCGGCCATCGGGATCGAGCGCGACATCCGGCAGAAGTCCGCTGGTGCGCGCACCCACATCCTGGTCGGCATGGGCTCGGCGCTGTTCACCCTGGTCTCCGCCTATGGGTTCTCGCATCTGATCGGCGGGGATGTCGTCCTGGACCCGTCGCGGATCGCCGCGCAGATCGTCAGCGGGATCGGCTTCATCGGCGCCGGTGTGATCTTCGTGCGGCAGAACGCCGTCTCCGGACTGACCACCGCCGCCTCGATCTGGGTGACTGCCGCCGTGGGGATGGCCTGTGGTGCGGGGATGCC
This sequence comes from Nesterenkonia sandarakina, assembly GCF_014138825.1. NCBI lineage: Bacteria > Bacillati > Actinomycetota > Actinomycetes > Micrococcales > Micrococcaceae > Nesterenkonia > Nesterenkonia sandarakina. The sequence goes on along the minus strand of NZ_JACJIH010000001.1, from coordinate 499,448 downwards.
GCTGCTGGCCGGGCTGACAGTGGTGTTCTACATGCTCTCCGTCACCCTGGTGACGAAGCTGGTGCGCCGACTCCCCCGCCGGGATCGCGCCGAACGCTACGTGGTGCGCTACGCCGACGGTCGCGGGATCCTGCGTGAAATCCTCGGGGCCGCCCCGCAGCTGGGATATGAGACCCGCCTGGTGCGCACCCGGCGGATCGAACGCGCCGAGGGCTTTGCAGTGGACGCCACCATGATCTTCACCCGCACCCAGCGCGTGGGCCGCGAGCAGCTCTTCGAGGCGCTGCAGGAGCTCGACGGCGTCGTGGAGGTGCACACCGTCACCGTGGAGAACGACTGAGGGCTCCGGTCCCACCGCTGATCAAGGAAACGTCAAGCCTGTACAGAAAATCGTAGAGCTGCAGCCCGAGGATCGGCTGCAGCTCTACGAGTCATCGGCGGGCGCGGGGAGGGTCAGACCTGGGCGGGCTGTTCCTCCTCGGCGAGCTGCACCTCGGTGACCAGCACCGCCTGGGCCCCGTCGGTCTGCGCCACAAGTTCCAGGGCGCGGGACCGGGTGGCCGCCTGCACATCGGCGATGGCCGCGTCGATGTGGGCCAGGGTCGCCTCGGGTGCGGAGATCGTGGCGGTGAGCACCTCGGTGCGCTGTTTGACCTTCGCCTCGGACTTGACCTTGCGCAGACCCGAGAGGACCTGAGCCAGCGAGTCCAGCATGCCGGCCGAGCCCTGCACGGACTCCAGCCCGGCGGTGGACGGCCACTGGGTCGAGTGCACCGAGCCTTCGCGCCACCAGCGCCAGACCTCGTCGGTGACGAAGGGCAGCACCGGGGCGAAGAGCCGCAGCAGTGAGTCCAGGGTGGTCGCCAGGGCGGCGAGCACCGAGTCCTGCGCCTGTTCGCCGCGGGTCCCGTAGGCGCGGTCCTTGACCAGTTCCACGTAGTCATCGGTGAAGGACCAGAAGAAGGACTCCACCAGCTGCAGCGCCCGGGCGTAGTCGTAGTCCGCGAAGTGTTTGGTGGCCTGGTCCACCACGGTGCGCAGCTCGGCGATCAGGGCGCGGTCCAGGGCTTCGGTGAGGACCTCGGCTCCGGCGTCGTCGGTGATGATGTGGGCCTCGGTCACGCCCAGGTTCAGCGCGAACTTCGAGGCATTGAGCAGCTTGATCGCCAGGCGGCGCCCGATCTTCATCTGCGCCACCTCGTAGGCGGTGTCCGCGCCCAGCTTGGCCGAGGCCGCCCAGTAGCGCACCGCGTCAGAGCCGAACTGCTCCAGCGGCTCGGTGGGCACGACCACGTTGCCCTTGGACTTGGACATCTTCTTCCGGTCCGGGTCCAGGATCCAGCCGGAGATCGCAGTGTTGGTCCACGGCACGGAATCGTTGAGTGAGTTCGCGCGCACGGCGGAGGCGAAGAGCCAGGTCCGGATGATGTCGTGGCCCTGCGGACGCAGGTCGAAGGGGAAGACCTTGTTGAAGAAGTCGTTGTCCTTCTCCCAGCGGCCCGCGATGTGCGGGGTGATCGCCGAGGTGGCCCAGGTGTCCAGGACGTCGGACTCACCGATGAAACCTCCGGCCGCCCCACGCTGGGCCTCCTGGAATCCGGCGGGGACCTCCGAGGCGGGATCCACCGGCAGCAGCGCCTCATCAGGGAGCAGCGGGTTGTCGTAGTCCGGTTCGGCGTCGGCGTTCAGCGGGTACCAGACCGGGATCGGCACGCCGAAGAAGCGCTGCCGGGAGACCAGCCAGTCCCCGTTGAGGCCCTCCACCCAGTTCTCATAGCGGGACCGCATGAAGCTCGGGTGCCAGGAGATCTCCTTGCCGCGGGCGATCATCTTCTCCCGGCGTGCCGCGTCGCGCCCGCCGTTGCGGATGTACCACTGCCGTGAGGTGACCACCTCGAGGGGCTTGTCGCCCTTCTCGTAGAAGTGCACCGCGTGCATGATCTTCTTGGGCTCGCCCTCGAGCAGCTCCGCGGCCTTGAGCAGCTCCACCACGGCCTCCTTGGCGGAGTGCACCGTCTTGCCGGCGAGCTGGTCGTAGTTGGCCTGTCCCTGCGCGGAGCTGATCCACTCCGGGGTCTCCCGGGAGAAGCGGCCGTCACGCCCGATCAGCGCGCGAGTGGGCAGCTGCAGCTCACGCCACCAGGTCACATCGGTCATATCACCGAAGGTGCAGATCATCGCCGCCCCGGAGCCCTTGTCTGGCTGGGCGAGTCCGTGCGCCTTGACCTCGACCTCGACGTCGAAGAGCGGGGAGATGACGGTCTTGCCGAAGAGGTGCTGGTAACGCTCGTCCTCGGGGTGTGCGACCAGCGCCACGCAGGAGGGCAGCAGCTCAGGTCGGGTGGTCTCGATGAAGACCTGCTCCCCGGTGTCCTTCACGGTGAACGGGTACCGGTGGTACGCCCCGGGGTGCTCCTTGGCCTCGAGCTCGGCCTGGGCCACGGCGGTGCGGAAGGTGATGTCCCACAGGGTCGGGGCTTGCGCGGTGTAGGCGTTCCCGGCGTGGATGTCGCGCAGGAAGGCCCGCTGGGAGGCGGCGCGGGAGTCGTCGTCGATGGTCCGGTAGGTCTGGCGCCAGTCCACCGAGAGGCCGAGCCGGGAGAAGAGGTCCTCGAAGACCTTCTCGTCCTGGACGGTCAGGGTCTCGCAGAGTTCGATGAAGTTCGCCCGGCTGATCGCGTCCCAGTCCCGCTGGTTCTTCGCCGGCTTCTCCGGCGGGGTGTAGTCGGGATCGTAGGGCTGGGCGGGGTCACAGCGCACCCCGTAGTAGTTCTGCACCCTGCGCTCGGTGGGCAGGCCGTTGTCGTCCCAGCCCAGCGGGTAGAACACGTTCTTCCCGGTCATCCGCATGAAGCGTGCCATGACATCGGTCTGCGTGTAGGAGAACATGTGGCCCACGTGCAGGGACCCGGAGGCAGTGGGCGGCGGGGTGTCGATGGAGTACACCTCGGCGCGCTCGGTGTCCTCGTCGAAGTGGTAGATCTCCTCAGCCTGCCAGGCGGTGTGGAGCTTCTCCTCGAGGCCCTCCAGCGCCGGACGGTCCGGGACCACCGGGGTCTTCGGCGCGGTGGTGCCGTGGGAGGAGTCTGCGGAAAGGGTGTCGGTGGCGGGCGCGTCTGTGCCCGGGGTCTGATCAGCCATGCTGGCCATTCTCTCACGACGGAAGTGTCACATACTGAACCCCCGGTTCTCTGCAGAGACCGTGCTCACTAGGCTGAGCCCATGATTCAGACTGATGTCTCCCCCCGCAGCGCCTTGGTCACCGGCGCCTCCTCCGGGATCGGCGCGGCCACTGCGCACCGTCTCACCACCGAGGGGTGGCGGGTCTTCGCCGTCGCCCGGCGTGCCGAGAAGCTCGAGAGCCTCGCCGAGCAGGAGGGGATCATTCCGATCATCTGTGACGTCACCGATCCCGAGCAGGTCGCCGCGGCCCTGGAGGAGGTCACCGCGGCCGGCGGCATCGACACGCTGATCAACAACGCCGGCGGGGCACTGGGGATAGACCCGGTGGCCGAGGGCAGGCCCGAGGACTGGCGCTGGATGTATGAGGTCAATGTGCTCGGCGCGCTGAACATGATCCAGGCGTTCATCCCGATGCTGCGCGCCCACGGCGAGGGCACGATCCTCACCGTGACCTCCACAGCCGCCATCACCGCCTATGAAGGCGGGGCGGGGTACAACGCGGCGAAGTTCGGCGAGCACGCGCTCACCGGGGCGCTGCGTCTGGAGGAGGCCGAGCACAACATCCGCGTGATCGAGGTGCTGCCCGGCATGGTCGCCACCGAGGAGTTCACCGCCAAGCGGCTGCGCGGAGACGTCGCGGCGGCCCAGGCGGTCTACCGCGGGGTCAAGCGACCGCTGCTGGCCGAGGACATCGCCGAGGTGATCGCCGACGCGGTCACGCTGCCCCACCACGTGAACCTCGACCAGGTGGTGGTCCGCCCGGTGGCCCAGGCCGCCCAGCACAAGGTGATCCGCGAGGAGTGACCACTCCCCCTGCCTGAGCCGACCAGAACCGACGACGACGCCGGCGCGAGCCTCTGAGCCCGCGCCGGCGTCGTCGTGTGGTGCCCTCTGCTGAGTTTTCTCGCAGATGGGAGCCTGGATCAGTCGAAGGCTGGGGACTCCGTGCGGGAGCGCTTGAGCTCGAAGAAGTACGGGAACTGGGCCAGGGCCACCGCGCCGTCGAAGACCACGCCGGCGTCCTCGCCGCGGGGAATCCGGGTCAGCACGGGCCCGAAGAACGCGGTGCCCTGGAAGGCGACGATCGGGGTGCCCACGTCCTGACCGACCAGGGAGATGCCCTTCTCGTGGGAGGCGCGCATCTCGGCGTCGTTCTTATCCGTCTTGGCCTCTGCCAGCAGGTCCTCGTCCAGGCCCACCGCGCGCAGTGCGTTGAGCGTGGCGGCCTCGAAGTCCTTGTTCCCGTTGTTGTGGATCTCGGTGCCCGCTGCGGTGTAGAACTCGCCGACCTTGTCCTCGCCATGCTTGAGCGCGACGGCGGTGGCGGTGCGGGCCGGGATCCAGCGGGAGAGCTGCTCGGGGTCCTCGGCCGGTGCGGGGTTCTTGTCCTCGTTGAGCACGCCGAGGCTCATCACGTTCCAGTGGACCTCGATGTCGCGGACCTTCTCGGCCTCCAGGATCCAGCGCGATGTCACCCAGGCGAAGGGGCACAGCGGGTCAAACCAGAAATCGACGCGTTCAGCCATGAAGGGCTCCTCTCGGCGCGGGGCGCTTGGCCGCCGCGCACGGATCAGTGTTCGTTCGGATCAGCTGCGGCGCGCATCCGGAAGACGCCTGCGCCGCAGATGGTGTTTCTCATCCTCCCAACCGGGGCCGCGCAGATTCCATTCCTGGGCCAGCCCGCGGGGGCGCGGCGTGGCGCTCGTTGAGGAACCAGGCGTGGTTCAGCGGGACGGTCCGCCTGGCCGTCCGGGCGGCACCCATAGTGGGCCTCGAGGAGGACCGATGACAGCTCAGGCCCGCGAGGTCACAGCGGCGCGTCCTCCGGGATCGGGACCTCAAGACCGAGCAGCGCGTTCTCGGTGACCTCCATCAGCGCGGGATGGATCCAGTACTGGCCGCGGGCGGCGGTATAGGCGTCCTGGCCGAAGCTCATCGCCTGGATGATCGGCTGGATCAGGTTCGAGGCCTGGTAGCCCATGACGTGGGCGCCGAGGATCTGCCCGCTGCGGCGGTCTGCGATCACCTTGAAGATGCCGTGCCCGTCCTCCATCGCCCAGCCATAGGCGGTGTCGCCGTAGTTCTGGACCTTGGTGGTGACGTGGTCCTCCCCGATCGTGTCCACCGCCTGGGCCTCGGTGAGACCCACCTGGGCCATCTCGGGGAAGGAGAAGATCGCCGAGGGGATCACGTCCTGCCGGGACGCCCGGATCCGCTCGGGATGCTCCAGATTGTGGGCGACCACCCGGGCCTCGTGGTTCGCCACATGCTTGAGCATCGCCTCGGAGCTGATGTCACCCAGGGCGTAGAGACCGGCCACCGGTTCACCCTGGATGAGGACCCGCTGGTACTCATCCACCGCGAGGCGGCCATCGGGGTGCAGGTCGAGCCCGGCCTCTGCCGCGCCGATCAGGTCGGTGTTCGGGGTGCGGCCGATGGCCACCAGGACCGCGTCCACGTCGTGGTGCTCGACCCGGCCGTCGGAGCTGACCAGCTCGGCGCGCAGTCCTGCTCCGTGCTCGACGATCCTGCTCAGCGTGCGCTCGTAGTGCACGGTCCAGTTCCGCTCAGCCTCTGTGGAGAAGGCTGTGGAGATCTCGGTGTCCATCGCCTTCATCAGCCCGTGGCTGCGATTGACCTGGATCACTTCGGTGCCCAGGCCGGAGAAGATCCCGGCGAACTCGCAGGCGATGTAGCCCCCGCCGATGACGAGCAGCTTCTGCGGCTGCTGCTCGATGCGCATGACGCTGTCCGAGGTGTGCACCCCGGGCAGCTCGATTCCGGGGACCTGGGGCAGCGTGGGCCGGGACCCGGCGGCGATGACCAGCTGATCGGCTTCGGCGCGGACACCAGAGTCAGAGACGAATGCAAAGGGCGGCTGGCGGAGGTCCCCGGTGAGCCTGACCTGCTCGGCCACGAGGTCCACATGCTCTAACTCCACCTCCCGATAGTGCCGTCCACCCGCCGAGATGGCGTCGACGCGGGAGAAGATCCGGTCCCGCATGGCGGGGAAGTCCACCGCGGTGGTCTCCTGGGTCAGGTTGAGCCGGGCGGCCTCCTCCGGGCCGCGGGCCAGCGCGGCGGGGCGGACGAACATCTTCGTGGGGATGCAGCCCACGTTCAGGCAGGTGCCGCCGAAGGCCGCCGTGCTCCCGGAGCCCTTGTCCGCCAGGACGACGCGCTTGTCATCCCAGAAGGGCGTGATCAGGGAGTTCCCGGAGCCGGAGCCGATGATGGAGAGGTCATAGTGGGCCATGCGGCAATCCTAGACTCCCCCGCTGGGCGATCTGCACGCGGGCCGAGGCGGGAATCCCTGCACCTTCTGCTCGGTTGTCCTGGGAGGGCCCCCCGGTCTGCGCGGATCCGCCGCAGCGCCCGGGGCCCGTCACCCGATTCGCTATACCAAGGAGCAGCCCGTGATCTTCATCGTCGTGAAATTCCAGGTCAAGCCGGAGTTCGCCGAGCAGTGGCCGGCCATCACCGCGGAGTTCACCCAGGCCACCCGGGCAGAGCCGGGCAATAAGTGGTTCGAGTGGTCCCGCAGCGTGGAGGACCCCAACGAGTACGTGCTCATCGAAGCCTTCGACGACGACGCCGCCGGCCCGCACGTGGAGTCTGCACACTTCCAGCAGGCCGTGAGCTCCGAGGGGGCCATGGCGCAGGCCCTGGTGTCGACCCCGAAGATCATCTCGCGCCAGATCGACGGTGAGGGTTGGGAAGAGATGGGTGAGATGCAGATCAACTGATCTGACCTGCACCGCGCGGAGCGCCGGGGTGAGGAACACCGCAGATCATCCCTATGATGGATACCGTGCAGATCTTGAGTGTTTCCAGTCTGAAAGGCGGGGTCGGTAAGACCTCGGTCACGATGGGCCTTGCCTCGGCCGCTCTCCATCAGGGGGTGCGAACCCTTGTCGTCGACCTCGACCCTCACGCGGACTCCACCACCGGACTTGCGGTCACTCGGGGCACCGGCACCGAGGCCGGACAGCTGCTGCGTGACGCCAAGCGCGCGGACCTGAACGACCACGTGGTGCGCTCCGGCTGGGTCGACCTGCTGCCCAAGGAGCACCGCGCCCAGGCCACGCTGGACGTCGTCGTGGGCTCCGCGCTGTCCGCGGCCTTCGACCGTCCAGACATCCGGCCCCGCGACATGCGCCGGCTTCGGCTGCTGTTGGACCGGGTCACCGGATACGACCTGGTCCTGATCGACTGCCCGCCCTCGCTGGCTGGGCTGACCCGGATCGGCTGGGCGGCGTCCAGCGGTGTGCTGCTGGTGGCCGAGCCGAGCCTGTTCTCCGTCGCCGGCACCGAACGCACGATGCGCGCCATCCGGATGTTCTCCAACGAATACGCCCCGCAGCTGAAGTCGGCCGGTGTGGTGGTCAACCGGGCACGGGCGGATTCCACCGAGCATGAGTACCGGCTTCTGGAGATGGAGCGGCTCTATAAGGACAAGCTGATGCTGCCCGTGCTGGAGGAGAACCCCTTCTGGCAGCAGATCCAGGGCGCCGCGTACCCGGTGCATCAGTGGCCCGGCGACCAGGTCCGGGACCTGGCCAAATCCTTTGATCAGCTGCTCACCCAGCTCGCCTGAGCTCCCGTCACCGCAGCTGATACAGACAAAAGGACCACCCCTCAGCGGGGCGGTCCTTTTTCTGTGTCCCCCGAGGGGAATGAAGATGAGGGCTAGGAGGCCTGGGAGCGGCGGGCCCTGAGCTGGGCCAGCTCATCTCCGACGGGGCCGAAGGCCTCGAGCTCTGGGATCGCATCGGGTTCGGTGCGCTCACGCGGGAGCTCCACCAGGCTGGCCTCCACCTCGCGCCAGACTCGACCCACAGCAATGCCGAAGACGCCCTGGCCGCCCTGGACCAGGTCGATGACCTCGTCGGCGGAGGTGCACTCATAGACCGAGGCACCATCTGACATCAGGGTGATCTGCGCAAGGTCATCCACGCCGCGCTCACGCAGATGTTCGATCGCTGAGCGGATCTGCTGCAGGGAGACCCCGGTGTCCAGAAGCCGCTTGACCACCTTGAGCACCAGGACGTCGCGGAAGGAATAGAGCCGGGCGGAGCCGGAGCCGGCGGCGTTGCGCATCGAAGGCTGTACCAGCTTGGTGCGTGCCCAGTAGTCCAGCTGACGGTAGGTGATGCCCGCGGCGGCGCAGGCCACGGGACCGCGGTAGCCCAGCTCCTCATCGAGCTCGGGCAGGCCGTCGCTGAACAGGGGCTGCTGGGCAGCCGCATGTCCTGGCCGTACACGCTCATGTCCCGCGTGCGATTCTGGACCCACCTGGTAGCCTCCTGAAGTGCTGGACTCCGCTGGGGAAGCGCATCCCACACCGCGAGGGCGGCGCGTGGGGTGCACGCGGAAACCTTGTCCCCTGACGGTATTCCTGCAGGGGTGCAGGGTCAAAGACATTTGAAATTTACTCTACGGCGTGTCGTGAGATTGCACTAGTCATACCCCGGCCATAGGCCGGTTTCACTCGAAATCCTCCGGCTCCGCACTATCCAGGAACCGGCGGAACTCCTTGATCTCATCCTCAGAGATGGGACGCTGACCGGTGGCCGCGGTCCTCGGCGTGATCCCCACCCGGGTGAGCATCTCCCGGTCCATCGTGACCAGGCATTGCACCCGGACCGCCACTGCGATGGCATCTGATGCTCGAGCATCGAAGCTGCGGCCATTGCCCAAGATGATGGTGCCCCGGTAGGTCGAGGCATCCAGCATGCCGATCTCCACCGACCGGACCCCTGAGCCGAGTCTGGTGATGACCTCCGAGAGCAGATCATGGGTCATCGGGCGGGGCGGGACCTTCTTCTCCATGGCCATCGCGATCGCATTCGCCTCGGCCGGTCCTACCAGGACCGCCACATGGAGGTTCTCAAGGCCCGGTTCAGCACCCCGGAGCACCACTACAGGCTGATTCGATGGGAGCTCGATCCGAACCCCCACGACATCCAGCGGCACCAGCTGGCTCTCCATGGCTTAAGTCTAGGTCAGTTCTTGTCCAACTGCTCGACTGAGGTGTCCATGATCGAGGCGCGCAGGTCCTTCAGGCACTGCAGCATCTCCTTGGAGGACTCTGCGACCCGGGCACGGGCGGCAGTGTCCTTTCGAGCGGCATGCGGAGCCATGGCCCGGGAGATCAGGTCCAGTTCGTTGTCCGCGGAGCGCCGGATGTTGACCAGGTGCTTCGGCTCCAGCCCGTAGCGTGCCAGTACACGGACGGCCTTGACGGCCTTGAGGTCGTGATGGCTGTAGTTGCCGTCGCTGTCCGCCTGGATGATCCGAAACTTCTCCAGGGTGTCGAGCATGCCCCGGGTGGCGCCGGAGTGCGCGCGCAGCTCTTTGCGAGACATCGGCCGGATCCGTCCGGTGATCTGGGCGGCCATCTCCTCGGTGACCTCACGGGGCCCCACCGGTGCGGCCTGCGGCAGCGCCTCGGCGGTCTCGCCCGAATCGATGGCATCCATGGTCTGCTTGATGACATCCAGCGGCATGTAGCGGTCGCGCTGCAGGGCCAGGATGAACCGAAGCCGCTCCACATCGGCTGCACAATACTTGCGGTACCCGCTCGCAGTGCGGGCGGGCTCGACAAGGTCGCGTTCCTCGAGGAAGCGCAGCTTCGACGCGGTCAGGTCCGGGAACTCGTTCTGCAGCTCACGCAGCACCTCGGAGATGGTGAAGACGTGGGTGGCGGCGCGCGCGGTCGAGGTCGTCGCCGGTTTCGGCTTCGGCGCGGGTGAAGCACTCACTGCGGGGCCTCTTTCGAGCTGCGGGGAAGGAACGTCATCGCCATCAGGATAACGTTCCCCACCGGTTCGCCCTGGGATCTCGGATCACCGGTCAGTCGGATTCTCTGGATCCGGCGTAGAAGGTGAGCCGGAACTTCCCGATCTGCACCTCATCGCCGGGCTTCAGCGTGTACTCGTCCACACGATCGTGGTTCACGTAGGTGCCGTTGAGGCTTCCGAGATCCCGTATCTGAAAGCTCACTCCCTGGCGGGTGAGCTCCACGTGGCGCCTGGAGACGGTGACGTCGTCCAGGAAGATCCCTGCCTCCGGGTGCCTCCCGACGGTGGTCACATCCTGGTCCAGCAGGAACCTGGCTCCTTGATTGGCCCCGCTGTGCGCGATCAACAGCGCTGAGTTCCTGGGCAGCGCCGCAATGGCCTGCTTGTCATCATCTGAGAGATGAGGCTCGCCCGGGTGGGCATCGGCTGGTGGCAGCGAGATGCTCGTCGTCTCGGCAGCACTCTGCCCGTTCTCATGTTCTCGCGTGTTGTCCACGTCGCCTCCTCTCGCCGGCCCGCATGTTGGCGGCCTTCAGCCTACTTGCTTTTTATAGTCCTCGGCGGAGAGCAGCGAGTCCGTCCCTGCGGATTCTGCCAGCTTGATCTCGAAGAGCCAGCCCGCCGCATAGGGGGCGGAGTTCACCGCACCGGGATTCTCATCGAGGTCGGCGTTGACCGCCACGATCTCCCCCGCCACCGGTGCAAAGATGTCTGAGACCGACTTGGTGGACTCGACCTCCCCGACCACATCTCCCGCCGCCACACTGGCCCCAACCTCGGGATGCTCCACGTAGACGACCTCGCCGAGGGCGTCCTGGGCGAAGTCGGTGATGCCCACCCGCACCACCTGGGCATCCGCGGTGGTGCCGATCCACTCGTGTTCGGCGCTGTACTTGAACTCTTCGGGCACGGTGCTCATGGTGGCGCTCCACTCTTGGGCCGGTGATGGTGGCGTGACAGGTCGGTCCGCCATCGGCGGGCCGACCTGCTGGGCCTCAGGTCTGTCTGCGAATAACTTAGCACCCCGGACTGGCCTGGGGGTATGACCAGGCCAGGCTCAGCTCAGGCCTGCTTGGCGACGAACCTCTCGGCGTCGCGCTTGCGGTCCTCGCGGGCCTCGCGTGTCAGCTCGGCGCCGGCCTCCGCGTCTCGGGTCAGGTTCTCACCGGTGGCCGGGTCGAAGAGGTGCATCCGACGGGTGTCGAGCCAGAGCTCGGCGGTGTCCCCGCTGCGGAACCGAGAGGTCGCATCGACCTCCACCACAAGCTGGGTGCGCAGCTCATCGGCGTCCATCTCCTCGGCCAGGTTGCGCAGCGTCTCCTGCACCCGTTCGTCGGTCTCATAGGAGACATAGGCGTACTGCTCGTTGCCCATCCACTCGCTGTGGCTGATCTCCGCGGTGAAGGTGGTGCCCTTCGAGAGCTGCGCCTCACCGAGCTGGGAGGCGTCGTCGAAGAACTCCGGTCGGATGCCCGCCAGGACGATCTCGCGTCCTGCGCCGGCCTTCGCCGCCCGGTCCGGGATCTCGATCTTGCCCAGCGGGGTGGAGAAGATGTTGCCCTCCACGGTGCCGGGCAGGAAGTTCATCGAGGGCGAGCCGATGAATCCGGCCACGAAGAGATTGGCCGGCTGTTCGTAGAGCTCCCGCGGGGAGGCGATCTGCTGCAGCAGGCCCTTCTTCAGCACGGCGACCCGGTCGCCCAGCGTCATCGCTTCGGTCTGATCATGGGTGACGTAGACACTGGTGGTGTTCAGCTCGCGCTGGAGCCGGGCGATCTCCGCGCGCATCTGACCGCGGAGCTTGGCGTCAAGGTTGGACAGCGGCTCATCGAAGAGGAAGGCATCGGCCTCGCGCACGATCGCGCGACCCATGGCCACGCGCTGCCGCTGACCGCCGGAGAGGTTCGCCGGTTTGCGCTCCAGGTGCTCGGTGAGCTCGAGCATGGTCGCCGCGTGGCGCACCTTCTCGTCGATCTGCTCCTTGGTGAACTGCCCCTTGGTCAGTCGCATCGGGAACGCGATGTTCTCAAACACGGTCAGGTGCGGGTAGAGCGCGTAGCTCTGGAACACCATGGCGAGGTTGCGTTCCCGAGGGGCCTTCTCATTGACCCGCTCCCCACCGATGAGCAGGTCCCCCTCGGTGATGTCCTCGAGGCCCACGATCATGCGCAGCAGCGTGGACTTTCCGCAGCCGGAGGGCCCCACCAGGATGATGAACTCGCCGTCCTCGATGTCGATGGAGATGTCGTTGACGGCCGGGAAGCCGTCGTCGTATTTCTTGACGAGATGCTGCAGCGTGATGGATGACATTTCAGTGGAGTCCTTATCTACTCAGCCCTTGACGGCGCCCTGGGTCAGTCCGGAGACGATCTGGCGCTGGAAGAGCAGCACCAGGACGACGACGGGGATGGTCACGATGATGGCAGCGGCGGAGATCGCGCCGGTGGGTTCCTCGAACTGGGAGGCGCCGGTGAAGAAGGCCAGCGCCGCGGGCACCGGTCTGGCGGCTTCGGTGGAGGTCAGGGATATACCGTAGACGAAGTCGTTCCAGGCGATGAAGAAGGCGATGATGGCGGTGGTGAAGACCCCGGGCATCGCCAGCGGAACGATGGCCCGGCGGAACGCCTGCCACTGGGTGGCGCCGTCCACCTGCGCTGCCTGCTCCAGGTCCCAAGGGATCTGCCGGAAGAACGCAGCCAGGGTCCAGATCGAGATCGGCAGAGTCAGCGACAGGTACGGGATGATCAGGCCGAGCCAGGTGTCGTAGAGCCCGATGTTGCGCCAGAGGTTGAACAGCGGGGTGACCACCGAGATCACCGGGAAGATCGACACCGCCAGGGCGGTGCCCAGGATGATCTTCTTGCCCGGGAAGTTCAGCCTAGCGATGGCGTAGGCGCACAGCGTGGCCAGCACCACCGCGATGAAGGTGGCGATCAGTGTGATCCCGATCGAGTTGCGGAAGGCGGTGAGGAAGAGCTCCTGCGCGTCGCCGACCAGGATCATCCGGTAGTTGTCCCAGGTCCAATTTGTGGGGAGGAAGGACGCGTTGCCCAGGTCCGCCTGAGTTTTGAAGCTGGTCGCCAGAATCGCGGCCACCGGAAAGAGCGCGTAGACCAGGACGACGACGGTCAGCACGGTCCAACCCAGGCGCTGCTTTCCGGTGAGCTTGCCGTTGGCGGCCATCTCTACTTACCTCCCTTTGCATCGGTGCCGCTGGCGAGATCGACCTTGAAGAACTTGATCGCGATGAAGCAGATCAGCAGGACACAGACGAAGAGGATCACCGAGACGGCGGAGCCCAGTCCGATCTCGAGCCGCCCGATGGAGGTCCGATAGGCCAACAGGGAGAGCACCTCCGTATTGGCGGCACCATTGGTCATGATGAAGACGTTGTCGAATATTCGGAAAGCGTCCAGGGCCCGGAAGAGCACCGCGACCATGATGGCGGCCTTCATGTTCGGAAGAATCACCCGGGTCATCTGCTGTCGCCAGCTGGCACCGTCGACCTTGGCGGCTTCGACCAGCTCATCGGGCACCTGCGCGAGTCCGGCCAGCAGCAGCAGCGCGATGAATGGGGTGGTCTTCCAGATCTCCGAGGCCATGATCACGGTGATGGCGGTGCCGAAGTTGGCGAACCAGTCGAGGTCGCTGTCGATGCCTGGGACCCAGCCGAACCAGTTGTTCACGAAGCCTGAGTTGATGTCGAACATGTAGTACCAGGCGAAGGCGGAGACCACGGTGATGATGCCGTAGGGCACGAGGATTGCGGTGCGCAGCGGTCCGCGGATCCGCTTCAGCGCCTTGTGCATGACCAGCGCCAGAGCGAAGCCGAGCACCAGCTCCACCGCCACGGTGACCACAGTGACCAGGACCGTGACTCCCAGTGCAGACCAGAAGACCTCCGTGTCAGAGAGGATCGTCATGTAGTTCTGCAGAAAGACGAAGGATCGGTCATCCGGCGATGTCAGTCGGAAGGAGAACATCGAGTCGTAGATCGCCTGAGCGATCGGATATGCGGTGACCGCGAGCATGATGAAGAATGCCGGTCCGGCGATGAGCCAGCCCAGACGTGCCTCGGACTTCGCCCGGTTGCTCCGCTTGGCACCGGCGCCGTTCTTGCGATCGGCGGCCTTGCCGTTGGACGATGCGGCGGCTTCGCGCCTCTGCCGCCGCGAGGTTTCAGGTGCGGTTGTCACAGGAGACGCTCCCCTCGGAGGACTTCAACGATGAATGCATCGGTCTGGGCGGGAGTCTGTTCTGCGCTGACCCCGGAGATGGGGGTGAATTCCTGCTGGATCGCGGTGGAGATCTCGTTGTAGAAGGGGGTCTGCGGCCTGGGTGCCGCGTTCTCCAGCGCCTCCCGGATGGCGTCGGCCATCGGGAAATCGTCCTCCAGGGCAGGGTCTTCATACGCCGCCTCAGAGGATGGCGGGTTGCCGTTGGTGATGAAGTATTCGGTCTGGTTCTCTGGAGCCACGATGCACTCGATGGCCTCGAAGGCGAGCTCCTGATTCTCCGAGTCGGCACCCACGCCCAAGTTGATCCCCCCCAGCGGAGGAGCTGAGGCGGTGTCCTCGACCACCCTTGGATACTGTGCCCAGCCGATGTCGTCGACGAGCCCCTCGTCCACCACACCTTCTTCGGCGGCGGCGTTGGTCGCGGCCCAGACAAAGGGCCAGTTGACCATGAAGGATCCGGAATCTCCCTGGAAGAGCAGCATCGACTGGTTCTCATCCATGGAGGCCACACCGGGACCTGCCAGGCCTTCGCTGCCGATCAGGGAGATCACCTCTGCCGCACGGCTTCCGACCTCGGTGTCCAGGTTGGTCTGAAGATCCACTGCGGGAGCCTCGGGGTTGGCCAGGATCGACTCGCCCTGGGACTCCACCAAGGCGTTGACCCACACGGTCATGGATTCGGCGCGGGTCCCTTGGACGCCGAGCAGCTTGTCCTGCTCCATCGCGGTCTCGATCACCTGGTCCCAGGTGACCGGCTCGTCCATATCGAGTCCGGCTTCCTCGACCACGGATTCGCGGTACCAGAGCAGCTGGGTGTTGGCCCAGAACGGAACGGTGACCAGTTCGTCGTTCCACATCGCCCCGGCGAGGGCACCCTCCAGGGTGTCCTCGGTGGTGCGCTCGGCGACATCGTCCGGGACCGGTGCGAGGAACCCGGGCTCTGCCAGTTCGGGGATGAACGGCGGGTCCAGCGACATGATGTCCAGCGAGGAGTCGTTGGCCGCGAGACGGCGGGCAAGCTGTTCGCGCTGGGAGGGCGCGTCTGCTGGCAGCAGCGAGGTGCGTATTTCGTAGGCACCCTCGGCCTCCTCGGTGCAGAGCTGCGCGAGGGTGGCCTGGCCGCCGTCGTCGGGGTTGATGTACCAGGTGAGGACCGGCACGTCCTCACTGTCGGAGCAGCCGCTCAGCAGGATGGCCGCCGCGAGTGCGGTGCCGGCTGCCCGAACCTTCCGTCCCCTGCGCGGGGAGCCCTGCGATTCGCCCATGAATCTTCCACCTCTCGTCACCCGGCGCAGTGGCCCGGTCACTTGATGTGGCCTAGGCCACTACGTGTGATCGAGCCTACACCTCAGCTCCTGTACAGCAAATAGACAGGCTCTGAGAAGAGAGGGAAGAGGCAGGTCAGGCAGACTTCTTGCGGAACTTCTTGGCCTCGGAGAGGGTGACCAGCTCAGCCTCGGCACCCTCACGGACGACCTCCCCGGTGATGGTCACCGAGGCGATGTCGTCCCGCGAGGGAAGCTCAAACATCACAGGTCCCAGCACGTTCTCCAGGATCGAGCGCAGGCCGCGGGCACCGGTGCCGCGCAGCTCGGCCTGCTCCACCACGGCGCCAAGGGCCTCCGGGGTGAACTCAAGCTCGATCCCGTCGATGGAGAAGATCTTCTGATACTGCTTGACCAGCGCGTTGCGCGGCTTGGTGAGGATGTCGGTGAGGGCTGCGGCGTCAAGCTGCTCCACGGTGGCGATCACCGGGAGCCGCCCGATCAGTTCCGGGATCAGTCCAAACTTATGCAGGTCCTCGGGTTCCACGTCGGCATAGCTGGCCTCGCTCTTGGTGATCGTGGACAGCGGTGCGCCGAAGCCGATCCCCTTGCGTCCAGCGCGGGACTCGATGAGCTCCTCGAGGCCGGCGAAGGCGCCGGCGACGATGAACAGGATGTTCGAGGTGTCGATCTGGATGAACTCCTGCTGCGGGTGTTTGCGCCCGCCCTGCGGGGCCACCGAGGCCACGGTTCCTTCCAGGATCTTCAGCAGCGCCTGCTGGACCCCCTCACCGGAGACGTCCCGGGTGATCGAGGGATTCTCAGACTTCCGGGAGATCTTGTCGATCTCATCGATGTAGATGATCCCCTGCTCGGCCTTCTTGACGTCCCCATCCGCGGCCTGGATCAGCTTCAGCAGGATGTTCTCCACATCCTCACCGACATAGCCGGCCTCGGTGAGGCTGGTGGCGTCGGCGACGATGAAGGGCACCTGCAGCTTCCGGGCCAGCGACTGGGCCAGGTAGGTCTTCCCGGAGCCGGTCGGGCCCACCATCATGATGTTGGACTTGCCGATCTCGACGTCGTCCAGGGGACCCTTCTCCAGGGAGGTGGTCTTGGTCGCCGAGCCTGTGGCCTGGATGCGCTTGTAGTGGTTGTGCACGGCCACCGAGAGAGTGCGCTTGGCCCTGTCCTGACCGACCACATACTCGTCGAGGAACGCGTAGATCTCGCGGGGCTTCGGCAACTCGAAGTCATCGGGCTCCTGGACCTCGTTGAGGTACTCCTCGATGATCTCGTTGCAGAGCTCGATGCATTCGTCGCAGATGTAGACGCCGGGCCCGGCGATCAGCTTGTACCGGACCTGCTTCTGGCTCTTGCCGCAGAACGAGCACTTGAGCAGATCTGCGCTCTCACCGATGCGTGCCATGGACGTGGGATCCCCTTAAGAACTGATGTGCATTCAAGATATAGCGTACTTCAGGGCACCGACACGTTCGGGGACGTTCCCATGGAACGTCCCCGAACGGGTCTCGTGATTCAGCGTGAGGGCCTCAGAGCGGAAGCTTGCGGGAGGCCAGGACCTCATCGACGAGGCCATAGTCCTTCGCAGCCGCTGCAGAGAGGAACTTGTCACGATCGATGTCCTCGGCGATCTCATCCGCGGACTTCTTCGTGAGGTCCCCGAGCACCTCTTCCATCCAGGTGCGGATCCGGCGGACCTCGTCGGCCTGGATCTGCAGGTCGGTGGCGGTGCCGCGGGTGCCCCCGACGGCCGGCTGGTGGATCAGCACGCGAGCGTTGGGCAGGGCCAGGCGCTTGCCCGGGGTGCCTGCGGCCAGCAGCACCGCCGCGGCGGAGGCTGCCTGTCCCAGGCAGACCGTCTGAATGTGCGGCCGGACGAACTGCATCGTGTCGTAGATGGCAGTCATGGCTGTGAATGAGCCGCCCGGAGAGTTGATGTAGAGCGTGATGTCACGCTCGGAATCCATCGACTCCAGCACGAGCAGCTGCGCCATGATGTCATCTGCGGAGGCGTCGTCGACCTGGCTGCCCAGGAACACGATGCGGTCCTCGAAGAGCTTCGCGTAGGGGTCCTGACGCTTGAAGCCGTAGGGCGTCCGCTCTTCGAAGGAGGGGAGGATATAGCGCGAGTCAGGCATGCCGGGGCCGCTGGGCTGAGCCGAGGGGAGGCCGGGGGCCGAATGATCAAGGGGGTTCATATCAGATGTGCTCCTGTGGTCCTGGTGCGAATCGTGGGCTGAGGCTGGTCTGCTCCCGTCAGGGGATCAGACTCCCCCGCCGCCGGAGACGGTGGAAGACCGCTGGGCGATCTTGTCGAAGAAGCCGTACTCCAGGCCATCCTCTGCGGTGAACCACTTGTCACGCGCGTTGTCCCGCAGGATCGTCTCGAGGCTCTGACCGGTCTGTTCGGCGGTGAGCTCCGCCATCACCTGCTTCATGTGCTGGATCAGCTGCGCCTGGATCCGAACGTCGGACTCGGTGCCGCCGATGCCGCCTGAGGGCTGGTGCATCAGGATGCGTGCATGCGGAGTGGCGAAGCGCTTGCCGGGGGTGCCCGAGGACAGCAGGAACTGCCCCATCGAGGCGGCCAGGCCGGTGGCGACGGTGACGATGTCGTTCGGGATGAACTTCATGGTGTCGTAGATCGCCATCCCCGCCGTGACGGACCCGCCCGGGGAGTTGATGTAGAGGTAGATGTCCTTCTCGGTGTCCTCGGCGGAGAGAAGCAGCAGCTGGGAACAGATGGCGTTGGCGTTGTCATCGCGAACCTCTGAACCGAGCCAGATGATCCGTTCTTTGAGCAGACGGTTGTAGATGTAGTCGTCGCGGGACGCGGGATCCACGCTGGACATGCTCGGCAGGCTCTGGGTCATGGACTCATCCTCCACTGGTGGGTCAAACTGGGTCGGCACGTGCAGTGCCCTCGGCAAGAACATTACTGGTTCACCCGGGCCGTGAGAGCCCCTGGTGCGGGACTGTTCGCTGTTGGCACACGGTTTCGACTCAAGAGCAGAAGGCTCAACGCACAGCGGGGCCCCACCGATACGGTGGGGCCCCGCTGTGCAGTCAGGAGCTGGATCAGCTCTGCTTGGTGTCCTCTGCGGCCTCGGACTTCTCAGTCTCGGTCTCGCTGGTCTCGACCTCAGCGTTCTCCGCTGCGGCCGGCTCTGCCTCGTCCTCGTCACCGGCGGGGGTCACGAAGTCGGTCAGGTCCACAACGTTGCCCTCGGCGTCCTTGACCACCGCGAGCTCGAGCACCTTGGCCAGCGCCTTGCGACGGCGCACCTCACCCATGATCATCGGAACCTGCCCGGCCTGGTCGAGCATCTGCGCGAACTGGTTCGGCTCCATGCCGTACTGCGAGGCGGTGGAGACGATGTACTCGATGACCTCGCTCTGCTCGACGCCAATCTCTTCCTTCTGCGCGATCTCGTCGAGGACGAGCTCATTGCGGAAGGCGTCGGCGGTCTGCTTGGAGAGCTCCTCGCGGTGCTCCTCGGTGTCGTGATCATCACCGGGGGTGTGTCCCTGGGAGGCGAAGTGCTGCTCCACCTGCTCGGCGACCACGGACTCCGGCACGGGGACCTCGATGAGCTCCATGAGCTTCTCCAGGACCTTGTCGCGCGCCTCGATGCCCTGCTCCACGACGAGGTTCTCCTCAGCCTTGGACTTCAGATCGGCGCGCAGCTCCTCGATGGTGTCGAATTCCGAGGCCAGCTGGGCGAACTCGTCGTCGGCCTCGGGGAGCTCGCGCTCCTTCACGGCCTGCAGCGTGACCTTCACCGATGCGGTCTCGCCCGAGTGCTCGCCACCGGCCAGGGTGGTCTCGAACGTGGCGTCCTCGCCGGCGGAGAGGCCCTCGAGGGCCTCGTCGATGCCCTCGAGCATGGTTCCCGCGCCGACCTGGTAGGACAGACCCGATGCGGTGTCGACCTCTTCCTCGCCGACGGTGGCGACCAGGTCGATGGTGACGAAGTCATCCTTTGCGGCCGGGCGCTCGACGTCCTTGAGGGTGCCGAAGCGGCCGCGCAGCTCGTCGAGCTGCTCCTGGACTGCGGACTCGTCTGCCGAGCGGGACTCGACCTCGACCTCGAGGCCGGAGTACTCGGGCAGCTCGATGACGGGCTTGATGTCCAGCTCGCCGGTGAACTTGAGCACACCTTCGTTGGTCTTCACGTCCGGGATCTCTTCGATCTCAACCTCGGGACGGGAGAGCGGCGCGAGGTCAGCCTCGGCCAGGCCCTGCTGGTAGAAGTCGTTGAGGCCATCGTTGATGGCCTGCTGGATGACGTACTCGCGACCGACGCGCTGATCGATGATCGGAGCCGGCACCTTGCCCTTGCGGAAGCCTGGGACCTGGACCTGCTCGGCGATGCTCTTGTATGCCGCCTTGATCTTCGGTTCCAGCTCCTCGGAAGTCACCTCAACGGTGAGCTTGACGCGGGTCGGATTCAGATTCTCTACGGTGCTCTTGACCACGTGTGGGGCTCCTGATCGATGACTGGTGAATCGTCTGCTGTCGGGGTGACAGGATTTGAACCTGCGGCCTCACGCTCCCAAAGCGCGCGCTCTACCAAGCTGAGCTACACCCCGATCGACTGCCCGTCCTGTGATGTGACTGCCAGTAGATGGCAGCCCTGCATGAGGACTTCAGGCGGACCGGTCTACAGTACCGTGTCCTCCCCCAGGGCGGCGAATCCTGCCGCTGCGGGCCCCGATGAACCGGTGAAGCGCCCGTGCCGCGCTGAGCACTGGCGGGCTCGCGAGGTGAGACCACGGTCACTGCCCGCGGATTGGCGTGCCCGCCGACCTGGTGCTAGAGTTCTATGTCGTTGCCCTGCAGAGATGCGGTGCGGCGAAAGTGAATACAGCGCTTGTCTTCAAGGGCCTCTAGCTCAATTGGTAGAGCATCAGACTCTTAATCTGCAGGTTTCGGGTTCGAGTCCCGAGGGGCCCACTTTTCACGACCAGGCGCTGGATCAGGAACAGGCCGTCGGACCACGAGTTCATCTCGTAGCCCGGCGGCCTTTTTCATGCCCAGGCACCCTGACGGGCCCCGGCCCTAGGCCGCGTTCATCCGCTCCACGACATCCATGAAGTAGTCGATGAACTCATAGAAGTCCTCGACGTCGCGGCGCTGGTGCAGCGCTATCTCAGGGAACTGGTCGAATCGCACCTGCCCATGCAGGTCAAGCTTCATCCGACGACCGGTGGAGAGGGCCACCTCCACGACATTGTCCTGCGACGCCATGCCGGCGAGGTTGGTGAGGTTGACCAAGGTGGGGACGGCGCCTGCGGCAGGACCTGGTTCCATCCCCTGGCGCAGCAACCGGACCCGGTCCAGAGCGTCGTCGAGATCCACGGGACACAGCACGATCTCCACCGGCTCACGCCGGTAGCCCACCAGCAGCAGGGAGCCGCCCCAGGCCCGTGCAGCGCCCTCCTTGGCCGGGACCCCCAGCCGGTCCACCGTGCAGAGGATGTTGTAGGACCCGAAGTTCATCACCGAGGCGTCGAAGCTGGCCCGCAGGGCGTCGACCAGGTGCTGTTCCGGCTGGCTGCGCTCGGTGACGATGACCATCGATGCCTCTACTCTCGCGGGGGCTTGGTTGAACTAGTCTACGGATAGGCCGATTCCGGCGCATCAGCACTCCCTTTGAAAGGACTTCGATGAGCATTCGACTCGAAACCGGCGATCAGGCTCCGGACTTCACCCTCCCCGCCGCTGGAGGGGACTCCCTGAGCCTGGAGCAGCTGCGCGGAAAGAAGGTCATCCTGTACTTCTACCCGAAGGCATCCACCCCCGGTTGCACGACCCAGGCATGCGACTTCCGAGATTCGCTGGACTCCCTGGCCGCCTCGGGCTACTCGGTCCTGGGGATCTCTCCGGACCCGGTCTCAGCCCTGGAGACGTTCACGCAGGACCAGTCGCTGAGCTTTCCGCTGCTCTCTGACGAGGACCACGCCGTGGCGGAGTCCTTCGGCGCGTGGGGCGAGAAGAAGAACTACGGCCGCGTGGTCGAAGGCCTGATCCGCTCCACGATCGTGCTCGACGAGGACGGCAAGGTCGCGTTGGCCCAGTACAACGTCAAGGCCACCGGTCACGTCGCCCGGCTGCGGGAGAAGCTCAACGCTTGAGCCCGGCCTGAGCTCTGCCCCATCCCCGGGGCCGGAAGCCCCATCCCCAGGTGCCGGAAGCCTCGGCCCAGGCGCTGGGAACCTCGGCTCCGGGGCTGGGCGCCTCGGCCCGGGGGCCGCGGAGCACCCTCTGCGACGTGCCGCGCGGGCCCGGTCCCGCGAGCAGACGCTCCTGTAGACTGAGGCGTCGCTGAGCAGGTGGAGGCACCTCCGGCGATGACTGCGGGCGTGGCGGAATTGGTAGACGCGCTGGATTTAGGTTCCAGTGTCTTAGACGTGGGGGTTCAAGTCCCCCCGCCCGCACCACGAAGCCAGACCAGTCGCGGAGTTCCCGCCGGTCCTGCCCCGATCGAAAGGACCCGAGATGCGCTCACCCATGCAGCGCCGTCGCTTCCTCGGCACACTCGGGCTGGCCGGCGCCGCCGGCGCCCTGGACTGGCCAGTCTCTGAGCCCGCCTCGGGGGCGGCGGCCCGGCTCAGCGCCACGGGAGCCGCTGAGGAAGAGCTCCCGGGCGGCGTCGTGCTCTCCGCCGTGTCCTCTGTGGTCTGGATGGACCCGGCACTCGCGGTGGACACCGAGACCGAGCGGGTCTGCCGGCAGGTGTTCGAGACGCTGGTCGGGGTCGATCGCGAGACCGGCGCCACCGTGCCGCTGCTGGCCACCGATTGGGAAACCAGCCGCGACGGACTGCGTTACACCTTCACCCTGCGCGAGGACGTCCTCTTCCACGACGGCAGCGCCTTGACCGCCGAGGTGGTGGTGGCGAACTTCCAGCGCTGGGGTCGCATGAACGAGATTCTGGGATCCGACGCTCCGGCCCGCACCACGTTGGCCTTCGAGTCGCTCTTCGGCGGATTCTTCGACGACCCCGACTGCCTGTTGGAATCCGTGGAAGCCCCTGACTCGACCACTGTGCGGTTGACCCTCTCGGAGCCGCTGGTCTTCCTCCCCGAGGCCCTGGCCATGCCAGCCTTCGGGATCGCCTCCGCCGAGGTGCTCTCGGAGAGCGAGCCGGATCTGCTGGCCCGAGAACCCCGCGGCACCGGGGCGTACCGGCTGAGCAGCGTGGGGGCCGACGAGGTGGTGCTCGAGGCGTTCGAGGACTATTGGGACGGCAGACCCGCTGCTGAACGGGCAGTGGTGCGCACCCTGCCGCGTTCCTTCGACCGGCTCCGAGAGCTGCAGCGCGGAGGCATCGACGTCTATGACTACATCACCGCCGAGAATCTGCGATCCCTGGTCCAGTCAGGGCGGCTCATCCTGCAGCGCGACCCATTCTCCGTGCTCTACCTCGGGTTCAACCTGGACCACCCCATCATGGGAGATCCCGAGGTGCGGGAGGCCGCGGCGCGCGCCGTGAACCTCACCAGCTTGGTGGAGTCCTTCTTCCTCGAAGGCAGTCGACCCGCCTACCAGTTCACCCCCGCAGCCCTTGGTGTGCACTCGGAGCAGGCGCAGCGCTATAACTACAACGTCGAGGAGGCGCAGGAGCTGCTGGCCGACGCCGGCTACGACGGCGAGCCGCTGCCCTTCTACTACCCGATGAACGCCACGCGCAGCTACTTCCCCCGACCCGAGGCGGTGTTCGCCTCGATCGCGCGGGATCTGACGGCGGTCGGCTTCAACATCACTCCGCGCCCGGTGTCCTGGGACAACGGGTATGTCGATGCCCTGCTCGACGACGATCAGCGGGCGATGCACCTGCTGGGACGCAACGGCGGGTACCGGTCCCCGCACTCCTTCTTCGGTCCGCTGTTCTCGCATCAGACCCCTGAGTTCAACTACGACTCCCCCGAGGTGCGCGAGCTGATCCGCAGTGCGCGCAGCGAGACCGAAGAGCAGTCACGCAATGACTTATACCGGGCGATCGCCGATCTCGTCGCCGAGGATCTTCCGGCGCTTCCGCTGGTGCATCCGATCTCTGGTGTGGCGCTGGGCCGCGGCGTCGCCGATTATCCTATGTCGCCGGTGCTGCACGAGCTCTTCAAGGACATCGTTCCGGCCGATTAGCCACCGCGACCGCCGGGTGGAGGATTTCCTGGGCCCGCGCGGGCGCGGGTAGAGTCGATTGACGGACAACACGTACCACCCCCGGGTCTCATCAGGGGGAACACTCAAGGAGAATTCTGTGGCCAAGTCATCGTCGACAAGCGCTCAGCAGTCCAGCGAAGGACAGAAGTTCGACGTCGTGCTCATCGGCGCCGGAATCATGTCCACCACGCTCGGCGCCCTGCTCAAGGAGCTGGAGCCGAACTGGTCCATCGGGCTGTTCGAGGCGCTGGACCAGGCAGGCCAGGAGTCCTCCGATCCCTGGAACAATGCCGGCACCGGCCATGCGGCGCTGTGCGAGCTCAACTACACCCCGCGCGGGGCCGACGGCAAGGTCTCCACCGCGAAGGCCCAGGGCATCAACGAGCAGTTCACCGTGTCCAAGCAGCTGTACTCGCACTGGGTCAAGTCCGGGACGATCGGCTCGCCGCGCACCTTCATCAACGGACTGCCGCACATCAGCTTCGTCTGGGGCGATAAGAACGCGCAGTACCTCAAGGACCGCTACGAGGCGATGAAGGCCCAGCCGCTCTTCTCTGACATCGTGCACACCGAGGATCACGCGGAGATCGCCGAATGGGCGCCGCTGCTGATCGAGGGCCGGGATCCCGCCCAGCGGATCGCCGCCTCCAAGTTCGACACCGGCACCGACGTCGACTTCGGCTCACTGACCCGCCAGCTCGCCACCCACCTCGGCGGCAACGGTGTGGATCTGCGCTACGGACACGAGGTCCAGTCCGTCAAGCGCGGCGTGGACGGTCGCTGGGACATCAAGGTCAAGGACAAGGCCACCGGAGATCGCAGTGTGGCCAGTGCCCGCTTCGTCTTCGTCGGTGCCGGCGGCGGTGCGCTGAGCCTGCTGCAGGGTGCGGGCATCGATGAGATCAAGGGCTTCGGCGGGTTCCCGGTCTCGGGCAAGTTCCTGCGCAGCACCGACCCGACGGTCGCCGAGAAGCATCACGCCAAGGTCTATGGCCTGGCATCGGTGGGCGCTCCCCCGATGTCAGTGCCGCACCTGGACACCCGTTTCGTCGAGGGTCGGCGCACGCTGATGTTCGGACCCTACGCAGGGTTCTCCACGAACTTCCTCAAGAGCGGCTCCTTCATGGACCTGCCGCTCTCGGTCCGTCCGCACAACCTGAAGCCGATGCTGCAGGTGGGCAAGGACAACACCGATCTGGTGACGTACCTGGTCAAGGAGGTCACCAAATCCTCCAGCTCGAAGTTCGAAGAGCTGCACGCCTTCTTCCCCAGTGCCGGCTCGGACGCCTGGGAGATGATCACCGCCGGTCAGCGGGTGCAGGTGATGAAGAAGAACGAGAAGGGCAAGGGCGTGCTGCAGTTCGGCACCGAGCTAATCTCCGCCCGGGACGGCTCCATCGCCGGGCTCCTGGGAGCCTCCCCCGGCGCCTCCACGGCGCCGTCGATCATGTTCTCGCTGCTTGAGCGCTGCTTCGGGGCGCAGATGGACCGCTGGCGCCCGAAGCTGGAACAGATGGTGCCTTCCTTCGGACGGGCACTCAACGACAACCCGGGGCTGCTCTCCGAGGTCACTGCGGACACCGTCGAGACTCTGCAGCTGCAGCCCTGATCCATGCCCCGCTTGGAGTTCCCCGCCCCTGACTCTGTCCGGACCCCGTCCGGACTGACGCTGCACACCTGGACCCACTCCGAGCCCACCGGGCAGCCGGTGCTGCTCATCCACGGCTTCGCGAGCAGCACGCTCTACAACTGGGTGAAGACCGGATGGCTGGATCCGCTGGCGCGCACCGGACGCAGCATCATCGCCGTGGACCTTCCCGGTCACGGCGAGTCCCAGGACATCAATCCCGTCGATGTCCGGGTCGCAGACATCCTCGCGGATCTGAGCGCCCACCTCCGGGAGCAGGGGCACCCCCAGGTCGCGGTGCACGGATACTCCCTGGGGTCCCGCCTGGCCTGGGAGTTCAGTGCGGCCCATCCCGAGATGGTCACGCACCTGATCATGGGAGGATCGCCTACCGATGATCGTCTGGGCGCGCTGAAGGCGAAGCAGGCTCGGCTCTGGGTGCAGGAGGGCGTGCGCCCGGTCGACGATCTGACCCGGAACCTGGTGACGCTGGCCGGCGCGCTGCCCGGCGCGAATGTGCCACATACCGTGGAGCTGCTGCTGAGCCTCTCGGTGGACTCCTATGACCCCGCCGCGACCGTGCCGCCGGTGCCCACGCTGGTGGTGGCCGGATCGCAGGATGAGATCGCCGCTGAGGCGGCCTCCCTGGTGCCGCTAGTCACCGCCCAGGGGGCCGTCGCCGCGTTCCTGCAGATTCCCGAGCGCGATCACATCAACGCGGTGACCTCGAGGGACTATAAGAAGGCAGTAGTCAGCTTCCTGCAGAGCGCCTGAACCGGGGGCTCATTCACCGCGCGGAAGGCCAGCGGCGGTATCCGTGCGGGACTCCGGGCTGCCCCAGAGCTGACCCGAGAACACCACGACGGCGGCCAGCAGGCTGCCCGCGGTGACCACTGCGGCCGCGGCACCGAGGCCGATCTCGTCGGCGGCGATCCCGGCGAGCGTGAGCCCCAGGGCGATCCCCAGCAACACTCCCCCGGCAACCGCCGGGGTCGCGACGGCGAGCCGACCGGTGGGCACCGAGATCGCCAGCCCGGCATAGAGTCCCAGGACCAGCCGTCCCAGAGCGGCCGATTGCAGCACCGCGAGACCGCTGAGCGTCACCAGTGTCCACGTCCCAGCCGGCAACAGCGCCGCAAGCACCACCATCAGCAGACTGAGCACCACCAGCAAGAGGACATGCAGCCGCCGTCGACGCAGGGTCAGCGGGTCGGTGAACCCCGCTGGTCGCCAGCGGGCACAGAGCACCCCTGCAGCCGCCATCAGCCCGATGACCAGGGCGAACACGCTGGGTCGGCTCAGGGGCTGCGCCGCATCCAGCACCGAGATCCAGAGACCTCCCAGGACAAGTCCCAGTGCGGCGGCCAAGGTGATCCCCGTGCTGAGGCCTCGCGCCCAGCCGGGATCGGATTCCGCTGCCGGAACGCCCGCTCCCGGCGTCTGTGCCACTGACTCGGGTCTACGTGCGGCTGACGCGGATGTCTGCGCTGCGGACGCAAGTCCATGGTGTTCCAGAAGAAGCTGCTGGGCGGATTCGGCTCCCGCCAGGGGCAGCCGCGCGGATTCCACGGGAGCCTCGGTGAGGTGTGCACGCTCCACCGCGTACAGCGGCACCGCCACCGCGGTGAGCACCGCGGAACTGAGCAGTCCGACGGTGGGCCCCACGCTGAAGCTCAGCACGGTGAGCAGAATCGGTGCTGCCACGAGGGCGGCGTCGTCGAGCCGACCCTGGACACGCAGCCCGTGCCGCACCGAGATGCCTGCTTCCCCGGCCCAACTCCCGGCACGGCTGAAGGTGGCCACCGCGGGGGTGCTCAGGCCCGCGATCAGGGTGAAGATCAGCAGCAGCGTGTAGATGGTGGCGTTGGAGGCGAGAGTGTCACCTCGGGTGAGCCGATCTACGCTGCTCACCATCAGCACCAGCATCAGCACATGCACGATGGCGCTGACCAGCAGCACGTTGCGCGTCCCGAAGCGCTCCGCGCCCGCGCTGGCGGACGGGGCGGAGATCGAGAGGCCGATCAGCCCGGCGGCGGTGAGCGTGGCGGTGGTGAACATCGAACCGGTGCTGGCCGCAGCGGCGGCCATGACCCCCACCGGCAGCATGGGTCCCGGCATCCGCGCGGCGAGCGAGACGGCTGCGGCCCAGGGAGGCTGGCCGCTCACGGGATGACCATCTCGGTGGTCGATCCGGCGCGATGCCGGTGGATGCGCAGCTGGGTCGGGATCGCGCGGTGCATCTCGGTGACGTGGCTGACCAGCCCCACCCGGCGACCCTCCCCCTGGAGCCGGTACAGCGCGCTCATCACGTGTTCCAAGGTGTCTTCATCCAGTGAGCCGAACCCCTCATCGATGAACAGGGACTCCATGCCGATGCCACCGGACTCTGATTGGACCACCTCGGCCAGGCCCAGCGCCATCGCGAGCGAGGCCATGAAGGTCTCCCCGCCGGAGAGCGAGGAGGTGGGCCGCTCCACGTCGCTGTGGTCATCGTGGACCTTCAGCTCCAGTCCGCGCAGCCCGCGTCCGCCTGCCTCATCGCTGTGGTGGAGCCGGTACCTGCCCTCTGACATGGTGGCCAGGTGCCGCGTGGCTGCTTCTGCCACGCGTTCCAGGCGCGCGGCCAGCACGAAGGTGGTCAGCGTCATCCGCAGCGTGTTCTCCGGGCCTGCCCCGTTGATGGTGGCTGCCAGCTCGCTCCTCCTGCGCTGCTCACCCAGGGCGGAGTCGCGGTGGCGCAGAGCCGACTCGAGTTTGCCGATGTGGTCCTCGACGGTCTCGCACTGGGCCTGGAAGCGCAGCTGAGCGGCTCCCGCATCATGTAGGGCCTGCGCCGCGGCGGCACTGAGCTCCCCCGCGCGGTGCAGCTCTTCGGCGTCGGGGCGGGTCTGCCCCTCGAGCTGACGACGCCGGCCGGCCTGGACGGACTCCTGCTCAGACTCGTAGTCGAGCTGGTGCTTCAGCTCGTCCCAGGTCGTGACGGTGTCTTGATCGCGGTGCAGCGTCGACTGGTCCAAGAGCGCGGCCCCCAGCTGGGCCTGCTCGGTGAACTCCGAGCTCTCGAGCTGGGCGGAGGCGCTGGCCTGTGCGCGGTCCCGGTGGGACCGCTGGAGGGTTGCGGCCTCGAGCTGTGTCAGGGCGAATCGCAGCTCGCCGAGCACCTGCTCAAGGGACTCGCGGCGCAGGGCCAGGGAGTCGTAGTCTCCGCGCAGCCCCTCCAGCGCCGCTTCAAGCTCGCTGACCTGCGCGCGCTGTTGGACGAGCGCGGCCTGGGCCTGCTGGGCACCGTGCCGGGCCTCGAGAAGGCGGGTCTGCACGCGTTGCCGCTGCGCGGCGTTGGCGTCGAGCTGGCTGCGCAGCTCGCGCTGGTCGGACCTGCGCCGCTCGGCGGCCTCCAGCGCCTCCTGCGCCCGAGCCAGCTCGGCCTCGGTGTCGGTGACGCTGAGCTTCGCGTGCTCGGCAAGCTCGGCGTGCACCGCCTCGAGCTGTTCGCTGAGGCTGCGCAGTTCGATCTGGGCCTCGCTGAGCTCGTCCCGCGCCGTCTGGAGCTCCAGCTGAGTCTGTTCCACCTCTGCCTGGGTGATGGAGGAGTCTTCGTCCACGGCTGGATGCGGGTGCTCGGTGGACCCGCAGACCAGGCACGGCTCTCCAGCTTCGAGCTCTCCGGCCAGCTGCAGGGCGAGGTTGCGCAGGTAGCTCGCCAGGCGCTGCTGGTGCCGGGCCTTCGCCTGAATGTGGGCCTGCTCGCGCTCGTCCTGGCGTGCCCGCCACAGCTCACAGCGGGCTGAGATCTGGCCCCGGGTGCGCTGGGTCTGCAGCCGTTGGGTCAGCGAGCCGGTGGCCGCGCGCGCCAGATCCCGCGCACTCTCGAGCTCCTCTGGGTCCTCCAGCTGTGCCTGCAGGTCCTGATGCGTGGCGTCCAGTGCCTGTTGCTGCCCGGTCAGCTGCGCGGCCTCGGCCTCTGTCTGCTCCTGCTGCTGCTCGGAGCCAGAGATCTGCGCGGAGACTTCGGTGAGCCGAGCCTCGAACTGACCGGCGTCTTCATCGGAGAGCCGGGCGCGCAGTGCGATCAGCTCCTCCACCGCGGCGGTGAGCGCCGCAGGTTCCGGCTGAGCACTGTGCTGCGCATCGTGTTCTCCGGCGAGGAGCCTGCGGGCAGAGATCTCCGCCGGCTGCCGCGCCGCGAAGATGCCCAGGGCGGACTCGGCCGACTCGGTGGCGGTGACGGCGGCGTGGACGGCGCGTCGGTGGTCCTGCACCGCCTCGGCGGCGGCCGTGAACCAGCTCTGGATGAGCTGCGCGGATTCATGCCGTCGCAGCGCATCCCGCAGCGCTGCCACCCGTGGCCCCTGCTCCCGATGCGCCGCCAGCCGTGCCTCATGCTCAGCGAACCGGCGCAGCTCCTCCTCCTGGACTCGCAGCTCCGCATCCGCGGAAGTCGCGGCCTGCGCGGCAGAGTCGGCCTGTGCGGAGTCCTGGTGCAGCTGAGCGCGTCGAGCCTCGATGGCTTGGGTGACGCGTTCGGTCAGCTCTGATTCGGTCAGTTCCGTCAGCTCCGCCTCGGTCAGCTGCGGCGGCTCGGCAGTCTCCGCCTCGGTCAGCTGCGGCGGCTCGGCGGTCTCCGCCTCGGGCAGCCCGGGAAGCTGCTCCTGCCCGGCAGAGTCGACCTCGGCATCGGCCCGCTCAGTGACGGGGAACATCGCCAGTG
Source organism: Nesterenkonia sandarakina (assembly GCF_014138825.1). Lineage (NCBI taxonomy): Bacteria > Bacillati > Actinomycetota > Actinomycetes > Micrococcales > Micrococcaceae > Nesterenkonia > Nesterenkonia sandarakina. The sequence goes on along the minus strand of NZ_JACJIH010000001.1, from coordinate 469,430 downwards.
CCGCCTGGCTGAGGTTCTCGCGGTGGGTCTGGATCCGGGTGTCGCTGTCCTTGAGCTGCTGCTCGGCCTCCCGGGCGAGTTCGCGCAGGTGCTTCTCCAACAGGGTGAACCGATCGGTGTCGAAGAGTCGCTCCAGAAGCTCCTGCTTGTCCTTGCTGCTGGCATGCAGAAAGTGCGCGAAGGCGCCCTGCGGAAGCAGGATGACCTTGGTGAACTGGTGCAGGTCCAGGCCGAGCAGACGCTGCATCTCATCATTGGCGGCCTGAATCCCGGAGGTATAGGGCTGCCAGCTGCCGTCCTGGAAGAATTCCACGACGATGCGCTGCCCCACCTCCCGCTGCCGGCTGGCGTCTCGCTTCTGCGGACGTGCGTGCTGCGGGGAGCGCCTGACCCGGCAGCGACGCCCGCCCTGGGTGAACTCCAGCTGCACGTAGGGCTCGCTGTCCGCGGGCGCGTGGGTGCTCTTGAGCTGGGTTTTGTCCCGCTGCCCGGGCACGTCGCCGTAGAGCGCGAAGGTGATGGCGTCCAGGATCGAGGTCTTGCCCGCTCCGGTGCGCCCGCGAAGCAGAAACACGCCGTCGGCGCCGAGCCGGTCGAAGTCGACAACTTCGGTCCCGGCGAAGGGCCCGAAGGCGTGCAGGGTGAGCTGGTGGAGCTTCACGAGCGCACCGCCTGGAGACCCTCAGCGATCAGCTGGGCTTCTTCGGCGCTGGCTCCGCGTCCGCCGCGGACGTGCTCCAGAAAGCCCTCGACCACCTCGGTGTCGGTGCGGGCCCGCTCCACCTTCGCCGAATACGTCCGATGCGGGGCGTCTTGGCGGCCGGTGTGCGAGAACGAGGCCATATAGGGGTACACCTCCTGCAGGCGTTGGAAGGCGCGCGCCGGCCGGATCGGATCGGTGAGCTTGATCTGGAGATAGGACTCTCGGTGCAGCTCCACGGTCTCCGGGGCGAGCAGCTCCTCCAGGGGCAGTTCCAGCTGAGCCAGGGGTCGACCGATGCTCCAGTCCAGAGGCTGGGCCGGCTCCCCCGAGCCGGAGTCCCAGAGCCAGGCTCCCTTGGCCTGCCTGGTCTCGGAGAAGGAGAGCCGCAGCGGGGAGCCGCTGTAGCGCACGGTCCCGGACAGCCGCTGGCGCCCATGCAGATGGCCCAGCGCCACGTAGTCGAAACCCTCGAAAAGCTCCAGAGGCACCACGGCGAGACCACCGATGCTCTCCTCGTGATGCTCCGGCCGGTCCCCGGCGGCCGCGTCGACGCCGATGTTGCGCTCCGAGTCCGAGGCTGCGCCAGCCGCCGCGAAGAGGTGGGCCATCAGGACAACTGTGGGCTCCGAGCCGCTGACTCGACGTCGTTCCACGTCTTCCCAGATCCTGCGGATCACCTCGGCGGTGACGCCGGTGTGGTGGCCGCGGTCCAGCCCCAGACTCGGCGCGAAGAGCTGAGGCTCCAGATAAGGGATGCCGTAGACCAGGGTCTGCCCGCCGTCGGGCTCGGTGACCTCCACCGGGGTCCACGCCTCACTCAGCGCGCTGCGGATGTGCACCCCGGAGCCGCGCATCAGACCGCGCCCGAAACCCAGACGCGCGGCAGAGTCATGGTTTCCAGGGGTGATGATCACCTGTGCACCGCCCTCGGTGATGCGCTGCAGCGCCTCCTCCAGCGCCGCCACGGCCCATTCCGGCGGCAGTGCGCGGTCATAGATGTCTCCGGCGATCAGCAGCACGTCCACCTGGTGCTCGGTCACCGCGGCGCAGATCGTCTCCAGCATCTGCTCCTGCTCGGAGCGCAGAGAATGACCATGGAAGCCGCGACCGAGGTGCCAGTCCGAGGTGTGTAGCCAGCGCATGCCCCCACGCTATCGGCTGGCACGGACATGGCCTGAGCACCACCCCGCAGGAGACTATTCTGAAAGGGTGGAAACCGCCGAGATACTGATCAGTCGCTTCGGCCCGGTGCTGGCCGCCGCCGTGGAACCCTCGACACCGCAGACCTCCGCGTCGCCTGCGGCCTCGGGCAATGCTGCCGCGGAGGCCTCCGCTGTGGCCCTGCACGCCGAGGTGCTGCACCAGATGTGCACCGCGGACGGCCTGCTCGAGCTGCTGGACTGGAGCCGCCAGGGACTCGGCGCCGATCCGCTGGCCTGCATGTGGCTCGGTTCGCTGCGCTGGTACCGACTGATCACCGGGTCCTACCCGGAGCAGGCCCCACAGCCGCCCGCCCGCCGGCTGGACCAGCAGCTGCAGCAGCTGCGCGGGCAGCGCCGGCTCACCGTCCGGCACGGATCTGGCGCGATCAGCCTGCGCGGACTCAGTCACGGGCAGATGTCCTATCCGAGTGCCCCGGCACAGCCAGAGACCACCGATGACACGGCGCTGCTGCGCGCTGTGCCGATCGGTCTGGTCCCCTATATCGACGCCTCGATGCGCAGCACCTGGACGCGTCAGGCCCTCTCGCTGACCCACGGACATCCAGATCTGCTGGAGAAGGCCGCGGCGCTCGCGGATCTGGTGCACCGGCTCGCCACCGACGCCGCGGCACCGGAGTCCCCGGAGACCAGCGAGCGGGAGCGGCGGGCGATCACCGACGGACTCGACGACGACGTCGCCGCGATCCTGGAGCGCCAGCTGCTTGCTGCGGCCGGGATGGACGCCGGGGCAGCGCCGTCAGCAGCGCCGTCAGCAGCGCCGTCGGGAGGCGCGTCCACGGGAGGCGCGTCGACGTCGGTGGGTTCACCTCTGGGCCGCCATGACAGCGTCACCGATCCCGCCACCCCGGATGTCTACTCGGTGATCGGCGAGCTCGCCCGGAACTGGGAAGAGGTCACCCGCGCGCGCTGACTCACCGGTCCGACTCAGCCGGTGCAGACGCCGTGTCCTGGGCGGGGGCGGGCACCGGCCAGTCCGGTCCCAGCAGCGCGCGGAACTCTTCCTCGGCGATGAGCCGCAGCGGCTGGCCCTCGGCCTGTCGGCGCAGCGCAGCGCGGGCCTTGCTGCTGCGCAGCGGAGCAGACCGCTCCGGCGTGCTGAGCTCCCAGGCTTCGAACCCGTCCCCCACCACCAGCAGCGTGGTGCCGGCGGTGACCCGGGAGGCAGTCGCCGCACCCACTGCGGCGACCAGCTCCTTGGCCTCGGCGCGCGGGATCGAGAGGTTTCCGGTGAAGGCGATCTGCTGGGAGAACAGCGGGTGCCCCGGGTCGGCCACGGAGGATGGCGGGAGGTTCTTGCCCTCATCCTGCCAGCGCATCAGGTCGGGCATATGGCGCGGCGGCGGTGCCGGGAGTCGGGCATCGAAGAGGTGCGCCATGGTGCGCACCTGCCGGGTCGCCCGCGATTCACGGGGGCGCCGGCCCTGCCAGGACTCCATGGTCCGTGGCTCGATCCCACAGTCCTTGAAGAGCCGGTGGGTGGACCCGACGGCGCGCCTGCTCGCGATGTCGCAGACCACAGCGGCCGAGGCCCGCGCGTCGTCCAGCGCGTAGTGGTGCGCGGTGAGGTGATACCCAGCCTCCGCGGCCGCCTTGGGAAGCGCGTGGGAGGGAAGCTGGTAGTTCGCCCGGGAGAGCCGGACCGAGCACAGGCAGCTCAGTCCCGGGGAGTCCAGTCCGCTGACCTCCAGCGCGGCTTCGAAGACCTCGATGTCGAAGGCCGCGTTGTGTGCGACCAGCACGTCCTCGCCGATGAAGCGGTGGATCTGCTCGAAGAGCTCCCCGAAGCGCGGGGCCTGAGCCACCGCGTCCGGGGTGATCCCATGGATCGCGACATTATGCGGATCGAACCGGTCGAAGCCCTCCGGTGGACGCATCGCGGAGTAGAAGCTGCCGACCTCCTGGCCGTCGCGAATCTTGACCAGACCGATGGCGCAGGGCGAGCCGCGGAAGCCGTTGGCCGTCTCGAAGTCCACGGCGGTGAAGTCCAGACCTCTCACGCGCCGAGCGCCTCCACCACGTGCTCCCGCAGCGCCGCGAAGGCCTTGCCCCGGTGTGAGATCGCGTTCTTCTCCTGCATCGAGAGCTCGGCGGTGCTGCGGGTCTCCCCCGCGGGCTGCAGGATCGGGTCGTAGCCGAAGCCGCCCAGGCCCTGCGGCTCGCGCAGCAGCGTGCCCTCCAAACGCCCGGTGGTGGTGAACTCCCGCAGCGGGCCACCCTGCGCGTCGGGGATCACCAGCGAGGCCACGCAGACGAAGGCGGCGCTGCGGTGTGCCGGTGCGATATCGGCGAGCTGCTCCAGCAGCAGCCTCAGGTTGGCCTCATCGGAGGCACGCGCCCCGGCCCACCGGGCGGAGAAGATCCCTGGTGCCCCGCCGAGGACCTCCACGGCCAGTCCGGAGTCATCAGCCACGGCAGGCAGACCGGTCTGTGCGGCGACGGCGCGGGCTTTCAGCAGCGAGTTCTCCTCAAAGCTGATCCCGGTCTCCGGGACGTCGGGACAGCCTGCGGTCGCGGCATCGATCACCTCAGCGTCGAGATCCCGGCCCTGGAGCTGCGGACTGGCACTGAGCAGGGCACGGAACTCCCGCAGCTTGCCCTGGTTGCGGGTGGCCAGGACGATCCTTGCTGTCACTGGGCCAGCGCCTCCCGCTGCAGCTGCGCGAGCCGGTCGGTCCCGCCCAGGGCGAGATCGAGCAGGCGATCCAGCTCCTCACGTTTGAACGGCGCACCCTCGGCGGTGCCCTGGATCTCCACGAAGTCCCCCGAGCCGGTGACCACCACGTTCATGTCGGTCTCTGCTGTGGAGTCCTCCGAGTAGGGAAGGTCCAGCACAGCCTGCCCGTCGGGGAGCACCCCGACCGAGATCGCCGCGATGGAGTCCTTGAGCACCTCCGCGCGCTTGGAGACGTGACCTTGCTGCCGCGCCCACTCCACCGCGTCGACCAGCGCCACGTAGGCGCCGGTGATCGCGGCGGTGCGGGTTCCGCCGTCGGCCTGGAGCACGTCGCAGTCCAGGGTGATCATGTTCTCGCCCAGCGCCTTGGTGTCCACCACGGCGCGCAGCGAGCGACCGATCAGCCGGGAGATCTCGTGGGTGCGCCCACCGATCTTCCCCCTCACGGACTCCCGCCCGGAGCGGGTGTTGGTGGCCCGCGGGAGCATCGCATACTCGGCGGTGACCCAGCCGGAGCCCTGCCCCTTGAGCCAGCGCGGCACGTTGGACTCGAAGGACGCGGTGCACAGCACCCGGGTCCCGCCGAATTCGATCAGCGCGGATCCCTCCGCGTGCGCGTTCCAGTTCCGGGTGATGGTGACCGGGCGCAGCTCATCCGCTGCGCGTCCGTCGGTCCGAAGGGTGGTGATGCTCACTGCTTGGTCTCTCCCTGGTGGTGGGTGGTGGTCGCGCCGATCTCATAGGTGACACCGGCGACGGCGACGGCGAGGTCGCCTGCGTATTCTTCGCGTGCCTTGGCCAGCAGCACCCGCTGCGAGGTCCAGACCGGGATGTGGGTCAGCAGCAGCCGTCCCACCCCGGCGGAGCGTGCCATGACTCCCGCGCGGTGCCCGTTCAGGTGCACGCCCTCGATGTGGTCGTCACGGCCGTCCTCGAAGGCGGCTTCGCAGAGGAAGACATCGGCGTCCCGAGCTGCTTCGATGAGCCCGTCACAGGCGTCGGTGTCACCGGAATAGGTCAGCGTGTGCTCGCGAGCATCCGCCGAGGCCTCGGCGGCGATGTCGATCCGCAGCGCATAGGCCTCCTCGATCGGGTGGCGCACCGGGACCGGGGTGATGGTGAAGGGCCCGATGGTCTCGGCCTGCCGCGGCCGCCAGGTCTGGAAGTCGAAGTCGGGGTGCATCCCGGGATTGGGGTCCATCCCGTAGGCACTGGCGATCCGTTGATCCGTGGTGGAGGGGCCATAGACCGGGACGTGCTTGCCGGGCCAGCCGCCGGGTCGCCAGCGGATGGCCACGTGGAGTCCGCAGAGGTCCATGTAGTGGTCCGGGTGCAGGTGGGACAGGCACACGGCGTCGATGTCTTCCAGCGCGAGGTGCTGCTGCAGTTTGCCCAGGGCACCATTGCCCAGATCCACGACGACCCGCCAGGTCCGGCCCTGATATTGGGCGGTGAGCAGGTAGCACGAGGCCGGGGACTCCGGGCCGGGGAAGGACCCGCTGCACCCGATGATGGTGAGTTTCATATGCTGGCGGGCTCCCCTTCAGTCATCCTGCGCTCCGGCCAGCATAGCGGGGGAGATCCGGGCGATCACACCGGTGGGATAGGCCTCCCGCACATGGGCCACCTGTTGCACGCTGCGCACCTCGGGACCCAGGAAGCGTCGGGCGAGCCGGGCGAACGCCGCTGCGTCGCCGGTGGCGAGGAAGGTATGTCCGGGCTCGGCAGGCGCGGCGGCTCGGCGCTGCAGATCCTGGCGGGTCAGCGCGCGGTAGAGGTCCTTGGCGGTCTCCTCCGCGGAGGAGACCAGGGTGACCTCCTGACCCATCACGAAGGAGATCACGCCGGTGAGCAGCGGGTAGTGCGTGCAGCCGAGCACCAGTGTGTCGACGCCGGCGCGCTTCAGCGGGGCGAGGTACTGCTCTGCCGCGGCGAGCAGCTCGTCTCCGGTGGTGACGCCGCGTTCGACGAACTCCACGAACCGCGGACAGGCCGCGGTGGTGATCTGCAGCGCCGGGGCGGCCGCGAAGGTGTCCTCATAGGCCCCGGAGCTCACCGTGGCGGAGGTCCCGATGACCCCGATGCGACCATTGCGGGTGGCCGAGACGGCGCGGCGCACGGCGGGCTGGATGACCTCGACCACGGGGATCCCGCGCCGATCGGTGTAGCGTTCCCGGGCATCGCGCAGCACGGCCGCCGAGGCGGAGTTACACGCGATGACCAGGGCCTTCACACCGGAGTCCACGAGCTCATCCATGACACCCAGCGCATGGGCCCGGACCCGGGCGATGGGCAGCGGACCGTAGGGGCCGTGGGCGGTGTCCCCGAGATAGGTGATCGACTCCCCCGGAAGCTGGTCCAGCACGGCGCGGGCCACGGTGAGTCCGCCGACACCGGAATCGAAGATCCCGACCGGAGCAGCGGCGCTCATCGAGACGATGTCCCGGGTTCCGGGAGGAACTCGGTCATCGCGCTGAACAGGGTCTCCTGCAGCCAGGTGATGAAGGTGTAGATCTCCGCCATGAAGGACTCGGTGTCCTTGCTGCTCGAGCCGCCGGCCAGCCGGTGGACACGTTCCGCGTCCTCGGGGGTCTCCAGCCGGAGCCGGGTCGCCAGGGTCAGCCGCAGATCGTTGAGCGCCCGGCCGAAGACCGGGGCGAGATCCTCGTCCACGCTGATCGGGGTGCTCTCCAGCAGCATCCGCGCGGTGCGCAGATCGGCGATCTTCGCGCCGCGCAGCGAGTTCTCGCTGAGCCGGCGGAACTGCCCGGCCTGCTCCGGGTCGCTCGAGGCATCGGGCAGCAGTCGCCGCAGGACCTCATCCTCCGGCGGGGTCAGCGGCTCCTCACTGCCCAGGCCTGCGAGCTCCGCCCGGAAGTGCGCGAAGGCGGGATCCTCGGCGGGAGCCGGGGCGGCCTCGGCCGAGGCCGTCTCAGACGCAGCGGTGGTCTCAGGGGCAGGGTTCTTCTCGAGCGCAGAGTCCTCCTCGCGGCTCTCGAGAAGCTGGATCACGTCGGCGCAGAGCGAGCTGAGCAGCCGTCGTTCATGCTGTTCCAGATCTGCTCGGTATCCCTTGGTGGTGGCACGGAAGGCTGTGGCCACGGACTACTCGACCTCTTCCAGGGTGGCCTGCAGGCCGTACTGGTGCATCGCCGTCACGTCCTGCTCCGCCTTCTCCCGCGGACCGTGGGAGACCACGGCGCGGCCCTTCTGGTGGACCTGCATCATCAGCTGCTCCGCCCGGGCCTTGGAATGCCCGAAGTAGCTGCGGAAGACCCAGCTGACGTAGGTCATCAGATTCACCGGGTCGTTCCAGACGACCACCTGGTAGGGGCGCGCGGCGGAGAGGAGCTGGGAGAACTCGGGATCGAGGTCAGTCTCCTCACGGCTGAGCGTGGATCCTTGGGCTGAACTCATGCTCCGTATTCTACGCTGGGGCTGTGACACCTCAATCTGACTCCCCCCAGTCCGACGCTGCCCGCGCCAGCTCAGCTGCCGGCGCGTCGTCCGGGCTCGCCGCCGCCGCACCAGCAGCCCCCAAAGCCGCCGCACCGGCCACCCCTGTCCCGGCCGCTGTGCCCTCCACCGCCCTGCTCACCGACCAGTATGAGCTCACCATGGTTCAGGCGGCGCTGGCCTCCGGGGCCGCCGGGCGGCGCTGCGTCTTCGAGGTCTTCACCCGGCACCTTCCGGCGGGCCGGCGCTACGGCGTCCTCGCCGGCACCGGGCGGATGCTCGAAGGCCTGGAGGAGTTCCGCTTCGGCGGGCCCGAGATCGACTGGCTGCGCGCACGCGGCATCGTGGATGAGCCCACGTTGGAGTTCCTCACCGACTACCGGTTCTCCGGGGACATCCACGGCTACGCCGAGGGCGAGGTCTTCATGCCAGACTCCCCGGTGCTGCGCGTGGAGGCGAGCTTCGCGGAGGCCTGCCTGCTGGAGACCTATGTGCTCTCCGTGCTCAACCATGACTCTGCCATCGCCTCGGCGGCCTCCCGGATGACCGTGGCCGCCGGGGACCGGCCCTGTGTGGAGATGGGATCTCGCCGCACCCAGGAGTTCAGCGCCGTCGCGGCGGCCCGGGCGGCCGCCGTCGCCGGCTTCAGCGCCACCTCGAACCTGGAGGCCGGGCGCCGCTGGGGCCTGCCCACCCTGGGCACGGCAGCCCATGCCTTCACGCTGCTCCACGACTCGGAGGAGGAGGCCTTCGAAGCCCAGGTCCGAGCCTTCGGTCCGGGCACCACCCTATTGGTGGACACCTACGACGTGGAGACGGCGGTGCGCCGGGCGGCGTCCATCGCCGGTCCCGAGCTGGGTGCAGTCCGGCTGGACTCAGGAGACCTGGTGGAGCAGGCCGGGGAGGTGCGTGCGCTGCTGGACTCCCTGGGCAATACCGGCACCCGGATCATCGTCTCCTCGGATCTCGACGAACACGCCATCGCGCGCCTGCAGTCGGCTCCGGTGGACTCCTACGGGGTGGGCACGAAGCTGGTCACCGGTGGCGGCTCCCCCACCGCCGCGATGGTCTACAAGCTGGTCTCCCGCACCGACGACGACGGCGCCGCGGTCGCCGTGGCGAAGAACGCCCCGGGCAAGTCCAGCGTGGGCGGGGTGAAACATCCGCTGCGCCGCCTGGATGAGACCGGGCGCGCCGATGCCGAGCTGATCGGGGTCGGGGCTGCCCCGCATCTCGCGGACCGGGACACTCGCGAGCTGATGGCGCCGCTGGTCCGTGACGGGGTCATCGCCGCCGAACATGTCGGCGCGGCGGGAGTGGCCAACGCGCAGCGCCGACACGCCGCGTCCCTGGCCGAGCTCCCGCCTGCCGCCAAGCGTCTGCAGCACGGGGACCCGGTGCTGCCCACGATCTTCAGCTGACCGCGTCTGAGGTGTGCCGGTTCACGGCAGCGTCATTGAGGATGCAGATGACCTCGGCGTTCTCCGGCCCCACAGCGCTGAGCCCATGCGGGCGCAGCGTGTCGAACTCGGCGGCCTCGCCGGGCCCGAGCAGGATCTCCTCCTCCCCGAGCTGCAGACGCAGGCGTCCTGTGAGCACGTAGAGCCACTCATAGCCGTCGTGGCTGCCCAGCTCTGGAAGCGGCGGGCGCGGCACGTAGCTGATCTTGTAGGTGTGCACCGGAGATGATTCTGGGGAGAGCGGCTGCACGAGCATGCCGTTGCGCTCCCAGGCATCGCGCTGCACCCGCGGGTCCGGACTGGAAGAGACCAGCAGCTCATCCACCGTGATGCCCAGGCAGCGCGTGACCGGCAGCAGCAGCTCCAGGCTGGCCTGGCGCTTGCCCGATTCCAGGCGCGAGAGGGTGCTCGGTGAGATTCCCGCGCCGCGGGCGAGCCGGTCCAGGGTCCAACCACGACTGGTGCGCGCCGATCGCAGCCGCAGGCCCAGCTGAGCGAGTTCTTCCATGCTCCCAGTCTGAGCACTTATTGCCATTTCAGCAAGACGTGTTTCAGATTGCGGGGCCGAGGCGCATGCTGGTGCCATGAACAGCACAGCACAGGCAGACCGTTATGACGCGATCATCATCGGAGGCGGCGTCGCCGGACTCAGCGCCGCCCAATCACTGGGGCGGGCGCTGCGCAGGACGCTCATCCTCGACGCCGCCGAGCCTCGGAACCGCTTCGCCGGGCACATGCACAACGTCCTGGGCCATGACGGGACACCCCCTGCAGAACTGGTGTCGCGCGGACTCGCCGAGGCCCAGCGCTACGGGGTCGAACGCCTCACCGCCGGGGTGCACCGGGTGCGCGACTCCACCCGCGCCGACTCCGTGGACGGGACCGGGGCGCGCGAGCTCGTGGTCACGCTGGACTCGGGGGTCCAGCTCTTCACCCGCAGCGTCATCGCGGCCTCGGGCCTGACCGATGAGCTGCCCGAGATCCCCGGTCTGGCGCAGCACTGGGGCAGCAGCGTGCTGCACTGCCCGTACTGTCACGGATGGGAGTTTCGTGGTCAGCGCCTGGCGGTGCTGGCCACCAGCCCGATGCAGCTGCACCAGGCTCAGCTGCTGCGTCAGTGGAGCGACCGGCTGACCTACTTCAGCGCCGGGGCCGGAGAGCTGCCCGCGGAGACCCTCCAGCGGCTGCAGGCGCGCGGCGTCGTCGTGGAACCGACCCCGGTGAAGGAGGTGCTCGGGGACGGGACCGCGGTGACCGGGGTGGTGCTGGAGGATTCGCGCAGCATCGCCCTCGACGCGATCTTCACCGCAGGCAGACTCATCCCGCGCGACGGCTATCTGCGCGATCTCGGGCTCGAGCGCGAGGAGACCATGGTGGGCAGCTTCGTGAAGGTCGATGCGATGGGACAGACCTCCCATGAGCGGACCTGGGCCGCCGGAAACGTGGCCGCGCCGATGGCGACGGTCCCGGCATCGATGGGTATGGGCAGCTTCGCCGGAGCGGCGGCCAACGGGGCCTTGGTCAACGAGGAGTTCGATCTCGCCGCGGCCGGGAAGAACCAGTAACGTGGAGGGTGAGCGGGCGCATCAACCGTGCGCTCGCGCACCCTTTCCCGGAGCTTCCCGATCAGGAGGATGTAGTGGCCCAGGCGCTGATCATTGTCGATGTGCAGCAGGACTTCTGTGAGGGCGGAGCACTCGCGGTCGCGGGCGGAGCTCAGGTCGCCAGCGAGATCAGTGAGTTCCTCGAGGACAGCTATGCCGAGTTCGACGCGATACTGACCACCCAGGACTGGCACATCGATCCGGGCCCGCATTTCTCCGCGACCCCGGATTTCACGGTGAGCTGGCCCGAGCACTGCGTGGCCGGCACCCCGGGTGCCGAGCTGCATCCCAACCTCGACACCGAGCACGTGGACGCCCGGTTCCTCAAGGGGCTCTACTCCGACGGCTACTCCGGGTTCGAAGGACTTGAGGGCGACCCGGAGAAGGTCGGCAGCCTGGAGGGCGAGAACGGAGCCAAAGTGGGTCCGGCGGCCGCCATCGCCGAGGGCGCGGCGGACCTCCACGCGTGGCTGCAGGCCCAGGACATCGACGCCGTGACGATCGTGGGGATCGCCACCGACCACTGCGTGCGCGCCACGGTGCTCGATGCGGTGGAGAACGACTTCCGAGTCCGGGTGATCCGGGAGCTCACGGTGGGCGTCAGCGAGGATTCCGTCCAGGAGGCCTACGCGGAGTTCGACGCCGCCGAGGTCGAGGTCGTCAGTCTCGACGACCTCTGAGCAACAGCCGCTGAGCCAGCGGCATCACTTGCGCCCGACGAACCACATCTGGATCTTCTTCAGCCGTTCCTCGAGCTGAGCCTGCGTGGCCTGACCCACCGCAGGCCCGCCGCAGGCATCACGAAGCTTGGTATGGATGCTGCCCTGGTGCATCCCGGTCTTCGCGGCATAGGCCGAGACCGACTTGTTCAGCGTGGCCCGCAGGGTCTTGAGCTGCCGGTGGTCCACCACCGGTTCCGCCGGCGCAGTCGCCGTCGTGGGTTTCCGGCGCAGCTGATCCGCCTGGTGCTGGCGCAGCAGCGTGGAGACCTGCTCGGGTTCCAGGAGGCCGGGGATGCCGAGGAAGTCGAGCTCCTCCTCGGAGCCCATGGCGCCGCCGAGGCCGAACTCCGCGCCGTCGAAGAGGACCTTGTCGAAGGACGCGTTGGAATGCAGCGCCGCGAACTCGCCGCGCTCCAGGCTCTCCGAGCCACGCTCCTCCCGGTTCGCGGCCGCCAGGAGATCATCATCGAGTGCCTCCTCCGGATCCTCGGCGGCCGAGCGCGGGACCTCCAGGGCGTGATCGCGCTCCTGCTCCATCTCGTTGGCCAGAGTGGTCAGCACCGGCACCGAGGGCAGGAAGACCGAGGCCACCTCCGCCTTCTTGCGCAGCCGCACGAAGCGACCCACGGCCTGGGCGAAGAACAGCGGTGTGGAGGTGGAGGTGGCGTAGACGCCGACGCACAGACGCGGCACGTCGACGCCCTCTGAGACCATCCGCACCGCGACCATCCACAGCTTCGAAGGGTCCTCGGAGAACGCCTCGATCTGGTTCGATGCGCCCTTGTCATCGGAGAGCACGACGGTGGTCTTCTGCCCGGTGAGCGCGTCCAGCTGCGCGGCATAGGCGCGCGCGGTCTCGTGATCGGTGGCGATCACCAGTCCCCCGGCGTCGTCGATCTTGTCGCGGACCTTCAGCAGACGCTGATGCGCCGCCCGGAGCACCGAGGGGATCCACTCCCCCTCCGGGTTCAGCGCTGTGCGCCACGCGTGGTTGGTGATGTCCTTGGTGGCCGCGGCCCCGAGCTGAGCCTCCATCTCCTCACCGGTGGAGGTCCGCCAGCGCATGTTCCCGGAGTAGGCCATGAAGACCACTGGGCGGACCACCCGGTCCTTCAGCGCGGGCCCGTAGGTGTAGGCGTAGTCGGCCTTGGACCGGCGCACGCCGTCGCCGTCCTCCACATAGTCCACGAACGGGATCGGGGAGGTGTCGGAGCGGAACGGGGTGCCGGTCAGGGCGAGCCGGCGCACCGCAGGGTCGAAGGCCTCACGCACGCCGTCGCCCCAGGAGAGCGCATCACCGGCATGGTGGATCTCGTCGAAGATCACCAGGGTGCGCCCAGCCTCGGTCTTGTTCCGGTGCAGCGCGGGCTTGTTCGCCACCTGGGAGTAGGTCACCACCACCCCGATGTACTGCCGTCCGTGGCGGCCGTCGGAGTTCTTGAAGTTCGGGTCCAGGGCCAGACCCACACGGCCGGCGGCGTCGGCCCACTGCCGCTTCAGGTGCTCGGTGGGCGCCACCACGTAGATCCGGTTGACCTCGCCGGATTCCACAAGCAGCTTCGCCACGCGCAGCGCGAAGGTGGTCTTGCCGGCCCCGGGGGTCGCCACCGCGAGGAAGTCCTTGGGTCGGCGCTGGATGTAGAGGTCCAGCGCCTCCTGCTGCCACTGCCGCAGGGTGCCCGCGGTGCCGTGCGCGGCGCGGTGCGGGTAGACCGGCGGTAGGGATCTGCCGACATCGGTGCCGACGTCGAAAAGCGTCTCAGACTGCTCCACTGGGTTCTGTGCTCAGCAGGTTCAGCTGCGGCCGAAGCCGAAGAAGCCGCGCTTGCCGCCCGAGTCGCCGCCGGACTCGCCGTCGCCGCCCATCATCTCTTCGTAGATCTCTTTGCACTCCGGGCACACCGGGAACTTCTTGGGGTCCCGGGACGGGATCCAGACCTTCCCGCACAGCGCCACCACGGCGCCGCCCTCCAGGGCCGACTCCATGATCCGGTTCTTGTTCACGTAGTGCGCGAAGCGCTCGTGGTCACCGGGCTCGGAGAGCTGCTCCTGGTGCTCGCGCTCGATGGTCGCCGCTCCCGCCGGGGCCGCAGCCGGATCGGCGGTGTGCATGTGCCCAGGGCCGGCGTGCCGGGCGGCCGGGGCGCCGAAGCGGGCGTCAGCGGGCTGGAGTCCGTTCTCGATGACCATCATGGGAACCATTCTAGCCAGCCGCGGCGAGCACATCATCTCCGGGCGACCCTGTGTCCATCACGAGCGCCACCGCCCTGGCGGGGCGGCGCCCATCGCCTGCGCCTCAGTACCGGCTCACCTGCTGGAAGAGCTCGGGCTGGCTGCGCTCGTAGACCCGCGCGCCCAGACGCACCCCGAGCCAGACCAGCCCCGCACCCTTGAGCACCGAACCGACACCGAGCACCCAGGCCAGCCAGGCCTCGCCGCTGACCAGGAGGAAGAAGACCAGGATCAGCTCAGGCAGCATCAGCGCCAGGGCGGAGAGCATCATGCCCAACTGCACGATCATCAGCCGGCCGGTGGAGCCGGAGGGCTGTGTCAGCGGCCCGTCCCCGGGCTTGGGAACCGGGTAGGTGAAGCGCGCGGAGATCAGGCAGGAGAGCCCGGAGGCGCTGAGGAGCACGCCCACGCTGACTCCCACCAGGGCCACGGTGGTGCCTGGGGTCGTGAACATCACGGCCGGCACAAGTGCTGCCAGCACCGTGGCCGGCAGCCCGAAGACCAGCAGGCCGACCAGACGGCCCAGGCGGTCCGCCGTCCCGGAGACCCCGCTGGTGATGTGCAGGGCGAAGGCCGAGTGGTCGTAGGAGATGTCGGCGGAGATCGCATAGCCCAGGGTGAAGCCGAAGACCGGCCCCAGCGCGAGCAGCACCCAGACGGCATCGGTCTGGAAGTACATCACCAGGGCAAGCACGACCAGCGCCGGCAGGACCACCAGGGTGCCGCCGTAGCGGGTGTCCTTGAGCCAGTAGGTGCTGGCCCGGGCCGCCACCGCGCCCCAGGGTGTGGCCGGGAACCGGCCCAGCAGCCCGAGCCCGCTGGCCTGCTTGGACCCCGAGGAGCTCTGCACAGCGGGCTGTTCGGTGATCTTCACCAGTCCGGCGCGGATCACGACGACGGCGAGCACCACCGTGGCGAGCAAGACCCCCAGCCGCAGCAGCATCGCACCCCAGGCGCCCGCCGCGGCGTCGGCGGGCAGCGCGGCACCGGCACCCAGCGGGGTGTAGGCCAGGAAATCGACCACCGCGGGGATGGCATCGGAGAGTGAGGCGAACGCACTCTGCAGACCGACCATGATCGGGTAGAGCATCACCATCAGGCTCAGCGCCAGCACGGCCAGGAAGTCCCGAGACCGGCGACCGCTGAACCAGGCTCTGATCGAGGTGGTCACCGCCTGGGAGACCAGGCTGAAGGTGATCAGCAGCAGCGGCAGCGTGAGCAGGGACGTGGCGGCGGCAGCGAGATCCCATCGCCAGTGCAGCACCTGACCGATCAGCCAGATCAGGGTGAGCACCGCGCCGATGGAGATCAGACCGGTCACCGCCAGTCCCAGGATCAGTCCGCGACGAGAGATGCCGTAGGTGATGAACTGCCGCGGATTCATCGCCGCGTCCGCACCGGAGATGAACACCGGGATGATCAGCCACAGCAGGAAGACCGCCGAGCCCATCAGCACGCTG
Organism: Nesterenkonia sandarakina; assembly: GCF_014138825.1. Taxonomy (NCBI): domain Bacteria; kingdom Bacillati; phylum Actinomycetota; class Actinomycetes; order Micrococcales; family Micrococcaceae; genus Nesterenkonia; species Nesterenkonia sandarakina. Next base: position 453,896 of record NZ_JACJIH010000001.1, on the reverse strand, counting down.
GCGGTCCTCACGAACTCTGGATCGGCGACGTCCGCCGCGCCCTCCATCACCTGCAGCGAGAACACCATCCCCACCATGCCCAGGCCGTAGAGCCCGGCGAAGATGGTGCCCAGGATGTGCCAGACGGACTGGTTGAAGCCGTTGAAGGTCAGGTCCTTCTTGAGTCGGATCAGAGTTGCAACCACGCCAGCTCCTGATCTCCACCCTCGAGTCCGACCAGCTCCACGAATCGCGTCTCAAGGTCCGAGCCTGCGCGCACCTCATCCAGGGTGCCGGAGGCCAACAGGCGGCCCTCGGCGATGATGCCCACATGGGAACACATCCGCTGCACCAGGTCCATCACGTGGCTGGAAAGGATCACGGTGCCCCCGGAGGACACATAGGACTCCAACAGCCCACGGATGGTGCGGGCTGAGACCGGGTCCACGGCCTCGAAGGGTTCATCGAGGACCAGCAGCTCCGGGGCGTGCACCATGGCCGAGGCCAGTGCGATCTTCTTGGTCATGCCGGCCGAATAGTCCTGGACCAGCTTTCCCTGGGCGTCCTGCAGACCGAGCACCCGGAGCAGATCGGCGGTGCGAGACTCCACGGTGTCACGGTCCATGCCGCGCAGCAGTCCGGCATAGGCCACCAGCTGGGCCCCGGTGAGCTTGTTGAACAGCGTCACCCCGTCCGCGAGCACTCCCATCGAGCGCTTCGCCTCCCAGGGCTGCTCCCAGACATCGACACCCACAACCTCGGCAGTGCCGGCATCGGGGCGCATCAGTCCGGTGGCCATCGAGAGGGTCGTGGTCTTCCCGGCTCCGTTGGGACCCACGAAGCCGTAGAACGAGCCGCGCGGCACATCCAGGTCCAGGGTCTCCACTGCCTCGGTCTGACCGAAGGTCTTGGACAGCCCGCGCAGTCGAAGTGCAGGCGTGGTCTGACTGGCTGAATTCATGCTTCGAGCCTACCCACCCCAGATCAGCGCCGCCTCAGCCCTGAGAGGGACATCGTGAGCCTCGGTCGTGGAACCGAGGCCGAGTCCTAGAAGAGAGCCCTGGCCAGCTGCCGGCGCGAGGCCGAGACCCGCGGGTCGCTGTCCCCGGTGATCGAGTAGAGCTCCACCAGATGTGCCCGAGCCGTCTCCCGATCCTCGCCGAAGTGGGTCTGGATGAACCGGACCAGTCGGGAGAAGGCATCTTCCACGTGGCCTCCGAGCACGTCCAGATCCGCGACGGCGATCTGCGCGTCGACGTCGTCCGGGTTCCCGGCGGCAGCCTCTCGAGCCTGGGCCAGGTCGGCTCCGGTGGTGCGCTGGAGCAGCTTCACCTGCGCCAGGCCGATCTTGGCGTCCTCGTCGTCGGGCTTCTCCTTGATGGCCTGCTCGTAGGCCTTCGCGGCGGCGGCGTAGTCGCTGTTCTCCAGCGCCTGAAGCGCCTCTTGGTGCAGCGGCGGCAGCTCCGGCTCGGCCGGGGGCTCCTGGCCCTCGACGACCCGGGTCGACTGCGCGGGGAGCTTCTGGGTCATTCCGTTCTGCGTCGCCATCTGGACCATCTGGGTGACCAGCTGTGCGAGCTGCTCGGCGGGCACCGAGGCGTCGAACTCACCGACCGGCCGCCCACCGATGAAGGCGGTGGCCACCGGCACCTGGTCGGCGCTCTGCGCCAGTTCCGGGTGGGCAGAGGAGTCGATCTCGGCCAGGAGCAGCCGGCCCTGCTGGGCGTCGACCAGGTCCTCCAGAGTGGCCTTCATCGTCGTGGAGGCGGGGTCGGTGCCATGGATGAGCACGATCACCGGGGCCTGCGCTGAGAGCTCGACCACCTGCTGCAGCTGCTGCGGCTGCACCTGGACCGCCCAGCTGTTGGGCGCCCCCGAGGGGGCCGGTGTCGTCGGGCCTGGGGCTGCTGCGCCGCCCGGGGTTGAGGGGGCAGGAGCGGAGCCCGCACCAGCGGCGAAGCCGGAGAGGTCCACCGCTCCCCGGGCATCGACTCGGCGGGACTGTGGTTCCTGGGCGGACTCTGTCACTGCGGCTCTCCTTGCACGTCGGCGTCGATCATGGCGGTCCTGCAGACCGTACTCCGGCTGAGGAGATCAGTCGAGAATGTTGACCTCGTTCACAATATCGTGGACTCCGAGCACCACGACCCGTTCCCCATCCTCGGCCGGGATGTGCAGGATCATCGACTCCCGATTGACGATGTCCACGTCCTCGGTGGTGGACTCGGTGCCGGCGAGCTCGGCGGTCACCCCGGAGAGGTTGATAGAGGCCCCGTCATCGGGCCGCAGCCGGGTGGTGGAGTCGAAGCTGCCGATCGCGATCACCGAACCGTCGGGCAGGCGCATCGCGGTGCTGCCCTCGGTGATCAACGGACGGGTGTAGGAGATGCTGAGGTCCTCGGCACCCTCTCGAAGCTCGTCCTGGTACCCCTGCAGGTCCTCGATGTAGGCGTTCTCCTCGACGCTCATGCCGAAGTAGTACTCGCGGTTGTTCAAGAACACCGCCACCCGCTCCATGGCGTGGTTGGCGGCGAACCGTGCTTCTTCAGCGTCGGGATCCACCGGCTCCACACCGCCGTCCTCGGCGGAGATGGCGGGGAACTCCGTGCCGGGGACCATGAGCACCGACTGGGTGAGCTCATAGTTCTCCCGTGGCGAGGCCTGTTCGATGACCAGCACCTGCGGGATCTCGGCCTCGGCCTCCTGGGTGATCACCACGGCCTGGCGAGGGAAGTCTGTGCCGGAGGTCACCGCGGCGCTGAGGATCTGGGTGCCGATCGCGTCCGGGAGGACCTCGTCGTCGATCTCGTGGTTGCGGTAGGTCAGCTCCCGGACCTGGGCAGCGTTTCCGGAGACTCTCGGGGAGAGCAGATCCGCGTCGAACTCGGCGTCCGCAGCAGCGGTCGTCTCCGCGATCTCATCGATGATCCCCTGCAGCTGGGACTCCAGCAGCACCGAGTAACCGGCGTCTTCTCCGTCTTCCGCCTCGACCTCTTCGGCCTCGACATCCTCGGTCTGGGCCGACTCATCCTCGGCGGGATCCTGCGAGAGATCCTGTGCGTCGGCCAGAAGCACCGACGGGCTCAGCGCCAGGACGACGCCGGCAGCGGTGGCCACGGAACGGCTGCGCCAGGTGCGCCCCTGGCGGGTCTCGTCCTCCGGGTCATCCTGCGCATCCGCAGCGGCGGGGTCCTCGGGGTGATTCCCCGGGACCGGGTCGATCCGCCCGGTTTCCTCGGGATCCTCGGCGATGTCCTGGTCAGTCTCGCGATCCTTCAGCGCCTCGGGGTCGTGGGTGCTCTCGGTGGTGGAGATCGATCCCATGACCCCGGTCAGCTCGTTCTCGGCGGGATCGAGGTCCTGGGAGCCGGCTTCACGAACAGCTTCGTCCTCACCGTGGTTCTGGTTCATCTCGTCCTCAGTGCTGATCGGGTCGGTGGCGCTGGACTCCTCGGGATCACCGGCAGCCCAGGTGGTTGCGGTGCCGGTGGTTGCGGTGCCGGTGGTTGCAGTGCCGGTGGTTGCGGCAGGAGCCGCGGCACCCGTGGCCCCGGCGGTAGCTGTGGCGCCCGCAGCGGCGGCAGCTGAGGCTCCCGTGGTTGAGGTCCCGGCTGTAGCCGCGGTGCCCGAAGCGGTGGCATCGCCGGAGGCGTCATGATCGCGCGTGCCCACCGCCGCCGGCTCGGCCTCGCGATCGCGCCGACGGGCTGCCAGCGCGCGGTAGAGCAGGAAGATACCCAGCAGGATCGAGAGCGCGCCCAGCACGATGAGCACCGTGCCCAGCAGGCTGTCCTCTTCCTCGGGAAGCTCCACGGTCACGGCCGCGGGTGCTGGCTCCTCGCCGTCTCGGAAGATCAACAGGCTCCACTCGCCGCTGTCATCCGGGGCGCTCCAGCGGTACCGGAGGTCCCCTTCTGTGGTCTCACTGGCGGCCCAGAGATCCGAGCCGCTGGGATCCGGCACCGTGGCTTCACCCTCGGTGTACTGCGTCTCGATGGTGGCCGGCGCGTCCTCGGTGCCCTCCTGGACCGCCCCGATGGTGACGTGTGCGGCGTCGCCCACCCAGGCCTCGATGTCCTGGGTGCGTGCCAGGGCGATGGTGTATTCACCCTCGGCGCTGATCGTGAACTCCTCGCGCTCCTGCTCCGGGTCGATCAGATCTTCACCGATCACGGTCAGCGGAGCGTCCTGGACCTCCTGGGTCGCAGCGGTGGGGACCTCGTCGGAGGCCCAGACGGTGAGCAGCCCCACTCCGATGCCCGCCAGGAGCAGACCCAGGATGAAAGCGATGATGGAAGCGGGGAAACGCACGGGTGTGAGGTCCTTGATCGGAGGGAGCTGTGGTTCAACTTCCTAGACTACCGAAGATAACGATCGGATCACAGTCCGAGTGCCCGCCGAACGCGCCGATCCGGGGTGATGGTGTCCTGCGACCGCCGCGTGACTAAGCTGAACCCGTGACAGAGTCCGAGCGGCACCCTCAGAGACCGGGCCCGGATGGCCAGCCCGGGGCGGACGCGTCGGCGGGGACCGACTCGACAGCCGGCTCCACCTCGAGTGCCGGCGCCGACTCGACAGCCGGGTCCCCCTCGAGAGCCGGGGCTGAGCCAGGATCTGGGACTGATTCGAGACGACGGGGCCGGCTCGGCGCCGGTTCCACCTCGCGCCGCCTGACCGCCTTCCGGGGAGGCCTGCAGAGCGGGGTGCGCAGCCTTCGCTCCGCCCGGGCCCAGAGATCCGCGGCGGCTCCGCCGGAGTTCGACCAGTATGGTCTTCCGCCGGTCTCCGCGGAACACATCGAGAAGGCCGCCTCCTACGCCACGCGTCCGGTCTACACCGGATTCATGCTGACCCTCGGGGTCGGTCTGGCGCTGCTGGTCTTCTACGTGGCCCAGGCGAACACGCAGCTTCTGGTCTGGATCGCCGCGGCACTGTTCATCGCCATCGGGCTGGATCCGGTGGTGCGCAGCCTGGAACGTGCCGGCCTCCCCCGCCCGGCGGGTGTGGCCGCGACCATCAGCGCCTTCGTCCTGGTCGTGGCGACGTTCATCGCCGCCCTGGCCCCGATGGTCGCGGAGCAGACGGCCACCTTCGTCCGCTCGCTGCCGGCGCTGGTCAACGACATCTCCGGCTCGGAGTGGTTCCGCCGCGTGGAGGAGGACTTCGAGGTCCAGCAGATCATCGACACCGAGGTCAACCGGTTCATCTCCGACCCGACGAACATCACCAATGCGCTCGGTGGCCTGTTCGGGGTGGGGACGGCCATCCTGACCACCGGACTCGGCACCCTGGTGGTGTTCGTGCTCGCGATCTACTTCCTGTCCTCGCTGCCGGTGATGACAGCCTGGGCGTACCGTCTGGCGCCGCGATCGAACCGGGACCGGGTGCAGCATCTCGGAGATCGGATCCTCGACGGCATCGGGCACTATGTGATCGGTCAGGCCTGCGTGGCGGTGCTCAACGGGCTCGTCGCCTATATCGCCATCAGCATCGCCGGGGTGCCCTTCGGCGTGCTCTTCGCCGTGGTGGCCGGGGTCCTGGCATTCATCCCGCTGGTCGGCCCGGTCACCGGGGGCACCCTGGTCACTCTGGTCGCGCTCACCGTGGACTGGCAGACCGCCGCCACGTTCGCCGCCATATACTTCGTCTACCTGCAGGTGGAGGCGTATCTGGTCTCACCCCGGATCATGGCGCGCGCAGTCCGGATCCCGGCCGCCGTCGTCGTCATCTCAGTGATCGCCGGGGGCACCCTGCTCGGGGTGCTCGGGGCCCTGATGGCGATCCCCACCGCGGCCGCCGTGATGCTGCTCACCCGCGAGGTGCTCATCCGCCGCCAGGACGCGCGCTAGCAGCACGCTCACCCCAGCCGCGTGCCGTGGATCGCACCCGGCCGAGCAGCGAGGAGCTGAGACCTCTCAGCCGGCGTTCAGCCGATCCGCCAGCAGTGGCTGTGCCAGTGCCGACGTTCAGCCGCGGCGTGCTCATCGCCGAAGATCGAGTCCGCGCGCCAGGCGACCACATGGGCGGTCCCGGCCGGGACCGGCAACTGGCAGCCCGGGCAGGTGTAGCTCTTCTGCGCGGCGGAGGCGGAGATGTGCCTTACGTGGTACTCCCCGTCTCGGCGCCGGACGGTTCCGGTGGAGAACGCACCCTGGCCGAAGACGCCCGTGGAGAGCGGCCGGTGCTCGCGCTGCCACTTCGACGCGCGCCGTCCGGGGCCCCTCGCTGACTTCGCCATGATCCCATTGTTCCAGCTGCCGGAGCCGATGCGGCACCGGTAGCCGGACCGGGTAGGATCAGGCACCGTGCGATTGGTAATTGCGACCTGCTCAGTGTCCTACTCCGGCCGGCTCAACGCCCACCTGGCTCAGGCGACGCGCCTGCTCATGGTCAAGGCCGACGGCGGCGTGCTCATCCACTCCGACGGCGGCTCCTATAAGCCGCTGAACTGGATGTCGCCCCCGGCCACCATGCGGGTCAGCGCACCCGACGAGCAGCAGCGCGAAGCTGGGATCAGCGAGGTCTGGACCGTCTCTGCGACCAAGAGCGACGACACCCTGCGCATCCTGATCAGTGAGGTCCACGAGGACGTCTCGCATGACCTCGGGGTGGATCCCGGTCTGGTCAAGGACGGCGTGGAGTCTGATCTGCAGCGGCTGCTCGCGGAGCAGATAGAGCTGCTCGGCTCCGGACACCGGCTGATCCGCAGGGAGCACCCCACCCCGATCGGCCCGGTGGACATCCTGGCCCGCGGCCCGCAGGGCAGCGTGGCCGTGGAGCTCAAGCGTCGCGGGGACATCGACGGCGTGGAACAGCTCACCCGCTACCTGGACCTGCTCAACCGGGATCCGCTGCTGGCCCCGGTGCAGGGAGTCTTCGCCGCCCAGCAGATCAAGCCGCAGGCGCGGACCTTGGCGGAGGATCGTGGCATCCGCTGCCTGGTGCTGGACTATGACGCGATGCGCGGAGTCGACGACGCCGACTCGCGCCTGTTCTGAGCAGCCCCGCTCAGCCCGGGGAGACCTCCGCCCGGTAGGTGGCCAGAGTCACGCCTCCGGGCAGCGCCTCCTGCGAGACCGGGGAGAAGCTGTGCGCAGACACCGCTGATCTGAACAGCGGGATTCCGTCACCGAGCACCAGTGGGTTGATCTTCAGCTGGATCTCATCGATCTCCCCGAGGAGCTGAGCGGCCAGCTCAGCACCGCCGCAGAGCCAGATGTCCCGCCCCGATCCGGCCTTGAGCTCGCGCACCGCCTCGAGAAGATCCCCCTGGATCACCTCTACTCCCGGCGCCTGCGGCAGGGCCCGATTGGCAGCCACGACCTGGCGCAGATGCGGATACGCTCCGCCGACCAGACCGGCGTCCACCGCTGGCTGGTAGGTGCGCCGGCCCATCAGCACGGTGTCGAAGCGACGCGGCTCCGCCGTCACCCCCAGCGCCTGGCGGGCGTGCGCCGGGCAGGTCTCCGGATAGCGCTGGAAGAGCGCGGCCAAGGTCTCAGGATCCAGCGGGAAGCTGGAGAAGTCTCCGGCCGGGTCCGCGATGAACCCGTCGATGCTGGTCGCGATGTAGTAGACGAGTTCACGCATGGCACGCTCCGCCGGTCTGGACCGGCCGGAGCCGGTGAGGATCGATGAGATCAATCTACCTCGGTCCCCAAGCAGCCCTGATACGCAAGCGGGCCCCCGGACTCGGTGAAGAGTCCGGGGGCCCGCCTGATGCGATGTGCCGTTGGGGCAGTACGCTCAGCTCTCGGTCAGCTCAGCCTTGTCCGCCACGATGGTCACCTGATCGGAGTCCACCGAGAAGAAGCCTCCGCTGACGTCGGCCTTCACAGGGGCGCCCTCGACGGGCTGGATGACCAGCTCACCTTCGGCCAGCAGCGAGAGCACCGGGGTGTGACCGGGCAGGATGCCGATGTCACCTTCCACTGTGCGCCCGCGCACCGACTTCGCGGCACCGGACCAGACGGCGTGGTCGCTGGCGACCACCTGGACGTCGAGTTCGGCCATGATCAGGACCTCTTCTGGATCTCGGAGTAGAGCCGCTCGACGTCATCGAGACCGCCGACGTTGTAGAACGCCTGCTCCGGGATGTGGTCGAGATCGCCGTTGGCGATGGCGTTGAAGCCCTCGATGGTGTCCTTGATGGACACGGTGGAGCCGTCCACGCCGGTGAACTGCTTCGCCGTGTAGGTGTTCTGGGACAGGAACTGCTCGATGCGGCGGGCTCGGGAGACGACGATCTTGTCCTCTTCGCCGAGCTCGTCGATGCCCAGGATCGCGATGATGTCCTGCAGCTCCTTGTTCTTCTGCAGGATCTGCTTCACCCGCGTCGCGGTGTCGTAGTGCTCCTGACCCACGTACTGCGGGTCCAGGATGCGCGAGGTGGAGCTCAGCGGATCCACAGCCGGGTAGAGGCCACGCGAAGCGATCGCACGGGAGAGCTCCGTGGTCGCATCCAGGTGCGCGAACACGTTCGCCGGCGCGGGGTCGGTGTAGTCATCGGCGGGGACGTAGACGGCCTGCATCGAGGTGATCGAGTGCCCACGGGTGGAGGTGATGCGCTCCTGGAGCACACCCATCTCGTCCGCGAGGTTGGGCTGGTAGCCCACAGCCGAGGGCATGCGGCCCAGCAGCGTGGAGACCTCGGAGCCGGCCTGCGAGAAGCGGAAGATGTTGTCGATGAAGAGCAGCACATCCTGGTTCTGCACATCGCGGAAGTACTCCGCCATGGTCAGCGCGCTCAGCGCCACACGCAGACGCGTGCCTGGCGGCTCATCCATCTGGCCGAACACCAAGGCGGTGTCCTTGAGCACGTTGGCCTCTTCCATCTCCACCCAGAGGTCGTTGCCCTCACGGGTGCGCTCACCGACGCCGGCGAACACCGAGGTGCCGCCGAAGTTACGGGCCACACGGGTGATCATCTCCTGGATGAGCACCGTCTTGCCCACACCGGCGCCGCCGAAGAGGCCGATCTTGCCGCCCTGGATGTAGGGGGTCAGCAGGTCGATCACCTTGATGCCGGTCTCCAGCATCTCGGTGGAGCCTTCCAGCGCCGCGAAGTTCGGAGCCGGACGGTGGATCGGCCAGCGATCGGTCACCTCGAGGTCCGAGATCGGCATGTCCAGGGTCTCGCCCAGGACGTTGAAGATGTGGCCCTTCACGGACTCGCCGACGGGCACCGAGATCGCGGATCCGGTGTCATGCACGGGGGTGCCGCGCACCAGGCCGTCGGTGGCCTGCAGCGAGATCGCGCGGATGAGGTTGTCGCCCAGGTGCGCGGCGGTCTCGAAGGTGATCCTGCGGGTCTCGCCGCCGAGGGTGACCTCGGAGGTGAGCGCGTTGTACATCGATGGGATGGAGTCGGCGGGGAACTCAATGTCCACGACCGGGCCGATCACCCGGGCGATGCGACCAGTCGCACCCGGCTGACCGGCTCCTCCGGAGCTCTGCTCTGCAGTAGTGGCAGTCATCTCTCTCACTTCACTTGATCTTGGATGATGTCAAAACGTCTGTTGTTGGCCTGCGGGAGTCCCCGTGGGCTAGCTCGAGGCCAGTGCGTCGGCACCCGCGATGAGCTCGCTGAGCTCCTGGGTGATCTCCGCCTGGCGAGCGTTGTTGCGCAACAGGGTGTACTTCTTGATGAGCTCGTCTGCATTGTCTGCAGCCGATTTCATCGCCCGCTGGCGTGCCGCGAGCTCCGAGGCGGAGGCTTCGAGCATCGCCGCGAAGATCTTGGACTCGATGTACCGCGGAAGCAGCGCATCGAGGACCTCCTCGGCGGCGGGCTCGAAGTCATACAGCGGAGTCGGCTCGTGCGTGGCTTCTGCTTCCTTCTCCACGAAGGCCAGTGGCAGCAGACGTCGCACCACCGGTTCCTGCTTCACCATGGACTGGAACTCGGTGAAGACGAGGTAGAGCTCGTCCACACCGCCCTCCTCGGTGGGCTGCAGGAAGCGGTCGACCAGCGTGCGGCCGATCTCCTGAGCGCGTTCCACCTCGGGGGCGTCCGTGTTGCCGGTCCAGACCTGGTCGTACTCCCGCTCGCGGAAGTCGTAGAAGGCCTGCGCCTTGCGTCCATAGAGGTACGGGCGGATCTCCTTGCCGTCCTCACGCAGGCGCTTGGTCAGGGCTTCGCCCCGTTTGAGCACATTCGTGGAGTAGGCGCCGGCGAGACCGCGGTCGCTGGTGAGGATCAGCACTGCCGCGCGGGTGGGGTTCTCCACCTTGGTGGTCAGCACATGATCGATGTCGTTCTGCGAGGCCACGGCGGAGACCGCTCGTGTGATGGCATCTGCGTATGGCGAGGCTGCCCGCGCACGGCTGCGTGCCTTGCCGATGCGAGACGTCGCGATCAGCTCCATCGCCTTGAAGATCTTCTTCATCGACGAGGTCGATGCGATCTTCTGGCGGTAGACCCGAATCTGGGCTCCCATGCTTGTCCTTCCCTGATGTCGTCCAGCAAGTGATCCTGCTCAGCTGTGGTGTGAACCTCAGCTGCGCGCGGGGATCTCTTCCTGGCTGATCTCGTCGGCGGACATCGCTTCGGTCTGCTCGTTGCCCACGATGGAGCCCGCGCCCTCGGCGTGGAACTCCTTCTTGAACGCGGTCATGGCTTCCTTCAGCGCGCTGACGGTGTCATCCTCGAGCTTCCCGGAGGCGGCGATGTTGGTGAGCACGTTGGTCTTGCGACGCAGGTAGTCCAGCCAGTCGGTCTCGAAGCGCTTGATGTCAGCGGTCTCGACGTCGTCCAGGTGACCCTGGGAACCGGTCCAGATCGAGGCGACCTGATCCTCGACGGCGTACGGGGTGTACTGGGCCTGCTTGAGCAGCTCGGTCTGACGCTCGCCGCGCACCAGCTGCTGGCGCGTTGCGGGGTCGAGGTCCGAGGCGAACATCGCGAAGGCCTGCATGTCCCGGTACTGGGCCAGGTCCAGCTTCAACGTGCCTGAGACCTTCTTCATGGCCTTGACCTGCGCCGCGCCGCCCACGCGGGACACCGAGATGCCTACGTCGACCGCTGGGCGCTGGTTGGCATTGAAGAGGTCCGACTGCAGGAAGATCTGGCCGTCGGTGATCGAGATGACGTTGGTCGGGATGTAGGCCGAGACGTCGTTGGCCTTGGTCTCGATCAGCGGCAGTCCGGTCATCGAGCCTGCGCCGAGCTCGTCGGAGAGCTTCGCGCAACGCTCGAGCAGACGGGAGTGGAGGTAGAAGACGTCGCCGGGGTACGCCTCGCGTCCCGGTGGGCGACGCAGCAGCAGCGACACGGCGCGGTAGGCCTCAGCCTGCTTGGAGAGGTCATCGAAGACGATGAGCACGTGCTTGCCGCCGTACATCCAGTGCTGACCGATCGCGGAACCGGCGAATGGCGCCAGGTACTTATAGCCGGCGGGGTCCGAGGCCGGGGACGCCACGATGGTGGTGTACTCCAGCGCGCCGCGCTCCTCGAGGGTCTGCCGCACGGCTGCGATCGTGGAGGCCTTCTGGCCCACCGCGACGTAGATGCAGCGGACCTGCTTGGAGACGTCGCCGGACTCCCAGTTCGCCTTCTGGTTGAGGATGGCGTCGATCGCGATCGCGGTCTTGCCGGTCTGGCGGTCACCGATGATCAGCTGACGCTGACCGCGGCCGATCGGGATCATGGCGTCGATGGCCTTGATGCCGGTCTGCAGCGGCTCGTGCACGGATTTGCGCTGCACCACCGAAGGAGCCTGCAGCTCCATGGGGCGGCGTCCCTCCGGGGCGATGTCGCCCTTGTCGTCGATCGGCTTGCCCAGCGGGTCCACCACGCGACCCAGGAACTCGTCGCCCACCGGGACCGAGAGGACCTCTCCGGTGCGGGTGACCTCCTGGCCCTCCTCGATCCCGGAGAACTCGCCGAGGATCACGACGCCGATCTCTCGGGTGTCGAGGTTCTGGGCCAGGCCCAGGGTGCCGTCTTCGAAGCGAAGAAGTTCGTTTGCCATGGTCGAGGGAAGTCCCTCGACACGTGCGATGCCGTCAGCCGCGGAGATCACGCGTCCGACCTCGACGCGCTCAGCGCTGCCGGGATCGTAGGATGCGGCGAAATCGTTCAAGGCGTTGCGGACGTCGTCGGCGTTGATGGTCAAGTCGGCCATCTGCAGTCCCTGCTCTCCTCAGTCATGGCCGCAGTGTGCGGCCGGGTGGTTCAAAGATTCACGTGTGTGTTGAGCCAGTCTGAAGAAGACTAGCTGGCCAGTCTCCGGTCGAGATCGTTGAGCTTGGTGGCCACGGTGGAGTCGACCACCTCATCGCCGACCTGGACACGGATGCCGCCGACCACAGCAGGGTCGACGACGACGTCGAGTTTCAGCTCCCGGCCGAAGTAGCGGTCCAGGCTTGCCCGGAGCCGTTCCATGTAGCTGGGATCCAGCTCCTTGGCGACGGTGACCAATGCGATCCAGCGCTGCTGGCGGGCCGCGATCTGCTCGGTGAAACGCTCCACCAGCTGCGCGGGCCGAAGTCCGCGAGGCGAGGTGACGGCGCGGTCGATGAGCAGCCGGGCCTCGGCGCTGGCAGAAGGTGAGAGCGCAGCTCCCAGCTTCTGCTTCGCCTCTGGCTTCGCCTGCGGATCCGTCAGAGCGCGCTGCACCTCATGCGAGGAGGACACCGTCCGGCGGAAGTCCAGCAGCACCGTCTCCAGCTTCTCGAGCCCGGCCAGGCCCTCGCGCTCGGCCTGGACGACCACCACAGCGACGGCCAGAACCTCGACGGCGTCGCCGAGGTCGCGCTCCTTGCTCCAGCGTCGGGAGACCAGAGCAGTCAGAACCTCCGCCGTCGTGCTGGTCACCTTCCCACCGAAGAGGCTGCGCGCCATCGCGGCGCGGTCCTGTGCCTCTCGGGAGGGGTCGGTGAGGCTGCGCCGCAGCCCCGCCGAGGAGTCGAGCACGTCCAGTGCGGCGAAGAGCTCCCGAGCGACCTCAAGATCGGCCTGGGCCAGGGTCGACGCGAGCTCCTTCTGCACGGATGCGAGGGATTCGGTGGTCACCGCTGCCATTACTGTGCTGCTCCCGTCTGGCCAGCCTGGGCTGCCTGATCAGCGTCGAGATCCGCGAGGAAGCGATCCACCACTCGCTGGGAGCGGGTGTCGTCCTCCAGGGCCTCGCCGACGATCCGGCTCGCAAGCTGCGTGGCCAGCGAACCGACCTCGGCCTTCAGCGAGTGCGCAGCAGAGGCGCGCTCTGCGGCGATCTGCTGCTGAGCCTGCTCGGTGATGCGGGCCGCCTCGGCGGCGGCCTTCTCCTTGTGCTCGGCGACGATCTGCGCACCTTCAGCGCGAGCTTCCTCGCGCATCCGGCTCGCCTCAGCACGGGCATCGCCGAGGTTCTTCTCATACTCGGCCTTCATGGCCTCAGCCTCAGCCTTGGCCTTCTCAGCCTCGTTGAGACCGCCCTCGATGGCCTCGGTGCGGGCCTGGTAGGACTTCTCGAATGCTGGCACGATCCATTTCTGGACCACGTAGAACAGCACCAGGAAGCCGAGCACCACGACCAGTGCTTCCCAGGGGTTGGGGAGCAATGGGTTGGCGTCGCCTTCTGCTGCCTGGATCAGAGATGCACTGATCATGTGTTCACCCTTTTTTCAGTAGTCTGACGATCTCAGAGGGCCCGGAGCTCCGGTGCCCGTCCCAGAGGAATCGGACCAGCGTCAGAGCACGAAGGCGAAGACGATGGCGAGGATGAAGACCGCCTCCGCCAGCGCGAAGCCGAGGATGGCGATGGGCTGCAGCACACGCTGAGCCTCGGGCTGGCGGGCCACACCGTTGAGGTAGGCCGAGAAGATCATGCCGATGGCCAGAGCAGCGCCGAAGCCTGCGAGACCCATACCGACCATGTTCAGAGTGCCGTCCATATGTGTTGCTCACTTTCTGTCTGAGTCCGGCGTGCGTGCCACGCGGACGTTTCAATGTCAGGCCTACCGGCGTTTGCCGGTCCGCCGCTGCCACTCGGCCTCCGGGTCAGGAGAGCCGAACCGCATAGAGGAAACTCATCAGTGGGCGTCAGCCTCGATGGAGCCCTGGATGTAGATCGCTGTCAGCAGGGCGAAGACGAAGGCCTGAAGTACCATCATCACCAGCTCCAGGAAGTACAGCGGGATCGAGCCCACCAGGATCAGCGCGCCCAGGCCGTAGCCGTCCAGGCCGCCCTGCTGGGCCACGAGGAATTCGACGCCGGATCCGGCGAGCATCACGATGATGTGCCCGGCGAGCATCACAGCCATCAGTCGCAGCGAGTGCGTGAGCGGGCGGATGATGAAGTTCGAGAGGAACTCCAGGACCACCAGCAGCGGCAGCAGCCACTTCGGCACCCCGGAGGGGACCGTCATCAGCTTGATGAACTTCGGCCCGTGGGTCCTGAAGCCCAGCACGATCCAGGTGATCCAGATGATGCCGGCCAGCGCGTAGGCAGGCCCGGCATGCGAGAAGGTCGGCAGCTGCAGCCCTGGGACCGCGCCGAAGATGTTGTTGACCAGGACGAAGAAGAAGACCGCGAAGAGCAGCGGGATCCAGCGGCGGAAGTGCTTCTCGCCGAGGATGTCGCGGCCCAGGGTGTGCCGGACGAAGCCGTAGCCGGACTCGGCGATGAACTGCGCGCGGGAGGGCACCAGGGACTGCTTCCGGATCGCCCACATGAAGAACCAGGAGATGACGATGACCGAGAGGATGACCATCAGCATGTTCTTGCCGAAGCCAGTCCCCCACTCCGCCATCCAGGGAAAGATCTCCGGAAGGTGCGTCTCAGAAATCGTGGGCGGCTGGAATCCACCTTCATTGGTGGCCATGGGCGCAAGCGAATGCAACGCTGGTCCTCTCTGCGGTGTCCGTCAGTGGGTTCAAACCCCGGGCATCGGAAGCCGGATCAACTCCGTCTCGCCTTGTATGTGGACCGCCAGTCTATTAAGAGACCTCCGAATGACCGTCCACGGGCAACTGCCCCGCGCAGGTGTTGGAAAACACAGAACTAGCGCGGGAAGTCACAGAAAGCCTATCAGAACGAGGGCTTCGGCTCTGCCGCGAGACGTCGTCCACGGACGCTCTGCTCGGCGCTGAGCCTGCCCTGCCGGGCTGGATCAGTTCTTGAGTCGGCGCCGCAGGGCCCGCGACGCGGCGGCGCGGTTGACCCGCAGCGCGCGACGGCGCAGCCAGGGTCCCAGCGTGAGCACCAGCGCCGCCCCCAGGCTCAGCACCATGCCCAGTGTCACCAGCCACCAGTCCACGAAGTTGAACGAGACCGCTCCGAAGGCGAAGAGCGCCGACCAGAAGTAGAGCAGCAGCACCGCCTGGGGATGCGAGTAGCCGCCGTCGACCAGTTTGTGATGAAGGTGACCCCGGTCGGGGCTGAAGGGCGAGGCGCCACGGGCGGTGCGCCGGGCCACTGCCAGGGCGAGGTCCAGCAGCGGAAGCAGCGTGACCGCCAGGGGCAGCAGGATCGGCATATATGCCGGGATGTTACGGAATCTGAAGCCCTCCGCGAGCTGGCCGACGTCGGCGGTCACTGCCAGCGCCCCGGCGGCCATGACCAGTCCCAGCAGCATCGCCCCGGTGTCGCCCATGATGATCTTCGAGGGGTAGAAGTTATGCGGCAGGAATCCCAGACAGGAGCCCACCAGCACCGCCATCAGCAGGGTCACCAGGTTCGAGGCGTCGAAGGCGTTGATCGAGAGCGTGAGCAGGTAGCTATAGATGAAGAAGGCCGCCCCGCCCAGGGCCGCCACGCCGGCGGCGAGGCCATCCAGGCCGTCGATGAAGTTGAAGGCGTTGATGGTCAGCACCACCACGAACACGGTCAGCATCGCTTGGACCAGCGGACCGCCGACCCCCAGCCAGCCCACCGGCATGACCTCCAGCTGGATCCCGTGCAGCACCAGGGTCACGGCGGCGAAGACCTGGCCGCCCAGCTTGACCATCCAGGGGATGTCCCAGGCGTCGTCGGCCATGCCGACCACCAGGATCACCAGCATCGCGGCGAAGACCCCGCGCACCGGGGTCAGGTCCGCGAAGATCCCTCCCAGGTAGGGAATCGTGGAGGCGGCCGCCAGTCCGACCACCATCCCCAGGAACATCGCGACTCCGCCCCAGCGCGGCTTGATCGCCTGGTGCACGTCGCGGTCCCGGATCGGGGTGTAGATGCCCAGTCGCAGGGCGACGATGCGCACCGCAGGGGTGAGCGCATAGGTCACCACCATCGAGACGACCAGGACGGCCAGGAAATAGATCATGAGTGGGCGTCGGGGGCCTCTGCCTCGGGCTCCACTGAAGGGACCACGGCCTGGACCTCGGCCAGCGGCAGGGCACCGGAGCGCACCACGCGGGGCGGGCTCACGGTGGCGTCGATGATGGTCGAGGCGGCACTGCTGGCGCGCTCCCCGGCGTCGAGATACACCGCGACGGACTCGGCGAGCATGCTCTGCGCCTCGGTCACATTCGTGGCCGCGGGCATCCCGGTGCGGTTGGCGGAGGACACCGCCAGAGGCCCGGTGGCGGAGAGCAGGTCCAGGGCGAGCTCATCGGCGGGCATGCGCAGCGCCACGGTGCCATGGGTCTCCCCCAGGTCCCAGTGCAGCGAGGGCTGAGCATGCAGGATCAGGGTCATCGAGCCGGGCCAGAAGGCCTGGGCCAGTGCCCGCGCCTGCTCGGGCACGTCGATGGCCAGGGCGTCCATGACCTCAGGGCGTGCGATCAGCACCGGTGGCGGCATCGCGCGGCTGCGCCCCTTGGCGGCGAGCAGCACCGCGACGGCCTGCGGCGAGAAGGCGTCGGCGCCGATCCCATAGACGGTGTCGGTGGGAAGGACCACGGTCTCCCCGCGGGAGAGTGCGTTCTGTGCCGCGGCGATGCCCTCGGCGCGGGAGGCGGGGTCCGTGCAGTCGACTGTCTGGCTCACGCGCGCCATTCTTCCACGACCGCGGCTGGATCCAGGTCAGCCACTGCGCTGGTGGCGCGGTCCCGGCCGGTGAGGTCCTGGTGCGTGCTGACCGCGGAGAGCCTGGGGTCGCGCCGGCAGTGCTCGGCCAGCGCGTCCGCCTGAGCCTCGGCGTGCTCCAGGATGAACCAGCCCCCCGGCTTCAGCAGCCGCTTGGCGGTCTCGATGACTGCGCGAGGCATGGTCAGCCCGTCGTCTCCCCCGCCGTAGAGCGCGAGCTCGGGATCATGCACCCGGACCTCCGCCTCGCGCGGCACCATCCCGGCCGGGATGTACGGCGGGTTGGACACCACGACGTCGAAGCTGGCCTCCCAGTCCTCAGGCACCTCGCGCAGGTCCTGCTGATGCAGGGTGACCCCCAGCGGGTCCAGGTTGAGCTGCGCCCAGGCGGCGGCCTGCGGTGAGAGCTCCACCGCGTGGACCTCCGCGCTCGGGTGCTCTGCGGCGATGGCCCCGGCCAGGGCGCCGGAGCCGGTGCCGAGATCGATCACGCGGGGCCGCCAGGACGCTGGACGCTGCGCGGCCATCCGGCCCAGCTGATCAAGGGCCGCCTGGGCCACCTGTTCGGTCTCCGGGCGCGGGATGAAGACCCCGGGCCCCACTCGCAGCTCCAGGTGACGGAACGGGGCCAGTCCGGTGAGGTGCTGCAGCGGGATCCGCTCTGCGCGCTCGGCGATGAGCTCAGTGATCCGGTCGGCCTGCGAGGCGGGCACCGCGCTGCCAGCCAAGGCCATTGCGGCCAGGCGTCCGCGGGAGACCCCGAGCACGTGGGCGGTGAGGATCTCTGCGTCCACCCTCGGGCTGGGCACCCCGGCGGCATGCAGCCGCGCTGTCGCCTCGCTCAGCAGCTGATCGGCCTCCCGGGCTGCCGACTGGGCTGCCAGCTGGGCATCGGTGGGGTCGGGGGCGTGCACCGGGCTCAGCCCTGGCTGTCGTTCAGCGCGGCGAGTCGCTCCTGCTCGTCGAGCTGGACGCAGGACTGGATCACGGCCTCCAGGTCACCGTTGATGACGGTGTCCAGGTTGTAGGCCTTATAGCCGGTGCGGTGATCGGCGATCCGGTTCTCCGGGTAGTTGTAGGTGCGAATCCGTTCGGAGCGGTCCATGGTGCGGACCTGGGACTTGCGCACCTGCGCGTTCTCGGCGTCGATCTGTTCCTGCTGGTGCGCCAGGATGCGGGAGCGCAGCACGCGCATCGCGGCCTCGCGGTTCTGCAGCTGTGACTTCTCGTTCTGCATGGCCACCACGATCCCGGTGGGCAGGTGGGTGATCCGGACCGCGGAGTCCGTGGTGTTCACACTCTGTCCGCCCGGTCCGGAGGAGCGGTAGACATCGATCTTGAGGTCGTTCTGATTCAGCTCCAGCTCCTCGGGCTCATCGACCTCGGGCAGCACCAGCACGCCGGCGGCGGAGGTGTGGATCCGGCCCTGGGACTCGGTCTCGGGCACTCGCTGCACCCGGTGCACCCCGCCTTCGAACTTCAGGTGGGCGTAGACCCCCTGGGCCGGGTCGTTGGTGGAGGACTTGATCGCCATCTGCACGTCCTTATACCCACCCAGGTCTGAGGGCGTGGAGGAGATGATCTCGGTCTTCCAGCCCTTGGACTCGGCGTAGCGGGTGTACATCCGCAGCAGGTCCCCGGCGAAGAGCGCCGCCTCATCGCCCCCGGCTCCGCCCTTGACCTCGATGATCGCGTTGCGGACATCGTTCTCATCGCGTGGGATCAGCATCCGCAGCAGCTTCGCCGCGGCCTCCTCGCGGGCGGCGGTGAGCTCAGGGATCTCCGCGGCGAACTCAGCGTCCTCCTGGGCGAGCTCCTGGGTGGTGGCCAGGTCCTCGCTGAGCTGCTTCCAGGTCTTGTGCGCCTCGGCGACGCCGTTGAGCTGGGCATAGCGGCGTCCCAGCCGACGGGCCAGGGACTGGTCGGCGTGGACCGCGGGGTCGGCGAGCTGTTCCTGGAGCTCGGCGTGCTCAGCGAGCAGCGTCGAGACGGAGTCGAACATCCTGGCGTTGATCTCTTCGCTCATGACTGGCTTCTCTTTCGTTTCCGTGGCTGATGCGCGGACGCACTGCTGGCAGATCGGGCTGGTACAGGCGAAGCCCGGGGTGAGCAGATGCTCTCCCCGGGCTTCAGCTTCTGAGGTGGCTAGTTGCCCTTGTCTCCGAGCGTGGTCTTGGACGCGAGCATCAGGAACTCAGCGTTGGACTGTGTCTCCTTGAGCTTGTTGATCAGCAGCTCGAGACCCTGTTCCTGCTCGAGTCCGGAGAGCACCCGGCGCAGCTTCCACATGATCTTGACCTCCTCGGGCGAGAGCAGGTTCTCTTCACGACGGGTGGAGGACTCGTTCACGTTCACGGCCGGGAAGATCCGCTTGTCCGCCAGACGGCGGGACAGACGCAGCTCCATGTTGCCGGTTCCCTTGAACTCCTCGAAGATGACCTCATCCATCTTGGACCCGGTCTCCACCAGCGCGGTGGCCAGGATGGTCAGCGAGCCGCCGTTCTCGATGTTGCGCGCCGCGCCGAAGAACCGCTTCGGCGGGTAGAGCGCATTGGCATCGACACCGCCGGAGAGGATCCGACCGGAGGCCGGTGCCGCGGTGTTGTAGGCGCGGCCGAGCCGGGTCATGGAGTCCAGCAGGACGACGACGTCCTTGCCCAGTTCCACGAGTCGCTTGGCACGTTCGATCGCCAGTTCCGCGACGGTGGTGTGGTCCTCCGCCGGACGGTCGAAGGTCGAGGCGATGACTTCGCCGTCGACCGTGCGCTGCATGTCGGTGACCTCTTCGGGCCGCTCGTCGACCAGGACCATCATGAGGTGGACCTCAGGGTTGTTCATCTTGATCGCGCTGGCCAGCGCCTGCAGGATGATGGTCTTGCCAGCCTTCGGCGGGGAGACGATCAGGCCGCGCTGGCCCTTGCCGATCGGGGCGATCAGGTCGATTACTCGGGGGGCGATGTTCTTCGCGTCCCCCTCCAGGCGCAGACGATCCTGTGGGTAGAGCGGGACCAGCTTGCTGAACTCCACACGGTCGGTGTTGGACTCTGGCGGGCGCCCGTTGACCGCATCCAGCTTGACCAGCGCGTTGAACTTCGCGCGCTTCTGCGGGTTCTCCCCCTCGCGGGGGGCCCGGATGTGCCCGTGCACCGCGTCGCCCTTGCGCAGGTTGTGCCGCTTGACCTGTGCCAGGGACACGTAGACATCGTTGGGTCCGGAGAGGTAGCCCGAGGTGCGCACGAAGGCGTAGTTGTCGAGCACATCCAGGATCCCGGCCACCGGGACCAAGACGTCGTCCTCGGTGATCTCGGTGTCATCGACCTCGGGATCGCGGCCGCGACGGCGGTTGTTCCGATCACCGCGATCGTTGCGGTCATTGCGGTCATTCCGGTCGTTGCGGTTGCGGCTGCGCCGGTTCCGGCGCTCCTCGTCGCGTCCGCCGTCGTTGCGGCTGTTCTCACGCCCGCCGTCGTTGCGGTTGCTCTCACGCCCGCCGTCGTTGCGGTTGCTCTCACGCCCGCCGTCGTTGCGGTTGCTCTCACGCCCGCCGTCGTTGCGGTTGTTGCCGCGTCCGCCGTCGTTGCGGTTGTTCTCGCGGTTGCGGCGGTTTCGACCTTCTCCGTCGTTGCGCTGGCCGTTGTCCTGGGCCTGATCCTGCTCCTCGGAGCGGGAAGACGAGTTCGAGGTCTGCGCGTCACTCTGCGCGGCGTCCTGCTGCTGGCCCGGGTTCTCGTCCCGGTTGCGATTGCGGCGGTTGCGGTTGCGTCCGCGCGGCTGGGATTCGGCAGCGTCGTCGCTGCCCTCGGTGTTCTGCTGCTCTGACCGGCGGTCGTTGCCGTTGCGGTCGTTGCTGCTGCGCTCGTTGCCCTCCTGGGGCCCGTTCTCGCGGGGGCTCTCGCCGCCCTGCGCGCTGGCAGCGCCGTTGGCGCTGGCGCCGTTGTCCTCAGCCGCGGTGTCAGCGGCCTTGGGATCGGCCTTGGAGCGGCGGCGACTCGGGCGCTTCGGGGCGGTCTCGTCGGTGGCGGCGTCCTGGTTCCCGTCCTTGGCGGCCTCGTTCTGGCCACCGGAGGTCTTCGCCTGGTCCTGCTTCTTCTCTCGCTCGGCGACGGCGCCGCCGCGCTGATGCGAGGAGATGGCATCCACCAGGGCGGATTTGCGCATCCGGGAGCTTCCGGTGATGCCCAGCTGCGAGGCAAGCGCCTGCAGCTGTGCGAGCTTCAGACCGGCAAGCCCGGAGCTCTTGGCCTCGGGTGCAGCAGACTCGGCCTTCTCGGGGCTCTGAGTCGCAGTGGTCTCAGCGGTGGTTTCTGTCACGAAGGTTCCTTCCCCCTCGTCAGGCAGGCCCGGCGGATGCGCCGACCTGCGATGTCTTCAACGGAGCGTCAGAAGTCCGTTGGCTTATTTCAGTTTCTTCCGCGCGTACAGCGTTGGGGAGGCTTCTTGCGCGGTCCTCATCCCCGGCGGGGAGTGGGATCATCGCGAGACTCTGCTCAACCGCTCCGATGGAGGGTCGGCAACGTCCAGCGCGCTCAGGAATACAGCGTAACGTGCGCGAAGGAACATCGCAGTGATCTCTTCGGGGCCAGCTCAGTGGTCCGGTGGAGTGAGCGTGTCGAGCACGCCATCAACGCCGATGTTTTTCCACTGTAGCACCAGTGTCCGCGATCGGCAGGATCGACGGGGTGAAGAAACGGCCCAGCTCGTCGGGTCCGCCCAGGGCTGAAATCTGTTCCGCCGCGGCGCTGGCCTGGGCCTCGGATTCCGTGAGCACCAGCACCGAGGGGCCTGCCCCGGAGATCACCGCGGCGAACCCTGCTGCACGGAGTCCATCCACCAGCGCCATCGAGGCCGGGAAGGCGGGACGGCGCTGCTCCTGGTGCAGGGCATCCTCGGTGGCTTCGAGCAGCAGCTGCGGGGCAGTGGTCAGGGCGTGGACCAACAGCCCGGCGCGGGCCGAATTGCGTGCCGCATCGGCGTGGGCGACTTCGGCGGGAAGCAGATCCCGTGCCACCTGCGTGGACTGCTCGAAGTTCGGCACGGCCACCACGGTGCGCAGCTGCGGATGTGCCCGCAGCGGGGCGGTCTTGAAGCTCGCGGCGCCGCTGGCGGCATCCGGCGTCGCCGCATGGCTGGCCTGCCAGGAGATCGCCACTCCCCCGCGCAGCGCCGGGACGTAGTTGTCCGGATGGCCTTCGATCCGGGATCCGATCTGCAGCTGCTCATCGGCGCTGAGCCCCCCAGGCAGCAGAGCATCTGCGGTGATCACCGCGGAGGCCACTGCGGCGGCGGAGGATCCGAGCCCACGACTGTGCGGGATGTTGTTCACCGCGTGGACGGTGAGGTCCGGGAGGCTGAAGCCCTTGGCGTTGAGGATCTTCTCCACCAGGCTGACCACCAGGTGCGAGGCATCGCGGGGCAGCGTCGCGGACCCCTCGCCGTCCACGCTGATCTCGACCTGCGCGGTGTCGGCTGTGCGCGGGGCGGCGTGGACGGTGATCTCGTCGAACAGGCTCAGCGCCAGACCCATGCTGTCGTACCCCGGCCCGAGGTTCGCCGAGGTCGCGGGCACCCTGAGGTGGAAGGACACCGGCCCGGCCAGCGGCTCGCGCAGCTGGGGCGCCGGGTGACCGGTCCCCGGGCCAGGTGCGGCCGCCGGGGGCGTCTTGGCCGAGGGGGCCACCGCCTGTTCGGGCGCCAGGCCCTGTCCGAGCTTGTGCATGCTGGGCTGCCGGCTCATCGGATCAGAGCCCCAGCTGCCGTGCCACGGTCTCCACGTCCTGCGGGACCATGGTGGGGGTGACGTCGGAGCCGTCGGCGTTCTTCAGCGCCCAGTCCGGGTCCTTCAGGCCGTGCCCGGTCACCGTGATCACGATGGTCTTCTCCGCCGGGACCTCACCGGCGGAGTGCTTCTTGATCAGGCCCGCGACCCCGGCCGCCGAGGCGGGCTCCACGAAGACCCCCTCCTTGGAGGAGAGCCACCGGTGTGCGGCGAGGATCTCTTCATCGGTCACCGACTCGATGACCCCGCTCGACTGGTCCCGAGCGGCCTCGGCCTTCTCCCAGGAGGCGGGATTGCCGATCCGGATGGCGGTGGCGACGGTCTCCGGCTCGGTCACCGGGTGGCCCATGACGATGGGGGCCGCACCCTCGGCCTGGAAGCCCCACATGATCGGGGTCCGGGTGGCGACCGCTGCCAGCGGGGCGCCGGTCCCGCCGTCGCGGGGGTTGGTCCAGGGCTGGGAGTACTCCTGGTAGCCCTTCCAATAAGCAGTGATGTTGCCAGCGTTGCCCACCGGGAGCATGTGATAGTCCGGGGCGTCCCCGAGCGCGTCGACCACCTCGAAGGCTCCGGTCTTCTGGCCCTCGATCCGAGCCGGGTTCACCGAGTTGACCAGGAACACCGGGTAGTTCTCTGAGAGCTTGCGGGCAATGTCGAGGCACCCGTCGAAGTTGCCGTCCACCTGGATCAGCTCCGCTCCATGGGCCACGGCCTGGGAGAGCTTGCCCATCGCGATCTTCCCCGCGGGCACCAGCACCGCGCAGGTCAGCCCGGCCGCAGTGGCGTAGGCGGCAGCAGAGGCGGAGGTGTTTCCGGTGGAGGCGCAGACCACGGCCTTGGCGCCCTCGGCCACGGCGGCGGTGATCGCCATGGTCATCCCGCGGTCCTTGAAGGACCCTGTGGGGTTCATCCCCTCGACCTTGAGGTAGACCGTGCCGGAGACCAGCTCCGAGAGCGCCGGGGCGTGGACCAGCGGCGTTCCGCCCTCGCCCAGGGTGATCACCTCGGTGGTCTCATCCACGGGGAGTCGGTCTGCATACTCGCGGATGACTCCGCGCCATTGGTGCGCCACGAGTGGGTGCTCCTTCATCGTCGTGCTGGTGGGGTCTGATCGGGTGGGGCCGTGCCGTGAGGTGCTGCTGCTCTGCGGGTCGCTGTCCGCCAGGTTACTGTTCGACCTCGACGCGCAGCACCGAGTTCACCGCCCGGACCACGTCCAGGGCGCGCAGCGTCGCAACCGTGTCGGAGAGGTCCTTCTCCTTGGCCAGGTGCGTGACGATCTGGACCACGGCGCCGCGCTCGCGCGCCGCCTCGGTGTCCACCTCGCCGTCGATCGAGACGCTGCCGGGCTGACGCATGGACTCGATGGAGACGTGGTGATCGGCCAGCACCCGTGCCACCTCGGCGATGACACCCTCCCGGTCCGCGACCACCATGTCAATGTAGTACTGCGTGCGGGCGTCATCCACCGGAAGCGCACGCACCCGCTGAGCGTCTCCATCGGTGCCCGCCGCGCCGGGGCGGTCCGGTCCGCCGTGCAGCCGGCGCGCCACCGAGACCACGTCACCCATGATCGCCGAGGAGGTGGGCAGCCCTCCGGCGCCCTGGCCGTAGAACATGAGTTCCCCGGCGTTCTCGGCCACCACGAAGACGGCGTTGAAGGCCCCGCGCACACTTGCCAGCGGGTGGGTGCGAGGCAGCAGCGTGGGGTGCACGCGCAGGATGGCGCCGTCGTCGTTCTTCTCCACGATCGCCAGCAGCTTGATCACGTAGCCCGAGGCCGCGGCGGCTTCGATGTCGGCGGAGGTGACGGCCGTGATGCCCTCGCAGTAGACGTCATCGATGGTGAAGGGTGCGTGGAAGGCCAGCGCTCCGAGGATGGCGGCCTTGGCGGCCGCGTCATGGCCCTCGACGTCGGCCGTCGGGTCCGCCTCGGCGTAGCCCAGTCGCTGCGCCTCGGCCAGGGCGTCATAGAAGGCGGCGCCGGTGGAGTCCATCTGGTCCAGGATGTAGTTGGTGGTGCCGTTGACGATGCCCATCACCTTGGTGATCCGGTCCCCGGAGAGCGACTCCTGGATCGGACGCAGGATCGGGATCGCACCGCCGACGGCAGCCTCGAAGCGCAGCAGGGCCCCGGATTCGGTGGCTGCCTGGCTGAGCGCGCCGCCCTGGACCGCCAGCAGCGCCTTGTTCCCGGTCACCACGGCGGTGCCGCTGCGCAGCGCCCGCTCCACCAGGGCTCCGGCGGGTTCGAGTCCGCCCATCAGCTCGATGATCAGGTCGGATTCATCCACCAGCGCCTCAGCGTCGGTGGTCAGCAGCTCACCCGGAATCTTCCAGTCCCGTGGGGCTTCGACGTCCCGGACGGCGACCCCGACCAGCTTGATCGGCGCACCGACGCGGGAGGAGATCAGCTCGCGCTCCTCGACCAGGGTGCGTGCGACCTGGGAGCCGACGTTGCCTGCGCCGAGCAGACCGATCTTCAGCGGCTCTGCAGTAGTCCTGGCTGCGGACATCATGACCTCAATCCCTTGTGCCTGTTCGGTTCCCGGCGCTGCGCGTGGGCTCTGGGTCAGCCTGCGGCGAAGCCGGTGTCGCGCCCGAGCATGTCCTGCTCGGTCTCCCGGCGGATGAGCACCTGGGAGGCACCGTCTGCGACGGCGACCACCGCTGGTCGAGTCAGGTAGTTGTAGTTGCTCGAGAGCGAGTGGCAGTACGCGCCGGTGGCGGGAACGGCCAGGAGATCATCCCGTGCCGTCGCCGTCGGCAAGTATACGTTTCGCACCACGATGTCGCCGGACTCGCAGTGTTTGCCCACGATGCGAGACAGCACGTGATCACCGGTGACGCGACGGGACGCGAGCACCGCGGAATAGTCCGCGTCGTAGAGCACGCCGCGGGCGTTGTCGCTCATTCCGCCGTCCACCGCCACGTAGCGGCGGGAGGCGGTGCCGCCGTCGGGAGCGTCCACCTGGACGTCCTTCTGCACGCCGACCCGGTAGAGGGTGATTCCGGCGGGTCCCACGATGGCCCGTCCGGGCTCGATGGAGATCCGCGGCACGCTCAGACCGTGCTCCGCGCAGGCCTGCTTCACGGTGGTCGCCAGCGCCGCGGCGATCGACTCCGGGTCACGCGGGGTGTCGGCCTCGGTGTAGGCGATGCCGTGGCCGCCGCCGAGGTCGAGCTCGGGCAGTTCCACCGCGTGCTCGGCCCGCAGGCTGGCCAGGAAGGTGATCAGCTTCTGTGCGGCGAGCTCGAAGCCGGCCGGTTCGAAGATCTGCGAGCCGATATGGGCGTGCAGTCCGCGCAGTTCGACGCCGGGGAGCTCAAGTGCCCGGGTGGCCGCGGTCCAGGCCGGGGAGCCCAGGTAGGGGTTCGCGGAGCCTGCCTGAGCGGCACCAGGGGCGGGGGTCAGGGAGAGCCCGAACTTCTGGTCCTCATGCGCGGTGGCGATGTATTCATGGGTCGAGGCGTGCACCCCGGGGGTCAGCCGCAGCATGACCGGGGCACGGGTGCCGGCGGCCACGGCGAGGCGGGAGATGCGTTCCAGCTCATCCGAGGAGTCGGCGATGATGCGACCGATCCCGGCGTCCAGGGCACGCTGGATCTCGGCGTCGGACTTGTTGTTCCCGTGCAGTCCGATCTTCTGCGGCGGGACTCCGCCTGCCAGCGCGAGGGCCAGCTCGCCGCCGGAGGCGGTGTCCACGCAGAGCCCCTCGGCCACGGCCCAGCCTGCCACGTGGGTGCTCAGGAACGCCTTGCCGGCGTAGAAGACATCGACCTCGGTCTCCGGGGCAAAGGCTGCGCTGAAGGCTTCCCGGAAGCTGCGGGCCCGGGCCCGGAAGTCTGCCTCGGAGAGCACGTAGAGCGGGGTGCCGTGCTCGGCGGCGAGGGTCTGGACGTCGACCCCGCCGATGACCAGGCGACCTTCCGCGTCGCGATGCGCGTTGCGCGGGAGCAGCGCGGCCTCGAGGTCGTCGGTGTCCCGGCGGGCGCTCAGCCAGGTCGGGGCCAGCGGGTGAGCTTCGGGGGCTGGGCGGAGCGTCTGCTCTTCAGCGGTCTCAGACGTGGAGCTGTTGGCTGTGATGACGGTTCACATCCTTTCGGGGGCGGTGACGCCGAGCAGCGCCAGTCCGTTGCGCAGCACCTGGGCGGTGGCGTCGTTGAGCCAGAGCCGGGTGCGGTTGAGGTCGGTGACCGGGTCCTGCACGCCGTCCGGGCTGACGCTGGGCGCCACTCGGCACACCGCGTACCAGCCGTGGTAGGCGCTGGCCAGGGACTCGAGGTAGCGCGCCACACGGTGGGGTTCGCGCAGCTCGGCGGCGGAGGCCACCACGGAGGTGAAGCGTCCCAGGTGGGCGAGCAGCTCTTCCTCGGTCTCATGGGTGAGCAGGCCGGCGTCGAAGCTCTCCCGGTTTACGCCCGCGGCCTCGGCATTGCGCGCGGCGTTGCGTGACCGAGCGTGGGCGTACTGGACGTAGAAGACCGGGTTGTCATTGGTGCGTGACTGCAGCAGCTCCGGGTCCACGTCGATCGGAGAGTTCGCGGGGAACCGAGCCAGCGTGTAGCGCAGCGCGTCGGCGCCCAGCCATTCGATGAGCTCGGTGAGCTCGATGATGTTGCCCGCCCGCTTGGAGAGCTTCGCGCCCCGGATCGACATCAGCTGGCCGATGAGCACCTCGATGTTGTGCTCCGGATCATCCCCGGCGCAGGCCGCGATGGCCTTCAGCCGGGAGACGTAGCCGTGGTGGTCAGCGCCGAGCAGGTAGATCTTCTCGCTGAAGCCGCGCTCCCGCTTGGAGAGGTAATAGGCGGCGTCGGCGGCGAAGTAGGTGGGCTCGCCGTCGGCCTTGAAGAGCACCCGGTCCTTGTCATCGCCGAAATCGGTGGTGCGCAGCCAGACGGCGCCGTCGCGGTCCTCGATGTGGCCCTGCTCGCGCAGCGTCTCCACGGCGGCGGCGACCTTGCCCTCGGAGTGGAGGGTCTGTTCGGAGTAGAAGACGTCGAAGTGCACACCGAAGGAGCTCAGCGTGTCCTTGATCTGGCCCATCTGCGCCTGGTAGCCCAGTTCGCGCACGATCGGCAGGGCCTGCTCCCGGGGCATCTCCTTGACGTCGGGACGGGCCGCGAGGATCTCCTGGGCGAGCTCCACCACATACTCACCGGGATAGCCGCCCTCCGGGACGTCCTCGCCGTGGATCCGGGAGAGTACCGAGAGCCCGAAGACGTTCATCTGGTTGCCGGCGTCGTTGACGTAGTACTCGTTGGCGACCCTGGCCCCGGAGGCGCGCAGCAGACGACCGATGGCGTCGCCCAGGGCTGCCCAGCGGGTGTGTCCCAGGTGCAGCGGGCCGGTGGGGTTCGCGGAGACGAACTCGAGGTTGACCGTTCGTCCGGCCAGCGCGGTGTTGTGCCCGAAGCTGTCTCCGGCCTCGACGATGGTGCGGGCGAGCTCACCGGCGGCGGCGGAGTCCACGGTGATGTTGATGAACCCGGGCCCGGCGATCTCGACGCGTTCGACGCCGGCCACCTGCTCCAGCCGCGCGCCCAGGATCTCGGCGAACCCACGCGGGGCCATGCCGGCCTTCTTGGCCAGCTGCAGCGCGATGGTGGTGGCCCAGTCGCCGTGCTCGCGGTTCTTGGGGCGCTCGATGACGACGTTCTCGGGGAGATCGACGCTCAGCTCGCCGGCTTCGACAGCCTCGGCGAGCACGCTCTTGACAACGGTGGAGAGTTCTTCGGGAGTCACCGGGACAGTCTACGGGGTCAGTTCCAGATGCCCGGCGTGGGAAGCGCGAGCGCGGCGGAGCGCGGCCGGGGGCGCGGCGGGAGCTGGTCGGCCCCGGGGTCGCTCAGCTGAGCAGCCCCAGCACGCCGCTGACGCTGAGGTAGATCCCAAGCCCTGCCAGGGTCAGGCCGCTGCCCAGCTCGATGCGCCCGGTGACCACCGGGTTGGAGAGCCAGGTGTTCGCCGCGTCCACAAGCAGTACGACGCCGATCAGGTAGAGCCACATGCTCGCGGCCACGGTCCCGCCGAGCACCCCGATCGCGAAGGCCGGAGAGGCCCCGACCGGGGTGAACTGCGGGAACAGCGCCAGGAAGAACAGTCCGACCTTCGGGTTGGTCATGCAGCTTGCCAGCCCGATCAGGAAGGTGCTCCGGAAGCTGGTGGTCTCCCGGCGGGGACGCCGGCCCGCGGGACGCGGGGTCCCGGGAAGCGTTCCGCGAGCGCCGTCGGACTGTTCCGCATCGGAGAGATCACGCTTCGGGGCATCCGTCACCCCCGCCGATGGGTGGGTGGCCACTGGGCGGGTGGCCACTGGGTCGGTCGTCACTGGGTCGGTCGCCACTGCGGACGGCTGGGGATCGTGATGGCCGCCCACCAGCGCTGGAACCCTGGCCCCAGCCCGTGCACGCGGATGGGATCGCAGCGTGAGCCGGGCGCTGCGCACGGCGCGCAGACCCAGGAAGATCACGTAGAGCCCACCGATGAGGCTCAACAGCTCATAGGCCACCGGGGAGGCCTGGAAGAGCGCCGCCAGACCCGTGGCCGCCAGCGCCGCCCAGATCAGCGCAGCCACCGAGGATCCGGTGGCCGCACCCAGGCCGGCCCGGCGTGAGAGCAGCGCATTGCGCAGCGAGAGCATGGTGTCCTGCCCCGGTGTCACCGCCAGGACCGCGGAGACGGCAAGCAGACCGAGGTAGCTGGAGAGTGTCATGGCTCCATGGTCTCGCCACTCATTCATCAGAACAAGCAGATAATCGCGTTGCACTGTTCGGCATTACCGAATTTGAGCCAGACTGATTCCATGTTGAATCCACACAGGCTGCGTGTGCTGCAGTCGGTCATCGCCGCAGGCTCGATCCAGGGCGCGGCCCGCAGCCTGCACTACTCCCCCGCCACGGTCAGCCAGCACATGAGCAGCCTCGCTCAGGAGACTCGCCTGAAGCTCTTCGAGCGCACCGGCCGCGGACTCACCGCAACCGCTGCGGCGCTGTCCCTCGCCCAGGCCAGCACATCGGTGCTGCAGAACCTCGATGAGCTGGACCGCCTGGTGGAGAACCTGCGCGTGGGCAGGTCCCGTCACCTGGTGCTCGCCAGCTTCAGCTCTGCAGCCAAGGAATGGCTCCCTCAGGTCGTCGCCGCCCTGCGCGCGAAGGAACCTGACCTGACCGTGCAGATCAGTCTGAACGAGCCCTACACCGAGAAGTCCGGACACCCGGTGGACATCGACATTCGCAATGAGTCCCCACTGGAGCCCGAGAAGCACTTCCCCGGCTGCCAGCGCCACCTGCTGCGCGATGAGGACTTCGCGGTCGTGCTGCCGGCCCAGCACTCATTGGCGAAGGCTGAGACGGTGGAGGTTCACGAGCTCAGCGACCAGATGTGGGTGGACCATGACATCCAGGACAGCCCCAATGGGCGGATGATCCGCACCGCCTGCCAGGCGGCCGGTTTCGTCCCGCAGTTCGCCGCCCGACTCGATGACCACAATGCCGCCCTCTCCCTGGTGGCCGCCGGTCTGGGGATCACAGTACTCCCGCATCTGGCGCTGCGCGATCTCCCCCGGGGCACCGTGGCCCGGCCGTTGCGCAACCCCACAGTGCAGCGCAGGATCGTCGCGCACGTGCGCCAGGACCGCGCGGGTGAGGAGCTCGTCGTCGAGGCGCTGAAGGTGCTGCGCCTCCAGGCCCAGCAGTCCTGAGAACTCCTCGGCGGAGAACCCTTGACTCCACCCGGCCACAGGCTTAACGTACAACCAAATGGTTATACATCACGAGGTTTCACCGTTGCGTGACGACCAGGTGGATCGGATCTTCCGGGCCCTGGCAGACGCCACCCGCAGGGACATCGTCCGGCGCACCTTGGGGGCCGAGGCTTCGGTCTCCGCCCTGGCCGCGCTCTACGAGATGTCCTTCGCCGCCGTGCAGAAGCACGTCAGCGTCCTTGAAAGTGCTGACCTGGTCACCAAACGCCGGCAAGGGCGCGAGCGCCTGGTCCGCGGCAATCCCGACACCCTCCGTGAAGCTCAGGCGCTGCTCGACGAGTACGCGCTGATCTGGAAGGGCCGCATCTCCCGCCTGGACGCAGTCCTGGCGGAGGACTCGCAGCATGACTCCAGTGGGGGCTCCTGACACCAGAAAGGCTCGCCATGCCCATCACCTCCGTCACCCAAGACACCGATGCACTGACCATGACCGTGGTCTCCGACTTCCCCGTCCCGGTCCAGCGACTCTGGGACGCCTACGCAGACCCCCGGATGCTCGAGCGGTTCTGGGGGCCCGCCGAGTGGCCTGCCACCTTCACCCGGCATGACTTCCGCCCCGGGGGCCGTTCGCACTACTGGATGACCGGGCCAGACGGGACTCGGTCCTGCGGCTACTGGGAGTTCCTCGCGATGGACCACGGGCGCTCCTTCGAGGTCGCCGATGGCTTCGCGGATGAGTCGGGCACACCGAATCCCGAGATGCCGCGGCTGCGGATGACCCTGGGCTTCGAGGCCACTGCGGAAGGCTCCCGACTGACGACGACGACCTGGTTCAGCTCCGCCGAAGACCTTCGGCAGCTCCTGGAGATGGGCATGGAGGAGGGCATGACCTCCGCGATGGGCCAGATGGATGCGGTGCTGCAGGACCTCTCCTCCTTCGCGGCAGGCAAGGGCGTCCAGACCCAGGTGCTCACCGAGACCGTGGTCCGGTTCAGCCGGATCATCCGCGGCACCCCGGAGCAGGTCCGTCAGGCACACCGGGATCCGCAGCTGCTGCGCCGCTGGCTGCTGGGCCCCGACGGTTGGCGGATGTCGGACTGCCAGGTCGCGACCACGGTGGGCGAGAGCTACCGCTTCGCCTGGGAGAAGGAAGCCGACGGCTCGGGCGGATTCGCGATGACCGGGAAGCTGATCGAGCTGGAGGAGCCCTACCGTGAGGTCACCACGGAGTCCATGGAGGGCGTCCCCGGTGAGCCGAACATCAATGATCAGACACTCACAGCGCTCGACGGCGGCACGCTGCTCACCCTGGTGGTCACCTACCCCAGCCCGGAGGTTCGGGACATGATCCTGGAGACCGGCATGACCGAGGGCATGGAGGCCAGCTATCGCCGACTCGAAGAGATGCTGACGCCAGCCAGAAGCTGACCCGTCGTTCCTCTCCGACACCAGAGCCCCATCATGAAAGCCAGGGATGCCGCCATGCCACAGCGATTCACCCTCACCCTTCCGATCAGCGACCGGCACCGGTCACACCGGTTCTACCGAGAAGGCCTGGGGCTGGACACCATCGGCGAGCTGGCCCAGGACGGCCTCCCGGAACCGCTGCAATTCCAGCTCTCCGGCGAGGTCTGCCTGTGCCTGGTCCCTGCGGAGGGACTCGGCTGGGTCCTCGGTGACCGTGAGCTCTCCCCCGCCGGGCTCAGCGAATGCCTGCTGGGAATGGCGCTCACCGACGCCGAGCAGGTCAGCGCGATGACCGACCAGCTCCTGGCAGCCGGGGGCACTCTGCTGAGCGCGCCCACCCGCCAGCCCTGGGGTTTCGAATCGATCGTGGCGGACCCGGATGCTCACGCCTGGCAGCTCTACGTGGGCTGAGCTCGTCCGACGGGCAGCACTCGCGACGACAGGACTGGACTGCGCTGTCTGCTCCCGCCGCCGAGGCCCGTCTACCCTCCCCACCAACCGAAGGTTCGGTGCGCCGCGTAGAAGAGGAAGAAGACACCCATGGGTGGAGCCATGATGGCGGGGAGTATCAGGAGGGAGCCCTCCGGGGGCAGAATCTCCTTGTCGCCCACGAAGGGGGTGCTGCGACGGATGAGCTATGCCGCGCGATTGCGGTGGATGAACAACAAAACGCCACCCACAATCAGAAATAGACCCGCGACCCAAAGCATCCAAAGCGGCTCATCCATAGCTTCACGCTACTCGGATAGCCGCCGGTCTGTCTTATCAAAGACACCGTGGCTATCGACGTGGATGATGTGGGGTTCTAGGGCGCGCCCTCGGGATTCTCGTCGTTGTCCCGCTTCTTGCTGTCCTCGCTGAAGCCCGCCGCTAGGGCGATACCGATGGAAAGACCGAAAGCAACGCCGATGCCGATGTTGTCGAAGACGACCATTCCCATGATCGCGCCGAAAGGCACCCCTAAAGCGATCCCGTAGGCAATGTGATTCGAACTCACGTCCTTGGCCATGCTCTCAGCCTAGACGTTGCGGGAGGAAGAACTTCCACGGTCTGCCCCGCGCTGCGCGGTGGTGACGGCGGCGCGATCACCATCACTGTTCTCATCCTCGCCGTTCTCATCCTTCTCGCCGCGGGGCTGACGCACCAGCAGGTAGGTCGCGCCGAAGAGCAACAGGCCGGCGCCGATGGCGGCGGGGATGGCCCATTCCTCACCGACCAGGTCATCCAAGAACGACCTGGCCGGAGATTCGGGATCAATCAGCGCCACCACGACGAACGCGGTCACCACGAACGTGGCCAGGATCGTGCCCAGGCGCTGCCACCACCGCGACGCTCCCACCTTCTGCAGCGAATGACCGGCCTTGGCGACCTGCTTCGCGCGCAGAACCCGCAGCGCGCCGACACTGCGAAGCAGCCGCAGCAGCTGCATCGGGCCGATGCTGAAGACCACGGCGACGACAACGAGCCCGCTTAGGCCCACCAGCCACCAGTTGCGCAGCAGCCAGTCGATCTTCCTGGGTGAGACCAGGAACAGCACAAACGTCTCGGCGATGAGCACGACGCTGGTGATCCAGAGCCCGACGTGTCCGATCATCTCGAAGGGCTCGTCCAGCAGAGTGAGGAAGACCGCGGGCACGGAGACGACGGCGGCGATCAGCACCGGCCAGGCCAGCCGGTCTTCCCATCGTTCCTGGAGCTCCTCGGCGCGTTCCTGGGAGGCTCTGCCGCTCGCAGTCTCGGCGAGCTCCCGGGCGGCGGCCGAGGTGCGCCTCCTCGTCGACTCGGATCCGCGCTCGTCTTCCTCCTGGGCGGGTGCGGTGTTCATAGACCCAGGTTAGGGGCTTTTCCTGCTCAGGCCTCAGTCAGAGAGGTACCGTTGCAGCACGGTCTCTCGCATCGCCAACTTCTGCATCGACGCCGCGGACCCCTTCGCCCAGGCCACATGGTGGACCCGGGCCCTCGAGGACTTCATCATCGATCCCACCGCCAAGCCCGAGGACGCCGAGGTCGCCCTGTTCGGGCCCAAGGGCAGGAGCCTGATCTTCCTGCGGGTGCCCGAGGCGAAGACGGTGAAGAACCGGATGCATTTCTGCATCCGCGCGGTGGCGAGCAGCCGCGACGAAGAAGTCGAACGCCTGCTGACCCTCGGCGCGACGATGAGCAGCGACCTCCGGGAACCCGACCACGGGTGGGCCGTCCTGCTGGACCCGGAGGGCAATGAGTTCTGCGTTCTGACTGCCGATGCTGAGTCAGCGGGCATCGACTCCTGAGCGCAGGCGACATCTGAGAGGCGCCTACGCGACGGCCCTCGGTGGGACACACCCGTGATCGGGATTCCCTAGTGACTAAAGTTCATATAGCATTCCGGCCAGCACATAATGTGACGCCGACCACTGGATGACTATGCAGAAGATGCCGCTTTCGCTGACCACCCGACTCATTCGAGCCCTGCGACGCCATGCCATTGATGGCCTTCCGCATGAGGCCACCTTGGAGGGGTACAAGGTCCGCGTGCGGGGAGTCGATCTGCGCACCGGCGACGCCGCGAGCTATGGCAGCCCGAGCATCGAGGTGTGGTACGGCTCGTTCAGCCATGCGGCACCCTTCGAGATCCTTGACAGCTCGTGGCCAGACGCACAGTGGAACATGCTGCAGATGGCATTGAGCCAGTGCTTGAATCTTGGGCCCCGGCGCGACCAGCGGCGCTGGGGGCTCCCCCTGCTTGCGCGCTCCGCCGGCTGAATCGGGCTGGCCTGGGCGCGCGAAGCCCGAGCACGGACCCGTTCCTGCCGGCGGGATCGGCGCAGAGCAGCGGCGTGGTGCGCCTGCGGTGCGTCTGCACCGTGGTGTCCACCCGGCTGAGGAATGATACAAAAAAGGTCCGCATCCCTCGAATGACAAGGATGCGGACCTTCTTCTGACTGGTGCCCCCGGCAGGATTCGAACCTGCGACTTCTGGTACCGGAAACCAACGGACAAGATAGAATAGAGCCGTAGATCGCCTTAAATACAGGGATCGTGAGACGATAGCGATCCAAGGCCATCTATGGAATGGCTACACCAATGGCTACACCTGGGAGTGAGCATGGCACGGGGTAAAGGTGACGGTGGCGTCTGGCAAGACTCACGAGGGCTATGGCGAGCATCCGTCGAGCTACCACCTTCCGTAGAGAACGGACAGCTGAAGCGCCGGCGCAAGGTCGTCTCCTCCAAGAACAAGAAGATCCTGATGCAGAAGCTCCGTGAAGCCCAGAAGGATCTGGCCCAACGCGGAGACCTCTCCACACGGGTCATCACCTTGGACGCCTGGCTCACGAAATGGATCAATGACATCGCACCGACTACGCGTACACCCAAGACCATGGAGGCCTACCGGAGCACGCTGAACGCGCAGGTGAGACCCCGGCTGGGCGCTCGCCGGCTCGACCAGCTGACCCCGGGGATGATCCGCGACGCGGTCCAAGACATTCAAGCGACCCGATCCTCCGGGACGGCACGCAACGCTCACAGCTACCTCTCCGCGGTCCTCACTGACGCCGTCAACGACGGATGGATCAACAGCCACCCCATGGAGAACCTGCCTCTACCGCGAGCGAAGCGCAAGACCGCTCAGGCCCTCGATGTCGAACAAGCGGTGAATCTGCTCCGGTGGCTAGGTCAACAGATGGACAAGCCCACAAGCGATGATCTAACGCAAGGACTGGCCCCTTTGTGGGTGACGTACCTGCTCACCGGTGCGCGGCGCGGCGAGCTTCTCGGTCTCACCACAGACCGGGTCACCGAAGATGAGCTGCACCTCGAGTGGCAGTTGCAGAGATTCAACCCTGAAGCAATCGCGAAGGCGCCGGCGGACTACGAGTATGAGCACATGCACGGGCACTTCTACCGGGTGAGGCCCAAGTCCAAAGCTGGCTGGCGCTCCTACCCGCTCGTGGAGCCGCTGCGATCGTTCCTCCATCGAGTCGTGGCGGACTCACCCACCGATGGCCTGCTTTTCAGGCGCCCAGATGGAACACCCTGGGACCCCGACCACATCACCGACCGATGGGCAGACATGCTTAAAGCGGCGGGGATCAAGGATCACGTCACGCTGCACGGCGCTCGGCACACGGTGGTGGACCTTCTCTACATCCTCGAGGTGCCGGAGCCGATCATTATGGAGATCGTCGGACACAGTTCCCGCCAGGTCACCCGCGGGTACCGATCCAAGTACGGGCCCGCGGTGCAGCGAGCTATGGAGCAGATGTCACACCTGATGCAGACGGGCGCCACACCCCAGCTCGCGTCCTATGCCGCGGGATGAGCTGGGCGGGTTGGCACTCACACCTCCATTGAAGACTCGAAGGGACTATGGCAAGTTGTATCCGGAGCGAGTGCCTCGATCAGTCATGACCACAAAGAGTTTTCGATGACCCTGGGAGCGGCTCGCCCCAAGAGAGAACCATATTCCTTCATTGATGATTAGTTGATAGATAATGGCTAGGTATCTACGATGCTCAGTGCTTCAGCCAAGGCATCTAAATGATTGGGGCAGCAGAATTGACCAAAGTCAATGCGATCCGAGCTGAGCTTGGCGTCTTTGGATTGATGGTCTTCTTCGCGCTATCTATAACGCAGACAGAAAATGGCCTGGGGTTCGGATTCTCCATCGGAGCGTTAGCAGCAGGAATTTGGTTGCTAGTTGTGTCTTCAGTGAAACCAGATGACTGGATTGAGGGTGACGACTGGCCTCGCAAAAGCATCCACACCCGTGCTTGCGCCCGCCTACTTGGGGTCGGACTGATGGGCGTTTCACTGCCGGATCTGATCTCACGGTTGCAAAACCAGCTCTCCGAGTACTCTGCGAGTCCCATCGTAATGATCGTGGGCTTCGTCGTGAGCTGGGTTATGGCATGGCTTTTTCTTGGTGCGGCGCACAGCAAGAGTCGTTTACCGCGCAGTCCAGCGTGCGTTCAGTGCGGCAGGTGAGGGTCTTACCGGCGCTATACCCTGGCATGCTGGCTTTCCGCTCGCTTAGGACCTTGGTGCTCCACTCCTTATCAGCGACGGAGACGACCGGGTTGCACCTCGTATTCGAGGGCCCGTTCGTAGTAAAGGCGCACGAAGCAGCTTGGGAACTTCTCCAGTCACTCGGCAGCGCGACTTCGGGAACTACGAATCGCGGCGTGGCATCATGGGCCCATGCCAGACCGATCCCCCGCTGTGGACTCGTTCGTCGCCAAGATGCTCGATGCCCACACTAGGCAGCACGGAGAGCCTGACGAGGTGCAGCGCGAGTACCTTCACGCGCTGGCCGCGGACCTCGTGGAGCAACTTCAGGTGCCGACGTTCTACGCCTCGGCATCACGGTACGGCCACCCCTCGAGTTTCACTGCGAACCGGGCAAATGCGGTCGAGGACGCCTTGTTCCCGGATTCGTGGGTGGTTCGCCGGTTCCAGACCGGACCCGAGCGCGACGAGTGACGCTCTAGTTTCGCCAGGTCAGGGGCGGGTACGGTGGCCCAATGAGGTTCAAAGTCGGCACTGCCCTACTGTTCGCGGCTGCAGCTTTGGCTGGCGCGTCCGCCATAGACCGGCATCAGGGCGAAGGCTTCACCATCCAAACTGTCGGGCTGGTTGCGTGCTTCATATGCTTCGCCTCTGTCGGCCTGCTCAATCTCTGCGATCACAGACGCCAGCAAAGACGGGACAGGGAGGCCTAACCCTTCCCCCGGAGCGGCCAGGTTTCGTGTCATAGGGCTCCGGCACGATATGAGCCGTGCAACCGCCTCGCCCGCTCCCCAGGATCCGGATCTACGGTGAGCACAATGTCAACCCTGACGAGGTGGTCTCGACCCCGTACGGCCGCGAGCCCTACGTCCGGGTGGAGCTCCCCGACCTGGGCACCGTCGACGCGAAAGTGCGCCGCTGGACCAAGACACGGGTGCTGATCCTATGGGAGACCGAGCACCACGACAAGCAATCCGCATGGGTGCCCGCCGAATGGGTCACCAGGATCAGCCGGGCAGAGTCTCGGTGGCAGGACCCCTACGACCTGTGAGTCCAGGAAGCGCGTTGCCACTACACCTTCGTGTATTCGCCCACGCTCATGAACATCGAGCCAATGCTATGAATGACGTTCTCCATGGCCTCGGGGGTGATATTCCCGGCCGGCACCTGGGAGAAATCAATACTAGTGGGGTGAAGTGCGATCACCTTGAACGGCTGAATCCGAGCTTGGGGTGAGAGTCCTAGCTCCTCGTAGTTTCCGATTCGCACCTCTCCCGGCCGAAGATGCTTTGAACCGTTGCCGTGGGTGTATACGGGAACCACGAGGATTGAGCTGTCGCCGTCACTAAAGCTGTTCCAGCCGAGAACTACCACCGGTCGTGTCTTACCTTTTGAATCGCGCTCACCCGGATGAGGCGGCGAATCGTTATAGGGGATGAACGCCCATCGAACTTGCCCGACGGAGATCATCCGCAACCCGACCACTGAAGCGAAACCCTATCTAGTCGTCGTACGTCGACGCTAGGTAGTTCGCAGCATGAATATCGTGCTCGTCTACTGGCCGCAGGTCGCTGGCTTCGGGCACCTCAGCTGAGGGGGCGCACCCCCGTGCGTAATCGTCGGAGAGGTTCGAAAGCGTCCCCCTCAATGTCGCAAGGGCGCTGGAACGCCCACGGTTCCTCGCTGGCATCGTTACCCATGAGTCTCGTTCTCGAGAGTCATCCTGCGTCGCGGGGACTCGCGCCTCTGCCAAGACTGACGTCACAGAACTCACCGCATTCCTTCCATAATCGTGGACGAAACTAACTCGCTAGCTTCGTCAGCACTACGCGCAGTTCCAAACAGACTCTGCACGTCGTTTATTTCGCCCTTGGTTGAGGGTCGAATGAAGTTGTCCATGAATACACTCAGCGCCGGCAGAGACTGTCGGTCTTCGTTGTCGAGGCTAGTGAGGGCTCTGGAGCCCCCTGCTCGGCCAACACGCGGATCTTCGACGCGCATCGCCAACTCTGATCCGTTGACGATACCCCACTCTGACTGCACCAGGAAGCCTGGGGTGGAGAAGTCGGCCAATATCGCGGCGTCGTAGGGAACGACCGACACATCCGGTGTACCGGCGGCACGAGCAGAGAAGCGTGCAGTCTCGGCCTCATAGTCAGCGCTAGGTAGCTCGCCGGATATCGCTTGTGAACTGTAGGCGAGCGTGATGCCCTCGGGCTTCAAGGTTTCGAATATTCCTTCAACGACATGAGTCGTTGCCTCGAGGTCCAAGTGGGGGACGCGGCCATTCAGAAGTGTCAACGAATCTCTAGTCGCGGTCACCTTCAAGTACAAGTCCTCTACAGCGACTCCAACAGAGTCATCCTGATCTCGAAAAGCTACTGGCTCCACATTGTCTTGAAGCCACTGTAGGAGCTCTAGACGACGGGCACTGAAGGCGATGATCGGAGTCCACTCGAACCGGTACGCAGTTGTCCAAGTCTCCATGGCTCAAATATACAGCGGTACCGGACGCACCCCCGAACAGACACGAAAGCCGCCCCACCCTTGTTTGAGGGTGGGGCGGCAGTGTGTGGTGCGGCGCTACAGCGGCGTGGCCGCGACTTAGAGTCAGTTGGACTCGTCAGGCCTGGGTCTCGCTGGTGATGGGCGGCTTGGGGTCGCGCTCGGGTGCGGTGACCTTGGACCGGGCGTAGAGGCCAGTGGCGACCGCGACGACGGCGGTCACCAGCCCCATGACGGCGGCGTTCTGCTCATCGGTGATCTCGAGCCCGAACGCCATGAGCACCGGGCCCACAGCGGCAACCAGTGCCACGATGGCCGCGGAGAGCGCGACCGGCTCCTTCTTCTTCGGGGTGTTCTGAGGCATTGGTGTCTCCTAGAGGTAGGCGGGTCGGATGTCGTTGAGCCATCCGAAGATGCCTCGTGTGGTCTGGGGTCCGGGGATCCCGTCGATCGCGCCGGCGTACCGGTCGACGCTCTTGAGGAAGGTCTGGAACCTCTTCCAGATCTCGACCTGGGTCTCAGGTCCACGCATCCCGTGGCGGCCGCGGAGCCACCGGCTGATCTGCTGCAGCCGACCCCACGGAGTGACCGACTCGGTGCCGTAGCCTGCCCGCCGGAGCGCTTCGACCAGCGCGAACTTGGTGTTGTCGTAGGCGTTGTCCTCCCACAGTTGGTCGTTGAGGCGCTGCTGGATGGGCCGCTCGGGCCAGCTGGTCTTGTCCGCGTAGGAGTCCGCCGGGGCGCTCGGCTTCGGCGCGGATGGCTTCGCAGTTTCCCCGCCTGGGATGGTGAGCTTCTGGCCGACCTGCAGGAGGTTCGGGTTCGCCAGGTTGTTCGCCGTGGCGAGCGTGCCCACGCTGACGCTGTACTGCGCCGCGATGGCCGACAGGGTCTCCCCCGCCTTGACCGTGTGCGCTCGGTCGCCAGTAGCGGTCGCCGCGGGTGCCGTGACCTTACCGGCAGGAATGTCCATCCCACCGGTTGGGATCAGTCGGCGGATCTCTGGGCCGGCGCAGGAGGTGGAGGCGCCGCGCAGGTTGCCGTGGTCCACCGGCCGGGTGGCGAGATTCGGGTAGCGGTTGTCCTTCATCCATCGGCAGAGGTTGCGGAAGGCGGCGATGGCCTTTGCGCTGGGCCGCTCGTTGTTGCCGAGGATGAATAGCACCGCGGTCACCCGGTAGTTGGCATCCGCGAAGCTGGGCGAGGCGGAGTGCGCGCCAGCGAAGCTGAGCCCGGCGCAGGTGAAGATCCGTCCAGCCTGGTCGACGGCCATCGGATAGCCGATGTCAGCCCAGCCCAGGTGATTCACGTGGTAGTTGCGATAGGCGCGCAGCCGGGCGGCTGACTGCGCCAGGGTGGGCTCGGGTCCGTAGGTGACGGGACCGTCCGCCGGGTAGTGCGGGGCGACCGTGCGGACCACGTTGGGATCCAGTCGACGGGAGGGGAACCGGGCGAAGCCAGGTGCGGTGTCGGT
The DNA here is from genome assembly GCF_014138825.1 of Nesterenkonia sandarakina. Taxonomy (NCBI): domain Bacteria; kingdom Bacillati; phylum Actinomycetota; class Actinomycetes; order Micrococcales; family Micrococcaceae; genus Nesterenkonia; species Nesterenkonia sandarakina. Next base: position 413,048 of record NZ_JACJIH010000001.1, on the reverse strand, counting down.
CCATGCAGACCGAGGCAGAATGGTGAAGCTCATGGGTTAGCCCTCCTCGGCTTCTGGGATCTCGATCTCCACGTCCTCGGCGTCCTCTGGCAGATCGCCCTCGGCGCCGTCGAACTCGGGCTCAGGTGCTTCGTCCTCGCGGTCGACGTCTTCGAGGTATCCGGCCTTGTGGTGGACCTCGAGCTCTTCCTCGGCTGGTAGCTGCTTGCTCATCTGTGCCTCCTGGGCATGACTAAGGCCCCGTCCATGTGGAGCGGGGCCTGCGGTTCGGTGGTCGGTTACTCGCCGGCTGGCGTGTCGGGCAAGTTCGCTATCTCGGCCACGGGAACCCCCGCTTTGATTGCAGTGATACGCACCGAGTGGTAGGCCGACTCAGCTTCACGCCGGCGCCTGGTCTCTGCGTCGAGGCGCTTCTGGACCTTCTGCGCCTGGTCCATCCGCCCCTTGGTCCAGGCGATGATCCAGTCGATGATCTTGACACCGATGCCGCCGCCGACGAGGCTCACAAGTGCGGTGATTAGTTCGGGGCTCACTAGCGCCTCCTATGCGGTAGTGGCCGTGCTCTTGTCTCGGCGCTTGGCGTATGGCCTTTCCCAGATCCAGAAGGCTCTCCCGGTGAGCATGATGACGGCAAACAGGATCAGGCTGACCTGCAGATCCCGGTTCCCGTTGGTGGTGACACCGAGAGAGATGGCGATCACCGCGTAGATCAGCGCAGCGAAACCGGCAAGCAGCACCCCTCCGCGCTCGAGCCAGTTCCACCCGGGCAGGCAGGTCAGCGCCCCGATCACCCCGCCTGAGACGAACATGGTGGACAGTAGAGTCATGGCGAGCTCACCGGCGGCGTTCTCCACCGTGTTCGGCGGGTTCCGCAGCGCCGATTGTCCGCCCCAGGTGAGCACCACGTAGCCGGCGAACACCAGCAGGGTGATCCCGCGGGGCTCGTTGACCAGGTGCCAGAAGTTCCGGGCCGCCTGGCGCGGGTGCTTCACAGACAGGGTCAGTACACCGGCAGCCCAGAGGACTGTGTCCCAGCACCACCGGGCCACCGCACGCGGGGTGCGAGGCTCCGGTGGGTGGGGCCTATTCGTCAGATGAGTCGTATGCGGCATCCGATCACCTGCTCTCTGCTGGGCGGCTCTTGGCCGGGGATGTGGCGGCTAGGCGGCATCAGTGCTGCACCCACCGATCGTTGTAGAAAGTGAACCGGTAGGCGCGGTTCGCCTGCAGTGACAGGTTCGATCCAGAAGACGTCCTGATCCTGCTGTTGGCCTGGATGATCCCGCCGGTCGTTGTTGCCACGACCGAGATATCCTGGCCGCTGTATCCGTGGATGAAGTCCGTGATGGTCGTGGTGGACGAGTTGACAGCCACCGTAGATGCGCCGAACACGTCGACGTTGGCAGCGGATCCAGAGCGGACCACCTTCGAGGCGAACATGACCCCGGAGCCCAGGAAGTCCACAATGCTCAGTGGTGCGGTCGACCAACCCCGCACGTCTGGTGCGACGTACTGGTTGCGGCTGCCGAAGTCGGTGTTGACCTCATCGTTGATTCCATACCGGTAAGTGTGCCCATCCTGTTGCTGCGTGACGAGCCCGGTAACGGTGTTCCCAACAGAGTTGCTCGCGGCTTTCCAGCCGTCGTAAGTGTTGGCTGCAGCCATCCCGTTCTTTCGGCTGGTGACGTTGACCCAGACGCCCCCGCGCCCGTTATCCAGCAGGTAACCGTGACCAAGGTTCGAGTCGGAGCGGATGTTCGCGAATCGGCACTTGTCGCCGATGTAAATAAGCCCAGTCTCACCGTATTCTCCGACGAGGTTATTGATGAAGTGGTCAGCGCCACCGATGAGGAAGGGTGTCACATACCCCTCGTCCGGGTTCGCCATCGTGGTCCCCAGGTCACCCTGTACTGAGTTGCTGGACTCGATCCAGTTCAGGTAGTGGTCGGTCCCTTCAACTTCGACGCCTCCTGTGTACTTGCCGGGTGTCCTGTTCATGACCACGTTAGTGAGCAGTGCGGCGTTGATCGCGTTGCCGACCGAGTCATACTTAGATGCCTCGTGCTGGATGTAGATCCCCTGCTCGGGGGTGTTGTGCACACCGATGTGCCCTGCGGCGTTCCAGCGGCCCCGCATCCGGTAACCATTGGATACGCCGCGACCGTCAAGACCGAGCCCCACGACCGCCGCGCAGCGTGCACCGTCTTCGGGCATGTCCACCAGCCAGCCGGGCTCCACGCCGCGAAGCACTGCCCCGCCCGGCTGAGCGGACGACGCCAGGTAGTTGAAGTTTCCCGCCCCGCCCGTCAGCGTCACGCCACTGCGAAGCACCAGATTTGCCACCCTGTACCGAGATCGCGGAACATAGACGACACCGCCGCCCTTGCTGGCGGCATCGTTGATCGCTTCCTGGAAAGCCACGGAATCATCGGTGGAGTCGTCCCCCACTGCGCCATAGTCCTGGACGTTGAGGCTGAGCTCCCCCTTCCGCACAGGCTGGCGCCCTTGATTGTCAAGGGTGGCATAGGCTGCCTTGAGCGCCTGCGACCCCTGCGAGTCTTCCTGCCCCACCACGGATGCGAACGTCGCGTCATCCACGTTCCCCGGTGCGAGCTCACCCAGCACCTCAATGGCGCGCACTCGAGTGTCGTAGTTGCTGAGTCGACCATCCTGCTCTAGAGCCTTCGCCTGGAAGGTCGCCTCTGTCATCAGTCGGCGGTCTAGTGGCTGTGTCAAGGCGTGCTCCTAATTGTCGAGGAAGAATGGGTTGCCGTCTGTGTCGGCGTGAATGCTTAGCGTCATAGAGCCCAGCCGGAAATACGGCGTGCCGTCCGTGTCGAGGTCAAGGTGCGAGGTGTTCATCGAGTCCGTGGTGAACTGCTTCGATGCCGCGAGAGTGGCCGCCGCCTTATGTGCAGCATCCACTCTCGCGGCCGCCAGCGCCTCCGCTTTCCCCTGCTCAATCCCCGAGGTGATCGCTGCGGCCTGCATGGCCCAGTCATCGACCCGTGCGACGTTCCTATCTTCATCGATGACGTACTGCTGAAATGGTCCGACGAACGGCATGTCCTAGCCCCTTCCGAGAGGATCAGTGTCGAGCTGCGCGTTCGTTGCGTCAGCCCAGAGGATGTCGAACCCTGTGTTAGTGCGGTACCCGGCGTGCGTGTCGAGTTGCGCGTTGGTGGTCCCCAGGGACCGCGCTTCGAGGATGCGCCCGCCGATGGTCTGATCGGCTGAGCCCGCCGAGATAGTGGTGTCGATCTTGGTGATGAGCAGCTTGAGTTCGATGTGGAGGTTCTCCCTGTCCTCGACCCACACCACGTCGCCGAGTTGGCGGCGGAAGTCTGGGATGACCGAGAGGTTCCGCAGTACTGGCTTGGGCTCGAATACTTGCGCTGAGAGCCAATCTGCGAGGTCTTGCAGGTCGGTGGGGTTCTGCACCCAAGGGCCGACGTCGTGTTCCAAAACGGCAGCCAATTGTGGCCCTACATGGAGCCCTACGGTTTCCCGGTCAGACCACTCCACAACTCCCTTGGCGCGCAGCATCGGAAGGTTTACGTTTCGCTTGGACTTCCACACACCCGTCGACGCGTCCTCGTCGGGGGTGCTGAGCTCCACGGTCCGCCCATTGGGTGGAGAACCCGCATTGGTGGTGATCTTGTAAACCGCGTCTGCCAGCTTCTCCATGGACACCGAGAATGCAGAGTTGCCGATGGTCGCCCACTGGGACCCGTCATCATTGGATGCAATACCCCCGCCCCAGGTGCCCCGGCCCCGGTTGAAGTCGAAGAAGTCCCCGGGGAGTACCTTGAGATCCTCATCCACACGTACCCAATCGGCGTCGCCAGCAGGCGAGACGATCTCCTCGCTAGACTCCCCAGCCTCCAGCGACTTTCCGCCAGCCTGCCAAGCCATCTGATTCGGCATCTTTGACCGGCTGATGTTCGATTCCAGTGACTTAAGCACCACGCGGGACCGGACCCCCGCCGCGCTGGACTCCCACCCGATATCGAGCACATCATCCAAGGCGTTGATCCTCGCAGATGCCCCCGCGCCCGTGAGGTTCGTCCGGTTCACCCAGCGGAAGACGCCGTGCTCATCGATCCACATCGCTGCGCACTCTGCCTCTGCCTGCTCTTTCAGAAGGTCCAGCGCGTTGCGAGACTCTACTCGCGGGAATGCGTGAAGCTGCCGCCACGACGCGGGTGGGGTGAGTCGCGCTGTCTGCGGTGCATTGAAGACACTCGTAGACCCAAAGTTGACTTGGGTCCCGCCGATTAGCAGCCCGCATTCGTGGGTGACGAACACCCGAACACGGTCCATGTCGCTACCTGTGATCGCGGACGGCAGTGAGGCTGACCCGGAGGTTGACTTGCCGGTGTTCGCGAAGATCGTGAAGCTTCCATCTGGGAGCACCCGGAGGGTGAACACGGTCGCATCTGAAACGTCGGCGTCCGTCAACTGGCAGACGGTGGTCACAGAGGACCCGTTGTGGAGACGCGCCCGGATGGTGCGCAGATTTGTCACACTGAGGGACACGTAGGCGCCGCCCCACTGTGCGCGGACAAACGCCTCACCACTTGACACTTGACCGGGGTTCACCTTGACGGTGATCTGCATCGTGCGATTCAGTCGCCCGTTGCTGCTTGCTTTCGAGAAGTCCGGCTCGTAGAGAACGTCCCCGCTGGACAGTCCCACACCCCACACCGTCGGGACATGCAGCACCGAGCGGGTGGAGAACCCCTGCTCGCTTGCCCTATACACGTCGCCCACCTCGGGCCAAGCTGAACCCATGTGTGGAGCCGAGAACACGCACCCATTGACCTGCGGAGGGGTGGCATTGAATCCACACTCGCGCAGGATCCTGTCCGTGATATAGACCGGCTGCATCCCCACGCGGGTGTACTCTTCACCATCTACCCGTGGGGGCATCCAGTCCAGCAGTGCGGGAAACGAGACGGGACGATTCAGCTTGTCGATGGCATCCACCAGGCCAGAAGAAACATCCCCACTGGCCGCCGACCCTTGCGAGTCATCGATGCTGCCGGTGAGCTGCCGGACGAACGCTTCCCCGTACCCCATGAAAGCGACCACCTCATCGGCCGGCTTCGGCGGGAAGTCGTTCCCATCCCAAGGGTGAGCTGAGCGCGTCTGCACGTCCTCACCCACAGCCCATGACACGCTTCCCGTCGCGGCGGTTAGGCCGCTGGCAGACGCCACCTGCGAAGGCATCGAGGAGGACAGCTCACGAGATACTGAGAGCGACGATACTTCCACCGGGGACCCGTTCACCAGGACCAGCGCGGTAGGTTCGACCATGCCTATATCGTCGGGATATCCGCTAATCTCCTGCATCAACCCACCTCCCGAACCGTAAACGAAAGCGACGACCGGCGCATCGACGGGGCATCACGGACCGCCGCCTGCACGGCCTCAGATAGGCCGTCTTCGACAGCGCGTGTGCAACCCCGACCCATGGACCATGGCGGCGCGTCCGGCGTCCATGTGAGACAAGGCATGGCGACCTGTTGCGCGCCAGTCACCACAACACGCACAGACTGCGCGGCGGCTGGTGGGTTGATGTTCTCCAGAAGGGCCCGGCCCATCTCGGAATAGCTGAAGCTCTTGGTTGCTGAGCCGATTGCGGAACCCTGCCAATTGTGCCAGTGGGCAGTCAACACACCAGATCCACGGACAGCTGCGGATACACTCAAGGGAACGCCAGGCCGGACAGGTGGCCTATCAGCGGAGCCGAAGCGAAGCCCCAGTGTGATCGCACCGCCGCTGGGGTGCATGATAGATCGGGGAGCCATTGCGTCCGCTACTGCGACCGCGCCGCCCTCAGTTGCCCCGTTCCCCGACCATGTCCCCGGCGCGAGTGTCGACTGCTCCGGGGTAAACAGGTTCGTCACCTGCGCATACGGCTCCACCCACACCCATGGCGGAGTGCCAGCCTCGACAAGCGCCTGCAGGTTCGCGAGCTCCTGCGGTGTCGCGCTGCCGAGCTCGACCTGCCACTGCCGGCGGGTGACCGGTCCGCGCTGGACCTTCACCCGCCCACCCAGTGTGGTCTTGAAGCTCTGCGCCCGCTCGGTGGTGATCGACACGGCGGACGGGCACCGAAACGGCACCAGCCCACCCGCGGGGCCCAGGTATGCGGTCATATGAACCCCCTATGTGGTGCGCAGCTTCCGCAGCGCATTGTTCGTCTCGCGGGCGAGACCCTGAGTGTTGTTGCTCATGGCCGCCTTGAACTGCCCCGCCAGCGCGCCATTCTCGAAGTACAGCGTCCCCGTCATCTCAGACGGTCCCGCCGGCGATGCGACACCCGCTGACGTCATGGCCGGCGCTGTAGCCATTGCCATTTGCTGCGACTGGATAGCGCCACGGTTGACCCTGTCTCCCGCCGCGTACCCGGCGAGGTGCTGCACGGATGGGTGGTCGCGGTTGATCCGGTCGAGCACGCTGTCGTACTTCTGTGCGGACCGCTCACGGACCACCCACTCGCCGTCATCCACCCGAGCGACAGGCAGCCCCGCCCCGTTCACCCCAAGGATCATGTCCGTGCCGAGTCCCGTGTACGGAAGTCGCCCGCCATTGCGCAGCTTGGGGAAGCCGAAGTCGCGCCCCGCCACACCTCCGGTGTACCCGCCGCTGTTCAGGGTGGGCCCACCTGGGGACGTGTTGGTCAGCAGGTTGGATCGCTTGATGACCTGCGTGATGGTCGAGGTGCGATTCCGGGCCGTGTTGTTCAGCGCCGACTCGGCGTTCGCAGTCTGGGGAACCGCGGTGATGTCCGCTGATCCATCCTGCACACCATCGATCTGGCCCTGGACCACCCGGACTGTGCCGTTGTCGTCCACATACACGTACTCGGTCTTGCCGGTCACGCTGTCGATCCGCGACTGGACCACACGCGCCGTGCCGTCGTCCTCAACGTAGATGTACTCGGTCTTGCCCTCCACGTTGTCGATGCCGCCCTGGACGGTCAGCACGCTGCCGTTGTCGGTGACATCCACGTCGACCGTGCGGTCCTGGATGGACGCCAGTTCTTCCTTCGTGATCTGGATCGGGCCCAGTGCGCCATCGTCATCGACCACCACCATCACCTCGGTGAAGTCTGGAATGTCGTTGACCTCGGTGGAGATTCGCTTAGCGGTCTCCTCCGCCTCGGTGGACATCCAAGAGTCGATGGTCACGCCATCCGGGACGCCGAGCACCTCACGAGCCAAAGCCTTGGACTGCTCCGCGGTGAGGCCGAACTGCTCCCCCGCGTTAATCAGACCCTTGTAGGTGCCCTCGAGTGAGCTCTGGATGTCCTCCTGGGAGTCGCCGGCCTCAGCCATAGAGGAAGCAAGATCGCGGCCAGCATCGGCAATCGAGAGGAAGCTGTCCTGCGCCAGACGGCCCGCATCGGACGTCAGATCGAAAGCATCCTTCGTCTCATTGAGGATGCTGCCCATCTCGCCTTCTGACGCGGCCACCTGATCGATTGCATCCGAGACGCCATCGAGGGCAGCCTCGTAGGACGACTGGGCCTGCATCACGGACTGCGCCGCAAGGCCAGTCTCGAACAGGAGATCCAGGTAGTCCGAGAGCGACTCCACCGCGCCGTCCGCGGCGAGACCAACATCGCTCAGCGCGGACTCGAGCTGGTCTTGCTGCGCGGCCTGGTCGGCCGCGTCCTTCACCCTCTGCAGCTCGGGCGGCAGTTCACCCATGGCCAGCTTCAGCAGGTCGGTCTCGTTGAGCAAGACCCCCTGCTCGAGAGCTGCGGCGCCCAGGGCGTCGATGTACTCGGGCACGGTCGCGGCGACAGTCTCGAGGGACTGTCCCTGCGCCTCACCCTCCATGACGAGCTGCCTGAAACCTTCCGCGGCCAGCTCGAAGTTGCCACCCTTGGCAAGGTTGGTCAACGCCTCATCGAAGTTGCCCAGCGCCTCCTCCGCCAACCCCACCTCGGTGTCGAAGTTGCCACCCATGGAGCCGACCCAGTCGAGGCTCTTCACGAACCCGCTGGCGTCGACGGTCTTGAGAGCGTCGCCAAGACCATGGACCGAGGTGAGAGACGAGCCCGACGCGGAAGCCAGCTCATCGAGGGAGTTTGCGCCGGCCAGCGCGTCCTCTGCGAGGAGATGCAGCGCCCGCTCGAAGTCGCTGGCTGACCCGAGGTCATCCAGGCCCGTTCCCGCGATCCGGGAGGCGGTCTCGAGTGCGATGAATCCGACCGCGGCGATCCCGGCGACCTTGCCGACGTTGGTGATGGCCGTTGCGGCCTTGCCGCCGGCGGGGCCGATGGATCGCAGCGCCTCGAGGGTGTTCTGCACCTGCGGGAAGAGGAGCATGAAGCCGCCGAGCCCTGCCGCGGTGACGCCGGCCAGGCCCCCGAGGGTCGTGATTGCGGTCTGCGCTGGCTCAGGCAGCTCAGAGAACCACGCCGCGAGATCCGCGATGGATTCCACCATGCCGACCATCACCGGGACGATCACGGCGCCAGCGTCGATCGCAGCGTCCTTGATCCCGTTCCAGGCGATAGCGATCTGGGATTCGGCAGTCGCGTAACGCTTCTCGGCTTCCTCCATCAGCGCGGTGTTCTCTGCGAACCCCTCATTGCCGGTGGCGAGGGAATCCGCGAGCATGTCGCTCGCGCCAGCAAGGCGCAGCATGGCGTCACGGGTGCGGACCTCAGTGATGCCGAGCTCATCGAGCATTCCCAGGGTGGTCTTCCCCTGCTCCTCGGCGTTGCCGAGTCCTTCGACCAGGGACACCATGGCCCCTGCAGCGTCTTCCTCGAAGGCCCGCTTGAACTCCTGTGCGGACATGCCGGCGACGGCGGCCCACTGCTCGAGATCCTCGCCGCCCTTGTCCACGTCCGCGGCGATGTCGATCATGACCTTGGAGATGGCTGTGCCGCCGGCCTGTGCTTCGATGCCGACCGAGGAGAGCGCGGTGGAGAAGCCGAGCACTTCGCCCTCGGTGAGACCGAGTTGCGCGCCGGCGCCGGCGATGCGCATAGCCATTTCCACGATCTCGGACTCTGTGGTGGCGAAGTTGTTGCCCAGCTCCACCACGGAGGAGCCGATGCGGTCGAAGTCGGACTGGCTGGTGCCCATGATGTTCGCGAATCGAGCGAGCGAGGTGGCCGCCTGATCGGCGGACATGTTGGTCGACTCGCCCATGTCGATCATCGTCTTGGTGAACTCAGCGACGTCATCCACGCCGATGCCGAGCTGGCCTGCGGCCTCTGCTACGGCTGCGATCTCAGCGTGACTGGCAGGAAGGACCTGGGTGAGTCCACGCAGGTCGTCCTCGAGCTGAGCCATCTGCTCAGCCGTGCCCTCATTAGTCTTCTGGACACCCGTCCAGGCCGATTCCCAGTCCATGGCGGCCTTGCCGGCCATGCCCAGTCCGGCGACGGTGGCGGTGCCGAATGCTGCGATTCGCCGGCCGGCGGTGTTCCACGCCTGCTCGTTGTTCTTGCGGAAGTTGTCGAGGCTGCGCCCTGCGTCGGTCGCTGCCATCTGCGCGGTCTTGACGCCGTTCACAAGGCCGTCCACCCGGGCCTTAAGGCTGAGTGTGATGGTGCGATCCGCCATGGGGCCTCCTTAACGACGAATGCCTCCAATAGACTTGGAGGCATGAGTGACCCTGCTGAGACAGAAGCCAAGAAGCCCGAAGCGGGCATAGCGTTGCGGTACGTCGGGATTGCTCTGTGCATGCTCGCGGTGCTCAACCTCGTGGTGGGCGCCGTGAGAGGGGACGAGTTGACGATGGGCCCGTGGCTCGCGCTGTTTGCCGGTATCGGCGCGCTAGGCCTCAGCTACATGCAGAAGATGGCCGCACGGTAGCTACTCCTGGAGCTTCACCTGCGGGATCAGCGCTTGGGTGTGGCGGCGTTCATCGCTCTTCCACTGGTCGAGCTCCCGAGATACCTGTGTCTGGTAGAAGCACCTGACGGGCGGCTCGGCCTTGTAGCGCATCTCGTTCGCTGGGTCCTGGCATTCAGACTTGGGCCCGCCGCACACCGGGCACTTCTCGGCCGCCTCGTAGTACGTTAGCGCCAGCATCTTGCCCTGCTCCTCGTCCGACCATTCAGGCTCCGGCACGGACGACAGCAGACGGCCATCCGCGCCAGTCTCGAACGTCGTGGTCGGCTCCCAGCCCATGAACCGGCGGTGCGAGATCCCGAGTTTCCGTGAGGCTTCTAGCTCTTGTCGGAATCGGTGGTCTGTGCGGACTCGGGTAAAAAAGGGACCTCGTTCGCCCCCGCGTTGAGCCCGATCACGGCCACGTAGAAGTCCTCGTGCTGGGCACTCGACAGTCCTTCTGCGAACGCCTCCCAGTCATCCCAGGCGAAGGGCTCCACGGCGCCGTCCGGTCGCTCCACGGAGACGATGGTGCCCTCGGTGGACATCGCGGCGTCGGTGATCGTGGTGATGTTGAACGGGAACCCGCCGTCCTTCTCCTTCGAGCGCGCCGGGTGCGCGGTGACCAGCTCATCCCACGCCGATCGCGGGAGTGCGCGAAGTCGGAACGTCACCGTCTCGGCACGCGCCTGCTTGGAGAGCTCGCGGGCCTTCGCAAGGAGCTCGTCCACCCGCTTCGCTCGCGGATCATTCATGCGCTTGTCGGGGGCCGCAAGAAGTTCGGCGCGAGCCGATCGGTACTCCTTGTCGGTCGCCTCCCACTCGGCCATCAGGCTGCCATCCAGGCACACATCGACCAGGCGTTCAGGTCGCTTCACGTTCAGGGCCATCGGGTACTCCTCAAAGACTAGGCAGGGTGATGCAGGGTTGACCTGGTGCGCCGCCACCCTGCAAGGGACGACGCACCAGGAGAATCAGGCCGATCAGGTGCCGGACGCGACCGACACCTTCTGGTGGACATCGCCGGTGACGAACAGCTTCTGGACGGTTCGGGTCACCGAGTTCGCCTCCGCAGGCACATCGCGATGGATCCCCGCCTTGACCGGCCACACCGACACCTTCTGATCGGCCTCGACTTCGGCCTCATAGGCGACGTTGCGTCGGGTCACGATGAAGTGATCCGAGTTCTTGACCAGCGTCTCCGCAGCCTTGTTGGAGTCCGTCTCGTACTCCGAGTTGGTGTTGTCGATGTAGGTGACCTCGGCACTGTGCGTCTCTCGGCCTGGCTGCTCGAACGTCTGGGTCGAGCACAGGCGCTCATCCGAGATGGACGCCTGGTCGCTGGTGAGGTTCAGCCCGTCACCGGTCAGGTAGCAGGAGATGTCCACGACGCCTTCGCCGGTCAGCTCGGTCACCGTGGGGGCCTTCGTGTCAGCGATCGCGGGGACCACCAGCACCTTCACATTGCCGTCAGACGGCGTGCTTGGGATCTGCGTCATTCTCGTTCTCCTTCTCAGGTTCCTCCGCCACGCCGGACGGCTCTGTGGTCACCGGTGCGGAACTGCGACCGATGTGGTGTTTGGGCCGACGTGCAACAGCCGACGGCGGGTAGTGGTTCTTCGACAGTGGCTTGAACGCCTTGCCGATACGCTGGTCAGATTCGGGCACATCGAACTCGTGCCCGGTGGACTTGTCCTTGACGCGGATGAACACGCGACCTCCTGGGTTATCTGGGAAGGGTGACACCGAAGGTGAGCTTGGAGAAGAACACCGGCAGGCCATTGACCTGCAGGTTCTCCTCCTCCTCGATGCCGACTCCGGTGGGCTCGTACTCGAGCCGCTGGCCTTCGAGGCGGGCGCCATCCAGCAAGGGGATGATTAGGTCGGAGATGATGGACACCGACTGCCGGGACTGGCCCGCCGGCGTCAGGAGCCAGGAGACGCGGACACCTTGACGGTCCCGGGTGAGTGCGCGCTCGGGGTACGCCGGCCGGCTCCGCTCCACCAGCACGTACGGGTAGGTGGGCGTGCTGAACACGTCATGGTCATAGATCGTGTACGGGGTGGAGTCGAGCAGCTGGATGAGCTCGTTGTGTGCCGTCATACCGACCGACTCCACTTGCCCATCAGGTCGCCAAGCAGCCCCTCCACGATGGGGGCCTCCTCACGGAGCGGGCCCTCGAGGTCCACGGTGCCGCCGCCGCGAGAGGTGCCGAAGAACGCGATGTTCCCCAGCGCGCCGCCACGGCGCTGCTTATCAGGGCCGATCACGTACGAGATGCTGCCGAGGCCCGCCTGCCGGTCATAGGTGACCGAACCACTGGCCGGTCTGAACGAGCTCGAACCAGCCAGGTTGTCGTTCAGGCCCTTCTTGATCTTGTTCGCCCCTACTTCGAGGACCTTGTCCACGTCGGGCAGGGCCCGGGAGGCGATCCTGCCGAGGTCGGTGCCGAAGCGCTGCAGCTCATTGCCTGCGGTCATGGGCCCTCCTCGACGTTGGCGGTCGTCTTGGTCGCGTGCGTCTTCCGCACGACTGACTCGACACGGAACGTTCGTCCCACCATCAGCGGATCCATCTGTGACGCCGTAACTTCGACCTGGTCACTCGGCCGAAGGTCGACACCCACTGGGACCTGCGCCTGGAAGGTGACGATCAGGACATCTGCACCGGCGACCGTCCTGTCCTCTCCCTCCGTTGAACGACCTTGGATGCGGCCGACGCCGGCGTGGACGGTCTGAACCGGGCGGGTGACTGTGCCGTCTGGGTTCGTCACTGGGTTGCCGGAACTTCGCGTGATCAGCAGCGTGTCGGTCATCAGTGCCTCGGCCTTACGTCGGCCTCTCGCCACGGTGGCGCGCAATCGGGCGCTACTCATAGCTGGAGCCAACACTCGGGCCGCCGGCGCCGAACCGCGCAGCGAGGCGCTCGCGGGTCCGCTCCGGCAGTGTCATTTCGGTGACTGCTTCGACGTCTCGGCCGGTGGCGTACGCTTCCCGGAAGTCATCGATGGCGACAGATGAGATGTTGCCGTTGTTCAGCACCATCCCCTCGGGCCCGTCGATCGAGTTGAGGACGCCGGCGAGGACCATGCGGCACACCAGGTCCTCAATGTCTGCCGGCACCTCGGGCACACCGTGCGTGTAGTCCACGGCCACGACTGCCGGTGCGTTCACGCCCCACCGATCGGCCCGATAGAGCCCGCCGGAGACCACCAGGTAGTCCGTCATGGGTACGCCGTCGACGGTCACCTCGTGCACCTCCTGGATCGGCAGGCCAGGGAGCCGGAATAGCACCGACCCCGCAGGCTGGACCAGGGTCACGGTGGACCGAAGCCCACCGATAGGCGATCCGGCGGCATCGAGTACCTGCTCCGATGCCGACCGGATCAGCCGGGCGACAAGAGGGGTGGATGACTGCGCCTCCGTCAGGCCGTAGTCCTTGAGGTCTGACGCCTTGATCAGATCAGCCATCCGCTCCACCTCCCCTAGTTGGATCCCTCGATGAGCTCGCGGATCTCGTCCTTCGACTTTCCCTGCAGCTCTTCACCGTCAGCGACGATCTTGTGCTCCACGGCGTAGTCGACCAGCTCGTCGCGGGTGGCACGCGCACCGGGCTTGTCCTCCGCGGGAGGCACGGTCGGCTCGGTGTCCGGTTCTGGGTCAGCGACCTTGGCCGGCTCCTGCTGGATGTGCTTCGGGCGACGCCCCACAGCGAACTGCGCGGACTCCGACTCGCCCTGAGTGCGAGGCTCGAGCACCTCGCCCTCCTTCTTGGCGTCCCCGTCCACATAGGTGGCGAAGCCGTCACGCACCAGCCCTCGAGCGTGCTGCGGTGAAACGTCGATCACTGTGCCGCTGGGGCCTTTGATCTTCGTCATGGGTGCCTCCTAGGCTTAGGCGGCGGTCCAGTGGAACACTGCGCCGGGGCGGATGACCTTGCCGCCGTAGACATGGAGTCCACGGAGTCGGTCAGCGAACTTGTTCTCGGCTCGCATGGCCTCGGTCTTGTCGATCTGCGAGGCGTAGGCCAGCGCCGACTTGTGCCAGGCGACGATGGACGGCTTGTCCGTCTCGGGCAGGTTCTCGGAACCGAACGGGTCGAAGCCGAGGATCCGCGGCAGAGCCGCCTCCTGCAGACCACGAGTGGACCCGGAGGTGTTCTCTGCCATGAGCTTGGAGTCGTTCTCTTCCAGCAGTGCGGTGAACTCGGCATTGGCGACGAACACGCGCTGCGCGGCCGGCACCTTCGCCTTGTTGAGCGCCTTGCGCAGGTCGCGCACGACGTTCCAGGCGGACTTCGCGTCCGTTGCCGGCGCACCCACGGTGGCAGAAGTGCCGCCGAGGTAGAGCAGGTTCGCGAGGAACTTGTCGGCGTCATCGCGCAGGCCGTGCGCAGCCGAGTTGGCGTACGGGGTCATCAGCGCGGTGTTCGACTGCGCGTTGTCGATGTCATCGACGTAGAAGTCGAAGTTCTTCTCCTGGTCGATGAGAATGTCGACACCCGTGTCCGAGATGCCGTCCGCGGTGGTGGTGCGCGAGATCGGCTGCCCCTCGGAGTCGAGGAGCGAACCGGTCTTGTAGTCGTGCACGGTGACGTCCACGACGCCGGGGATGTGCACGGTGTTGCCCTTGCGGGCGTCACCCTGGTAATCGGTGTTGGCGAGTCCGGCGAAGATGGACTCCTGACGGAACTGCTCGATGATCTTGGAGGACCAGATCTTCGGGATGAAATTTTCGATAGCCACTTGGGGCCGTCCTTTCTGAGGTCGCGGTGGGTTACAGCTGGATGAGTCCGTCGTCGTATGCCTTGGCGACCTGCGCCGAGGTCATCGACTTGAGGTCATCCGGGGTGTATTTCTTGCCGGGGCGCTTCTTGCCCCGTGCAGAGTCGAACTTCCCCGTGCTGCGTTGCGCGGCCAGAGAGGGGTAGCTCTCTAGGACCTGCTCAATGGCGTCATTGAGCGCGTCCTGGTCGACGTTGCCGTCGTCGTCAACCTCGATGTCATCGAGGTCAGCGAGTTTCGAAATAAGGCCGGGGTCAGCGAGCTTTCCGGCCGCTGCGGCCTTGGCTTCGGAGCGGACGATGCGCCGGTTCGCGGCCGAGGTGGCCTCGGCGCGAGCTTCGGCGCGAGCAGATTCGATGGCCTGCTCATCGTCCGGCTTGCCTGCGCTCTCCTGCTTGCGCTTGAACTCCTCGAACTCCCGCCTAATCTCGCGGGCACTCTTGCGCTCGTTCCGCCACTTCTGCTTCATGGCATCCAGAGCCTTCTTGCCCCTGTCGCCCAGCGCGTCGGCACCCTCGATATCGGTGTCGTCGTCCGAGTCATCGTCAGAGTCCTGGTCCGTCGAGTCGCCGGCATCGTCATCTTGCGAGTCAGCGTCGGCATCGTCGTCGTTCTGGTCCTCGTCGGCCTCCATCGTGGCGTCGCCCCAGAGGTTCCGGTGGAACTCGAGCAGCTGCTCGATCCCGTCGGGTGCGTAGGGGTCGATGCCGTGGATTGTGGCTGTCTTGCGCTGTGCAGACATGGTGGTGCTCCTCCTGCCGACGTGCTCGGCTCATGGTGAGATGTCCCGCGGCCATTGCGCCGAGGGCTGGGAAAGTGGCCTAGTTGGCGTCGTCGACCCACTGGCCGTCCCGGTAGGTGAAGGACGGGCGGGCCAGTGATCGGTCGTTGAAGCCGCGGATTGCGCCGGTGGGGACTTGGCCCTGAGGAAGGATGAATCCATACTCCTCGAGCAGCTCCACTTGCCGGGCGCGATCGCCGGGGGCTTGCTTGTAGATCTCTTCGGGCACCATGCGGTGCCGAGTGGCGGACCCGTACCGCTCTGCGCCCCGCCGGTCCCGCGTGCGTCCGGCCTGCTGTTCCATCCGACCGAATGTGCCGCGCCGCGTGGTGCCGGCGCGTGTCGCCAGGGAACCGCCTGCGGTGGTGTACATCTCCCGCTGGGCGTTCACGACCTGGAAGATGTCTGCGCCGTCGCGCACAGCTTGGGCGTTGGCCTTGCCGAACTTCCGGTCCTGGTCGTCCTGAGAGAGGCCCTGGAAATGCGCGTAGGGGTCCGTGGTGTATTGGGCGGCGCTCGCCTCATCCGAGGGCATCGCAGTGCAGTTACAGCTCGGGTGCCGCAAGAACGACGCATCCCTGTACGTGCGACCAGCCAGGATGATGCAGCGAGAGCACGCTCCGGGCGACACCACGCGCACCTGAACCACCCGCGCCTCGGCGCTGGAAGCCGTGACCCCCTCCGCTTGCCGTGAAGCGTCTGCGATGGCCGTCTGGGACTTCGTCACCAGGTTGACCATGCCGGCGGCCAACGAGCGTTCCACGTCGTAGCCGGCGCCGATGTAGCGCAGCGCCATGAATGCGGGGGTCATCGCTGCAACCTCAAGAGGGAATCCCACGCGGGGACCCAGCGGGAACGTGTTGCCGGCGAACCCCTCGGCGTTCAGCCTTGGCCCCGCTGGCGAGATCCCCTGCTCCTCGAGAACGTTGCGCGTGTACGACTCCGAGGACCGAGCGGCCATCAGCTGACCCGAGCCGATGACCGCAGCTGCCCGCGGCACCTGCTCCGCCCAAGAGTCCCGGATGTTGTCGGGATCCACGTTGCGCCACAGACTCTGCAGCTCACCTGACGCGGTCATCGACAGCTGGTCAACGTCACGACGATGCCGCTGCGCCATCTCCACGGCACTCACGAAAAGTCCCGATTCGCGGCTGTCACCAGACTCAGCGGATCCGCGGCGCGTTCGGCTTCGATGAGGTCCATCACGCGGTTGACCTCGGCCGGGTCGACCACCAGGCGCTCCACGATGTAGCGCATCGGCATCCCCGCGGACCGCAGCTTGCCCATCGCATCGGCCAGCTGCGACTCGGAACGGTACTGGATGCTGTTCCAGACAAGCTTTCCGGCTTGGATGCTGACCAGGCGCTTATCGTCGGCGCCCTTTGCCTTGGCGAGCAGTCGCATGACCTTCTTCATGGCCGGGGTAACGCGATTGATCCGCTCCCCCACCTTGGAAACCAGGCCGGCTTCGGCAACGTTCAGCGCCTCCGCAGACGCATTGATCATCTTCGCGACCAGGTAATGCGGGGGCGTCCGAGTTTGCGCGGCGATGTGCTCCACGATGCGCTCGTTGACCTGCCAGAACACCTCAAGGTTGCCGGGCGACCATTCATCGATCTTGGCGCCATCCTTGGGGATCCAGAGGATCTTCTCTTTCATCAGGTCATCCAGCGGCACGTCCTGCGTGCCGATGACCTGTCCCTCGGCGTTGAGCACCGGGGTCTTCGGCAAATCGGCGCCCGTGACGACGCGAGCGGGCAGAGACGCCGAGTCCAAGCCGTTGAGCAGGTACGCCCAGATCAGGTTCATGGTGTCCTGCAGTGCCATGACGCCGTCGATGTCGCTGATCGGCTCATCGTCCAGCAGAGAGAGGTTCTTCATCTCGACCAGCGGAACCTCGCCCAGCGGGTTCGGCTGTGGCTCGTCATCACGCGGCTGCCAGCCGTCTTGAAGCGCGACCTGCGGGGAGGTGCGCTCCCACTTCTCACGGTCCGAGTCGCGCCAGAAGCGAGCCACCAGATCCGGGGTGTACAGGGTCGCGTAGTCGTTGGTGCCGTCGATCCAAGTGATCAGGCCGTAACGGTCTCGCCCCGTGATCGGGTCCGATTCCACGATGGCCGACTCGGGGTGCTCGAACGTGAGGTTCGGCTCCTCATCCGGCGTCGCCGCCGGGTGAACTAGAGCGAACGCCCGAGCTGCGGCAGCGTGGACCAGCCAGGCTTCCGAGGACTTCGCGTCGCCGTCCACGTAGTTCCACGTGCGCTGCAGGTCCTTGTCGAAACTGTCCGGGTTGTCGAACGTCTGCAAGCCCAGGAAGCCCATGCGCTCAGCCGGCGCAGTCGCGACCGGCGAGCACCAGTTATCCGAGAACCCCTGGTACCGGGTCTTGTTGTACTCCGCGAACTTCTGGCTGGCGTACTTAAGCTTGCCCGACTCTCCCCGGAGATACCCCAGACGGTTCTGAATCGTCGGGCGGCGGTCATCCAGCTCTCGCGAGAGGGTGGCAACCTTGGCCTGCGCCTGTTCGAGATTCACGCGCTACCCCCTTCGTGTCGACGTGCCGGTGTAGACCCAGTTCGGGGCCTCGTGCAGATCCATTCGCACCACGCCGTCCAGGCCCGTGATGGCCGCCTGGACACCGTCGATGCGGCTGGATGACTTTCTGCGGTCAGGTTTGATTGGACGCACGTTGTCCAGGTCGTCCTTCTTGACCTCGACCACGCCGGCCATCCAGCGCATTGCCGGGTTTCCGTCGTGGCGCATGGTCTTCGTCAGCATCAGACGCTCCATCTCCTTCATGGCCGGGCCCAGCCCCATGAAGGTCTGCGCGACCGTCGCCACCTCGATGCCCTTGAGCTTCTCGTCCAAGTTCTGGACCATCTGGCCGGCGAACATGCGGTCGTAGGAGACGCGCTGCATGTCGAAGTGCTTGCAGTCCCCGATCACTGCCTGCTGGATCGCGTCGTAGTGGATCGCCTCGCCCTCCGTAGTGGAGACGTAGCCGCGCTCGATCCAGTCGTGGAGCGGGATCTGCAGCTGCTTCGCGAGCTTGTCCACCGCGGCCTCCGGCACCCAG
Source organism: Nesterenkonia sandarakina (assembly GCF_014138825.1). NCBI lineage: Bacteria > Bacillati > Actinomycetota > Actinomycetes > Micrococcales > Micrococcaceae > Nesterenkonia > Nesterenkonia sandarakina. The sequence continues at coordinate 394,541 of NZ_JACJIH010000001.1, read as the reverse complement.
AGCCGCGTAAAGAGCTCGAGCTGGCGACCGGGCCGGTTCGACTCCGCCCAGACAGACCACGCCGAGAAGTCAGCCACCGCGGAGAGATCCAGGCCGCCCCAGGCGCGCCGTCCCCGCAGCGCAGAGCGCTTCGCACCGGTGAGCGTGTCCCAACGGTCTAGGTCGATCCAGCGGGAGGCGTTGCGCGAGCGCATATTGAGCGCCAGCTGCTTATACGCCACCAGGTAGGTCGGTGACGCCTGCGCCTTCTTCGCCTCGCCCCGCAGGTACTTCCACGATGGCGACTTCCCATGCCCCGGATTCGCCTTCGCCAGCGTGACGTCCGAGAAGATGTCGTCCGATTCCGACGCGCCCCAGATAACCCCGTAGTGGGAGGGATCATCGACTACCCGCTTCGCGCAGTTCAACGTGAAGGTGTGCTTCTCGTCGTAGATGGTGCCCTCTTCGGCCTCATCCGCGGTCGTGATGAACAGGATCAGCGGCTGATCACGTGCACCGGTGCCAGTCTCGATCGCCTCGACCAGCTTCCGCTGATGGCGCAGCGTGTGGATCTCATCGATCACGCCGCCGGAAACGTTCAGCCCGTGCGCCGTCTCGGCCACCTTCGACAGGACGCGCAGCACCGAGAGCGTCTTCGGAGCTCGCACCACGGCCTTAAGTGGCTCGATCCGCTTCCGCACCGACGGGGAAGCCATCATCATGGCCTTCGCCTCATCGAACACGCGAGCAGCCTGCGACGACGAGCCCGCAGCGTTGTAGACCTCGGCGCCGGCCTCGCCATCTGCGAGCAGCAGCAGACCAGAGATTGCAGACGACAGCGTCGACTTGCCGTTCTTGCGCGGGATCTCCACCCAGACTGTGCGGATCACGCGGACCACGCGCTCGGCCTCGGCGTCGTAGTAGACCCAGCCGAACACCGGTGCCAACACCCAGACGATCTGCCACGAATCCAGGCCCTCGCCCAGCTTCATAGGCACACCAGCCCAGCGGCCCTTAGTGTGCTTGAAGCGGCCAATCACCGCGAGCTTCTTCCGGGCCAGCTCCACATCGAACCAAGCGTCCGGGTGCTGGTCAGCCTGGAAAGCCACATCGCGGGGCCGGCGCTTAGCCGCCTCCACGATGTCCACGTGCTCCAGGCCAAGCTCCACGAGAGCTTCGTAGGGCACTGGGAGATCATCGAGCGAAAACTCGGTCAGAGGAGACTCAACAGCCACAGTCGGACCTCCCGTCACAAGTCAGTGCCGGGCGGAGCTCCTATGCGTCGAAGAGATCATCGTCATCATCGTCGTCCGGCTTGCCCGGCAGTCCGACGCGGGCCGCCGGCGAAAGACCGAGCTGGCCGATATATGTCTTGATCTGGCCGCGGTACTGGGCCAGTGCTGGCAGGAGTGGATTCTTGACAGTGCCGCCCCGATTAGAGGGAACGAGCATCCCCTGACGGCTAACCTCCTGCTCAGCGACGACGATACGGGCCACCGTCACGCAGTAATCCTGCAAGACGTCCATGTCGACCTCAGAGAGGCCGATCGCACGCTCCAGAATCGGCACAACACGGCGCCAGCAGCCCTCCGCCACTTTGCGTGACGTCTCGGCCATTCGCTTGGCCGTCACCTGCGCCTCATAGCGGTCCATCTGGTTCTCGTAGCGCTGCTCCCGGTTCTCGAAGCGCTCCGCAGACTCGCCTTCCCGGGGCTCCGGTGGCTGCGGCTTCTTCTTGAGCGACATGGCCGGGAACACCTGTGTCCATTCAGGCTCCGGCAGGTACCCAGGGGGCATCTGGACAGAATCAGTCATCGACGCATGGGAGGGATTGCCTTCCCGAAGCTGAACCACCGTAGGAGACGGAGCAGGACCACGAGCGCCCATAACTGATACCCCCTGCCAAGAAAGTCAAAACTTCCGCGAGAATGCGTTTTCCTGCCCGGCGGCTCTCGGAGGAGTCCCCGAGGGGGGTGCCCCCACCCTTGCCGGCGACGAGAATTCTTGGCCGCATGGTCGTGTCATTGCTGCGCGTTCCATCCGCCGGGTTGGTGCTCGGCGGTCTCGCTTGAGTGGCACGATGCGCACAGTCCGCGGCCGTGCTGCGGGTCGTTGGGGTCGAGTCCGAGCGCGATGAGTTGGCGCTTCGATCTTGGATGATGGTCGGCGTGCTCTGATCTGCGCTTGTGGCAGCGGACGCAGAACGGATCCCGTGCGAGGACGGCTTCTCGGAAGTCGATGCGGTGTCCCCGTGATTGGTAGTCACGGTCGGGTGTGCCGCGTCTGCGCTTCTCTGCTGCGCTCATGTGCGTGGTGCATCTGCCTTGCCCTAGCCCGACGAGCTGTGAGCATCCGGGCCATGAGCAGGCTTTGCGTGGGCCTGCTGGCATTGTGTTCACCTTGTCTGGGTTCCGGGTGGGGCTGGGTATGGCTGGGGTGGGTATCCCCTGGGGTGGGGTTGGGTATGCCCATGGCTGGGCATGGTGTGCATCCCCGGTGGGTCCCCGCCTCGGCCACCGGTGCCGGTGTCGGGTTGCCTTGGGGCTTCGGTGTGGGGTGTGCGCATCTGGGTTGGGGTGTGGGTTCGGGTGGGGCATTGGGTATGCCGGCACCGGTTGGGTTAGGTGGTGGCCTATGCGCTGGCCGTGCGGCGTGGGTGGTGTCTTCCGGGGTGTGCCGTGTGGCTTGTCCCGGGCTACCTCCGACGTGTGTGGGGTTAGTCCGTGGTGGGGGTGACGTATTGGAGTGGGGTGTTGTCTTCCCAGCAGGAGGGGATCACGACGGCAGGGTCTGCGCCGAGCATGATGCGGGGCGGGTACTCTCTCAGCTCAGTAGCGATCCGGGCGAGCATGTCGGCGTATCTGTCGGCACGGGCGGCGTCGAATGGAATCACGCTGGCGCATGGTTCGCAGTTGGGTGCGGTGCACTTGCCGGCCATGTCGCTCTCCTTTGAGCAGTGGTGGTGTGTCGCTGATCCTCGAGGAATCGAACCCCGGTAAGCGGGTTTGGAAGCCGCTGTCTTGCCACTAGACGAAGGACCATGGGGCAGAGCAAGTGGTCTTGGGATTCGAACCCAAGCGCGGGGCGTGCTCCCCGCGACCTCCCCGGCACTACTCGGGGAGCCCTTTCGTCCTCTCAGGCAAACCACTTGATGCCGCTTAGACGCCGCGAATCCAAGAGGACCACGACGAACTAGATCCCCGCCCCAGGTTTCGTCCTAACGCCTATATCGCGTCGTCCGTCTCGCCTGGTTCGGTTCGTCCTCTAGGCAGGTGCTGCCCCTGCTGCACTTCCAGGTGGCCGCTGCTGGGCCTGGCTGGCGCGGTGCTGACCGCTTCTAGAGGTGGTGGGGGTTTGCGTATGCTCAACGCATGAGTGACGAGCTGGAAGTCGAGCCCCCGCAACCGGTGGTCAACGAGACTCCGTACGCCTTTTCGATCGAGAATGCAGCGTTGTACACGGGTAGCAGTGTCTGGGAAATTCGAGATGCGCTCCGCCGGGGTGACCTGACTCCCAGCTATCGGGGCACGAAGATTCGAATCAAGCGGTCGGAGCTGGAGGCGTGGGTTGACGCCATGCCAAACGAGAGACTTTAGCGCGGCTTCGCGTGAGCAGGAGTGGCGCTCTGGCTGAACTCGATTCCGAGCGCAACCAGAGCGCGCACCAGACCCGCCGCACCCACGCCAGGGCACGAAAAAAGGCCCGTCGCAATCGACTGGGCCTTCAACCGGGCATGCCAATTAACCCGGAACGTCTCCATTTTAACACATTGTCAGAGGGTTACCTGCTTCTCATTGAGAAGGATCTGGAACGCTGCCCAAGCTTTCGCTAGGTGCCGTTCGCACAGTTGGAACCCGTAGCCCTCGGGGACTCGCTTCTCGCAGCGAGGCTTCAGGCATTCATCTTGAAACGGGACGGGGTTTCGGGATCCTCGCAGGACTTTCGCGCTCATTTCATTCTCCTGTCGTTGTGGTGGGCTGTCAGTAGGTCCGCGGGGTGGTAGGTCGGGTGCCCTTCGTCGTTGCGTCGCGTGAGCTTCCCTCGCTCGGCCCATTTATTGACTTGTTTCTTCGTGAGTCGAATGCCGGTCTTCTCTCGGAACCACGGGAGCAGGTAGCGGACAGTCATCGGGTCAATCTCTTTGCGCTTCAGCTCGACCCGGTAGCGGAGGTAGTCCTCTGTTGGGACACTTTCCTTCTCTCCGTTGACCATGAGGTCTGCGTCGGCGACCCATTGCTCGATCTGGATCTTGGCGCGCCATCCATCGCTCTGCTGGCCGTACTGTGCCGGCGTGCAGGCGAGTGCGAGCTGCAAGTCCTGGACGAGGGACAGGGCTGAGAGGTTGATCGGTGGATTGCTCCCCATACGGGCGCCGCGGCCGCCGGCGGTAGGTTGCCGGAATGCCTGCTCCTCTCCCCTGACGATGAGCTGCAGGACAGGCAGGAGCGCGGGGATCGCGTCCCAGGAGCCCTGGAGTTCTGCAATGCACTCGCTGCAGAGGTACATCTGAGTCGGTCGATCACAGGTCTCAACGGTGCAAGTGGTCAGCTCTGGGTTCATCGCAACTCCTGGCGGTCTGAGGGTGGGTGGCTACGTGGAGACGAAGGTCCCCAGTGCTGATCCGCATGTAGACGAAAGGGGCCCCGTGGCGGTCGCACGGGGCGACGAAAGTTCCTGGTGGTCAGGAATTAGGTGGAGCCCCCGCCAACACTTGGTGGGGGCTCCATGCGGTCTCGCGGTCCTATTGCGGCCGTGTTAGACAGCCTTGAGGTTGGGACGTGGCCCGCTGCCACCGGCGATCTGCGCCCGGTCGACTTGTAGGTGTTGCGGTTCCTTCGTGGGAGCGGCGCTCGTGTTGCGGATGATGAGGTCGATGCCCCGGAGGTCAGTCTTGATCGTGTGGGTCAAGTCCCGCATCAGTTCGAGACGTTCTTGGTTCATCTCGTCGCTTGGGGTTGAGCCAATGGTGTCGTTGAGGAATTCGGCCGCGTTAGCCAGATTGCGGCTGAGGGCGTGAATCTTGTCGCCGTGGGATTCGGTCAGCATGCTGCTGTTCCTTCCTGTGGAAATGGAAAGACCCCCACCAGATGGTGAGGGTCTTTCGTTTGGGTGCCGTACATCCGCGAAGTCAGGACTGGAACCCCCACTTGACTTCGAAGTCGTCCACTTCCTCGGGCCGGTCTTCGCTGCCTCGATCGGGAACGTCATACAGCCCGTGGGGTCCGGAAGGGTTATCGAGGAAGGGCTGCAAGAGGCGCTTCACCTCATTCAGTGCTCGGTTCACGGAGTTGTTGCGTTCCTCGGCGACTCCCATGGCTGATTCGCTGTGAAGGTTCTTCTGAAGCTCGCGGCCATAGATCCTTTCTCGGTCACCGTAAGTTTCGATCGCGTCGAGCAGTTCTTTGGCTTGCCAGTTGTCGATCATGCGGCTGCTCCTTGTTCGCTGATTCGGCTGTAGTAGCCCTCAAGGTTGAACGTTACCGACCCGGTACTTCCGCGTCTGTTCTTTCCAACGATCATTTGGACCTCCCACGGGTTGGCTTCGTCCTTGTGCAAAAGGATGACGCTGTCAGCATCCTGTTCCACCGAACCGGAGTCGCGCAGGTCGCTGACCTTCGGCACTCCGCCTTCCCTTCGCTCGGACTCTCGGTTGAGCTGGGCAAGCACGATGACCGGCACGTTGAGCTTCATGGCTAGTAGCTTGAGTTCTCGGCTCATGGCAGAGACGTACTCGTGCTTGCTGCGCCTGTCCCCCGGTGGCGGGTTCAGGAGCCCCAGGTAGTCCAAGACGATCCCGGCCAGCGGCTTCCTCCGGTGCACCGATCGCACGTACCGCCGCATCTGGGTGATCGACACGTCCTGGTCCAGGATCCCGATGGGCAGAGACTTCAGCTTGGGCCTGATCTCCTCGAGTTGTTGCCAGTCTCGGCCAGTGAGCTCGTGGTGGTTCAGGTGCTTGCCGTCGATCCTGCCCACGTTGGAGATGGCCCGCTTGAGGATGTCGTAGCGGCTCATCTCCAAGCTGATGTACGCCACGGACCCATGCTGGGCCAGTGAGATCGCGGACTGGAGTCCCCAGATGCTCTTGCCGGCTGCGGGTCGGGCGCCGACCACGTACATGGCTCCCGGAAGGAAGCCGCCTAACCGTTCGTTGAGCGATCGCCATGGCGTGGGGATGTACTTCGGTTTTTCCCGCAGTGACGTGGCGACTGCGTCGAAGTCGTCACCGATGAACACGACACCCTGGGTGTGGATGCCCTGCTGCAGCCCCTCGAGTGTAGCGCTGGCCTGCTCGAGCACCTGTTCCGGATCCCCGGTCTGCGCCTGCTGGACCATCTGCTGGCCGGCTTCGAGGATCCGCCGGCGCTGGGCTTCTCGCTTCACGATGTCGGCGTAGTAGTAGCCGCTCGTGGGGATGACTGCCCCGTTGTTGAGCCGGTGTAGTTCCGGCAGTGTGAGTGGCTGAGGACCGTCTGCGCGCCTGTTGAGCTCGTCATGCACTGACACGGGGTCGACGGGCTTGCGAGCGCCGTGGAGTGCGCCCATCGCGTGCCAGATGTCCTCGTGGCGGGGCTGGCGGAAGTCCCGCGGGTTGAACTCGAGCGCGTCCAGCAGCGAGGGGTCTCCGAAGGCCGCTGCGATCAGGTTCTCCTCAACTTCCGTCAGGGCCTGCGATGGTTCTGAGGTCGTCATCGGTGGGCTCCTCTCCCCTGCTTCGGGCGTCATCGACGCGTTCTTGTGCCTCTACGACGTGTGGTCGGCTGGCCCACGGCCGGTAGTCATCGAGCGACCAGTTGGTGAACGCTCCTGGGTTTTCAACCGTCGGCCGGCCTGCGCCTCTGGAAGCGAACGGCTGAGCATCGAGGTCGTTCCACTGGTCGTTGTTCAGCCAGGTGGCCGGGTGCGGGATGAACCGCTCCTCCGGGAGCCGGGACCGTGAGTAGATCTCCGCGCCCTGGACGATCCGCTCGGGGGTCGCACGCTTCTCTTTCACCGCTCGCTTGAACGCCTTGAGCGCATCGGGCTTCTTCATCTTCCTGGGCCAGTGCTCCCAGAACTGGTTGAAGAAGTCCTCGACGGTAGGACCTGCTTTCTCCGGTTCGATCAGAGCAATCTCGGCCGAGCTTGCCTCGGTCAAACCTTCCCCCGGACCCCCTTCTTTAGAAGGGGGTGATGGAGATGGAGATGGGGGGTGACCCCCTGTCGGCTGACCTCCTACACCGGGTCTCGGCTCGGGTCTCCCCTCGGGTGTCTGCTCTGGTTTCTGGTCCGGTGTCAGCTGGGGTGTGGCTGGCGAGCTCTGCGGGTCCAAGAACTGCTCGATCGGCGCCGAAGGGTTCCGCAGGATCTCAAGGATGAACGGTCGCGAGTACTTGTTCGTGACCGCCTTGAGGTCATCCTCAGCGGAATCCACCAGCTTCTGGACCTCGTGGACGATGACCTGTCGGATGGGCTCCGAGTAGGTAGCTGCAAAGTCCCGTCCGATGCTCTTGCCCAGGTTCTGGTTCTTGAGCACTCCGTCATGCTTAATGAAGGACCGAACGAGACATTCCTCCCGCTCTTCATCGATGAGGATGAATCGCTTCCTCTGCAGCTCCTGAGCCAGCTCCTCGAGGTCAGCTCCTGAGACGCCGTCAGCCAGACCAGCGAGCTTACGGGGTCGCCAGTCCAGAACGCCCACGTACGACGTCTTGGAGTTGGTGAGAAGAGCGAAGTACAGCCACTGCTCGAGCGGCGGTAGGGATCGCCATGAACTGTCCGACCAGATCATGCTGTTGATCTTGCGGAAGTCACCTGCCATGGAGTGCCTCCTCGCTGGCTTCGCTGATTGTCTGGCGGATATCGAGACCGTCGACTCCGTAGTTGAGGGCCTGTTCGACGGCGGCGGAAAATGCCTGACGCGTCGACGGCGTGCTGCGGCTGAAGCGGATATAGGCCATCTCGCGGAGGCAGTACCAAGCCATTGCTCGGCGAGCCATGACGGCGCCTTCCTCGGGCGTGATTAGCGAGTCGAAGAACTCCTTGGTTGATTCCATGGGTCACGCCGTCTTCCGTTCCTGGTGGCGGCGTTCAATCTCGGCCACCGTGATCTCGTGCTTCTTGTCGACCCAGGTCGCGCACCTGACGAGCCAATCTCCGAGCTCGCGGAGTCGGGTGCTGTCGGTTGTGATGCCGACGGTCCTGCCCTCATCCTGGTTCTTGATGACGAACCTTGCCTCACAGGTGTAGTCCTCAGGTCGGCTTGCGCCTGGTTCGTGAGACAACTGCAGCATTACTGCGGCGAAGAGTTCTTGTCCGGATCCACCCTCCGCGCCGACGACGCCGTTGCTGCGACGCTTGAACTGTTGCGCGAAGGAGAGGTGCCTCGGGTCTGTCGCACCCTCAACGGCGTCACATGTGCGTGCGAGCTGACAGAAGGACGGGTGCCATTCATCGGTCGTTATGGCGGGTGTGTAGCGCTTTCCGGCCGCAGGTCGGGTGTGCCCTTCCTCAGGTCGTTTCGGTGCCGGTTCAACATCTGCCGCGCTCGACTCTTTGGCGGCGCGCTCCTCCGTGGTTCGTAGCGCCTCTGCATGAATCTCAGCGTCTTGGGACTGGCGCCAGGCGTCGTATGCGTCGGCCTCGGCTTCGAGGAACTTGGCGAGTGCCCGGAGGTCGCGGGAACCGATGGAGATTGCCGCTGGGGTGTCGTCTGTCCCTGGGTCGTTGAAGGTGACTTGAAGTCCTCCGTCGAACTCTGGGTCGTCGTCGTAGGTTTTGCCGTCCATGAGGTACCAGTCGGCTACGACTGTGAAGGGTTCGCCGCCCTCTGTTGGGTGCCCGTGGGCGGTGAAGGTCTTTCGAAGCGATTCGTGGAACTGCTCGGAGGGGAACAAGGCCTCCCGGCCGCAGCGGTCGGGGTGGCGCTGAGCACACCATTCCGGGTGGCTGAGCGTGACGGTCTTGGCGTGAGTCTTGCGTGGCATGGTTTACTCCTGGCGTAGAGTTCTTCTGTTTCATGGAACAAAAAAGGCCTCCGCGGCGACGGAGGCCTGAGTAGCGAATGTGAAGATAGAGACGGCCTAACTTCGGGTCATCGAATCACGTCGTGATTCCTCTGAACCAAGCTTTGACTGCGCGCTCTCCGGTTGGATCCGCGTAGCTGAGCGCGGACTGGCGCAGTTGCGGGTCCGTGTCGAGCGTCGTGAGGTATGCGCCGGCAAGGGCTTGGGCCTCCCTGCCGTTCACCTGAGCGCCCAGCTCTCGGGCGGCTTCACGGATCCAGCTCTTTGCTTCCTTGAACGTGGGCATAGTGAATCTCCTGTCAGGGCCGGTTGTATGGCCTGCGTCAGAGCGACGACTTGAGGGGTCCTGCTAGGTTGCCGGGTGGTTTGTTCAACGACCTGAAGAGATCCAGAGCTCCAGGCTTTCGCGAGTTATAACGGGCTTGCTACTTCCCGCCGGCGAGACGGAACGCAGGTGTCCTTCTCGGACCATGCGGCGAATATGCGAGACGCTGTAGCCGGTCCGGTCAGCGGCCTGCTGATAGCTGTACGCGAGACGCTCTACGTGGGGCACTGATTCGACGGTCATGAGGACACCTGCTTCTCAACTTCCGCAAACTTGGAATCGATCCAGTCGAGAATGTCCTGTTCACGCCAGTACAAGCGCTTACCCATTCGGATCGCCGGTGGACACTCGCCTCGGATCCGCCAGTGCCTAATTGTTGGCACGGGAACGCCCGTCATATCCGCGAAGTCTTCGATACTTCTCAGCTTCGGGTCCATCATCCAGCTGCCTCCTGTGATGCGTTCTGTTGTCATGGTGACAACAATACATAGCTTCAACCTTGGATGCAACCTTTTGGAGCACGATCGTCAACGAAACGGTATTGTGGCACCTATGACGAACGACGATCGCGGACATGTTCCGACGCCAGAGGAGAACTTCTGCGTCAACATGAAGCTCCTGCGCGAATCCAAAGGCTGGAGCCAGGCCGACCTAGCAGAAGCTCTCCGACCTCTGGGTCTGGACCTGCACCGGCAGACGATCCAGAAGATAGAAAGCTTGATTCGTCCGGTGAAGCTGAATGAAGCTCACGCGATCGCGCAAGCTCTTGGCGATCATGTGGACGAAATGGTCTCCTCGCCGGCCCTGCGGTTCATGTCAGACGAGCTGACCGACCTGGACGACAAGATCGTGACAGCGCAGAAGGCCCTCGAAGAGGTTTACTCGGCCCAGCGGCAGATAGCCTTCCTCATGGATGCCAACGGTCACGAGCCATCCGAAGGTGACTTGGAGTTGCTAACTACGTCACACGAGAACATCCAGGAAACGGTCGCGATGCGATTCCGTCATCAGCGAAGGACTTATGCCTCAATGCTGGCCGAACTTCCAGAGGATGAAAGGGCAGGGCTTAGAGCAACGCGCGATCTTCAAACGATGGGTCCCATAGGGAGAAGAGTCATCGAGAAGCAGGTCGAATTGGGCTTACAAGGTCCCGACGAGTAAGAATTTCCACCCGGATGGGCCTCCGGTGGAGCCGGCGGCGTTAGGCTCGCATGAGTCGACCAACCCAGACGTGCAACGAGGCAGGAAGCCATGGCAACGGATGACAAACGGGCCAGAAGCCGCAACGTCGACCGCTTTGAGATGAGGGAGCGCTGGGCAACCATCCAGGAGATCGCCCAACTGTACTCGATGAGCGACGCCACGGTGCGCAAGAAGGTGGCGTCCGGAGAGTGGCCATCGCACCAACAGGGTAAGACGAGGCGCTTCTCGCCTGATGATCAGCAGCGGATCGAGGACATGTGGGAGTCGACACGACCCGACCGAATCGAGACGCGTGAAGAGAAGAAGGCTCGCCGTGCTCGCAGAGAGAGGCTCCTGAAGGATGTCTCTTGGCGGATCCCGTGACCATGCGTAGCCCCGAATCATACCGCTGGGTGAAACTCAGCGAAATTGCTGACCGCTATGGGATCCCAGAGTCCAAGGTGAAGACGCTAATGCAGCGCGGCGCCTGGCACTGCCATCGACAGTCTGGGATGGTGCGGTTCTCGCCGGAGGACCAGGCAGACATCGAGGAGAAGTGGCAGAAGTACCGCGGCGAAGATCCGCACCGGTACACGCCTAGTTGGCTCGAGATTGCAATGAAGCATGAACTCACCGATATGGAACGCGAGGCTGTGGAGCGTGGCGCCGAGGCATCGGAATACCTGCGCAGCATCGAGTGACCTCGGAACTCACTCCCCCGCGTCGAGCCAGTCCTGCAGGTCCGCAGCCCTGATGAGTAGACGCGAGAAGCCTGGCGGACTGACGGCCGCCAGGTTCCCGGACCTGATGATCTTCCGCAGCTGCTCCTGCGACACCCCGGTCGCGGCCGACGCCTCCGCGACGCTGCACGACAGCTTCGCCTTGTCGAGGGCTGGCGTTCCATCATCATGTGTCATTCAGCGATTGTGCGCCAGCGGCTGACACTGCGCAACGAAGAGCCGGATGTCGAGGGAGAATAAGCACCACTTCCGGGCATACCGTCGCCGGAGCCGCATCAAACCGGAAGCTCCTCCAGGCGATCTAGGCTGAGTTCCCGCAGACGCTACCCGCACCCCTACGCAGGGACTAGAACCTCTGGCACCCTATACGCCTGACTGTCTCGGAACTCTCGAATACCGAGCTCTGCCCAGGTCTCCTGCGCCTCTGCGTACACATCGCGCAGGATGGCGTGCTGGGGGCGCTCCACGAGGACCCCTATAGCAATGTCTCTATTAATCTCCAAGGGCGCCTTAGAATCGCGTCCAGCACTGAGAAGTCCTCCATTACTGCGCATCTTGTGCACTGCAAGGCTCCAGGACCGAATGTCTTTCACCAATCTGTTGGCGCTCTGCCTATCGCTACCGCCGAAAGACCAGGTTTGCGAAAGAGCCACGGAGGATGCGGCGATCGAGAAGTCGAACCGTTGCGAAGTTCTTCCCACGGTAACGACCGGGCGGCGGATGAAGCTCCTATTTGGGGATCGGGCCCGCCACGAGTCGAGCACTGCCTCAAGCCCTTGATTCATTTGAGTCTTACGGCGTTGCTGGGGTTCGTGCTCAGGCGTCGCCACCAGTAGGTCATATAGCATCTCTGCTCCGTGATCCGCACTATCAATAGCAACCGGACCACCGTCTACCAGCTGGACAGTGTTGTTATAGAAGACGGAGAGACGCTCCATGCGACTCCTAGAGATCGCCCCGACCGTGCCGGGGATGTCTAGCCTCTGTGTGGCCTCAACTTCCTCGCGCAGCTCGTCGACCCAGGCCCGGCACTCTGTAAGGTCCACGCCCAGAATATTCCGCGAGTTGGCCCTGTCGACTGCGCGGATGCTCCATTCGTCTTGACCTCCGACGATGACCCCGACGTTTATGAATTCCCCGCGCAGAACGTTGGGCACGAAGCGCATGACCCAGTAGCGGAACGACTCTGGGGCGTCCCGCTGTGTACTAGTTTGAGTCGCAAGTGAGGATTCCATCGCTCATCTTTTCCAGTCGGTCGGCAACTTCTGAGCTGCGCCTGTATATGAACCACGCTAAAGCCTCGAGGTCTGAATCGGTAGTGCCCCACTCTACTGGCACTGAGTTCATGACTTGGATCAACTCAGCTGGCTCAATCCGTCGTAGCCGTTCTGCGTACTGCATGAGTGCTGAAGGGTCCAGCCCCGCCGGCGTAACGTACGGCTGCCACTCACGAGAGTCGAGGCGAGTCAGGAGTTCCTCGTTCCAGTCGCCTTCGCCACGAGTGAGCCACAGGCTGTGATCGAAACTCCAAATGCTGTAGTCCTTGGAGGTGTCGTAGATCCATTGCTCGTCTTGTCCTAAGAACAAGTCCCACATCGCGAATATGCCCGCCTGCCTCTGGGCGTTGCTGTCTCGGTCTCGGTACTTCATTGAGTCACCCTCGCGAGCACCTTCGACATGCTTTGAAGCGTGCGCCGGTCCAGCCACCACCCGGTACTGTCCCCATTGGTCCATCTCGAACCCTTGAAACGCTCCCGGGATATGGATGATGTGGGAGTCTACAGCTGGAAGCTTGAGATGATCACTGATCCCCGAGACGACACGTTCGGTAGTCAGCGCCTGGTTGCCCTGAGCATTGCCCATGGCCTTTACCCATTCGACCTCTCCCGTTGAAGAGAGGACCTTGAGGACTCCACTGCCCGAGTACGTCCGACCCAATACGGCGACGACGTGATCCTCACAGGAAGTAACAGTGGCGCGTTGCAGCCGACCGATCCACCAGGCGCGATCTGCTGGACTCACCTCAGACATCTAACCTCCGGAGCCGCTGTGACCTGGATCAATATCCCTGTGCGTCACCATATACGCCCCTGGTCAGAGGGTCCGGTATTTGGAGATGCTTCGCGTCATGCGCGGCCATGAGCAGGCATGGCAGAAATCACGAACGGCGACACTAATGGCGACACCAAGCAATTTCTGAGCGATCTACCTGCAGGCACAAAAAAGGCCCAGATCCCTGCTATTGCAAGGATCCGGGCCTACTCTGTATCTGTGCCCCCGGCAGGATTCGAACCTGCGACTTCTGGTACCGGAAACCAACGCTCTATCCCCTGAGCTACGGAGGCCCGCCGGCTGTGCAATTCGAGGAACTGGGTTCCTCGAGCAACCGACCGATTTAGATTACCAGCACCGTGCCGGTTCCACCTAGCCGGTCACCGAGGTGGTGTAGCTCCACAGCTCCGCGGACATGCCCACCGGCTTCTTGGGCGGCTCTGCGGAGTCGGATTCGCCGCCGCTGTGGGAGTTCTGGAACTCCCGCGAGGTGCGCCAGGACTCGAAGGCCTCCTCGCTGGCCCAGCGAGTGATGACCAGCCAGGTGGTGCGGTCATCGGTGGGCTCGAGCAGCTCGAACCCCTCGAAGCCTTCGGTGCCCTCCATGGAATGTCGCCGCGCGGCGAACCGGCTGCCGAGTTCATCGCCGGAATCGGCAGGAACAGTGATCGCGTTGATCTTGATGATGGTCATAGGGTCATCATCGCAAGAGCACCGGGGTTCACACCAGGACCGTGACGGCACGAGGACCCGAGTGGCATCGAACGCGCAGCGGCACCAGCATTCGTGCCGCCTCAGCGCCCGGCGGCGTAGCCCTGGGCACCGCGGGCGTTGGCGGCGGCGCCCAGCTGCCCGGTCTGCGGATCCCGCGTCACGCAGGAGAGCCGACCCAGGGCCCAGTCCCCCGCAAGGGTGAGCTTATGCCCCCGTCGGCGCAGACCCTCGATGACCTCGGCGCCAAGCCGGTCCTCCACCACGGCCCCGCCGGGCTCCCACGCGCGCGGCCAGAAGGAGCCGGGCATCGACGTCGTATGCAGGGTGGGGGCGTCGATGGCCTGCTGGGCGGTGTGACCGCCGATCAGCATACGCAGCAGCATCGGCAGCTGCCACTGGTCCTGCTGGTCCCCGCCCGGGGTGCCCAGCGCCATCCACGGTGCGCCGTCCTTGAGCACCAACGTGGGGGTCAGCGTGGTGCGAGGGCGCTTGCCGGGCTGCAATCGAGAGGCGGAGCGCTCATCGAGCCAGGTCATCTGCAGCCGGGTGCCCAGGCAGAAGCCCAGACCCTCGATCACCGGGGAGGACTGCAGCCACCCCCCGGACGGCGTGGCGGAGACGATGTTGCCCCAGCGGTCCACCACATCGATGTGGCAGGTGTCCCCCTTGGTCTCCCCCGCCTTGGACACGGTCGGCTCCCCTGCGCCGGCGCCGGTGGCGGCCTCGGAGACATCAACCAGAGCTGGCAGCACCTTCTCCGTCCCAGGGAGATCCCCGGGACGGAACTCCGCAGAGGCGCGCTCCCCGATCTGAGCCCGGCGCTGGGCCGCGTAGTCCTCGGAGAGCAGATGCTCCAGGTTCACAGGAACGTCCCCGTAGTAGGTGTCCCGGTCCGCCAGGGCCAGCTTCTGCGCCTCCAGGATCAGGTGGGCGCCGGTCTCAGTGCCCGGGTCCAGCTGCTCGTCGGGATATCCCTCCAGGATCTTCAGCGCCTGCAGCAGAGCGGGTCCCTGGCCCCAGGGCCCGGACTTCGCGATGCGCTGACCACGGAACTCGATGCTGGTCGGGTGCTCATAGCCTGCGCTGTGCGAGGCGAAGTCCTCTGCGGTGATCACTCCGGCGTAGTCACCGCCATCGGAGTGCCGATGCGGGGTCTTCACGAACTCGGCAGCCGAGCGGGCCACGCGCCCGGTCTTCCACTCGGTGCGGGCCGCTTCGATCTGCGCGATCCGCCCTTCGACGCCGTCACCGGCGGCGATGAGCTCACGCAGGACCTGCGCGTACTCGGGGTTGCGGATGATCTGCCCGGGCTCGGGCACCTTGCCCTCGGGCATCCACAGCGCAGCCGAGGTCGGCCAGTGCTCCTGGAAGAGCTCGGCGACGGCCCGGATCGCCCGGACCGCGCCGGGAAGGATCGGGTGACCGTCCTGCGCGTAGCCGATGGCGTAGTCGAGCACCTCGGCGAGGCTGAAGGTCCCGTGGTCGCGCAGCAGCACCAGCCAGGCGTCGACGGCGGCCGGGATGGCCGCGGCGAGGGCACCGGCACCCGGGACGCTCTCCAGCCCCAGCGCCCGGTAGTGCTCGATCAGCGCCCCGGACGGCGCAGGGCCCTGGCCCATGAGCACCTGCGGCGTCGACCCGGCGTCTGCGGTGGCGAAGATCCCGACCATATCGCCGCCGGGCCCGTTCAGATGCGGTTCCACCACATGCAGCACGAAGGCCCCGGCCACTGCGGCGTCGAAGGCGTTTCCGCCGCGTTCCAGCACCGCCTGCGAAGAGGCCGTGGCCAGCCAGTGCGTGGAGGCGGTCATCCCGAAGTGGCCCTGCAGGGTGGGTCTGGTGGTGAAGGTCTCGGCGTGGGTGAACGTCATGGCACTCCTGAGGCGTCGGGGCGACGATCGAGCAGAACACTCACCCGCCGCTTTAGTTGCTTATGCAAACCAGACTACGGGATGGGCCGCGTCAGAAGAGCGCGGGCTGCGCCGGGCCCGCCGCGGCGCCAGTCAGTCCACCCTGCGCCGACACCGGGGAGTCCGGATCATTGCGCTCCCGCCACATCAGGTCCGCGGGCGCGTCGAATCCATGGCGACGCCTGGCCGCGCGCGCCGAGTCAGCCAGCCAGTGCCGGTACTCCTTCGAGGCATAAGATCCGCCGCCATAGATCCGGCGATACTTCGCCACCAGCGCCGGACACTCCCGCCCCAGCCAGGCCATGAACCACTCTCTGGCACCGGGGCGCAGGTGCAGCGCCCCGGTGGTGACGTAGCTGGCTCCGGCCTCGGCCAGCGCGGCATGCAGCGCGTCGATCCGCGCGTCGCCGTCGGTCAGCCAGGGCAGGATCGGCATGGCCAGCACGGAGCACTCCAACCCGGCGTCGGTGATCGATCGGATCAGATTCAGCCTCGCCCGCGGGTCAGGTGTTCCCGGCTCCACCTTCTGCTGGAGCTCAGGATCCAGCACGGCCAGGGACACGGCCACCGAGACGGGCACCTGCTTAGCGGCCTCCTGCAGCAGCGGAAGATCCCGCTTGAGCAGCGGCCCCTTGGTCAGGATGGAGAACGGCGTCCCGGAGTCCGCGAGCGCCCGGATGATTCCGGGCATCAGCTGGTAGCGACCCTCGGCGCGCTGGTAGGGATCGGTGTTGGTCCCCAGCGCCACATGTTCGCGCTTCCAGGAGGGCCGGTGCAGCTCGGCGCGCAGCACCTCAGCGACATTGGTCTTCACGATGATCTGGGTGTCGAAGTCGCGTCCCGCGTCGAGGTCGAGGTACTCGTGAATCTTCCGCGCGAAGCAGTTGTGGCTCACCACACCGTTGGCGATGAAGTCACCGGTGCTGGTAGTGATGTCAATGAGAGATTCACTGCGGCCCAGCGCCTCGATCCCGGTGATCGACATGGAGTCACTGGTCTCGACGAGGCTTCCAACGGGGCTCGCCTCAGCTCCTGCGTCCGTCGGCTCCGAATACGACTCAGGAGTCATGCCGAGCCCAAAGCCCATGAGTCGGTTGTGGTCCGTCAGAGCTGGACGCCGCGCCCCCTCCTCGGAAGGGGCCACATACTTCCAGCCGCGCTCCGTCAGGAACCGATGGTCTCCGCTGGCCACAATTTCTGTGCCGTCACGGAGGGTGACACGGAAAGCAGGTTTCTCCGTGCGCCATTTCGCCGACACTTCCGAACGGACGAACCGGCGATACTTGCCATCGAACTCTGTGCCAACGACGGCATCCCCCACCCTGACATCCCGGAGCAGCTTCTGCCGACCGTCCGCCATCAGAATCAGCGTCTCCGGACTCAGACAGTAGACGCACTGATGGAGGCAGCCCCGGGTTGGATTCACGGTCCAGGAGAAGGGCATGTTCGACTGACCCGGCACCTTGTTCAGCGCGGTCTTAGCGGCCACCTCGTGGAAGGTCACACCTTCGAACTCCGGGGTGCGCACCGAGCGCATCAGCCCTTTGAGCGGGATGAGCGCAGCCGCCTCACCCTCCTGCACCGCCTGACCCTGCCACCTCATGGAGCTATTCGAACATAGATTCGAATCGCTGTCGAGGTCAGCCCACCAAGAGCAGCACCGAGGCCAGCCCGGTCCCCACCGCGAGCACCGTGCCGCCAGCGCCGAGGACCAGCGCCGACCCGCCCTCCCGCAGCAGTCGCCGCAGGTCCACCGAGGCCCCGACGCCGACCATCGCGGTGGTCAGCAGCATCGTGGTCACCTCGGCGGAGAAGTCGAGGGCCGAGGTCGGCAGTTCGGTCACCGAGCGCAGCGCCATCATCGCCAAGAAGCCCAGCACGAAGAGCGGGATCAGCGGCGGCCGGGCCCCCTGCTCCCTGCTTGCAGCGGCAGCGCGTCGCCGTCGCCGGTTCAGACTGATCCCTGCCACCACCGGGGCCAGCAGCACCACGCGGGCCAGCTTCACCAGCGTCGCGGTGGCCAGCGCCGCGGCGCCCACCACTCCCCCGGCGGCGACCACCTGTCCCACCTCGTGGACGCTGGCCCCGATCCAGACACCAATCGCCTCCTCCTGAAGACCCAGAAGCGCCCCGAGCGCAGGCAGCGCAAGCAGCGCCAGGGTGCCGTAGAGGGTGACCACGGCGACTGCCGCCGCAGCCGCGGACTGAACGGGAGCGCCGTCGTCGTCCTTGCCGTCGCCGCGGTCGATCGCCGCCGCCGCGGCGGCCACCGCAGAGGCCCCGCAGATCGCGGTGCCGGTGGCGAGCAGCATGGTCATGCCCCGCGGCGCGTTGAGCGCTCGCCCCAGCGCGATCATCCCGAAGAAGGTCACCGCCACAGTCAGCGCGACGACGACAAGCACCTCCCAGCCCAGCCCGAGCAGATCCCCCAGGGCCAACTGCAGCCCGAGCAGCACGATCCCGGCGCGCAGCAGCTTCTTCGCCGCCCAGCGCAGACCCGGTTCAGCCCAGGACGGCACCCAGCCCAGACTGCGCAGCGCGATCCCGGCGAGCACCGCGATCAGCAGTCCGGAGACCACCGGGATCAGCTCTGCGATCAACCGGTGCGCGGCGACCGCGAGGATCAGCGCCAGCGCCACGCCGGGAAGGGCCTCGGCGGTGCGGCGCCAGAGGATGCTCAGCCGTGAGGTCAGCGAAGCGGTGCGGGAGGAGTCTGTAGGCACCGGATAAGCATAGGACCCTCGCCTAGACTGACCGGGTGCCGAATCAGCTGAACACCGAGACCCCGTCCGACCCGCTCCAGAGGACCACCCCTGCGCACGCCGCATCGCAGGAGTCCGCTCCACAGGAGGGCGCGCCGCACCCTCAGGCCGGACGAGGCTCCTTCGGCTTCGCGGTGGAGGCCAGGATCCCGGGGGCGCTTGGGCGCACCGGCACCATTCGGACCCCGCACGGTGACATCAGGACCCCGGCCTTCATCCCCGTGGCCACCAAGGCCACGATCAAATCTGTGCGCCCGGACGAGATCCTCGAGGTCGGCGCCCAGGCGGCGCTGGCAAACGCCTATCACCTGAACCTGCAGCCCGGCACCGATGTGCTCGACGCCGCAGGGGGCCTGGGCCGGTTCATGAACTGGCCGCTGCCCACCTTCACCGACTCCGGCGGGTTCCAGGTGATGAGCCTGGGCGCCGGGTTCAAGAAGGTCATCAGCATGGACGCCTCCGTGGTGCCCAATGACGCCGCAGTGGCTCCGAACAAGCAGCGGCTCGCACTGGTCGACGACGACGGCGTCACCTTCAAGTCTCATATCGACGGCACCACCCACCGGTTCACCCCGGAGATCTCGATGAAGCTCCAGCATGAGATCGGCGCGGACATCATCTTCGCCTTCGACGAGCTGACCACCTTGTTCAACACCCGTGACTACCAGGAGACCTCGCTGGAGCGCACCCGGCTCTGGGCGGAACGCTGCCTCGTCGCGCACCGCGATCTCACCGAAGAACGCAGCCACCGCCCCTACCAGGCGCTCTTCGGGGTGCTGCAGGGAGCCCAGTACGAGGATCTGCGCCGCAAGGCGGCCAAGGATCTGGGCTCCATGGAGATCAACGGACAGAGCTTCGACGGTTTCGGGATCGGCGGCGCCCTGGACAAGGAGAACCTCGGGGTGATCGTGAGCTGGATGGCCGAGGAGCTCCCGGAGGACAAGCCGCGCCACCTGCTGGGCATCTCCGAGCCCGAAGACTTCTTCACGGCCATCGAGAACGGTGCGGACACCTTCGACTGCGTCTCGCCCTCCCGGGTGGCGCGCACCGGCCGGGTCTATCACCCCGATGGTCGCTTCAACATCCCGCAGGCCCGGTTCAAACGGGACTTCTCCCCGATCGACGACGAGTGCACCTGCTACACCTGCCAGAACTACACCCGGGCCTACCTGCATCACCTCTTCAAGGCCAAGGAGATGCTCTACAACACCCTGTGCACGATCCACAACGAGCACTACACGATCAAGATGGTCGATGACATCCGGGCCAGCATCGAGCAGGGGCGCTTCTACGAGTTCCGCGACGCCACGCTGGGCCGCTACCAGGCCGGGTCCAACATCAAATGAGGCCCTGATCAGTGGCCTCTCGGGCGCACTTCGAAGTTGCACTTCGGGCCCGCCTGGGGTGAACTGGCCCACGACTCGTTACCTTGTACAACCAAGCGGTCAGTGAGTCGGCACGACTGGCTTCGACCTACGGCAGGATGACTTTGCGCCACCCCTCACCGGCGAGCGACCACACTCCCGCCCTGGACCCTCCTGCCTCCTGGGTGGCCCCGGAACGCCGGTACCGTCCGGAGCTTCATGGGCTGCGCGGCCTTGCGATCCTCGGGGTGGTGCTCTTCCACCTCTTCGGCGCCGGTCGAGTCTCCGGCGGGATCGACATCTTCCTCGCCATCTCAGGCTTCCTGTTCACCGCGATGCTGCTGCGCGAAGCCGTCGAAAGCGGCGGGACGATCAAGGTCGGCCGCTACCTGGCCCGGCTTGCCCGACGGCTGCTCCCTGCGGCAGCCCTGGTCATCCTGGTGACCACCCTCGCCGGGCTCTTCGTCTTCCCGGAGACCCGGCACGCTCAGCTTCTCGCTGAGGCCCGCGCCTCGCTGCTCTACTTCGAGAATCTCGAGCTGATCAGCTCGCAGCTGACCTACGGTGCCGCCGGTCCCGAGACGAGTCCGTTCCAACACTTCTGGTCACTCTCGGTGCAGGGCCAGTTCTACCTGCTCTGGCCCCTGGTGGCACTGGCCGCGGTGGTGATCGCCAAGCGGATCCGGCGCAGCCCGATCGCGGTGATGACGGTGATGACCGGTCTGATCGTGCTGGTCTCCTTCTGCTACGCGGCGGTGCAGGGACAGGTCAACCAGGATGAGGCATACCTGATGACCCGCACCCGCCTCTGGGAGCTCGGCTTCGGCGGGATGCTGGCACTGCTGGGGTCCTGGCTGAGGCTGCCGCGGCGCCTGCGGCGCGTCGCCGGCTGGGCCGGCGTGGGCCTGATCGTCAGCACCGGCTTCCTCTTCGACGGGGCCCAGCTGTTCCCCGGCCCCTGGGCGCTGTGGCCGCTGCTGGGCCTGACCCTGGTGCTGGCTGCGGCAGGCCCCGACGGGGGCGCGAAGGACCCCGCTGGATCGGCGACCCGAGTGCTCTCCACCCGGCCGTTCGGCTGGATCGGTGATCATGCCTACGCGCTCTACCTCTGGCACTGGCCGCTGCTGATCCTCTATCTCGAGATCCGGGACTACTCGACGCTCGGGGGCGCGGGGCGCTGATCGTGCTCACCGTCTCGCTGGTCCTGGCGTATCTGACCCACCGGTGGGTGGAGCAGCCGGTGAGCCGGTCCGCGTCGCGGATCCCACCGCGGGTTCCTCTGGCCTTCGCGGCCACGGTGCTGCTGATCGGGGGTGCGGCGAGCAGCTTCAGCATCCACCAGATGCAGACCCAGCGCAGCTCGGCGCCCTCTCTGGCGGAGCTGGAGCAGGAGGACTATCCGGGGGCGCTGGCGACCCTGGAGGGCGTCGAGGCCCCTGAGGGTGTGGAGTTCATCCCCGATGTGCAGACCCTGGCGCAGACTCGTCCGGACTACTACGACTGGGGCTGCCGCCAGGAGTTCGGCGACGGCGAGAACCGCGGGGAGGTCCTGGTCTGCGAAGATCCCGACAGCCCCGCCGAGCCTGACCTGACGGTGATGATCACCGGGGGTTCACACGCCGGACAGTGGCACCACGCCTGGCGGATCCTCGCGGCGGAGCACAACTGGGAGCTTCTGATCGCTGACAAGTCGGCGTGCCTCCTCACCGAGCCCACCGACCCTGAGGGCAATCAGTGCCATGAGTGGAACCTGAATCTTCTCGATGTGATCACCGAGCGCACCCCGGACCTGGTCTTCACCGCAGGCAGCCGAGTGCCCAATGACGACGGTCCGGAGAACATCGAGTCCGGGGCGCCCGAGAAATGGCAGCAGATCATGGATCGCGGCTCCGAGGTGCTGCTGATGCGCGGCACCCCCCGACGTGAAGACTCCGTGGCGGACTGCCTGGCCGAGGGCGGGGACGCGCAGAGCTGCGGAATGGACCCGGTGAGCTATCAGCAGGACAACCCGCTCACCGCACCAGACCTACCCGGCGGCCTCTACACCCTGGACATGACCGAGCATCTCTGCGAGGAGCAAGTCTGCCCGGCGGTGATCGGCAACGTGGCCGTCTACTACGACAAGAGCCACCTCTCGAACCACTACATCGAATCTCTGGCCCCGCTGCTGAAGGATCAGCTGCGCGAGGAGATGCCGCACCTGTTCTGAGGTGTCGATGTCGAGCTGGTCTGGTGGTTCGCCCTAAATGGGGAATCCTGCCGTCCCGATCGGGCTGGCCGACGCCGACGGCGACGGCGGGCACACTGCCTCGGTTTGCATCTGTCTGCGGCAAGCCCTAGGTTGCACCAGACAACGGATCATCCAGAGCGACTGAGAGACCTAGCTCCACGACGTCGCAGCAACCCCACTCTCCCCAGTGAGCAGGTGCTACCGCTAGGAACGATGAAAGGTGAGATTCCCCATGCCCGAAGCGCCCTCCAACACGTCCAGGCTTCGACGAAACCCCCGCTACACCGAGGCGCCGCTGCACACCGCCTCGAAGACGCTTCGGGTCACTGGCAACCGGTCCGGCCCGGTGCGGACCCAGCTTGCCGTGCGCGGCCACAGCTTCATCGCCGACCAGCCTGAGGTGCGAGGCGGCAGCGACCAGGGCCCCTCACCGATGGAATACCTCGCCGGCGGCGTGAGCAGCTGCATCGCTGTGGCGATTGAACAGCTTGCCGACCGCAGAGATCTTCCGCTTACCGACATCTCCACATACACCCTGGCCCGCCAGGACACCCGGGGACTGGCAGGAGAATCGGATGTTCAGCCCTACTTTTACGCCTACCGGCTGCAGCTGGTCATCGAGACCACCGAGCAGGATTCTGCGGTCCTGACAAACTTCGCCCGGATGGCCGAACACATCTGCCCGGCGGTCAACCTGCTGCGCGACGCGCACATCGAGCTGGAAGTGGCGTGGGCCTTCGTGCGCAGGAGCTCCCAGGGCTCCGCCGAGGCCTTGGCCAATCTCGCCTGGGGCTACGAGCCGAACCCGGACGCCGTCGACGACGACGACCTGACCTTCCAGGTCTCGAACGCCGATGCCCCGGCAATTTTCGCGGGGGTGCGCCCGTGACGACGGTCGGACTTTGGACCATCGGCCTGGCGCTGGCATACACGGCTTGGCTGGTCGTCGGCAGTCGCATGGTGGTCAGCCGCTCAGGAAGCGGCGGATTCTTCGTCAGCGGCCGCAGCTTCAGTCCCTGGACCGTGGCGTTCTGCATCACAGGACTCTTCTCAGGATCCTCCTACATCGCGATCGTGGAGCTGAGCTACCGGACAGGCGTCTCTGCCGTATGGTACGGCGTCGCCGAGACCGTGCAGGTGCTGTTGATCGCACTGCTCCTGGTCAAGCCGCTGCGCGAGAAGCTCGTGGTGACGGTCACCGGCATCATCGGGGATCGTTTCGGCCGCGGAGCCCAGGCCATCAGCTCAGTGATCACCGGTCTGACGTTTCCGATGTACTCGGTCGCGACCAGCATCGCCTTCGCCTCCGTCCTCTTCGCGGTGACCGAGATCCCGCTGTGGCAGTGCATCGCGCTGACCGCCATCATCCTTCTCGCCTTCTTGACCTTCGGCGGCATGCGCTCCGTGGCGTTCAGCCAGACCATGAACGTCCTCATGATCTTCGTGATGTTCATCGTGGGCATCTGGGCCTTCCTGGTCTCACCAGGCCCCAGCGGGTTCGAGACGCTGACCCAGGAGCAGCCGCAGATGTTCGACGTCTCCAACGCCGGGGTCTCGCTGATCGTCGCCTGGTTCGGCACCTTCATCGTCAACGTCCCCTTGGCCCAGGCCGCCTTCCAGATGTCGATGTCGGCCCGAAGCCCCGAAGATGGGCAGAAGGGACTCTTCCTCGCGGCGATCATCGGCCTGCCCCTCATCCTGCTCGGGATCATCATCGGCGTCGCGGCCTCCATCGTGGTCCCGGATGCGACGCTTCCACTGGTGGGGATCGCAGAATACATCTCCATCTCGCTGCCCGCGTGGGCTGCGGCGGTCTTCTTCGTCGGCCTCTGGGCCTGCGCACTGGGCTGGGCTGGGCCGTGCCAGTTCTCTGGCGCCACCTCGCTGGGCCGGGATCTCGGCAGCGCGCTGCGCCCTCGGGCGACCCAGGTGGAGCTGGTGCGCTATACGCGCATCGCTCTGGTGGGGCTGACGATTGTCATGGTGCTCTTCGCCCTCCTGCGGGCCGAGGAATCCGCGTGGTGGAACGTGATGGCCTGGACCTTGCGCAACGGCGCCACCTTCGCCCCGGTGCTCGCCGCCTTCTTCTGGCCGCTGGCCACCAGGTCCTCGGCGCTGGCTGCGCTGCTGGGCGGCTTCAGCGCTGGACTCGGCTGGTACGCGCTCTCCGGGTTCAGCGCCACGAACTTCTTCCTCGGAACTCATCCGGTCTGGGTCGCTATGATCGCGAACATCGGCGCCATCGTCCTGGTCACGCTGGTGCAGAGCAGCTGGCAGGTCACGGCCTCGGGCAGGCGGCGACGAATCGGAGGACTGGTCCTCCTGGCCACGGGCCTCGCTGCGCTGATGACCCTGAACATCTCGGGATGGCTCACCAGCTACGGCCTGATCGGACTGGCGCTGTTCCTCATCACTCTGGGCATCTTCGCCGGTGCGGTCCTCCTGGCAGAATCTGCCACGACGACCTACACCAGGACCCAGTTGTGGGGTGCACGGACCGAACCCGCCGCGGCAGAGGGCCCGTCGCCCCAGTGACCAGGGCGGCACCAGCGGCCGGGTCTGTGCCGCACGCAAAGGGGCCCGTGGCTACAGCTCGCCCAGCAGCTCCCGCCAGATCAGCTTCCAGCGGGCGACCTCTTCGGGCGAGCCCAGCTTGGTGTGTCCGACCCCCAGCGAGGACTTGTCCTGGGACTTCTGCGAGATGGTCACGGCCACCCGGGAGCCGTCGGCCAGGTCGGCACGCCAATACCGCCACCGTTCGGTGGCCGAGGTGCCGGGCTCGCCTGTGATCGCGACACCTCCGAAGTCCCCACGCCCGGCGACCAGGTCCAACCAGGCCTGGAACGCGGCGTCCATGCTCCCGGGGTAGGTCTTCGAGACCGAGGCCTGGAACTCCCCAGGGCGGGTCTCCCCCGGCTGGCGCAGCGCGTGGTGCTGCTCATAGGCCACCGCGACGCTCTGCGCCCACCACCCGTGGTTCTCCACGTGGGCCGGCATGTGGTAATAGACGATCCCGACGATCTCACGGTGCGGCAGGGCGGCGGCCCCGGCGTCGTCGAGGGCGGTGACCCACTGGTTCCCAGCCACGATGCGTGGTGCGCTCGATGGCGGCGGTGCTGTGCATCCTGACCATGGATTCCAGGCTACGCCGGTGAGGCCCGACTGCCAGCCCTCACCGGCCAGCGACCTCAGTCGAGCTCGACCGCGTTGATGGGCATCTGCGGGAAGTGCTCCCGGCGTGCATGGTGGTCCTTCCAAGAGGGTTCTGCATGGGATGCCTGCAGCCCTCGGCGATCGGTCACCTCCGTGTGGAGACCGACGCGCTGGTGGCGCTGCCCGGAGGATCCGGGAGCAGGTGCGGATGGTCGCGCTGGACGGTGCGCAGCCTCCACGGGTCACGGAACAACGCCACAGGTGTGCCGTCGTTGCGGTAGAGCACTTCGCAGTCCTGGCGTTCACTCAGGATTGCCGCCGCCTCGTCGTCGATGTCTCGGGCCACCGAATAGTCCAGTGCATCGAAGGAGACCGCGGCGCCGAAGTCGGATTCCATCCGGGCTGAGACGACCTCGAACTGCATGGGCCCGACGGCGCCGAGCACCGGGCGCTGCTGGCCGCGGCGTTCGGAGTAGAACACCTGGATGACGCCTTCGCGATCCAGCTGCTCGATACCTTTGCGGAACTGCTTGTGTTTGGAGGCGTCCCCGGTCTTGCCCACCCGGAAGTGCTCCGGGGCGAAGGGTTTGAACGGCGGGAACAGCACGGACTGCCCGGCATGAAGGGTGTCTCCGGGACGCAGCGTGGAGGCGTTGACCAGGCCGACGACGTCGCCGGGCCAAGCGGTGTCCACGGTGGTGCGGTCCCGGCCGAAGACCTGCTGGGAATACTTGGTGGGGAACGGCTTCCCGGACTGGGCGTGGGTGGCGACCATGCCGCGTTCGAAGACTCCGGAACAGATCCGCATGAACGCGATCCGGTCCCGGTGGGCCTTGTCCATGCCGGTCTGGACCTTGAAGACGTAGCCGCTGAAGTCAGAGGTCAGCTCATACGGGGTGCCCTCGGCGTCGGGGCGGGCCTGCGGCGGCGGGCCCTGTTCCATGATGAAGTGCAGCAGCTCTTCGACGCCGATGTTCTGCACCGCTGAGGCGAAGAAGAGCGGGGTCGCCTCCTGGGCGAGGAAGGCGTCGCGGTCGTAGAACTGATCCTCGAGCTCCAGCAGTGAGGACTCCTCCACCGCGGTCTGGAACTCGAGGGGATACTCGGCCTCGGCGGTCTCCGCGGAGAGCTTCTCGGCGAGGACCTTCTTCGCACCGCCGGGGGCGCGGGTGTAACGGTTCATGGTCATCGCCTCGGGATTCAGCAGACCCAGCATGTGCCCGGAGTCCCCGACGGGCCAGTTCCGCGGCATCGAGCGCATCCCGGTGCGGGTGAGGATCTCATCGACCAGCTCCAGCGCATCCTGGCCTGGGCGGTCCCACTTGTTGATCACGGTGATCACCGGCAGTCCGCGGGCCTTGCAGACCTCGAAGAGCTTCATGGTCTGGGCTTCCATGCCCTTGGCGGCGTCGATGAGCATGATCACCGCGTCCACCGCTGCAAGCACGCGGAAGGTGTCTTCGGAGAAGTCGGCGTGCCCGGGGGTGTCCACCAGGTTCACGATCGCGTCCCCCACCGTGAACTGGAGCACAGCGGAGCTGACGGAGATCCCGCGGGCCTTCTCCATCTCCATCCAGTCCGAGACGGTGCCCCGGCGTCCCGCCTTGCCATGGATCGCACCGGCCTCGGTGATCGCGTTGGAGTGCAGCAGCAGCGCCTCACTCAACGTGGACTTGCCCGCATCCGGATGCGAGATCACTGCGATCGTGCGTCGCGACAAGGCCTGCTGGAGGATCTGCTTGGTATCTGCTTCCATCACATCTCTGACTCTACGCTTCCGCCGCGAGAGAGTTGAATTCTCCCGCGGCGCTGAGAGGGCGGTCACAGCTGACAGTGGGGCGTGACCCGGCGCCGCCTGCGCCCGCGTCCGCGACGCGCAGCATCGCGGCAATCTGTCGCATTCCTATGCCACGTCCCATGGCTTTGGACCGAAATAGCGATGGGACGTGGCATAGAGGTGCGACAGATCCAGACTGGCAGGCCGCTCCGATCACCCGGGGCCACCGTGTCGTGTGCTTTCGCGACCAGAACCCGGTCGCGATCATCGAGGTGCGAACACGCAGCTGACCCACACTGGGCTGTCAGGCGAAGACCAGCTGGACTGATTCAACGATCTTTTCGTACACCGGCACCACGACGTCGGGGCCGGCGCCGCCCATGTTGAACGCGTGGCCCACTCCCCGGAGGTCGAGGTGCTCGATCAGGGCATCCGCTGCACGCAGCCGCTGGGCGTATCGCCCGGCCTCCTCACGGAGGATGTCCTGCTCAGCGGAGATCACCAGCGCCGGCGCGATGCCCCCCAGCGACGCCGTGTCGGCCGTCCCGGCTGGGGACGCGAGCCGGTCAGCTCGTAAACGAACATCGGGGCAGTAGGCAGAGTTGAACACCGGCCCCAAACGCACCAGGAACTTCTCTTGTCCCGGTGACCATTTCTGGGCGGCGGGGATGCTGAGGTCCAGCGCCGGATACATCAGGACCTGCAGCGCGACCTCGGGGGTTCCCGCTTCGAAGGCCAGCCGCGCCGCTGCCGCGGCCAGTGCGCCACCTGCAGACTGACCCCCGAGAGCCAGTCTGCTCCCGTCCCAGGGCCGTTCCGGTGCGGCGACCCAGGCGGCGACGTCGTAGGCCTGCTCCACCGGGCCGGGAAACCGGGATTGCGGAGCAGGGATGTAATCGAGGTTTATCACCGTGACACCCGCATGGAAGGCGATGAACCGACACAGCGCATCGTCCTGCTCGGGGTGGCGGATCACGAACCCGCCGCCGTGCAGGTTCAGGTAGACCCCGCGCCCGGCAGCGCCCGACGGCGGGGAGTATCGGATCGCGCGCAGCGGCCCATGGCGGGTGGGGACGGTGATCTCCTCGGTGGTGGCAGGCAGCTCGGTGAAGGAGACCTCTGCAGGGATCCGAGGGCCGCGGGGAGCCCGCTGCATCAGCTTGGCGGCGCCGTCGGCGAGCCATCCAGGTAACACCATGTCCAGTCTCTCCTTCGCCGACGCTCAGCCTATTCTTGCTCTCATGACCATTCCACCGCACACCGCACGACTCAGGTTCCGCCCCATGACCGAGGCTGACCTGGAGGATATGGCTGCGATGCTGGGTGACCCGGTGGTGATGCACTACTACCCGGCGCCGAAGTCCCGGGCGGAGGCTGAAGCGTGGATCCAGCGGAACCAGCAGCGCTATGCCGAGCACGGCTACGGCCTCTGGATCATCGAGACGCTCGAGGGCGAATTCCTCGGCGACTGCGGGCTCACCTGGCAGTCCGTGAACGGGGTCCCCAAGCTTGAGGTCGGTTTCCGGGTCCGAGCAGAGCGGCAGAACCGGGGCTACGCCACCGAGGCTGCGCTCGCCTGTCAGGACTTCGCCCGTAAGCAAACCAAAGAGACGGAGCTGGTGGCAATCCTGCACCCGGAGAACCGAGCCTCGGAGCGGGTTGCTCAGAAGCTTGGGATGCACCGTGTCGCGGACGACCTTGCCGGGCCCATCCCGGTGCGGGCCGTGTACAGCATGCGGCTCTGAGGGGGTGACCGACGGCGGTGCGGCCGCAGGATCTGACGAAAACCTTTTCTTATATGCGATAGTTGCACCGTGGAATTTCGTCATCAGCTCCCTGCTCTGACCATTGCCGTCACCGCACTCATCGGCACATCTGGCTGTTCCAGCCCAGCGGATCAGTATTCAGACCTGACCGAAGATCACACCAGCGAAAAACCTCTTCCCGACACGATCCGTGGCCAAGCCGTCGACACCCTCGACCCCGAATCGACCCGGTGGGTGGGAGAACACGAGGGCACCGAGTTATGGCTGGGCGTGAAAGCCGAGGGTGCGGGCGCATGCCTGGTCGTCTATCCAGACGACGACAGGTGGGTCACCGGCTGTTCGACGGGTGATGAGGTAAGTGTCAGCAACGGCGACGGATGGGACTACCGTGTTCGCCCGGACAGCGCCGAACTCCCCGAAGGAGCCATCCAGGTCTCACAAAACGTCTTCGTCACCAGAGGCTAGGCCGAGACTCACCGCAGGCATACGAACGGGGAGACCCTGCCATCCCGCCCATCGGGCGCGCCTGGCAAAGCGCTCCGGGAAGTCTTCCGCGCCGATGCCCCGGGCACGTAGAACGAGGCAACGAACCCGCGCCATGCTTTCCGCCGGCTCCCCTCCAGAGGCAGACCTAGGTGGCCGGTCAGGTGCTTGCTACTGTGTGCCCATGACCGGTCGTCGAGCCGCTTCTCTGGGCACCGCCCTGATCCTGCTGCTTTCGGCGTGTGAGAGCGGCGCCGCCGAGGAGAACGGCTCGGGCGCAGATCCCGGCGCGTCATCCTCCACAGATGAGGACAGCTTCCCGACCGTGAAATTCAATCAAGCCTTGACTCAAGATGTGACGCCTGAGCAGCTGGAGGACTGGACGGCCAGCGATCTGCTCCCCCTGGCGCCGGCCCACGGCGGCGCATTTGAGACGATGACCAATGCTCTGCGCGTCGCCGATCCCGCGCCCGATGTGATCATCTTCGGTGACTCCATGACTCAGCAGGGCCTTGACCCCGCCGAACTGGGGAATCTCCTCTCGGAAGCCGCTGGTGAGGAAGTCACTGCCTTCAACGGGGCCAGCAGCAGGGCCCGGTGGAGCATGAATCTCTTGCTCGCGCACTACGTGGTCAGCCTCGAGGATCCGCCCTCCGTCGCGCTGATGGGCATCTCGACCCGCGCGGCCGAGGATGATGACTTCTACACCTCAGAAGGGGCGAAGTCTCCGTTCTCCTCGCTGGTGGAGGGATGTGAGCGGCCCAGCAGCGAGGACTGGGGCGAGGCCGACACCGCGAGGTGCCAGCGCGACGTCGCCGATCCGCTGTTTCGGTTCCGCACCGGCGGGGACCAGGTGGCACGGGCCCAGGAGGGCCGGCCGGCGCAGACCAGCCTGCGGATCAAGGAAGGCAGCCAGCTGCGTTCGGATGGTTTCATGATCCACCCGGGAGTCAGTGCGGCCGAGGCTCGGCAGATCAGCGATACCCGGATGGAGCGCGGCTTCCCGGGATTCCCCACGGTCCACGATGAGGCGGTGGCCGATTTCGGCAGGACTGCGGAGCTGCTGCGCAGCCACGGGGTCACCGTGCTTGCCTTCGAGATCCCCTACACGCCGGTCCACCAGGCGAACCTGGAGGAGGCCGGGCGAGACTACGACGCTCGCCGTCAGGACGCGGCACAGGCCCTGACCACCCCGCATGAGGTCCCGCTTTTCGCCGTGGACGAGTTCGGGGACTGGTGGGGAGACGGCGACAGCCGGGACGCCATCCACCTGGCACCCCCAGGCGCTGCGAAGTTCGCGCGCCAGCTCACCGAGACTCCCGGCTTCCTCGAGGAGGTCCAAGCAGGACTCGCCGACTGAGCGCACGGACCACCCCTCCCAGAGAGGATCAACCGGGCCCCTTCAGGTTGACGTGACCATATGACCTGGACCATAGTGTCACTGTCACCTTAAGGAGTCCCTGCCATGGCCGCGCCGTCGAACCTGCAGACCGAGCTCGCCGTGAGCACGGTGGTCTTCGCGCTGCGCCCGCACCCGGACACCGGTGAGCTCACTCTCTGGCTGCCTCTAGTGCGTCGGATCCGGGAGCCTTTTCTGGGACAGTGGGCGCTGCCCGGCGGGCCGCTGGAACCCGAGCAGGACCTGGTCAGCTCCGCCCGCGCCACACTGCTGGAGACCACCGGGCTGGCTCCGCGGCACATGGAGCAGCTCTATGCCTTCGGCAACGTGGACCGCTCCCCCTCCAGCACCCGGGTGGTGTCCATCGTCTATTGGGCCTTGGTGCGTCAGGACGAGGACACCGACGCGGTGGAGGGCGAGAACCTGGAGTGGTTCCCCGCCGATGACATCGCCGAGGAGGCCGGCGTGCTGGCCTTCGACCACGGCCTGATCCTGGCCTACGCGCTGGACCGGCTGCGCGCGAAGGTCACCTACTCCCCCATCGCCCACGCCTTCCTGCCGGAGAAGTTCCCCCTGGCGGAGCTGCGCCGGGTCTATGAGGCGATCCTGAACCGGGCCCTGGACCCCTCGAACTTCCGCCGCCAGATCCTGGCGCAACGTTCCGTGGAGGACACCGGCGAGCGCATGACCGGCACCGCGCACCGCCCGCCGAGGCTCTACCGCTCCAACCCCGACCGCACCCGCTACACCCTCACCATCCAGGAGACACCATGACCGCCTCGGTCAATGACCTGATCACCCTGACCCCGAAGGACAGCTGCAACACCAAACTCGCCGCCGGGCCCTGGGACTTCGACACCGTGCCGGGCTACGGGCCTGGATCCTCCCAGGCGGATCGCCTCCCGGACCCGGTCTCCAGACCCGGGCAGCTGCCCGAGCGCTACCAGCTCATGCCGGAGCCGGAGCTTCATGAGCGGATCCTCGCCGCGAAGGCCACGCTCGGCGAAGAGCTGGTCATCCTGGGCCACTTCTACCAGCGTGACGAGGTCATCCAGCATGCCGACTTCGTGGGCGACTCCTTCCAGCTGGCCAACGCCGCGCTGAGCAAGCCGGAGGCGAAGACCATCGTGTTCTGCGGGGTCCATTTCATGGCCGAGACCGCCGACATCCTCTCCGCCCCGGAACAGGCGGTGATCCTGCCCAACCTTGCGGCCGGGTGTTCCATGGCGGACATGGCCGATGAGTCCTCGGTGGAGACCGCATGGGAGGAGATCTGCGAGACCTACGGCGTGGATCCGGAGAACACGCTCCCGGACGCCGAGGGCAAGCTGCCGATCCTGCCAGTGACCTACATGAACTCATCGGCGGCGCTGAAGGCGTTCTGCGGCCGCCACGGCGGGATCGTCTGCACCTCCTCCAACGCCTCCACCGTGCTGGAGTGGGCCTTCGAGCGGGCCCACCGGGTGCTCTTCTTCCCCGATCAGCATCTGGGACGCAACACCGCCAAGGCGATGGGCGTGCCGCTGGAGCAGATGCCGCTGTGGAATCCGCGCAAGGCCCTGGGCGGGAACACCGCGGAGCAGCTGCGCGAGGCCAAGGTCCTGCTCTGGCACGGCTTCTGCTCGGTGCACCGGCGCTTCACCGTGGACCAGATCAGCCAGGCCCGCGCGGCTGATCCGGGGGTGAAGATCATCGTGCACCCGGAATGTCCGATGCCGGTGGTCGATGCCGCCGACGCCGCCGGGTCCACCGATGCGATCCAGAAGTTCATCGCCGCCTCCGCCCCGGGGGACCGCATCGGAGTCGGCACTGAGATCAACATGGTCAATCGGCTCGCCGCGCAGTTCCCGGACCGGACCATCTTCTGCCTGGATCCGGTGATCTGTCCGTGCTCCACCATGTACCGGATCCATCCGGGCTACCTCGCCTGGGTGCTGGAGGAGCTGGTGGCCGGAGAAGTGCACAACCAGATCAGTGTGGAGCCAGAGGTCTCGGTGCACGCGAAGGTTGCACTGGACCGGATGCTCGCCGCGAAGCCCAAAGCCTGAAGGGACCCTGTGGACGCTCAACTCTCCGCCCGCGCGATCGACGCGGTGATCACCCTGGCCCTGGCTGAGGACATGCCCTTCGGGGATCTCACCAGCACCGCGTTCCTCCCCGCCGACGCCACCGCGCACGCCCAGCTCGTGGCGCGGGAGCCCGGCGTCCTGGCCGGTGGCGAGGTCTTCGCCCGCGCCTTCGCCGCGGTGGACCCCGGCGTCGTCGTGAGTCTGCACACCGACGACGGCGCACGGTTCGCCCCTGAGGATGTTCTGGCCAGCGTGCAGGGCCCCGCCCGGGCGATCCTCGGGGCGGAACGGGTGGCGCTGAACCTGATCCAGCGGCTCTCCGGGGTCGCCACGCTGACCAGCCAGTACGTCGCGGCCGTGGTCGGCACCGGGGTCCGGGTCACCGATACCCGCAAGACCACCCCGGGGCTGCGCGCACTGGAACGCTATGCGGTGCGCTGCGGGGGCGGGCACAATCACCGGTTCTCACTCTCCGATGCGGTGATGGCCAAGGACAACCACCTTGCGGTCCTGGGGGACTCACCGGAGGCGCTCACCCAGGCGATCCGCACCGCCCGCGAGCGCCTGCCGCACACCACGCATATCGAGGTGGAGGTGGACCGGATCGAGCAGATCGCCCCGGTGCTCGCCGGCGGGGCCGACACCATCATGCTGGACAACTTCAGCCTCGAGGACCTGCGCCGCGGCGTGGAGCTCATCGACGGTGCGGCCCTGGTGGAGGGCTCCGGCGGGGTGAGCCTGGAGACCATCACGGGGATCGCCAGCACCGGGGTGGACCTGATCAGCGTGGGCGCACTGACCCACGGGGCGCGCGCCCTTGACCTGGGGCTGGACATGAACCTGAGCCTGGACATAAACCTGGGCCTGGGCGCGAACCTCGGCCAGGAGATGAACCTGAGCCAGAACACGGACGTGAACCGGCCGGGGACCTCGGCCTGATGCTCTACCTGGACGAGTCCGCCGCAGCGCCGGTCCGGCGCGAGGTGCTGGAGGCGATGTGGCCGCACCTGACCGGATACGCGAACCCCTCCAGCGTGCACGAACCCGGAGCCGCGGCCTCCCGTGCGCTGGAGACCGCCCGCGCCGAGGTCGCCCGGCACCTCAACGCCCGCCCCACCGAGATC
The DNA here is from genome assembly GCF_014138825.1 of Nesterenkonia sandarakina. Classification (NCBI taxonomy): domain Bacteria; kingdom Bacillati; phylum Actinomycetota; class Actinomycetes; order Micrococcales; family Micrococcaceae; genus Nesterenkonia; species Nesterenkonia sandarakina. Next base: position 360,507 of record NZ_JACJIH010000001.1, on the reverse strand, counting down.
ATCTTCACCTCCGGTGGGACCGAATCCGACAACGCCGCGCTCAAGGGCATCGCACTCGCCGAACCCCGGGGCCGCCATGTGCTGATCTCAGCCCTGGAGCACCCAGCGGTCAGCGAGTCGGCCGCCTGGCTGGGACGGCTGGGCTACGAGGTGGAGACCATCCCGGTGGACCGCGACGGCGTCGTGACTCCGGCCGCACTGGCCGCGGCGCTGCGCCCGGACACCACCGTGGTCTCCATCCACTACGCGAACAACGAGGTCGGCACGGTCCAGGACATCCCGGCATTGGCGGCGGTCTGTGCCGAGCATCAGGTCCCGTTCCACACCGACGCGGTCCAGGCCGCCGGGACCTTGTCCCTGGATGCGCAGGTCCTCGGGGTCAGCGCGATGAGCCTCGCCGGACATAAGCTGGGCACCCCCAAAGGCACCGGGGTGCTCTACCTGCGCCGTCGGACGCCTTTCGAACCGCTCATCCATGGCGGCGGCCAGCAGCGGGATCTGCGCTCGGGCACCGAGAACGTCGCCGGAGCCGTCGGGATGGCGACGGCGCTGCGCCTCGCCACCCAGACCGACGTCGCCGACCTGGCGCAGCGGCGCGATGAGTTCATCGACGCGGTGCTGAGCCGGGTGCCCGGCGCGCAGCTGACCGGGCACCGGACCCGTCGACTGGCCGGGCACGCCTCCTTCGTGCTGCCCGGGCGCAGCGGGGAGTCGGTGCTGCTGGACCTGGAGCGGCAGGGGATCTTCTGTTCCTCCGGATCGGCCTGCGCCGCCGGTTCGAGTGAGCCGAGTCCCGCCTTGACCGCCATGGGGTATTCGGAGGAGGTCGCCCAGAGCGCCGTGCGGTTCAGCTTCGGGGACTCTGTGACCTCGCAGGATCTGGTTCGCGCCGCAGCAGCGCTGCCGGGGGTAGGACCGGCTTCGCAGGCGTAAGGTGATCAGGGGTCTGCCTGGTGTCTTGACCGGCAGGCTTGACCAAGACTTGGAAACACTGACACCGCGAACTTCAGGAGCCACCATGTACGTTCCCGCAGAAGACCGTTATGAGAACGCGGAGTACCGCCGTGTGGGCCGCTCCGGCCTGGTGCTGCCCCCGCTCTCGCTGGGCCTCTGGCACAACTTCGGTGACGACTTCGCCCTCCAGAACCAGCGCGAGATCATCCACATGGCCTTCGACCATGGGATCACCCACTTCGATCTGGCGAATAACTATGGGCCTCCCCCAGGCTCGGCCGAGATCAACTTCGGACGGATCCTGCGCGAGGACTTCGCTGGGCTGCGCGATGAGCTGATCATCTCCACCAAGGCCGGCTGGACCATGTGGCCCGGGCCCTACGGCGGGCCCACCGGCAGCCGCAAGCACCTGCTCTCCAGCCTGGACCAGTCGCTGAGCCGGATGGGCCTGGACCATGTGGACATCTTCTACTCGCACCGTCCCGACGCGGACACTCCGCTGGAGGAGACCATGTCCGCTCTGGACGCCGCGGTCCGCTCCGGCAAGGCGCTCTACGCCGGGATCTCCTCCTACTCCGCGGAGGACACGATCAAGGCCGCCGCGATCCTGAAGGATCTCGGCACCCCGCTGCTGATCCACCAGCCCTCCTACTCGATGCTCAACCGCTGGATTGAGACCGAGGGCCTGCTCGACGCGGTCGACGAGCTCGGAGTCGGGGTCATCGGCTTCAGCGCCCTGGCCCAGGGCATGCTGACCGATAAGTACCTCAACGGGGTCCCCTCGGATTCGCGTGCAGCGACGAAGGGCTCCTTCCGGGACGACTTCCTCACCGAGGAGAACCTCGGGCACATCCGCTCGCTCAACGAGATCGCCTCGAACCGCGGGCAGAGCCTGGCGCAGATGGCACTGGCCTGGGCGCTGCGCGATGACCGGGTGAGCTCGCTGGTGATCGGCGCCAGCCGGCCCGAGCAGCTGAAGTCCAACCTGGCCGCCCTGGACCAGCGCTCCTTCTCCAAGGAAGAGCTGGACGCGATCGATGAGCACGCCGTCGACGGCGGGATCGACATCTGGGGCACGGCTCGGAAGAGCACCAAGGGCTGATTGCCCCCGGGCCCTGCTCCGGTGGGGTGTGGATCCGTCCGCACCCCACCGGGAAGTTCGGCTGTTGCAGGTCAGACACCTGGGGCGTGGGTCGATGCCATGATGGTCGCAGCGGCCGATGCGCGCTTCAGCCGGATCATGCGGTAGACTTTCCTGGTGCTTCCGGCGAGTTTGCTGGAAGGATTTCGGGCTATAGCGCAGCTTGGTAGCGCGTCCGTCTGGGGGACGGAAGGTCGTGGGTTCAAATCCCGCTAGCCCGACCATGACTCGGTAACTCAAACAAGAGACTGAGAGGTCTCGAGTAGCTGGGGACATAGATAATTGCTTATACAGACGAAGCCCGCCACGTCCATTGGATCCGGGACCCGTTCCTGCTGTTGGGCGGGAGGACGCTCGCTTCCTGCGACTCTCAGGCAATCCCCCCCCCGTTGCCTGAGTATTCGGTTCTTCGTAGACCAGGCCTCAAGTTTAGTCGCTGAAGACAACTCCCGGTGGCCGCTCGAGTTGGCCCCCGATGTTGAGGTTTCCGGTCACGTCTTCGTGGACGACGGTGCGACCAAAGAACAGCATGTTCAGCTCACGCTTCAGCTTGTCAGTCGCGTAGCGATATTCCAGTCCTGTCTCATCTGCGAGAAAAAGCTGAATCAAGTATCAAGAATATCGAACCTCAAGTTCCCGCTCATCTAGGTTCACAGGCCCAATGGCTCACCAGCGAGGACCTGCCTCCTTGAGTGGGGGAACGATCTGGATTCGGATGGCAATCAAAGAAGCACCTGTCTCACCAGCCGAGTGCTCACGCTCCCAGATAATGCGGAGAAGCCAATTTCAGCAGCGTGGTTGGGATGCCAATCACCGCGCAGCAGATCAGCAGGTCATCCCGTGCTGGACCTGCATCACATCGACCACGGCGACGATCCACGAGCTTGCTGGCACTATGAGGAGGTTCCGTAGTTCCGGATCGCGCCCAAATGGAGGAGTAGCAACCGGTAGCTACGGGCTCAGGACTTGTCGGGCTCCAGTAGCCACAAGGAACTGGCTCCGCATTCCAGTGCATTTCGCAGCGACGCGTCACCGTCGTGGGTGTAGACAGCAACATGCAGTTCCTATTCCTCGCGCTCCATGCCGAGCCAGCGACGCAGGCTGAGTTAGCCCCGCAGCCCGCCAAGAGGAGGTAGTCGGCATTTTGTCTCGTGGACAGCCTGAGAACTACAGCCTCATCCTCTGCGAACGGGGAATCTGCGAAGCTTCGCTTGGTTCTGGCTACGCAACGTAGGAAGCAGCCTGTTCTAGGTAGTGGAACAGGCTAACTGAGACCTGCCGTTTGGACGTGGACACATCCGGAGACGGAAATTTGGACACTAGCCGGCCCCACTTTCTCCGCCCTGCGGTGAGGTTCCAGAAGATCACAAGGAACCACCCCGACACGTCTACCGCTCCCGGGTATGCTCGGGTATCAAATCGGATGTCTGACTTCCCCGGTAGTGTTGATCATGGATCACACATCGCGCTCTGAGGTGCAAGGACTCATGCTTCCGACTCAGAGCAGCGCAGCTCTATCCCGTCAGGGGTTGCCACCAGAGAGGAGATATCCGCTTGAAGAGCAGTGGTGCCCACGGGACTACGACAACCGTGCAGAGGCTCGCCAGCCTGCACGACAAGCTCAGTGTGCGCTTTCACCTGCTCTACGCCCATCGTAAACAGTTGTCGTCCACCCCTCCGGTGTTCGCCCTGGAGCATGACTTTTCTGCAGAAGAACTGGATGATCTGCGAGACGCAGTGCGGCGCGGTGTTGGGACTGGTCTCCGACAAGGGCACAGGGAGTCCTGGTTGCCATTCATTGTGTACGCAGCTGAAATCGGATATGAGTACGCCGGCGCTGAATACTGGCCTAGTTTTCAGGACGTGACGCCAGGCTGGCAGAGCAGTGACCGACAGTGGCTCCGAGATCGGTTTGTCCACTTTCGCAACACTTACGGTGGTGCTGAGCCTGGCGGCACCTTCGCCGAGGTTTTCAATATTATCGCGTGGCCGATTGCACACTCGGTCTTGCCCACTTACCTACAGCGGCATTTAGCGCAGTTGCTTCATGACTTCAGAGGTTCGCTGAAGTCCGATTTTCTTCAAGCGCCGGAGGAACTCGGGCGGCTGTTGGCCCGAGCGGCCAGCGGCTATCCCGAACGGTTTCGGGTGTTTTGTGAAAACACTTCGCTGGTCGGGCATGTCGCGGCTGCTCTTCTGACTGGTGAGAACGAGGAGAGTCCTTATCTGTCCGGAGCAACGCTTGAACGGATCGTTGAAAGCCTGTCGCAAGAGCAGCAGGCCGGGAGCTGGCTGCGGTCCGCTCGGCAATCCGCGACCTTAGTACGAGGGGCCTTGCCAAACGAGAATAAAGGTGTCACGCAGGCTAGAGCTGATTCACCCAGTCGGCGGTTGTCGTTAGAGCCGAAGCTTTTCCTGCGGAAACGTGGGCGATGGGAAGCTGTCGCCGAACTGCCGAATTTATCTTCGCTCGCCAACGACATTGCCGATGCTCACAGCCAACTCCGTAACTCGCGGGGAAAGGCCAATGGCGGAGCCAACCCCGTACCTCGCAGCGCGTTGTTGCATTCCGGACAGGAGATTCTGCTTTCGTCTTGGCCCCAGCCTGACAAGCCTTTCCTGCAGCTTCAACGTGGAACAAACGAACTGAATAACCTGTTAGCAGAAAGTTGCCGAGTCACGTCGGGGCCATGGTGGATCTTTCGCCAGCAAGGATTGGGTCTTGCCCTCGAGGTCAAAGGCAAATTCGTGCGCCCCGGACACGACTATATCCTTGTCGGGACGCCTGATATAGAGGCGCCTGAGCTCGCTTGCTGCACGGCTGTCGATCTCGACGTACAGTCTGCATTGGCGTACCGACTCAGTGTCCCTAGTGAATTGTCTGAGGGTGAGGAAGCTAGCCTCAAGGCAGCTGGAATTCCTGTCGTCTCCCACGTATCCATTCGCCCTATAGGGATCGTGGCAAGCAATTGGGACGGAGAGGGCGCCGCCGAATGGTTGGCGGGCGAACCCGCGATTATCGCTATCCGCTCAGACCTCTGCCCGTCAGCTTGCCGCGTGACCGTAGGTGACACGAGTTACGACATGCCCTGGCGGGAGGCAGAAGCGGAACTATTGTTCGTACTCGAGCGAATCGAGGTGGGCATCCACACGGCCGAGATCACGTTGTTAGGGGACTCCGGACGAGAGCTCGCGAGCGGCCTTCTTCGGATCACTATCAGGAACCCGGAGGTCCGTTCAGAGGAAGCCTCAATGGGTGAAGGAATACGCCTAACAGCAATCCCGAACCGCCCCTCCATGACAGAACTATGGACAGAAGCAGCATCACTTTTTGTCGACGGACCAGCTAAGAGTCGAGCGCAGCTCAAAGCAGCTCTCTTGACCGATACCGGCGAGGCCTTGTGGGACATCCTCAAGTCCATAACTTTACCTTTCACAGAACGTCAATGGCGCGATCTTGCTCAGAGTTTTCGTCAGGACAGGAAGTTTTTGGAGGCCTATGAATTTGCGGAAGCATCTCGCATTAGTGTTGAACGAGGCGGACTCGGTTTCGCGGCGCTGACCGCTGAGCGAGACTTCCGACCTTTACAGTGGCGGGTCCAGCGGAGTAAATCTGGAGAGGTCCGGGCCGCCCTCGTTGACCGGACAGATGGCAGTGCTACGACATTGGAGTTCTCGCCTGCGGATGCACCCCTCGAGGTGCAGAGTTTGGATGGAGCGAACGTTGTCGTGCCCTCGCGTGGTGGTCTAGCAATCGCGAAAACTCAACACACCACGGAGGCCGTGATACTCCCTCCCGACCCCAATGCCACGCTCGGTTTGGGTGAGGTCGACGTGCAACTTGGCCTAGGGGAACGAACTGTTGCTGAAACCCTTCGCCTTGCGGAAGGTATTCGGCGATGGCACTTGGCCGATACTCCTGTTGATCTTTTTGCACAATACGCGCATGACAGAGTCCTATCGAAGCTTGACCTGGAACTAGCTGGGTTGATTGGCGGCAATCGGTGGGGCGAACTTGAACGCCAAGTCGCTGTATGTGATGACCCTGCCGACTATGTTGACGACTTGCAAAAAGCAGTTGGCCACACTCATCAGCATGCAGTGCTGGCGAAAACTATCGCTTACAACCTCTACAACTGGACAAGTCCGGGTGAGCTGGTAATGGGCTTCCATCAAACGGTGACCCCTCACCTGCAGTCACTGCGAGACTTTCCCACGGCATCGCGATTTCTGCTGACTCTGGCGAGCAAACCTGAGCAAGTCCCCGACTGGAGTTCCCCCGAACTAGAGGAGATGCTCGGGCGGGTCTTGCAATCTCGGTTCCTGTATCGAGTCGCGCGATTTGCAGTTCTCGGCACGAGGATCTTCGCAGACCCCGAGGATGTGGGAGGAGCGATCTAGGTGCAGTTGCGCAGTTTGACGCCAAAGGAAGCATCCAAGCTAGCGGCGGTAGCCCTAGGTATCCCGAACGGCGTGGAGCTTGGATCGGTTCCCGGCATTGCAGAGAGTTTGCGTCGAGCCGCGTCCTTTATGTGCCCTACGACTCCTAGCAGGACCGTGGATGCGGTGCTTGGAGTTTTGCGACCGCTACTTGCGGACCGCGTTGATAGAGGCAAAGTCAGCAAGGTCTTGGACCTTCTAGTAGCTTCAGGCGATCTGCTGGAATTGAATGAGGGAGGGGGCCGCAGTAGCCGGCTCCTGTATCTTGCTCCTCCCTCGTACGTGGAACGCGCCCCGGGCTCCTATCTCCTCGCGGGTGTGCGTCCTTACGGTGAGGCCCTCTTGTCGAATGACCTCGCGGGGTTCATAAAGCCAGTGAGTCACATGCGTGTGCTTGAGATGTCTGCTGGTGAAGCTCCACGTGCTTTAGATGCCGCAGGAATCCGAGAGGTTCCAGCGAAAACTTGGATTTCTGCGCCTAGAGCAGAGGCTCCCGAGACGTTTGCCGCGCGCTTCTCTGAACCTTTGGGATCGGCGCCACGAGCTGGCGACCTCAAGCACGTTAGGATCCTTGCCGACAAAACTGACGTGACCTACTACAGCGGTCGCTGGCGATCACCCACACCTCAAGACACCGGCACTTTCCTGGCGCGAAGACCACAACAGTATGGCGCAGACCTATGGTGCATCATGAGTGTGGAAATCGGTACTCCTGAGAGGGTCCTGGATCTTCCGGTACACGATCCGCTTGCACCTGGACGTGATGAGGCATGGCGCTTTCAAGCGGCTCTGGACTCTCTTTCGGGAGCACCGCAAAGGTTCCGTGTGCACGACGACTCTGCGACTAGCAACTTTGTACTGGATTTCTTCTCTCCGCTTCCCGGTTTTGCGGAGCGCTACCTGGGGTTGGTTGGGAAGTCCCGAGATAAGTCGCCCGGAGCCTTATTCTCTTTTGAAGTACCACCTAATGTTGTAGAACGGACAGAAGCTTTCTTGATCGAGATGCTGTGGATGATTCCCGAGGAGACGACGAATGGCGACTGAGACCCCGACTATAGCGGAGACCATAGAGGATATTCAGGCTGCCTTGCGTGATTATATCGAGGCGACATATCACATCGGCCATCCTCAGATTGTCGATCAGCGGCAGAAGCTACTCCGCCAGGAAGGGGTACTGTTCAAAGCTCCTTACATTGAAAGCACCCCGCGGTACCAGGCGAATCGACGCTTCGAGGACCTGGATCTAGACCCGGCAATTCTGGAGCTTTTTACGCAGTTGACCCAACAGGGTGAAGGGCTTAATCGCCTCCTCTACAACCCGCCTTACACACACCAGGCTGAGGCGTTGCAACAGGCAAGCCGCCGGGGCAAGAGCCTGGCCATCACCACTGGTACTGGTTCCGGCAAAACCGAGTCGTTCTTGATGCCGATGCTGGCGAAGTTAGCTACCGAGGCGGCTCATCGACCACGCTCCTTTGAAGCGCCCGCCGTTCGCGCTCTCATCCTGTATCCGATGAACGCGCTAGTGAACGACCAGCTGGGTCGACTTCGACTGCTGATGGGGGATAAGCGCGTCACAGGACAATTTCACCAATGGGCCGGACGCCCCGCGCGGTTCGCGCGGTATACAAGCCGGACTCTCTATCCTGGCGTGCGAAGCCCAAAGAAGGATAGTTACAGGTTGAGCTCGATCGAAGACTTTTATGTGCTCCTAATCGAGCGCGCTTCAGACCCTAAAGCAACTGGGCACGAGCAGGCCAAGAAACTGATGCAGGAACTCAAAGCTCGGGGAAAGTGGCCTGCAAAGCCTGACCTCAAGGCATGGTATGGCAAGAGCGGCTCTTGGTGGCAGGATCCGAAGACCAGGAAGTTCTTGCGCGCGGTTACCTTGCCAGGCGATCCCGAACTTCTTACGCGCCACGAGGTGCTTGACACGCCACCGGACGCCCTCGTCACTAACTATTCCATGTTGGAGTACATGTTGATGCGTCCGTTGGAGCGTCCAGTTTTCGACCATACGCGGCAGTGGTTGGCCGACAACCCCGAAGAGAAGTTCTTGCTCGTCGTGGATGAGGCACACCTATATCGAGGGGCCGCGGGCGCAGAAGTGGGACTACTTTTGCGGCGTTTGCGCTCCAGATTGAAGATACCTCCAGAGCGTATGCAGGTCATCACGACCAGCGCCAGTTTTTCTGACCCGGAGTATGCTAAAGCTTTCGCAGCGCAACTGTCGGGCAAAGACACCGCCGACTTCGAGACAGTAACTAGCGACCTAGCTTGGCGGGATGCCGCAGTCGCTGGGACACCAAGCGAGGCCGAATTGCTGGCTTCCGTCTCACTCGAGGAATTTTACGAAGCCGAGGACGACTCGGTACGGATTACCGCACTGTCGGGGTTCCTCAGTAACCGAGGGGTTCAAGAGCAGGATCAACCGCCTAGCCTTCTTCTCTATCAGGCACTGAGCTCTTATGGGCCGATGAATTTGCTTATCAACGAAACCATGAAACACGCGCAGCCAGTGCACGAACTGGGCCAAGCGGTCTTCCCCGGCGTTGAAGCGCACATAGCCGATCGCGCAGTCACGGCCCTCGTGAGCTTGGGAAGCGCAGCACGCGAATCATCGGATGCTGCTGGATTGCTGCCATGCCGGGTACATGCCTTCTTCCGGGGATTGCCCGGTCTATGGGCGTGCTTGGACCAGGACTGCGAAGAGCGTGGCGACCAGACCGAAAAGAAGCCGATCGGTAAGCTATTTGCTCAGCCTCGAGCTTCCTGTGATTGCGGAGCCCGCGTATTTGAGTACTACACCTGCAGGCACTGCGGGTCCTCATATGCCCGCGGTTATACGGATAGTCTGGACGCGCCGACCTTCTTATGGCACGAACCGGGAGCGGCCTTTCGGAGCGCAATCGAGTCCGCGCCCGAACTGGACGCTCTAGATCTCCTACTGGAAGACCCATCCCCGGATGCCGACTACGTGGTCAAGGAACTCGACCTAGTGACAGGCAGCATCGTGAATGAGAATGAGCAGGATCCGGAGAGAGTCCGAACTGTTTATTTGCCGAAACTGCGGAGTGGTGAATTAGTCAGTTCAGATAATGACGACGACGCTGAGGGAAACGCTTTCGAGGCTAAGGGAGAGTTTGTGCCCTGTGCAGTCTGTAAAGGAAGACCCATTTTCGGGCGGAGCTCGGTTCAGGATCATCAGACTAAAGGTGACCAGCCGTTCCAGGCTCTTATCTCCCGTCAAATCGAGGTCCAGCCTCCAAGTGCGCCTTATTCGGATTTTGCACCGTTGCGCGGCCGAAAAGCACTGGTATTTTCTGACTCACGTCAGGTGGCTGCACGGCTGGCGCCGAACCTTCAGACTTACTCTATGCGAGATGCTATTCGCCCTCTAATTATTAGAGGCTGGACAGAATTAGCGCAGAAGCGCAGTCGCACCTTGCACCTGGAGCGTTTATACCTTGCGGTGGTTATCGGTGCTAGCCGCTTGAAGGTGCGCCTCCGGCCTGAACTGCGACAGCAGGAGTCGCTTGAGTCGCTGCGCGATGTGGCACGGCTCCTTCACGATGGTGCCTTGGATGGGGATGAAGATGCTCTCGAGGAACTGCTGGAATTCAGTGCGCCTCCCCCACAGTCCTTGCTTCGGGCGATGTACTCCGCATTGACCGACAGGCATTACGGACTTGCTTCCCTAGGACTCGCGTCGCTACGCGAACGCCCATCGCTCACCAAGCGGTTGCTGGAGAAACTCCCACCGATCCACGGACTTGCTGAAAACGATGAGTCTCGTCTTGCGCTTCTCCGACTATGGCTTAGTCAGTGGACGGTACCCGGCATTTGGTTTGGCGCGATGACCGCTGATTCAATAGAACAGCGTGGTGGTGTGAAATCACACAAGGGAATGTTCCGGCCCTTCGAGCGGCTGCTCAACAAGGTAGGCGCCAAGAGGGATTTTAACGATCAATGGCTCCCTGTCCTTCTCGAAATGTTCTGCGAGCAAACATCAGATGCCAAGTACCGGATGCTTGCCCGCAACCTTGCGTTGGACCTGGACGGAAAGTGGGGGTACTGCGAACGGTGTCGTTCTACTCAGCGACCATTTCCGGGCTTAGACACTTGCGTGAGTTGCGGCGAGGATCGAATTCGGCTGCTCGACCCCCCGACCGATCCTGTATTTCGGGCTCGCAAAGGCTACTACCGCGCGAGTGCTGAGCGTGCGCTCGAAACGTCTGGTAAGCCAATTATGAGCATTCTGGCTGCAGAGCACACAGCGCAGTTGAATGCAGCACAGGCTGATGCCGTTTTTTCTCAAGCAGAAGAATACGAACTGCTCTTCCAGGACATCAACGTGGGATTGCCGCGCCCCGGTGAACAGCCCCGAGCTGCAATCGATGTGTTGTCCTGCACTACTACCATGGAAGTCGGTATCGATATTGGTAGTTTGTCGGGGGTGGCTCTTCGCAACATGCCGCCGTCTCGGGCGAACTATCAGCAGAGAGCAGGTCGCGCTGGGCGTCGAGGCAACGCAGTGGCTACGGTGCTCTCTTTCGGAAGCGCCGATACACATGATGACCACTATTTCCGCAACCCCAAAGAGATGATTCGAGGGGACGTGGATGACCCTTCACTGACACTCAATAACGAGGAAATTGCCCGGCGTCACATCACCGCCTATTTACTGCAGCGGTATCACCAGGATCAACTCCCGAGCATCAAGCCGGAGGAACAACCGCAGTTGTTCGCGGTACTTGGTACGGTGCGAGACTTCGTGGGAACGACTGCGGACCTAACGAGGAACGGTTTCGAGAATTGGCTTGTTGAGAAGGAAAGTATTCTCCATAAGGAAATCGACGACTGGCTGCCTTCCGAACTTTCCGAAGAGAACAGGTTTCAGCTTCTGGATGGCATTGTGGAGCAGACTCTAAAAGAGATCGACAGGGCTCTACCCATTGACAAGGAGGGTAAATTCTCTGTTCGTAGGGAAAGCGATGTTTCGACGGATGTGCACGGGGATGAGGAGATAAGCACTCCCGAGACCGCGGACGATCTCCCCACCGAGCGACGTAGTCAAAGAAATCTGCTGGATCGATTGCTTTACAAAGGAGTGTTGCCGCGCTACGCATTCCCAACAGATGTTGTGTCTTTCCACGTTTTCGATCGGGAGAAGTCGCAGCCGTTCCGGGCCGAGTTCAAGTACGAGCCGTCGCAAGGCCTGCCCAGGGCACTCAGTCAGTACGCACCTGGCAAAACCGTTTGGATCGATGGCAAAGAGTGGGTGTCGGGGGCACTGTACGCCCCCGTGCGTAAGGAACTTGACCAGGCTTGGGCTCAACGAGCCCTGTACTTCGAATGCCAGGTCTGCCATTACGCCAAGTACTTCGATTATCAACCAGAACGTCGTGGTAAGTACGAAGAGTGTGAAGCTTGTGGTGCCGAGGAGAAGTTCGGACCAGGGATGCCCTGGCTGCGCCCTACAGGTTTTGCTCACCGCGTGAGTGACGAACCAGGCACCAGCCCTGACGACACACCTGCCGCAAGTTACGCCACGCGGGCTAAGTTGGTTGCTGAGGGGCCTGGAAAGCAAGCATGGACAGGACTAACGGAGCGCCTCGAGCAGGCATATCATCGCGATACTCTGCTTGTCGCCAATACCGGCCCTCGAAGTGAGGGGTACAACTATTGCACGAGTTGTGGTGTGATTGAGCCCACACACGGTGCGTCTGGCATAGTTGTGGGATCTCATCCGAAGCCCTATCCAGACGAGAAGAATCCTCACTGCGCCGGCAAGTTCACCACTAAGGGTCTGGTCTTAGGTACAGACTTCATCACTGATGTGCTGTTGATACGTCTGAAAGTGGAGCGGCCGCTTACACTTCAGCCGGACCTTCTATCGACCCAAGTTGCACTCAGAACTGTGGCAGAGGCAGTAACACTCGCTGCGACCCAGACGCTTGATATTGATGCGAACGAACTGCAGGCAGAGTTCCGTCCGGCGTTGACCCCGGGTGGACGCCATGGGCTCGAAGCTGAGATCTACATGTATGACACCTTGGACGGTGGTGCTGGATTCACCCGGCGGGTACATCAGCATGAGGAGGCAATATATCGGACAGCGCTTGAGCGTCTTGAGAACTGCCCGGCAGGCTGCGACTCTTCTTGTTATCGCTGTCTGCGTAGTTTCCGTAATCGGTTTGAGCATGGATTACTAGACCGCGAAGTCGGAGCAGCCTTGCTGCGATACGCACTGGATGGGACTCAACCTTCGATTAGTAAAGCGAGGGAGGAGAAGGCACTGGATATGCTGCTCGCCGATCTGCAGAGCCGGGAGCTACCCAATCTCGAGTTCGCTAAATACGACTCAGTGAAACTACCCGGAGGAAATTCAATTCTCGCTCCACTTGTAGTTACCGCCGAAGGTCGAACGGTTCTCTTCTACATACAGAGTCCACTGACACTCGACGTACCGCCGAACGAAGAATTGTTCGAAGCACGGAACCACTTTCAAGTACATTCCATTGACGACATGATGGTGACACGTAACCTGCCTGCGGCGGTGAACAAAGTGCTGCAGCTCGTGAAGTAGACCGTCTCGCCCGGAGCTTGGTACCTGGGATCAGAACGTTTCGGCAGGTAGCGCGACACGGGCACCATGCTGCACTGGCCGAGTGAGTGTGCTTTGGCGCATGGAGCCTATGACACGCTCTTGCTCGAGACGTCTACTACCCCACCGGCTCACCCACCACTCTCCTATCTTCTGCTCAGCGCCAGTATCTTCGACATCAAAAAGATAGTCCGGTTCAGGGTCAAGACCGAGGGAATACTCCCGAAGGTTTCGCACCACCGGAACTCCATAGAGGATTCGCTCTCGCCCGTGCTTCAGCAATTCATTGGCGGGCCACGCCAGTGCCGCAAGTCCTAGACGGACCTTTCTTAGGCGGGGACTGACTCCTTCCCCGAAGAGACCGTTCACTCGTACGCGTCCATGGCTCAGCTCCGCTGCTCTTACTAGAGCAGCGACAGTCTCCGGTGAAAAATGCGATGTTCCAAATGACAGGGATCGTCCCAGTCGTTGGTAGCCCAGCCGTTCATCCTCGGATCCCCCCATAAGGGCGGCAGGCCAGAAGAGACGATTGTACTGACTTGATCCAGAGCCGTAGAGAGAGGTGGTGCCGACGAACGCAAGACGGGACTCTCGAACAATTGGTCGTCCTGCCGTCGCCGAGGCTATCTCACTCGGTCTTTCATACTTTGCTTTGTACGCGGCCAGGACCGGAGGTGAAACAGCGAGGGCTCCGACTAGTTTTCCGGCCGCCAGCGCGTTGTATGGAGCCACAGCGCCACAAACAGTTAGGTCAGCGATTACAGTGCCGACTCGTTCCCCGCGGGCTCGACGCACCAGCCTGCCAATATGCTTGCGAGACTTGGCCGCTTCGAGTGCATGTTTTAATCCGGCAACAGGGTCATCACTCCACAGGTAAGGTTCAAGCTCTGAACGGATCTCTAGGGTTTCCGCTAGTAATGACGCGCGTTTAGATCGGAAGAGGTCTGTCTCGGCTCGATCTGCCCATGAAGCTGGTTCAATGCGGCGAATTACACGCACTCGCCCGCCCTGGTGGTGCTTGAGTCGATGACGTTCAGCGTCTGCCCGCAACCGTGAGACTGTACCCGGGTTTGGGTGGGTAAATTCCACCAGGTCAATAACACCTTCACGAAGTAGGTCATCGACGTAGATCTCATCAAGTTGCAGTTGCATTCTGGCCTTCAGCCAACGTGCTACTTTCTCACTCGGGTCTGCGGCGATCTCGGCGACAAATTGCTTGGTATCCCATCCGATCCACTTGTCACGTTCTGCGATTTGGACAATAGGGCTGGAAATCGCGGCGAGGCCGATCACCGCGTGGTGCTTCGTGGCAGCGTCACGAATCAGGATGGGCATGGAACGGCCAGGGACTGTTGCATAGGCATTTGCCCAGGTATGACGGAAGTAGCGCCACATGTCGTGAAGCCTTAACCCGGTGTACTCGCAGTAGGTTGTAGTATCGACGACCTGAACGTAGGGCTGGATGCTCTGGCCACTGCCATCATCACGTTTTAAGGAATCTGCCAGTTCCCCACCATCGCGCATCACGCTGAAGATCGATATGAGTTCCCCTCGGTGGTCCCGGGGACTTTCCATTTTCCGAACGAACCGTCGGACGCTCGATTGGCGGAGTTGGGCATCTCGCCGGAGGTGCTCTTGTTTGCGAACTCGCGCCTTTTCGTCCTCACGGTTCGCTTGCTCGACCGGTGGCAGGACGAACACCTGGCTTTCGTCGGTTTGGACAGACCAACCTTGGTCTACAAGGTCGATGAGTACACGGGCCGCAGCGTCCAGAAGAGGACGGTCATAAAGGTCCTGTATTCCTGCACGTGAGGTCCAGTAGTCATGATCTAGCACCACCTCCGGATCGACTTCGGCCTCGTCGAAGAGAGTGCAGAGCCTACGGAAATCTTGGTGTTCCGTTGGGTCAGCAATTGCCGGAAGGGTCAGGCGAACAGCATTGGATTTCTCGGAAATCATGTCCGTTGAAGCATACGCTGGTAGGTGCCGCTCCACGTATCCAGGAGTGCGTCGAGGTCTTGACCCGACTGCCGTTGTTGAATCACGCTTCTCGCTAGTGCGAGAAGCAAAAGTTCGACAGAGGTCCGAAGGTTGCTGGAACCGGCCTCTGCAAGCTTTTGGAGCGGCAAGTAGAGAGCCTCAAACACGGGATGGTCGGAGTTCAGGACCAGCGTAATCGTCCTGCCATCCAAATCCGTCCGGAACATCGTGTCCATGGGCAGGACTTGGGCTTCGATTCTATAGAGCATCGGTCCGGTTTGCTCGTTGAGCGCGAGGAGAGGAAGGTCGCGATCTGCTGCGGCAGCGATAGAGCATGCTGCTTCCGTAGCGGCTCGAATCTTCGCTTCTTCGAAGGACCGCCGGACTCGGTTGTTCAGCAGGCGGGCAATAGCTTCAAGCTCAGGTTCTAGCGCGTGGCGCAGTTTACTCGAAGGTCGGACCCCTTGCTTGTTGATCGTGATGCCGAACTGCTCGTCAAGTTGCGGTTCAAATTCAATCTCGCAGCGCCACCAGTCGTCATAGTTCTCCTTGCGCTTCGATCCCATGAGGTGCCATCCGTTCGCGATCTCCCGCCCTCCCCGCAAAATAGAAACACCAGCCTTTCCGATAACTCCAATCTTGCGCTTCGTCGCGTTATCGAGGTGGTGCCATGCAGCCACTGGTAGGGACGCGAAGCGAACTGTCACAATGGAACGTTTGCCGTCCTCCTTCTCGATAGCAAATTCCATAGGGTCACAGGCGAGTTGCGCGCGCGCCCCTTCAGCTTCATCTGTGAGCATCATCGGATCCACAGGTATAACAGGCTCGCCATTGATGGTTATGTTCGTACCTGACCAAAGAAAGCGACGAAACATCCGTCCCAAGTCCCGGCGCAACACACGCTCGAGCCACCCCAGCCGCTGATATTCGATTCGGTCACAATGCTCCCATCGCACTTTGCACCCCGAGGGCGTGAGGTTTTGACCACTACGTTCCACGTTCAGTCCGACCTGGGCGCCGGAGACTACGGCGTCGACGTCTAGTACGACCCGGGCTTCGGGGCCGCTTCCTTGCCAGGAAACGACCTCGATACGCCTAGCCTGGCTCAGGCTGGCAGCAGGCAGCCCCATTCCAAATCGGCCAAGGGAATCTCGTGCGTTAAACCGAGAAGAGCCGCCAAAACGTAAGCATGCCTTCAGTTCGGCTTCTGACATCCCTCTGCCGTTATCCTCCACGGAGATTTCCGGCATCGACTCTGCCGAGTGTCGCGCTATCGTGATGCTTATGGCCGATGCTGCGGCTTCGATCGAGTTGTCGATGAGTTCGGCTAGTGCAGTGCTGATGCTGAGGTAACCCGACTCCCGGACTGCTCGAAGAAAATTTGCAGGAACAAGTAGGTCCCCAGACTCCTCAGTGCCGGTATGCATGGTCGATCCTTAGCTCGTGCTGTGACTACTCCCTCTAGAGTAGGTGTTCGATCCCCGGTGCGTGTGGATATGGCGCGTTAGTCCTGGCGTCACTCCGGCGCTTTCAGTTCTCTGCGCACGGTGTTGGTCGTGAACCCGACCTCGCGGCCGATGTCGCCGGTGCTTGACTCATATAGTTGAGTCATCTCGGTCAGTGCCTGCGGGCTACTCTCACCCTACGCCTTTCGATGCACGCCAGATTGGCTTGTGTACCTTAGGTTGACGACACGGTGAAAACGGTACTTGGTTGTGAGTTCGGACAGGGACAGACCTGTTCGGTAGTCAGCAACGAGGTGGTCGATGTCTTCGGGTGTCAATGCTCAAGGGGGGCGCTTCCGCGGAGATCGCGCTCCCTCCTGGCTCATTGGTGCAGGCTGTTCGGCTGTCGATCTCATTAAATGAAGCGTGCGCCTCTTTTGACTTGCTCTACACTCTGTTCGCTTGTGACTACGTTGGCCCGACAATATTGCCTCAATACATGAAGAAGCTCCCTGAACCCACGGTTCAGGGAGCTTCTTCATGCACAGATCCCAGCGGTTGACGATCCCGAGTTTAGGCCGAGAATCCGCTTTCTGAAGCCCTCCCCGGTGGCCCCGGCCTCCTCCGCCGGGTGTGGGCTAGTTGTTGGTATGGTCTGTGTCGTCCGGATCGGGGTCAGCCTGTCCTTTGGCCTTGCCCGTAGGATCGAACATGGCCGTGAAGGCGACCCCGAGGGCCATCCCTACGCCGATACGTAGTGCTAAGTTGTCGAAGGAAACGCGACCGATGAACGTCCCGATCGGCATTCCTTGGACCATGACATAGACAGGTTTTTTTGGAGTTCTTTCCTCCACCACGTCAGTCTGTGATGCCGGGACGCACCTGGCATAGTCCAGAAGAGGTGGCATAGCTTGAAGAATGACTCGTTCTACCGATGCCTTTGCGAGTTATCGGACAGACCAGAGGTCAGATGATTCACGCAGACCCCGGTAGAACGCGAGGTCACTGCGCGCGTTCGTAGGCGTCGTTCGCCAGGTCCACGAGCTGCTGCATGTTCAGGTTCTCCAGCTCGGCGACGTAGGCATCCCAGTCATCGAAGGACCGCTGCCCCAGGATGAACTGCGCCGACGCCGTCTGCACGTGGTCGGTCAGCGTGGTCTGCAGCAGACCCGCCTGCTCCAGCTCCAGATCCGTGAACGGATACGGCGGCGTCACCGGCAGCTCCTCCTTGTCGTGCATCTTCTCCTGCCACTCGACCACGTGCGGGCGGAAGGTGGAGTGGACCAGGTCAGTCGTGGAGCCCACGGCGTGCAGGAACGGCTGGTTCGAGAAGCCGTAGTCACGCACCAGGTGCTCCTCCGCTTCCGGGTTCAGGCTGTTGAGATCGATGTTGGGATCCAGCTCCCGCTCGCCGTTCTCGCCGACCGTGTAGGTCTCACCCTCCACACCCCAGGTGGCGAACTCCAGGCCCTCGTCCGAGTAGTACAGCCAGTCGATGAACTGCAGCTTGGCCAGGAAGTCATCATCCTCGGCGACCGAGGAGGAGATGGCGAGTCCGCTGTCGAAACGTGCCCCGCTGTGCACGAAGTCACCGTCCTCACCGCCAGGAATGGGAATCAGCCGCGCCTCGGCGCCTTCGGTGCCCAGCTCCTCGAAGCCGCGGGTGTAGATCTGGGTGGACTCGTCGTTTCCGGCGATCGCCAGCGAGCTCCCGGCGGAGAACTTCTGCTCGGCCGTGCGATCATCCTGGGTCAGCGTCTCTGAGTCCATCAGACCCTCGTCGAGGAGTCCGGCGAAGAACTCCAGGAGCTCGCGGTACTCCTCCGAGGCCCCGGCGTAGATGAACTCCTCGGCCTCATGGTCGAAGTAGATGCCGTCGCCATAGCCCCAGCCGGCGACGGTGTTGAAGTTCGCCGAGGCGAAGTTCAAGGTGCTCTGCAGCTCCCAGCGGTCCGAGTACGGGACCGCATCCGGGTATTCCTCCTTGACCTCACGCAGCTGATCGGCGAACTCTTCCCAGGTCTCGGGCTCCTCGAAGCCCATCTCGTCCCAGATATCGCCCCGGACCACGAGGGAGAAGTGCTGGAAGGGATCCTCCAGCAGTCCCGGCAGGATGTAGGCCTTCCCATCCTCCTGGTAGAGCGCCTCGTAGTCCTCCCGCAGATCCCAGGCGTCGAGCTTCTCGGTGAAGTGCGGCATGTGTTCCAAGTAGTCACTGACCGGCAGGAGGGCGCCTCCGGAGATATACGGCACCTCCTGACCGGGATAGGTCACCGGAACGAAGTCCGGCATGTCCCCAGCCCCGATGACCAGGGATCGGCGCTGCTCGAAGTCACTCAGCGGCGCGTCCACGATGGACAGCGACACGTTGTGGTTCTCCTCCAGGTGGTCGAAGAACATCCAGTCCTGGTCCAACCCGTGGTCCGGGTTGTTGCGGTAGAGCACGGAGAGCTCCAGCGGCTCGGTGGCCACGAAGCTGTCTCCGACCGCAAAGTCCTCCATGGCCGCCGCATTGCGATCGGCGGCGTCAGCGCCGTCGTCCTCCCCGGCATCGCCCCCGCCGCAGCTGGTGGCCAGCAGCGACCCTGCTGCCAGCAACCCCACCACGCCTGATCGGGACCATGGGCTTCTCTTCTGCTGTGTCATAGTCTGCACGCCTTTTCCCTGATACAGCTGATGCGAATTTGTATCTTGGTGATACAGATCACACCAAGTATAGGGTCATACCGTGCAACAATTTCAAGCGGCAATTCTGCCTCTCGGTCACAGCCTCGGCTTGTGACCTGCATGAAAGGCTGAAGCCGAAGGAGTATTGCCCGCACTCACCGGCGCTTCTATCCTTGTCTCAGCGCGAGACTCCGTGCCGAGCCCATGCTTCGACACCCGGCACCCGCAGCGTCGAATCCCGAAGGGAACCGGCATGCCCTCAAATCAGATTGCTATCAGGGCGGACACGGTGGTGCGCCGCTTCGGAGACCTCTCCGCCGTGGACGGAGTGAGTCTTGAGGTCAAGGCCGGGGAGATCTACGGCTTCCTCGGACCCAACGGCGCCGGGAAGTCCACACTGACCCGGATCCTGTGCACTCTGCTCACACCGTCGTCTGGTCACGCCACCGTGGCAGGCTACGACGTCGAGTCCCAGCCCGGTGAGGTCCGGCTGCGCGCCGGGGTCGCCCTCCAGGAGGCGGCTCTGGACGATAAGCAGACCGGGTCCGAGATGCTCCCCCTGCAGGGACGCTTCTACGGCCTCTCTGCGAAGGCCACCAAAGCTCGAGTGGACCAGCTGACCGAGCTGGTAGACATCGGGGCCGCCCTGGACCGACGCATCGGCACCTACTCCGGCGGGATGAAGCGACGTCTGGATCTCGCTCTGGCTCTGGTCCACGACCCCGAGGTCCTCTTCCTGGATGAACCCACCACCGGTTTGGATCCGGTGAGCCGGGCGAAGGTCTGGCAGGAGGTGGGGCGGCTGAACCAGGAGCTCGGCATGACCGTCTTCCTCACCACCCAATACCTCGAGGAGGCCGATGAGCTGGCGGACCGCGTCGGCATCATCAATAAGGGCCGACTGGTGGCTGAGGGCACGCCGGCCCAGCTGAAGCGGACCATCGGCACCGACGTCGTCGTCGTCTCGGTCGCCGGGGATCCAGCCACCGCGGCGCGGGCGCTGGAGTCTCTGGAGCTGGTGGAACGTATCGAGACCAACGGGCCCTCGCTGACCTTGAGCGTCTCCGACGGCCCCTCGTCCATCAGCCCGATTGCGGTCGCGCTGGCCCAGGCTCCCGATGTCGAGGTCATCGAGCTCTCACTGCGCCGACCCTCGCTCGATGACGTCTTCCTCTCCGTGACCGGTGAGCACATCTCCGACTCCAGCGCGTTCATGGCCAGCGCCTCCGCCCCGCAGAGCACCAAGGAGCTGCAGTGACCTCCTCCCCGACCGCGACCACGACCGCGCCCGCCCGGATCGAACCCAAGAGCGCCGGGTTCCTGCGCGATCTCACCTCCGTCGCGCACCGAGCCCTGCGCGCGATTCCGAGAGATCCCGCCGCGGTCATCCCGGCGCTGATCATCCCGCTGTTCTTCTTCGTGGTGAACATCGGAGCCCTGGAATCGGTGGCCGAGGGCATCGGGGTGGCTGACTTCCGGGCCTTCCAGCTGCCGGTGGCGATCGTCTTCGCGGTCACCGGCGTCTCCCGAGCCAGCGACCTGGTCAACGACATCAGCAGCGGCTACTTCGACCGGCTGCTGCTGACCCCGATGAGCCGCTCGGCACTGCTGCTGGGGCTCATGGTCGCCGACCTGGTCCTGGTGATGGCGCTGTGCGTGCCGGTGCTGATCCTCGGCTTCCTGGTCGGGGTCGAGTTCGCCACGGGACTCACCGGCGCCTTGGCATTCGTGCTCATCGGCGGGCTCTGGGGCCTGGCCTTCACGGGTTTCCCCTACGCCATCGCGCTGCGCACCGGAAGCCCCGCTGCGGTGAACTCCTCGTTCCTGCTGTTCTTCCCCTTCGCCTTCCTGACCACGTCCTTCCTCCCGTTGGAGGCGCTGACCGGGTGGCTGGCCGCGATCGCGGACTACAACCCGATCACGTCTCTGCTGGCCACGCTGCGCTCACTGCTCTCCGAGGGCTGGATCTGGGCGGATCTCTGGCCCGGGCTGCTGGCGATCGCGATCGTCGGGACGCTGAGCTTCACCCTGGCCTTCGGGGCGCTTCTCGGTCGCGTCTCCCGGGGCTGAGCCCTGCGCCCCCTCCCCCCACTCGCGTTTTACCGGGCGCTCCGTGGTTCACCAGCGCTGCCGAGAGCCCGGTAGACCACATAACCTCCGGTAAAACGCTCGGTTAGGCTGGTCTGCATGGCGAAGTCTCCGCTGACCACCAACGCACCTCCGGAACCCGCCGGCGCCCGGGCTGACCCGAGCGGTGTGCGGCTGCGGACCCAGGTGCCGCTGCGCTGGGGTGATATGGACGCCTACGGGCATATCAACAACGTCGAGGTGCTGCGCCTGCTCGAAGAGGCCCGGATCCGGGCCTTCGGGGCCCCGGCGCATACCGGCAGCCCCGTCGGGGAACCCTTGGCTCCGCTGTTCAACGAGCTGCCCCGCCACGCGCAGGCGCTGGTGATCGAACATCGGGTGCGCTACCTCGCGAGCCTCGAGTACCGCGATGTCCCGGCGCAGATCGATGTCTGGGTGACCCAGCTCAAGGGCGCCGGTCTGACCCTGGCCTACGAGATCCGCGACGGCGTGGACGGAACCCGCTGCGTGATCGCCGAGACGCAGCTGGCCTTCTTCGACACCGAGGCCCACCGGCTGCTGCGGCTGAGCACCCAGCAGCGCGAACAGGCGGCGGCACACCAAGATCAATCACCCTTCCGCGGGGCCTGACCCGAGGCGACCGGGCTCCGGCTCCGAGGCGCAGGTGCTGTGCGCAGGGACCCGGTCAACGACAGTTTGCCCAATCGTGACCTGAGCCTGACCACGGAAATCCCAGATCAGATGGCCATGCCTGGTTACGATCTACCCCATGCTTCCCCGCGAACACCTTCCCCCTCGCGGCTCGGCAGGCACGCCCCCTCGGCGCAAGCACGCGTTCCGAGTCCTGGGGCTTGCGGCTGCCGCGCTGCTGATGACCGCTTGCAGCCCTGCCGTCTTTCATCCCGCCCCGGCGGGCAACGGCGAGTCCCACGCTGCGCCCGCCTTCGCGACGAACAACGGCCAGGCCATAACAGCTGAGCGAGAACAGGGCGGGGCAGAACAGAACACCGGTGGACCCGGGGAGGATGACGCCGTCGCACCCCTGCCTGCACTGGCGGCGGAGGTGAGCAACGTCCGGGAGACCCAACGCGAGGCGGTGGCCGAAGGCGCCTCCGACCTGGAAGCCGCCCACCAGGAACATCTGGCGCAGCTCGCCGCCGAAGAGGAACGACTCGAGCAGGAGCAGGCCCAGGCGGAGGCCGAGCTCGAGCGGCAGCGCCTTGAAGACCAGGCCGCCGAGGAGGCGGCCCAGGCCGAGGAGGAAGCAGCCGCCGAGCGCGAGGAGGATTCCGAAGCCGAAGCGCCCACCGAGGACACCCCCGCCCCGGACGCTCCGATCCCTGAGGAGCCGGCCCCGCAGGAGCCCGAGCAGACGCGGCCTGGGACCTCCTCGGACGCTCCCGTCTTCGCCGGGGACCTCGACCATTACCTGGAGCAGCTCGCCGAGCACCACCCCGGGGACATCTCGATCAGCGTGGCGGAGCTCGGCGGTCAGGCCCGGACAGGTTCCGCGGCGGGTGCAGAATCTCGGGTCAGCGCCAGCACCTATAAGGTCTTCGTCGCCTACGGGATCCTCAGCCGGGTGGAATCTTCAGAGATGGACTGGGACGACCCGATCGACGGCGGACGCGATCGCGCCACCTGCCTGAACGAGATGATCTCGGTCAGCGACAACCCCTGCGCAGACGTCTTCCGTGAGGAGATCGGCTGGGAGGGGCTGCGCGATATCGCCGCCGAGACCGGCGGCCCGGCCACGGACTTCATCCCGGCCTACGCGCGCACCTCCGCCAATGACCTCACCGCGTTCATGACCGCTCTGGAGTCTGGTGCGCTGAACCTCAGCCCGGAGAGCCGCTCGCGTCTGCTCGGGGCTCTGGAGTCCAACATCTTCCGCGAGGGCATCGGCGCGGGAAGCGCCGGCTCGGTGCTGAACAAGGTCGGCTTCATCGACGGCTACCTCAACGACACCGCGATCGTGCGCCACCCGCAGGGCACCTACGTGCTGAGCATCATGTCCGAGGGCTCAGACTGGAACGCGATCAGCGCCATCACTCGCGACATCGAGGCCGCCCTGTACTGAACCGCCAGCAAGGAATGACCAGCGCCGCGCCCCGGAACGGGCAGGCCCGGGCCGTGCCGGACCGCCGGGGCGTGCCGGACCAGTCCGGCCCGTCCCGGTGAGCCGTTGCGGCCTACTTGCGCTTGCGCTTCTCGCGCACCCGCATGGAGACCTCGATCGGGGAGCCGGTGAAGTCGAAGGTCTCACGCAGCCGACGCGTGATGTAGCGCCGGTAGCCCGGGTCCAGGAACCCGGTGGTGAAGAGCACGAAGCGCGGGGGCTTGGTGGAGGGCTGGGTGGCGAAGAGGATCCTGGGCTGCTTGCCGCCGCGGACCGGGTGCGGGTGGGCCGCCACGAGCTCGCCGAGGAACGCGTTGAGCCGACCCGTGGAGATCCGCCGTCCCCAGCTGGTCAGCGCGGTGTCCAGGGCGGGGGCGAGCTTGTCCTTGTGCCAACCGGTCAGCGCGGAGACGTTGACCCGCGGGGCCCAGGAGATGTGCGCCAGGTCTCGGGTGACTTCGCGCTCCAGGTAGTAGCGGCGCTCCTCATCCATCAGGTCCCACTTGTTGTACGCCACGACCAGGGCCCGGCCGGAGTCCACCGCCATCTGGATGATGCGAACATCCTGTTCCGAGACCGGCTCCTCCACTGAGAGCAGGACCACGGCGACCTCGGCCTTGTCCAGCGCCCGCTGGGTGCGCAGCATCGCGTAGTACTCGGAGCCCGAGGCCATATGCTGGCGACGTCGGATGCCCGCGGTGTCCACGAAGCGCCAGGTCTCCCCGCCGAGCTCGATGAACTCATCCACGGGGTCCATGGTGGTGCCGGCCACGGAGTCCACGACCACACGCTCGGATCCGGCCAGCTTGTTCAGCAGCGAGGACTTGCCCACATTGGGCCGTCCCACCAGTGCCACCCGGCGCGGTCCGCCAGCCGGGATCATGCCGCCGTGCTCGGCGAACTCAGGCAGCGCCTTCACGGCGGCGTCGAGCAGGTCACCGGTTCCGGTGCCGTGCAGCGCGGAGACCGGGTAGGGCTCCCCGAGTCCGAGGTTCCACAGACCGTAGACCTCGCTCATATGCGCCGGGGCATCGACCTTGTTCGCCACCAGCAGCACCGGCTTCTTCTTGCGCCGTAGCATCCGCACCACGGCCTCGTCCACGGCGGTGGCCCCGACCAGTCCGTCGACGACGAAGATCACCGCGTCGGCCTCGTCCACGGCCATCTCGGCCTGTTCGGCCACCCGCTTGTGCATGCCGCGGGCGTCCTGCTCCCAGCCGCCGGTGTCGACCAGGGTGAAGTCCTTGCCGTTCCACTCCGCCTCGTAGGAAACCCGGTCCCGGGTCACCCCGGGCACGTCTTCGACCACGGCCTCCTTGGAGCGGGTGATCCGGTTGACCAGCGTGGACTTGCCCACGTTGGGGCGACCGATCACGGCCAGCGCCGGTGGAGCCGCGACATAGGGCTCGTAGTCCTCATCGTCCTCGTCGAACTCCAGGACGGCGGCGTCTTCTTCGGCCAGCTCGTAGTCGGAGAGCCCGGCGCGCAGCGCCGCG
Organism: Nesterenkonia sandarakina; assembly: GCF_014138825.1. Taxonomy (NCBI): domain Bacteria; kingdom Bacillati; phylum Actinomycetota; class Actinomycetes; order Micrococcales; family Micrococcaceae; genus Nesterenkonia; species Nesterenkonia sandarakina. The sequence goes on along the minus strand of NZ_JACJIH010000001.1, from coordinate 335,570 downwards.
GCACGCGCCTCGGCCTCCTCCTCGGTGATCGAGGCCAGACGTTCGGCCAGTCGATCGTCCTCCACGCTCGGAATGTATTCCGGGGAGTCGGAGGGATTGTTCTCAGCGTGATTCGCCACGGGATGCTCCTGCAGATGGGATCGAGAGGGGTTCATCGGAGACCTGTTCCACACGCTGGATCAGCGCGTCGATGGTCTCCTGAAAGGTCAGGTCCGAGGAGTCCAGCACGGCGACGCCGTCGGCTGCCTCGGTGAAGTTCGATGCGGTGGAGTCGCGGGTGTCGCGGTCGATCACCTGGCGGCGCAGCGCCTCGGCGGTCTCGGTGCCGCCCAGCTGGAGGCCGCGGCGGCGCAGCCGTGCCTCGGCGGAGGCGGTGAGCAGCACGCGCACCTGCGCGTCGGGGGCCACCACGGTGGTGATGTCTCGGCCCTCGGCGACGATGAAGCCGGCGTCGTCGATGATCCGACGCTGGGCGGCGATCAGCAGCGCCCGGGCAGGCCGGTTGGTCGCGATCTCGGAGACCCGCTCCGAGATCCGGGTCTCCCGGATCGCGGCGGTGACGTCGCTCTGTCCCACGGTGATGACCTGGTGCTCGGGGTCGGTGGAGATGGTCAGCGGCACCTCCTCCACGGCGACGGCGACGGCCTGCTCGTCGTCGAGGTCCACCCCCTGGGCCAGGCAGTACCAGGTGGCGGCGCGGTACATCGCCCCGGTGTCCAGATAGGCGGCGCCGAGCTGTCGAGCCACGGCGCGGCAGACGCTGGACTTTCCGGACCCTGAGGGTCCGTCCACCGCGATGATCAGGCGCTGTTCTTGACTCACGAGAGCACTACCTTCCATCCAAGTTCAGTCATGGCTTCGGCGAGCTCGTCTCGCCGTCCGGGGAGCACCGAGAGCTCCACCATGCCGACCTGGTGGCCGGCGGAGTGTTCCATGCGCAGGTCTTCCACGTTGACCCCGATGCTGGCCACATCGTTGAGCACAGCCGCGATCTGGCCTGGCTTGTCGTCGACGATCACGGTGAGCACCGCGAAGGACTGCGGCGGGGCGCCGTGCTTGCCAGGCACCCGGGTGACCCCGGAGTTGCCCTCGGCGATCAGCTGCGCGATGTCGGCCTGACCACCGGCGGCACGCGGGTCCTCCAGCGTACCGATCAGCCGTTCCATGTCCTCGCGCAGGCCGTAGAGGATCTCCACCACCGGGCGCGCGTTGGAGGAGAGGATCTGCACCCAGAGTCCCGGGTCCGAGGCGGCGATCCGGGTGACGTCGCGCAGACCGTTGCCGGCCAGCGCCAGCGCGGAGACCGGCGCGTCCTGGAGCCGCGAGGCCACCAGTGAGGCAGCGATCTGCGGCAGGTGCGAGATCAGCGCCACCGACTCGTCGTGTCGCACCGGATCCATCCGGTGCACGGTCGCCCCGAGTCGACGTCCGATCTCCTCGGCCCATTCCACGGCCGCCGGGGCGGAGAGCTGGTCCCCAGAGCTGGGGTCCGTCGCAGGACAGATCACCCAGGGCATGGAGGTGAAGAGCTCACCGCGCGCGGCCACCGGCCCGGACTTCTCGCGGCCCGCCATCGGGTGGGTGCCCACGTAGCGGGTCAGGTCGGCGCGGGTGAGCGCGGCGTCCTCGTCCTGGGCCAGGAGCAGCAGATGGTTCAGGATCTCGGCCTTGGTGGAGGCGATGTCGAGCACCACGGCCTCTGGGAAACGCACCAGGGCGGCCGCGACCTCCCCGGCGGTGGCCTCCGGGGGCGCCGCGACGATGACGATCTCCGGGGTGGTCTGCGCGGAGGTCCGCTCGAGCAACGTGCCGGCACCGATGTCCGCGGCGATGGCCTGGGCGGTGGGTGAGGGGTCAGAGAGCAGCACCTTGTGCCCATCGGCGCGCAGGCCCAGCCCGATGCTGGCCCCGAGCAGACCGGTGCCGCGGATCAGCACGGTCGGGGTCTGGCGCACGCTGGCCGGGGTGGCGGCGAGCAGGTTCATCGCGGACCGCCCTCACCGTGGCGGGAGCCGCCGACATCACCGTGGCGGGAGCCGCCGACATCACCGTGGCGGGAGTCGTCGCCGGAGCTGCCGGGCACATCCCGGCTGGTCAGCTCGAGCAGGTGGCCCAGCTCGAGTCGGCCCAGCGGGCGCACGGTGCCCTGCTGCTGGTCTCCGATGGTGATCTCGCCCAGGGCGGTGCGCACCAAGCGCAGCACCGGGTGGCCGACGTGGTCGAAGATCCGGCGCACGATCCGGTTGCGCCCGGAGTGCAGGGTCACCTGGATCATGGTGCGCCGGCCGTCGCTGCCCAGCTGCCGGTAGTCATCCACCGCGATCGGCCCGTCCTCGAGCTCGATCCCGGCGCGCAGCTTCTTGCCGACCTCTTTGAACACCGGCCCGGCGACCTCGACCACGTAGGTCTTGGGCACCTCGTAGGAGGGGTGGGTGAGCCTGTTGGCCAGCTCGCCGTCGTTGGTGAGCAGCAGCAGTCCTTCGGTCTCGGCGTCGAGCCGGCCGACGTGGAAGAGCCGGGCGGCCTTCATCTCCTCGGTGAGGTAGTCATTGATGCAGGGGCGGCCGTGGGGATCCGACATGGTGGTGACCACGCCTGCGGGCTTGTTGAACATCACATACTGATGTTCCACGCTGAGCTGTATCCGCACGCCGTCCACGTGGATGGCGACCTTCTCGGGCTGCACCCGGATGCCGGGTTCGATGATGACCTTGCCGTCCACGGCGACCCGGCCCTCGGAGATCAGCGCCTCGCAGACCCGGCGGGAGGCGACCCCTGCCTGGGCGAGGACCTTCTGCAGCCGCACGCCCTCGGGGTCGTGGACTTCGGCGAAGTTCTCCTCGGCCTCGTCCCGGCGCGGCTTGGCGCGGCGAGGACCGGTGGAGATCATCCGCTGCGGGTCCTCGGAGGAGAACGGTCCCCCGGTCTGACCGGCCTTCGGGGTGCGGGCTGCGGTGGCTGCACGCGGCTCGCGCCGCTGCGCCTCGCGCGCGCGGCGGTCTGGGCCCGAAGATTTCATGGTCTCCATTCTATGGGGAGTGTCCAATCCGGAACGCCACTCAGCTTTCGCCCTCGAGCTCCCCTGCTGCCTCGATCCCCGGCAGGTGCGGGGAGAGCTGCGGAAGCTCCTGCACGGAGTTGATCCCGAGCCTTTCCAGCAGGTCAGCGGTGGTCACATACAGCGTGGCGCCGGTGAGCGGATCGGTGCCTGCGGTGTCCACCAGACCGCGGGTGACCAGGGTGCGCACGACCGAATCAACGTTGACGCCGCGGATCGCGGCCACCTGGGAACGTGCCACCGGCTGCCGGTAGGCGATCACCGCCAGAGTCTCCAGCGCGGCCTGGGAGAGCCGGGTGGTGGCCCCGCCCAGGACGAAGGCGGAGACCTGCTCGGCGTAGTCGGCCCGCGAGTAGTAGCGGTACCCTCCGGCGATCTCGCGCAGCTCATAGCCGCGACGCCGGGATCCCTCGCTGATCCCGTCGATGTCCAGTCGCAGCGCGTCGAGCACCGCGATGACCTGGTGTTCGGGGATCTCGAGCACTTGTGCGAGTTCCACCGCGGAGACCGGCTCCTCGGTGATCATCAGCACCGCCTCGGCGGCGGCGAGCAGGTCCTCGCTGATCGGCTCAGCCACTCTCGGGGTTCTCCTTCTCTGGCTCTGCCCATTCCGCCGCGGCCCGATCCAGCGCCGCGATGCTTCCGGTGGCGGGCCCGGACCAGATCACGCGCAGCTCCCCCAGCGGCGCCTCCTGCTCGAAGCTGACGTCGCGGTCGCGGTAGAGCTCCAGCAGACCCAGGAACCGGACGACGACGACGAGCCGGCTCTCGGCCTCACGGATCAGCTCGGTGAAGCTCAGTTCGCCGGCCTCGCGCAGCAGGGCGGTCATGACCGCCATCTCAGCTCGGATGTCCACCGCGTGGGAGTGCAGATGCTCGAACCGGATGTGGTCCGGTTCCATCTCCGGCCGGGCGAAGGCATGCTCGGCGATGACCTTCAGATCCTCCGGGGTGGTCTTGAAGACCAGCTCCGGGAGCAGCCGGGTCAGTTCCGGGTGGGTGCCGGGCTGACGGGGGAACCGGTCCGAGTGCGTCTGGATCTGCTCGGCGATATGCCCGGCGATGTGCTTGAACGCCCGGTATTGCAGCAGCCTTGCGAAGAGCAGGTCACGGGCCTCCAGGGCGGCGATGTCCTCCTCGGACTCGACCTCCCCGCCGGGCAGCAGCTGGGCGGCCTTGAGGTCCAATAAGGTGGCCGCCACCAGGATGAAGTTCGAGGACTCATCCAGCGCCTGGTGATGCGAGAGTCCCCGCACATAGCTGATGAACTCATCGGTGACCGCGGAGATCGCGACCGCGGTGACGTCCATCTCGCGCTTGGCGATCAGCCCGAGCAGCAGGTCGAAGGGTCCGTCGAAGTTCTCCAGGGAGACCGTGAACCCCGTGGCGCTGGCCTCAGGCCCGGCATCTGCCGCGGCGCCCTCCGGACCCGCGGCTGCTTCGGCATCGATGAGCGCCGCGGCGCCTGCTGCCGGGTCCGCCACTAGGGCGAACCACCTCGGAGGATCAGCTCACGGGCCAGCTGCCGGTAGGCCTTGGCGCCCTCGTGCTTGCGGGCGTAGGCGGTGATCGGTTCGGCGGCGACGGTGGCGTCGGGGAACTTCACGGAGCGTTTGATCACCGTTTCGAAGACCTTCTCACCGAAGGCCTCGACGATCCTGGCGATCACCTCGCGGGCATGCAGGGTGCGCAGGTCCACCATGGTGACCACCACGCCGTCGATCTCCAGGTCCGGGTTCAGCCGGTCCTGGACCTTCTCGATGGTGTCCACCAGCAGCGCGACGGCGCGCAGCGCGAAGTACTCCGCCTCCAGCGGGATCACCACGCCGTGCGCCGCGGTCAGGGCGTTGACCGTGAGCAGCCCCAGCGAGGGCTGGCAGTCGATGATGATGACGTCGTAGTCGTTGCGGACCTGGCGCAGCGCGCGGTCCAGGACCTGCTCCCGGGCCACCTCGTTGACCAGCTGGACCTCTGCGGCGGAGAGGTCGATGTTGGCGGGGAGCAGATCGACGTTCTCCACATGGGTGGAGACGATCGCGTCGCGGGTCGTGACCTCGCGCTCCATGAGCACGTTGTAGACGGTGGTCTCCAGCTCATGGGGGCTGGTGCCGAATCCCGCGGAGAGCGCACCCTGCGGGTCGAAGTCCACCATCAGCACGCGGCGGCCGTATTCGGCGAGCGCGGCGCCGAGGTTGATCGCGGAGGTGGTCTTGCCCACTCCGCCCTTCTGGTTGACCATGGCGATCACGCGAGCGGGGCCGTGGCTGCTCAGCGGAGCCGGATCGGCGAACTCATGCTTGGGCCGGCCCGTGGGGCCCATGATCGCGTCGCCGTAGATGGTGAAGAGTTCGGTCGGCTGCTCGCTGCTCGACTCGCTGCCTTCCCGGTCAGGCGTTTCGCCCATCCGGGCACCCGGCTCGATCACGTGATTCCTCAACTTCCTCCTGCGGACAGCAACTTATCCAGGTTACCCCGTGTGATCATCGAGGCAAGATGCGCAGGCCAAGTAGCACTCGAAGGTTCGCGCCGGCCCCGGGCGGGTGGGCGACGGCCGCGCAGCTGAACCGTTCAGACGCCCCGCTTCGGGACTCAGGCGCACCCGTCTGCGGAGTCACGCGCACCTGCTTGGGGACTCAGGTCCCGCCGTCGCCGGTGGCGGCGCGGCCGGACCGGCGCCCGGCCAGCGGCACCCGCCAGCCACGCTTGAGCGAGATCATGCGCAGTGCGAAGACCAGGCTGGAGACCACCAGGCCGGCCCAGATCAGCGGCAGCTCGTAGCTGAGCACGATGACCATCAGCCCGGCACCGAACATCGCAGGCACCGCATACACACCGCGCGGGTTGAAGATCTGCGGGGTCTCGTTGGCCACCACGTCGCGCATCGCCCCGCCACCCACGGCGGTGGTGACCCCGAGCAGCACGCAGGCGATCTCGTTGAGCCCGGCATTATACGCGATCACTGTGCCGGTGAGGCAGAACAGCGAGAGTCCTACGGCGTCGAAGACCAGCAGCGTCCGCCGGAGTCGGGTCTCATGGAGCAGCCCGGTGAGCACCAGGACCACCGCCACCAGCACCGGGGCCAGGTAGATCGGCTGTGAGAACGCGGCCGGGGTGCCCTCCCCGATGATGATGTCCCGGGTCACACCCCCGCCCAGGCCCGCCATCGAGGCCAGCAGCAGCGAGCCGACCACGTCGAATCCCTTGCGAGCAGCGAGCAGCGCACCGGAGACGGCGAAGGCGAAGGTGCCCAGCAGCTCCACAGCCAACAGCGCGAGGTCCATACTCTCCCCCTGCGCCAGCCGGTGAGCGGCTGCGCGTGACAGGTCCGCGGCGCTCGAGCGCGGCGGGACTTCTTCGACGCACGATCGAGCGCCGCGGACAAGCCTACCGCCGGGGGCGCAGCACCGGGATCAGGTCCTCAAGCACCGAGGCGTCCTCGATGGTGGAAGGCACCCGCGCCTGCTCGCCGTCGGCGATCTGGCGCATCGTCTTGCGCAGGATCTTGCCCGAACGGGTCTTCGGCAGCGCGGCGACCACCGCCACCGTTTTGAAATCGGCCACCGGGCCGATGTCTCGGCGCACCAGCTCGGTCAGCTCGGACTGCAGCGTCTTGGGGTCATCGGTGCGGCCGGACTTGAGCACCACGAACCCGGAGGCGCGCTGCCCCTTGAGCTCGTCCTGCAGCCCGATCACCGCGCATTCGGCCACCGCGGGATGGGAAGCGACGACCGCTTCGATGGCCCCGGCCGAGAGCCGGTGTCCAGCCACGTTGATCACGTCATCGGTGCGACCCATGACGAAGAGATAGCCGTCTGCATCCAGGTACCCGGAGTCCCCGGTGGTGTAGAAACCGGGAAAGGCTGCGAGGTAGGAGTCGATGTAGCGCTGGTCATCTCCCCACAGGGTGGGCAGGGTGCCCGGGGGCATGGGCAGGCGTAGCGCGATGTTGCCCTCCTGCCCCGCCGGGAGCTCCTCCCCGGCGGCGTCGAGGATCACCACGTCGTAGCCGGCCATCGGGACCGTGGCGGAGCCTTCCTTCACCGGGAGCGCCTCGATCCCGACCGGATTCGCCGCGATCGGCCAGCCGGTCTCGGTCTGCCACCAGTTGTCGATCACCGGGACTCCCAGCGCATCGGTGATCCAGCGCTGGGTGACCGGGTCCAGCCGCTCCCCCGCAGCATAGAGATGACGCAGCGAGGAGATGTCATAGTCAGCCACCAGGGCCGCCTCCGGGTCGGTCTTGCGGATCGCGCGCAGGGCGGTGGGAGCGGTGAACAGCGCGGTGATCCGGTGCTGCTGGATCATCCGCCAGAACGCGCCGGCATCGGGGGTGCCCACCGGCTTGCCCTCGTAGAGCACCGTGGTGGCCCCGACCAGCAGCGGCCCATAGACGATGAACGAGTGCCCGACCACCCATCCGACGTCGGAGGCGGTGAGCATGGTCTCCCCCGGGCCGACGTCGTAGATGGCCTGCATCGACCAGGTCAGCGCGACGGCGGTGCCTCCCTGATCCCGGACCACGCCCTTGGGCCGCCCGGTGGTCCCGGAGGTGTAGAGGATGTAGAGCGGGTCGGTGGCGCGCACCACGACCGGCGCGGCGGGCTCGGCCCGGGCGGACAGCCCGGCCCAGTCGTGCCAGTCCGCCGGAGAAGTGACGCTGGCGTCGGTGTTCGGGTCGGTGTTCGAGCCGGTGTTCGAGATGGCGCTTGCGCTCGCGTTCGAGCCGGCCGCGAACTCCTCGCGGCTGTGGGCGAAGCCCTCGCGGGCCTGCACCACCACGTGCCGGACCTGATGGGAGGCCAGGCGCAGCGCCTCGTCCACGGTGGGCAGGTACTCCACCTTGCGGGTGGGCTCGATCCCTCCGGTGGCGGTCAGCACGACGTCGGGTGAGGCGTCGTCGATCCGGGAGGCCAGCTCCTTCGCAGCGAATCCGCCGAAGACCACTGAGTGCACCGCCCCGATCCGCGCGCAGGCGAGCATCGCAATGGGTGCCTGCGGGATCATCGGCAGGTAGATGATGACCCGGTCCCCCGCCGCCACCCCCAGCTCGCGGAGCATCCCGGCGCACTGGGCCACCTCGTGGGTCAGCTCGGTGTAGCTGTAGCTGCGCACGGTTCCGGTGACTGCGGAGTCATAGATCAGCGCGGTCTGATCACCACGCCCGGCCTGCACATGGCGGTCCAGACAGTTGTAGCTCAGGTTCAGCTCTGCCTCGGGGAACCAGCGGTAGATCGGTGCCGCTGAGTCATCGACCGCTCGCAGGGGCTCCCGGTCCCAATGGACCTGCTCTGCGGCGGCGAGCCAGAACTCTTCACGCTGAGCCAATGAACGTGCGTGCAGCTCGCGGTAGGACGGACCGGTCATGGGAGTGCTCCTGCTCATCGGCGGGGATGCGTGACAAGTTCCAGGGTATGAGCTGAATCACAACAGGTAAACCCCTCTGTATACAGAATCGTGGAACTTTCCTGATTTTCCGGCAGATGACTGCACAGAAGTCCCTCTGCTGTATACACTCGAGTTATGCGTGCCAGCGATCGTGCCTACAACACTCTGCGGCAGGAGATCCTTGACGGGGAGCTGACCCCGGGGACCCTGCTCGGTGAGGTCGATCAGGCCGAACGGCTGGGCCTCTCCCGTACGCCGCTGCGCGAGGCGCTGTCCCGGCTGATCGCGGACGGGCTCGCTGACCAGGCCAAAGGGCGCGGCACGGTGGTCAGCTCGATCTCCACGACCGACGTGGATCTGCTCTTCGAGCTGCGCCTCCCGCTGGAGGTCCAATCTGCCCGCCTCGCCGCCGAGCGCGGGGACCCGGCGCGCTTCACCGCCCTCGCGGAACGCTTCGCCGCCGCAGAGAAGGACCTGCGCGCGCGCCCCCGAGACCGGGATCACACCGAGGAGGACAAGCTCTACTATGAGCTCACCGAGGAGCTCGATGAGGCAGTCTCTGAGGCTGTGGACAATCCCTATCTGAGCCACACCCTGCGCAGCATGCGCGCCCATCTGGTCCGCGCCCGCCGGCTGGCCCAGCACGAGCCCGAGCGGCTCGCCGCCTCAGCCCGCGAGCACCTGGAGGTCTGCGCCGCCATCGCCTCGGGGGATGCCGAGACCGCTGGAGCCGCGATGCTGATCCACCTGCGCCGCAGCCTTGCCTACATCACTGCCCAGCACGAGACGGCCCCCCTGCCGTCACCCAGCAGCACCGAATCCTGACGCCGAATCGAGAGGAACCACCAGCATGATCTCCCACCACGTCCGGGTCTACCGCAGCGACGAGAACCTTTCCCGGGCCGACCAGCTCGCCTGGAAGATCGCCCGGGTCGCCGTCGACCCGGTGGAGGTCGATCCCGAGGTCACCGAGATGGTGATCAACCGGATCATCGACAACGCCTCCGTGGCGGTGGCCTCGCTGAACCGCGCCCCGATCATCGCCGCCCGCGCCCAGGCGTTGGACCACTCGGTCTCTGCCAACGGCTCCGGAGCCTCCATCTTCGGCATCGAGACCAGGTCCAGCCCCGAGTGGGCGGCATGGGCCAATGGCGTCGCAGTCCGTGAACTGGACTACCACGACACCTTCCTGGCCGCCGAGTACTCCCACCCTGGAGACAACATCCCCGCCGTCCTCGCCGTGGCCCAGCACACCGGCGCCTCCGGTGCGGAGCTGATCCGCGGGATCGCCACCGGCTACGAGATCCAGGTGGACCTGGTGAAGGCGATCTCGCTGCACAAGCACAAGATCGACCATGTCGCCCACCTCGGGCCCTCCGCCGCCGCCGGCATCGGCACCCTGCTGAACCTCGACGCCGAGACGATCTTCCAGGCCGTGGGCCAGGCGCTGCACACCACCACCGCCACCCGGCAGTCCCGCAAGGGCGAGATCTCCACCTGGAAGGCCCACGCCCCGGCCTTCGCCGCGAAGATGGCGGTCGAAGCGGTGGACCGGGCGATGCGCGGTCAGACCTCTCCGGTGCCGATCTACGAGGGCGAGGACGGGGTCATCGCCTGGCTGCTCGACGGGCCGGAGGCCTCCTACCAGGTCCCGCTGCCCGAGCGCGGGGAGTCCAAGCGCGCGATCCTGGACACCTACACCAAGGAGCACTCCGCGGAGTACCAGGCGCAGGCCTGGATCGACCTCGCCCGCCGGCTGCACAACGCCCACCCCGAGGCCACCGATCCGGCCCAGGTGGAGTCGGTGCTGATCCGCACCAGCCACCACACGCACTATGTGATCGGCTCCGGAGCGAACGACCCGCAGAAATACGATCCCACCGCGTCGCGGGAGACGCTGGATCACTCCATCCCGTATATCTTCACCGTCGCGCTGCAGGACGGCGCCTGGCACCACGTGGACTCCTACACCCCGGAGCGCGCCCAGCGCGAGGACACCGTGGCCCTGTGGCACAAGGTCACCACCGAGGAGGACCCGGAGTGGACCCGGCGGTATCACTCCACGGATATCGCGGAGAAGGCCTTCGGCGGATCCGTGGAGATCCGACTGCGCAACGGTGAGGTGATCACCGATGAGATCGCCGTCGCCGATGCCCACCCGCTGGGCGCGCGGCCCTTCGCGCGGGAACAGTACATCGCCAAGTTCCGCACCCTGGCAGAACCGGTGATCGCCGAGGCCGAGATCGCACGATTCCTGGGCGCCGTGGAGAGCCTCGAGACGCTCGCCGCGGGTGAGCTGGATCAGCTCAACATCCTCGCGGCCACCGGGGTCATCCACCCCTCCGCCGGACCGAAGGGACTGTTCTAGGCCATGTTGTACTCCACCATCACCCCGGCGCAGAAGCGGATCGACCTGCGCGCCATGCTCACCCCCGGGGCGGCGCGCCAGTTCCCGGGCACCTTCACCCCGCTCTCGGCGCCCCTGATCGAACAGAAGGGCTTCGACGGGATCTACATCTCCGGCGCGGTGTTGGCCAATGAGCTGGGTCTGCCCGACATCGGGCTGACCACGCTCAGCGAGGTCGCCCAGCGGGCCGGTCAGATCGCCCGCGCCACGAACCTCCCGGCCCTGGTCGACGCGGACACCGGATTCGGGGAACCGATGAACGTGGCCCGTTCGGTCCAGGAGCTTGAGGACGCCGGGCTGGCGGGCTGCCACATCGAGGATCAGTTCAATCCCAAGCGCTGCGGACACCTGGACGGGAAGAACCTGGTGGACCTGCAGACCGCGACCCAGCGGGTGGCCGCTGCCGCCCGCGGACGCCGCGATCAGAACTTCCTGATCATGGCGCGCACCGATCTGCGCGCCGTCGAGGGTCTCGACGCTGCGATCGACCGGGCCAAGGCCCTGGTCGACGCCGGGGCCGACGCGATCTTCCCGGAGGCCATGAAGGACCTCAGCGAGTTCGCCGCGGTCTGTGAGGCGGTGGATGTCCCGGTGCTCGCGAACATGACCGAGTTCGGGAAGTCTCCGCTGTTCACCCGGGCCGAGCTGGCCGAGACCGGTGTGGCGATGGTGATCTACCCGGTGACCTCGCTGCGCACCGCGATGGGCGCGATCGAACGCACCCTGGACGTCTTGGCCGCTGAAGGTTCCCAGCAGGCGGCGGTGGATCAGATGATGACCCGGGCACGGCTCTACGAATTGGTGGACTACGAGGGGTACAACGCCTTCGACACCGGGATCTTCAACTTCGACGTCCCGGACGCCCACGGCACAAAGCACTGAACACCCTGCAATGACCCTAAGGAGGTCACTGATGACCGAAGAGATCCACAAGGGGCTGGCGGGTGTGGTCGCTGATCACACCGCCGTCTCGAAGGTGAACCCCGAATCCAACTCGTTGCTCTACCGGGGATACCCGGTCCAGCAGCTCGCCGCCGAGCTGGCCTTCGAGGAGGTGGCGCTGCTGCTCTGGAACGGGGAGCTCCCCGATGCGGCGCAGAAGGAGGAGTTCCGCGCCTTCGAACGCTCACACCGCGCGCTGGATCCTCGGGTGAAGTCAGCGATCGACCTGCTGCCCCTGGACTGTCACCCGATGGACGTGGGACGCACCGCGGTCTCGGTCCTGGGTGCGAACCATCCGCTCTCCGAGGACTCCTCCCCGGAGGCGGAGCTGACCAAGGCCAAGGAGCTCTTCGCCGCGTTCCCGGCCGTGGTCGCCTATGACCAGCGCCGACGTCGTCAGCTTCAGCTCGTCGAGCCGCGGGAGGATCTGGACTACTCGCAGAACTTCCTCTGGATGACCTTCGGCGAGGAGGCCCCCGAGGAGGTGGTCGACGCCTTCCGGGTCTCGATGGTGCTCTACGCCGAGCATTCCTTCAACGCGTCCACCTTCACCGCGCGGGTGGTGACCTCCACGCTGGCGGATCTGCACTCAGCGGTCACCGCCGCGATCGGCGCGCTGAAGGGTCCGCTGCACGGCGGCGCCAATGAGGCGGTGATGCATACCTTCGAGGAGATCGGCATCAACCCGGCCGAGACCCGGGAGGACGCCGCAGCCCGGGCCAAGGCATGGATGGAACAGGCCCTGGCGGAGAAGCGCAAGGTGATGGGCTTCGGACACCGGGTGTATAAGTCCGGCGACTCCCGGGTGCCCACCATGAAGCAGGCCCTGGACGCGATGGTCGACTACTACGGCCGCGGCGAGCTGATGGGCCTCTACGACGGCCTCGAGGCCGCGATGGGCGAGGCGAAGAACATTCTGCCCAACCTGGACTACCCCGCCGGGCCGACCTATCACCTGATGGGCTTCGACACCGAGATGTTCACCCCGCTGTTCATCGCCGCCCGGATCACGGGCTGGACGGCGCATATCGCCGAGCAGCGCGCGAACAACGCGCTGATCCGCCCGCTGAGCGCCTATAACGGCCCGGAGGAGCGCCACCTCTGAGGCTTGGCCGGATTTCGAGTCCGCTCCGCATCCGTGGGGCGCAGACAGGTGGAATGGCGCACGCAGCGGCCGGAATTCCACCCGTTTGCGCCCCACGGATGGCGGCGGTCCCGTGGGAGACCGCTCAGCGGGAGCGGACTCAGCGGGAGTGAGCCCAGGAGGGCCCGCTCAGCGGGCGCGCGGGTGGGCGATGGCGTAGCTCTCCTGCAGCGCCTCCGCGGTGACCTTGGTGTAGATCTGCGTGGTGGTCACGGAGGCGTGGCCGAGCATCTCTTGGACCAGCCGGATCCCGGCACCGCCTTCGAGCAGGTGGGTCGCGCAGGAGTGGCGCAGCGTATGCGGGGAGACCTCCTGGGCGATCTCCGCGGCGGCGGCGTGGGTCTGCAGCACGGTCCAGGCCGACTGCCGGGAGAGCCTGCCGCCGAGCTTGTTCAAGAACAGCCCGGGCGACGGCGCGCGGCGCCCGATCTTCGCGGCAAGGCCCGGCCGGCCGGCGGTGAGATAGTCGTTGATCGCCCGCTGCGCGTAGCGCCCCACCGGGACCATCCGCTGCTTGTTTCCCTTGCCGGTCACCCGCACGATCACCAGCCCGTCCGCCGCGCTGGAGCCTGCAGATGAGTCTGAATCCGCGGCGGCTTCAGGTCCCGCCGCGGCTGCGCCCGGCGTCGTCGTCGCACTGTCCCCGTCCGGGGCGGCACGGATCTCGTGGATGTCGTCGACGTCCAGGCTCACCGCCTCGGTGATGCGTGCCCCGGTGGCGTAGAGGAACTCCAGCAGCGCCCGGTCGCGGCGGCCCAGCTCGGTGTCGCGGCTGGGGGCATCGAGCAGACGCTGCACCTCATCCACGCTGAGCGCCTTGGGCAGGGACTGGCGGGGCTTGGGGGCGGCCACATGTTTGGCCGGGTCATGGGTGGTCCGGCCCTCCCCCGCCCAGTAGCGATGGGCGCCGCGCACAGAGGCCAGCACGCGGGCCATCGACCGCTGGGACAGGGCCGAGCCGCCGTCGTCGCCGGTGCTCAGTCGGTGCAGGAAGTCTGCGATCAGGGTCTCGTCGATGGTGCGCAGCTCGGTGATCCCACGCTCGAGCAGGAACGCGCCGTAGCGCAGCAGGTCGTTGCGGTAGGAGCTCAGCGTGTTCGCCGCGGACCCGCGCTCGATCCGCAGGTGGGTGAGGTAGTCCTCGATCTCTGGGCCTACTGACGAGGACGGCACCTCCGCGCGTCGCTGGAGGTGCCGTTCCCGTGCCTGCTCAGGAGCGGGGTTGCCGCCCTGGGTGGCCATGACTCTAGCCGCGTCCGCCCTGGGCGAGCTGCCGGTCCAGCCCGGCGCGGATCAGCCCGGCGAAGAGCGGGTGCGCGTTGGTCGGACGGGACTTCAGCTCGGGGTGCGCCTGGGTGGAGACGTAGTAGGGATGCGTCTGCCTGGGCAGCTCCACGAACTCCACCAGGGTGCCGTCCGGGGAGGTGCCGGAGAAGACCAGACCCGCCTCGGTGAGCTGTTCCCGGTAGGTGTTGTTGACCTCGTAGCGGTGCCGGTGGCGTTCGGTGATCTCGGTGCTGCCGTAGGTCTCGGCGACCACGGAGCCCTCGGTCAGCTTCGCCTCGTAGGAGCCCAGGCGCATGGTCCCGCCCAGATCCCCGGCGCCTTCCACGATGGCCTCCTGCTCGGCCATGGTGGCGATCACCGGGTAGGCGGTCTCCGGATCGAACTCGGTGGAGCTGGCCTCGCTCATGCCCAGCACGTTGCGGGCGTATTCGATGACCATGGTCTGCAGACCCAGGCACAGGCCCAGCGCGGGGATGCCGTGGACCCGGGCGTGGCGCAGCGCGCCGATCTTGCCGTCGAGTCCGCGCACGCCGAAGCCGCCGGGGACGCAGATCGCGTCCACGCCCTCCAGGGCCTTGGCCGCACCCTCTTCAGAGGCACATAGGTCAGAGGCGACCCAGCGGATCTTGGTCTTGGCGCTGTGCGCGAATCCACCTGCGCGCAGCGCCTCGGTGACCGAGAGGTAGGCGTCGGGCAGGTCGATGTACTTGCCGACCAGCGCCACCTCGACCTCGTGATCGGGGTGGTGGACCACGTTGAGCAGCTTGGACCACTTCGACCAGTCCACGTCCTTGAACTTCAGGTCCAGGGCCTGGACCACATAGGCGTCGATCGCCTGGCGGTGCAGGATCCGGGGGATGTCGTAGATGCTCGGGGCATCGGCGCAGTTGATGACCGCGTCCTCGACCACGTCGCACATCCGGGAGATCTTGCCGCGGATCTCGGCGGGCAGCTCCCGGTCGCTGCGCAGCACGATCCCGTCGGGCTGGATGCCGATCGAGCGCAGCGCCGCCACGGAGTGCTGTGTCGGCTTGGTCTTCAGCTCCTGGCTGGGCCCGATGTAGGGCACCAGGGAGACGTGGAGGAAGAACACGTTCTGCCGGCCGATGTCCTGGCGGACCTGGCGCGCCGCCTCCAGGAAGGGCTGGGACTCGATGTCACCAACCGTGCCGCCGATCTCGGTGATGATCACATCCGGGGCGTCCTTGCCCTCGGCAGGCAGCCGCATCCGGCGCTTGATCTCGTTGGTGATGTGCGGGATCACCTGGACGGTGTCACCGAGGTAGTCGCCGCGGCGTTCCTTCTCGATGACGGTGGAATAGATCTGACCGGTGGTCACATTGTTGAGCCCGTCGAGGTTCTCATCGAGGAAACGCTCATAGTGCCCGATGTCCAGGTCCGTCTCGGCGCCGTCTTCGGTGACGAAGACCTCTCCGTGCTGGAACGGGTTCATCGTGCCGGGATCCACATTGAGATAGGGATCCAGCTTCTGCATGACCACCGAGAGGCCACGGGCCCGGAGCAGATGCCCCAGCGAGGAGGCGGTCAGACCCTTGCCGAGGGAGGAGACCACACCCCCTGTGACAAAGATCTGTCGACTAGTAGGGAGGCTGTTCTGGTTCCTGGAACTGTTTCTCTGCACCACGGAGTTCGATCCTAACAGTGAACGGGAGCTGGATGTAGTGCCCTGAACGTGAGCTACGGCGCAGCCGCGCCGCTGATGAGCTCGCGAGCGTGGGCGCGGGCGGATTCTGAGTCTTCCTGGCCGGCGAGCATCCGGGCCAGCTCGCTGACCCGCTGCTCCTGGTCCAGAGCGGTGACATCGGAGGCGGTGAAGCCTCCGGAGGCGGAATCGTCGTGCACCGAGGCTTTGAACACCCGGATGTGGTTCTGCGCGTAGGCCGCGACCTGGGGCAGGTGGGTGACCACGATCACCTGCCGGTGTTTGGCCAGCATCGCCAGCCGGCGTCCGATCTGCACGGCGGCCTTGCCACCGACCCCGGCGTCGACCTCGTCGAAGATGAAGGTCTCGGTGTCCGAGCCTTCGGCGAGGACCACCTCCAGAGCCAGCATCACCCGGGAGAGCTCACCGCCGGAGGCTCCCTTGCCCAGCGGCAGCGGGTCGGACCCAGGATGCGGGGCCAGCAGCATCGCCACAGTGTCGGCACCCTCGGGCCCCAGCTCGGGGGTCGCGGTGACCTCGATGACCATCCGGGCGCGCGGCATGGCCAGTGCGGCGAGCTCCTCCCCGACGGCGGCACCGAGCCGCTCCCCCGCCTCAAGACGACGACGACGCAGCTCTTCGGCCTCGGCCCACAGCTGGGTGTGCAGCTGATCGATCTCGGCGCTGAGCTCCTCGATCCGGTCGGTGTCGGACTGAAGGTTGTGCAGCCGGGCGCGGGCATCCGCGGCCCAGGCCAGCACGGCGTCGATGTCTGGGCCGTAGAGCCGGATCAGCCGCTCCAGGTCCGCCCGCCGCTGATGCACCGCGGCCAGACGCTCCGGGCCGGATTCATCCAGGTGCGCCGCGTAGATCCCCAGTTCTGAGGCGGCGTCGTTGAGCAGGCTGGAGACCGAGGAGATCTGTTCCGCGATCTCACCGAGCTCCCGGTCCTCCTCCTGCACGGCGGAGAGCGCGGTGGCGGCGGATTCGACCAGGGCGACCGCGTGCGGAACGTCACCGAGCGCCTCGGCGGCGTCGGGGCCGGAGAGCGCGAGCTGGGCGGCGCGAGCAGCCTCACGCAGGGACTCCACGTTCTCCAGCTTCAGGGACTCCGTCTTGAGCTCATGGTCCTCCCCCGGCAGGGGTTCCACCGCGTCGATCTGCTCCAGGGCGAGCTGGAGCTGCTCGGCTTCCCGGAGTCGTTCGCGTTCGTTGCTGGTGATCTCCTCGAGCTCGGCGACCTTGGCCTGGTAGCCGGCGAACTGCTCCCGGTACGCGGCGAGCTGCGCGCCGAACTCGGCGCCGGCGTAGCGGTCCAGGGACCGCCGCTGAGCGGTGGCTGAGCGCAGCCGCAGCTGGTCACTCTGTCCGTGCACGGTGACCAGGGAGCTGCCGATCTCACCCAGCAGCGCGATCGGCACATTGCGTCCGCTCACGCTGGCTCGGCTGCGGCCCTTGGCGCTGAGCGTGCGGCCCAGCAGCACCTCGACCTCGCCAGCTGTTTCCGGCTGGTCTGCGCCGGGGGCCTGCGACTGGTCCGCGGCGGTGGCTTGCGGCTGATCTGCGGCGGTGGCTTGCGGCTGATCTGCGCCGGAGGAGGCGTCGGGGTCCGCGGCGACCTGCTCCGGGTCCGCCGAGCCCGTGGTCTCAGGGGTCTCCAACCAGGCCCCGGCCTCCCGGGCCAGCTGCACGCAGCGGTGTCCGGCCGGCACGGTGAGTCCGGCGTCGACCACGGCCTGCGGGGCGCCGGAGCGGATCGCCGTGGCTTCCGCGCGGGCACCCAGCAGCAGCCCCAGCGCGGTGACCACCATGGTCTTGCCTGCGCCGGTCTCGCCGGTGACCACGTTGAGTCCGGCGTCCAGTGGCAGCTCGGCGTGTTCGATCACGCCGAGATCGCTGATGGTGACGTAATCGATCACCGCTGTGATGCCTCCCCTTGGTGGACCGTCTCGGAGCTCTCGACCTGGTTGGCGGGGTCTACGGGTCCGCGCCAACCGGTGGTCGGCAGGTTGAACTTGTCCACGAGTCGTTCCGAGAAGGGAGTCTGGTGGACTCGGGCGAGCAGAACCGGCTCGGCGGAGCGGGTGACCTCCACCCGGGAGCCCGGGGGCAGCTCCATGAAGCGTCGGCCGTCGCACCAGAGCACGCCCTGTTCGTCCTCGCGCTGGAGCACCTCCACGGCCATGATCGAGTCCGGGTCCGCGACCAGCGGCCGGGAGAAGAGGGCGTGGGCGGAGATCGGCACCATCACCAATGCTTGGACCTCTGGCCAGACCACCGGTCCGCCGGCGGAGAAGGCGTAGGCGGTGGATCCCGTCGGGGTGGCCATGACGACGCCGTCGCAGCCGAAGGCGGAGACGGGCCGGCCGTCGATCTCGATGATCAGATCGATCATGCGTTCCCGGGACTGCTTCTCGATGCTGGCCTCGTTGAGCGCCCAGCTGCTGCCGACGTGACGTCCGGCGTGCCAGACCTGCACGTCCAGGGCCATGCGGCGCTCCACGGTGTAGTTCTGATCCACCACCCATTGCACCGAGGCGTCGAGCTCGGTGCGCTCCGACTCGGCGAGGAACCCGACGTGGCCCAGGTTGACCCCCATCAGGGGAAGTCCCGCGCCCCGCACCAGGTCCGCGGCGCGCAGGATGGACCCGTCACCGCCGAGCACCATCCCGACCTCGCACCTGGACAGCGGGACGTCACGCTCGGCCACCCCCAGCGGGATGTCGCGCATCCGCTCTCCGATGACATGGCTCAAGGAGGCGATGTCCCGCTCCAGCATCACGGGGCGCAGCCCGGCGCTGTGCAGCCGGTGTGCCACGGTGACAGCCGCGTCCACGGCATCACGCCGACCCGTATGCGCAAGCAGCAGGATCTCTCTGGTCATGGAGCCTCCTTCAGTCGAACTCGACCGAGCCCAGCCTATCGCTCCTGAGCTTCTCTGCTTCGGCGTCGGTGGAGAGAGCATGTTCGCTGCGGCGCAGGTGAAGGAAGAACTCCACGTTCCCGTCCTGGCCGGGCAGCCCGGAGCGGTGGACGTCGACCAGCTGCAGGTGCAGGTGCAGCTCCTGGGCTGCCAGGAGGACCCCTTCCACCGCCTCGCGGCGCTGCATCGGGCTGGAGACCACGCCGGTGCGGCCGAGCCGTTCCCGGCCGACCTCGAACTGGGGCTTGACCATGAGCAGCAGATCGGCATCCGCCGCGGCCTGCCCGGCCAGCGGTGCCAGCACCAGGCGCAGTGAGATGAAGGAGAGGTCCGCGACGATCAGGTCGAAGGGCTCGCCGAGCTCACCTGACCGGAGATGGCGCAGGTTCAGCCCTTCGTGGTTGTGCACCCTCGGGTCAGCGGCCAGGGAGGGGTGCAGCTGGTCATGGCCGACGTCGACGGCGACCACGCTGTCTGCGCCTCGTTCCAGGAGCACCTGGGTGAACCCCCCGGTGGAGGCTCCCGCGTCCAGGCAGCGTCGCCCTTGGACCTGGATCTGCGGGGATGAGGTCAGGGCACCATCGAGCTTGTGCGCGGAGCGACTGACCCAGTGGTCCTGCCCGGACACCACGATGCGCTGCCCTTGTGCCACGGACGTGGAGGCGCGCACCACGACCTTGCCCTCCACGCTGACCTGGCCCTGAGAGATCAGCTGGGCTGCGCGAGTGCGACTGGGGACCAGTCCGCGGGCGACCATGGCCTTGTCCAGTCGCAGCGAGTCACTCATCGTGACTCATCAACGGTTCGTTTCAGCCGCTGGTTGAGTTCCTGGACGAGCGTCTCGGCCTGGGCGATCTCGGATTCCAGCTCGGCGACGCTGAGCTGCGGGGAATCAGAGCTCGGCTGATGCGGCTTATGCCCAGCCGGTGTGTCTTCGACTGGAGTGTCTTCGGCTGAAGTGGGCTCAGGGAGCGCGCCCTGCCGGTGCTGCTCTGCGCTCATGCGTCGGTGTGCTCCTGCAGCGCGTGATGAGTTCCGTCGAAGAGCCGTTTCAGGTCCGCGAGGATCCAGTCCGGTCGCATCGAGCCCTCCGCTTTCCGCGCGGTGGTCTCGGTGTCGATCCCGGTCAGCACCAGTGCGGTGTCGAACCCGGCCCGGTTGCCACCGAGCACATCGGTGTCCAGGCGGTCCCCGATGACCAGCGGGCGCTGCATCTGCAGGGCGGTCGCGGCCTGGGTGAACATGACCGGCTCGGGCTTTCCTGCGGCAACCGGGGACGTCCCGGTGGCGCGTCCCACGGCTTCCACCAGAGCTCCGTTGCCGGGTGCGATGCCGTGTTCTCGGGGGATGCTGAGGTCCAGGTTGGTGGCGAACCACTGGGCGCCGTTGTTCACGGCGTAGGCCGCCTCGGCAAGGTCAGACCATCCCAGCGCCGGGTCGAAGCCCTGGATCACGGCTGCCGGTTCATCGGCTGCCGAGTCCACGACCCGGAAACCGGCCTGCTCCACCAGCGTGCGCAGATACCCGCTGCCGGTGACCAGCACCGTGGCTCCAGGCTGCAGTGCGCCACCGAGCAGGCTGACCCCGGCGGGGGCAGACCCGAAGACCTCTTCGGTGCGTGCCGGGATGCCGAGCTCGGTCAGGTGTGCCGCCACCTGCTCGGCGGAGCGTGAGGCGTTGTTGGTGACATAGCCGCGCCGAACACCGCGCTGCACCAGCTCCTCAACCGCCTGGGCAGCTCCGGGGATGGCGTGTGGACCGGCGTACAGGACCCCGTCGAGGTCGAAGAGCACGCCGTCGTAGGAGTCCAGGAGACTCACGCTCATGCACGGCCCCCACGACGTCGGTCACCGTCACGGCCCTGCTCACGGCCCTGGCCTCTGCCCTTGCCTTGGCCCAGGACATCCTTGACCTTGGGCAGGTCTGCCGGTTCGTCGTCGAAGTCGAAGATCTCGGGGTCCTCGAAGGCGCCGGAGCCCAGCGCGCGTTCAGCGGCGAAGGCCTGCTCGCGCCAACGCTGCGCCTCCTCCTCACGACCGACGGTCTCCAGGGCGGCGGCATAGGCGGTGAACAGCCGTGGTGAGAAGCTGAAGGCGCGGTTGATGTCCAGCTCCGGGACCTCCAGTGCGGAGAGTGCAGACGCATGATCCCCGAGGTCGGAATAGGCACCAGAGACGACCATCGCCATCTCGGCGCGGACCGGACCGGTGAGTGCGGCGACCTCTTCAGACTGGGACAGCTCGATGGCCTTCTCCGGCCGGCCGAGACCACGCTCACAGTCGGCCAGGACGGGCAGGTGGGTCTGATCCCCGCTGATCCGCCGGTAGGTGCGCAGCTCCCGCAGCGCCTCCGCGAAGTCGCCGGCCGCATAGGCGGTCAGGCCCACAGCCTCCCGGACGATTCCAAGTCGACCGCCGCGACGAGACGCGGCCAGAGCATGCTGAAACGCGATCTCCGGGGCGATGTCGACGAGCCGGCCGGCCATCACCAGGTGCTTCGCGACCCAGGGACGGTTCGTGTCATCCAGGGTGCGCAGCTGCAGCAGCGCTGCTCGATCCAGCTCCTTGCCGGTGACATCTTCATCGATCTCGGGAGACCGCATGCGATCGTCGCTGTTGGAGCGGCGGAGGTCACGCGGATTGCGTGCAGGCCGTGGACGGTCGCCGTAGGACTCTTCGTGCATGGGTTTTCTGGTTCTCCTTAGAAGACGTGCGCAGGGTCGTCTCAGGATACCGCCTCGGTGTCGCTGAGAGTCCTGGCGGATATGACGGCACCGTTGCTGTGTGAACCGCGCCGCAGGAAGCCCCGGCGCCGGAGAGACGGGCTCAATGCCGTGTGGTGCCCGGGAAAAGTATCCGGATACAGGTCAAGCCCGGACCCCCGCAGGGGACCGGGCTTGAACCCTCTTTACCAAATAGTGTCCGGCGGCGACCTACTCTCCCACACACTCCAGTGTGCAGTACCATCGGCGCAGTGGGCCTTAGCTTCCGGGTTCGGGATGGGACCGGGCGTTTCCCCCACGCTATGACCGCCGTAACTCTAGAACAACACCTCCTGTTTTCCCACACCACCACACACCCAAACATCTGAGCTCTTGTGGTGGGGTACTCACCGGTGCTGTAAACCTAAACTCACAACAACACTCTTCACTTATCCCCCCCCCACCAGCCCCCCTCATCACACGAGGAAACAGCACACCTGGGGGGTCTGACCTGACCCACACCACCACCAGCCCCTCCCAAAAAGAGAGGACGCCACAGGTGTTGTGGGGTTGTTGGCAGAGAACCGCCTAGTGGACGCGAACACGCAGTGTTCCAATGAAACTCACCGAGCACACTGATAAGTGTGGTGTAAGTGATCGGCTTATTAGTACCAGTCAGCTTCACGCATTGCTGCGCTTCCACATCTGGCCTATCAACCCAGTAGTCTAGCTGGGAGCCTTCACACCAAAAGGTGACGGAGATCTTATCTTGAAGCCGGCTTCCCACTTAGATGCTTTCAGCGGTTATCCATCCCGAACGTAGCTAATCAGCGGTGCACTTGGCAGTACAACTGACACACCAGAGGTTCGTCCGTCCCGGTCCTCTCGTACTAAGGACAGACCTTCTCAAATCTCCTGCGCGCGCAGCGGATAGGGACCGAACTGTCTCACGACGTTCTAAACCCAGCTCGCGTACCGCTTTAATGGGCGAACAGCCCAACCCTTGGGACCAACTCCAGCCCCAGGATGCGACGAGCCGACATCGAGGTGCCAAACCATGCCGTCGATATGGACTCTTGGGCAGGATCAGCCTGTTATCCCCGAGGTACCTTTTATCCGTTGAGCGACGGCCCTTCCACACGGTGCCGCCGGATCACTAGTCCCAACTTTCGTTCCTGCTCGAGCTGCCGCTCTCACAGTCAAGCTCCCTTGTGCACTTACACTCGACACCTGATTGCCAACCAGGCTGAGGGAACCTTTGGGCGCCTCCGTTACTCTTTAGGAGGCAACCGCCCCAGTTAAACTACCCACCAGGCACTGTCCCTGGACCCGATCAGGGCCCGAAGTTAGATGCCTAACAACACCAGAGTGGTATTTCAACGATGACTCCACAACCACTAGCGTGGCCGCTTCACAGTCTCCCACCTATCCTACACAAGTGATGTCAAACACCAATACCAAGCTATAGTAAAGGTCTCGGGGTCTTTCCGTCCTGCTGCGCGTAACGAGCATCTTTACTCGTAGTGCAATTTCGCCGAGTCCACGGTTGAGACAGCGGGGAAGTCGTTACTCCATTCGTGCAGGTCGGAACTTACCCGACAAGGAATTTCGCTACCTTAGGATGGTTATAGTTACCACCGCCGTTTACTGGGGCTTAAATTCAGAGCTTCGCCACAAGGACTAACCCTTCCTCTTAACCTTCCAGCACCGGGCAGGAGTCAGTCCGTATACATCGTCTTACGACTTCGCACGGACCTGTGTTTTTAGTAAACAGTCGCTTCCCCCTGGTCTCTGCGACCACCACCAGCTCACCAAAGCAAGCCTGGATCACCAGGGTGGTCCCCCTTCTCCCGAAGTTACGGGGGTATTTTGCCGAGTTCCTTAACCGTGGTTCTCTCGATCGCCTTAGTATTCTCTACCTGACCACCTGTGTCGGTTATGGGTACGGGCGGTACAAGCCCTCGCGCCGATGCTTTTCTTGGCAGCATAGGATCACTGAATCCCCCACTAAGTGGAGTCCCATCAAGTCTCACCCCTATAACGAGTCCCGGATTTGCCTAGGACTCGGGCTACACTCTTAGACCCAGACAACCATCGCTGGGCTCAGCTACCTTCCTGCGTCACACCTGTTAATACGCTTGGCTCCCCGGTTCAGGTCCTGCGCTCCTCGTACACGTCGATCCCACAAGGGGACCGCTCTAGCACGATTCGGGCAGTTAGTATCACCAGTTCACCATGGGCGGTCTTATACCGGTACGGGAATATCAACCCGTTGTCCATCGACTACGCCTGTCGGCCTCGCCTTAGGTCCCGACTAACCCAGGGCAGATTAGCTTGACCCTGGAACCCTTAGTCATTCGGCGGACACGTTTCTCACGTGTCTTTCGCTACTCATGCCTGCATTCTCACTCGAACACACTCCACAGACGAGCTTACGCTGCTGCTTCACCGCAGTGTTCGACGCTCCCCTACCCATCTAATCCTCAAGGGACTAAATGCCACAGTTTCGGTGGTGTGCTTGAGCCCCGCTAAATTGTCGGCGCGGAATCACTTGACCAGTGAGCTATTACGCACTCTTTCAAGGGTGGCTGCTTCTAAGCCAACCTCCTGGTTGTCTAAGCAACTCCACATCCTTTCCCACTTAGCACACGCTTAGGGACCTTAACTGGTGGTCTGGGCTGTTTCCCTCTCGACCATGAAGCTTATCCCCCACAGTCTCACTGCTGCGCTCTGACTTGACCGGCATTCGGAGTTTAGCTGACGTCAGTAACCTTGTAGGGCCCATCGGCCATCCAGTAGCTCTACCTCCGGCAAGAAACACGCAACGCTGCACCTAAATGCATTTCGGGGAGAACCAGCTATCACGGAGTTTGATTGGCCTTTCACCCCTACCCACAGCTCATCCCCCCAGTTTTCAACCTAGGTGGGTTCGGTCCTCCACGCGCTCTTACACGCGCTTCAACCTGGCCATGGGTAGATCACTCCGCTTCGGGTCTAGACCCAGCGACTAAAAACGCCCTATTCAGACTCGCTTTCGCTACGGCTTCCCCACACGGGTTAACCTCGCCACTGAGCACTAACTCGCAGGCTCATTCTTCAAAAGGCACGCCATCACACCCCTAAAGGATGCTTTGACGGATTGTAGGCACATGGTTTCAGGTACTATTTCACTCCCCTCCCGGGGTACTTTTCACCATTCCCTCACGGTACTGATTCACTATCGGTTAGTAGGTAGTATTTAGGCTTACCAGGTGGTCCTGGCTGATTCACACAAGATTCCTCGAGCCTCGTGCTACTCGGGATACATCTACAGGCCGGCGGAACGCATTACGACTACGGGACTCACACCCTCTACGGCGAAGGACTCAACCTTCTTCGTCTATACGCCCGCACTTCAACCCCAAGGACTGGTAGATCCTCAACGAGATGTCCCACAACCCCGGCCACGCAACCCCTACCAGGTATCACACGCAACCGGTTTAGCCCCATCCGCTTTCGCTCGCCACTACTCACAGAATCACTACATTGTTTTCTCTTCCTGTCGGTACTGAGATGTTTCACTTCCCGACGTTCCCTCCAACCGGTCTATACATTCAACCGGTGGTCACACACCACAACAGCATGCGGGGTTTCCCCATTCGGAAATCCTGGTATCAACGCTCGGTTATCAACTCCACCAGGCTTATCGCAGATTCCCACGTCCTTCATCGGCTCCTACTACCAAGGCATTCACCATGCGCCCTAAAACACTTACGACCATCATCACAGTAGCTGCGATGACACTCACAAAAATAAGTGCTCGACTAAAAATTGACACAAAAAACACTGACCACACCAAACAATGTGATCAGCATGATTCGAGTACTTTCGTTCAATTAAGAACAAAGATGCTCGCGTCCACTATGCAGTTCCCAAACAACAACCCCCACCACCATCACCAACCCCACTTTTGGGGGCCAGCTACCTGAAGCCGAGGGCCAGATCATGAAACAACCATTGTTGTCTCAGGACCCAACAGTGTGCCAAGCACCATGACCACCAGGCACTGACTCTCTTCCCAACCCGACCCCCACACAAGGTGAGGATCAGGCGTACCGGAGCAACCAGCGCCAAGACCATGATGACGATTCGTTGATATTCCACCCTTGAGCAAACCACCAGTCACACGAACGGTGACATCAAGTGGCGGACCCGACTCGGGTCCAGCTCCTTAGAAAGGAGGTGATCCAGCCGCACCTTCCGGTACGGCTACCTTGTTACGACTTAGTCCCAATCGCGAGTCCCACCTTCGACGGCTCCCCCCACAAGGGTTAGGCCACCGGCTTCGGGTGTTACCCACTTTCGTGACTTGACGGGCGGTGTGTACAAGGCCCGGGAACGTATTCACCGCAGCGTTGCTGATCTGCGATTACTAGCGACTCCAACTTCACGAAGTCGAGTTGCAGACTTCGATCCGAACTGAGACCGGCTTTTAGGGATTAGCTCCACCTCACAGTATCGCAACCCATTGTACCGGCCATTGTAGCATGCGTGAAGCCCAAGACATAAGGGGCATGATGATTTGACGTCGTCCCCACCTTCCTCCGAGTTGACCCCGGCAGTCTCCCATGAGTCCCCACCATCACGTGCTGGCAACATAGGATAGGGGTTGCGCTCGTTGCGGGACTTAACCCAACATCTCACGACACGAGCTGACGACAACCATGCACCACCTGTGAACCGACCCCGAAGGGAAACTGCATCTCTGCAGCGGTCCGGTCCATGTCAAGCCTTGGTAAGGTTCTTCGCGTTGCATCGAATTAATCCGCATGCTCCGCCGCTTGTGCGGGCCCCCGTCAATTCCTTTGAGTTTTAGCCTTGCGGCCGTACTCCCCAGGCGGGGCACTTAATGCGTTAGCTACGGCGCGGAAAACGTGGAATGTTCCCCACACCTAGTGCCCAACGTTTACGGCATGGACTACCAGGGTATCTAATCCTGTTCGCTCCCCATGCTTTCGCTCCTCAGCGTCAGTAACAGCCCAGAGACCTGCCTTCGCCATCGGTGTTCCTCCTGATATCTGCGCATTTCACCGCTACACCAGGAATTCCAGTCTCCCCTACTGCACTCTAGTCTGCCCGTACCCACTGCACACCCGGGGTTGAGCCCCGGGCTTTCACAGCAGACGTGACAAACCGCCTACGAGCTCTTTACGCCCAATAATTCCGGATAACGCTCGCGCCCTACGTATTACCGCGGCTGCTGGCACGTAGTTAGCCGGCGCTTCTTCTGCAGGTACCGTCACTTTCGCTTCTTCCCTGCTGAAAGCGGTTTACAACCCGAAGGCCGTCATCCCGCACGCGGCGTCGCTGCATCAGGCTTTCGCCCATTGTGCAATATTCCCCACTGCTGCCTCCCGTAGGAGTCTGGGCCGTGTCTCAGTCCCAGTGTGGCCGGTCACCCTCTCAGGCCGGCTACCCGTCATCGCCTTGGTGAGCCATTACCTCACCAACAAGCTGATAGGCCGCGAGTCCATCCAAAACCGATAAATCTTTCCACCAGCACCCCATGCGAGGACTGGTCGTATCCGGTATTAGACCCAGTTTCCCGGGCTTATCCCAGAGTTAAGGGAAGGTTACTCACGTGATACTCACCCGTTCGCCACTAATCCCACCGTGCAAGCACGGTCTTCATCGTTCGACTTGCATGTGTTAAGCACGCCGCCAGCGTTCATCCTGAGCCAGGATCAAACTCTCCATTAAAAAATTAATAAGAGAAAGCATCCACAACCAACAACAAACAGACCAGACCCTGCCAGAAAAACAAGGCCCTCACGATCCGTTCATCACCAGCCACAGACACCTGTTTAATGAATCCTTGGCTAAATTTGCGATCACTACCACGGGGGTGGTAATGTCACTGTTATAACCAAATAAATAATTTGGTATCAACAAACTTGGCACACTATTGAGTTCTCAAACAACAACCGCTACCGGCACCATCAGGAGTTATGTTTTCCTGAATCGCTCCGAAGCAACTTTGTAAGCTTACCAACAAGCTTCCGCATCGTCAATTCGGCGTTTCCACCGTGTTGACTGACTCGATCCGCATCACGCGGCTGCAGCGAAGATTCGCTGTCTGCCAGACCGTGGTGCTCGTCGTCTGCGCGGTTCTCAACTCTACGTCGTGATCCTCGCTGGCGTCAACTCGAGGTCAACACCAGATGAACACCATAAAAACAGTAGAACGAGAACCCCCTGATCAGTGGTTTCCCTTCGCTGGCGTGGGGCCTGATTGGTCCGAAAACCCAGGCCGCCGAAGCGAGGAACTCACTGGTGGGGGTGAAGCTATGTGGTTATCAAATCCGCTCCGAGTTCCAGCCGGTCTGCCTCTCGGCTTTCCGCTGTGCCCCCGTGAGCACGAGATAGAACTTTACACACGCTCAGACCAGCGCGCAAACCAGATCCGCTGCGACCTCGGTCACACCCCTGGATCCCCGCGAACTGGGGGTTTGCTGAGCTCGAGGAGCTCAGCCCCGATGGACCAGCGCGAGGTTCTTCTTCCCGCGACGGACCAGCAGGAACTTCTCGTGCAGCCAGACCGAGTCCGCCACGAGGGCATCGGGGTCGGTGATCTTCTGGTTGTTGACGTAGGCGCCGCCGTCGCTGATCGCCCGGCGAGCCTCGCCGTTGGACTTCACCAGGCCGGTGTCCACCAACAGGCGCACCGCAGTCGCCTCCTGTGCGGGGATGCTGGCGTGCGGAAGCTCCGAGGCCACCGCATGCAGCGTGGGCTCGTCGATCTCCTCGAGCTCACCCTTGCCGAAGATCGCACCGGAGGCTTCAATGACCTTGGTCGTTGCCGCTTCCCCGTGCACCAGTGAGGTCACATCCCAGGCCAGTGCCCGCTGGGCTTCGCGCTTGAAGGGGGCGTCCTGCACTGAGCGCTCCAACTCCGCGATCTCCTCGCGGGTGCGGAACGTGAAGACCTTCAGCCGGTCGATCACATCGGCATCGGACTGGTTGAGCCAGAACTGGTAGAAGGCGTAAGGCGAGCACAGCTGCGCGTCGAGCCAGATGGCGTTGCCCTCAGACTTGCCGAACTTGGTCCCATCCGAGTTGGTGATCAGCGGCGTCCCGAGTGCGTGCACCTGGGCCCCCTCTGCGCGGCGGACCAGCTCGGTGCCCGATGTCAGGTTCCCCCACTGATCGGAACCGCCGAACTGCAGCGTGCAGCTGTACTGGCGGAAGAGCTGCAGGTAGTCGAAGCCCTGGAGGATCTGGTAGCTGAACTCGGTGTAGGAGATGCCCTCCTCGGAGTTCAGCCGCTTGGCGACGATGTCCTTCTTCAGCATGGTCCCGACTCGGAAGTACTTGCCGATATCGCGCAGGAACTCGATCGCAGTCACGCCCTGGGTCCAGTCCAGGTTGTTCACCATGGTGGCGGCGCTCTCTCCGTCGAAGGAGATGTAGTGCTTGATCTGCTTCTGCAGCGAGTCCACCCAGCCGGCGACCACCTCGGGGGTGTTCAGGGTGCGTTCGCTGGAGGGCCGGGGGTCCCCGATCAGCCCGGTGGATCCGCCCACCAGGGCCAGCGGCTTGTGCCCTGCCAGCTGGATCCGGCGCATGGTCAGCAGCTGCACCAGGTGACCCAGGTGCAGCGAGGCGGCGGTGGGATCGAAGCCGCAGTAGTAGACGATCGGTTCTCCCGCGAGCACCTGCTCCAGGGCGGCTGCGTCGGTGGAGACGTGGACCAGCCCGCGCCAGTTCAGCTCTTCCCAGAGCGACTCGAAGCTTGCGTCGTTGCGCTGGGCGGCCAGCGCCGGGTTCGTGGATTCGAGGCTCATCTGGGTCACAGCAGGTACGTTACCAATCTTCTCGTCTGGGAAGGCTCAGATTCGGTCAGAACCCGGCGGGAAGCTCCCGGGCGGCGATCAGATGCAGGGCGTGGGTGGGCCGGGTCAGGGCCACATAGAGACTGCCCACTCGGCCGGCGGTCTCCTCGAGGATCTCGGCGGGTTCGACGAGCACCACGGCGTCGAACTCCAGGCCCTTGGCCTCCTCGGCGGAGAGCGCCAGGATGTCCTCGCTCAGCGAGCCTGCCCCGTGACCCACTCGGGCGCCGAACTCCGCGACCAGCGATCGGCGAGTGAGGCTGCGCAGCCGCTCGGGAACGATCGCCGCGACCAGCCCCTCCCCCACCCGGTCATGTTCAGCGCGCACCGCGGCGGTGGCGGCGGTGACCAGCTGGTCCTCCGGCACCTGTTCGATCACCGGCGGGTAGTCCCCCTCCCGCACGGTGCGCAGCGAGGTGGTGTGCAGCCCGTTGGCCTCCGCGACGCGTTCGGCAAGCTCGAGGATGGTCCCGGGGGTGCGGTAGTTCACCGTGAGCTCCTCCACGCGCATGCGCTCCCCCACGAAGGGCGCCATGGCTTGCTGCCAGCTCGCGGCGGCCGAGGGCGAGGAGCCCTGCGCGATGTCACCGACGATCGTGAAGGACTTCAGCGGGCAGCGACGCATGAGCACGTGCCACTGCATGGCGGAGAGCTCCTGGGCCTCGTCGACCACGACGTGGCCGTAGGTCCAGGAGCGATCCACCTGCGCGCATTCCGCCGCGGTCAGCCGTGGACCGGACTCGGCGTTCATGTCCACCACGGCCTGGGCGTCGAGGAACCCTTCGATGCCCATCTCCTCGAGCTGCGGGCTGGCGTTCTCCACGGCGCGCTGAGCGTTGTCCAGCGACCGCGCCGCGGCCGCCTTCTGCCGGGCCGCCTCGCGTCCGGCGGATTCATCCAGGGTCCCGAGCAGCTCTGCGGCCTCATCGAGCAGCGGCACATCAGCGCTGGTGAAGGGGCTTCCGGGTGTTCGCTGCAAGAGCTCGCGCTCGGCGGCGGTGAGCTCCGGCGCCACGTCGGAGAGGTAGTTCGGCTTGGCGAAGAGGTCCTCCAGCAGTCCCTGCGGGCTGCGCGGCATCCAGCACAGGTTCAGCAGGACCCGCACATCGCGGGCGCTGCGGACGTCTTCGAGAAGGTATGACCGGTCGGCGTCGTTGCCTTCGGAGCGCTTCTCGATGATCCGCTCGAGCTTCTCCGCGATCTCCTTCACCAGCACCTTCACGAAGGTGGTGCGAGCCTCGTTATAGGGCTTGCCGGTGGCGCGGGCCCGCTCCAGGGCGCGGTTGACCATCTTCGGGGTGACCCCGACCCGGGTGCCGTCCACCGTGACGTCCCGGACATCGGGAATGGTCCGCTGCCGGTGGGTCACGGCGGCACCGATGATTCCCACCCAGTCCAGGCGGCCCTTGATCTCCTCGACCCGAGAGTCCGGCTCCGGGGTTCCGTGCACCCCGGGGAAGAGATCCGCGAGCGAGGAGAGCACCACGCCGGTCTCACCCAGGGAGGGCAGGACCCGGTCGATGTAGGACATGAACGTGGTGTTGGGCCCGACGATCAGCACTCCGGCAGACTTCAACCGGTCGCGATGGCTGTAGAGCAGGTAGGCGGCGCGGTGCAGCGCCACTGCGGTCTTGCCGGTGCCCGGGCCGCCCTGGACGACCATGACTCCGGGAAGATCGGCGCGGATGATCCGGTCCTGCTCGGACTGGATCGTCGCGACGATGTCGCCCATCTGACCGGTGCGGCGCGCGGTGAGCGCGGCCAGCAGGGCGCCGTCGCCGTGGTTGTGGCTGGCCTCTTCCAACATGCTGGCGTCGAGGACGTCGTCTTCCACCCCGTGGACCTCACGGCGCTTGAGCAGCAGGTGACGACGACGGCGCACGCCTTGGCGTTCGAAGGCGGTCGCCTGATAGAAGACCCCGGCCTCGGGCGCACGCCAGTCCAGCATCAGGCGCTGGTGGCTCGCAGAGGTCAGTCCGATCCGGCCGATGTAGCGGCACTCACCGGAGTCGTGGTCGAGCCGGCCGAAGACCAGGCGGTCGTCCACCGCGTTGAGCTGAGCCAGCCGGTCCTCGTACATCGCGGCGAAGGCATCGCGCTCCGAGGCGTTCTGCATGGTGCCGCGGGAGCCGACTCGCCGGACCTTCGCGAGCTGGGCCTCTTTCTCGGCGCGCAGCTCATCGAGCCGGTGATAAAGCATCCCGACGTACTCGCGCTCCTCCTCCACACCGGCTTCGAGGCCGGGCACCGGAACGTCGTTGTCTTCAGGCATGATCTCGGCTGTGGCCGAGGACTGTGAATCACTCATCAAGCAGCGCAGCTCTCCGTCGCAAATTTGCTGACCATCAATCATACCTCTATTCGGGTCTGACGAATATGACGTCATCGAGGGCTGACTACGGGCTGACCTCTGCCGGAACGTTGCGCCCGGGCCTGTAGGCCGAGACGCTGGGATCAGCGTCGAGCCAGTACCGCCAGGGGTAGACGCTCCTGCCACCTTCTCCGGAGACCCCGACGCGCGGTCCGCTGCGAATCCGCTCTGCGTCCACCGGCGCCGTCGGTGGAGTCAGCGTGAACCGAGCCGGGGCATCCGAGTCCGCTGAGCGCTGGGCCGGGGGCTGCATCGGGGACAGCCGAGACACCTGGCGCGGCCGAGACACCGGAGGCACCGGAGACGCCGGAGGCAGCTGGACCTGCTGAGCGTCCATCGAGAGCGTGATGCCCAGACCCTGACCCAACCGACCAGGACCTGAGAGCAGCTTCGCGCCGGTCTCCCGGCCGCCCCGGCGCTGGATCGCCAGCTCGCGGCCCGCCAGGACCTCCCCGGCGCGCAGCAGCACCCCGCCCGCCGTGCCCTCCGGGCCGCAGGCCAGGTTCAGGCAGCGGTGGATGCCGTAGTTGAGGTAGACGTAGGTGTGCCGCGGCGGCCCGAAGAGCGCCGCATTGCGCGCGGTCTTGCCGTTGAAGCTGTGCGCGCCCGGATCTTCTCCCTGGTCGCCATAGGCCTCCACCTCCGTGAGCCGGATCAGCACCGTTCCCTCCGCGGTCTCCACGGTGAGCTCGCAGCCCAACAGCGCCGGGGCCAGCACGGTGGCGTGGCCCTCGAAGAGGGCATGCAGGGTCTCAGAATTCATCCGTCAATGATCGCAGACAGGCACTGGACCCCTTGGCCGGCCCTGGAACCCCAGTCCGACTCTGGAACCCCTGGCCGGTTCAGTCCTCGGTCTCGGTCACCGAATCCCAGCTCGGGAAGGGGTCGCCGAAGCTGCGCCAGAGCCCGGGTCCGGCGCAGAGTTCGGCATCGGTGAGCGTGGCCTGGTCCAGGGCGGCGGTGAGCCCTGGCGCATCGAGGTCAATGCCGATGAAGGCGATGTCCTGACCGAAGGCGAGCAGCTCCTCGGGGGACTGGAGCTGATGATCGAAGGCCAGCGGGGAGAGTGAGATGACCGCTCCGATGTGCTCCCACTGCGCGGTCACGTGCGGGCGGCTGGCGAGCCGGGCGAACCCTGCCGAGCGGATCACACGGCCGAACTCCTCGGTCTCCACGCGAAGGTCCAGAACCGATTTGAGCCGTCCCGGGTGGAAGGGACGGTGCTGGTCATAGCGGAAGGCCGAGACCCGAGCGTGCCGACGGCGGGGGTGGAAGTCTGCGTTGAGCAGACAGGTCCAGCCGGCGCGGGCCTCCTCCCCGGAGTATCCCGGCACCGGTGGTCCCGAGGTCCACGCGGCCGGCTCCCCGGCGAAGCGGACCTGCGCCTGCGGACTGAGATGGGCCACCAGCGCGGTGAGCACGCTGAGCTGCTCGGGATCGACGCGGCGCCAGTTCACCAGCATCACGGTGGAGGCGTATTCGATCTGCTTCACGATCACCTCGGCACGGCAGACATATGCCAGCTCCCCCGGGTGCGTCCAGCGCTGATCAGCGTCGAGGACCACGTAGTCGTCCCGGAACAGGTCATCGAGCAAGTGTGCGGCGTCGACGACGCAGATCACCTCCGCAAGCGTCGCCCCCACCCCAGGGTCCTGGGTCGATGAGGTCAGCGAGCCGATCACCTCGGTGATCGCGCTCGCCAACGGATACTCCACGACCAGCTCGGCGCTGCTGGGCACGATCTGCAGCAGCCGCAGTGAGGACTCCAGCGCCATGTCATCGGCGGCGATGCGATCCGCCGGCAGCAGGATCGATCCCCGCTGCGCGGCGAGACCTGCGGCGTAGTCCTTCCGCTCTGGGCCGCAGGCGCCCATCACGGCGACCACCTGGACTCTGGGTTCTCCTGCGCTCATCCCGGGCCCCTTTCGACTGACTTCTCCATGGCAGCTTCTCTCCCCTATGCTTAACGCTAATGCTACGCATTCTCACTAGGAGGACATAATGAAGGTTCGGAAGTCACTGCGCGCTTTGAAGAACAAGCCCGGCTCACAGGTGGTGCGTCGGCGAGGACGCACCTATGTGATCAATAAGAAGAATCCGCGGCTGAAGGCTCGCCAGGGCTGACATAGTCCTGGGCGTGGCCGGCGACGTCGTTGACGTAGACCGCTGACTGGTTATAGGCGACGACGGCGGCCACCCAGCCCTCATCGCTGGTGAGGTCTCCCCCGCTCTCGCACAGGTACACGGCGGCGGTGAGCGCGGCGTCGTCGAACTGGTGCGGATCGGAGACGCCGCTGCGGGATCCGTCCTGGGCGTAGAGCGCCCAGGTGGCAGGAATGAACTGCATCGGCCCGACGGCGCGGTCCCATTCCGGGTCCCCGTCCAGGGTGCCGCCGTCGGTGTCCGGGATCTCCGCCAGTCCAGGAGCACCGTCCAGCGGGAGCCCGATGATCGCCGGGGAGACCTGGCCGTCGGATTCCACCTGCGCCCCGGCATAGGTGCCGTGCTGAGACTCGACCTGGCCGATCCCGGCCAGCGTGTTCCAGCCCAGTCCGCACTCCGGCCTGGTCTCAGACACCAGCAGCGCGGCCCCGGTGTAGGCCGCCAGCGCGCGCGGCGGGATCCCGGTGCGCTCCGAGACTGCCTCGAGCCAGGCCTCATCGGCGAGTTCGGCGATCGGCGCCCACGGCTGACCCGGTTCGGGCTCCGCGGCAGGGGCGGCGGCTTCCGGAAGTCGCTGATCAGGGGCACTGGGGTAGTCAGGTGCCGGTTCCTGCCGTGGCTCGGCGCAGCCGCTGAGCACCAGGGCCGCGCACACCGCGAGAACCGCCCCGACCAGCTCGGTCGGGGCGGTTCTGCGCTGCGGCGCCTGAATCTGCGTCATGCGGGGATCATTGCAGCACCGGGATGCGGCATCCCTGGGCTGCCGGTTCCGAGTCGGTCTCAGCTGATCTGGTCCGGGCCGACGTTGCTGCCTGCCGAGGTGATGAACTCCTGGATCGGGCCCAGCTGCAGCTTGAGCTCCTCGAGCTGCTCAGCCACCGCCGAGGGCGCGGTGCCGCCGCGGGAAGACCGGGAGTTCAGCGAACCGAAGGTGGTCAGCACCTCCCGGACGGCGGGGGTCAGCTGCTCAGAGATGCCGGTGAGCTCCGCATCGGTGAGGTCCCAGAGTTCGACGTCGCGGGCCTCTGCCACCCGCACGGCCTCACCGGAG
Organism: Nesterenkonia sandarakina; assembly: GCF_014138825.1. Classification (NCBI taxonomy): domain Bacteria; kingdom Bacillati; phylum Actinomycetota; class Actinomycetes; order Micrococcales; family Micrococcaceae; genus Nesterenkonia; species Nesterenkonia sandarakina. Next base: position 300,604 of record NZ_JACJIH010000001.1, on the reverse strand, counting down.
AGTTCGTGGGCCACTCGGAAGGGCACTCCCTGCCGGACCAGCCACTCGGCGATGTCGGTGGCCAGGGCAAAGCCGCGCGGTGCCAGCTCGGCCATCCGCTCGGTGTGGAAGACCAGGGTGGCGATCATCCCGGAGACTGCCGGCAGCAGCAGCTCCAGGGTGTCCACCGCGTCGAAGAGCGGCTCCTTGTCCTCCTGCAGGTCCCGGTTATACGCCAGCGGCAGGCCCTTGAGCGTGGCCAGCAGACCGGTCAGGTCCCCGATCAGGCGACCGGACTTTCCGCGGGCCAGCTCGGCGACGTCGGGGTTCTTCTTCTGCGGCATGATCGAGCTGCCCGTGGAGAAGGCGTCGTCGAGGGTGACGAAGCCGGCCTCCTTGGTGGCCCAGAAGATGATCTCCTCGCTGATCCGGGACAGATCCACGCCGATCATGGCGCTGACCCAGGAGAACTCGGCGTAGACATCGCGTGCCGCGGTGCCGTCAATGGAGTTCCAGGCCGCCTGGGAGAAGCCGAGCTCCTCGGCCACCCGCTGCGGATCCAGGCCCAGCGAAGACCCGGCCAACGCGCCGGAGCCATACGGCGAGGTGGCCGCCCGGCGGTCCCAGTCCAGGAGGCGCTGCAGGTCGCGCAGCAGCGCCCAGGCATGGGCGAGCAGGTGGTGGCTCAGCAGCACCGGCTGGGCATGCTGGAGGTGCGTGCGGCCCGGCATGGGCGCGTTGGGGTGCGCCTCGGCCTGGGTGATCAGCGCCTCGATGGTGCCGAGCACCCCGGCACCGATGACCCGGGCGTGATCGCGCAGGAACATCCGCCCCATGGTGGCGATCTGGTCGTTGCGCGAGCGTCCGGCGCGCAGCTTTCCGCCCAGATCCTCACCCGCGCGCTGGAGCAGTCCGCGCTCCAGCGCTCCGTGGACATCTTCATCACTGGCCGCCGGGGTGAAGTCCCCGGAGAGCACGTCGGCCTCGAGCTGATCCAGCGCAGCCAGCATCCCGGTCAGCTCAGCATCCTCGAGCAGCCCGGTGCGGTGCAGCACACGGGCATGCGCCCGGGATCCGGCGATGTCATAGCGGGCCAGCCGGAAGTCGAAGTGCGTGGACTTGCTCAGCGCCGCCAGTGCATCGGCGGGCCCCGAGGCGAACCGGCCGCCCCAGAGCGCGCCCTCGTTGGTGCCGTGTCTGCTCTGCGAATCCTGCTGATCCGGGCTCGCGCCCTGCGGGTTCATGCCCTCCGGGTTCATGCTCAGCGGTCCAGGCTGCCGAGGCCGGAGAAGTCCGGCTTGCCGTGGATGCGCTGCTCGCGCTGGGAGGCCACCTTGGAGGAGAGGCCGAAGATGTCGATGAATCCGCGGGCGCTGGACTGATCGAAGGCGTCGCCGGCGTCGTAGGTGGCGAGGTTGAAGTCATACAGGCTGGTCTCGGAGCGCCGGCCCTGCACGGTGGCGCGCCCGCCGTGCAGCTCAAGCCGGATCTCACCGGAGACGTACTTCTGGGTCTCGTCGATGAAGGCGTCGAGGTTGCGCTTGAGCGGGGAGAACCACTGGCCGTCGTAGACCAGCTCGGTCCAGCGCTGGTCCACGGTCTTCTTGAACCGGGCCTGCTCGCGCTCCAGGGTGATGTTCTCCAGTTCGCGGTGCGCGGCGATCAGCGCCATGGCGCCGGGAGCCTCGTAGATCTCGCGGGACTTGATGCCCACCAGGCGGTCCTCGACGATGTCGATCCGACCCACACCCTGGGCGCCGGCGCGGCGGTTAAGCTGCTCGATGGCCTCCAGCGCGGTCACGGTCTGCCCATCCAGTGCCACCGGCACGCCCTGGTCGAAGGTGATGGTGACGACATCGGGTGAGGGCGGGAAGGAGGGGTCCTCGGTGTAGTCGTAGACGTCCTTGGTGGGGCCGTTCCAGATGTCCTCGAGGAAGCCGGTCTCCACGGCGCGACCCCAGACGTTCTGGTCGATGGAGAAGGGGTTCTTCTTGGTCGTCTCGATCGGCAGGTTGTGCTTCTCGGCGTATTCGATGGCGAGCTCACGGGTCAGCGCCAGGTCGCGGACCGGGGCGATGCATTTGAGCTCCGGGCCCAGGGTCTGGATGCCGACCTCGAAGCGGACCTGATCGTTGCCCTTGCCTGTGCAGCCGTGAGCGACCGTGGTCGCGCCGAACTGCTGGGCGGCGGCGACCAGGTGCTTGGTGATCACCGGGCGGGAGATCGCGGAGACCAGCGGGTAGGAGTCCATGTAGAGGCCGTTGGCCTTCAGCGTGGGCATGCAGTACTGATCGGCGAACTCATCGCGCGCATCGGCCACGTAGGCCTCCACGGCGCCGCAGTCCAGTGCCCGCTGACGCACCGTCTCCAGTGACTCTCCGCCCTGGCCGACGTCGACGGCGACAGCCACGACCTCCTGGCCGGTGGCCTCGGCGATCCAGCCGATGGCCACAGAGGTGTCGAGGCCGCCGGAATAGGCGAGAACAATACGATCAGTCACAACGAATCTCCTTGGGGAACGGAACTTTGGCTCGGATACAGACTACATAATTATTCACAGGTCTGCATAAAGCGTCTTGGTGAGGTTCGGGGTCCCCGTCAGGTTATCGCCTTCGCTACCCCTGGGGATCCGGGTGCCTGGGCCGGTCTCCGATAGACTTGCGGCCATGTCACAGGACTTCCAGCACGCTGCAGATCACTCAGAGAACCAGCAGCCTCCCGCAGGCGGCGCGCCGGAGCTGACCGAGGAACAGATGGAGTTCCTGGCCTCGATGTTCGGCCTCGCCCGAGCGGGCAAGACCGAGGAGCTGCTTGACCTTGTGGACCGCGGTGTACCGGTGAACCTGAGCAATGAGAAGGGTGACACGCTGCTGATCCTCTCGGTCTACAACGATCACACCGAGCAGGCCCAGAGCCTGCTGGCGCGCGAGGCCGACGTGGACCGGGTCAACGATCAGGGCCAGACCGCGCTGGGCTGCGCGGTGTTCCGGCAGAACGAGGTGGCCACGAAGGCGCTGCTCGCCGCCGGCGCCGATCCACGCCTGGGCCGCCAGAGCGCCTATGCCGTGGCCGAGATCTTCGGCCTGGACGCGATGCGCGCGATCCTTGACTCCCACCAGGGCTGAATCGTCGACTCAGACTGGGACACGCGCTCCGGCTTGCCCGCACGCCCGGGCTGACTCGCCTCCTCGGGCCGCATCGCGTTCCCGGGCTGGTTCAGCCGCGACCTTCGGCGAAATCGGTGAAGCGCTGGGCCACCGCGGCTCCTCCGTCAGGGGCGGTGGTGACCACCATGATGGTGTCGTCCCCGGCGATGCATCCCAGGACCTCGGAGATCCCGGCATGGTCCACCGCGCTGGCCAGGAACTGCGCCGCCCCGGGAGGGGTGCGCAGGAGGACCAGGTTCGCGCTGGGTTCCGCGGAGACCAGAAGGTCCTTGCACAGCGCGATCAGCCGCGCCGTCGTCGTCGCGTCGGTCTGATCGGCCTGCAGCTCACGGTCATGTCCGTCGGAGGGCACCGCGTAGATCAGCGCTCCCTGGGCTCCGCGCACCCGGGCGGCGCCGATCTCCACCAGATCCCGAGAGAGCGTCCCCTGGGTCACGGTGACCCCGGCGTCGGCGAGGCGTTCGGCCAGCTCGGCCTGCGAGCGGACCTGGGAGCGGGTGATCAGCTCGCGGATCTTCGCGTGCCGGGCGGTCTTGGTGGTGGGCGCCATCTCAGCGCTCCCCCGCGCGGACCAGCGCCTCGGTGTGCTCGTCGGCAAGCCCGGAGCGCACCAGCAGCCAGGCCATCAGGGCCTTCTGTGCGTGCAGCCGGTTCTCCGCCTCGTCGAAGACCACCGACTGCGGACCGTCGATGACCTCGGCGCTGATCTCCACGCCGCGGTAGGCCGGCAGGCAGTGCAGGACGACGGCGCCCGGTGCGGCATGTGCCATGGCGGCGGCGTCGACCCGGTAGTCCCCGAAGAGCTGGAGCCGCTGCTGCTTCTCCTCCTCCTGGCCCATCGAGACCCAGGTGTCGGTGGCCACCGAATCGGCCCCGGTCAGCGCCTGGACCGGATCCGTGGTGATCAGCAGCTTGGCACCGGTCTGCTCGGCGCGGGCCTGGGCAGCGTCGATGATCCGCTGCTCGGGCAGGTGACCGGCGGGACCGGCGATGCGCACATCCATGCCGGCGTTGACCCCTGCGAGCAGGTAGGAGTTCGCCATGTTGTTCGCCGCGTCCCCCAGATAGGCCAGCGAGCGGCCCTGCGTGGCGCCGAGGTGTTCGCGCAGGGTCAGCAGGTCCGCGAGCAGCTGGCAGGGGTGGTAGTCATCGGAGAGCGCGTTGATCACCGGGACCGCGCTGTGCGCAGCCATCTCTTCCAGCCCGGACTGGGCGTAGGTGCGCCAGATGATCAGGCTGACCATCCGATCGAGCACCCGGGCGGTGTCTGCGATGGTCTCCTTATGCCCGAGCTGGGACTCGCCGGGGTTGACCACCAGCGGGGATCCGCCGAGCGCGGAGATCCCGGCGGCGAAGGAGAACCGGGTCCGGGTGGAGGTCTTGTCGAAGAACACCGCGGCGGTCTGCGGCCCGGTCAGGGCCTTGATCTCATACGGGTGGGCCTTCATATGCGCGGCGAGGGTGAGCACCTGATCCAGCTCGGCGGGGCTGAGGTCTAGGTCGGTGAGGAAGTGGCGGACGGTCATGAGGTGCTCCTGCGGTGGATCTCGGGAAGGGCGTCGATGAACTGCTGGATCTGCTCCACGCTGATGATCAGCGGCGGAGCAAGGCGCAGCGTCTTCGGACCCGTGGCGTTGATGATGAAACCCGCCTCCAGCGCGGCGGCGACCATGGCCGGGGCAAGCGCCTCGGCGTCCTCGGCGGCGAGGTCGAAGCCGATCAGCAGTCCGTGGGCGCGGACCTCGGTGACGAAGTCCAGGCCGACGAGGCCGCGGGCCGTGTGCTCGCTGACCTGCTGGACCTTGCGCAGCAGGTCGGTGGACTCGATCACGTGCAGCGTGGCCAGGGCAGCCGCCGTGGCGGCGGGGTTGCCGCCGAAGGTGGTGCCGTGCTGGCCGGGGTTCAGCAGCGTGCTGGCATGTTCCCCGAAGGTGAGCATCGCCCCGATCGGGAACCCACCGCCGAGACCCTTGGCCAGGGTCATCGCGTCCGGGAGCACCGGGTCAGAATCCGCCGGGGCGGAGTCGGAGAGCGCGGAGTCTGACGGCGCGGGGTCTGCCGGCGCAGAGTCGGAGGGCGCAGAGTCGGAGGGCGCAGAGGCGAACCAGGAGCCGGTGCGGCCGATCCCGGTCTGCACCTCATCGAAGATCAGCAGCGCCCCGGCGGCCCGGGTGATCTCCCGGGCGGCCTTCAGGTATCCGGCCGGGTGACCGTGGACACCGGCCTCGCCCTGGACGGGTTCGATGATCACAGCGGCCACGGTCTCATCCACCGCCGCGCGCAGCGCCTCGGCGTCCCCGGCGGGCACCCATTCCACCCCGCCGGGCAGCGGTTCGAAGGGTTCCCGGTAGCTGGGCTTGTGCGTCATCGCCAATGCGCCCATGGTGCGGCCGTGGAAGCCGTGCTCCAGGGCGATGATCCGGGGCCGGTCGGTTCCACCATGGCGACGCGCGAGTTTGAACGCGGCCTCATTGGCCTCGGTGCCGGAGTTGGTGAAGAACGCCTTGGAGCCTTCCGGTGCCTGGGCGAGCTGCAGCAGCTTCTCGGCGAGTGCGATCTGGGTGGGGCTGGTGAAGAAGTTCGAGATGTGCCCCAGGGTGCTCAGCTGCGAGGAGACCACGCTGGTGATCAGCGGGTGGGCGTGACCCAGTGCGTTGACCGCGATCCCGCCCAGCAGGTCCAGGTACTCCCGGCCGTCGGCGTCCCACACCGTGGCGCCGGAGCCGCGGACCAGCACGCGCTGCGGGGTGCCGAAGACCCCGAGCAGCGATTCGGTGTAGCGGGCCAGGAGCTGCTCCCCGGGCTCCACCGCGAGCGTCGCACTGGTGAGATCAGCACTCGTGGGCTCCGCGGCACGCGCCTCCGGCGGGTTCTGCTGGGTCTGCGGGCTCTGCTGGGTCTGCGGGCTCATGCCGCCTCCTCGTCGGGAACGATCTGGGTGCCCACGCCCTCGGTGGTGACGATCTCCAGGAGCATCGAGTGCGGCGCCCGGCCATCGACCACGTGGGCCCTCGGGACCCCCGCCTCCACGGCCTTCAGCGCCGCGGTCATCTTCGGGATCATGCCCGATTCCAGGCTGGGCAGCATCGCGCGCAGGTCGGTGGTGCTCAGTGAGGAGATCAGCGAGGACTTGTCCGGCCAGTTCGCGTAGAGGCCTTCCACATCGGTGAGCATCACCAGCTTGGCCGCCCCGAGCGCGGAGGCGACGGCGGCCGCGGCGAGGTCGGCGTTGACGTTGAGCACCTCGCCGGTGGGCGCGGCGTTCTCGGCGGTGGAGTCGAATTCCGGGGCGATGGTGGAGATCACCGGGATCCGTCCGGCGTCGAGCAGGTCGGTGATCGCATCGGGGTTGACTCCGCTGACCTCGCCGACCAGTCCGAGGTCGACGGTCTCGCCGTCGATCTCCACGGTGCTGCGGGTGGCGCGCAGCAGGGCTGCGTCCTCACCGGAGAGACCCACGGCGTAGGGGCCGTGGCTGTTGATCAGTCCAATCAGCTCGCGGCCGACCTGACCGGTGAGCACCATCCGGACCACCTCCATGGCCTCCGGGGTGGTGACTCGCTGCCCGGCGCGGAACTCGGATTCGATCCCGAGGGTCTGAAGCATCGCGTTGATCTGCGGGCCTCCGCCGTGGACCACCACCGGGTTGACTCCGACGTGGCGCAGGAAGACCACGTCCTCGGCGAAGGCGCGGCGCAGCTCGTCATTGATCATGGCGTTGCCGCCGTATTTGATCACGATCGTCTCGCCGGCGAACTTCTGGATCCAAGGCAGCGCCTCGACCAGGACGGAGGCCTTGGCACCGGCGGAGCTCAGGCTCCCGGCGTCGCGGGGTTTCATGCTGGAGGTCATCGGGGTCCTTGATCAGCTGGAGTAGGCAGAGTTCTCATGCACGTAGTCGTGGGTCAGGTCATTGGTGAGGATCGTGGCCTCGGCGTCGCCGGACTTCAGATCGATGACCACCTTCACGTGGCGCCCGCGCAGGTCCACCAGGTCTCGGTCCTCCCCGATCCCCCCGGCGCGGCAGATCCACACCCCGTTGACGCTGACGTCGATGGTGGAGGGGTCGAAGTCGACGTCGGTGGTGCCCACCGCGGAGAGGATCCGGCCCCAGTTGGGGTCCTGTCCGAAGATCGCGGTCTTGAACAGGTTGGACCGGGCCACGGCGCGTCCGGCGGTCTCGGCCTGTTCCTCGGTGGCGGCGTTGATCGTGGAGATCGCGATCTCGTGGTGGGCGCCCTCGGCATCGGCGATCAGCTGGGTGGCCAGATCCTGGCACACCTGGTTCAGCGCGGCCTGGAATTCGGAGAGGTCCACTCCGGAGGGGTCGGCCTGCGGGTGCGCCCCGGAGGCCATCGCGATCACGGTGTCGTTGGTGGACATGCAACCGTCGGAGTCGGCGCGGTTGAAGCTCAGCCGGACGGCCTCGCGCAGCGCGGCGTCGAGGTCGGGCTGGGCGATCACCGCGTCGGTGGTGAGCACCGAGAGCATCGTGGCCATCCCGGGGGCGAGCATGCCGGCGCCCTTGGCCATGCCGCCAATGGTGAACTCCGCGCTCGTCGCGGTGGAGACCTTCATGACCGAGTCGGTGGTCATGATGGCCTGCGCCGCGCGCGCTCCGGCGGCCTCGGCGGGTTCCAGCTGCGCCACGGCGGCGTCGATCCCCTGCAGCAGCGCGGGCATGTCCAGGCGGACCCCGATCAGCCCGGTGGAACAGACCAGCACGTCCCCGGCGGAGACGTCGGCCCCGGTGGACTGCAGCTGCTCGGCCACGACCTCGGCGGTCTGGTGGGTGTCGGCGAAGCCCTGCGGTCCGGTGCACGCATTGGCCCCGCCGGAGTTCAGCACCACAGCGTCGGCGCGGCCATCGATGATCGCCTGCTGGGACCAGAGCACCGGTGCCGCAGCGACCCGGTTGGTGGTGAACACGGCGGCGGCGTGCTTGTCCGGTCCGTGGTTGAGCACCAGCGCGACGTCGCGCGGCGGGTTGCCCTGGGCGTCGGCGGACTTCAGTCCGGCGGCGACGCCTGCGGCGCTGAATCCTTTCGCGGCGGTGACACTCATGGGGAGACTCCCAGCAGGTTGAGCCCGGTGGTCTCTTCGAGACCGAGGGCGATGTTCATGGACTGCACGGCGCCGCCGGCGGTGCCCTTGGTCAGGTTGTCTGCGGCCGAGACGACGACGGCGCGCCCGGCGTGCTCGTCCACGGCCAGCTGGATGGTGACGTGGTTGGAGCCCACCACCTGCTTGGTGGCCGGCCACTGGCCCTCTGGGAGCAGGTGGACGAAGGCCTCGGCGTCGTAGTGTTCGCGGTAGGCCGCGCGCAGTCCTGCCTCGGTGGTGCCGGGGGCGAGCTTGGCGGTGGAGGTGGCCAGGATGCCGCGCGGCATCGGGGCCAGGGTGGGGGTGAAGCTGACCTGGACCGGGGTACCGGCCGCGCCGCTGAGGCCCTGTTCGATCTCCGGGGTGTGCCGGTGCACTCCGCCGACCCCGTAGGGGCTCATCCCGCCGATGACCTCTGCGCTGAGCAGGTGGGGCTTCAGCGCCTTGCCTGCACCTGAGGTGCCGGTGGCCGCGACGATCACGATGTCATCGGGGGCCAGCAGTCCCGCCGCCAGGCCAGGGGCCAGACCGAGCATGATGGTGGTGGGATAGCAGCCGGGCACCGCGATGCGTCGGGCGCCGGTGAGTGTGGCGCGGGCTCCGGGCAGCTCGGGCAGCCCGTAGGGCCAGGTCCCCTGGTGGGCGGAGCCGTAGAACTTCTCCCAGTCGGCGGCGGATTCCAGCCGGTGGTCGGCGGCGGCGTCGATCACGATGGTGTCCTCGCCGAGCTGGTCGGCGATCTCCGCCGAAGCTCCGTGCGGCAGGGCCAGGAAGACGACGTCGTGTCCGGCCAGGTTCTCCGCGGTGGTCTCCACCAATACCCGGTCTGCCAGGGAGAGCAGGTGCGGCTGCACGCTGCCCAGGCGCTCCCCTGCGCTGGAATGGGCGGTGACGGCGCCGATGTGAACCTCGGGGTGGCCGGCCAGCAGTCGCAGGACTTCTCCCCCGGCGTAGCCTGAGGCTCCGGAGACAGCGATCGAATAGGTCATACCCAGCAGTCTAGGCCGATATATGCGTCATCACCAATAATTATGCATTACTGGTGTCCGGGAACTTCGCCGCCGCGGGCCTGCGTTGGGTACGCTTGCGGCCATGAATGAACAGAGCGTTTTCCCGGAGGACCTGCCCGACAGAGCCCGTGTGGTGCATGCCGAGCAGGCAGGTGGGACCGAGGTGCTCATCGAGACTCAGGTGCCGCTGCCCGAGCCGGGGCCGAACCAGGTACTCGTGGAGACCGCCGCGACCGGGGTCAACTTCATCGAGACCTACCAGCGCAGCGGCGTCTACCCCGTGGAGCACCCCTTCGTTCCCGGCACCGAAGCCACTGGCCGCATCCTGGCCGTGGGAGAGTCCGTAGAGTCCCTCTCGGTGGGCCAGCGCATCACCACCCTGGAGGCTTCCACCGGCACCTACGCCAGCCACTTCCTGGTCGACGCCGGCAAAGCCGTCCGCGTCCCGGATGAGGTCACCGATGAGCAGGCCGCCGCGCTGCCGCTGCAGGGCATCACCGCCCACTACCTGGTCAACTCCACCTACCGGGTCTCCCCCGGCGAGACCGTGCTGACCCACGCCGGCGCCGGCGGGGTGGGTCAGATCCTGACTCAGCTGCTCAAGGCCAAGGGGGTGCGGGTGATCACCACCTGCTCCACCGAGGAGAAGGCCCAGATCGCGCAGGCTGCCGGAGCGGACTATGTGCTGGGCTATGAGGACTTCGCCGAGCGGGTCCGTGAGATCACCAAGGGTGAGGGTGTGGCGGCGGTCTTCGACGGCGTCGGCAAGGACACCTATGTCGGTTCTCTGGACTCCCTGGCGATCCGTGGGTTGTTCGTGCTCTACGGCGGCGCCTCCGGGCAGGTGCCCCCGCTGGACCCGCAGGAGCTCAACCGCCGAGGCGGGCTCTATGTCACCCGACCGGCCACGCACTGGTACCTGCGCAACGCCGAGGAGCGCAGCTGGCGCTACGCCGAGCTCTTCAGCGCCTTGACCAGCGGGGACCTCAAGCTCAGCATCGGAGCCAGCTACCCGCTCGCCGAGGCGGGACGAGCCCACGATGACCTGGAGAACCGCCGGACCACCGGCAAGCTGCTGCTGCGTCCCTGAGAAGCAGCCACCATGCCGAGTCGGGCCCGTCTCCTGTGACACAGCTGATCCTCGCTGAGGCGGCGCTGACCCCGGAGGGGGCCCTCGGGCGGTATTGGCTACGCCTGGAGCAGGGACGCATCCTCGACGCCGGGCATGGTCACCCACCCCAGACGCCGGATCTGCACCTCACCGAGGGCGTGCTGGCCCCTGGGTTCGTCGATGTGCACGCCCACGGCGGCGGCGGCGCGGCGTTCACCGACGGCGCCGAGGCAGGCCGGACCGTGTTGGCGGCACATCGTCGGCGCGGCACCACGAGCATGCTCGCCTCCCTGGTCAGCGCATCGGTCCCGGAGCTGCTGGAGCAGGCGAAGCAGCTCCGGGCCCTGGTGGAGACCGGCGATCTCGCCGGGATCCACCTCGAGGGGCCGTGGCTGAGTCCCTGGCACTGCGGGGCCCATCAGGCGTCGCTGCTCAGCGACCCCACCCCGGAGGCGGTCTCGGCGGTGCTCGAGCAGCCGGCGGGGCAGCTGCTGCGCTATGTCACCCTCGCTCCGGAGCTGCCCGGCGCCCTGGAGGCCGCTGCCCGGCTGCGCGCGGCGGGACTGACCGTGGGCGTCGGTCACACCGGGGCCAGCTGCGCGCAGACGCGTGAAGCGATCGCCGCCGGGGCCAGCGCGGCCACGCACCTGTTCAATGCCATGAAGGGCCTGCACCACCGGGACCCAGGCGCGGCTCTGGCACTGCTGGAGGAGCCGACGTCCTTCCTCGAACTGATCAGCGACGGGGTCCATCTCGACGCCGAGATGATCCGCTTCGTCTGGGACTCCGCAAGACGCAATGGCGGGCCCCAGCGTCCGGTGCTGGTCTCAGACGCCATGCCCGGGGCTGCCTCCCCGGACGGCCGCTACAGACTTGGAGCGGTAGAGGTCGAGGTTCTCGGGGGCGTGGCCAGACGCGTGACCTCAGACGGCAGCCTCGGTGCGATAGCGGGTTCAACGCTGACCCTCTCCGCTGCCGTGCGGGAGAGCATACTTCGCGCCGGCATTGAGCCGGCGCAGGCTCTCATGGCCGCCACCGCGAACCCTGCGGCCATGATCGGACTCGAGAACGTCGGCAGGCTGCTCCCCGGTGGCCGTGCCGACCTGGTGCTGCTGGACCCGGAATGGCAGGTGCGCCGGGTGATGTACCGCGGGCGCTGGCTGGATCAGCGGTCCTCGGGTGCCTCACAGACCGATGGCCCGGCAGACTGAGCGTCTGCCGGACCACCTGAGTCCTCAGCAGTGAACCGTGGGGGGCTGGGTCAGCCCCGCGTTGTCACCGCTGCACGTGATGCTGCGCTTACCGCTGCACAGCCCCGTGGCGCTGCTGGGCTAGGGCGACGGCGCCGGCGCGGGCCTCGGAGGCCTCCTCGGCAGTGAGCGTGCGGTCCGCGGCCCGGAAGCGCAGCGCGAAGGCCAGCGACTTGTGTCCGGCCTCGATGTGCTCACCGGAGTACACGTCGAAGAGCTCGATGCTCTCCAACAGCTCCCCGGCACCCTCGATCAGGCTGGCCTCCAGCTCCCCGGCCGGAAGCTGCTCGGCGACGATCAGAGAGACATCCTGGGTGGTCGGCGGGAAGGTCGAGATCGGCTCGGCGCTGATCTGCTCCGGGGACCCGTCGATGAGCGCGGAGAGATCCAGCTCCATCACCGAGGTGCGGGCGGGCAGGTCGAGTTCTTCGATGACCTTGGGGTGCAGCTCACCGGCGTGACCGACCCTCACTCCGTTGAACCGCAGCTCGGCGGTGCGCCCGGGGTGGAAGGCCTGGTGCCGGCCCTGGACCACCTCGAGGCGCACGCGCAGCAGCTCAGCGACCTTCTGCGCGGCGTCCACCGCATCGGCCCAGTCACGACGCCGTCCGGGGACACCTGGCAGCTCGGCCGTCTCGGCGCCGCTGAGCGCAGCCGCGAGGTGCAGCGGCTGATCCGGGATCCCGGCGTCGAGCCCTGCCAGCACCTCTTCCCCGGGGTAGGCCCCGAGGTCCGGGATGCTCGCCGAACCCAGCTGGGACTTCGGGTGGAAGACCGTGCCGGCCTCGAAGAGTGCCACATCGGTGAAGCCGCGGGAGACGTTGCGGCGCAGCGCCTCCAGCAGCCCCGGGAGCACGGTGGTGCGCAGCGCGGGGTACTGGCTCGCGATCGGATTGGCCAGACGCAGCATCGGCATCGGCTTCCCGGTGTCCTCGGCCTGCCCGAACCGGGTGTTGGCGGCCTCGGAGAAGAACGGGTAGCTGAGCACCTCGGTGAAGCCTGCCGCGGCCATGCCAGCGTAGACGCCGCGGCGGCGCTGCTGGGAAGTGGTGAGTCCACGGCCAGCCGGCGGCACCGGAAGCCTGGAAGGGATCTGGTCATAGCCGACGAGCCGGGCGATCTCCTCCACCAGGGCGGCGGGGATGGTCAGGTCCGGGCGCCAGCTCGGCGGGGTCACCAGCAGGTGCTCCCCGTCCTGACCCAGCTCGGCGCCGATGGCCTCCAGTGTGGAGCGGATCTGCTCCGGGGTGTAGGCCACCCCGGTGAGCTGCTCCGGAAGCGTGGACTCCAGCCGGATCGGCTGCGGCAGCACAGGTGCTCCGGCGTCGGTGACCTCGCGAGAGTCGGTACCCCCGGCCAGCTGGACTAACAGGTCCACCACGCGCTGCGCGGCGAGCGGGGCCAGCAGCGGGTCGACGCCGCGCTCGAAGCGCTTGGAGGCCTCCGAGGGCAGCTTGTGCCGGCGCTTGCTGCGGCTGATGCTGATCGGATCGAAGTGCGCGGCCTCCACGACGATGCTCGAGGTGCTGGCGTCCACCTCGGTGCGCGCCCCGCCCATCACCCCGGCGATGCCGATGGGACCGGACTGATCCGCGATCACCAGGTCCTCCGGGTTCAGCGTGCGGACCTTCTCATCCAGGGTGGTGAGCTTCTCACCGGCCGCGGCACGGCGGACCTCGATGCCGCCGTCGAGCTTGGCTGCGTCGTAGCAGTGGTTGGGCTGACCCAGTTCGAGCATCACGTAGTTTGAGACGTCCACGGCGATGTTGATCGAGCGCATCCCGGCCAGGCGAAGCCGGGAGGCCATCCAGGGCGGGGTGGGCGCGGCCGGGTTGATCCCGGTGACCGTGTGCGTGACGAACCGGGTGCAGCCGTGCACTCCGTAGATGGGGGTGTCATCGGTGAGCGTGACTTCGTGACCGGGCCGGGCGTCGTCGTCTTTGGTGGTGCTGATCTGGGCTGCCGGGTCGGTAAACGGGGTGGACGTGGCGTGGGAGTACTCCCGGGCGATCCCGCGGATGGAGAAGGCGTAGCCGCGGTCGGGGGTCACGTTGATCTCCGCGGCGGAGTCATAGAGGCCCAGCAGCTCCATGGCGTCGGTGCCCGGTTCCGGGTCGAGTCCCAGCCGCGAGAGCACCAGGATCCCGTCGTAGTCCTCGCCGATGCCGAGCTCGCGCACCGAGGCGATCATGCCGGCGGAGACGTGGCCGTAGGTCTTGCGCGCGGCGATCCGGAAGTCTCCGGGGAGCACCGCACCGGGGAGGGTGACCACGACCTTGTCCCCGACCTCGAAGTTGTGCGCGCCGCAGACCACGCCCTGGACTCCCGAGGGGTCGATGCCCTCCTGAGTCAGGGTCTGCGCGGCACCCTCGGGCACCACTCGGACCTGGCACCAGTTGATGGTCTTGCCGTTGGATTGCGGCTCGGGGATCTTCTCCAGCACCTCGCCGACGACGATCGGGCCGCTGAGCGAATCGGTGGGACGGTGCACGTCCTCTTCCTCAAGCCCGACCTTGACCAGCTCGGCCATCAGATCTTCTGCGGTGCCCGATTCGGGGAACTGGGTGTATTCACGAATCCAAGAAAGCGGAATGCGCATGTCTCAGACCTCCATTCCGAAGTGCTGGCTGAAGCGGATGTCGCCTTCGATCATGTCGCGCATGTCCGGGACCCCGTTGCGGAACATCAGGGTGCGCTCAATGCCCATGCCGAACGCGAAGCCGGTGTAGACCTCTGGGTCCACCCCGGCGGCGCGCAGCACGGCGGGGTTGATCATGCCGCAGCCGCCCCATTCCACCCAGCGCGGGCCACCCTTGGCCTGGGCGTGCCAGACGTCGAGCTCGGCGGAGGGTTCGGTGAAGGGGAAGTAGCTCGGGCGCAGCCGGATGGCGGCGTCGGGGCCGAACATCTGCCGGGCGAAGTGCTCCAGCGTGCCCTTCAGGTCAGCCATGGTCAGTCCCTTGTCCACCGCGAGGCCCTCGAACTGGTGGAACACCGGGGTGTGGGTGGCGTCGAGCTCATCGGTGCGGAAGGTCTTTCCGGGGCAGAGCACGTAGACCGGCAGCTCGCGGCTCAGCAGCGAGCGGATCTGCACCGGGGAGGTGTGCGTGCGCAGGACCAGGTGCGCCTCCGGGGGCTCCACGAAGAAGGTGTCCTGCATCTCCCGGGAGGGGTGGTCCGGGGCGATGTTCAGCGCGTCGAAGTTGAACCACTCGGACTCCACCTCCGGGCCCTCGGCGATCTCCCAGCCCATGGCGATGAAGACGTCGGAGACCCGCTCCTGCAGCACTGAGAGCGGGTGCCGGGCACCGAGCGGACGACGCCGGGGCGCCGCGGTGACGTCCACCGTCTCCTCCACCAGGATCCGCTCCGCGTGCTCAGCCTCGAGCACCGCGGTGCGCGCGGCCAGGGCCTTCTGCATCTTCCCGCGAGCGCCGCCGAGCAGCTTGCCCGCGGCGGCCTTCTCGGTCTTCTCCAGCGACCCGATCGCACGGTTGGCCAGCACCAGCGGCGCCTTGTCTCCGGTGTGCGCCAGGCGGGCGGTCTTGAGCTCCTCGAGATCGCCGGCGGCGGCGAAGGCGTCGACGGCCTGCTGGACAGCATTCTCGATGGCGGCTTCATCCAGCGGATGCGGTGTTTCGGGCGTGGACATTCTGCTCCCGGGTCAGGTGGGTGGAAACAATCCCGGTCAGTTTATGCGGGTCACTGGTAGGAGACGAACCACAGTGTGGGGTCCAGGGCGAAGGTCTGCGCCGAGGTGAAGGTCGGGGAGTCCTCGTCGTAGAAGTTCTTCCAGCCCAGCCAGATGTCCTCGCTGAGGTCCCGCTGCAGGCTCTCGTAGGTCTCAGTCTTCATCGAAGGTGTTCCGTGGCCGTCGGCGTGGAGCAGGATGGCCAGCTCCTCATGGGAGGTGTCGATGTCCTCGCGGTCGGTGATCATGGCGTGCTTGAACTGGTGCAGCACCAGCAGCTTCTGTGGCAGCTCATGCTCTTCGGTGAGTCCGGCCAACCAGTCGGAGACCTGGTTGATCTCCTCGGCGGTCACCGAACCGATCTGTTCCATGTGCCGCTGACCCTCACTGAGCCGCCACTCCGGATCCAGCGCCAGCCCGACGTGGGGCTGGGCCAGGAGTTCCTCGTAGTCCTGCGCCTGGTCCAGGAAGCTGGCGTGGCCAGGCTGTAGATCGAGCACTACGTAGATCTCTTCCTCGGCCGCCAACTCCACCCAGGGCTCGATGACCTCAGGGTCCAGTGCGTTGGTGTAGTTCCCGTCCACCCCGGGCTCGGAGATCGCGATGGAGGTGATGATCTCGAAGGCCGGCTGAACCGGTTCCTCGGAGTGCTCCTGGTACTGCTCGGCGTAGAACTTCACCCGCTCCGCAGCATCCTCAGGGGTGCCCTCCCCCATGACCCCCAGCGCCGGAATGCCGGGAGCGCCATAGGCGGCGACGAAGCGCCGGTCCGGGAAGA
Organism: Nesterenkonia sandarakina; assembly: GCF_014138825.1. Classification (NCBI taxonomy): domain Bacteria; kingdom Bacillati; phylum Actinomycetota; class Actinomycetes; order Micrococcales; family Micrococcaceae; genus Nesterenkonia; species Nesterenkonia sandarakina. The sequence continues at coordinate 284,515 of NZ_JACJIH010000001.1, read as the reverse complement.
GCGTGTCGCCTCCGCCCGGCAGCTCGACCGGCTCGGCTTCGGGTTCATCCCCGTCAGCTGAACCTTCGGGATCCTCTGCACCTTCGGGACCCTCTGAACCTTCGGGGTCCTCGCCCTGCGCAGCGGAATCCGCGGCGTCGTCGTTCGAGTCACTCTCGGCCTCGGCCTCGGCCTCGTTCCCGTCACTCCCCGCGCCGGCCTCGGCCTCCGGGGCGGCGCTGGGCTGCTCGGCGGTGGCATCCTCGGAGGCCGCGCTGGAACCGCAGGCGGGCAGGGTCACGGCGAGGAACATGGCGCTGAGCAGGAGCCCCGGGCGCAGGGTCTGGGAGGTCGGGGCGGAGAGGTCCATGAGTTTCACGCTACCGGTGCACGACGTGCGCCCAGGAATCGAGTGCGAATCCGGACCCCCGCACAGGTAGCCCCAGGGCCGCTCAGGTTCATCGCAGGACCCACGTTCATCGCCCCCCGTTCGTCGCATCGCTATGCCATGTCCCATGGCTTTGGGCCGAAATACCGATGGGACATGGCATAGACATGCGACAGATGCCGCGGGGAGGCTCCCATGGGTCGGGCCGGGCCGGGCCGCCCCGGCCCGGCCCTCTCAGGGACCGGTCAGTGCTCGCGCAGCCAGACCGTGGTCTCCCCCGGCAGCACCTCGGAGCGCAGCGGCTGCGAGCTGACCAGGACCTCCCCCGCCGGCAGCGGAACGGCCTGCTCCCCGAAGTTGGTCACGCAGATCCACCCTCCGGGACGGCGGAAGGCCAACACCTCGGTGGAGGAACCCTCGGCTCCGGGCAGCTCGATCCACTCCAGGGTGTCCTCGCCCTGCAGCTCGCGGCGCAGCTGCAGCGCACGCCGGTACATGTTCAGGGTCGAATCCTCGGCCGTGTCCTGGGCCTGCACGCTGTGCCCGGAGAACCAGTCCGGCTGCGGCAGATGGGCGTGCTCCGGGCCGAACCCGAAGCTCGCACCCTCGCTGGACCAGGGCAGCGGGACCCGGCAGCCGTCGCGGCCGACGCTGGACCCCGGGCTGCGGAAGAACGTTGGATCCTGACGGTCGGCGTCGGGGATCTCCGCGACCTCATGCAGGCCCAGCTCCTCCCCCTGGTAGAGGTAGGCGCTGCCGGGCAGGGCGAGCTCGAACAGCGAGGCGGCACGGGCTCGGCGCAGACCGGTCTCGGCCTGCAGCTCCGGGGAAGCGCCCCCGTTGAGCAGCCAGTTGGTGCCAGCCTTCTCCTCACCGTCGGCCTTGGGCGGGAGCCCATAGCGGGTGGCGTGGCGCACCACATCGTGGTTCGAGAGCACCCAGGTGCTGGAGGATCCGGACTTCGCGGCCAGCTCCAGGTTGAACGCCACCGTCTCGCGGAACGCCTCGGCCTCGAAGCTCGCCTCGAGCAGGTCGAAGTTGAACGCCTGGCCCAGGCCCTCGGCGGAGGCGTACTTCGGACGCCGCGCTGAATCCACCCACGCCTCGGCCACCCCGATCTTAGGCGGGTTGTACTCGTTGAAGACCTCGCGCCATTCCCGGTAGATCTCGTGGACCTCATCGCGGTCCCAGATCGGGTGGGCCCCGTCCTTGGGCGTGGCGTCGAGCTCGGCCTGACTCGGCAGGTTCGCCGGCAGATCTTTGGAGAGACCGTGCGCGACGTCGACCCGGAACCCGTCCACGCCGCGGTCGGACCAGAACCGCAGGGTGCGCAGGAAGTCCTCATGGACTTCTCGGTTGCGCCAGTTCAGATCGGGCTGTTCCTTGGCGAAGCTGTGCAGGAACCACTGCCCCGGTGTGCCGTCGGGTTCGGTGATCCGGGTCCAGGCGGGTCCGCCGAAGATCGAGGTCCAGTCCGAGGGCGGCTGCTCGCCCGTCTCCCCCAGCCCGTCGCGGAAGATGTAGCGATCCCGGGCTGGGGAGCCCTTGGGCGCCTGCAGCGCCTCGAGGAACCATTCGTGCCGGTCGGAGGTGTGATTGGGCACGATGTCCACGATCAGCCGGATCCCGGCGCTGTGCAGGCCTGAGATCATGACGTCGAAGTCGTCCAGCGTGCCGATCTTGAGGTCGACGTCGCGGTAGTCGTCCACGTCGTAGCCGCCGTCGGCCAGGGCGGAGGGGTAGAAGGGGCTGAGCCAGACGGCGTCGACCCCGAGGTCCTGCAGATACCCCACCCGCGAGGTGATGCCGCGCAGGTCGCCGATGCCGTTGCCGTCGGCGTCGGCGAAGGAGCGCGGGTAGATCTGGTAGACCGCTGCCTGGCGCCACCACTGGGGGTCGGTGCCCTCTGCGGTGGTCGTTCTCGGTGCTGCTGCGGTGGAGGTGAATGACAAGGGACTCTCGTCCTTTCGCTGTTGCGGGTGGGTCTCGGGTTCGTGCGTCTCGGAACCTGCTTCCAGGTCCGAGGGGATCATTTGACGGCGCCCTGGGTGAGTCCGGAGAGCACCCAGCGCTGGGAGATCACGTAGGCGATGATCGCCGGGGCCATCGCCATCAGGTAGGAGGCGAAGGAGACGTGGTAGTTGTTGCTGAACTGGGTCTGGAAGATCTCCTGGATCACCGGCAGCGTCTGCAGCGTGGGGTCCGCGATGATCAGTGAAGGCATCATGAAGTCGTTCCAGGATTTCAGGAAGGCGAAGATCCCGACGGTGGCGCTCATCGGTGCCATCAGCGGGAAGACGATCCGCCAGAAGGCCCCTGCGGTGGAGGCGCCGTCCATTCGGGCGGATTCCTCCAGCTCCGCGGGCAGCGAGCGCAGGAACGCGGTGAAGAGCAGCGTGCTGAACGAGATCTGGAACATGATGTGCAGCAGCGCCACTCCCAGCGGGTTCGCGAGTTCCACCATGCCGGTGAGCTTGACCTGGGAGAGCGCGAGCACCGGGAAGGGCAGGAACATCGCGGCCAGCAGGTAGTAGAAGGCCCAGCGGTAGGCCTTCTTCTCCCAGTTCCGGGAGATCGCGTAGGAGGCCATCGCGCTGAGCAGGATGGTGCCGATCACTGTCGCCAGGGTGATCAGGATCGAGATCGTGAAGGCGCGGGGGAAGTCGGTCAGCGCCCAGGCGGTGGAGAAGCCCTCCACGCTGAACGGGGCCGGCAGGGCGAAGGCCTCGCCTTCCACGGCCTGCTCCCCGGTCTTGAACGCCATCGAGATGGTCACGTAGAAGGGCAGGATCACGGTGAGTGCGCCGAGCATCAGCAGCACCGTGGTGCCCCAGCGGTGCCGGTCGGAGCGGCGCGAGGTCGGCAGCGCGGCGCGCCTAGAGTCCTCCGAGGAGCGGCGCGGGGTGGTGCTGGCGGCGCCGCCGGGGATGGTGGTGGTGGGCAGGGTCATCAGATCCTCGCGTTTCCTCGGGTCAGGCGCAGCTGGATGAGTGCGATGGCCAGCGTGATCAGGAAGAAGATCGTGGAGTTCGCCATCTGGTAGGCATAGTCGCCGTTGTCGAAGCCGGAGAAGATCGTCATCGCCACCGAGCGGGTGGAGGTGCCGGGTCCGCCGTCGGTCAGGCCCACGATGATCTCGTAGGTGCCCAGGAAGTCCTTGAACCCGATGATCACGTTGATCAGCACGAAACCGGAGATCAGCGGCAGGGTGATGCTGCGCAGCTGCTTCCAGGCGGAGGCGCCGTCGATGGCGGAGGCCTCGTAGACGTCCCGCGGCACGGTCATGAGCCCGGCGATGTAGATCAGCATGGCCTGCGGGACCGCCTGCCAGGCGGTCACCAGCACGATCGAGATCCAGGCCAGATCCGGATCCGCGAGGATCGACTCCTCCAGCACCCCGAGCTGCAGCGCCTGGGCGGCGGCGGGGACCGTGTTGGCGAAGATGAACTGGAAGACGAAGGCGATGATGATCCCGGAGACCACCATCGGCATCACGAAGATCGTGCGCAGCGCGGTCTTCGCCCGGATCTTCGAGGTGAGCCCGATGGCCAGGGTCAGGGCGACCACGTTGACCAGGATCACCGTGCACAGCGCCACTCCGATGGTGAACCCATAGGAGGAGAGGATCGCCGGATCGCTGAACATCACCAGGTAGTTGTTCAGTCCCACGAAGTTGAACTCCCCGAAGCCCACCGAGTCGGTGAAGCTGTAGAAGATCCCCATCACGGCGGGCATGGTGATGCTCAGCGTGAACAGCACCAGGGTGGGCAGCAGGAACCAGAGATAGACGCGATCCGCGCGGGGCTTACGTCGAGGGGCGGGTCGAGACCGGGTGGTGGCCCCGGTGGGGGTGTCCGCGGTCCGCGATGAGGTGGTGGCAGTGGTCATGTCAGGCCTCGGTCTCTGAGCGTCGAGCCAGTCGGGCCCAGTCCTCGTCCAGCGTCCGCAGCGTGGCTTCCAGACTCTGACCGGTGACTATTCCCTGGGCGTAGTTCTCGAACGGGATGGTGCGCGGGATGGCCTGGGACACCCCCTGGTAGAAGGCGGCGCGGTCCACGAAGCCCTGCAGGTCCTTCAGCCGCTGGTCGGTCACCGCGGGGGCGTCCTCGCGGACCCCGAAGGCGAGGTTGTCCTGGTTGTAGGCATCGGCGATCTCGGGGGTGATCAGGTAGCGCAGCAGCTCCCGCGCAGGTTCCTGGGCGTTGGAGGCCTCAGGCACCCAGAGCGCGAGGTCCAGGTTGACCCGGACCTTCAGGTCCTCGGGGTCCTCGGTCATCGGCAGCGGGAAGATCCCGATCTGCGCATCGGGGTTGATGGTGGCGATCTCCCCCAGCGCCCAGGGGCCCTGGAGGTACATCGCGGCCTCGCCTCGGGCGAAGGCGACGTTGCCGTCACCGTAGCCCCGGCTCGCGGCGCCGGGCTGGGAGAACGCCGCGATCTCGAGCATCTGCTCCAGGGGCTCACGCAGGGTGCGCGAGAAGGAGACCGGCGCATCGGGGCCGGCGTCGGCGCCCTGAGCGCGCAGCGCCTCGAAGAACTCGGCGACGTCGAGCCTGCCGCCCACGCTGTAGTCCACCAGGCCCTGCGACACGGTCCAGGGATCCGCGTAGGTCGAATAGATCGGGGTGACCCCGGCGTCTTGAAGCGCGCCGCAGACCTCGAGGAACTCCGAGTAGGTGGTGGGGACCTGCAGGTCGTGCTCGGCGAAGATCTCCTGGTTGTAGAGCACCGCGGCCGCCATCATCGAGTACGGGATCACACTGGTGCGCCCGGGATAGGTCGGGTACTGGTCGATCAGGTCCTGGATGCTCGGAGCGATCCGCGCCTCCTCGGCGAGGTCCGCGAGGTCGGAGAAGGCGCCGCGCTCCTGGAAACGGACGATCTCGTAGTTGTAGTTCAGGCAGCCCAGATCCGGCGGGTTGCCGCGCGCGAATCCAGCGGAGAGCCCGGAGGAGGTGTCGTGGACCGCGCGCACCCCCGAGGTCCGCTGGTTGAAGTCCCGCACCAGGTCACCGAAGTAGGGGATGGCCTCGGGCTTGGACTGGTGGAAGGAGACCTCCTGCCCGCCGCGGCCGGTGGCGCAGCCGCTGAGTCCTGCCGCGAGCGCCACTCCGGCCAGTCCGCCGAGGAACGCCCGTCGTGAGGGTGTAGGTGAAACGTGACCCACCGGATCCCCCCTTCTGTGATCTGGAACACTAAAAGTTGATGTCCCGCTTAAATATAGAGGCTTAATATAAGCAATGCAATAATGTGGACAAGATTCCTCAGCCGCTGATCGGAGGCCGACCCGCCGTGACCCCGTCGTCTCCGCCTGCCTCCACCGGCTCCTCCCAGCTGATCCGGCAGCTCAATGCGCAGCGTGTGCTGCAGTGCATGTGGGGCCGGGAACCCAGCACCGCCACGGAACTGATGCATGCCACCGGGCTCACCCGCGCCACGATCCTCACGCTGTGCCGCGATCTCACCGAACAGGGCTGGCTGAAGGTCTCCGAGAACTCCCGGCAGGCCGGTCAGTACACCAAGGGCCGACCGGCGCTGCGCTACGCCTTTCGGGAGGACGCCTGCCATGTCATCGGCGTGGACGCCGGTCTGCATCAGGTCACGGCGGCGGTGGCGAACCTGCGCGGCGTCGAGGTCGGCCGTGCCACCCGGCCCTCGAATCCGCAGGGCTCCGACGCTCCCCTGCAGCCCCCAGCAGAACGACGACGCACGATTCTGGACACGATCGACGCCGCCCTGGCCGAAGCCGGGCTCACCCACGGCGACGTCGCCTCCCTGGTGATCGCCGTGCCCGCTCCGGTGGACGCGGCAGGACATTCCCCCCAGGGACTGAATCCCTTCTGGGGCCTGATGAACCCGGACCTGATCTCGCTCGGGTCCGAACACGGCTGGGACTGCGCGGTGGACAACGACGCCAACCTCGCGGCCCTGGCGGAGTTGGACCTGCAGCAGACCACCGAGCGGGACTCCTTCGCCGTGATCCTCTCCGGGGAACGCCTGGGAGCCGGGATCGTCCTGGAGGGACGCCTGCTGCACCAGCGGCGCGGCGGCATCGGGGAACTGGGCATGCTGGACCTGGTCGACGGCGTGGGGTCCTCCAACGGCATGGGCTGGTGGGCCCGGCACCTGGCCCGCGAGGCGCTGCGCCAGACCCCGGAACATCCGGGCCCGCTGGGTGCCAGGCCCATCGAGGAGGTGACCTCCGAGCATGTCTTCGCGGCCGCGGCCCAGGGAGACCCGCTCGCCGAAGAGATCATGGACCAGCTCGCGGATCGACTCGCGCGGATCTGCGTGGTGCTCGCCGGGCTGCTCGACCTGGACCGCATCCTGGTCTCCGGAGCCATCGCCCCGGCGCTGCGCGGTGTCGCGGCGCGCGCGAAGCAGAAGCTGGCGCAGTACCTCTACGCGCCCTGGCTGGAGATCGATGCCTCCACGCTCGGGGCGCAGGCCGTCCGGCGTGGAGCGGTCCGCCTCGCCATAGACCGGATCAAGGATCAGGCGCTGCACCGCAGCGCGGAGGACTGAGCCGGAATGTTCCGCTCAGGACGGTCAACCCGGCTAGATTATCTGGCATGGAAACATCAGGTCGCGGCGCCACCTCCCACGGGGACTCACCGCCTGTCAGCGCCGCAGACCGGCGTCGGGTGATCCACGACGCCACCCTGTTGATCCTTCTCCCCGCCGCGCTCGCCGTGGTCCTGGGACTCACGCTCGCACCCGGCCCGGGGATCGCACTGGCGCTGATCCCCGCCGCGCTGCTGGCCCCGGTCCTCGCGGCGGTCTCGGTGCTGCGCCGTCGCCCCCTGGTGGTGAGCACCGCTGACCGGGTGACCCTGCTGCGCGTGGGGCTGATCGGGGTGCTCACCGCGGCAGGGGTGCTGATCCTTGTCGAGGCGATCCCGGCGCGCAGCTGGACGCTCGCGGCGCTCGCCGGGGTGGCGCTGCTGCTGGACGCGGTGGACGGCTGGGTGGCTCGGCACACCAAGAGCTCCAGCGCCTCCGGCGCCCGGCTGGATATGGAGTCCGACGCCGCCGCGCTGCTCGTGGTCTCCTGCATCGCAGCAGTCACGGTGGGCTGGTGGGTCGTGGCGATCGGTGCCACGCGCTATCTCTTCGTGGCAGCCGCCAGATTCCGGCCGGCCCTGCGCGGGGACCTGGCCTACAGCCTGTTCCGGCGGACCGTGGCAGCCATCCAAGCCTCGGTGCTCTGGGTCGCGCTGCTGCCCTTCACGCCGGTGCTCTTCGCCACCGCCGTCACCGCGATCGCGCTGGCGCTGCTGGTGATCTCCTTCACCCGGGACGCCATCCGGCTGGAGCGGCAGGGCACCGAGGAGCCGGTGCGCTGATGGCCCGCCATGCCTTCCTCGTGCCCGCGGACCTCCCCGGACCCAGCGGCGGACTGACCTATAACCGGCGCGTGCTGGCCCAGTGGCGCGCTGCCGGACTCGACGTCGAGGAGATTGCAGTGTCGGGCCGGTGGCCTGAGGCCTCCCCTGCGGACCGAGAGACGCTGACCCGGCTGGCCTCAGCCCACCGGCGGGTGCTCATCGATGGAATCATCGCCTCCGCCGCTCCGGACGAGCTGGCGCAGGCGGCCGCCTCGGGCACCGAGATCTCGGTGCTGGTACATCTGCCGCTGCCGGCGGAATCCGGCCTGAGTTTCGAGGATGCGCAGCGGCTCACCGCCAGCGAGCGCGCCACGGTCGGCGCCGGATACACCGTGGTCTGCACCAGCGCCTGGGCTCAGGCAGATCTGCAGGCGCGCTACGGCCTGGACGCCGTGGCCGTGGCGGAGCCCGGCGTGGACCCGGCCCCCCTGGCCAGCGGCAGCACCCCGGCGCGGCTGCTCTTCCTCGGTGCCGTGACGCCGCGGAAGAACCCGTTGAGCCTGCTCCAGGCCCTGCAGCGGCTCACCGCGCTGCCCTGGACCCTGGTCATCGCCGGTCCGCAGGCGCAGGATCCTGACTATGCGGCAGAAGTCCGCGCCGCAGCCCAGGCACTGCCTGCCGGGCGCGCCGTCGTCCTCGGCCCGGCGCAGGGTCGAGACCTGCAGCAGTTGTGGGAGCAGACGGACCTGCTGGTGCTTCCCTCCGTGGCCGAGACCTACGGCATGGTGGTCACCGAGGCGCTGTCCCGCGGCATCCCCGCCATGGTCGGCTCCGGCACCGGTGCCCAGGCCGCCCTCTCCGGGGACCCGGAAGGTCCGCGCGACGGGCTCTCGATCCCCGGCGCCGCAGTGGATCCCGAAGACTCCCACGCCTGGTCAGAGGTGCTCCGGGACTGGCTCAGCGATGTGTCGCTGCGGCAGACGTGGAGCACCGCGGCGCAGGCTCACCGGGCTAGACTGCGGTCATGGACGCACGCAGCGCAGGATCTCAGAACGGCGATCGAATGGTGACCCGGCCGGTGCCCGCGGACTGGCTGGGGCAGCGCCGCCGGGCGGACCACCAGGCACGCGAGAAGGCGGCCCCGCTGCTGGAGACACTGCTGGACCGACTGCATACCCTGCTCCCCGCCGCCGACTCGGACCCAGCCTCCGCATCTGTGCATGTCATCGATGTGGGGGCCGGCACCGGTTCCAACCAGGCCTGGCTCGCGCCACGCCTGGCCCTCCCGCAACACTGGACGCTGCTGGACCATGACGCAGATCTGCTCGAGGTCGCCGCCGAGGACCCCGCGGCCGCCGGCCCGATCCAGACCACCCGGGTGCTGGGCACCATCGAGGACCTTCCGGGAATGACTCAAGGCGAGGCAGTACAGCTGGTCACCTGCTCGGCGCTGCTGGATCTGCTCAGCCCCCGAGAGGCCGAGCTGCTGGCCGACTCGATCGCCGGCTCCGGAGTGGGCCATGTCGCGGCGCTGCTCAGCCTCACCGTCACCGGAGCGGTGGAGATCAGCCCCGGCCACCCCGGTGACTCCGTCATCACCCAGGCCTTCGACGCCCACCAGCGGCGCGACGGCCTGCTTGGGCCCGACGCGGCCGGCACCGTGGCGCAGCTGCTGCGCGAGCGCGGCGCAGAGGTCACCCTGATCAGCACCGACTGGACGCTGGATACCGGCGACGCCGCCTTGATCCGGCGCTATCTCAGCGACCGCGCCGATGTGGCCGTGGAGCATCACCCCTCGCTCGCCGGCACCGCCCAGCAGTGGCTCGCTGCCCGCGAGGAGCAGCTGGACCGTGGCGAGCTGGAAGTCACCGTGGGCCACCTCGACCTGCTGAGCCTGCCAGGCACCTCCACCCGGTGACCCGATGAGCCTCGACCAGCGTTCCGCAACCTCCCGCCGGGGACACACACTGCTCTTCGCGCTCCTGCAGGTCGCGATCACGGTGGCCATCTTCAGCTTCCTCGCCTCGCAATGGGGCATGACCCCCTTCATGGACGCGTTCCGGCTGCTCCCGCTGTGGATCTTCCCCGCCGCCGCGCTGCTGGGCGGGGTCGGCGTGCTGACCCAGGCGCTGCGCTGGCGCGTGATCGCCCGGCACCACCAGATCAGCATCGGGGTCGGACCTGCGGTGGCGCGCTGCTGGCAGGCGGCGTTCCTCAACGGGGTGCTGCCCGGAGGTCTGGCCGGTGACGCGCTGCGGGCCGCCGATGACAGCAGCGACGCGGCGGTCGACGCCGGTGGCAGCGCGCTGCGCCGAGCCTTCGCGGCCATGGCTGCCGAGCGCCTGATGGGCACCGCGGTGGCGTTCACCGCCGCCGGTCTGACCCTGCTGGTGCTGGCGCCGCTGCCCGGAATCGCTGCCCTGGGGGTCGCGACCGTCGCGGTCCTGGTGGCCTGGCGCTGGCTGAAGCCGCTCTCCGGTGCTGACATCCTCCAGGTGGTGCTGCTCTCCGCCACCGGCTGGGCAGCCTTCGCCTCGCTCTTCGGCCTCACGATCCTCGCGGTGACCCCCACCGTCTCGCTGGCCTGGGCCCCGGGACTGGCCGCCGTGGCGATCGCCGGCATGTCGGTCCCGCTGGGCTTCGGAGGCTGGGGACCCCGCGAGGCCGCCGCCGCGTGGGCATTCTCCCTGGCTGGGTTCGCCCCGCATCTCGGCGTCACCGCGTCCATCAGCTATGGGCTGCTGGCACTGGCCTCCACCCTGCCCGGGGCGGTGATCCTGGCGCTGCGGCTGCTTCCCCGGCTGGAACGGGCGCGGCGGGTCAACCAGGCGCGGCATGCAGAGCATCGTGACCCCATCGAACCTGCGTTCTGACAGGTTACTCACAGAAACCTCCGGTAGAACACAGATTCGACAGTTCAACCTGGACGCTTGCAGGCCCATAGAATAGGTGTTCTAATAGCATTTGCGCGATGGGAAGCGCGATGCGCGCAGAAGCCCTCCTCACTGCTTCTGCGCGCATCTCCCCCACAGGCGATCCCGTCCCGGACGGTGGATCGCGTTGCTCAGAAGCCCGCCTCGCGGCCGCGCTTCAGGACTTCGAGTCCTTCAGGAGCTGTTCCACGATCGGGCGATCCGCCGGAATCCAGGGGTAGTCCAGCAGCTGCGGCGTGAGCGGCGCCCAGTCCACGCGGTCATGGTCCTGGAGCGGGAACGGCTCGCCGTCGAGGATCTCCCCGCGGAAGAGTCGCATCGCCGTGGTCTCCTTCAACCACCAGCCCGCCTCGGACGCGTAACTCTTGCTCCCCTGCCCGGTGACCTCGGCATACAGGGCGACGTCGACGCCGAGCTCCTCGCGCAGCTCGCGGTGCAGCCCCTGGTGCAGGGTCTCCCCAGCCTCGAGCTTCCCACCGGGGAACTCCCACATCCCGGCGACCGATGCCGGGGAGGTTCTGCGGGCGATGAACAGCTCGACCTCGTGGCCCGGACGCCTGCGCAGCAGCGCCGCCGCGACCACGGTCTTGGTGGCCTGGCGGGCGGCTCCGGGGGCCTGGCTGCGGGTCTGGTCGAACTCCGTGGCGGTCTGGCTCTCCATGGCGCCCAAGCTTAGGCGGAGGTCTCCACCACAGTCTTCAGGCGCGCGACGGATCGCGCCAACATCGCGGAGCTGGTGGACTTCGCACGGGCCAGTCGCTGCTCGTCGCGGAGCTGGGACCAGTCATAGGTGTGGGTGACCTCGGTGCCGCCCTCGGCGGTGGCCGCCAGGGACCAGCGCCACAGGTGACCGGCCGGTGCCTCACCGATGGTGGAGGGCTTCCAGGCGATCAGCTCGCCCTCGTGGAACTCCACCACGTGGTTCTCCCGGACGTGGCCGTTGGTGAGCTTCATCCGGAACACATCTCCGACCCCGTGCACCCGCTGGCCGGGCTCGGCCTGGGCGAGGTTCTCATTGCCATCGAACTCGACCTGCAGGGCGGGATCGGCGAGGAACTCGAAGACCACCTGGGGCGCCGCTCGGATGACCTCGCGTGCGCAGACCACGCGTCCGCAGAACTCTGGATCATAGGAGAGATCCTCCGCGCCGTTCTCACCGTACTGGGCCGCGTGTGCAGGTGTTACAGGGTCCATGGGACTGTCCTCGATTCGCCGTTGACATCGTAGGTGCTCAGCCTACGCCCCCGACGGCACGCGCCCTCCAGAGATGACCTGAGCAGGATGGCCCAGCGCCGCCGTGACAGTGCTCACTTCCCGCGCATCCGGGCACGGAAGAGGTGCCGAGCGACTATAGGCTGACGCTCATGTCCGGATCCCAGAACGTTCCTCCCTGGCCAGAGGACACCACCATCCCGCATTCCCCGGCCGAGGATGTCTTCGGCGTGCTGATCGGCACCTTCCTCGCCTCGCTGGGGCTCTATGTGCTCCAGCAGTCCGAGGCAGTGACCGGCGGCACCGCAGGGCTGGCGCTGCTGCTGACCTACGCCACGCCGCTGAACTTCTCCTGGCTGTTCCTGCTGGTGAACGTGCCCTTCTTCGCGCTGGCGATCTGGAAGAAGGGCTGGAGCTTCACGCTCAAGACCATCGCCGCGGTGGCGATCGTCTCGGGCTACGCGCTGCTTCATTCACCGGTGCTCGCCCTGGGTGAGCTCAACCCGCTCTACGGGGTGCCGGCAGGCAACATCTTGATCGGCATGGGGCTGCTGGCGATCTTCCGCCATGGGGCCAGCCTGGGCGGGTTCAACATCGTGGCACTGGTGGCGCAGGAACGTCTGGGACTGCGCGCCGGGTATGTGCAGATGAGCCTGGACGTGGTGGTGATCCTGTTGGCGCTCACCGTCGTGGAACCGGTGAACGTGCTCTACTCGGCGCTGGGCGCGGTGCTGCTGAACCTGGTGCTGGCGCTGAACCATCGGCCCGGACGCTACCGCGCCTGAGTCGCCGCTGCGGCTGCCCTGGTCTCAGGGCAGCCGGTGTCCTGCGGCGCGCAGGAGTTCGTACCATTCCCGGCGCGAGAGCCTGACCTGGGACCCGGCGGCCGCCTCTTCCACCCGGCTGCCCTGGGTGGTGCCCAGCACCACCTGGAGCTCGGCAGGGTGCCGGGTGAGCCAGGCGGTGGCGATCCCGACCGGGGTCACCTCATGCTCCCGGGCCAGCCGGGTCAGCACCGTGTTGAGCTCGGGGTAGTCCGGGTTGTCCAGGAACACCCCGGTCGGCGACTGATACGGGGACCAGGCCTGCAGCGTGATCCCGTGCCGGCGACAGTATTCCACGATGTCGCCTCCCCCAGGAGTCACCGGGCCGGCCTGGCCCAGAGTGTTGGCCTGGGCACCTTCGGTGAGGATCGGGGCGTGCACCAGGGAGAGCTGCATCTGGTTGACCACCAGCGGCTGGGTCACCGCGGTGCGCAGCAGCTCGATCTGCCCCACCGTGTGATTGGAGACCCCGAAGTGGCGGACCTTCCCGGCGGCCTGGAGCTCGTCGAAGGCCCAGGCGACCTCGGCTGGCTCGACCAGCGGATCGGGCCGGTGCAGCAGCAGAAGGTCCAGGTAGTCGGTCTGCAGCGACCGCAGCGACTCCTCCACCTCGGTGATGATGTGCTCATAGGAGAAGTCGTAGAAGGGACCGTCCGTGACGATGCCGACCTTGGACTGGATCAGCACCCCCTCACGTTCGGTGCTGGAGAGCTTGACCGCCTCGGCGAAGCGCCGTTCGCACTGGTGCGGGGTGGCACCGTAGATGTCGGCGTGGTCGAGGAAGTCCACCCCGGCGGCACGGGCGAGGTCGTAGAGCTCGCGGATCTGCTGGTCGGTCTTGTCCTTGATCCGCATCATCCCCAGCACCAGCTGGGAGGCGGAGAGCCCGGCGGCGGGCAGCTCGATTCTCCTCATCCCAGCAGACTACTGCGCCGCGGGTCAGGACCCGAACGCCTCCGCGCACAGCTCGGCCCCTGACCGAGACGCCGGTGCTCACACACCGGTGACGTCCCAGGCAGGGGCCGAGAAGCTGATCCGGCACGGCTCCGGCTGCCCCGGTGTCACGGGGGTCAGCCGGGCCTGCGTGCGATCAGGCGAAGCGCTCCCAGGCGCGGTGGGCGCCCATCAGGGTGAACAGGTCCTCGGTGAGCTTCTCCGGGGCACCCACCAGGACCCCAGGGGCCGTGGGAGAGACGCCGCTGGCGCTCAGCAGCGGGGTGCCCTCGGGGAACACCACTGCCTTGCCGTGCCGGTAGGCCTCCGCGGCCATCAGCGTCAGTCGCGGATCGACCTTCGGGTCCCCGGTGGGATCGCCCAGCTTGTGATCGCCATCGGGAGAGTCCCCGGCGGCTCCTTCAGCAGAGGCGGTGAGGAACACGATCGCGTCGAACTCGATGGACCGTGCGGTCAGGTAGGTCCGCTGGGCCGGAGTGCCGTCGGAGAGCGGCGCCCCGGTGGGGGCGACCACCAGCGGCACCATGTCCTGGGCGTCGATGGCCTTGCGAAGCTTCTGGATCGCGTCGATGTCACTGGACTCATCGACGACGACGCCGACCAGCCGGCCCTCGATCGGCCAGGTGCCGCCGATCTGGGAGAGCGTGGGGCTGAGCAGCTCGGGCTCCACCGGGGCCTGCAGCGGCTCGGGCACCGGGAGGCCGAGCCCCTCGGCGACCCCTGCTGCGAGGTCAGCGTCGATGTGGGTCAGCTGCTGCAACTGGCGCTCCTTGATCGCCGGCTCGTAGCACTTGGCCAGCTCGAAGGTGTACGCCTGGATCACATGCAGCTGCTCGGTGCGGCTGAGGCTGCGGTAGAACATGGTGACCTGGGTGTAGTGGTCATCGAAGCTCTGCGGGCTGGCCCGCACCTTCACGCTCTCGGAGACCGGCTCCGGGAAGTCGATCAGCGCACTGGGGGCCTGGGAGTCCGCCGAGGTGTCCTTGACCGGGTAGGGGTTTCCCCCGTCGAAGGAGTTCGGGTGGTACGGCGCGACGCCGGCGTGGTCCGCGGTCTGGTGGTAGCCGTCGCGCAGCATGTCATTGACCTCGGCGCGCGGCCGGTTGATCGGGATCTGCGCGAAGTTGGGTCCGCCCAGGCGGGTGATCTGGGTGTCCAGGTAGGAGAACAGCCGGCCCTGGAGCAGCGGGTCGTTGGTGACCTCGATGCCCGGGACCAGGTGTCCGGGATGGAAGGCCACCTGCTCGGTCTCCGCGAAGTAGTTCTGCGGGTTCGCATTCAGGGTCATCTTGCCCAGCAGCTGCACCTCGGCGAGCTCCTCGGGGATGATCTTGGTGGGATCCAGCAGATCGATGCCGTGGAACATCTGATCCTCGGTGTCCGGGAACACCTGGACGCCGAGCTCCCACTCCGGGTAGGCGCCGGCCTCGATGGCGTCGGCGAGGTCCCGGCGGTGGAAGTCAGGATCCACCCCGTTGGTCATCAGCGCCTCTTCCCAGGTGATCGAGTGCACGCCGAGCTTGGGCTTCCAGTGGAACTTCACCAGGGAGGATCCACCCTCGGCGTTGATCAGCCGGAAGGTATGGACCCCGAAGCCCTCCATCATGCGCAGCGAGCGCGGGATCCCGCGGTCAGACATGTTCCAGATGGTGTGGTGCTGGGCCTCGGTGTGCAGCGAGACGAAGTCCCAGAAGGTGTCGTGGGCGCTCTGGGCCTGCGGGATCTCCCGGTCCGGGTGGGGTTTTCCGGCGTGGATGACGTCGGGGAACTTGATCGCGTCCTGGATGAAGAACACCGGGATGTTGTTCCCGACGAGGTCGTAGTTGCCCTCTTCGGTGTAGAACTTCGTGGAGAAGCCTCGGGTGTCGCGGACCGTGTCCGCCGAGCCCCGGCTGCCCAGGACCGTGGAGAACCGGGTGAACACTTCGGTGGTGGTCTTCTCGGCCAGGAACTTGGCCTGGGTGAGGTGACCCGCGGTGCCGTAGGACTCGAAGACCCCGTGCGCGGCGGCGCCGCGGGCGTGGACCACCCGCTCCGGGATGCGCTCGTGATCGAAGTGCATGATCTTCTCGCGCAGGTGATGGTCCTGCAGCAGCACCGGCCCTCGGCTGCCGGCCTTCAGCGAGTGATCGGTGTCGCGGACGCGGGCGCCCTGGGCGGTGGTGAGGTATTCGCCCTGCTGCACCCGCCCGGTGTCGCTTCCGGGCACCTCGGCGCCGGTCGGGCTCACCGGGGCTGCGGCGCGCTGGTCCTGTTTCGGTGGGAGTCGCCGACGCGGCTGAACCGGCTGACCCTCGGTGGGGGGCTCGGCCTGCGGTGCGCCGGGGATGTGGATGTCATTCATCGCAACTCTTCTCTGTGGTGTTCGACCAGAGTCGGTGTCACAGAAGAACCTTGTGGTCCTCTCCCCCTGAGATGAGACCGCACGTGATCAGGTTAGTCCCGCTGGCAAGTGATCGACAGCCAGCACGGAACGCGGGCTGTCGAGCACCTGCTCTCAGCGGGTGGTATCGATGAGGATCTTGCCGTTGGAGCCTGACTGGTTGGCCTGCATCGCGGCGGCAGACTCCTCGAGCGGGAAGATCTGGTCCACGGAGACCCGCAGGGTGTCCGCTGCGACCTTCTCCAGCAGCGTCTGCAGCCGCTCCCCGTCCGGGCGGACCCAGATCCAGTGCCCGCCGTGCTCCTCCACCGAGGGATCGGCCACGGAGATGTGCCGGCCACCCTCGTTGAGCACTGCCAGCGTGTACTGGAGCACCTCGCCCACGAAGTCGGCGACCGCGGTGACACCGCCGGGAGCGGCTTCGCGGACCCGGTCGGTGAGTCCCTCTCCGTAGGTCAGCGGGGTCACGCCGAGTTCGCGCAGCTTCGCGTGGTTCTTCTCAGAGGCGGTGCCAAGCACCGTGGCACCGCGCTCCACCGCCAGCTGTGCGGCCAGATGGCCCACCCCTCCGGAGGCGGCATGGATCAGCAGTGTGTCTTCCGCGGTGAGCTCCAGGGTCTCCAGGGAGCGCAGCGCTGTCAGTCCGGCCAGGGGAAGCCCGGCCGCAGAGTCGAAATCCACACCATCGGGGATCCGGGCCACAGAGGCCGCGGGCACCGAGACGTACTCGGCGTAGGTCCCGCCGTGGACGAAGTCCTTCCGGGCATAGGAGGCCACACGGTCACCGGCAGAGAACTCCGGGACATCGGGGCCGGTGGTCTCGATGACCCCGGAGACGTCCCAGCCGGGGATCACAGGGAAGACGACGTCCATGAGCCCGTCAAGCCCGCCGGACATCAGCTTCCAGTCCACGGGGTTCACCGAGGCGCGTTCGATCTTGATCAGGACCGCTCCGGGCGCCACCTTGGGCAGCGGGAGGTCGGTCAGTTCGAGGGTCTGAGGGTCGCCGTATTCGGAATAGCTCATTGCACGCATGGTCATGGCAACCCTGCGATGAGCACCTTCTATTCCTTCCCGGTGATGATCCCCGGCGTCGCAGGGATCCCACGGCAGAAGTATCAGGTGCGCACGGACACTGCGCGTAGGATCGCCCCATGATCGAGCTCAACACAGGACATCAGATGCCGGAGATCGGTTTCGGCACCGGCGGCACCACCACCGAGGCGGTGGTGGCTGCGCTGCACGCCGGGTATCGCCTCCTGGACACCGCGCAGATGTACGGCAACGAGGCAGAGGTCGGCGAGGCGGTCAGACGCTCCGGGGTGGACCGCGCCGAGGTCTTTCTCACCACGAAGCTGAACAACGGCAACCATGATCCGCAGGCGGTCCGGGAGACCTTCGCGCAGTCCCTGCAGACGCTGGGCTTCGACGACGTGGACCTGTTCCTGATGCACTGGCCGATGCCCATGCTCGAGGTCGACTACGTGGACACCTACAAGGCGATGTTGGAGCTCACCCAGGACGGGCGGGCGCGCGCCGTCGGCGTCTCGAACTTTCAGCCCGCCCAGCTTCAGCGTCTGATCGAGGCCACCGGGCTGGCCCCGGCGGTGAACCAGATCGAGATGCACCCGTATTTCGCCAATGATCAGGCGCGCCTGTTCGCTCAGGAGCGCGGGATCGTGGTGCAGGCCTGGAGCCCGCTGGCGCGCACCGATCAGTTCGAGGATCCAGTGCTCACCGAGCTGGCCCGGCGCGTCGGGGTCACCCCGGCCCAAGTCATGCTGCGCTGGCACCTGCAGCGCGGAGTGGTCGCGATCCCGAAGACCAACTCGGCGCAGCGGGTCGCGACGAACCGAGACATCTACGGCTTCGAACTCAGCGAGCAGGACATGGCGGCCATCGCCACTCTGGATAAGGGCGAGGAGGGCCGCCGCGGCGGCCACCCGGACACCTTCACCGGGTGAACTCCTCGTTGGAGCTCCGCCCGGTGTGGGATCACATCCGGGCTGCGGTGCGGTCCCGGATGTACTCCCAGTCCACGGTGCCCGGACAGGCGGTGGGGACCACGGATTCATGCGGGACGATGGCGGTGAGCGGGTTCAGGTTGAACTGCCGGCACAGGGTCACGCAACGTTCGATCGACATGTTCAGCGTCTGCGTGGTGGGCGCCCGATTCGGGTCGGCGGAGTGCTCGATGCCGATGCTGCGCTGATTGAACGCGAAGTTTCCGGAGTGCCAGGCGGTGTTGTGCACGCTCACGTACTGGTGGATCCGGCCCTCGCCGATCCCGTAGTGCGCGCTGACCTGGGAGGCGGGGTTCAGGAAGGTGGCGTCACAGGCGGCCAGGGTCCCGACGATGTAGTGGATGACAATGCGGTCCACCGCGGTGCCACCCCGGCCGGTGCTGAAGTTCGGTGAGGTCTTCCAGATGACGTTCTGAGACACGGGTCAGTGCTCCATTTCCTGTGAGACGGCGGTGAGCGCCTGCGCATCCTGCGGAGAGAGTTCAAGCTGAGCTCCGGCAAGCAGGGCCGGGAGCTGCTCGGTGGTGCGGGCGCTGGCGATCGGAGCCAGCACCTGCGGGCGGGTCCGCAGCCAGGCCAGCGCCACAGCAGGCATGCCGACCTCGAGGCGCTGCGCGATCTCCTCCACGGTTTCCAAGACCTTGAGCCCGGACTCGGAGAGATGCTTCCCGGCCATTCCGGCGCGAGCTGCACCCTCGAGGTCTTCTCTGCGACGGTACTTTCCGGACAGGAAGCCAGAGGCCAGAGCGAAGTAGGGCATCACGGCCAGTCCTTTCTCCTGCGCGATCGCGCTCTTGCCGGTCTCATAGTCACCCCGGTGGACCAGGTTGTAATGCGGCTGCAGCGCCACGGGCAGGCTCGCCCCGGTGGCACGAGCGATCTCGAACCACTGACGGATCCGTTCCGGTGTGTAGTTCGAGAGTCCGATCGCGCGGACTTTTCCTGCCGCCACGAGGGTCTCGAAGGCTTCGACGGTCTCCTCCAGCGGCGTCTGCTCGTCGTCGAAGTGCGCGTAGTAGAGGTCGATGTGCTCGGTCCCCAACCGTCGCAGCGAGGCCTCGGCGGCTGCGACGACGTTTGCACCGGCGAGCCCCTTGAAGTCGGGGTGCTGACTCACCTTGGTGGCCAGGACGACCTCGTCCCGGTTGCCTCGGGCGGCCAGCCACTGCCCGATGATCGTCTCGGACTCGCCTCCGCTGTTGCCCTGCACCCAGACCGAATAGCTGTCGGCGGTGTCCACGAAGTTCCCGCCACCTGCGAGGTAGGCATCAAGGACCTCGAAGGAAGCCTCTCGGTCACTGGTCCAGCCGAAGGTGTTCGCACCCAGGCACAGGCCGGAGACCTCGATCTCGCTGGCTCCCAGGGTGTTCCTGGGGCCGTGCTGCTCTGACGCGGAGATCAGAATCCCCTCCCCAGCGGGCAGCCGAGGCTGTTGGCGGGGTTCTGCTGCTTCCGCGACCGGTCATATTCGGTGGGCTGGCGCCGCATCCGCGGGCTCGGCCGGGTGCGGTACCGGCGGCGGGGCGCCGCTGAGGCCGGCAGGGCGGACACGAGGGTGACGCCTGCGGCGGTCGCGCCCGTGGCCGCTGCCGTGATCAGTTTGCGACGGGAAAGATGCATTCTCGCAACCTACCGGGCACCCAGATCGTCGACAAACGCAACCTTCCAGGGCCTGTTCAGCCCGACAGAGTCGTCCCAGGTCAGAGCAGCAGGTTCACGGCACCGACGGCCGTGAGCCCCAGAACCAGACGCTCGAACACGGTCTGGGAGATTCGTCCGGCGATCCAACGGCCGAGGAACGCCGCCACCACGACCAGCGGCACCAGCACCAGCACGATGCTCAGGATCTGGGTGTTCAGCAGCCCCAGACCGATCTGGAACGGCACCTTCAGCAGGTTCACCGCGAAGAAGAAGTAGGCGGCGGTGCCCAGGAACGTCTTGACGTCCAGGCGCATGGCCAGCAGATACATGCTCATCACCGGTCCCCCGGCATTGGCCACCATCGTGGTGAACCCGCCCAGCCAGCCGTAGCCGAACCCGGCCGCGCGGGCTGCACGGCGCGGGCTCGTCGAGGGCTGCCGCGTCGGGGTCTGCCGGCTTGACCGCGGGTCTGTCGCACCGCGGCGCCGCAGCAGCGTGAAGACCAGCAGTCCCAGCAGGATCACGCCGATCACGCGGCGCACCGCGGAATCGGAGGCGATCCCGAGGAACACCGTGCCCACCGCCACGCCGAGCAGCACCGGCCAGATCAGTCGGCGCAGAATCGCCCAGTCCACAGTCTTGCGGTACATCGAGATCGCGAAGAGATCGCCGACGAGCAGCAGCACCAGCAGCGCCGCGGTGGACTCGCGGGCCGGCAGGGCCATGGCGAAGAGGACGACGGCGAGCGTGCCAGCCCCGGGAAGCGCCGTCTTGGAGAGTCCCACGACCAGGGCGCCCGCCCCCAGCAGCACCCAGCTCAGCGCCTCCATCTCCACCATCGGCCCAGCCTATAGACTCCGCGAATGGTCGACGACGAGCCCACCGCCTCCCCGGGACTGCCATTGGCGCAGCTTGCCGAGCTGCAGCGCGCCTTCGAGTCTGCGCTGGCAGGTGCCGACCCGGAGTCCCCGGTGCCGAGCTGCGGCAGATGGTCCGTGCGGGAGCTGGCGGAGCACCTGGGGTCGGTGCACGTCTGGGCCGCTGGCAAGGTGCTCGGCGAGAGGCTGGAACGTCCCGGTGCTGCGGCTGCCCGCGACGGCGCCTCGGACGACCGTTCGCTGGCATCCCGCTACCGGGCAGACGCGGAGCTGCTGCGCACCACGCTGTCCTCGGTGCCCACTGATCAGCCATGTCAGACGTTCACCGGCTTGGGGCCGGCGTCGTTCTGGCAGCGACGACAGATCCACGAGACGCTGATCCACCTCTGGGACCTGTCTCAGGCGCTGGGATCTGCGATGCCCGAGGTCCAGTCGGCAGTCTGGGAGGACTGTGTGGCGGAGGTGGTGGAGGTGCTTCATCCCCGGCAGCTAGGCCTGGGCCGCGCGGAAGATCCCCAGGATTCCCTGCTGCTGATCTCGGAGAGCTCGGGCAGGCAGTGGCGGGTCCCCGCCGGGTCTTCCGCTGAACCGGCCGCGGTGATCAGAGCCTGCGACGACGAGCTCGCCCTGCTGCTCTGGGGCCGTCTGGAGGAAACCGGGCTCACCGTCAGCGGTGATGCGCGGGCAGCCGCCGCAGTCCTCGCCGGCCCACTGACACCGTAGCGGCCCGGCTCGGTGACCAAGACTTGAATGAACAATCGCCAACGACCGATGACTGATACCTGATGACCGATGAAAGTGACGTGTGAAGCCCATGGCCGCACCTTCGGTGAGTGACAGCGCGATCACCGCCAGCCTGCTCTTCGCGATCGGGCTCGGGCGAAACCGCGACCCGCAGTCCGCGCCGCTAGCCCTCGAGCTGCTGGACAGCGTCACCCAGATGTTGCAGGACCAGGGCGCGGCGGAGAAGATCCCGCAGGCCCTCGAGGCCGTGCAGGCAGGCCGGGACGCCGTCGCCGCGGATCCGTCTCTGAGCCTCTCGGCGCAGAAGTACGCGCAGCTGCGCGCCCAGTTCCTGGACGCCCAGGGGACGGCGCCTGGCCGGGGCAGGAACGTCTGGCCCGTGGGTGCCAGCACGATCCTCAAACGCGCCTCCGGCTCCTGGAGTGCGGCGCTGCAGAAGGCAGGACTGGCGGCCTCGAGCCGTGCCAGGCCCTCCGGCTTCGGCAGCGCACGGTTCACCGAGGAGCAGTTTCGGGCAGCGCTGCGGGACTTCACCGCCAACGGCGGTCGGGCCGGTTTCACCACCAGCTACCAGAGCTACGTGGACTGGCGGAAGCGCGAACAGCAGAGTGGACGCAGCGATCTGCCCTCAGGGCCGAGCATCCGCAACAGCTACGGCAGTTGGAACGCCGCTCTGCAGCAGGACGGGGTCGAGCCGGGCACGGCCGGATCCGACGCCAGCTGAGCAGGGCTCACCGCTGCTTCAAAAGCAGCCGGCTCTCCGGCCCGGGCTCCAGCAGCCGCTGCGCGCGATCGTGATGGCCCCGGCGTTTCTGCTGGTCCATCTTCTCCAGGAGTGAGACCACCATCCGGGCCCGCGGGTTGGCTTCGAAGACTTCGCGGTGATCCCGGATGAACGTCCAGTACAGCGCGTCCCACTCCTCGGCCCAGTCGCCCTTGGGCAGATCCGACATCTTGCGCAGGTAGTTGCTGCCAGAGACATAGGGCTTGGTGGTGATGGCCTCGCCCGCCGCGAACTGGCTCATCGCGTAGACGTTGGGCACCATCACCCAGTCGTAGGCGTCGATGAAGAGCTCCATGAACCACTCGTAGACCGCGTCCGGGTGGATCCGCAGCAGCGACATCACGTTGCCCAGCACCATCAGACGCTCGATGTGGTGGGTGTATCCCGTGGCCAGCACGCGGGAGATCACCAGGTCCACCGGGGCAAGTCCAGTGCTGGCATCCCACCAGCCCGCTCCCAGCGCGTTCCGGTGCTCCAGCCGGTTCGCGGTGCGCAGCTGACGCCCCCGGGTCCGGTAGGTGGCGCGCATGTACTCCCGCCAACCGATGACCTGCCGGATGAACCCCTCCACCGAGGCCAACGGAGTGTCCTCATCGGCGGCCTCCAGCACGGCGTCCACCACCTCGCGGGGGTTCAGCAGTCCGATGTTCAGCGCAGGGGTCAGCAGACCGTGTGCGATGAAGGGGTGTTCCGCGGAGATCGCATCTTCATAGGGGCCGAAGTCGTTGAGTCGCTCCCGGACGAATTCACGAAGGTGCTCGCGGGCCTCCTCGGCACTGGTGGGCCAGGCGAACAACCCCGGGTCGCCCGGCGCCTCGGGGAACTCCTCGCGGACCCAGGCGATGGCCCGCTCCACGTCGGCCGCGCCGGCCTCACCCGTGCGCGCTTCAACGGCGTCACCGCGATCACCACCGGCCGCGCCACTCTCACCTCCCCCGGTACCGGCCTCGCTGCCGGCACTGTCCCCGCCGCCGAGCGCGTCGAGGTCGAACATCGCTTCCTGCTGCAGCACCGGGTGGCTCGCGAAGCGCCGCACCGTGGCAGGCGTGTAGCCGCGCGGGAGCTTCTTGCGGTTCTCGGCGTCGAAGGACCATTTCCCACCGACCGGCTCCCCGTCAGCGTCGAGCAACAGACCGAACCGGCGGCGCTGCCAGACATAGAACTCATGCATCCGGGCGTCATGGGAGGCGAACCAGTCATCGACGTGGGTGCGGCTGGTCAGGAAGTTCGGGGTCTCCAGCACGTCCTGGGCACGCAGCCAGTAGCCGCCTTCCTCCAGGGCGGCGCGCAGGTCCTGTTCCAACCAGTCGTCGACGACGTCGAAGAGAGTGACCTCGGCCGGGGCGAGGTCACGGATCAGCTCGCTCAGCGCGGCGGCCGAGCTGCGGTCGGCCTGGCTGCGCAGCACCGAGACCTGGTGGCCGCGGGAGCGCAGGCGGCGCGCGAAGCGATCCATCGATGCCCGGTGCAGCACCAGCTTCTGGGCGTGGAACTGGTACTGCCGGAAGAGCAGGTCGTGTTCGATCAGCACGAACCCGGTCTGCGGGTCGGCGTCGAGGTGTTCTTCGAAGAGCTGATGCGGCAGCACCAGCCGCAGCGCAGGAGAAGTGGCCATGGGCTCAGCCGGTGAGCAGTCGGGTCACCGACTGCGCCGCCTGGTCACCGGAGACCAGCGCACCCTGAAGGGAGCCGTGATCGCGATGGTCCCCGGCGATCAGCACCCGCTCCCCCACCTGTTGCGGGCTGGCCTCGCGCAGCGGCGGCGGCTGGACCGGGAGCGTATGTTCCACGATGTGGTGGGTGAGCAGCTCCCAGTCCGCGGTGGACACCTGGTAGAGCCGCTCCAGGTCTCGGCGCACCACGGCCTCCTCGGCCAGCCCGTCGGGCCGGTCCAGCAAGGTGGTGGCCTGCACCAGGTGCTGCCCCTCGGGCGCATAGGAGGGCGCGGCCTGGGAGACCACTGCGGTGTTCCAGATCGGTCCGGCCGGGCCTCCCCCGCGCCGCGTCGCGTCGAGCATCAGGAACTCTCCGGGCTGTGGCAGCTCCGGGGCGCGGAACCACCAGGTGGTCAGCCCGTGGGTGGGCAGCGCTGGGGCCTCGGTGAGCTCGTGCAGCTGCTGTGGCGCCACGGCGACGACGGCGGCCCGGGCCCGCAGCGCCCCAGCATCCGTGCCGACCTGCACCCCGTCGGCGGTGTGCGTGATCTCCCGGGCGGGGGTGTGCAGCCGCACCGGGTCGTGCAGCCACTGCGCCATCTGCTCGGGAAGCGCCTGCATGCCTTCCCGGGGCAGCCCCGGGGTGCCCAGCGCGAAGTAGCGGACCAGCAGGCGCACATAATTCGCCGAACTCTGCCCGCTGCTGTCCGCCAGGACCCCGGCGAGGAAGGTCTCCAGCACATCTCGGCGCAGCCTGCCGGTGAATCCCGCCGCGTCGAAGGAGGCGCTCAGCGTCTGGTCCTGCTGCGGTCGTGGACCGGTGGGCGGCTGCCGCAGGCTCGGGGCGATCCAGCGCGCCAGGCCGAGCAGGTCCTGCAGCGGGGTGTGTCGGCTGCCCAGTGTGGCCAGCGCGTGCTGCGGGTGCCGCAGCGGGTGCGCCAGCGTGGTGGTGGATCTGGAGGTGCGGATCACCGCTCCGACCCCGAACTTCTGCAGCCCGAGTGCGTCGAGGTCGATCCAGTCCCGCACAGCCGGATAGGCCGGGTTCAACACCTGGAAGCCGCGGTCACACCGGAATCCGTCGATCAGGTCGGTGCGCACCCGCCCGCCCACGGCGTCGGCGGCCTCGAGCACGATGACCCGGTGTCCGTTGCGCTGCAGCCGGCGCGCGCACTGCAGTCCGGCGAGCCCTGCGCCGATGACTATGACGTCGGTGTCCATGAATCTCCATCCCGTCGCGTGTGGCTCAGTCTAGGCGGGGCCTGGGACACGCGTCGGTTCGAACGCAGGTGACGCACGATGATGACGCCAGCTGCCAGCGATCCGAGCCCGCCGGCGGCCATGTCTGAGATCGTGTCGGTGTAGGTCACGAAGATGTCGGGGGTGACGAAGTTGAAGCCCAGCCACTCCACCATCTCCCAGACCGCGCTCAGTGCGAGCCCCAGCGTGGCGGTGAGCAGCACCCCGATCCATGCGGCACGTCGGTGCGAGCGGGGATCCGCCACGGTCTGGGAGCGCAGCAGCATGACGTAGAGTCCCGCGGCGAGGACTGCGGTGCAGAAGAAATGCACCAGCAGGTCCCAGTTGGGGATCAGGGTGTAGAGGTCGAAGACGTTGCTCCAGGCGGCAATCAGCAGCGTCGCTGAGACCGTGATGTCCGCCGCGGCGGGGAGGCCCAGGAAGCGCGGCGCCACCAGTCCGGGCAGCGCGAACGCGAGGATGCCGGCATCGGTGGGGGCGAGGAACATCGCCGCCAGGATCACGCTGAACAGACCGATTACGCGCAGCACGTCGGCGGCGACCTCGGCGATGCTCTGCGGGGCTCGCAGGAAGTTCTCCATCACCGGGCACCACCGGCCTCGTCGAGGTGCAGCACGGCCTGGACCGGGAGATGATCCGAGGCCCAGCCGCGTGGGCCGCGCCGTGTGTTGATCACGGCGCGGCCCACGCGCACCTGAGGTGTGGCCATGATCCAGTCGATCCGGGCTCGGTCGCGGCGCGGCTCCTGGTAGTTCGCGAAGGTTCCCCACTCCGGGCTCTCGCGACGCTCGGCGACCGCCCAGGCATCGACCAGCGCCTGCCCGCGCAGCAGCTCCCGGATCGGGGCGCTGCGGGGACCGGCATTCATATCCCCCAGGACCACCCCCGGCAGCTCACTGCCGGTGATGAGTTCCCGGATGCTCTCCACCGAGCTCAACCTGGAGCTCAGCGAAAGATGGTCCAGATGGGTGTTCACGGCGAGAAAGGTCGTGGCGGTGGCGCGGTCCCGGAATCTCGCGACGACCATGATGCGCGGGATCAGGTTCCCCCAGGACCGGGATCCCGGGTGGTGCGGGGTGTCGGAGAGGGCACGCTGCTCCCAGTCGAGGAGCTCCAGTCGCTCGGTGTCGTAGTAGATCGGTGAGGCCTCGCCGTGCCCGCGCGGGCCCCGGCCGTGCCCGACGAACCGGTGTCCGCCCCCGAGCGACTCGGCGACGAAACCTGCTTGGTCCGCGAGGGCCTCCTGGACCCCGAGCAGAGCCGGACGCTCGGTCTTCAGCAGGCTGCGCACCCCTGGGGCGCGGCGCCGCCACCGATCCGCTCGGCGCGGATGCAGCGCGAAGCTTCGCCGGCGGATGTTCCAGCTCATCACATGCAGTCCCGGCGCGGGCACGGGCCCGATCAGCGCGGACTCCGAGCGGAGCCTGGAGTCCTGGGCCCCCACGCCGAATCCCGGCGAGCCGGCGGAGTCCATGGGCGCGCCTGCCTGCTCTGGGGTCATGGGTGAGTCTCCTGAGGCCCGGGTGGACGCGCTTGGCCGCTCTGAGCGGAGCGGCGTCGGGCGAGGCGTGAGAATCTCCGGGGTGGAAGGTCGCGCGGCCAATGCACGGTCACCGAACGGAATCCGCGCCTGATCCGGCGTCGGAAGGCTCGGGCGTCGGAGAACGGACGCATCGAGATGCCCATCGGCTCGCCGCGGATGGCGCCCAGCCGATAGTGCTCGCCGAGATGGAAGGAGAGGTCGAGGTCGTCGTGGACCTCGGGGTCATCGCGGTGCACCGAGAGCCGGACCGTGTCCCATGCTTCCCGGCGCATGGCCAGGTTGGAGCCGAACAGCGGCCGGTGACCCAGCGCCGGGATGCAGAAGTTCATGTACGCGAAGAGATAGGCCCGCACCAGCGGTCGTCGCAGCAGGGCCGGCCCGTCAATGAACTCCGCGTCTCCGGTGAGCGCCCCGGCCTCTGGCTGCTCCTCGAAGGCGGCGATGACATCGTGGATCCACTCAGGTCCCGGCACGCAGTCAGCGTCGAGCCGCAGGATCAGGTCACCGGTGGCGGCGTCGTAGCCGGTGGCGCTGGCGGCGGGGATCCCCGGCTGCAGACAGCTGCATACCGTGGCGCCCGCGGCGAGCGCCACTGCGGCCGAGTCGTCGGTGCAGGCGTTGTCCACCACGATGATCTCCTCTGCGGTCCGGGTCTGCGCGGCCAGGGCGGCGAGGCAGACCGTCAGTGCGGCGCTGTCATCCTTGACCGGGATGACCACTGAGACGGTGATGGGCTTGGCAGGCTCGCTCGGGTTCGCGTTCTCACCGCTCATCGGGAAACCACCTCGCCTTGTTCTGACACCATCGCCGCCTGTTCGGGGACGTCAGCTTGTCGACCCCCTGCACTACTGGATCAATCTACGCCGTCTTCTGCGCAGACGCGCGACACCGGCGCCCGGGGTGATCCGGGCTGGATATGATGCTGATCAACGGCCGCCGCTCTGCGGAGCGCCGAGCTTCCTGCCGCGACGACGAGGTGTCCTGATGGCTGTGCATGCGCTCTCCCCCGAGGCCCCGCCGCTGGGCGGTCCGGCCGTCCTGCGGCAGCGGTGGAGTGAGGTGTCCTTCCTGCATTGGCGGGTCGACCCCAGCGTCGTCACCCCTTATATGCCCCCGGGCTGCTCCCCGGATGTCTTCGACGGCAGCTCCTGGGTGGGCCTGATCGGATTCCAGATGTCGAAGAGCTCCTTCTTCGGCGGGCCCGCGGTGCCCTGGCTCGGGGACTTCCCGGAGGTCAACGTCCGGCTCTACTCGGTGGACGAGCAGGGTCGCCGCGGGGTGGTCTTCCGCAGTCTGGAGGCCTCGCACCTGATCCCGGTGCTGGTGGCGCGGGCGGTGTTCGGGCTGCGCTATCAGTGGGCGTCGATGCGGATCCAGCAGCACGACGGCGAGGTGGAGTACACCACCCGACGGCACGGGCAGCGC
This sequence comes from Nesterenkonia sandarakina, assembly GCF_014138825.1. NCBI lineage: Bacteria > Bacillati > Actinomycetota > Actinomycetes > Micrococcales > Micrococcaceae > Nesterenkonia > Nesterenkonia sandarakina. Next base: position 256,560 of record NZ_JACJIH010000001.1, on the reverse strand, counting down.
GCTGCCTCCTCCACGCTGCGCGTGCGTCCGGGCCACGACGACGCAGCCGACGCGGCCTTGAAGCATGACCCGCTGGCGGAGTTCCTGACCGCACGCTGGGGGTTCCACGAACAGCACTGGGGGCGCACCCTCTACTGCCGGAACAGCCACGAGCCCTGGCCCCTGCAGCAGGCCGAGCTGGTGCACCTGCAGGACGGGCTGCTGGGCGCCGCCGGCTTCCCCGGGCTCGCCGAGCGGGCCCCGGACTCGGTGCTCTACGCCTCGGAGGTGACCACGGTGTTCACCACCCCGCAGCGCGGACCGCGCCGGGAGTCGCGGCGGGTCGGGTCCGAACAGGCCGGGTGACTCGGCGGGCGAGGCGACCCAACGGGCGGCGCTGGATCGGAGAGGGAGCAGGTGAGCAGGATGCGGATATTGCTGGTGACCGCGGGATCTCGCGGGGACGTGGCCCCCTTCGCCGCGCTGGCGCGCCGGGCAGCCGCCGTCGGACACGAGGTGCGCCTGGTGGTGCCGGAGAACTCCGGGGTGGACCTGACCGGCATCGACGTCGCAAGCATGGGTGTGGACTACACGGCGCTGATCACCCAGCAGGGGGTCTCCGTGGCGGCGGCGCTGCGGTCCTACCGTTCGGTCATCCAGCCGCTGATGCGCGCGGTGCTCCTGGAGTCTGCGCGGGCGGCGATGGAGTTCGCACCCGATGTGCTGCTGGCGCATCCGAAGATTCTCTCTGCGGGGTTGGTGGCCGAGGCGCTCGGGATCCCGCATGTGCTGGTCGAGATCGTGCCGGCCGTGACCCCCACCAGCAGCTTCCCCGCCGCCGGGACGCTCACCCGGGATCTCGGTGCGCTGAACCGGGTAACCTACCGCCTGGCCAGTGGTGGTGAGGCGATGTTCCGCCGGGACCTCCGGGAGGTCTCCCGGCTGGTCGGCAGCTTCAGCCGCCGCACACCCCCGCCGGCGGCCACCCTGCTGCCGATCAGCCCGGCGCTGCTGCACCGTCCCGCGGACTGGGGCGACTCGGTGCACCTGACCGGCGCTTGGACCAGTGCCGGCTCGGGGCCCGGCGACGCCTCGGAGGCGGTTCCCGCCGAGGTGGCGGCATTCATCGAGGCCGGGGACTTCGTCTTTGCCGGGTTCGGGTCGATGGCCTCAGGAGATTCGGTGGCGCGGGCCCGCGAGGTCCTCGCCGGGATTCGCGGCGCCGGGTTCAGGGCGCTGTTGGCGACGGGCCTCGGCGGGCTGGAGGTTCCGCAGGAGCTGCGCGGGAAGGACCTGCTGGTGACCCGTTCGGTGGGGCACAACGCGGTGCTGCCGAAAGCGGCGGCCGCGGTGCACCATGGCGGGATTGGCACGGTGCACGCAGCGACGGCGGCCGGCACCGTCTCAGTGCTGGTGCCGTTCATCGCCGATCAGCCGTTCTGGGGTGCACGGCTGCGCGAGAAGGGGCTGGCTCCAGAACCAATTCCGCAGCGGCGACTCACTGCGGCCGGGCTCAGCTCCGCCTTGAGCAGCGCGGGAGACTATCGCGCTGCGGTGCAGGCGGCGGCCGGATCCATGGCGCAGGAGGACGGCGCCGGGACCGCAGTGCGGATCGTGGAAGGACTGGTCTGACCGGACCCCCGACTGGACCCCTGGCCGGACCCCTGGCCGGGCGACAAGACTGCGGTCAACGGCTGCGCGGCCAGGTGGCTCTGTGGCAGGGCGACCGTGCGGCCGGGTGGCGGTGCGGCAGACTAGGGGCGTGGAGAATCTGCGCGTACCCCCGGGCCCTGGGGCACCCCATGGGCTGCTCATCCCGGCAGGTGAGCTGCGCGAACAGTTCTCCCACGCCTCCGGGCCCGGCGGCCAGGGGGTCAACACCACCGACTCCCGGGTGCAGCTGAGTCTGGACCTGGCGACGACGACGTCGCTCACCGAGGTTCAGCGACGCCTGGCTCTGGAGCGGCTGCAGACTCGGTTGGCCGGCACGGTGCTCACCATCAACGCGGCCGAGCACCGTTCCCAGCGCCGGAATCGGACCGCGGCCCGGGAGCGCCTCGCCGAGCTGCTACGCGAGTCGATCGCTCCCCCGGTCCCGCGGCGCCCCACCCGAGCGACCCGATGTTCACACCGTCGGCGCCTCCAGGGCAAGCGAGAGCGAGCGGAGATCAAGCAGAACCGACGACGGCCCGGTCTGGACTGAGGCCAGCAACCCGTCGGCGCATACCATCGCCTTCAGCGGCGGGCTCGGGACCGACACTTCACGGTCTCCTCATCGCATGCACCCGCCACGGCATCTCGATGCGCTGTTGCCCCATAGTCAGAACTTCGCAATCCGACGGATCGCGTAGGGGCTCCCTCATCACGCCGCGGGAACTCAGCCCCGATCTAATGGCCTCGTGGAACAAAACCCGGTGAAATGGTGACTGATCCGCGGGATTCGTCGCGACGCGCAGATTCTGACTACTTCTTTCGCGGTCGCAAGAAACCGGTCACGTTGGAACCCACTAGGCTGGCTTTCGTCGCCATCGAATCACCCAAATCGCGCGCCCCTGAAATCAACGGAGATCTAGAACCACTCGAACTCGCTTCGTCTGCTCTTCGAACGTCAGCAAGGTAGGTCTCGGCATCAGTGTTGGGCGGGGGCAGCTCCCTGAGGTGCGTCATAAGTCGCTTCGATTGAATACGAAGAGTGACGAAGGTGAGACCTCCCGACACGACTCCCCCCACAACCGGAACCACTTTTGTCACCGTCTTCGCGAAACTCTGTTTGGTGACCTGGACGCCGATGACGCGGAGCGTCTGCTTCATCGGCACATACCAGGCAGACTTGGTCAGAGCGACACTGGCTATCTTCTTCTGGACCGCAGGGCGAGCAACCTGAACGGCGAAAGCACTTACGGACGCAGATGCGCCTCCCACTCCCATCATGACACCCAAAAACGCCGCGAGCTTGCCGAGAGACTCGTCATCGATGTCTTCGAGATCTTCCAGGAAAGACTGCCAGCCGTACAGGTAGGCGATCTTCTGCATGACTCTGAAGGCATGCACGTAGAACTGTGTGATGTCCGCAGGGACGGTTCCCAGCATGGCGAAGCCCCCTGGTAAGCCCGCGGCAAAAGAGAGAGCAGTGGACTTTCGGGTCTCAAACTCGATTGCACCCCGCGCGATCTCGTCCAATGTCGCCAATGAAATACCGGCAGCGGCAGGATTCGAAGCCAAAGCGTCATCTATCAAAGCGTCATCTAAGCCTCTTCGACGAAACTCAGACCGGAGAAACTGCCGCCTACCGATGCGAACACCACGAAGGCGCAGCACTGCCTTGAGAAAATCAATTGCAAACTGCTCGGCCTCTCTATTCTGATCGTCCATGGTCGCACGCAGCCCGGGTTCAGGTTCTTCCTCTGATGGAGCGGCACCACTGAAAGGTTCGACGGGAGAATCGAATCCACTTTCGAGAGTCTTCTCCGGATCGGTCTCTTTTTTACCGCTCACAATTGGCGCCATTCGCTAGCACGTTGAGGTTCTCCGGTAAAGGATACATATATGACGTTTCGCGGCTCTTCCCAGATGAGAGTGTAGGTCGGCCGGGCGCGTCGGTCCGCAGATAGACGTCGAGGTCTCCCGACGATGGAGGTTCCTACGCCATCCATCCGAAAGACCTCGACGTGTCCGACGCTACCCCGCCGGCCGGCTTCGGCCGCCCTGACCTGACCGCCTTCGCGTCTCATCCCAATCGACCCTGATCGGGTCTGCTGACCCTCTCGACGAGAACGCAGCGACATCACAGCCACCCAACCCCGACCGTCCGGGAAGCCGGGGCACGTCCCATGGCCTGTGCTTCGGGCGTGTCGAGTGGGTCGTCCAGGGGCGACGCAGGAGCGTCGACGCGACGTGCTGAGAGGTGGTTCCAACCGGGCGCTAGGACACCGGCTACAGGCATGGCGATAGGTCAGGAACGGCGTCGCTCCCTGCGCAGGAGGGAGCGCAGAGTCTCGGCGTTCGCGTAGCCGACCCGTAGCGCGATCTCGGCGGAGGTGAGGTCCGTGGTTGCTGAGAGGTGCCGAGCTCGTTCGATGCGAAGCCGTTGGACGAAGCCGAGCGGAGTGAGGTTGAGCGCCGCACGGACTCGTCGTTCGAGGGTGCGCCGGCTGGTGCCGAGCGACTGCGCGACGAAGGCGACGTTGAACGGTTCGTCCAGGCGGGCGCGCACGAAGCGTTCGAACTCGACGACGATCGGGTCCTCGTGCCGGAGATGTTCGTAGGCGACGAAGGCCGCCTGCGACGGGCGCTCGTCGATGATGAGGAGCTTGGCGACATGTTGGGCCAGGTCGGGGCTGATCGATCGCACGAGTGAGAGCGCGAGGTCGATGTGGGCGAAGGCGGCGCCGGCGGTGACGAGGTTCCCGTCCACGACGACCATGGTGTCGAGATCGAGGGCGACGGTCGGATAGCGCTTCAGGAACTCCGGCCCCAGGAACCAGCTGGTCGTCGCCCGCCGATGATGCATCCGTCCGGTCTCGGCGACGGCGAACACGCCGGTGCACGCCGCGGCGATCCGGGTGGTCGCGTCGTCGAGGCGCCCGAGTGAGGCGATGACCGAACGAGCATCTCGGCTCTGGAGGGCGTCGTGGGTCGCGGCGGCCGTGAGGGTTCCAAGCGCGGGGACGACGACCACGTCGAACTCTCCGGACTCCGCCAGCGGGTGGTCCACCGACAGGGTCATCGATGCCGTCGTGGTCACTCGCCGTTTCGGTCCGAGGATGGCGAGTTCGATCGGGTCGATCCGCGGGTCGACATCGCCGCGGGCTCCGTCGGCCACCCGCACGATGTCGATGACCGACGCGACCGCCGAACCGAAGCAGCCGTCGATCGCGATCAGTCCGATACGCATGGCGTGAATAATAGCAATACTGCCGTATACGCCACTCCCCATCGGCCCTCGCTCGTCATATGCTGAACTCGCCCCACGAAGAACCCCGACTTCAAGGAGAACCCCTCATGTCCACACCCGCATCACTTCCGTATGCCTTCGTCGCCAAGATCGTCGCGGCCGATGGACAGCACGACGCGCTCGCCGATCTGCTCGCCGGCGCTGTCGCACTCGCCAACGAAGAAGTAGGAACGATTGTCTGGTTCGCGGCTAGGACCCACGCCGACACCTTCTGGATCTTCGATGCATTCCCCGACGAGGCCGCTCGCGACGCCCACGCCAACGGCGCCATCGTCGCAGCCCTGATGGCCAACCAGCACCTCCTCGGCGCAGCACCCGAGATCCTGGCGGCCGACGTCCTCGCGTCCAAGCTCCCGTAGTCCGCCAACGCACGAGACGATCGCGCCCCGCCGAGTCGGTCCGCAGATAGACGTCGAGGTCTCCCGACGATGGAGGTTCCTACGCCATCCATCCGAGAGACCTCGACGTGTCCGACGCTACCCCGCCGGCCGGCTTCGGCCGCCCTGACCTAACCGCCTTCGCTCGACTCGACGGCCTCGGTCTGAGCGTGATCGGGCAACGACTTGAACCGGATCGTGCGGTCCTCGCGTGCCGCGTGGTGGAACCAGATCAGTGGTGCCGACGGTGCGGCAGCGAAGGCGCCGCTCGTGACACCGTGATCCGGCGGTTGACCCACGAGCCGCTGGGCTGGCGACCGACCGTGCTGGAAGTTGTAGTGCGCCGCTACCGCTGTGCCGACTGCGGACACGTGTGGCGCCAAGACAGCAGCGCCGCGGCGGAGCCACGCGCGAAGCTCTCGCGCACCGGGCTGCGGTGGGCGCTGGAAGGGATCGTGGTCGCACACCTCACCGTCGCCCGTGTCGCCGAGGGACTCGGGGTCGCGTGGGACACCGCCAACAACGCGGTCCTGGCCGAAGGCAAGCGGCTGCTGATCAACGACCCCACTCGGTTCGAGGGCGTGAAGGTCATTGGCGTCGATGAGCACGTCTGGCGCCACACCAGGCGTGGCGACAAGTACGTCACCGTGATCATCGACCTCACCCCGGTCCGCGATGGCGCCGGCCCAGCAAGGCTGCTGGACATGGTCGAGGGCCGGTCGAAGGCGGCGTTCAAGACCTGGCTCGCCGACCGCGACGACGCCTTCCGTGACGCGGTCGAGGTGGTCGCGATGGACGGCTTCACCGGGTTCAAGACCGCCGCTGCGGAGGAGATCCCGGACGCGGTCACGGTGATGGATCCCTTCCACGTCGTGCGCCTGACCGGTGACGCCCTCGACAGGTGCCGGCGCCGGGTCCAACTCGCGATCCACGGGCACCGTGGGTTCAGGGACGATCCGCTCTACAAGTCGCGGCGCACGCTGCACACCGGCGCGGACCTGCTCACCGACAAGCAGAGCGACAGGCTACGCGCGCTGTTCGTTGATGACGCTCACGTCGAGGTCGAGGCGACCTGGGGTGTCTACCAGCGGATGATCGCCGCCTATCGCCACGAGGACCGGCAACGTGGCCGCGAGCTCATGGAGAAGCTGATCACCGACCTCAGCGCCGGCGTCCCCAAGGTGCTCACCGAGCTCACCACCCTGGGCCGGACCCTGAAGAAGCGAGCCGCCGACGTGCTCGCCTACTTCGAACGACCCGGCACCAGCAACGGGCCGACCGAGGCACTCAACGGACGGCTCGAACACCTGCGCGGCTCCGCACTCGGGTTCCGCAACCTGACCAACTACATCGCCCGAAGCCTGCTCGAGACCGGCGGCTTCAGACCCCAACTCCTACACCCCCGATTGGGATGAGCCCGTTTCGCAGTGGCTCTGAGACGCCGCTCCAGAGGCCCCGCAATGGCGCATCCGAGCCGCCCAGTGGCAAACACCGCCGTCGACGCCCGGGGCGGGCGTGAGTGCGATGGGATCAAGGCAAGTCGCGGACGACGCTGTCTGGACTGAGGCCAGCAACCGGTGATCCTGCTTGGTGGGGCGGCGTACAGTCAGGACAGGAGCCGACCATGGTTCCCTCATGATGGGAATATCGATGTCCAGCACCACCTCCTTCTCCGCTGATCCAGCCGAGCTCTCTGACACTTCCGCCTCGAGCAGCACGCTGCTGAGCCTCGGGCTGCTCGCGAACTCCTCGATGGAGAACGAGCGGCGGCTGCCGATCCACCCCCATCACCTCGATGAGATCGACCCGGCCCTCCGGGCTCGGATGATCGTGGAACGTGGCTACGGGTCTGACTTCCAGCTCGACGCCGGCTACATCGAGTCCCGGGTGGGCCGGGTCGCCGAGCGCGCCGAGGTCATGGCGTCCGCCGATGTGCTGCTCCTGCCCAAGCCGCAGGCCGCAGACGTGGCGGCGGTCCCCCAGGGCGGGGTGCTCTGGGGCTGGCCGCACTGTGTCCAGGACGGCGGGTTGACGCAGACCGCCATCGATCACCGGCTGACGCTGATCGCCTTCGAGGCGATGAACCACTGGACCCGTCACGGGGATTTCAGCCTGCACGTGTTCCACAAGAACAACGAGCTTGCCGGCTACTGCTCGGTGCTGCACGCGCTGAGCCTGATCGGATCCACCGGCGACTACGGGCCCCGGCGCAGCGCCGTGGTGATCGGGTTCGGCGCCACGGCTCGAGGTGCGGTGACCGCGCTGAAGGCGCAGGGAATCCACGACATCCAAGTGCTCACCCAGCGCGGCGCCACCGCCGTGGGCTCCCCGATTCACACCGCGCACATCACGCAGCTCAAGACCGCGGCCGGGACCACGCCGGAGAGCGAGGTGATCACCTCCGCCGGGGACGTCCCGCTGCCGGAGTTCCTGGCCTCACACGACATCGTGGTCAACTGCACGCTCCAAGACGTCACCGCACCGCTGACCTACCTGCGAACCAAGGACCTGGAGCGCTTCAGCGGCGGAAGCCTGATCATCGACGTCTCCTGCGACCCGGGGATGGGCTTCGAATGGGCGGAGACCACCACGTTCGAGGAGCCCATGTTCACCGTCGGGGAGAACGTGAACTACTACGCCGTGGACCACACCCCCTCCTACCTCTGGAACTCCGCGACCTGGGAGGTCAGCGCGGCACTCCTGCCCTTCCTGCGCACCGTGATGGAGGGCCCGGCCGCGTGGTCGAAAAATCCGATCATCTCGCGTGCCATCGAGATCCACGACGGCGTGATCCAGAACCCCAAGATCCTGAGCTTCCAGCACCGTGAGCCGGGCTACCCGCACGCTCGGACGGCCTGAAATAAGGGAGGACTTGAAGATGGCGCACACCCCAGAACCCACCGGGACCATCGGCCACAGCTCCCACGGCACCGAGCTTCAGCTCCGGCGTCGCTTCCCGGGACCTCCCGAGACCATCTGGGCGGCCCTGACTGACTCCGCTCAGCTTCAGCGGTGGATCGGCCGCTGGGAGGGTGATCCTGCCAGCGGCCGGGTCACGTTCTTGATGACCGCAGAGGGTCAGGACGCTCCTGCGGAGGAATGCAGGATCCTCGACTGCACCCCGCCCAGAAGCCTCACCCTGGAGACCAGTTCCGGGCAGAACATCTGGCATCTGCGCCTGGCGCTTGATCACGCCGAGGGCACCACGACCCTGCTCTTCGCCCAGCGGACCGGGGATGAGCCGTTGGGCAGCATCGGTCCAGGCTGGGAGTACTACCTGGACCGGCTCGCCGCGGTCCTCGCCGACCGGGACCCGGATCAGGTGGCCTGGAAGGACTACTACCCCACGATGTCGCGCCACTACGAGCAGCTGGAGGACTGAACGCGAGATCTGGCGGTCAGTCGTCTTCCGGGTCGGCTGCCGGCGGCGTCGGTCTGACCAGGAGTTCAGCGATCCGGCGGCGATCGATCCGGGTCACCTGCAAGGTGGCGCCGTCGACGTCGACGGTGTCGCCTTCCCGAGCCAGTCGCCCGAGGCGCTCCAGCACGAACCCGGCCACGGTGTCCCAGGTCCCTCTGGGCAGCTCGATCCCGGTGGCCTCGGTGAAGTCCTGCAGGTTCAGCCGACCGTCGACGACCCCGCCTCCCTCGGTGAGCACTGGTGGGGCCTCATCGGTGTCACGCTCGTCGAAGATCTCCCCGACGACCTCTTCCACCAGGTCCTCCAGGGTGACGATCCCGTCCGTGCCGCCGTACTCATCCACCACCACCGCGATATGGGAGTTGCTTGCCCGAAGGTTGGTCAGGGTGGGCAGCACTCTGGCGGTGGAGGGCAGGTACGGTATCGGTCGCATGACCTTCTCCAGCGCCGTGCCGGGATCCTTCGCGGCCGCGTCGTAGAGGTCCCGAACGTGCACGAAGCCGGTGATGTCATCGATGGACTGGTCCACCACCGGGTAGCGGGAGAAGGGCAGCTGCTGGATGTGAGCCACTGCCTCCGCCACGGTGCTCCCGCCGGGGAGCGCCATGACCTCGGGCCGAGGGCGCATCACCTCGCTGAGCTGCCGGTTGCGCAGCGAGAGCACGTCGTCCAGGATCCGGCGCTCATCGGCCGGGAGGCCTTCGTGTGTGGTGACGATGTCCCGCAGCTCCTCCTCGGAGAGCTCCTCCGCGGCACGGTTCGGATCCCCGCCCAGGACCCGCACCACCGCATTGGTCGAGACCGAGAGCAACCAGATCACCGGTTGCATGAGCCGCGCGAAGCCGTTGAGCACCGGCGCCACCGCGTAGGCGAACTGGGCGTTGCGCTGGATCGCCAGCCGCTTCGGCGCCAGCTCGCCCAGGACGAGTGAGAGGTAGGCGATGATCAGCGTGAGCAGGATAGTGGCCACGGTCAGCGAGGCCTGCGCACCCAGCCCCCAGGAGGAGAGCCAGGGCACCAGCGAGGGCGCGATCGAGGACGCGCCGTAGGCCGCCGAGGCGAACCCGGCCACCGTCACCCCGATCTGCACCGCGGAGAGGAAGCGGTTGGGGTTCCGCGCCAGGGCGGCGACCTTGGCTCCGCGTCGCCCGCGCTGGGCGATCGCGTTGACCTGGCTGCTGCGCAGCGTGACCAGCGCCATCTCGGTCGCCGCGAACACCCCTCCGATCAGGACGAACACCAGCACGAGGGCGATGTTGACCAGCAGCTCACCGGTCATCGACGTGTTCCATTAGCAGCTGGGTGACCTTGGCGGCGCATCATGGGTTCACTGTAGACAGTGGCGGGGATGCTGGCGAGCTATGAGCCTGGGTCGACGCCGCGGCGCGCGACGCGACGGTGAGCCTGGTCTTCCCGCGCCGACGTCGCGTGCCCCGCCGCCGCGCGGCTACTGACTCGGGCCCGGGCTCGCGGTGGTCTCCCGGACCGGTTGCTGCAGCTCGACGACGAACTCGTCGGTGCGCCCTGATTCATCCGCCCGGAGATAGAGCTCCCGGCACGGCCCAGCCGGCTCGAAGCCGCGGGCGATGATCTCCTGATGCAGGGCTTGCCAGCTGGTGCGGATGCCGTTGATCTCGCCGAGGTGAACCGCGGCGAAGGCGTCCTCCGCGGCGGGCAGCTTCACCAGTTCGAAGCCCGCCTGCTCGGCTCCGTCATACGCGTAGCCGATGCTGGCCTCGATGCCTTCCTGGTGCGCGGTGTAGGCAGCGATTGGCGTGTCCAGCGCGCCGCGGACTCCCCCGATGATCTCCGCCACGGCGTCGAAGCTGGGACCGACGACGCCGGCGAGTTCTGGCTGTTCGTTCACGCGCACCGTGATCGCGGCGAGCTGGACCGCCGGCAGCGGCTTCTGGACGATTTCTATTGTTGACACGGTCGTCTTCCCTTCGATGAGCTGAAGCCTCCGCTCGACGTCGGCCAGCCTGGCGGCCGCGGTCCGTCGTTCCTTCTCCACTTCGGCCCGGCGCCGCTGCAGCATGATGGTCAGCTGCTCCGCATCGATGCCGTCTCGCAGCAGCGACGAGGTCTCCTCGATGCTGAAACCTAGCTGCCGCAGCGCCACGATCCGATGCAGCCGTTGCAGCTGCTCAGGATCGTAGGAGCGGTAGCCGTTGAAGGGGTCGGTGTGTGCGGGCACCAGGAGACCGGTCCGGTCCCAGTGCCGCAGCATGCGGTGGGTCACCTGGCCGATCTGCGCGAAGCCTCCAATGGATAGCACGTCCCCACCTCACCGTCTGACACTGTGTCAGGGTCAAGCCTGCCACGTACCACTAGGCTTCAGCAGAGTCGCCGGGGCCCACGCGGGGCCTGGGATCAGGTGAGAGGAATCGATATGGCTGCTCGGAAGAGAACCCTGCTCATGGGTTGGGGATTCGCTCTGGGACTGGTGGGTGCGGTCGGAGGCCTGGTCATGCTGCTGCAACCGTGGAAGAGCTGCCCAGAGATCGATGACAGTTCCACCGCCTGTCCTGCCACTTCCGCCGAGACCGCCCTGCTGTTCGTGTTGCTGGCGGTTGCCCTCTTGGGGGTGGGGCTGGTCGCAAAAGCCCTGCTGACCTCGCCGCCAGGCGGGGAGCCTCGAGTTCCACCGGGACCGCGAGACTTCGGGACCGGCGGTCAGTGACCTTTCAACTCCTCAGCCGCACCGCGGCCTGGACACCGAGCTGAGTGAATCCCAATCTCCCAGCGAGCCCGAGAGAGGCTTCGTTGCCCTGACGGCTTCGCCATTGCGCGACCAGGCCCTCCGCGAGCGCCTCCTGTATGGCCAGCGCTGCCGCGGCGTAGGCAAAGCCCGACCCCCGGTGCCCTCGCCCGGCGAGGACCGCCATCTGAGCAAGCTCGGAGTGCCACGGCTGGAAGCCGGCGACGGCGGCAGGAGTGCCCTCCGGGGTCAATGCGGTCCAGAGGCGCTTCGCCTGATCGACGCCGCTCTCCTCCCACTCCGCGGGCCTCACCTGGGTGCGCACCGCCGCGGCATCCCCCGGGCCGGCGGCCGCGGCGTGGAGCGGACCCAGTCGAGGACCGTGTTCGGCGAAGAGCAGGTCCGCGCTGCCGATCGGGTCGGCGCCTGCGGGGAGCAGGCTCGCCAGCGCGTCCGCATCCAGCAGTGTTCTTGGAGGGGCGTCGCGGATCAGGTCCAGGGCCGCTCCCGGTGCCGCGAGGACACCAAACCCGTCAACCTGCGCGGCGACAACTGCCGAAAGGTCTGCCCGCTCAACGAATAGCCACTCGTTCTTGGCGATGTCTTGAGGAGACCCGCCGAGCGCACTCACCCAGGCGGACACGGTTCTGCTACGCGCTGCCTCGGAGAGAGTCACGGGCGTGGGGTCCATCCCTTGACTCTAGAGCGTGTCCTGAACCAAGACGGCTCGCGGACGCACCTGAGCACCCGGTGCCTGAGCAGCTGGGGCCAGCGTGCCTGGGTGCCTGGGCGCCTGGGTGCCTGGGTGCCTGAACACCTGGGGCCTGGCCCTGGAGCTAGGCGGCCGCCTTCGACCGTTCGCGGCGGGTCGCGAGAAGCATGCGCCCCAGATACAGCGGCGTGGGCGGGGTCCACCCAAGTTGCTGACCCATACCGAGATCGTCACGGTTGGCCCAGTGCTCTGCGACCCTGCCGTCCCTCATGCGCAACCAATGCGTCTGAGTGACCGCGAACGACCGGCCCCGTGGCGGGAACGCAGCGGCGACCTTGGCATCCGGCCCGTAGCTGACGAAGAGACCTGTCTGGCGCCCGGACATCGTGCTGTGGATGACTACAAGCTCGCCGTCGTGGACGACCTCATGGATCTCCCACGCCAGGTCGCTGAAGGCGGCCCGCAGCCACAAGGCGGAGGCGAACAGGGCAGCTGGCCCCGTCCCACGGGCCTCCGGTGGCTCCGCCAGAGCCTCCCGGTTGACTGCATCCTCGGTATAGAGCGGACGAAAGTCCGCCTTGGTGCCTGACCCCATGGCGTGCAGCGAGGCGACGGCGACATCTGCATCAGTGCTCGTGGTCATCTGAATCATCCCCTAGTATTGGTGACCAACAGACTGTATCGAATACAAGGAGACTGTAATCAAAGCGGCACCGAAGGTCAATGCTCGGTCGTATGACAATTCGAATCGAGCGGCGCAGGCGGCGGCCAATCGCAGGAGCGTGCTGGACGCCACCGCACGGCTCCTGGTCGAGCAGGGATACAGTTCCATGACCCTGGCTGAGGTGGCCAGGACGGCGGGCGTCTCCGTCGAGACGGTGTATAAGGCGTTCAAGAACAAGCCCGAACTCGTCCGGCAGGCCCTGGGCGCCGCGGTCTCAGGGGACGACGAGCAGGTGGCCCTGATCGAGCGCCCCGATATGCAGGCGGCCCTGCACGAAGGGGCGGGCGACCGGATCATCGATGCCTTCGTGGTGGCTTCCACCCGCATCCTGATGCGCATCGGCCCGCTCCTGGCGAGCGTGCTGGTCGCCGGGCGAGCCGGTGAGCCCGAGCTGCAGAAGATCGCCGATGTGGCGGGCCGAGAACGGCTGGCCGACTTCACCCGGATCATCGAGGCGGTGGCGGCGACGGGAGACCTGGACCCACGCCTGGATGTGGCCCACGCAGCCGACGCGATGTGGAGCATCGGATCCCCGGAGGTCTATTTTCAACTCACCACCGACCGCGGATGGACCGATGAGCAGTACAGCGACTGGCTCACGCGCACCCTGCAGAGCACCTTGCTGCGCTGAGGCTGCGACACTCGCATCTCGAGGTGCCTGAGAGCCTGCGCGCACGCCCTCCCCGCCGGGATGGTTAGGCTGAGCGGATGGCGACAGTTCTTCTTGTGCGGCACGGCCGCACCACAGCAAATGCCACCGGTCAGCTGGCCGGCAGGGCCGCCGGGGTCACCCTGGACCAGACCGGGCGTGACCAGGCGGCCCTCACAGGAGACCGGCTCGCGGCCGTTCCCTTGGTCTCGGTGGTCTCCAGCCCGCTGGAGCGCTGCCAGCAGACCGCCCAGCACATCCTTGATCGCCAGACCGGCGCGCCACGCGCGCCGATCGACCCCGAACTCACCGAGGCCGACTACGGAGAGTGGCAGGGGCGCATGCTCACCGACCTCGCCAAGGAAGACCTGTGGCCGCTGGTGCAGTCCCAACCCTCCGCCGTCGTCTTTCCCGGCGGGGAGTCCATGGCCGCCATGCAAGCGCGCTCGGTGGCGGCGATTCGGCGCCACGATGCCGGCGTGGAGGCCGAGCATGGACCCGAGGCGGTGTGGGCGGCGGTGAGTCATGGTGACGTCATCAAGTCGATCCTCGCCGACGCGCTCGGAATGCACCTCGACCTGTTCCAGCGCATAAATGCGGGCCCGGCCTCGGTCTCGATCGTGCGCTACGGCGCAGGCCGCACCAGTGTCCACGCGACCAACACCGACGCCGGGGATCTCTCCTGGCTCGCGAAGGGCATCCAATCTGGGGATGCGGCGGTGGGCGGCGGGGCAGGACACCAGACGCCATGAACCGCAAGCGCCTAGAATACTGACATGCCTACACGTGTTCACGAGTTTGACTGGCCGGACCGGGCCGTCATCGGCACCATCGGGGTTCCGGGGGCGCGCACGTTCTACCTGCAGGTGCGCTCCGGCAAAGACCTCGTGAGCATCGCCCTGGAGAAGCAGCAGTCGGCCCTGCTCGCCGAGAAGATCGACGAGATCCTGGACCAGCTGATCACCGTGGAGGGCAATCCCTTCAGCGTTCCCACCAGCATTCCCCCGGAGCTGGACGATGAGGACCAGCTGGAGACGGTCCAGGAGCGTTTCCGCACCGGCGCCATGAGCCTGGGCTGGGACCCGGCCACGGCCCAGGTGATCATCGAGGCCTACTCTCTGCCCGATGACGAGGATGACGAGGCTTCGCCTGAGGAGGACGACTCCCAGGACACCGAGATGCTGCTGGTGCGCATGCCGGTGGGCACCGCCCGGGCATTCGCCAAGCGCACCCGGGAGATCGTGGGCGCCGGGCGACCGGCCTGCCCACTCTGTGGTTACCCCATCGACGCCGACGGGCATACCTGCACCGCTGCCGAGGGCTGATGTCGGCCACGGACCTGGTGACCGCAGAACTCACGCTCACCGGACGCATCACGACGGCGTCGAACGCGACGTTCCTGGGCAGCATCGGCGATGTCTCCGTGGTCTATAAGCCGATGGCTGGGGAGAGTCCGCTCTGGGATTTCCCCGACGGCACCCTGGCCCACCGCGAGGTGGCCGCCTACCTGGTCTCGGAGGCCCTGGGCTGGGGCGTGGTCCCACACACCTGGCTGCGCGATGGCCCTCTGGGCGAGGGCATGGTCCAGCGCTGGCAGGACCAAGACGAGGATCAGACAGCCGTGGACCTCGTGGCAGCAGACGACGTGCCGGAGACAGGCTGGATGCACGTGCTGGAGGGACGGGACGCAGACGGACGAATCGTCACGCTCATCCACGAAGACTCAGCGGCCCTGCGGCGCATGGCGGTCTTCGATGTGCTGGTGAACAACGCCGACCGCAAGGGCGACCACGTGCTTGCCATGGCTGACGGACACCGGCACGGCGTGGACCACGGACTGACCTTCCACCATGAGCCGAAGCTGCGCACGGTGCTCTGGGGATGGCTGGGAGACGCGTTGACCGACGAGGAACTCGCCGGCGTCGATCGCGTCGCCGATGGACTGCAGAATGACTTGGGCCGAGACCTGGCAGATCTGCTCAGCGCGGAGGAGATCGCGGCGCTCGCTGCGCGCTGCGCCGAGCTGCGCGAGGCGGGACGGTTCCCAGCTCCCGCCGGTGGGATGTCCCCGGTCCCCTGGCCGCTGTTCTGAGCGCTGCACCAGTGCGTGCGCGGTGCAGCTCCGCATGACCGTCCGTAGGTGCTTGTCTGCGCCTGAAATCTGACCTTCAGCGAGCGCCCAATGCGAGCCAGTTCCTTCTGGCCAAGGCGGCAGTGCCTTCTGCGTCCCCCGAGCCAGCCGCCGCGATGATCTCCTCATGCTGGAGCACAGACGCCTCCGCCTGGGCGGAGTCGAAATGCAGATGCTCGGCACGGCGCAGTACCGGCATCACCTGCTCCAGCTGAGCGGCAAGCACCTTGTTGTCGCTGCGGTCGATGAAGACCTGGTGGAAGGCGTCATCGGCGGCGACGCAGTCCTCCGAACTCGGCGCCTGCCCGCCACGGGAGAGGGACGAGTTCGCCTCACGCAAGGCCTCCAGGTCCGCGGGCAACAGGCTCGGCACCGCGAGCTTCACCGCCAGAGCATGCAGTTCAGCGGCGACTACCCGCGCCTGCTCGACAGCCTCCGGCTCATAGGGCGTAGCCATGGTCGACCTGCCCGGCACAGCGGTGACCAGACCAGTGCGCTCCAAACGCAGAAGCGCCTCGCGAATCGGGGTCCGGGAGACTCCCAACCACTCCTGCAGCTCACCGTCCACCAGCTTCTCCCCCGGCGCGATCTGACCCCGAACGATGGCGTCGCGGATGGCCCGGTAGACGTCCTCACGCAAGAGGGAGCGGCGTCGCACGGGGCTGGTGTTGGGTACTGGCATAGAGAAATCCTATGCGACCCGTTGACATCCCACACTCCGCAATATGCAATATATTGCAACCCGGGAACGAGTGAGTAGACCGGTGGCAGCCACTGATACCAACAAGCTAAGGAGGCCGCCATGGCCTTGTCCGACTTTGAACGCTATCCGCTGACCTTTGGCCCCAGCCCCGTACACCGTCTGGAGCGGCTGACGCAGCATCTGGGCGGAGCGCAGATCTGGGCTAAACGCGAGGACGTGAACTCGGGCCTTGCCTACGGGGGAAACAAGACCCGGAAGCTGGAGTACATCGCTCCGGACATCATTGCCTCGGGCGCGGACACCTTGGTCAGCATCGGGGGCTACCAGTCCAACCACACCCGCCAGGTGGCCGCCCTGGCCGCGAAGCTCGGCCTGAAGGCCCGGCTGGTCCAGGAGAAGTGGGTCGACTGGCCCGACGCCGTCAATGACAAGGTCGGCAACATCCTGCTCTCCCGATTGATGGGCGCCGAAGTGACGCTCAGTCCCGCGGGATTCGACATCGGCATACGGTCGAGCTGGCAGGAGGCCATCTCCGAGGTCGAGGAGGCCGGAGGCATTCCTTATCCGATCCCGGCGGGGGCCTCCGAGCATAAATACGGCGGACTGGGTTTCGCCAACTGGGCCTATGAGGTCGAACAGCAGGAACAAGAGCTAGGGGTCTTCTTCGACACCATTGTGGTCTGCACGGTGACCGGCTCCACCCACGCGGGGATGATCGCCGGGTTCGCTGGACAGGACCGGCCTCGCCGGGTGCTCGGGATCGACGCCTCAGCCACCATCGAGAAGACAAGGGGCCAGGTGGCGAAGATCGCACGACATACCGCCGAGCTCATCGGGCTGGACCGGAGTCTGGGTGATGATGAGATCACTGTGCTCGAGGGCTGGGCCGGAGACCTCTATGGGATTCCGGTGAAGTCAACGCTGGAGGCCATGCGGACCACCGCTCAGCTGGAAGGGATGATCATCGACCCCGTCTATGAAGGCAAGTCGATGGCGGGGCTGATCGACTTGGTGCGCGAGGGCGAGATCGGCCCTGACTCCAACGTGCTCTACGCCCATCTGGGCGGGCAGCCTGCCCTGAATGCGTATTCCGGAATCATCTGAGGAGTGACCCACCATGCAGAATCCCGACAGGCAGGGCCCTAGCGGCGTCGACGAGGAAGACCGCCAGTTCGAGACCAGCGTTCAGCGCCATCCCGCACCGAGCGTGAATGAGCGTCCGCTCTCCGCGGCTTCCTCCTTCAGCGGGTCCACTCTCGACGCCGTGGCCCAGCGGGTGCTGTGGCTCTCCACCGCGATCATCGACGCCGCGAATCGGGGCCGCGAGACTCCCGGTGGCATCAAGGTCGGGGGCCATCAGTCCTCCTCAGCGTCGATGGTGGGCATCATGACGGCCCTGTGGTTCGCCGAGCTGGGCTCGAAGGACCGCGTGTCGGTGAAGCCTCATGCATCCCCGGTGCTGCATGCGATCAACTATCTGCTGGGAGACCTGGACGAGGAGTATCTGCCCACCCTGCGTGCCAAGGGTGGGCTGCAGTCCTATCCGAGCCGTTCCAAGGACCCGGACACGGTGGACTTCTCCACCGGATCCGTCGGGATCGGCGCCACGGCGCCGGTGTGGGCGGCACTGTCGCGGCGCTATCTGCAGGACCATTTCCAGCTCCCGGAGGGCGGCCGGTTCTACAGCCTGCTGGGCGATGCCGAGATGGACGAGGGGGCCGTCTGGGAAGCCATCATCGATCCCGAGGTCCGCCAGCTCGGAGATGTGGTCTGGATCGTCGATCTGAACCGGCAGTCGCTGGACCGGGTGATCCCCGACGTGCAGATTCAGCGCCTGCAGGGGATGTTCGCAGCCGCCAACTGGCAGGTGTTGACCTGCACCTGGGGCAGGCGCCTGCAACGGCTCTTCAGCCAGCCCGGCGGGGAGCTGCTGCGGCGCCGGCTCGAAGAGATGCCTAACCAGGAGTACCAGCGACTGTTGCGCTCCCACCCGGACGAGGCCGCGGCCAGGCTGCTCGGAGACGGACCGGACCCACAGCTGGCCGAGCTGGTCTCCAGCCTGGAGCCCCGTGACCTGGCAGAGGCCTTGCGGGACCTCGGAGGTCACGACATCCAGGAGCTTCTGGCCACCTACCAGAAGATCGACGACACCCGGCCCACCGTCATCTTCGCCTACACCATCAAGGGCCGCGGCCTGGCCACCGAAGGCCACCCCAGCAACCACGCCGCGCAGCTGACCGAGGAACAGATGCGTGAGCTTGCCGCGCTCTCCGGGACAGACCTCGACTCCCCCTGGGGGCGATTCCCCGAGGGGACGGAGGAGGCTGCGCTCTGCTCCGAGACCGCGGGACGGCTGAGCCGGACTCCGGTGCCGCAGACCAGCGGCATTCCGGTGCCCAAGGAGCTGAAGTGGAAGCACAAACAACTGACCTCCACCCAGGCCACGCTGGGCCGGCTGCTCTCCGACCTGAAGCGCGCCGACCCCGCGAACGCCCGCCGCATCGTCACCGTCAGCCCGGATGTCGCCTCCTCCACCAACCTGGGCGGGTGGATCAATAAGACCGGCGTGTGGTCACTGAGCGAACGCCGAGACTGGTTCTCCGACGACGACGAGACCGTGCTGCACTGGCAGGAGAACCCGCACGGTCAGCACATCGAGCTGGGGATCTCCGAGGTCAACCTGGTCAGCCTCATCGGCGAGCTGGGCGCCACCTGGTCCCGATGGGGCGAGCCCCTCGCCCCCATCGGGGTCCTCTATGACCCCTTCGTCCCGCGGGCCCTGGAGCCATGGATGTTCGGCACCTATGCCGGTGGCCAGTCGATCCTCGTCGGAACCCCGTCTGGGGTCAGCCTGGCCCCAGAGGGCGGCGCTCACCAGTCGATGAACACGCCCTCCCTCGGAATCTCCACGCCTGGGTTGGACTATTGGGAGCCGGCTTTCGCCCAGGACCTGGAGTGGAGCCTGCTCGAGGCCATCTCCCACCTGGGTCGGCCCGGCGGGCGGTCCGCCTACTTCCGGCTCTCCACCCGTCCGGTAGAACAGTCCCTCGCTGCGCTCCCCGAAGACCCGGCCCTTTGGGAACGACGGCGCCGCCAAGCCCTGGCCGGGGGCTACCGGATCAGCACCCACCCAGCGGAGAAGGATGATGTGGTGCTCGTCGGTGCGGGAGCGGTGATGCCCAACCTCTGCGAGGCCGCAGAGACCCTGGACATCCACGGTGTCAAGGCCGGCATCGTCAACGTCACCAGCCCTTCCCGGCTCTTCCAAGCGATGCGTGCCCGGGACTCCCTTGAACCGGGTCCAGGGACCGCGATCCTGGAGCAGCTTTTTCCCACAGCGCACCCCGCTCCACTGATCACGGTGCTAGACGGTCACCCGCATGCACTGTCCTTCCTCGCCGGCGTGCGCGGAGACCGCACCAGGACGCTTGGGGTGACCGAGTATGGGCAGTCTTCCTCCCTGCCGGAGGCCCATGCCCTGCACGGCATCGACGCCGGAACGATCACCTCAGCGGCACTGGACTCACTGGGCCGCTGAGCTGTATCAGGGCGAGGTGGCACGGCAGGGTCAAACCGCGCATTGCTCGCGCAGCAGTCGGCACGGTTCCCTGCGGCCCGCACCGCCCTCGGCATCGATGGTGCAATCGACCTGATCCACGACGTTGCCGCGGACGTCATCCTCAACGCGATCACCGGTTCGGTAGGGCTCTCCGCGACGCTCGCTGCGCTCGACACCCCCGCCCGGCTAGCACTGGCCAACAAAGAATCGCTCGTCGTCGGCGGCGCCCTAGTGCGTGAAAAAGTGCGACCAGGGCAGCTCCAGCCGGTCGATTCAGAGCATTGCGCGATCCTTCAGGCTCTGCGCGCGGGTACCCACGACGAGGTACGCCGACTCATCGTCACCGCCTCCGGAGGCCCGTTCCGCGGACGCACCCGCGATTCGCTGGGCGAAGTCATGCCCGCCGACGCGCTGGCCCACCCGACCTGGAACATGGGGCAGGTCATCACCACGAACTCCGCCACGCTCGTCAACGAGGGGCTCGAGGTGATCGAGGCGCATCTACTCTTTGACATCGACTATGACGCCATCGACGTCGTCGTCCACCCGCAGTCGATTGTGCACTCGATGGTCGAGTTCATCGACGGCTCAACGATCGCGCAGGCTTCGGTGCCAGATATGAGGCTTGCAATCGCGCTAGGTCTTGACCCGAACCGGAGAATGCAACCGGTCACCCCGATGCTGGACTGGACGACGTCGAGTTCTTGGACGTTTGAACCACTCGATAATGAACTGTTCCCCGCGGTAGAGCTCGCCAAGCAGGTCGGCAAAGCGGGGGCGACCTACCCGGCCGTCTACAACGCGGCAAATGAGGTCGCCGTCCACGCCTTCCATGATCGCGCCATTAGCTTTCTCAGCATCGTCGAGATCGTGCAGCGCGTCGTGGAGGTCCACGATGCCCCAGGCGAACTCACGCTCGCCTCACTTGCAGACTCCGAGAGCTGGGCTCGAGCGGAGGCAACCACGCTCAAGTCCTGACCGCATCCCTCAATTGCCCCAAAACGGCAGACACATGTCCGGCCGTCTCAGAAACCTAGGTCTCCTGAGACAGGCTCGCTTCGAGACATCCGGACAACGCCTCAGCGTCGTCACGTCGTCAGGCTGAGCTCTAGCGTCGGCCTTCTAATGCCCGCTCCAACGGGATGCGGCCGTCCTGCCAGGGTGTGAGAACCCATACCAACAGGTACACACCGACTCCCAACACTGGAAGCAAGAAGGACACGAAGATCAGCAGGCGGACCAACCACACGTTGAGTCCGAACTTCGCGGCGAGGCTTCCCCCGATGCCTGCAACTACGCGTCCAGGTCCACGCCGGTAACCGATGCCACGAATGGAGTCAAAGAGTTTTTCCATGCTTCTCATAGTAGCCGCGCCCAACCCTTTCACCCTCGCGCCGAGGTCACAGGCTGGCTATTCACCGCCGTCTTGCTGAGCCTAGAACGCGGTGCTGGGCAGGTCCTTCTCGCCGTCGGTGATCGCCGTGATGATCCGAGCTGTCACCCGGTCGGGATCCAGCGGCTCTCCGAATCGCGGCGCCGACCCGGCGATCGGGTGCTCGGACAGCGAGGTGCCGGTGTGACCCGGGCGGGCATCGACCAGTCGGATCCCTGCGCGGCGATACTCGCGCGCGGCTGCAACGATGAAGGCCGCGAGCCCGGCTTTCGACGCCGAATAGGCGGCCAGTCCCGCGACGGGTGTTTCAGCGACGACGCCGCTCAGTGTCACCACGAAGGGCTCCCGCCCGTCAGCTGCCGAGGCCGCGAGGTAGGACTGGCTCTGAGTGATGAGCTGGATAGGGCTGGTGGTGTTCACCGCGAACAGTTCCTCCACAGTGGCGGCCTCAAGTTCGGAAGCCGCACCGAAGGCGACGACTCCGGAGGCAACCACCAGCCCGTCGAGACGCCCGTGCTCCGCCTGCACACCCTCCAGCACCTCCGCGATCGCAGCAGGTTCCCGCAGATCATGCCCCGCCGACTTCGAGGACCGGGCCACGATGGCACCCTCATCCTCCAGCTGCTCGGCGATCCGCGAGCCGAGCCCGCCGGTGGCGCCGACGACCAGAACAACCGCACCCTGAAGATCAGTCATGGGTAGACCCTAGATCACCGGCGACAGGCCACGCCGTACAAGTCGGAGCCAGGACGGGCGGAGAACCCGCGGAATCAGTCATTGAATCGGAACTCCACCACGTTGCGTCACCGAATAGCCTCTGCTGTGGAAGACTGCCGGCATGGAGGCTCCCACGCGCAAACACGACATCGTCCTCTTTGGTGCGACCGGCTTCGTCGGGGAACTGATCGCTGGATACCTTGCGCACCACGCTCCGCCGGACCTGCGGGTCGGCCTCGCGGGGAGGTCGAGGGCGAAGCTCGAAGCCGTACGGTCCAGACTGCCTGTCGCCGCTCATGACTGGGCCATCATTGAGGCCGATACGGAGCGCCCTGACTCGCTCGAGGCATTGGCCACGGGGACCAGAGTTCTCTTCACCACGGTGGGCCCCTACGCGAAATATGGGCTGCCTGTTGTCGAGGCGTGTGCCCGCGCCGGCACCCACTACGGGGACCTGACGGGAGAGGTGTCCTTCGTCCGTGAAGCTATCGACCGCTGCGATGCCCTGGCGAGGACTACAGCTGCACGGATCGTCCATGCGTGCGGCTACGACTCCGTCCCGTCGGACCTAGCGGTGCTGCTCCTGCACCAGGCCGCGCAGGCTGATGGCGCGGGCGGACTGACCGAGGTGCAGCTCGTCGCCACGGCGAAGGGCGGTGTCAGCGGCGGCACCATCGACTCCATGCGTGGGCAGCTCGACGGCATCCGCACGGACCCGGTGCTGCGATCGCTTGCGGGCGATCCCTACTCCCTCAGTCCAGACCGGACGGCGGAGCCCGAGACCCCGCAGCCTCCGGATCTGGGGTGGGTCAGCCGTGCAGATGACGGCCCATGGGCCGCGCCGTTCATCATGGCGTCGGCGAACACGCGGATCGTGCGTCGCAGCAATGCCCTGCAGGGTTGGGCCTACGGCAGGTCCCTGCGGTACGGCGAAGTGATGGGCATGGGGCGAGGGCCCGTCGGCGCCGTCACCGCCGGGGCGACGGCGCTTGGCCTGCGGGTGTTCGGAGCCGCACTGGCTCTACCACCCACGAGGAAATTGCTGGACCGTGTCCTCCCCTCGCCCGGCGCGGGCCCGAGCGAGGCCGCCCGGCGCTCAGGCTGGTTCCATTCCCAGGTGACGGCCTCCACGGAGAGCGGCCGGCGCTATCGCGCCATCGCAGCCGGGCCCGGCGATCCGGGATACGCCGCCACCGCCGTGATGGCCGGGGAGACAGCGCTCTCACTTGCCCTCGACGGGGACCGTCTGCCGCCCGCCACAGGATCACTGACCCCGGCGACCGCCCTCGGTGACGTTCTGGTTGAGCGGCTGCGCGCGGCAGGCCATACCTATGAAGTCACGTCCCTCACCTGACCCCGGAGGTCAGGCACTTATCGTGCTGAGGTCAGGGGCTCGTACTAGACGTTGAAGCGGAACTCCACCACGTCGCCGTCTTTCATGATGTAGTCCTTGCCCTCGATCCGCACCTTGCCCGCGGACTTCGCGTCGGCCATCGACCCGGCGGCCACCAGGTCATCGAAGGAGACGATCTCGGCCTTGATGAAGCCGCGCTGGAAGTCGGTGTGGATCACGCCGGCCGCCTCGGGCGCCGTCGCCCCCTGGTTCACTGTCCAGGCGCGGGTCTCTTTCGGCCCTGCGGTCAGGTAGGTCTGCAGCCCGAGGGTGGAGAAGCCGACGCGGGCCAGCTGGTCCATCCCGGACTCTTCCTGGCCGTTGAGCTCCAGCATCTCGCGGGCTTCCTCCTCGGAGAGCTCCACCAGGTCGGCTTCGAGCTTGGCGTCGAGGAACACGGCGTCGGCCGGGGCGACCAGCTCGGCCAGCTCGGCCTGCTTCTCGGGCGAGTTCAGCACGCCCTCGTCGGCGTTGAACACGTAGATGAAGGGCTTGGCGGTGAGCAGGTTCAGCTGGGCCAGCTGCTCCATGTCCAGCTTGTCCTTCTCGATGGAGCTGAAGATGGTGTCCCCGCGCTCCAGGGTCTTCTGAGCCACCAGGTAGGCGTCCAGCGTGGCCTGCTCGGCCTTGCGCCCCTTGACCTGCTTCTCCAGCTTGGGCACCGCGTTCTCCAGGGTCTGCAGATCCGCCAGCACCAGTTCGGTGTTGATGGTCTCCATGTCCGAGGTCGGGTCCACCTTGCCGTCCACGTGGATGACGTTTTCGTCCTCGAACACGCGGACCACCTGGGCGATCGCATGGGCCTCACGGATGTTCGCCAGGAACTGGTTGCCCAGCCCCTCCCCCTCGGAGGCGCCCTTGACGATCCCGGCGATGTCCACGAAGGACACCGTCGCCGGGAGGATCCGCTGCGAGCCGAAGATCTTCGCCAGCGCGTCCAGCCGCTCATCCGGGAGATTCACGATCCCCACATTGGGCTCGATGGTGGCGAACGGATAGTTCGCCGCCAAGATCGACTGACGAGTCAGCGCGTTGAACAGGGTCGACTTGCCCACATTGGGAAGTCCTACGATTCCGATAGTCAAAGCCACGGTCACCTAACCTACCGCCCCGACGGACTCTCCGGCGACTTCCGAGGGCCTTAGGACCCTTCCGTGTTTCGCCGTAGAATGAGGCTCCGTTCACTATGTGGAACGGTTCTTCTAGGTTCCAGGAGATCCGACTCACATACCGTGCCTCCTCGCATCCTGAACACGATGAACACGTGCCTAGGATGCCTGAGGCTTCATCACTCGCCGAACACTGATACTCAAGCGAACTGACACAGCACCGGAAGGAACATAATTTCATGGCATCGGCCACTCAAGACGTCCCGAGCGACGTCCCGAGCGATGTCCAGGGGGACGGCTCGTCAGGCACTCCTGCACGCTCAAAAGTGAATCTGCCGGTCTTCATCGGCTCCGCGATCATCATCATCGCCTTCACCCTGTGGGCCTGGCTCGCGCCAGACACCGCCTACACCACCCTGGAATCCGTCTTCCTCTGGATCGGCGCGAACCTCGGCTGGTATTACATCCTGACCGCCGGCACCGTGGTGGTCTTCGTCCTGATCGTGGCCTTCTCCCGGGTGGGCCGGACCAAGATGGGACCGGATCACTCCACCCCGAAGTACAACCTCTTCACCTGGACGGCGATGCTCTTCGCCGCCGGCATCGGCGTGGACCTGATGTTCTTCGCCATCTCCGGACCCGCCACCAACCTCACCACCGCACCGGGCAATGAGGCGGGCTCCTCCGGCGCCACCGAGATGGCCGTGCTCTGGACCCTGTTCCACTACGGCATCCCCGGCTGGGCGATGTACGCCCTGATGGGCATGGCCTTCGGCCTCTTCGCCTACCGCTACCACCTGCCGCTGAGCATCCGCAGCGCGCTCTACCCGATCATCGGCAAGCGCGCCCAGGGCGCCACCGGCGACGGCATCGAGATCGCCGCCGTCATCGGCACCATCTTCGGGATCGCCACCAGCCTGGGCATCGGCGTGGTCTTCCTGAACTACGGCCTGGAATGGCTCTTCGGGATCGAACAGGGCACCGGCGCCCAGATCGGGCTGATCGTGCTCGCGGTGATCGTCGTGATCTTCTCCTCGGTCTCCGGGGTGGACAAGGGCATCCGTCGCCTGGCGGAGCTCAACGTGGTCTTCGCCGTGGTCCTGCTGCTCTACGTGCTGATCGCCGGGGAGACCACCTACCTGCTCAACGCGCTGGTGAAGAACGTCGGCGACTTCGCCGCCTTCTTCCCGTCCATGCTCTTCGATACCTTCGCCTACAACCCGCCCGAAGGCCAGTGGCTGGAATGGTGGACGCTGTTCTTCTGGGCATGGTGGATCGCCTGGGCCCCCTTCGTGGGTCTCTTCCTGGCCCGGATCTCCCGCGGCCGCACGCTGCGCCAGTTCGTCGTCGGCACCCTGATCATCCCGTTCGGCTTCATCCTGCTGTGGATCTCGATCTTCGGCAACGGCGCCATCTGGGAGTTCCTCAGCGGGAACACCGACTTCATCACCAACGCGGTGGAGAGCCCGGAGGCCAGCTACTACCTGCTGCTGGAGCAGTACCCCGGCGCCACCTTCACCATCGGGCTCTCGGTGCTCACCGGGCTGCTCTTCTACATCACCTCCGCGGACTCCGGTGCCCTGGTGATGTCCAACTTCACCTCCAAGTCCCTCAGCGCCTCCGACGACGGCGCCCCCTGGCTGCGCGTCTTCTGGGCACTCGCCACCGGCGCGCTCACCCTGGCGGTGCTGATGCTCGACGGGGTCTACACCCTGCAGATGGCCACGGTCATCATCGGTCTGCCGTTCTCGGTGGTGATGTACCTGCTGATGATCGGGGTCTGGCGGGCGCTGCGCATGGAGCGCTACAACCGGGACTCCCGGGAGGCCACCCTGCCCTGGATGGTCTCCGAACGCAGCCAGGGCTCCGGCGACCGCGGCGGCATGAGCTGGCGCCGTCGTCTGGCCCGGGGCATGCACTTCCCCTCCGCGAAGCAGGCCACCGAGTTCATCGAGACGGTGGCAGCCCCTGCGGTGGAGGACGTCGCCACGGAGCTCAAGGAACAGGGCGCCGAGGTCAGCTGCGAGCGCGGCCTGGTGCCGGACACCGACATCCCGCACATCGATCTGCACGTCTACTTCGGCGAGCAGACCGAGTTCAAGTACCAGGTCTACCCGGTCGCCTACTCCGTGCCGAGCTTTGCACGCAGCATGCGTCCCACCGAGGAGACCTACTACCGTGTGGAGACGTTCTCCGCCACCGGTTCCGAGGGACACGACCTCATGGGCTACACCCGGGAGCAGGTCATCGCCGATGTCCTGGACTCCTACGAGCGTCACCTGACCTTCCTCACCATGAGTGAGGAAGGTGGCCAGTCCGGCTCGCTGCACGCCGGAAGCAACATCCCAGATGACTGGGATCACGACCGCACCAACGGAAGCTGAGGAGCATCAATGAGCACAGCAGAACAGGTCTCCACGCTTTTCATCGACGGCAAATGGGTCCCCGCCCAGTCCGGTGAGACGCGCACCATCCACTGTCCCGCGGACGGCTCCGAAGTGGGTGTGGTCTCCGAAGCCGGCGAGGCCGACACCCTCGCCGCGATCGCCGCCGCACGCAAAGCCTTCGACTCCCACGTCTGGGCGGACACCCCCGCCGCGGAGCGCGGCGCGTTCGTGCTCGCGGTGGCCGACGCCATCGAGGCGCGCAAGGATGAGTTCGCCCGCGCCGAGGCGCTGGACACCGGCAAGCGCTTCGTCGAGGCCCAGATCGACATGGACGACATCATCGGCTGCTACCGGCACTTCGGGAAGCTCGCCGACGTCGAGGCCGGCCGCCTGGTCGACGCCGGGGACCCCACCGTGATCTCCCGGGTCGTCTACGAACCGGTCGGGGTCTGCGGGATGATCACCCCGTGGAACTACCCGCTGCTGCAGGCCGCCTGGAAGATGGCACCGGCCCTGGCCGCGGGCAACAGCTTCATCCTCAAGCCCGCGGAGCTGACCCCGCACACCGGCATGCTGATCATGGACGTCTATGACTCCCTGGGTCTGCCCGCCGGTGTGGCGAACCTGATCACCGGGCCCGGCGCCACCGCCGGCGCTCCGCTGTCCTCCCACCCGGATGTGGACATGGTCTCCTTCACCGGAGGCGTGGTCACCGGTCGCAAGATCGCCGCCACGGCCGCGGAGACGGTGAAGAAGGTCGCCCTGGAGCTCGGCGGTAAGAACCCCAACGTGGTCTTCGCCGACGCCGACTTCGACGCCGCCGTGGACAACGCGCTCAACGCCGGCTTCGTGGACTCCGGCCTGGTCTGCTCCGCAGGCACCCGGCTGATCATCGAGGAGTCCATCAAGGAGAAGTTCGTCACCGAGCTGGTCCGCCGTGCCGAGAACATCCGGATGGGCGGGCCCTTCGAGGAGGCCGCCGAGACCGGGCCGCTGATCTCCGCGGAGCACCGCCAGAAGGTCTATGACTACACCCAGCGCGGCATCGAAGAGGGCGCCACGCTGCGCACCGGACACCACTTCGGCGGCGAGGAGCACCGCAACGGCTACTTCTACGCCCCCACCGTGCTCGACGACGTCAAGCGCGGCATGCACGTGGTGAAGGAAGAGGGGTTCGGCCCGGTGATCACGGTGGAGACCTTCACCACCGAGGCCGAGGCGATCGAGACCGCCAACGACACCATCTACGGCCTGGCCGGGGCGGTCTGGACCTCGGACAGCGGCACCGCGCACCGGGTGTCCTCCCGGCTGCGCCACGGCACCATCTGGATCAACGA
This sequence comes from Nesterenkonia sandarakina, assembly GCF_014138825.1. NCBI lineage: Bacteria > Bacillati > Actinomycetota > Actinomycetes > Micrococcales > Micrococcaceae > Nesterenkonia > Nesterenkonia sandarakina. The sequence continues at coordinate 228,314 of NZ_JACJIH010000001.1, read as the reverse complement.
CTACCACCCCTACCTGCCGCAGGCGGAATGGGGCGGCTTCAAGCAGTCCGGCGTGGGCCGGGAGCTGGGCCACATGGGTCTGGATGAGTACCGCGAGGCCAAGCACATCTACGAGAACACCGAGCCCGCCGTCAGCGGCTGGTTCAGCATGCCGGAGAAATAAGGAGATTCCGTGGAGAACACCACCTACGACTACATCGTGATCGGCGGCGGCTCGGGCGGCGCCGCCGTCGCCGCTCGCCTGTCCGAGGACCCCAACGTCACGGTGGCCCTGCTGGAGGCAGGACCCACCGACGCGGACAAGCCCGAGGTGCTCCAGCTCAACCGCTGGATGGAGCTGCTGGAATCCGGCTACGACTGGGACTACCTCATCGAGCCCCAGGAGAACGGGAACTCCTTCATGCGTCACGCCCGCGCCAAGGTGCTCGGCGGCTGCTCCTCGCACAACTCCTGTATCGCCTTCTGGGCGCTGCGCGAGGACATGGACGAATGGGAGGCGATGGGCGCCACCGGTTGGAACGCCGAGTCCACCTACCCGCTGTTCAAGCGCCTGGAGACCAACGACGCCCCCGGGGACCACCATGGCCGCAGCGGCCCGGTGAACCTGATGACCATCCCCCCGGAGGACCCCTGCGGGGTGGCGCTGCTGGACGCCTGTGAGGAGAACGGCATCCCCCGAGTGCAGTTCAACACCGGAGAGACCGTGCTCAAGGGCGCGAACTTCTTCCAGATCAACCGCAAGGAAGACGGCACCCGTTCCTCCTCCTCGGTGTCCTACCTGCACCCGATCCTGGACCGTCCCAACCTGAGCATCCTCACGGACAACTGGGTGCGCGAGATCATCTTCGACGGCGATCGCGCGGTGGGCGTGGACACTGTGGACAACGCGTTCGGCCGGGCCCGGCGGATCAGCGCGAACAAGGAGATCGTGCTCTCCGCGGGCGCCATCGATTCGCCGAAGCTGCTGATGCTCTCCGGGATCGGACCCGCCGAGCACCTGGCGGAGTTCGGGATCGAAGCCCGCGTGGACTCCCCCGGTGTGGGCGAGCACCTGCAGGACCACCCCGAGGCGGTCATCGCCTGGGAGGCCAAGCAGCCCATGACCGAGGACTCCTACCAGTGGTGGGAGATCGGGATCTTCGCCTCCACCCGTGAGGGCCTGGACCGCCCGGACCTGATGATGCACTACGGTTCGGTGCCCTTCGACATGCACACGCTGCGCCAGGGCTACCCGAGCGCGGACAACACCTTCTGCCTGACCCCGAACGTGACCCACGCGAAGTCCCGCGGGACGGTGCGGCTGCGCTCGAAGGACTACCGGGACAAGCCCAAGGTCGATCCGCGCTACTTCACCGACCCGGAGGGCCATGACATGCGCGTGGCCGTGGAGGGCATCAAGCTGGCCCGTGAGATCGCGGCGCAGCCGGCGATGTCGGAGTGGGCCGGACGCGAGCTGTTCCCCGGTCAGGACACGCAGACCGATGAGGAGCTGGCGGACTACGTGACCCGCACGCACAACACGGTCTACCACCCGGCCGGATCCGTGCGGATGGGCGCCGACGACGACGCGATGTCACCGGTGGACTCCCAGCTGCGGGTCAAGGGCGTGCAGGGGCTGCGGGTGGCCGATGCCTCGGTGATGCCCGAGCTCACCACGGTGAACCCGAACATCACCACCATGATGATCGGTGAGCGTTGTGCGGATCTGATCAAGGCGTCGAACGCCTAGATCCTTCGCGCTGGGCGGGTTCCGCCCAGCCACTCACACATCGAGTGTGCAATCTGTGCAGGTTTCTTCCCCGTTCGGGGTGGAAAAGCTGCACAGATTGCACACTCGTTTTTTATGCCGGTTGTTCCGGATCAGATCGCCGGGGTCTCCGCCACCGGGTGGGACAGCTCGGGGTTCAGCAGCTCCGGGGAGAGGTTGATCAGCCGCAGCCGTGCGTGATCGGCGATCTGCTCGTTGCTCAGCGCCCGGATCGCGCGGGCCTCGGCGTCGTCGTCGTGCTCATCGTCCAGCCCGGAGTTCGGCAGCGAGGAGGACACCGAGCCTGAGGTCAGCGGGATGTCGAGCACGGTGACCGCGGCTGGGGTCAGCGGGATGAACTGGCGTCGATCCAGCAGCCCGAGTCCTTCGAAGAGCACTCGCAGCGCAGCCCCGTGTGAGACGACGACGGCGGTGCGCACCTCGAAGCTCAGATCCGCCGAGGCGGTGGGAGCGATCTCCGCGGTGCCGCGCACGATGTCACTGAAGGCGCCCGTCATCCGCGCCTGCAGATCCGCGTGCGCCTCTCCCGCGGCGGGGGTGTAGCTGCCGGCGCGCCAGCCCTCGAAGTTCTCCGGCTCGGCGTCGCGGATATCGGCGGCGTAGGCGCCCTCCCACTCCCCCAGGTTCTGCTCACGCAGCTCGTCCCAGATCCGGGGCTGGAGGTCCAGTCCGAACTCGGCGAAGGTCTGCTGGGTGCGCACCAGGCTGGAGACATGCGCCTGTGCCGGGTTCTGCGCGCGGATGAAGGCCCCGGTGGTGCGCGCCTGCAGCTTCCCGGACTCGGCGAGCGAGATGTCCGAATGTCCCTGGAGCCGGTGGGCCTTGTTCCAATCGGTCTCTCCATGGCGGACGAGCAGAATTCTGATCATGGGGCTCCTCTGGTTCGGGCGGGCAGCGCATTCGGCTGCGCGGGTTCTCTGCTGCAACCCTATGTCAGCGGAATCAGCGGTGCGCAGATCGCCCACGGGTCAGCGTCCAGATCCGTCTCCAGATCAGCGTCCAGATCAGCCGCCAGCTCAGCCTGGATCTCACCCTCCGGGTCACGCTCCGTGTCCCTGTCGCCGTCCGTGTCCGTGACCATGTCCCAGTCCATGTCCCTGACCATGTCAGTGCCCGGTGGCATGCTGGGTGGCATGACCATTCTGTACTTCGTCCTCGCGGTTCTCCTCGGTGTCCTGCTCGGCGTTCTGGGCAACTGGCTGGTGCTCCACCTGTTGCGCCGGGGCACCGAGGATCCTGCCGCGCTGCGGGACCAGCTGCAGCGGGCCCGGTCTGACCTGGCCGATTCGCAGCAGCGGCTCGTGTCCGTGCAGCAGGAGCTGGCTGGCGCGGAGGGTCGGCTCTGGGAGCTGGAGCGCCGCCGGGAGGAGGACTCCGAGGCGGCCCGGGAGCGGGAGACCCTGGTGGAGATGCTGCACCCGGTGCGCCAAGGGGTGACCGAGATGCACCGCCGGGTCCAGGAGCTGGAGACCGAGCGTGCCGCCCAGCATTCCCGGCTCTCTCAGCAGCTGAGCTCGGCGGCGGAGACCGATGCCCGGATCATCGAGTCCACCCAGGCGCTGCTGGGGAGTCTGCACTCGAGCTCGGCGCGCGGACACTGGGGCGAGGTCCAGCTGCGGCGGGTGGTGGAATCCGCCGGGATGCTGCCCCACGTGGACTTCACCGAACAGTTCAGCGGACGCGGGGCTGATGGGCAGCTGCTGATCCCGGACATGGTGGTGCACCTGCCCGGCGGCCGCCAGCTGGTCCTCGATGCTAAGGCCCCGCTGAACCCCACCGACCCGATGGCGCAGGCCAAGGCGCTGCGTTCCCGGGTGGATGAGCTGGCGAAGAAGCGCTACTGGGAGGCCGTGGAGCTCTCCCCCGATGTGGTCTTCTGCTTTGTCCCGGCCGAGTCGCTGCTCTCCGCGGCGATGGAGGCGGACCCGATGCTGCTCGACGACGCGCTCTCCAAGGGGGTCACGCTGGTCTCCCCGGCCTCCCTGCTGGCGTCGCTGAAGGCGGTCTCTGCTGCCTGGCGGCAGGAGCGGCTGGCGCAGAACATCCGCGAGGTCGTGGATCATTCCCGGGACCTCTACCGGCGTCTGGCGAAGATGAGCGAACATCTCTCGCGCACCGGGGAGCGCCTGCGGCAGGCGGTGACCTCGTATAACTCGCTGATCGGCAACATCGAACGGCAGGTGCTGCCCAAGGTGGAGGCGATGAGTCGGCTGGAGGTCGGCGAGCCCACCGCGGCCTCCACCGAAGGGCTTCTCGAGGATCTCGGCGAGACCCTGAGCACCACCACGGTGACCACCGAGGTCAACCCGCTGGGCCCCCGGCTGGAGGCAGGCCGCGCCGAGGCGGAGCGCTGAGGCCAGACGCGCTGAGGCGGAACGCTGAAGCTAGAAGCGCTGAAGGCAGAACCGCCCGGGCGCGGCGAGTCGAGCCCGGACACGCTGAAGGGCAGTGAGCCTCGGCGTCACCGATGACTCACTGCCCTTCAACCAAGCCCCTCCACGGCCGGCGTGCGGCGTGTGCGGCGTGTGGCGTGTGCGGCGTGTGGCGTGCGCGGCGCTGCTAGAGGGTCAGCCCGAAGACCCAGACCAGGATGGTCATGCAGACCGCGGTGATGATCACGACGCCTGCGATGTTCAGCCACACCCCGCCCCGGATCATCTGTCCGATGGTGACGTAGCCGGAGCCGTAGGCGATCGCGTTCGGCGGCGTGGCCACCGGGAGCATGAAGGCGCAGGTCGCGGCGAGCGCCACGGGAGCGGCAAGGATCAGCGGGTCCACCCCGGTGCCCATGGCCACACCGGAGGCCACCGGGAGGAAGGTGGCCGCCGTCGCGGTGTTCGAGGTCATCTCGGTCAGCAGCAGGATCCCGACGGCCGCGACCAGCACCAGGACCCACACCGGGATCCCTGCCAGGCCCTCGACCTGGGTGCCGAGCCAGGTGGAGAGTCCGGAGGAGCTGAACTGCGAGGACAGTGCCAGTCCGCCGCCGAAGAGCAGCAGCACTCCCCAGGGCAGCTTCGCGGCGTACTCCCAGTCCAGCAGGCGCACACCCTTGGCGGCGCCACCGGGCAGCAGGAACAGCAGCAGGCCGACGACCATAGCGATGCCGGCGTCGGAGATGAACGGGTCATCCATGTCCAGGAGATTGGTGGAGATCAGCGGGATGGAGACCCAGGAGAGTGCGGCGAGGATGAAGATGATCAGCACGCGCAGCTCGGCGGAGGACATCGGACCGAGCTTGCTCAGCTCGCCGCGGATCAGGTCGCCGCCGCCGGGGATGTCGTCGATCTCGGGCTTGAACAGCACCCGGGTGAGCAGGACCCAGGCGATGACCAGCATGATGATCGAGATCGGGACGCCCACCAGCATCCACTGGCCGAAGCCGATGGTCAGATCGTGGGTCTCGGCCATATGGCCCACCAGCAGCGCGTTCGGCGGGGTGCCGATGATGGTGCCCAGTGAACCGATCGAGGCGGCGTAGGCGATGCCGAGCATCAGCGCGGTGCCGAAGTTGGACTTCAGCGCGTTGTTGGTCTCGTCCTCGCCGGCCTGTGCTGCCGTCGCGGGGTCCTCACCCTTGACGATCTTGCTCACCAGCATCAGCACCGAGACGCCGATCGGAAGCATCATCACGGCGGTGGCGGTGTTCGAGACCCACATCGAGAGGAACCCGGTGGCGATCATGAATCCGGCGATCAGGTTCACCGGCTTGGAACCCATGGCGCGCAGGGTCAGCAGCGCGATCCGGCGGTGCAGGTTCCAACGCTGCATCGCCAGGGCCAGCATGAACCCGCCCATGAACAAGAAGATGATGTTGTTGCCATAGCTGGCGCCCACGTCATCGACCGAGACTCCGCCCACGGCCTCCTCGGCGCTGCCGAAGTCACCTGCGGGGACCAGCAGCGGGAAGATGATCAGCGGCAGCAGAGCGGTCGCCGGGATCGGGATCGCCTCGGTCATCCACCACACAGCCATCAGCACGGCGGTGGCCGCTGTCAGCCGGGGCCAGACCTCCATGTCCCCGGGCATCACCAGGTACACCAGAAGTCCCAGCCCCACGCCACCGGCGAGTCCGATCATCCGGCGTAGCAGCGCGGGACGCTCCAGGCCCTCCGCGCGGGCACCGACCGAGAGCTCTTCGGCCTCCGCCTCCGACTGTGTTCGGGGGTCATACTTCTTCAGGTGATCACCTGAAACACGGGAACGCGGAGGCGTCATTGCCGGTACTCCTGCTGGTGGGGTATGGGATGGCGCGCTATCTCGTGATAGGGCTCACAGAGTCTACGGGGCCGGTGAAGAAGTTGCCACCTTGAACCGAAATGCCGGAGACCCCTGCGCCGTCGTCGGGCTTCAGTCCTTGGGCAGGACGATGGCGGCCAGCAGGGTCGCCAGGCCGGCCAGCCCGAGGACCATCAGCACGGTTCCGGACCAGCCCGCCAGGTGCAGCGCGGTGCCGCCGAGGTAGCCGAAGATCGAGGAGCCGCCGTAGTAGCCCAGGTTGTACAGCGAGGCGGACTGGGCGCGGCCGGCGGTCGCCGCTGCGCCCACCCAGCCAGAGGCCACCGCGTGGGCGGCGAAGAAGCCCGCGGTGAGCACCACAGTGCCCAGGATGATCACCGCCAGATGCGGCACCAGGGTCAGCCCCACGCCCAGGATCATGATCAGATTTCCGGCCAGCAGCACCGGCTTGCGCGAATACCGCGCCGCCAGCCGCCCGGCGCGCGGTGAGGACCAGGTGCCCGCCAGGTAGGCCAGGAACACGAAGGAGGCGATCCCCAGCGGGATCGAATACGGCGCAGCGGAGAGGTGGAAGCCGAGGAAGTTATACATGGCCACGAACCCGCCCATGGTCAGGAACCCCTGCAGGTAGAGGGTCCACAGGGTGGGTGAGCGCAGATTCCCGGTCAGCGCGGGCAGGATCTCGCGCACCTGGACCCGGCGCGGGGTGAAGTTCTCTGCGGTCGGCGCCAGCCGGAGGAACACCACCACACAGGCCACCGCGAGGATGGTCACGGTGAGCATGCCGATCTTCCAGCCCAGCTGCTCGCCCACCGGTGCCGCGACGATCCGCCCGGTCAGTCCACCCAGAGAGGTGCCCGAGATGTAGGTGCCGGCCGCGGCCACCGCGATCTTCGGGCTGACCTCCTCGTTGAGGTAGGCCACCGCCAACGCCGGCACCCCGCCGAGCATGAAGCCTTCGATGAAGCGCATCACCAGGGCGAGCTCGAAGCCGTGGGTGGCGAACACCGCGGGCATGAGCACCGCCAGGAGCCCGAAGCAGCAGGCGAGGCTGATTGCGGCGATCATCGCCTTCTTCCGCCCGTAGGCGTCGCCGATATAGGACCAGGGGATCACGCCCAGCGCGAGTCCCAGCGTGGCGGTCGAGATCATCAGAGCCGCCCGGTCCGCGGAGACGTCCTGCTCCGCCGCGATCAGCGGCAGCAGGCCTTGGGGCGAGTAGAGCTGAGCGAAGGTCGCCACGCCGATGAAGAACAGGGCGATGAGCAGCCGGCGGCTGTGAGCGCTCTGCGCGGTCATGCCATGACGTCCAGGGTGCCGCGGATGATCGCCCCGGCTCCGCCGAGCCCGGCCAGGGTCATCGCCAGCGCCCTCGCGGTGGGGATCGGCACCCGCTTGGCCAGCTGGGTGCCCAGCAGGATGCCGGCGATCACGGTCACCACGATCACCGGGAACAACCAGCCCAGCGGCGGCCCGGCCTGGCCGTTGACCTCCACCGAGCCCATCGCCAGCTTCGCGATCACTGAGACGGCGCCCATGGTCATGAAGATCGGCTGCAGCGTGGCGGCGAAGCTGCGCTGGTCCCAGCGGGAGACCCGGGAGTAGATGACCATCACCGGTGCCGCCACCCCGGAGGTGGTGTTGAAGAATCCCCCGATCAGACCCGCCGTGAGACCGGCTGACCGGCCGGGCAGGTGCGGCAGCCGCGGCAGCGCCACGGTGACTGCCAGCGCGAACACCACGATCGCGCCCACGATGATGGAGAGCCAGCCGGCACTGAGCTGCCCGACGACCCAGGCACCGGGAATGGCTCCCAGCACCGAGGCGGGCATGATCAGCCAGAAGCGCCGCCAGCTGACATGGGACCACACCGCGATCATGATCAGGCAGCCCGAGACGAAGGTGGTCATATTGGTGACCAGCACCCCGAAGGCGGGGCCCAGCAGCAGCGAGAGTACGGGGGCGACCACCAGCCCGACGCCGGTGCCGGTGACCCTCTGCAGGATCGTGCCGATCAACACCGCGGCCGCGATCACCGCAGTCATGCCCAGCACCGTCATGGACTCATCGTATGTCAGCCCAGGTCATGCCCGAATCCGGCGCGCGTCCCCGGGTCAGCAACCGCTGCGCGCAAACGTCGCATCGCTATGCCAAGTCCCATCGTTTTGGCGGGAAATAACCATGGGACATGGCAAAGGGATGCGACAAACTGAGGCGGGGGCGGCGCGGCAACGCGGGGCGGCAGACGCTCAGGAGGTGGAGCAGGGGCTGGACTTGCGGCCGCCGCGGCCGACGTCGTCGTGTCCTGCCTGGGTGAGCGCCTTGCGGATCTCCTTGGGCAGCGAGAAGACGATGTCCTCCTCGGCGGTGACGATCTCTTCGACCTCGCCGTAGCCGTACTCCGCGAGCAGCCGCAGGACGTCGTCGACCAGGACCTCGGGCACCGAGGCGCCGGAGGTGACCCCGATGGTGGCCGCGTCCTGGAACCAGGCCTCATCGACCTGGTTGGCGTAGTCCACCCGCTCGGCGCGGGCGGCGCCGTATTCCTTGGCGACCTCTTTCAGGCGCACGGAGTTCGAGGAGTTCTCCGAGCCCACCACGATCACCAGGTCCGACTGCGGGGCGACCTTCTTGATCGCCGCCTGCCGGTTGGAGGTGGCGTAGCAGATGTCATCCGAGGGCGGATCCTGCAGCTTGGGGAAGCGCTCGCGCAGCTTCTGCACGGTCTCCATGGTCTCGTCCACCGACAGCGTGGTCTGTGAGAGCCAGATCAGCTGGTCCGGGTTCCGGACCTGAAGATCCTCGACCTCCCAGGGGCCGTTGACGATCGTGGTGTTCTCCGGGGCCTCGCCATAGGTGCCCTCGACCTCTTCGTGGCCCTCGTGCCCGATCAGCAGGATCTCGTAGTCATCCCGGGCGAAGCGCACGGCTTCGCGGTGGACCTTGGTCACCAGCGGGCAGGTGGCGTCGATGGTCTGCAGGTTCCGGTCCTCGGCCATCTGCTTCACCGCCGGGGACACGCCGTGGGCGGAGAAGACCACCAGCGCGCCCTCGGGCACCTGATCGGCCTCCTCGACGAAGATCACGCCCTTCTCCTGCAGCGTCTCCACCACGTGGCGGTTGTGCACGATCTCCTTGCGCACGTAGACCGGGGCACCATAAGTCTCCAGCGCCTTCTCCACTGCGATCACGGCGCGGTCCACGCCGGCGCAATAGCCGCGCGGAGCTGCGAGCAGCACCTTTCGAGGACCGGTGAAGGTGGACTCGGCGGCCACTTCCTCGGGGCTGCGGCGCCTGCGGGGCACCATCGGCACGGGGACCGCGATGTGCTGTCGCCGGGCCGGAGCTGCGGGGGCGGTGGCAGTGGAAGTCATGGCCCCGAGTCTACCGGCGGGGGCGCGGCACCGTCACACCGTGTCCCTGGTTGACGCCGGGGTCACCGCCGGCCTGCTCCGCGCGGCCACGCTGCCCAGCAGCCCCACGACGACGATGGCGCCCGCCGCTGCGCTGAAGATCCACCAGGCCGGCTGGGCCCATTCCGTGAAGCGCAGCTGCAGCTGTTCGACCAGCGGCGCGGCGGCCTGATCCGCCACCGGGCCGAACTCCGGGGCGGCCACCGTGAGCGCGATCCAGAGTCCCAGGCCCACACCAAGGAGTCCGCCGAGGGTCAGCGCCACCCAGCGGCTGCGACCCGGTCCCAGCAGCAGCCCCACCGCGGCCAGCACCCCGGCGAGCCCGGCGAGGACCAGCCAGTGCTTGCTCACCTCGGCAAGCAGCGCCCAGGTATAGGGGTCGGCGCCCTCGGCGATGGTGGCCTCGACGTCCACCACGACCTCGGGGGCGAGAAATTCGAAGCTTGAGGTGTCCAGGAACGGCAGCCAGCCCAGGGCGGAGTCCAGCCCTTCGCGCAGCGGTCCGGTCATCGCCTCAGCCATCGGGCTCAGGTCCACAGCGAGATCAAGATCGCTGGCCTCACCGGTGGTGCCCTCGTCAAACAGGGTCTCCAGCTGCGCCGTGTACCCCGACCGGGTGTCCTGCAGGGTCTGATCCCAGGCCTCGTCGACCTGCTCATTCTCCAACATGGAGGCCACGATCGAGTCCACCACGGAGTCTGCCCGGTCTCCGAGCAGGCTGGTCAGGGCGCCGGGCAGCTCGGACTCCAGGCGCGTGAGCAGCGTCTCGGAGACCAGCTCGCTGAAGCCTTCCTGCTGGGGCAGCTCCCCCGCGATCTGCCGGATCGGCTCCTCCTCGCGCAGCAGCTGATTGGTCTGGAACCCGGCCAGCGCCGCGGCGGCCAGGAGCGCAGCCAGCAGCAGCGAGAGGACACTGAGCACCTGGCGCATGTGGATAACTCCTTCAACCATGTCAGGACGGTGGCATAGGCTGTAAGCACCATAGCGAACCTTCCGGGGAGACCGTCGATGATCGAAGGCAGGACATGAGCGAGCCGGCACAGGCGCAGGACACCTCGGCTGAGACCCCGTGGCCGCTGAGCACCTACTCCGGCAAGCTCAAGGCCCACATCGAGGCCGCGCCGCCCACCTGGGTGGAGGGCCAGCTGGTGGAGTTCAACCTGCGCAACGGCAACGCCTGGATGACCCTGCGGGACCTGGAACAGGAGGTCTCCTTCTCCACCGTCGCCTGGCGGAACGTGGCGGGCAGCCTCAACGGCACCGTCCAGCCCGGCTCCCGGGTGGTGGCGCTGGTCCGACCGAACCTCTATGAGAAGTCCGGGCGGCTCTCCCTGGTGGCGCACCAGATGAAGCCCGTGGGGCTGGGGGATCTGCTGGCGCGGATCGAACAGCTCAAACAGCGCCTGGCCGCCGAGGGCCTGTTCCGGGCGGACCGGAAGCAGCCGCTGCCGGTGCTGCCGGGCCGGATCGGGCTGATCACCGGACGGAACTCCGACGCCAAGAAGGACATCCTGCGCAACACCCACGCCCGCTGGGCAGCGGCGCAGTTCGAGATCCGTGAGGTCGCGACCCAGGGACCCAGCGCACCGCAGGAGGTCGCCGCGGCCCTGGCGCAGCTCGACGCCGACCCCGCAGTGGAGGTCATCGTGATCGCCCGCGGCGGCGGGGCCCTGGAAGAGGTGGTGCTGCCCTTCTCCGATGAACGCCTGATCCGCGCGGTGGCTGCGGCGCAGACCCCGGTGGTCTCCGCCATCGGACACGAGGCCGACCGTCCCCTGCTCGACGAGGTCGCCGATATGCGCGCCTCCACCCCCACCGGGGCTGCGAAGCTGCTGGTGCTCGATGAGGCCCAGGAGCGCGAGGCGCTCACCATCGCCCGGGCCCGCATGTCAGCCGGGGTCGAGCGGCTCATCGGGCGCGAGTCTGAATGGTTGGCGACGCTGCGTTCCCGGCCGGTGCTCGCCCAGCCGCAGGACATGATCACCGGACGCGCCCAGGAGCTGGTGATGCTGCGGCGTCGCTCGCTCTTCGGCATGGAGACCGCGGTGCGCCGCGGCACCGACTGGATCGCGCAGACCCGGGCGCGAGTCAGGTCACTCTCCCCGCAGTCCACCCTGGACCGCGGCTACGCGGTGGTCCAGACCCGCGGCGCCGCCGGCTGGGACGTGCTGCGCGACGCCGGCACCGTCAGCCCTGGAGACGAGCTGAGCGTCATGGTCGCCTCCGGCGAGCTGACCGCTCGTGCCGAACAGATCTACCCCGAGGACCGCACGGCCGCCCACGCGGCGACCTCGGCGCAGGCCGAACCTGCCGCGAAGACCCCAGACACCCAGAACCGAGAGGCAGCCCGATGACCGACGACGCAAGCACCCCGCAGGCTTCGGCCTCGAAGTCCACCGAGTTCAGCACCGCGCAGACCGAGGACATCGAGACCATGAGCTATGAGCGCGCCCGCGAGGAGCTCGTCTCGGTGGTGACCAAGCTCGAGAACGGCGGCGCCCCGCTGGAGGAGTCACTGGCCCTGTGGCAGCGCGGCGAGGCGCTGGCCGACCGCTGCGAACGCTGGCTCGACGGAGCGCGGACCCGGTTGGAGGAGGTCCGCGAGGAGCTCACCGAGGACCGCTAGACCCGCAGCATCCTCATACGCCGCTGGCGAGCACGACAGGCTGCCACACCAGGATGAAGACCGAGATCAGGCTCAGCGCGATGACGTTCATCCAGAACCCGGCCTTGACCATGTCATCCATCTCCAGGTACTCCGAGGAGAACACCGCCGCGTTCGGCGGGGTCGAGATCGGAAGCATGAACGCGCAGCTGGAGGTCAGGGCGACCAGCGCCATGATCGCGAAGGGGTCCACCCCCATGCCCAGGGCCAGCCCGACGCTGACCGGGATCAGCATGTTCGACACCGCGGTGTTCGACATCACCTCAGTCATGAACAGCACGATCGCTCCGAGCACGACGACGATGATGACATAGGGCAGCACGTCGAGACCGCCGAGGATCTCCCCGAACCATGGGGTCAGGTCGGAGTCGTCGAAGGCGGCCGCCAGTGAGAGTCCGCCGCCGAAGAGCAGCAGGATGCCCCAGGGCAGTGCCTGCATGTCCTTCCAGACCAGGATTCCCCCGCGCCTGCCGTCCTCATCGGTCTGCCGGGCTCGCAGCAGGAACATCGCGGTGGCGCCGATCATCGAGACCGTCGTATCTGTGAGCGGGATCCCCCACTCCTCCGGGAGGAACCCGATGGTCATCCACATGGCTCCGACGAAGCCGAAGATCGTCAGGACCATCTTCTCCTCATAGGACATGGGCCCGAGCTCGCGGAGCTGCTCCTGGGCGAAGTCCGGTGAGATCTCGGCCTGCGCGACGAGTCGGAACTGGACCTTGGAGAGGTAGAAGTAGAGCAGCACCAGCAGGATCACGGTCAGCGGTGCCGCGAAGACGAACCACTGCGCGAAGCTCACGGTGATGTCGAAGTGCAGGGAGGCCTGGGCGGCGAACACCGCATTCGGCACCGAGCCGATCAGCGTCGCCAGGCCGCCGATCGAGGCGGCGTAGGCGATCGCCAGCAGCAGACCCTTGGCGAACTTCTTCAGGCCTTCCTCATCGAAGAATCGCTTCTCCTTGACCTCTTCGATCAGCGCCAGGCCGATCGGCAGCATCATCAGCGCGGTGGCCGCATTGGAGATCCACATCGAGAGCCCGGCCGTTGCCAGGATCACCCCGAGCATCAGGCGGTTGCCCTTGGTACCCACCATCCGGATGATGCTCATGGCGATCCGCTTGTGCAGGTTCCACTTCTGGATGGCCAAGGCGATGGTGAAGCCGCCCATGTACATGAACACGATCGGATTCGCGTAGGCCATCGCGGCGGTCTCTTCGTCGGTGCCACCGGTGAGCGGGAGCAGGAAGATCGGAAGCAGCGAGGTCGCCGGGATGGGCAGCGCCTCGGTGATCCACCAGGCGGCGACCCACAGCGTGACGGCGAGCACCGCCCTGGGGGCGTCCTCGAGACCGGTGATCGCCGGGACGAAGTAGAAGACGGCGAAGAGCGCCGGGCCCAGCACCAGTCCTACGCGTCTTCGGCTCAGCAGGGGTGATCGCTCGGTTCTGGCCTCGATGGTCTCCATGACGCACGAGTGTTCCAGACCACAACCTCGGGCTCCAAGTCAACGCCCAGCGCGCAGCTGGGAGAACCCGGGTTCAGGCCCGGAGCGCGGCGTCGCGGTAGTCCGCGAGGAACTCCGCGATCCCGGCGATGGCATGCTCGAGATCCTCGACCCCGGGCAGGGTCACCAGCCGGAAGTGGTTGTCGTCGATCCAGTTGAACGCCCTCCCGTGGGAGACCAGGATCTTCTGCTGGCGCAGCAGCTCGATCACGAACTTCTCGTCATTCTCGATCGGGTAGATCTCAGGGTCCAGCCGCGGGAAGAGGTAGAGCGCGCCGTCGGCCTGATGCACGTCCACGCCTTCGATCTCCCGGAGCAGCCGGTAGGCGGTCTCGCGCTGTTCGAAGAGCCGTCCACCGGGGTCGATCAGGTCCTTGATGGACTGGTGTCCGCCCAGTGCCGCCTGGATCGCGTGCTGAGCGGGGACGTTGGCGCACATGCGCATGTTCATCAGGAGGGTGAGTCCCTCCATATAGTTCTTCGCACGGTGGGTCGGTCCGGAGACGTAGATCCAGCCGGAACGGAACCCGGCGACCCGCCAGGTCTTCGAGAGCCCGGAGAAGGTGATCGTGAAGACGTCATCGGCCAGCGTGCAGACGTTGATCATCTCGGCGTCGTCGAACGTGATGTTCTCGTAGATCTCATCGGAGAGCAGCATCAGGTTGTGCCGCCGCGCGATGTCCACCATCGCCTCGAGGATCTCCCGCGGGTAGACCGCACCCGTGGGGTTGTTGGGGTTGATGATCACCAGCGCCTTGGTCCGATCGGTCACCTTCGACTCGATCTCCTCCGGGTCCGGCCACCAGCTGTTGTCCTCGTCGCAGATGTAGTGCACGGCTCGTCCCCCGGCCAGGGTGGTCGCCCCGGTCCACAGCGGGTAGTCCGGGGCGGGGATCAGGACCTCATCACCGGGGGCCAGCAGCGCCTGGAGCACCATGGAGATCAGCTCGGAGACCCCGTTGCCCAGGTAGATGTCTGAGGGATCGGCCTCGGTCATCCCGCGCGCCTGGTAATACTGCGCCACCGCGATCCGGGCCGAGTAGATCCCCTGCGAGTCGGAGTAGCCCTGCGCGTCATGGAGGTTGCTGATCATCGCCATCCGGATCGAGTCCGGGGCCTCGAAGCCGAACGGCGCGGGGTTCCCGATGTTCAGCCGGGTAATGGCGTGCCCTTCGCGCTCAAGCCGGGCCGCCTCCTGCGCGATCGGGCCGCGCACGTCATACCGGACGTCCTGAAGCTTGGGGGACTGGGTGAAGTCTTCGAATTCCTGCATCCTGGAGTTACGCACTGTCCTATCCTGCACCTTTCGAGGTGTTGGTACCCCTGTCGTTTCACATGCTGGGCGCGCGGCAGCTCTTCGGCCGCTGCGCACGTCCCCGGCGGTCAGGCTCGGGCGAACGCGTCCCGGTAGGACGCGAGGAAGTCCGCGATCCCGGCGATCGCCTCTTCGAGCTCCTCCACCGGCGGCAGGGAGACCAGCCGGAAGTGGTTGTCGTCGATCCAGTTGAACGCCCGCCCATGGGAGACCAGGATCTTCTGCTGACGCAGCAGCTCCATCACGAAGGCCTCATCGTTCTGGATCGGGTAGATCTCAGGGTCCAGCCGCGGGAAGAGGTAGAGCGCGCCGTCGGCCTGATGCACGTCTACGCCTTCGATCTCGGAGAGCAGCTTATGCGCCACATTGCGCTGCTCGTAGAGCCTGCCCCCGGGACGGATGAACTCCTCCACGGACTGGTAGCCGCCCAGCGCCGTCTGGATCGCGTGCTGGGCCGGCACATTGGGGCACATGCGCAGGTTCGACATCAGGTTCAGGCCCTCGATGTAGTTCTTGGCCCGATGCTTGGGACCTGACATGTAGAGCCAGCCGGAGCGGAACCCGGCCACCCGCCAGGTCTTGGAGAGCCCGGAGAAGGTGATCGTGAAGACGTCATCGGCCAGCGTGCACGCGTTGATCATCTCGGCGTCGTCGAAGGTGATCTTCTCGTAGATCTCATCCGAGAGCAGCATCAGATTATGCCGCCGGGCGATGTCCACCATCGCCTCGAGGATCTCCCGCGGGTAGACCGCCCCGGTCGGGTTGTTCGGGTTGATCAGCACCAGCGCCTTGGTCCGATCGGTCACCTTGGACTCGACCTCTTCCGGGTCCGGCCACCAGCGGTTCGCCTCGTCGCAGAGATAGTGCACCGCCCGCCCGCTGCACAAGGTGGTGATCCCGGTCCACAGCGGGTAGTCCGGGGCGGGGATCAGCACCTCGTCGCCCGGATTGATCAGCGCCTGGAGCACCATGGTGATCAGCTCAGAGACCCCGTTGCCCAGGATCACGTCGGAGACCTCGGCCTCGCGCATGCCCCGGGACTGGTAGTACTGAGCCACCGCGGTGCGCGCGGAGTAGATGCCCTGGGACTCGGAGTATCCCTGCGAGGTGGGCAGGTTCTTGATCATGTCCACCAGGATCGAGTCCGGGGCGTCGAAGCCGAAGGGCGCCATATTGCCGATGTTCAGCTTGGTGATCCGATGTCCGGCGCGCTCGAGCCGAGCGGCTTCCACCGCGATGGGTCCGCGCACGTCATACCGGACATTGCGGAGCTTCTGAGCCTGGGTGAAGTCCTCGAATTCCTCCATGAACAGATTGTGCCTCATGCAACACGCTGCGCCGGGACGTTACGGTCTCGGATCTGTCTCGGCGCGTTGCCGCGCCCGGTACGACGACGGCTTCGCACCCGCGGCGCGACGCCAACCACGCGCCCGGTACACCGACGGCTCAGCCCCAGTCCTCGGGCTCCGCGACAAATCCTTCCTGGACCAGCCAGTACTCTGCGGCCTCCTGCGGGCTGAGCCCCTGCTCGCCGTCGGTGAGCCGGCGCAGCGTCACCAGCGCCTCCTCATTCAGCGCCTGCGCCAGCTCCGTCGCCACCGGTGGGACCTCCTCGGCGATCTCCGCGGAGACCACCGGGACGAACTGCTCCTGCGGGAAGGCCCGCTCGGCGTCGGTCAGCGCGATCAGCGCCTGCTCCTGGATCCCGGGGTGGGAGGTGGTGAGGATGGCGGCGTCGAGCTCGGCAGTGATCACACCCTCAAGCAGCTCAGCCTCTCCGGCGACGACGATCTCGGCGGGCTCGCAGTCATAGACCTCGGCCAGCAGGGGCTCCGGCTCGGGCAGGTTCGGGCGCACACCGATGCGCAGCTCGTCGCAGGCCTCGGCGAAGGCAGGGTCATCCACCTCCCCCTCGGTGGCGATGTCGTTGAGCTCGGCGGTGACCGAGGTGATCACCAGCGAGCTCCCGAGCACGGCGGCACTCGGTTCCAACAGCGTGGCCTGCTCATCGAGACCGTCCTCGATCACGCCCAGCAGCTGCGAGGAGCTCGGCTGCTCCAGCTCGGCGAAGCCTTCCGGGTCGACCTGCCGGGCCAGCGCCATGGACCGCCCGATGAACATGTCGCCGCCCCCCTCGGTGATCGCCTCCGCGGGCCGGCGCTCCGAGGTCTGCACCACCGCAAGGGTGTCACGGGAGTTCAGCGCCAGGGCGTAGACATTGGCGATGGTCTGATCCAGCGGATGCTCGCCCACCGCGATCGTCCAGGCCCGCTCCGCGGCGCTCCCGGTAGGTTCCTCGGCCGGTGGCGGTGGGGAACAGCTGGTCACGGCGATGGCGGCGGCGATCGCGACCGCCGCGGACCCCGCGACGCCGCGGACACGCCGAGGCGTCGAGGGGGGAAAAGTCATGGGCCTCATTCTACGACGGCAGCGGTTCGGCGTTACTCTGGTGCAGATGACGAGTCCGCTGATTCCGCGTCTGTCGGCACTCCTCGAGGCCGCCGGCGGCACGACTGTGCCCGCTGTTGATGCCGAAGGCTGGCTGGACCTCGCCTACGAAGGCGCCTACGGGGAACGGTACCGCTCAGCCGCCGAGGCCGCCGAGGCGGGACTGCGCTCCCCCGGCGGCGAGGACCCGGAGAATCGTCTGATGCTGCTGCGGATCCTGGCCGGTGTCCATGAGATGCGTGGTGACTCTGCCGCGGCGGCTGGCTACATCGCCCAGCGGCTGAGTCTGCTGCGCGAGCTGGGCCGGTTCCGTCAGGCCCGGGTGGAGGACGACCTCGGGGCGATGCTGCTGCGCGAGCCGGACCGGGTGGAGGGTGAGATCCTCTCCCGGGTCGCCGAGGACCTGCGCGCGGAGGATCGCTCCGCGGGCCGGGTCACCGTGGAGCTGGCCGATGTGCTCTCCTCCCTCGCGGTGCGACGACTTCAGGATGCGGGACCGGAGCCCACGCTGCCGCTGGTGCAGGAGGCCTGCACCATCCTGACCACCCTGGACCGGCCGGAGGCGCTGGCCGGGGCCAGGATGTTCCTGGCGCACACCCTGCTGCTCACCGGCGAGACCGACCAGGCGCTGAGCACCGCCGAACTGGTCCTCGCCGCCCCGGCGAATCGTGCCGTGCATGGAGCCATGGCGATGCTGCAGGCCACGATCCACCACCACGAGGACCGCAACCGTGAGGCCATCGAGTCCGCGCTGCGCTCCGTGGAGCTCTACGCCGCAGCCCGGGTGCGCAAGGGGGCGGCCTCGGCGGCCGCGCTGCTGGCGGGGCTGACCGGGGAAGAGGACGACGGCGAGGCCTCGGTGCTGGCCTGGCGGGTCGCGGTGGCGCAGGCTGAGCTCGGCGAGTTCCGCGAGTCCAGACTGTTGAGCCTGGCGCTGGGCCAGCAGCTCCTGGAGCTCGATGACTATCCCGAGGCCGAGAAGGTCCTCGATGCCCTCTCGGTCCGCCTGGGCGGATCCGAGGAGGACCGGTCCACCCGAGCCCGTGCGCTGATGGGACTCGGTCACGCCGTGACCCACATGAACCGTCCCCTGGAGGCGATGGCACACTGGAACGAGGCCGCTGAGCTCTTCGAGGAGATCGCGGAGACCGACGAGGCCGCCCGTGCCCATCTCGCCGCCGGCGCCCTGGCGGCGTCGCTGGAACGCCTCGACGTGGCGCGCAGACATTATGAACGAGGTCTGAAGCTGGTGGAGCACAGCGAGGACCTGGACCCCCAGGTGCTGCTGCAGGCGCTGCATTCTTTGGGCCACCTGCTCACCCGCACCGAGGATCACACCGGGATCGACCACCTGAACCGGGCGCTCGCGCTGGCCCGCGAGCACGGGACCACCTGGCAGCGCGCCGATATCACCGACTCGCTGGCCCGCGGATGGACGGCGCTGGGTGAGGGGACCAAGGCGGTGGCCGCCGGTCTGGAGGCCGCTGACCTCTTCACCGAGGCCGGAGATGAGGACGGCGCCGGGGACGCCGAGGTCTTCGCCGCGAAGGTGCTCCTGGAGATGGGACGGGCCGACGAGGCCGAGACCATCTTCCGGATGTCCACCGATGAGCGTGAGGCCAGCCCTGCGCTGATGGCCGAGGCGCTGGAGGGCCAGATCGAGGCGCTCATGCGTCAGGGCAAGGCCGAGGCCGCGGCGGACCTGCGCCGAAAGCTCACCCGGCTCAAGCGCCGGATGCGCAGTTGACCCGCGCCGGCCCTAGATCCCCGGCCACTGCGGCAGCCCTGGATCCGGGGACCCCAGGCCCACCACGGCTTCCGCGCAGCTGAGTCGGTGCTCCGCCTGAGCCTTCCATTGACTCCGGCGCGTGTCCCGGGCACCAGCCACCAGTGACAGCGCCACCGACGCGGTGCGCACGCGCAGACCCGCACCGTCCACGGTGGCGGCGAACCCGGCGGCGAAGCGCTGGAAGGCGGCCGGGACGTGCACGTAGCGTGCATCCACGGCCGGCAGCACCGCAAGGTGGCCCAGGAAGCAGGCGAGATCATCCACCCGGTGCCCCGGCCCCAGCGAGTCCACGTCCAAGAGCGCGGAGACCTCTCCGGCGCGCATCAGCAGGTTGGCCTCGTAGAAGTCGCCGTGGGTGGGCACCACCGGCCCACGATCCGTCCTGGGCAGCACCGCGCTGATGTGCTCCACCAAGGTGTGGATCCGACCTGCCGCCTCCGGCAGCGCCGAGGCGGCGGCCGAGGCGTAGGCGGTGAGCCGATCGGTCCAGGCCTCCCGGGCCGGCAGCGCCATGACCTCCGCCGGAAGCTTGTCGAGCAGGTCGATGAACAGCCCGGGGGCCGAGGCGGTGCCGCCGTCGGCGAGGAAATACTCCGCCAGGGACTCTCCCGGGCCCTCGCGCAGCGCGACGACGTCGAGCACCGGCTCGCGCACCGGCACCGCGGCCGGGACACCGGCGTCGAGCAGCAGCTGGTGCCGGGTGTGCAGCTGCTGCGCCCGGCGGGTTCGCAGCACCTTCAGGAACAGCCGCGTGCCGTCGTCGAACTCCGCGGCGATCACGGCCCGACGCAGCGGCCGGTAGCTGATGGTCTCCAGGCTGACCAGGTCACGTCCGGCACCCCAGACGCTGCGGACCGAGTCTGGGTCGGTGGCGATGCGCAGCCCGGGCAGCGCGGGGTCCAACGGATGCTGCCAGATGGAGAGCCGGCCATAGGGGCTGTGCGACTGGATCAATCCTTCGGCGTCGGAGGGCACCTGCTCCGTGGTCATCCCGACGTAGAGCTCATCCACATGATCGGAGGTCTCGGTGTAGACCCCCGCAGGCCCGCCGCGCGGCATCACCGGTCGCCCGGTCGCCACCCGGTAGACCCCGGTGACTCCGGCGCCGGGACGGTGCTGCAGGGATTCCAGGTGCACGCTGGTGGCGTAGACCCCGGTGTGCTGGATGGCTTCCGCGATCGGCGGATGGGCGTCGTAGGACTCCATGAACGCCAGCTGCCGGGCCTCCAGCTCTGCTGGAGTCATGCCTCTGGACATCAGGCGCGCCGGCGCTTGAGCACTTCGTCGAGGTCCATGGAATCTTGCTTCGGCGCGCTCAGCGGCTGTGCAGCGGCGGGCTCCTCGACAGGGGGCTGCGGGTCCAGGAAACGCTGCTGGGTGAGCTTGACCTCGCTGCTCGGAGCCGGGGTCTGCACCTCGAGCGCCTCCGGTGCCTGCCGCTGCGCCTTGTCCAGGTCCAGGTACTTCGGGCGCGGAACCGAGCGAGGCTGCCAGGGCTCGACGGGCTCTCCGGCCTCGCCCAGCACCGGGCCTGAGGTCTGCACCTCGGCGCCGAAGGTGCGTTCCAGCCCCACCGGCAGTCCGTCTTCGTCGGTCTGCTGCAGCGAGTTCGGTCCGCCGGCGCCGCGCCGGTCGGCGCTGAGCGCGTCGAAGAGACCGGCGTCGGGACGATGCTGCCAGGGCTGGGACTGCATCGGGTTCATGGCCTCCTCGATGGCGGACTGCACGCGCGCCCGACGTCGGCTGCGTCGGCGCAGCACCGCCATGGTGCGCAGCCCGATGAGGCTGAGCAGGAAGACCCCCGCGGCGCCCAGCGGCAGACCGGCCGGGATAGCGGTCAGCGGGGCCAGGACACCGGTGACCAGGGCAGTCAGCACAGCGAGCACGCCCACCAGGGCCACCAGGGTGCGCCCCCAGTGCAGGTGGAATTCGCCCGACTCAGGCTGCGCGGGCCGCCCGGGCTCGGCCGGGGAGGTCTCAGCGCCGGTGGCGCGGGCCTTCGCGGCATCAGTTCTCCCGGTGCTGGCGGGGATCGAGCCGGTGCGGGATGAATCGTGGGTGGAAGACATGGTCGCCCCTCGGTCGGTGTCGGGGTGGGCGGTGGCGCTGCTCGACGGCATCGCCTCTATGTGGCTGGCCTGCCGCTGCCCGCGCAGGACCAGGGTCCCCAGGAAGAGCACGGCGATCAGCGCGATGAGCGCGGAGGAGGGAATGGGCAGGCTCTGGACAGCGGAGAGGAAAGCGCTCTCGGTGTGTTCCATGCCCAGCATCTCTGGCCCCCGCCCTTCATGAAGTACAGGGTGAGCCTATCTGACACCGGATTGTTATCCGCGGCAACGCGCCACAAGACCCGCGCCGATCTCCTCCCGGGTCAGTGCGAAGCAGCGGTGGTCCCGCCAGGCGCCGTGGATGTGCAGGAAGCGCAACCGCAGGCCCTCCTCGCGGAACCCCAGCTTCTCCACGACTCGCAGGCTCGGCGCGTTCTCCGGACGCACCGCGATCTCCACCCGGTGCAGCCCTCGGTGGAAGAAGAGATGGTCCACCGCGAGCGCCACCGCCATCGGGGTGATGCCCTGCCCGGCGTGTCCCTCATCGAGCCAGTAGCCCAGGGAGGTGGTCCGGGCGGAGCCCCCGATCACCGGTCCCACGGTCAGCTGCCCGACCAGTCGAGGGTGCTCACCGGCCGGGGTGAACCAGATCAGCCAGGGCAGATGGCTTCCGGCGCGGGCGCTGCGGTTCAGCGCCCGGGCCATCTGGCGGAAGCTGCCCGCGGAGTCGCGGGGGTCTGGGTTCTCCGGGGTGGTGGCGTCCCAGGGCTGCAGCCAGGCCGCGTTGAGCAGGCGCAGCGCCATGAACCGGTGCTCATCGTGGAGTCCCAGCGGGCGAAGCTCCACCCGGCCCGCCGGGATCTGCCCGGCAGGGCTGACCGGCCAGTCTCGGGACCGACCGGGAAGCAGCCTCATCGCCGCATGGCGAAGCGCAGCGTGTCCAACCCGATCATGCCCAGGCCGAGCAGCTCGGTGTGGAAGGCCCTCAGGTCGAAGCTCTCACCGGCCTGCTGGGCAGACGCCTCACGGTCCGCGCGGATCTGCTCGAAGACTCGCTGCCCGACCTTGTACGACGGCGCCTGGCCCGGCCATCCCAGGTAGCGGGTGAACTCGAAGTTCAGCTGGGCGGGAGAGATCGGCAGGTGGGTCCGCAGGAACTCCTTGCCCTGTTCCGGGGTCCAGGTCCCGCCGCCGTGCTCGGCGGGGGCGTCGAAGCCGCAGTGCACCCCGATGTCGAAGACCACCCGCGCGGCGCGCATCCGCTGCATGTCATACATCCCCATCAGGTCCCCGGGGTCGGTGAGGAATCCGAGCTCTGCCATGAGCTGCTCGGCGTAGAGCGCCCACCCCTCCGCGAAGCCGGAGACGAAGCTGCCGTGCCGGCGCCAGGAGTTCAGCCGGTCCTTCACCAGGGTGGCGGTGGCGATCTGCAGGTGATGCCCGGGAACACCTTCGTGATAGACGGTGGTGGTCTCGGTCCAGGTGGTGAAGCTCTCGTCCTGCGGCGGCACCGACCACCACATCCGGCCGGGCCGGGAGAAGTCGTCGCTGGGTCCGGTGTAGTAGACCCCGCCGTCCTGGGTCGGTGCGATCATGCACTCCAGGACATCCATCGGGGCCGGGATGTCGAAGTGCACGTCCTTCAACGCGGCCAGCGCCTCATCGGAGAGTCGCTGCATCCATGCCTGCAGCTCCGCGGTGCCGGAGAGCTGCCGGGCGGGGTCGGCATCCAGGATCGCCTTGGCCTCGGCCACTGAGGCCCCGGGCTTGATCTGCTCGGCGACCTCCTCCTGGGCGGCGACCAGCCGGGCGAGCTCGGCGAGTCCCCACTGGTAGGTCTCCTCCAGGTCCAGGGCGGTGCCGGTGAAGTACTGGCTGTGCAGCCGGTAGGCCTCGCGGCCCACGGCGTCGGTCTCTGGAGCCTTCGGCAGCAGCTCGTGCTCCAGCCGCTCCGCGAGCACCCGGTAGGCCTGCTGCGCGGCGTTGGTGCCGGCGGCCAGCTCCTGCTCGGTGGCGGAGCTGATCTGCGCCTGCTGACCGCTGTGCAGGTAGCCGGCGAGCGCGCCGTCCTCGGTGGCGTAGCTGCGGCACTGCTGCGCCACGGCCTGGACCTGGCGGCGGGCCGGCACCTGGCCGCGTTCAGCGGAGTGCACCAGGGAGGCCCAGTAGCCCTCGAGCGCGCCGGGCAGGTGGTGCAGCCGCCCGGCGATGTGGCGGAAGTCCTGCTCGGTCTGGGCGGGCATCAGCTCCAGGACCATCCGCACTCCCTGCGGCGCGGAGGCGAGGTTGTTCAGCTCGGTGCGCCCGGAGTCGTGCAGCGCCACATCGAGTCCGATGCGCTCGGCCATCGCATGCAGCGTCACCTCATCGACCGGGTCCGCGGGCTGCAGCTGGGCCAGCCGGGTCAGCGTCTCGCGCTGCAGCTGCGCGACCTCCTCGCGGCCGGCCGGGGAGTAGTCGGCGTACTCCGTCTCGACCCCCGGACGGCCCAGCACCGTGGCCTCCTCCGGGTTCAGCGCGAGCATCCGCTCGAAGTAGTCCTCGGCGAAGGCGTCCACCTCGGTGGGTGCGCGTCCGCTGCTGGATCCAGGGGTGTTCGAGCTCATGCGGGGTCAGTCCTCGGGGTCGGTGACGTGCAGGTGGAGCCGGCGGGCGGCCTCGGAGATCGACCCGGTCAGCGAGGGATAGACCGTGAAGGTCGTCGCGACGTCGTCGACGTGGAGCTTATGCGTGACCGCCAGAGCCAGCGGGAAGATCAGCTCGGAGGCGCGCGGAGCCACGACGACGGCGCCGATCACCGTGCCGGAGCCCTTGCGCGAGAAGATCTTCACGAAGCCCTCGCGGATGTTCATCATCTTGGCCCGGGCGTTGGTGGCCAGATCCAGCTTGATCACATCGGCCTGGTACTTCCCGGAGTCGACCTGTTCCTGGGTGACCCCTACGGTGGCGATCTCCGGGGAGGTGAACACGTTGGAGGCGACCTGGTGCAGCTTCAGCGGCTTCACGCTCTCCCCCTGCATATGCGCCACCGCCACGCGGCCCTGCATCGCCGCGACCGAGGCCAGCGGCATCACCCCGGTGCAGTCCCCGGCGGCGTAGATGTTGTTCGCGGTGGTCCGCGAGACGGTGTCCACCTGCACGTGACCGGACTCTGAGATCTCCACCCCGGCCTCCTCGAGCCCGATCCCGGCGGTGTTGGGGATCCCGCCCACAGCCATCAGGCAGTGCGAGCCCTGGAGCACCTCGCCGTTGGTCAGCCGGACCTCGACGCCGTTCTCGGTGCGCTGCACCGACTCCGCCCGGGTCAGCGAGGCGACGTGGACCCCGACGCGTTCGAAGGAGTTCTCCAGCACCGTGGCGGCGTCGGAGTCCTCCCCGGGCAGCACCTGGTCCCGGGAGGAGACCAGGGTGACCTCCGCGCCGAGTCGGCGGTAGGCCGAGGCGAACTCGGCGCCGGTGACCCCGGAGCCGACGACGATCATGTGCTCCGGGACCTCGGTGAGGTTATAGGCCTGGGTCCAGTTCAGGATCCGCTCCCCATCGGGCTTGGCGGAGGCCAGTTCGCGGGGGTGTGCCCCGGTGGCCACGATGACGGCGTCGGCGTCGATCTGCTCCCCGGCGTGGGCGCCGGAGGTGACCTCGATGCTGTGCGGGGGCACCAGCGCGCCGCGTCCGATGATCACCCGCACCCCGTAGGACTCCAAGGTGGCGTGGATGTCCCGGGACTGGCTGTGCGCGAGTTTGAGCAGTCGTTCGTTGACCTTGGAGAAGTCGGCCCAGGCCTCCGCCTCCACGGCGGACTCGGCCTGGGACCCGTTGCCACGCTCTCCCCTACGCTCGCCGAAGCGCACGCCGAAGGCGGTGGAGATGTTGACCCGGCGCATCGCGTCCGCGGTGGCGATCAGGGTCTTGGAGGGCACCACGTCGGTGAGCACCGCGGAGCCGCCGAGGCCCTTCTCCTCGACGATGGTGACCTCAGCGCCGGCGTCGGCGGCGACCATGGCCGCCTCGTACCCTCCAGGGCCGCCCCCGAGGATGGCGATGCGGTCAGGGGCGAAGCGTCGGCGCGCGTTAGTTGGAGTCACAGCCCCATTCTGCCCAGTTGCCGGGGCAATGTCATACGCCGGGCGAGGATGTGACGGCTTCGGGGCCCTTGTCTGCTCGCCCCCAGGCCCGCCGCACGAGGGTGGTAGACCCTGGGCGAGGCTGCGGCGGCGCGCACGGCCGCGTCTGCCTGCCGCTGTGTCTGACTCAGACGGTAGATTGGGCTGTGTGAGCCACGACAGAGTCCAGACCCAGCCCAGTGCCCCGACCAGCGACCGCCTCGACGACCATGTGGTCGCCCAGCCGGAGCTGACTCCTACCAATGACCCCACGGCCCCGGCGAACCAGCGCGCGGAGGCTGCGGCGCGCGCGCTGCGCGAGCAGGCCGGGGTCGACTCCATCGACCTGGCTTGCACCCTGGGCTCGGGCTGGGGTGAGGCCGCCGCGCAGCTCGGTGAGATCGTCGCGGAGATCGACGCCGAGCAGGTGCCCGGCTTCCACTCCTCCGGGGTCTCCGGGCACAGCGGAACGCTCAAGGTCATCCGCACCGGCTCCGGGGAGCACGTGCTGGTGATCGGCGCCCGCACCCACTATTACGAGGGGCGCGGCGTGGACGCCGTCGCCCATGGGGTGCGCACCGCCGCTGCGGCAGGGGCCCGCACCATGGTGCTCACCAACGGCTGCGGCGGCCTGAACCCGCAGTGGAAGCCGGGCACCCCGGTGCTGATCTCGGATCACCTCAACCTCACCGGCACCTCCTCGCTGCGCGGGGCGCACTTCGTGGACATGACCGACCTCTACTCCCCCCGGCTGCGCGATCTCGCCCGTGAGGTCGACCCGGATCTGCCCGAAGGCGTCTACGCCCAGTTCCCCGGGCCGCACTATGAGACCCCCGCCGAGGTCAGGATGGCCGGGGTCCTCGGTGCCGACCTGGTGGGCATGTCCACGGCGCTGGAAGCGATCGCGGCCCGGGCCGCCGGGATGGAGGTCTTCGGCATCTCCCTGGTGACCAACCAGGCGGCCGGGATCTCCCCGGAGCCGCTGAGCCACACCGAGGTCCTCGACGCCGGGCGGGAGGCCGCCCCCCGGATCTCTGCGCTGCTGGCCACGGTGATCGGGCGCATCCTCGCCCCCTGAGCCGGACGCCGTGAACCCCGAGCCGTGAACCCAGACCCGATACTCCGACCCGAATGAGGGAGCAGACCGCCATGACCGAGAAGCTGATCGGCACCGTCCGCCGCTGGATCGAGCAGGACCCGGACCCCAGAACCAGGTCAGCGCTCCAGGAGCTGGTCCAGCGTGCGGAGTCCTCCGACACCGCAGCGACCCCCGAGCTGGAGCGGCTCTTCGCCGGTCGGCTCGCCTTCGGCACCGCGGGGCTTCGCGCCGAGCTGGGCCCAGGCCCGCTGCGGATGAACCGTCTGGTGGTGCGTCAGACCGCGGCCGGGATGCTCAGCTACGCCGAGGAACAGCTCACCGAGGCCCGCACCAAGGCGGATAACCCGCAGGACCTGCTCAGCGGCGGGGCGCGCAAGATCGTGATCGGCTTCGACGCGAGGCACCAGTCCGATGAGTTCGCCGCCGACACCGCCGAGATCTTCTCCGCCGCCGGCTGGGAGGTCCATCTCTTCACCCGCCCCGGACCGACCCCGCTGCTGGCCCGCCAGGTGCTGGTCCTCGACGCCGAGATCGGGGTGATGGTCACCGCCAGTCACAACCCGCCCCAGGACAACGGGTACAAGGTCTACCTCGGCGGAGAGCTCTCCCGCTTCCTGGAACCGCACGGGCGTGGCGTCGGCGCCCAGATCGTGGCCCCGGTGGATCAGGACATCGCCGCCCGGATCGCCGAGCTCGTCGAGGCCGCAGCCGATTCCCCCGAGGCCGGCGCTGCGGCCGACGCTGATGCACCGGCCGGCGCTGCCACCACTCACCCGGTCACCGAGGAGGCCCGCCGCAGCTACGAGCGCGAGGCCCTGGAGCTGTTGGACCCGCAGAACTACCCCGAGCGTGAGCTGCACGTGGTCTACACCGCGATGCACGGCGTGGGCGGGGAGATGGTGACCTCGCTGCTGCGCGCCGGCGGGTTCACGGTGACCCCGGTGGCTGAGCAGTTCGAACCGGACCCGGACTTCCCCACCGCCGACTTCCCCAACCCGGAGGAGCCAGGCGCCCTGGACCTGGCACTGAAGGCCGCCGAGGCGCACAACGCCGACCTGGTGCTGGCCAACGACCCGGACGCCGACCGGCTCTCCGCCGCGGTCTATGACGAGGTCGCCGGGGCCTGGCGGCAGCTCTCCGGAGATGAGATCGGGGCTCTGCTGGGCCGGCATCTGCTCGAGCGCGGGCCGCTGCGCCCCCAGGCCGACGGCGGGGCTCCGGTGCTGGCCAATTCGATCGTCTCCTCCCGGCTGCTTCAGCGGCTTTGCCAGGTCCGCGGGGTCGGGCACGCCGCCACGCTGACCGGCTTCAAGTGGCTGGCTCGGGTCCAGCACATGAGCTTCGGCTACGAGGAGGCCATCGGCTTCAATGTCGACCCCGAGCATGTCAAGGACAAGGACGGCGTCTCGGCCGCGCTGATCTTCGCCGAGATGACCGCCTCGCTGAAGGCCCGCGAGACCAGCCTGGTCGCCGCCCTGGACGAGATCGCCGCCGAGGCAGGAGTCTTCGTCACCGGGCAGGTCACCATCAGGGTGGGTGACCTCTCCGAACTGGGCAAGGTCACCGCGGCGCTGCGCGCCCAGCCGCCTGCGGAGATCGCAGGCTCCGCCGTCGTCGAGTCCCTGGACCTCACCCAGGACCCGCTGCCTGGCACGGAGCTCAGCGAAGCGACCAAGACCGATGCGCTGATCTACCTCACCGAGGCCGGGGACCGGGTGATCGTGCGGCCCTCCGGGACCGAGCCGAAGGTCAAGTGCTACCTGGAAGCGGTCGCGGACACACCCGGGGTCGATGCCGCCCCCGAGGCGATCAGTGCCGCCCGGGCGCAGGCCGCCGAGCGTCTGGAGCAGCTGCGCAGCTCGATGGAGACCATGCTCAGCTGAGCCTCACCCCACCCCACCACCACTGATGTCACCGACTTGAGGACCCCTGATGACCCACACCCCCACCCCCGCAGAGATGGCGCCGCTGATCGACCACACCGCCCTGAAGCCGGACACCGATGAGGCCACCGTGCGCCGGGTCGTGACCGAGGCGCTGACGCATTCCTTCGCCGCGGTCTGCATCAACCCGCGCTGGGTGACCCTGGTGGCCGCCGAGCTCGCCGGCAGCCCGGTCAAGACCTGCACCGTGGTCGGCTTCCCGCTGGGGGCCTCCACCACCGCGGCCAAGCTCGCCGAGACCGTGGAAGCGGTCCAGCTCGGTGCCCAGGAGGTGGACATGGTGGTGGACATCGCCGCGGCCAACGCCGGTGACCACAGCTATGTGGAGGCACAGATCCGGGCGCTGGCGGATGCCGCCCACGCCGGCGGCGCGATCCTGAAGGTGATCCTGGAGACCGCACTGCTCAGCGAGTCCGCCAAGACGCTGGTCTGCCAGGCCGCAGAGGCCGCCGGTGCCGACTTCGTGAAGACCTCCACCGGGTTCGCCGGAGGCGGGGCCACCCTGACCGACATCACCTTGATGCACTCGCTGGTCGGCGGCCGGCTGGGCATCAAGGCCTCCGGCGGGGTCCGCAGCTACGACGACGCCGTGGCCATGGTCTCCGCCGGCGCCACACGCATCGGCGCAAGCTCCTCTCTTGATATCGTGGAGCACAGAGATTCCAGCACATCCGGTGCTGCCGGAGACTACTGAGTCAGGCTTCCAGCAGACCGCACCGCATCCTAAGGGGAGCACATGATCAGCAACGGTAAGGTCAAGGCCTATTCGGGCCAGGGCAACTTCGTAGGAAACTTCGCCGCGTTCTCCGTGGTCTTCCTGATGCTCGTCGGTTCGATCGTCGCGCTGAACTTCTGGGATCTGGACCAGGTGTGGCTTCCCGGCCTGATCTTCATCGTGCTCTACACCGGGTCGTTCCTGGTGGCCAAGGAGGTCATCGGCCGCTCGGACTCGCTGGAGCAGCAGGACCTCCACGGCGAGCATGGTGAACCGCTGGACGCCATGGCCTCCCGGGCCGCCTCCTCCCGCGAATCGGCTGCGGAGCCGCACGTCCGCTGACCCTCGCGTCAGCTGACCCCGCACGAAGAACTGCCATGACCACCCCGGCGCCGCGGCCCGTGAGCTCCCGGAATCTCGGCATCGACCTGCTGCGGGTGATCTCGGTGGCCGCTGTGGTCATCGGGCACGCCTGGGCGGGGATGCCGGGGGCGGACTATCTGCAGATCTGGCGGATGCCGCTGTTCTTCTTCCTGGCGGGCTTCTTCTTCTCCACCTCCAGGACCCTGCGTGGGGAGCTGCAGGCACGCACCCGCAGCCTCGCGGTCCCCTACGCGGTGTGGCTCCTGCTGCTCAGTGCCGGCGTGCTGGCGATGACGCAGACCCCCTGGCCGTTCGAGCCTGGCACCATCCGCGGGGCGCTGATCGGTGGTGCCCGCACCGATATGCCGTTCCTGGCGTTCTGGTTCATCTCGGTGCTCTTCTTCGCCGCGCTGCTGCTGCGCGCGGTGCTCGCCCTGCCCTGGTGGGCCGGCGCGGCGGTGGGCCTGGCGGGTCTCACCCTGGCCCAGCTGCCGGACTCCGCCATGGCCTACACCCCACTGGGCGTCGGACTGGTCCCCGCCTGCATGGCCTTCATGCTCGCCGGTCACTGGTTCGGCCGGTTCATGCGCTCCCCGCGCGGACTGAGCCTGCCGGGCAAGCCCTGGATCGGGCTGCTCTGCCTGGGCATCGGCTTCGGCGCCCTAGCCGCAGGCGCGGGGACCATGAATATCAAATGGTCCGGCTTCGGCACCTTCCTGCTCTCCCCCGCGGTCTCCGTGCTGATCAGCATCGGGCTGGTGCTGCTGTTCTCCACCACGGTCAACGCGCTGCTCGGCGGGCCCCGGCCGGCCGAAGCCGGCCCAGACGCGGCTGCCACCCACCGCAGCACCGAGTCGCCACGCGGGCGGGTCCTCGGCGTCGTCATCTCCGAGCTGGTGCAGACCGCCACCTTCGTGGTCTTCGCCCACGCGATGGTGCTCTACCTGCTGCTGCGGCTCTTCGAGCTGGAGAACCCGGTGCTGCGCACCGTGATCGCGCTGATCATCTGCTGGGGCCTGGGAATCCTGGTCAACCGCACCCCGCTCTCAGGCCCGCTGAACGGGCTGCCGCGGTCCGCGCTGCGCCGCCGGAGGGCGGATCACACCGGCGGGAAGATCGCCTCGAAGACCTGATTCAGCCAGGCCAGCAGCTCTCCGTCGGTGAGCTCCACCCCGGTGATCCCGCTGGTCTTGGGCTTGGGGATCAACACCTGCTTCATCGAGACCTTGTGCTGGCTGCCCGGATACATCCGTTCCATGCGCATGGTCTTGGACTCGGCCAGCTCCGCCACCGGGCCGAAGCGGATGAACTTGCCCTGGGTGCCGACGTCGTGGATGCCCGCGGCCCGGGCGCGATTGCGGAACCTCGCCACCTCGATCAGGTTGGTCACCGGGTCCGGCAGGTCCCCGTAGCGGTCCTGCCATTCGGTGATGACCTCGGCGATCTTCTCCTCGGTGTCTGCCGCGGCGAGCTTGCGGTAGCCCTCCAGGCGCAGCCGCTCGCCGGGCACGTAGTCGTGGGGCAGGTGGGCGTTGATCGGGAGTTCGATCTTGACCTCGGTGAAGGTCTCCTCCTCATCGCCGCGGTAGTCGGCCACCGCCTCCCCGACCAGACGCAGATAGAGGTCGAAGCCGACCCCGGCGATATGCCCGGACTGCTCGCCGCCGAGCATGTTCCCGGCGCCGCGGATCTCCAGGTCCTTCATCGCCAGCTGCAGGCCGGCGCCGAGTTCGTTGTTCGCCGCCACGGCACGCAGCCGCTCCAGAGCGACCTCGCCCAGCGGCTTCTCCGCCGGGTAGAGGAAATACGCGTAGGCGCGCTCCCGGGAGCGCCCCACCCGGCCGCGCAGCTGGTGCAGCTGGGAGAGCCCGTAGGTGGAGGCGCGGTCCACGATCAGGGTGTTCGCGTTGGAGATGTCCAGGCCGGTCTCGATGATCGTGGTGGAGACCAGCACGTCGAAGCGCTTCTCCCAGAAGTCCTGGATGATCTGCTCCAGCCGGGACTCGCTCATCTGACCGTGGGCGACCTCCACCCGCGCCTCCGGGACCAGCTCGCGGACCCTGGCTGCGGTGGCGTCGATCGAGGAGACCCGGTTGTGCACGAAGAACACCTGACCCTCGCGCATCAGCTCGCGCCGGATCGCGGCGGAGACCTGCTTATCGGTATAGGGCCCCACATAGGTGAGCACCGGGTGGCGCTCCTCCGGCGGGGTCGCCAGGGTGGAGGTCTCCCGGATCCCGGCCATGGACATCTCCAGGGTGCGCGGGATCGGGGTGGCGGACATGGCGAGGACATCCACGTTGGTGCGCATCTTCTTCAGCTGTTCCTTGTGCTCGACCCCGAAGCGCTGCTCCTCGTCGATGATCACCAGGCCCAGGTCGTGGAACTCCACCTCTTTGGAGAGCAGCCGGTGGGTGCCGATCACGATGTCCACGCTGCCTTCCCGAAGACCGAGCATCGTCTCCTTGGACTCCTTGGCGGTCTGGAACCGCGAGAGCGGGGCCACCCGGACCGGGAAGCCGGCGTAGCGCTCGGTGAAGGTCTCGTAGTGCTGGGAGACCAGCAGCGTGGTGGGCACCAGAACGGCGACCTGCTTGCCGTCCTGGACCGCCTTGAAGGCGGCACGGATCGCGATCTCGGTCTTGCCGTAGCCCACGTCGCCGGAGATCAGCCGATCCATCGGGATCTCGCGCTGCATGTCCGCCTTGACCTCGTCGCTGGCGGTGAGCTGGTCCGGGGTCTCGGCATAGGGGAAGGCGTCCTCCAGCTCCGACTGCCAGGGCGTGTCAGGGCCGAAGGCGTGCCCGCGGGAGGCCATGCGTGCCGCGTAGAGCCTGATCAGCTCGCCGGCGATCTCCTTGACCGCCTTCTTCGCCTTGCGCTTGGTCTGCGACCAGTCGCTGCCGCCCATCTTGGACAGCGAGGGCGCCTCACCGCCCACATACTGCGAGACCTGGTCGAGCTGGTCGGTGGGGACCATCAGCCGGTCCTTGGCGCCGCCGCGCTTGGAGGCGGCGTACTCCAGCACCAGGTACTCCCGGATCCCGGCGGTGCCCGCCTTGATCGCCTGCGGGGAGCCGACCTTGCGCTGGATCAGCTCGACAAACTGGCCGATCCCGTGCTGTTCGTGGACCACGTAGTCCCCGGGCTTCAGCGCCAGCGGGTCCACCACATGACGACGACGCCGCGCAGGCACCTTGCGTGCGGAGCCGGAGTCCTGCCGGATGGAGCGCCCGAGCATCTCGGACTCGGTGAGCAGCGCCAGCTGCAGCGGGTCCACGGCGAAGCCCTCGGAGACGTTCGCGGTGGAGATCGTGATGGTCCCCGGCGCCGGTGGCTGGTCCAGGGAGTCCACCCGGACGCAGGGGACTTCGTGTTCGGTGAGCAGCTCATGGACCCGCTGCGCGGAGCCTGCCGCGGCGGTGGTCACCACCACGGTCCAGTTCGCCTTGGCCCGCTCGCCCAGGAAGGTCATCACGTCCTCGACGCTGCCGCGGTAGCCGATCGGCTCCCGGGAGTCCAGGGAGACGATGTCGGCGTCCTGCTCCAGCTCCTCGTCCAGGCCCAGCGAGGTCATCGACCACCAGCCCGCGCCGTGGGCGATCGAGGCTTCCCGGGTCTCGGCCAGACTCGCGAACCCTCCGGTGGCCAGGCCCTGCTGCTCGCTGCCGATCTGGGCCCCGCTGAGGTCCAGCGGGGCGGCCGCACCGTCGGGGGCCGCGGACCAGGCGGCGGCGAGGAACTCCTCGTTGGTGGCGGCGAGGTCATGGGCGCGTCCCCGGGTCTTCTCGGGTTCGATCACCACGGTCAGCGAGCCGGCGGGCAGCTGCTCCACGAAGGGCACCATCTCGGGCACCAGCACCGGGGCCAGGGATTCCATGCCCTCGGCGGCGATTCCTTCGGCGAGC
Source organism: Nesterenkonia sandarakina (assembly GCF_014138825.1). Taxonomy (NCBI): domain Bacteria; kingdom Bacillati; phylum Actinomycetota; class Actinomycetes; order Micrococcales; family Micrococcaceae; genus Nesterenkonia; species Nesterenkonia sandarakina. The sequence continues at coordinate 194,994 of NZ_JACJIH010000001.1, read as the reverse complement.
TTGGTGAGCAGATCCGCGGCGTGCGGCATCTGCGCGATGAGCTCCTTCGCGCGGGCCTGCACGGCCTCGGTGATCAGCAGTTCGCGGCAGGGCGCGGCGTCGAGCACCTGGGGGTGTTCGGTGGACTCGGTGTCCAGTGAGCGCTGATCCGCCACGGCGAACCAGCGCATCTGCTCGACCTCGTCGCCGAAGAACTCGATGCGGATCGGATGCGGCTCGGTGGGCGGGAACACGTCGAGGATCCCGCCGCGCACCGCGAACTCGCCGCGCCGGGTGACCATGTCGACCCGGGAATAGGCGGCATCGGCGAGCTGGGCGACGGTCTGATCGAAGTCCGCGAACTCCCCGACCTCAAGCCGCACCGGGGCGAGGTCTCCGAGCCCGGTGACCAGTGGCTGGACCACCGCGCGGACCGGGGCGACGACGACGTCGAGGACTCCCCCGGCCTCATCCGGGTGCGCGAGCCGGCGCAGCACCCCGAGCCGGCGGCCCACGGTGTCCGAGCGCGGGGAGAGCCGCTCATGGGGCAGCGTCTCCCAGGACGGGAAGTGCGCCACGGCCGCGTCCGGGGCGTAGGCGGCGAGCGAGGTGGCCAGCTCATCGGCTTCCCGGTCGGTGGCCGTGACGGCCAGCAACGTGCCGGTCGCACTGGTGCCGCGCAGCTTGGCGGCGATCTCCGCGATCAGCGCGGGGCGCAGCCCGGTGGTGGAGGCGATCTGCAGCTCTTCGGTGCGCTCCCGGGCAGGGTGCGCGGCGGCGGAGGCGACACGCTTGAAGGACGGGTTCGCCGTGAGCGCGGTGCGCAGACCTGACAGAGCCATGGGAGAGTGACGCCTCGTTTCGCAGACAGTTTCGCAGACAGTTTCACAGGCAGATCGGTGCCGGGGCTCCGCGGGCGGGGTCTCGGCGAGTGCTGAGATTCTTCAGTTCAGGCCTCACACAGGATACTCGGTGCGACGGTCATGATGCCCCGGTCCGGCCCGGCTCCTCGGCGGCCTCCGCGGGGCCCGAGGAGCCTCCGGGGCTCTCGGCTCGGGCGGCTCGGCGAGTGCGCAGCACCCCCACCTCGTATCCGACCAGCGCCGTGATCCACAGCGCGGTGATCGGCAGCACGAACCAGAGCATCGCGGCGCTGAAGGGCTGCAGCGCGTCGTGTCCGGCGGCGTAGAGCACCAGGTAGACGACGTAGGCGCTGTAGAGCGCCACCAGGACCAGACCTTCCAGGCGGCCGATGGAGGCCGCGGTGAACGCCAGCGGCAGCAGCACCAGGGCGGCGGCGATCATCACCGGCAGGTCGAAGTTCACGGCAGCGGCGGCGACCTCCACGCCGTCGGGAGAGATGATCGCGGTCAGCCCGAGCACGGCTCCGATGTTGAAGATGTTGCTGCCCACCAGGTTGCCCACCGCCATATCGCGCTCGCCGCGCAGCGCCGCGATGACGCTGGTGGCGAGCTCCGGCAGCGAGGTGCCGATGGCCACGATGGTCAGCCCGATGATCAGGTCGCTCACCCCCAGGGAGAGCGCGATGGTGCTCGCGGCGGAGACCAGCATCTGGGCGCCGACCACGAGCAGCGCGATGCCGACCGCGAGCAGCACCAGGTCCACCATGACCGAGCGCAGCTTGGTGGTGCGCAGGCTCTTGGTCAGCTTCACCGAACCGCCGCCGACCGCCCGGTCCACGTCCAGCGGGTCTGCGCGGACTGCGCCGTCTGCCCGGTCTGCGCCAGCCTGCGCCCCAGTCTCAGCCTTTGTCGCTTCCTGAGCGTCGGACTTCTCGCCCCGAGTCTGGCGGCGGGCGAGCACCACGGTGACCACCAGGTAGAGCACCAGCATGCCCACCAGCACGGCACCCTCGAGGGTGCTGATGCCCCCGTCAAGGGCCATCAGCAGGGCGATCACGGAGAACCCGATCATGATCGGGATATCGGCCTTGATCAGCTGGACCTTGACCACCAGGGCCCCGAAGATGGCGGTCAGCCCGAGCACGAAGAGGATGTTCGCGATGTTGCTGCCGACCACGTTGCCCAGCGCCAGGCCAGGCGAGCCGCTCAGCGCCGCTCCGGTGCTCACCGCAAGCTCCGGAGCCGATGTCGCCGAGGACACCACGGTGAGCCCGATGATCAGCGAGGACAGGCCGAGCGTGCGACCCAGCGACGCGGCGCCCCGAACCAGGGCCTCACCGCCGCCGACGAGCAGCAGGAAACCGCCGAGGAGCAGGAGAAGAGTCATGATGGTCACTGGTGCAACTCTACAATGGGTAGGTTCCGTGACCGCCGTCGCAGAACGCCTTCACCACGACGTCAACGAGGAGACCATCCAGTGGCACTTGAATCAGAGCTCGTGATTCCGCACAGCGCGCAGGACATCATCGAGGCCTACGCGGACCGCGACTTCAACGAGCACCTCTCCAAGAAGGTCGGTGCCTCGCTGCGCAGCTTCGAGGTCGTCGGACCGCTGGACGGACCGTTCGAGATCGTCACCGAGCAGTCCATGTCCGCGGAGAAGCTTCCGGACATCGCCAAGAAGGTCATCAAGGGCGAGGTCACCGTGCATGTGACCCACTCCTGGGGCGCCCCGGACGCTGCCGGCTCCCGCCGGGCGGACACCGCGGTGAAGATCGCTTCGGCTCCTGTGACCGCCCAGGCGGCGCAGAACCTGCACGTCCGTGGGGCCGAGGAGACGCTCTCCACGGTGCGCGGCGAGGTGAATGTGAACATCCCCATCGTCGGGAAGAAGATCAAGACGGCCGCCGAGCCCTATATGCGCAAGTTCGTGGACCTGCAGGCCCGCGAGGTCAGCGCCTGGATCTCCCGCCGCGGCTGACCCAGAGGTCTGGACCTCGTAGTGCTCGACGACGAAGGGGGCCGCATGGACCGCGGGATGCGACCCCGGGCTCATGCGGCCCGCTTCCCGGGATGCTCCTCGACTGCTCCGGCCCCTGCTCCCCCGGCAGAGGCCGCCGGCCCTGCTGCCTGGCCGGGACCGGCCCTGGGCCCCCTGGTGTTCAGGTAGATCATCACGAAGAGCACTGGCACGAAGACCAGTGAGAGCAGCGTGAAGAAGGACCAGATCAGGTTCCAGAAATAGAGACCGTCAAACATCATGCCCCCTGGCTGATGCATGCGCCTCAGTAGGGGCGCACGTTGAGTCGATTCTCGATCGCGACGACGTCAGGAGAGGACCAGGTGACCGCGTCTGCCTGGGCCCGCTGCGTCAGAGACTTCACATACCCGGTGAGGATGACCGTGTTCCCCCGCACCGAGACGCTGATCCGGCTCGCATCGATCTGCGGATTGCGGAACAAGGCGCTGCGGATCGTCTCCGCCGCGTCATCGGCCACCGGACGGGGAATCAGCGTGATCTCGTTGCGGACGGTGTGCACGCCGCGGATGTTCTCCACGGCCCGTTCCGCCGCCTCACGCTGGAAATGCCAGTCCACCTGACCGGTGAGCGTGATGCATCCCGCCTCCACCCGGCAACGGACCGAGCCTGGAATGTTGGCAGACCAGGTCAGGATCCGCTCAGCGACGCCAGCGATGTCGGGGTCGGTGACCCACCTGGCTGAGCGTGGTGTGACCTCCAGGCGGTTGAACACCGCCACGACGCCGTGGACCCGCCGCATGGCACGCTCGGCGGCCAGGTACTCGAAGTGATCCCGGACCTCTCCGGTAAGGGTGACGATTCCAGCCTCCACCTCGACTCGGATCTCCGAGGCATCAACCTGCGGCGTCCATTCGAGTTCGGCAAGAACCAAGGAATGGATCTTGGTGTCGGATCGGGTGCGTGTAGCAATGATCACAGCAGAATTCCCTTCTCGCGGCTCGCGGGCTGGACTCAGCCTCCATGAACCTCCACCATCCGTGTAGGGCCAGAGGTCCTATCAGACACGCCCCAGGCTCGCCAGAGACCTGGCCCTATTGTGGAGAAGCCGCCCGGGACGGAGCCTCCCCATATGGGTGCCTTCTGAGTCCTGCAGCCGATCCAGCGGTCCTGGTCGCCGATTCACCGATCCTCCTGGGATGGGATCGGGACGTGCCACCGGGCCCGGGTTCCGCCGCCCCGCCTCGGTGTGAGCTCGAAGTCGCCGCCGCGAGCCCGCGCCCTGGCACTGAGATTCGCGGTTCCGCTGGCCGCCTCGTCGCAGCGGCCGGGGCCCACGCCGTCGTCCTCCACCGTGACCGAGACCTCCCGGGCTGCGGCGAGAATCTCGATCGCGATGTTCGTCGCCTTGGCGTGGCGGGTCACGTTGGCGAGGGATTCGCGCAGCACCGCCATCACGTCATCAGCCAGGTCTGCGGTGATGGCGGCATCCACCGGGCCGACCAAGCTCACCCGAGGAGCCTGAGCGAGCCCGGTGGAGAGCTCCGTGACGACGTCGAGCAACCGGTGCTGAACTGTCCTGGTGGTCCCTCGGGTGCGAAGCGTGAAGATCGCGCTGCGGATGTCCTCGATCGCGGCGTCGATCTCCGCCACGTGTCGGTCGATGGTCGCTGCATGATGCGGGTGGGCTGAGGCGAAGGCCTGAAGTCCGAGTCCGGTGGCGAAGAGCCGCTGGATCACATGGTCGTGGAGGTCGCGCGCTGTGCGAGCGCGATCTTCGATCATGCTGAGCCGCTGCCGATCAACCCGGGCCCAGGAGAGCGCGACGGCGAGGCCTGCCTGGGTCGCGAAGTCGGCAAGCAGCGCAAGGTCGGCAGCCCTGAATGCCGGGCGGGCCTCGTCCCGGGTGGCGCAGAGAGCCCCGATCCGGTCGCCGGAGACCACCAGCGGGACAGCGATCACCGAGGAACTCGGAACGAGGTCCCCGAAGGGTGGGGCACCGGTGCCATCGGGAGGTGAGATGCTCGCCTCACCCTCCATGGCGCGGGAGAGCGCACAGTCCACCCAGGGCAGGACGTCGCCTTCGATGCGTGAGGCCCCGGAACCACGAGCTGTGTCGATGCGCAGCTCCTGCCCTGCCTCATGGGAGGTCACGATGCCCGCGAAATCTGCCTCGGTCAGTGTCATGACCCCTTGGGCCAGGACCCCGAAGACGTCGATGGTCTCGGAGGCCAGCAGCGCCGAGGTGAGATCCCCCAGGACCACGCTGAGCTGCTGGGCGCGCCGGGTCTCCTCGTAGAGCCGGGCGTTGCTGATGGCCGTCGCGGCCGCTGCCGCCAGAGCGGTGACCAGTTCCTCGTCCTCCGCGGTGAACGGCCCATCGGCTCGGTTGGTGAGGTAGAGGTTGCCGTAGGCCTCGTCCCTGATCGTGACCGGGACCCCCAAGAAGCTGCTCATCGGCGGATGGTGAGCGGGGAAGCCTACGGACCGCGGGTCGGCAGTGAGGTCATCCAGCCGGATCGGCTGCTGTTCCTCGATGACTGCGCCCAGGACGCCGAGACCGCGCGGCAGGTCTCCGATCTTCGCGGCCTGCTGGGTCGGCACCCCCACGTGGATGAATCGTTCAAGACGCCCGTCCGCGGAGAGGACACCCAATGCGGCGAACTCCGCGTCCGCCACCCTCCGGGCCTCCTCGGCGATGCTTCGGAGCACGCGCTCCAGGTCCAGATCGCTGACCACCACGTTGCTGGCATCCAGCAGGGTCTGGAGCCGTCGCTGAGAGCTGAGCACCCGGAGGGTCCTCGCGAGGGACTCCCCCACCTCGCCGGTGAATCTGAACTCGTACGGCGGCAGGTCAGCAACACGCAGTTCCTCGGAATCCATAACCATCCTCGCGGCAAGAACTGACCCCATTTTAGGCATTCGTCCAGGAAAGGGAACCCCTTTGAGTGCCGGTTCAGCACGGCACGTCGGGAGCAGACTGCGGCGCACGGAAGGCGCGCCCCGAAGAGTCGGTACCCCCGAGGAGGTGCAGTGCGGCAGGAGATTCTGTGGCGGCGGTGAGATCTATCCACCAGAGAGTTCAGTGCACCGCGTTCTGAGCGGCGGGCAGCCCCTCGGAGACCAGCAGCTCCACGGCGTCCGCGAGCCGGGAGATGAAGATGCCCAGCTCCTTCTGTTCGGCGGCGCTGAACTTCTGCAGCACGTAGTCGGCGCTGTCCATGCGGCCGGGGGGCCTGCCGACCCCGGCGCGCACCCGCAGGTAGTCCCGGTCACCGCCGAGGTGGGACGTGATGGACTTCAGCCCGTTGTGCCCGCCCTCGGATCCGCCGCGCTTGAGCTTCACACGTCCGAAGTCCAGATCGAGCTCGTCGTGGACCACGATCAGGTTCTGTGTGGGCACGGAGAAGTAGTCCATCAGCCCTCGCACCGGCTTGCCGGAGAGGTTCATATAGCCCTCAGAGACCGCGAAGACCACCTTCGGCCCGCCGGCGCCCAGCCGGGCGGTGACGGCCTTGGCCCCGAACTTGGTCCGCGTGTACTTCGCGTCCATGCGCTCGAGGAGTTCGTCGAGCACCATGTGCCCGATATTGTGCCGGGTATGACGATAGCGGGACCCGGGGTTCCCGAGTCCCGCTATCAACCACGTCTCTGAAGCCATGCTTCGAGCCTAGTGGAGTTCCAGCCTCAGCTGGTTCAGCTCTCTTCGCCTTCGGCGTTCTCCTCGGACTCGCCTTCGGCGGTCTCGCCCTCGGCGGCCTCTTCCTCGGTGGTCTCTTCCTCGTCGCCCAGGTCCTGCTCGACGGGCTCGTGGATGGAGACGACCGGGGACTCCAGGTCGGTCATCGCCAGCGTGACACCCTTGGGCAGCTCGATGTGCTCCGGCAGGGCGTTCTCGTCACGGTCGGTGATGTCCACGGTGACGTGCTCGGGCAGGTGGGTGGCCTCGGCCTCGACGGAGACGGTGGCCTGCTCCAGGATCCACTCGAAGCCGACGGCCGGCTCGCCGGTGACCTCGACGTAGACGTCGACGACGACCTTCTCGCCGCGGCGCACGGTGAGCAGGTCCATGTGGTCGATGCTGCGCTTGATGATGTCGCGCTGGATGGCCTTGGGGATCACCATCTGCTCGGTGCCCTCGATGTCCAGGGTGATCAGCGCGTTGGGGTTACGCACTGCCAGGTGGGTCTGGTGACCGGGGAGCACCACGTGGATGGGGTCTTCGCCGTGGCCGTAGACCACTGCCGGGATCAGGTCCTCGCGGCGGGCCTTGCGGGCAGCGCCCTTGCCGAACTCGGTGCGCTTGGTGGCGGGAATGACGATCTTGTCAGCCATGGTGTTGTCCTTCGTTGGTTGGATTCGTATTGATCCAGGCACCAACGACAAGTGAATTTCAGGCTCTCCGCGCGATGAGCGGCGGTGATGTTTCCTGTCAGTTCGCCTCGTCGATCACGGGGCTGAGGTCTGCGGAACCGATCCGCGACGCTCGCCCCCTCGCCTGGGCACAGCTGATGACTATACCAGCTGGCTAGCCGGCGATCACCACCGGAAAATCGAACCGCTGCACCAGCTCCTCGGCTTCGATCCCGTAGGCCTCGCGCAGCACCAGCTGGGGCCCGTCCGCTGCCTGTTCGATCAGGAAGACCCCGTGGTCGGTGTAGACCCGGCTCACGCAGCCCAGCCCGGTGACCGGGTAGGTGCACTCTTGCACGATCTTCGGCGTGCCGTCCTTCGCGAAGAGCGACATCATCACGAAGACCTCCTTGGCGCCGATGGCCAGATCCATCGCGCCGCCCACCGCGGGGATGGCATCGGGTGCGCCGGTGGACCAGTTTGCCAGGTCCCCGCCGGCGGAGACCTGGAAGGCGCCGAGGACGCAGACATCGAGGTGGCCGCCGCGCATCATCGCGAAGGAGTCGGCGTGGTGGAAGTAGCTGGCTCCGGGGAGTTCGGTGACCGGGATCTTGCCCGCGTTGATCAGCTCTTCGTCGATGTCTTCTCCGTGCGCCTCAGGTCCCATGCCCAGCATCCCGTTTTCGGTGTGCAGGGTGACCTGCTGCTCGGGCGACAGGTAGTCCGAGACCTTGGTGGGCTGTCCGATGCCCAAGTTCACATAGGAGCCCGGCGCGATGTCCGCGGCGACGAGCTTCGCGAGGTCTTCTCGGGAGAGCGGCTGCTGACCCGCCTGGCTGGCGGTGCTGTTCTGGGTGCTCATGCTTCCTTCGCTTCCTGGTTCTGGATGGAGCCCAGGGTCAGGGCGGTCACCGTGTCCACATAGATGCCGGGGGTGACGATGTTCTCCGGATCGAGGGATCCGCTGGGGACCAGTTCCGCTACCTGGACCACGGTGTGCGAGGCGGCGGCGGCCATGACCGGGCCGAAGTTCCGGGCGGTCTTGCGGTAGACCAGGTTGCCGGCGTCGTCGGCCTGCAGCGCCTTGATCAGCGCGACGTCGCCGCGGATCGGGTGCTCCAACACGTAGTTCCGGCCCTCGATCTCGCGGGTCTCCTTGCCCTCGGCGAGGCTGGTGCCGTATCCGGTGGGGGTGAAGAAGGCGCCGATCCCGGCACCGGCGGCGCGCAGCCGCTCGGCGAGGTTGCCCTGCGGGACGAGCTCCAGCTCGATCTCCCCGGCGCGGTAGGCCGCGTCGAAGTGCCAGGAGTCTGACTGTCGCGGGAAGGAGCAGATCACCTTGCGCACCCGGCGCTCCTTGATCAGCAGCGCCAGCCCACGGTCGCCCTGCCCGGCGTTGTTGCTCACCACGGTGAGCTCGGTGGTGCCTGAGTCCAGGAGCGCGTCGATGAGCTCCATGGGCTGTCCGGCGTTGCCGAAGCCGCCGAGCAGCACGGTGGCGCCGTCGCGCACGCTGCTCACCGCCTCTGCGGCCGTGTCTACGAATTCAGTCATCGTTTCTTCTCTCTCCCTGTGGGTGGCCTGGAAAGGCTCAGCTGCTGGCGTTCTCGAGGACGACGGCGAGGCCCTGGCCCACGCCGATGCACAGTGTGGCCACGCCCCAGCGTTCGCCGCCCAGCTGCATCCGCTTCGCCAGGGTAGCCAGCACCCGGGTGCCCGAGGCGCCGAGCGGGTGACCGATCGCGATCGCCCCGCCCCAGGCGTTGACGATCTCCGGGTCGACCTCCCACGCGTCGAGGCAGGCCAGGGACTGTGCGGCGAACGCCTCGTTGAGCTCCACCGCGCCGACCTCGGCCCAGCTGATCCCGGCACGGGACAGCGCCTTGTTGCTGGCTTCGACCGGGGCGTAGCCGAAGTACTGCGGCTCGTTCGCCGCCGCGGCCCAGCCGGCGATCCGGACCTGTGGGGTCAGGCCCAGCTGCTCTCCGCCGGCCGCGGATCCGAGCCAGACGGCGGAGGCGCCGTCGTTCATCGGGGAGGCGTTGCCGGCGGTGACGGTGCCGTTCTCGCGGCGGAAGACGGTGCGCAGCCCGGCGAGCTTCTCTTCGGTGACCCCGGCCCGGATGGTCTCATCGGTGTCCAGGTCCACGCCGGGCACAGCCACGGTGAGATCGCTGAGGTGCCCCTCTGACCAGGCGCGGGCGGCGAGTTCGTGGGAACGGGCGGCGAAGGCGTCTTGGCGTTCGCGCTCGATGCAGTGACGCTCACGCAGCTGTTCGATGGCCTCGCCGAGCGAGACGATCCACTGGCTGGGCATGCGCTCATTGATCAGCCGCCAGCCCAGCGTGGTGTTGGCCAGCTCGAGGTTGGCCATCGGGAAGGGGCGTTCGGTCTTGGGCAGCACCCAGGGGGCGCGCGACATGGACTCCACGCCGCCAGCGAGGACGACGTCGGTCTCCCCCAGCGCGATCTGCCGGGCTCCGGAGATCGCGGCGTCCATGGAGGAGCCGCAGAGTCGGTTGATCGTGGAACCCGGCACGGTCACCGGCAGCTGTGCGAGCAGCCAGGCCATGCGCGCCACGTTGCGGTTCTCCTCGCCGGCGCCGTTGGCGTTGCCGAAGATCACCTCCCCCACGATCTCCCCGGCATTCTCCGGGGTCAGCCCCGGGGCCTGTTCCACGAGCTTGGATATCACCAGCGCGGCGAGGTCATCCGGACGTTGGCCGGACAGGGCACCGCCGACCTTGCCGAAGGGGGTGCGCAGACCCTGGTAGATGAAGACATCCTGCATATGAGCTCCCCTGTCCTGAGCGAATCAACACGTGATGTTCGCTATGCAAACATCTGTGCGCTATGTAGAGCTCAGCATAGTGGGCGACGGCGGGTCGTGCCAGAGGTGCCGTTCAGGTGTGCGAGTCAGAGGCCCTGGGGCACGGTGAGCCTGTCGACGTCCTCACCCAGGGACCCGATCAGGTCTTCCACAGCCGTGGCGCAGTCCAGCAGCTGAGGCAGCGTGCGACCCAGCGACTCCTGGACGGACTCTCGACCGGCCGGGAGCGAGGTGTTCAGCGCGAGCACCACACGCCCGCTGCGATCCCGGACCGGGACCGACACGGAGCGCAATCCCAGTTCCAGCTCCTCATCCACCACCGCCCAGCCCTCGGCGCGCACCTGCGCGATGATCTCGCGCAGTCGCTCAGGGTCGGTGACCGTGCGGGAGGTGAAGGCGCGCCGCTCGGTGCTGTGCAGGCGTTCCTCGAGCACCGCGTCCTCGAGCCCGGAGAGCAGCACCCGGCCCATCGAGGTGGCAAACGCGGGCAGCTTGGTGCCCAGTCCGAGGTCGATCCGCATGATTCGCCGGGTGTGCACTCGGCAGACGTACATCACCTCATCGCCGAAGAGCAGCGCGGCCGAGCAGGATTCACCCAGTGCTCTGGAGAGCTCCCCCAGCGACGGCTGGAGCAGCTCGTGCCAGCCGCGTCCGGACCAATAGCCCTGCCCCAGGCCCAGCACCTTCGGAGTCAGCTCGAAGTACCGGCCGTCTGTATGGGCGTACCCCTCATGGACCAGGGTGAGCAGCATCCGCCGGGCGGTGGCTCGGCTGACCCCAGCCCGACGGGCGACGTCGGAGAGGGTCAGTTTCGGTTCGGTGGCCGAGAAGGCCTCCAGGACGCGCAGGCCGGTGGCGAGGGATCGCACGAACTCATTGCGATTGACGCCGGGCTCGGCGGGGCTCTGCTGATCCATGCTGTGATCCTATCCACCACCGGTGGCCCACCCCCTCCCCCTCCTTCGCTGAGGGGCGGATTCCGCGACTAGTTAACGCGACTCTGAGGTCCGAATGCCCGCGGAATCCGCCCCTCAACACTGACCGCACAATGTAATGTTTGGTACATTGCCGCTATGCGCACTTCCATCGCCTCTGTCTGCCTCTCCGGAAGCCTCACCGACAAGCTCCAGGCCTGTGCCGACGCTGGATTCGACGGCGTCGAGATCATGGACACCGACCTCACAGTCTCCTATGAGTCCCCCGAGGAGATCCGCGCGCTGTGCCAACGCCTCGGGCTGCGCATCGACCTGTTTCAGCCCTTCCGGGACTTCGAAGGCGTCAGCGAGGAGCTGCTGAAGGAGAACCTGCGCCGCGCCGAGGCGAAGTTCCAGCTGATGAACCGCCTCGGGGCCGAGACCATCCTGGTGTGCAGCAACGCCGGCACGGCCACCGTCGACGACGACGCAGTGATCGCCGAGCAGCTGGCCGCGCTGGCCGACCTTGCCGCCGGCTACGGCATCAGGATCGCCTACGAGGCGCTGGCCTGGGGCCGATACGTCAACGACTACCGCCACGCCTGGCGGCTGGTGAAGCTCGCAGACCGCCCGAATCTGGGCACCTGCCTGGACAGCTTCCACATCCTCGCCCGCGGCCACGACCCGTCGGGGATCGAGGGCATCGACGGGGCGAAGATCTTCTTCCTCCAGCTCGCCGACGCACCGCAGCTCGACATGGACGTGCTCTCCTGGAGCAGGCATCACCGGCTCTTCCCCGGCGAGGGCTCCTTCGATCTGAGCGGCTTCCTGACGCACGTGCTCAAGGCGGGGTACACCGGTCCGCTCTCGCTGGAGGTCTTCAACGACACCTTCCGGCAGACCGATGTCACCAGCACCGCGGCGCATGCACGACGCTCGCTGACCTGGTTGGCGGACCGCGCCTCGGCGGCCAATGGGTGGAGCACCGACCGGCTCGCCTCCGCGCAGAGCCCACGCAGCGTGGACTTCGTGGAGATCACCGGCTCCGATCTCGAAGCCGCAGATGAGACCCTGAACCAGCTCGGCTTCACCTTCCGCGGCAAACACCGCACCAAGCAGGTGCGCCTGTGGACCCTGGGCTCCACCCGGATCATCCTCAATGAGCAGAGCCAGCAGCCGGCACCGCACCTCTCTGCGATCGGACTGCTGGTCGACGACGCCGGCCAGGCCCTCGCCCGCGGAGCCGCGCTGGGCGCCCCGGTGGTCTTCCGTCGCACCTACGCCGGGGACCACGAGCTCCGAGCCCTGGGCGCCCCGGACGGAACGGTCATCTACTTCAACGATGCACCAGCCGAGGACACCTGGGTCACCGAGTTCGAGGGTGGCGAGGCTGCCGCGCAGTCCAGCCACGCGGTGGATCACATCAACCTGTCCTACCGCTGGCACGAGTTTGAGGAGACGGTGCTCTTCTTCCACAGCGTGCTCGGGCTGCAAGCGCAGACCCCGGAGAACGTGCCCAGCCCACAGGGGCTGGTGCGCAGCCAGGTGATGCGCACCGCCGATGCCACCGTGCGGCTGCCGCTGAACCTCGCTCCGCCCACTGCCCCGCTGCCCCCGCGCCACATCGCGGTGACCTGCACGGACATCATCGGACTGGCGAGCCGGGCGCAGGAACGTGGTCTGCGCTTCCTCTGCGTCCCGGACAACTACTACGCCGATCTCCACGCTCGCTTCGGGCTGGACCCGGAGTACCTGGCCCAGCTCAAGACGCTGAACCTGCTCTATGACCGCGACGCCGACGGCGAGTTCATCCACTTCTACACCCCCACGATCGGCGGGCTCTTCCTCGAGATGGTCCAGCGCGTAGGGACCTACGACGGCTACGGCGCGGCCAACGCCCCGGTCCGCCTGGCAGCCCAGCGTCGTCAGCCTCAGCCCTCGCTCTGAGCCGGAGATCGACAACAACACCGCCCGCCGACGGGCCGTTCACTTCCGCCTGAGTCCCGGCATTGATATGGCACTGACATGCGACGACTCATTGATTCTTGTAGGTTTTTCCCATGAGTCGCCAAGGAACGCCCGGGAACTGGGCTAAAGGTGTTATCGGAAACCGAGCGGCAAGAATAGCTGTACTCCTTGTGGCGCTGGTCTTTCTAGGCTGCTTCTGGATTCTAGAAAGCACCGGCGTCATCGAGCGGAATGAGACCGTGGCGATCGTCGGGGTCGTTCTCTTCGTGGTGGTCGCCTTCCCCACTGCGATGCTCGTCGGCCGTGCGAGCGATAGGACCTTGGAGCGGGAGCGGTGACCAAGGCTCAGGTCGATCGAAGCCCTGCGCGAACCAGGCGTCCTGAATTCTGCACCGTCGGACCCGTCTCATTGTGAAGGAGTCCTCTCCATGGAGTCTCATCCTGTCGATCCCCCGGATTTCCGGGCAGGTGCACGGATGTGGAGGCAGCTGAGGGCGAGGATGATCTGGGCCTGAGCAGTTGGCGGCGAGAACACCGCCGATACAGGATGCGCGTCTCAGCCGCGCAGGGGCGGGACTGGTCGGAGAAGGACGAGATCGTCTTTGAGCGATTCTCCGTGGTGTGGCCCCCCGAACATGCGGATGAGACCAGCTGAGGGTTCCCTTACCTTGAGGATCTCTCAACGCTCGAAATGGATCGTCAACTGGCACACGTTACGGGATTCGTAGGTCAGTACCGCTGGATTCCAGGCATTCCCACGAGCTTGCCGTTCATGTGTCCGGGTGCAGACTGACATCAGCCGGAGTCGCTTGCCAGGATGTGAACTCGACGGTGAGGTCGGCACGTGAGGGCGCACAGCAGAACGGTCCAGCCTCGACCTCGGCGTCACTGTCCAACGGTGCAACGCGAACGAGCCTCCAGGGTTCAGCGTCGACACGCGCGCGGATAGTGAGTGCGTTGCCGGAACGACTGGCACGAATCGTCACGAGTCGTCCTGCCCAGTCCGGAACAGGTGACAGCGACCAGTCAGAGGAACCCCGGGTCACGACAGCCCCGACGCTCTCTTCGCCATCACTGAGTTCAACCCCAGCCTTGACCCAGGTCTCTTCGTCACTCTTGACGAAAATGCCCGCCTGATCGAACTGGTGCGAGAAATTGAGACGAAACTGCACCTCCATCCCGGATTCGGGTTCGAAGCGAGTCAGCAATGCGTGTTCTGAAGCGTGGACGAACCCATAGGAGGTGATGCGCCATGCGTCACTACCTTCACGCGCAGTGACTCGAAGACCTTCGACACCACACGCTGCGTCTACCGGGTCGTTCGTCCAGGTGCCTTGGTTCCAAGGGATGGCCTGGCTCATAGCTGCCTCTCAGAGCTCGAATCAGCAGGGGTGCTTCCGGACGCGGAGGCGACTGTGCGGGTTTCGCGAAGGTCCGGAACTCGGCATTCAGCACTGCCGAGGATCGAGCACTCGCCGTGGCGAATGTCCATCCAATAGTACGCAGATGGGGTCCCACCTCAGACCAGGGCCGGCTTGAACTCTGTTCCCACCGCACGACTCGGCTCTACGCGGCGCCAGGCGTCGGCGAGGATCTCTACGGCGAGGCTGGTCTCCTCTGCGGGGTAGCACAAGGGCAAGCGCAGGAAGCGCTCGAAGGCTCCTCCGAGTCCGAACCGAGGGCCGGCGCCGATGGGGAGGCCGCCGTCGCGCGCTGCCAGGGCGAGCCGGGAACTCACGGGTTCCCCGATGTTGACCCAGGTGCACAGTCCTCCCGCCACGTGGGGCACGTCCCAGGTGGGGAAGTTCGCTCGGAGCAGGGCCTCGACATGAGACCGTCCCTCGGTGAGCTGAACTCTCCGGAAGCGCAGGATCTCGTCGTACTCGGCGAGCAGCTCAAGAGCGATGAGCTGTTCAAGGATCGGGGTGCCCAGGTCCTGGGCGTAGCGGGCCTGCTCCAATCGACTGATCTCCTCAGACTGCGCGCGGATCCACCCGATCCTCAGCCCTCCCCACACCGTCTTCCCCATGGATCCCACCAGGATCGCCGGACCATACGCCGCCAGCGGAGCCCCAGCCGCGCCATCGATACGCAGGTCCGCCGTCGTCTCATCGGCGATCACCAATGAATCGTGGCGTGTGGCGAGATCCATGAGCAGCTCGCGCTGACTCACCGACATGACAGCACCGGTGGGGTTGTGGAAGTCAGGCATGACATAGACAAGAGCCGGTCTCGCCCCACGAAACGCCTGGAGGAGTCCGTCGTGGTCCCAGCCCCGGCGGGGGTCGACCGTGACGGTCACGAGCCTGCGAGCCTTCAACCTCAAGGCGTCATAGGCGTGGGGATAGCTCGGAGCCTCTACAAGGGCGGTGTCTGTGCGGGACAGGAACGTCTTGGTGATCAGTGAGATCGCATGCTGGGCACCGAGCGTCACCATGATGTTCTTCGGGTCGGTCGGCACACCCTTGGCCGTGTACCGATCGGCGAGCGCCTGACGGAGGCGAGGAAGTCCGAGGGGATCGTAGCCAGTGCCGCTGAGGTAGGCGGGCAGTGCCTGCGCGGCTCGCAGTGCGGCCTGCGCCACCTGGGGCGCCGCAGGGAGCGCCGCCTTGCTGAAGTCCAACGTGGTGGTGGTGCGCGCCTCGATGCCTTCGACCGGTCTGCCGCGCCCTGGAATCGCGACCACGCTGCCTGATCCTCGGGTGCTGTGCAGGTATCCGGCCTCTCGGAGACGCGCATAGGCCGCAGTGACGGTCGTGCGGCTGATTCCCAGCTCGGCGGCAAGCTCGCGTTCGGCCGGCAGGCGCGTGTCCAGCGGGATCCGTCCGTCGAGGGCGAGGAGCCGGATGCGATCCGCGAGCGCGCCGTAGGCGGGCCCGGCTGCGCGCCAGGCACCGAGCTCAGCAGTCAGCCGGCGCGCTGTGAGAACCATCATCAGTCCACCATGCCACAATTGGCATCTTGTTGTAATGCCAATCTGCTGGTGAACTTCTCCTATGAGTCTTCTGAACGCGTGGCGCGGCGCCCAACTGTTGATCGGACTGTTCCTCTACGGGTTCTCGCTCGCGATGATGATCAGAGCCACCCTCGGCGTCTCGCCGTGGGATGTTCTGGGTCAAGGCTCGGCGCTGCAGACGGGCCTCCCTTTCGGGGTGATGACCAACATCATCGGTCTCGTCGTGCTGCTGCTGTGGATCCCGCTGCGGCAGAAGCCCGGCGTCGGCACCGTCCTCAACGTCCTCCTGGTGGGCCCCAGCGCGGAGGTCGGCCTGGCGGTTCTCGGGGAACCTGATGCCCTATGGGCACGCATCCTGTTGTTCGCAGGCGGGCTGGTCCTGCTGGCGGTGGCGAGCGGACTCTACATCGGAGCGCGGTACGGACCCGGGCCCAGG
This sequence comes from Nesterenkonia sandarakina, assembly GCF_014138825.1. Taxonomy (NCBI): domain Bacteria; kingdom Bacillati; phylum Actinomycetota; class Actinomycetes; order Micrococcales; family Micrococcaceae; genus Nesterenkonia; species Nesterenkonia sandarakina. Next base: position 178,717 of record NZ_JACJIH010000001.1, on the reverse strand, counting down.
GACGGGCTCATGACTGGGGTGCATCGTCGCTTCGGGCTGCCCATCTGGTTCGTTCGCACCGGCATCGAGGGCACGGTCCTCCTCCTCGGCTGGCTCCTGGGCGGTCCTGTGGGAGTGGGAACGGTCGCCGTGGTCCTGCTGATCGGTCCACTGGTGCACCTGACCCTTCCCCTGTTCGAGATCCCCACACCCGAGGAACACCGAAGGAAGCGAGGACTGAACTTTTCTCGTGATATTCAGGCCCGTTCAGGTCCTCGCAACCGGGCCTGAATTATGGTGTGCTTCTCTTCACACGTGCGGCCGTCCTGGGCGGTCCATCTCGGAGAGGGGTATCGGATGAGTCCAGAGGTCGTCGGGTTCGCGATCGTCATGCTGGCAGCGGTGATGCTGTTGGGAAAGTACGTCAGGGTCAAGGTGCCCTTCATCCAGAAGTTGCTGCTGCCCAGCGCCATCATTGCCGGCTTCATCGGACTCATCATCGGCCCCCAGGTCCTGGGCCGCCTCGGGGAACCCCTCGGCTGGGAATGGCTGGAGGACGGTGGACTGCTGACCACTGGAATCTTCGACGTCTGGGCCGAACTGCCGGGGCTGCTGATCTCGGTGGTCTTTGCCACCTTGTTCCTGGGCTCAAGGATTCCCTCCCCCGTTCGGGCCGCCAAGCTGGTGGGTCCGCAGCTCTCGATCGGTGTGGCCTACGGCTCCGGTCAGTACGTCGTGGGAATCGTGCTGGGACTGCTGGTGCTCTCTCCGCTGCTCGGAGTGGATCCGATCTTCGGTGCCTTGCTTGAGATCGCCTTTGAGGGCGGTCATGGCACCGCCGCCGGCATGCAGCCGGCCTTCGATGACATGGGCATCCCCGAAGCGACAGACCTCGCTCTGGCCATCGCCACGGTCGGGCTCGTCTTCGGCATCCTGATCGGCATCGCTGTCATCAACTGGGGCGTGCGCACCGGACGAACCCGAGTGATCAAGAACGTGTCCAAGCAGTCCAAGGCGGAGCTGCGCGGGCTCTACGGCAAGAAGGAGAACGTCTCCACCGGTCGGATGACCGCTCGTCCCAGCTCGATCGAACCGCTGACGCTGCACGTGGCCATCGTGGGGCTGGCCATCATCATCGGGTGGATCATCCTGGAAGGCCTGGTCTGGGTCGAGGACCAGCTGTGGGGCCAGCCGGGATCGGTCTTCTCCGAGGAGGGCCTGACCCTGTTGGGCTACGTTCCGCTGTTCCCTCTGGCGATGATCGGCGGAGTGATCATCCAGCTGATCCTGGATCGCACCGGCAACACCAACCTCGTCGACCACGAGACGATGAAGCGGATCCAGGGCCTGGCCCTGGACATCCTTATCGTCGCCGCACTGGCGACCATCTCCCTGGAGGTCATCGCGAACTTCTGGGAGACCTTCCTGATCCTCTCGGTGGCCGGGATTCTGTTCTGCACCACCATCTTGCTGCTGTGCACCCCGCGCATCATCCCGGAGTTCTGGCTGGAGCGCGGCATCGCGGACTTCGGTCAGTCCATGGGCGTCACCGCCACCGGCCTGGTCCTGCTGCGCGTGGCCGACCCCTATGACGAGTCCCCAGCGCTGGAGGCCTTCGGGTATAAGCAGCTGTTCTTCGAGCCCTTCTTCGGTGGTGGGCTGGTCACCGCCCTGGCGATCCCGATCATGGTCGCCACGGGCAATGTCTACATCGTGCTGATCCCGATGGCCGTGTTGTTCGTCGGCTCCCTGGTGGTCGGCCGGATCTACTTCCGGGGAGTGCGCTCGGGCCGATGGAAGGACCCGTCGGTGGAGGCGGCCAAGGTCAAGCAGGAGTGAGCCGAGCCGCGCTCCCGCGCCGCCGGCCCTCGGCAGCTGGACTCAGCTGCGCGGGCGGCCGTAGCTCTCCAGGAGCCGCAGCCAGATCTCGCTGATCGTGGGGTAGGCAGGCACTGCGTGCCACAGCCGGGCCAGCGGCACCTCGGCGGTCACCGCGATCGTGGCGGCATGCAGCAGCTCGCTGACATCGGGGCCGACGAAGGTCACCCCCAGGATCACCTGGCGCTGCTCATCGACGACCATGCGCGCCTTGCCTGCGTATCCGTCGGCGTGCAGCGCCGCACCTGCCACGTTGCCCAGCTCGTAGTCCAGCACGCGGATCTCATACCCTGCTTCGCGGGCCGCCGCAGCGGTGAGCCCGACAGAGGCCACCTCGGGGTCGGTGAAGGTGACCTGCGGAACCGCGCGCTGATCTGCTGTGGCCACATGGGCGCCCCAGGGGGCATCGTCGACTCGAGCACCCCGGGCGCGAGCAACGATCACGTCCCCGGCGGCCCGCGCCTGATACTTGCCCTGGTGGGTGAGCAGGGCACGATGGGTCACGTCGCCGACGGCGTAGAGCCAGTCGAAGCCCGGGACCTGCATGGTGTCATCTGTCTCGATCCAGGAGCCCGGCTCCAGGCCGACGGTCTCAAGACCCAGGTCCCCGGTGCGCGGGGTGCGCCCCGTGGCGACGAGCACCTCCTGGACCATCAGGGTCTCACCGTCGGAGGTCTCCAGGCGGACCTCCTCCCCCACGCGGGTCACCCGTTCCGGGGTGGTGTGCAGCCGCAGCTCCACCCCTTGGGACTCGAGCGCTTCCCCGACCAGCTCACCGGCGAAGGGCTCCATGCCTCTCAGCAGACCGCTGCGCGCCAGGACCGTCACTCTGCTGCCGAAGCCGGCATAAGCGGTGGCCAGCTCCGCGGCCACCACACCGCCGCCGATGATCGCGAGGCTCTTCGGCACACTCCGCGCGCTGGTGCCCTCACGGCTCGTCCAGGGATGAGATTCATGCAGCCCAAGCACCTCGGGGATCGCAGCGGCGGAGCCGGTGGCCAGGACCACCGCGTGCCGGGCAGTGATCGAGGTGACGCCGCCGTCGGCCTCAGTGACACTGACCTGCCGGGGTCCCGTGATCCGGGCATGTCCGCGGAGCAGCTCGATGCCGGCACCCTGGAGCCAGCTGACCTGCCCTTCGTCCTTCCAGCCACTGGTGAAGGAGTCGCGGCGGGAGAGCACCGCCTCGACGTCGAGCTCGCCGGTCACCGCCTGGGCGGCTCCGGAGACTCCGCGGGCGGCCCGCAGCGCCTGGGCCGAGCGCAGCAGCGCCTTCGAGGGCATGCAGGCCCAGTAGGAGCACTCCCCGCCGACCAGTTCAGCCTCCACGATCACCACCCTCAGGCCCCCCTGAACGGCGCGATCAGCCGCGTTCTCACCCACGGCCCCTCCCCCGATGACGATCAGGTCATAGACCGCGTCCGCTGGAGAGTGCTGATCGGGTGTTTCTGTCTGGGGTTCCATGACTGCTCCTTGGGGTGGACTGAAGCGCCCTCCGGGCGCTGCTGGGCTCGGCCTCGCCAGATGCCGTTGCACCTCGTCTTAGGGGTCAACACGGCACCCTCGCGCTCTATTCATCGCGACCCGGCCCAGCGGCTGCTGTGACCTTTGACACCTAATGTACGAACCGGTACGTTTATTCCAGTCGATGTGGCCCACGCCACTTTTCTTCACCAAAGGAACCCCGTGACCGACACCAGGAAACCGCTGAGCCGCCGAGTGGTGGACACGCTCACGCGCATCGAGCTCGGCTTCGCGGGCGTGATGCTTCTCGTGATCCTTGTCCTCGTCTTCACCCAGGCCGCCCAGCGCTACACCCCCTTCGAAGGCATCGCCTGGACCGGTGAGATCTCCCGGTTCGGGCTCGCCTGGATGACCTTCTCCGTGGCAGGGGTGCTGATCACCTTGCGCGGGCACATCGCCCTGGAGGTGGTGGACACCCTGCCCGCTCCCCGGCTGATCCGCGCCGTCCAGGTGTTCTCACTGGTCATCGTCGCCGTCATCGCCATCGGTCTGACCCTGGAGGCCTGGGGCCTGGTCCAGACCCAGGGGGCGCTGCGCTCCCCCGTGTTGGGCATGTCCATGGCGCTGGTCTACCTCCCGGTGCTCGCCGGGATGATCAGCACCGTCATCCGATCCCTGGTCGCCGCGTTCATGATCGCCAAGCACGGCCCGATCCTGCCTACCGTCGACCAGACGCCCGCCACCCTGAAGGACCCCTCGTGACTCTCCTCCTGCTGGGCGTGGCCATCGCCGTACTGCTGATTATCCGCGTACCGGTCGCCTTCGCCTTCCTCGGACCTTCCCTGGTCTACATGCTGCTCGACGGCCAGTCCTCCGGCACCAGCCTGCGCCAGGTCACCAACGCGGTGCAGAGCTTCCCGCTGCTGGCCGTGCCGCTCTTCGTCTTCCTGGGCACCCTGGCCAACCACGCGGGACTCGCTGACCGGCTCTTCCGCTTCGCGATGGCCGCACTGGCCAAGATCCGCGGCAACCTCGGCTACGTGACCGTGGGCGCCAGCGTCGGATTCTCCTGGATGAGCGGCTCTGCGGTGGCCGACGCGGCCGCGCTGGGCAAGGTGCAGATCCCGGCGATGCTGCGCAACGGCTACACCCGCCGCTTCGCCACCGGGCTCTCCGCCTCCTCCTCACTCATCGCCCCGGTGATGCCGCCCAGCATCCCGGCAGTCATCTACGCCGGCCTGGCCGCCGCCTCCACCGGCGCGCTCTTCGCCGCCTCCGTGGTCCCCGCGCTGCTGATGGCGGTGGGCCTCTGCGTGGTGGTCTGGATCCTGGTCCGGCGCAACCCCAACCTCACCGCCGGGCGTTTCGACCGGCAGGAGCTGGTGGCCTCCACCAAGGGCGTGCTGCTGCCGGCCGTGACTCCAGTGATCATCCTGGGCGGCATCCTGGGCGGCCTGTTCACCCCCACCGAGGCCGCCGCCGTCGCCGTCTTCTGGGTGCTGCTGATCTCCCTGGTCCAGCGCTCGCTGTCCTGGACCGGATTCCTGGCCGCCGTCCGCGAGACCGTGATCACCACCGGAGCGATCATGCTGATCGTGGCCTCCGCGGCGCTGCTGGGCCACATCATGGCGGTGGAGCGGCTGCCGCAGCTGCTCACCGAGACCCTGCTGGGCATCACCGAGAGCCCGCTGGTGTTCCTGCTGCTGGTCGCGCTGCTGATGCTGATCCTGGGCACGGTCATCGACGCCACCGCGATCCTGGTGCTGGTGGTCCCGATCCTGCTGCCCATCGCTGTGCAGTACCAGATCGACCCGATCGTGCTGGGCGTGGTGCTGATCCTCTCGCTGATGATCGGCCTGCTCACCCCACCGGTGGGCACCGCGCTGTTCGTGACCGCCTCGGTCTCGGACACCCGGGTCGGCGAGGTCTTCAAGGGCGCGCTGCCCTTCGCGATGCCTGCGGTGATCGTGCTGCTGCTGGTGATCATCTTCCCCAACGCGCTGATGTTCTTCCCGGAGGTGCTTGGACTGTGAGCGCACCAGACACCGGACGCAGCATCCTGGCCGGACTGATCGGCCACGGCGTCGGGCCTTCGCTGACCCCGCCGATGCACGAACTCGAAGGCTCCCGGCACGGCATGCGCTATATCTACCGCAGCATCGAGTTCGCCGGCGGGGAGCACTCGCTGGACGAGCTGGGCCAGCTGCTGGAGATGGCCCGCCGGCTGGGCTTCAACGGGCTCAACATCACCTTCCCGGCGAAGCAGGACATCATGCCGCTGCTGGATCGACTGGGACCCTCGGCCGCGATGATCGGCGCGGTGAACACCGTGCTCTTCGACGAGGACGGCGCCGCCGTCGGGCACAACACCGACGTCACCGGCTTCAAATCCTCCATCGACGACGCGCTCGCGCAGACCCCGTGCGGGCACGTGGTGCTCGTCGGAGCCGGAGGCGCCGGGTCCGCCGTCGCCCACGCCCTGGTGATGCGCGGGGTCAAGAGCCTGCAGGTGGTCGACGTGGACGCCCAGAAGTGCTCCGCGCTGGCGGCCAGCGTGCAGGCGGCCCACGGGTTCAGCATCGGTCAGGCCACCCCGGACCAGCTGCCTGAGCTCCTTGCTCGCGCCGAGGGCGTGGTCAACGCGACCCCCTTCGGCATGGCGCACCACCCCGGCACCCCCTTCGACCCTGCGCTGCTGCAACCCCGGCACTGGGTGGCCGACGTCGTCTACCGTCCGGTGGACACCGCCCTGCTCCAGGCGGCGCAGAAGCGCGGCTGCCTCACCATCTCAGGCCTCGGCATGGCCATGCACCAGGCCGCCGACGCCTTTGAGATCTTCACCGGAGACACCGCCGACCGCTCCGCCATGCTCCAAGACCTCAATGCCCTGATCGACGCCGAATCACCCCACCCTGGTGCAGCGCTGCACCGATGAAAGGAACACCCACAATGTTCACGTCCAAGAAGACCCTCAGCAAGGCAGCCGTGCTCGCCGCCGTTCCGATCCTGGCCCTGACGGCCTGCGGCGGCAACGGCGGCGGCGGAGACGCCGGCGGCGACGGAGAGACCACCGAGCTGACCCTGGCGCACAGCTACAACGACGACCAGCCCCAGGCCCGCTGCGGCGCCGACGTGATCAAGGAAGAGGTGGAGGCCGCCGACGTCGGACTGAGCATCGAGATCTACGGCGCCAGCCAGCTCGGCGGCGACGCCGACCGGATCGCCTCGGTGGCCTCCGGGGATGTGGACATCGACATCCAGGGCGCCTCCGCCCTGGGTGCGGTCTACGAGCCGGTCAGCGTGCTCGACGCCGCCTACGCCTTCGACGACGCCGATCACCTGGCCCGGTTCATGGAGAGCGAGGACGGCGCAGCACTGACCGAGGCCTTCGCCGAGGAGGCCGGGATCCAGACCCTGGGCGCATGGTCCGCCGGTGCCCGACACTTCACCTCGAACGAGCCGATCCGCACCCCCGAGGACCTCGCCGGCATGCAGATCCGCTTCCCCGGATCACCGCAGTTCCTGATGAACGCCCGGGCACTCGGCGCGGATGCGGTGGAGGTCGCCTATGAGGAGCTCTACCTCTCGCTGCAGCAGGGCGCGGTGGACGGCCAGGAGAACCCGATCACCAACATCGAGTCGGAGAACCTCGCCGAGGTCCAGGACTACCTGAACCTCTCCGCGCACCAGCTCAACACCAACCTGGTGATCATGTCCGACGAGTGGAACAACCTCGACGAGGAGCAGCAGGAGGCGCTCAGCGCCGCCGTGGACTCCGCCGTCACCCAGGTGACCGAGTGCGTGGTCGAGGATGAGGAGGCCACGCTCGAGGAATGGCGCTCAGGTGATGAATGGGAGGTCATCGAGGATGTCGACGTGGACTCATTCCAGGAGCAGACCGTGAGCAACCTCGAGGATGCTCTCGAGGGCGAGTCCCTGGAGGTCTTCGAGTCCATCCGTTCCGCGAGCGAGTGACCCCACCTCTATGTCCAGCCTGAACCCTGGCAGGGTCCCGAGTCCGGTCCCCAGCATGGTCCCCACGCTCACCGGAGAGGTGACCGGGGCACAGCTGGGCACCACGCTGGTGCACGAGCACCTGTTTGTGGGCGACCCCCAGCTGGACCTGGACCTGCCCCACCCCGAGTGGGACTCCGAGGCAGTCATGGCAGAGGCTGAGAGGCAGCTGCAGGGGCTGGCTGAGCTGGGCGTAGAGACCATCGTGGACCTCACGGTCCCCGGCCTCGGACGAGACGTGCGGCGGGTCGCTGAACTGGCCCGCCGCACCTCGGTCCGGATCCTGGCCGCCACCGGCTGGTACACCAGCACCGTGCTGCCGCACTTCTTCCACCTCAACGGTCCGGGACGGCTGGTTCAGGGCCCGGACCCATTGCTGCGGCTGTTTCTGGGTGACATCCAGGAGGGCATCGCCGGCACCAAGGTGCGCGCTGCGCTGATCAAGGTCTGCTCCGACAATGCCGGAATCACCGAGGACGTGGCCCAGGTCTTCACGGCGGCGGCTGAGGCACACCGGATCACCGGGGTGCCGATCACCACCCACTCGGACCCGAGCTCACGTGGGGGCCTGGAGCAGCAGCGGCTGCTCGGGAGCCTGGGCGTGGATCTGGGCAGAGTGGTCATCGGGCACAGCGGTGACTCCACCGAGCTGGGCTACCTGCAGGAACTCGCGCAGGCCGGGTCCTTCCTGGGCTTCGACCGGTTCGGGATGGCTCACACCGGCTCCGATGAGGACCGGATCACGATGCTGCTGAAGCTCCTGGAGTTCGGGCTCGAGGACCAGCTGCTGCTCTCTCATGATGCCGCGGTCTTCAGCCGGATCACTCCGCCCTCCTGGCGAGCGGTGCACGCCCCGCACTGGCGGATGGATCACCTGCACCGACGAATCCTGCCACGGCTGCGCACGCAGGGCCTGGACCCCGCGCTGGAGCACCGAGTGATGGTGGAGAACCCGCGCCGGATGCTGACAGGAGCATGAGCGGCCGAGTCTGTGACCATCGGGCATCTGATACTGTCGCGGCTGAGCCAGAGGAGAACACTGTGACGCAGACGCCCGCCCGACAGCGAGACGCCGTGCGCACCCGCGCCGAGGTCCTCGCGGTGGCCACCGAGGCCTTCGCCGACGACGGATACTCCGGGGCCCGCATCGACGAGATCGCCCGCCGCACCCGCACCACCAAGCGGATGATCTACTACTACTTCGGCGGCAAGGAGAAGCTCTATCTCGCCGTGCTGGAGAACGCCTACCGCGGGATCCGTCAGGCCGAGCAGTCCCTGCACGTCGACGAGATGCAGCCGGTCGATGCTCTGCGCGAGCTCGCGGAGCTCACCTACGAGCACCACCTGCGCAACACTGCCTTCATCCGGCTGGTGTCCATCGAGAACATCCACCGCGGCAAGTACATCCGGAAGCTTGAGTCCCTGGGCGACCTCGGCAAGCCGGCGGTGACCATCCTCGACGCGATCATCGCCGAGGGCAAGAAGCAGGGAGCCTTCAGCGAGGCGGTCAACGCACTGGACCTGCACCTGCTGATCAGCTCCTACTGCGTGTTCCAGGTGGCGAACCGCTACACCTTCGGACACCTCTTCGACCCGGACTTCACCACCGAGTCCCGCCAGGAACACATGCGGCAGTTCATCGGAGACGTCGTCGTCGCCTGGGCGACCCAGCAGCGGAGCTGAGCCCCACCCCCGACCCCGCCCGCACCCCACCCAACGTCACGGTGGGGTGCGGCTGGAGCTTATGCGTGACCGTCGAACAGTGAGGTCACCGAGCCGTCGGTGAAGACCTCCTTGATCGCGCGGGCCAGGATCGGCGCGATGGAGAGCACCGTGAGGGTCTCGAAGCGCTTGTCCTCAGGGATCGGCAGCGTGTTGGTGACCACGATCTCGCGTGCACCACAGTTGGCCAGCCGCTCGGCGGCGGGATCCGAGAACACCGCGTGGGTGGCCGCGATGATGACGTCCTTGGCGCCGGCGTCCTTGAGCACCTGCACGGCGCCGGAGATGGTCCCCCCGGTGTCGATCATGTCGTCGATGAGCACGCAGGTGCGTCCCTCGATGTGACCCACGACCTGCTTGGAGACCGCCTTATTGGGCTGGGTGACGTCGCGGGTCTTGTGCACGAAGGCCAGCGGCGCTCCGCCCAGACGCTCGGCCCACTGTTCGGCCACCCGGACACGACCGGTGTCTGGGGAGACCACGGTGACCTCGTCGTCGGCGACGCGGGCGCGGATGTGATCGGCCAGCAGCGGGACCGCGAAGAGGTGGTCCACCGGGCCGTTGAAGAAGCCCTGGATCTGCGCGGTGTGCAGGTCCACGCTCATGATCCGGTCCGCGCCTGCGGCCTTATAGAGGTCCGCGACCAGGCGCGCCGAGATCGGCTCACGGCCGCGTCCCTTCTTGTCCTGACGGGCGTAGGGGTAGAAGGGTGAGACCACGGTGATCCGCTTGGCGGAGGCTCGTTTCATGGAGTCCACCATGATCAGCTGCTCCATGAGCCAGTTGTTCATCGGTGCCGGGTGGGACTGCAGCAAGAAGATGTCCTTGCCGCGGACTGACTCCGAGGAACGGACGTAGATCTCTCCGTTGGCGAAGTCGTAGGCACTGATCGGCAGCAGCTCGGTGCCGAGCTCCTTGGCGATCTCCTCTGCCAGCTCCGGGTGTGCGCGCCCGGATGCCAGCACCAGGGTCTTTTCCCCGCTCAGCCTGATTTCGTCCATGGGTGTTCTTGCCTCTCGCCGGCGTTGCTGGTGGGTGGTGAAGTCTGTGGTCTCGGGTGGATCTGTTCTACAGGGCGTCGCGACCGGTGGTCTTCTCGGCGGTCCCGGTGGCATTGGCCGCATCGGCGGCGGCGGACCCTGGCCGTTTGGCCTGGACCCAGCCCTCGGCGTTGCGCTGTGGGGCGATGGAGAGTGCCAGCGCACCGGCGGGCACATCCTTGCGCACGACCGCGCCGGCACCGGTGTAGGCGCCGTCGCCCACTGAGACCGGGGCGACGAACACGGTGTTGGAGCTGGTGCGCACGTGGGAGCCGATCTGGGTGCGGTGCTTGTTCTCGCCGTCGTAGTTCGCGGTGATGTTGCCGCAGCCGATGTTGGTGAACTCCCCGATGGTCGCGTCTCCGGCGTAGCCGAGGTGGCTCAGCTTGCTTCCGCGTCCGATGCTCACGTTCTTGGTCTCGTAAAAGGCACCGATCTTGCCCGTCTCTCCCAGCACGGTGCCCGGACGCAGGTAGGTGAACGGTCCCACGCTGGCGCCGGCGCCGATCTGGGCTCCAGAGCCGTGGACTCGGGTCAGCGTGGCGCCCTCGCCGACGATCACGTCGGTGAGCGTGGTGTCGGGGCCCACGGTGGCGTTGCGGCTGATGTGCGTGGCGCCGTGGAGCTGGGTGCCCGGGAGGATGGTGGTGTCCTCTTCCAAGGTCACGGTGGCGTCGATCCAGGTGGTCCCGGGGTCGATCACCGTGGTGCCGGCCCGCATGGCGCCCTCCACGATGCGGCGGTTCATCTCAGCGCCCAGGGCCTGCAGCTGGACCCGGTCGTTGGCGCCTTCGACCTGCCAGCGGTCCTCGGTGACCACCGCGGAGACCCGGCCGCCCTCGGCGCGAGCGATGGAGAGCACATCGGTGAGGTACATCTCACCCTGGGCGTTCTCGGTGGTGACCTGGGCCAGCGCGCGGTTGAGCACCGCGGCGTCGAAGGCGTAGATCCCGGAGTTGATCTCGGTGATGCGGCGCTGCTCGGGGGTCGCGTCCTTATGCTCCACAATCCCCAGCACGTCCTGCGGGTCCTTCTCGCTGCGCAGGATCCGACCGTAGCCGGACGCGTCCTCGAGCACGGCCGAGAGCACTGTGACGGCGTTGCTGTCGCGCTCGTGGGCGTCCACCAGTTCGGCGAGCATCTGCGTCTGCAGCAGCGGGACATCGCCATAGGTGACGACGACGGTGCCGGTCTCGGCGGGTGCACCCGCGGCGGTGAGCGCCTGCAGGCCGCATGCCACGGCGCGTCCGGTGCCGGGGACCTCGTCCTGATCGGCGATCACGGCGCCCGGCTCGACCGTGGCGATATGCCCGGCGACCTTCTCACGCTGGTGCCGCACGACCGCGACCAGATGCTGCGGGTCCAGACCCTTCGCCGCGCCCAGCGCGTGTCCGATCATGGAGACGCCTCCGATCGGGTGCATGATCTTCGGCGTGCTGGACTTCATCCGGGTCCCGGCTCCGGCCGCGAGCACGATCACGGCGGTGGGCTGGGCGGTCTGGGCGTTGGTCACGAAGGCTGCTCCTCGACGCGGTTCATGGGACTCCTCAGTGTAGGCAGGCCCGGCGATCTTGACTGCCGTTCCGCCTCTAGGATTCGAACCTAGACTGCACAGCTCCAAAGGCTGGCGTGCTGCCATTACACCAAGGCGGAGTGCGACGGCGGTTCCAGAGTGCTCGGCGCTGCGAACACTCTCAGCTCCGGCCACGCGCTTCTCCATCTTCGCATGCGCAGACTCACCGGATGAAACCGGTGCGCGGGCCTGCCATTACCCTGGATGGGTGGCACATCTTCTCGGGGCCGAGGCCCTTCACCTGGAATTCCCAACCCGCACCGTCTTCGATTCGGTGACGATCGGCATCAATGAGGGCGACCGCGTCGGCGTCGTCGGACGCAACGGCGACGGCAAGTCCTCGCTGCTGGCCATGCTCACCGGTCGGCTGGAGCCCGACGCCGGTCAGGTCACCCGGCGCAAGGGGGTGCAGTTCGGTGTGCTGGACCAGTCCGATGACCTCGTCGATGAGCACACTGTGGGCTATTCGGTCGTCGGCGACGCCGATGACCACGAGTGGGCCTCCGATGCGAAGATCCGGGATGTGATCGCCGGGCTGGTGGCCGATATCCCGTGGGAGGCAAAGATCTCCGAGCTCTCCGGCGGGCAGCGGCGTCGCGTGGCGCTGGCGAAGCTGCTGGTGGGCGAATGGGACATCATCGCGCTGGATGAGCCCACCAACCACCTCGACGTGGAGGGCATCTCCTGGCTGGCGAACCACCTGAACCGTCGCTGGCCGCGCAGCTCCGGCGGCCTGCTGGTGGTCACCCACGACCGCTGGTTCCTCGACGAGATCAGCACCACCACCTGGGAGGTCCACGACGGTGTGGTCGAGCCCTTCGACGGCGGCTACGCGGCGTATGTCCTGCAGCGTGTGGAGCGGGACCGTCAGGCCGCCACAGTGGAGGCCAAGCGGCAGAACCTGATGAAGAAAGAGCTGGCCTGGCTGCGTCGCGGCGCCCCCGCCCGCAGCACCAAGCCGAAGTTCCGCATCGAGGCGGCCAACGCGCTCATCGCCGACGTCCCGCCTCCGCGCAATCCGATCGAGCTCAAGAAGATGGCCACCGCCCGGTTGGGCAAAGACGTGGTCGACGTCCTGGATGCCTCCATCGGTTTCGACGGCAAGCCGATCCTCAACGAGGTCACCTGGCGGATCGGTCCTGGTGAGCGCACCGGAATCCTCGGCGCCAACGGCGCAGGGAAGTCCACGCTGCTCAACCTGGTGGCCGGGAAGCTGGAGCCAGACACCGGCCGGGTCAAGCGCGGCAAGACCGTGCGCCTGGCCACCTTGGATCAGCAGTTCTCCCAGCTGGCGGCCATCGAGGGCGACCGGGTCCGTGAGGTCCTGGCCCGCGAGAAGACCCAGGTGGTCATCGACGGCAAGGAGCACACCCCGGCGCAGCTGCTGGAGCGCCTCGGGTTCTCCACCGCGCACCTCTCCGCGCGGGTCGGCGAGCTCTCCGGCGGACAACGACGCCGCCTGCAGCTGCTGCTCGTGCTGCTCTCCGAACCCAATGTGATGATCCTCGACGAGCCCACCAACGACCTGGACATCGACATGCTCGCCGCCATGGAGGACCTGCTGGACTCCTGGCCCGGAACCCTGATCGTGGTCTCCCACGACCGGTACCTGCTCGAGCGCGTGACAGATCAGCAGTACGCGATCTTCGACGGCCAGATGCGCCATGTCCCCAGCGGCGTGGAGGAGTATCTGCGACTGAAGGCCGCCCGCGCCAACGGCGGCTCCGGCGAGCCGAAGGGCGCCGGCTCAGGGGGCTCCGGCTCTGGAGGTGGCGCCGCCAACAACGGGGCAACGTCCGGGAAGGCCGCGGCCGCGGCACGCCGTGAGGCGAGGAAGACCTCCTCCCCGTCATTGGCCGGCGGGACCACGCTGAGCGGCGCCGAGGAGCGCGAGGTCCGCAAGGAGGTCGGCTCGCTGGAGCGCAAGATGCAGAAGCTGATCACCCAGATCGAGAAGAAGCAGCGCCAGATGAATGATCACGATCCCAGCGACTTCGAGGGTCTGGGCAAGCTCACCGCCGATGTGACCCGGCTGCAGGCCGAGAACGAAAAGTTGGAGGAGCGCTGGCTGGAGCTCTCCGAGAAGGTCGGCTGAGGCTGGGCGGTCGCGAAGCAGGCTCAGACCGGCTGATGCTGGAAGCGAGCGGTCACAGCCACTCGTCGCCGACTTCGAGGTAGTTCGGGCCGCTTTCAGGGGCGAGGGTGCTGGCGTCGATCACCCAGGTGCCGTCCTGCGCCTTGTTGAGCTCGATCGGAGTCTGGTCATCGATGAGCGCCCAGACAACCTCCTGGGAGCACCCGCCTCCTGAACCGTCCACCTCCGGGTTCGGGACGATGTACACCTGAGCATGCGTGCCTTGGTCGTCGACGACGATGTAGTCGTTGTCGAAGATCATGTACGGCGTCTCGAGCTCGTTGAAGAACGCATATGCGTAGTGGAAGTACGACGCGTGGGTGAAGGCGAGCACGACGTCGTCGATGTCCTCCGGACTGGCGCTAGTCTCCTCATCGGCGACATCCCCGGCGTAGTCCGTGTGCTCAAGCACCTCGCCCAGGTGTCCTCTGGATTCTTCGTAGACCTGGGGCTTGTACTGCGTCCAGCCCACGTCCGCCTCCTCGGGCAGCCGCTCGTAGATGCCCTCCACGTCGACCTCAGCCAGCGAGTCATTGAAGTCCTCGATGGCCGCGCGGACCTCGAGAACCTCGGACGCCTCGGTGGTGTCCTCCGAATGGGTCGAGGAAGCTTCCGCACGCTCCGAACCGCCGCAGTCCGAGCCCGCCGAGACGAGCCACTCCACAGCAGAGGTCGCAGGTGCACAGGCCACCATGCTCAGCGCCGCGGCGGGAATCAAGAGGACGGAGTGGAACACTCTGCGGTTCATGGTCAGACCTGTTTCGCGAGGAGGAGTTCAGCTGCCTGAAGTATGCCCTGGAATCCTCTGCTGCGGAACTGACCTGCGGGGAATCAGACGGGTGGCTGGCGCAGCTGCTTCGCGCGGGGTCAGCTCAGTCGCTCTCCCGGCTGTTGATCAGCCGCGCCCCGGGGGCTGGGCCGGTGACGGGCACGGCCCAGACCTCGGTCCGTTCCTCGAGGCTGGTGCACAGCTGGTGGGCGGACTCGGCATCCCGGGCCAGGAACACCAGAGTGGGTCCGGAACCGGACACCATGCCCTGCAGCGCCCCTTCGATCATGCCGATGTCCATCATGTCCTCGAGGGAGGGCAGGCTGGCGACGGCCGGGGCCTGGAGATCGTTGGCCATCAGTGAGGCCACCAGTTCGGCGTCGGCGGTGCAGACGGCCCGCACCAGGTCGGAATCCAGCTCCGGCGCCTCGGCCTGGACGCCTGCCGCGGCGCGCATCTCATCCAGGGTGGCGTACACGCTGGGCGTGGAAAGCCCGGTGTTGGCCGGCACGATGACCAGATGCAGCTCACCCCTGGTCAGCAGCGGAGAGAGCTGGTCACCCACGCCCTGTCCCACGGCGGCTCCGCCCAGGATCGCGAACGGCACATCGGCGCCGAGCTCGGCGCCGATCTCCGCCAGCTGCTCCTTGGAGAGCCCCGCCTCCCAGAGAGCCGAGCAGGCCACCAGCGCGGCGGCTGCATCGGCGGAACCTCCGCCCATGCCCCCGGCGACCGGGACGTTCTTGGTGATCGTGAGGTCCACCCCGTCGGTGATCCCCAGCCGGTCGCGCAGCTTCGAGGCCGCCTGGTGCGCCAGGTTCCGCTCGTCCAGCGGGATCGCCGCGGCGACGATTTCACCGGTCTCCGGGTCCCGGGTCTGGACCTCGGTGAAGACGGAGTGTTCCGAGAGGCTCACCGTGATCGCGCTGTCCTCGCGCCGCTCGGCGCAGACCTCCTCGTAGAGGGAGACCGCAAGATAGAGCGTGGCGACCTCGTGGTATCCGTCTTCGCGCAGCGGACCGACCCGAAGGCTCACATTGATCTTGCCCGGAGCCACGGCGGTGACATGTCCGAAGAATTCGCTATCGCGCATGCCTCGACCCTACTTCTCGCCACTGACACGCGGAGCCGCACCGGCTGGACCCGAGTCGTCGCCGTCGGCCGCGGCTTCGGTACCGGCTGGGGCGTCGACGTCGTCGACATCTGCGTCGGCGTCGGCCGGGGCGTCGCGCAGCGCGGCGGCGATCGCGGTGAACCCGGTGATCTCCAGGGTCTCACCGCGGGCCGAGGGGTCCACCCCGGCGGCTCGCAGCGCCGCCTCGGCACGGGAGGGCGAGCCGGCAAGCCCGGCGAGGCAGGCACGCAGGGTCTTGCGTCGGGTGGCGAAGGCGGCGTCGATCACGGCGAAGACCTCTTCGCGGCTCAGCTCATCGGAGGCCTCGGCGCGCCGGTCGAAGCGGACCAGTCCCGAGGAGATCCGCGGCTCGGGCCAGAACACACGCTTGCCGACCACGCCAGCCTTGCGCATGTTCGTGTCCCAGGCTGCCTTCACACTGGGAACACCGTAGATCTTGGAGCCGGGACCCGCGCACAGCCGGTCCGCGACCTCCTCCTGCACCATGACCAGGCCCTTGCGCAGCGAGGGCAGGATCTGGAGCAGGTGCAGCACCACCGGGACCGCCACGTTATAGGGCAGGTTCGCGACCAGGACCGACGGGCCCTGACCGTCACCGAGGTCGGTGAAGGAGGCAGGGGTGAGCTTCAGCGCGTCCTGTTCCAGCACGCGCAGGTTTCCGGCACGCTCGGGTCGGAACCGCTGCACCGTCTCAGGCAGCTGAGCCGCCAGCTTGGGGTCGATCTCGACGGCGCTGACCATCGCGGACTCATCCAGCAGACCCAGGGTCAGCGAGCCGAGCCCCGGGCCGACCTCGAGCACGTGTTCGCTGCCGTCGAGCTCCGCGAGGCTCACGATCCGCCGGATCGTGTTGGGGTCGATCACGAAGTTCTGCCCCCACTGCTTGGTGGGGCGCACGCCCAGCTGCTCGGCCAGCGCACGCACATGCGCAGCAGAGAGCAGCTGCGGGGCTGAACCCTGCGGCGTCGGTTCCTGCGGCGTCGGTTCCTGCGGGGCCGGTTCCTGCGGGGCTGGCTGATCGCTCATGTCCAGCTCCCGTAGGCCTGCGTGGTGTTGAGCATGACCTGTTGGCACAGCGAGTCCAGGCCGGTCTCGCGCACCTCGGCCATGAACCGCATGGTCTGCGGGATCAGGTATGGCGCGTTGGGCTGGCCGCGGTGCGGGTGCGGGGTCAGGAAGGGAGTGTCGGTCTCCACCAGGATCAGCTGCGGATCAGCCACCGCGAGCGCCTCGCGCAGCGCATGGGCGTTCTTGAAGGTGACTGTGCCGGCAAAGGACATGTACCACCCGTTGGCGTTGCAGATCCGGGCCAGCTCGGCGTCTCCGGAGAAGCAGTGGAAGACCACCGCGCGGGGCAGCGCCGGCGCGGCGTCGAGCACCTCGACCACCTCCGCGTGGGCGTCGCGATCATGGATCTGCAGCGCAAGTCCGCGTTCGACGGCGAGCGCGATGTGGTCCTCGAAGCTGCGTCGCTGGGCGGCGATGCCCTCCTCACCGGTGCGGTAGAAGTCCAGCCCGGTCTCCCCGATCGCGACCACCTGATCATGGCGGGCGAGCTCGGCGATCCTGGCGAATGCGGCGTCGTAGTCTCCCTGGGCCGCGAGCACCGGAGCGTCATTGGGGTGCAGCGCCACTGCGGCCTTGAGCTGGGGGTGTTCTTCGGCTGCGGTCACGGAGAACTCCGAGGAGGCCACGTCGTAGCCCACGCAGAGCGCTCCGAGAACCCCGACGGCCCGGGCGGCCTCGAGAGCCTGCTGCACCGAGACCGCGATCTGCCCGTCCCGGAAGTCCAGATGCGCGTGGTTGTCGATCACCGGGACCGACAGCGGCTCGGGGGCCGGCGGGTACTGCAGCCGACGCTTCTTCCCGGACTTCTCCTCTGTCTGGTCCCGAGCGGGACCGGACCCCGCGCCGGTGGCAGCGGCGGCGGTCGAGCGCGCGTCGTCGTCGGACTGCGCCGGACGGTAGGCGGGCGGGGTCTCCCCCGGCACCGCAGCGGGGCTGGACTCGGCCTCTGCGAGGTTTCGCTGCTGTTGACTCACGGTGATCAACTCTATCGCCCACCCCCTGCTGGACCGCCCGCGCCCCGCCCGTGACGCCGACCCAGCAACCGGGCACCAGCCCGGCGGCGGCCCGGCGGCGGCCCCGCACAGCGACCCGGCTGAATCCCTGGGGCGAGAACAGGTGGAATGACGCGTGAATCCGTGCCCATAACCCCCGTTTCTGCCCCACGGATGCCTGGTAGGTCACCCTCGACGGTGTGCAATGACGCCGCGCACCTGACGCACTGCGGAGGCGAACCCCTCGGCGTGATCCCGTGCGTTGAAGCGCAGCACGATCCAGCCTGCGGCGAGAAAGACGTTGTCCCGCCTCTGATCGGCCATCGCCTGCTCTGCGCTGAAATGGGTCGCACCCTCGTATTGGATGGCAATCTTCAGATCCGGATATCCGAGGTCGGCGCACCGCGCCCGCAGGTCCCCAGGGTGCACAGGGACTTGAAGCGAAGGTTCAGGCAGCCCGGCACGCACCAGAGACAAGCGCAGCCGGGTTTCCGCGGCCGAGTCAGCTCCCACGCGGACGTGCCGCACAGCCTCCAACGCACGACGTCGACCCGGGACGCCGTTCGCGCGGGCCAGAGTCACGTGGAGCTCGCGGATCGTCGTATACGGTCCTCGCCTCGCCTCGAATCGCGGATAGGGATGACGCACCAGGTGATCACCGAAGCAGATCAGCTCCACCTCCCCGAGCTGCCCGGCGAGGTCCAACCAGGTTCGCGCCGGGCTCGCCACCCGGGCCCCGGCGATCATCCACTGATCCTCAGCGTCGGCGGCCTGCCGGTGACTGATCACCTCGAGGCGCCTGATTCGACGATTCGAACCCCGCGGCTGAGTGAGATGGATGCTCTCGCGCTCCCCCAACCTGCGCGGTAGGTCCCATCCATAGAGTCGGGCCGCCGTGGCGTGCGAGACCCAACACTCCGGCAGCGTGCGGGCGAGCTCCAGTGCATCGCTGAGGGAACCCTGCTCTGAAACCGCGGTGTACAGCCCCTGGGTCAGGCGGCGAACGTCGCGACGACGGACCCGTTCCTCCGAGAGTTCGAGCGAGCGAAGATCGGCACGTGAGAACGCCCGGTCCTTGAGATTCGGAGGAAGCTGCTGCGGACGCCGCATGGGGAACATCTTGACCTAGTTCCGGGGTCCCTCCGAGTTCTCCACAGTCCCAGGCCCGCAGAATCGAGATCTCGGCATCGCTGGGGCGAATCCAGGTGGAACAGGCACTGCATGTGGGGCTATTCCACCCGTTTGCGCCCCAGCGATGCAGCGGCACGCCCGCGACCCGGCGGGTCAGTTCGCGTAGACCGAGTCGATGACGCCCTGGAAGTCGGCGAGCACCCGGTGCCGCTGCAGCTTCAGCGAGGGTGTCAGGTACCCGGACTCCTCGGAGAGTTCGACGTCGAGCAGCTCGAACTTCCGGATGGACTCTGCCCGCGAGACCCGCCGGTTCGCGGCCTCCACCGAGAGGCCGATCTCCTGGCGCACCTTGGGGTGCTTGGCGGCGTCGATCAGTGACAGTGACCGGTACCCGTTGAGCCGGCACCAGTCCGCGACCGCATCGGCATCCAGGGTGACCAGCGCCGCGACATAGGGACGGTCGTCTCCCACGACGAGGGCCTGAGCGACCAGCGGGTGTGCCCGGATGACCTCTTCCATCGGCATCGGGTAGACGTTCTTGCCGCCTGCGGTGACGATCAGATCCTTCTTGCGCCCGGTCAGGGTGAGGAACCCGTCCTCGTCCAGGGTGCCCAGATCCCCGGTGCGGAAGAAGCCGTCGTCGTCGAAGGACTCCGCGGTCGCCTCGGGCTTGTTGTGGTACCCGTCGAAGACCACCGGGCCCTTGAGCAGCACCTCAGAGTCTCCAGCGATCCGGACGGTGTTGCCCGGCACCGGGATCCCGACGGTGCCGATGCGCGTGGCACCAGGGATGTTCAGCGTGATCGGCGCCGTGGACTCGGTGAGCCCGTAGCCTTCTTGGACCGGCAGCCCGATTCCGGTGAAGAAGTGCGCGATCTCGGAGTTCAGCGTGGAGGCGCCGGAGATCATGTAGCGGACGCTGCCGCCCAGACGGGCATGCAGCTTGGAGTAGACCAGCCGGGCGAACATCGCTCGCCGGGCTCGCAGCCGCACCGAGGGGCCGGGCCCCTCCCCCGCGGCCTCGACCTGGAGCGCCCGGGAGTACGCGACCGCTGTCTCTCGTGCGGCCTCGAAGATCTTGCCCTTGCCTTCGGCTCGGGCCTTGGTCGCCGCCCCGTGGTAGACCTTCTCGAAGACCCGCGGCACTCCGAGCAGCCAGGTGGGCCGGAAGCTGGCGAGGTCTTCGAGCAGCGTCGCTGAACCGGGGGAATGCGCCACCTGGACCCCACGGTGCAGACACATCAGCTGCACCGCGCGTGCCAGCACATGGGCCAGCGGCAGGAAGATCAGCGTGCGGGACTCCCCCTCGCCCAGGATCTCGTCCGCGAAGGGCAGCATGTTCGCCGCCCCCTCGGCCAGGTTGCGGTGGGTGATGCGTACACCCTTGGGCCGACCCGTGGTCCCCGAGGTGTAGACCAGCGTGGCGACGTCGTCCAGCCCGGCCCGGGAACGGGCGGCCTCGAGCTGATCGTCGGAGATGTGCTCACCGGAGGCGGCGAGGTCGTCGAGCTGACGCAGCTCCTCGATGGGCAGGACAGTGGGCCGGTTCGCCTTCAGCTTCGCCCCGGCGGCGCGCAGGCAGTCCTGCAGCTCGCTGCTGCCGGCCAGTGCCAGCTTCGCACCCGAGTCCTCCAGAAGCTCACCGACCTGGTGCTGTGAGCTGGTCTCATAGATGGGCACCGAGATCGCGCCGGTGAACCAGATGGCCTGGTCAACCACCGCCCAGTTGTAGGAGGTCGGCGCCATCACCGCGATCCGGTCTCCGGGCTCCAGGCCGAGCGCGATCAGGCCCTTGGCGACGCCGCGGACCTGGTCGAGGAAACTGGTGATCGAGACGTCTACCCAGCCCCCGGTCCCGTTGGGCACGGCGTACACCGGCTGGTTCGGGCGGGCGGCGAAGAGATCGAGGACCCCGTCAGTGGCGTTGCGCTCTGGCTGAAGCCACGCGACCTGCGCCGTGGCCGCCTCGCGGATGGTCGTGCTGCTCGTCTGAGCAGCCTGTTCGCTGCCCGTGTGCTCCTCTGTCATGGCCCCGCCTGCTCATCGATTCCCCTGCGCTGGAGTGCCTCTCCGCTGTGCGGCTCAGTCTACTGTTCCCGCTGACCTTTCGGCGCGCCTGCGGAGCAGGGCCGCGTCGTAGATCTCGCTGGCCGGGACCCCGTGCGCCGCACCGATCTCCTTGGCCGCAGTCTTGAGCTTGACCCCCTCGGCCACCCGGTCCAGCACGACGCCGGCCAGCTCCTGGAGGCTCATCGGCTCACTGCCGGCCCCGGCGGCTGAGCCGCCGCCGATCACCAGGACCATCTCCCCGCGGAGCTGGCGCTGCGCAGCTTCTGCGGCGAGTTCACCGAGCCCCCCACGCAGCACCTCCTCGTAGCGTTTGGTCAGCTCCCGGGCCAGCGCCGCCGGACGGTCCTCGCCCAGCGCCACGGCGAACTCACGCAGCGTGGCAGCGATCCGGTGCGGGGACTCGAAGAGCACCGTCGTCCACTCTTCGGTGACCAGCCGGTCGAGCAGCTTCTTGCGCTCTCCGGCCTTGCGCGGGACGAACCCGGCGAAGCTGAACCTGTCGGTGGGCAGCCCGGAGAGCGCCAGCGCCGTGGTCACCGCCGAGGCTCCGGGGGCAACGGTCACCCCGACGCCGGCGGCGATGGCCGCCTCGACCAGCCGAAAGCCCGGATCAGAGACCGAGGGCATGCCGGCGTCGGAGACCACCAGGATCCGGGTGCCTGCTCTGGCCTGCTCCACGAGCTCCTCGGACCGGGACGCCTCATTGTGCTCATGCAGGCTGACCATCCGGGCATGGAAGGTGACTTCCAGCGCCCTGGCCAGGTGGCGCGCGGTGCGGGTGTCTTCGGCGGCGATCACCTCGGCGCTCGCCAACAGACGCTTGAGCCGGTCGGTGGCATCGCCCAGGTTCCCGATCGGAGTCGCGGCGAGCACGATCGGGGTGTCCCAGAGGCTGGCATCGGCGGGCTCCCGGGTGCTCGCTGGTCGCGAGGTCTCGGCTGGATCCATGACACGCCCGCTTCTGATCGGTGACCGGCTTGCGCCAAGTAGCATACCCATAGTGATCCCCGCTGAGCCTGCCCGCCTTAAGCCGGACCCTGCCGGGGTGACCGGTGGCCCTCGCGAGCCCGCGGCCGATCGGCTCGCTCAGCTGCAGCGTCGACTCCACGCCGAACCGTTCCGGCCTGGTCTCTGGGGTTGGGTGCTTCCCGCGCTGATCACGCTCTTCGCTGGAATTCTGCGTCTGCGTGACCTCTCCACCCCGCATCTGCTGATGTTCGACGAGACCTATTACGCCAAGGACGCCTATGCGCTGATGCTCACCGGGTACGAGCTGGTCTGGCCGGAGGAGGCCGACGACGCCTGGCTCGCCGGTAACCCGCAGCCCACCGAGGACGGCTCCTATGTGGTGCACCCGCCGTTGGGTAAGTGGCTGATCGCTGCCGGGCTGCGGGTCTTCGGGCAGGACAGCGCCTTCGGCTGGCGGATCTCCGCGGCCGTGGCGGGAACTCTCGCGGTGCTGCTGATCATTCTGATCGCGCAGCGGATGTTCCGCTCCGTCTTCCTGGGCGCCTTCGCCGGACTGCTGACCGCCATCGAGGGCCACCACCTGGTGATGAGCCGCGTGGCGCTGCTGGACATCTTCCTGATGCTCTTCGTGCTGGCGGCGTTCGGGGCACTGCTGGCGGACCGGTACAGCGGACGACGGCGGCTTGCCGCCTGGGCGCTCAGCCGCGAATCTGACCTGGGGCGGGCTCTGGCGGGTGGACCGTGGCTGGGAGTCCGGCCGTGGCGTCTGCTGGCCGGTGTGCTCTTGGGGGCGGCTGTGGCGGTCAAGCTCTCGGCACTGGCCTTCCTAGCGGTGTTCGGGATCATGGTCATCCTGTGGGATCTGCAGGCACGGCGCCTGGCCGGCGTCGAACGTTGGGCCCGGTCCGGGCTGCTCAAGGACGCGGTGCCTGCGGTGCTCACGGTGCTCCCCGTCGCGGCCGCCACCTACCTGGCCAGCTGGACCGGCTGGCTCAGCTCGCAGGGTGGATGGGGGCGGCAGTGGCACCTCTCGCACCCGGCAGAGGGTCTCGCCCGGTTGATCCCGGACCCGATCCGGTCACTGTGGAACTACCACGTCTCCGCCACCGAGTTCCATCAGGGGCTCAGCAGCGGACACGACTATGCGTCCTCCCCGTGGACCTGGCCGTTCATGGGGCGGCCGGTCTCGATGCACTACGACTCGATCTCCGCCGGGGAGGTCCATGAGCCCACCGGGGAGGTGTGCGGGGCAAAGACCTGCTCCTCCGCCGTCCTGGACCTGGCGAACCCGGTGATCTGGTGGGCAGGGCTGCTGGCGCTGCTGCTGGTGGCGCTGCTCTGGGCAGGACGCCGGGACTGGCGCTATGGCGCAATCCTCTCGGGCTTCGCGGCCGGGTACCTGGTGTGGCTGCTCTTCCCCGAGCGGACCACCTTCTTCTTCTACACGATCAGCTACCACCCGTTCCTGATCCTGGCCCTGACCGCCGTCGCCGCTCTGGTGCTGCGCATCGGCACCGGTGGTCACCGGGCCGACGGCACCGCGCGCAGCGTCGCGGCGGTGTTGGCGGCGCGCCAGCGCAACACGGTGATCCTGCTGTGCTTCGTGATGCTCTGCGTCGCCGCCTCGGCGTTCTTCCTGCCGTTATGGACCGCGGAGATGATTCCCTACCAGCAGTGGCGGATGCGGATCTGGATCGACTCCTGGCTCTGAGGTTGCCCACACGCCCGGCCTGCAGCGGTGGTCTCCGGCGGGCCGGGCCTAAGCTGGAGAGAGCAGAACCTGCCGAAAGGAACGCCACCCGCATGCTTGACCCCGCTGCATCACTGCCCTCGCGAACCCAGTGGGCCGAGGGCGCTCGCTGGTCGGTGGAGCGGGCCTGGCCGGTGCCCGGTCAGCCACGGGTGCTGGCGGTGGAAGTCATCTCCGCCGAGGAGAGCGATGAGACCCAGCGGCCCGATTCTCCGGCCGGTGCTGGGCGTCGCGGTTCTGCCACCTCGCGGCGTGCTCGGCGGGCGGGCCACTACCGCGTCCAGGATGACGACGGCGCCGCCGGCGGCACCGCCGTGCTGGACCTGTTCCCGCACCATACCGATCCCGGACTGCCCGCTCTGCACCAGGCTGCCGACGCCGGAGTCGTGATCGCCCATGAACCCGGACTCAGAGCCGTGGTGCATCACCGCACCGGATCGGAGGAGAGCTACACCGTGGTGCTGCCCCCCGGCCAGGCGCAGTCGCTGCTCGACGGTCTGCGGCGCGCTCAGGCGTTCTCCGGTCCGTTCCGGCTCCCCCGGCTGACCGGCCACTGCGATTCCACCGCCACCTTCCAGGCGCTGCCCGGGGTCTCCCTGCACCGACCGCACCGGCTCGGCGCCGAGGTCTGGGAGACCGCCTGGGATCAGTCGCTGGATGCCTGGTCCACCGCGATCCAGCACCCCGGCGAGCTTCCCGCCAGCGCCCCGGTGCACGGAGCGGCCGCGGAGATCCGACGACTCCAGCACTGGGAATCACTCATCCGTCCCTACATCCTCGGCCCTGAGCTCTTCCACGCCAGCGTGAGCGCGGCCTGTGATGCCCTGGCGGCGATCCCGGAGCGTCGGATGGTCCCGGCTCACCGCCAGCTCCGCGATGAGGACCTGCTCTACTCCGCCGATCAGGGACCGGCCCTGGTCAAGGTCTCCAATGCCGGGTGGGCGCATCCCGCACTGGATCTGGGCGGGCTGCGCGCCTGCGCCAAATGGAACGAGCTGCGCGGGCTCTGGGACGCCGCCAGTCGCGCGGTGGTCGTGGGACTGATCAATGACACGGCCTACCGGAACGGGGTCCCCGCCGACGCCCTGGAAGCCTACGAGCGGGCTGCACTGCTGCGGCTCAGTGCCCAGTTCACCTTCTCCCCCCGTCTGGCCGACGCCGCGGAGGCTCTGCGCGCCAGCCTGGTCCAGTCCGAATCCCTGCGCTGAACCGATGGCAGACAACGATCCCCAGAGCACCCCGGGCCTCGGTGCGGAACCCCGACCCGCACTCTCCGACCCGGCAGGCGAGGGTTCCGACCGGGCAGCCGGTCTGCCCGACTCGGCGCACGGCTCACCTCCCGGCTCAGCGCTCGACTCGGCTCCCGGCTCAGCGCGGGTGACGGACGGCGCCGAGCCCGGCGGCGCAGCTGCCAAGGCTGCAGCCCGAGCCCGGCTTCGAGCGGCACGGCGGCGCCTGACACCCGCGGAGATCGCAAGCCGCGGCCAGGCGCTGGCCAGGGTCCTGGCCACGCTGGTGCCCCCGGGCGCCGCCGTGGCGGGGTACCTGCCGATGCCCGGGGAGCCCGACGTGCGCGCCTTCCTCTCCGATCACGCCGCCGGCGGGGGCGCCGTGTACGTCCCGGTGATCGCCAGCCCGGACCGCCGTGTCCTCGAGTGGGTGCGCTGGACTCCTGAGGCGGTCCTGCAGCGCAGCGCCTTCGCCCGCATCGATGAGCCCCAGGGTGACCGGCTGAGCACGCAGGCACTGCAGGAACTTCACACGCAGGGACTCTCCATCCTGGTTCCAGGCCTGGCCGTGGACGACCACGGCGCTCGCATGGGCCAGGGGGGCGGCTTCTATGACACCTCGTTCGGAGCCGGGAGCGACCTCGGCGCCGGCAGCGACCTCGGTGCCGCGCTGCGTCTGATCGCCGTGGTGCACGCCGCAGAGGTGCTCAGCCCGGGGTCCTTCCCCGTGGAGCCCCATGACCTGCGGGTGCACGCCATCGCGACCGAGCGCGGAGCCACCAGGCTGAGGGCTCTATAATCGACTGGCAGCATTGCCCCCGGCCGACCGGTGGCAGCTGACCTACCAGCGACCTTCACCTCTGAGGAACCGATGCCCACTTATGCCTATGCCTGCAAGGACTGCAGCCATGCCTTCGACATCGTGCAGACCTTCAGCGACGATTCATTGACCATCTGCCCCGAATGCCAGGGCACGCTGCGCAAGAAGTTCGGCTCGGTCGGAGTCTCGTTCAAGGGCTCCGGCTTCTACCGCACGGATTCCCGGGCCGCGTCCAGCGCCGGGACCGACTCCTCGAAGCGCTCGAGCGGGGACGGGTCATCCGGCAGCTCCAGCAGCTCCTCTGAGAAATCGGGCTCGGGAGCCGGCGCAAGCAAGGCCGCGTCCGGGGCGCAGGCCTCGAAGGCCGGGGCCTCCAGCTCGGGCTCATCGAGCTCCTCCAGCTGAACCCCCGGCGGGTCCCCTCTGCCGATCTGCGGGGCCGGACGGCTCCACGGTACCGCGCAGACTCAGGTGCAGCCGTCCCTCCTGCGTGGCTTCGGCGATGGACTCTGCGGTCGCTGGGTCCACGGCGAGGATCACCACCCCACCCGGCTCGTTCCCGCTGGGCAGCCAGGTCTCCGAGTCGTCTCGCGGAGTCCAGAGCACAGGCGCCGCAGTCGCCACGAGCTGCGAGGATGAGCCGCGTTCCAGGGTGTCGCTGGAGGCCAGCACGTCCACCCGCTGGCCCGGGGTGAGCAGCGCCACCATCGCAGGATCAGCCGGTCGCACCGGCACCGCGACGGTGCCCGGGTCCTGCCCGGCGAGCAGGCCTGGGCCCACCAGCTGCTCCGGGTGGATCAGCGCTCCTGCCGGTATCGGAACCGCGACCTGCCGCCCGAGCATCTGCTCGACTTCCACGTCGTAGTCGCGCGGGACCGCCGCGGCGTCGACCTGGACCTCCTCGATCACGGCGGCGCTCAGCCGCTCTCCCACGCCGAGATCAGCCGTCACGCGCAGCGCCGAGGTGGTCTCCAGCTGACCTTCGGCACCGGCGAGCACCGACGCCGCGGCGGCGCCCAGTCCCAGCAGCAGTGCCAGCGGTATCCGGAAACGCTGCACCCATCGCGGCAGGCCAGGACCACGCAGGCGCCGGTTGACCCGTGGTGGTCGCACCGAGGACTCACGGACCCTCCTCCTCCGACCCGGCACGTCAGGCGCGGAAGACCGGCGCTCCGAACGGACCGCGCGACCGGAGCTGGCCAGGCTCTCCAAGCGACCCGAACTGCCCAGGCTGCCCGAACTGTCCAGGCCTCGCGGGCGACCCTTGCGACCCTGGCGACCCGAGCTGCCCGGGCGAGCCAGACTGCTGGGTCCGCCCCGTCGTGGACCCGGTCCCGGGACCGGCATTCGTGCCCGCCGGGGTCGCTGCGGAATGAACGCTGCGGTGGTCTCAGGGGGAGCCGCCGGCATCCGGCGAGCTGAATCGGCGTTCTGCATGCCTCCCAGCGTCGCCGGAGCGGCCCTCTGAGGCGTCGTCGAGGGCGGATCTGTGGAGATCAGGTGCGGCCTCGGCCGGGCCGACACGCTGGGGAATACCCCAACACGCCGGCGCCGACTGAAGCCTCAGCCCCAGTGCGGCGGGCGTTGGCTGAGGATCCAGGCCTCGTGGGCGCTCAACGGCACGGCAGCAGCCACGTCGCGGCGCACCGTCGCGCCGCGCAGAGTCTCTCCGGGGGCTGCTGGGGCCGACTCTGCGCCGTCGGACGCTGTGCTGTCGGGCGCTGTCGCGCCGGGTCGCCGTGTCGACCCAGACGAGCCTGCCGAATCGTCGGGTTCCGGGGCCAGGAACGGGTCCGTGAAGGCGGACTCGACCTCATGGGACTGTCCCGAGGTCGGGGGCGCGACCACGCGCCGTGGGCCCCGCCGCCGCCCCTGCCGACCGGCACCTCCAGCCCGGGAGGTCTGGTCCTGCTGCCCCTGTGAACCAGGCTCTACTGCTTCCATGCCCCGCGCTCCCTGGGCGGCAGCCACTTCTTGGATTTGCGGTGCGAATCCTCATCCGCGAGGTCAGCCGCTCCGCCGAACCGAATGCCCTCGCTGCGGGCCTGCTGTTCACGGGCCCGGCGGCTGCGCGCGGTCTCCCCGGAGGTGTGCACGGTGATCCGGCCTGACTCGGCGAACTCCGGCCCCGAGGCCAGCCCGACCTGCTCGGCGACGAACTCGGTGCAGCGCACCGGGTTGGAGAAGACCTCGATGGTCCAGAGCGCCATGTAGCTCCAGCCCAGGGCCTCGAATGCGGCAGGGCGCTGCCGGGAGCGTTCACGCACAGACATAGCGCCGTAGCTCTTGGTCCCGTCCGAGACCATGGCCACCGGGACCATCGACTGGTCTGGGGTGAACCTGCGGGAGCAGGCGGCCAGGTCCAGGGTGCCACGGAACCCGTCCTCCACCCGTCCGCCGCGAGCCCGGATCCGATCCACCAGGTCCAGCACCAGCGGGTCGGTCAGCTGCGCGGAGGCGGTGGGGTTGTCCGAGCCCTCCAGGCCCAGTCTGATCAGGTCGTGGATCTGGGCGCCACCACCGGTCAGCGAGCCGCGGTCCATATCGGTGTGGGAGAGCGAGGTGACCACCCGCAGGTGCTCGCGCGCCCGGGTCAGTGCGATCGCGACGTGTTCCTGGCCGCGCGCCTCGGAGAGCTCGCCGAAGCGGGTGGCGGGTTCGCCCTTCACAGAACGCCCGAAGCCCAGGCTGAAGATCACGTCATCGCGGACCAGGCCCGCCGCGCGCTCCACCGGAGTCACGACGAAGCCCTCACCATGGGCGCCCTGGGTGAAGAACGGCTTGGCCCAGACGTGGTTGGCCAGATTCAGCCGGATCGCATCGGCGACTCGGCGCGCATGCCAGGCGGAGCCGGTGACCACGGCCAGCGAATGGCCTCGGCGGGAGCGCACGTGCTCGAAGACCATGTCCACCACCCGGTTGACCTCACCGGTGGGCGACTCTACGGCGTCGCGGTATCCGGCTCGTCCGCCGGCCACCAGCTCCACGGTGAACCGGCGGTCCTGGCCGGTGAGCTGCGCGGCGTCGGGGAGCCGTGTCAGCTGATTCTCGTAGAGGGCAGAGGAGAGCAGCCCGGTGAGCTCCTGGTCCACCCCGCGGTGCACCTGGCGCAGCGCATAGTGCGGCAGCACGGCCGCCAGCTCGTTGTAGATGGAGGCCGGGCGGTGTTGTTCGGTCTCGCGCGCGAGCGGATCGGCCGAGACGTGGAAGGGCGTGGGTGACCCTGCCACCGGGTCGCCGAACGCGATCACCTGCTCGGCCCGGGTCACCGCATTCAGCGCGGTGGGCACGGCGAGGGACTCGGCGTCGAGGAGGATGACGACGTCGGCGCGGTAGTCCATCGGGAACTGCTCACCGAGCCCGAGCGGGGAGGTCATCCAGATCGGGACCAGCGGCTGGGTCACCTTGGGGTTGATCGCCTCCAGAGCTTCAATGCTCGGAGTGGCATCGCGCAGCATCCCGCGCAGGCTCGCGGCGGCCTGCGGATGGGCCTCCACGGCCGACTTCCAACGCACGGCCAGCGCATGGCCCAGCCGTTGCGCGCTGGACTCGATGTGCCCGGCATCGGCGTCGCGGAACGTCTCCTCGATGCTGCGCAGGTTCTCTCCGGTGGTCATCGCCAGGTAGTCGTCCCCGGAGATCATCGCCTCCAGTGCGGACTGCCACCAGGCGAGCTCGAGTTCTTCGGCAACGACGTTCGCGCTGATCTCGCGCTCGGAGAAGTCCTCCATCAGGTCCCGGAAACCCTGCTCGCGCAGCTGCTCACCGAGCAGGGTGCGCTCCGGAAGGGTCTCCAGCGGCTTCTCGTCGGCGGCGAGGGTCTCCACGGTCTCCAGCAGCTGCTCCACCGGCATCTCGCTGAGCGCTCCGGTCTCCACGACCTCGTCGAGCCGCTGCAGCCGGGCCTGGACCTTGCCGAAGGTGTCGCAGAGCTGGTCCAGCCGGTGCGGCACCTTCGGTGCGGAGCCGGACCTGGCCCACTGGTTCCATTCCTCCCGCTCGGACTGGACGTCGATCAGCGAGGAGTGCAGATCCCCGATGGCCACACCGGGGCGGACGTACTCTTTGGCGACCCGGCGCAGCCGCGAGCGGGTCACCGACGTCATCTCCACGTTGTTCTGCCGGCGCCACCAGCCCGGGGCGGTGGCAGCGATCAGGTCGTCCACCGCGCGGACGTAGACGTCGTGGCTGAACCTGCCCAGAGATTCCTGGACCCGCTGGAAGAGCAGCACCTGGCTGTTCCATTCGCTGAAGGTCGCTCCCGGGGTGATGCCGGCGGCCTGACAGGCCGAGACCATCATCTTCTGCAGCTGGGGAAGCTCCTCGCGCAGCTGCACCACCAGGGCCATCGCGTCCCGGGTCTCCTGGCGGTTCGAGAGACGGGCGTTGAACCAGGGACTGTTGCGGGTCTCGACGGAGAAGGCACCGAGCTCTGCGGCGCGCTTGAGCTTCACCGTGATCTGGCTGCGGTCCACGGTGTTGTCCAGCACCGAGCGTTTGAGCCGGACCGAGGTCGACGGCGCCGGGTTCAGGCTGGTCAGCGCCGCGAGGGCCTGCATGGCCTGGTAGGGCGAGCAGTCCCAGCGGCGGCGCACATTGTGCAGCGACTTCACGTGATCCAGCAGCTGGTGGCGGGACTTCTTCAGCCTCGACTGCAGGGTCCCCAAGCGCGGGGGTTCGGCCCGCTCGTTGCGGCGGATGGCCCGAATGAGCTGGTCACGGATCTCCTCGGAGGTCGAGGCCGCGGAGATGTTGCCTGCCAGGGTGCCCAGGTGAACCTCGGAGAGCCGGTGCTTGAACTGCTCCAGCGTCGCGGTGCGCTCGGCCAGCACCAGGACCCGTCTGCCCTGCCACGCGAGCCCGGCGGCGGCGTTGATCGCGGTCTGCGTCTGGCCGGTCCCAGCCGGGGCGGAGATCACCGCCGACTGCCCGGCGAGCACGGCATCCAGGGCCGCCTGCTGGTCCGGGTCAGCATCGGCGACCAGACGCTCGTCGCGTGGTTCCCGCTGGTCCACCGGGGGCAGCTGCTGCCGCGCCTGCTCCGCCTGGGTCTGCCCCAGGGGTTCACCGGTGGCCATCGCGTGAATGACGGGATGATCCAACTGAAGTCCCGAGGGATCACCCAGGAAGGTCAGGTCCGCGAAGGTGGAGACGTAGAGCTGGCGCCAGACCTGGACCGAGTGCAGCGTCTGCACGCCGCCGGCGATCCGGGCGAGCGCGTCGGCCGGACGATTCGGATCAAAGCGTGCGGTCACGTAGCCGGTGTTGTGGAACTCCACCGGGTCCAATCGGGTGCTGTGCCGGGTGGCCAGGTGGCGGACCAGGGCCGGGTTGAGCCGGGCCGCGGCGCTGAACTGGATCTCGAAGTCCCCGGAGCCGTCCTCACGTGGTCGCAGCGTGATCGGCACCAGCATCACCGGAGCGGTGAAGTCCTCGGTGAAGCGCTCTCCGGAGGAGACCTCGCCGGCGTCCTCGGTCCAGCTGACCACACCGGCGGCCAGGAAGCCGACGTCGATCCCGCGCTCCTCAGACATCTCCCGGGTCTTCGCCCGGATGCCCTGCGCCGCCTGCTTGCCCAGGGTGAACGCGCTCTGGTCATTGAGCAGCGTGGAGAGCCGGGTCTTGCGGCCCGCCATGAGCTGCATCATGCCTGAGGCGTTGGCGTCGGTGAGGTCGATGGCATTGTGCTGGCTTGGGGAGAAGCGCAGCATCGTGTCGTTCTCGGTCCCTGAGCCCACCGATTCCAACCAGGCAGCCACCGGATCACGGCCCTGGTCCCGCATGGATGTCGGATCGGCGGAGGCCGCCGAATCTGCAGAGGCCGCGGAGTCAGCAGACGCGGCAGAGGCGGCCGAAGCGGGCGTGGCGGGAGATCCCGGGGAGTCGGGAGAATCTGCGGAGCCCGGCGAGGCAGGGGAATGTGGGGAGGCCGGGGAGCTCGGCGAGGGAGGCGAATGCGGCGAGGCAGGAGACCCCGCAGAGCGCGGGGAATCCGGCGAGTCGGGCGAACCCGGCGAACCCGGCGAACCGGCAGAATCCGTGGTGGGCGCCGAGGCGGCCGAGCCCCCGGAGTCCTCATTCCCCGCAGACCCAGAAGGTCGCGAGGCGGCGCGGGCGTCGTCGTCGGCGGTGTGCTCCTGGCCCGCAGCTGCGGCCTGCGCATTCTCGAACGGCAGGTCCCGCTCCCCAGCGGCTGGTTCTCTACTCACAGACGACCTTCCACAATCCCCAAAGGGATGAGCTTACGCCCACTCCCGCATCCCCGTCTCCCTCAGAGATGACGGGGATCGCTGATAATGACATGGCTTGAAGTCTAATGAGCCCGTGGGCCCAACCTCCAACAGGTTTCAGCCTGACCTTGAAGCCGCCGGTCCGCTCCCGGTCAGCCCAGGAAGTGGACCAATGAGCCGATCAGAAACGCCGAGATCGCCAGCCCGGCGAGCAGAAACTCGAGCAGGATCCCCAGACCCACGGCGCGCAGCACGTACAGGCTCGCGGTGCCCGCGGCACGGAAGTCCCGGTCCCGGCGGACGAACTCTGCGCAGAAGAGCCCTGCCGCGAAGCCGATGAACAGACCCAGCGGCGGAAGCACGAAGATCCCGATCAGCCCTGTCCCGATGGCGATCAGGATCGGCCCGCGCGGGATCTGCTGCCGGTGCAGCGAGCGACCGGTCAAGACGGTGGAGCTGCCCCAGCCGATCACGGCCAGCACCACGCCGAGCAGCGCGGCGGTCCAGACCACCGGGCCGCCGAGCAGCACCGCCCAGACGATCAGGGTGATGATGATCAGCAGCGAACCCGGCAGGATCGGCAGCACCACACCGAGCGCGCCGAGCACCACGAGCAGCCCGACGAGGACGGTGGTGAACGTCTCGGCGGCGGCAGAGTCAAGCATGAGTCTTCCGACTCACTCCCATTCGATGGTGCCCGGGGGCTTGGACGTCACGTCCAGGGTGACCCGGTTGACCTCTTCCACCTCGTTGGTGATGCGGTTGGAGATCTTCGCGAGCAGGTCATATGGCAGGCGGGACCAGTCGGCGGTCATCGCGTCCTCGGAGGAGACCGGCCGCAGCACGATCGGGTGACCGTAGGTGCGGCCGTCGCCCTGGACCCCGACCGAGCGGACATCGGCGAGCAGCACCACCGGCATCTGCCAGACCTCCTGGTCGAGACCCGAGGCGGTGAGCTCTTCGCGGGCGATCGCGTCGGCCTTGCGCAGAATGCGCAGTCGGTCCTCGGAGACCGAGCCGATGATCCGGATGCCCAGGCCGGGACCGGGGAACGGCTGGCGCTGGACGATCTCGGCAGGAAGTCCGAGCTCCGCGCCGACCGCGCGAACCTCGTCCTTGAACAGCGCACGCAGCGGCTCGACCAGCTTGAAGACCATGTCCTCGGGCAGGCCGCCGACGTTGTGGTGGGACTTGATGTTCGCGGCACCCTCGCCGCCGCCGGATTCGACCACATCGGGGTACAGCGTGCCCTGGACCAGGAACTCGACCTTGGCGCCGTCGGCCGCAGCCTCGGCGAGGACTGCCTTCTCGGCGCCCTCGAAGGCGCGGATGAACTCCCGGCCGATGATCTTGCGCTTGGTCTCGGGATCGGTGACGCCCTCCAGAGCGGCCAGGAAGCGTTCACGCTCATCGGCCACGTAGAGCTTCGCACCGGTGGCCGCGACGAAATCGCGTTCCACTTGCTCGGCCTCACCTTCGCGCAGCAGCCCGTGGTCCACGAACACGCAGGTCAGCTGGTCCCCGATGGCCTTCTGCACGAGGGCTGCCGCCACGGCGGAGTCCACACCGCCGGAGAGCCCGCAGATCACCCGGGAGTCACCGACCTGGGCGCGGATCGCGGCGACCTGCTCCACGACGATGTTGCCGGTGGTCCATTCCGGGGTCAGACCGGCGCCGTTATAGAGGAAGTTCTCGATGACCTGCTGGCCCTGGGGCGAGTGGCGCACCTCGGGGTGCCACTGCACGCCGTAGAGCCTGCGCTGTTCATCGGCGAAGGCCGCCACGGGGGCACCTTCGGAGGAGGCCAGGACCTGGAAGCCCTCGGGGGCCTGCTGCACGGAGTCGCTGTGTGACATCCAGGTGGACTGGACCGCATCGGTGCCGGTGAGCAGGGAATGCGGGGCGTTGACGCTGCGCACCTCGGTCTTGCCGTACTCGCGGTCACCGGTGCGGGCCACCTCGCCGCCGAGGCTGTGCGCCATGGCCTGGAATCCGTAGCAGATGCCCATCACCGGGATGCCGGCCTCGAAGAGCTCGGACTCGACCGCGGGGGCGCCCTCGGCGTAGACCGAGGCCGGTCCGCCGGAGAGGATCACGGCGGAGGGGTTGCGCGAGATGATCTCAGATGCGGCGAGGGTGTGCGGGACGACCTCGGAGTAGACCCGGGCCTCACGCACGCGACGGGCGATGAGCTGGGCGTACTGCGCGCCGTAGTCCACCACCAGAACGGTCTGGGCCTCGGAGTTCGAACGTTCCACGGCGGGGACGGCAGAGTCTGCGGAATCAGGCTGAGAAGTCACCGTCCCATCCTAGCGGCCCGGGCGGGCAGGCGGCTTCCGGGCCCCCTGCCCTCGTGCTCGCTCATCGCTGGGGCACAAAGCGGCGGAATGACCGCGCATGCGGCACTGATAGCGCCCGTCTGCGCCCCAGCGATGCAGCTCCATCTGTGCTGCGCTCGACCGCACGTTCCCGCCACGCTGGCGGTCGCGCCTAGGATGTACGGGACCACAAGCGCCCCATGCAGGACAGGAAAGACGCACCATGACTGCCGAGCCAGCTCAGCTCCACGCCCAGCACGTCGGTGAGACGGGTGAGACCGTGGTGTTTCTGCACGGGCTCTTCGGGCAGGGCAAGAACTTCACGCAGATCGCCAAGGCGCTCACCCCGGATCTGCAATCGGTGCTGATCGATCTTCCGAACCACGGCGATTCCGAGTGGACCGAGACGTTTGACTACATCGAGCAGGCAGACCTCGTCGCGGAGCATCTGCGCCGCACAGTGGCCAGTGACGGTCCGGTGCACCTGGTGGGGCACTCCATGGGCGGCAAGGTCGCGATGGTGCTGGCCCTGCGGCACCCAGAACTGATCAGCAGCCTCGCTGTGGTCGACATCTCCCCGGTGGCGCGGGAGTCCATGGGTGAGTTCGATCATCTCATCGGCAGCCTGAGCCGCCTGGACCTGGCAGAGCTCTCCTCCCGCGGCGAGGCCGATGAGCTTCTGCAAGAGCCGATCCCCGAGCGGATGGTCCGCGGTTTCCTGCTGCAGAGCCTGGTGCGCGACGGCGAAGGGTTCCGTTGGCGGGTGAATCTGGACCTGCTCCACGAGTCTCTGCCGCAGATCGGGGGCTTCCCGGAGTTCACCGAAGAGACGTTCGAGGGGCCCGTGCTCTGGATCGCCGGGGCCGAGTCCGACTACGTGCAGGATGACTTCGCTCCTGCCATGCGGGCGCTGTTCCCGCGCGTGAGCCTGACGACGATCAAGGACGCGGGTCACTGGGTCCACGCGGAGAAGCCCGAGGTCTTCTCGGCCGTGCTCAAAGCCTTCTTCACGGCGGACTAGCCCCGAGAACGACGACGGCGCTCCCCCGCGCCGTCATCCGCGCCCCCGCGCCGGCATCGGCGTTGCTGGGGCGCAAACAGGCGGAATCATCGCGTCACGCGAGCTCAGAACACCCGTTTGCGCCCCCGCGACGGGAATGACGCCTCAGCTCAGCGGAAGATCGGAGCAGGCGGCGGTCTATGATGCGTGCATGACTCACGGGGGCGCTCAGCCGCGGATACTCACCCGGGGAACCCAGGCGGAGCGAAGCGCGGTGCAGCGGCGCACGCTCGTCGTCGTCGTCTTCAGCCAGATCCTCGGCGGCGCCGGACTGGCGGCAGGGGTCACCGTGGGTGCCCTGTTGGCGGAGGAGATGCTCGGCTCTGCGAGCCTGGCTGGGCTGCCCATCGCACTGTTCACGCTGGGCTCTGCGCTGGCCGCGTTCTCTGTGGGGCGGGTCAGTCAGCGCTGGGGCCGCCGCGTCGGGCTGGGTCTGGGCTTCACCACCGGAGGGCTCGGTGCGATCGGCGTGGTGGCCGCGGCGATCGCGGATCACGTCCCGCTGCTGTTCTTGGCGCTGTTCGTCTACGGGGCTGGGACTGCGACGAACCTGCAGGCCCGCTACGCCGGGACTGACCTGGCGCCAGAATCACGCCGCGCCACGGCGATCAGCATCGCCATGGTCTCCACGACCCTGGGTGCGGTGGCCGGTCCGAACCTGGTCCAGCCGCTGGGGGATCTTGCAGCGGGCCTGGGCATCCCACCGCTGGCCGGGCCCTTCCTGCTCGCCGCAGGGGCATACCTTGCCGCCGGAGCGATCCTGTTCGTGTTCCTGCGCCCGGATCCGTTCCTGTTGGCGCGGGAGCTCGCGGAGATCGAGGCTGCCGAGGCCTCCAGCATCACCCAAGCCGTTTCCGGAGCCGCCGCTGCATCAGCCGCCGAACCCGCCTCCGCAGGCGAGGCCGAACTCGCCTCCACAGGCGATGCCGACCCCACCTCCGGGGCAGGATCCTCGGCTTCTGCACCTCCCGCCCCCGCCGCCAGACCCGGCACCGGTGCATACATCGGCGCCACCGTGATGGTGCTGACCCAGGTGGTCATGGTCGCGATCATGACCATGACTCCGATCCACATGCTCGCCCACGGTCACAGCCTGGGGTCGGTCGGTCTGGTCATCGGGCTTCATGTGGGCGCCATGTGGCTGCCCTCGCTGATCACCGGAGTGCTGGTGGATCGGTGGGGACGGATCCCAATGAGCGTGACGGCAGCTGTGATCCTGCTCGGCGCCGGGCTGGTGGGCGCCGTCGCCCCCGGAGACTCGCTCGGTCTGCTGATCCTGGCTCTGATCCTGCTCGGGGTTGGCTGGAATGTGGGCCTGATCGCTGGCACTGCGCTGGTCGTGGACGCCACCGTCCCGGAGAATCGCGCCCGCACCCAGGGCGGTGTGGATGTGCTGATCGCCCTCGCTGGAGCCGGAGGCGGCGCGATGTCGGGCATGGTGGTCTCCGCCACGAGCTTCGAGCACCTCTCGCTGGGTG
The DNA here is from genome assembly GCF_014138825.1 of Nesterenkonia sandarakina. Classification (NCBI taxonomy): domain Bacteria; kingdom Bacillati; phylum Actinomycetota; class Actinomycetes; order Micrococcales; family Micrococcaceae; genus Nesterenkonia; species Nesterenkonia sandarakina. The sequence continues at coordinate 141,894 of NZ_JACJIH010000001.1, read as the reverse complement.
GTGGGCTGCTCGCGCTGCTGCTGATCCCGGTGCTGTTCTGGGCGCGCCGCTCCCCCGCGCGGTCAGCGGAACCCGCTCAGTAGCGGCGCACGGCCTCCGGGTTGGACTCCATGTCGACCCTGACCTCGCGGGCGATCTTGCGCTCCACCACGAAGCTCAGGAACGGCACGACGCCACCGAGCACGATGGTGACCAGCCGGCCGACCTTCCAGTTCATCAGGTACCAGAGCCGGAATCCGGCGATGATGTAGACGACGTAGATCCAGCCGTGGATCACCGCGATCCAGTAGGAGATCCCGGTGCCGTCCACGACCGAGTCCTTGGGGTGGAAGCCCAGCGTGTTCTCAGCTCCGTCCGCGGTCGTGCCGCCGGCGTAGAGCTCGTAGCCGAAGCCGTAGTCCATGATCATCTTGGCGACCAGGATCAGCAGCATGATGCCGGTGATGAAGGCGAACGCCTTATAGAAGGTCAGCGATCCCTGGATCTGCGCGGCGGTCCCGCCGAAGCGGCGCTGCCGGGGCCGCGGCGGAGCCGGCGGGAGGTCGTCGTGCACGCCGGCCTCGTGCACCGAGGCGTCATGCGTCGAGGCATCGGTCGCCGAGGCGTCGGTCAGGTGGTCGCCGGTACGGGAGTCACTCATGGGTCTCTAGTCTTTCGCTTGGTTCTGCTGCCGCAGGGCGAGCTGCTCGGCGCGCCACTGCTCCTGCCATTCGCGGTCCAGCCGCTCTTCCTCCAGCTGCTTCTCATGGGCATCCTTGACCAGGCGCCACCACAGGTAGAAGGCGAAGCCGGCGAAGACCGTCCACTCGACCCCGTAGAAGAGGTTCAGCCAGTTGATGTCCGAGGTCTCGGGCTGTGGGTCGACCCGCACCGGTTCCATGGTGGAGGACGACGACGCCGCGCCCAGCTCCGTCCCCTCAGCGTCCAGGGTCTGGAACGCCACGAGGAAGCCGGAGTAACCCGGCTGGTCCCACACGTTGATCAGCTCGGCCGGGGAGAGCGTGGGGAAGATCTGTGTCCCATCGGCGGACATCCCGCGCTGACCGGGACCGGGAGCCTCGGGGGGAAGCAGGCGGCCTTGGATCTCCAGCGGCTGTTCAGCCGGAAGCTCCTCGGCTGCGCCAGGGTCCTCGACCCAGCCGCGGACCACCGGGATGATGTTCTCATCGGGCGCGTCCTCAGGGCGGAATGCCGCAACTACCCAGTAGCCGGATTCCCCGTCCTGGAGTCGTTCCTCGATCAGCACCTGGGTGTCCTCGAGGAACTCGCCGCTGGTGTCCACGATCCGGTCGGCCTCGGCCACCGTCATCGGCTGCTGCGGCTCGTGCACCTCGGTGAGCGGAGCCGCCGTCTCGGTGATCTCCTCGGTGGGAGGCGGTTCAGAGCTCGATTCGCTGAACTGCCAGGCGCTCAGCACCACGAAGACCGTGGCCAGGAGCAGCGCCAGGGCGAGGGTCCCGATCCATTTGGGCTGTAGAGCGGTCTTGAGCACCTATCAAGGATACGCGTCATGTGCGGGGCCGGGTGCGTCGGCGTCGCGATATTTCTACATTCAGTAGAAAAATGTGGAATAAGTATGAATATTCATCAGGATTTATATCTGCGCGTCAGTGGTGCCATGATGTTCTCATGATGCGCCTCGATCACGTCTCCTATGCAGTTGGTCCCGATGGAATGGAAGCCACGGTGGAACGAATCACCGATGCGCTGGGCGTGGAACGCGTCCGGGGCGGCATCCATCCACGCTTCGGCACTCGCAATGCCATCATCCCGCTCGAGAACCGGCAGTACCTCGAGATCGTCGAGGTGCTGGACCACCCCAGTGCCGATAAGGCCCCGTTCGGCCAGGCGGTGCGCAACCGCTCCCTGGTGGGCGGAGGCTGGATGGGCTGGTGCGTGTGCGTCGATGACCTCTCCCCCTTCGAGGAGCGGCTGGGACGCAAAGCGGTGCCGGGTAACCGCAAGTTCCCGGACGGCCAGGAGCTGACCTGGCAGCAGATCGGGATCAAGGGGCTCATCGCTGACCCCCAGGTGCCCTACTTGCTGCGCTGGAACGAGGGCAGCGACGAGCTGCACCCCTCGCAGGCCTATCCCCCCGAGGCGACGCTGACCAAGCTGAGCATCGCCGGTTCTCCGGACCGGGTCACCGAGTGGCTCGACAGCCCGAGGGTGGATCCCTTTGAGGATGTCGATGTCGAATGGATCGCCCCCTCCGGAACTCCCGGGATCATGTCCGTGACCTTCCAGAGCCCCAAGGGCAACGTCACCATCTGAGGTGCGATGTCGGCCGGTCAGGGCAGGGGCGGGCGCAGAGCCCCCTCGGTCTTCCGGCGCATCGAGGTCACGCGCATTGAGGTCCGTCGCACAGAGGAGCGGGGTCCGCCGACGGCGGACCCCGCGATCTCCAGTCCTGCGAGTGCTGGCTGCGCTTCAGTGCGTCCTGGACGACTCCTGCGGTCCCCGCTCACACGTCGGTGGAGCTGGCATTCATGACAGCTCCCCGGCCGGGCGGGCGTTGCCCCAGCGCTGCAGGCCTCAGCTCCGGCGGACCTCTTCCGCCGAGGATCTGGCGGAGTCTGTGAGCTGATCCTTCTGCTGCTGACCTTCAGACTTGAGGTTCTGGGCGCTCTCGCCGGCGGATTCCCGGACACGTTGCGCAGATTCCTGCGCGGGTTCCTTGAGCTCCTCGGCCATGGACTGCGCCTGCTGCTTCGCGTCATCGAGGACGGGCTGCGCGTGGTCCTCCAGCGTCGCAGCTGCCCGCTTCTCGGGCTGAGAGGCCGGAAGGACGGAGGCGGCGAGCCAGCCCGCCCCCAATGCGATCAGACCGGCTGCCAGCGGGTTCCCTCGGGTCTTGCGCTGAACCTGCTCAGGTGCCCGCTGCGCGCCGTCGGCAGCACTGTGGGCATGATCTGAGACCTTGTCGGAAGCCTCCTCGGCGGAGCCCATCACACTGTCCTTCCAACCTCCGACGGTGCTGCGAATCTTCTCGGTCTGGCGCTGGGCGGCCTTGGACGGGGAGACCTTATCGGCAACCGCGTCGACGTCGTGGGAAAGGCTGCTGCGGGTGCGCTCGATATCGGCGCGGATCTCTTCGGGAGTCTGCTGTGTCATCGGGTGTCCTTCGAGGGGGTGAGAGCGTCGGGAACTTCTTTGAGGGTCTGCGCCGTCTGCGGGACACCTTGGACCTGGTCGATGTTCTTCTTGCCCAGGACTGCAAGGATGGCGGCGATGATCGCCCAGATCACGGCGAGGATCACCGCAGACCAGGCAGCGCCCAGGTCGGTGGTGCTGAGGCCGGCCCAGAGTGCGATGGAGAGGAAGAGCAGGACGAAATGACCAGCGACGCCGGCGCCAGCGAGCATTCCAGCGCCCTTCCCGGCCTTCTTGGCGGTCTCGGACAGCTCTGCCTTCGCGAGGGCCGTCTCTTGCCGGATCAGAGTAGAGAGGTCATTGCTGACCTGGGACATCAGGGAGCCCAGAGACTCCTGCTCTGCCTTGCGCTCCGGTTCGGTGGCTGGATGGATGCTGTTCATCGGCCACCACCGAGGTATGGGTCCGTGGCGTGGGCATCACCGGAGGCGGGGCCGGCGGAATTCGCATGGTAGATCGGGGCGCCTGGCACAGGCGCACCCGACTGGTCCTCCCGCACGGCGTCGTTCCGCACGATGTCGGGGATGGCCCCTGTGATGGACTCGGTGCGCGGGCCGGACCCGTAGCCGGTGTGGTCCCGCGGGGTGTCCTGCGAACCGTCCCGCGAGGTTGCGGAGTGCGGGCCGGCATCCTCGGCATGGTTCTGGGCGATTCCGCGGGTCAGCCGTCCGGCGGCAAAGCCGACCCCGGCGGCGATCGCGAGGAAGGCGACCGGGCGACGACGGGCGAAGCTCTCTACCTCTTGGAGCACTTCCCTGGGGTCGTGCTGCTCGAGCCAGGTCGCGGCGGCCTCGGCCCTGGAGTCGAGCTGGTTCAAAAGGTCCTTCGCAACTCCTGGTTCGGGCTCTTCTCCGCGAGCGATGCGGCCGACGTCGTCGCTGAAGCTGCGCACTGTGCCGGCGGCTCGGTCCAGCTGCTCGGAGGCTTGGGATTCCAGCACTGTGCTGGCCTGGCCCCCGAGACGCTTGGCTTCACGGACGGCATCGTCCTTGACCCCGGCAGCTTCCTGCGCTGCGGCGTCTCGGACTGCCCGGCCGGCGCCCTTGGCGTCACCGGCCACATCCCGGGCAGCCTCTTGGGCCTGCGGGGCCCTGCTGTCCCCGGTGGCACCGTTGCGGTCGCCCGGCTGCCCGGTGCTGTGCTGGCCGTCGCTGGTCTGGCCTGCAGAGGGCTGACCGGCGCCCGACTGCTGGCCGCCCGGCTGCCCGGCACTGGGTGGACCGGTGCGGGGCTGCTCAGCCCGGGATCGTTCGGTGGTGCCCGGAGGCTGCACGTCTGAGGCATGCCGGGCCGAGTAGCCCGGCTCACCGGTCACGGACTCCAGCCCGGGAGGCGCCGCGTCGACCACCGGTACGGGGGCTGTGATCTCAGAGGCTGAGGCAGGTGAGGGATCGGTCGGGGAAGTCTCCTGCGGATCCTCGTCATGGGGCTCTGATCGCGGGGGTGTGACGTGGGACTCTGTCATGACTGCCTTTCGAAGAGGTACTGCCTGACATGTTCTAACGGTGATTACGGACCTGACGGTAAGTTCGGTTCCTGAGTCTTGCCTGACGATCTCCCGGCAGTTGCCGGGACGCATGCGCGTCCTGGTCGGTGCTTCCCGTGCTGCAGCGCAGCGACTTCAGGCTGAAGGTAGTCGCCGACTCCGGCTGCCAGACGCAGCGTCGATGGAGATGGAATGCGCCAGACACCAGGCGAAGACGTCATCGGGAAGCAGCGTGCCCACGGCCTGCATCCGATCGAGCACCAGAAGGGGCAGCGGATCGCCGGTGCGGTACCTGGCCAGCGCGCACTCCACGGGATCTCCTGGAGCGAGGAAGTCCGCCGTCGACTTGACCAGGCAGGCACAGCGCATGCGGCGCCACCGCTCGGGGTGCCGGGCAGCCCGCTCCGCCAGATCAGACTCGGTGATCAGCCCCACCGGTCGGTGCGAGAGGTCTAACAGCACGGCGCCGCCATCGACCCCGTCGATGAGGCGTGCCGCCTCTCCCAAGGACTGTGTGACGGAGATCCGGCGTCGGATCGGTGTCATCAGCGCACGGACCGTCGTCATCCCGGACCCCGGGAAGGACGTGCTGCGGGCGGTCAAAGAGTGGCTGGATCGTAAAGAGAAGGGCTCCATGGGTCTCCCTTGCATTCAGAAACAAGAGCCCGTTGCTGGAGCTGGTGCGAGCGTACCGCACCCGGGAGTTCATTTCGAGGGTCTTCCGCCCGCGTGATGTCTGCGCTTGTGTGACACGATGAAACCCAGGGAAGCTCCTGGCACAGCGCCATGCTCGCCCGGAGGCCATACGCTGAGGGAACGGAAGCCCCGATGAACACCCCAGAGCCGACGCCTGACCTTGCGGCCCAGCTGACCGAGGTGCTGCTGCGCGACCACGATGTGCCCGCGGTGCTGGGAGCCATCGCCGAGCTCGCCGCGGCGCAGCTCTCCGGGGACCGGGTGGTGCTCTGCGGCATCATCCTCAAACGTGCCAAGCGGAACACCGTCGTCGCCACCAGCTCCGCCGAGGCGCAGGTCATGGACGAACATCAGGCCGGCTTCGACGAGGGTCCATGCTTAGAGGCGCAGAAGACGGAAGCCCTGATCAGTGTTCCGGACGTGCGGCACGAGAACCGATGGCCGAAGTACATGCTGGAAGTCCGCGACCACGGGCTGCGCAGCATCCTGGCCGTGCCGCTGAAGATCGGGACCACCGCCACGGCGGCGATGAACTTCTACGCCCGTGACACCGGATCCTTCGATGAGACCGACATCGCGATCGCCCAGCGCTACACCGAAGTCGCCTCTCAGATGGTCGCGATCGCTCTGCGCATCGCGCAGCACGCCGAGGACGCGGAGGACCGCAGGAGAGCGATGGAGTCTCGCACCGCGATCAATCTGGCGGTGGGCATCATCATGGGCCAGAACCGGTGCAGCCAGGAGCAGGCGGTCGGCATCCTCAAGGCCGCGTCCAACCACCGCAACGTGAAGCTGCGTGAGCTTGCGGAGCAGATCACCAATAAGGTGGGCCAGGCCACGCCCTCCACCAGCTTCGAACCCTGAGCCGAGTCGAAGTCTCGATGGCTCGCCTTCAGCGCAGAGTGCCGGCCTTGGTGACCACTCGGTTGGCCAGCAGCACGGCGGGATCCACCAGGGGGCGAGGAGACTCCTCGGTGGTCATCGCCAGCGGGATCTCGGTGCATGCCGCCACGATCACATCGGCACCCTGAGCCACCAGAGACTGCGCGACTCGAATCAGCCCGGCCCGCAGCTCCGCGGTGAGGCTGCCTGCCTTGACCGCGTAGATCGCTTCCATGACGGTGTGCTGATCCGCCGCCTGGGGCACGATCGGTGCCACCCCGAAAGCGGTGAGACTGTCCTGGTAGAGCCCCGCGCTCAGCGTGGCATCGGTGGCGAGCAGGCCGGCTGCCTTCACGTAGGGCAGCGCGCTGAGGTGCTCTGCGGTCACCTCGATCATGGAGACATAGTCCAGCTCCACCTGTTCCCGGACCCGCGGCAGGAAAGCGTGGGAGCCGTTGCAGGCCGCTACGTAGAACGCGGCCCCGGCGTCCTTGAGCTTCTGGGCGCCCTCTACGAGCTTCGCGGTGGGGTCCTCCCCGCGTCCCACGATCGCCTGAGAACGGTCCGGGACGGTGGGATCCGCCCAGATCATCACCCGCAGGTGCTGCTGGTCGGTGGCCGCGGGGGTGGCGGCGATCAGCTTCGAATAGAAGTCGACGGTGGCGGCAGGACCCATGCCGCCCAGGATCCCCACGAGAGGGCCCTGGGCGGCATCGGCTGCGGCGCTGTTATCACTGGTCATCAGCGAAGAGTGTACCCGTGGCGCCTGCAGGACAGGCGCCCTCGAGCACTCTCGGATCAGCCCACCGGGGTGGTCTGATCCTGATCGAACCGGCGATCAGCCTTCCGGCCACGGGCCGGGGTGTGCGCGGGGGTCTCGGTGTATGCGCCATTGCCCTTGTTCAGCTCATCCACCAGCTTCACCTTGCGGCGTTCGTGCACCTCGGCCAGGCGGGCCGCCCGGCGAGCCCGACGACGGCGGGTCGGCCAGGTCGCGATGAGCAGGATCACTGCGAAGAGCACCGCGAGCGCGACGACGGCGACGCCGGCGTCGATCCAGAACTGCTCGGGGTAGAGCTGGATCAGCGTGGAGTCGTTCGGGAAGGTCCAGGTGCCGTCCGCGAAGAAGATCCGGTGGAACTCGGCGAAGAAGAGCTGGAAGTCGATGATCGCCAGCACCGCGACCGTGATGATCACTCCCAGGGTCACCCAGGCTCCGGCGAAGAGGCCGCGTGCCACTCCCCCGGGGCGCCAGGCACGCAGCAGCAGCGCCAGGATCAAGGTGAGCACCAGCAGGATGACTCCGGCCAGCATGGCCCAGAGGACCACGAACTTCACATCGACCATGTGCGAGACCTCGGCGTCGGTGAACAGCGCCTGACCCCCTGGGGCGAGCTCCGAGAGGTAGCGGGAGTTCGCAAGGTTGGTCAGGAAGTCCGTGCCGTAGGAGCCGTAGACCAGCCGGTCATCGGGGTTCATCGAATAGGCGCCCTCGGGGATCCAGGGTCGGTTATATGCCAGCCAGAGGAAGAGCGGGGAGGCGACCAGCCGCACCGCAGCGACCAGGAGCAGGATCGGGGTGAAGATCGCGATCAGGACCTGGAAGAAGCGGGAGACACCGCGCTTGGAGCGGGCCACCTCCTCGTCGAGGTCAGCGTCGGTGACCGACTCGTCCGAGCGGGTGGACAGCTGGGACTGGCTCGCAGCGGTCCGGTCGGAGTGATCCCCGGACCCTCCCCGCGTGCCGGTCCCGCTCGAGCTGCCTGCGGCTGCGCCGGTGGCGGCCGCGGTCGCGCCGGCGGCGGCTGCTCCGGTGGCGGGAACCACCGCGGTGTCCTGATCCTCGTCCTTCGTGGCCGCACGATCGCGACGACGCTGCTCGCGTCGGCTGAGCTCGGCCGCGTTCTCCGTGGGCTGCTCGGTGTCAGCGCCTTGGTGGGCGACGTGGGAACCATGGCTCGACGTGGCGGGGGTCGGGCTCGGCGTGTCCTGCTGGGCGGTCCGGGGCGCTGCGGCGGCACCTGAGGCGGAGGTGCCGGCCCCCTGGGCGGCGGCCGCCCCGGTGAAGGTCGCCGTGTCGTCCATGGACCGGTTCTCTCGGGACGTGCGCACATCATCCAGGGAGCGCGTGGCGTGGGGACTCTCGCCACCGGCCTCTCGAGCTGATGTCCGTGCCACGGTCTCGGTGGGCGCGTCGTGGCCCTGCCCGGTCCGGTCCGGCGCACTCTGGGACTCGCGCGTCACCGGCAGGGCCTGAGTGGCCTGGGTGTCCGGCTGACCGGGTTCCGACTGGATCGGTTCCGACCGGCTGGTCTCCGCCCGGCTGGCTTCCGGCGCTGCTCTTCGGGCAGCCGACTGATCCCGCGCGGCATTGAGGTTGTCATCGGGGAAGTCGGGCTCTTCGGATGCGAATGCACCGTAGTCAAGTCCGGATTCAAAATCTTCGTTCTCGCCGGCCGGCCTGCCGGCCTCGTTCCGATCGGAATTCGCGCTCATATCTGCCTCTCCACGCATTACTGACTCTCCACAACAGTATGAGCGCGGCGGGTCTAATGTGGGGAGGAGGCGCGGAGAGTCGGCGAGGAGCATCCCTCCAGATGCGGTCGAGGGCCGGGCGTCGAGTGGTTCAGCTGCGCCTGATGGCCCCTTCGCGCCTACGAAAGTGATCGATCAGCGTCCTTGAGCAGGACCGAGCCTGGGCCAGAGGTCCTCCCTGGGCCGATTCAGACCCCGGGAGACGCGGGTCCGTCCTGGTGAACCATGAACCTGCGCAAGCGGCTCCGCGGGGCGCGTCTCGCCCGCAGAGGCTCAGGCCGTGAGCTCCACCGCGCCGGCGTCGTACTTCCCCAGGTCCCCGGTGACTCCGGCCCGGTGCGCCCGGCCACCCAGGACCAGGGTGTAGACCCAGTACCCGGCCAGCACTGCCGCGCCGATGCCGATGCGCAGCCAATGCGGCAGGTCCGAAGGGGTCACGAAGCCTTCTACGACTCCGGAGATCAGCAGCACCAGCACCAGGCCGAAGGCCACGGTGATCAGTCGGCGCCCCTCGGCGGCCAGCGCGGCGGAGCGTCGCATCTGACCCGGCGCGACCCAGGCCCAGAAGATCCGCAGTCCGGCGGCGCCGGCGATGAAGATCGCGGTGATCTCCATGAGTCCGTGCGGCAGGATGTAAAGCCAGAAGGTGGCGGCCTCGCCCTGCTCGGCCATCACCCCTGCCGCGACGCCGAGGCCCTGAGCGTTGACGAAGAGCACAAAGGGGACGAAGACCCCGGTGACCCCGAAGGCGACCTCCTGGGCCGCGATCCAGGCGTTGTTGGTCCACACCTGGGCGGCGAAGCTGGAGTTGGGGTGTTCGGAGTAGTAGTTGACGAACTCGGTGCCCGCGTAGCTCTGCCGGGCCTCCTCAGGCATGAGCAGATCGATCTGCGGGTGGTGGATCGTCCAGAGCGCGAAGGCGAGGGTGACCGCGATGAAGGCGGCTCCCAAGATCACGGTGAGCCATCGGATCCGGTAGAACGCCACCGGCAGGGTCTGGGTGAAGAAGTAGGCACTCGAGACGAAGACGTTCTCTCCGGTCCCGGTCAGATGCGCCCGAGCGCGCCCCAGCGGGGCGGAGAGCGATGCCACCACCGGGGAGTCCGGCTCGGCGGCCCGGATCATCGACAGATGCGTGGAGGTCCGCTCGTAGAGGCGCAGCATCTCATCGGCCTCGCCGGCCGAGAGGCTGCGGCGCGAGGCCAGCTTGGCAAGCCGGTCCCATTCATGCTGATGCACGGCGATGAAGGCGTCGATGTCCACGCCATGAGACTACCGTCTCGAGCCCCAGCCCCGGCGGGAGACCCCCGAGTCGCCTTCCCACAGGGTCGAGCATGTGCCACGATGCGGGGATGACTACTTCAGCACAGCACGCCAAGCGCCTCCTCGAGCTGCACCATCAGGCCACTCCGGTCATCCTGCCCACCGTCTGGGACGCATGGTCCGCCGAGACGTGCGCGAGCCTGGGCTTCTCGGCCCTGACCATCGGCAGCCACCCGGTGGCGGACTCCCTGGGACAGGCCGACGGCGAGGCCATGGAGCTCAGCGAGGTGCTCGCCGTGGTGCGGCGGATCACCGACGTCGTCGAGATCCCGGTCTCGGTGGACCTGGAGTCCGGATACGACACCCCCGCGGAGGAGCTGGTGCACCGGACCCTGGAGGCCGGGGCGGTCGGCATCAACATCGAAGACACGGTGCACTCCATGGATGAGATGCGATCCGCCGAAGAGCACGCCGCCTACATCGCGGCGATCCGCGCGGCCGCCGACGCCACAGACACGCATCTGGTGATCAATGGACGCACCGACGCGTTCACCACAGACGCGGACCCGGAGGCCCAGCTGAAGGACGCCCTGCACCGGCTGCGCCTGCTCGAGCAGGCCGGAGCCGATTCGCTCTACCCGGTGAAGGTCCCCACCCGGGGCCACCTGGAGAAGATCCTCAGTGCGGTGAGCACTCCACTGAACGTGACAGCGCACCCGGTCTACGGCGCCGTCCCCGAGGGACTGAGCCTGCAGGAGGTCTCCGCGATGGGCGTGAAGCGGATCTCCTTCGGCCCGCTGCTCCAGCGCAGCCTCACCGACGCCATGCACGAGATCCTCCAGCCGTGGACCCCAGCCTCGTAGCAGCCCCTGCCCCGAGGGGCCTGCGCCTGGCAGCGGTGCAGGCCCCTCGGGTTCCGCCATGGGCTGCGACCGCTAGGCTTGAGCCATGCGCAATGTGATCACCGGCGAAGGCGTCGAGCTTGAACTTCCAGCGGCCTCGCTGATCACGCGCGCGGCCTCGCTGATCGTGGATCTGATCCTCGCCTGGGTCGCGCTGCTGGCCTTCGTGATCCTCTCCGGGATGGCCGCCGGGGCCGGCGTCGTGGACCCCGCCATGGAGGCCGCGATCATGCTCGGCGGCGCAGTGCTGTGCCTGGTGATCCTGCCGATGACGGTGGAGGCCCTCTCCCGGGGCCGATCCGTGGGCCGGCTGATCTTCGGCACCCGGGTGGTGCGCGACGACGGCGGCGCGATCCGACTCCGGCATGCCGGCATCCGCGCGCTGGTCGGCTTCGGGGAGATCTACCTCAGCTTCGGCATCATCCCGCTCTTCGCCGGGATGTTCAGCAGGCGGACCAAGCGTCTGGGCGACATGGTCGCGGGCACCTACGTGATCCGGGTCCGCCAGCCGGTGGTGCGACCGATGCTGCTCCCGGTTCCACCTCAGCTGACCTCCTGGACCCAGATCGCTGACCTGGGGCGGATCCCGGACACCGTGGCCGCCCGCACGTCACGCTTCCTGCGCACCATCCAGGAGAGTCCGCGGGGGCACAACTCCCAGGCCCTGGAGCACACCGCCGACCGGCTCGCCCGGGAGATCGCCGGTCACGTCGCTCCCCCGGCTCCGCCCTCCTCGGCCACCGAGTTCCTCGTGGCTGTGATGGCCGAGCGTCGCAACCGCGAATACCGGCGGATGCGCATTCAGGCGGAACGCCAGCACCAACTCGGCCAGCGGCTGCACCAGCTGCCCTACAGCTGAACCCGCCCGTCTTCCTGGCTGGTTGAGTAATCCGGTAAATACGTTTGGACCGGATAACTCAACCAGCCAGGAAGGGCGAGGAGCGGGTGGGGCATGCGGCGGCACCCGCTCCGCTAGGCCTGAGTAGGGAACCTTCGCCGAAGCCGATCCCGCGCGCTGTCTTGACCGCGCCCAAGCTCCACGGACTCGGTCGCCGCACTGAGCCCCGCGATAGGCGTGTCCACCGAGACCGACTCTGCCTGCGCCACCACATAGGTCTCGTGCCAGATCCCGACGGCGCCCGGAACCTTCTTCGCACCCCGGTTGAACGCAGCCCATGCCGGTCGATGCAGCCCCTCCCGATCCGAGGCATAGTCATAGAGACGCTCCGCGGAGGACCAGTACTGGATGCACAGCGGGCCCCCTCGGCCGATCACCAGTCGGTAGCCGAGCAGACCTGAGGCCGGGTCCCGCATGAGCTCTTCGAGCATCTTCGGCATCGCTGCGAACACCGGAAACCAGCTGCGCACCCGCAACGGCTGATTGATCGTCATCCCCACCATGAACACCACCAGGTCCCCCTCGTGATGATGCGTGCGTCGACCGGTCATCACCTTGCGCATCCGCACTCCTTCGATCAGATCTGTGCCCCCTTCGATCAGACCGGTGCACCCCAGGGGTTGAACTGATGAAGATTCTCCACCAGTGTTGCGCATCACATCTACCCATCGTAAAATGAACCGGAATCATTATCTGCATCTGGAGGAGATCTCTGTGAGCTCGCGGCTTGAGAACTACATCAACGGATCGTTCGTCGCGGCCAGTGGCTCGGGGGACTTCGACGTCACCAGCCCGGTCACCGGGGAGCGCGTCGCGGTCTCTCCGGTCTCCGACGCGGACGACGTCGACGCCGCCTTCCGCGCGGCACGAGAAGCCTTCGGCTCCTGGAGATCGGTGACACCCTCCGAGCGACAGCGCTGCCTGCTGGCCCTGGCGGACAAGATGGAGCAGCATTCTGAAGAGCTGGTCGAGGCGCAGCACCGCAACACCGGGCAGCCCCGCAGGATCATCGCGGAGGAAGAGGTGGCCGCGGGTGCGGACCAGCTGCGCTTCTTCGCCGGCGCCGCACGGCTGCTCGAAGGACGCGGAGCCGCAGAGTACCTGGAAGGGCACACCTCCTACGTCCGGCGTGAACCGCTGGGCGTCGTCGCACAGATCACTCCGTGGAACTTCCCGCTGATGATGGCGGTGTGGAAGATCGGGCCCGCCCTGGCCGCCGGCAACACCATCGTGCTCAAGCCCTCAGAGACCACCCCAGAATCCACGCTGGTGCTCGCGCGCCTGGCCGGGGAGGTCTTCCCCGCCGGAGTCTTCAACGTGGTGCTCGGCGACGGCAGCACCGGACAGCTGCTCTCAGAACATGACACCGCCGCAATGGTGGCGATCACCGGCTCGGTCCGTGCCGGCCAGGCGGTCGCGACCTCCGCCGCGAAATCGGTCAAACGCGCGCACCTGGAGCTCGGCGGAAAGGCTCCCGCGGTGGTCTTCGCCGACGCGGACCTCGAGAAGGCCGCGGAGATGATCCTGACCTTCGGCACCTTCAACGCCGGTCAGGACTGCACCGCAGTCACCCGTGTGCTGGTCCAGGACAGCGTCCACGACGAGTTGGTGGCGCTGCTCGCCGCCCAGGCCGCGAAGCTCACCACCGGGGAGCTCGATGACGCCAAGAACGACTACGGCCCGCTGAACAACGCCCGCCACTTCGAGACCGTCTGCAACAAGCTGAAGAACATCCCCGAGCACGCCACCGTGATCACCGGTGGCGCCCCAGCGGAGGACGCCGCCGGATTCTTCGTGGAGCCCACGATCATCACCGGCCTGCATCAGGACGACGAGCTGGTCCAGGAGGAGACCTTCGCCCCCGTGCTCACGGTCCAGCCCTTCAGCTCCGAGGCACAGGCCGTGGAGCTGGCCAACGGGGTGGACTACGCACTGGCCTCCAGCGTCTGGACCACGAACCAGGGGCAGGCGATGCGGATGAGCCGGGACCTCGACTTCGGCTGCGTCTGGGTCAACACCCACCTGCTGCTCGTGGCGGAGATGCCACACGGCGGATTCAAATCCTCCGGCTACGGCAAGGACCTCTCGATCTACTCAGTGGAGGAGTACACCCGGGTCAAGCACGTCATGCATGCCCTGGACTGAACGCCTCACCGCTGCGAACCCGTCGGGCGACCCCCTCCACCAGGATCTCCAGGGTCATCTCGAAGGCTCGGTCCGCCGAGGCGCGGGCGTCGACGGCTCGCAGCTCAGCGGCTTGTGCAAAGGTGGGGGCGATCTCCACGCTGGCGCCGGGGTCAAAGATGTTCGCCGGGGCTGAGGCGTCGTAGGCGGCCCCGAACACCAGCGCCTCGATCCCGACGATGATGTCCACCGCGTCGCGGCCCTCGATCCCCGCGGAATGCAGCGCATGGAAGACCCGCTCGTACATCCGCAGCGACTGCGGGGCATCGGCGACGGGCAGCACAGCGATCAGCGGGATCAGCTCGGTGTGCTCGATGTAGCACTCCCGGTAGGAGCGCGCCCAGGTAGTCAGCGCCTCAGGCCACGGGAGGCGATCGAAGGCGCTGCAGTCGATTCCCTCGTTGAGGCGTTCCTGGATCAGCACCAGCACGTCCTGCTTGGACGCGACATGGTTGTACAGCGCAGAGGCCGAGACTCCGAGCTTGCGCGCCAGGCCCGCCATCGTCAGGTGGTCATACCCGCGCTCCTCCACCAGGGTCATCGCCTTCCCGGCGATCACCGCACGGGAGAGCACTGGGGAGGTCGGTCGGCCTCGTCCTCGAGATCGCATCTTCTCCGGCGTCACTGCGCTCGTTCCTTTGCTCATGTCCCGCACATGCGGGCGCTGCCACGCGCTCGGTCGGTCCCGTGGCAGTCGGTCACAGATCGTCAGTCTATGAGCCCGACCTCGCGCCGATGAAAATCTGCCCCAGGCCTTGACAACGGTCTGCGGCTGTCCGTTAATGAATATAGTTAATTTATCTGTGAAGGGGAACACTATGGATGCCAAGCGATCACTGGGCAGCAGCCAGGCGCGAGAGTGCGACGTCGTCGTCGTCGGTGCCGGGCCGGCCGGACTGATGGCTGCCCGGACGCTGCGTGCAGCCGGCCTCTCCACGATCGTGCTGGAGGCGCGCGACCGTGTCGGGGGACGCACCTGGTCCCAAGAGATCGACGGAGCCTTCCTGGAGATCGGCGGCCAGTGGGTCTCACCGGACCAGACGGTGCTCCTGGAGCTGCTTGAAGAGCTGGGCATGGAGACCTTCTCCCGCTACCGCGAAGGAGCCAGCGTCTACCTGGACCGGAGCGGGGTGCGCCACGAGTTCGCCGGCGAGATGTTCCCCGCCAGCGAGCAGACGGTTGCGGAGATGGAGCGGATCATCGGGACCCTCGATGAGCTGGCCGCGTCGATCGGACCCCAGGAGCCCTGGGCGCACCCCGCAGCGCGCGAGCTCGACACGGTGACCTTCAATGAATGGCTGCGCAGCCAGACCGAGGATGAGGCGGCGCGGGAGAACATCGCGATCTTCCTCGCCGGCGGCATGCTCACCAAGCCCGACCACGCATTCTCCGCGCTGCAGGCGGTCTTGATGGCGGCCTCCGCAGGATCCTTCAGCAACCTGGTGGATGAGGACTTCATCCTGGACCGGCGTGTGGTCGGCGGGATGCAGAGCGTCTCTGAGGCGATGCACGCCGGCCTCCCGGAGGACTCGGTGCGGCTCTCCTCCCCGGTGCGCACCATCGCCTGGGACCCCGCAGGCGGAGCCACCGTCTTCTCGGACCGGCTCACCGTCCGTGCCCGGGAAGTCGTCGTCGCGGTGCCGCCGAACCTGTACTCGCGGATCAGCTTCGAACCGCCGCTGCCGCGGCTTCAGCATCAGATGCACCAGCATCAGTCCATGGGCCTGGTCATCAAGGTCCACGCCGTCTACGACCGCCCCTTCTGGCGCGAACAGGGACTCTCCGGCACCGGCTTCGGTCCCAACGAGATCTGCCAGGAGGTCTATGACAACACCAACCACCTGGACAGTCGCGGCACGCTGGTCGCGTTCGTCTCGGACGAGCTGGCCGATCAGATGTTCAGCCTCCCCGCCGAGGAGCGCCGGGAATCCATCCTGAGGTCCCTGGCCGCATACCTGGGCGAGCAGGCGCTGACTCCGGAGGTCTACTACGAATCGGACTTCGGTGCCGAGGAATGGACCCGGGGCGCCTACGCGGCGAGCTTCGACATCGGCGGCCTCTCCCGCTATGGCGCGCATCAGCGCAGCGCCGTGGGACCGCTGCACTGGGCCTGCTCGGACCTGGCCGCAGAGGGTTACCAGCACGTCGACGGCGCCCTGCGGCAGGGACGGCGGGCCGCCCAGGACATCGTGCACCGGCTCAACCCGGGCGGCGATCACGGCGACCACAACGGCCAGCGCGGCGACCAGGTCGCGGAGCAGACCGATCCTATGGAGGTGAACCATGGCTGAACACGGCATCCGCCGGGTGGCGGTGGGCTTCGGCGGCGATGAGCGCAGCCACGATGCCCTGGCGCTGGGCATCGCCCTGGCCCGCGCGGCCCAGGCCCGGCTGGACCTGATCCTGGTGGTCCGTCAGGACTCGGCGTTCAAACAGGAGTACCCCCCGGTGGGCAGCGTGGTGGAGATCATCACCGAACAGGCGCAGCGCTGGATCGCCGAGGCAGAGGCCGTCATCCCGGAGCAGATCCGGCACCACAGCCATATCCGCCCGGCAGGCTCGGTGGCCGAGGGTCTGGTCAGCGCGGTCCAAGAGCTGGAGTCCGACGTGCTGGTCACCGGTTCCGGCATCGGGTTCGGCCGAATCATGACCCACCCTGCGGTGACCGCCCTGCTGCACAGCTCCCCGGTGCCGGTCGCCCTGGCCCCTTCCGGATACCGCGCGGAGACCCAGATCACCGATGTGATGGCGGCGGTCTCCGCGGCTCACCCGGATCATCAGGTGACCCGTTCCGGTCAGTCCTGGGCCGCTCAGCTCGGCACCGAGCTGACGTATGTGACCTTTGAGGACAAGGAATCCAGCGCCGGCAACAGCGCCGGAGAGGCCAGCGCCGCAGCTGCGGGGCCCGGAGATCAACGTCCTGCCGGGTCCGACACGGGATCCGAACAGCCGGGCCGGCACATCCTCGCCACCGGACGCACGCTGCGCCACGCAGTGGGCACGGTGGACTGGCCGCAGGGCGGGATCCTGCTCATCGGCTCCTCCCCGCTGGCACGACGCCGGCACATCTTCCTGGGCATGACGGCCGCCCGGGTGCTCTCCCACCTTCCGATCCCCATGGTCCTGCTGCCGCGCGACCCTGACACCGGTGCGCCTGGCGCGCGCTGACCGAGGAGACCATCATGACCGAACCACGCAGCACCGGCGTTCAGGCGCCAGGCCAGCACACGCACAGCAAGGGACTGAGCATCGGCAGCATCGGTGCCCTCGGCGCCGTGGTGATCGGCGTGTCCACGATCGCCCCCGCCTACACCCTCTCCGGGGCGCTGGGCCCGACCGCCTCCGCCGTCGGGGACCACCTGCCGGCGGTGCTCATCGTCGGGTTCCTGCCGATGTTGCTGGTCGCACTGGGCTACCGTCAGCTCAACCGGGCGATGCCCGATGCCGGGACCACCTTCACCTGGGCGTCGAAGGCCTTCGGCCCGTGGATCGGCTGGATGGGCAGCTGGGGGCTGCTCGCCGCGACCATCCTGGTGCTCTCGAACCTGGCCGGGATCGCGGTGGACTTCTTCTACCTGGCGATCAGCCAGATCACCGGGGTCGACTCGATCGCGGAGCTGACCCGGAATGTTCCGGTCAACGTGATCACCTGCGTGATCTTTATGGCGGCGGCCGCCTATGTCTCCTACCGGGGCATGGAGACCACCAAGACCGTGCAGTATGTGCTGGTCTCCTTCCAGGTGCTGGTGCTGCTGTGGTTCGCCGTCGCGGCCTTTCGACAGGCCTCGGCAGGCTCAGCCTTCGACGCGACCGCCTTCAGCTGGGAGTGGTTCAACCCCTTCGGCATCGAGTCCTTCTCCGCGTTCTCCGCAGGCATCGCGCTCTCGGTCTTCATCTACTGGGGCTGGGACGTGGTGCTGACCATGAACGAGGAATCCCGCGGCACCACCACCACCCCGGGCCGAGCCGCCATCCTGACCATCCTGGTGGTGGTCAGCCTCTACACCGTGGTCACCCTGGGTGCGCTGACCTTCTCCGGGGTCTCCGACGGCGAGTTCGGCCTGGGCAACCCAGACATCCAGGAGAACGTCTTCGCCGTGCTGGCCGGTCCGGTCATGGGACCGATGGCCATCTTGATGTCCCTGGCGGTGCTCTCCTCCTCGGCGGCCTCGCTGCAGTCCACCATGATCTCCCCGGCCCGGACGATGCTGGCCATGGGCCACTACGGAGCGCTGAACCGTAAGTACTCGCAGGTCAGCCCGCGCTACCAGACGCCGGCCTACGCCACCGTGGTCGCGGTGGTGATCGCCTCGGCGTTCTACGTGGTGATGCGCATCATCTCGGAGAACGTCCTGTGGGACACCATCACCACCCTGGGCATGATGGTCTGCTTCTACTACGGGATCACCGCCCTGGCCTGCGTCTGGTACTTCCGCAAGGAGGCCACGGCCTCGGCCGGAGACTTCTTCAACAAGCTCCTGGCCCCTCTGGTGGGCGGGATCCTGCTGCTGATCTTCTTCTTCCAGACCATCTGGGACTCCATGGACCCGGACTACGGCTCGGGCTCGGAGATCGGCGGCGTCGGCCTGGTCTTCATCCTGGGCATGTTCGTCTTCGTCCTGGGCATCGCCGCGATGTTCTGGCAGCACCACAAGCGGCCGGAGTTCTTCCGCCGCCGCTTCGAGACCACCGAGTTCCCCACCACCTGACGGAGCCCCATGACCTCCCCTGACACCACCCTGCGCATGCCGCCGGAATGGGCCCCTCATGAGCGCACCTGGATGGCGTTCCCGCCCGCCAATGCCACCTTCGGGGAGCCCGGCTCCGCCACTCTGGACGCCGCCCGGGAGGCCTGGGCACGCGTGGCGCGGAAGATCGCTGAGTACGAGCCGGTCACCGTGGTGAGCGCGCCGTTGGACCTTCCGATCGCCCAGGAGCTGCTCGGCGATGCCGTGACGCTGCGCCCGATGCCCCTGGACGACGCCTGGATGCGCGATATCGGCCCCAGCTTCGTGCACCGGGCCGACGGCGAGCTGGCCGCCGTGGACTGGGTGTTCAACGGCTGGGGTGCCCAGAGCTGGGCCACCTGGACCAAGGATGAACACATCGCGGCCGCGATCACCGCGGTGACCGGAGCGGCCCGGGTCTCCAGCCTGTTGGTCAACGAGGGGGGTGCCTTCCACGTGGACGGACGCGGCACGGTCCTGCTCACCGAGACGGTGCAGCGCGATCCAGGCCGCAACCCGGAGCTCTCCCACGCCCAGGTCGAAGCCGAGATCCACGCCCTGCTGGGCACCACCCAGGCCGTGTGGTTCCCGCGCGGGCTGACCCGCGACTACGAGGAGTTCGGCACCCGCGGCCACGTGGACATGTTCGCCGCCTTCACCCCGTCCGGGAGCATCCTGCTGCACCGGCAGGATGACCCGGAACACCCCGACCATGCGGTCACCCGTGAGCTGCGCGCCTTCCTGGAGACCGCGCGCGACGCCGCCGGCGAGCCGTTCCAGATCATCGACGTGCCGGCTCCGAAGACCATCCTGGACGACGGTGAGCACGTGGACTGGACCTATATCAACCACTATGTGGCCAACGGTGTGGTGCTTCTGTGCGCCTATGACGACCCGCACGACGACGACGCCGCCGCGATCCTGGCGCAGGCCTACCCCGACCGGCGCATCGAGCTTCTCGACGCCCGGGACATCCTGCGCTTCGGCGGTGGCATCCACTGCATCACCCAGCAGCAGCCGGCCCCGGTCAACCGCGCCGCTCCGCTGGACCAGAGCACACCGGCAGACCAGAGCACACCGCCAGGCCAGAGCGCAGGACCGGGTCGCGGATGAGCGCCACGACCTTTGACGTCGTCGAAGCCACGATCCCCGAGCTCCGCGCGGCTCTGGAGGGCGGCGAGGTCACCAGCGAGGCGCTGGTGCAGGCCTACCTGGACCGGATCGAGGCCTATGACCAGCGTGCCAGCCGCCACGGACCCGCGCTGGGCTCCGTGGTCGTGCTGAATCCACGCGCCCTTGAAGAAGCCCGGGCCAGCGACGCCCGGCGCGCCGCCGGTGAGCCGCTGGGCTCCCTGGAAGGGATCCCCTACACCGCCAAGGACAGCTATAAGGCGGAGGGGCTGACCGTGGCCGCCGGCTCCCCCGCCTTCGCGGAACTGGTGGCTGGTCAGGATTCCTTCGTGGTGGGGCGGCTGCGCGGCGCCGGCGCGATCCTGCTGGGGCTCACGAACATGCCCCCGCTGGCCAACGGCGGGATGCAGCGCGGCCTCTACGGCCGGGCGGAGAGCCCATACAACTCCGAGTACCTGACCTCGGCCTTCGCCTCGGGGTCCTCCAACGGGTCCGGCACCGCCACCGCGGCCAGCTTCGCCAGCTTCGGCCTGGCGGAGGAGACCTGGTCCTCTGGCCGCGCCCCGGCGTCGAACAACGCGCTCTGCGCGTACACCCCCTCCTGGGGGGTGATCTCCATGCGCGGGAACTGGCCGCTGGTGCCCACCATGGACGTCGTCGTGCCGCACACCCGCAGCATGACCGACATGCTCGAGGTCCTGGAGGTCGTCGTCGCCGATGATCCGCACCCCCGGGGAGACTTCTGGCGCGTCCAGCCCTGGCACCGGCTGCCGCCAACCTCAGCCCTGCGCCCCGCCTCCTACACCAGCCTGGGCGCACCAGATGAGGAGACCGCCCGCGAGGTCCTCACCGGGGTGAGCATCGGCGTGCCACGGATGTACCTGGGCGAGGACCCGGAGGCCGGGACCCGTGGCCCGGGTCCCAGTGGGATCACCGGCATCGGCGGGTCCACCGGGCGCCCGGTATCTCCGCGCGCCTCGGTGCTCACCCTGTGGGAGACCGCCGCAGAGAGCCTTCGCGCCGCCGGTGCCAGGCTCACGCGCAGCGACCTGCCCGTGGTCTCCAACTACGAGGGCGACCGGCCCGATGCGCCGAGAATCACGACCCGGGGGCTCGTCCCGCCGGAGTACCTGCGCCAGGAGGTGGGGCTGCTCTCCGCCTGGGCCTGCGAGGACTTTCTGGCCGCGAACGCGGATCCTGCGCTGCACAGCATGGTCCGCGTGGACGGGGCGCAGATCTTCCCGGCTCCGCCCGGGGCGCTGCCGGATCGCTACGACGGCTTCGAGGATGACATCGCGACGCTGCCCGAGCTTGTGCGCGAGCACCCCAACCTGCGCCTGGAGACCCTGCCGCTGATGCGCGAGGGCATCGAGGGTCTCCTGCGCACCCGGGAGCTGGACTTCGAGCAGTGGATGGACCAGCACGGTTTCGATTTGATCGCCTTCCCGGCCGTGGCCGACGTGGGCCCCGCCGATGCCGACACCTCCGAGGCATCGGCCGAGCTGGCCTGGCGCAACGGGGTCTGGGTGGCCAACGGCAACCTGGTCTGGCGCCACCTGGGGATTCCCACCGTGACCGTGCCCATGGGCACCATGGCCGACACATCGATGCCGGTGGGGCTGACCTTCGCCGGGCGCGCCCATGACGACACCCGGCTGCTGCAGATCGCCGCCGCATTCGAGGCCACGGGCAGGCGCCGCACCGAGCCGCCGCTGACCCCGCGGCTCTGAACCGCACCGTTCACGCCAGAACCGACACTGGGCCGGCGCGCGCACCTCGCGCCGACTCCCCGCTCCCACCCCAGCGCAGCACATCCCTCTTGTGAAAGGCAGACTCCGATGACCACCCCGACCAGCACCACCCCCGGCCCGCCCCAGTCGCTCGCGGACCTGCCGACCCGGCTCCCGCAGCGCCGCGAGCTGCTCACCGAGGTCCCAGGACCGGCCTCCAGGGAGCTGGCGCAGCGCCGTGCGGCCGCCGTGCCCTCCAGCGCGGTCTCCGTGATGCCGGTCTACGTCGCCGACGCCGACGGCGGCGTGATCCGCGACGTCGACGGCAACAGCTTCGTGGACCTGGGCTCCGGGATCGCGGTCACCTCGGTGGGCGCCAGCGACCCCGCCGTGGTCACCGCGGTGGCGGAGCAGGTGGCGCACTTCACGCACACCTGTTTCATGGTGACCCCCTACCAGGGGTACATCGAAGTCGCCGAGGAGCTGGCCCGGCTTACCCCGGGCGAGCACGCCAAGCGCACCGTGCTGTTCAACTCCGGAGCCGAAGCGGTGGAGAACGCGGTGAAGATCGCCCGGCTCGCCACGGGCCGGCAGGCCGTGGTGGCCTTCGACCACGCCTACCACGGGCGCACCAACCTGACGATGGCGCTGACCGCGAAGTCCATGCCGTATAAGACCAACTTCGGGCCCTTCGCCCCGGAGGTCTACCGGATGCCGATGAGCTACCCCTACCGCGACGCGCACCCGAAGATCAGCGGCAAGACCGCGGCGAAGCGGGCGATCAATCAGATGGAGAAGCAGATCGGCGCCAGCTCCATCGCCGCGATCCTGATCGAACCCATCCAGGGCGAGGGTGGATTCATCGTTCCTGCCGAAGGGTTCCTGCCCACCCTGGCGGACTGGGCGCAGAAGCACGGCGTCGTCTTCATCGCCGATGAGGTGCAGTCCGGGTTCTGCCGCACCGGCGACTGGTTCGCCTCCCAGAACGAAGGAGTGGTCCCGGACCTGGTCACCATGGCCAAGGGGATCGCCGGAGGCATGCCGCTCTCAGCGGTCACCGGACGCGCCGAGCTGCTCGACGCGGTGCACCCCGGCGGGCTCGGCGGCACCTACGGCGGAAACCCGGTCGCCTGCGCCGCAGCCCTGGCGGCGATCAAGACCATGAAGGACCACGACCTCGCCGGGAGGGCCCGCGCCATCGAAGCACTGGTGCTGCCTCGGCTGCGCACCCTGGCCGATGAGCTGGGCACCGATCAAGGCCCCATCGGTGACATCCGGGGCCGTGGCGCGATGCTGGCCCTGGAGCTGGTCAAGCCCGGCACCACCGAACCGGACCCCGAGACCACCCGGGCCGTGGCCGCGGAGTGCCTGGCTCAGGGTGTCCTGATCCTGACCTGCGGCACCTACGGCAACGTGATTCGACTCCTGCCCCCGCTGGTGATCAGCCAGGAGCTGCTCGAGGACGCACTGGGAGTCCTGGAGAACGCGCTGCGTCGGCACAGCATCACCGGCGGAGAGGGCTGAACCATGGACACCCCAGCATCCCAGCACCCGGTCCAGGACGACGCCGCCGCCCAGACCCGCACCACGCAGAGCCGCACCACGCAGAGCCGCACCACGCAGAGCCGCACCACGCAGAGCCGAACCACTCCAAGCCGGCAGCGCATCGACGCGCTGCTCGCCGCGACGCCCACCGACCTGTTCATCAACGGGCAGTGGCGGCAGGCCTCCTCAGGGGCGAGCTTCGCGGTGGAGGACCCGGCCACCGGAGAGACCCTGACCCGGGTGGCCTCCGCGGATGAGACCGATGCGCTCTCCGCCATGGACGCGGCAGCCGAGGCCCAGGACTCCTGGGCGCGCACCCCTTCCCGGGTCCGCGCGGAGATCCTGCGGCGTGGCTTCGACCTGGTCCAGGACCATGCCGAGGAGCTCGCGCTGCTGATGACCCTGGAGATGGGCAAGCCGCTGGCGCAGTCCCGCGGAGAGGTCAGCTACGGCGGGGAGTTCCTGCGCTGGTTCTCCGAGGAGGCGGTGCGTGATTATGGACGCTACGCGGACACTCCGGAGGGGAACCTGCGGATGCTGATCACCCGCAAACCAGTGGGCCCCTGCCTGCTGATCACACCGTGGAACTTCCCGCTGGCGATGGCCACCCGGAAGGTCGCCCCGGCTCTGGCCGCTGGGTGCACGATGATCCTGAAACCGGCAGCCCTGACGCCGCTGACCTCGCTGTACTTCACGGCTCTGATGTCTGAGGCGGGACTGCCCAGCGGGGTGCTCAACGTGCTGCCCACCGACTCCCCCGCGGCGATCTCTGGGCCGCTGATGGCGGACCCTCGGCTGCGCAAGATCTCCTTCACCGGCTCCACCGCCGTGGGCAAGCATCTGATGAAGCAGGCCACCGAGAACGTGCTGCGCACATCTATGGAGCTCGGCGGGAACGGGCCGCTGATCGTGTTTGAGGATGCAGACCTGGACAAGGCTGTGGCCGGGGCGATGGCGGCGAAGCTCCGCAATATGGGCGAGGCCTGCACCGCGGCCAACCGGATCCTGGTCCAGGAATCGGTGGCCGAGGAGTTCATCGCGAAGCTGGCTCAGCGCATGTCCGCGCTGCAGGTCGGGTCCGGGCTCGAGGACGGCGTCAACGTCGGCCCGCTGATCGACGCGAAGGCCTGCACCTCGGTGGCGGAGCTGGTCGAGGACGCGGTGCGCCGGGGCGCGGAAGTGGTGGTCGGGGGCCAGCGGGGCGAGGGCCCCGGGCACTTCTTCGAACCCACGCTGCTGCGCAACGTCTCCCCCGATGCCAGGGTGGTGCGCGAGGAGATCTTCGGGCCGGTGGCGCCGGTGCTGACCTTCAGCACCGAGGATGAGGCGGTGGCGATGGCCAACGCCACCGAGTATGGGCTGGCCTCCTACGTGTTCACGGAGAACATCTCCCGCGGGCTGCGCATCGGGGACCGAATCGACTTCGGCCTGCTCGGCCTCAATGTCGGGGTGATCTCCAACGCCGCGGCGCCCTTCGGCGGAGTCAAGCAGTCCGGGCTGGGACGCGAGGGCGGCGCCGAGGGCCTCGCGGAGTACACCAGCACCCAGTACATCGGGATCGAGAACCCCTGGAGCGGATGAGCTGGCGCCGGCTTCGGCACGCAGCTTTCTCTTCGCCGGGGCCATACGCGAACGGCGCGCCCACTAGCACAAGGCTGGCGGGCGCGCCGTCGTCGTGGTCGCGGTGGATCAGTAGCGGTAGTGCTCGGGCTTGTACGGCCCGGCCACGTCCACGCCGAGGTAGTCGGCCTGTTCCTTGGAGAGCTCGGTGAGCTTAGCCCCCAGGGCATCGAGGTGGAGTCGGGCGACCTTCTCGTCCAGGACCTTGGGCAGCACGTAGACGTCGGTCTCGTAGCGGTCCTCCCCGGTGTAGTCCGGGGCGGTCTTGGCGAAGAGCTCGATCTGCGCGATGGTCTGGTTCGCGAAGGAGGAGCTCATCACGAAGCTGGGGTGCCCGGTGGCGTTGCCCAGGTTCAGCAGCCGGCCCTCGGAGAGCAGGATGATCGAGTGACCCTCGGCGCGGGTGCCGTCGGCGGGCATGACCCACTCGTGCACCTGCGGCTTGATCTCGACCTTCTGCACGCCGTCGATCGCGGCCAGCCCGGCGATGTCCACCTCGTTGTCGAAGTGGCCCACGTTGCCGACGATGGCCTTGTTCTTCATCTTCTGCATCGCCTCGGCGGAGATGATGTCCTTGCCGCCGGTGGTGGTGATGAAGATGTCACCGATCTCCAGCACGTCCTCCAGGCGGGCGACCTGATAGCCGTCCATGGCTGCCTGCAACGCGTTGATCGGGTCGATCTCGGTGATGATCACGCGGGATCCCTGTCCGCGCAGCGCCTCGGCGGCACCCTTGCCCACGTCGCCGTAGCCGCAGACCACGGAGACCTTGCCGCCGATGAGCACATCGGTGGCGCGCATGATGCCGTCAGGCAGCGAGTGGCGGACGCCGTACTTGTTGTCGAACTTGGACTTGGTGACCGAGTCGTTGACGTTGATCGCCGGGAACAGCAGCTTTCCCTCGCGAGCGAACTGGTACAGCCGGTTCACACCGGTGGTGGTCTCCTCGGTGACTCCGCGCAGGTTCTTCGCGATCCCGGTCCAGCGCTGCGGGTTCTCCTCCAGAGATTTCCGCAGCGTGGCCAGCACGTAGTGGTACTCCTCGGGATCAGTCTCCTGGGCCGAGGGCACCGCGCCGGCGGCCTCGAACTCCACACCCTTGTGCACCAGCATGGTGGCATCCGCGCCGTCGTCGAGGATCATGTTCGCCCCCACGGTGGGGTCCTCATCCACGCCGGGCCAGGCGAAGATCTGGCTGGCTGTCCACCAATACTCCTCGAGGGTCTCGTTCTTCCAGGCGAAGACCGGGACGCCCTGCGGGTCCTCCACGGTGCCATGGGGACCGACGACGACGGCGGCTGCCGCCTCGTCCTGGGTGGAGAAGATGTTGCAGCTGGCCCAGCGGACCTCGGCGCCCAGCGCGGTGAGGGTCTCGATCAGCACGGCGGTCTGCACGGTCATGTGCAGCGAGCCGGCGATCCGAGCCCCTGCCAGCGGCTGGGAGTCGCCGTACTCCGCGCGCAGGGACATCAGTCCGGGCATCTCATGTTCGGCCAGACGGATCTGGTGCCGGCCAGCTTCGTGCAGGGAGATGTCCGCGATGCGGTAGTCAAAACTCATAGGTATGGGATCCTTTGCGGGTCGCGGATGGAAAATCATGGGCCTGCGCGCCGGTCAGGGCGCGCGGCGGTGCAGAAGCCCGGCTCAGCGCGGGGCGAGCAGCTTCGGCACGCCGCGCTCGATCGGGTAGCGCAGGCTGGGGTCGGTGGTGGAGACCAGCTGATCCCCGTCCTGCCGCAGCGTGCTGCCGCTGACCGGGCAGCGCAGGATCGCCAGCAGTTCTGCGGGGAGTGCGGCGGCGGCCCGGTTCGGTCTGGGCGCGGCGGAGGGCTGGGCACTTGGCATGTCTCCAAGCCTACCGCGCAGGGCATGCCAGAGGGCCGGCGTCGTCATCTGCGGACACCGGCCCTCTGTGCGGCCCTGCTGAGCCGGGTGGTCAGTGACCGGCGCCGAGGTTGCCGGCCATCCGGCCGTGCAGGTCAGCGCTGGCGGTGTTCAGCCCGGAGATCTCCACCCGCTTGCCGTATTTGGAGTACTTCTCGGTGATCGCGTCCAGTGAGGCCACCGTGGAGGCGTCCCAGACATGGGAGTTATACATGTCGATCACCACGTGATCGGGATCCTCCGCATAGTTGAACTGGGTGTAGAGATCATTCGAGGAGGCGAAGAACAGCTCACCGGTGACCTCGTACTTCGCGATCTTCTCCCCGAAGTGTGTCTCGATCCGGCGCTGAACCGTGGCCAGGTGCGCCACGCGGCGAGCGAATAGCACCATCGCGGTGAGCACACCGAGTCCGACACCGATGGCCAGGTTGTGCGTCCAGACCGTGGCGATCACGGTGACCACCATGACCGAGGTCTCGGACTTGGGCATCATCTTCAGCGTGGAGGGCTTGATGCTGTGCCAGTCGAAGGTCGCGATCGAGACGAAGATCATCACCGCCACGAGCGCGGCCATCGGGATCATCGCGACGATCTCACCGAGGCTGACCGCGAGCACGAGGATCATGATGCCGGCCACGAAGGTGGAGATCCGGGTGCGGGCCCCGGAGGCCTTCACGTTGATCATGGTCTGGCCCACCATCGCGCAGCCGCCCATGCCGCCGAAGAATCCGGTGATGATGTTCGCGCCACCCTGACCCCAGGACTCACGGACCTTGTCCGAGCGGGTGTCGGTGACGTCGTCGACCAGCTTCGCCGTCATCAGCGACTCCAGCAGCCCGACGGCGGCCATGCCCAGCGCGTAGGGCGCGATGATCTGGAAGGTCTCCAGGGTGAAGGGGACATCCGGGATGAAGAACGACGGGATCGTCTCGGGCAGCTCGCCCTTGTCTCCCACGGTGGGCACGTTGAACGCGAAGACCACCGCGAACACGGTGAGCAGCACGATCGCGATCAGCGGCGCCGGGACCACTGCGGTGATCCGTGGCAGCAGGTAGATGATCGCCAGACCCAGCGCCACCATCGGATAGACCAGCCAGGGCACCCCGATCAGATCCGGGAACTGGGAGGTGAAGATCAGGATCGCCAGGGCGTTGACGAAGCCGACCATGACGGAGCGCGGGATGAAACGCATCAGCTTCGCGACACCGAGCACCGCGAGCAGCACCTGGAACACACCTGCCAGGATCACCGCCGCGATGAGGTAGTCGATGCCGTGGCTTTCCACCAGTGGGGCGATCACCAGGGCGGTGGCCGCGGTGGCGGCGGAGATCATCGCCGGGCGTCCGCCGAGGAACGCGATGGAGACCGCCATGGTGAAGGAGGCGAAGAGCCCGTACCGCGGGTCGACTCCGGCGATGATCGAGAACGCGATGGCCTCGGGGATCAGGGCCAGTGCCACGACCAGACCGGCCAGCAGCTCGGTCTTGAGCAGGCGTGGGGATCTCAGCGTCCGGAGAACCGATTGACGTTCTTCCGGGGTCAGCTCCTCGGTGGCGGCGGTCGGCGTGGGTGCCATGAGGCTCCGTTCTCGGGTTGTGGACACAGTCGGGTCCAGGCGAAGCACCGCGACGTGCGGGGGCGCGGCGATGCGGGAGAAGAATGGGGGCGCGGTGAGGCAGGCTCCCACCGGTGACACCAAAGACTCTACCCTAACGTAAGGGTAGGGTTAGAACTGTGTGAGCGACGCCTCAGCTGCGGGGAAGCGTCAGCTGTTGAGCTGACCGCGCAGCTGATCAGCCAACAGGTCTGCCTGGACCAGATAGGCCGCGAGCTTCTCACGCTCGCGCACCACGTGCTCCAGAGACGCCTGTGCCCGTTCCCGCTGGTCAGCATCGAGGGAATCCAGCTCGAGCAGCGCCACCACCTCGGTGAGCTCCTCGAGGCTGAACCCCAGCGGCTTGAGGTACTTGATCCGCATCAGACGCTGCTGATCCGCCTCGCTGTAGAGCCGGAATCCGCCCTCGGTGCGGCCGCTTGCTGGCAGCAGCCCGACATCGCCGTAGTGGCGGATGGTCCGCAGGGAGAGCCCGGTGCGTTCTGCGAGTTCACCGATGTGCATCGTCTGCGCGTGCGGACCTGTTCCCACGTGACCTCCCGGAGTCTTTGGCACGTCACTCTACCAATGCGCGACGATGCTGTGGACCGGCCTGAGCACTCACGCCCTGCCGGCCCGATGCACTCTTCGGCGCACCCTCCGGCGCATCCTGGGCGGAGTCTTCAGCTCAGTCCTGGATCATGCGCAGGTGCCGGCGTGAGATCCCGGGGCTCCCGGCGCGCACGGGTGGAGCCATCCGGTCCCGGGAGGAGCGCCTGGGCAGCTCGGGCTCCACGGCACGCTCGGCTTCCGGCTCGCGGCCGGACTGCTCGCGGCCGGACTGCTCGCGGCCGGACTGCTCCGCCTCGCGCTGAGCCTTCTGTGCCAGCGCCCAGGCGGCCTGGACCTCGGGAGACTCGCGCACGGCGTCGGCCAGTGCCAGCAGGTCATCCTCCTGCTTCGGTGCTGAGCTGAGCGTCAGCCGCAGCACCTCCCAGCCGCGCGGCGGCGTGACCGAGGCGGCGTGCCGATCGCAGAGATCGTAGGTGTGCGGCTCCGCGTAGACGCTCAGCGGGCCCACCACCACCGTGGAGTCCTTATACGAGTAGGTCAGAGTGGCGGCTGCGGGCCGCTCACAGCTGTTTCTGGTGCATCGACGCAAGGAATCCACGAGAGACCACCCTAGCAACCACTCCCCCAGACCTCCGTGAGGCGCAACGGCAGGCGACGGATCGGGGCTGATCGGGGCGGATCGGCCCGCAGCTCTGGAGCACGGCTTCACGCACGACTACGGTGGTCAATCCGCGCGCTGGTGCGCCTCTGGGCAGCTTCTGCCAGGTCAGCCGACTGGGACGTCTTCTGCACCCTCGACGGCTTCGGCTCCTTCACCGAGGGCGCGGACTGGGGCGGCTACTGGGGCAGACAGGGGCCTGAGCTGTTGGAGCATCGCGCAGGACTCCTCGAGCCCGATCAGCTCATGATCTTCGGCGCCACCACGTTCCGCGAGGTCGCGGAGATCATGTCAGCAGGGACCGATCCGAACGCTCTCGATACGTGGAACCAGCACCTTCTGCGGAAACCAGCAGTCGTTGTGTCCTCGACGTTGCAGAGCACTCTGGGCTGGCCCGACGCGCGGATCCTGCGCGGGGACGCGGCGATGATCGTGCAGAGGTTGAAGGCGGAGTCCGCGGTGCCGCTGCGCTCCCAGGCGAGCCTGTCGCTGAACTGGTCGCTGCTGGCCGCGGGACTCATCGACCGCATCCAGGTGACCATCTTTCCGGTCATCTCAGGCCACACCGGGACCAGCCCGATCCTGAGAGGCGCAGGCGATCTTGATCTCGAGCTGCTGGAGAGTCGAACCCTCGACGGGCATATCCAGGAGCTGGTGTACCGCCCGACGCCGCACCGTTGAGCCGGGCCTGCTCGAAACGGCTCCTCAGCTCCGTGGAACCATCTGGTCGAGGAAATCCAGGATCGCGCGCGCGGTGATCTCCGGCTGCTGGGAGTGCGGATAGTGGCCCGCCTCGGGCACCAACACGACCTCGGCCTGCAGGGTCTCCCCGATCCAGTGTGCCTCCGCTGCGGGGTCCTTGAAGTCTGGGTCGCGCTCGCCCATCACGACCAGTGTGGGAGCGCTGACCTGGAGCAGCCTGGCCTCGGCCGGGGCGTGGTCGGTCTGTCTGGCGGTGAGCGAGAACGCCTTGCCGTACTCGGGGCGGCGGAGGCTGGCGCTGACCTTCTCGCGGTACTCCTTGAAGTCCGCCGGCTTGCTGCCCGAAGGGGCCGAGCAGGACGAGTCCGGTGACCTGTTCGGGATGATCGACCTCCACCAGCCGTGGGGTCAGGAAGCCATACGAGGACCGCAGCTCCCCCATCCCGGGCACCAGCACCAGCAGCGGGCCGGCGCCCTGGACGTCATAGGCGACCCTGCCTTCGGGGCGCTCGAGGAACTGGGTCGACGGGGCTGCCGCGGCAGGAGATGCACTCATGCCGGCAATGCTCCACAGTCGCTGCCAGAGGTGTCAATGCTCCCCGGAGCGGCTCAGCGCAGCAGCCGCACCGGCACGTACTCCTCGGCTCCGCGCAGCGGCGAGACCGGGGTCAGACTGAACTGTCCGTCGTCTGTGGAGGTGGACATCATCGCGTGCACGCTCCCCTCGCCGTCGAGCTGCGGATCGGCGAAGACGATCACCACGGGGCCGTCCTGGCTGCCCTCCGGCGCGGCCGCGGTCAGGTCCTCGGCGGAGATGACGCCGGCGCCGTCGACCGAGAGATCGAGACTCTGTTCGGCGCCGAAGCCTCCCTCGGCGTCGAGCACCCGGTAGGCGATGCTTCCCGAGGCGCCGGTGGCGAAGAGGTGCAGCTCGGTCTCCCCGAGCTCTGGCAGCAGCGTTCCGGACCCCTCCCGCAGCGGCGCCGCGGGTGCAGCCCAACCGAAGTCGGTGCCCTCCTCGGTCTCGCTGCGCACCCCCACGTAGGCGGGGACGTCGGTGCGCACGCGGATATCGCTCACCCCGGGTTCCAGGCCGCGCAGATTGACCGCGTCGATCTCGCCTCCGTTGACGGTGAAGACGCCGGGGGTCTCGATGACCTGCTGGCCGTCCTCCCCGAAGACCTGCAGCTCCACGGTCGCGCCCTGGTCACCGGGGACGTGGATCCACAGCTCCGGCGGTGCGGTGGACTCCTCATCGTCATCCTCGCCCGAGACAGGGACGCCATCGGGGATCGGGACGCCCGGCATCAGATGTTCGGTTCCCGGCGCGGTCATCCCGGGCAGGAACTCCACACCGGTGCCGGTCAGCCCGGAGGCGCGAGAGGACTGCAGCTGCGCGGTCACCGGCGCTCCGGCCGAGCGGACCTGGACGCCCAGATCCGAACCGGACGAGGCCAGCCCGGCGATGTTCACCGAACGGGTCGTCTCTCCGGGGACGACGATGGATCGGGTGCCGGAGGTCCCACGGTCGCCGTCGGAATCAACGCTGGAGATCTCCACCGTGGCGGAGCGGTCGAACGGATTGGCCAAGGTCAGCAGCGAGGAGGATCCGGCGGCGATCTCGGGTCCGAAGAACCATTGGCTGCGCTCGGGCGCGGTGCACGCTCCGACCGCGAGTCCGGCCACCGGGCCTGCGTCGGCCTGGTATTCGTAGAGCGCGGCCGCCGCCTGGGCGCTGCCGTCAGCGGTCGCGGCCGCCTCCAGCAGCGGGGGCCGGGCGAGGTCGGCGTCGGAGGTGTAGACCGCCTCGCGCTGACTCAGCGGGGCAGCCGCGACTGCCGCTTCCCCGGAGTCGGTCTCGTCCGCGGCGGAGGCCTCGGTCAGGGTGGTCTCGTTGATGCGACCCTGCTCGTTCAGCTGGGCCCAGGAGGCTTCCGAGAATGAGCCGCTGAGGTCGGTGGCGAAGAGCACGGCGGAGAACCGGGAGGAGGCTGAGGAGTCTCGGTCCCGGTACTCCACCAGGCCATCGGTGGTGAGTGAATCCGGCTGTCCCGGCAGCGGCGGACAGATGAAGCTCTGCCCGGCCTGCGAGGCGGTCACCGATGCTGCGCCGAGCGCGGCCGAGGCCCCCACGCCGGAGGTGGCGGCGTGAGAGCGGCCATCCATGAGCCCGTCCAGCGCCACCGAGCCAGCCATGGTGGCGAGCACTCCGGCGGTGACGACGACGGCGGCGGTGCGGGCCCTGGCTGCGCCTCGCGGCCTCCCCGCCGAGCCGGCAGCGGCGTCCTGCCCAGGACCAGGCTGGGTCTCATGCTCAGGACCGGTCTCGGTGTCATGCTCGGGACCGGTCCCGGTGTCACGCTGGTCGGAGTGGTCGGCATTCCCAGCGCGACCGGCGCGACGACGGCGCTCACGTCGGGTCTGCCTGGTGCGGGCGGACTGCGCCGGGGTCGAAGACGCCGCGACCGCCGAGGTCGCGGCAGCACCCGCTCTCACCGCACCTGACCTGGGACTGGGACTGGGACTGGGGCGATCACGGTCCTGCTCCTGCTGCCGCTCGCGCTCCTGTGCCTGCTCCTGCTTGCGCTCGCGCTCCTGTGCCTGCTCCTGCTGCCGCTCGCGCTCCTGTGCCAGCTCCTGCTGCCGCTCGCGCTCCTGTGCCTGCTCCTGCTTGCGCTCCTGCTGCTGCCGGGTGCGTTCCTGGTTCTGCTTCTCGCGCGTCTGCTGCCGCTCCTGGCGCTGCCGCTGCTCCTCGGCCTTCAACTCCGCGCGGGCTGAGGCCGCGTCCTGCTTGGCCTTCAGCGTGGCGGCGCGCTCCTGGTCACGGATGGCGCGCTTGCGTGCCCGGCGCTGCTCCTTGATGAGCTTCTTGACCCTGACCTTCTTGCCGCTCATCCCCTGCGTCCTTCCAGCTCATCGGTGTCCGCCACCGGAAGCATGCGGCTTCCGCGCGGCAGCGGGATGGCGATCAGCACCACCAGCAGCAGGAAGGCTCCCAGGGTGATCAGCACCGGCAGCTGATAGGCGCTGCGATGCTCGGCGCTGAGCTGCCCCTGCAGCCCGGCGCCCTGATCGGTCAGCGCCTGGTCGGGCAGCTGGAACCGCTGCGTCCAGGCGGCGGGTGCATCAGCCTCCGGGGCCGTCGCGTCGGCTGTCACCGGCACAGCCTCCAGGTCCTGACCGTCCCAGCTCGCTCGCCAGCCGCTGGCCTGCTCGGTGGAGAGCTCCACCAGGTACTCGCCCTGCGGATCCAGACCCAGCCCCGCGCCGTCCTCGGCGGTGACCTGCTCCAGATCCACATCAAGTGCCTGGGACCCGCTGGGCAGCAGCGCCTGGAGCTCACCCTCGGGGTTCACGATGCGAGCCCAGCTGGTGGGAACGCCGAAGAGTCCCTCTCCGGAGGGCAGCAGCGCGTCCTCGTCGACCTCGGCACGCCAGAGCTCACCACGATCGGTCACTCCGACCGAGACCAGGCCGGCCGCGGTGTCCACGGCGTCGGTGAGCACTGCGGGCTCACCCTGGTCGATGAGCACATAGCCCACACCCAGCTCGGCCATCAGCTCTTCGGTCTGCACGGCGCCGGGAGTGATCAGCGCGGCGATCAGCGAGGCCAGGCGCTGCTCGGCGGCCGAGAACTCGGTCCCCGCCTCGGTCGGCTCGGGACCCGCCCCAGCCGTGTCACTCGCCGCGACGGCGTCGTCCCGGGTGCCTCCGAGCAGGTCCGGCAGGAGTTCTGGCTGCGCCCAGAGCGGCAGGTCACCGGCGGCGACCACGGCGCGGGACTTCTCCAGCGTGCGTCCCTCGCCGGAGACGAGTTCGCCGGTCACGCCGGGATCGGCTGCGGAGAGCACCAGCGTGCGCAGCTGTGCAGGACCGGTGCCCTGGTCTGCCGCGGTGGCCGGGAGCTGTCGCAGCGCGCCGGCCTCGATGAGCGTGGGTGCGGCATTCACGGCCGTCAGCGGCTGACCGGTCAGGGGTGCGCCGGGCATGACGCGGGGGCTGTAGAACAGGACCAGCGAGGCCCCGATGGCGAGCACCAAAAGCGTGGAGATCACCGGGGTGATCGTGCCGCCGACTCTTGGGAAGGCCAGCGGGAACCGATCCAGGGAGGCCATGCCCGCGGCGAGCAGGCAGAACACCATCACCGAGACCACCGGTCCGGGGTTGCCCGTGATCACCGTGGTGCCGTCGGATCCGGCGGCCAGCAGCCCGAGGAGCGCGGAGAGTCCGAGGGTTCCAAGCAGCAGGGCGCCGGCCACGATCGGCAGCGGCCGGGTGCGGCCGCCGGTGATGATTCCCAGCAGCGCGATCAGCAGCAGCGGCAGACCGATCAGCAGCGCGATCCGCAGACTCCAGAAGTCCCCGGCCAGGTAGGCGGGCAGCCAGGAACCGGCGGCGCTGGCGGAGGCCAGCCCTGCTGCGGGATCGAAGGCGCGGGAGAAGCCGAGCAGCTGCTGCCACAGCGGAGCGGCATCGACGGCCAGCGCCGCGCCGGGTTCGTGGGCCAGGACTGCGGCGAGGTTCTTCCCCTGCAGCAGGGCGGAGGCGATCATCGGGGCGGCCACCGCGAGGGAGGTCAGCGGGATCAGCCAGAGCGGACGGCCGCGGCGACCCAGCACCACTGCGAGCACGATGCCGGTGAGCACCACCAGAGGCAGCAGCGCCGGGGAGGCGGCGGTGAGCACCATCAGCAGCAGCGCGGCACCGGTGGCGTACTCCCAGCTTCCGGCGACGCCGAGTCCGACGGCGGCCCGGCCGACCGCGCGGACGGTGGCCACCACGGCCAACGGGAACAGGATGTGGACCAGGACCGCGCCGATGCGCCCCTCCCCCACGGCGATGTGCAGGGTCGGCACCGCGGTCCAGAGCAGCGCCGAGACCACCCGTCGGGAGGCTTTGGTGGACCAGAGTCCGGCGGCGTACCAGGCGCTGAGTGCGCTCAGCGGCAGCGCCAGGATCAACAGCCAGACCAGTACGGCGGAGGCGTGGCCGAAGCTCAGGGCGGAGATCGCCAGCAGCAGCAGGTTGAAGGGGTCTGCGGCGGAGAGCGCGCCGAGGCTGTCAGCGGCCAGGAAGCTCACCGAGTGGGCGAATACCTCCTGCAGCGAACCGGCCACCGGGAGCGCGGCCCCGCCGGTGATGGCTTCAGCCGAGAGCAGGTCGCGGAAGGCCAAGAGGGAGACTCCGGCCAGGACCAGCAGCATCAGGAACAGGCCAAGGCGGTCTCCGGAGCGGCGCGATGGCATCTCGTCGAACTCGCCGTCGGAGGCGCCGATCTCCAGCAGCGCGTCCTCATTGTTCTCTCGCTCGGCGGTGCCCTCGGGCTCGCCGTAGAACCCCGGGGTGAACCGGGTGCGCGGGACGGAGACGGTCTCTGCGGTCATCGCGGAGCGCCGCTGCGCGCGGAGGTCGCTGCCGCGGAGCATCATGCGCGCCTCTGACTGCCTGCCGGCGCGGATGACCTCGGTGGTGGAGCGGATCTGCTCGTCCCGGTGCAGGCGCGCCAGGGCCGCCTTGCGGCCCTGTGCGGCGAAGCGACGCGTGTGCCCGATTGCACCCCAGCTGAACAGGGCACGCACGGCGGCGAAGAACTCACCGGCGCCGGCGTCGGGGGCCTTGACCACGGTGAGTCCGATCAGCCGCAGCAGGGCGGCGATCCACATGCCCAGCCACAGGAACGGAACCGCCAGCGGGGTCACCGTGGCCAGGCGTCGGCGGATCTGGCTCACCCGCTGTTCGGCGGGCAGATACAGCGTGCCCCCGAGACGGTGCACGGTATCCCGGCGTGGCGGGTCCTCGCGGAGCACCCGGGCGGTGGGTTCCACGACGATGTGCGCGCCGACCTCCCGGGCGCGGCGGCAGAACTGAGCGGCGGCGTAGTCTCCGCTGAGCGCCGGATCGAAGCCGCCGAGGTCGCCGAAGAGCGAGGCGTGGACCAGCATGCCCTCGCCGGAGACTGCGGGGACCGCGTCGCGGCCGTCGTACTGGCCCTGGTCCAGCTCCTTGGGCTCGGTGGCGGTGAGCACCTCGGCGGAGCGGGCGTTGTAGAGACCCACATTGACCAGGCGCTCCGGGGTCTCGGCGGCGAGCTGCTTGGCTCCGATGACCTGGATCTGGGCGTGTGTCTCCTCGTCTTTGACCGTGAAGAGGCGCTCTTCGAGGCGCTGAAGCGCGTCGGAGGTGGGGATGGTCCCCGCGGGCAGGATCCACAGCCACTGGTGACGCGGCGCGAAGCCGTCGGGCAGTCCTCGCTCCAGGCTGCGCCAGAGCTGGGTGACCGTGGTCCCGCCGGGTCCCTTGCGCGCGGTGCTGCGCGCCTGCCGCCGGTCCTCCAAGAGTGCCGAGCGCACTGAGCGGGAGAGGTCCTGGACGCCTCGATAGCCGGGCCCGGCGAGTTCGATGACGTGATCCGGCGCCCGGGTCTGCGCGGCAAGCGCCTGCCTGGTCCGCTGCGCCGCGCTTCCCGGCTCTTTCCCGGGGACGCCGGAACCGGCTTCTGGAGCGCCTGGTGTGGTGCCTGCTGCAGCGGGATCTGGAGCGGACGGCAAATCGCCGCCGTCGTGCAGGACGACGGCGGCGATGTGGGGTCCTGTTGGACCGTTGATCAGAGTGCTCTCTTCCGAAGCTTGCGCCGTTCGCGCTCGGAGAGTCCGCCCCAGATGCCGAAGCGCTCGTCGTTGCCCAGCGCGTACTCCAGGCATTCCTGCTTCACGTTGCAGGCGCCGCAGACCTTCTTGGCGTCACGCGTGGAGCCGCCCTTCTCAGGGAAGAAGGCTTCCGGATCGGTCTGCGCGCACAGCGCGTCCACCTGCCAGGCGAGTTCGCCTTCGATCTCCTCGGTGGGGACCAGCGCGGGCAGACCCAGCCAGGTGCGGCCGGGCTCTGCCGGCCGCGTCTGGGGTGCTGAGGTCTCCAGGGACTCATGACTCGGAGCCTCGTGGGTCGGCGCCTCAGTGCGGCGGGAGGGAGCCTCACTGAGGGCGGTGACCGAGGAGCCCGTCGCGGCGGAGGAACCCTCGTCTGCGAGCCGTTCGGCCTCCTCATGGGCCGCGAGGAAGGCGGTGGCCTGGTCCTCTAAGGTCTTGCCGTGCTCCAGGCGCTCAGCGGCCTGAGGATCAGCAGGGTCCACGAACCAATCAGCAGGAACCTCGAGTCCCGTCCTGCGGGCTATGGCCGTGGTGCCGGGCCGTTCTGCGCCCAGCCGCTCTGCGTTCCCCATCAAAGGGCCTCCCGAGATTGATCCTGCGTGTACTGCACCTAATTACACTGGCGTAAGTAATGATCCGTCAAGTGAGCGACTTAAGTCGCCACTACCAGACCGTCAACCCCTTGATCACGCCCGACACGCCGTCGAAGATTCGCTGTGCGCGAGGCGTGGCGAGCTCAGGAGAGATCTTATGACCCCGCTCACACTCAGTGGTTCCACCGCCGGCCCGCCGCAGACCTTCCCCGCCCTGCTGGACCTGCTCGAGGCCCGTCCGCAGCCGGCGCTGATCTGGTACGGAGCCGGTCAGGGCGAGGAGCGCGTGGAGCTCTCCGGGCGGGTGCTGCAGAACTGGACGGTGAAGCTGATCGGGCTCTTCGATCAGGAGTCCGAGATCGAGGCTGACGACGCCGTGCTGATCCACGCCGCCGCGCACTGGAAGGCCGCAGCCGTTCTGCTCGCCGCGGGCGCCCTGGGCTGGAAGATCTCCGTGATCGATCCCGGAGCCCCGCAGAGCGACCAGGAGGGGCTCGCCGCCGCCGTCACAGCACAGCAGCCAGGACTGGTGGTCACCGAGCGTCCCGGCGACTGGACGGGATCCGGAACCTGGGGACAGCTGCTGGGGGACGCGGAGCTGGCTGCGCTCTCACCCGGCCTGCTGGATGCCTCCTTCGAGGAGGCCACCGGCCAGCGGCTCCCGGCCTGGGCGCTGGACATCTCCGCGGAGGTGCGCCAGCATCCGGACCAGCTGCCGGCACCGCTGCCGCCGCGTGAGCTGTCCGAGGTCCCGGTGCCGGAGGGGGCACGCTCAGAGCTCGGCACGGCAGCTGGGCGAGGCGGCGGGCTCGTCGTCGTCGGAGCCTCGCCGCAGGCGCCCCTGCAGGACTGGGGACTCACCCACTGGGGTGCGCCAGACCTGCTGCCGCAGATGCTGGAGACCTGGGCGCAGAGCCGCCCGGTGGTGCTGTTCCCGGGCGATCCGACCGCGCAGCCGCAGACGTGGGAGCAGATGCTGCGCAATGAGGCGGTCCGCTGACCCTGAGCGTCCGGTGCGGGAGTCCTGCGTCAGCCCGGATCAGCGGGTGGTGACCTCGGCGGCGTCGGCGGCGGGGTCCTGGTCCGCGGGCAGATCCGTGAGGGAGCCGCGATCGGTGGTGAAGACCCAGTACTTATAGGCGAAGAACCGGAAGATGGTCGCCAGCACCAGTCCGATCACGTTGCCGGCGATGAAGACCTCGGTCACCGAATCCATGCCCAGCAGGTATTTGGCCACACCGACACAGCCGGTCTGGATGCCCAGTCCGATGGCGTTCATCAGCAGGAACAGCATCAGCTCTCGGGTCTTGCCGGTGGAGCGCTTGTGCCGGAAGGTCCAGTAGCGGTTCGCCATCCAGGAGAACAACGTGGCGACGACGCCGGCGACCACCTTGGCCTTGAGCTGCGAGTCGTCCATGGGTCCGCTGATCAGCCAGAGGAAGATCGCGGAGTCGATGATGAAGGCGACACCGCCCACGGCGCCGAACTTGGCGACCTCGCGCCAGAGCGTGAGGAAGAGGTTTTCGATACGCCGCCACAGCTTGGTGATCATGGGCGTGGATGCTCCTGGTCTGGGCTGACGGAGGTGGTGTGGGCCACGAAGGCCTGGGCGTGAGCGAGCGCGCTCAGCCGGTGGCCGGTGGGGTCCGGCAGGAAGGCGGATTCGCCCGGTCTCAGGGTCAGCATACGAGAGGTTCCTGCGGAGCCGGTGACTGCAGGATCCTGGACCGGGATCTCAGGCTCCGACGGGGCCCCCAGCGTGAGCTCTCCGGCGGTGCACAGCACGATGGCGCAGCCCGCGCCTTCGAGCACCGTCTCCCCCGGGAACTCGAGGCTCTCGAGCTGAAACTCTGGGAAGGGCGCTTGGTACCGGGCCCGACTCGGAGCCGATCCGGAACGTCGCACCGGACAGTGCGGAACTGGGAGGACCTCCCAGTCGGTGACCCGCAGCAGCTCCTCCACGTCGAGGTGCTTGCTGGTGAGTCCGCCGCGCAGCACGTTGTCGGAGTTCCCCATCAGCTCTACGCCCACTCCGTGCAGATAGGCGTGCAGATTCCCCGCCGGGAGGTAGATGGACTCCCCGGGCTGCAGCCGGACCTGGTTCAGCAGCAGCGTGACGAAGATGCCCGGATCCGCGGGGAATGCCGCACTGACCTGGAGCAGCATTTCTCGGGTGCCGGGGTCCAGGGAGTCACCGAGATCCGCAGCCGGGTGCTCTGCGGAGCCGGTGGAGAACTGCAGCAGTTCGTGCAGCTCGTGCGCGGCGGCCTCGACCTCGGTGCGTCCGCTCCCGAGCAGGTGCTCCAGCGCCGCCCGATAGTCC
This sequence comes from Nesterenkonia sandarakina, assembly GCF_014138825.1. NCBI lineage: Bacteria > Bacillati > Actinomycetota > Actinomycetes > Micrococcales > Micrococcaceae > Nesterenkonia > Nesterenkonia sandarakina. The sequence goes on along the minus strand of NZ_JACJIH010000001.1, from coordinate 102,168 downwards.
TGCGCCTCGACGAACCCCTGGAGCCGGTCCAGCACACCGGGCAGCCGGGTCTGCTGCGCCGAACCTCCGGTCAGGGCCAGCGCGGCGCGCAACGAGGTCAGCACCTTCGACGCCTGCGGGTAGGGCCGGAAGCCGCAGAGCGCCGAGAACTCGGTCAGCGCCACGATCAGCTCCGGCTTGGCATTGGGATCCTTATAGCTGCGATGCGGGGCATCGGCGGCGATCCCGGCGGCCTCCTCGGCCGCGAAGCCGCGGCGGGCACGGTCCGCGGTGGGGTGCGACTGGATCGAGAGCGGACGGTCGGCGGCGAGGACCTTGAGCAGAAAGGAGAACCCGTCGGGGAGCTCCTCGGCCTCGCGCAGATAGTCCGGCAGGGAGATGACCTCACCGCAGGCTCGCGGCGCCTCACGGGGGCGGGTCGCATCAGGAGCCTGGATGGTGCCTGCTGCTCGGTCAGCCTCTGCGGCCTGGGCGGCGGGCATGGTCCGGGAGGACTCTGCACCCAGCTCCAGACAGGAGGGATCTGAAGGATGGGCACCCATCCAGATCTCCGCCCGTGGAGTCGCTGAGGCGGCCCAGCCGAAGAGCTCGCTGAACGCGGTGGTGGAGCCCCACGCGTAGTCGCGAACAGGGTTGATCATCTTGAACATCGGGAGAACCCTACCAGCCCTAATTCACGGGCTCGCAGCGGTAGTTCGAGGAGGCAGCCTGTTCCAGCAAGCCGGTCTGACCGGTCATCTGGGCCTCGATCAGGTACTCCCGGGTCAGTTCGGAGCCGTCGGGCTGGGTGGGCGGCGGCGTGGGGTCGATCGAGGGTTCGTCCTCCTCCACGGCGTCGGCGGCCTGTCCGCTGGCCGGAGGTGTCGTGAGCATCACACCGAGAGCACCGGACTGGGCGGGCAGGAACCCGGCGGAGCCGAAGAGCCCGCCGGCGTCGTCGGCCTGCTCGTTGGCGATCAGCTCATCCACCCGACGTTGGATCTGCTCGAAGTCCGGGTAGGTGGAGAACAGGTCTCCGGAGGCGCCGAAGTCCGGGGCGCCGAGGACCAGGCGCTGCGGGGTCTGGCCCTGCGCGTCCACCGCGAGGTCGAGGAAGGAGCCCAGCTGAGACTGCGGCAGGTTGGTCTCCACCACGTTCCCGCCGGCCTGCATGATCTCACTGAAACGGGTCAGCAGGGTCTGCGGGTTGAACTGGGACATCATCGCCTGCTGGATGCACTGCTGGCGCTGGATCCGGTTGTAGTCAGAGCTGTAGGTCCGGGAGCGGGCATAGGCCAGCGCCTCCTGGCCGGAGAAGGTGTAGACCCCTGGGCCCCACCAGTTGTCCCCCCAGCTGCCATCGGGAAGCGGGCCGCGGTAGGGCACCCATCCGCCGGAGTCCACGGTCACCCCGCCCATTGCGTCGATCAGGTTCTCGAAGCCGCCCATATCGACCATCACATAGCCGGAGACCTCGAGGTTCAGGCTGCCGGAGACCGCGTCCATCATGGCCTCGGCGCCCGGGTCCTCAGCCTCGGGGTAGAGATCCTGGTGGTTGTTCATCACATCGGTGTAGAGGAAGTTGATGATGCATTCATCCCCGCAGTCGTAGCCGGTCGGGTAGACGGCGTTCAGCGGTGAGTCCTCGTTGAACTGGGCGTTCTGGAAGTTGCGCGGGATCGAGAAGATGATGGTCTCGGCGGAGTCCTCATTGACACTGACTACGTGGATCGAGTCCGGGCGCAGCCCCTCGCGTCCCTCCCCGGCGTCGGCGCCCATCAGCAGGAAGTTATAGCGTCCGTCCACGGCGTCGATGGCGGGCCCGGAGGCGAAGATTCCGTCCAGCGCGGCACGGCCCTCGTTGACCAGCTTGGCGCCGTAGCCCAGGGACCCGGAGGTCACCGCCATCAGCACCGCCAGGACGACGGCGACGATCGGTTTCAGCCCCGGCGCCAGAGAGGTGAAGTGGATCAGCCGGAAGGTGTCCAGCCAGAGGATGCACCAGCCGATGGCCAGGGCGCCCAGGACCACTGCGCTGAGCCAGAGCATGAACGGCTGGGTCAGCAGCGAGAGCACGACGGAACGCATGGTGAGGAACATCAGTCCCAGCAGCAGCGCGGTGAACCAGCAGGCCACCGTCACTGCCAGAGCCGCACGGCCCAGCTTCTTCGAGCCTGCCGCGATCTGGGCGGAACCGGGGATGAGCAGGGTCATCCCCAGCAGCATCAGGGCGCGTCGGGTGCGGTCGGTCTCGGTGCCGCGCTGGGGGCTGCGGATCACCTCCGGCTGGCTGTCGAACCGGTGGTAGCTGATGGCGGAGTCGGTCATCGTGTGCGGTATGTCCCTAACTCGGCGGCTTCTTCGCGCAGCGCAGCGCCCTTGGCGTGGGCCTCGAGTGCCAGCGACTGTTGGAAGTCGAGCAGCTGCTCGCGCAGTCGGGAGGCCTGCGCGGAGTCCCCGGCGGCAAGGGTGCGCACGGCGAGCAGCCCGGCGTTGCGGGCGCCGCCGACCGAGACGGTGGCCACGGGGACTCCAGCGGGCATCTGGACGATGCTCAGCAGGGAATCCATCCCGTCGAGGTGCTTCAGCGGCACCGGGACGCCGATCACCGGCAGCGGGGTGACCGAGGCCAGCATGCCCGGCAGGTGGGCGGCTCCCCCGGCTCCGGCGATGATCACGCGGATCCCGCGCTGGTGCGCGGTCTTGCCGTAGCTGATCATCTCCTCGGCCATGCGGTGGGCGGAGACGACGTCGGCCTCAAAGGTGATCCCGAACTCGTCGAGGGCCTGCGCGGCGGCCTTCATGACCGGCCAGTCGGAGTTCGATCCCATGACCAGGCCGACCTGGGCGGGCTGGGTGTCTGCGCGCTGGGTCTCCGCGCGCGAATCCGGCGCGGAGGGGTTCTCGGCGGGCTGGCTCATTGGGCAGGTCCTTCCACGATGATCTCGGCCACATCTGCTGCGGCCCGGCGCACGCGCTGGAGCCGGGCTCGCCGGGCCTCCCAGGTCTCCTGCGTGGAATGGGTCTGGGTGAGGATGTTCACATGTCCGATCTTGCGACCTGGCCGCGCGGCCTTGCCGTAGAGGTGGATCTTCGAGCCCTGGGAGCGACGCATCGCGGCGGGGAAGGAGTCATGCAGTGACCGCTCTGCACCCGAGGCGCTGCCGAGCAGGTTCTTCATCACGGTGTAGCCCCCGGCGCCGCCCTTGACCTCGGTCGCCCCGAGAGGAAGCCCCAGGACCGCGCGCAGGTGCTGCTCGAACTGGCTGGTGATGGAGCCGTCCATGGTCCAGTGCCCGGAGTTATGCGGGCGCATGGCAAGTTCGTTGATGTAGATCCCGGCGACGACGCCGGTCTCGGGGTCGGCCTCGTCCTCGCTGATCTCGAAGAGTTCCACGGCGAGCATCCCGGTGACCTGCAGCTGCTCTGCGATGGTGCGAGCAGTACGTTCGGCGACCTCGACGTGGTCCTGGCTGGTCAGCGGGGCGGGGGCGATCACTTCGTCACAGACCCCGTCGGTCTGCGTGGATTCCACCACCGGATAGGTGACGGTCTCTCCGGTCGCGGAGCGGGCCACCTGCGCGGAGAGCTCGCGGGTGTAGCGCACCTTCTCCTCGGCGAGCAGGCCCGCGCCGGATTCTTCCGCGCGTGAGAACCAGTCCTGGGCGGTGGACGCCGCATCGGCGGAATCGATCATGCGCACGCCTTTTCCGTCATAGCCGCCGCGCGGGGTCTTCAGCACGACGGGCCAGCCGGCCTCCTCACCGAAGGCGCGCAGCTCCGCGACGCTGCGGACTTCCGCCCAGCGCGGGTTCGGCAGGCCCAACTGCTCCACGGCGCGTCGCATCGCGAGCTTGTCCTGAGCGTAGAGCAGCGCGTCCGGCCCGGGGTGCATGCTGACGCCGTCGCGGGCGAGCGCGGCGAGGACCTCGGCGGGGACATGTTCGTGATCGAAGGTGATCACGTCCACGTCGGCGGCGAAGGCGGTGACCTGTGCTGGGTCGGTGTAGTCGCCCAGCGTGGTGTGCGGGATGACCTGGGCGGCTGAGGAGTCAGCGGAGCCGGCGAGCAGGTGCAGCTCCAGGCCCAGCTCGACGGCGGCGGGAGCCATCATGCGAGCCAGCTGGCCGTCGCCGATGACCCCGATCCTTGGAGTGCCGGCCGGGCCGCGGGGGCCGTTGGGCGGGGCTGGGTTGCTGTCCTGTCGCGTCACAGTCCCCAATTATGCGTCATCAGTTCTGTCCCCTCGCACAGGGAAACACCCCCGGTCGGAGTGATCTGCGCCGGACGGTCGGCCGCTGGGAACAATCTCCAGGTCACTCGGCTGATGTGCAGGTTGCGACCCTAGCCTGGTGCCCACTTGTCGGCGCGGCGCAGAGATGGGACAGCCATGGAACGTTTCGTAGTGACCTTTGACACGACAGATCCCGAGATGCTGGAACGCGGAGCTCCCGGGCTGCTCAGCGCCCAGGGATTCTCCACCGACATCTATTTCCCGCGGCTCGGCGTGGGCGTGGTGGACGGTGAGCCCGGGGACCTGGAGGCCTTCAGCGGACGGTGCCGGGAGCGTCGGGCGCCGATGAGCTACAGCCGGGAGCTGACCTACTAAGCGATCGGCGCGACCCCTTCGGATCGAAGCAGGGTTGATGCCGGCGCGGTTGATGCCAGCGCGGTCACGAACGGAGCCATCCTCGCTGAGCACTCCGACACTGCCGCGCTGACCTGGGGGTTGCAGGCCGTCGAGATCGGTCGTGCCCAGGAGATCGGACTCACGGGCGCCGGGGTCCGCGTCGCGGTGCTCGACACCGGCTTCGACGTCGGGCATCCGGACTTCGCCGGGCGCAGCGTGACCGCGGAGTCCTTCATCCCCGGGGAGGGCCCCGAGGATGTGCACGGGCATGGCACACATTGTCTGGGCTCCGCCTGTGGCCCCTGGGCGCCACCGTCCGGTCGAGGCTTCGGAGTGGCCCCCGGGGTCGAGATCTTCTCGGGCAAGGTGCTCGGCGCGGACGGCTCCGGCTCGGACGCCTCGATCCTGGCCGGGATCGACTGGGCGCTGGCGAACGGGTGCCAGATCATCTCGATGTCCCTGGGCGCCGATGTGCGCGAGGTGCATCCGCCCTATGTGACTGCGGGCCGGCGGGCACTGGAGCAGGGGTCGCTGTTGGTCGCAGCCGCAGGCAATAATGCCGGGCGCGCTGCCGGAGATCCCGGGTTCGTCGGAGCGCCGGCGAACAGCCCCTACGTCATGGCGGTGGCCGCACTTGACCAGGGGCTGCGCGTGGCGGACTTCTCGGCCCGCTCTCTGCCGCACGACGGTGGCGCGGTCGACATCGCCGCCCCCGGTGTCGACATCTATTCCTCCTGGCCGCGACCCGAGCTGCACCGGAGCATCAGTGGCACCTCGATGGCCGCCCCGCATGTCTCCGGCGTCGCCGCGCTGCTCTCGGCTTCCACCGGGTTGCGCGGCCAGGCCCTCTGGGATGAGCTGACCCGGACCGCGCGCCCCCTCGAAGGCGCTGACGTGGAAGATGTCGGGGCGGGACTGGCCGTGGTCACACCTGAGGAAGGCCGGTGAGCATGGCGGAACAGCAGTGGGTCATCACCGTCGATGAGGAGCACCTGGACGGGATCGACGCTGTCGTCACAGAGCTCGAAGCCGCCGGACTCGTGGTGGACCGGGTGCTGCGCAGTCTGGGCCAGATCACCGGGCACACGCAGACCTCACCTGGAGTCCAGACCCAGACAGCAGGGGCCGCGCCGAGCTTCTCGGCTGTGCCAGGCGTGGCCTCCGCCGATGGTGCCCAGCGGCACCACATCGCCCCGCCCGACGCCGAGGTCCAGTAGCAGCCCGGACGAGGTAACCGCCCTGAAGAGGTGGGACGGAACCGGACCGGGGCGTGAGCGCATCTACTTCAACGGGGACCCGACCACATCGAACTGGTAGCCGCCCATCTCGCCCGTGAGCAGGGGCATCGCCTCCGCGATGAGGGCCCGGACCGCAGGGAGCCGGAGTGACTCCCGATGCGCCTCGGCTGAGGTCCAAAGCTCGGTGACGAACACCGTCTCGGGGTGCTCCTCACTGACGCCTACCTCGTAGAGAAGACACCCGGCTCGTTCCAGCTCCGCATTATGGCGGGTCAAGATCGCGACGACTTCCTCTCTCGCGCCCGGCGCAACTCCCAGGGTCCCCACGTTCGCGAAGGTCATGGGATCACAGTAGAGGCGCCGCGCGGACCTGTCAGCCCCTCCGGGCGCGAACCCGTGCGTCACTGCCGGGTATAGGACTCCCATTTGCGCGCCTGGTGCTCGGCGTCGATGATCCGGACTGTTCCGGACTTCGAGCGCATCACGATGGACTGCGTGGTGACCTTGTCGCCCTGGTACCGGACGCCGCGCAGCAGGTCGCCGTCGGTGATGCCGGTGGCGGCGAAGTAGCAGTTGTCGCCGGTGACCAGCTCGTTGGTGGTCAGGACCCGGCTGACGTCGTGGCCGGCGTCGAGCGCCTTCTGCGCCTCATCGTCATCGGTCGGGGCGAGTCGGCCCTGGATGACGCCTCCGACAGCCTTGATGGCGCAGGCGGTGATGATGCCTTCGGGAGTGCCGCCGACTCCCATGAGCACGTCCACCCCGGAACCCTCGCGGGCTGCGGCGATGCCTCCGGCCACGTCGCCGTCCATGATGAAGCGGGTGCGGGCTCCGGCCTCGCGGATCTCCTCGACCAGCTTGGAGTGGCGCGGGCGGTCCAGCACGCAGACGTTGAGCTGACTGATCCGCTTGTTCTTGGCCTTGGCGATCAGGTGCAGGTTCTGCTTCACCGGCAGACGCAGGTCCACCATGTCGGCAGCCTCGGGTCCGGTGACCAGCTTGTCCATGTAGAAGACCGCGGAGGGATCGAACATGGTGCCGCGCTCGGCGACGGCGAGGACCGCCAGCGCGTTGTTGTATCCCAGTGCGGTCAGTCGAGTCCCATCGATCGGGTCCACGGCGACGTCGGCCTCGGGCCCGGTGCCGTTGCCGACCCGCTCGCCGTTGTAGAGCATCGGGGCCTCGTCCTTCTCACCCTCGCCGATCACCACGATCCCGTTGAGGTTCACCGTGTCCAGCAGGGAGCGCATGGCGTCCACCGCGGCACCGTCGGCGGTGAGCTTGTCCCCCATGCCCACCCAGGCGCCTCCGGCGATGGCCGCTGCCTCGGTGACCCGCACCAGTTCCATGGCGAGGTGCCGGTCCGGCTCGGAGTCTCCGACCGCCAGCCGCGCCGAGAGGTGGGAGAAGTCCTGGGAGGACCCGTCGTCGGAGCGTTTGCCGCTGTGCTGCGAAGAATCGTTCATGGGCTTGGGCCACCTTGTCGTCTCGGCTTTTGGCCGGCCTCGTCGCCGGCCCTGCGCACATCATAGTCGGCGGCGTTGACACGGCCCGTGGTCACGCGCCCTGGCATGTCCGCCGGCGGTGACACAATAGAGGGGTGACCGAGCCAGAGAACACCCCCACTCCGCAGCTGACGCAGTCCCAGGCGAAGCGGCTGCGCCAACCCCTGATCGGCGTCGTGGTCACTGTGGCCATCACGATGTTGGCGGTGTTCGCGGTGATGGGGCTCCGCCCGGAGCGTGATGTGACCTTCACCCCGGATGTGGACGTGGAAGAGGCCGCCGGATGGACCAGCGACGTGGCCGAGTTCCACGCCATCGTTCCCGAGGTGCCCGAGGGTTGGACCGCGAACTATGCCCGGTGGGAGAACCGGGCCGAGCTCGGGGTCACCGCCTGGGAGGTCGGGTACTCCGTGCAGGAGCACAGCTTCCTGAGCTTCGCTCAGACCGACGAGCCCAATCCCGCCTGGGTCAACGACGCGACCCGGCAGATCGGTCCCACCGGGGAGGAGACCATGGCAGGGCTGAACTTCGAGGTTCGCGAGAACGACGAGCGGAAGTACTACGTCCTTCAGGCCGAGGAGAACACGATCGACGGCACGGCCATCGTGCTGGGTGGCGAAGCCACTGCGGAGGAATTCGAGATCTTCCTCGAATCGGTCGCCGAATCGATCGATGCTGAGGTAGAAACAGGGGAAGACAACGGAGGTTCCACAGAATGACCGCATCGACCGCACCTGCCCAGCCGCTGCCCGCCGAGGTCTGGGAGCTGCTCAAGGCCGGCAATGACCGCTTCGTCTCAGGAGAGTCCAAGCACCCCAACCAGAACGCCGCCCGCCGCTCCTCGCTGACCGAGTCCCAGCACCCGGTGGCGACGATCTTCGGCTGCTCGGACTCCCGTCTGGCCGCAGAGATCATCTTCGACGTCGGCCTGGGCGATGTCTTCGTGGTCCGCACCGCCGGGCAGGTCACCGACGACGCCGTGCTGGGCTCCCTGGAGTTCAGCGTCGCCGAGCTGAAGGTCCCGCTGATCGTGGTCCTCGGACACGACTCCTGCGGGGCAGTCTCCGCCGCGCTTGCGTCCACGGAGTCTGGAGTCACTCCCACCGGTTTCGTGCGCAGCCTCGTGGAACGCATCACGCCCTCGGTGCTGGCCGCTCAGCGCGCCGGGATCACCAGCGTCAATGAGACCGTCGAGGAGCATGTGAAACAGACCGCGCACCGGGTCGTGGATCACTCCCGGGTGCTCCACGACGCGGTGGCCGAAGGGCGAACCGCCGTCATCGGTGTCACCTACCGGCTCTCCGAGGGGCGCGCCGACGTGGTCACGAGCATCGGCGAGATCTGACCAGCTGAGTCGGCGGCATCGGTCCCGCTTCTCCCCATTGCGGTCCTGCCATTTCCGGGACCGGCCCTGAGGTCTAGGGTGGAGGCGTGATCGCGTTCATCACCGAGCTGCTGAGCTCCGGGTCTCTGGGGCACGCCTCTGCAGGCCTGTTGCTGCTCATCGGTGGGATCGTCTTCGCGGTCTGCGCCATCGCGCTGAGCTTCATCGATCTGCGCGAACATCGACTCCCGAACCGGATCATCTACCCGTGGACCGCGCTGACCGCGGTGCTCCTGGTGCTCACCGCCCTGCTCCTCGGTGAGCCGCTGGCAGCCGTGCGCGCCTTCGCCGCCGCCCTGGTCTGGGGCGGATTCTTCCTCACGGTGCGCCTGCTCGCTCCCCCAGCTCTCGGCATGGGGGATGTGAAGCTCGCCGTGGTGCTCGGGCTCTACACCGGGTTCCTGGGGTGGAGCACCGTGCTGGCCGCCGTCGTCCTGTCCTTCCTGCTCGGCGGACTCCTCGCGGCGGCACTGTTGGTCTCCGGTCGCGGCACGGCCAAGACCGCGGTGCCGTTCGGGCCGTTCCTGCTGCTGGGCACCGCGGTGGCGTTGATCTTCAGCGGCGGTGTCTCGCTAGGCTGAGCACATGCCCACCCCTGATTTCATCAAAGAGCTGCGTCAAGACATCGGCACCAAGGAGCTCTGGGTGCCTGCGACTCGGGGCGTGGTGCTCCGCCGGCCCTCGGCACAGAACCACGCTGCCGCGACGATCGGGGAAGGCTCCCCCGCCGAGACCGAGGTGCTGCTGGTGCGCCGGGCGGACAACGGGGCGTGGACCGTGACCTCAGGGATCCTCGACCCCGGTGAGGATCCAGCGGTCGGGGCCGTCCGAGAGATCGAGGAGGAGACCGGCGTCCTCGCCCGCCCGGTGCGGGTGGCGGGGGTCTTCGCCACCGGACTGGTGCGCTACCCCAACGGGGACGCCTGCCGGTATCTGGACACGGTCCTGGAGATGGAGCCGGTCTCAGGACAGGCCCGGGTCAATGATGAGGAGTCTGTGGAGGTCGGCTGGTTCCCGGTCTCCGCACTGCCGGAGCCGATCAGTGAAGATCAACGGATGGTCATCGACTGGGCCCTGGACACCGAAGCCCCGGCCCGCTTCCGCAGCTGATCCACAAAAAAACCTGGGTGGTTGAGTTCTCCGGTCACTGCGTAGCGACCGGAGAACTCAACCAGCCAGGAAGGGTGGGGGTCAGCCGGGGTGGGTCATGCTCATCAGGTCCAGGGACTCATCCAGCTGCGCCTCGGTGAGGTCGCCGCGCTCGAGGTAGCCCAGCTCGATCACGGCGTCGCGCACCGTGAGCTTGTTCTTCACCGCGTGCTTGGCGATCTCCGCGGCGGCCTCGTAGCCGATGTGCTTGTTCAGCGGAGTGACCACCGAGGGTGACGCGGCGGCGAGGAACGCGGCGCGCTCCTCGTTGGCGGTCAGGCCCTTGATCATCTTGTCCGCCATCACGTAGCTGGTGTTCTTCAGCAGCCGGATGGACTCCAGCAGGTTCGCGGCCATCACCGGGATCCCGACGTTGAGCTCGAAGGCGCCGTTGGTGGAGGACAGCGCGACGGTGGTGTCGTTGCCGATCACCTGGGCGCAGACCTGGATCGCGGATTCGCAGATCACCGGGTTGACCTTGCCGGGCATGATCGAGGAGCCAGGCTGCAGATCCGGGATCGCGATCTCACCGAGTCCGGTGTTCGGGCCCGATCCCATCCAGCGCAGGTCGTTGTTGATCTTCATCAGCGAGTACGCGATGTTGCGCAGCTGTCCGGAGGCCTCCACCAGCCCGTCCCGGTTGGCCTGCGCCTCGAAGTGGTCGCGCGCCTCGGTCAGCGGCAGCCCGGTGTCCTTGGCCAGGCTGGCGATGGCCTTCTCGGCGAAGCCCTCCGGGGTGTTGATCCCGGTGCCCACGGCGGTCCCGCCCAGGGGCACCTCGGCTACGCGCGGCAGCGCCGAGTCGATGCGTTCGACGCCGTAGCGCACCTGTGCGGCATAGCCGCCGAACTCCTGGCCCAGGGTCACCGGGGTGGCGTCCATCAGGTGGGTGCGGCCGGACTTCACCACGGAGGCGAACTCGGAAGACTTCGCCTCCAGCGCCTCGGCGAGGTAGGCCAGTGCCGGCTGCAGGTCGTTGACCAGCGCGGAGGTGGCGGCCACGTGCACCGAAGTGGGGAAGACGTCGTTGGAGGACTGGGAGGCGTTGACGTGATCGTTGGGGTGGACTTCCTTGTCCGAGCCCTTCTCCGCCAGGTAGCGGTTGGCCAGGGTGGCCAGCACCTCGTTGGTGTTCATGTTCGAGGAGGTCCCGGATCCGGTCTGGAACACATCGATCGGGAAATGCTCATCGAGGTCTCCGGTCTCGACCTGCTCAGCGGCGTGCACGATCACCTCGGCGAGCTCGGCGTCGAGCACCCCGAGTTCCTGGTTCGCCCGGGCGGCGGCCTTCTTCACGCGCGCCAGGGCTTCGATGTGGGCACGCTCCAGGGTGCGTCCCGAGATCGGGAAGTTCTCCACGGCGCGCTGGGTCTGTGCACGGTAGAGAGCCTGTGCCGGCACCTTCACCTCGCCCATGGTGTCGCGCTCGATACGGTATTCGGTCTCAGCAGTGTTCTCGGTCATAGCCTCAGTCTAATAACCGATCTCGCGGCGCCTGACCAGTGACGCGCCTCAGCCGACGCTGGCGATCAACCCGTGGAGGAACTTGGCCACAGCGGCGCGCTCCGCCTCATCGAGGCTCTCCACGCTCTGGAGCATCCGGGTGTGCATCGCAGAGAGCGTCTGGCGCACCTCGTGGTCCCCGGACATGGTGGGCTCGATCGCCACGGATCGGCGGTCACCGGGGATCGGCACCCGGCGGACGTGCCCGTCGCGGATCAGCCGGTCCACCATCACGCTGACCGAGGCGGCGCTGATGTCCAGCTCACGGGCGAGATCGCGCTGTCGCAGCAGCTCCCCGGCGCTCTGAGCACGCAGGATGTAGCGCAGCGCGAGCAGGTCGCTCTCCCCCATGCTCATCGAATCCCGGGTCCGGGAACGCATCCGGCGCTCGGCCTCCCGGTAGCTGCGCAGCAGGTTCAGCACCTCCACCGAACTCGGCGCGTGAGTGGAGTCCTGATACCAGTAGCCTCCCGGCCGCGCGGGCGGTGCAGCGGTTTCTTCAGGTGCAGCGTGGCCCTCGGGCGCAGCGGGCTCCTGGGGTGCAGTGTGCTCCGGGAGTGTCGGGGTCAGCGCGCTGGGGGCGGGGGCGTCCAGGTCCGCCGCGTCGGGGGAAGGGGGCACCGCCTCGGGAGCCAGCACACTGACCGTGGCTTTCTGGGGTCCAGGTTCGACCTTCGACATCTTCACCTCTGGATGGCCTGCCGACCACCACATCTCGACTGTTGGGCAGACTAAGTGTTAGCTGCTCTAGGCAATGGTAGGGCACCGATGGTCACCCTGCCACCGGTGTCACACCCTCGAGCTCGCGCCTGCGTAGCATGGAGTGATGCGCAGAGAATTCCAGCGACGCGGATCAGGCGAGCCGAGCGGCGTCGAATCCGGTGATTCGTGGGGCTCCCTCGGCACTGACCTGAAGTCCACCGCGGGGCGCACGTTCCTGCCCGTCGTCGTGCCGCTGGTGGGCATGTGGGCGGTGTACCTGGTGATGGTCTTCACCGGGAACTGGCTCAACCGGGCACTCGGGCTGCAGGCTCGGGAGGCGGAGGGCCTGATCGGGATCCTGTTCATGCCGCTGCTGCACGGCAGCTTCGGGCACATCCTGAGCAACTCGATGTCCTGGCTGGTTCTGGGGGGTATGCTCTCGCTGCTGACTCGGCGCTTCGCGATGATCACGGCCATGATCTGGCTGCTCTCGGGGGTGCTGCTCTGGATCGGGGGCACCCCGTGGATCTGCAACGCCCCGGCCGGCTTCGACTGCGGAGGACTGCACATCGGCGCCTCCGCCGTGGTCTATGGCTTTGCCACGTTCCTGGTCACCTACGGCTTCATCACCCGCAAGATCCTGGCAGTCATCTTCTCCCTGGCGGTGCTGTTCCTCTACGGATTGAGCATGCTGATCGGGATGACACCGATCAGCCCTGGTGGCGTGTCCTGGTCCGGTCACCTGGCGGGGGCCGTGGCCGGGCTCATCGTCGCATTCATCTTCACCAGGTCCATCCGCGCCGAGAAGGCCGCGAAGAAGCTCGCCCGCGGCTGATCGCCCCGCCCACCAGGGGCGGACGGGGCGATCCCTCGCGATGTGAGGCCATGCGTCGCGGATTCGAGGGCTATGCGTCCTCGAGCAGCTCCGTGACCAGGGCGGCGATCCGCGAGCGCTCGGACCGGGTGAGGGTCACGTGGCCGAAGAGCGGGTTGCCCTTGAGGATCTCCACCACGGCGGCGATGCCGTCATGCCGGCCCACCCGGAGGTTGTCACGCTGGGCGACGTCGTGGGTGAGCACGATCTTGGAGTTCTGTCCCATCCGCGACATCACGGTCAGCAGCACGTTCTTCTCCAGGGACTGCGCCTCATCCACGATCACCCAGGCATCGTGCAGCGACCGGCCCCTGATGTGGGTCAGCGGCAGCACCTCGAGCAGCCCGCGGTGCATCACTTCATCCAGGGCGTTCTCGGAGACCAGCGCGCCGAGCGTGTCGTAGACCGCCTGGCCCCAGGGGTTCATCTTCTCCGCCTCGGAGCCGGGCAGGTAGCCCAGCTCCTGGCCGCCCACCGCGTAGAGCGGACGGAAGACGATGATCTTCTTGTGCTCAGCACGCTCCAGCACGGCTTCGAGCCCGGCGCAGAGGGCCAGCGCGGACTTCCCCGTTCCGGCCCGACCTCCCATCGAGACGATGCCCAGTTCCGGGTCCATCAGCATGTCGATGGCCAGGCGCTGCTCGGCGGAGCGGCCATGCAGCCCGAAGACCTCGCGATCTCCGCGGACCACCTGGACGTATTTGTGTGAGGCGCCGTTCTGCTTCACGCGGCCCAGCGCGGAGCCGCGATCGGAGGAGATCACCAGTCCGGTGTTCACCGGCAGCTCCTCGGCGTCCTCGAGGTCGATCTTCTCGCCCTCGTAGAGCTGATTGATCTGCTCAGAGCTGGCGCTGACCTCGGCCAGGCCGGTCCAGCCGGAGTCGGTGACCCATTCGTTGCGGTACTCATCGGCCGCAAGCCCCATGGCGGAGGCCTTCACCCGCATAGGCAGGTCCTTCGAGACCACGGTGACTTCCCGGCCCTCGTCGGCGAAGCTCTTGGCCACCGCGAGGATCCGCGCGTCATTGTCGGCATCTCGGAAGCCATGTGGGAGCACCTCCAGCGAGATGTGGTTGAGCTCCACGAGCAGCTTCCCGCCCAGGTCGTTGAGCGGGATCGGCCGGTTCAGCGCCCCATGCTTCACCCGGAGCTCATCGAGAAGCCGAAGCGCCGAGCGGGCGAAGTAGCCCAGCTCGGCGTCGTGACGCTTCTTCTCCAGCTCGGAGATCACGACGACGGGGAGGATCACCTCATGCTCGGCGAACCTCAGGAAGGCCTTCGGGTCGGAGAGCAGCACGGAGGTGTCGAGCACGTAGGACTTCTGCGCGATCGCGCCGGCGACGGTCGAGTCGAGCGCGTCACCCCTGACGGAGTCAGGGGCTGCAGGGGTCAGATGCGAGGAGGCCACGGTTTCTCCATATCCGGAAACACAGAAGGTTCCGTCCACAGGGCCGTGTGGCAGGCGCCTGGCGGCTCGTGGCGGAACCTTGTGCTGTCCCCGTTGTGATTCTCAGGGGTGGTCGGTTCAGCCCTGCGGGGCCGGTCCGACCCCTTCTCCGTGATGCCTGTGGCATACGTGATCGGGCCTCTCCGGTCAGTGTTCTGACATTTCTCAGAGTACTCCGGTGCAGAACTACATGGGAGTAGTTCTCGGTGATCTACGTGTGACGAATCGGTAAACTCTTCGGCCCCGGACGCCTGTGAGGCTCAGTTCCCGAAGCGCCGTTGCCGCTGTGCGTAGTCGCGCAGTGCGCGGATGAAGTCCACCCGGCGGAAGTCGGGCCAGAGCGCCTCGCAGAAATAGAACTCCGAATACGCGGACTGCCACATCAGAAAGCCGGAGAGACGCTGCTCCCCAGAGGTGCGGATGATCAGATCGGGGTCCGGCTGACCGCGGGTGTAGAGCCAGTCTGCGATCGAGCCCGGGGTGAGCTCCTCGGCGACTTCACTGATGCTGCGACCCTGCGCCTCGGCGTCGCGCAGCAGCTCCTTGACCGCGTCGACGATCTCCTGGCGCCCGCCGTAACCCACCGCCACGTTCACGTGGACCGCGGGCTCCTGGTCGGTCTGTGCCAGTTCGGCGTCCATGCAGCGCAGACGTTCCGCCAGCGGAGCCGGCAGCAGCTCGGGCTGACCCACGGGATGAACCCGGACGGGGCGTCCTCCGGGGCGGGACTCACAGAGCCGCTCCAAGGTGTCGGCGATGATCTCCATGAGCTGATCCAGCTCCTCGGCGGAGCGGCTCATATTGTCTGTGGAGAGCATGTAGAGGGTCACGGTGGGCACGCCGAGCTCGGCGCACCAGTCGATGAACTCCACGATCTTATTCGCACCAGCCAGGTGCCCGTCGGCGGTGGGAGTGCCGGCCAGCTTGGCCCAGCGCCTGTTCCCGTCCACCACGACACCGATGTGCTGCGGGATCCGATCCTGCGGCAGCGCACGGCTGATCTGCCGTTCATAGACGGCATAGGCGAGGGAACGCAGCCCCATGGGACCTCCTGCGGTATTGACGCATTCCCCACCCTAAGGGACGGCACCGCGATCTCCGCCAGGAGAGGGCAGGTCGTCGAGTGCGGCGTGCGACACATGATGTTACTGGTGAGTCATTTGTGGCTCTACACTGGCGCCGTGGCCCCGAAAGAGCATGAGACCGAGCTTCCCGACCGCAGGACCGCCCCCGCTGAGCGGCTCTTCGACTCCGAGGTGCCGCTGAAGCCGCGAATGCGCGGCTGGCTCCACGCGGGCATGGTGCCGCTGGCCCTGATCGCAGGGATCGTGCTGATCGCGCTGGCGCCCTCCGGCACGCTGCGCGCGGCCTCGGTGGTCTACGTCATCACCGGACTGCTGCTCTTCGCAGTCTCCGCCACCTATCACCTGGGGACCTGGTCGGCGCGCACACAGCGGGTGCTCAAGCGGCTGGACCATACCAACATCATGCTGATCATCGCCGGCACCTACACCCCGCTGACCCTGGCGCTGCTTCCCGAGCCCCGCGATGTGATCCTTCTCGCCGCGGTCTGGATCGGCGCCCTGGGCGGGGTCGCGTTCCGGGTGTTCTGGACCGATGCCCCGCGCTGGCTCTACACCCCGGTCTACATCATCCTCGGACTCGCGGCCGTGGTGTTCCTCGGGGACTTCTTCGCCGCCGATGTCGCCGCGGCCACGCTGATCTGCGTCGGCGGGCTGTTCTACATCGTCGGGGCGGTCTTCTACGCGCTGAAGCGCCCGAACCTCTCGCTGCACTGGTTCGGGTTCCATGAGCTCTTCCACGCCTGCACCCTGATCGGGTTCATCTGCCACTACATCGCGATCATGTTCGCGCTGCTGGACTGATCCCTCAGCCGCGCAGCGCGTCCAGCGCCTGTTCCACCGAGCTCACCGGGGGCAGGCAGACCATCGCGCCCACGGAGTTCAGGCACACGCTCAGCTGAAGGTCAGCTCCAGGGCGCTGGGACCCCTTTTCCACGGGCTCCACCGGGACCCCGAGCAGCGCGCCCGTCCGGCGCACCTGCACGAGGTCCTCCGCGGTGCCGGCGATGAAGCGGAAGGCTGGGGACCTGCGACCCGCCCGCCGGGCGACCAGCAGGGAAGCCCCGATCACCGTGGGGGCCTTGGCCGCGGCAAGTCTGACGTGCTGCAGGATCTGCTCCGGCCTGAGGTCCTCGGCGTCGAGCAGCTCCAGCGCCTCCGCCATCTGCAGCGCCTGGGCCAAAGCGGCGACGCTGCTGGGCTCCGGACCGTCCAGCGGAGTCGCCAGCAGCGGACCCTGCTGCGCCGTGGCGAGCAGCCCGGCGGTGTCCGGGTTCTCCAGGATCTCGATCCCACCGTCCTGCTCACGCACGAAGTTCTGCAGGATCTGGCGCAGCACCGCGGCGCCGCGGCGGATCCACCCGGGATCCGCCCCGGCGGAGCTCAGCTGGAAGCAGGCCACGGCGAGGTGTGCGTGATCGGCGAGTCCGCCCAGCTCAGAGGCGGGGACTCCGGCGTAGGAGATGCGCCGCACCCGCGCCCGGCCGGCGTCATCCTCAGCGGGCATCCCTTCGGCAGCGCCTCCGGCAGCGCCGGAGGCACCCCTGGAATCGGCCTCGGATGCTCCGGTCGGCTCCTGCTGCACGTGGACCTGCCAGAGCCGGTCCGCGAGCGCCTCGGCCTGCCCCAGAAGCGCGGAATCGTCCCAGAGCGCGGCAGCGGTCGCCATCGAAGAGATGGCCTGCGCATTCCAGGCGGCGACGACCTTCTCATCCCGGGCCGGCTGATCCCGCAGCGCCCGACGACGGCGCAGCTCCGGCACCAGCTGCTGCCACAGCTGCTGCTGGGCCTGACTCAGGGGCGCGTCGAAGTGCAGCGTGCGCGGGGTGTCTTCGTCGATGTGCAGCGGAGCACCCCGGGTGATCGCCTGTTCATCGGCAGGCACCCCTCGATTCAGCGCCACCAGCAGCTCCTGGTGCTGCTCCCCCAGACCCACGGCCGCGGCGGCATCGCGCAGCTCGGCGTCGGAGAACAGGTAGGTGGCACCTTCGGCGTGGTGGCCCTGGGCATCCACCGTGTCGGCATCCAAGGAGGACGCGAGCAGACCGGTCTCTGCCAGCCGCATCCGTTCGCGGAGCCAGTCCAGGCTGAGCCTGGCCACCCGCTCGGCGCGCTCTCGGCAGGGCTGATCTGCCGCCGGGTGCACACTGAGCCGGGCGTAGTGCCCGATGAGCGGGGCGTTGTCGTAGAGCATCTTCTCAAAGTGCGGCAGCGCCCAGGCCAGGTCGGTGGCGTAGCGCGCGAAGCCGCCTTCGACCTGGTCGAAGAGCGCGGAGCGGCCGAGGGTCTCCAGCGTGCGGACCGCCAGTCCTGCCGCGGTGGAGCCCGGATCCCAGGCGGACTCCTCGAGCAGGAAGCCCAGCAGCGGGGAGGGCGGGAACTTCGGTGCGGAGCCGAAGCCGCCATGGACTCGGTCCTCTTGTTCGGTGAGCACCGCCAGCGCCTCGGTCACGAGCCCATCGAGCTCCTCGGAGTCCATGCCCGCCGGGCGCGGCGTCCCTGAGCGCGGCCCGGCACCCTTGGGGCCACCAGGCTCATTGGGGCCACCAGGCCCCTCTGGGACGCCCGGCTCCTCGGGGTGGCGGGGCGCGGCGTCGTCGTCCTGGGTGGTGACCGTGGTGGCGAGTCCTGCCTGCTGCCGCCGCTGGGAACCCAGCGATGCTGCGATCTGGCCTGCGGAGGTCTCCACCTCCGCCCGGCGCTCGGTCCAGGCCTGGTGCACGGCGTCGAGGACCTCGCTGAAGGAGGGGACCTGTCCCACCCGGCGGGGCGGGAAATAGGTCCCGGCGTGGAAGACCCGCGCGTCGGGCAGGGTGAACACGCTCATCGGCCAGCCGCCCTGCCCGGTCATCGCCTGGGTGGCGGCCATATAGGTGTCATCCACATCCGGGTGCTCCTCGCGGTCCACCTTGATCGCGACGAACCGCTCATTGAGCTTCTCGGCGAGCCCCGGGTCCGCGAAGGACTCCCGCGCCATCACGTGGCACCAATGGCAGGCCGCGTAGCCGATGGACACGAACACCGGGACATCCCGGCGGCGCGCCTCGGCGAACGCCTCGGCTCCCCAGGGGTGCCAGTCCACGGGGTTCTCCGCGTGAGAACGGAGGTAGAGCGACGAGCTTGCGGCGAGGCGGTGTCCCATCAGCCCAGTCTCGCGCACCACCGAGCGAGCGTCGAGCGCCCCTCGAGGGTCAGCCGGCCACCCCCCTCCGCGTTGAGAGGCGGAATCTGCGTGCATCTCGGGGTCCGATCCCACTCAACTGCTCGTAGAATCAGCCGCTCAAGATTGACGAGGAGGGGTCAGCGGCTCAATTCGAGGTGTGGGATCCCCGCGGGCTCGAAGCCGAAGATCTGGCCGTAGAAGCTCAGCGAGGCCTCGAAGCTGGCGGTGATGTTCTCGGCCTTGCGAAATCCGTGCTGCTCCCCGGCGAAGAGCAGGTAGGCATGCGGGATGGACTTCGCGGCCAGGGCGTCGCGGAACATCTCAGCCTGGTTGGGTGGGACGATCGGATCCTCGTCGCCCTGGAGCAGCAGCACCGGGCAGCTCAGGGAGTCCACGTGGTTCAGCGGGGCCCGCTCGCGGTAGATCTCAGCAGCCTCCGGATAGGGACCCACCAGCCCGTCGAGGTAGCGAGATTCGAAGTCGTGGGTGTCCTCGGCCAGCGCCACCAGGTCTGCCACGCCGAAGCTGGAGACGCCTGCCGCGAAGGTCTCGGTGCGGGTCAGGCACGCCAGGGTGGTCCATCCTCCGGCGCTCCCGCCCTCGATCCCCAGCCGCTGGGGGTCGGCGATGCCCTGGTTGACGAGGTGCTCCATCACCGCGACGGTGTCTGCCACGTCCACCACGCCCCACTGGCCCTTGAGCCGGTCGCGGTAGGCCCGACCGAACCCGGTGGATCCGCCGTAGCTGATGTCCACCACGCCGATGCCGCGCGAGGTGTAGTACGCGATGCCCAGCGAGAGCCCGACGGCGGCCTGTCCAGTGGGTCCGCCGTGGACCTGCGCGATGAACGGCGGCAGCTCCCCCGCCGGCGCCGCGTATCCGGTCTGGCGCGGCCGGTAGAGCACCGCGTGGACCTCTTCGCCCCCGGGCCCGGGCACCGTGATCGGCTCCGGGGTCGGCAGCAGCCCCGGATCTGGCGCGTCCTCGCGGGAGGACCGGACGACGCCGAGCTGGTCGAGCCGCCACTGAGGTTCGGAGGCGCTGAGCCGCCCCACGCTGATCGCGGAGAACTCGGTCCGGGAGGCGCCGTGCAGCGCAAGCGCTCCGTCCGGGCGCAGGCTGACCCCGGTGATGCTGGTGTGCGGCAGCTCCAGCGGGGTCACCTCTCCGGTGTTCAGATCCAGCACACCCAGCGTCTCCGTGGCTGTGCCATGGATGCTCAGCGCATGGTCGGCGTCGATCAGGCTGAGCCAGCTCGCACCCAGCTGCCACAGCGGACCGGCATACTCTTGCGGATCCTGAAGCAGCTGGCGCGGAGCCGGTGCCGCGGAGGGATCCGCTGAAGTCTGGACCGTCCAGGGATTCCACCAGCCGGAGCGGTCGCTGAGGTAGAGCAGCTCGCCGTCTCGGCGCCACTGCGGCTGCAGCACCGAGACCTCGGTTCCCCCGTCGAGCACCGAATCCTCGACCACGATCCCCCCGGCGACGCGGCCCAGGCGCAGCTCGGTCCCGTCCCAGGGCATCTGCGGGTGCTCCCAGGAGATCCAGGCCAGCTGGGTCCCATCGGGTGAGAGCTGCGGGTGCGCGAGGAACCGGGAGGAGGGCGTCACCTTGCGCACCATCGACTGATCCTCGGCCGCGGCGCCATCCAGCGGGAGCGCCGCGATGTAGCGCTCGATCAGCGGGGCGCCGTGTACGTCTGCTCCGTCGAGGTGCTCCTCGCAGACCCACCACACCTCCGTGGCGCCATCGGAGAGCCTGACCGCAGTGGGCTGCGCCCAGCGCAGCGACGGTCCCCCGGCGGAGCTCACCTCGGGCCCCACCGGGCTCATCGGCTGCGGGGTGCCGCCCTCGACGAAGGCGTAGACCCGCTGATCGGTGAAGTTCACGAACAGCACCACCGGAGCCTGCGCCGCGCCGCCCTCGGGCAGAGCTCCAGCGGGCAGGGCCCCAGCTGGCAGCGACGCGGCAGGGGCTCCACCGGTGGCGGAGTCAGCAGCCTGTGAGTCAACAGCGTGCGAGTCAGCGGCCGGTGAGTCGGCAGCGTGTGAGTCAGCAGCCGGTGAGTCAGCAGCCGCGGGCAGCGCGATCCAGGAGGCACCGCCGTATTCATGGACCCGAGACCGGGCATTGAACGGTGCCGGCAGCACTGCCACCGTTCCGGAGGGCAGCGGGGAGCTGGGGCGGGCGGCGCCGTCGTCGTCGGCCATATCAGAGCTGCGCGGATCCGCGTGGGTCCGAACGATGGTCTGCCGGCCACCCTCGGCGGCGAGCGCCTCACTCCAGAAGAGCTGCTCGCCCACCCACTGCGGGGAGCCCAGCCGGTTGCCACCGACGGCGAGCTGTTCAGCGGAGATCGTTGAGGGCCAGGAGCCGTACGGAAGAGTTCTCACCATGGCGCCAGTGTAGGACACCCCACCGGCTCGTTGAGGGGCTGTATCTGCGGGTATCTGGCACCGAGATCCCACTCAACTGCTCGCGAAAACCGCCCCTCAACGCAACCAGGAGGGAGGTTGGGCTCAGTGGGAGGGCGGCTGGGGTTCGTTCTCCACCGGCGGGGTCGCCGTGGTGGGGGCCGGGCCGAAGCGGGCCTCGGCGGCGGCGTCGCGGGAGCGCTGCTGGGCGGCGGAGATCTCCGCCTCGGTGATCTCCCCGGGGAACTCGGCCTCGTCCTCGACGTACTCCGCCTCCACCTGCGCCCGGTACTTCATCCGGCGCATCCGCTTGACCAGGTCGCGGACCACCACGATCAGCAGCACCACGACCAGGGCGGTGAACAAGAAGCCCTCGATCCCAGGCGTGATCTCGGCCTCTTCCAGCCCAGGACGGAGCTCGGGCGCGTCACCGCCGCCGCCACCACCTGGCCATGGGTTGTTGACCGAGGGAATTAGAACCACAGGTGTCTCTGCCTTCGAACGTCGTCAGTCCTGCCGGACCGGGCCTCTTCGACAGCCGCCGACGGCGACCGCTGGTCCAAGTCTACGCGCTGTAGAAATCCGGCGGTGAACCGAGTCTTCAGCGCAATCCGCTGAAGAGATCGTGTTCCGGCAGCTCGGTCTCCACCCGGGAATCCACCAGCACATAATCGTCCCAGGGCCACACCTCGCGCAGGAACTCGTTGGGCGTCGCGAAGAAGAAGCCATCGGGCTCCACCTGGGTGCGGTGGGCGCGCAGGGCCCGGTCACGGTGCTCCAGGAACGTGCCCACCGGGATCTGCGTGGTGACCTTGTGCTCGGTCATCCATGGGATCGAACCGTCCCGGAAGCGCAGGAGTCGATCCTCGTACGGGGACTCGTGTCCGGCCTCGATCAGGGCGTTATGGATCGCCTCGAACCTGCCTGGGTTGAAGGCGCGGTCGTAGTACAGCTTCTGCGGCTCCCAGGCCTCCCCCAGGCCCGGATACTGCGTGGGATCCCCGGCGGCACGGTAGGCCTCCACCGTGATCTTGTGACTCATGATGTGATCCGGATGCGGGTAGCCCCCGACCTCGTCGTAGGAGAGGATCACGTGCGGCCGGAAGCGGCGGACCAGGCGCACCAACGGAGCTGCGGCCTGCTCCAGCGGCAACGTCGCGAAGCTGCCGAACGGCAGCGGCGGGGTCGGGTCACCCTCGGGGAGACCGGAATCGGCGAAGCCCAGCCAGACGTGGGAGATGTTCAGCGCCTCGGCAGCCTCGGCCATCTCCATCCGGCGCACCCCGGGGAGGTCTCGGTGGGTCTGCAGGATCTCTTCGGCCGCGGGATTCAGCAGGTCACCCTGCTCACCGCCGGTGGCCGTGGCCACCATGACCTCCGCCCCGGCCGCCGCGTAGGCCGCCATCATCGCAGCACCCTTGGAGGACTCGTCATCGGGGTGGGCGTGCACTGCCAGCATGCGCAGCCCGCTCGAGGGCGGCAGGCTCCGGGCCGCAGCTCCGGTCACCTGAGTATGGACCACGTCGGTGCTCATATCGGTGCCGTGCTGTTCGGTCCACGCTGTTCGGTGCCGGGCTGTTCGGTCGCGCGAGGTGCGGGATCGGTGTGCGTATCCAGTGAGCCCTCGTGGTCTCCTGCCAGCGAGCTCGGCTCAGCCGAGGAACGGGTGGAGGCATCCGTCGAGGACGTCTGCGGGAGGGTGCGATGTGAACTCTGCATAAGCACCTAGAATAGTCCTGATGACTGAGTCCAGCACCACCGACGCCGAGTCCTCCACCGAGCTGGAGTCACGGTACGGCGCCCGCAGGCGCAGCGCCTCGCCGAAGTCCCAGCGCTGGATGATCATCGGCGCCCTGATCCTCGCGCTCGGCGCGATGGTCTACTTCACGGTGGGCAACGCGGTCGGTCAGATCACGCACAACGACGTCGGATACACGATCATCTCGGACACCGAGGCCACAGTCGACTTCGAGGTCTCGAAGGACCGAGATGTTACTGTGCAGTGCATGATCCACGTGCTGGACAACAGCTACGCGGTTGTCGGCGCCCGGGTCATCACGATCGGCCCTCACGAAGGGTCGGAACCAGGAGATCGCAGCGAGTACTACCGCACCGAGCTGCGGACCGAGTCCCGCGGAGTCACCGGAGTGGTGGACTCCTGCTGGGACATCGAGTAGCCAGCTGCCTCTTCGCATCACACAAAGAGCTCTAGCAGACGGGCTCCACACCCTTTTGGGGGCCTGCCCATGAAACCCGACTCTCTCTTCTACCGCATGCGCGGCGTGATCGCTCTGGTGCTGCTGCTCTGCTTCGTCGCCGCCTTCGTGCTCAGCGCCTGCGGTCCCCCCACCCAGATCTCCACGGCAGACCAGCGCAGCGTGAAGGTGCTCGCCGCACCCTCCACCGCTCCGGCACTGGATGCGCTCAACGCCGAGCTCCACGACCGGCAGAGCGGAGTCTCCGCCCACGTCGAGTACCTGGACAGCGAGGCCCTGCAGCGCAGGATCGAGACCGATCCCGACGCCGACCTGGTCCTCACCGCCTCCCAGGAACAGATGCAGTCGTTCACCCAGGCTGGAGACATCGACGGCGACGCGCGTGCTCTGGCGAGCAATCGCCTGGTGCTGGTGGCCACGGCGGAGAACCCGCAGGCGATCACCGGCTTCGATGACTTCACTGCGCGGGCCGCTGATCTGCGGGTGAGCACCTGCGCCGGGGATGCTCCCTGCACCGAGGCGATCACCGGCCTCGCCGGTGACTTCGACCTTGACCTCGGCGTCGATGAGTTCGATGTCGCCCCTGCGGGACTCACCTCGGAGCCGCCCCACCCGGTGCAGAGCCTGACGGCAGGCGAGAGCGACGCCGCCCTGGACTACGTCACCGAGGTGCTGGCCCAGGATGCGGCCCTGCAGACCTTCGACATTCCACAGTCCTTCCAGAGCACCACCCAGATCTGGGGTGCCGTGCTGGCCGAGCCCACCAGCGCCGGCGACGCGAACGAGTTCATGGGCATCCTCACTTCAGAGCGCGCACGTTCAGCGTTCAGCGGAGCGGGTTTCCTTCCCGCCCCGGCCGCGGAAGCCGAGGCCAGTCCCGATCAGTAGCCACGGTCCTGATTGAGAATCCGGAGCACCCCCACTAGCATGTGGGGAACGCATCAACACCCCGCCGAGGCATGTTCCGGGCCCAAGGCCGAACACCATGCCGCCCCACGGCGGGGTCTTTGCATGAATAAGGAGAGATGAAAAGTGTCAACGAACACCCCCGAGATCGACGAGAACGCTCAGTGGCTGACCCAGGAGGCCTACGACCGGCTGGAGAGCGAGCTCAAGCACCTCAGCGGACCCGGTCGCCAGGAGATCGTTGACCGCATCGAGTCTGCTCGCGAAGAAGGCGACCTCAAGGAGAACGGCGGCTACCACGCGGCCAAGGAGGAGCAGGGCAAGGCCGAGGCGCGGATCCGCTACCTCAGCGACCTGCTCGAGAACGCCTACGTCGGCGAGGCCCCCACCGGAGACACCGTGGTTCCCGGAATGCTCGTCGAGGCCAAGATCGCAGGCAACACCATGAAGTTCCTCTTCGGCAACCGCGAGATCGCCGGGGACACCGACCTCGAGGTGTACTCCGAGCGCTCCCCCATCGGTGAGGCCATCAACGGCGCCAAGCCCGGAGACAAGCTCAGCTATTCCGCACCCAACGGCAAGGACATCCCGGTGGAGATCGTCTCCGCCGAGCCCTTCGGCGGCTGAACGCCAGGCTCACTGCGCATAACGACGACGGCGGCTCGCTCCAGCACGGAGGGGCCGCCGTCGTCGTCTCTGCACAGCCCGATGCCGCCAGGGCGTTAGTCCTGCAGTCCGGTGCTGCGGGTCAGTGCTGCATTGCCTCGCTACGCGGCAGTGCTGCCGGGTCAGTGTTGCGGGTCAGTGTTGCGGAACCATCGGTTCGTAGCCCTGGGCGCGGAGCCGGTTGAGCACCCGTTCGGAGTGTTCGGCGCCCTTGGTCTCCATGTTGATCACGATGGAGACCTCCCCCATGGACAGCGCCCCGCCGATCCGGCTGTGGTCGACACCGGTGACGTTCGCGTCGGCGTCGGCGATGATCTGAGAGATCGTCGCGAGCTCCCCGGGCAGGTCCTTGAGCATCATCTTCACCGTGAGGAACCGGTCGGCCGCGGAGAGGCCGTGCTGGATCACGCGCAGCATGAGCATCGGGTCGATGTTGCCCCCGGAGAGCACCGCGACGATGTTCTTGGAATCGATGCCCAGGTCCGCGAGCTTGCCCTCCATCAGCGCCGCGACCGGCACCGCACCGGCCGGTTCCACGACCATCTTTGAGCGTTCCAGCAGGAAGATCAGCGCGCGTGCGATCGCATCCTCGCTGACCGTGACGACCTCATCGACCAGGTCCTTGATGATCTCGAAGGGGATCTCCCCCGGACGGCCCACGGCGATGCCGTCGGCAATCGTGCGTTCCCCCTCGATCGGAACCAGGGCGTCGGCCGCGAGCGAGGGCGGATACGCGGCCGCGTTCTCCGCCTGGACGCCGATGATCTTGACCTCACGACCCAGCCGGGCAGCCTGTTGTTTGATCGCGACCGCCGAGCCGGCGAGAAGTCCGCCGCCGCCGATGCCCATGATCACGGTGTCCACGTCTGGCTCCTGCTCCAGGATCTCCAGCCCGATGGTCCCCTGCCCGGCCACGACGTCAGTGTTGTTGAACGGGTGAATGAAGACCGACCCGGTCGCGTCAGACTCCCGCTGCGCCTCGGCCAGTGCCTCGTCGACGTTGGAGCCGTGCAGGATCACCTCGGCCCCGTGGTCACGTGTGGCGGCGAGCTTGGGCAGGGCGACGCCGCGCGGCATATAGATCTTCGCGGTGATCCCCAGCTTCTTCGCCGCCAGCGCCACACCTTGGGCGTGGTTGCCTGCCGAGGCGGCGACGACGCCGCGGGCCTTCTCCTCCTCGGAGAGCCGCGCCATGCGCACATAGGCCCCACGCACCTTGAAGGACCCGGCGCGCTGCAGATTCTCGGCCTTCAGGTGCACCGTGGCATCCACCATCCGGCCCAGGGCGCGCGAGTGCTCCATCGGGGTGCGCACGATGATGTCGGCGAGCAGCTTCTGCGCGGCCTCGATGTCCTCAAGCTGCACGCTCAGCTGCGCGCCGGGTCGATCCTGCGCGTCGTGCTGGATCTGCGTCATGCTCGCCCGCCCTCGTCGTCGTGCCGTGAATCGTGCCGCGAGTCGTGATGGGCGTCGTGCCGCGAGTCGTGCCGCGCAGGGCCGGCCTGGCCGTGGTCCTCACCCGCATGGTCAGCGTCGGGGTGCGGTCGCGTCCCGGCCGCGGTGTCCGTCTCGGTGCGAGTCAGGTGCCCCTCGGGGGCGTCTCCGCGGCGGCCGAAGCCGCGCTTCTCCGGGTCCAGTCCGGGGATCGTCTCCTTGAGCCGGCGGGTGATGTTCGCCAGGGAGGCCTGCTCCTCAGCCTCGTGGACCTCCTTCTGCGCAGCGCGCTTGATCGCTTCCTCCTTCTCCAGCTTCTCCATCTCTTTCGCCTCGGGGTCGCCGCGCCACTCCTCCTTCACCAGGTACCTCGCGGCGCGAGTGACGAAGGCCAGCACCGGCACGGCGAAGAGCGCGCCGACGATGCCCAGCAGAGTGGTGCCGGCGGTGACGGCGAGGATCACGGCCAGCGGGTGCAGCCGCACGGCCTTGCCCATCACGATGGGCTGCAGGATGTTGGACTCGATCTGCTGGACCAGCAGCACCACGCCGACCATGAGCAGCGCGTTGCCCAGGCCGTTGGCCACCAGGGCCAGGATCACCGCGACGGCACCGGTGACCACGGCGCCCACGATCGGGATGAAGGAGCCCAGGAAGACCAGCACGGCCACCGGCAGCGCCAGCGGGACGCCCAGCAGCGCCGCGCCGATCCCGATCCCGACGGCGTCGACGGCCGCGACGAAGATCTGGACCCGCATATAGGAGCCCAGCGCGGTCCAGCCTCGGCGACCCGCGCCATGGATGGCAGGACGGTGCTTGCCGGGCGCGAAGAACACCAGGAAGTCCCAGATCTTGCGGCCATCGGCGAGGAAGAAGATCAGCGTGAACAGGGCCAGAATCCCGCCCACGACGATGTTGCCGGCGGTGGAGCCGATGGCCATCGCTCCGCCGAGGATCGTCTCGGAGTTGTCCTGCAGATAAGTCAGGCCCTCTTCAAGACCCTGGTTGATCTGGTCGGTGGAGAGCTCGATCCCGAACCCGGCGGCGGTCTCCTCGGCGAGGGTGACCAGCTCGAAGAGGCCCGCGGTGACCTGGCTGGCCATGTCGGCAAAGCCCTCCACCAGCTGCTGGCCGACCAGCCAGAGCAGTCCCGCGACGAACCCGATGAGCACCAGCAGCGTGGTGATCGCCGCGACCACACGCGGGAACTTCCACTTCACGAAGAGGTTGTGCAGCGGGCGCAGCAGCGTGGCCAGCAGCGCTGCCACCAGCAGCGGGATCAGCAGCAGCGAGATGTGACTGAGCAGCCAGATCAGCACACCCGCGAAGAGCAGGATGATGAGGACGCGCCAGGACCAGGCGGCGGCGATCCGGATCCCCCACGGGACATCGTCCTGGATTCGCTGCTCCTCGGCCATCCTGGGCGGGACGTCATCTTCCATCAGCTCGAGCTTCTCGACGGTGTTCATTGCTACATCCTGCCATGGCGGTCGGGCGTCAAGACGACGACGGGCCCGCCTGATGCGCTCACGCATCGGACGGGCCCGGTGTCTACGGCGGGGAGTCCATCACGTGCGCTCTTCAGCGCAGAGAAGGAACTCGGTTCAAGGGTGAGCCTATTCGGCCATTGATCGGACGATGGCGATCACCCGGAGGATCTCGATGTAGAGCCACACCAGGGACACGGTGAGCCCGAAGGCGGCGGCCCAGCCGTACTTCTGCGAAACCCCAGCTTCGACACCCTCCTGGATGTTGGTGAAGTCCATGACTAGGGAGTACGTGGCCAGCAGGATGGCGAAGGCGCCGATGGCGACACCCATCCAGCCCGCACGCAGACCGAACATTCCAATATCGGTGAACATCACCAGGCCGAAGTTCATCAGCGAGAAGACCGCGTAGCCGATGATCGCCACGAAGAACATCTTGTTCAGCTTCGGGGTGGCGCGGACCTTGCCGGACTTGAACAGCGCCAGCACGGTGCCGAAGACCGCCAGAGTAGCCAGCACGGCCTGCACCGCGATGCCCGGGAACATCATCTCCATGACCATGGTGAAAGCACCCAGGAAGAAGCCCTGGGTGGCCGAGTAGGCCAGGATCAGAGCCGGGTTGGGCTCCTTCTTGAAGGCGTTGACCAGGCCGAGCCCGAAGCCGGCCAGGGCGGCGACCAGCGCCAGCGCCATGACCGCGCCCGGCATCACCAGACCGATGGCGACGGCGCCGGCGGCTCCGAGCAGCACGACGGCGAAGCTGGTGACGGTCTTGCGGATGACATCGTCGTAGGTCATCGCCGCGCCCTGGGAGCCGGCGGCGTCGGGCAGGTTGAACTGCTGGTTGAGCTGGTCTGCACCGGCACGGCCGGCCTGCTGGCCCGGCATGCCGTACTGAGCGGCGAAGGGCTGGCCCTGCCCGGGGCTCTGCTGGCGCGACTGCTCGGTCACACCCTGGTCATTCATGTAGAACCGGCGCCGTTCGCGCTTCTTCTCGTTGAACTGGTCAGGGAAGGCACCGGTGTTGAAGATCGGGTTGGACATGTGTGACCGCACTCCTATCGGTGCTCGGTTGAATATCTCGACATCCGCCCTCACCGGACACGGGTGATCCGCTGATCTGGTGAGGGACGTCTCCTGAAGTATTCTACCGTCCGGTCCCCGCCCGAGCTGGAGATTACCTGAGAATCTGCCAGCGGCGGACGACCCAGACCCGCAGAGGCTATATTTGAACGGTGTTCAACAGATCTCGGGTCGCCTCCGCGCCGACGCGTCCAGCCTCCATCGCGCCCGCCTCACCCAGTGCCGCCGTACGTGGGATCAGCCAGATGGCCATGTTCGCCGCGCTCATAGCAGTGCTGGGACAGCTCCCCGCCATTCCCCTGGCCGGCGGCGTGCCCATCACCCTGCAGACGCTCGGGGTGATGCTCGCCGGCGCCGTGCTGGGCCCGTGGCGCGGAGCCGGGGCCGTCATGCTCCTGCACGCGCTCGTGGCCGCGGGTCTGCCGCTGCTCGCCCAGGGGTCTGGCGGGCTCGGGGCCTTCGCCGGACCCAGTGCCGGCTTCGCCCTGGGCTGGATCCCGGGGGCGTTCCTGGTGGGTCTGATCACTCAGGCGTCGTGGCCTCTGCGGCTCTGGCGCACCATCCTTGGTGTCACGTTCGGCGGGATCGTTGTGGTCTATGCCTGCGGACTGCCGGTGCTGGCGTTCCAGATGGGCCTGAGCCTGGAACAGGCCGCACTGATCAACCTGGCATTCCTGCCCGGCGACGTGCTGAAGGCCGTGATCGCTGTGGCGCTGACCCATTCGCTGGCTCGCGCCTACCCGACCCCGTTCAGCCACGCCCGGCGTCGCAGGCGGTGATCCCGCTCTACCGACCCGGGACCTCGCTGCTGCACCGGCTGCCAGTGGGTGCGAAGTTCCTGGGGATCTTCCTGGCCGCACTCATCGCCTCGATGTTCCGGGAGAGCCTCGGCGTGCTGCTGGTCATCTGGGCCGCGAGCCTGCTGGGGTTTCTCCTCGCCGGGATCGGGGTTCGAGGGCTGCTCGCCCAGCTCTGGCGGCTGAAGTGGCTGGTGGTGGTGCTGAGCGTCCCGCAGCTGATCTTCCTGACTCCGGCGGAGACCAGCTACAACGTGGCGCGCGTGCTCGCCGTCGTGCTGCTGGCGTCGCTGTTCACGCTGACCACGGCGACGTCCGAGATCCTCGCCAGCTTCGAGCGGGTCCTGCGACCGCTGGATCCGTTGCTGCGCAGGCTGGGACTCAGCGCCGAACGGATCTCCTTGGCCCTGTCACTGACGATCCGTTCGGTGCCGGTGATCCTGTCCTTCTACGCCGAGATCCGGGAGGCGCAGCGGGCCCGTGGAATGCGCCCGACGCCGCGCGGCACGGTGCTGCCGCTGCTGGTGATGAGCCTGCGCCACGCGGAGGAGACCGCCGAGGCACTGGCTGCGCGCGGAGTCCGCTGAGCCGCCGCCGCACCCCGGCAGATTGCAGGCCCGCCAGGATCCGCCCGGTTCAGCCCTGTGACTCGGGTTCCGGTCCGGTCCAGGTCTGGAGCCGGCCGCACATGCCCCAGAGCCGAGGTTCCGGACGAGGTGTCCCACGGATGACCGCGGCCTCCTGCAGATGACTGCCATCGCCTGTGCCCAGCGCCTGCAGCTGAGCCTTGGTGCGCCGAGTCTCGGTCTCGACGTTGTCCTCCCAGATCTGCTGCCAGTCCCCCACCCGGGGACGGACCAGAGCCACCGCGAGCTCGTGGAAACGCCGCATGGCTTCGGCCCCGTCGGCCTGGATCCTGCCCAGCAGTTGCTCGTAGCCGTCGATGGCCAGATCCCTGCGGGCCCGCGCGGCGTCGGCACGGGCGCCTTCGTCACCTTCGGCGGGCAGCGTCACCGCTTCTCGGTAGCGCTGCGGATCGGCGACGATCTCCTCGGGGAAGGTCAGCACCGCGTCCCCGGCCTCGGGAAGCCCGGCGTTGGACATGATGACCTGCATCTGCAGCTGGTCGTGGTTGACCAGCCGGTGCACGGTGCCCGGGGTGAACCAGAGCAGCGAACCGGCGGTGAGCTCGTCCACCGCCGGACCGGCAGCGCTGATGGTGTGCACCTCGCCTCGGCCGGAGGTGACCACATAGGCCTCGGTGGAGAGTGTGTGCAGGTGCGGCGAGCCGCCGTGCAGCCCGTCGGAGGTCTCCCAGTCATAGACGCACAGGTGGCTCAGCGAGGTTCCGCCGGGAAAACGAGGCAGCGACCGTGGCAGCGACCGATGCGCCGCCCGGGCCGGATCAGGGATCGAGCTCTGGTCTTGGACCGGGCCGCCCGTGCCTGGATTCTGGCTGCCCATCAGAGCGTGAACTCCTGCCCGATCCGCGTCCGCTCCTCGGGCTCCAACACCCGGGCGATGAAGAGGAAGCGGTGGTGCAGCCGCAGGGTGGCCCCGGCCGGGAGATGGATCTCTTCGTCGAACGCAGGAGACTGGCTGGCCACGGCGAAGATCGAGCTGCGGGTGAACCACTTGATCGGCGGCAGAGCGGTTCCGGCGCATTCGGAGGTGCCTGCGAAGGCCATGATGGTGCCGCCGCCGTCGAGGTCATCGTGCTCGGAGGAGAAGGCGACCCAGTCGGCCACCTGGCCCATGGTGTTCTCCTCACCCTCAGCCCCGGCCGAGTTGACCACCTGACAGCCGCTCCAGGAGCGGGGCCCGCGCCAGAACCAGCCGGTGTACCCGGCATTGGGGCGCCCCGCCGTCGTCGGGCTGCCCAGCGGCAGCGTGTCCCCGGAGACGTTGGTGAGTTCGGTGGTCAGGTCGATGGCCCAGATGTCGCGCGCGGTGTCCAGGGAGTGCACGCGCTGGACCCGGTGCTCATCGATCCAGTGCTCCTCGCGGGAGGTGATCCATTCCAGGGTCTCGTCGAAGACGACCTCGTCGCCTCCGCTGGGAGTGGCACTGAATCCCTTATGGTCCATGCGCCCCAGATTGCCGCGCATCTTATAGCCGTCCTCGGCGGCGAAGGTGGGTCCGCCCCAGAAGTTCTGGTCTGCCACATGGGACCAGGTGAACTGCAGCCCGGTGTGCCAGCGGTGGTCCCAGGGGCGACGGACGGAGGCCTCACCGCCGTCGAGGAAGCGCAGCGGATACAGGTAGGGCTTGGGGGCCTCCTCCTGCGGGGAGTCAGGGTGCGTGACGTAGCGCAGGATCTCGGTGCCCGCGGCGGTGACCACGATCTCCTTCTCCCCGGGGGTGACCTCGAACTGGGCGGCCTCGGCGCCCGCGTGAGTCCCGGCGGCGGCCTCTGCCGCAGTCGTGGTGGTCTGCTCGGTGGTCATCGGATCAGCCCTGCTTTCCATAGGTGTGGGACTCGTCGTGCATGGCGGTGTAGTAGGTGCCCTCGTTGCGCAGCTCGGAGCGTTTCACGCTCTTCCCGGTCTCCGCGGACTGATACAGCGCCGCGATGAACTCCAGGGTGCGGCGGCCTTCCTCTCCTGAGGCGCGCGGCCGTTCCTTGGCTTCCATGGCGTCGAGGAGCTCAGCCAGCTGCTGCCGGTGCGAGGAGGGCACGTTCTCCTGGGGAGACCAGGAGTCCACGGTCGCCAGGTCCTCGGCTGCATGAGGCGCCGGGGTCCACCTCCAGGAGCTGTTGTCGTAGCCGTAGAGGTGTTCGACCTCCACGGTGGCGTCCTGGAAGTCGAAGCGCAGGTAGGAGACCTCCCGAGGGGAGAGCACGGAAGTCACCACGGTGGCGATGGCGCCGTTGGCGAA
Organism: Nesterenkonia sandarakina; assembly: GCF_014138825.1. Taxonomy (NCBI): domain Bacteria; kingdom Bacillati; phylum Actinomycetota; class Actinomycetes; order Micrococcales; family Micrococcaceae; genus Nesterenkonia; species Nesterenkonia sandarakina. Next base: position 69,629 of record NZ_JACJIH010000001.1, on the reverse strand, counting down.
GCGCACGATGGCGGAGGAGAAGTCCTCGGTCTCCACATCCCGGTCAAGCTTCTCAGCCACCGCGGTGATCTCGGTCCACTCCCCCAACACCTCCAGGAGCAGGTCGATCTGGTGGATCCCGTGGCCCATCGCCGGGCCGCCGCCCTCGGTGGCCCATTTCCCGCGCCAGGGCACGTCGTAGTAGGCGTGGGGCCGATACCAGAGGGTGTTGCACAGCGCGACCAGTGGTCGGCCCAGAGTGGCCTCGGCGACCTGCTTCTTCAGCGTCTTCGCCCCGGAGCCGAAGCGGTGCTGGTAGACGTAGGAGGCGTAGGGGCCGCCCTCGGCCTCCTCGGCGGCGACTGCGTCGTATTCAGCCAGGGTCAGCACCGGTGGCTTCTCACACCAGACCCAGGCGCCGGCCCGCAGGCCCTGGATGGCCGCGTCCTTATGCGCCGAGGGCGGGGTGCAGATGATCAGCAGGTCAGGGGACTCTGCGTCGAGCAGCTCCTGCGCGGAGCGGTAGCGTCCCGCGATCCCCCACTCGTCGGCGACCTGACCCACCCGATCAGGATCCAGATCGGCGATGCCGACGACCTCCACCCGGTCCTGGTGAGCCTTCAGCGTGGGCAGATGGGCGATGGTGGCGATCCCGCCCGCGCCGATGAGCCCGGCTCGGATCTTGCGATCCGGACCGGTCGGTGAGTGTGCGGCCTCTGACATGCGATCTCCTCGGTGACGGGGCGATGGGCTGGTGACGCCCGAATGTGAACGATCACTCTGATCGTCCCACCTGAGGTTATTGACTCTGTAGTGTGACTGTCAACACATTCCCTCGGACGCATCGATCACCCGGTGTGCGAGGATCATCGCAACAGTCCACATCCGGTTCCGATCCAGCCCAGGAGCACCCCATGCCCAGCCCACCCCCGCGCGCGGCCACTCTGCACGAAGTGGCTGCCCTGGCGGGGGTCTCCCACCAGACGGTCTCCCGGTTCCTGCACAACCGGGGCCCGTTCAAGCCAGCCACGGTGGAGCGGGTCGAGGCGGCCATCAAGGAGCTGAACTACCGCCCGAACATGATCGCGCGCTCGATGCGCACCCGTGAGACCGGAATCCTGGCGGCGATCCTGCCCTCACCAGTCACCGCCATGCCGACACCCACCCTCGCGGCCGCCGCGGAGGTGGCCCGAGGCAGCGGCTATTTCATGGAGATCTCCGTGATCGAGGGTCCCGCGACGGACCGCGCCCGACGCGCCCAGGAACTCCTGGACTCCGGACGACTGGAGGGCGTGCTGTCTCTGGGCTCACTGCCCGGCATGGCGGAACAGGCACGCACCTCCTCGACGACGGCGCTGGCGATCCTAGATCAGTACGATGACAAGCTGCGCGGGATCGGGCCGCTGGCGGACGCCTCGGTGCTGCGGGAGATCATGCAGACCCTGGCTTACATGGGGCATCGACGCTTTCTGCACATCCAGGGGCCGCAGGAATGGTCCTCCGCGCGCGCCCGGCGCGAGGAGTACCTGCGCAGCATCGAGGTCCTTGGGCTGGAGTCCCATGGGGTGCGAGGCGGCGATTGGACCACCGAATCCGGCTACTCGGCGATCAGCGGACTGGAGGAGGACTCTGGGGTCACTGCCGTGATCGCCGCCAATGACTACCTCGCCCTCGGGGCGGTGCGGGCGGCCCATGACCGGGGGTGGCAGGTGCCCCGGCGCCTGAGCGTCACCGGCTGGGATGATCTGGCCACCGCACGGTATGCCATCCCGTCGCTGTCCACCGTGACCGTCGACCGGGCCTCCCAGGGACGCTCCGCGATGCAGCGGTTGATCGCCCTGGTGCGCAACGAGCCCGCGCCGCAGCCGCAGATCCCGGCGAGCCGGTTGATCCTGCGCGAGTCCACGGGCCCTGCTCCAGAGCTTCACAGACACTGACCCCGCCAGCCGCGGCGCCGCAAGCCGTGTCGGGAGCGGCCCCCGGGGTGGCCCGGAACTCATTGAGTGAACGTTCACAGCACTGGGGCACCGAACCGTCTTCAATGCCAGCCATCAGGTGCCCCCAGTGGGACTCGAACCCACACTGGACCGATTTTAAGTCGGTTGCCTCTGCCGATTGGGCTATAGGGGCAGAAGGCGGGCTGTCATGGACAGCCCGCCTTCTTGTTCAGTCTTGCGAGATCCTCACGTTCAGCCCTTGGCGGCTTCCTTCTTCTTCACGCCGCCGGCAGCCTCCTGGAACTGGCCGTAGGGGTTCTCCAGGTCGCGCACCGGGGTGTAGTCCCGGCCCAGCACCAGTTCGTTGACCCAGCCGCCGATCACGCGGATCTTGCGCTCCACGGTGGGGATGGCCAGTGCGTGGTAGCCGCGGTGAGCCATCCAGGCGGGGAATCCGTTGATCTTGACCTTCAGCGGGTTGCCCACGCCCTGGAACATGCCCAGACCGGCGACTGCGCCGAGGGAGTCGTGCTTGTACTCGCTGAGCTGGCCCTGGCCGTAGCTGGCCGCCAGCAGGTTCTTCGCCAGCACCTTGGCCTGCCGGGAGGCGTGCTGCGCGTTCGGCACGCAGGTGCCGTCGGGCAGTCCGCCGCCGCTGAGGTCCGGGATCGCGGAGATGTCGCCGGCGGTCCAGGCGTTCTGCAGCACCTTGCCGTCTTCATCTGCGATCTGCAGCGTGGCCGTGCCGGTGACGCGGCCGCGCTGATCCACCGGGAAGCCGGAGTTCTTGGCCACCACGTTGGCGGCCACCCCTGCGGTCCACACCAGGGTGTCGGACTCGAAGCGGTCAGCCTCGGACTTGTCCTTCATGTTGACCAGGCGCATCTCGCCGTCCACGACGGAGCCCAGCGAGGTGTTCAGCAGCACCTCGATGCCGCGGCCGCGCAGGTGCTCGACGACGCCGACGGCCTGGTCCTCGGTGACCTCGGGCATGACCCGACCCATGGCCTCGACCATCAGGATGCGGACATCGGTCTGGCTGATGCGCGGGTTGGCCCCCACGGCGGCCCGGATGATGTCTTCCATCTCGGCCACGGTCTCGATGCCGGCGAATCCGCCGCCGACCACGGTGAAGGTCAGGGCGCGGGACTTGGCTTTCTCATCCGTCATCACCGAGGCGGCCTCGATGCGCTCCAGGACGTGGTTGCGCAGAGTCAGCGCCTCTTCGATGGTCTTCAGGCCGATGCCGTGCTCGGCGAGGCCCTCGATCGGGAAGGTCTTGGTGGTGGCACCGGCAGACATGATGATGTCCTGGTACGGAAGCTCCACGGTCTCACCCTGGGAGAGCTCCACCGTGGCGGTCCGGCCGTCGTGGTCCACGGCGGTGACCTTGCCGGTGATGATCTCGGAGTCCTTGAGGTGACGGCGATGCGAGACGACCGCGTGGCGCGCCTCGATGTGGCCGCCCACGACCTCGGGAAGGAAGGGCTGGTAGGTCATGTAGGGCATCGGGTCGACGACGGTCACGATCCCGCCGGCGGCCTTCACCTTCTTCTGAAGCAGCTGCGCGGTGGTCAGACCGACATAGCCGCCGCCGACGATGAGAACACGGGGTTTCGCGGAAAGCGTCTGTGGGATAGCCATATGCATCATCCTATACGTAGCTCGATTGTGAGTGGTCAACGTCTGAGCCCCTGGGCGGGGTTGGGTCGGGGACTTCAGCGGTCCTGGTGGCGGTGGAGCAGCCGGTAGTGGATGGCGGCCATGCAGAGCACGGCGAGCACCAGCAGTGCGGCCGCGCTGACGGCCACCGGCCCGGCCCAGTCCTGGGCTGTGCTGGTCGCCTCGGGCTGGGGCATGGCGCGCGGCTCTCCCTCGGGTCCGGCCACTACCCCGGAGTCCTCGGGAATCTCATTGGTCTCGGTGTCCTCGACCTCGCCCCGGCGGTGGACTCGCACCCATTCCTGAAGCGTCGGATACTGCGAGGCGTCGAAGGCGGGAACATCACCCGCGACCGCATCGGCGACGTTGAGCACTCCGTGCCCGTACTCGGGGTCGACTCCCTCTGCGCCTTCGGAATCTGCGGTGGAGAGCACCCGGTGCTTCACCTCCTGGGCGCTGAGCTCGGGGTTTGCGGCCCAGACCAGCGCGGCGGCGCCTGCGACGATGGGCGAGGCTCCGGAGGTGCCGTTCCACTGCATGTAGTCGTCCCCCGGCAGCGCGCCGACCAGCGGCTCTGAGGCGGCGGCGATCCCGACCGCGATGCCCTGCGAGGAGGAGTCCGCGCTGATCCGGCGGGACTCATCCACCCCCGCCACGGCAATCACTCCCGGGATGGTCGCCGGGGCACCCACGGAGAGATGCCCCGAGGCGCGGTTGCCCGAGGCCGCGACGACGAGCACGTCGTTCTGCTCTGCGTAGAGGAACGCCTCATCCCACGACTCAGGCCATTCCTGGAAGCCTGAACCCAGGGACATGTTGATGATGTCCGCGCCGTTGTCCACGGACCAGGTCACCGCCTCGGCGATCTGTTCCTCAGTGCCGCCGCCGTAGGGGTTGGGATCCTGCAGCAGCAGCGAGACCGAGAGGATGGAGGCCTCAGGGGCGACCCCCACGACCCCGTCGTCGGGGTTCTCCGCCTGGGTGAGCTCGCGGGGGGCAGACCGGGTCTCCTGAAACTCATCGAGGGCGTCGGCGTCGACCTCATCCTGCCAGTCCTCGCCGTAGATCTCCTCCAGCGCGGACTCGAAGTCCTCCCACCAGTCTTCCCACTCCTGCTCATCGAGGTCCTCGACGTCCTCCTCCACCAGGGCGGCCACCTCTTCGGCCTCTGCCGAGGTGCCGCGCCCGGCGGCCAGTGATGCCACGAGCGTGCCGTGTTCGGTGGCGATCTGGTCCACCGGGGCCCCGCCGTCGCCGGCACCGGAGACATCGGTCCCGCCCACGACCGCACCGGAGAGGGTGGGGTGGCCCGAGTCCACGCCGGTGTCGATGACAGCGATCGTCATGCCTTCCCCGCGGGTGGTCTCCCAGGCCTCGGTGATGCCGTAGTCCTCGAGCCAGTACTGCTGGTCTCGCCACTGATCCGCGTGCGCCGCCGGGGCGGAGAGGAGCACCGCGCTGACCGCGAGGCCGGCGGCCAGTGCGGCTCCGAGCGGGCGTGCGGCTGCTGTCATCTCTGCTGCTCCGCACCTGACGGTGCGTCTGGGACGGCCTGGATGTGCGTGGGGCTCGGGGCTGGCGAGACCCCCTTCGAGTGCGCCAGGGACATCGCGATGCCGTCAAGGATGTCGTGTTCGGAGGCGACCGCGGAGGTGACCCGCCCGTCGGTGACCTTGTTCAGGTAGTCCAGGATGGTGCCCCAGATCAGCGCGCCGGCACCGATGACGTCGACCCTGCCGGGATGCATGATCGGCATGTGGGCTCGCACGTCCCGGGTGGAGTGCACCAGCTGATCCACCGACTGATGCAAGGTGTCGAGGTCGATCCGTGCCCCGTGGATCAGATCCGGCTCATAGTCTTCCAGGCTCAGTGCATGCGCGGCCACCGTGGTGACGGTGCCGGCCACCCCGATGACCACCTCGGTCTCGTGCAGCGGCATCACCTCGGAGACGTTCTCGAGGAAGGAGAGCGTCTCGAAGCTGGCCATCGAGGTCTCGGTCTCCGTAGGCGGGTCGGTGCGCATGTGTCGCTCGGTGAAGCGCACGCAGCCCATGTCGGTGGAGATGGCGTGCTCGACCCCGGCGGAGGTGCCCAGCACGAACTCCGTGGATCCCCCGCCCAGGTCCACGACCAGGATCTTGCGCTCGGCGTCCCAGTCCAGCACCGAGGCGGCCCCGGCGAAGGAGAGTCCGGCCTCCTCGCTGCCGCGGATCACCTCGGGCTCCACACCGAGCCGATGCCGGACCCCGTCGATGAATCGGTCTCGATTCGCCACGTCCCTGGAGGCGGAGGTGGCGACGAACCGCACGGCGTCCACGTGGTGCCGACGAATCAACGCGCCGTAGTTGTCGACGGCGGCGAAGGTGCGGGTCAGCGCATCGTCTGAGAACTCTCCGGTCTCATCCACACCCTCGCCGAGGCGCACCACGGTCATCTGCCGGACCACATCGGAGACGCGGCCGTTGTCGTGGACATCGGCGATCAGCAGTCGGATGGAGTTGGTTCCGCAGTCGATGGCAGCAACTCTCATGGGGTGTCCTTCTCCTCGCCGGTTCTGGTGTGCGATCGACGGTGTGACCGTCGATACGGGGTCCTTCCCAGCACTCTATGCCGTCTCTTCGCTCGGCTGCGAGGCGGGGTGCGGCGCGGCGGACTTCTCCCCTCGGGCGAAGCCCTGGTTCCCCCGGCGCACGTGTCGGCTGAGATCGCGCTGCGGGACGGCGGCCTCGTGGTCCCAGGACGTGGCGCAGACACAGGTGTCAGGCGTGAACTGATCGGCGATGAGCTCCAGCGCCTCATCCCCGAGCGGGTTGATCCCCGGCCCGACCGCCAGCGAGTGCCCGACGAGCACGTGGAGGCACTTGACCCGTTCCGGCATTCCCCCGGCGCTGATGCCTTCGATCTCCCATACCGGGTCCAGCCCCGCGAGGCCGCGGATCCGTTCCCGCTCGGTGAGGTAGTTCTCGTGAGCGCCGCGGTAGGCCTGGGCCAGCTCCGAGTCGGCGTTGAGCCGCTGGGTCATCTCGGCCATGACTCCGGCGGCCTCCAGGCGGGAAACGGCTGCGGTGGCGGCCGGGTGGGTGAGGTAGAAGGTGGTCGGGAAGGGGATCCCGTTGCTCAGCCGCGGAGCCGTGGCTGCCACCAGGGGGTTCCCGCAGGTGCAGCGGGCAGGAATCTCGACGACGTCGCGCACCGGCCGGCTCAGCTGCAGGCTCAGGGTGTCCAGGTCTTTGGGTTGCGGAGTAGTCGAGTTCACGGGAGCCGAGTTTACTGCACCGCCGGGCCTCCCCGGCTCAGTCCGGGGCCTCCCTGGCTCAGTCCTCGGCGGCGGAGCGGACCAGGGAATCCCAGAGCGCCTCGGCCCAGGGCAGATCGTGACGCACTTCTTCGGAGTCCAGCTCCGGGGCCTGCTCAGGGCTCGGCTCGGACTCACCCATGACCTGATAGCGGCGCTCCCCCGGCATGACCAGGTTGATGCGCTCCCGGGCCTGCTGGCGCACGAAGTCTGGATCATCCCATCGCACCAGTTCCGACTGCAGCTGCGCCTGTTCCTCCTGCTCCGCGGCGATCTGCGTCTGCAACTCGTTCATCTCCGAGCGCTGCTGGAAGAAGCTGTTCACGGTGGGCACCAGGAAAGAGATGACCACCAGGACCACGATGCTCAGCACGATCATCCTGCCGGGGAAGGTCCGCTCCGGAACCACGGTAGCGGCACTGACCGGGGTCTTCGTCGACCCGGAGGCGCCGGAGCTGCGCTTCTTGCGCCGGGCCGTGATGTCTGCGGGGGTGCGGATCTCTCCCGAGACCTGCTCGCGTTCGGCCAGACGGCGCGCCTGGGCCGCGCGCGCTTTGGTCTGCGCTGAAGAGGCACGTCTGTTCGGCACGAGATGTCACCGCCTAGGAGGGGGAAGAGGGGGAAGTCGGCGTGGCTTCCAAGGATATCGAAACTGCGGCCCGGGTTCGGATCTGACACGCGAACACGACGGGGCGCCAGCTGGTGAGTCGTCGGTCGAAACCACGACACCGCCCCTGACGCCCCGTGTGCTCAGTGCTCGGACTTCCAGTGCTCAGTGCTCGAACTTCCAGTGCTCAGCCTCGCTGAACACTGGAAGCCCGGCACGCTACGCCTTGAAGCGCGGGAAGGAGGATGCGCCCGCGTAGCGTGCGGCGTCGCCGAGCTCCTCCTCGATGCGCAGCAGCTGGTTGTACTTGGCCACCCGCTCGGACCGGGCCGGCGCGCCGGTCTTGATCTGTCCGGCGTTGGTCGCCACCGCGATGTCCGCGATGGTGGTGTCCTCGGTCTCGCCGGAGCGGTGCGAGATCATCGTGGTGTAGCGGCTGCGCTGAGCCAGGGAGACCGCGTCCAGGGTCTCGGTGAGCGAGCCGATCTGGTTGACCTTGACCAGCAGCGAGTTGGCGGTGTCTGCGGCGATGCCCTTGGCGAGGCGATCCGGGTTGGTGACGAAGAGGTCATCACCGACCAGCTGCACCTTGTCCCCGATCTGCTCGGTCAGCGTCTTCCAGCCGGCCCAGTCGTCCTCGTCCAGCGGGTCCTCGATGGAGACCAGCGGGTAGGCGTCGACGAGCTCGCCGTAGTAGGCGCTCATCTGCTCGGGGGTCTTGGACTCACCTTCGAAGGTGTAGACGCCGTCGGAGTAGAACTCGGTGGCCGCCACGTCCAGTGCCAGGGCGATGTCCTTGCCCGGGGTGTAGCCGGCGCGCTGGATGGCCTCGGTGATCAGGTCCAGGGCCTCCCGGTTGGAGGCGAGGCTCGGCGCGAAGCCGCCCTCGTCGCCGAGCCCGGTGGCCAGGCCCTTCTCCTTGAGCAGCGCCTTGAGCGCGTGGTAGACCTCCACGCCGGAGCGAAGCGCCTCGGAGAAGGTCGCCGCGCCGATCGGGGCGATCATGAACTCCTGGATGTCCACGTTGGAGTCCGCGTGGGAGCCGCCGTTGAGGATGTTCATCATCGGCACGGGCAGCAGGTGTGCGTTGGGACCGCCGAGGTACTTGTACAGCGGCAGATCCGAGGCGCCGGCCGCGGCCTTGGCCACGGCCAGGGAGGCCCCGAGGATCGCGTTGGCGCCCAGGGAGGCCTTGTTCTCGGTGCCGTCGAGGTCGAGCAGGATCTGGTCGATGACGCGCTGCTCGGTGGCGTCCTGTCCCTCCAGGGCGGCGGCGATGACGTCGTTGACGGCGCCCACGGCCCCGAGCACGCCCTTGCCGAGGTAGCGGTCCTTGTCACCGTCACGACGCTCAACGGCTTCGAAGGCGCCGGTGGAGGCGCCGGAGGGGACTGCGGCCTGGCCGAAGCTGCCGTCCTCGAGGAGGACATCGACCTCGACGGTCGGGTTGCCTCGCGAGTCGAGGATTTCGCGGCCGTACACACTGACGATCAGAGACATATTCTTCTCGGCTCCTTGTTGTTCATTCGGTGGGAAACTCTTCGGGGGTGCCGAGCGCGCCTTTGCGCCGGTGCGTTCTTCTTCGCGAGCTGGCGGATCTTCTCGTTCTGCAGATCCTGGATCAGGTCATGCGGTTCAGGTGGCTGCGCAGCGCCCGCTCCGGGTCCTGACCCGCAGCCCGTGCGGTGCGCACCACAGCAAACAGTAGTTCACCGAGCTCCTCCTCGTCAGCCGCCGCCACCGTGGTCGAGCCAGTGTTGGGCAGATGTTCACTGCGCTCCCTGCCCAGCCGGTCGATCACCTTGGCCGCCTTGGCCAGCGCCGGCAGGTGCGCCGGAAGCGACCCGACGACGCCGGAGAGGTGGGTGCCGCCGTCGTCGGCTCTGGCCTCTGCCGGCTCCGGGTCTGCAGGCGCGGCGCTCTCCGAGCCGGGGTTCTCGCCTTCTGCGTGCGACGCCGAAGCCTTCTCCTGAGCCTTGATCTGGGTCCAGGCTGCCTCCACCTTTTCGATGGTCGCGTGCGCGTCCACCGAGAGGCGCCCATCGGCGGTGAAGACGTGCGGGCTGCGGCGCACCAGCTTCGCCGTGATGGCTTCAGCCACCCCGTCGAGGTCGAAGCTGCCGCGCTCCTCGGCCAGCCGGGCGTGCAGCGCGATCTGGAAGAGCAGGTCCCCCATCTCCTTGCGCAGCCCCTCATCCAGGCTGCCGGCCTCGATCTCTTCGAGCACCTCGTAGGCCTCCTCCACGAGGTACTCGGTGAGGTCCCCGTGGGTCAGCTGTGAGGTCCAGGGGCAGTGCTCGCGAAGCTGAGCGATGACCCAGCGCAGCTTCGCCACCTGGTCCTGGGGACCGGTCTCGGAGCGGCCTGGGCTCATCGGGTGTGCCTCGGGCAGGGTCACTGCCAGGCTTCGAGGATCATGCCGGCCAGGGCCTCGCGCTCCTCGTGCCCGAGGAAGGAGGATTCCAGGGCGTTGATCTGGAAGTCGGCGAGCTCGCCGAGGCCGTAGTCGAAGGTGCTGGCGATCAGCGCGAGCTCCCCGGAGAGGGTGACCCCGGAGACCAGCCGGTTGTCGGTGTTGACCCCGACGTTGAAGCCCAGCTGGTAGAGCATGTCGAAGGGGTGGTCGCTGAGCTCAGCGGCGTCCCCTTCGGCGAAGCCGGCGATCGCGCCGGTCTGCACGTTGGAGGTGGGGCTGACCTCGAGGTGGATCTGGCGGTCCCGGACCCAGCGGGCCACGGGACCCAGCTCCACCTGGAAGACCTCTTCTCCCGCCTCGGAGTCGGCGTCGCTCTCGATCACGCTGATGTCCTCGGCGACACGCACCCCGTGGCCCAGGCGCTGAGCCCGGCCGGAGACCAGCGCATCGCGGACCGACTCGATGCCGTCTCCTTCCCCGGCGTGGACCGTGACGGGCAGCATCTCGGTGGCCAGTCGGGTGAAGGCATCGGCGAAGCGGCTGGGCGGGAAGCCGGCCTCGGGGCCGGCGATGTCGAAGCCGACGACGCCCTTGTCGCGGTGGCGCAGGGCGACCTCGACGATCTCATCGGCGCGGTCGGACTGACGCATCGCGGAGACCAGCTGGCCGACGACGATCACGCCGTCCTGATCGGCCACGGTCTCCATGCCCTGGTTGAGTCCCTCCTGGACCGCCTCCACGGCCTCGTCCAGGCTCAGGCCCTGCTCCTGATGCTGCTCCGGGGCCCAGCGGACCTCGGAGTAGATCACACCGTCGGCTGCCAGGTCCTCGACGTACTCCTTGGCGACGCGGCGCAGGTTCTGCGCGGTCTGCATCACCGCGGTGGTGTGCGCGAAGGTCTCCAGGTACTTCTCCAGGGATCCCGAGTTCGCGTTCTCGCGGAAGTGCACCGCGAGCTCCTCGGAGTCCTGGGAGGGAAGCTCGTGGCCGATCTCGGCGGCCAGCTCGATCAGCGTGCCCGGTCGGAGGGACCCGTCCAGGTGATCGTGCAGCGAGACCTTGGGCAGGTTGCGCAGCTGCTCTTCGAGCTTGGCGGCGGCGGAACGGAGATCTGCAGCAGTGGAAGTCATGGTGATGAGTCTATCGAGGACCGGAGCTGAAGTCGCCCGAGACCACGACCCGGCGCGCGTCTCAGCGGGGCAGGCCGTCCTCCGGAGGGTTTTCGTGATCCCGCCGGTGGCCGTGGCCGCGCGGGTGGTCGTGGTCCTCATCGTGATCCCCGCGGTCGCGGTGCAGCCGCAGCGGGGGCTCCACCGGCAGCGCGGCGGTGTCGAAGTAGCCCTCCGGGTCCAGGTGCACGCCCTTGCGATCGAGCCAGCGCGTGAGGAGTCGGAAGATCCGGTCGAAGATCCAGCCCAGCAGCACCGCCCCGGTGATCGAGACCGTCATCGCGACCAGCACCGAGTCGAAGATGTTCGCGCTGATCGCACCGATTCCCACCGAGTAGGAGGCCCAGACCAGCGAGGCGATGGCGTCGATCACCAGGAATCGGCGCAGCGAGAACCCGGTGGTGCCGGCGACGAAGTTGATCGCCACCCGGGCTCCAGGGATGAACCGGCCGACGAAGATCAGCAGCACCCCGCGCTTGTCGAGCTCGTGGCGGGCCCAGATCAGCGTGCGCTGCGGGGTGGGGCGGCGCATCCATCCGAAGCGCATCGGCCCGATCGCGCGCCCGATCCGGTAGGCGATGAAGTCTCCGAGCAGCGCCCCGGAGGCCGCGACCAGGATCACCCAGAGCAGGAACGGAGTGCCGGGCTCCCCGGAGAGCGATCCCAGTCCGACCACCAGCGAGTCGGAGGGCACGACGGGGAAGAACCCGTCGACCACGCACAGCACGAAGAGTCCCACCAGGGTCCACCATCCGGAGGCGGCCTCCAGGATGGTCTGATTGATGGCGTCGAGGATCTGCCCAGGACTCATCCGGGCGGCCTCAGTCGGTCAGATCCGAGGCACTGATGCGATCAAAGACCAGCTCGGGGGTCTGGTGCGGGCCGCCCTCGGCGTCGACGTCCACGGCACCCTCGAGCGCCTGCTGCGCCCTGGCGATCCGGTGCTCGTCATCGGTGAGCAGGGTGAACAGCGGCTGACCTTCGGTGATCCGGTCCCCGGGCTTGGCGTGCATGCGCACCCCGGCTCCGGCCTGCACGGCGTCCTGCTTGCGCGCCCTGCCGGCTCCGAGCCGCCAGGCCGCGAGACCCACGGACATGGCGTCCATCCGGGTCATGGTGCCGGAGACCCCGGCGTTGATCGTGTGGCTGTGCGCCGCCTGCGGCAGCGCCGCGTCGGGATTGCCGCTCTGCGCGGCGATCATCTGGCGCCAGGAGTCCATGGCGCGTCCGTTGCGCAGGTTCTCCGCCGGGTCTGCCCCGGTGATCCCCACCGCGGTGAGCATCTCCTGCGCCAGCGCGACGGTGAGTTCAACCACGTCGGCCGGTCCGCCGCCGGCGAGCACCTCGACGGACTCTTCGACCTCGATGGCGTTGCCAGCGGTCAGTCCGAGCGGGGTGTCCATATCGGTGAGCAGCGCGGTGGTCTTCACCCCGGCGTCGGTGCCCAGGGCGACCATGGTGCGCGCCAGTTCGACGGCGTCGGCCCGGGACTTCATGAAGGCGCCGGACCCCGCCTTCACGTCGAGGATCAGAGCGTCGGTTCCCTCGGCGATCTTCTTGGACATGATCGAGGAGGCGATCAGCGGGATGGCCTCCACGGTGCCGGTGACGTCACGCAGCGCGTAGAGCTTCTTGTCGGCCGGGGCCAGGCCGGGGCCAGCCGCACAGATCACGGCGTTGACCTCGTCGAGCTGACGCAGCAGCGCGTCGTTGCTCAGGTCCGCCTGCCAGCCGGCGATGGCCTCAAGCTTGTCCAGGGTGCCGCCGGTGTGTCCCAGCCCGCGCCCGGAGAGCTGCGGGACGGGCACGCCGAAGCTAGCCACCAGCGGCGCCAGCGGAAGGGTGATCTTGTCTCCGACACCCCCGGTGGAGTGCTTGTCCGCGGTGAGCCTGCGTCCGCCCTCGGGCGTGCGCAGGGAGGAGAAGTCCATCCGCTCTCCGGAGGCGATCATCGCGGCGGTCCAGTGCCCGATCTCCTCCCGGGTCATCCCGTTGAGCAGGATCGCCATCGCCAGCGCCGACATCTGCTCGTCCCCGACGTAGCCGTCGGTGTAGGCGGCGATCATCCATCGGATCTGCTCCTGGGAGAGCCGGCCGTGGTCTCGCTTGAGCCGGATCAGCTCGACGGCGTCATGGGCGGAACGGTCATAGGTGGCAGCTGTCATCGGGTCTCCATGTTGTTGATCTCAAGGTCGCGGGGGCCGAAGGACTGCGGCAGCAGCGCGTCCAGCGTGGTGGCGCCCTGCGCGGTGCGCACGTGCATGGTCTCGGCGGAGAACTCCAGCAGCAGCTGGCGGCAGCGACCACAGGGGGTGATGTACTCGCCCTGTCGGTTCACGCAGGTGAACGCCACGATCTTGCCTCCGCCTGCCATCTGCAGCGCACCGATCATGGTGCATTCGGCGCAGAGGGTGAGCCCGTAGGAGGCGTTCTCCACATTGCAGCCGGAGATCACCGATCCGTCCTCCAACAGCGCGGCTGCCCCGACCGGGTAGTCGGAGTAGGGCACATAGGCGCGGGTCATCGCGATCCTGGCCTGGGTGGTGAGGCGCTCCCAGTCGGCGTCGTGGTCCGGAACCGGGATGCGGGCGATCCGTCCGGTCAGAAAGTCATCGTCCTGAGTCATAGGGCTCATCCTACGAGGCCGTGCGAGGACCCGGGCGCCGATGTTGCAGGTGCGGAGCAGATTCGGCTAGCCGCGGCGAAGCTCGTTGATGGTGCTGAGCGCCGTGGTGACCATGATCTTGGTGCCGTAGCCGATGCAGCGCTCGTCCGGGACGTAGTCTCCGCGGTGCAGATCGAAGTCAGTGCCTCCGGGGGTCTTGGTCCCGAGCCGGAACATGGCCCCGGGGAGCTCCTGGGTCATCCAGGCGAAGTCTTCTCCACCCATGGACTGGGGAGCCAGTTCCAGGCCCTCCGAGCCGAGCACCTCGCGTCCGGCATGCTCCAGCAAGGTGGTCTCCCGTTCGCTGTTGATCACCGGGGGCACGCCGCGGATGTGTTCGAGCTCCACGTCGACCCCCCAGGGGGCGGCGACCTGTTCGACGATCTCGTCCAGAAGCTTCCCGGCGTCGCGCCAGGCGTCGGCGTCGAGGATCCGCATCGTGCCCACCAGCGTGCCGCTGGAGGGGATCGCGTTGTGCGCGCTGCCAGCCTCGATCTGACCCCACACGAGTGAGACCGCGGAGCGCACGTCGACGCGGCGGGAGAGCACCGCGGGAACGGCGGAGGCGATGTGCGCCAGCGCGGAGACCATGTCCTCGGTCAGGTGCGGGCGGGAGGTGTGTCCACCGCGCCCGGTGACGTTGATCCGGACCACATCGGCCGCCGAGGTGATGGCCCCGATCCGTGTCCCGATCATACCCACCTCGATGCGCGGGTCGCAGTGCAGCGCGAAGATCCTGGGCAGCGGCTTCAGGACGCCCTGTTGGACCATCTCCAGGGCACCTCCGGGCATGGTCTCCTCAGCGGGCTGGAAGATGACGCGCACCTTCGCGCCCAGCCCGTCCGGCTCGCCGCCCTCGATCCGGTCCTGATGCAGCCGCTGCAGGCTCAGCGCCACGCCGAGAGCGATGGTGGTGTGGATGTCGTGGCCGCAGGCGTGGGCGACGCCGGGGTGGGTGGAGGCGAAGGGCAGCTCCGTCAGCTCAGCCACCGGCAGCGCATCGATGTCCCCGCGGAACCCTGCGGCGAACTCCCCGGTGCCGATGTCCACGTAGAGCCCGGTGGTCTCGGGCATCAGCTCGGGCTGAAGGCCCGCTGCGTGCAGCTGTGCGGCGAGTCGCTCGGTGGTGCGTTCTTCCTTCCACGAGAGCTCGGGGTGGGAGTGGAGGTCTCGGCGCACCTCGATCAGGGACGCTTCCAGCGCGTCGACCACCTCGGAGGCCGAGGCGTGGGCGGCCTTGAGCATCACCGTGTGGGGCGTGGGCTCAGAGGACATCGGATTCTCCCTGCGCCCGCAGCGCCTCCACGGCCTGCTTCACCGACTGTGCGTGGTCGGTGGTGGTCACCAGCAGCGCGTCGGGGGTGTCCACCACCACGATGTTCTCCACCCCGATCAGGGCCACCACCCGCTGGGTGTCGGAGACCACCACTCCGGAGGACTGGTCCGAGTAGACCCGGGCCTTCTCTCCGAGCACCGTCATGGACTCCTGTTCCCGCGCCGGGTTCAGCCGCGCGATCGCCGCGAAGTCCCCGACGTCGTCCCAGGTGAAGTTCCCGGGAATCACCGCGACGTCCCCGGCCGCAGCGGCCGGCTCGGCGACGGCATAGTCGATCGCGATCTTCGGAAGCTCCGGCCAGACCCGTGCGGTGACTGCGGCCTGCTCAGGCGTCCCCCACGCGGCGGCGATCTCAGTGAGCCCGGCGTAGAGCGCGGGCTCGGCGCGGGCGAGATGATCCAGCAGCAGCGCCACCGGGGCGACGAACATGCCGGCGTTCCAGAGGTACTCCCCCGAGTCGACGTACTTCTCAGCGAGCTCCTGGCCCGGCTTCTCGACGAACTCCGCGACGTCCCTGGCGTGCGGCGCCCCCTCGATCGGTGCGCCGTCGACCTCAAGCGTCGCGCCCTTGCGGATGTAGCCGAAGCCTGTGGAGGGGTGCGTGGGAGTGATCCCGATGGTGACGATCCGGCCCGTGGCCGCAGTCGCGACGGCCTCCCGCACCGCCTGCTGGAAGATCTCCACCGGCGCGATGACCTGGTCGGCGGCGAAGGAGCCCATGATGATCTCGGGGTCCCGGCGGTGCAGGATCGCTGCCGCCAGGCCGATCGCGGCCGCAGAGTCCTTCGGCTCGGACTCGAGCACGAGGTCGTTCTCGTCGAGCTCGGGGATCTGCACCCGAACGGCCTCCCGGTGCGACTCCCCGGTGACCACCATCACGCGAGGGCCGGTCAGCGGGGCGAGCCGCTCGTAGGTGCTGCGGATCAGCGTGGTGCCGGACCCGGTGAGGTCGTGGAGGAACTTCGGCGCGCTGGCCCGGGAGAGCGGCCAGAGCCGCGTCCCCACCCCGCCTGCGGGGATCACGGTATAGAACTTGTCCAAAGATTCCTGTGAAGTCACCTCACCAGGGTAGTCCCATCCGTCCTGCAGCCCGCTCCGCCGCGCAGCGGACCCTGCAGGCGAGGAGCGCCGGGCCGGCCAGGACGCCGCGCAGGTGCGTCTTCAGGCGCTGCACGCCCCCTCGGCGGGTCCCGGGCCGCGCGGTGCGGAATTGAGTCTTCATATTGCGGTTTTTCTACACGTTGTAGAAGTCATTTGGCTCTCGCCGCCATTTCGCCAACAAGCCTGCATCAGGTCTAGGCTGAGCGGCGCAACAAAGCCTCCTGAAAGGCACCACGAGCCGCATCGACGGTTGCGGTGCTCTAGTCTGGTAGCTGAGAACAGACTCGCATCGGCGTCACGCATTCCGCACCGCCGCAGCGAAGAAAAACACGTACGTGACTGTGCGGCGCGGAACGCCATGCAACGATGCAGGGAGGTAATGACAGGTGACGCAGACTAAGGGCACCCTCTACAGAGGCCGGGAAGGCATGTGGTCCTGGGTGGGACACCGGATCACAGGCGTGGGGATCTTCTTCTTCCTCCTGGTCCATGTGCTCGACACCTCTCTGGTGCGAGTCTCTCCGGAGGCCTACGACGCGGTGATCGGCGCGTATAAGAACCCGATCATGATCGTCGGTGAGATCGGCCTGGTCGGCGCGATCGTCTTCCACGCGTTCAACGGCCTGCGGATCATCCTGGTGGACTTCTGGTCCCAGGGCACCCGCTACCACCGTCAGATGCTGTGGGCCGTGATGGGCCTCTGGGTCATCACGATGATCGGCTTCACCGTCCGCCACTTGATGCTGTTCCTTGACGGCTGGGGAGGGTTCTGAGAATGACCACCACGAAATCTGACGCACTGCTGCCCGCGCAGGGCATCGAAGCCCCGCGCTCCGGTCGCATCGACCCGAAGTACCTGCGCCGCGGCTCCTCGAAGTCCAGCAGCTTCGAGATGGCCGCCTGGGTCTTCATGCGCGTCTCCGGCGCCGCCCTGGTGGTCCTGATCTTCGTCCACCTGGCAGTGAATCTCCTGGTCGGCGAGGGCATCCACCAGATCGACTTCGGCTTCGTCGCCGGCAAGTGGGCCAATCCGGTCTGGCAGTTCTGGGACCTCACCATGCTCTGGCTGGCGATGCTGCACGGCGGCAACGGGATGCGCACGATCATCAACGACTACGCAGAGAAGGACTCCACCCGAGTGTGGCTCAAGTCCATCCTCTACCTCTCGGTGATCGTCATCATCGTCCTGGGCACCATGGTCATCTTCACCTTCGAGCCCTGCCTGCTCGACAACGCTGGCCAGCTGCTCGAGTCCTCCCCCTCCTTCTGCCAGAACGTCTGATGCGCACCGGGTCCGCCCGGTGCGCATCCGTGCGCGTTCACATGCCTTTCGAACACCAAGAAAAGAGAGCCACAAGCTGATGCAGGTTCACAAGTACGACGTCGTCATCGTCGGCGCCGGTGGCGCCGGAATGCGCGCAGCCATCGAATCCGGGCAGCGTGCCCATACCGCCGTGCTGACCAAGCTCTACCCCACCCGGTCCCACACCGGCGCGGCGCAGGGCGGCATGTGTGCCGCGCTGGCCAACGTCGAGGAGGACAACTGGGAGTGGCACACCTTTGACACCGTCAAGGGTGGCGACTACCTGGTGGACCAGGATGCCGCCGAGGTCATGGCCAAAGAAGCCATCGACGCCGTGCTGGACCTGGAGAAGATGGGCCTGCCCTTCAACCGCACCCCCGAGGGCAAGATCGACCAGCGGCGCTTCGGCGGGCACACCCGCGATCACGGCAAGGCCGCCGTGCGTCGCGCCTGCTATGCCGCGGACCGCACCGGGCACATGATCCTGCAGACGCTGTACCAGAACTGCGTGAAGCACAACGTCGAGTTCTACAACGAGTATTACGTGCTGGATCTGCTCACCGTGGACGAAGAGGTGACCCGTGAAGACGGCACCACCTACATGCAGAAGAAGACAGCCGGCGTCGTCTCCTACGACCTGGCCAACGGTGAGATTCACGTCTTCCAGGCCAAATCGGTGGTCTTCGCCACCGGTGGTCTGGGCAAGATCTTCAAGACCACCTCCAATGCGCACACGCTGACCGCCGACGGCATGGCTCTGGCCTACCGTGCCGGCATCCCGCTGGAGGACATGGAGTTCGTGCAGTTCCACCCCACCGGCCTGGCCGGGCTGGGGATCCTGCTCTCCGAGGCCGCACGCGGCGAAGGCGGGATCCTGCGAAACTCCGAGGGAGAGCGCTTCATGGAGCGCTACGCCCCCACCATCAAGGACCTCGCCCCACGTGACATCGTGGCCCGGTCCATGGCCAACGAGGTGCGCGAAGGCCGGGGTGCGGGTCCGAACAAGGACTACGTGCTGCTGGACCTGACCCACCTGGAGCCGGCGCACATCGACGCCAAGCTCCCGGACATCACCGAGTTCGCCCGCACCTACCTCGGTGTGGAGCCCTACACCGAGCCGGTGCCGGTCTTCCCGACCTGCCACTACGCCATGGGCGGGGTGCCCACCACGGTGAAGTCCGAGGTGCTTCAGGACAACGACACCATCGTCCCCGGCCTCTTCGCCGCCGGCGAGGTCGCCTGCGTCTCGGTCCACGGATCCAACCGCCTGGGCACCAACTCGCTGCTGGACATCAACGTCTTCGGCAAGCGCGCCGGCCTGGCCGCCGCCGAGTACGCGGCCACCGCTGAGTTCGTGGACATCCCGGAGAACCCGACGGCCTTCACCGAGAACCAGCTCAACGCGATGCGCGCCTCCACCGGTGGAGAGCGCACCGCGACGCTGCGCGCCGAGCTGCAGGAGACCATGGACGCGAACATGCAGGTGTTCCGCTCCGAGGAGACCATCAAGGAAGCCCTTGCGGTCATTGCTGACCTGCGCAAGCGCTATAAGAACGTGCAGATCCAGGACAAGGGCAAGCGCTTCAACCTGGACCTGCTCGAGGCTGTGGAACTCGGCTTCCTGCTGGACATGGCCGAGGTCATGACCGTGGCAGCCCTGCACCGCAAGGAGTCCCGCGGCGGACACTACCGCGAGGACTTCCCGGAGCGTGATGATGAGAACTTCATGCTCCACTCGATGATGTACCTAGACCCCGAGTCCTCGACCGATGGCACGAACGGCATCCGCGCCGACACCAAGCCGGTCGTCTTCACCCGTTACGAGCCGATGGAGCGTAAGTACTGATGAGCACTCCCACCAAAGAAGCCGCAGAGCCCGCCTCCAAGATCGACATGAAGGAGAGCGGGGGCGGAGGCGAGGTCCCCAGCTTCGACGTGACCATCCAGGTGCGCCGCTATGACCCGGAGTTCTCCGACGAGGCACGCTGGGATGAGTGGACGGTCACCATGTACGGCACCGACCGTGTGCTCGACGCGTTGCACAAGGTCAAGTGGGAGATCGACGGCTCGCTGACCTTCCGCCGCTCCTGCGCCCACGGCGTCTGCGGCTCGGACGCGATGCGCATCAACGGTCGCAACCGCCTGGCCTGCAAGGTCCTGCTCAAGGATCTGGACCTCTCCAAGCCGGTCCTGGTCGAGCCGATCAAGGGTCTGCCCGTGGAGAAGGACCTGATCGTGGACATGGAACCTTTCTTCCAGTCCTACCGCGAGATCATGCCCTTCATGGTCAACAACTCCCCCGCCCCGACCGGCGAGCGGATCCAGTCCCCGGAGGAGCGGGAACGCTTCGATGACACCACCAAGTGCATCCTGTGCGCCGCCTGCACCTCCTCCTGCCCGGTCTTCTGGACCGACGGGCAGTACTTCGGCCCGGCGGCGATCGTCAACGCGCACCGGTTCATCTTCGACTCCCGCGACGACGCCGGCGACATGCGCCTGGAGGTCCTCAACGACAAAGAGGGCGTGTGGCGCTGCCGCACCACCTTCAACTGCACCGACGCGTGCCCGCGCGGCATCGAGGTCACCAAGGCCATCCAAGAGGTCAAGCGTGCGGTGCTGACCCGCAGCATGTGATCCACTGTGCCTTCTGAGGTGGGGCGTCGGGCGCGAGCAGCACTCGCACCCGGCGCCCCACCTCTTGGTGCATCCCGCTCCCCTACGATGAGGTGTTGTCATGCAACGTCACGATGAGGCCGCCCAGCATCTGATCGAGGTGGGTGTGGGTCCGACCAACTTCACGAACATCGTGGTCGCCGCAGAGGCGCTGGAGCGTGGCATCACGGTCCGCAAGTCCACCAGCAGCCGCAGGATGGTCCTGGAGCACCAGGGACGCATGCGCACCTGGAGCGGCGGGAGCACCAACCACAACAGCGACCTGGTCAAGAAGATCGCCTCCTATAAGGATGTGGCCAGCCGGCTCTTCCGCGACCTGAAGATCAGCGCCCCGGAGAACGCCGTCTTCGCCGTGACCGAGGTCGAGCGCGCCTGGGCCTGGGCTGCTCCCTTCAGCAGAAGCGTGATCAAGCCGCACAACGGCAGGCAGGGCCAGAACGTCCACGCCGGGCTGCAGACCGAGGCGGAGTTCCACGCCGCCTTCGAGAAGGTGGCCGCGAAGAGCAGCCAGGTGCTGGTGGAGGAGTTCTACACCGGGGTGGAGCATCGATGCCTGGTCGTGGAAGGTCGCCTGGTGGCGGCCACACGACGCCGGCCCGCGAGCGTCCTGGGAGACGGTGTCAGCAGCATCGCGCAGCTGGTCACCGCGAAGAATCGGGACCGCGGCCCCATCCACAAGGACCTGGTCCTCGACGGCGACTCCCGCGAGTATCTCGCCAGGCACTCTCTGGCCCCGGATTCAATCCCGACGGCCGGTGAACGCATCTATCTCCGGAGCACCTCCAACCTGCATACAGGCGGGGACGCGGTGGACGCGACCGATGAGCTGCGCGCGCCGGAGCAGGAGCTGGTCGAGCGTGCGGCCCGGGCCCTGCCCGGGCTGAAGATCGTCGGCTTCGACGTGCTGCTCCCGCGCGGCGAGGCGGACCTGCACGAGCCCTCGATCCTGGAGATCAACGCCAGCCCGATGGTCTCGATGCACCATTTCCCCTGGTCGGGCCAGCCCCGCGATGCGGCCCGACATGTGGTCGACTCGCTCTTCCCGCGCACCGCACGCAGCTGAGACCCCACGCACCTCGGGCCGTGCGGCAACTGAGGCCGTGCGGCAGCTCGGGCCGTGCGGCAGTTCAGCGGCTGCGCGGGCGGAGCGCTCGGCTGCGGTCGTCGGTGGCCAGGGCTGCCCAGGAGGCGCAGAGCAGGTAGATCAGGCTGAGCAGGAAGAAGTAGACGAAGAAGCCCAGCACCGTGGCGAAGGAAGACACGATCAGGTTTCCGTCCTCCACGCCGCTGAGCAGGAACGTCGAGAGGTGGCGCAGCAGCGATGAGCCGACGGCGGCGATCAGCGCCGCACGCCACAGCACCGAGACCGGCATCACCACCCGCGAGGCCACCCGGAAGATCAGGATCGCCACCAGCACGTCCAGGATCAGCGGCACGGCGAGGGTGATCAACGTGCCGACCAGTCCTTGCAGCACATTGAGGTTCCATCCCAGCAGGTCTTCGCTGAACACCAGGACAGATTCTGAGAGCAGGCTGGTGGCGGTGGCGGCGAGCAGCATCACGGCCAGCAGCAGCATCACAGCCAGATCCCG
The DNA here is from genome assembly GCF_014138825.1 of Nesterenkonia sandarakina. Classification (NCBI taxonomy): domain Bacteria; kingdom Bacillati; phylum Actinomycetota; class Actinomycetes; order Micrococcales; family Micrococcaceae; genus Nesterenkonia; species Nesterenkonia sandarakina. The sequence goes on along the minus strand of NZ_JACJIH010000001.1, from coordinate 47,894 downwards.
TGACTTCACCACGAACACGTTCTCATCCATCAGCGGCCGGTCGAAGATGCTGCGGATACCCGCGCGCAGCCCGTTGATCCAGCTCAGCGAGGCCACCGCGGCGACCAGCAGCGAGACCACCAGGGTGAGCCCGAAGCCCTCGGTGTCGAAGAGCTGCGCCTGGGTCGCCAGTCCGTCCTCGCCGATCACCCCGGGCAGCGCGTCATTGGTGAGGTCCACGATCGTGTCCTGCAGCTGTTGATCACCACCGATGACCAGTCCTGCCACGGAGAACCCAGCCACGAGCGCAGCCGAGACGGAGAAGAACATCATGTAGGCCGCGCCGGCGGCCATCACCGTGCCGTAGTGGAACAGGAAGAGGTTGAATATCCGCATGCCGCGGGTGGTGTCGAGTCGGGTGAGGCCCCAGAACAAGGTCAGCCCGAACATGGCGGCCCCGCTGCGACCCTCCCGCCGGGCATGGCCCCAGGCCTGGCGTGCCCGGACCTCGCGGCGACGCAGCCCCTCGAGGTCCAGCGGGTTGACCATGCCGGAGACTTCCTCGCGGTCATTCATCGCCTTCGCCGCGGCACGCGCGTGCCCGGCGATCAGCCCGTGACCGCCGGTGCGTGGTCGCAGTCTGGAGGGGTCCTCGTTCACCGCAGGCTCACCCTCTGCTCAGCGCCCGCTCGCCGGAAGGAATCCGACCTTGTCGTAGACCTCGGCGAGGGTCTCCCCCGCCACGGCCCGCGCCTTGGCGGCTCCGGTGGCCAGCAGCGCATCGAGCTGGGCCGGGTCTTCCAGCAGCTCCTCGGTGCGATCGCGGATCGGACCGAGCTTGGCCACCACGACCTCGGCCAGCTCCACCTTCAGGTGCCCGTACATCCGACCCTGGTACTCCTCGACGATCTCAGCGACCGAGCGGTCGGTGAGCGCGGAGTAGATGCTCAGCAGGTTCGAGACACCCGGCTTCTCGGCCTGGTCGAAGCGGATCTCGGCGCCGTCGTCGGTCACGGCGGACTTGATCTTCTTCGCGATCTGCTTATCGGTGTCCATCAGGTTCAGCAGCCCGGCGGGCGAGGCCGCGGACTTCGACATCTTCGCCGTGGGGTTCTGCAGGTCATAGATCCGCGCCCCGGCCTCGGGGATCAGCGGCTGGGGCACCCGGAAGGTCTCCCCGTAGCGGTGGTTGAACCGTTGGGCGAGGTTGCGTGAGAGCTCCACGTGCTGCTTCTGGTCCTGACCCACCGGGACCCCGTGCGGCTGGTAGAGCAGGATGTCAGCGGCCTGCAGCATCGGGTAGGTGAAGAGCCCGACCCCGGCCGCATCGGCGCCCTGCTTGGCGGACTTGTCCTTGAACTGGGTCATCCGGGCGGCCTCCCCCATCCCGGTCAGGCAGGTCATGATCCAGCCCAGCTGCGCATGTTCGGGCACGTGGGACTGCACGAACACCGTGGAGCGCTCGACGTCGAGGCCCCCGGCCAGGTACTGGGCCGCGGTCCGGCGCACCCGGGTGCGCAGCTCAGCGGGGTCCTGGTGCACGGTGATCGCATGCATGTCCGGGATGAAGAAGAAGGCGTCATAGCGCTCCTGCATCTTCACCCAGTTGACCAGCGCTCCCAGGTAGTTGCCCAGGTGCAGGGAGTCAGCGGAGGGCTGCATCCCGGAGAGTACGCGCTCAGTCACGGCGGTTCCTTCGTGTTGTCGGGGTCAGGCGGGGGCGGGTCCGCCGGAGGTCGGGCCGGTGTCCTTCGGGAGCCGGTGCCCTCTAGGGGCGGTGTCCTTCGGGGGGCCGCTCAGGGCAGCTGGTAGTCCACGACCAGCGGGGCGTGATCGGACCAGCGCAGCGAGTAGTCCTGTGCCCGGTCTACCTTGAGGTTGCCCGCCAGCTCGGCCAGGGCCGGGGTGGCCATGTGATAGTCGATCCGCCATCCGGTGTCGTTGTCGAAGGCCTTCCCCCGATAGGACCACCAGGTGTAGGGGCCATCAATCTCTCCGGCCAGGTCTCGTGCGACGTCGCGGAAGCCGAGCTCGCCGAAGTAGGCATCAAAGTATGCCCGCTCCTCCGGGAGGAACCCGGAGTTCTTCACGTTGCCCTTCCAGTTCTTGATGTCGAGCTCGCGGTGGCCCACGTTGAGGTCACCCATGACCAGCAGATGATCGGTGCGCCGCGCGAGCTGCGGCAGGTACTCGGTCATGTACTGCAGGAATCGCATCTTGTGCTCCTGCTTGGGCGAGCCCACTTCCCCGGAGTGCACGTAAACGCTGACCACGGTCAGCGTGGAGCCGTCGCCGAGCTCATAGTCGGCTTCGATCCAGCGGCCGTCATCCTCGGGGTGGCCCTCGCCGATGCCGCGGCGGGTGGCGATGGGCGGCTTCCTGGAGATGATCGCGACGCCGGCCCGGCCCTTGTCGGCCGCCTCATACTCATGCACATGCCAGGTCTCGGGGGCGGTCATCTCACCGACCAGCTTGGTCAGGATCTCCTCATTGGCACGCACCTCTTGGAGCGCCAGGATGTCGATCTCGCGGTCCGCGAGCCATTCACCCATGCCTTTGCGGTGCGCGGCGCGGATCCCATTGACGTTGACCGAGGCGATCCGGGTCTGCTGGCCCGATTTGGCGTCACGGATCCGGTGCGGGTGTTCGCCGAAGTCTGCTGCCTCGGTGGGGGCGGCGCTGGACGCCGGGGCGGTCTTGGGCGTGGCTGTGCTGTTCGGGGTCACCTGGGGTCCTCTCAGGGCACGATCTCGCCCGTGATGGGCTGGTCGTCGTCGTTGTTCCGGGTCTTCGCGCGGCTGTCCTGGTCTCGGCGACGGCTGTCGGGGGTGTCCTGGCGCTCCTGCGTCGAGTCGCCTGCTCCGCGCCCGACGTGCTCTGCGAGCATGTCCCGGCCGTTGCCTGCGGTCATCTCGATGGTGTCCAGGGCGCGATCCACCATGGCAAGGTCTGCCTCTTCGCCCTTGGCGAGCTCCTGAGCGATGACCCGCTTCTGGACCTCGACGATCTTGAAGGAATGATCCAGCTTCAGGTTCCTTCCGTGGGTGTCCTCATCGACCACGGTGGCGCCGCCCAGGGTGTCGGCTCGGCGGGAGGCCGCGTCGGCGCGCGCCGAGTCCAGCGTCTGGCCCAACTTCTTGGCCCCGGAACGCACCGAGACCACCAGCACGGTGGCCAGCAGCAGCCAGCCTCCGGCGATGACGGCGATGACCCAGCCGATCACGTCGTTCTGGTTGGCGGCGAAGATCAGGGCCACCAGGAGCACAGTGATCATCACCGCGAAGCTGATGCCTGAGGTCCGGCGGCCGAAGTTCTTCAGGGTTTCCTGCGCGCCAGATGCGCCACCCGTGGGCAGTGACTGCTGAGAGCTCATGGGGCGATTATCCCTGCGATCACGGCTTGATGGCGAATCGACTCCCCCGCCGGACTGCCACGCGGCTGTTCCCCCGCGGCAGCCTGCTCGGAACTGCCTGTTGGTCTCCTATGATGGCCGTGGACCTCGTCCAGAACTGTCCCGACGATCCAGGAGGACCCGATGGTCACCCAACCCGAGACCCCTCGCCCCGCAGATCCCGCCGAGCGGACCACGTATATGCGCCGCTACGCCCTGGACCCGGCGCTGGCCGAGGAGTTCGTCAGCTTCCTCACCAAGCAGGTCATCCCGGCGCGTGAGGAGCGCGGGTTCACCGTGGAATCGATCTGGCTCTCAGACGGCAAGGACGAGCTGACCTGGTTCGTCAGCCGCCCCGGCGATCGCGAGGAGTTCGCCCAGGCGGAGCAGGCCTGGGAGGAATCCGATGAGCGCGCGGAGATCTTCGCCGGGGCCCCGGCCTATGTGAAGGCCAAGGACCTGCGCCCGGTCACGCGGCTGCGCTGAGCCGGACCAGTCGGCGCTTCACCAGCCCCACTGGGCCAGCGCTGACCTCGTCCTACGCGGTCTGCTGGTCCTGGGCTGCCTGCTTATCCTGAACCTCCCGCTGATCCTGCATTTCTCACTGGCCCTGGGCCCCCTGCTGGTCATGGGCTGCCTGCCGCGCCTGACGGGCGGCGAAGAGCGCGGCCGCCACCGAGGTGAGCATCAGCGCCGCGATCACCAGCGAGCTGGTCACGATGGCACTCTGATGTCCGGCGTCCGCGCTGACCGAGAAGTAGATCCCGGTGACCACCGCGATGCCGATCGCGGTGAACACCCGCTGAGCGGTCTGCGCCACCCCGCCGGCGGCGCCGGCCATGGGCTCCGGGACCTCCCGCATGGACAGCGTCTGTGCGCTGGGGATGATCAGCGCCTGGGAGAGACCGACGACGCCCAGAGCGGCGCCGATCAGCCAGAGCGAGCCGTAGCCGGTGCCCATGAGCGCCGCCGCTCCGGCCAGGAAGAGCATCGCGACGACGCCGGCCAGGGTTCCGCTGACCAGCATCCGGGGCCCCTTGAGCTCCACCGCCCGGCCCACCCGTGCCGAGAGCAGCATCACCATCACGGCGCTGGGCAGCGTCACCAGCCCGGCGATCAGCGCGCCCTCCCCGCGACCCTGCTGGACGTAGATCGCCACCACCGCCCAGGTCGCTGGCATCCCCGCGAAGTACAGGCCCAGCACCAGGGAGTTCAACGTATAGCTGGGCAGGGTGAACAGAGCCAGGTTGACCATCGGGGCATCGGCGTCGCGCCGGCCCAGCCGTCGCTCCCAGAGTGCCCACAGCACCAGCACCCCCACTCCGGCGGCGCCGAAGAGTCCGCCGAGCAGGCCGCGGAACTGGATGAAGGGCAGCATCAGCAGCAGCACTGCGACGCTGAGCAGCACCACTCCGAGCGGATCGAGCCGGGCGATGCCGCGCGTAGCAGCCCTCGGCTCGGCCGGTTCGGCTGTCCCGCGCGGCGCGGTGGGCCCCGACTCCGCAGCGGCTTCGCGCTCCGCTGCGGGTTTGGGCTCGGCGGCGGGAGTCGGCATCTCGGTGGCAGCCGGGGGCTCGGCGTCGTCGAGGGTCTTGGGCAGCCACGCGACGATCGAGATCAGCGCGATGATGGTGACCGGAACATTGATCAGGAAGGTCATCCGCCAGCCGAGGTCTGAACCGGTGGTGTCGATGATCAACCCGCCCAGCGCCGGCCCTGCCGCGACTGCGACCCCGATGACGGTGCCCATCATCCCGTAGGCCCGCCCCCGCGCGGGACCGCTGAACAGGCGCTGGATCATCCCGATGACCTGCGGGGTGAGGATGCCCGCGGCGAACCCCATGAAGACGCGTGCGATGTTGATCACCAGCGGGGTCATCGCCAGAGCGGCGCCGAGGGAGGCCAGACCGAAGAGCAGCACGCCGAACATGAACAGGCCACGTCGGCCCCAGATGTCTCCTGCACGGCCGGCCGGGACCAGTGCCATGCCGAAGGCCAGCGCGTAGCCGGAGAGCACCCACTGCAGATCCGCCGACGCGGCACCGAGGCTCTCCTCGATCGCTGGCAGTGCGACATTGACGATGCTGATGCTCAGCAGCGAGGCGAAGAGCGGCAGGAACATCGCCGTCATCATCCGGCGCGAGCTGCCCGTGGCAGAGGTCTGGTTCACCAGCTCAGCCTATCCCCGCGAGCGCCTTGCGGATCTTCATGTAACTCCTCCCGGACCGCTCGGTGCAGCGGTCACGACTCGGTGCACCGGACACGACGCAGAACGGGGACGCCCCCGTGAAGGAGCGTCCCCGTCGAGCAGGAGAAGAGACTACCGGCGGAACTGCGCCAGGTAGGTCTTGACCTCGGAGCTGAAGGCCAGCACCAGCCAGTAGATGGCGACCGCCACATGAGCCAGCACCAGCACCAGGCTCAGCGGGTCCGCGCCGATCACGCCGAAAAGCGTGAAGACGACGCCGATGATCGCGAACACGATGCCGGTCACGCGTGCCCAGTTCTTGTTCTTCTTCAGTCCGAAGAAGACCAGCAGGTAGAGCCCGACGCCGATGATGATCATCACCCAGACCAGTCCGGTGGTCAGACCCACCATCATGTCGGCGAAGTCAGCCGCCTCCTGGCCGGCCATGCCCTGCTGCTCGGCGGTGGTGATCATGTCCTGCCGGAGCAGATCGTCACTCAGGAAGAGACCCGGGAGCGAGCTGAGCACGTAGATCGCCAATGAGACCAGGGTCATCGTCTTGAGCAGGCTGTACTTCTTGGGCTCCGCGACCGGTCCGCCGTAGCTGCCCGGTGCGTAGGGGTCGGTGCCGTACTTCGAGGCGGGTGCCCCCTGGCCACCGGGCTGCTGCGCCGGGTAGCCACCCTGCTGGGAGGGGTAACCACCCTGCTGCGCCGGGTAGCCACCCTGCTGCGCGGGGTAGTCACCGCCCGGCTGGCCGCCGGGGACGCCGGGCTGGTCTCCGTAGGGAGGGTTGCTCATGTCGACTCCTTGTTCATTGGTTGTGTTCACGAATCACTCTAGGCCCCGCGGACCGCGCTCACTCGTAGCGAAGCGCCTCGATCGGGTCTTTCTTCGCGGCTCGTGCTGCCGGCAGCGTGCCGGCCAGGAACGCGATGAACACGATCAGTGCGGTGATCCCCAGGATCGCCAGCGGATCCACGGCGAAGAGCGTCAGTCCGGCCACGGCCCCGAGGGGACCGCCTTCTCCGGTGAGCCAGGCGTTGCCGGCCAGGCCGGCACCGAGTCCGAGCACCACGCCGATGACCGATCCCAGGATCCCGATGACCACGGCTTCCATGGAGAAGAGCCCGAAGACCTTGCCGCTGGACATGCCCAGCGCCTTCATCAGGCCGATCTCTCGGGTGCGTTCCTGGACCGACATCAGCAGCGTGTTCACGATGCCGAAGCTGGCCGCGAGCAGCGCGATCAGTCCGAAGCCGGAGAGCACCCAGGCGACGGCGTCGATCACGCCCTGGACGGCCCCGATCTGATCCTCCACGGTCAGACCCAGCAGGTCCTCCTCGAGCAGCGCGTCCTTGACGCCCTGCTCGTTGGCCTCGATGTCATCGACGTCGAGCACGGCCATGGCGTAGGCGTTCTCCGCCTGGCCCTGGTAGCCCTCCATGGAGAGGTCGTTGAGCTCCTGGTTCAGCTCCCGGGAGGGCATCGGGGTCGCGCCGATCCCGGAGAGCGCCTCCTCGGAGACGCCGACGATCTCGGCCTCCACGGTGGACTGCTGACCGGTGACATCGCTGATCCCGATGCTCACAGTCTCGCCGAGGACCTCTTCAGCGTCCTCGGTGTCGAAGATGCTCAACCAGTCTGACGGGATGCTGAGCTCCATCCCGTCTTCACCGGGGGCCTCCCCGGCCTCGAGCTCGAGCCCCAGCGCGTTGGCCGGGACGTCGAGGTCCATGTCGTACTGGGACCCGTCGGGGGTCTCGAGGTAGTCCGGCGAGACGAAGACCATGGGGTCCACCGCCGAGACGTTCTCGATCTGCTCGATCGTCTCGATGTCCGAGTCGGTGAGCACACCTCCGCCGGAGCCCGGCCCGAACATGCCGCCCGTGCTGGCTGCGGCCTCCGGGTCATACTCGGCCGGACCGTCGGTGGGCTCGGCATCGGAGGCCCCGGTGCTCATGACGAACATCTGCGAGGACCCGCCGAAACCGGCGACCACATTGTCCACGTACTTGTTGACTCCAGCGCCGAGCCCCGAGGTCAGGGTCAGCGTGAAGGAGCCGATCACGATGGCGACCACCGTCAGGGCGGTGCGCAGCTTGGAGCGGAAGGTGTTGCCCAGCGCGGTGCGTGCGACGTCGACTGATCTCATGCGTGCACCCCCGTCGCGCCGTGCTCCTCGGCGTGGATCTCGCCGTCCTGCATCATCAGGCGACGCTGACACTTCCCGGCCAGGTCCTCGTCGTGGGTGACCACGACCAGGGTGATGCCGTGGTCCCGGTGCAGACCGAAGAGGATGTCCTCGACGATCTCTGAGGTGGCGGTGTCCAGGTTCCCGGTGGGCTCATCGGCGAAGAGCACGGTGGGCCGGTTGACCAGGGCGCGGGCGATGCAGGCGCGCTGCTTCTGTCCGCCGGAGAGGTTGGTCGCCTTGTTCTTGGCCTTATCGGCCATATCCAGCTGTTCCAGGACCTCCATCCCGCGGCGGTTGCGCTCTGACTTGCCCACCCCGGCGATCTTCAGCGGCAAGGTGATGTTCTCCAGCACCGTCTGGTTCGGGTTCAGGAAGAACTGCTGGAAGACGAACCCGAAGGTGGCGTTGCGCAGCTGGGAGACCTTCTTGGGCTTCAGCGCGGTGACCGGCTCGCCTCCCAGGGCGACGACGCCGGAGGTCGGCTCGTCGAGCAGCGCCAAGAGGTGCATGAGGGTGGACTTGCCGGAACCTGATTTACCTACGATGGCGACGGACTCGCCCTCATGGATCTCAAAGGTCAGGCCTTTGAGCGCATCAAAACGAGTTGCGCCCTTGCCATAGACCTTGACCAGGTTCTCGGTCTCGAGAACAGGGGTGGACATTGCATACCTTTCATCCTGCGGTGACATCGTGCTCGGTGGGCTGCTGAGGTGCTCGGCGGCACGAAGTTTCTACTACCCGTTCATTCTCCCGGATGAGAGCGCCGGGCACATCGGCCCAAAGGATGAGCCTCAGCCTGGCCAGACCCCCAAGATCAGGCCCATACGGCTCTCACCAGGGATCATCACCCCGAGTACACTGCAACCCATGCCCGTTGAACATGCGATCCGCGCCACAGGTCTGACCAAACGCTACGGTGATTTCACCGCCGTGGACGGCATCGACTTCACGGTGAACCGAGGTGAGTCCTTCGGCCTGCTCGGACCCAATGGCGCCGGGAAGTCCACGACCATGCGGATGATCGCCGCGGTGGCCTCGCGCAGTGCCGGCACGATGTCTGTGGCCGGACTGGATCCGGAGCAGAACGGACCCGAGGTCCGGGCGCGGCTGGGGGTGATCCCGCAGCAGGACAACCTGGATGAGGAGCTCAGCGTCCGGGAGAACATCATCATGTACGGGCGCTACTTCGGTCTGCCGCGCCGCTGGCTCAACGCCAAGACCGAGGAGCTTCTGGAGTTCGCCCAGCTCAGCCACAAGACGACCGCACGGGTGGAGGACCTCTCCGGTGGTATGAAGCGCCGGCTCACCATCGCCCGCGCGCTGGTCAACGAGCCCGAGATCCTGCTCCTGGATGAGCCCACCACCGGCCTGGACCCGCAGGCCCGGCACATCCTCTGGGACCGGCTGTTCCGACTCCGGGAGTCCGGGACCACGCTGGTGCTCACCACCCACCATATGGATGAGGCGGAGCAGCTCTGCGAGCGCCTGATCGTGGTGGATGAAGGCCGCATCATGGCGGAGGGCTCCCCCGCCGGACTGATCCGAGACCACTCCACCCGCGAGGTGCTCGAGCTGCGCTTCGGCATGGACCGCAACCAGCAACAGGCTCAGCAGCTGACCACGCTGCTCTCCTCCGTCGACGCGAGCTCCCATGGCGCCGCAGCCGGGGACCTCGGCTTCAGCCACGTAGAGGTGCTCCCGGACCGGCTATTGGTCTACGCCGGCTCGGCCGAGTCTGCGCTGGAGCGCATCCACGCATCCGGACTGCGTCCGATGACCTCGCTGGTCCGCCGGTCCTCCCTGGAGGACGTCTTCCTGCGACTGACCGGGAGGACCCTTGTCGACTGATCACCTGACCCGGGATCCCGAGCTGAAGGACCCCGTCGGTCCCGCCGCGGACAAGCACACCATGGCCGGGCGGGCACGGCGCTTCGGTGCGCTGCACCAGGCCGAGCGGACGCTGCGCAGCATGCGGGCCTATGGCACCGTGATCCTCTTCTCCTCGGTGAGCCAGCCGATCATGTACATCCTGGCCATGGGGCTCGGTCTGGGCATGCTGGTGGGCGAGGGCGGGGACTTCGCGGAATACGGGGCCAGCAGCTACCTGATGTACATCGCACCCGCGATCCTGGCCTCCACCGTCGCCATGGCCGCCGGCATCGAGTTCACCTTCCCGGTGATGGAGGGGTTCAAGTGGCGGCGGCTCTATTACGGCGCCCAGGCCTCCCCGCTGAGCCCGGGCCAGATCGCCTCTGGTCACATCCTGGCGGTCAGCGTGCGCTTCGGCATCCACGCCGCGATCTTCACCCTGGTGCTATACCTCTTCGGGGCGATCAGCTCCCCGCTGGGAGTGCTGATGATCGCCAGCGCAATGCTCGGCGGGCTCGCGATCGGGCTGCCGATCATGGCGTATGTCTCCACGCTGCGCGATGAGAAGGGGCAGATGTCCCTGATCCAGCGCTTCGTCATCATGCCGCTCTTCCTCTTCTCCGGCACCTTCTACCCACTGACCAACCTTCCGGCATTCCTGCAGGTCCTGGGCTGGTTCTCCCCCATCTGGCACGCCAATGAGCTGGGCCGGGTGCTCGCCTTCGGCCAGCCCACCCCGGCCTGGCTGATCCTGATCCATGTGCTCTACCTCCTGGGCATCACCGTCGCCGCCTGGCTCGCCACGGTGCGGATCTTCACCCGCCGGCTGGGTCTGGAAGAGTGGCGCGGCCGGACTCCGGGCGCCAAGGCTGATGCCAGACGCCAGGACCGGCTGGCGGTGAAGGACGCGGCCGACGTCGACCGATCGGTCGACACCGGGACAGCCAGCACGCCGGCACGCGCCGAGCTGCCCCGGATCTCGTTCCGCCGCGGGTTCGGCGCGAACTACTACTCCGGGAACATCCGCGCGGTGTTCGGGCGAGGACTCACCGCGATCCGAAACAACCGTGGCGTCATCTTCCTCTCCGGGTTGCTGGAACCGGTGCTGTTCCTGGCCTCCTTCGGCCTGGGCATCTCCCCGATGATCGCCGGGGTCGACGCCGAAGCGGTGGGACTCAGCGGCGGCGGGACCATCAGCTACGCGGCATTCATCGCCCCGGCGCTGCTGGCGGTCTCCGCGATGAACGGCGCGATCTTCGACTCCACCTGGAACGTGTTCTTCAAGCTCAAGATCACCAAGCTCTACCGCACCATGATGTCGACATCGCTGGGCCCGGTGGACGTGGCGGTGGGCGAGATCTGCCTGGCGTTCTTCCGCGGCGGACTCTACGCGCTGGGCTTTCTGGGCGTGCTGATGGTCAGCGGCCTGGTGGATCCGCTGGCAGCGGTGCTGATGTGGTGCACCGCGCTCTTCGTCGCACTGGGCTTCGCCTCGATCGGGATGGCGGTGACCTCCTTCATGACCCGGTTCCAGCAGATGGACTGGATGATGATGGTGCTGATGCCGATGTTCCTGTTCTCGGCCACGCTCTTCCCGATCAGCGTCTACCCCGCGGGAGTGCAGGCGTTCATCCAGGCGCTGCCGCTCTGGCACGCGGTGGAGCTGATGCGCGATATCGCCTTCTGGGACTTCAGCGGCCTGACCCTGGTGCACATCGGCTACTACCTGGTGATGATCGTGGCCGGCCTGGCGTTGACCACGCACCGGATGAAGAAGCTCTTCCTCCGCTGACCCTCCCTTCGTGCTGCGTTGTGGGTGGGTGCGTGTCGGTGGTGATCCGCGTAACCTTGCACAAGGAGCCGTAGCTGTCCACTGCGGGTGCTCGACGCCTATGAGAGTCGTGAACATCTACCCGGCGCAGGTGGAGCAGCAGATCGCCGCGCTCGAGGCCGCGGCCGCCGTCGCCGTCATCGGAGTCGAGGATGCCCGCTGGGGCGAGGTCCCGCGCGCGGTGATCGTGGTGCGCGAGGGTCATGAGCTCCCCCAGGATCAGGTACTGCGTCACCTGGACTTCAAGCTTGCCCGCGATAAGGTCCCAAAGTCAGTGGTCTTCGTGCAGTCCGTGCCGCGCACCGCCTCGGGCAAGATCCGCAAGCCTGACCTGCGCCGACAGTCCGCCTAAGCGGTGGTCGAGGAGCCGGCCTCGGGGTTCTCATCGGGTGCTGACGCGGGGGTCTCATCGGGGCCTGTCGGCTCGAGAGTCTCCCCCGGCTCCGTCGCGGCGTCGAGCGCCTCTAACAGCTCCAGGCCTCGGTGCGCCCAGTCCACCTCGGCCTGGGCCTGGCCGATCAGCCCGTCATAGGCGAAGGCCTTGAAGGCGACGATCCGCTCGTGCTGCTCGGGAGGGTAGCGCTGAAGTCGGGCGGCGATCATCGGGTGCTCATGGGACTCGATCGCCTGGACCTGGCTGCACCACTGCGCGATCTGCTCGGTGTAGTGCGCCGCGTGCTGCTGCAGGTGCATGCGCACGCTCGCCCGGTCTGCCCATTCGAAGTACGCGGCCTGCATATGGGCCACATCGCGCCAGGGGGCATATTTCAGCGGGGTGGCCATCCACTCGCGGAACTCCGTCTCGCCGGCCGCGGTGATGTAGTAGCGGGTCTTGGTGCCCTTGGGGCCCCAGCGCTCCTGGCGTCCCTCCACCAGCGCCTCGGACTCCATCCGGCGCAGTTCGGGGTAGATCTGCGAGTCCGGGGCATGCCAGACGTGCCCCACGGACCCCTCGAACCGCTTGGCGGTCTCATATCCAGTCAGCGGAGCCGCGGTGAGGATCCCCAGGATGGCGTAGCGCAGGCTCAAGGCGTGGGGACCTTTCAAGACGGTACAGAAGCTTGCTCTCCACTATATCCAGAGCTACCTCGTGACCCGGAACACGTACAACTATAGAGATAGCTATTCTCGCGGGCGCCGCGGGTCCGCCAGCCCACGCCCGACCCTCGCTGACCCTCGACTTCCCCTGACCCCTCCCCCCCCCAGCGTTGAGGGGCGGATTCTGCGGGTATCTCATGGGCGAGAAGGCCCCTAGTGGTCGCAGAATCCGCCCCTCAACGAAAGAGGGTGGGTGGGTGGGTGGGTTATTTCCAGCCCAGCGGCTTGGCCACGTGTTCCATCAGGGATTCGAGGATGTGGGCGTTGTAGTCCACTCCCAGCTGGTTGGGCACGGTGACCAGCACCGTGTCCGCGGCCTGGACGGCTTCGTCCTTGGCGAGCTCCTCCACCAGCACGTCCGGCTCGGCGGTGAAGCTGCGGCCGAAGATGGCCCGGGTCTTCTCGTCGATCATCCCGATCTGGTCCTGGGAGTCGCGCTGACCCAGGAAGTAGGCCCGATCCTGGTCCGAGACGATCGGCAGGATCGAGCGGGAGACCGAGACCCTCGGTTCGAAGCCGTGGTCATGCTTGGCCCATTCCTCGCGGAAGGCCTGGATCTGCTTGGCCTGCTGGATGTGGAAGGCCTCGCCGGTCTCGTCGTCCTTCAGCGTGGAGCTCATCAGGTTCATCCCGCGCGAGGCAGCCCAGCGCGCGGTGGCGTCGGAGCCCGCGCCCCACCAGATCCGCTGACGCAGACCCTCGGAGTGCGGCTCCAGGCGCAGCAGCCCGAGCGGGTTGGCGAACATCGGGCGCGGGCTGGGCTCGGCGAAGCCCTGCCCGGAGAGCACCTGCAGCGCCACCTCGGTGTGCCGGCGCCCCATGTCAGCGTCGGACTCCCCCTCGGCTGGCTGGTAGCCGAAGTGCCGCCAGCCCTCCACGGCCTGCTCTGGCGAGCCCCGGGAGATCCCGAGCTGCAGCCTGCCTTCGGCGATGAGATCTGCCGCTCCGGCGTCCTCAGCGAAGTAGAGCGGGTTCTCGTAGCGCATGTCGATCACGCCGGTGCCGATCTCGATCCGCGAGGTCTTGGCCCCGACGGCGGCGAGCAGCGGGAACGGCGAGGCCAGCTGTCGGGCGAAGTGGTGCACCCGGTAGTAGGCTCCGTCGACGCCGAGCTCTTCGGCCGCGACAGCGAGGTCGATGGACTGCAGCAGCACGTCAGAGGCAGAACGGGTCTGCGAATGAGGTGAGGGCGTCCAGTGTCCGAAGGAGAGGAATCCGAGTTTTTTCACATTTGAAATAACACCCCCTCCGCCGGGACTATTCCGAGAGCGCGCGCTCCGCGGTGAGCACCACGTTGGCCAGCAGCTCGGCCCGGGTCATCGGCCCCACGCCTCCGGGGTTCGGCGAATACCAGGAGGCCACCGCCTCGATGCCAGGAGCGAAGTCCCCGTAGATCTTGGCCTTGCCGGTCTCCGGGTTCACCTCCCGGGTGACTCCCACATCCAGGGCGATCACACCGGGCTTCAGGTCCGCCGGGTCGATCATGTGCTTGACCCCGGCGGCGGCGACGACGACGTCGGCGCTCCCCAGATGCGCGGGGAGGTCCTTGGTCCCGGTGTGGCACAGGGTGACGGTCGCGTTGATCTCGCGCCGGGTCAGCAGCAGCCCGATCGGCCGACCGATGGTGACCCCGCGTCCGACGACGACCACGTGCTTGCCGCGCAGATCCAGCCCGTAGTGGTCCAAGAGGTCCACACAGCCCTTGGGCGTGCAGGGAAGCGGGGTGCTGATCTCGTCATTGACGTTGGCGACCAGCCGGCCCAGGTTCATCGGGTGCAGCCCGTCGGCGTCCTTCTCCGGGGAGATCGCCTCCAGGACCTTCTGCGTGTCCAGGTGCTTGGGCAGCGGCAGCTGCACGATGTAGCCCGTGCAGGCGGGATCGTTGTTGAGCTTCTCGATCTCGGTGAGCAGCTGCTCCTGGGTGGTTTCGGCCGGGAGCTCCACCTGGATCGAGGTGATCCCCACCTCGGCGCAGTCCCGGTGCTTGCCTGCCACATAGGACTGGCTTCCGGGGTCTGCGCCGACCAGCACGGTGCCCAGGCCGGGGGTGATGCCGCGGGCCTTGAGCGCGGCGACGCGGTCGGCGAGGTCTGCCTTCAGCGCCTTCGCGGTGGCCTTGCCATCGAGGACCCGGGCACCGGCCGGGGCGCCGGCGTCGTCGTTCTGGGGGGCAGCGGGGGTCTGCGTCATACCTGGGTTCACCACTCCTCGAGGCCCTCATAGAGCGGGAAGGCCTTGGTCAGCGCGCTGACGCGGGACTTCAGCCCGTGCAGGTCCGCGTCTGGCTTGAGCGCCTCGGCGATGATGTCGGCGACCTCGCTGAACTCCTTCTCGGCGAAGCCGCGGGTGGCCAGGGCGGGGGTGCCGATGCGCAGCCCGGAGGTGGTCATCGGCGGGCGCGGATCGTTGGGCACCGCGTTGCGGTTCACGGTGATGCCGACCTCGTGGAGCCGGTCCTCGGCCTGCTTGCCGTCCAGCTCGGAGCCGCGCAGGTCCACCAGCACCAGATGCACGTCGGTGCCGCCGGTGAGCACCGAGACGCCGTGCTCGGTGACATCCGCAGCGATCAGCCGCTTGGCCAGGATCTGGGCACCTTCGATGGTGCGCTTCTGCCGCTCGGCGAACTCCTCAGAGCCGGCGATCTTGAACGCGATGGCCTTGGCCGCGATGGCGTGCATCAGCGGGCCGCCCTGCTGACCGGGGAAGACCGCGGAGTTGATTTTCTTCTTGTGCTCTTCCTTGGTCAGGATGATGCCCGAGCGCGGACCAGCGAGGGTCTTGTGCACCGTGGTGGTGACGACGTCGGCATAGGGCACCGGGTTCGGGTGCAGTCCGGCGGCGACCAGGCCGGCGAAGTGCGCCATGTCCACCCAGAGGATCGCGCCGACCTCGTCGGCGATCTCGCGGAAGCGGGCGAAGTCGAGCTGCCGGGGGTAGGCCGACCAGCCGGCCACGATCATGTCGGGCTGCTCGGCGATGGCCTGCTCGCGGACCTTGTCCATGTCGATCACACCGGTCTCGGCGTCGACCTCGTAGGCGGCGATCTCGTAGAACTTCCCAGAGAAGTTCAGCTTCATGCCGTGGGTCAGGTGACCGCCGTGGGCCAGGGAGAGGCCCATGAGCTTATCGCCGGGCTTCAGGAAGGCGGTCATCACCGCAACGTTGGCCTGCGCGCCGGCGTGGGGCTGGACGTTGGCGTGCTCTGCGCCGAAGAGCGCCTTGGCGCGTTCGATCGCGAGGTTCTCCGCGACGTCGACGAACTCGCAGCCGCCGTAGTAGCGCCGCCCCGGGTAGCCCTCGGCGTACTTGTTCGTGAGCACTGAGCCCTGGGCCTGCAGGACTGCGCGGGGGACGAAGTTCTCACTGGCGATCATCTCGAGGGTGTCGCGCTGGCGTCCCAGCTCATCCGAGATCGCCTGCGCGATCTCTGGATCGACCTCGGCCAACGGGGCGTTGTTGATATCCGGTGTGCTCATGGACTGAAGCTCTCCTTGCGGATGAAGACGGGGCAGCGTGAGTCAGTCTATCGTCCAGTTCCGGCGCGCACGCCGAAGAGAGCGGGACCACCCCGTCAGGACAGGGATGTGGCTGTATGTGACACGTATCGGGTTTTATTGTGAATGACTCATAAGTGCGGCACACTGGAGTCATGATCACCTCCGACTGGCCAGACCGGCTGCGCGAACGCGGACTCCGCGTCACCCGCCAGCGTCTCGCCGTCCTTGAGGTGGTCGCGGCGCAGCCACATAAGCCTGCCGATGCCATCCATAGTGCCGTGAAGGAACAGCTGCCTGAGATCACCGTGCAGTCGGTCTACACGGTGCTGCATGATCTCACCGCCCGCGAGCTCCTGCGCAGATTCGATCCCCCAGGATCCCCGGCCTGCTACGAGACCCGCACGCATGACAACCACCATCACGCGATCTGCACCCGATGCGGTCGGATCGAAGATGTGGAATGCGTCCATGGGGAAGCCCCGTGCCTGCAGGCCCCGGCCAGTCTGGGAATGCAGATCCAGGTCGCCGACGTCGTCTTCCGGGGCATCTGCCGCGAGTGTGCCGCAGCCTCCGAAGATCTCGTGGGCTCCGGCGCCGCCGAGGCCTGAGGCCTTTCCCAAGCGTGATCCCCACAGGCGTCCGGTAACGCTCCCTTAGGTGGGTAGACCTGCACGACGAAGAGAGCCCCTGCGGGGAGCTGACGCTCTCCGCAGGGGCTCTCTCGAGAAAAGACGACGATCACATGTCTTCGTCTTCATCCATGGTCTCGTCCTCCATCGGGGACTCCTCCATGGTCTCGTCCTCCATGGGGGACTCTTCCATGGTGTCTTCCTCGGTGGCCGGATCCTCGACTGCCGGATCCTCGACTGCCGGATCCTCGGTGCCGCCATCGTCGCAGGCGGTGGCGCCGAACAGGGCCAGGGAGCCGACGCCGACCACGCCGGCGAGGGTGCGAAGCTTGCTGGTTTCGGTGGTAGCCATAATTCGTTTACCTCCGTCATTCGCATCGAGAGATGCTGCGCGGTCTTTCCGCGGTCTGTCATCGTTGAGTGACCGTGTGGGGTCCCGTTGGTGACCTGATTCCATCCTGCACAGATCGCAGGCCTCGGGAAAAGCCGAGGCGGGCCTCGGTGCGGAATTCACGGTGAACTCGGACGGGCTATGGAGCTGATGTTGTCCTGGAACGCGTTTTCTGAGCGAATCCTGGGAATCTCCCGAGAGTTGGTGTCAGCGCCGAGCAGCAGGCCCTCAGGTCAGACCAGGTCGTTGAGGATCTCCTGGAGCTGTTCATCGTTGATGACGGTGTCCTCCTCGGGCTGCTCGGGGGTCTCGGCCTCGTCCCAGTCTGAGAGCGTGGCCTCCAGGTCCTCGGTCTCACCGGGCAGGACCAGGCCGACCAGCGCAGGTGAGTCGGAATCTGCCAGCACGGCGATCTCCATGTCCTCATTAGAATAGACCCAGACGTTCTGGCCCTCTCGGGTGTCCACGGTGGAGTCCAGGTCGAGCTCCGCCAGCGAGTCCACCTCCAGGGTCTCGGTGATCTCCGCGCGCAGCATCTCCAGGACGGCGGCCGGGGTGCGCGGCACCGCTGGCTCGGCAGTGCTGACGTCGACCCATTCGCCCTCTGCTCGCAGGGCGGTGTCCAGCTGCGCAGCGTCTACCTCGGGCTCGACCTCTGGGGGGACCTGTGCCTGGTAGTCGAAGACGAAGGCCTTCAGGGACTGATAGACCTCGTCGCCGAAGCTGCGCACTTCGAACTCGGGTGTGTAGTCCAGCCTGGTGGTCGCGTCGCCCTCGAGCTCTCCGCTGACCGCGAGCTCGAAGCTCTCTCCCTCGCCCTCGTAGAAGTCTGGGGCGTAGCCGAAGAGCTCGTGGCCCCGGTCCAGGCCTGCGGTCATGGTGATGCTGACGCTCTCACCCTCCATGGAGGCAGCCCAGATCTCTTCTTCGATCTCCGCGATGTCCGCGGCCTGCTGATCGTCCTCGTTCTCTGCGATCTCATCCGAGGACACGCCCTGGTCCTCGGCTCCTGAGGGATCCAGGTCCTCCTGCGGATTCTCCTCGACCCGGGGGTCCTCGTCTGCCGCGCCGCAGCCGATCAGGGCCAGGGCCGCGATGCCCAGTGCCGCCGTGGTGCCCAGGGTCCGGGTGACGCCCCAGGAGGGACTCTGCGTAGTGTTGCTCATGGTCTTTCCCTTCGGATGTGTCGGGGACCCGGCTGTGGTGTCCAGGTCCCCCGTTTCTGCACAACCCCCCGTTGTGTTGGTCTTTCTGCGGCTCAGGCTCCCGTGTCAGCGTCCCCCGTGGACCAGCCCTGCTCGGCGGCGATCGCGTCGAAGATCTCATCCAGGGTCATCACGTTTTCCGGCGCCTCGGGACGCTGCGCCTCATTCCAGGCGCTGAATCGGTAGCTGGACTCTTCGTCGCGCATCTCCAAGAGATAGGGGGCGCCGGTCGCCGCCACCACGAACTCAGTGGAGCCCTCCGCGGCGGAGTAGACGTAGACCTCGGTGCCGTCTCGGGTCGCCGCGGTGCCTTCGAGCGCGGCGATCTCCGTGTCATCGAGCTCGCGTCGCCAGGTGCTGATGAAATCCTCAGCGGAGAAGACCGCCTCGGCGCCGTCGGTGTTGAACTGGACCCACTGCTCGGCCACCACGGAGACGAGGAAATCCTCCTCGATCAGGGCCGCGATCTCATCGTCCAGCTCGCTCATCAGCAGCGAGGCGAAATCCTCGCCGCGGAAGTACTCTGCGCCGTCGATGGCGCGCTGGGTGAAGCTGACGTCCCCGGCGGTGAAGGTCATCTCGGAGTCGCTGCCGTCCACGGCGCCGATGATCAGCAGATCCCCGGTGTCGGTCTCCTCGATCTCTTGGAACATCTGGTCGACGTCGGCCTCGGAGGCCTCGATCTCACCTTCGATGCTCACAGTCTCGGCGGTCAGCATGGCGTCCCACATGCGGTCCTGGATCTCCCCGAAGCTCGGAACCTCAGGCTCGGCCTCCGCAGCCCCGTCCTCGAAGGGGTTGCCGCCGCAGCTCGTGAGCAGGACGACGGCGGCCAGACCGCTGCCAGCCAGAGCCGAACGCTTCATGGGGTCTCCTATAGGGGGTGTCACGGCGCGCACCGGTGAACGGTGTGAACGTCCCGCGCGGGTAGAGGTCTTCAGCGTAGCGCCTCACGGGCGCCTGACTGCGGCGATCTCAGCGGTCGGATGTCGCAGAGCCGGCGGGCGACAGACCGGACCTGCCTCGGCGCCGGGCGGTATCTCAGAGCAGCCGGGGATCACCCGGGCGCTTCACGCGCAGCCAGCGGTAGCCGTACCCCTCCAAGGTGACCTCGGTGCGCTGCTGGGCATCGATCCCACAGGCACCATCTTGGAGCAGGTCGATGAGCTCGCTGCCCTGGTCCTGCTCGTCCAGCGTGAGCGGCACCGTGAGGGACTTTGGTGAGAGGTTGTGCAGCAGCACCATGGACTGATCCCCGCTGGTCATTCGATGCGCGAGCACCTCCTGGTGCGGCTGTTCCAGGATCCTCAGCTCGCCCCATCCCAGTTCCGGGCAGTCGCGGTAGCGTCGCGCCAACCGGCCGATGTGGTGCAGCAGCGAGTCGGGGTCCCTGCGGGCTTGGGCGGCGTTGACATGTTCCGGGCCGAAGGGGCCTTCCACGACCTTGCGTGCCAGCTTCGAGGGCTTGGCGGAGGAGAAGCCGCCGTTCTTGTCCCGACTCCACTGCATCGGTGTCCGAACCGCCTCGCGACCGGGGACCTCGAGGTTCTCCCCCATGCCGATCTCCTCGCCGTAGAAGAGCACCGGGGTGCCCGGGAGTGCGAACAGCAACGAGTAGGCCATCTTGATCCGCCGTGGGTCTCCGTCGAACATGGCTGGCAGGCGTCGGCGCAGTCCACGTCCGGCGAAGCGCATGTCCTGCTCCGGGCCGAAGGTGTCCAGGACCTCGTCACGCTGCTCAGCGCTGAGCAGGTCCAAAGTGAGTTCGTCGTGGTTGCGCAGAAAGTTCGCGTACTGGGTCTCGGTGGAGAGGTTCTGCGGGCGCTCCGAGAGCGCCTCGGCGAGCGGCCTGGCATCTTCGCGGGCGAAGGACAGGAAGGCCTTTTGGTTCACAGTGAAGTCGAACTGCATGGTGAGCTCGTCACCGTCCTCCCCACCGAAGAACGCCAGCTGTTCCTCGTGTGGGAGGTTCACCTCACCCAGGATCATGGCGGAGCTCGTGCCAGTGGACCGTCGCTGCAGGAAGGCGCGCAGCGTGCGCAGGTAGTCGTGGGGTTCCAGGAACTCGTGCTCATCCGCGCCGCTCAGTGTGGTCTGATTGATCGCGAACGGGACCGCGTCGACCCGGAAGCCGTCGACGCCGAGCTGGAGCCAGAACCCCATGGTCTTGGTGATCGCCTCGCGGACCTGCGGATTGGCGGTGTTCAGGTCGGGCTGGGTGTGTAAGAAGTGATGCAGGTACCACTCCTCGGTCTTCTCGTCATAGGTCCAGATCCCATCTTCCTGGCCGGGGAACATGGCCTCCTCGGAGGTGTCCGGCGGAGTGTCGCTGCGCCAGACGTAGAAGTCCCGATAGGGGTTCTCCTTCGACGCCCGTGACTTTCGGAACCAGGGGTGCTGGTCCGAGGTGTGGTTAATGACCAGGTCCACGATCACGCGGATCCCGCGGTCGTGGGCCACCCGGACCAGCTCGACGAAGTCACCGTGATCGCCATAGCGCGGGTCCACGCCGAACATGTCGGAGATGTCGTAGCCGTTGTCGCGCCTCGGAGAGGGATAGAAGGGCATCAGCCACAGGCAGCTGACGCCGATGTCGGCGAGGTAGTCGATGCGCTGGGTGAGGCCTGGGAGGTCACCGATACCGTCGCCGTCGGAATCCAGGTAGGTCTCGAGGTCCACGCAGTAGATGACGGCGTTCTTGTACCAGAGGTCTGCGGTGTCGGTGATGCGCATCAGGCGCCCTTCAGTTCGGGGAGGATCGCCTTGCCGGCGAGGTCGAGCCAGTCCTGCTGTTCCTGACCCACGTGGTGCAGGTACACCTGGTCGAAGCCCGGTTCAGCGGCGGCAGCGATCCAATCCCTCAGCTGGCCGGGCTCCGCGGAGATCCAGACCGCTTTCGCCACGGTCTCGAGGCTGACCTCGGCGGCGGCAGAGTCGAAGTGCTCGGGGGTGGGCAGATCCTGGTCCAGCGGGGCGCCGAAGGTGTTGGTGCGCCACTGGTCGTGGGCGATGGCCTCGGCCCGTTCCCGGGTCTCCGCCCAGCTGAGGTGGACCTGCAGCATCGCGGGGCCCTCGCCTCCGGCCTCGCGGTAGGCGCTGAGCACCTCGTTCTGGACGTCGTCGGGCTGGTTCAGCGTGATCATGCCGTGGGCCCAGGTGGCGGCGAGGCGCGCGGCCTCGGGGGTGATGCAGGTGGCGTAGAGCGGGATGGGCTCGGTGGGACGGTCATAGAGGTAGGCGTCGTCCACGCTGACGAACCCGCGGTGGCTGATGATCCGTTCTCCGCGGTGCAGCCGGGAGATGATGTCGGCGCACTCCGCGAGTCGGCGGCGTCGGGTCTCCTTGTCCATCCAGAGCTCTCCGGTGACATGCTCGTTCATCGCCTGGCCGGCGCCCAGGGCTGCCCAGTAGCGGCCGGGGAACATCTCTCCGAGGGTGGCCGTGGCCTGGGCGACGATGGCCGGGTGGTAGCGCTGACCGGGGGCGATCACCGATCCGATGGGGAACTCTGTGGTGGCCAGCGCGGCGCCCAACCAGGAGAGGGTGAAGCCCGAGTGGCCCTGCCGGTGGGACCAGGGCATGAAGTGGTCCGAGCTCATGGCCGCCTGGAAGCCGACCGTCTCGGCGTGCTGGACGTCGCGCAGCAGCTGGGAGGGGGCGATCTGTTCCTGTGATGCGTGGAACCCGTAGATGGTCATATGCGAGTGCCTCTCGTCTGGTGTGCTTCTCTCGAGGCTACTGAGAGTGCCCTGGTGATCGCCTGGACGTGGGAGAACTGTTACCTGGCGTCGTCGCTCTGCGCGACGCGGTGCGCGTCCTTATGCCCCAGGTAGACCTCGGCGTTGCTGCGCAGTCCGGCGATCTCCTCGGCGGTGAGCTCGCGTCGAACCTTCGCGGGGACCCCGGCGACCAGGGAGCGCGGCGGGACCTGCGTGCCTTCGAGCACCACGGCGCCGGCGGCGATCAGGCTCTGCTCGCCGATCACGGCGCCGTTCATGATGGTCGCGCTCATGCCGATCAGCGAGCCGTCACCCACGGTGCAGCCGTGGACCACCGCGGCGTGCCCCACCGAGATCCCGGCCCCGAGGGTGCAGGGGTGGCCCGGGTCGGCGTGCAGCACCGCGTTGTCCTGCAGGTTGGTGCCTTCGCCCACGACGATCGGGGCCGAGTCGCCGCGGACCGAGACGCCGTAGAAGGCGGAGGAGTCAGCCGCCATGGTGACCTCGCCGGTGATCGCGGCGGAGGGAGCCAGGAACACGCGCTCCCCGATCTGGGGCGTGTGTCCGTTGACGGTGAGCACATGTGCCATGTGGGTGACTCCTGGGATCCGGAGGGTATCGGGGCGTGCGGGGAGGCTGCGGGGTTCAGTATCCCTGAGCGGGGTCCACCAGGCCCAGCATCGGTTCACCGGCGCTGAAGCGTCGATGGTTCGCGAGGATCCGCTCGTGCAGCAGCGGGACCACCATCTCGGTGGTGTCCGCGGTGTGCGGGGTGATCAGGCAGTTCTCCAGGCTCCAGAGCGGGTCGGTCTCCGGGAGCGGCTCGGGTTCGGTGACGTCCAGCCCGGCGCCGCGCAGGGTGCCCGAGCTCAGCGCCTGCGCGAGTGCCGCCTGGTCCACCAGGCTGCCGCGGCCGACGTTGGCCACCACGGCGCCGTCGGCGAGCAGTCCCAGCCGTTCGGCGTTGAGCAGGTGTCGGGTGGTCGGCGTCGCTGCGGCGGCCAGGGCGATCACGTGGGCACCCTGCAGCGCCTGGTCAAGACCTTCGAAGGCCACGGTGACATCGGCGTGCTCCACCGGTTCTGAGGTGCGACGGACCACGGTGACGTGGGTGTCGAAGGCCTTATAGAGCCGGACGATCTCTGCCGCGACCCCGCCTCCGCCGACGACGACGCAGCGCAGCCCGTTCAGCGAGATCCCACCCTCGGTGCCCCAGCTGGTGGCCAGGGCACGGCTCTTCAGCCCGCGCAGCGCGGCCAGGGTCAGCGCCAGCGCATGTTCCCCCACCGGCTTGGCGTAGGCGCCCTTCGCCGAGGTCCAGGTCAGGTCGGGGAACCGCTGCAGGATCTCGGAGTAGAGCTCGATCCCGGCGCTGGGCAGCTGCACCCAGCGCACCTGCGGGTTGGCCTCGAGCACCTCGGTGAGGTTGAGCTTCTTGAACATGCCGGTGACGATGACGCCCTCGGGCTGCTCATCCGCGCCGACCAGCTCGGCGCCCTGCTCGCGGAGCCCGGCGGCGAGCTCCGGGGCAGCTTCGGGCATGATGTGAAGTCGTCGAGTCATGGATTCATCCTGCCACGCCCACTCCCCCGCCCCCCGCATTACCTGGGCTTATGTGTTCTACCGGGCCTGCCGTGGGCCCGGTAGAACACGTAAGGGGAGGTAAAACGCTCAGGGGGGTCAGGCCTTGAGGCCGTCGACGATGCTGTTCAGCGTCGCCGAGGGGCGCATCGCGGCGAAGGCCTTGGCCTCATCGGGACGGTAGTAGCCGCCCAGATCCACCGGCTCGCCCTGGACCCCGTTGAGCTCACCCAGGATCTGCTCCTCCTTGGAGGTCAGCTCCTCGGCCACCGGAGCGAAGCGCTGGGCCAGCTCGGTGTCCTCGCTCTGCGCGGCCAGCTCCTGGGCCCAGTACATGGCCAGGTAGAAGTGTGAGCCGCGGTTGTCGATGCTGCCCAGCTTGCGTCCCGGGGAGCGGTTCTCCATCAGGAAGGTCGCGGTGGCGCGGTCCAGCGCGGAGGCGAGCACCTTGGCCTTGGGGGCCTGAGCCTGATCGGCGTACTTCTCCAGTGAGGGCACCAGGGCGAAGAACTCGCCCAGGGAGTCCCAGCGAAGGTAGTTCTGCTCGGCCAGCTGCTGGACGTGCTTGGGAGCGGAGCCGCCGGCGCCGGTCTCGAAGAGCCCGCCGCCTGCCATCAGCGGCACGATGGAGAGCATCTTCGCGGAGGTGCCCAGCTCCAGGATCGGGAACAGGTCGGTGAGGTAGTCACGCAGCACGTTGCCGGTCACCGAGATGGTGTCCTCGCCGCGGCGCAGGCGCTCCACGGTGTACTTCGTGGCCGAGACCGGGTCCAGGATCTCGATCTCGAGTCCTGAGGTGTCCAGCTCTGCCAGGGCGTGGTTGACCTTCTCGATCATGGTGCGATCGTGGGCGCGCTTCTCATCGAGCCAGAACACCGCAGGGGTGTCGAACTCGCGGGCGCGGGTCACGGCCAGCTTCACCCAGTCCTGGATGGGAGCGTCCTTGGTCTGGCAGGCGCGCCAGATGTCGCCCGCGGAGACCTCATGCTCGAGCAGCACGTCACCGGCGGCGTTGGTCACCTGCACGGTGCCTGCGGCCTCGATCTCGAAGGTCTTGTCGTGGGAGCCGTACTCCTCGGCCTTCTGCGCCATGAGACCGATGTTGGGCACGGTGCCGATGGTCGTGGGGTCGAAGGCGCCGTGGGCGCGGCAGTCCTCGATGACCGCCTGGTAGACCCCGGCGTAGGAGGAGTCCGGGATGACTGCGAGGGTGTCGTCGGTCTCCCCGCTGGGGCCCCAGGCCTTGCCGCCGTTGCGGATCATGGCGGGCATGGAGGCGTCCACGATGACGTCGGAGGGGACATGCAGGTTGGTGATGCCCTTGGAGTCATCGACCATCGACATCCGGGGACCTTCGGCCAGGCCCTTGCTGATCTCCTCCTTGATGCCCGCCCCGGCTTCGCCCAGCTTCTCGGCTCCGGCGAGGATCGAGGCCAGTCCGTCATTGGCGGAGAGCCCTGCCTCGGCGAGGGTCTTGCCGTGCTTCTGGAACAGGCTGGGCAGGAACGCCCGGACGATTTGCCCGAAGATGATCGGGTCCGAGACCTTCATCATGGTGGCCTTCAGGTGAGCCGAGAAGAGGACGTCCTCCTCCTTGGCGCGGGCCACCTGGGCGGCGAGGAAGGCGTCGAGCTCGGCGGCTCGCATCACGGTGGCGTCCACGACCTCCCCGGCCTTGACCGGCAGGGATTCCTTCAGCACGCTGGTGGAGCCGTCGCTGGAGACGTGGGTGATCTTCAGCGTGTCCTCGGTGTCGAGCACCACGGACTGCTCGTTGGAGGCGAAGTCGCCGGAGTCCATGGTGGCCACGTTGGTCTTGGAGTCGGCGCTCCAGGCACCCATGGAGTGCGGGTTGGCGCGCACGTAGTTCTTCACCGAGGCCGGCGCGCGGCGGTCGGAGTTGCCCTCGCGCAGCACCGGGTTCACCGCGGAGCCCAGGACCTTGCCGTAGCGGGCGCGCACGTCGCGCTCCTCATCGGTGGAGGGGGACTCCGGGTAGTCCGGGAGCGCGTAGCCGGCGGACTGCAGCTCCGCGATGGCGGCCTTGAGCTGTGGGATCGAGGCGGAGATGTTCGGCAGCTTCACGATGTTGGCCTCTGGCGTCTTCGCCAGATCTCCGAGCTCGGCGAGCGCGTCGCTCTCCCGCTGGTCCTCACGCAGGTAGTGCGGGAACTGCGAGATGATGCGGCCGGCGAGGGAGATGTCGCGGGTCTCGACCTCAACCCCGGCGGGGGCGGCGAAGCCCTCCACGATGGGCTTCAGGGAGAAGGTGGCCAGCATCGGCGCTTCGTCGGTATTGGTATAGATGATCTTTGCCGTCGGCATGGATCTCCTCAAGTTCGGTTATATGTTGTTTCCCTGATCACAAATCTACCCCAGATGGGCCTGCTGGCCCTGTTGACCCGGGGCTCGGCTCCGGGGCTCAGATCCCCAGCACGGTGCGGGCGATCATGAAGTACACGATGAGTCCGGTGGCGTCGACGAAGGTGGAGATGAACGGGTTGGCGAAGACCGCCGGGTCCGCACCGAGCTTCTTCCCCAGCAGCGGCATCAGTCCGCCCGCCGAGGCGGCGAGGGTGCAGATGGAGAACAAGGTCAGTCCGATCACGGTGCCGATGTCCCAGCCGTAGAACAGGCCGGCGACCAGGAAGCCCAGCACGCCGATCGTGGCGCCGAGCGTCATGCCCACGCGAACCTCGCGCCAGAGCACCTTGAACACGTCGCGGGTGCCCACATCGCCCAGCGCCAGCGCGCGCACGACCGTGGTCGCGGCCTGGTTTCCGGTGTTGCCGCCGGTGCCGATCAGCAGCGGGACGAACAGGCTGAGCACCACCATGGATTCGATGGTCCCCTCGAAGACGTCGAGCACCTGCACGGTCAGTGCGGCGCCCAGGGCCAGCACCAGCAGCCACACCACGCGGGAGCGCATGATCTGCAGCACCGGAGTCGAGAGGTAGGGCCGGTTCAGCGGCTCGGCGCCGCCGTGGCGGGCGGCGTCCTCGGATTCGGCGCGCTCCAGGATGTCCAGCGCGTCGTCGACGGTGAAGATCCCGACCACCCGGTGTTCGGAGTCGGTCACCGGCACGGCCAGGTGCTTGCGGTCCGCGCACATGCGGGCGGCGTCCTCGGCGTCGTGGTCGGCGTCCACCGAGTCGGCCTCACGCATCAGGTCCACCACGAGCGCCTCCCCGGGGCTGCTGACCAGGTCGCGCAGCGAGACCACACCCTTGAGCAGCCGACCGTGATCGACCACCGGGAGGGTGTAGAGCGTCTCCGCGTCGTCGCCGGCCTTGCTGACCTTCTCCAGGGCCTGGGCGACGCTGAAGTGCTCCGGGATCGCGACGAACTCCGGGCTCATCTGGCGCCCGATGGTGCCGTTGGGGTAGCCCAGCACGATGTTGGTCAGGCTGCGCTCGCGCGGGTCCAGGTGACGCAGCATCCGACGAGCCACCGAGGCGGGCATCTCATCCATGAGCCGGACCCGGTCATCGGGGTCCAGTGACTCGAAGTAGTGGGCCACCTCGGCGTCCTTGAGGCCGTCGACGATCTCGCTCTGCAGCGCCTGGTCCAGCAGGTCGAAGGCCTCCACGGCCACACCCTTGGAGAGCAGCCGGAAGGCCACCGCCCGGTCCTTCACCCCGAGGCGTTCCAGGAAGTCGACGATGTCCCCGACGTTGAGGTCATCGAAGGCGCGGCGCAGCTCCGTGAGCCGCTCCTCCCGGATCATGTCTTCGAGCTCGTCGAGCAGTTCGTTCACGGGTTCCACCCCTTTCAAGGGCACCGGGCGGGCATAGCGGCAGGTGTGCCGCGAGAACAGTCAGGACACTCAGTGGGGAGTCTCAGTCGTCACACACGATCAGGGCACGCGGCGGGCGCTTCGTCACGAGGTCTCCGCCGTGGCGGCCGGTCACCTGACCCTGATTTCCGGGCCGGGGCACGGCCTGCGCCGTCGCGGTCTCCCCTATCCCGCGGCGCCGCGAACGATCAATGGAAGAAGTGGCGGGTTCCGGTGAGGTACATGGTCAGGCCGGCGTCCCGGGCCGCGGAGATGACCTCCTCGTCGCGCTGGGATCCTCCCGGCTGGACGACGGCGCGCACTCCCGCGGCGATCAGGCTCTGCAGCCCGTCGGCGAAGGGGAAGAACGCGTCGGAGGCCGCGACGGACCCGCGGGCCCGCTCCACACCGTCACCGGCGAGCGTGTTCGCCCGCTGCACGGCGAGCCGGCAGGAGTCCAGCCGGTTCACCTGGCCCATGCCGATCCCCACCGTGGCCTGGTGCTTCGCCAGCAGGATCGCGTTGGACTTCACCGAGCGGATGGCGCGCCAGGCGAAGTCCAGATCTGCCAGCATCGCCTCGTCGGCGGCCTCGCCGGAGACCAGCTTCCAGCCGGAGGTGGTGTCCCCCTCGGCGTCCACGGCGTCGGAGGCCTGCAGCAGCATGCCCCCGGAGATCTGCTTGTACTCCACCCGGTCGCGCCGGTGCCCCTCGGGCAGACGCAGCAGCCGGATGTTCTTCTTCTTGGTCAGGATCGCCAGCGCCTCCTCCTCGAAGGCCGGGGCGACGACGACCTCGGTGAAGATCTCCGCCACGGTCCGCGCCATCTCAGCGGTGATGGTGCGGTTCGCGGCGATGACCCCGCCGAAGGCCGAGAGCGGGTCACAGGCGTGGGCGGTGCGGTGGGCCTGCGCCACGGTGGCGCCCACGGCGACGCCGCAGGGGTTGGCGTGCTTGATGATCGCCACGGCGGGCTGGGCGAAGTCGAAGGCGGTGCGCACGGCGGCGTCGGCGTCGACGTAGTTGTTGTAGCTCATCGCCTTCCCGTGCAGGGTCTCGGCCTGGGCCAGGCCGGGGCGGGCGCTGGAGTCCGCGTAGAGCGCGGCGGGCTGATGCGAGTTCTCCCCGTAGCGCAGAGTGTCCAGGCGCTGCAGCGCGAGTCCGGCGTAGGGCGGGAAGTTCAGCTTCTTCTCGGTGCGGCTCAGCGGCGAGGCCGGCACGGAGGCGGCGTCGAAGTCGTCGTCGAACTGCTGGGAGGTCCAGCGCGCCACGGCGGTGTCGTAGGCGGCGGTGTGCGCGAAGGCCAGCGCGGCCAGGCGCTGCCGGGCGCTGAGCGTGAAGCCTCCGGCCTCGGCGGCGGTGATGATGTCGTGGTAGCGCAGCGGGTCCACCACCACGGCCACGGAGGCGTGGTTCTTGGCGGCCGCGCGGACCATCGAGGGTCCGCCGATGTCGATCTGCTCCACGATCTGATCCTCGGCGGCACCGGAGGCCACCGTGTCGGCGAAGGGGTAGAGGTTCACCACGACCAGGTCGAAGGGCTCGATCTCCAGCTCTTCGAGCTGGGCCCGGTGGTCCTCGCGGCGGCGGTCGGCCAGGATTCCGGCGTGCACCCGGGGGTGCAGCGTCTTGACCCGACCATCCAGGCACTCCGCGAAGCCGGTCACCTCCGAGACCTCCACCACCGGCACCCCGGCGGCGGCGATGCGCTGGGCGGTGGAGCCGGTGGAGACGATCTCGACCCCGGCGGCGTGCAGACCGGCGGCGAGGTCCTCCAGCCCGGTCTTGTCATAGACCGAGATCAGGGCGCGCCGGATCGGCTGCCGGGCCTGGGCGCCGGAGCTGCCCGACGGTGCAGCCGCGGTGGGGTTCTGGGCTGCGGAATCGCTGACGGGGCTCATGCACACTCCTGGGGTGGGGACGACGCTTCAGGGACCTGGGTCAGTCTACCGACCCGGTTCAGGACTCAAACTTGTAGCCCAGCCCGCGGACCGTGATCAGGAACTCCGGCCGTGAGGGGTCCGGCTCGATCTTCGCGCGCAGCCGCTTGACGTGGACGTCGAGGGTCTTGGTGTCCCCGACGTAGTCCGAGCCCCAGACCCGATCGATCAGCTGGCCACGGGTGAGCACCCGTCCGGCGTTGCGCAGCAGCATCTCCAGAAGCTCGAACTCCTTCAGCGGCAGGCTCAGCGGCGCGCCCGCAACCTCCACGGTGTGGCGTTCGATGTCCATGCTGACCGGCCCGGCGGTGACCAGGGAGCCGTCATCGACCTCGGTCTCCACCCGGCGGCGCAGCACCGCCCGGACCCGGGCGAGCAGCTCCCGGGAGGAATAGGGCTTGGTGACATAGTCATCGGCGCCGAGCTCCAGCCCCACCACCTTGTCGATCTCGGAGTCCTTCGCCGTGAGCATGATCACGGGAACATTCGACTGCAGCCGGATCTGCCGGCACACCTCGGTGCCGGACTGGCCTGGGAGCATCAGATCGAGCAGGACCAGGTCGGCCCCCTCTCGAGTGAAGATCTCGACGGCGTCGAGCCCGTTCTCCGCGACGACGACGTCGTAGCCCTCCTTCTCCAAGGTGTAGGACAGTGCCTCTGAGAATGACGGCTCATCCTCGACGAGCAGAATTCTGGTCACGCGTCTCCTCCTTCGCCGGCCCTGGTGTGGCCGGATCCTCTGCCTGATGGTGCGGTGCGGTGTCCTCTGTGACGGCCTGCTCGGCGCGGGTCAGCGCGGGCATGCCGCGGCCGAGCCCTTCAAAGGTGTCCAGGCTCTCGTCGAGCTCGGGCAGGCGCACCGTGAACGTGGAGCCCCTGCCCTGCTGCGACCACAGCGCGACCTCGCCGCCGTGGTTGGTGATCACGTGTTTCACGATGCTCAGCCCCAGGCCGGTGCCGCCGGTCTGCCGGGAGCGCGCGGCGTCGACCCGGTAGAAGCGTTCGAAGATCCGCTCCTGGTTCTCCTTGGCGATCCCGATCCCCTGGTCGGTGATGGTGACCTGAGCGATCCCGTCCCGGCTGGAGAGCCCGATGCCGACCCGGGTGGACTCTGGAGAGTAGCGCACCGCGTTGTCGATCAGGTTCCGGAACGCCATCGCCAGCTGGTCGGCGTCGCCGTGGACCCGGTGCGGCAGCGCGCCCCCGATCTTGAGCTCGATGTTCTTCGCCTCCGCCGGCAGCCGGGAGCGGTCTGCGGCGTCGGCGATCACGTCTTCGAGGTCCACCGGACGCCCGGCGTGCACCACGTTCTTGCCCTGCACCCGGGAGAGCTCGATGATGTCCTGGACCAGCGCCGCGAGCCTGCGGGACTCCTTGTGCAGGCGCTGGGTGAAGCGGCGGACGGCGACGTCGTCGTCGGCTGCGTCCTCGATGGTCTCGGCCAGCAGCGAGATCGCCCCGACCGGGGTCTTCAGCTCGTGGGAGACGTTGGCGACGAAATCGTTGCGCACCGCCTCGATGCGGGAGAACTCGGTGCGGTCATCGGCGAGGACCAGGATGTACTCGTCCCCCAGCGGGGCCACGCGCAGATGCACCACCAGGGAGGTCTCCCCCTGCAGGCCGCGGGCGAGCTCGTGCTCCTGATCGATGATCACCCCGTCGCCTCGGACCCGGGCGGTGAGGGCCAGCAGCTGCTGGTGCACCACGGTATGCCCGCGCACCAGGCCGAAGGCGTAGGCGGCGGGGTTCGCGCGCACCACCCCGTCCACGGTGTCCACCACGATGTAGGCCAGCCCCAGGGAGGCCAGCACCTCGGTGGCGCCGGCGGGCATCGAGGGTTCGTCCACGTCGATGCCGGCGCCGCGCTGGGCCTCACTGACACGGAAGGCATACATGCCGACCACGCCCAGTGCCAGGCCGACGACGCCGGAGAGTGCGGCGATGAGCAGGGGATCCACGAGCTACAGCTTAGGCCCGCCTCCCGGTGCCCGGCACCACATGGCCCCGGCGGCGCCCAGGGTTCAACCAGCGTTCACCTTCACGTTGACTGCTGACTTCGCTGATGTTCATCTGCGCCAGCGAGGATTCAACGTCGGGATACTCCACGGCGGGAAAGGAACGCGAACACGTGCGAAAGCTTTTTCAGGCAGACCTCATCAATCTTGGTGAGCAGCTGATCCAGATCACCTCTTTGGTCCATACGGCGATGGAGAAGGCCTATACCGCCTTCGACACCACCGACCTCCAGCTCGCGGAGGAGGTCATCGCCGCCGATGCGCAGATCGACCGGCTGCAGGTGGAGCTCGACGAGAAGGCCATCGAGCTGCTCGCGCTGCAGGGCCCGGTGGCCTCTGACCTGCGCATGATCGTGGGCGCGCTGCGGATGAGCACCTCGTTGGAGCGCATGGGCGACCTCGCGCGGCACATCGCGCAGCTGGCGCGGATGCGCTACCCGGACCGGGTGGCCCCGGATGCGCTGCACCCGGTCTTCGAGAAGATGGCCAAGCTCACCACGCAGATCTCCTCCCGACTGATCACCCTGCTGGAGACCCGCGAGCTGCACCTGGTGGCGGAGATCCATGCGCTCAACGAGCAGCTCAACGATCTGCATGCCTCGGTGTTCACCATCGTGGCCGCCGAGGACTGGCAGCAGAGCCCTGCCACCAGCGTGGACTCCTCCCTGGTCAGCCGGTTCTTCGAACGCTACGGCGATCACGCGGTGGCCGTGGCGAACAAGGTCGACTACCTGGTCACCGGCTCCTGGGACTCCCGCGAGCTCTCCTGAGTCACTGCTTCGGGTGACCCGCTTCGGTCAACGCACATCGCTGGGGCGCAGACAGGCGGAAAGATCGCATTCTCTGCGAGGATTCCACCCGTCTGCGCCCCAGCGATGTCTGCGACGGCTGCTCGAGCCGCGGCTGGTTGAGCCTTGGCTTGAGCCCTACTTCTTGCCCTGGTTCGCGACAGCCTGGATCGCGTCCTTGGCGGCCTCCGGGTCCAGGTAGGTCCCGCCCGGGTTCATCGGCTTGAGGTCCTCATCGAGCTGGTAGTGCAGCGGGATCCCGGTGGGGATGTTCAGCCCGGCGATGTCCGCGTCGGAGATCCCGTCGAGGTACTTCACCAGGGCGCGCAGCGAGTTGCCGTGCGCGGCCAGCAGCACGGTCTTGTTCTCGCGCAGGTCCGGGACCACCGCGGACTCCCAGTAGGGCAGCATCCGGTCCACGACGTCCTTGAGGCATTCGGTGCGCGGCGCGGCGTCACCGAGGTCCGCGTAGCGCGGGTCCCCGATCTGGGAGAACTCGTCGTCGGCGGCGATCTCCGGCGGCGGGGTGTCGTAGGAGCGGCGCCACATCATGAACTGGTCCTCGCCATACTGCGCCAGGGTCTCGGCCTTGTCCTTGCCCTGCAGCGCACCGTAGTGGCGCTCGTTGAGCCGCCAGTCGCGCTTCACCGGGATCCAGAGCCGGTCTGCGGTCTCCAGCGCCAGGTGGGAGGTGGTGATCGCACGCTGCAGCAGCGAGGTGTGCACCACGTCGGGGAGCAGCTGGTGCTCCTTGAGCAGCTCACCGCCGCGCGCAGCCTCCTCGCGGCCCAGCGCGGTCAGCGGGACGTCCACCCATCCGGTGAAGAGGTTCTTCTCGTTCCAGTCGCTCTGCCCGTGGCGGAGCAGGATCAGGTCATAGGCCATGGAGTGTGTCTCACTTTCGGAGTCGGACGTGCACATCGATGCAGCGCGTTCGGTCGGTCAGGCCCGGGGCGGAGGCACCCGGCCACCGGGTCAGTTGGAGACTTCGGGGTTGACGTCGGTCAGGTAGACCATCGCCATGCAGGCCGCAGCCACCGGGAAGATCAGGCCGAACGGGCCGGCCCCGAAGGCGCCGAGCAGCGCCAGGACGACGGCGCCGCCGGTCATACCCAGCCAGAAGCCCTTGGTCCGCTTGAACGCGACGTCGAAGCGCTGCGCGTTCTTGGGGATGCACTTGGCCAGTGCGACCACGGCGAGCCCGAGGCAGACCAGGGCGAAGGCCAGGTGCATCCAGGCTTCGGTCTGCAGGACGAAGATCCAGAGGTCAGAGAGGGGTGACTGCATACCTCGATGTTATCGGATGGGGTCCGCATCCTGCGGGTCTGCGACCGCGGCGGTGCGCAGCGCGTTGAGCAGGTCCGCGAAGAGGTCCTCCACGTCCTCGATCCCCACCGAGAGCCGGATCAGACCGTCGGGGACCGAGGCGGGCTCCCCGGGATGACGACGACGGCGCTCGGCCAGGGACTCCACGCCGCCCAGGCTGGTGGCCGGGGTCCAGAGCCGCAGCGCGCCGAGCACGGCGTCGGCCACTTCGGCCTCGGTCCGCTGCCCTGTCGCGGCCGAGGCACCGGACCCTCCTGGGGCACCGGGCTGGTCGGCGTCGACCTCGATGGTCAGGATCGCGCCGAACCCGCCGAGCTGGGCGGCGGCGCGCGCATGCTGCGGGTGTCCCGGCAGGCCCGGGTAGTTGACTCTGCGCAGCGGCAGTCCGGCGTCCTGGCTGAGCTCTTCGAGCCGGCGGGCCAGCTCGGCGGCGCTGGCTTCCGAGGCGTCCAGGCGCACCGCGAGGGTGCGCACCCCGCGCAGGGCCAGGAAGACCTCCATCGGTCCCGGGATGGCGCCATGCAGGGTGCGGTGCTGATGCAGCCGCGAGTGGATCTCGGGGTCTGCGGTGATCGCGGCGCCCATGATCAGGTCTGAGTGTCCGGAGAGGAACTTGGTCACCGAGTGGACCACCACGTCGGCACCGTGTTGCAGCGGACGCTGCCGCAGCGGGGTCGCGAAGGTGTTGTCCACCGCGGTGAGCACACCGCGCTTCTTCGCGGTCGCCAGCAGCGTCGGGAGGTCCGCGACCTCCAGCATCGGGTTGGTCGGGGACTCGATCCAGAGCATCACCGCGGCGTCCTGGGCGCTGGCCAGCGTGGCGACGTCGTGCAGCGTGGTGGTGACCTGCTCGGTGTCGGCGATGTCCACCCGGTGCAGCGTGAGCAGACCCTGATCGGCCATCTGCTGGGCCAGCGCGGAGAAGCCCATATAGCTGTGTCGGGGCATGACCAGGTGGCTGCCCGGGGCCAGCAGATGGACCACCGCAGAGATGGCGGCCATGCCGGAGGAGAACAGCAGGCCCGGCAGCACCGGGACTGGATGCTCCTGCGCCGTGGTGAGCAGCCCCTGCGAGGCGGAGCTGGTGCGGGTCCCGGCCTCGAGCTGGGCCAGCAGCGCCTCCAACGGCTCCCAGGACGGCATGCCCTCGCGGGCGTAGTCCAGCGCTGAGTGCACGCCGGGCCGGTAGGAGTAGGTCGAGGTGAAGTCCACCGGCATGTTCACGGGCTGGTTCGGACCGTGGGCGCCGCGGCCCGCATTGACCACAAAGGTGCGTTCGCGCTGGTTCACACCGTTACGGTACCGCAGCGCGCGGCGCGAGCCCGGTGGCCGGCCGCCCAGACTCAGATTCGCGGCGTCAGGTCCGTGTCCGTCCGGCTGGGTAGGCTGGGTCCGTGACCCATCTCAGACGCGGAGGATTCCTCGCCTTCGAAGGCGGCGACGGCGCCGGCAAGACCACGCAGCTGGACCTGCTCGAGTCCTGGTTCCAGGAGCTGGCGGTGCCTTATGAGCGCACCCGCGAGCCCGGCGGCACTGTGATCGGCGAGCGCATCCGCTCTCTGGTGCTCGAGCACGATCAGGGCGAGGTGGACCCCCGCACCGAGGCGCTGCTCTTCGCCGCCTCGCGCGCCGCCCATGTGGTCCAGCGGATCGAGCCTGCGCTGCAGGCCGGCCGGTTTGTGCTCTGTGACCGTTACGTGGACTCCTCGGTGGCGTATCAGGGTGTGGGCCGGGAGCTCGGTGCCCAGGCTGTGGCTGAGATCAACGCCTTCGCCACGGGCGGGCTTCAGCCCGATCTGACCGTGGTGCTGGACATCGACCCATCCGCCGCACGGGCACGCCGGGAGGGTCGCGACGGCCTCTCGGATCGGATCGAATCCGCCGAGGACGCCTTCCATGACCGGCTGCGGCACGCCTTCCTCGACCGCGCCGCTGCTGCGCCCCAGCGATATCTGGTGCTCGACGCCGCCGCCTCGGCCCAGGCGCTCCACGCCGCGATCCGGGAGCGGGTCCAGGAGATGCTGGGTCAGGAGCTGTCGAACCCATGAGCGTCTACACCGAGCTGGTCGGGCAGGACGGGGTCGTGGAACAGCTGCGTCGAGCCGCGGGCTCCGGCACCCCGGCCCACGCCTGGCTCTTCACCGGTCCCCCCGGCTCGGGGCGGTCCAACGCTGCCCGCGCCTTCGCCGCCGCGCTGAACTGTGAGCAGGAGGAACCGGCGGCCCGGGGCTGCGGAGAGTGCCGGTCCTGCCGACTGGTGGCCGCGGAGAGCCACCCCTCGGTGAAGCTGGTCTCCACGGAGAACGTGACCTACAAGATCGACGACGTCCGGGAGCTGATCACCACCGCGCAGGAGAAGCCGCAGGGCGCGCGCTGGCGGGTGATCGTGGTCGAAGACGCGGACCGGATGACTGAGCGCGCCACCAACGTGCTGCTCAAGGCCATCGAGGAGCCTCCCCCGCATACGCTCTGGGTGCTCTGCGCCCCGAGCCCGGCGGATGTGCTGGTGACCATCCGCTCCCGCTGCCGGCTGGTGAGCCTGCGGATCCCGCCCACCGAGGCGGTGGCCCAGCTGCTGACCAGCCGCGACGGGCTCAATGAGCAGCAGGCGCAGTTCGCCGCGCGGGTCTCACAGAACCACATCGGGGTCGCCCGACGGCTGGCCCGGGACCCGGAGGCGCGGCGTCGTCGGGAGCAGGTGGTGACCCTGCCGCTGCGACTGACCTCCTCCTCGGCCGCGATCAAGGCTGCCGGGTCCCTGGTGGAGATGACCCAGGCGGATGCGGCGAGCACCGCGCAGGCCCGGCTGGAGTCGGAGCAGGCCTCATTGCGCCGGTCGCTCGGCCTGGAGGCCGAGGAGAAGATCCCGCCCAAGCTTCGCAGCCAGTTCAAGAAGCTCGAGGAGGAGAACACCCGACGGGCCAAGCGCGCCGTGGCGGACTCCCTGGACCGGGCGCTGATCGACCTGACCGCCGTCTTCCGTGACGTGCTGAGCCTGAAGCTGGGCACCGGCGTCGAGCTGATCAACGAGCATCTGCGCGAGGAGCTGCAGCGCTATGCGCAGTCCCTCAGCGCCGAGCAGACCCTGGCGGGGCTGGATGCGATCAATGCCGCCCGCACCCGGATCACCCAGAACGTCCCCCCATTGCTGGCCATGGAGGCCCTGATGATGCAGTTCCTACCCGGGAGGTCCCGTGCCTGAGCGCCTCACCCTGTCCCGCAGAATCCGCCTGGTGAGTCTCACCGCCGTCTCCGCGCTGCTGCTCTCAAGCTGCGTGAGCTCTGGCGGAGAGCCCGGCGCCGAGGAGGCCGAGGCGGAGCAGCCCATCACCCCGACCTCGGTGCCTGCCGAGGCGCTGCCCGGTGAGCCTGCGGGCTACACCGAGTACTACGAGCAGGAGCTGGACTGGAGCGTCTGCGAGGCGACCATGCGGTGTGCCGAGGTCACGGTGCCGATGGACTGGGCGGAGCCCGGCTCCGGGGAGGATCTGCAGATCCAGATCATCAGTTCCGATTCCGGCGGTGAGGACGCCGAGTACCTGCTCACCAATCCGGGTGGGCCCGGGTCCTCCGGCTACGACACCGTGGCAGAGACGGCCTCGGCCGCGTTCAGCCAAGAGCTGCTGGAAGGCTTCAACGTGATCGGCTTCGATCCGCGCGGGGTGCATCGGTCCGCGCCGGTGACCTGCTTGGACGACGCCGAGATGGACGAGTACCGCGAGCAGGTCACCGACGAGCAGCTCGACACCGAAGCCGCCTACGCGGAGGCCCGCGACTCGGCCTCGGAGCTGGCTGAGGCCTGCGAGTCCGAGAGTGGGGGGCTGCTCGGCCATGTGGACACGCTCTCTGCGGTCCGCGACATGGACGTGATCCGGGCCGCGCTGGGGCAGGACGAGTTGAACTACCTGGGGTTCTCCTACGGGACGAAGCTGGGGATGACCTATGCCGAGCACTACGGCCCACGAGTCGGACGCTTCGTGCTGGACGGGATGCTCGATGTCTCCATCGATGCCCATGAGCTGAACCTGGGACAGGCCCGCGGCTTCGAGGAGGCACTGGAGAACTACGCCCAGTGGTGCACCGAGCAGGAGACCTGCCCGGCTGGTGACACCGTGGAGGAGGTCACCGCCAGCGTGCAGGACCTCTTCGCCGGGGTCCAGGAGAGCCCGGCGAAGGGCGCAGACGGACGGACCATCAACGTCTCCACTCTGGTCAGCGGTTTCATCACCCCGATGTACAGCCGCGAGGCCTGGCCGGTGCTCTCCGAGGCGCTGAGCATGGCGCTGCAGCAGCAGGACCTCAGCGCGTTCCAGTACTTCGCGGACCTCCAGGCCGGGCGCACTCCCGATGGCAGCTATGACTGGATCAACAACTTCGCCTTCACGGCCGTGATGTGCCTGGACTACCCGATGCCGCAGGACCAGGACCAGATCGACGCCGAGTTCGAGGAGGTCTCCGAGCAGGCCCCCACCTTCGGCCCCTACCTGGGGCACCGCGCCGTGGTCTGCGAGGAATGGCCCGCCGAGAACGTCTCAGAGCCCTGGGAGCCGGACCTCGCCGAGGTCGAGAAGCTGCTGATGATCGGGACCACCGGTGACCCGGCCACCCCGGTGGAATGGGCTGAGAACATGCACCAAGAGGTGCCACAGTCCTCGCTGATCATCCGGGAGGGTGAGGGACACCTGGCGTACCGGTCGGGCAACAGCTGTGTGGACGAGGCGGTGGACGGATACCTGCTCGACGGGGAGCTCACCGAGGGCTGCACCGATTGCTGAACTTTCTTCTACATCTTGTAGAA
The DNA here is from genome assembly GCF_014138825.1 of Nesterenkonia sandarakina. Taxonomy (NCBI): domain Bacteria; kingdom Bacillati; phylum Actinomycetota; class Actinomycetes; order Micrococcales; family Micrococcaceae; genus Nesterenkonia; species Nesterenkonia sandarakina. The sequence goes on along the minus strand of NZ_JACJIH010000001.1, from coordinate 9,677 downwards.
ATACACAGGTAGACTCAGATCACCGGTGACGACGACGTCCGCTCGGCCTCTCTGACTCATCGGCATCATTCAGCTGATCTGCGTTAGGACGCTGCCATGAACATTGAGTCCCCTGCCACCCCCGCTGCGACCTCCTCGGAGTCCAGCCACACCCACGACGCCCACAACAGCCTCGCCCCAGAGCCCACCGCAGCCGGTGAACAGCAACGCGCCCCACGACCGCTGGGGGTCCTTGTCGGATTCGACGGTTCGGCCAATGCCACCTCGGCGCTGCGCTGGGCCGCGCGTGAGGCGCACTTCCGCGCTCTGCCGCTGACGGTGATGAGCTCCTTCACCATCCCGCCTGCGGTCAGCGGATACCTGGAGAGCTTCCCGGATGCCGGGGGTCAGACCCTGGCACGGCAGGCGACGGAGCGGACCCTGAACCTGGCCCGGGAACAGCTCGCAGGACATGCCGGAGAGGTCACCTACCGGCTGGAGCACGGCGACGCCGCCGGGGTGATGGTCAACCTGTCAGGGTCGGCCGAGCTGTGCGTGGTGGGAAGCCGCGGTCGCGGCGGGTTCACCGGACGGATCCTTGGCTCGGTGGCCGCGGCGCTGCCCTCCCACGCGCACTCCCCCACCGTGGTGGTCCCGCACACCGAGGAGTCCAGCGTGGGTGACGGTGCGGAGGCGATCAGCACCGCTGACACCCGGCCCGTGGTGGTCGGCATTGATGGGTCCCCGCATTCCCGCAAGGCCGCGGTGGAGGCCGCCCGAACCGCGATCAGCCACGGCACCCGGCTGCAGCTGGTGATGGCGCTGCCCCCCTTGACGACGGCGGCAATGTGGTACCCGGAGCTGGCGGCCAGGGAACAGGCCATGGTGCAGACCAGGGTGGATGACCTGAACAAGGACCTCGACGTGGAGGTCGGATGGGTCCAGGCCCAGTTCCCGGAGCTCTCGGTCACCGGCTCGGTGGAGGAGGGCTTCCCGGTCAACGTGCTCCAGTCCATGGGCGGGCGGGTCCAGCTGACCGTGGTGGGCACCCGGGGCCACGGCGGGGTGCGCAGCGCACTGCTGGGCTCGGTCTCCCGGGAGCTGCTGCACCACGCGAGCGCACCGGTGATGGTGGTCCCCGCGCACGACTGAGCGAGCTTTGACCGCGGTGAGGCGCACCAGTAAAGTAGTCCCTCGTGCGCCTCACTGCGGCGCCACGCCGCCTTAGCTCAGTCGGTAGAGCGATTCACTCGTAATGAATAGGTCGCCGGTTCGATTCCGGCAGGCGGCTCCACTGAAACCCCTGGTCAGATCGTTTTCTGGCCGGGGGTTTCGTTATTTCTCGGCCCCGCAGTCCGCAGTGAGTCCGCAGGAGGTTCAAGACGCTCCCCCAGATCGGCGTAATCGTCCTCGAACAGATCCGCATACTGATTGAGCGTGATCGTCGCATCAGCGTGACCCATCGCCTTCTGGAGCTGCTTCACGTTCGCCCCGGCCCTGATCGCGAGACTGGCATAGGTGTGCCGGAGATCATGGATCACTCGATCCTGTGCGTCTGGGATTCCTGCCCTGGTCAACGCTGGCCGGTAGACCCGGTGAATCCAATTGGTCCCATGTATAGGCCTCCCCTGCGCCGTGGTGAAGATGTCCGCGCCCTGTGCCTTCCCGTTGGTCACCTTGTGGAGTTCGGCGCTGAGGAACGGCGGGAAGGGCACCCAGCGCGCCTCATGACTCTTGGGAGTCTCCTCGCGGATTGATCCCCCGGCTTCACTGTAGGTCCGCCGCACATGAATGCGCCGCCGCTCATAGTCCACCGACTTGACCGTGAGCCCGATGGCTTCACCCCAGCGCAGCCCGGTATATCCGAGCACCAGAGTCAGCACACGGTCATTCGTCGTCATGGCCTCGGCAAGCCCGTGCAACTGGTCGCGGGTGAGGCTCATCCCCTGGCGCGGCTGGCCCTGCCTTGGCAGTTTGACGTTCTCCATCGGATTCCGGGCAATGAGCCGGTCATGAACGGCGACATCGAGCGCCATGCTGAAGACCTGACCAGTTTTCCGCGCCGACCCCGAGGAGAGCCCGTCGCGTTCCCGCTTCAATCGTGCATCGGGATTCCCACGCTGCATCGCCACAAGCCACCCCTTGATGTCTGAGGTCGCAATCGCCTTCAGGGGCACATCTCCCCACCGGGGCATGATTTGAGCGTCTATGGCGGACCTGTAGCCAAGGAGAGTGCTGTGCTTGACGTCGAGCCCACTGAGGAACCGATGCAGGATCTCCCGCGTGAGAACGTTGCCCCCTTCTGGTGCCACGTACTGGCCGCTCACCATCGAGGCAGTGACGTTCTTCAGATACTGCTCGGCGTCGGTCTTTCGGTCGAATGCCTTGGCCTTCTCAGCTCCCGACGGTTCGACCCAGCGAGCGCGCCACCGCTTGCCCTTGCCGTAACTCGCTGAACGAGACTTGTCTGCCCTGTGCCAGCGGTCCTCGACCCCGAGCCGTGGATTACGTCTCTGCGGACTCACCGCGAAACTCCTGGACGTATCTCTCGACCTCTCGGGGCGTTTCCAGCACTGCTCGCAGGTATCCGCGATCTTTTGCCCGTCGTATCCAGTACCCCGCCGTCGATGTTGGAACACCCATCGTTGAGACGACACCTTTTGCGGGCCGCCGCCCCGCCATCTGCTCACGCGCATAGATGCGCGCCACCTCAGCCAGATTTGAATCGAGGTGTTCGGGGTTATACGGGAGCTCATGTAGTTCATGTTGAGTTTCGGACAGTCGGGCGCGTGAAAAATCTGCGTGCTCCACGACCTGCGATACAAGCGCGTTGATCGAGAGCGTCCGAAGGTCGGCACTTGTCAGGCCCCGTGGAACCGGCACGAGGTTCGAAGTGTCGTCCGAGTAACTGACGGAGAACTTACGCACCGCGTACTTACCTTCGAGCGGTGACATGAGAAGCGATACGCCGAATCTCTGGTCGGGATCATCCTCGGTTATCAAGTTGTCAAGATTGATTCGCTCTGGATACCAGAGGTCAGGTGCGCATTCGTAGAACGATAACGGGGCTTCGCCGCTGCTTGCCATAGCCACTTGCCTCTTTCTTGGTCGGTTTTGCCAATCACTACAATATCAGCCGCCATACGTGCTAGTCTTGTATTGTTCGGCCAAACCAACCAAGTCATAGCGCTCATCAAGACAGGACGGCGAATCATGGAAGCAGAAAATCTTCCCCCACTGATGACCACTAAGCAGGTCTCAGAACTCACGGGAATCCCTGAAGGATCACTCAAGTACTTCAGGCACCGCGGACACGGGGGGCCCAGGAGCTTCGCCCTCACCCCGCGTGCGATCAGGTACTCGCGGGAGAGCGTCCTCGAATGGATCTCTGAACGGATGCAGGCAGACGAGCAGATAAGCGCCTGACCCCGCAGCAGGACCCCACGGAACCGACTAGAGCTTCGGCACTAGCGCAGAGAACAGGACCAACAAGCATGCCCGAAATAACTCTCACGGAACGAAAACGACAGGTATCTCGATGGGCCACGGAGCACGAGCAGGCGCTCTCCACATCGAAGATCTCTCGTCTCGCTACCCGGCTTCATAAGCAGCCACATCTCAGCCCAGAGGACGCAGAGGCGTACCTCAGCCGTATTGCTGGAGGTCGGGTGCATGAGTTCCGCGACCCGACGCCGGCTGAGGCTTTCCGCAACATGCAGGAGGCCGGCCGTGACTGACCTTACGCAGACGAAAAAGAACGACCCGGTGACAGTCGCCAAACAGAACCGGGCCGCTCTCCTAGAAGACGCCCACGAAGGAGCATCAATAATGCGAGACACTACACCGTTCAAGTCCGCCGACCTAGTTCTGGACTCCCACGACTTCTTCTCCCGGGGCACCCTGGAGTTCCCCCTCGGGCATGGCGCTATGCAGCCCGTGGCGACCATCTACCGGGCCGACAAGCTCAACAGTGACGGCTGGGCAGTTCGGACAGAAGCGCGGCTCAGTCTCCTCGACAGCGACGGGGAACAGGCCCACATCCTTATGACCCTCGACGCGATGAGGAGCATGGCGGACTGGCTGTTCACCACCGCCGATGAGATCTCCGCAGAGATCGAAGACGGACAGGCCGGTGAGCAGTGATGCGCTACTTCGCCCACAACAACAACGCGCAGCTTTCAGACCTCGACTTCTTCAAGAGTCTGGGAATCCGGCAGGAGCGGCCCAGGGGTGAGACAACCTACATCCGGGATCAGAACACGGGCCGGATGCTCCAGCACCTCGGATACGTGTTCGTCAGGACCGACGGCATAGTGCAGTTCCGGTCTCGCGGGGACACCGAGGAGGCGGGAGTCAGGGTGCTTGTCAAAACCGCCGTTGATTGCATTGAAGACGACCTGCACAAACAAGGCGGTTGGGTCTACAAGCGGAAGACGGCGAAGTTCCCAGGTTATTGGGCGGCCGCTATCTACGCCGTGCTTGACCCATCCGATGCTGTCTCCCAGGAGATCGCAATCCTCAAGACGGCGATGGCTGACCTCAGCAGGGCGACCGATTTCGGCATCGCCACGCATGAACTGCAGCCGACGCGAGGTGATGCCCAGTGATCGAGGAGCGGCTAATTGATCAGATCGCCACTAAGCCACTGAAGGCGCTTGTCGTCTTCACGGAGATCGTCACTGCTGCGGGGACACCACGGTATCGGCGCAGGGTGCACCTCAGCCTGGTAGCCGCTCAGAACGCAGTGACGAGGGCGCAGCAGAGAGGCCTGGAGGCGCGGATGATCCTGTGCCGACTGGAGCCCGTTGGAGACGAAGGGGGCAGCGATGTCTTGGACAAAGCTGGATGATCTCTGGTCAGAGAAGATCGAGGAGGCAATCGGTCAGGACATCCACGCGAGGTGGCACTACATCGCGCTCATCCAACTGTGCTCCCGACTCGATGCAAGGGACGGCATCATCAGTCGCTCAAAAGCTGAACGGTGCTCCGATCTCCCCGACACTCTCGGGGCTATCCGCAAACTCGTGGAAGTCGGACTAGTCGCCGATCACGGCAGCAAAGTACGGGTGGTCCGCGCCGCAGAGCATGTCATCTCTGAGGCGAAGGCCCGAGAGACCGAACGTAAACGCGAGGATCAACGACGGAGCCGAGCACACCGCGACGGGGACCACGCACTCTGTGAATCCGGTCAGGGTGACAGGCCGAAGGATTGCAAGTGGGCCACTGCCCCTAAAGGTGACGTCACCGGTGACGAGAGTGAGGAGATTCCCCATGATTCGGGGCAACTCTCCACACTCAGGCACTCCACCACAAGTGACAGTCATGGTGACGTCACCGGTGTTGTCGGGACGGGACGGGCCGGGACGGGGAAAGAGCTTCCTGATTCTGAAGAAGAAGTAGATCTCCAGACCGGTGAAATTACATCGACCCCGATTCATCGTGGATCTCCGACCCCTGCTAGCTACTCGGATGTGTGGCCGGATGATCCGCCGGTGACTCCTGACGGGTTCGGTAGCGCGGGGGATTTCGTGTCGAACATGCAACGGCAGCTTCGGGAGAGGAGGGCTGGATGATGTGTGAATCTTGCTCACTGGCCCCGTGTGCTTGCAGCTACATCGCGAGCTTGGCTCCCGGTGGATCGTTCGAAGCTCTGGCACCGGTCGCCATACAGATGATGGGCGCTTCTCGTCCGCATCGAGGCGCTTCTGAGGTGTCGTGTCCCTGCCCTGAGTGCTGGTCGATGCGTGCGGCGACGTGGGAGGTGGCCGCATGAGCGCCGACGATGAATCTCTGGTCGGGTGGCGCGGTGAGTGGACTGATGGTCGCAAACTCTGGAATTTCGATTCTGATGCGACGGCTCGGGCGGACCGGTGCCACCGTGAGCCGGTGTCTCTGGTGCGGCTCCCGCAGTTGTTGCCGGGGCACATGCCACCGCATGAGTCTTGTGAGTGCGGCTACCGGGTGGTCGGGGACCTGGGCGTCCTCGATGACTACTGGGAGAAATATCTACGGCTGAATTGGGACGTGATCGGTCTCCACGCTGAGGAACCTATCGGGGTGGAGTCGGTGGCGGTCTGCAAGGTCGAGGCCCGTGGCCGGACGGTGAAGGCGAAGAAGCACCACGGCGACCCGATCCGCACGTTTAGGGCCGGGGAGATCACACTCCTGGAGGTCTACGTCCCGGACTGGCTGGACACCGGCAGGCTGCACACCCGTTACCCAGATGTGCCGGTGCGGAGTCTGGAGGAGCTGCCTGGGCACCTGTTCGGCAGGTTCAAGAAGCCGATCCCTGAACCGGTACTGGCAATCGCGACCGAGGGTCCTAATATCCGCGTGACTCTCGCGGTGGGTGACGCGGTGATTCCCAGGTCCGCCTTCCAGGACCCGGCAATCATCGACGCGATCCGACGGGTGGCGCACCCGGCGAACGGCACCGACCGGCACCAGAACCCGCACATCAAGCTCCTACGTGAGCGCCTGGTGAAACCTCATCTGCCGCACGTAGAGCACTGGCAAGACCAGAACGGCTGCGCGCTGGGCATCGCGGCAACTGTGATGCTCCTGATCTCGGAAGGCTCCTGATGACCACCTCAGCGAACGGCACACCTGAAGGGCCGTTGCCCTCAGATATCCCTACTGACGCTGATCACATGATCTACGAACGAAAGAAGCACACCATGAGCAACCTCTATGAATCTGAAGTCGAGTACTTCAACGGCAAGCCGAAACCACCGCAGAAGAAACCGCGGTCCGCCGAAACACTGTTGGCTGAGGTGATGATGTGGCGTGCGCGTGCGCGTCAAAATCGCGCCGAACTCCGAGCCGCCAACCTGGAGCACGCGGCCAAGATCTCTGAGCTGAACTCGAACTGCAAGAAACTCCGACTGAAGGCCGAAGCAGCTCAGGCCCGCGTCACCGAACTCGAAGGAGCGACCAATGACTAAGCACCAGATCCCCACGGGTGACCAGATCCTCACGACCGCACGGAACGTCACCAGCGCCGTCCGGCTCTACGCGACCGGGCACCAGTCCGAAGCGATTGGGCTCATGGACTCTGAGGACAATCACCCGCTGGTGGTGTCCGAGTATTTCCTGAGTTGGGTCACCTCGCTCCTAGACGACGGGAAACTCCCACCGGAGACGGCGCTCGATCAGATGTCCGCCGAGCTTGAAGCGACCCGCCTGGAGCTACAGCAGGAGGCTGAGGCCCGTGAGTGAAAACCCCGGACCCTGCACCACATGCGGAGGCGTCTGGATACGTGGCCTGACACATCAACACCGGCTCTCCTGCACCCGGCACACACCCGAATCAGCGACCATCGACGCGGACTACCGCCGGTTCAACGGCATCCGCGAAGCAACAGACACAGAGAAAGAGATCATCCATGACCACGGATACCACCAGCCAGCCTCACCAGGCGACCGATTCCTCATCCGCTTCACCCACGACGGCGGACTCCACCACCGAGCAGTCCTCCACGGCACCGGTCCAGGCGACACCGAACCAGCCCGCCGAGGACCCGACCCAGAAGGAGCCGAGCCCGGAGAATCGTGAGGCCGCGAAATACCGGGTGCGGCTGCGCGAAGCCGAGGCAGAACGAGACGCAACAGCGCAACGACTTGAAAGCATCACCACCCACATCGTGGAAGAGAAGCTGAAACACCTCGGAGTCGGGGTAAAGGCACTCAAAGCCGCCGGAGTGGACCTCACAAGCGTCTACGACGAGACCGGCCAGTTCGATGACAGCCGACTCCTGCAAGCGGTTCAGGCCACACACGAAACGCTCGGACTCGCCCCCGACCACACCCTCAACAAACTCACCTCCTCATACCACAGGACAGGTCGAGTCGATTGGACAGACCACGCTACTCGCGGCGTCGTCCCCACCGCAGGCACAGGAGGAGAACGGTCCTTCACTACCGGGTGGGACAGCATCATCAGCAGCGGAAACTAAACACAATCAAATGATATAATTGGAGCATCTTCCACGGGAGGGTGAAAGCGGACCAGGCGTCAACTTTCACCCTCCCGGGAAAACGTCTCACTAGCCCCGGCGGGGCACCGAAGGACGGCAGAGCCGCTTCGGAGAGAACACACCCAAGCTCATGTGTTTTTCTAACCCCGCTGAAAGGGCCTTCCAATGACTGCAACAACTACGTCTCTCCACCAGATCGCGCCGACCGACCAGGCTGGGCTCATCCTGACCCCGCTGCTCGAACAGGCCATCGCGACTAACTCCGTGGTCTCCACCACTCACACCACCGCAGGGACATCGTTCCGGATTCCCATCGTGGTCGAAGACGCCATCGCCTCCTGGACCAACGAGGGTGAAGAGATCCTGCCCTCCGATGTGGCCCTCGATGAACTCGAAGTCACTCCCCGCAAGGTCGCCGGACTGATCCCGGTCTCCCGCGAACTCGCAGAGGACTCCTCCCCAGACGCGGCCACCATCATCGGCACCTCCCTCTCCCGGGCGCTAATCCACCAGATGGACGCCGCCTTCCTGGGAGCACTGGCAGCCCCAGCACCGCAGGGCCTCTCCAGCCTCACCACCCCCGAACTCAGCACCGACCTGAGTAACCTCGATGCTCTCCTGGAGGCGAAGGCCACCATCGGCATCGCAGGAGGCTCAGCATCGGTCATCCTGTCTCACCCCAACGACGCGCTGAAGCTGGCCCAACTTAAAGACGCAGACGGGTCCAACCGGGCACTGGTCGCAGATGTCAGCACCGTCGCATCACTGCCAGTGATCCAGACGCGGCACGCAACCGAAGGGGAACTGTGGATCATCGACCGAGGCGCAGTCCATGTGGTCCTGCGTGAAGACGTCACAGTGACATCTTCGACCGATGTCTACTTCAGTTCGGATCGTGTGGCGGTGCGAGCAACCGCACGGATCGACTTCGGGTTCCCTTATCCGGATCGCCTGGTCAAGGTCACCATCAGCGCAGCCTGACAAGCGCAGTGGAGCGGCCCGCATCTGACACGTTCAGGTGCGGGCCTTCCCGTGTCCGCGAACACCCCTACCCACCCCCGGGGGCCCCACACGCGGCCTCCCACAGGTATAGGACGATTCACACACACGAGGTCTATCAGCCGGTCTACCATCGCCACAGAGGGGGTGCTATAGAACGGATTGGCTGTTTCGGCGCAGGCGGAGCATCGTCAGGCCCATAAGAGTCAAACTTGGCTTTCGGCACGACGGCACCTCCTTGAGGATGGCCTGTGGAAAAAACGCGGGGAGGTATTTCGCAGTGCCATTGGGAGCGAACTCCAGAGGGGGTGCCCCGGGGGCACCGTACCCCCGTGTTTCAGATTGTTTGCGGGGCGAGGGCCGCGTCATTCAGTAGATTGCGAGCATTCCAAGTTTTGGATGCCTCGGTGATAGCTCACGGAGCGCGTTCTCTAGCTCTTCTATGCGCGCGATGTAGCTGTTTCGCGCTTTCATTTCGGCGATGTTGGTTGCTGCGGTTGCAGGAACAACATGTTCAGGGTTGACGCACATCGGCTTGGCGCAAGTGTGATGAGCATGTTCACCCTGCAGTTGGCGCCTAACTCCCGCACTTCGAGAAGTTCTCAGACGGCCAAAGGGTGCTCATGGCACAGAAGCTGAGGGAGGCGGCAGACAAGATCGATGCGTCCGCAGTCAGTCCGCAGTAGCACCGGTTGGAGCCCTCCATAACCAATACCTACCAAC